>NZ_JBQFRC010000001.1:0-2136126 GCF_056537205.1 Ruegeria sp. CG3 | reverse complement strand
TCGCCATGGAAAACGGTCTGCGCTTCGCCATCCGCGAAGGCGGCCGCACCGTCGGCGCAGGCGTCGTGTCCAAAATCATCGAGTAAGGCGCATCAGCGCATATTGATGGAAAGGGCGTCCCTTGGGGCGCCCTTTTTCTTATTGGGAAGCCGATCAGACGGTTCCAAGTCTGCCAGTGTTTTCGATTTGATGGTGCCCCCGACCCTCGGCTTGAGAAATCTTAACCTTCCGCCCATCTGCTCCAGAAGCTGAACGTCTACCTGATGTGCAACGCCGAAAGCGACCTGTGCACGCTCGGCAGAATGCCCGAACAGCAGGAGGACGCGATGTTTGGCTTTGAGTTTCTGAATTACGGGGCGCAAATCCTTCACAACAAGGACCTGGAAGATATGCGCGAGGCCATTCTCAGCGATGATAGTCACGAAGTCGACTGCGCCGTCAGCGATTTTTGCCGGGAACGCAGAAGGCTTGGGGGCAAGCAAACCGGCGCCCCGCGCCGTGACTTTGCCGGAAAGCAGGCGGGCTGATCAGAGCTTTGGTTCCCACGGGGCGCGACCGACCATAAGATCGGCCTCGGCGGTGATGTCATTCATGTGCTTCTCGAGGCTTTGGCGCAGTTGCTCGATCTGTTCGTCCGAGGCCATGCGGGGTACGGTCTCAGTCCATTCGCGGCACAGAAAGACGCCTTCGTTGCGCCAGGGGCGCGGCAGCAGCAGCCGGTCCCAGGTGCCCGCCTCACGGCCATGGCGGGCCGAATAGGTGATGCCAAAAATGCGTTTGCCCGAGCTGCGCGCCCAGACCAGCGGGACGGTCGAGCACACCCGTTCCGGGCCGCGCGGACCGTCGGCAGCTATGCCGATCGATATCCCCTGTTTCATCTTGCCCAATACTTCACGCGACAGGGCCACGTGACGCTTGTGGCTGGACATGGCGATGGTGTCCATGCCGAAGAGCTTCTGCACCCGGCCCACCATGCTGCCGGCGCGCGCGGCCGATGTGATCGAGCAGATGCGCCCCTTGTCCAGCGGAAAGAAATAGGGCGACTGGGCCAGCCGCTGGTGCCACAGCACGACGATGACCGGCTCGCCCTGTTCCGCGAGCTTGTCCAACTCATCATAGCCGATCCGCTGCCATTTGGTGTTGCGATGGACCATCCTGATGTAGCTGGCGATGCGGCGCGCGGCCCAGTTCAGGGTTGTCTCGCTGTCGGCAATCTTCTTGCGAAGGCTCAAGGGTAATTTCCTCTCGGTGGGCCGAACCTTGTCTTATAGAACTGCACGACGCACGCAACTTCTTTGTCGATTGCATATGTGTCCGAGAAACTGAAAAAGCCTCTTGAGTCCGTCGCGCCGCTGGCATATCTGATGGCGCACCACAGGGGTATAGCTCAGTTGGTAGAGCGACGGTCTCCAAAACCGTAGGTCGCGGGTTCGAACCCTGCTGCCCCTGCCATTCTCCAAGCAATTCAGCAATGCTGCCTCCACGGTCAACCGTGCTGCGCCGGTTTGGTTCGCCAAACCTCTTGACGTGCGGGTAAAGAACGAAAAGGCTGTTCAGTCAGTTGGATAATGAACGGGCCACGGTTCGCGACGCGCGATCTGCGCGGGGTGGACCGAGCCAAAACAAACCGGCGTTGGACAGGCCGTTGGGGGAGAAATGACGGATATCGCCGCTTTTCTGGAGAAGTTGGGGCTGTCCAAATACGCCCCCGCCTTCGCTGCGGCAGAAGTGGCCTTGTCCGACCTCGTTCATCTGTCCGAGCATGATCTGATCGATCTAGGGCTGCCGCTGGGTCCCAGACGTCGCCTGATCGCCGCAACCGCGCGTTTTGCCCAGGACACGGCCGGTGACGCCGTGCACACTCGCCGACAGGGCAAAATAGTGGCCGAGCGCCGGCAGTTGACGGTCATGTTCGTTGACCTCGTCGGCTCGACGGCAATGTCCGAGCGCCTGGATCCGGAAGACCTGGGCGAACTGGTGCGTCGATTCAAAGAGACTTGCACAACCGCCGTCTCGAAATTCGGTGGTCACATCGCCTGTTTCATGGGGGATGGTGCGATGATCTATTTCGGCTATCCGCACGCGCAGGAGGATGCGGCCTCGCGCGCGATCGAGGCCGGGTTGCAGATTTTGGACGAACTCCCCGCGATCGACCGAAAGGAAGAGCTGCAGGCGCGGATCGGAATCGCCACGGGACTTGTGGTGGTCGGCACCATCTATGGGGACGGGTTGCGGGAAAACGACGTGGTCATGGGGCGGACGCCGAATCTGGCCGCCCGCCTGCAGGGTCTGGCCGAACCAAATTCGCTGATCATCAGCCCCTCGACACGCCGCCTGATCGGTGGCGCTTTCCGGCTGAAGGATGCCGGCAGGCATGTTCTGAAGGGGTTTGCGGACGAGATTCAGGCCTGGACCGTGGAGGGCACCGCACGGATCGAACGGCGGTTCGAGATCAATCCCGAAGCGGGTTCCGGCCGTCTGATCGGGCGCGGCTCCGAGTTTCGCAAGCTGTGTGACAAGTGGAACGAAGCCAGTCACGGGGCGGGTCAATCCGTTCTGATCTCGGGTGAAGCGGGGATCGGAAAGTCGCGGCTGATCGAAGGGTTGGCGCACGAGTTGCAGGGTCAGGACATTCTGCGTCTGAATTTTCAATGCTCGCCGCTGCACTCAAGCAGTGCCCTCTATCCGATCGTGCAGCAACTTGAACGTTCCGCCGGGTTCGCGCCGGCGGATACGGACGCCCAAAAGCTGGACAAGCTTCTGCCGCTGCTGCGGTACTTGACGTCCGAACAACAGCGCCTGATTGCGGATCTGTTGAGCATCGATGCCGATGATGCATTGGGACCCTTGGATCTGCCGCCGCAGGTCAAGCTGGAAAAGACGCTGGAAGCCGTGACGCAGCAATTGGTGTCGATGGCCCGAAGCAAACCCGTCCTGTTGCTGTTCGAAGATGCGCATTGGGTGGACCCGACCACGCTTTCGCTGACCGACAGGGTGATCGAGCGGATTCGTGACCTGCCGGTTCTGATCGTAGTTACGGCCCGGCAGGGATTCGACCCCAGCTGGGGGCACCACCACAATACGTTGCACATCCCCCTGACCCGATTGTCGAATGCCGAGGTAGCGGAAATCGTCACGGATGTTGCGGGGGGCAAACCTTTGCCGGGACCGGTCTGCGACCTGATTGCCGCCAAGACCGATGGGATCCCGCTCTTTGTACAGGAGGTGACGCGCGGCCTTCTGGAATCCGGCCAGTTGCGGCTGACCGAAGATGGCTATGTCCTGCGCGGTCCGCTGCCGTCGCTGTCGGTGCCCAGCACGCTCAAGGATTCGCTGATGGAGCGTCTCGACCGCCTGGGTATGGCAAAGGACGTGGCGCAGACCGGTGCGGTGTTCGGGCGACGCTTTTCGGTGGCTCTGGTTGCGGCGGTCTCAATGCTGCCGGCAGCCTCGATGCAGGCCAGCCTGGAACAATTGGCCATGGCGGGCATCATCCAGCGGCCACCGGACGGGGCCGAGGACGAATACCTGTTTCGCCATGCTCTGATCCGGGACATGGCCTATGACAGCCTTCTGCGGTCCGAGCGGCAGGTCTTGCACGACCAGGCCGCAGGTGTATTGCTGGACCAGCAACCCTATCTTGCACAGACCCAGCCCGAAGTTCTGGCCCAGCACTATACGCTGGCAAACCGACCCGAAGAGGCCGTTACCCATTGGCAAAACGCCGGTCAGAGAGCGATCGAGCGGTCGGCTCTGTCCGAAGCACTGACCCATTTGTCCAAAGCGCTTGGTCTTGTGTCAGAGCTGCCGAAAAGCCACGACCGCGACTTGCGCGAGATTGATCTGCAAGTGCTTCGGGCGGGTGTACTGCGCTCGACTGACGGGATTGCGGGCGAAGCGACAGGCGAAGCTTATGGCCGGCTGCGCGAGCTGTGCCGTCGGGCCCGCGAGACGGAACGCCTGTTCCCGGTTCTCAATGGGCTTTATGCGTTTCACCTTGTGCGGGCCGAGTACCGCCTGGCCGGTGAGGTGGCGGACCAGATCCTGGACCTGGCCGAAGTCAGCGGCCGGACCGAGCACCGGATGGTAGGGCACCGCGCCATGGGGGCCGTGCAACTGCACATCGGCAATCTGACCGATGCCAGAGCGCACCTTGAGCAGGCCTGGACCCTTTACGATTTCAAAACACACGGGAAGCTGGCCTATGTCTATGGCACTGACCATGCGGCCATCACAGCCGGTTTTCTGGGGGTCTGTTACAGCCTGATGGGTGAGCCTGCCCGTGCGCAGAAGGTTCAGGCGCAGGCTCTGGACTGGGCCAATGAGTTGCAACACGCGCACAGCGTAGCCCAGGTCCTGACCTATACGTGCATGGTCCATCTGTTGCACCGCGATATCGATGCCCTGATCGCGACCGTCGCACCGCTGGAGGAGATTTCTCGCGAGCACAGGTTGGCCTTCATGTCGATCACGGCCCGCATGTGGCTCAGTTGGGCGCGGGCGCACCGGACCCCGGACGCCGAGCACATCGCGGCCCTACGGCAGGCGTCGGATGACTGGTGGTCCAGTGGCGCCGGAAACTACAAAAGCTTCTTTCTGTCGCTGATCGCGGAACTTCTGGTGCGTGCCGGGGGGCTCAAGGCCGCCAAGCAGGCGCTGACGCAGGCCGAACTTTGGCGCAAAGACACCGACGAAGGCTGGGCCGATGCCGAGGTTTTCAGGGTCCGCTCGTTGCTTGACGATAATGAGCGGAAAGATCCCGAACCGATGCTCAAACAGGCGGTGTCCGAGGCGCGCAAATGCGGGGCCAGCCTGTTCGAATTGCGCGCGGCCGTTGAGCTGACGCGCTGCGTATCCAAAACCGGGGGGCGGCCGGGGCCATTGCTGTCCGATGCCCTGGATCGTTTCGACCCAAAGGCCGACATCCCTGAATTGCTCGAAGCCCGGGCATTGCTTGAAACGATCTCTTGACCGGCACGGAAGCTTTCTGCCAGCTTGGGACGGGCAGAAATGGGTTGATGGAAAGACCGTAATACGTGCGCGCAGTGTTTTCTCCCTGCGCGTTCTGCATGTTATGCCAAGGGAGCGTCCATCATGCGCAAGATAAGCAAGACCATTCTGGCCAAGGATCGGGTCGCCTCCAGCCGAACGGACCTGTCGCTGCAGCGCTATCATCCGATTACGCCCGAGGAGATACGGGAGTTTGAAAAAGGCCTCGTTGGATCGGTCGTTTTGCCGACGGATCCGAACTACAACACGGATCGTCAGCTTTGGAACCCGGCCTTTCAGGACTACCCGGAAATCATTGTCTATTGCGAAACCATTCAGGACGTGCGGGCCAGTCTGGCCTTCGCGCGGGCCCATGATCTGTGGGTGGTCAGCCGATCGGGCCGGCACAGTACGGCCGGGTACTCGGTCAACAATGCGATGGTGCTGGATACCAGCAGGATGTGTTACGTGACGGTCGATCCAGATACCCCGATGGCCTATGTCGGCCCCGGTACCCCGTTCAAGGTCCTGAACTCGGTGCTGGATTCCTATCATCTGCACGTGCCGGGTGGCGCGTGTCAGGATGTCTGCGTGGCCGGATTCATGATGGGCGGAGGATACGGGTTCACGTCGCGCCTGTTCGGAATGGCCTGCGATAATGTCCTGGGCGTGACGGTGATGCTGTGGGATGGCAGTATCGTAATCGCGGATGACACGACCAACCCCGATCTTTTCTGGGCGATCCGGGGAGGCACCGGCAACAACTTAGGGGTGCTTCTGGAAATCCGGTTCAAGCTGCACAACCTGTACGAAGTTTGGGGCGTTCATATCAAATGGCCGCTGGACAGGGCTGCCAAGGCTTTGGAGTTTCTGCAGGCCAACTACATGAAGGACGGTCTCTCGGACAAATTTGGGGCCTACATCTTTCTGGCTTATCAAGGAGACCAGAAGGTTCTCTTGGTCTCGGCCCTATATCACGGGCCCGAAGACGAAGGGCGCCGGGTCATTCAGCCGCTGTTGGACGAACCCATTGGCGGCCACATGGAAAACAGCAAGACAGGGACCTACCAGCAGATCAATTCCTGGCTGTATGACGAGAAATACGACATCCCGGTGGTCCCGGATCAAGCCCGCGAAGACAAGCAGGGCGGGTACATCGCCCGCCAACTGTTGCAAGATGAATGGCAAAGGGTCGTCGATTATCTGGACAGCACGCCAAACGACTACGGGGCCGTGGCGATCGAGCCGTATGGCGGGGCGATCAACCGAATGCCGGTTGGCAAACAGGGAAACGCCTTCATTCACCGCGACGTGTCGATGAATTTCTACGTTGACGTGTTCTGGTTGTCCGAGGATGAGAAAGACGTCGTGGTCCCATGGCTGGATGGGTTCATGCAGATGATGACGGACGAGGGCTTCTTCATCGATCGCTGCTATCAGAATTATCCGCGGCGCACTCAGTTGAACTATCGTTGGCTCTATTGGGGCGACAACTTCAACTCACTTCTGTTCGTGAAGCAGAAATTCGACCCCCATAACTTCTTTCGCTACCAGCAGAGTATTTCTCCGGTTCCTGACGACGCGCCGCCGGACATCATTCGGGACAAGTCGACTCCGTTCTTCTCGGACCCGACGATCACCTATCAAAGCTATTCGTACCCCTGAAAACGGGTTGCGGACCGGCATGGCCAAACTGGAGAGGGCCCGGCATGGACACGATACAGGAAATCTTCTTTCTGCCGCCGATGGCCGTTGCCAGGCTTGGCCCGGGCGAGACCCCGCTGGAAAGCTACGAATGGCAGCAGGATCTGGACGCGCATGGCAACAACAAGACGGTCATACGCTCGAACGTGACTTTACGGGAAAACGAGGATGGGAGTGTCTCGGCCTACCTGCCGGACCCGCGGAAGATCCGATTTCGGGATGAAGGCACCGGCGCTCTGCGTCCGGTCGCGCCGTTCTTTGAACTGTGGGCGCGCATGTTCGATGCTGAAACCGGCGAGGCCTATGAAACTCCTGTGACTCTGAACCTTCTTGAAGGGCAGGGGCTGTCGCTGAAGAACATCCGCTACACGGTCGCTGTCGGCAATCAGAAAGCCGCCCGCCGCACCGGAGATGCAGCCTGCGGGTTTCGTACACGGGTCGAGATCGCGGCCGAGGATTTTACTCCCAAACCTTTGCTGGCCTTCAGTCCGCACACGTCGGAACAGCAACCGCTGGTCTATGAACACAACCCGATCCCGCTGGGCTCGGTGCGGGTTGTCCGCCCGGTCCACGGGACGGACGAGCCGGTGCCCGGCGAGATGGTGGACCGCAGTCTTCTGCGTTTGCGGTTCACTCCGCCCAAGGGCGAGGTATACGGCCCGCCCGATGCCGCCTTCGGCCCTGCAACCCTTGCTGTGCCGGGATACAAGAATGACCCGCCCAAATCGGAATATGGCCGGATTCATGAGATCGTGCCGGCGCAGAACCGCATCCTGAACCCGGACACGCCGTGGTCGAAATGGATCATGATGTCGGGGTTGTCTGATGATCCCGAACCGCATGACAGTTATGATGGTGCCAGGGTCGGCAACGATCAGTCTTGGGGAGTGGTTGACGACACGTGTGATGGAACGATCGAGGCCACGCTGGCTGTTCGTGGTCAGCGTTTGGTCGCCCGGGCGCGCATCTTCACCGGACCGCCGGATTTCGCACCGGATTGCCGGCCTTTCTACAGCCTCGAAGACGATCTGGCGGATCGCGACATGTCGTTGATCTCGGTCACCGCCGAAAACTACGTTGATGCAAAAACCGAAGTGGTCGACATCTTCCGAAGGGCGTTCGAGACCAACAGCCTGATCAATCTGGATGACATCCGGGCACAGGGCCTCAAGGACAATGCCTCTCTTCAGGCGCAGACCAATATCGCACCTACACCGGGCCTGCCGTCCACCGATGCTGCATCGATGACGGAAAAGGACGCGGTGCCGCCCGACAAGATCGACGAGTTGATCCGCCCACAGCCGATTTCGGTCTTTTCGAACTCGGTCCCGAATGAACAGCTGCCCTATACGGTCGCCACCAAGTTTGTGCACGAGCAGTTGATCGATGAGGAAAACCTTTTGGATTTTCTGCGCCGCAGGCCTGATTTCGTTCGGCGATTGATGCGCCCACCCTTTGGCGTTCTGGCCCAGTTCGAAGAGGACCCGAACCCTGACCAGACACCCGATCCCGCCTTCCGCGACCCGCGGATCGTGCGCGACATGATGCACGACGCCCGCATGCCGCCCTACATGCGGGATTCAAACTATTTTCCGCTCTCGTTGTCACGGCGGCAGTACCATCTGGTGATGTCTTTCATCGATTACCTCGAGGCGCACCCGCCCGCGCCCGAAACCGAACCGGTAGGAGAGCCTCGGGATGTCTGACAAACCAGCGCCGATCCGCATCAAACCCCGCAACCTGACGGCCCGTGCGGCCTACAAGGTGCCCGGAAACCCTGACAACACCCGGCTGGACGGGTCGGTCGGAAATTGTTTCCCGGGGCTGGAAATGGACGTACGCGACCTTGATCGCCGGTTCTTTCCGGGATTGGTTTTCAATGCCGTACGTGTCCCGCTGAACCCGGTTCCGGAAGCACCCGAAAACGCGCAAGGGTTTCATCTGGTCTATGTCGACTATTTCTATGACCCGATGTTGCCCGATGACAGTTCGACACCTTGGGTGCAGGATTTGCTGGACGCCTATCGTGGTGACATCGGCGCCGAGCTGTCCAGTGGCCGGTGGTTTCTGGCCTGGGTCGAACAAGGCGGTCGACGTATCTCGTTCTGTGATGACAAGGGCAAACCCTACGACGGCATGTTGGTCTGGCGGTTCATCCGCAGCCTTGAATGCGGCGACGATCATCCGGTGACCATCGCACTGGAGCGGCGCAATCACGACGGTGTCGTCGACGCTCCGCCGGTCGTCCTGCACGGATACCGCCGGCAGTACCGCACCGAAGCCGGCGTGTTCGATACGGCCTACGACCCCGGAGAGCTGACCCAAAGCCTGTGCAATCCCTGGTCGCATGACTTTCGGGATTGCGGCTGCCACTACTGGCCATCAAACCACCCGGATGTGGTCACTGCCGAAGTACCGCATGACACCCGCCTGCCGACTGGTGCGCCCGACGATCCGGTCGTGGCCGAAACCTATCTGGATTGGCTGCGTTCGGACAAATCGCCCTCGGGCAATGTGGCGGCGTTGAATACCGTCGAACAGAACCGCCCGTTCCAGATTGACCACTACGAGGTCAACCAGATGTGGAGCGACCTGCCGATCGTCGTCGAGGGACGCGAGACCGGCGAAGTCTATGAGGCCGACACGGACCTGCCCGGTGTCGAACCGTATGAAAGCGTAGCGGCGATGGTCCAGGACCTGCAGACCCGTCTGGCGCCGATGGAGATGACGCTCAGCCTGCAATACCTCTATGCCTATTTTTCGCTGGCCGATCCCGAAACCGTCGATTGCGAGCGCTGGCCAACGCTGAAGGATGATCTGATCTTTGCGCGGCGCGCCCTGCTGGAAGTTGCGATCGGCGAGATGACCCATATGCGCTGGGCAAACCAGTTGCTGTGGTCGTTGCAGGGCAAGGATTACGAACCGGTGCTAACGCCCGCGCTTGCCCTGCCCATCGGACCCAAGCGGATCATCCCACGGTCGTTGCGCCCTTTGACGCCTGAGGCCATCGACGACTTCATCGAGATCGAACGCCCCGACGGCTTCATCGACCGCGCTTATGCGCAGTGCGTGGCGACACTGGAACACAAGGCGTTCACCGATCGGCGCCTGTATGCTTTGGCCGTGCGGATCGACACCGACGGCGACGAGCATTTTCTGCGGTTCCGCCAGATGAAGGACGTTCTGGCCAAATACCAAACGGGCCGCGGCACACCTGCCTATCTGCGCCCGATCCAAATGGGCTCGGAAACGCAGGCGCAAGAGGCACTGGATCTGTTCCGCCGCATCACTGATGGGCTGGAACAGGCCTATCAAAACGAGGCTCAGAACCGATTCACCGAAGCGCAGGAGTATATCCAGCAGGTGCGCGACACGATGAAAAGCTTCCGGGTCGCCGGTGAAGTCTTGGCGGAAAAGGGTATTGGTATCCCGTTCTGGCCCGAGGTCGAGACATGATCGACCCATCTGCCGAGGTGCATTTTTTCGAAACGACCTTGGGCGAGCATATGCTGGCCGTAGATGGCTCGCGCGTGTTCGACGTGCCCGACGGAACGGCGGATCACTTCGCCGGTATGGCCGCCGAAGGACAGCGAGAGTTTCTGTCGCAGATGGGCCTTGATGGTGTGCCGTTCATTGACGACGCGCCGCCGCGCCGCATGCCGGTCAGGTCTTTGTCGCTGGCGGTCGCGCAGAAATGCAACTTGGCATGCACCTATTGCTATGCCTCGCAGGGCAGCTTTGGTGGTCCTGCCCGCAGTATGGAATGGGAGGTCGCGAAAGCCTCGGTCGATCGGCTGATCAAGGACTCGGAACCCGGCACCCGGATCAATCTGGCCTTCCTGGGAGGCGAGCCGTTGATCAATCGCGACCTGATCCGAAAAACGACGATTTATACTGCTGAACAAGCGCAACGCAACAAAGTGGATGTCGGATTTTCGATCACGACGAATGGCACGTTGTTGCGCCCGGAAGACGCTGAGTTTTTCGAAGACCACGCCTTTGCCGTCACCATCAGTCTGGATGGCGTTGGCAAGGCACATGACCGGTTGCGCCCCAACCAGGGTGGGCGCGGCAGCTACGACACCATTCTGCGCAAGGTGCAGCCGTTGCTGGACAAACAGCATCGCATGCAGGTGGGCGCTCGGGTCACCGTGACACCGCGCAACCTCGAGTTGCCTGAGACCCTGAACCATTTCATAGGCTTGGGTTTCCACTCGGTCGGGTTCGCACCCATGCTGGCTTCGCCAACCGGGCGCGAAGAAATGAGCAGCAAGGACATGGCCGAAATGCTTTCGCAGATGATCCGCTGCGGACGCGTTTTCGAAGACGCAGTGCTGCAGGGCCGCCGCTTCCCCTTCTCGAACATGGCCGCCGCAATGCACGAGATCCACCGTGGCACGCACCGGCCCTACGCTTGCGGAGCCGGTGGCGGATATTTCGGGGTTTCGGCGGATGGCGATCTGTTCGCCTGCCATCGCTTCGTCGAGGATGACGTGGCCGCGATGGGCAACGTCCATGACGGCCCCGATGCGCGGCGAGAGACCTGGCTGGCCGAGCGCCACGTGCACAACCAATCGCCGTGCAACACCTGTTGGGCACGGTACATGTGCGGTGGCGGTTGCCATCACGAGGTCATTCATCGTGGCCGCCCGGCATGTGATTATATCCGCGGTTGGCTGGATTATTCCCTGCAAGCCTATGTCCGGCTGTCGGCTGCCCGCCCGGATTTCTTCGGCGACGCTGCCCGCCGTTCGGCCTGAGGGCGCAGCGGATGGCGGCCGAGATTGAAACCGAGATCTGCGTGATCGGCGGTGGCCCGGCTGGGGCCGTGACCGCGATGCGGCTGGCACAGCTGGGGCGACGGGTCTGTCTGCTGGAACGCGCCACCTTTCCACGCCCACACATCGGCGAGTCACTGCCTGCCTCCATCTGGCCCATTCTGCGGTTTCTGGGTGTGGACGATGCGATGAAAGCTGCGGGATTCCTGCAATCGTCGGGTTCCGTCCTTATGTGGGGCGGGGCGTTTGAAAGGCGGGGTGAACCAGTTGGCGATCCGGGCCTTCTGGTGGATCGCGGCCAGTTTGATGCCGTCCTGCTGGACGCTGCACGCCAGTCGGGTGTTCGTGTGTTGCAACCCGCACGCGCCTATCGACCACGGCGCACCTGGGCCGGTTGGGAGGTTCCGATCCTGACGGCGCAGGGAAAAAGCCGGCTGCGCGCTGACCTATTGGTGGATGCGGCGGGCAAGCATGCGGGACTCGGTCGGAGATTCCGCCCGGCCTCAGCGCCATTGATGGCGCTCTATGCCTATTGGCAAGCCCCTCCGGGTTTTGGCACGCAGGCCCGCGTGGAGGCCGGTGGTGCCCATTGGTATTGGGGCGCAGCACAGCCGGATGGTACGGTCAACGCTTGCGTTTTCATCGACCCGTCGGATTGCACTGGTTTGTCGCCGGCGGCCCGGCGTTATCTGTATCTGAATCTTCTGGCACGATCGACTCTTCTGGCCTGCTGTCTGGAGCAGGTGCGAATGGGCCCGGTGCGCCGGTGTGATGCCAGCAGCCAATGTGAATTGACCCCGCCCGCCGATGATCTGCTGCGCGTGGGCGAAGCGAGTTTCTCGGTAGATGCGCTGTCATCGCAAGGGGTGCAACTGGCTATGGCGCAGGCCATGCAGGCCGCAGTGGTTGCAAACACGCTTCTGACTCGGCCCAGAGACACCAACATCGCGCTGGGATTCTATTCGGAACGACAGCGCGAACGCGTCGAAACCCACGCCGAACTGGCGGCGGCATTCTATGCACGTCACCACGAGGTCTCCTCTGGGCCGTTCTGGAGCCAGCGCGCGCGGCCGCTGGACTGGCTTCGCCGCCCGCCTGCAGACCTGCAGAATGCGGAGCTGTCCAAGGGCGAGGTGCTTCGCCGGTCGCCGGAGGCGAAGCTGATACAGGGCGGTGTGCAAGGCGACGCGTATGTTGTGCGGTCAGAGATTCTGACCCACCCCAATCTGCCGCGCCCGGTCCACTCGCTGGCGGGGGCCGAGCTGGCGCCGTTGATATCCGATCTGCGCGACCCACTCTCTGTGCCCGATATTCTGCAGCGATGGTCGAGCCGCATCGGACCCACCTCGGCGGCACAGGTCCTGCGGTGGCTGTGGCACACCAAAATCCTTGTGCCGGCCGGTGAACTGGGGCGCAATCGCGGTTCCCCTTGACTGGCGAATGGCCTAATGTCCCGCCAGGATAAAACAGCCGAAAGAGGTCACATGTCGCGCTTTGATGGGTATTTCCTGCGGCAGCTATTGGTTCTTTTCGGCTTTTTCACGCTTGTTCTGGTGGGCGTGTTCTGGATCACCCGCTCGGTCAGCCTGTTCGAACACGTCATCAGTGGCGGCCAGTCGGCAATGGTGTTTCTGGAGTTCACGGCGCTGACCCTGCCGACGCTTGTCCGAACGGTCATGCCGATGGCGGTCTTTGCCGCCGCAGTCTATGCCACCAACCGGCTGAGCCGGGAAAGCGAGCTGACCGTGATGCTGGCCACCGGGTCCAGCCCATGGCGGCTGGGCCGGGCGGTGTTGT
The DNA here is from genome assembly GCF_056537205.1 of Ruegeria sp. CG3. Lineage (NCBI taxonomy): Bacteria > Pseudomonadati > Pseudomonadota > Alphaproteobacteria > Rhodobacterales > Roseobacteraceae > Ruegeria > Ruegeria sp. CG3. Next base: position 2,122,858 of record NZ_JBQFRC010000001.1, on the reverse strand, counting down.
TGTTTGGCCTGGTGGCGGGGCTAATGATGGCGATCGTCAGCGTCATTCTGCGGCCCGCATCCGTTGAACAGCTGGAATTGCGCCAGGCAGAGGTAGCAGGTGACATCACCGCGCAGTTGCTCAACGAGGGTGAGTTCATGCACCCGGCTCGCGGCGTGACCGTCTATATCGGTCGGATTGATCTGGATGGCACATTGCACGAGGTGTTCGTGTCCGACCGTCGCGAGCAGGAAAACCCCGCCACATACTCCAGCACGTCCGCCTATCTGGTGAACAACGGATCTGGCGTTCATCTGGTCATGGTGGATGGGGTTGCACTGCGGCTGAACAGGGAAGGCAAGACGCTGTCGTCGACCCTTTTCGACGATGCATCATACGACATTTCGGAGCTGTCCCGAAACACCGACAATGGACGCCGCAGTCTTGAGGCGATTCCGACGATCGAGTTGTTGGGCGATCTTGACGCCGTCGCCGCGGCGGATGGCTACCCGTTGGGGGAATTGGTGGAAGAGCTGCACCAGCGGTTTTCCTGGATCGCGATCTGTATCACCGTGGCGCTGGTGGGGTATTCGACGCTGATGCTGGGCAGTTTTTCCCGGTTCGGCCTTTGGCCACAGATATTCGCAGCATTCACGATTCTTGTCTTGTTGGAAGGTGTGCGTGGGTTCGTGTCTCCGGTGGTGATCAAGGATGCGAAGCTTTGGCCGCTGCTCTATGGTCCGGCTGTTGTCGGGTTCGCGATATCGGCCGTGTTCCTGGCTTTCGCCGGAAGACCGATCATTCGCCGGCGGGTGAGAGCCGCCGCACCTGCGCCATCCCCAGCCTAAGATCAGCCCCGCAGCTCTGACAGGCACTGGTGTAATTCATCCAACAATTTTGGGTGGTCATCCTCGGCGCGCGAGACCAAGTGGACCGGTAGAATTAGCGGTGCCGCTTCCTCGACTTTGCGCAGCGCGCCATTCTCAAGGTGCGGGGCGACGACGCTGTGCGGGAAAAAACCGCGCCCGCCGCGTTGCAGGATATAGCGCAGTGCCATCATGCAATTGCCCAGAAACACGGTTTGCCCAGCAGACAACCGGGCCAGACCGCGTACATGCTCCTGATAGCCTTCACCAAGTTCGAGGTTGATGAAAACAGGATCGCTGCCGGACTTAGCCAGATGGGGCGTCTCGACAAGGATCAAATGCTCGGGCGGCAAGTCCTGGCACGAAATCCCGGACCGCGATGGCCTCTCATGTGTCAACGCCACGTCCAGAACGTGCGAAGCAACGGCCTCGGCCATGTTCAGCGTGTGGTCATAGTTGAGCGTCAACAGAAGTTTGCCAAACCTCTGCTCGAACCGGACGGCCAGATCGACCAGAAGCGGGTCCCAGATGCTGAGCTGAGCGCCCAGGCGAAGGGCCACACGACCTTGACTTTGGGCCGGCAGGTCCTGCGAGGCGAAGGACCAAAGCGACAGCATCTGTTCGGCATAGGGTTTGAACTGCGCCCCAAAGTCGGTGAGGCTGGTACCGCCGGCACCACGTGAAAACAGGGCTTTGCCCGTGGCGGCCTCAAGCTGGCGGATCCGTGCACTGACGGCCGTCTGTGTTACGTTCATCCGTCGGGCCGCAGCATGGAACCCACCGGTTTCCGCCACGCACAAAAACGTTTCGAGCTCACGCATCTGCATGTGAAAGTATTTTTTGATCGACGTGATAAAATCAATTCATTTTTTCTAATGGCTGGGCGCGGCTAGTCTGGCTGTGCCCCGTAGCCAAAGGACCCGCCATGCTGGACAAAAGCCACAAACCCACCTGGACAAGTTTCGAAGAGGCCACCAAGGCGGATTGGGACGCCGTCATGGAATATGAAGAGGCCTATAACGCGGCTTTGCCCGACCGGATTCTGGACGCGATCCGGTCCTTGGACGAGGAATGGACACCCTATCCGGTCAACCGGTATCAGCACAGCCTGCAGGCCGCGACGCGGGCCTACGAGGATGGCGCGGATGAGGAACTGGTCGTTGCTGCCCTGATCCATGACACCGGGGACATCCTGTCACCCTACAACCACGGTGAGCTGTCAGCGGCGATGATGAAGCCCTATGTCAGCGAACGCACCCATTGGATCCTGAAACATCACTGCGTGTTCCAGGGCTATTACTACAACCACCATCTGGGTGGGGACCGCAACGCGCGCGACAAGTATCGCGACAGCCCTTACTGGGAGGACTGCCGCTATTTCTGTCACGAATACGATCAGAAGGCGTTCGACCCGGACTATCCGACAAAACCGCTGGAGTTCTTCGAGCCCATGCTGCGCCGCGTGTTGAGCAAGGGCGAGGGGCACATGGAGCTCAACGAAACCGCAGACGCCTAGCAGGCGGCCATCAAGCGATAGACGATCTGCGCGGCGGTGAAATCCCACGCCGCGTTGCCGTCCGGGGCCAGTTCGACCACGTCGAAGCCCACGCAGCGGCGGCCTTTCAAGGCGTGTTCGACCAGATGCAGTGCCTGATAGTATCCCAGCCCGCCCGGAACCGGCGTGCCGGTTGCGGGCATTAGCGACGGGTCCAGACCATCGACGTCAAAGCTGACATAGACCAGTTCTGGAAAGTCCTCGGGCAGGTCGACGGCATGAATGTTGCCGGTGACCAGTTCTTCGGCATCCACATGGAAGACACGGTTCCTCAGACGGCTTTTGGCTTCCTCGGTCGAGAAGGCGCGTACGCCGAATTGCGCCAGACGGACGCCTTCCTCGGCCAGCAGATGCATGACCGAGGCGTGGCTGTGTTTCTCGCCCTGATAGGCGTTGCGCAGGTCGGCATGAGCGTCGATCTGCACGATGCCGAGGGGCTGAGCCAACGCGCGGGCCACGCCCATCACCGCTCCATAGCTGAGCGAGTGTTCACCGCCCAGCGTGACCGGCACTTTGCCGGCGTGGATCGCGGCCTCGGTGCGCTGGGCCAGACGCTCCATGACGTCCGGCAGCGGGCCGGTGCAATCCAGCGAAGGTTCGGTGAAGATGCCATCGACACAGGGTTCGGAATGGCCAGTGATGCGTTCGAGTTCGTTACTGGCTGCGATGATCGCGGCGGGGCCGCCTGCCGTACCCGAACCGTAGGAGACCGTGCGTTCCAGCGGCACCGGGATGACACGGAACCGGGCGTCTTCGCTGCGCTCGGCCTCGGTCAGTTCGCTGTCGAGGAAAATGCTCATGAAAGCCTCTCTTTGAAGTCGTCGTAGCCGAATTGCCTGATGATCTTCAGGTCGTCGGTTTCGCTGTTCCACAGGGCGATGGTGGGCAGGGGCACGCCGTTGAACGTGTTGGTCTTGACCATCGAGTAATGCGCCTGATCGAGGAAGGCAAAACGCTGCCCGATCTGCAGCGGCTCGGCCCAGGTGTAGTCGCCGATCACGTCGCCCGCGAGGCACGAGGGGCCGCCCAGGCGATAGGTGTGGCCGGTTTCGGCTTCGTCCATCAGGGCGGGGCGATAGGGGGCCTCGATCACGTCGGGCATGTGGCAGGTGGCCGAGATGTCGGTGATTGCCAGGTCCACGCCGTTGTGCGGCAGGTCGAGGATTTCACCCACCAGGATGCCCGCGTCCAGTGCCACGGCTTCGCCGGGTTCCAGATAGACCTCGACGCCGTATTTGGCGCGGATGTGTTTGATGAACTCCACCAGCCCGTCGCGGTCATAGTCGTTGCGGGTGATGTGGTGGCCGCCGCCGAAATTCAGCCATTTCAGGCTGTTCAGGAATGGCGCGAGCTTCGGTTCGACCGCCGCCCATGTGCGCGCCAACGGCTCGAACCCCTGTTCGCAGAGCGTGTGCATGTGCAGGCCATCCACGCCCTCCAGCGCCTTGGCGTCTAGTTGGCTGACCGGGGTGCCGAGGCGCGAACACGGGGCGCAGGGGTCGTATTTCGCAACCTCGCCTTCGGAATGTTCGGGGTTGATGCGCAGCCCGACCTGCCGCCCGGCGGCCTGTGCCTTGGCCAAAAAGCGGTCTTTCTGCGCGGGGCTGTTGAAGATGATGTGATCTGAGAGCGCAAGGATTTCGTCGATGTCGGTTTCCTTGTAGCCCGCGCAGAAGGTCGCGACCTCGCCGCCATATTCCTCGCGGCCCAGCCGGGCCTCGTAGATGCCGCTGGCGCAGGTGCCGCCGATATACTGGCGCACCAGCGGGGCCAGAGCGAACATGGAGAAGGCCTTGAGCGCGGACAGAATATGTGCGCCGGACCGCTCGCCGATATCGGCCAGAACCGCAAGGTTTCGCTCCACTGCCTTTTCGTCGACGACGAAGCAAGGCGTAGGAACGCGATTGAGGTCGAAGGTGCGGAAGGCACCGGCGTCTCCGGCCTGTGTCTGCATCAGTTGGGTCATGTCCGGCGTCTCCGATTGGTGGATAAGCCGGGGGTGCGACTTGTCGCCATTGTCGCTTGGACCAATGGCGACCCCCCGGGATATTTTGGGCCAGATGAAGCAGGGCGGTCGCGCGGACCGCCCCGAGGGTTCAGAACTCGACCGGGCCGTCGAGTTCGTGGACCTGCCAAGGCAGGCCATGCTTGTTCAGCATGTCCATGAAATCATCCGGGTCGAGCTGCTCCATGTTCCAAACGCCCGGCTCGCGCCAGTTGCCCTTCAGCACTTGCGCCGCGCCGATCATGGCGGGGACGCCGGTGGTGTAGCTGACGGCCTGGCTGCCGACCTCGCGGTAGCATTCCTCGTGGTCGCAGATGTTGTAGATGTAGTAGGTCTTTTCGCCCGAGCCGTCCTTGGCCTGGCCGGTGGCGATGTCGCCGATGCAGGCCTTGCCCTTGGTTTCGGCGCCCAGATCGCCGGGATCGGGCAGCAGGGTCTTCAGGAACTGGATCGGAATGATCTCGACCCCGTTGTGCACCACCGGGTCGATCCGGGTCATGCCGACATTCTGCAGCACCTTGGCATGGGTGATGTAGGCATCGCCGAAGGTCATCCAGAAACGGGCGCGCTCGATCTCGGGGAAGTGGGTCGAGAGTGACTCCAGTTCCTCGTGATACATGAGGTACATGTTCTTCGGCCCGATGCCGGGGAAGTCGAACTCGACCTTGTGGGTCATGGCTGGCGTCACTTTCCACTCGCCGCCTTCCCAGTGGCGGGCGTCGGCCAGTACTTCGCGCAGGTTGATCTCGGGGTTGAAGTTGGTGGCGAATTCCTGATCGTTCTGGCCGCCATTGGCGTCCAGAACGTCGATCTGGCGGATCGAGTCCAGCTTGTGTTTCTTGAGCCACTTGGCAAAGACGCTGGTCACGCCGGGATCGAAGCCCGAGCCGAGGATCGCGGTCAGGCCGGCCTGCTTGAACTTGTCCTGATAGGCCCACTGCCAGTGGTATTCGAACTTGGCCTCGTCCTCGGGCTCATAGTTGGCGGTGTCGAGATAGTGGCACCCGGCCTCGAGGCAGGCATCCATCAGCACAAGGTCCTGATAGGGCAAGGCCAGGTTCACCAGAAGCTCGGCCCCGGTGTCCTTGATCAGCTTGACGGTGTCGGCGACCTTGTAGGCGTCAAGCTCGGCAGTTTTGATGTCGACGCCGGTGCGTTCCTTGACCGATTTGGCGATGGCATCGCATTTCGCCTTGGTGCGGCTGGCCAGCGTGATCTCGGTGAAGATGTCGGAATTCATCGCCATCTTGTGCACGGCGGCGTGGCTGACGCCACCCGCGCCAACAACCAGTGTCTTGCCCATGGGAAATTCTCCTTTCGCCGGGGTTATTCGTAGTAGGTATAGCCGTTGATGCTGTCGCGATAGGCAGTCATCAGGGTTTTGCGTTCATTCGCCTTGAGCGTGCCGGTCGAGATCGCCTCGTCGACCATCTTGCGGAAGGCAGCGATGCAGTCGCTTGGGTCGAACTCGACATAGGACAGGACTTCGCGGATCGTGTCACCCTCCTGTTCATGCAGCAGGTCGAACCCGCCATCGGCGCGCAGGTCGATGGTTACCACGTTGGTGTCGCCGAACAGGTTGTGCAGGTCGCCTAGGGTTTCCTGATAGGCGCCGACGAAGAACACGCCCATGTAGTAGTCGCGATCTTCGGGCAGGGAATGCACCGGCAGGCTGGGCGAGACACCGTCGGCCAGAATGAACCGGTCGATCTTGCCGTCGCTGTCGCAGGTGATGTCGGACAGTACCGCGCGGCGGTCGGGGGCCTGGTCCAGCATCTGCAGCGGCACGATCGGGTGCAGCTGGTCGATCGCCCAGACATCGGGCAGCGACTGGAACAGCGAGAAGTTGCAGTGATAGATGTCCGCCAGCTTTTCCAACTGGTCATCCACATCGGTTTCGACCTCGTCCGAGGCCGCCAGCGCCTTGATCCGCGCCATCAGCGACAGGTAGATGCGCTCGGCCCGGGCCATCTGGCGCAGGTCGACATAGCCACGGCGGAACAGGGCGCGCAACTCGTTGCGGTAGAAGGTGGCGTCGTTCCAGCATTCCTGCAGCCGATCGTGGCTGAGGTACCCGTTCACCGCCGCCAGATCGGACACCATGTGGTGGTCGTCGGGTTCCACCTCGGGGCCGTTGGGCGCGTCATAGAGCGTGCTTTCAAGCACGTTGAACACCAGCATCGACGAGGTCGCCACCACCGCGCGGCCGCTCTCGGTCACCAGCGTGGGGTGGTCCACCTCGGCCTCGTCCATGGCATAGGCCACGGTCTCCACCACATTGGCGCAGTATTCCTCGACCGTGTAGTTGATCGAGTTCTCGGTCGCCTTCTTCTCGCCCGTGTAATCGACGCCCATGCCGCCGCCCAGATCCAGGTGGGTCAGCGGCACGCCCTCGCGGGTCAGTTCGGTGTAATAACGGCAGGCTTCGCCCACGGCGCGGCGCACGTCGTTCACGTCGGGCACCTGGCTGCCCAGATGCGAATGCTGCAGCTTCAGGCAATGCAGCAGGCCCGCATCGCGCAGCTTGTCGACGACCGCGACCAGCTGATCGGTGTTCATGCCAAAGGTCGACCGATCCCCCGAGCTTTCCTGCCATTTGCCGCTGATCTGGTTGGTCAGTTTCACCCGCACGCCCAGCAGCGGCTCGATGCCCAGCCGTTTGTAGACCTCGATGACCGTGTCGGCCTCTTTCGGGCTTTCCAGAACGATGACCGTGTTGAACCCGATCTTGCGGCTGAGGATGGCCAGCTCGATGAACTCCGCGTCCTTGACGCCGTTGCACACGATCAGCGCCTCGGGGGCCAGACGGTGCGCCAGTGCGATTACCAGCTCGGGCTTCGATCCGGCCTCGAGCCCGTAATTGTATTGCTTGCCGAACTCGACGATCCGGTCGACGACCTGCGCCTGCTGGTTCACCTTGATCGGGAACACGCCGCGATAGGACCCCTTGTAGCCGGTACGCGCAATCGCATCGCGGAAGCTTTCGTTGATATGCGCGATTTCGCGTTCCAGATACGAGCTGATGCGCAGGATCATCGGCGCCTTGATCCCGCGCTGATCAAGGTCGTGCAGAATACCGGGCAGGCTGATGGCCGCCGCATCGGGTGCCATGGGATTGCGCAGACTGATCTCGCCGTCCTCCGTCACCTCGATGAGACCCTTGCCCCATTTTTCAACCCCGTAGATGGAATGCGGTGCGACGGGCGTCTGTTTCAATCAAGTCAGTCCTTGCGTTGCAGGCGTGGAAATTTCGCCCGCCAATACGGCAGCCGTTCGATTCTTCCAAGTGTAATCTGTATCGGAGGTTAGCCCAATTCAGATCGCAGGGCGAATGGGAACCAGATGGTTGTCCCAACGGACCCGAGGATGGGGCGATACCGCCGGGTTTGACCCAACCAGATGCCCCACATCGCCATGCCCGGTGGTAAAGACAAAGCCGGATGGCCCGGGGCCCAACCCGCACACGTCGCCGAGCGAATGGGCGCTGTCAAAACGAGCTGCCTCGGCATCAAAGACGTGCAGCGCGTTGCCGCGTGGGCAGGTGATGGCGACCTGACGCCCCTCGGCGGAAAAGGCGACACTGCCTGCATAGCCGGCCAGCGTCGCCTGAATGTCATCCGGCGCGGACAGAAGGTGGTAACGGCCACCCCGCCGATGCAGCCCCAGCAGGGCCGGTTTGTGGGACAGGTCGCCCTGCCACTGCATCGCGAAGGCCAGCAGGCCATCCGCACGAACGGCCAGATGCCGGATCGAGTTTTTGTGCAGCGCCGCGGGCAGCTCGACCTGCTCCAGAACCGATCCGTCGAGGCTGACATAGGTCAGGTTCGGGCGCATGGTCGGCAGGTTCAACTTGCTGCGCCCGGTATCCGGGTGGGTTTCGATGCCGCCGTTGGCGATGGCAAGAGATTTGCCGTCGGGCATCAACACTACGTCATGGGGGCCGACCCCCGCCGAAGAAAACTCGCCCATTCGGGCATAGCCCTCGGCCGCGTCCCAGACGCCGATGACCCCGGTGCCAGCCTCATAGTCGTTTTCGGTGGTGAACAACCGGCGGCCGTCGGGCGAAAATGCGCCGTGGCCATAGAAATGACGCCCGGCCGGCGCCTCGAGCCGGGTCAGCTGGTCCCCGGTCGCGCAATCGATCACAAGCGCAAATCGCCCCGGACGGCGCGCGAATGCAACGGCCCGCGCCAGATGGGGATGGGCGGCGGCGGCGTGCCCGCGGCCGGGCAGGGGGACCGAGAACCGCACATCCCCCGAACTGGTCAACCCGACCAGGCGGTACGACCCATCGTCGAACAGTGCAGCCGACAGGAAATCGGGCGAACCGACCGCAGCCCAGCCGGGCAGGGGGGCGAGAGTGGCCGCAGCCAAACCGGTCAGGAATCTTCGGCGGCTGGTCATCGGTCAGTCTCCGTCCAATGAATTGAACCCGGCGCTGATGCCCAGGGTCGGACCCAACTGCGCGGCGGCCAAGCTGCGGATGTCGTTGATCGACTGCTGCAGCGCCTCGATCCGCAGCCGCCCCTGTGGCTCGGCCACGCCAGCCAGCGCGGGATCGTCCAGCGCCTGCGCCCGGGTGATGCTGCGGGCAAAGGCATCGTCCAGCGAGGCCGCAATCTGCGGGTGGTCGGCCGACAGCCGCGCCGCCAGATCGCGCAGCGCCACCAGCGACAGTTCCACGTGCCGCAGCGACCGCAGCGACCGGCGGGCCTCGGCCCGGTTGGGCCGGGGGCGGTCGAAACTGCCCATCGGGCGGCCCAGACGGGTATCGGCCGTGAATTCGAGCCCGGTGACGAGGGCCTTGTAGAGCTCCTGCAGGGCTTCGTCTTCTGATCGGTAAACCTTGCCGGTGCCGGGCTGGGTCAAGTTCACTGCATAATCTGCCCAGTCGGCAGCGATCGCGGCGGCATTTTGGTGAATGTCGGACGCAATCGCACGGATCAGGTCGCAGTGATATGCTGCATCTCCCCGTCTGGAAAACTCGGGGTCGTACAACATGAGTTCCAGTGCAAAAAAGCCGCGCCCCGCGATCGATGTTTCGGCAAACGCAACTGCATCGGTGACCGCAGGATCCTGAGCCGAGATCATTCCGGTCAGAGCTTTGGGCGTAAAGCCCTTGGTGTCCGGCCAGAAGGCAAGGGCAAAAGCGCGATCATCGACTTCGGACGGACCAAATCGCAAATGGCTGGCAGAAATCCATGCATCGAACGCCGAATGGAATGCAGCGCGCAGGTTTTCGGAGTCCGAAGAACAGTCGTGCTGTGCGGCCGTGGAGAGTTCGGCCGATCTTTCGGAAAGCTCTTCAAATCTTGGAAGGATGTGGTTCTGTGTAACGTCCTCAGGAACTGTCGCCCGATCTTGAGCGGCAACAGCCAGAGGAACCAGAACGGCGATGATCAGTGGGACAAGGCGCATCGGTCAGAGGCTTTCAAGAAATTCGATCAGGGCGTCCCGATCCGGTTTTGGCATGGAAACGACTGCATCGCGCGCGGCCTGCGCTTCGCCCCCATGCCACAGGATCGCTTCGAGCAGCGAGCGCGCACGGCCGTCATGCAGGAGCTGAGTGTGCTCCGAGACCCGTTTGGTCAGGCCGACGCCCCATAGCGGCGCGGTGCGCCATTCGCGGCCCGTGGCGCGGGCCTCGGGGCGGTTGTCGGCCAGTCCCTCGCCCATGTCGTGCAGCAGCAGGTCCGTGTAGGGCCAGATCAGCTGGAAACTGTGCTCGGGCCGGTCGGGCAGACGGTGGGTGACGAAAGCAGGCGTGTGACAGGACGCGCAGCCAATGGTGTGGAAAACCTCTTTCCCGCGCAGAACTTGCGGGTCATCCACATTGCGGCGGGCGGGAACGCCCAGGTTGCGGCTGTAGAAGGCCACCAGATCCATGCCCTGCTGGTCGATCTCGAAGCCGCGTTCGTCGCCGTCACCATGCGGGGCGGTCTGGCAATCGGCCTGGGCCGGGGTGCAGTCGCCAAATGGCGCGGGGTAGAGCGGGCTGGAAATGCCGATATCGCCGGCGAAGGCCGCGGCCGACTGCTCCATGATCGTCGGCATGCCCGCCTTCAGCCCGAACCGGCCCAGCATGGGTTCGCCGAATTCCGTCGACCACACGATGTTGGGCCGCCCCGAGATCCCGTCCCCATCGGCGTCGTCGGGGTCGGCCTTGGCCAGGATGTCCTCGGCCGGGATCGCCTCGAGCAGGCCCAGACCGATCATCTGCGGCGCCACGCGTGGGCTGAGCATCGCGTCCGGGTGCAACGGCCCATAGCCCAGATCGGCCGCTCTGTAGGTGGGCTTGCGCAGCGACACGGTTTCGCCGTCGGACAGTTCCACCGGGATTTCCTCGTAGGTGATGTCCAGCCGGTATTCGGCCTGGTGGCCGGGCAGGGCGAAATCCTGCATCTGGCCGCCATAGGTGGGTTCGGGCAGGGTAGCGAGATACCCTTCGATCCCTTCCGGCGCGTCCGCAGGCGTTCCGGGGATGGAAACGCGCAGGAACATCGAAATGGCGTTGTCTTCGGGTCCGGCCGGGGTGTGGCCACGCCCGTCCTTGATGTGACAGCGCTGGCACGACCGGGCATTGAACAGCGGCCCCAGCCCATCCGAGGCCAGAGTCGAGGACGGAGACGACACCCAGACCTTCTTGAACAGCCCGTTGCCGACCTTGAAATCCAGCTCCTGCTCAAAGCTCAGGTTGGCCGAGGGTTGCGAGAACGCATCCGCATCGGTCCGGGCGCGCACCGTTGCGGCGCCTGCCGGCAGGTCCTCATAGCGCTGGGGCTGCGTGAAATCCGACGGCGCTGCGGTGACTGTGGCGATCCGTGCCCGTTCAGCGCCGGTTCGGGGGAGGGGGTTCAAATGACTGTCCCGCAGATCCTGAGACAGGGAAGGGGTGGCCGCAAAAACGGCCACCACGAAGAGGCCCGTCTTATTCGGCCTCGTCCATTTTCGATGCATTGAGTTGCGCATAATTTGCTTCGCCGAGTCTTTCGTACAGATCGAGCTGGGTTTCGAGGAAATCGATATGCCCTTCCTCGTCCGCCATCAGTTGTTCGAACAGCGCCATCGACACGAAGTCGCCGGCCTGTTGGCAGTACTCGCGCGCTTCCTTGTACAGGGCTCGGGCGTCGATCTCGGCCGCCAGGTCGCATTCCAGGGTTTCCTTTGGCGTCTGGCCGATGCGCAGCGGGTCGAGCTTCTGCAGGTTGGGGTGGCCGCCGAGGAAGATGATCCGCTCGATCAGCTTGTCCGCGTGCTGCATCTCTTCGATGCTTTCCTCGCGGCTTTTCTTGGCCATGTGGCCCAGGCCCCAGTCCTCCTGCAGGCGGTAATGCAGCCAGTACTGGCTGACCGCCGTCAGTTCATGCCGCAGGGACTTGTTTAGGTATTCGATGACGTTGGGGTCGCCCTTCATCTGCACTCTCCTGTGTATCATCCGCGCGCAGGGCGCGGAGTTGCATGGGTACTTCGAGGTTATCGGTTGCGCGCATCGTGTCCAGAAACAGCGGCATACACCCGCCACAATCCGCCGATTTTCCCAAAGCATGGTAAATCTTGCCCGGCGTGAATATGGTTCGGGGATCTGCCGCGCGCATCCAGTCGATTGCCGCGCGGATGTCGTGATCCGTGATGTTGGTGCAGTGGCAGACGATCATGGCGACTCGGCCCTTTTTAATTCCTAGTCAAATAGTAGGTTATTTGCTTCGGGTCCAGACACAGCTTGTCGCAGGGCCGGGCGCAAGCGATCGCTACGCCCGGCTGCTTTGGTTCATCAGTGGAAAACGGCGTCGGGGTTGTCGAGGCTGTCGGACCCTTCGAATGCGACATTGCCCAGGCCCAGCACGGACACGATGCGTTCGATCGTCTTGGTCTGATCGATCAGACCTTCAACGCCGCCCATGATCAGCGTTTCGCCACCGACATTCCCGCGCTCGAGCATCTGATCGTAGGCAAATCCGGCCTCGGCTGTGGTTTTGATCTGGCCCAGCGCGTACATTGTGTTGGCCAGCTTTGTCTTCATCTCGGTGTCCAGAGCCGGGTCCGAGGCCGCAACCAAATCCGACAGGGACGGACCCGAAACCGGAGTGCCGTCAATCCGGACATACCGACCCAGATAGACGTTCTGAATCCCCAACCCGTCATAGTAGTGGCTGTTGTGCGTGTTGTCCGAGAAACAGTCATGCTCTTCTTCCGGGTCGTTCAGCATCAGTCCAAGACGCATGCGCTCACCGGCCTGTTCGCCATAGGACAGGGATCCCATGCCCGTCAGAATTGCACTGATGCCCGAGTCAGCGTCGTCGGTCAGGGCCGCCCGCGCGGCACCGTCGTCCTGCCATTGCGCGGCCATCCATTCGAGATCCGAGACCAGCAGGTCGGTCGCCGCCACCAGATACTGGGCCCGGCGATCGCAGTTGCCGCCGGTGCAGGACTCGTCCTGCGCATAGTCGGTCCACGGACGGTTGCCGGCGCCCTCGCCGTGACCGTTCAGATCCTGGCCCCACAGCAGGAACTCGATGGCGTGATAACCCGTTGCCACATTGGCCTCGATTCCGTCGGCCTCGTGCAGGGTCTCAGACAGCAGCTCGGGCGTGATCTCAGTCGCGTCGACCGGCTGGCCAGACAGCTCAAAGCTGGGCGAGGCAATCACGTTCAGAACCGCAAGCTCGTTTTCGTCCGTCGCGCCGCCATAGGCCGCATCCACATAGTCGATCAGACCCTCGTCCAGAGGCCACGCGTTCACCTTGCCTTCCCATTCGTCGACGATGGGATTGCCGAAGCGATAGACCTCGGTCTGTTGATACGGAACGCGCGCGGCAACCCACGCCTGCCGTGCGGCGGTCAGGTTTTCAGCAGAAGGCTGTTCAACCAGTGCGGCAACGGCGGCCTGCAACTTGCGGGCAGCACGCAAACTGTCGTCATATTTTGCTTCGGCAATGTCAGCATAGGTTTCCAGAATGTCGACCTTGGCGGGGGCGTCGCCGGCGGCTGCCGCCGTTGCCATCAGCAAGGCTGCCAGGCTGGTCGTCGAGAATACGCGGGTCATGAAGTTCAGGCCTTCCTGTCGAAATGAATGGGCAAGAGCACCCGGTGCGGGTGCAGAGATGAATATTAACTGAGTGAAATTGTAAGTTATGTCAACCCGAGTCTTTAAGTCGGGAATTAATTGTGAAACACGCCGTTGTTTTGGCCAAATACGGTTTGGCTGGATGGGTTCTCTGGATCTGCCTAGGCATTTCCAGCGGGGCCAGACGGGGTTGCGCGCCGTTGCCTGCGGATGGCGCGCAGATACAATGATGGTGTGATTCTTGAGTTGGTGGTGGTTGCGTGATGAGATCCCTGGCGTTTGCCCTTTGCGTGTTTCCCCTTGCGTTGGACGCGCAGCAGGAAGGGGCGCCAAAACCCGCAGCGCTGGAGATCGCGTTTTTGGATTCGGGGTACACGCTGTCTCTGTCTGTTCCCGCGTCAGAAATCGTTGACTTTGATCTTCCCGCTTCGAGCGCAGAGGAAAAGGCGAAGGTCGCGGTCGCCATTTCGGACCTGTCACAGCCCATGACCCTGTTCGCGGTCACGGCCGAGGCGGGTTGTGCCACGGCCACGGCGAACGTGGCGCTGCTGGGCGGTGAAGCCGGGTCGGCCTTGGGGTCTGACGATCACCGGCCCGAATTTCAGGCCGAATACACGATCAGGTGCAGCAACCTTCAGGCGCTTGGTGAAATGAGATTTGATTACTTCGACCGGTTTTCGCAGGCTGAACGCGTGGACGTGCGGGTTCAGTCCCCCGGTGGTAGTCACGCCGTCGCGGTCACACGAGAGACCCCGTTGGTTGATCTCTCCGAGTTGATGTGACCGGGGTTTCTTTCATTCCTTGTGGTGAAAGATGAAGCCGATGAAGTTCAGCAACAGCTGCGCGGCAAGGATCTGCGTGCTTTCAGTCGGGTCATAGGCCGGTGCAACTTCTACAAGGTCGATGCCGGCGACCTGCCCTTTCCGGGCAAGGCCCTGCAGGATTTCCAGAACGTCGTAGTACAAAAAACCGCCGTGGCTTGGTGTTCCGGTGCCCGGTGCAATGGATGGGCAAAACGCGTCAATGTCGATGGTCACGTAGTATCGGACGCCCGAGGGGATGCGGTCCAATACCCCCTGGGTCCCCAGGTTGCGGACCTGCCGTACCGACAAGATGTCGGAGCCGCGCGCGCGTGCATCCTCGTAACCTTCTTTCGCGGTCGATGAGACATTGCGGATGCCCAGTTGGGTCATACCCGAGACATAGTCCTTCTCGATCGCCCGCCGCATCGGGCTTCCATGGCCCGCCGTAACGCCATGTCGCTCGTCCACGAAATCCAGATGCGCGTCGATCTGGACCACGTGAATGGGACCGTTTCGGGCGCAGTCCTGATCAAAGGCGTTGATGCATGGAATGTTGATGGAATGGTCACCACCGATCGTCACGGGCAGAGCGCCGGCCTCAAGGATCTTGCGTACCCCGTATTCGATATTCGCGTGGCTGGCTTCGGTCTTGGTGTGGATGATATCGGCATCCCCCAGATCGACGATGCGCACCTCTTCGCCCAAGTAGGTGGCATCGTCCTCGTGATCATAAGCACCTGCATGACCAAAGCTGAACAGAGTCGATGCCTCGCGCACCGCACGCGGGCCGAACCGGGCTCCGGACCGGTATTGGCAGCCGAAGTCGAACGGGGCGCCCAGAATGGCGACATCGGCATTGATCCGGTCCCAATCCTGCACATATGGCTTCTTGCCGAATGTGGCGATGCCGACGAACGGCAGATTCAGGCGGCCGGATTCATATCCATGTTTTGACATTGGGGGCTCCGTTACTTTGAACCGGCCGCGGGTCTGGCGGGTTGCTTGCACGTTGGCGTCTATCACCCGATCAATCAAGGCCGCTCTGCCCCAGCGGTGCATCAGGTTGCGAAGCTGGGTAAACCCCACAATCCCAGTGATTTTTCTGCAAATCTGTACTAAGAATGCAAGTATCGCTCGTATTGCCTGCGCAAATTAAGGGGTGGAGCCAGCATTGAATGGCGCCACGGGTCGGGCGGTCTGCCGTTTGTCCGGCGGGGGAGACTGCAAAATACACATGCTGATTTCAGGAAAGTGACCACGAAATACGAAACCATTGCGCCACTGACTTTTTGGGGGAGGAACTGGCCGTGACCACACAGACGATTTCCAATTCAAAACCGATTGAAGCCACATCTGCCGATTGGGAGAAAATATTCGCCGTTCTGCCCGGCGAACAGGTGCGGCAGAGCGCCGAGCGGCTCAGGCAGCATTTCGATCTGTTCGAAGTTCTTGAGGACACGGTTCTGCCGCCGCGCGGGATGTATGTGGTTTTGGGCGGCATCGTGAAGCTGCGCCAGAACGACGTTGATCTGGCGACCGCCGATACCGGGGACTATTTCTACGAAGAGCATCTGGAGATCCGCGACATACCGGTCAGCCTGCAGGCCGTTGCCTTGCCCGGCACTCGGCTTGCCTTTCTGGCCAGTAACGAGTGGCTGGATATTCCCGCGGAAATTCGACGCGAATGCTACGCCACGCTGTTTGGCGATCTGGTCAGTGTGCATCTTCAGAATTTCCAGCAACCCATCAACTGCTGTAGTGTGACCGCGGCCGCGCTGAGCATGTCGGCGCTGGGCTTCAGCTGCGAGGTGAACGACATCTTCCGGGTGTGCGAACTGCCCACCAGCTTTGTCGTCAATGACGGCATCTCGCTGGGTGAGCTGTTCGACGTGGCGTGCACCTATATCCATTCGCAGGGTCTGCGCGACCTGGTGCAGGTCCAGGCCTATTTCATGGACGAGGCCACGACCTCGGTGCCACTGCTGCTTGAGGCGATTGACGAGTCCAATCGTCTGGGCGGAGACAACGACATTCTGGTGGCGAATTTTCAGGTTGGGGTCGCGCATGGCAAGCCCACCATGCCCGGCGGCCATTTCGCGGTGATCGCCAAGTGCAACCCCAGCACCGGGTTGGTGCACATGATGGACGTGCATCCCGAAAAATACGGCAAGCTATGGGTCACCACGATCGACCGCCTGTACGCGGCCATGTCCGACCGCGACGGCACCTCGATGCGGGCGCGCGGGCTGTTGCGGTTCTCTGCACGCGAAGCGGTCAAGACCACGCTGCAGACCTTCCGGCAGGACTGCAACTATGTGGACAGCACCAGGTATCTGGCCCGCGATCCCAAGAAGCGCCGCAACCTGTTCCGTCGGGCAAGCCCGAACATGAACAGCCTGGGCGTTCTGGCCGAAAGCCTGCAGATTTTGGGCGATGTCCAGGTCACCGAAGACAAGCTGCTGATCGCGACCCAGACCTCGTACACCGAGGCGCTGAGCCGGGTATCGACCGCCAAGAAGATGAGCGAGATGGCCCAGCGGTATCTGGCTGGAACGTCCGAGGTGCATATCGGCAGCACGTTCCGCAGCTATGCCGAACGACCCGGGAAGGACAAAAGGTCGCCGCAAGACTGGTTCCGGGATCAACTGCGCAGTCTGAACGAACATGAGGGACGCCACCTGATGATCAACATCGACTTCAACCGCGTGTTGGGGTTCGAGGTGATCCGGCCGCCCGAAAACGTGTTCCGCGAGACGGCGCTGCTGGAAGAGTTCTGGTGCTTGTGCGTGGCCTATGACGAAAAGGCCGATCTTGTAACGGTCGTAGATATGAGCCCGGCGACTTCGCAGGTTTGGCAGGCGCCGCGCGGGCATATCTTTCGCGGGCTGCGCGACCTGAAAAGCCCGGCCATGCTGGTGATCGAGGAGACCCAGCCCCCGGAAGACCCCAGCGACGTGGCGCGGATCGTCCGGGAAAACCCGCTGGTTCTGTTCTACGAGGATGAGGACCCATGGTCGAACATGCTGAAGAACATTCTGGCCAATATCGGCGCGACCGGTCTGAAATTGGTCGATGTCGCCGGACACGGGGCCAACGCCATGAAAATGCGCCGGCAACTGGTGGCGGAAAGCGGCAAGGAAAAGGTGCCTTATCTCTTCTTCCATGGGAAATGCCTGGGCAAGCGCAGCGACATCGTCGACATGATCCTCGAAGGCGGCCTGCAGGAAGACATGAAGAAAGCCGGTCTGCCTGTCTTGCTGCGCCACGAGTCGCCGAGCCTCGACAAGAACATCTTCGGATATCCCAAGGGCGGGTTGACAGCCCCGCCAAACGGTCGCCGGAACGTTCTGCTGTGCGCCTGCGGCTCGTCGGCTGCGGACAAGGTGCCTCAGTTGGTCGCCCGGATCACCGAGGCAGGTCACAACGTGAAACTGATCCCTTCGGTTTCGGCCGAAAAGTTCTTTCGCGATATCGGGACCGACAAGGCCAGCGAGGCCCGCAAGGCAAAAAAGACCGGGAAGAAAACCAAGACGGTTGACGACTACATCACCCACAATGACTACTACCGCGACGATGACGAGTGGAACTTTCGCTATACCGAGTTCGGGATGCCTTTGCGCGCATCGCATCTTGCGCTGTGCGACTGGGCCGATTGCGTGATCGTCGCGCCGGTCACCTGCAACACGATGGGCAAGATCGCCAACGGCATTGCCGACAACCTGCTGACCTCGGTTTTTGTGGCCTGGCAGTACCGCAACAAGCCGGCGATCCTTTGCCCGGCTTGCAACACCAACATGTGGAACAACGTCACCACCCAGAACAACGTCGAAAAGCTGCGCGATCTGGGGATTGATCTTGTGGGTCCCCGCAAGGGGCGCTTGTCGAACGGGATGATGGGCATCGGCATGATGGCCACGCCCGACCAGATCATGGAGGTGCTGGAAGAAGCCTTCGAAGAGCTGGAAAACCACGAACACAATATCTGCAAATGGGCGCAGGAGGCCGCGGCCTCGGATGACTTCGCCCAATGGGAGCCGGTGTTTCAGGCCATAGATGATGGGGTCGCCGGTATCGACATTGTCGATGACCATAATGGCGACACGCTGCTGCACTATGCGGCCGGGGGCGAGGGCGAGCTGACCGAGAACGGGCAAGACCTGGGAAAACCGGACATCGAGGCTGCCAAAGCCCTCATCGCAAGAGGTATCAACGTGAACGCGGTCAATGACCACGGATTTACCAGCCTGCATGTCGCCGCGATGAACAACTCGGCCGAGATGGTAGAAACACTGCTGGCGGCGGAGAGCATCGATGCAAGCCCTCTGATCCACTTCCTGCAGGATCGGGTGCGGTCCAGGGGCATCAGGGTGTCGGACGAGATCCGCGCGATGCTGGACGAATGGGCCAACACGCACGCCCTGTCAGAACCGGAAGAGGTGGAAGACGAAGACGACCTGATCGATGAACGCGAAAAGACCTATCTGTATTTTACCTACGGATCGCTCAAAAAAGGATTTCCCAACCACGACGCTCATGCGGACGTCCTGGATGATTTCGTTGGACAGGCGGTCACTCGGCAGCCCATGCCCCTGATCGTTCCGAAAGAGCCGTTTTGCGACAACCCGAACTGTGCCTATCTGCACCGCATGGCCACACTGGTGGATCGCAAGGGCACTGGCCGTCCAATCAAGGGCGAGGTCTACCGGGTCACCTCGGGCGGGTTGAAGGAACTCGACAAGCTCGAGGGTTTTCACGGACCGGGCGCGGCTGACAATGTCTATGTCCGCAAGCGGATCAATGTCCTGATGGATGGGGTAAAAAAACCGGCCTACGTCTACGTCATCGCCAATCCGGAAAAATACCTTGCCGAACTGGAAAGCGGTGCGTCCGAATTGGTCGACGAATACTCGATCGACATGGCCACAGGGACGCTCAAGCCCGGGTATGAGGCGGCCGCGAGCCGTCCTGATGCGTGATGGCCTCGGGGGCATCCGTTGACGGAGGTGACTTGAGGCTGAGGTTGTAGGCGGTGATCGCGATCATGCAGCTCAGGACAAATGGCCAGAACGCGGCCTTCGGAATCAGGTTGTCACGATAGTGGATCAAGCGCAGCGACGGTGCGGACTCGGAGACGAACAGATAGGTGTTCACCGAGACAACAAGCAGCATGAAGTACATCAGGAAAAAGAAGGACTCCATGTAGATCACCGGTGACCCGGCAAAACCCTCGCGCAATTGCACATGCGCCAGCAGGATCACGAAGAACAGGACCGAGCAGGTTCCGATCACGCTTGAGGTGCTGAAATCGTGCCGTTCGACCAGGTTCGGCTTCCGCGTCACCGTCATTACGGCGCCGAACAGAAGCATCGTGACTACGATCAATGGGATCATGTGCACCACGAAGGCGTTCGCAAAGTTGCGTTTGATGACAAAGTTGTAGTGCAGTTCGGGCAGTCTGGTCTGAAACTCGTTCTGGTTGATGCCCAGCGTCGTGTCCAAATCGGACAGCTTGTAGTCAAAATAGGTGTTTTCGCGTTCCCAAGTGCCCATGACGATGCGGTTGTCGATCCCGAAAATGTCCTTTGGCCCAGTCGCGGGATAGGCGTCGAAGTCGGGAACCAAGGCGACGTTCACGTCAAACCGGCCCGGCCAGAACCGCACCCAGACGGTTTTGTGGTCGAAAGGATAGCTGGTGTAGTCGAAGGACTGGCGCAGGGTCTGCTCAAAGTACCAGCCGATCACTTCGCCGCCGGGTTCTGGCATCCGGTAGGCTTCTTCGATAAGGCCGCTCCCGACATCCACGGACTCGGGCAGAAGGAACCCGGCCTGACCGGGTTCGGGTTTTATCGCGTCATGGACGCCGGTTTGATAGTGCTGCCAGACATAGCCCGTGACGTGGACATCGCTTGCGTCGACGAAACTGAAGGATTTGAGGAATATTCCCGTCCTGACCCGATAATCCGGCGCGTTCTCCAGCGACTCCAGGTAGGAATCGACCGAGGCTTGATCCGGCAATTGGGTCGGGTCCTGCTCGAAATGGTTCAGCGATGCCCATAGGTAGAACAATACGGCCGTCAGTATCAGCGACACGAGGCCTGACAGACCCCAGACCTTTTTCTCGACCGTCATTACGCGCCCTGTTTCTTCCTGTTGTTCCATCGTCATGCGGTTCATGCCGTCGGTTGACCGGCCATCCCGGCCACCGGAAAATCCAGATGCCCCATCAGCGACCGCACCACGCCCAGATCATCGAACTGTGATCGAAGTCCTGGAAACTCGGCGTGGTCAGACAGGGCGAGGCCCTGTTGCCCGGTCGCAGCAAGAAGACGGGTGTGACGGATGGACAGATCGGCCATCGACAGCGGCTCCGAGGCGGTGAACTCGGACAAGGCGTCGGCAAAGCGGATCGCGCGGTCCCAATTCTGGCGGGCCAGCATCACGGCGCAGGCGTCTGCGTAGAAATGCAGGTGGCTATGCCCAACGCAGCCTTCGCCCAGTATCCGGACGCCCTGATCCAACAGATCATCCTGGGCATCCGGATCGTCCAGAGCCAAGGCCAATGCCGACAGCGCCTTGGGGCCGACAAAGTTGCGGCCATGTTCCAACGCGATTTCCACGGCGCGCCGCCCCACCTGTTCAGCCTCGTGCCTTTGCCCGGCATAAACCTGCGCCCGCGCCAAGTGTTCCAGCGCCTGAGCCTCGAGTCGCTTGGCACCGACACGTTGGGCGATATCGGCGGATTGGATGAAGGCCTGCAGCGCACCGTCCAAGTCATCCTGAAAGGTGCACGCGACGCCCAGGCAGGTCTGCGCGACACATTCCGGCACGAAGGCAAAGTATTTCTGCGAGATTTCGATGGCTTCCTGCGCATCGGCCCGACCTTGCGCCACGTCACCCGAGTAACTGCGGGCAACACTCAGATTGTGAAGGTTGGCGGCCAGGTCCCGGACCAGTCCTTTGTCCCGCGCTCTTTCGACGGCCTGAGTGTAGAACCCTGCGGCGGTACGCATTGCGGCATTCATGAAATTCGCATCGCCAAAGCCGCTGAGGGCGCCGACCTCCAGCCGGACGGATTCCAGTTTGCGGGCCAGCGTCAGCGCTTTTTCGTTGCTTTGCAGAGCATCCGCGACCCGTCCCAGTGGGAAATAGATGTTTCCGCGAACATAGCTGATCTGGGCCAGATCCCGTTCCGATCCATTGCGGTCAGCGGCGGCCTCGGCGATGTCGAGGCTGTGCAGCGCATCCTGGTACAGGCTGGCCTGGCGTGCGGCTTGTGCCAGACCGATATGAACGCGGCAACTCTGCGCGTCAGTCTCGGCCAAGGCAGCGGCTTCGTTGAATTCGCTCAGGGCCTCGTCCGACAGGCCCTGAAGTCGATGGGTTTCCGCGCGGGCACACATCAGGTCAAACCGGATACCCGGCGGCGCCGAAAGCTCGAGCGCGCGTTCGATCAGCGGGCTGGCCTCGTCAAACTGGAAGGCATGAATCAGGTTTTCGGCGGCCTCCAGATAAGCTTCGGCTGCGTTGGAGGCGTCGGCACGGTCCAGGTGTTGGGCGCGCAAGGTGGCGTCCTTGCCTTCGTACCAGCTTGCTGCCTGCCGGTGCAGTCGGGCGCGCTCGGACTTGACCAGCGTAGCATAGGATCCGTCGCGGATCAGAGCATGCGCAAACATCAGATCTGCCCCGGCCTCGCGGATCAGGGCCGAGCGGATCAGGTCGGACGTGTCCAGATGGCCTTCACCCAGCAGATAATTCAGAACTTCGGGCGAGAACCGCTGCCCCAGAACCGATGCTGCCTGAATCGCCGTTCTGCTACGACGATCCAACCCGTCCAGACGGGATTGCACGATGCCTTGGATGCTGCCGGGGACAGTGTCGCGGGTCAGGCCGTCGATATTACGCAGCAGTTGCTCGAGAAACAGCGGATTGCCTCCGGCGCGTTGCACGCAGGTTTCCAACAGCTCGGGGTCGATGGCGGTGAATTCCTCGACCAGTTTCCGCGCCTGTTCGTCACCCATCGGTGACAGCTCAAGCTTGGACACCAGCGCACCATCCGTTCCCATCTGCCATTCCCGATCGATCGGGTCGCCTTCGACCCGGCTGGTCATCATCAGAACGCAAGGCAGGTCCCGCGTCGCGGCAGCCATGTAAGAGCACATGGTCAGAATGTCCGGTGGCGCCCAATGGATGTCCTCGACCTGGAGCAGAAGGGGGGCCTCGCGGCTGCGGGCCTGCAGCAGTTCGTCGATGACCTGTCGCCGACCCCGCATGCGTGCGGCGTTGTCCATCGCGGCATAGACTTCGGCCAGCCCGGGATCCTGTTCAAGTTCGAGCAAGGCGCTCAGATGGGCTGAGCTGGCGGGGTTGATCCACCTCCGGCTGATCGCGTCATGAGCGGCTGCGGTGCTGGCATCGGAGTCGTCGGTCGGGTCGAGCCCCAGAAGGCTGCGGGCGATGGACTGGATGGCCGAATGCCCTTCGCGTGTGCCGAAATCCATCACCACGCCCCCGTGGATCGAATAGGACCGGTTTGCGGCCAGCTCGGCCACCTGTTCCGAAAAGTGGGTCTTGCCGATACCGGGTTCGCCAAGAATGATGTGAACCTCACCCTTTCCATGGCGCTGGCACCGGTCGAATGTTGCCGAGAACAGCGACATCTCGCGTTCCCGCCCGATGAATTTGTGGCGCCGCGTGCGAATGTTCCGGGCCAGACGGTCCAGACGCCAGATTCCGACCTCCTTGTTAAGGCCCTTGATTGCCTTGGTGCCGATCGCCTCGCCGACGAACAGTGGGCCAAGCGCGCGCTGGATGTCATCCGACACCAGCGTCTGACCCGGCGCAGAAATGTCGGTCAGGCGGGACGCTAGATTCACGCCGTCCCCGGTCACGGTGTATTCGGTATGGGCCTCGCTTCCGGTGGTGCTGGCGATGACCTGCCCCGAGGCGATGCCGATATGGCACGACAGGGGCGGGTCAAGTGTGGGCAGCGCGGCGTGAATCTCCAGCGCGGCGCGGGCCGCCCGTTCGGTGTCATTGGTGTGCGAGATCGGCGCCCCGAACACCGCCATGACGGCGTCTCCGATATGCTTGTCGATCCGGCCTCCAAATTTCTCGACGGCGCGATCAACCTTGCCGAAGAATGCATTCAGCAGCGCGTGCATGTCTTCGGCGTCGTGTTCGCTGGACAATTTGGTAAAGCCGGTCAGGTCCGCGAACAGAACAGTGACCTGACGTTTTGCCGGTTCCAGTTCGACCTCGGGTTCAAACGCGCCGACGGTTTCCGGGACGTCCAGCTCGGATATCGCGCGCAGCAACCGGCGACGGTCGCCGACGGCAGTCACCCCGATCTCGCGCAAATCCTCGCCCGTAAGTTCAGGAAGAATTGCAAAGTCGATTTTGTTTTCCGCGAACGCTTGGGCGTAATCGGACAACCCAAGGGCGCTCAGCCATTCCCTTAGGTCGCCAGACATTGGTGCCCTCAGAAGTATCCACCCGCAGGCAGCCTAGTACAGACCACCGGGTCGAGTCTGCATTTTTATAGTAATATTCGATTATGACTGCGCAATCCGCTGCTGCCGGTCCTGCGGATCAGCTTTGTGCCGCGCCTTTCCAGAGTTGGATTTCAGGAAGGATTCGTTTGCTCAATCCATGAGCAAATCTGATCAAGATCAAGTCAGAGTTGACTCGTATCCGCTATCCACGCAGCATGAACGGAGTACCACAAATGTTTCTAGAACAGGTGGGCGGCACATGTCTGCAGTAGCCAGCAGGCGCGCGTTCCTGACAGGATGCCTGCCTCGCGAAGACGACAGCGTGAAGCGGCCGCCAGGAGCGGCGCGCGAAAACTTCCACGATCTCTGCACTCGATGCGGCGACTGTGTCTCGGTTTGCCCCGAGGATGTCCTGGCGATGGACGACGCGGGCTTGCCGGTGTTTCAGCCGCAGCAGGGTGGCTGCACCTTTTGCGGAGGCTGCGCGGATGCCTGCAAGACCGACGCATTGAGCCTGGACCGGTTCGCCGAGTGGCCGTTGCGCGCGAAAGTGTCCGACACCTGCCTTTCGGCAAATGGAGTCAGTTGCCGGGTGTGCCAGGACAGCTGCGATCAAGGGGCCATCCGATTCCGCCTGAAAACCGGAGGCCGCGCCGAAGTGAACCTGGACCTGGCATCATGTGTCGGTTGCGGGGCCTGCTCGGCCGCATGCCCGACCGGTGCCGTTTCCCTCGAGAGATACCAGCCCGCCACAGTGGAGGTGCGTGAATGAATATCTGTGGATGCCTCGTGCATGTCGCGCCGGACCAGACCTCAGCGGCACGGTCGGCGATGACCGCGTTCGACGGGGTCGAAATCCATGCCGAATCCGACGACAGCCGGTTCGTTGTCGTCGTCGAGGACACGCCGACACGGTTGGCGTCCGAGATCATCATGGACCTGCACCAGATCCCCGGGGTCGTTTCACTGACCCTGACATATCACCATTTCGAAGATCTCGCGGAGACCCGTCCGCGTCCTGAAACTCCCAGCCAAGATTCCAGCCGGAGGCCCTTGTCATGACCATTTCCGAATCTCGCCGTACGTTTCTGAAAGCAACCGCCGCCGCCGCGACAGCGTCCGCGGCCGGTATCCCGCTGGCGACTGGCCAAGCTGCCGCCCAAGTCGCCAATGCCGACATCCGCTGGGATAAGGCACCTTGCCGGTTCTGCGGCACGGGCTGCTCGGTTCTGGTGGGCACCAAGGAAGACCGCGTGGTTGCCACGCAAGGCGACCCGGACGCTCCGGTGAACCGGGGGCTGAACTGCATCAAGGGCTATTTCCTCTCCAAGATCATGTACGGCAAGGACCGTCTGACCACCCCGTTGCTGCGCAAATCTAACGGCGTCTATGACAAGAACGGTGACTTCGAACCTGTCAGCTGGGACGAAGCCTTCGACGTGATGGCCGAGAAGTGGAAAGAGGCGCTGGCCAAGAAAGGCCCGACCAGCGTGGGCATGTTCGGCTCGGGACAGTGGACCGTGTGGGAGGGCTATGCCGCGGCCAAGCTGATGAAGGCCGGGTTCCGATCGAACAACATCGACCCGAACGCGCGGCACTGCATGGCCTCGGCCGTGGTGGGCTTCATGCGCACCTTCGGCATCGATGAGCCGATGGGCTGCTATGACGACCTCGAACATGCCGACACGTTCGTGCTGTGGGGTTCCAACATGGCCGAGATGCATCCGATCCTGTGGTCGCGCCTGACCGATACGCGCCTTACCAAGCCGGGCGCGCAGGTGCATGTGCTGTCCACCTTCGAGCACCGCTCGTTCGAGCTGGCCGACAACGGCATCATCTTCAAGCCGCAGACCGACCTGGCGATCCTGAACTACATCGCCAACTACATCATCCAGACCGGCGCGGTGAACGAGGAGTTCGTCAAGAACCACGTCAACATCACCAAGACCGCCACCGACATCGGTTACGGCCTGCGCGAGACCAACCCGCTGCAACAGGCCGCTGCGAACCCGGACTCGGGCAAGCTGGAGCCGATCTCGTTCGAGGAATACGCCGCCTCGGTTGCCGACTACACGCTGGAGTACGTCTCTGAGTTGTCGGGCGTGCCGGCGAACCAGCTTGAGCAACTGGCCAAGGAATATGCCGACCCGAACCGCAAGGTCATGAGTCTGTGGACCATGGGCTTCAATCAGCACACCCGCGGGTCCTGGGTGAACTCGTTGATGTACAACGTGCACCTGCTGGTGGGCAAAATCTCCGAGCCGGGCAACTCGCCGTTCTCGCTGACCGGTCAGCCTTCGGCCTGTGGCACCGCGCGCGAGGTTGGCACTTTTGCGCACCGTCTGCCCGCCGACATGGTGGTGACCAATGATGAACACCGCAAGATCACCGAGACCAAGTGGAACATTCCCGCAGGCACCATTCCGCCCAAGCCGGGTTTCCACGCGGTTCTGCAGAACCGCAAGCTGAAGGATGGTGACCTGAACGTCTATTGGGTGCAGTGCAACAACAACATGCAGGCCGCGCCCAATATCAACGAGGAAGGCTATCCCGGCTATCGCAACCCAGAAAACTTCATCGTCGTATCGGATCCGTACCCAACGGTGACTGCCGTTGCGGCCGACCTGATCCTGCCCACCGCCATGTGGGTCGAGAAAGAAGGCGCCTATGGCAACGCCGAACGCCGCACCCAGTTCTGGCGTCAGCAGGTCAAGGCCCCGGGCGAGGCCAAGTCGGACCTGTGGCAGCTGATGGAGTTCTCGAAACGCTTCACCGTCGAGGAGGTTTGGGACGAAGAACTGCTGGCCAAGATGCCCGAGCATCGCGGCAAGACCCTGTTCGACGTGCTGTTTGCCAACGGCAAGATCGACCAGTATCCGCTGTCGGAAACCGCCGAAGGGTTCCACAACGATGAGTCCGAGCATTTCGGCTTCTACGTCCAGAAGGGCCTGTTCGAGGAATATGCCAGCTTTGGCCGCGGCCACGGGCACGATCTGGCGCCCTTCGAAACCTATCATCAGGCTCGCGGGTTGCGCTGGCCGGTCGTGGACGGGAAAGAGACGCTCTATCGCTTCCGCGAGGGCTACGATTCCTATGTGCCTGAGGGTGCCGGTGTCAAATTCTATGGTCACAAAGACGGCAAGGCCAAAATCATCTTTGCGCCCTACGAACCGGCAGCAGAGGAGCCGGACGAAGAGTTCGATCTGTGGCTGTGCACCGGCCGGGTGCTGGAGCACTGGCATTCCGGGTCGATGACCCGCCGCGTACCGGAGCTTCACCGCGCCTTCCCCGCCGCCGTGGTGTTCATGCACCCCGAGGACGCCAAGGAACGCGGTGTGCGCCGCGGGCAGGAGATCGTGCTGTCCACGCGCCGCGGCGAGGTGATCAGCCGGGTCGAGACCCGCGGGCGCAACAAGGTGCCGCGTGGCCTCGTGTTCATGCCTTGGTTCGACGAGGGCCAGCTGACCAACAAGCTGACGCTGGATGCGACCTGCCCGCTGTCGAAAGAGACGGACTTCAAGAAATGCGCCTGCAAGGTCGAGCGGGCGTAAGGACAGGGGTCGCAAAGGTTGCGTGTGATGTCTCTGGTCGGCAAACCTCTCTCGCCGCAACGGCGCCGGTTCCTGCAGGACTCGGCGCGCGCGGCGGGTGGCTGTCTGGTCGCCGGGTCGTTGCTGGCCTATCTGGCCCGCGACGCCCGCGCCCTGCCGACCGAGGCCTTGCGCCCGCCGGGGGCATTGCCCGAAGATGGCTTTCTGGGGGCCTGCATCCGCTGCGGACTCTGCGTCCGCGATTGCCCCTATGACACGTTGAAGCTGGCCGAGCTGGGGGTCGATGCGGTGGCGACCGGTACACCGTATTTCATCGCCCGCGACGTGCCCTGCGAGATGTGCGAAGACATCCCCTGTGTTGCGGCCTGCCCGACCGGAGCGCTGGACAAGGGGTTGCAGGACATTGACGACGCCAAGATGGGTGTTGCGGTTCTGGTGGATCAGGAGAACTGCCTGAACTTCCTGGGGCTGCGCTGCGACGTTTGCTATCGCGTCTGCCCCGTCATCGACGAGGCGATCACGCTGGAGTTGTCGCACAACGACCGTTCCGGCCACCACGCGATCTTTGCGCCGACGGTTCATGCCGACCACTGCACTGGCTGCGGTGTCTGCGAGAAAAGCTGCGTTCTGCCCGAGGCGGCGATCAAGGTTTTGCCCGCACGGCTGGCGCGTGGCAGTTCGGCCGAGCACTATCGCAAGGGATGGGAAGAAAAGGCCGAAAAGGGCGGGCCGCTGGTCGAAGGCATCTTCGACCTGCCCGATCGCCTGCCCGGACCGGGCGCGGACAACCTTGCCGCGCCGGGCGGGTACGAACCGGGCTACAACCTTCCGGGGGCAGGCCAATGACGGCGCGGACACATATGCCCGTCGGGCACGAGGCCCGCGAGGTCAAGGGATGGGTCGGCGCCCATCGGTTCCTGCTGCTGCGGCGGTTCAGTCAGGTGTTCTTTCTGGCGCTGTTCCTGTTGGGACCGTGGTTCGGCATCTGGATCGTCAAGGGCACGCTGGCCGGATCGTTGACGCTGGACGTGCTGCCGCTGACCGATCCGTTCATCCTGCTGCAGGGGCTGGTGGCCGGCCACTGGCCGGAAATGACCGCGCTGATCGGCGGGCTGATCGTTCTGGTGGCCTATGCGCTGATCGGAGGGCGGGTCTATTGCTCGTGGGTGTGCCCGATCAACCCGGTCACGGATGCCGCGCATTGGCTGCACCGTCGGCTGGACCTGTCCAAAGGCTGGCAGCCCAAACGCAGCACCCGATTGTGGATATTGGCGACCGTTCTGATCGTGTCCGCCCTGACCGGCGTGATTGCATGGGAACTGGTGAACCCCATCACCATGCTGCACCGCGGGCTGGTCTTTGGCATGGGTTTTGTCTGGGCGATGGTCGTGGCGATCTTTGTCTTTGACCTGTTCGTGGCCCGGCACGGATGGTGCGGCCATATCTGCCCGGTCGGTGCCTTCTACGGCCTGATCGGCGCCAAGAGCCTGCTGCGGGTCAGCGCGACCAATCGCGCCGCCTGTGACGACTGCATGGATTGCTATGCGGTCTGTCCGGAGAACCAGGTGATCTCGCCCGCACTGAAGGGCAAGCCGGGATCCAGCCCGCTGATCCTGTCGCCCGATTGCACCACATGCGGCCGCTGCATCGACGTGTGCTCGGTCGACGTATTCAAACTTACCCACCGGTTCGATGACGCCGTCGTCGCGCCACCCGATCCAGCCGCCGCGCCAGAACCGCGCGCCGCCAGACCTGCTTAAGGGAGTGCCAAGATGAAAAAATCAATAGCGACAGGCGCAATAGCCCTGATCCCTGTTCTTCTTGTGACCG
The DNA here is from genome assembly GCF_056537205.1 of Ruegeria sp. CG3. Lineage (NCBI taxonomy): Bacteria > Pseudomonadati > Pseudomonadota > Alphaproteobacteria > Rhodobacterales > Roseobacteraceae > Ruegeria > Ruegeria sp. CG3. The sequence goes on along the minus strand of NZ_JBQFRC010000001.1, from coordinate 2,093,714 downwards.
GGCTTGCCTTTGCGCAATCCGCGTCCGTGACCACGTTGCGAGGCGTGGATATCGATGATCCGGCCATCCTAGATGATGTGCACCGCAACATCGAAGGGCGCATGCAGCGCAACTATCGCCAGCAGCCGCCGCTGATCCCGCACAAGATCGACCAGTACCAGATCGACATCCGCACCAATCAGTGCCTGTCCTGCCACGACTGGACCAAGGCCGGTGAGCGCAACGCGCCGACCCTGTCGATGACCCACTATCTGGATCGCGAAGGCAACGAGCTCGATCAGATCGCGGGCACCCGGTATTTCTGCAACCAGTGCCATGTGCCGCAGGCGGATGCGCCGGCCCTGGTCGACAACCTGTTCCAGCCCTCGGCCGGAAACTGATCCAGCTTTGGACTGAAAGGAGCACCAAATATGGCAGACTCTCCTGAAAAGCGCGGCTTGATCGGCCGCATCTGGGCGTGGATCTGGACTCCGGCCGCCGCGTTCAGCGCAGGCTTTCTGGTTCTGGCGGGCTTTCTTGCCGGCATCCTGTTCTGGGGTGGGTTCCACTGGACCCTTGAGATGACGAATACCGAAGAATTCTGCGTCTCGTGCCACACGATGGAAACCAACCTTGGCGAATACCGGGAGACGATCCACTACAACAACCATTCCGGCGTACGGGCCATCTGTTCCGATTGCCACGTGCCCAAGGAATGGAGCTTCAAGATCGAAGCCAAGATCATGGCGGTGAAAGACGTCTATCACGAGCTGGTCGGCACCATCAGCACGCCCGAGAAATACGAGGATCACCGCCTGCAGATGGCCTCGGCCGTGTGGAAAAAGATGAAGGCCTCGGACAGCCGCGAATGCCGCAACTGTCACAATTTCGAATACATGGACTTCACCATTCAGGAAACGCGCGCCGCCAACGAACACCAGCGTGCGATCGACGAGAACATGACCTGCATCGACTGCCACCAGGGCATCGCGCACAGCCTGCCGCCGGGCTATCTGGAGGAGTATCAGAAAGTGGTCGCCTCGCTGGATCCGGTGACCGGCACCGAAATTGCCCAGAGTACCGGCGCGGCCGAGATCCGATCATTCCTGAACAGCACATCCGACTAGGAGTGGCACGACATGCTTGAAATTCTTGGAACAATCGGCGGCAATATCCTGAGCCTGCCCGGCATTCTGGGCCTTGCGGTGGGCATGATGACCCGCCAACTGTGGTTGGCCGCGACCATGGGCGCGGTGATCGGCATACTGGAAACCCTGGCTTTTGCGCATTGGGCCTTTGCCAAGGTCGAGCCCATGGAGCTGATAATCGGCGTGCTGGTCGGTGTGTGCGCCAGCAGCATTGGCTGTCTGATCCGCCAGAAAGGGGCGACCGTCTAGGGCGACAGTCGCCGCTTACTCTTTGCGGTTCTTCAGGTGTTTCAGAACGGCGCTTGCGGTCATGGTCACCAACCCGGGGGCAAGCGTTCCCAGAGGGTCGCGTGAGACGGTTCTAAGGTCGCGGACCGTCTCGCGAGCCTCTGACATCATGTCCTGAATCTCGGCCTCGATATCGCCGATCGCCATGTCGCGCAGTTCTGCTACTGGCGCAGTGTCGGCCTCGGCGCTGACCGAGTTGGCGATGGCCGCGAGTATCAGCGCCACGATCAGGTTGATCAGGGCGATGACCAGTGCAGCCAACGGCTTGGACATCACTGACGCCAGAGCAAGATAGCCCGCGACATTCAGCATGATGATGGCCAACCCGCCCGCCAATCCGGCTGCGGCGAAAAAGCCTGCGCGTTTGGCCAAGACGGTCATGTTCCGCTGAGCGATCAGCCGTTCGGTGCGCAGGATGATGGAAATGTTTCGGGAAATGCGGCTCATCTGACTGTCTCCTACCTGGACCGACCGATCACGTAGCCCAGAGCGAAAACGCCCAGGGCGAACAGGATGGCTTTCTTGTGTGGCATGGCATCCAGCTCGGCCAGCGCGGTCTCGATCTCACCGGACCAGTCTTCGAACTCGGCTGACAACTTGTCGGGAATGTCCTGGACGGCCTCTTTCACCTTTTCGCCCGCTTTGCGCGCGCCCGTTTTTTTCTCCTCGGCTTGCTCTTCAAGCTGTCGCTTCAACTCAGCAACCTGCTGTTCAAGTTCCGCTTTGGTAACCATTGGCGTTGTCCTTTCGTGAAGCGGCCAGTCGCGCGGGCGATGGGCCGATAATCCGGTTTGGCGGCATCGAGATCAGTCTTTTGGGCCCACGCGGCCATCGCCCGACATCAGTATGGCGATGGGGCGCGTGGCCGGAATGTGGGTCAGAATGATCATGATGCAGACGGTGATCGGAACGCTCATCAGCGCACCGGGAATGCCCCAGATCGCGGTCCAGAATGTCAGGGCCAGTATGACCATAAGAGGGGACAGGTTCAGGCTTTTGCCCAGCAAGGTCGGCTCAAGAATATTTCCGACCGAGAATTGCACGGCCCCGCACCCCAACAGCACCATCAGGAACGGGCTCAGTTCCTCGAACTGGACAAGAGCGACCAGAGAGGGCAGGGCGACACCAATGATGGACCCGACCGTGGGAATGAAATTCAACAGAAAGGCCAGAACCGCCCAGGTCTCGGCAAAATCCAACCCGACCGCCCACATGACAAGAAAGCTGCCGAACCCGGTTAGCGCGCTGACGAAAGTCTTGATCCCGACATAGCGCTGGATGCTGGCGGACGTGCTGTGCAGCACGTTGCGAACTTTGTTGGCAAGCCTTGGATCCGAGATCGCGAGGTCAATCTTGGTCTGCATCGGCAGGCGTTCAACCAGCATGAACGGCACGTAGAGCAGCACAAGGAAGAAGGCGCTGAGAAAGGCGCCGGCGGACCCGATGATGCTGCCGGCAAAACCCGACAGGTTGATCTGGCTCAGAGCCTTCTGGGCCGCAGCATAGTTCTCGTTGCCGACGAGGGCGACAAGTTTTGCCAGAATACCGGACAGGCGCTCTTCGTATTTCGGGAAAGCCTCGGACACCAGACCGGCCTGGCTGGACAGGATCGACAGGATGATCAGCAATCCAAACAGGATCAGGCACAAGGCCCCAAGATGCGCCATCCATTTCGGTACGGAATGGCCCAGAATGACGATCCGGTGGATCCGGTCAGATGTTGCAGTGAGCAGCACAAACAACAGTATGGCGAAGGCAAGCGGTATCAGAACCGAGGACGCCAGCACCAATGACGCGATGGTCAGAAACAGCAGAACAACCAGCTGATACCAGAAGGTCAGCCCAGGCTTGCCCACGCGTTGGTTGTCGGCCTTGGGTTGAGTTGCCATGCACGTCTCCTGCGGGCTCAGCACCATTGCGGCCCGCCACCGTTGGTCGGTTCCGCCATTAGGCACAGATATTCGGCTGTTCTCAAACAAAATTCTCGAAAGAGTTGATTTCTGGACAGGTTGCAAGCGGGTCTCTACGCTCGGCGTTGGATCAAATCCAAGGACCAAAGCCCATGCGCCGCACATCGACCAACTCGCTGCTTGTTATCGCGCTTGCGATCAGCGCAGGCATCGCGATTTGGGGTCTTGTCGACCCGGCGGGGCTGGGCCGGTTGGCGTCTGCCGCGGTTGCGACGCAGTTCGAAAGCCGGGGCTGGTTCATCATGCTCGAAGCCAGCGGCCTGCTGTTCGTTGCGCTGTTTCTGGCCTTTTCGCGCTTTGGGCGCATCCGGTTGGGGCCGGATGGTGCCGAGCCCGAGTTTTCGACCCCCGCATGGATCGCCATGCTGTTTGCGGCCGGGATGGGGGTTGGGCTGCTGTTTTATGGTGCAGCCGAGCCGCTGACCCATTTCGAAGAGCTCAGAAAATACGAGCCCGATCCGAGGGCCGCCGGAAACGCTCTGTTCGTAACCTACCTGAACTGGGGCTTTCATGCCTGGGCAATCTACGGGGTGGTCGGTCTGATCATTGCCTATTTCGCCTTCCGCCGTGGGGGCACTCTGCTGCTGAGCGCGCCGTTGAACGACGCTCTTGGGTCGGCCCCGTGGGTTCGGGCGATGGGCTGGGGCTTTGACCTTCTGTCAATCGTTGCCATTGCCGCGGGGTTGGCTGGCTCGCTGGCCATGGGGGTGTTTCAGGTGCAAACCGGGCTGGCCGGATTGCTTGGCGTGGCGGATTCGGCGGCTCTGACGCTTCCGGTCTTTTTCGCCATGTGTGTGGCATTTGTCATCCCTCTTCGGCGGGATCTGGGGGACGGCATGGCCAAGCTGTCCAATGCTGCGATGCTGATCGCCGTGGCAATGATGATCTATCTGTTGGTCCTTGGCCCCACTTCATACCTGATGAATGGTATCGTGAGCGGCTTCGGGAGATACGTGTTCCACGTTCTGCCCGCAGGGTTTGCCACGGCCGAGTTCTTTGGTGACGACCTCGTCAACTGGTTCCAGGATTGGACTCTGAACTACATGATCTGGTGGCTGGCCTGGTCGCCGTTCGTCGGTATCTTCATCGCCCGGATTTCCCGGGGCCGAACGATCCGGGCTTTTCTTTTGGGTGTGATCGTCGCGCCAACCTTGTTCTCGATCCTTTGGTTTGGCGTGTTTGGCGGGCTTGGGTTTTTCGACGCGCTGCGGCAGCAAGGTTCCTTGTCCGTGGTCAATCAGCAGAATCTTGACGCGACCACATTCGCGTTGCTTCAGCGTTTTCCTCTGTCCGGTCTGACGCAGACAGCGACCATTGTCGCGGCGTTTCTATTTGTGGTCACCAGCGTCGTCAGCGCCGGATTTACCCTCGCGATGATCGGAACCGGTGGTGATGAAAACCCGTCTCCCCGGATCCGCACGGTGTGGGGGGCAATTCTGGGTGCGCTTGGGCTTGCCATGGTCTTTGTCGGGGATATCGGGCTGGTGCGATCTGTGATCGCAATTTCGGCGATCGCCTTTGTTTTCATAGTTCCGGTTCTGGTGGTCTGTCTGTTCCGGGTGCTGGCGCGGGAGGAAGGGCCATGACAGGCGAGTTTCTGGATACCGTTCTGAACGTCACCGTCTTTCTTTACCTGGGCTTTCTGATCTGGCTGTGCCTGCGCCCGGATCCCTGAGGCCCGTTCGCCGAGAAAGGGGATGTCGCCATCCGTCAAACCTGATGGGCGCAACCCAAAGAACGCGCGCGCTTTCCTTGCAGGTTGAGTTGCAGCCATGCCCCATGTTGCGGTCGTCATGCAACGAGACACCCGCCTTGATCTCGGAGATATAGGGCAGCATGCGAAAGAGTGGGCAGCCTGTAGCGAACTACGTCTTGAGCGTCCAAACAGCCTATTGGCAGAGAGCTTTTTGATCCGCTGCCGACCAAAGAAGTTGGGTGAGGACTGGGCATTCCGCCCTATTTGTGTCGTATGAATTTGAGCGCCGGATTCCGGTGTTGACATTTTCTGAACTCAGTTAATAATTTTACTAACTAAAATAATTTGGGTGAGGGCGCGTCTCGTGTATCTGGGTTTGGATCTGGGGACCTCGGGTCTCAGGGGAATTCTTGTGGACGAGGCCGGGCAGGTTCTGGCCGAGGCTGAGGCTGAGATCGCCACGTCGAACCCGCAACCGGGCTGGTCCGAACAAGCCCCGCAGGATTGGATCGACGCCTGCGCGACCGTCATGGGCCGACTGCGTGAGACGAACGGCGATGCACTGGCGCAACTGCGGGCGATCGGACTGAGCGGCCACATGCACGGCGCAACGCTGTTGGATCGGGACGGCGCCGTCCTGCGGCCGTGTATTCTGTGGAATGACACCAGATCGGCGCTAGAGGCCAAAGACTTGGACCAGACCCCCGGGATGCGCGAGATCACGGGCAATATCGTGTTCCCCGGGTTCACCGCGCCCAAGTTGGAATGGGTTCGTGCCCATGAACCCGACCTGTTCGCCCGTACGGCCATGGTGTTGTTGCCGAAGGATTATCTGCGGTTCTGGCTGACCGGGGAATATGTCAGTGACATGTCCGACAGCGCGGGAACGTCCTGGCTGGATGTTGGTACGCGGAACTGGTCGGACAAGGCGCTGGAGTTGGGTCACATGAGGCCCGATCAGATGCCGCGGCTGGTCGAAGGCACCGACCCCGGCGGTGAGCTGCGGAATGAACTACTTCGGGAATGGGGGTTGTCCGGACCGGTTGTGGTCGCTGGCAGTGCTGGCGACAACGCCGCTGCCGCTTGCGGTATCGGCAGCATCGACGAGGGGTCCGGGTTTCTTTCTCTTGGCACCTCAGGTGTGCTGTTGATGGCCCGGAACAGCTATGCACCGGCACCCGAGACGGCGGTTCATTGCTTTTGCCACGCGGTGCCTCGACGATGGATTCAGATGGGCGTCATCCTGTCGGCGACCAACAGCTTGAACTGGCTGTCGCGTAACCTCGGTCAGCCGATCGAGGCGCTGGCCGGGGCGCTGCCCGCCCAGCCAAGCGGTCCGTCGTCGCTGACCTTTCTGCCCTACCTGTCCGGCGAGCGGACGCCGCACAATGACAGCGCCATCCGAGGGGCTTTTCTGGGCCTCGACATCGCTTCGGAGCCGACGGATCTGGTGCAGGCAGTGATGGAGGGTGTCGGTTTTGCAATGCGCGATTGCCTTGAGGCCCTGAGGAGCACCGGTACCGAACCGGCGCAGTTGATTGCCGTAGGTGGCGGTGCGCGGTCCCGCTACTGGCTTCAGACCCTCGCGACCACGCTGAATGTGCCGCTGGCCCTGCCCAAGGGAAGCGCGTTCGGGGCTGCGACTGGTGCCGCGCGGCTGGCCATGTGCGCAGCCGGAGACGCAACACCCGAACAGATCATGACCCCGCCAGAGATCGACGCCATCATCGAACCGCAGAGTGATTTGACCGAAGCCTATGACAGCGCCTACAGACGATACAGAGCGTATTACAAGGCGCTGGCGCCATTGGCTGGATGATGAACAAAAGTCGCACTGATTGCACTGATATCCCGGTTATCGTCCTGCAAGACGGGGACATGCGGGTGTCATTGCTGGGCTATGGAGCGATCACGCAAGGGTGGTGGTACAAGGGCCAACCGCTGATCCTTGGCTATGACGACCCGACCGAATACCTGAACGACCCGTTCTATCTGGGCGCGCTCGTCGGGCGGGTTGCCAACCGGATCGGCGGCGCAGGGTTCGATCTGGACGGCACCCATCATGCGCTGATTGCGAACGAAGGGTCGAATACGCTGCATGGGGGGGCAGAAGGGCTCTCGCGCCAGTTCTGGCAGGTCGAGCAGCTTTCGCCGTGCGAGGCGGTGCTGGTCCATGTCTCGCCCCACGGCGCGGGCGGATTTCCGGGGGCTGTGCGCTTCGAGGTCAGGGTCCGGTTGGATTTCCCTCGCCTGACATATTCGATCTCTGCCTGGCCGGACAGGCCGACCCCGATCAGCATCGCGCAACACAACTACTACACGTTGGGGTCCGCTCGAGGCATCTCCGAGCACCGATTGCAGTTGGCGTCGGATCGTCACTTGGAACTGGACGATCAGGGGATACCGTCTGGCGGGATCGTCGACTCTGCATCGGTCGGGCTGGATTTCGAGGCCCCCGAACCGATCGGACAGGCCGCCACGGACCTCGATCACTTCTTCCTGTTCGGCACCGGCGGCAAGGTGGCCCAACCGGTTGCCACCCTTGCGGCGCCGTCGGGATTGACGATGACGGTCCATTCCGATCAGCCCGGGGCGCAGGTCTACTCTGCCGCCCATTTGTCCGCGCCATTTGCGCCGCATGCCGGGCTCTGTATCGAGCCATCGGGCTATCCGAATGCGCCGAACGTCCCCGCGTTCCCCTCGATCATATGTACGTCCGAGAAACCGTATCACCAGACGCTGATGCTTGAGATATCCGAGGCAGGGGCATGAGCGTGATCCGTTCCTTATCGGCCTTGGCTGTTTTCGCCAGCTTTGCCGCCGGGACAGCGGCCCAGAACCTTGGCCCGGCTCCCGAGTTCATCGAGCCCGACCTTGCGATCGTGGAACTGGGGCAAATGCTGTTCTACGACCCGATCCTGTCGGGAAACGAAAACATCAGTTGCGCCACCTGCCACCACCCAAGGTTCGGGACCTCGGACGGGATGTCGCTGGGCATCGGAGAAGGCGGGGTGGGGCTGGGCAGCGCCCGCGGGCTTGGGTCCGACAACCTGCCCGAGCAGCGCATCCCGCGCAACTCTCCGGCCCTCTGGAACCTTGGCGCGACCGAGTTCACGACGTTTTTTCACGACGGCAGGCTCGAGGATGCTCCTGAGCAACCTTTCGGCATCAGAACACCGTTGGGGCAGCATATGCGGCCGGGGTTCCGCTCGGCATTGGCGGCTCAGGCCATGTTCCCGGTTCTGTCGCCGGATGAGATGGCCGGACATTATTCGGAAAACCCGATCAGCAAGGCGGTGCGGCTGGGCCTTCTGACGCAACAGGGTGGTGCATGGGACCTGATCGCCGGGCGGGTGGCTTTGGTTCCGGAATATCAAAGGATGTTCCGCGACGTGACCCCCGAAAAGGAGGTCTCGTTCGTAGCCATCGCCAACGCGATTGCCGACTTCATCGCCTTTGAATGGCGTGCCGACAACAGTCCCTTTGATCGCGCGATGCGCGGAGAGGAACCTCTGCCGCCCGACGCGGCGCGCGGCATGCAGCTGTTTTACGGCAAGGCCGGTTGCGGATCGTGCCATTCGGGGTGGTTTCAGACTGACCACGGGTTTCATGCGATCGCGATGCCGCAGATCGGCCCGGGAAAGGCTGCTCGTTTTGAAAACCACGTCCGGGATGATGGTCGACTGCGCGTAACCGGTGCAACCGAAGATGCGTTTGCGTTCCGGACGCCGTCGCTGCGCAATGTGACGCTGACTGCGCCCTATGGTCACGATGGCGCCTATGCTCGGCTCGAGGACGTGGTACGGCACCACCTTGACCCCGAAGGCGCGTTGCGGCGCTACTCGATCGAAATGGCAGATCTGCCTGTCTTTCCCGGAGCCGATGATCAACGGCCGCTACAGGATCCGGCCTTGGTCGATGCCATCGCCGCGGCCAACGAACTGCAACCGATTGCCCTGTCAGATGCAGAGATTGACGACATCCTGAGCTTTCTGGCTGCACTGGAGGATCCCGCCGAACGGCTGGGTGTACCAGAGCGGGTGCCCAGTGGGCTGCCAGTCGACAAGTGATCAGCGCCGCAGTCGGATGATCCGGTTGGTGTCGTATGTCTCCCAGTCCGAGCGGTCTCCACCAGGCCAGACGACACGAATGTCCACGGTCCTGGCGTCGCCCAGACCGAAATGATGCGGCCCTGCCATCCCGCTGGCATGGCCTCCGCCGATCGTGATCTCGCGGGTCTGAAATCCGGCAGCGGTCCGGACTTCGACAAAGGCGCCGATGGCCTGAGAATTGATGTCATGCTGGCCCAGATTCACCATGACCCAGTTCCCTGTTGCGGGCTGGTTCTGATAGATTTCGGCGGGTGATCCGCGATTGACCACAACCAAGTCCAACCAGCCGTCAATGTTCAGATCATGCAGCGCGGCGCCGCGAGATTTGGCCATTGATGCCACACCGGCCTCAGCCGCGGATTCGAAAAACTGACCGGATTCCTGCTGCAGCAACAGGCTGTTTGGGTCGTCCTGCGCCGCATCCGGCATCTGCTCGACATTGCCCTTCGCGACGAAAATGTCGTCACGCCCATCGTTGTTCACATCCGCGAATTGCGCGTGCCAACCGGTCGATGGTCGCCCGTCCGCGCCGATGTGCGGCCGGTGTGCGGTCGTGCCCTTGTCATAGGTCGCATCACGCCATGTGGGACCGCCGGCTTCGGGGTCGAAAATCTGGAATTTCTGATCTCCCATCGAGGTCAGGTAGACATCGGGATAGCCATCCCCCGTCAGATCGCGCGACGCGATGCCCATGCCCCAGATCGAGTAGGGCAACCAGCCTTCTGCCTGATCATACAGGCGCGGAGTTTCTTCCATCGCCCACATCTGTTCCTGTCCGTCACGGACATAGTAGTGCCGATCGTTGCTGATCCGCAGATCCGCGCGCCCGGTCCGGCCCCAATCCGAGAACAAAGCCGACAGCGCACAGTACCCAGGTTCCAGCCGAACGGGCGGGCCATAGGTTTCACCAAGGGGGCGGTACAGCAGAGTGGGGCCGCAGGCCTCGAATGGGCCATTCGGATTGTCGCGGTCCACATAGGTTCCGAAGGCCAGAGTGGGCAGTGCCTGCCCGGGTTCCCACGTGGCCGAGAAGGCCGTGGTCCAGTGGTCATCGGGCTCAAACCCCAGCCCCGCGAATGGGCTGAATTGGCAATCGGGCCCACCTTTGAGCAACAGGTCCGCCCCAACGCGCAGAACCACAAGGTCCAGGATGGTATCGCCGTCGATGTCCATCGGGTAGGCGCCGGTCACACCTGTCAGGGACAGCGGCTCTGGCGTGTTTGCCTGAAAGGATATTTGCGTCTGAGAGGTGTTTCGGAACAGCTGCGATGGGTTCGCCCCACCAGCGAGGAAGAGTTCGGGCAAGCCGTCCCCGCTGCAGTCGAAAACCGCGACGCCGCCACCCACGAAATGCTCCCAACCGCCGTCGTAGACATGAGAGGGAACGTCGATCGGTTGATACCGGGGGATGGCAGGATCGGCACTGGCGGTCGTGGCGAGGGCCGCCACCAAGGCGAGTTCAGCTCGCATGGGCTGCGATCTCCTGCACCTTCAGGATGGACACTTGTTCGATCCCGTAGGCCGCCGCGCCCTTGGCCCACATGAGGTCGCCCCAATGATGCACCTTGATCTCGGGCAGGGCGGTGTCGACATTCACCACTCCGTTTCGAATGCGCGCCATCACGTCGTCCGAACACAGGTGCTCAAAGCTGACCTGGGCTCCGGACAGAATGATGCAATCTGGGGCAAACAGATTGATGAGGTTTGACAGGCCCAAGCCGAACATCTGACCCGCGCGGGCCAGAACGGAAATTGCCCGTTGGTCTCCGGCGTGCGCGCGGTCGTGAATGTCGGAAACGGTTTCCAGCGCGCTGCTTTGCCCGGCGACCGTCATTTCTCGGATCAAAGCATAGTCGCCGACATAGGCCTCGAGGCATCCCCGTTGCCCGCATTGGCACAGCGCCCCGTCCAACTGGACCTTGGCATGCCCGAATTCGGCCCCGCATCCGTGGTTGCCCCGGAACAGCTTGCCGTCCAGAACGATGCCCAGTCCGACACCGTGCTCGATCGTGACGACAAGAAAGTTCGACAGGCCCTTGCCCAGCCCGAACAGCTGTTCGGCCTTGGCCACCAAGTTCGCATCGTTCTCGATGAAGGCCGGGCAGGGCAGGCCTTCGTCCAGAAACGCGGCGAAGTTCACATTGCGCTCGGTGATCGAAGATGACCAGTGCACGAAATTCCTCTCGGCATCGACCAAACCGGCGATGCCAATGGAAACACCTGAAAGCCCGTCGATCGTGCGGTCGATCTTTGCGCAGGTCTCCTCAAGCGCAAGGCGCACGGTGCGGACGAAATCGCGCGGTGACATCCTGGCATCTTGCAGGGCGTACATGTGCGAGGTGACTTCGTTGCCTTCGAAATCGACCAGAATGACCGAGATGACCTGACGCGCGACCTTGAGGCCCGCCACAAGATAAGAGGGCCCGTCTAGTTGCAGAAGAACCCGCGGCCGCCCGCGTTTGGCCGATTTGGAATGGGCCTCGCCTTCGATCTCTCGGACCAGGCCGGCGGAAATCAGGTCAGCGGTTGCAGCGGTGATGGTGGCCGGGCTGGTCTGCAGGGCCGATGCGATGTCGATCCGCGAAATCGACCCCTTGGTCCGGATATGCTCCAACACCCGCAGGCGTGTGGCATTCCGTTGGTCCAGCGAGTTTTGAGAAGCCTTGCTTTTCAGCATCTTGTCTCCGCGAATCTTCTGTTGGCCTCAATCTATTGGGATTTGAGGTCCACGAACAGAGTAAATATTTTACCCGCTGAAATAAATATGATACGCAGAAATACGAGGGCCGCGAATCATGACGCGATGGCCCCATCAACGGGAGGAAATCATGAAACGAATTCTCAGCTTTTCAGCTGCTGTTGCCATGGTTGGCTCGGTTGTCTTTGCCGAGCCGGTCGTCGGTGTAAGCTGGTCCAACTTTCAGGAAGAGCGCTGGAAGACGGACGAAGCGGCAATCAAGTCTGCGCTTGAGGCTGGTGGCGCCGAATATATCTCGGCGGACGCCCAGTCGTCCTCGGCAAAGCAACTGTCCGACATCGAAAGCCTGATCGCACAGGGTGTGGACGCTCTGATCATTCTGGCGCAGGACGCGCAGGCCATCGGTCCGGCCGTACAGGCCGCCGCGGATGAGGGCATTCCCGTCATCGCCTACGACCGCCTGATCGAGGACGACCGCGCCTTCTACCTGACCTTCGACAATGTCGAAGTGGGACGCATGCAGGCGCGCGCCGTGTACGAGGCGATGCCCAAGGGCAACTACGTCATGATCAAGGGTTCGCCTACGGATCCGAACGCGGACTTCCTGCGCGGTGGTCAGCAGGAAATCCTTCAGGCGGCGCTGGACAGCGGTGACATCGTGATCGTCGGTGAAGCCTATACCGATGGCTGGTTGCCCGCCAATGCGCAGCGGAACATGGAACAGATCCTGACCGCCAATGAAAACAAGGTCGATGCGGTTGTCGCCTCGAATGACGGGACCGCAGGTGGTGTTGTCGCGGCGCTGACCGCGCAGGGCATGGAAGGTATCCCAGTGTCGGGTCAGGATGGCGATCACGCCGCGCTGAACCGCGTGGCCTTGGGTACGCAGACCGTTTCCGTCTGGAAGGACGCCCGCGAACTGGGCAAGGCCGCCGGCGAGATTGCCGTCGCACTCAGCAGTGGCACCGATCCGTCGGAAATCGACGGAGTGGTCAGCTGGACCTCGCCGGGTGGAACGACGATGAATTCCGTCTTCCTGGCTCCGGTTCCGATTACCAAAGACAATCTGTCGGTTGTTGTGGATGCCGGTTGGATCGCGCTGGAAGATCTGTGCCAAGGCGTCGAGAACGGCCCAGCACCCTGCAACTAAACTCCAAAGTCCCCGGCCTGCATGGGCGGGCCGGGGACCCTTGCTGAATTTGAAAGATCGGAAATGACCGAAACTTCGTCTCAGCCGATACCTCAGAAAACCAAGCCAAGCCTGTTCCAGCAGCTGGAACTGGACATGCGGCTTTTGGGCATGATCGGCGCATTCGTGATCCTGTGCATCGGGTTCAATATCGTCACTGACGGACGGTTCCTGACGCCCCGCAACCTGTTCAACCTGTCGATCCAATCGGTTTCGGTGGCGATCATGGCCTGCGGTATGGTGTTCATCATCGTAACCCGGCACATCGACCTGTCCGTTGGCGCTTTGCTGGCGACCACCTCGGCGGTGATGGCCATGACGCAGACCGAGTTGTTGCCTCGCGTGTTGGGGATGGGTCTGGACCATCCCGCCACCTGGATCATCACCATTCTGGTCGGTCTTGCCATCGGAACGCTGATCGGAGCGTTTCATGGCTGGATGGTCGGCTACCTGACCATTCCGGCGTTCATCGTGACTTTGGGTGGCTTTCTGGTCTGGCGCAACGTCGCCTGGTATCTGACAAGCGGGCAGACAATCGGGCCGCTGGACAGCAATTTCCTGATGTTCGGGGGAACGAACGGAACCTTGGGAACAACGGCAAGCTGGCTGTTCGGGTTGTTTGCGGCGGCCATTGCGATCTGGGCGCTGTGGGGCAGCCGCCGGGCCAAGGCGGCGCATGGCTTCCCGGTCAAACCCGTCTGGGCCGAGGCAACGCTCGCCGGGATCATTGCCGCAAGCATCCTGGGATATGTGTACATCCTGAACAGCTATGCCATTCCGACGCGCCGGTTGCAGCGTATGTTCGAAGCCCGCGGCGAGACGATGCCCGAGGGCCTGATCGTCGGATACGGCATCCCGATCTCGGTCCTGATCCTGATCATTGTCGCCGTGACCCTGACGGTCGTGGCCCGCAAAACCCGTTTTGGGCGCTATATCTTCGCGACCGGCGGCAACCCGGACGCAGCCGAGCTGTCGGGTATCAATACCCGCCTGCTGACCGTCAAGATCTTTGCGCTGATGGGTTTCCTGTGCGCGGTTTCGGCAGTGGTCGCCTCGGCGCGGCTGGCCAACCATTCCAATGACATCGGAACACTGGACGAACTGCGAGTGATTGCGGCTGCGGTCATTGGCGGAACCGCCCTGTCTGGCGGCATCGGCACCATCTATGGCGCGATTCTTGGTGCGTTGATCATGCAGGCGCTGCAGTCGGGCATGGCCATGGTCGGCGTGGATGCGCCGTTCCAGAACATCGTCGTCGGCAGCGTGCTGGTTCTGGCCGTCTATATCGACATCGTCTATCGCAAGCGATTGGGTGGAAAATGACGCAAGCGCAGGAAACTCAGAAAACGCCGCCGGCATCCGGTCGCGGTTCCGGGCAACCACCTCTGGTCGAGATGCGAGACATTTCGATCTCGTTCGGCGGGATCAAGGCCGTCGACCAGGTCTCGGTCGATCTGTATCCCGGCGAGGTGGTGGGATTGCTGGGGCACAACGGGGCTGGCAAATCGACGCTGATCAAGGTCCTGTCCGGAGCCTATCAGATGGACCACGGGCAGATCCTGATCGATGGCAAGCCGGTCGAGATCAACAATCCGCGCGACGCGCGGGCCAACAATATCGAGACAATCTACCAGACCTTGGCCCTGGCCGACAATCTGGACGCCACCTCGAACCTGTTCCTGGGACGCGAAATGACTACGCCTTTCGGTCTGGTCAACGACGCGGCGATGGAGGCCGAATGCCGTAAGATCATGGCGCAGCTGAACCCCAATTTTCAAAAGTTCAACGATCCGGTTTCGGCTCTGTCCGGTGGCCAGAGACAGTCGGTGGCCATCGCGCGGGCTGTCTATTTCAACGCCCGCATCCTGATCATGGACGAACCGACGGCCGCCTTGGGCCCGCACGAGACGCAGATGGTTGCCGATCTGATTCACCAGCTCAAGGCGCAGGGGATCGGAATTTTCCTGATCGACCATGATGTCCATGCGGTCATGGATTTGTGTGATCGGGCCTCGGTCATGAAGAACGGCAAGCTGGTCGGCACGGTCGATATCGCGGACGTGACCGACGACGATCTGCTGTCGATGATCATTCTGGGCAAGCAGCCCGGGCAAAACTCGAAATAGGGGGCAGGTATGACAAGCGGTTTCTTCGAGGGTATCGAAAAGGTCCGGTACGAAGGCGTAGACAGTCGGAACCCGCTGGCGTTCCGTCACTATGACCCGGACGAAGTGGTGTTGGGCAAGCGCATGGAGGACCATCTGCGCTTTGCCGTCGCCTGGTGGCACTCTTTCGCATGGGAGGGCGGAGACCCGTTCGGTGGTCCGACCCTTGTCCGCCCGTGGCACCCGCAAGACGACATGGGACGCGCCCGGATGAAGGCCGATGTCGCCTTTGAGATGTTTGAAATACTGGGACAGCCCTATTTCTGCTGGCACGACGCGGATATTCGCCCCGAACAGGGCAGCTTTGCCGAAAACCTGCGCACGCTCGAGGAAATCACCGACTATATCGGTGAAAAGATGCAGGCGTCGGGAACCAAGCTGCTTTGGGGGACCGCCAACATGTTCAGCCATCGCCGCTGGATGGGGGGTGCCAGCACGAACCCTGATCCGGACGTCTTTGCCTTTGCCGCAGCAACCGTGAAATCCTGTATGGATGCGACCCACAAGCTGGGCGGCGAGAACTATGTGTTGTGGGGCGGGCGCGAAGGCTACGAGACGTTGCTAAACACCGATCTGGGGCTGGAACTGGACCATATGGGACGGTTCCTGAACATGGTGGTCGACTACAAGCACAAGATCGGGTTCAAGGGCACCATCCTGGTCGAGCCGAAGCCACAGGAACCCTCCAAGCACCAGTACGAATACGACGCCGCAACCTGCATCGGGTTTCTCAGGAAATACGGGCTGGAAGACGAAGTGAAGCTGAACCTGGAACAGGGCCACGCGATCCTGGCTGGCCACAGCTTTGAACATGAGATCGCCGTGGCGGCGGCCGAGGGTATGCTGGGTTCGATCGACATGAACCGGAACGATTATCAATCTGGATGGGACACCGACCAGTTTCCCAACAACGTGCCCGAAGTCGCGTTGGCCTACTACTACATCCTCAAGGCCGGAGGGTTTTCGACCGGGGGCACGAATTTCGACGCCAAGATCCGCCGCCAGTCGATCGACCCCGAGGACCTTGTCGCGGCGCATGTGGGCGGCATGGACGTCTGTGCCCGCGGGTTGAAGGCCGCCGCCGCGATGATCGAGGATGGCGGGCTTGATGCCGCGTTGACCGACAGATACTCCGGATGGGGCAGCCCGGAGGCGCAATCCATGCTTGCCTCATCGCTGGATGAAATCGCGGCTCGAGTGTTGGCCGAAGGTATCAATCCCGAGCCTCGATCCGGAAGGCAGGAGCGCTTGGAGAACTACGTCAACAGGTTTGTCTGACGGCTAAAGGTTCAACGGTTCCGCGCCCGGAAGCCTAAGACTGGTTCGGTTTAATCAGCCGGTATTCATTAGGGCCATATTCGAATGCGCGTTGTGGGCGTCGGTCCTCCGCGGAGGGGGGACAATTGACCCGGGTGCCTTCTGGATTCAATCAGATGCCGGGACTACCAGCCCAAGTTCTTTGTCCGATGCCGTCCCGGCATATTTGTCCCGCGGTGGCATTGGCCTCGACTTCCAATGTGGCTCGAACGCAAAGCTCGACACTTTGCGGCCGCCCACCAACGCTCCGTTTCCGGCACCCAAGGCATAGTCGTAGTAGAGTTTCACGATTTCTTCTTGTGTCACCTGCCCCGTGGCCTCATGGGCCATGCAGGCGGCTCTCCAGTTTCGGACTCTGTCGTACTCGCCGTTCTGCGGGAGTTCAAAGTCTTCGTAATATTCCAGAAACCAGAAACGCTGAAACATCGGTGTGAACACCGCCTCGGCCAACCCGAACTGATCGAACAGAAAAACACCGTTCGGGTTGTGGGTCAGAAGAAAGTCATTGAGGTCACGATAAAGCGCGAGCAGTTTTTCGTTGTGGGCATCTTTCTGCGCGGGGTCCTGGTTCATCACATAGACGTAGCCGGTCATCGTGAAGGCGCCCTCTTTGGCAATCAGCATCGACTCGACCGCATGCTCGGCCGGGTCGCTGCGCCGCAGCTTTGGCCCTTCGAGCATTTCATCGAGATAGCGCAGGATCACGAGGCTTTCCTTGATGATCTGCCCGTCCGGAGTCTCGAGAACCGGCAGAGCGGTCGTTCCGCGCGTTTTCTTCAGCAGCTCTGGATCGCGGGGTTTGGTGATGTCCACGACGCGGAACTCCACCCGGTCCCTCATCCCCCGCAACGCCAGCAGAATTTCAAGCCGCTGTGAAAAGGGACACACAGGAATATGATAGACGATGTGCTGGGTCATGACGTTCAATCCAATGGAGGGCCAGTAAATGACAGGTTGTACTTGGCGGCTACGGCCTCGATGTCCGGCATGTCTTCCGGAATTTTGTACCGGGCCGTTGCCATGGCGTGGAAAAAGCCCTCGAAACCTCCCGGTGTGAGAATGACAAGGTGACGGCTGGGCTCATCACTGATGACCTTGAACGTGTGTTCCTTTCCGCGGGGTATGAAGATGCTTTCGCCCGGGCCGACACGCGTTTCGACACCTTCGACCCAGACTTTGCAGACACCGGTCAAAATCACGAAAACTTCGTCTTCTGCGTGATGGATGTGCCGTGGCGGACCGCTTCCGACCGGCGAAAGGCTGTCTACAATCGACATGGCGCCCCCGGTTTCGGCGGGGTCCAAAATTGTTTTGTAACGAACGCCCTGCCATTCGAGCGTGGCGTCATCAACCAGATGATCATGCATCGCTTCTGTCCTTTGATCCGACATGAAACGAAAGCGCTTTCGGTACCTTACTTGTAGGCGCAAAAAACGGTATCAATCTAACGAAAGTTCATAATACACGGTATTACCAACATGAATTTCGCAACGCTTGATCTGAACCTGCTCCGTGTTCTTGATGCGATTCTGACGGCGGGGTCCACCACCAAGGCAGGGGAAAGACTTGGGGTCTCGCAATCCGCAGTGTCGAATGCGTTGAACCGCCTGCGGCACGCCTTGGGTGACGATCTGTTTGTGCGGCGGGGAAATCAGCTTGTCCCAACGGATTTTGCGGTTTCGATCAAGGACGGGCTGCGTGAGGAACTCAATCGACTGGAAAGTTTGCTGAGCCACAATGACGATTTCGACCCCAGGCAGGCATCCGAAACTTTCAAGATCGCGGCCAGCGACTTTTTCGCCGAGCTGCTGATGCCCGGTCTTGGGGGTGTTCTGAACCGCAAGGCTCCGAAGATGGTCGCGCAATTGGTGGATCTTGTTCCCGAGAACTATGTCGAGAGTATTGAGCGCTACAATGCTGATCTCGCGTTGATCCCGGATACAGATGCACCGGATTGGATCAGCAGAGAGGTGCTGTTCCGGTCGTCCTTCATGGTCGTCGGCCGCGTTGACAACCCATTCCTTGCACAGATCGAAGACGGCACCGAACTTCCGATGGAAACGTTCTGCGCCTTGTCGCATGTGCTGTTTTCACCCGAGGGTAAACTGGCGGCGATGGGTGATGCGGCTCTGGCGAAAGTTGGTCGGAAAAGGCACGTCGCGATGACCCTTCCGGTGTTTTCAGGGGTGTGCCGAGTGGTCAGTGCAAGCGATCTTGTGGCCTTGGTGCCTTCTCAGCTGGCCAGGAAGTTGGCGCCGGAGTTCGGCCTGAAGGTACTTGCCCCGCCGTTCGAAATCGAACCCGTCAACATCATAGCTATCTGGCACAGACGATCGGATGCAAATCCGATGGCAAAATGGATGCGGCAACAAGTGTTCGATCTGTTGAAGCCGCTGGACACCAGGTAGCCGGACAAGCGCGGGTTGAGTTTCTATTTGCTGACGATTTCCACGGTATAGGCGCGCCGGGCCGAGGCCGGCGGCGGCGGGAAGGGCGCGGCGGCCCGGACCTGCGCCAGTGCGACCTGATCCAGCCGGGCCGAACCCGAGCTGCGGGCGACGCTGACCGACGCCAGCGCACCGTTGTCGGCGATACGAAGGGCCACCAGAACCGAGCCTTGGATATTCACGCTTTTTCGACGGGCGCGCAAAATCTTGCGCTTGACCAGACCGGCATAGGTGCTGGCCTCGGCATTTCCCTGTTCCTGCTCGGCGCGGTTCGTCCGTTTCGCCGAGGCCGCCCCGGTCACCGCCTTGCCGGTGGCGCTGCCCTTTTTTCGGCTGTCCGCGGCATTGCCGGTCGGGGTGGGTGGTTTTGGAGGCCGGGCCTGTTGAGGCTCGGGTTTTTGCAGGGTCGGCGTATGGGCGTTCTGCCGCTGGGCCGGGGCCTGCGCCTGCACCCTGATGGCCGTCTGCGCGCGCGCACTGTCCGCCGGGGCCTCTGGCGCGGTCCGGGCCGGGGCAACGGGTGAGTGCTGCGCGGCCGCCGGGGGCGGGGACACGGTTCCGGCCGCATAGTCCCGGAACGAGGACCCCAGCGCCGCAGGGGCGACCGCGCCACCGCCTTCGACGAAAACCGCCTCGTCCGTGTCGAATTTGAACAGGGCGGCGGCGTGGGCCGCGGCGGCCAGCACGACCAGCGCGGCGGCCATGATGCGGGATTGCGGAATCATGGCAGGCCCCGCTCGGTCACGACAAAGACCCGGTTGGCGCCCAGGGCCCGCAGGGCGTCGCTGATCTGTTTCAGCCGCACGGCCGGCAAGGCCCGGTCGGGCACCAGCCGCACGGCGTCCAATGGCAGGTCGATCGAGGCGCGCTCGACATAGGCCGCTACGTCGGTCAGCTCGGCCCCGCGATATTCCAGCACGCCGTCGGCGCGGATGACCAGCGCATCCGAGGGCTCGCGCCCTTCAAGATCGGCCGTCCGCACCAGTTGCACCGACTGGCCCAGGGGCGGCGCCAGCGTGCCCGCGATCATGAAGAAGACCAGCATCAGAAAGACCACGTTGATCAGGGCGATCGTCGGCTCGCGGCCGGGTTTCGTTTTGGGGGTCAGCCGGATCATCCGATGACCTGCGTGCTGAGCCGGGACACGGGCGCAAGGGCGGTCAGCAAGTCGATCAACTGCTGCGAGGTCGCCCCGCCGCCCAGGCTGATCAAGGCCAGCTCGTCGGTCCGGCCGTCGAACCGGGCGGCGACCGCTTCGGGCGCGACTTCGGTGCCGTCTATCAGGATGCGGTCGCGTTCAAGCTTGATGAACCGGATGGACCGCTGGGCCTGCGCCCCGCCCGCCGCGGCGGTGGTCAGCTCGACCTCGGCATATTTCGAAAACGTCGAGGTGAGCATGAAGAACAGCAGCAGCAGAAAGATGACATCGATCAGCGATGTCATCGACAGGCGCCGGCGCCGCCTTTTGCGGGTTTCAAGCGCCATGGGCCAGCGCCTCGGAGGACGGGATGGCCGGGCGTGGCGCGGCGGCGTGGCCGGGGGCAAACACCGTGCGCAGGGCGCGGTTGGCAAAGACCCGTTCGCGGGTCATCCGCGCCTCGAACCAGGTCAGGACCAGCGAGGTGGGCATGGCCACGGCCAGCCCCGCGGCGGTCGTCATCAACGCAACCCAGATGCCGCCGGCCAGCAGCGCCGGATCCACCGCGTTGCCGGCCGCCTGAAGGGTGCGGAAGGCCTCGATCATGCCCAGCACGGTGCCGAACAGCCCCAGCAGCGGCGCAAGCTGCGAGACCATGTCCAGCACGTTCAGTCCGCGTTCCAGCCCGGCAAAGCGCGCCTCGGCCTCGGCATCGGCGCGGTCCATCAGTTCCGGCCCGTGCCCCTCCAGCGCCATGGCGACCACCGGCGCCAGATAGCTGCGGCTTCGGTCCAGATGCGCGCGCGCGGTGGCCCGGTAGTTGCGGTCCCAGGCTTCGATGGCCTGCGACAGCTCGACATGCCGCCCGACCCCGGCGGCCTTGTACTGCCACAGCTTGTAGAGGATCAGCGCCATGGTCGCGACCGAGGTCGCGATCAGCACCGCCACGACCGGGCCGCCCAAGTCCAGAATTGCGGTCAGTCTTTGCAGAAACGCATCCATCGGATCATCCAATCAATTCGGTCTCAAGGCGGCTGCGCAGCGTCAGGCCGGACAGGCAGGCATCGGCCAGATCGCCGGGATAGGCGCAGTCCTGCACCCCGTTGATCAGGATCCGGCTGATCTGATTGCAGGCCAGACCGGCGAATTTGAACTGGCGCACGCGGGGCCGCCCGGCGGGCAGGTCCTGGAAATCCAGCAGCGTCAGCAGGGCCACTTCGCCTTGCGCGCCGAACAGCACCGTTTCGTAGACGGCGCCGCCGATATCGGCGGGATGGGCGTTTTCGACCACGAAGCTCAGCAGGCAGCCCTGATCCTGGTCCACGGCCGAGCTGAGCTCTATCGTGACGCCGCCCGCGACCTGCGTGTTCTCGGCGCTGGCCAACCCCGCCCCCGCGATGGGGGGCAGGGCCAGCAGGACCGCCGGAACAAGATTTTGCATGGCTTTTGTCATGACGGGTCCTTTCCCTTGTGGGTTCAGAAGGTCTTGGCCAGGGTCAGCTTGAAATTCCGGCCCGGCGAATTGCGGGTCGACAGGTTCGGCTGATAGGCCTTGTCGAAGATGTTCTCGATCCCGGCGCGCAGTTCGAACCCGGCCAGCGCCCCCTCTTGCGGCAGATAGGTTGCGCGCAGGGTGTTCACCCCGTATCCGCCCACCGGATCGCCCGAGGAATCGAGCCCCGACTTGGCGCCGAAGATCTCCCAGCTGACATCCAGGGTTTCACCGAACCGCCTGCCCAAGGTGATCCGGGCCGAATCCGTGGGTTCGTTGCGCCACGGCGATCCGATGCCCGCCGCGCTGAATTCGGTGGCGCTGACGATGTTGGCGTTGAAATCGACGTAGAAGCCCGTGGCATGGACATAGGACGCCTCGATCTCGACGCCCTCGGTTTCGACCTTGGACAGGGGCAGGGACGGGGTGCCCGACACGTACGAGGTGATGTCCCACAGATCGGTGCTGTAGAGATTGACCTTGGCCCGCACAACGTCGCCGGCGGCGAAGATGTCGCCGCGGTCATAGGAAAAGCCGGCCTCCCAGGTGCGAGATTTCTCGGGCTGGGTCATGTACAGAGGTGTGCCCAGATCGTCGATGATCGGCAGGCTTTCAGTATAGGCCCCGCCCGCGAACACAGCGAAGCCGCTGGCGAATTCGTATCGGGCCGACAGGCCGCCCATCAGCGCGTCGTTGTCATAGCTGGCGTTGAAGGGCGCGGCCGCGTCGCCGTTGCCCTTGATGTCCTGCGTTTCATACCGCAGCGCGGGCGTGACCGTCAGCCGGTCGCCGAACTGGATGTCGTCAACGGCAAACAGCGCGACGCGACGGTCGGTGCCACCCGGCGCCGATGGGGCATCCAGCCGCTCGCGGTCGATGAATTCCACCCCGAACCGCAGATCATGCGACGCGGCCCCGGTCTGGAAATACGCGCTGTTCTTGATCGTCAGCTTGGTGGTTTCGTAATTGTGCGTGGCATCGGCCAGCGCCCGGATGCCGGGGAAGAAGGGCGTTCCCTCCAGACTGGACGAGCCGGGCACATAGCTGCTGTCGATGGCCTGCTCGGAATAGCTGAGATTGACGTCCAGATCGACCAGATCGTTACCGGCCGGCCGGTACTGATAACGCAGAACGGCGATCCGGGTTTCTATGTCGCGGTCCACGTTGCCAAAGGCGTCCGCCGTCGTGCCGAAGGAATCATAGGGCACGTCCCGCTCTTCCGAGGTGGACTGGTTCCAGGACGCGGTGATCGAATGTTCAAGGTTGTCGCCAAAGCTGTATTTCCCCTTGGCCAACAGCGACGGCAGGGTAAAGGCGCTGTTGCCGATCGTCTCGCCGTTCCCGTCCTTCTGATCGCTTTGGTCGCGATAGGTGTAGTTGAACAGGAATTCGGTCTGCCGGTTGGGTTGCCAGGCCAGGATCGACGACGAGGCAAAGCCGCTGCCGTTGGAATACCCCTCGAGCGTCTGGCGGAAGCGGAACCCCGGCTCGCCGCCGGTAAAGTCGGACGCGTCCTTGGTTTCCAGCTGAACCACGCCGCCGACGACGCCCGAGCCGTATTCAAAGGACCCCACCGTGCCGCGGATGACCGAGACGCTTTTGTACAGCTGTGGATCGGTGAACAGCTGGTTGCCGATCCGGTACAGTTCTTCCGCGCCGGTGGTGGCGCCGTCGACCAGGATCAGAACCTTCTGGTCGGTGCCGAAGGTGCCGTTGGCTCCGTATCCGCGGATATTGATGCCCGATCCTTGCGGGGTCGAGCCGTTCACCAGGGTGACGCCGGGAACCGAATCGATCAGCTCGGCCACCGTGTTGGCCTGACGGTCATCAATCTCTTCCTGGTCGATATTCGTGACCGGAACCGCGGTGCCGGTCTGGATCTCGCGTTTGCTTCCGCCCAGTTCCAGGGTCCCGAGGAACCCGTCATCCTGTTCCTGCGCCCAAACCATGGACGCCATCAAACCAAGGCAAGAGGCAGTCCCAAGCAGGCCTGCAATATGAGTACGCGCACGCATTTCTGTCCCTTCGAAACAAGTGTGAGGACCGGAGATGCTTGCAGTTCGCTGGCGCTGGTCAGTTTTTTTGCTGTTTTTCGGAATCGCCTTTTCGTGGCGACTTGTGCTCGTTAATAAAGGTGACTAAAACAGTCAACATAGTTTCGTGCCTTTAATTTCGGCACTGCCAGCAGGACGCTGTTTGCGATCAGCGCCCGGGCCAGCACCCCCTTGGAACCACGAAGAAGACGGGAAACCCGCTATGGAACAGGCGCTTATGGCTCCTCAGGATATTCGTGCTGCCTATGCGCAGAAGACAGGCCAGCGAGACCGCGATTTCGCGGAAGCGCTGGGGTTGAGCGAGGGCCAGCTGGTCGCGGCCTTTGCCGGACAGGGCGTGACGCGGCTGACCCCCGGCCTTGACGGGATGTTCGGCCAGTTGGCCGGTTTGGGCGAGGTCATGGCGCTGACGCGCAACCCGTCCTGCGTGATCGAAAAGATCGGGCGATACGACAATTACCACGGCGGCCAGCATGCCGCGATGGTGCTGACCGAAGAGATCGACCTGCGCATGTTCCCCGCGCAATGGCACCATGTCTTTGCCGCCGAGCGGGAAACCGAGGCCGGTCTGCGCCGCTCGATCCAGGTGTTCGATGCGGCCGGGGACGCGGTTCACAAGATCATCCTGCGCGATGGCTCGGACCTGGGCCACTGGGACAGCTTGGTCCGGACACTGGCTGCCGAGGATCAAGGCCAGACGATGATGGTCGCGCCGCGCAAGCCGGCCGAAGCGCCCAAGGCCAATGCCGACAAGGCCGACGCGCTGCGCCGCGAATGGGCAAAGATGACGGACACGCACCAGTTCCTGCGCCTGACCTCGAAGCTCAGGATGAACCGGCTGGGCGCCTATCGCATCGCGGGCGAACCGCTGGCCCGCGCGGTTGATCCCGCGGCGGTCACCGGCCTGTTCGAACAGGTGCGGGACCGGCAGATCGAGGTGATGATCTTCGTCGGCAACCGCGGCTGCATCGAGATCCACGGCGGCCCGGTGCAAAATCTTCAGCAGATGGGGCCGTGGTTTAACGTGCTGGATCCGGGCTTCAACCTGCATCTGCGCAGCGATCACATCGCCGAGGTCTGGGCCGTCGACAAGCCGACCCAGCGCGGCCCGGCGATCTCGGTCGAGGCTTTCGACGCGGACGGCGCCCTGATCCTGCAGATCTTCGGGCGCCGCACCGGCGAAGCCGATCATCGCCCTGCCTGGGACGCGCTGGTGGCCGCGCTGCCCGGCCCGGCCGATACCGGAGCGGCATGATGCGGGGCCTGGTGACACTCTGCGCCGCCCTGCTGGTTTCGGCGGCGGCCGCGCAGGCCGAGAGCAACCGCGTGATCGCCATCGGCAGTTCGCTGACTGAGATCGTCCATGCCCTAGGCCAGCAGC
Source organism: Ruegeria sp. CG3 (assembly GCF_056537205.1). Lineage (NCBI taxonomy): Bacteria > Pseudomonadati > Pseudomonadota > Alphaproteobacteria > Rhodobacterales > Roseobacteraceae > Ruegeria > Ruegeria sp. CG3. The sequence goes on along the minus strand of NZ_JBQFRC010000001.1, from coordinate 2,068,640 downwards.
ACCGGCTGGTCGGCCGTGACCGCAGCTCGACCTGGCCGCCCGAGGCGGCGGATCTGCCCGATGTCGGGTATCGCCGGGCCCTGTCGCCCGAGGGTGTGCTGTCGGTTGCCCCCGACCTGATCCTTGCGCTCGAAGGGTCGGGCCCGCCCGAAACCATCGCGGTGCTGCAGGAGGCCGACGTGGAATACGTCACCATTGCCGACGAGTTCTCGCGCGATGGCGTCATCGACAAGATCCGCGCCGTGGGGGCCGCGCTGGGGGTCGAGGCCGAGGCCGAAACCCTGGCGGCCGAAACCGCGCGCCGGCTGGACCGGGCGCTGGCCGAGGCCTCCGCCGCGCAGGGTGCGCCGGTGAAGGTGCTGTTCCTGCTTTCGGCGCGGGGCGGCGAGTTTGTCGTCGGCGGGGCCGAGACCCAGGCCGACACCATCATCCGCATGGCCGGAGGCAAAAACGCGGCCGCCGATGTGACGGGTTTCAAGACGATGACGCCCGAAGCCATGGCCGCCACCGCGCCGGACGTGATCCTGATGATGGAGCGTCAGGGCGGGCCGATCCTCTCGGAGGAAGAGCTGTTCGCGCTGCCCGCGGTCCGGCTGACCCAGGCGGGGCGGAACCGGGCGCTGATCCGGATGCCCGGCGCCTATCTGCTGGGCTTCGGCCCGCGCACCGCCGACGCGGTCATGGATCTGTCGGCCGCATTGCGGGGCGTCCGGGGCTCATGACGCTGGCACTGGACAACGGCGCGCCCCAGTCCGCCGCGGCCCGCAGGTCGCGGGCGGCATGGGTGACCCTGGCTCTGATCGGCCTTCTGGCCGTGACCAGCGTGGCCAGCATTTCGGTCGGCGCGTCCGAGGCCTCGTTGAAGATGGCCATGTCAGATCTGCTGCATGGCCGGGGCCTGTCGGATCTGAACCGGATCGTGCTGTGGGACATCCGCCTGCCGCGGCTGGCGATGGGCATCCTGGTCGGCGCGGCGCTGGCGGTGTCGGGCGTGGTGATGCAGGGGCTGTTCCGCAACCCGCTGGCGGATCCGGGCATCGTCGGCGTCAGCGCGGGGGCGGGGCTGGGCGCGATCACCGCCATCGTCTTCGGCAACCTTCTGCCCGCCGCCGTTCTGGCCTGGGTCGGCAGTGGCCTGGTCGCGGTTGCCGCCTTTCTGGGCGGCTGGGCGTCGGTCCTGATCCTCTATCGCGTTTCGACGCGTCAGGGGCAGACCTCGGTGGCGACGATGCTGCTGGCCGGCATCGCCCTGGCGGCCCTGTCGGGCGCGGTGTCGGGGGTCATGGTGTACATCGCCGACGATCAGCAGCTGCGCGATCTGACCTTCTGGGGCATGGGCTCGCTGGCCGGCGCGACCTGGACCAAGGTCGCCACCGCCGCGCCCTTGATCCTGGCGTCGATCCTGTGCGCGCAGCGTCTGGCCCGCGCCCTGAACGGCCTGGCCATGGGCGAAGAAGTGGCGCATCACATCGGCATTCCGGTGCAGCGCAGCAAGAACATCGCGATCCTTACAGTGGCCGCCGCCACCGGCGCGGCCGTGGCCGTGTCGGGCGGGATAGGGTTCATCGGCATCGTCGTGCCGCATCTGCTACGGCTGGGCACCGGCCCCGATCACCATCGGCTGCTGATGAATTCCGCCTTGCTGGGCGCCGCCCTGTTGCTAGCCGCCGACATGATCAGCCGGGTGATCGTGGCCCCGGCCGAACTGCCGATAGGCATCGTCACGGCCATTCTGGGCGCGCCGGTGTTCTTCTGGATCCTGCTGCGCCGCCACGGATCGATGGGAATGTGAATGATGAAAGCTGAAAATGTCAGCGTCCGCATCGGGCGCAAGCAGATCCTGCGCGATGTGGATTTCCTGGCCGAACCCGGAGAGGTCACTGCGATCATCGGGCCCAACGGATCGGGCAAATCCACCTTGCTCGGGGCGCTGTCGGGCGACATCCCGCACACCGGCCGGATCACCTTGAACGGCCAGGACATCGCGGCCCTGCAGCCCTGGGAACTGGCGGCGATGCGGGGCGTTCTTCCGCAATCCTCGGCGGTCGCCTTTCCCTTTACCGCGCTGGAAGTCGTACGGCTGGGCCTGCCCGGCGGCCTGGCCGACGGCGACGACGCCTTGCCGTCGCGCGCGCTGGCGCATGTCGATCTTGCGGGGTTCGAGCCGCGCTCGTACCAGAACCTGTCCGGCGGCGAGCAGCAACGCGTGCAGCTTGCGCGCGTTCTGACCCAGGTCTGGAGCTCGGTGCGGCGCGACAGGCCGCGCTGGCTGTTGCTGGACGAACCCGTCGCCAGCCTGGACATCGCGCATCAGTTCACGGTTCTGCGCATCGCGCGCGAATTCGCCGATCAGGGCGGGGGCGTCGTGGTCGTGATGCATGACCTGAACCTGACCGCGTTGTTCGCCGACAAGGTCTGCGTTCTGTCGAACGGAGAGGTCTGGCGCACTGGGGCTGTTTCGGACGTCATGACCAACGAGGTGATGCGGCAGGTCTATGGCATAGATCTGCCGGTTAGCACGCTGCCGGCAACTGACGTTCCGTTTGTCTTGCCGCAGGCGCTGGTTTGAGGCCCAATCCCCACTGAACCAAACTGCATGGCAGCCAGATTTCATGCTGCAGGCGTACCAATCCAACGCACGGTCTAACGGGCTTCACCCCGACGCGTGGGACCGTTATTCGGAATTTAGCGAAACCATTTTGCGAGAATTTCGAAACCGTGACCCCGGTTCGAAGTTGCGCTTGATGGGTCAAACTGCAGGTGCTTCACTTTTTTAAGTGCGGGGCGTGTTCACATGCGAAACGCGCTCAATACATCCGAGACGCTGACCCGATCTCGACGATCTGGCCCGTCCGCCCGATCGCTTTCGATCAACGAGAATCAGCGCCGAAGACGACCAACATGGAGAGATGCAACATGAACAAACTTGCTACGTTACTGGGGGGCGCATCGATGGCGGTCGCTGCCCCGGTTTTTGCTGCCGATATCGTGATCGGTGTGCCGAACTGGGCGTCGGTGAACGCCACCGCGCACATTCTTGAAGTCGTTATCGAAGAAAACCTTGGCCTTGATGTCGAATTGCAGAACGGCACCAACCCCATCGTTTTCGAAGCGATGGATTCCGGAGCGATGCACGTCCATCCGGAAGTCTGGATGCCGAACCAGCAGAACCTGCACGACACCTATGTCAAGCAGAACGGCACAGTCGTGATGAACGAGAACCCGGTTCAGGCCGAGCAGGGTATGTGCGTTCCGACCTACATTGCCGAGGAATATGACATCAAATCCATCGACGACCTGAGCGATCCGGACAAGATGGCCATCTTCGACACTGACGGAAACGGCACCCCGGAGGTCTGGATCGGCGCACCCGGCTGGGCGTCGACCGTGGTCGAGAAGATCCGCGCCAAGTCCTATGGCTATGACCAGATCTTCGAACTGACCGAGTACGAAGAAACCATCGCCTATGCCAACCTGGCAAACGCGACCAAGGCCGGCGATCCGTGGATCGGGTTCTGCTACAGCCCGCACTACATCTTCGTGACCCAGGATCTGACCGTGCTGGAAGAGCCGCCGCATGATCCGGCCACCTGGACGATCGTTCAGCCGACCGATGACCCGGACTGGCTGGACAAGTCCGAGGCCTCGACCGCGTGGAACGGGGCAACTCTACACCTGCACTACGCCAAAGAGCTTGAGGAAAATCACCCCGAGGTCGCGGCCCTGTTCCGCAACTACCAGATGCAGGGTGATGATCTGAGCGCGATGGGCAAGGCGCTGGCCGTGGACAACATAGAAGCAGCCGATTTCGCCCGCCAGTGGGTGGCTGAAAACGAAGACACCGTTATCGGCTGGCTGACGAACTAAATCACAAACGCATGGGGCCGTCGCGACTGATCGCGGCGGCCCTTTGCCTGTTTGCCGGGATGCAACCCCGTAGATGAGGGGCAAATGGACGAACCTGTCGTAAAACTAGAAAATGTCTGGAAAATTTTCGGCGCACGGGCCGAAGAAGCCATGGCTGCGGTCCGGAATGAAGGTATTGGAAAACCTGAAGTTCTTGAAAGATTCAATTGCGTGGTCGGCGTTCAAGGCGCCACGTTCGAAGTGCCGCGCGGCGAGATTTTTTGCATCATGGGCCTGTCGGGTTCAGGCAAGTCGACCCTTGTGCGCCATGTCAATCGCCTGATCGAGCCCACGGCCGGAAAGATCGAGATCATGGGGCAGGACGTGTCCAAGATCTCCGAGTCCGAGCTGCGTCGCATTCGCGCCCAGCAGATCGGGATGGTGTTCCAGCACATGGCGCTGATGCCGCACCGCTCGGTGCGCGACAACGTGGCCTATCCGCTTGAGATCCGCAAAGTCTCGAAATCCAAGCGCTGGGCGGTGTCCGATCACGCGCTGGGACTGGTGGACCTGACCGGCTACGAGGACCGGCTGCCCAAGGAACTGTCCGGCGGGATGCAGCAGCGCGTGGGCATTGCGCGCGCGCTGGCCTCGGACCCGGAAATCCTGTTGATGGATGAACCATTCTCGGCACTGGACCCGCTGATCCGGCTGCAATTGCAGGATCAGTTCAAGGCGCTGGTTGCGCAGCTGAAAAAAACCACGCTGTTCATCACACATGACCTGGACGAGGCCATTCGCATCGGCCACCGCATCGCCATCATGAAGGACGGTGTGATCGTCCAGATCGGCACGCCCGAGGACATCGTGATGAACCCGGCCGACGACTACGTGCGCGAGTTCGTGCAGGGCATATCCAAACTCAAACTGGTCAAGGCGCATTCGATCATGGAGCCGCTGGACAGTTATTCCGGCCCGCTGGATGGCGCGCCGCGTGCCGATGAGGGCGCAGACCTCGACCAGCTGATCGACCTGGCCGTGAACACCGAGCTTCCGGTGGTGATCACCGATGGCGGTCAGGATGTCGGCGTCGTGACCAAACCACGCCTGTTGCGCGGAATTCAGGGGGGCAAAAATGACTGATGCAACCACGGAATTGAAAGTCACGGCCGCCTCCGACATCGAGGTGGACCGCGAGGCGCTGGATCGGTCGATCCATGAATTCGCCGGCCCCAACGGTGACTATTATGTCAACGCCTTTCACAAGATCCACGACGCGACCAGTCCGATCCCGAATACGTTCAACCTGTGGGCGGCGGTGCTGGGGCCGTTCTGGTCCGCCTCGCGGGCGATCTGGGGAATGTTCTGGACCTTCCTGATCCTTGAGATCATCGCCTGGGTGCAGATCGGTCGCGGTGCCTGGGGTAACCCGGGGGCCGATCTGGCCGAACGCGCGGCCCGTCAGCAGGAACGCGCAAACGAGCTGCTGGCCCGCGCGGCGGATGCAACCGAGAAGGCAGACATAGACCGGTTCAACAAACTGGCTGCAAATATCCAGAAAGCGGCGGACAGCAGCCTTGAGAAAGCGCAGCTGGCCCAGTCCGAAGCCCTAGGGATCATGGTCACCGGGCTTCTGATGCTGTTGGTTTTCAAGCTGGTTCAGGGGTTCTACTCTGACCGGGTGTACGAAAAACAGTACTCGAACTGGCGGATCAACCCCGACAACACCGAAAGCGGCCGCTCGACTCGGAACACGGTTCTGGGGGCAGTTCTGATCGCTGCGATCGGACCGCTGATCGTTTACAAGTTCACAGTGAATGCCTCGCTTCCGCTGCTGGATGCCTTCCCCGAAAAACAAGTGTCCGAGATGATACTCGGGCCTGATCAGGGAACATTGTTCTCGGTCGTGGCCAGCTGGATGGAGGCCCGGATCGACGCCGCCGCCGCCGCGGGCGGAGACATTTTCGACGGGATCGTTGCCGGTGTACGCTCGGTTCTGGACGGGCTGACCGTGGCCCTGATCGGGTCGCCCTGGCCCGTGGTCATGCTGGTGATCTGCGTGACCGCGTGGCGCGCAGCGGGTCCGCGCGTGGCGATCTTCACCGCCGCGTCGTTGGCCTATATCGCGCTGCTGGGCTATTGGGACGTGGCGATGGAGACGGTGGCTTTGGTGGGCGCGGCCGTGCTGCTGTGCGTCACCTTCGGCATTCCGCTGGGCATCTGGTTCGGCAAATCCAAACGCGCCTATCGCGCGGCCGAGCCTGTGCTGGACCTGATGCAAACCCTGCCGGCCTTCGTCTACCTGATCCCGATCATCGCCTTCTTTGGCACCGGCAACCCGCCGGGCATCCTTGCTACGATCATCTTCGGCATGCCGCCGGTGATCCGCCTGACGGCGCTGGGCATGCGCGGGGTGCCGGAAAGCATCAAAGAGGCCGCCGTGGCCTTTGGCGCCTCGAAATGGCAGTTGCTGAAGGACGTGGAAATCCCGCTGGCGCTGCCGTCGATCATGACCGGCGTGAACCAGACCATCCTGATGTGTCTGTCGATGGTCGTGATCATCTCGCTGATCGGCGGCGGGGGTCTGGGCAAGGAAATCCTTGAGGCGCTGCAATACGCGGCCAAGGGGCCGGGCCTGCTGGGTGGCTTTGCGATCCTGTTCCTGGCCATGGTCATGGATCGCATCGTTCAGGGCGCCTTCCGACGCGAAGACGAAAAGATCTGACGCGACAGCCGCCCCCCGGGTCACCCGTGGGGGCGGTTTCATTTAAGGGCGGGGAGACATGATGGCGGACCGCTACGAACAATCCATGATGGACAACCTGTACTGGTGGGGCGTGCCGACCCTGTTCCGGTGCCCCCATGTGGGGCCGCAGGACCAGGATATCGCCCTTGTGGGCGTGCCGCATTCCGCCGGCAACGGCACCACCGAGCGCGACCAGCATCTGGGCCCGCGTGCGCTGCGTCATGTCTCGGCCGTGCAGCGCCGGGTGCATTCGCTGTTCCAGATCGATCCGTGGTCTAGCGCGCGCATTGCCGATGTGGGCGACGTACCGTTTCCGCGCGCCAACGACAACGAAGACTGCATCGAGCGTATAACCGCCTTCTACCGTGACATCGACGCCGCCGGTGCGCGGCCCGTTTCGGTGGGCGGCGATCACTCGATCACGGGCGGGATCGTGCAGGCGCTGGGCCGAGGCGAACTGGCGGGCGGGCAACCGGTCAGCTTTCTGCATCTGGATGCGCATACGGATGTGTTCACCAAGGTCGATCATTTCCTGGGGGCCAAGAAGTCCGCCGCGCATTGGGGGGCTTACTTGGCCGATCAGGGGCAGGTGGACCCGACCCGGTCGATGCAGATCGGGTTGCGGGGGCATCCGCGCAGCCTGGACTGGCTGCAGCCTTCATATGACTATGGCTACAACATCGTCACCATGCGCGAGTTCCGCCAGCGTGGCTTGGCCGATGTGGTGGCCCAAACGCGCGATGTTCTGGGCGACCGGCCGGTCTACATCACCTTCGATCTCGACTGCCTTGACCCGACCATCGCGCCGGGCGTGTCGAACCTGGAACCCGGCGAGAAGGGTTTTGACATCGACGAGGCCGTAGGCATTCTGCATGCCGCGCGGGGGCTCAACATCGTCGGCGGCGATGTGGTCTGCATGATGCCGACCAAGGACAGCCCCAACAACATCACCGCGCTGACGGCGGCGGCGGTGATGTTCGAGATGATCTCGATGATCGCCGAGAACGTCGCGCGGGCCTAGCGCCGCGCGTCGATCGCCTGGGCCAGCACGCACAGCAGTTCGAACATCAGCGAAATGCCCAGCCACGCGGTGCCGCCCGCCGGGTCAAAGGGCGGCGAGACCTCGACCAGATCCGCGCCCACAAGGTTCAGACCTTCCAGCTTGCGAATGACCTGCTGGGCCTGAAAGCTGTTGGGGCCGCCGATCTCGGGCGTTCCGGTGCCGGGGGCATGGGTGGGGTCCACGAAATCGATGTCATAGGTGCAATAGCAGGGCGCGTCGCCGACGATGGAGCGAACCTCGGCCATGACATCGTCGATGCCGCGGTCGAACAACTCTTCGATGCGAATGATGCGGATGCCCTGCGCCTCGCCCCATTCGATATCCTCGGTGTTGTAGGCGGTGCCGCGAATGCCCACCTGCACGAAGCGTTCGGGATCGACCAATCCTTCCTCGACCGCGCGGCGGAACGGGGTGCCATGGGTGTATTTGTGCCCGCCGAAATAGCTGTCGAACAGGTCGGTATGGCTGTCGAATTGGATCAGCCCCAGCGGGCCGTCGCTGGCCAGCGCCCGCAGGACGGGCAGGGTGGTCAGGTGATCGCCGCCCGCCGTCAGGGGCACGATGCCGCGCAGCGTCAGGTCGGTGTAGAAGCGGGTGACGCGGTCCAGCGTATCCTCGATATCCACCGGGTTGGGCGGCACGTCACCCAGGTCGGCACAGTTGACCAGCTCGAACGGGGCAACCCCGGTCACCGGGTTCATGGCGCGGATCATGGTGGATTGGTCGCGCAACTGCCGCGGCCCGTGCCGCGCGCCGGGCCGGTTGGTGGTGCCCCCGTCCCAGGGGATGCCGACCAGCCCAAGCTCGACCAGATCCATCCGGTCATCGTTTGGGGTCAGGGCCGGCAGACGCATGAAGGTGGGGACACCGGCAAAGCGAGCCAGCTCCATCGCCGAGACGGGTTGAAAGAACGCATTTGCCATGGGGCCCCCTGTGTCGTCGTTTGCCCGAGCCTAGCGCCAAGCCCGCGTCAAAAACACCCGGTCCGCGACACAACGGCGTCGGATCAGGACAGAATCCGGAAATTGGCGCGGATCTCGGCCTCCTGTTCGGGGCTGAGGTATTGCGGGTGATGCGTGCGCAGGATTTCACGCGCGCGGTCGCGGGCGGTGGACCACGCATCGCGCGCGCCGCTGTCCTGCCAACTGCGCGGCTCGGCCCGGTCGGCAAGGGCGGGGTAGAAATAGTCACGCTCCATCGCTGCATGGGTGTGGGCGCTGCCCAGGAAATGACCCTCGCCCAGAACCGACTGGCAGATCGCGTTAAAACCCAGGTTTTCTTCAGTCACCTCGATCCCGCGCAGGGCGCGATAGGTGTGCGAGTGCATCTCGTCATCCAGCACGAACCCCTCGAAGCTGACCCCCAGCAGCGAAGCCGTCATGCCCGAGCTTTCGTAGATCAGGTTGCCCCCGGCCAGCGCGGCGGCCAGCGAGGTGATGCCCTTTTCGGCGCCGTATTGCGCGTCGATGGCCTTGGCATCGGTCATCGAACAGGCCACGCCCGAGGGCAGCCCCAACCAGTTGGTAATCTGGGCCGAGGCCGCGTTCAGCACGGCGGTTTCGCCACTGCCGCCCGAAAACGCGCCGGTGCGCAGATCGATGATGAAGGGCCAGTTGGAAAACACCATGGGAAAGCCCGGCCGGATCGCGTTGACCATGACCAGGCTGGCCAGGGTTTCGGTCAGAGACTGGGCCAGAAACCCGGCCATGGTTGCGGGCGCGGTCGCCCCGGCTTGGGCTGCGGTGATGCAGGACATGGGGATGTTGTGCGCGATGCATTCATAGACCACGTCCACCGCATCTTCGCCGTACCGCAAGGGCGAGATCACCGGGCTGATATGCGCCTTCAGAAACGGGCGTTCCGCAAAGGCGCCCTGGCCTCCGGCGGCGATATCCAGCATCCGCACGATGGGCGCGACATGTTCAGCCAGCGTGAACGAGGTTGCCACCGGTTTGGTGGTATTCCGGATCAGCGCATACGCTGTATTCACGTCCAGATCGAAATTGTCCGGCACGTCGGTGGCGACGCAGCATCGGGTGAACCAGCTGACATTGGCCAGCGTGTCCTGAAGGCGGGTGAAGTCATGCAGGTCAGCCAGGGTCGACGGGCGATAGAGCCCGCTGTCCAGGTCCAGCGTCTGGACCGCCGCTCCGCCGGTGCCTAAATGCACGCGGTCGCCGCCCACCTCGATCGACCGGGCCGGGTCGCGCCCGTGCAGGGTAAACCGTTTGGCAGCCTGCCGGACCGCGCCTTCGACCATCGTGCGGGGAAAGACCAGCCGTCCCGGCGGGCCGGGCCGCGCGCCGGCGGCGATCAGGTCTTGTGCCAAACGGTCGGGCACCTCGCCCATGCCCAGCCTTTCCAGCAGGCGCAGGGCGGTGTCGTGGATCGCCGCAATCTCGGGCAAGGTCAGGGGTTTGTACTGCCCACCGGTCTGGCCGGGCGGGCAGGGGTCAAAGGCCGGTTTGGCCGCCCGTTGCGCCAGCCTGGCCCGCCGCCCGCCGCGTTTGCCCTGTTCTGGCATCTTCGAAGGCTCCTGATCCGATCCTGCCATGCAGAGTACGCGGCAACGCGGGGTGCGGCCAAAGCGGAAATGCCGTTTTGAGAAATCTCAATCCCCGTTTCGATTTTTCGGGACCGGCCACTGCGCCATTGCCCGCCCGCTGCGTCGTTCGGCAGGGTTCGGGGAATGTCAGAAGGAGCACACCCATGAAATCGCGCACCAAGGTCGTGGTGATCGGCGGCGGAATCGCTGGCTGTTCAACCCTGTATCACCTGACGCAGGAAGGCTGGAGCGACGTGGTTCTGGTGGAGCGCAACGAGCTGACATCCGGCACCACATGGCATTCGGCCGCGCAGGTGACGAACTTCGGAATGAACCAGACGATGGTGGGGCTCAAGTCGCATTCGATCCGCCTGTACAAGGAACTGGCCGAGGACCCGGACTATCCAATCAACTACCATCATGGCGACGGTGGCATCCGGTTGGCCAATACCGAAGCGCAGATGCAGGGCTATCGCCATTTCGCGTCGATGGCGCGGGGGATGGACGTGCATTTCGAGGTGATCGACGCGCAGGAATGCGCCCGCCGCCACCCGCTGATTTCCACCGAGAAGCTGCTGGGTGGCCTGTGGGATCCGCTGGACGGAGACATTGACCCGGCGCAGCTGTGTCAGGCGCTGGCGCGGCGGGCGCGCAAGGCCGGGGCCGAGGTCTATCGCAACACGCCGGTCACGGCCCTGACCCAGCACAGGGACGACACCTGGACCGTTCATACCGAGCACGGCGACATCGACTGCGACATCGTGGTGAACGCCTGCGGCTACCGCGTGAACGAGGTTGGCGCGATGATGGGCGTACACCATCCCGTGGCCTCGATGGAGCACCAGTATTTCCTGACCGAGGAAATCCCCGCGATCCGCGACGCGGGCCACCGCATGCCGCTGCTGCGCTGCCCGATCAGCGATTACTACTGCCGGCAGGAAAAGAACGGGCTGCTGTTGGGTTTCTACGAACAGGACTGCAAGACCTGGGGCATGGATGGGATCGACCCGAATTTCGTTAACGCGCTGTGCCCGGACGATCTGGACCGGGTGACCGTTGTGCTGGAAGGCGCGTTTGCCCGCATGCCCGCCCTGATGGAGGCCGGGATCCACACGGTCGTCAACGGCCCGATCACCTACACGATCGATGGCGCGCCTCTGGTCGGGCCGATCCCCGGCAAACGCAACGCATTCTGCATCATCGGGCTGCGGGCCGGGCTGGGCGAGGGGGGCGGCCACGGCTGGCTTCTGGCCCAGCAGATCGTGCATGGCGAGGCCTGCTATGACACCTGGTGCCTCGACCCGCGCCGGTTCGCCGGGCATGCCAATGTCGAGCTGACCGCGCTGAAGGCGATCGAGGATTACCAGAATGAGTTCCGCTTTCACTTTCCGCACGAACACCGCCCCGCCGGGCGGCCCGCCAAGACAACGCCGCTGACCCCGGTTTTGGCCGCCGAGGGCGCGGAATTTACCGTGGTGAATGGCTGGGAGCGGGTCGAGTACATCAAGCCCGCGCCCGATTTCACGCCGACACTCAGTTTCGATTTTGACGAAACATTCGACGTGATCGCCGCCGAGGTTGCCAATGTGCAGCAGAATGCCGGGCTGGCCGAGGTGAACGGGTTCAACCGGATCGAGATCACCGGCGCCGACCGGCATGCGTTCCTTGACCGGATGGTCTGCGGCGCGCTGCCCCGTCGCCCGGGTCGGGTGGGGTTGGCCTATCTTCTGAATCACAAGGGCATGGTCAAGGCCGAGGCGACCATTGCCAATCTGCCCGCCAGTGACCGGGGGCCGGATCGGGTTTGGTACGGCTCGGCCGCAGCGGCCGAACTGCATGACATGGATTGGCTGTCCAGGCACATCGCCCCCGACGAGGACGTGCAGTTGCGTAGCCTGACCAACGACCAGACCATCCTGGTTCTGGCCGGGCCACGGGCGCGTGACGTGCTGTCGGCCTGTTCGCGCGGGGATTGGTCGCGGGACGCCTTCCCGTGGCTCAGCGTGCGCGAGTGCTTTGTCGGCATCGCGCCCGCCACCGTGATGGGCGTCAGTTTCTCGGGCGAACTGGCCTATGAGATCCATGTGCCCAACGCCTCGCTTTATGCGGCCTATCTTGCGCTGCGACAGGCCGGACAGGCCTTTGGCCTGCAACTTTTCGGCGCGCGGGCGATCGAGTCGATGCGGATGGAGAAGACCTTCCTGCATTGGAAGGCCGACCTGATCACCGAATATGACCCGTTCGAAACTGGGTTGGGCCGCTTTGTTAGGCTGGACAAGCCGGAGTTCATCGGGCGCGCGGCGCTGATCGAACGGCAAGCCAATGGGCCGTCGCGCAAGCTGGTTGCCCTGCAAGTGCAGGCCACGCACGCGCCCGCGCATCCCGGTGCGTCGCTGATGGTCGGGGATCGGGTGGTGGGAACGGTGACCTCAGGCGACTGGGGGCATCGCACCGGGCTGAACCTGGCGCATGCCTTTGTCGAGCCGCACCTGTCAGCCGAGGGCAGCGAGATGATGCTGGACCTGTGTGGTGACAGGGTTCCGGCGCGGGTGATCCCTGCCTGCCCCTACGATCCCGAGTTCACCCGCATGCGCAGCTAATGGGTGTGACCAACATTCACCATTGCCCGAAAGCAAAAACTCTGTTTCGCTAGTTTCGATGAAATCGAAATTGCGGGAGGGTTTTGCCCCGTGTCCAAAACACTGAGCCTGCGCTGGTTGGAAGTGTTCCGCCTGATCGCCAAGTCCGGTTCGATTCAGCAGGTGGCCTCGGAAACGGGTTTGTCGATCAGCACCGTTTCCAACCATCTTCGCAGCCTGGAAGACGCCCTTGGCATCGCACTGGTGGATCACGGCCGTCGTCCGATGAGCCTGACACCGGCTGGCGAGGTATTTTCGCGCTATGTACGCGATGGCCTGACCGTGTTGAAGCGGGGCGAGGCCGAGATCCGGTCTGGCAACTGGCGCCACGCCACCGATCTGCGGCTGGCCCTGGTGGATGATTTCGACAACCAGATCGCGCCCGAACTGATCCGGTTTCTGGCCCATGCGCTGCCGCGCTGCAATTTCCGGCATTTCACACGGCCCAGCCACGAGATCATCGAGAAATTGCAGGAGCACAAGCTGGACGCGGGCGTGGCGACCCGACCGCCGGGCGGCACACAGGGGCTAATCGAATACCCTTTGATGCGGGATCCGTTCATCGTGATCGTGCCCGAAAAGTTCAAAGGCGAGGTGCAGGATCTGTTCTCACCCCATTCCGACCTGCCGCTGCTGCGGTATTCGCGAGACTACACGATCGGCAAGCAGATCGAGATCCAGCTGACGCGCAACAAGTACAACCTGCCCAACCGGTTTGAGCTGGAATGCAACCAGTCGATCATGGGGCTGGTCGCCGAAGGCAGCGGATGGGCGATCACCACGGCCGGGTGTTTCCACCGGGCGCATCGCTATCATGACTCGGTTCGGGCAACGCCTTTTCCGGGTCGGAACTTTGTCAGGATCGTTTCTCTGTTCACGACCGAGGTCTATCCGGACACCACTTCTAAACTGATCCACAAGGCCCTCAGCAGCTTGATCCGGCAGTATTTTACCGAACCGATGTGCAAGCGGCATTTGTGGCTGAAGGGTGATTTCCGGACGATGGAAGATCAGGCCGCCTGACCTGGGCACACGGATCACGCCGAGTTGGCCGGACCCAGGGACTGTCGTTCAACGATGTGCGTGAACAAGTGTTCACCGGCCGCCGGGGCCCTTTTTTCAACCATTTCGATCAATGCCTTGGCGGCTTTTCCGCCCATTTCCCGATGCGGCACGTGCACGGTCGTCAGCGCCGGGCGCAGGATCCGGGCCAGTTCGATGTCATCGAACCCGGTGATCGAGACATCCTGCGGCACTTTCAGCCCCATGTCCTGAGCCCTGAGCAAAGCGCCGGCGGCCAACACATCGTTGCCGCACATGACAGCCGTCGGCGGCGCGTCCTGCGACATGAGACGCGCGAAGGCTTCTGCGCCGTTTTCGATCTCGTACGGAGTCTCGATGACCTGAAGCATCTGCGGGTCAAGCCCGTGCTGCCGAACAGCGTCGCGCACCCCGTCCAATCGAAGGCGCGCGCGGTCGTTGCCGTGGGTGATGCCCGATATCACCGCAAGGCGTCTGTGCCCCAGGTCGAGGACCTTTTTCGCCAGCTCGTGCATGGCCGCCCGGTTGTCGAAGCCGATGGAGGGCAGACGCCCGTCCGGGGAAAATGACCACGCGACCAGCGCCGGAATTTCTCGGTGCTCAAGAAATTCGTAGATGCGCGGCGCCCGGTCGTGTCCGATCAGCAGCAGGCCATCGGCGCCGCGGGCGACCAGAGTTCGGATCTGCTCTTCTTCGGTGGCCGGTTTGTAGGCCGAACTGGATACCAGAAGCGTATAGCCATGTTGGTGCAGCTCTTCCTGAAACGCCTGCAAGCCGCGCGCAAAGATGGCGTTCTCCATCGTCGGGATGATCGCGCCGATGGTAAACGTGCGCTTGGCCGCCATGACCCGTGCCGCGAAATTCGGTGTATAGCCCAAGGCCTCGATCGCCGACTGCACGCGTTTGCGGGTCGCCTCGACAACCCGGTCGGGCGTGTTGATGCAACGCGAGACCGTAGCCGTCGAAACGCCCGCCTTTCTGGCAACGTCATCCAGTGTCGGGGCGGGCTTCAGCTTCGACATTTCCAAACCTAATCTTTGCTCTTCGCAATTCTAACCGGATCGGATTGGCAATGAAAGTTGAAATGTAAGCGCTTGCATTTTCCATGTAAGCGCTTACAAATGGCATCAGTGCCGATTCTACCCGGAGTCCCGAACATGTTTCTTGCCGCTTCCGCCGTCGTCTTCGTCGTCTATTTCGCGAACGTGGCGCTGGGTGCGTTTGCAGGCCGCGCGTTTCTTGGGGATGTGGGTGAGATGCTGGTTCTGTTCGCGGCGTCGATCCTGTTCGTTGTCGCAATTCTGAAAAAAGAGGCCGACCGCGAGGAGAATGGCGGCTGAATTTTTCCAATGGGAGGGCAATCAATGAACAAAGATCAAATGGAACTGGCGTCAGCTGAACGCCGCAATTTCCTCAAACTCAGTGCCAGCGGCGCGTTCACGGCCGCGCTAGTGGCAGGTGCAAGCGGCGTGTTGTGGTCATCCGAGGCCGCGGCGCAGACCGCGAAGGAGGAAAAGGAACGCGAACAAGCTGCCGAGCATGTGATGACGGTCGCTACGGCCTATGTGCTGGGCGCCTCGCGCAGCTATCCGATCATGCAGCTGGATCTGAAGGAAAACATCCAGAACGCAACCAACGGCAAGGTCTATGTCAAGCTGGCCCCGGGCGGGCAGCTGGGCGCGGGCGGCGCATTGGTGCAGAAGGTGCAGGGTGGAACCATCCAGGCCGCGCAGCATTCGCTGTCGAACTTCGCACCCTTCGCTTCGACCGTGGACCTGATCAACATGCCGTATCTGTGCGGCTCGAACCAGCGGTTCACCAACCTGGTGCATTCCGACACCTGGAAGAACGAAGTGCACCCCAAGGTCGAGGCCGCAGGCTTCAAGGCGCTGTTCTATGTCGTGATCGACCCGCGCGTCGTGGCCGTGCGCCAGGGCGGAAATGCCATCATTACCCCATCGGACATGAGCGGTGTGAAGTTCCGCGTGCCCGGGTCCAAGATGCTGCAGCAATACTACCGCATGGCCGGCGCCAACCCGACGCCCGTTGCCTGGGGTGAGACCCCCTCGGCCATCAAGCAGGGCGTGGCGGATGCGCTCGACCCGTCGGTCGGCGCGCTCTATGTGTTTGGGTTCAAGGATATTCTGTCTCACGTCACCTTCACCCAGGCGGTGCCGGACAGCCAAGTCTATTCCTGCAATCTGGAATGGTTCAACTCGATGCCGGCCGACGTGCAAGAGGGCATCATGTGGGGCTCGGAGATGACCAGCCACCAGAACCTTGCCAAGGTCCCCTCGGCCCGCGCCTATGCCATGGCCGAGCTGAACAAGGCCGGAGTCGAGTTCCACTCGTTGACCGACGACCAACTGGCCGAGTGGCAGGAGGCCGGCGGTTATCAGCGCTCGGAGTGGGACCCCTTCAAGACCGAGCTGGCCGGGTCGATGGATGCCTTCGAAAAGCTGGTCGAGGCGGCCGGTACCCAAGGCAAATACTACGTCCACGACGCCTGATGCGAACCGGGCGGGCGCCGGACGCGCGCCCGCCTTTTCGTCAGACCTGCAGGGCCTGAGCTTTCAGGCCCATCCCCCCAGCCTTGCCGAGGGAAGCGATGTCCTTACTCAAAACCATAGACCGCAATGCCGAACGCTGGCTGCTTCTGGTGTTCTACGTGATGCTCGTCATCACGATGGCAATCGAGGTGCTGCGGCGCGAGATCTTCGCCTATTCCTCGATCTGGGGCGAGGAGATCGTCCGCTATTCCTTCATCTATCTGGCCTGGATCGGCGCAGCGGCGGCGGTCAAGGAACGCGCCCATATCCGGATCGACGTGATCATGCATTACCTCGGCCCCCGGCCCAAGGCGGTGCTGTATATCTTCGGTGATCTGGTGATGTTCGCGGTGGCGGTCATCGCGCTCTACTGGTCCTACGAGGCGGTGCATGTCTCGGCCAAGTTCGGTTCGGTCACTGACGGGTTGCGGGTCTCGAAGGTGTGGTTCCTGATGGCGGTGCCCACGGGCTTTGCTCTGATGATCTGGCGCCTGATCCAATCGTTGATGAATGACATCAAAAGTCTTCGTGACGGCACGCCCGTCTTCGAAGGCGACAAGCTGTTTGACTGAGGAGAAACCGGATGCTTTGGAGTTCTCTCAATCAAACGGTTGAACTGGGCTGGGATTTCTACCTGCCCGTGATCCTGTTCGTCGGCCTGATCGCGCTGGCGGTACCGGTCTGGGCCGCGATCGGCTCGGCCGCGATCGTGATGCTGGTCATGTCGGGCGACCTGCCGCTGAGCCTTGTGGGCGAAAGCCTGTTCACCGGCATCGACGCCTTTGCCCTGACAGCGGTGCCGCTGTTCATCCTGACCGGCGACGTGCTGGTGCGCACCGGGCTGTCGCGCAAGTTTCTGGACGTGGCCGAGGCGCTGACTTGTTTTGCCAAGGGCGGGTTCGGTTCAGCCACGGTTCTGGTCTGCGGCATGTTCGCGGCCATCTCAGGCTCTGACGCGGCGGGGGCGGCGGCGGTGGGTCGGATGACGATCAACCGACTGGTCGAAAGCGGCTATCCGCGCCCCTATGCCTGTGCGCTGGTGGCGGCGGGGGCCTGTACCGGCATCCTGATCCCGCCTTCGATCGCCTATATCATCATCGGGCTCGTGCTGGGCATCTCGGCCTCGACCCTGTTTCTGGCTGCTCTGATCCCGGGGTTGGCGATCCTGATCTCGATCCTCGTGACCAATATCATCATGAACCGTCTCTACGCCTATGAGGGCGGCGGGATGATGACCATGGGCGAATGGCTGGCCAACCTGGGCAAGGCGCTGAAGTCGGGCTGGTACGCCTTCATCGTGCCGGGCATCATCTTCTATGGCATCTTTTCGGGTCGCCTGACCCCGACCGAGGCCGGCGCGACCGCCGTCGTCGTCACCATCATCATGGGGTTCATCCTGCGCACGCTGACGCTGGCGGACTTCCCGTCGATGCTGGTCAGCTCGGCCAAGGTGAACGGGGTTATCCTGCCGATCATCGCCTTCTCGGCCCCGCTGGCCGAGGCGCTGGCGATCATGGGCGTGCCGCAGGGCTTCGTGGCCTCGGTGACCTCGCTGACCGAGGATCCGTTCCTGCTGATCCTGCTGATGATCGGCATTCTGATCGCGGCCGGTTGCGTCATGGAGACGACACCGAATATCGTCATCCTAGCCCCGATCCTGAAACCGCTGGCGGACAATATCGGCATGAACGAGATCCAGTTCTGCATCATGATGATCACCGCCTTGGGGGTGGGCTTCATTACGCCGCCACTGGGGCTGAACCTGTTCGTGGTGTCGGGGATCACGGGTGAATCCATCCTCAAGATCGCGGCCCGCGCCGTGCCCTTCGTGCTGACCATGCTGATCGTCGTCATCCTGATCGCCTACGTTCCGGCGCTGTCGACCACTTTGCTTCCTGAAATCTACCAATAGGATCTTCTGAATATGTCGCGTGAATACCTCAAGAAGGCCACCCTGACCGCACAATCCCACGCGTCCGAGGTGCATGACACGGTCAAGACCATTCTGGCCGACATCGAGGCCGGCGGCGACGCCAAGGCGATGGAATACGCGGCCAAGTTCGACAAGTTCGAGGGCAACGTACTGATGACCCCCGCGGAAATCGACGCCGCCTGCGCCCGGGTGCCGGAAAAGCTCAAGGCCGACATCCGCTTTGCCCAGGACAACGTGCGCCGCTTTGCCGAGGCGCAGAAGGCCACCGTGTCGGATGTGCAGCTGGAAATCGTGCCGGGCTTCATCGCGGGGCAGAAGGCCATCCCGGTCGATGCGGCGGGCTGCTACGTGCCCGGCGGGCGGTATAGCCACATCGCCAGCGCCATCATGACCGTGACCACCGCCAAAGTGGCGGGGTGCCGTCACATCACCGCCTGTTCGCCGCCCCGCCCGGGCGAGGGCGTGGCCCCGGCGATCGTCTACGCCGCCCATATCAGCGGCGCTGACAGCATCCTGGCCATGGGGGGCGTGCAAGGCGTGGCCGCCATGACCTATGGCTTGTTCGGGCTGCCGCGCGCCAACATCCTTGTGGGGCCGGGCAACCAGTTCGTGGCCGAGGCCAAGCGCATTCTGTACGGTAAGGTCGGCATCGACATGATCGCCGGCCCGACCGACAGCCTGATCCTGGCGGATGCCACGGCCGACCCCTTCGTCGTGGCCACCGACCTGGTGAGTCAGGCCGAGCATGGCTACAACTCGCCCGTCTGGCTGGTGACCGATGACCGCGATTTGGCGACCCGGGTGATGGAGATGGTTCCCACCCTGATCGCCGATCTGCCTGAGCTGAACCGCGACAATGCCGCCGCCGCCTGGCGCGACTATGCCGAGGTGATCCTGTGCGCGGACCGCGAAGAGATGGCCGCGTGTTCCGACGACTACGCCCCCGAGCATCTGACCGTGCAGGCCGCGGATCTGGATTGGTGGCTGGATCGGCTGACCTGCTATGGCTCGTTGTTCCTGGGCGAAGAAACGACCGTGTCCTATGGCGACAAGGCCACCGGTACGAACCACGTCCTGCCCACGTCAGGCGCGGCCAGCTATACCGGCGGGCTGAGCGTGCACAAATACATGAAAATCGTCACCTGGCAGCGGGCCACGCGCGAGGGTTCGAAACCCATCGCCGAGGCGACCGCGCGGATTTCGCGTCTGGAAGGGATGGAGGGCCACGCCCGCGCCGCAGATGTGCGTTTGGCCAAGTATTTCCCGGACGAAACCTTTGACCTGACCGCCGATGAATGACCCCCGCGACCTGTTCGATCTGACCGGCCGGGTGGCCTGCGTCACGGGCGCCAGTTCGGGGCTGGGCCGGCGCGTTGCGCAGGTGCTGGCGACCGCGGGCGCGCGGGTGGTGGGCGTTGCCCGCCGGGCCGAGGCACTGGCCGAGTTGCAGGCCGAGATCGGTGCAGGCTCTGCGGTGGTCGCAGGTGACGTGGCCGACCGGGACGGCCTGCCATCGCTGGTCGAACAAATCTCGGCCCCGTTCGGCGCGCCGGATATCGTGGTTCATGCCGCCGGGGTGAACTCGCGACAGGCCGCCGATGACGTCACGCCCGAAGGCTGGGACGCGACACTGGGCCTGAACCTCGGTGCGCCGTTCTTCCTCAGCCAGGCCATGGTGCCTGCGATGAAGGCGCGTGGTTGGGGCCGGATCGTGAATTTCGCGTCGCTGCAGACGACGCGGGCCTTTCCCGGCGGGATCGCCTATGGGGCCAGCAAGGGCGGGATCGCGCAGCTGACCCGCGCCATGGCCGAGGCCTGGTCGCCCCACGGGATCACCGCCAACGCCATCGGCCCGGGCTTCTTTCCGACCGAGCTGACGCAGGCGGTGTTCGATGACCCCGCCCGCGCGGCCCGCAACGCGGCGCAGACCTGCATCGGTCGCAATGGCCGTATGGACGACATCGACGGGCCGATCCTTTTTCTGTGCTCGCAGGCATCCGACTATGTCACCGGGCAGATCCTGATGGTTGACGGGGGGTTCACGGCGAAATGAAAGCTCTGGTTTATGAAGGTGTCGAACAGCTGGCCTATCGCGACGTGCCGGACGCCGCGCCGCAACCCGGTGAGCACCTGATCCGGGTCGAGGCCGCTGGCATCTGCGGGTCCGACATGCACGCCTACTTGGGTCATGATGCGCGCCGCCCGGCGCCCTTGATCCTGGGGCACGAGGCGGCGGGCACAGTGATCGGCGGCCCCAAAGACGGAACGCGGGTCACGATCAATCCGCTTGTAAACTGCGGGCAGTGCCCGGCCTGCCAAGCGGGACGGGAAAACCTGTGCCCCGACCGCCAGATCATCTCGATGCCCCCGCGCGAAGGCGCCTTTGCTCAATATGTTTCGATGCCCTGGGATAATCTGGTCGAGGTGCCGGATCACGTGCCCTTCGCCAAAGCCGCCTTGGCCGAGCCGCTGGCCGTCAGCTGGCATGCCGCGCGCCTTGCGCTCGAGGCGCTGCACCCGGCGATGGAGCGTCGTGCGCTGGTGATCGGGGGTGGGGCGATTGGCCTTGCGGCGGCGCTGGCGCTGCGGGCGATGGATGTCGTGGATGTGACCATCGTCGAACCCAACGACCTACGGCGTAAGTTCCTGCAAAGGCTGGATTGCGCCAAGGTCGCACCCGAAGCGCAAGGCGAATTTCCGATCGTGGTCGACGCCGTGGGTTTTGCCGCCACCCGTGTGGTTGCCTCGGAACGGGCCCAACCCGGCGGAGTGATCGCGCATGTGGGCCTGGGCGAGGACGCCGGCGGGTTGGACGTGCGACGCATGACCCTGCAAGAGATCACCTTCATCGGAACCTACACCTATACCGCGCAGGATTTCCGTCAGACCGCGCAGGCCATCTTTGACGGCGCTTTGGGCCTTCTGGACTGGATCGAAGAACGCGATCTGGCCGATGGCGCCCGGGCCTTCGCCCAGCTACGCTCGGGCGAGGTCGCGGTTCCGAAAATCGTGCTGTCCCCGTGGGCTTGACCGCCCGGAACTGGAGGTAACCATGTATAAGAAAATTCTTGTCCCCATGGCGCTTGACCACGGCATTTCGCCCCAAACGCTCGAGATCGCCCGTGCTCTGGGCGGCGGATCCGCCGAGATCGTGGCGCTGCATGTCTATGAGATGCCGCAGGGCTCGGTCAGCGTCTATCTGGACAAAGATGCCGTGGCCGATGGCTTTGCCCGCGCCCGCGAAGTCCTGATGAACAAGCTGGAAGGCCTTACGGACGTAAAGCCCGAACTGGTCAAAGGCCACACCGCGCGCACGATCATCGACTATGCCAACGACCACGGGTTCGATTGCGTGGTCATTGGCTCGCACCGTCCCGGACTGACTGATTATTTCCTTGGCTCCACCGCGTCGCGCGTGGTGCGGCATGCAAAATGTGCCGTCCACGTCCACCGCAGGGCCTGACCCGTCCATCGCGCCCTCGGCGCCCCAACCCAGGAACAGAAGTTTCGACATGAACATAGACAAGAAGATCACCGAAGATCTGGTGGCCAACGACATCTCGTTCGTCACCACGGTGCCGTGCAAGCAATTGGCCGGCGTCATCGCCGAGATCGACGCCCACGACTCCATCTACCACATCCCCTCGAACAAAGAGGACGAAGGCATGGGCCTGTGCGCCGGGGCCTGGATGGGCGGCAAGCGCCCCGCGATCATCATGCAGAACACCGCGATCGGGGTCACGATCAACACGCTGGCGACGCTGATTCAGTATTACCGAATGCCGCTGCCGATGCTGATCTCGTACCGGGGCGAACTGCGCGAGCCCATCGCCTGCCAGGTCGAGATGGCCGTTCACACCAAGGCCCTGCTGGCGCAGATGCACATTCCGACCTACCATTTCCATCATCAGGAAGACGTGGCCGAACTGGACGCGATCCTGAAATACACCTTCATGTGCAACAAGCCCGTCGCGATCCTGACCGACGCCAATTTCTGGGGAGGCTATGGCGACCAATGATCCGTTCTGAAATCCTGAAGGAAATCGCCCCGACCCTGCGCGACCAACTGGTCGTGTGCAATATCGGCATCCCCAGCCAGGAACTGCATGCCATCGACGATCAGCCCACCAATTTCTACATGCTGGGCACGATGGGGCTGGCCTCGAGCATCGGTCTGGGTCTGGCGCTGGCCCAGCCAAAACCGGTGATCGTCATCGACGGCGATGGCTCGATCCTTACCAATCTGGGGACGCTGCCGACCATCGCCAACAACGTGGCCGACAACTACATCCTGCTGATCATCGACAACGGCTCGTACGGCTCGACCGGAGATCAGCCGACCTATGCGGGGCAGAAGACCTCGCTGGCCAAGATGGCCGAGGCGGCGGGCTGCGAGCGCGTGATCGAATGCCAGGCCGAAGAGACCGGCCGCGTGCTGCAAGAAGCGCTGGACGCCCGCCAGATGACCATCATCGTCAGCAAATGTGAGAGCGGAAACGCCAAGATGCCGCCGATCACGATGGACCCGGTCGTCATCCGCGACCGCTTCATGAAGGCCGTTCAGGCCTGATGGGCGCAAGCGCCATCCACAGCGCCGAGGATGCCCGCCGGCTGGCCCGGCGGCGTCTGCCGTGGATGGTGTTCGACTATATCGACGGGGCCGCCGGGTCCGAGGCTGGGGCCCGGCGCACCCGCGCGGCGCTGGACGCCATGACCCTGCGGCCCCGGATCCTGCGCGATGTCAGTAGCCGGTCACTGGCAACCCGCGTATTCGGGCAACCAGCCGACAGGCCCTTCGGTATCGCGCCCATGGGCATGTGCAACCTGTCCGCTCCGGGCGCCGACCTGATGCTGGCGCGGCTGGCGGCGCAATACGGGGTGCCGCTGGGCGTTTCCACGGTGGCCTCGACACCGATGGAGGCGCTGATCGAAGAGGCCCGGGGCCATGCCTGGTTTCAGCTGTATTTCAGCGGCGATGGCAGCGGCACGTTCAAGCTGGTCGATCGGGCAAGGGCCGCGGGCTACAAGACTCTGATCCTGACGGTTGATGTGCCCGAAGTCGGCCGCCGCCCGCGCGAACTGCGCCACGGCTTCCGCATGCCGTTCCGGATCGGGCCGTGGCAGTTTCTGGATTTCGCGCTGCACCCGCGCTGGTCGATCTCGACCTTGCTGAAGGGCAAACCGCAGATGGCGAATTTCCTGATGGAGGGGTTCGCGTTCGACCGCACCGAAAGCCGTGCAAAGGCCGATTGGGACACGCTGGCAAGGTTGCGCGACCGGTGGCCGGGCAAGCTGGTGGTCAAGGGCGTGCTGGACGTCGAAGACGCGGTTGCACTGAAGGCTGCCGGAGTCGACGCCATCCAGGTCTCGAGCCACGGCGCCCGCCAGTTGGAGAGTGCGCCCGCGCCGATCTCGGTCCTGCCACAGATCCGGGCGGCGGTCGGCGACGACTATCCGCTGTTCTACGACAGCGGCCTGCGATCCGGCGAAGATGCGCTCAAGGCGCTGATGGCCGGCGCCGATTTCCTGTTCTTCGGGCGTGTCCTGCAATTCGCCATCGCGGCGGGCGGCGAGGCCGGTTTGCACAGGCTGTGGGCGGTGCTGTCCGAGGAGATGGACATCGCCATGGCCCAGATCGGTGTCAGCACCTTGTCGAAGATTCAACGACCGGACGGGGACTAGCGCGAGTGGAACAGGTTCTGGAACTCCTGCCTCATCCGCAGGCGTTCAGGGTATTCCTGCAAGAACCGTTCGGGCGGCCTGCCCTCCCAGACTTGGGCATAGACGCGCATTTTGTTGCCGCCGTAGATTTTGGCGAGGTCCTCGTTTGAATAGCCCCCCGCCCACAGATCGTCGGTTATCGCGGCAAGGATCTTGGCCAATTCACCATTCCCGGTTGCGCCTTTGTTGAACGCATCAATCATGTAGCCACCGTCGTCATACATGCTGGCATTCGCGGTCGCGAACTGAACGACAAGTTCGGTTGAAAACATGTCGTCCGTCGCGATCCCGACATGGTCGACGCCGACAAGTTGGACATAATAGTCGATCATATCGGCGGCTTGCTTGGGTGAGATGTCTTCGGGCCATACCCCGTCCATCATCCATTCTGTGAATGTGGGCGATATGTATCCTCCGGACTTGGCTGCGCGCAGTGCCTCGTCGTCCGGGATGGCTCGGTAACAGCCCTTGGTCGTGGCGTTGGGCTCATTCGCGTAGAGCCCCGCCGGAACCGAGTGAGTGTAGACATAGGGCACGCCGGGATAGTTCTCATCCATGTAGTCCATCGCGTCGTTGGCCGTTTTCGACCCGGTGTGGCTAAGGTCCAGCAGGATGCCAAAGCGCACCATCTCATCGATCACGGATTTGCCCCATGGGGTCAGACCGATGTCCCGTCCGTTGTAAGCTGCTAACTGCCCTGATCCGGTTCGGAAAATGTCGTTGTAGGCCAGGATCATGCTTTTGATGCCCATGTCCTTGAGCAGGGCCATCTTCTTGAGGTCGCCATCCAGAACCGTTGCCGTTTGGCTGTTCCAGATCACAGCCGTCTTGCCCTGAGCATGCGCGGCCTCGATATCGCGTGTTTCATTCACGATCAGATAATTCTCGGGCTGCTGCGCCATGGCGGCGCGGAAATGATAGTGCTGTTCAAGCAACGTGTCGAACGACATGTCAGCGGCGACCAATGTCATTTCATGGCCGGTGATGCCGTTGTCCCGGGCGCGTTGGAAGTAGGTGTGCAGTTGTTCGTCTTCGGTCCAGCCGGTTCCGTAGGGGCTGGCCAGCATGCCCAGTACGATCGTGTCCTGCACTTACTGCCTGGCTTCGTCCGATGCGTCCCAGGTCTTGCTCTCTTCGCTGGCGTGAAGGGGTGCGGCGATTGTCAGGACAGTTGCGGCTGCAGTCATCAGTGGCTTCATCGAGTGTCCTTCCATGGGTTTCATTGCCTCAAGTGGGCAGACCCGGCCAGCGTCAGAACACGAGCCTTGTCCGCAGGCCGAACAGGGCCACGCTGTCCTGGCCGGGGTTCAGCAGTGGGTTCGAGATGAACTGCACCGACGGCGTGATCTGCAAGCCGGGCGAAATCGAAAAACGGTAGAAAGCTTCGAGGGTGAACTGATCGCCGTCGATGCCACGGGCTTCGGCCCAGTTCAGCCCCAGCCCAGCCAGATCGGTGTTCCGGCCGTAGTACCCGATGCCGGCTGACAGGGACCGATCATACAGCGCCGCCGTTCCCTTTGCCGCGCCGGCGCGCAGGAACGGCATCCATTGGTTGCCCACGAACCACGCGGCGGAGAAGGCCGCGCCGTAGTCTTCGGCCCGGCTGCCGTCATCGGCTGCATCCGCGTGCCAAAGTGTCAGATGGATGTTGTCGAAATAGATCCGATCAAAGCCCGACGTGTAGCCCAGTTCGAGCGATTTGAAGAGGTTGCCGTCGCTGAAAACGTCGAAGTTCGGATCGGACGGATCGGCGTTTGCGTCAGCGACACTGGCCACAGCATAGAAATTGCTGCCCAGCCGCACGCCCCCGGCAAGACCCAGCCCGGGGTTGGGGGCGTTTATCGTCGGATTGGTGTTGAACGACAGGTTCTGGAAACCGCTATAGGGACTGACAAGGCCATAGATGTCGACGAAGTCGGTCACGTCGATCTGACCGAATTGCAGCGTCCACGACCCGTCCGCGGCCCGCTGCGACCAGAACAGGTTGGTCAGCAGAAAACCCGTGTCGTTGAAGGCGGTTCCTGTGATCGAAAGCGCGCCTCCGTCCAGGCCCAGAAACTGCGGAGCGACATCGGTATAGCTGTGCCGGTGTTCGACCTTGTAGGTCAACGAACCCTGTTCGGTTGCCTGCCAGCTGCCATAGAAACGGGCAATTCCGCTGGCGGCTTCGCCGGTGCCCAGGTCGGCATCCGTCGTTTGCCCAAGGGCGAGATAGTCAATGTTGAAACGGAACCCGTCTTCGGCCAGACGATCCTTCCAGGCAAACCATCCAGGCGCGATATTGCGCGGAAAATCCGACCGGAATTGCGGATCGGTCAAGCCGTCTCCGGGCTCAAGCTCGGCATTCACCGACGAGGGACCTGACAATCCCTGAGCGACCGCACCCGAAGCCCAGACAAGGGCCGCCAGCACCAGCGCAATCCGCCGGATCATTCCGAGGCCGCCTGACCACCGGTTTTGCGCCGCCCCGCGGCCCGAAGAAGATCTGTCGCGTCCTCGCTCCACTCCAGCCCGTCGGTGCGGTTCTGGAGCGTCTCGACCTTGTCTGCCTCCAATTGGAACGTGGCGCGCATCGGCATCAGCCCGTCGACCACGACCATCTGGTGATCGGTCGGCGAAATCGTCAGACGTCCCGTCAGGCGGACGGGTTCGTGGACATAGCTGGGAACCCAGTCGGCATCCAGCATCACACGGATCATCTGGTTCGGCGGCGGCGGCGGCATATGGCTGCACATGCCCCGTTCGGGCACCAGATAGACAACGGATCGCCCGTCCGCGTCCGCAGGAGCCGGAATGGCGAAACCGGACAGCGTGACCTCTTGCCCGTCATACAAGGGGTTGCCAAGCGTGGCTGCTTTTTCCCTGCGTTCGGTCACGACCTCGCGTTGACCCAACAGCCAGTCCACGTCGACACCGCCCGCGGCTAGCGCATCCTCGGTCTCGTGCAGAAGTTCCTGCCACTTCTGGCGGTCCTCGTCCGTTCCGACATCCTGCTGCAGCCGGCCACGCAGCCGAACGACGAACAGGACGTCGTCGAACTGTTCGGGGCTGAGGTCGCGATAGGGGTCCTCAAAGGTCTGGACGGTCGGGTCAGGCAGATCGTCCCAACCAACCGAGAGGCCGGCCCAAGTGGGCGCGCCCGTACCCAAGCTGAGCGTCGCCGCAATCAGCAGAGTTCGGACGGAGTTCAGAAAGGCGGGCTTGTCATGGCGGTCCCGACCGCGAATCCTCATCATGGCCCTAGTTGAGCGTATTTTTGTGGATCACGCCATCCTTCATGATCAGGCGGATGGTCTCGGGGCTGTCAGGCCGCGGGTCCGCACCGAACCACTGATCGCCTGTACCCACGACCGAGAAATCTTCGAGCGGGTTGCCGTCGATCAGCAGAATGTCCGCATAGGCGCCTTCCTCGATCACTCCAAGCTTACCGGCGGTGTAGGGATTGGTGAAATCGCCGGACAACTGGGCGATCTCGCCTCCGATCGAGGTCAGTGTGACCATTGATTGATAGGGGCCGAAGAATTCGTTGTTCAGGTGTTTTTCATACGCGATCTGGATGTTGCAGGCTTCGACAGTGCCCACGCAATCGGTCTGGAACCCGCGCTTGACCGGGCATTCCTTCATGTTCGGGATGTAATTCTCGAAGGTCGCCGAAGCCGAGATTGCCTTGGCAAGGCTCGATGGTTGGTTCTTGACCGCTGGAATATCCAGAAGGCCGGGATCGAACGCTGTGAGATTGGTCGTGATATACGCGCCCATTTCGTTCATCTTTTCCGCGATATCGCAGTCGAAGGAAAATCCGTGTTCGATGGACATCACGCCCGCGTCGAGCGCACCCAGAATTGCTTCCTTCCGATAGGAATGCGCCATGACATAGCTGCCATATTCATTCGCGACTTGCACGGCGGCTTTGATCTCTTCTGGCGATCCGGCCAGCAACTGCCAAGGGTCGAAGGCCGAAACGACACCGCCCGATTGCATGAACTTGAGCTGCGTCGCGCCCATCCGGAAGTTGTTGCGTCCGAATTTGTAAACGTCGTCAACGCCGCTGATTTCCTGTGCCATATTCAGGCGGCTGAAATTGGTGTCCGTCCCCGGCGGTGCGGTAAAGTTGCCAAAGTCGGCGTGGCCTCCACGCGTGCTTAGAAAAGCGCCCGACGGATAATAGCGTGGCCCAGGAATCTGACCCGAGTCGATAGCCCGGCGAAGTCCACCGTTGGCCCCGCCTGCATCCCTGACCGTCGTGAATCCCTGCATCAGATACATTTCGGCCATCCGCGTCGCATGGATTCCGAAATCCTCCCATGTCGAATTGGCTTCCATGGCGCTGAGACTGGGCCCCATCAACATGAGATGCGCATGGTTTTCGATGAACCCGGGTGTCAACGTGCGCCCCTCGCCGTCGATCACCGTGGCGTCTGGGGCGTCGATCGCTTCGGTCGAAACCGTTTTGATCAGGTTCCCTTCGACCAGAACACTGGCGTTTTCGATGCGTTGTTCGCTTGTACCGTCGAAGACATGCACGTTGGTGAACAGTGTTTGAGGTGGTTTTTCATCCTAGGCCGCTGCCGGCCAAGCGAAACTGAGGGCACAGACCAATCCAAGGTATAGACGTTTCATCACTGTTCCTCCCGCTTGTGCCGGTTTGGCTATCATTATCATAGATTTGAATATGATAGGGCCGGCCATCCAAAGTCAAACCTTCCGGGTTGATAATTGGAGGAGGGCGAACAGGCCGTTTGTCCGATCCGCTTGATGCAGACGGGTGGCATGAGGGCATTGCCATCGTCGATGATAACCGCGACTGGCCAAGCGGACGCGGCCCAAGGCCAAACTCGAGGATTTCAGGGAAGTGGTAGCGGAGGAGGGACTTGAACCCCCGACACGCGGATTATGATTCCGCTGCTCTAACCAACTGAGCTACTCCGCCACGGTGAGAGGCGATTTAAGGGAGGGGCCGGAGAGGGTCAAGAGGGAAATGCCACGAAAATGCGGGATTCTTCATCCGGCCGTGTTGGCGGGTTTCGACGGCGATTGCGAAGCATTGGCCATGCGGCGGACGAACTCTGCGCAGGCCTCGGGCGCGGTCAGGGGGATCATGTGGCCGCGGTTCTCGAGCTGTTCAAAGCTCAGCCCGTATTCCACCATCGGTGCGCCTTGCTGGCTGGGTGACAGGATCGGATCTTCGGCCCCGTACAGGATGCCGCCCCCAACCTTCAGTTCGTGGTAGCGCTGGGACTGGGCGTCGATGCTGGCGTCCACGCCCGCCAGATCCTGCGATCCGGTGATGTAGGCTGACGGGCGCAGCCCCAAGGCGCCACCGGCGCGGTCCAGGAAATCACTCGGGGCCGGTTCCGGGGCAAACGCCTCATCAATCACGTGCGGCGCCGTGGTTTTCGCCAGGGGAACAGCGATCGTGTTGGCGATCAGGCTGCGCAGCCATTCGGTCCGGATCTCCAACGCCTTGAAGATGGCGGGTGTGCTGGGTACCCGATGTGTCAGCGGGGCCAGCAGGGCCAGTGCCCGAACCCGTTCAGGATTGTCCAGCGCCATGGCGAGCGACACCGCGCCCCCGAGCGAGTGTCCGACCAGAATGGCCTGCGATACGCCCTTGGCTTCGAGGAATTCGTGGATCATCCGCGCCTGTTCCGGCAAGGTGGCCAGCCGCGCGTGGTCGCGGGTCGAATACGCGCACCCGGGCCGGTCAACCGCGATGACGTGAAAGTCGTCGGCCAGAAGGTCGGTCATGGCATAGGTGAAGTGCTGCAACTGGCCGGTCAACCCGTGGATCATCACCACCGTCGGCTTCTCTGGATCGCCCTGTTCGACATAGTGGATCGAACCGCCGTTCATCGGCAGGATCTGCCCGGGCTGAGGCACGGATTGGGCTCCCATCCGCGTCAGGCGACGGGTCCAAAGATGCATCAGGATCAACGCGGCACCGATGATCAGCGCAATGGTCAGCAGGGTGGTCATGTCGGCGGTCCTTTGGTCTGGGCGGGATCAACGGGATGGTAATGCTCGAGCCCGGCCTTCGCCAGACGTTTGCGGAATTCCGAAACGGTGCCGGGCCACAGCGTCGTATTGCGCCCCTGTGCGTCCTGATACCACGAAGTGCATCCGCCGGCCTGCCAGACACTGTCAGTATGACGCTCCTGCATTTCACGGGTGAAGTCGGCCTGCCGGTCAGCGTTTGGAGCAATCGCGGGCAGACCCGCGCGCCGCATCTCCTCCAGCACCCGGCCGATATGGGCGACTTGTGCTTCGATCATCAGAACGACCGAGTTGTGGCCCAGCCCGGTATGCGGCCCCAGCAGGATGAAAAAGTTGGGAAACCCGGCAATGGCGGTGCCCAGATTGGCCTGCATGCCGTCGGCCCAGGCCTCCTGCAGGCTCAGCCCGTTCGCGCCGCGGATGTCCAGCCTTTGGACCGCGTCCGTCACGTGGAAACCGGTGCCCCAGATCAGAATGTCGGCCGCCGTCCGACTGCCGTCGGTCGCGATGATCTCGGTCCCTTCGATCCGCTCGACCCCATGCGGGTTCACGGTGACATTGTCGCGGGCCAGCGCCGGGTACCAGTCGTTCGAGCTGAGGACGCGCTTGCATCCGATCCGATAGTCCGGTGTCAGAATGCGGCGCATGTCGGGGTCGGATACGGCGTCCTCCAGCCCTTTGCGCCACATCTTCATGGCAAAGTCGACCGCGCGTTTTTCGCCGCGAAATACGCGGTGGCGGAATTCGAACAGCCAGTAGATGAACTGCCTGCGGATGCGCGGCAGCAGCGGAATGCGGCGATAGAGGCGCCGGACCCAGGGCGCAATCGGTCCGTCGGGACGCGGCAGAACGTAAGGCGCGCTGCGTTGGAAGATGGTGACATGGGCGGCGGTTTTGGCGATTTCCGGCACGAACTGAACGGCGGATGCGCCGGTGCCGACAACTGCTATGCGTTTGCCCTGCAGCGGCACCGTGTGGTCCCATTGGGCCGAGTGGAACGCCGGTCCCGGAAAGCCCGCTGCTCCTGGGATCTCGGGAATGCTGGGGATGTGCAGGGCGCCGATGGCCGACACCAGGAACCGTGCCGTCCATTGCGCGCCGCCGGTCGTCTCGACCCGCCAATGCGTGCCTTCCCACTGGGCCGACTTCAGTTCGGTGTGGAAATGGCACAGATCGTACAGCCCTTCGTCGCGCGCAACGCGGCGCATGTAGTCCCAGATTTCGGCCCCGCCTGCATAGGCGCGGGTCCAGTCCGGGTTCGGATGGGTTGCCATCGAATACAGGTGCGAGGGCACATCGCAGGCCACGCCGGGATAAGTGTTCTCTCGCCATGTGCCGCCGATGTCGTTGGCCTTTTCAAGGATCGCGATGTTGTGGATGCCGCGTTTGCGGGCCTCGATCGCCATGATCAGCCCGGAGAACCCGGCCCCTACGATCAGCATGTCAGTGTCGTGGGTCATGCCTGCACCTCCTCCCAAAGGTACAAGGTCAGGATAGGGTCAAACGGCGTTTCAGGAAAACCTGCCGTGGGGTCAGTCTTGGTTTAGCTCGTCGGGCAGGGGGCGCGGCAGTTGATCCAGCAGGCGGAATACCTGCGCGCGACAGGCCGGGCCGGTCCAGTCCGGCGGGCAGAATCCGTCGGGCAGGTCGGGCAGACGCAGAACGACGCGCCGCCACCGGTGCACGATCAACGTGCGCAGCGTGGCGATCTGACAGGGCGTGGGCTCCCAACTGGCCGGGCGGCCTTGGGACACGTGGCGCACGGCCCCGTGCAGGGACCGGCAAGCCGTTCGCAATTCGGGTGGGAGCAGCTTTTCATGCACCCAGCGCGGGACCGAGCGGGCGGTGACCTCAAGGATCAGCAGTTCGTCCTGGTCCACGGGCGGTGCCCCCGATCCCAACGCGGCGTTGCGGCCGATCGGCGTGTAGTCTTGGCTGAGCAGGATGTCTTCCAGCAGCCGGGTGCCGGTGCCATCCTCGGCGATCAGCAGGTGCAGTGGCGTATCCGGCGCAGGGTCACGCGCATAGATGCGCGGCGTGACCCGGGCAGATTGCGTGCGGCCATATTCGGTCAGGAAATGCATCGAAACGCGCCCGACCCGGTCGCTTTCGATCCAGCCATCCTTGCGCAGGCGGTGCAGGGCCACGCGGATCGCCTCGGGCTTGATGCCCATCGGTTCGATGATGCGGCCCAGCGCCCCGCCCGAGATCTTGGCGCCGCGCTCCTGCGCCATGTCGCCGAACAGCGACACGATGATCGACCAGACCCGCTGATTCTGCGGGTCGGCCAGTTCGGCTACGGCCTGGGTGAACCACGGATGCGCGTTGGTCATGCGCCCAGTCTATCCGGCCCAGCGGTGCAAGAAAAACACTTTGCCGTGCGCTCAGTAGGCGTTCATGGTCAGCAGTTCGTATTCGGCGACCTTCTCGTCATCCTGATTGGTCAGCGTCACGTGCCAGCGCACCTCGCCATAGTCGTCGGTGCGGCGGGTCTTTTGCTTGATCGTCAGGCGGACCTTGATGCTGTCGCCGGCCACAACCGGTTTCATGAAGCGCAGGCCGTCCAGCCCGGTATTGGCCAGCACCGGCCCTTCGTTCGGCTCGACGAACAGACCGGCGGCAAAGCTCAGCAGCAGATAGCCATGCGCCACGCGGCCCGGAAAGAACGGGTTTCTGGCCGCCGCGTCCTCGTCCGTGTGGGCATAGAATGTGTCGCCGGTGAAATGGGCGAAATGTTCGATGTCGTCCAGGGTGATGGTCCGGGGCGCCGTGTGCAGCGTCTCGCCGATCTGCAGTTCCGTGAACTTGCGGGTGAAGGGATGCGCGGGGCCTTGGATCTCGGGCGCGCCGGGAATCCATTTCCGGCCGATCGTCGCCAGCATCCGGGGCGAGCCCTGCAGGGCCGTGCGCTGCATGTAGTGTTTCACGCCGCGCACGCCGCCCATCTCTTCACCGCCGCCGGCGCGGCCGGGGCCGCCATGGACCATGTGCGGCAGTGGCGAGCCATGGCCGGTGGATTCCTGCATCGAGTCGCGGTCGTTGATATAGATCCGCCCGTTGAAGGCGGCCGCGCCCATCACCACCTGGCGCGCGACCTCGGGGTCATGGGTGATCAGCGAGGTGACCAGCGACCCCTGGCCGCGATTGGCCAGCGCGATGGCGTGGTCCAGATCGCGATAGCCCATGATGGTCGAGACCGGGCCGAACGCCTCGGTGTCATGCACGTGCCGGGCGGCGTCGGGGTCGGCGCAGTGAAACAGCATCGGCGGGACGAAGGCGCCTTTTTCGGCATCGGCGCCGACCACCTCGAACGCGTCGGGGTTGCCGAACACGCGTTCGGCCTCTTGCCCGATGAGGCGGGCCTTGGCCAGAACGTCGGCCTTCTGCCCGTTCGAGACCAGCGCGCCCATACGCGTGCCGTCCAGTCGCGGATCGCCGATCGTGGTCTGCGCCAGCTTGGCCGAGATCGCGGCGATCAGCGCCTCGACCTGCGCCTGGGGGGCGATGATGCGGCGGATGGCGGTGCATTTCTGTCCGGCCTTCGTCGTCATCTCGCGCACGACTTCCTTGACGAACAGGTCAAATTCGGGCGTGCCGGATGCCGCGTCGGGGCCCAGGATCGAGGCGTTGAGGCTGTCCTGCTCGGCCACGAACCGCACCGAGTTGGTCACGATCACCGGGTTCTGCCGCAGCTTCATCGCGGTGTCGGCCGAGCCGGTAAAGCTGACCAAGTCCTGACAGGTCAGATGATCCAGCATGTCGCCCAGCCCGCCCGAGACCAGCTGCAGTGCGCCGTCGGGCAGGATGCCGCTGTCCAGCATGATCCGCAGGGCCAACTCGGTGACATAGCAGCTGTTGGTGGCCGGTTTCACGATCGCCGGAACCCCGGCCAGCAGGGTGGGGGCCAGTTTCTCCAGCATCCCCCAGACCGGGAAGTTGAAGGCGTTGATATGCACCGCGACACCCTGCAGCGGGGTGCAGACATGCTGGCCCAGGAAGGTGCCGTTCCGCGACAGCTGCTCGACATCGCCATCCAGATAGACATGGCCGTCGGGCATCTCGCGCCGCCCTTTCGAGGCAAAGACGAACATGGTGCCGATACCGCCATCGATGTCGATCAGGTGATCCTTCTGCGTGGCGCCGGTTTCAAAACTCAGGTCATAGAGCGCCTGTTTGCGTTCCGACAGCGCCTGCGCCAGCGCCTTGAGCATCTTGGCGCGTTCATGGAACGTCAGCTGGCGCAGGGCAGGCCCGCCCACGTCGCGGGCATGGGCCAGCATCGCCTGCACGTCCAGCGCATCGTTGCCGGCGGTGGCGAAGGGTTCTCCGGTGATGGCCGAGGCGATGGTGCGGGCCCCGGCACCGGGCGCAACCCACTGGCCCGCGGCGAAACTGGAAATCTGTTTCAGAGACATGAAATGCTCCTGTTTTGGGGCCGCATTGCGCGGCGAAATGTGATCAGTGACCCAGCGCACCCATCTGTTGCGGCAGGTACAGAACCACGATCGGAACCAGAACGATCAGCGCCAGGCGGAAGATGTCGGCCACCCAGAACGGGGTCACGCCGCGAAAGATCGTGCCGGTCGAAACATCGCCCACCACGCCTTTCAGGATGAACACGTTCAGGCCCACCGGCGGGGTGATCAGCGAAATCTCGGTCACCACCACCACGACGATGCCGAACCAGATCGGATCATAGCCCAGCGAGGTCACCAACGGGAAGAAGATCGGAACCGTCAGCAGCAGCATCGACAGGGATTCGAACACGCAGCCCAGGATGATGTAGATGCCCAGGATCATGAGGATCACAACGAAAGGTGCCACGTCATAGGCGGTGACCATGGCGATCAGCGCCTCGGGCAGGCCGGCCAGGTTGATGAAGTTCGAAAAGATCTGCGCGCCGATCAGCACCGCGAACAGCGCGGCGGCGGTAAAGCAGGTTTCCTTCAGCACCTCAAAGGTCGATCCCACGGTCAGCCCGCCGC
This sequence comes from Ruegeria sp. CG3, assembly GCF_056537205.1. Lineage (NCBI taxonomy): Bacteria > Pseudomonadati > Pseudomonadota > Alphaproteobacteria > Rhodobacterales > Roseobacteraceae > Ruegeria > Ruegeria sp. CG3. The sequence continues at coordinate 2,033,578 of NZ_JBQFRC010000001.1, read as the reverse complement.
GGAACAGCGCGATCAGAAAAGCCCCGGCGGCGCCCATGCCTGCGGCCTCGGTCGGCGAAAAGGTCAGGTTCAGTGGTTCGAAATCGAACACGCCATACAGCCCGCCGATCACCAGGAAGAACAGCAGAAGCACCGCCCAAACGGACCCCAGAGCGCTGATGCGCTCGCCCCAGCTGGCGCGTTCACCGGCCGGGCCGGCATCCGGGTTGCGCCAGACGGTCCAGCGCACGGCGAACAGGTAGAACAGGATGCCCAGAATGCCGGGGATGATGCCGGCCATGAACAGCTTGCCGATCGAGGTTTCGGTCAGCAGCCCGTAGATGACCAGGATGACAGAGGGCGGGATCAGGATGCCCAGCGTGCCGCCGGCCGCGATCGAGGCGGTCGAGAGTTCGTCGGAATACCCATAACGGCGCATTTGCGGCATCGCGACTTTGGACATGGTCGCGGCGGTGGCCAGCGACGATCCGCAGATGGCCGAGAACCCGCCGCAGGCCGCGACGGTCGCCATGGCGATGCCGCCGCGCATATGGCCCAGAAAGGCGTTGGAAACGGCATAAAGCTCGCGCGCCATGCCGCCCTTGTTGACGAACAAGCCCATCAGGATGAACAGCGGCACGACCGACAGGCCGTAATCCTGCGCGGTATCGGTGATCTGGCGGCCGACCATCGACATCGCGGCCTTCAGCCCGCGCTCGTCAAAGATCGAGCCGCCGCGTTCATAGGCAAAGCCCAACGTGCCGACCAGCCCCATGGCAAAGACGATGGGCAGGCGCATCAGCACCAGGATCAGGACAAGGGCAAATCCGATGAGGGCAGCGGTCATTGAGTGGATTCCGTCAGGGTCTTGGGGGCAAACAGGTGCAGCAGTCCGGTGATGATCATCACCACGGCGGTGATCGCCACCGACGCAGCGATGAACCAGCCGACGAGGTATGTCGGGATGCTGAGGTATTCGGTGACATCACCATAGTCGCGGGCGCGTTCGGCCAGAATCCACACGCGCTGGACCGGCCAATACAGCATGGCGCCGCTGAGGATATAGATCACCGCGTCACGCAGGCGGCTGAGGCGCAGGCGGTGGAAGATACCGTCGGTCAGGTCCACGGCGATATGCCCGTTGGTGACCGAGATGATGGGCAGCACCGAGAACACCAGAATCGCCATCAGGATGCGCGTCAGTTCGGTGGCGGCCTCGATCGGCGCGTTGAAGACCGACCGCAGGATCACGTCGCAGAAGGTCATCACCATCAGGATGAACAGGGCCGTGCAGGCGACGATCACCGGCAGGACGCTGGCGCGCCGTACAAGCTGGATGAGAGGGGTCATCGGGTGGCTCCGGAAGGGGCTGGGTGGGGGCGGCCAGTGCCGCCCCGCATCAGGGATCAGTTCGAGGACATTTCCGACTTGATCATGTCATAGGCGGCTTGCGCATCGACGCCGGCTTCGTTGACTTCGGCAATAACCTTGGCGCGCACGTCCTCGGCGATCGTCGAGAACTTCTCCATGTCCTCGGCAGCGGCTTCGTGGATCGCATTGCCCTCGGTGCTTTGGGTCGCTTCACGGCCGATGGCGTCGATCTCGTCCCAGATCTTGCCGATTTCGCGGCTCAGCGGTTCGCCGAACACGTTTTCTTCCAGCGCTTTCTGGATGTCCTCGGGCAGGTCGGCGAAGGTGTCCTCGTTCATGATGAAGGCAAACGACCCGCGATACAGGCCGCCCGGCATCTCATAGACGTTCGGGGCCACTTCGGTCAGCTTGAAGCCCTTGCGGGATTCGAACGGCATGACCACACCGTCGGCGGCCTTCGAGGCCAACGTCTCATAGACCTTGGGGGCCGGAACCTGGATGCCGGTCGCGCCCAGTGCGGTGCCCACATCGCCACCGACGCCACCGGGGATCCGCACCTTGAGGCCCGAGATCTGGTCCATCGAGGTCACCGGGCTGCTTGTGTGCAGCTGGGCGGGGCCGTGGGTGTGCAGGGCAATGACCTTGACGCCGCGGTGTTCGTCGGCGGCCTTCAGGTATTTGTCGTAAGCGAGCCAATAGGCGACCGAGGCGGCCTCGGCCGAGCCTTCATAGCCCGGCAGTTCGATCAGTTTGGTCGTCACGAAACGGCCCGGCTGATAGCCGTGGAAGATGATCGACGCATCCGCCGCGCCATCCATGATCAGGTCCATCTGGGCCGGGGGCGGGGCGATGCCCAGCTTCAGCTCGGCAGTCACTTTGCCGTCGGTGGCCTCTTCGACCATCTCGACGAATTTGGGCCACATCTTGGCGTTGATCCCGTGGGTGGGCGGCGCCCAGCTGGAAATCGTCAGGGTGTAATCCGCCGCAAATGCCACGCTGCCCGACACTGCCAAGGCAGCCGTCGCCAACAGCGTTTTGATCCCGTTGAGTTTCATGACTGGTTTCCTCCTCCAAAACATGAGTCACAAATGCGTTAATGGTCCTTTTTGTAACCATCAACTGGCCGAAAGCCCGGATTCGGCGCTTCGTCGGAGAAATTTATTGACCAACCGTTCGGTTAATGCAAGAAGAATATCGAAACGAATGCAAAGCGAGCGGCCCATGAGCGATACGATTCTTGCGCAGCGGCGTGGAAATTATGTGGAAATCACTCTCAACCGCCCTGATCGCCTGAACAGTTTCACCGAGGAAATGCACCACGCCCTGCGCCGCGCCATCGAAGGCGCGCGCGATGAAGGCGCGCGGGCGATCCTGCTGACCGGGGCCGGGCGCGGGTTCTGCGCGGGGCAGGATCTGGCCGACCGCGACCCGTCGAAAATGGACGGCCCGCCGGATCTGGGCCACACGGTGCGCACCTTATATGCGCCGCTGGTGCGGTTGATCCGGTCGCTGAACTTTCCGGTGATCTGCGCGGTCAACGGGGTGGCCGCGGGCGCGGGGGCCAATCTGGCGCTGGCCTGCGATATCGTGCTGGCGGCCGAGTCCGCGAAATTCATCCAGTCCTTCGCCAAGGTCGGGCTGATCCCGGATACCGGCGGCAGCTGGCACCTGCCGCATCTGCTGGGCGAGGCGCGGGCCAAGGGGCTGGCCCTGACCGGCGAGCCCTTGATGGCGAAGACGGCCGAGGACTGGGGCCTGATCTGGAAAGCCCTGCCCAATGCCGACCTGATGATCGAGGCGCGCGCGCTGGCCGAACGCCTGTCGAACGGCCCGACGTTGGGCCTGGGTCTGACCAAGCAGACCATCCAGGCCGCCGCGACCAACAGCCTGACCGATCATCTGGAGATCGAGGCCGACGCCATGAAGGCCTGCGGTGAATCCGCCGATTATGCCGAAGGTGTCGCAGCTTTTCTGGAAAAGCGCAGCCCGGAGTTTCGGGGCAAATGAGCATGACGCCGAAAGAACGCGCCGAAAAAGCCGCCGCCGCGATGTGGGCACAGGACCATGCCTCGAAATGGGCGGGGATGGAACTGGTCGAGGTCGACGAGGGCACCGCGACACTGGCGCTGACCGTGCAGCAGCACCATTGCAACGGGCACGGGATCTGCCATGGCGGCGTGACCTTCATGCTGGCCGACAGCGCCTTTGCCTTTGCCTGCAACAGCCGCAACCAGTCGACCGTGGCCCAGCACAACGTGATCAGCTATGTCGCGCCGGGTCGGCTGGGCGACCGGCTGACCGCCCGCGCCACCGAGCAGAGCCTGACAGGCCGCAGCGGCATCTATGACGTGACGGTGACCAACCAGGACGGCTGCAAGATCGCCGAGTTCAGGGGTTTTTCCCGCGCGATCAACGGCACCCTGTTTCCAGAATCTTGAGGTGAGGAGGACATCATGAAGGATCTGACCCCGAACAAAGCGGATCTTGACCCGATCGAGATCGCGTCGATCGATGAAATCCGCAGCTTGCAGCTGGACCGCCTGAAATGGTCGCTGCGCCATGCCTATGACAACGTGCCGATGTACAAGCAGCGGTTCGACGAGGCCGGGGTACATCCCGACGATCTGAAAACCTTGGCCGATCTGGCCAAGTTCCCCTTCACCTACAAGAACGATCTGCGCGACCACTATCCGTTCGGCCTGTTTGCCGTCCCGCGCGAGCAGATCATCCGCCTGCATGCCTCGTCCGGCACCACGGGCAAGCCGACCGTGGTGGGCTACACAAAAAACGACATCGACCACTGGGCCGATCTGGTGGCCCGCAGCCTGCGCGCCAGCGGTCTGCGCAAGGGCGACACGATCCACAATGCCTATGGCTATGGTCTGTTCACCGGCGGTCTGGGCGCGCATTACGGAATCGAGAGGTTGGGCGCCACGGTCGTTCCCATGTCCGGCGGTCAGACCGAGAAACAGGTGGCCCTGATCACCGATTTCAAACCCGACGGGATCATGGTCACGCCGTCCTACATGCTCAACATCCTGGAACAGTATCACAAGGTCGGGATGGACCCGCGCGAAAGCTCGCTGTCGGTGGGCGTATTCGGGGCCGAGCCCTGGACGGATGCGATGCGCAAAGAGGTCGAGCAGGCGTTTGACATGCATGCCGTCGACATCTACGGCCTGTCCGAGATCATGGGGCCGGGCGTCGCCAACGAATGCGTGGAAACCAAGGACGGCCCGGTCATCTGGGAGGATCACTTCTACCCCGAGATCATCGACCCGCAGACCGGCGAGGTTCTACCCGACGGCGAAATGGGCGAGTTGGTCTTTACCACGCTGACCAAGGAAGGCCTGCCGATGATCCGCTACCGCACCCGCGACCTGACGCGGCTGCTGCCGGGCACCGCGCGTTCGATGCGGCGGATGGAGAAGATCACCGGCCGCAGCGACGACATGATCATCCTGCGCGGGGTCAACGTCTTCCCCAGCCAGATCGAGGAACAGGTCATGGCCACCGGCGGCATCGCCGCGCATTACCAGATCGAGCTGTACAAATCCGGCCGCATGGACGCGATGCGCGTCTATGTCGAGGCGATGCCCGACGCGGCCGATGAGCTCAGCAAGACCGCCGCCGCGCGGATGCTGACCAAGCGGATCAAGGACATCGTTGGCGTTTCCACCGAGATCGTTGTAGGGGACCCCGGCGATGTCGAGCGCAGCCAGGGCAAGGCCAAGCGCGTCGTCGACAACCGAGACAAGGAGTGAGGTTTGGCCCGTACGATTGCAAAAGATCACGACCAGAAACGCGCCCAGATCCTGAAATCGGCGGCGCGGGTCTTTGCCCGCGAAGGCTTCGACCGCGCCTCGATGACCCAGCTTGCGCGCGAATGCGGGATCTCGAAGGCCAACATCTATCACTACTACGACAGCAAAGACGCGATCCTGTTCGACATTCTCGAGACCTATCTGCGGGAACTGCGCGACCTGATCTGCGGGCTCGAGATGGACGGCCTCAGCCCGCCCGAAAAGCTGCACCGCGTAGTGGCCGAGATCCTGCTGGCCTATCAGGGCGTGGATGACGAACACCGGGTCCAGACCAGCGGCATGTCGGCTCTGCCCGAGGATCAGCAGCGCCTGTTGCGCGGGTATCAGCGTGACATGGTGAATTTCCTCAGCGCGATCCTGTCCGAGGTCGCACCCGACGTGTTCCAGGGCGACGGGGCCAAGCTGCGGTCGGCCACGATGTCGGTCTTCGGCATGCTGAACTGGTATTACATGTGGAATTCCGGTGCCGATGCGCAGGCGCGCCGGGACTATGCCGCGCTGGTCAGCAACCTGACCCTGTCGGGCGTCAAGGCGCTGTAGCTCCGGCCCTGCCGGCATTGTGATTTGGCTTTTGCGGGTGTCCCGGCGTTTACTTGCGGTCGGAGGGCGCCATGCAAAAACCGGAACGGTTCGACAAATTCTATTTCGCCAAGGTCGGGATGGGCGAGGCCTGCGGTTGCGCCGAGCGCATCATCGACGTCTATGAATTCAACCGCAAAGCGGGTGCGCGTGACGCGGGCATGGTGGCTCGGCCACGGCGTCGCGGCCTGCGATCGCTTGCCCTGAAATACGGCCTGATCAGCCGCCCCAGCGGGCGGTGATCACGGGGTGCGAAGGCCCAGCCGCGTGACGACCTCTGCGGCCTCGGCCAGCCAGCGGTTTTTCAGTTCGACCCCCGAGGCCCGGCGCAGGCCCATCTGGCGCAGCTTTTCCATCCGCTCGGGGTTGCCCGCGCCGAAACTTGCGGCCACGCGGGGCCACCAGTAATCGACCGAGTCCTGCATCGCCGGCGCCGCGCCCTGTTCCAACAGCTTGACCGCGCCTTCCAGAGCCAGTTCGCCGTGATGCGCCTCGATCGGGGCGATGGCGCGGAACGCCTCGGCCAGCGGCTGATAGGACACCAGCGCGAACTCGGCCAGTTGCACGCCCACGGCCCGGCTCATCAGCAGGTTCATCACCACCGCATCGGTCCAGCCTTCGATTGGATAGTTGAAGACCGCAAGGCGCATGTCATGTTCGCTGCGCGTGGCCCCGATATCGGCGGAACGGTCCAGCCGGGCGGTCCACGGGTGATGCGTGGCATAGCGGTCGGTATCCGCGCCGAACTCGCCCATGATCTTCAGCACGCGGTCGGCATTGTCGGTCTTTTCCAGAACGATCTTCGCCGCCGCGATGCGTTCCTTGATGCCCGGCCCCTGGTTGATGATGTCCGCAAACCCAGCCGCACCGGCCAGTTCGCTATCGACGAAGGTCGCCATCAGTTTCATCAGCTCGGCCCGGTATCGGGGTGGCACATTGGTCGGGTTGGTCAGAACGCCGCCTGCCGCTAGGTAGCTTTCGATGCTCATGTCTTCGGCCATGGTCCCTCTCCCTTTACTGGTCGTAATCGACGACGACATTGTCGGTCAGCGGGTAGGCCTGGCAGCTGAGCACATAGCCTTTCTCGACCTCGTAATCCTCGAGCGCGTGGTTGGCGACCATCTCGACCTCGCCTTCGATCACCTTGCAGCGGCAGGTCGAACAGACCCCGGCCTTGCAGGCATAGGGGGCGTCCATCGCGTTTTCCAGCGCCGCATCCAGAATGGTCTGGTCCTTGGGCATGGTGATGGTCTGGGTGGCGCCGTCCAGCGTGACCCGCGCCTGGGTCTGGTTGGCCTGCGCGGCGCTGGCGGCATCGCCCTGCTTGCGTTTGGCGCGGCCGGGTTGGGCGCTTGCGAACAGCTCGAACTTGATCTGGCTGTCGTCCAGCCCGTGTTCGCGCAACGCCTCGGCAATGCCCAGCATCATCGGCTCGGGGCCGCAGATGAAGGCGGTGTCGGTGTTTTCGACGTCGATCCAGTGCTGGAACAGCTCGGCGCATTTCTCCTTGGTCACCAGCCCGGTGAACAGGTCGATCTCCTGCGCGTCGGTTTCCAGGATATGGATCACGTTCAGGCGGCCCATGTACTGGTTCTTCAGGTCTTCCAGCTCTTCGCGGAACATGATCGTGTTCACGCCCTTGTTGGCATAGACCAGCGTGAAGCGCGCATTCGGCTCGCGTGCCAGCGTGGTCCTTAGGATCGACAGCACGGGCGTGATGCCCGACCCGCCGGCAAAGCCCAGGTACTGCCGATGCGCGGCCGGGTCCAGCGGTGTGTGGAAGGCCCCCATCGGCGGCATCGCCTGCAGCCTGTCGCCCACTTTCAGCTCGGTGTTGGCCCAGGTTGAAAAGGCGCCGCCCTCGACCCGTTTGATGCCCACCTGCAGAACGCCGTCATCCTTGCCCGCGCAGATCGAGTAGGAGCGGCGCAGCTCTTCCCCGTCAAATTCACGGCGGAAGGTCAGGTACTGGCCCTGGACAAAGTCGAATTCCTCGGCCGCGCCGTTCACCGGTTTCAGCGTGACCACGACCGCGTCGCGGATGGTCTTGTGGATGTCGGTGACTTCCAGATCGTGAAAACGTGCCATCCGGTCCTCCTCAGATGCACTTGAAATAGTCGAAGGGTTCCAGGCAATCGGTGCAGCGCCAATGCGCCTTGCACGGGGTCGAGCCGAACTGGCTGACCTTTTCCACTGCCGTGCTGCCGCAATGCGGGCAGCGGTCGGGTCCGCCCGCGGGCTGGGGCGGCGCGATGCCATAGTCCTTCAGCTTCGCACGCCCCTTGTCGCTGAGCCAATCGGTCGTCCAGGCCGGAGAAATGCGGGTCTCCAGCTTGATATTGTCGATGCCGTGGTCGCGCAGGGCGGTTTCGATGTCCATCGCGATGACCGAGGTCGCCGGGCAGCCCGAATAGGTGGGCGTCACGGCAACCTTCAGCGTGTCGCCCTCCCATGTCACATCGCGCACGATGCCCAGATCGACGACCGAGATCACGGGGATCTCTGGGTCGGGTACGGCGTCGAGCCATTCCCAGACCTGCTCTACGGTGGCGCGGTTCATCGGGCTTTACCAGGTTGCGCCCGGATAGGCCCGCTGCAGCCATTGCATCTGGGTCAGCAGATGGCCCAGATGTTCGGTATGCATGCGCCCGTCGCGGCCGCCCTTGTGGGCAAAGCGGCTGTCGGGAATGCTCAGGGTGGCTTCGGTCAGCACGCGCCGAACCAGCGCGTCATATTCCTCGCGCAGGCTGGCCGGATCGGGGGCGATGCCCGCGGCGGCCATCTCGGCATCGACCTCGTCGCTGGCGAACATCTCGCCCACATAGGGCCAGAGGTAATCCAGCGCCTCCTGCATGCGTCTGTGGCTTTCCTCGGTGCCGTCGCCCAGCCCGACCACCGTGTCGCTGGACCGTTCCAGGTGATAGGCGACCTCTTTGCTGGCCTTCTCGCCAATCGCCGCGACCCGGTCGTCAGACGACTTCAGCAACCGGCCCAGCATGATCGAGTGCCAGGCATCAAACAGGAACTGGCGCATCAGGGTGCGGCCGAAATCGCCGTTGGGCACCTCGACCAGCAGCACGTTGCGGAAATCCCAGGCGTCGCGCAGAAAGGCCAGATCGTCGGCGGACTTGCCTTCGCCCTGAACCTCTCCGGCCAGGCCCAGCCACATCTGCGTCTGGCCGATCAGGTCCAGCGCGGTGTTGGCCAGCGCGATGTCCTCCTCCAGCACCGGCGCGTGGCCGCACCATTCGCTGACGCGATGGCCCAGGATCAGCGTGTTGTCCCCCATCCGCAGCAGGAATTGCAGGAATGCCTCGTCGCGGGTCATCACATCGCCCCCACTTCTTCGGGGATGTCGAAAAAGGTCGGATGACGATAGACCTTGCTTTCGCTGGGCTCGTACAACGGGCCCTTGTCGCTGGGCGAACTGGCGGTGATGTTGTTGGCCTCGACCACCCAGATCGAGACGCCCTCGTTGCGGCGGGTATAGACGTCGCGGGCGTTCTTGATCGCCATTTCGGCGTCGGGCGCGTGCAGCGAGCCGACATGGCGATGACTCATGCCGTGCTGGCCGCGAATGAAGATTTCCCACAGGGGCCATTCGTTTTTCATCAGGTGTCCTCCTATCGGGCAGGTTATTCGGCTGCGACCTTGCGGGCGCGTTTCTTGCGGGCATGTTCCAGCAGACCGTCACGCACCCATTTGCCGTCGTCCCAGGCCTTGTTGCGGGCGGCCAGGCGGTCGGTGTTGCAGGGGCCGTTGCCCTTGATCACGTCAAAGAATTCCGACCAGTCGGGCTGAGTGAAATCGTAATGCCCGCGCTCCTCGTTCCACTTCAGGTCCGGGTCGGGGATGGTCAGGCCCAAAAACTCGGCCTGCGGCACGGTCTGATCGACGAATTTCTGGCGCAGCTCGTCATTGGTGTTGATCTTGATCTTCCACGCCATCGACTGCGCCGAATGCACCGAGTCCTTGTCGGACGGGCCGAACATCATCAGCGCCGGGTACCAGAACCGGTTCAGCGCGTCCTGCGCCATCTTGCGCTGTTCGGGCGTGCCCTCGGCCATCTTGCGGATCGCGTCATAGCCCTGGCGCTGGTGAAAGCTTTCTTCCTTGCAGATGCGGATCATCGCCCGCGAATACGGCCCGTACGAGGTGCGCTGCAGCGGCACCTGGTTCATGATCGCCGCGCCGTCGACCAGCCAGCCCACCGCGCCGATATCGGCCCAGTTCAGCGTTGGATAGTTGAAGATCGAGCTGTATTTCATCCGCCCGTCCAGCAGCATCTCGGTCAGTTCGTCGCGGCTGACGCCCAAGGTTTCGGCGGCGCAGTACAGGTACAGGCCATGCCCGGCCTCGTCCTGCACCTTGGCCAGAAGGATCGCCTTGCGTTCCAGCGTGGGCGCGCGCGTGATCCAGTTGCCTTCGGGCAGCTGGCCGACGATCTCGGAATGGGCGTGCTGGCCGATCTGGCGGATCAGCGTCGCGCGATAGTCGTCGGGCATCCAGTCCTTGGGCTCGATCTTGATGTCGGCGTCGATCTTGTCCTGAAAGGCGCGTTCCTGCTCGGTCATTTCCTCGCGGGATTTGACGCCTGTTCCTGCCGTCTTGATCATCTGAGCGTACATGTCGGGTCTCCTCCCTTACACGCGTTCGAGAATTAGCGCGGCGCCCTGGCCCACGCCCACGCACATGGTGCACAAGGCATAGCGCCCGCCGGTGCGGCGCAGCTGATAGGCCGCCGTCATGACCAGCCGCGCGCCGGACATGCCCAGCGGATGGCCGATGGCGATGGCGCCGCCATTAGGATTCACATGGGGTGCGTCATCGGCCACGCCAAGTTCACGCAGGGTGGCCAGACCCTGGGCGGCGAAGGCCTCGTTCAATTCTATCACATCCATCTGCTCGATGCTCAGCCCCGTGCGGGCCAGCACCTTGCGGGTGGCCGGGACCGGGCCGATCCCCATGACACGGGGTTCGACCCCGGCAACCGCCATGCCCACGACACGGGCCATCGGAGTCAGACCGTTCTTCTGCGCGGCGGCCTCGTTGGCCAGCAGAATGGCCGCGGCGCCGTCATTGACACCCGAGGCATTGCCCGCCGTCACCGTCTTGTCCGGCCCGTTGACGCCCTTCAGCCCCGCCAGCTTTTCGGTCGTGGTGCCGGGGCGGGGATGTTCGTCGGTGTCCACCACCAGCGGGTCGCCCTTGCGTTGGGGGATGGTGACGGGGGTGATTTCCTCGGCAAAAACGCCGGCTTGATGCGCGGCCGCCCAGCGGGCCTGGCTGCGCGCGGCAAAGGCATCCTGATCTGCGCGGCTGATGTCATAGTCCTCGGCCACGTTGTCGGCGGTCTGCGGCATTGAATCCGTGCCGTACATCTGCTGCATCTTCGGGTTCACGAAACGCCAGCCGATCGTGGTGTCATAGACAGCGTTGGCGCGGGAAAAGGCGCTGGTGGCCTTGGGCATCACGAAGGGCGCGCGCGACATGCTTTCGACGCCACCGGCGATCGCCATATCATAGTCCCCCGCCTTGATGGCGCGTGCGGCCATGCCGACCGCATCCATGCCGCTGGCGCACAGGCGGTTGATCGTGGTGCCGGGCACTTTAACCGGGAAACCGGCCAGCAGGGCGGCCATGCGCGCCACGTTCCGGTTGCTTTCGCCGGCCTGGTTGGCATCGCCCAGGATCACGTCATCCAGGCTGGCCCAGTCCACCTGCGGGTTCCGCTCTTTCAGCGCAGCCAGCGGGATCGCGGCCAGATCGTCGGTGCGAACCTGGGACAGGGCCCCGCCATAGCGTCCGATCGGGGTGCGCTGTGCGTCGCAGATGAAAGCGTCCATGCGTCGGAACCTCGTGTCTTGCGTCCGGGTCAATAAGTGACCGCTTGGTCGGGTAATACGCCCGGAAGTGATTCGCGGCAAGGAAAATGTAACGCAATCGTGCGCCAAATCGAAATTCAGTAACGTATTTGTGCCGACATGAGAAAACCCGCACGGGGGCGGGCGATCTCGATCTTCGGGGCAGGAACCGGCTAAAGCTGACCGGCTTCGGTTAGAACCTTGCGCGCCACGCGAAAGCATTCCAGCGCCTGCGGGACGCCGCAATAGATAGCGACGACATGGATGATCGCCCGAATCTCCTCCTTGCTGACGCCGTTGTTCAGGGCTCCGCGACAGTGGATCTCCCACTCGTGCATCTTGCCCAGGGCGCCGATCATCGACAGGTTCATCATCGAGCGGGTCTTGGGGTCGATCACCTCGTCCCCCCAACCGAAGCCCCAGCACCAGGCTGTCATGGCCTCCTGAAATGGGCGGGTGAAATCATCCGCCGCGGCCAGGTTCTTTTCCACGTATTCGTCGCCCAGCGTCGCCTTGCGCTGCGCCAGTCCCTTCAGAAACAGGTCTTCGTCAAAGATGTCGGCCATCGTCCACTCCGCTTGCATCTGTATCCACCGCCTCGCGCATCCATTGCTGCAAGCGGGCGATCGAATGTTCCGACATTACGCCGCAAGCCGGGTCCAGCACCAGCGGGCCAGGGCGATAGCCGCGCGATTTCAGGCCGCGATGCACGCTTTCAACCAGCCGGATGTCTTCTTCGACCGTGGTTTCCCGGTCCTGCACCGCCAGTTGGCGGATCACCGCGCTTTCGGACCCGCCCTCGGTGTACCATCCGCGCCAGACGGTGCAGTGATCGGCATCCTGCGCGCGCCAGTGATAGGTGTTCAGCACATTGCCGGGATAGCACTGGAACGAGAACATCGGCCACAGAAACCACGACTGATAGTCGCCCGCATGGGGAACAGTCAGGTCGATGGGATAGGTCATCTTGTCGAGGCTCTGACACTCGGTCGTATGGCGCAGGACGTATCCGCCGCCTGCGTCGGGTTGAATGTCATAGGTCTCGGGTTTGACCACACCGGTGGCAAAGGTCGGGTGATTGGTCGGGCAGTGATAGCATTCCGAGTAATTCTCGATACTGACCTTCCAGTTGCAGTTTTCGGGGATTTCGACCCATTCCAGCGGCTCGAGATCGTCGATCTGCGGGACAAAGGCGCGGATTTCCGCACGCACGCCGGGGTACCAGTCGTCCATCGGGGCGGCGTCATCGTCGAGGTTGACGAAAATGAAGCCGTTGAACAGCTCGGTCCGCACCGGGGTCAGACAGATCGCGCTGCGGTCGAAGCCCGGAACCGATTTGATGTTCGGCCCGGCGCGAAGTTGCCCGGTGAGTTCATAGGTCCACGCGTGATAGGGGCAGACGACGACGCGGGTGTTGCCGGCCCCGGTCACCATCTCATGCGCGCGGTGCTGGCAGACATTGTAGAAGGTGCGGATTTCGCCATCGCGCCCGCGGATGCAGAACAGGTTCTGACCTGCGATTTCAAAGGCGAAGTAGTCGCCCGGCTCGCGCACCTGCGCCACATGGCCGGCAAATTGCCAGGTGCGGGCCAGAAGGCCCTGTTTCTCCCGTTCGAATATCGCCGGGTCGGTGTAATAGCGGGCCTCCAACGATCGGGTCAGCGGTGCGGTCATTCAGGCTCCTCCGCATAGAGGCCAAGTTGGTGCCGGCGGCGGTGAAACCGCTCCACACGCTCGACGATTTCATCGCTGGACAGGGCGACCACGAAGGACAGAAGCGTCTCCAGCAGCGCGATGGTCGAAACCGATGACGGAAAGAACTGGGGCGTGTCGGCGGCGACGACAAACCCATGTTGCGCGTTCAGAATGACCGGGCTGGCGGGGCTGTCGGAAATGCCGACCACGGTCATGCCCTGTTCGCGGGCCAGCTTCACCGCCTCGATCACCTCGGTCCGGTAGGGGTGACAGGTCATCGCGATCAGCACGTCCTGTTCGCCGGCCCAGGCCAGATCGTCCACCGGGGTCGAGCCGGGGCGGGGGATGGCGTGGAACTGCTTCATCCCGGTCGAGGCCAGATAGGTAAAGTTGCGCGCGTTCGCGTTGTTGACGCCGACGCCCAGCGTAAACACCTGCCGCGATGTCCAGATCGCCTCGGCCGCGGCCTGCAGCCGGGTCGCATCGATCCCCGCGAAGGTTTCCTCGATGTTTCGGATCGCGGCCCCGACCATGTCGGCATAGAGCCCGCCCAGCTCGCCGGATTTGCCGATCTCCTGCAGCCAGCGGGCGCGGTCGGGGAACGACACGGTGCCTCGGCGGATGGCGTCGCGGAATGGCGCGCGGAAATCCTCGTAGCCCTCGAACCCCACCTGCCGCGCCATGCGGACGAAGGTGTTGGGTTTCACGTTTGCGGCCTCGGCGATCTCGCGCACGGTCGAAACGCCCACATCCGCCGGGTTCTCCAGCACATAGCGGGCGGCCTTCTGCGCCTCGGGCGTCAGGGCGTCCCATTCACGGGTCAGCTGGTCAAGAACGGTGGTTGATACATTTGTGTCATTCATGATTGACGATGGTACAAATGTGGCCTTAGCCTGTCGAGAAGAAATGCGACTCGGTGAGAGGAAAAATCATGTCCGGGAAGGAACTGCCGTCACAGGCCCGCGTAGTGATCGTGGGCGGAGGTGTCATGGGCGTGGGTCTGGCCTATCATCTGGCGCACGAGGGTTGGACGGATGTCGTTTTGCTGGAAAAGGCCGAGCTGACCAGCGGCAGCACCTGGCATGCGGCCGGGCAGATCACCCATTCGACCAGTTCCTTTGGTCTGGGCAAGTGCGTGGACTACAACATCGGGCTCTATTCCGGTGCGCTCGAGGCCGAGACCGGGCAGGCGGTGACATGGCATGGATGCGGCTCGTTCCGGCTGGCCTATACCGAAGACGAGATGGACTGGCTGCGCCACACCCTGTCGGTGGGCCGGTCGCTGGGCTTCAACATCGAACTGGTCGGCCCCGACCGCGTGGCCGAACTGCACCCGTTCTACAACCTCGACGGGGTTCTGGGCGCGCTGCATACGCCGGATGACGGGCATGTGGACCCGACGAACGTGACCATGGCCATGGCGGCGGGGGCGCGTCAGCTGGGCGCGCGGATCATCCGCCGCTGCAGGGCCACCAACATCACCCAGGCGGCCAATGGCGAATGGGTGGTCGAGACCGAACGGGGCACGATCCGCTGCGAACACGTGGTGAATGCGGGCGGCGCCTATGCCCGGCAGATGGGCGAATGGTCTGGCCTGCAACTGCCGATGACCTCGATGACCCACCACTATTTCGTGACCGAACCGGTGCCACAGTTCCAGGACCTCGATCACGAGTTGCCTGTGATCCGCGATGACCGCAAGGTCTCGGGCTATATCCGCATGGAGCAGAAGCGCGGGCTGATCGGGATCTACGAAAAGGAGAATTCGAACTCGGTCTGGCATGACCATTGCCCGTGGGATTATGAAAACTGGTTGTTCGACGCCGATTACGACCGGGTCATGCCGTGGCTGGAAGAAAGCCTGAACCGGATGCCGATTTTCGCCGATCTGGGCATCCAGCGCGAGGTTCACGGGGCGATCTCGCACCCGCCCGACGGCAATCCGCTGATCGGCCCGGCGCCGGGGGTGCGAAACTATTGGTGCTGCTGCGGCACTCAGATCGGCATCGGCTGGGGCCCGGGCCTGACGCGCGAACTGGCGCGGTGGATGGTGCATGGGGCGGCCGACATTTCGATGCGCGACTATGATCCGCGCCGGTTCGGGGCCTATGCCACCAAAGACTGGCAGGTCACCAAGGCGCATGAGGATTACAAGCTGCGCCACGAAATTCCGTTTCCGCATTTCAACCGCCTTGCCGGGCGGCCGGTCAAGCCGTCCCCGCTGTATGACCGGCTGAAAGCCAAGGGTGCCGTGTTCGAAGAGGTCTATGGCCACGAACGCCCCCGCTGGTTCGCAAAGGATGGCATTGAACAGCGCGACCATTATTCTTTCCGCCGCAATGTGGTGCATGACATGGTCGCCGCCGAATGCAGGGTCGTGCGCGAGGCGGTCGGCATCATGGACATCTCGGCCTTCACCAAGGTCGAAATCAGCGGCCCGGATGCCCGGGTCCTGCTGGACCGGCTGGTCGCCAACCGCCTGCCGCAAAAGGTGGGCGGTATCGCGCTGACCCACATGCTGAACCGCCGTAGTCGGATCGAGCTGGAGACTACGGTCGTCAAACTGGCCGAGGACCGGTACTACCTCGTCTGTGCCGCCTTCTTCGAACAGCGCCTGCTGGACCACCTGACCCAGCATCGCGACGAAGAAAACGTCGATATCATCCTGCGATCCGACGACTGGGCCGCGCTCAGCCTCAATGGCCCCCGGGCGCGCGAAGTTCTGGCCGCCTGCACCGAAACGGACCTGAGCAATACCGGTTTCAAATGGCTGACCGCGCAGGAAATCGACGTGGCGGGTCACCAGCTCTGGGCTTTCCGCATGTCCTATGCTGGTGAACTGGGATGGGAACTGCACATGCCGCGTGACAGCGCCCTGGCCGTCTACGATGCGCTCTGGGCGGCGGGCGCACCGCATGGCATTACCGACTATGGCTCGTTCGCGATGAACGCGCTGCGGATGGAGAAG
The DNA here is from genome assembly GCF_056537205.1 of Ruegeria sp. CG3. Classification (NCBI taxonomy): domain Bacteria; kingdom Pseudomonadati; phylum Pseudomonadota; class Alphaproteobacteria; order Rhodobacterales; family Roseobacteraceae; genus Ruegeria; species Ruegeria sp. CG3. The sequence continues at coordinate 2,017,298 of NZ_JBQFRC010000001.1, read as the reverse complement.
GCCTTCAAGGGCGCGGGCGAGTTGACCAACGAGGTCACCTTGGCCGAAGCTGACGTGCTGCGCTTTGCCCGCACCGACAAGGAATACCTGGGCAAGGACCGGACCCTGAACTCCGATCTGCGCTGGGTCTGCGCCTATCTGGAGATCGAACCGGATGGCCAGAACGATGGGCATGGCGGCGAGGCGGTCCTGCTGGACGGCAAGGTCGTGGGTTCCACCGCCTCGGTGGCCTACGGGCATACGGTCGGCAAGATCCTTGCCTTTGCCTATGTCAAACCACAGGCCAATGTGCCGGGAACCGAAGTGCAGGTGGTGATTGCGGGCGTGCCGCATCGCGCGCGGATCCTGGGCGCGCCCGCCTATGACCCGCAAAGCCTCCGGCCCCGCACCGACACCGCGATGGAGGCTGCGGAATGATCCCGAAGACGATGAAGGCCATGGTCCTGACCGGGCATGGCGATCTGGACAAATACGAATGGCACGAGGACTGGCCCACCCCCACACCCGGCCCGATGGAGGTGTTGATCAAGGTGGGCGCCTGCGGGCTGAACAACACGGATGTGAACACCCGCACCGGCTGGTATTCCAAGGCGGTGGACGAGGCGACCACCGGCGGCGCCTATTCCGATTTGGATGACGCCGACAGCACCTGGGGCGGCGCGCCCCTGACCTTCCCGCGCATTCAGGGCGCGGATGCGGTCGGAACGGTCGTGGCCGTGGGCGAGGGGGCCGATCCTGCGATCATCGGCCGGCGGGTGATCGTGGCGGGTTGGCTGCGCGACTGGTCCGAGCCGATGAACCGCGACAAGGCCGGGTACTTCGGCTCGGAATGTGACGGCGGCTTTGCCGAATACACCAAGGCCGACATCCGCGGCGTGGCGGCGATCGACTCCGACCTGAGCGATGCCGAACTGGCGACCTTCAGCTGTTCCTATGTCACGGCTGAGGGCATGTTGGACAGGGCGCAGGTCGGCCGGGGCGATACGGTTCTGATCCCCGGCGCCTCGGGCGGTGTGGGCGGGGCGCTGATCCAGCTGTCCAAGCTGCGCGGCGCCCGCGTGATCGCCATGGCCAGCGAGGCCAAACACCCCGAGGTCGCCAAACTGGGCCCGGATCGCATTCTGCCGCGCAACCCCAGAAACTTGCGGGCCGAGCTGAAAGGCGAACGGATCACCGTCGTCGCCGACGTCGTGGGCGGAGAGATGTGGCCCAAACTGATCGACATGCTGGAGCGTGGCGGGCGCTATACCTGTTCGGGCGCGATTGCCGGTCCGATCGTGCAGTTCGACCTGCGCACCTTCTATCTGCGCGATCTGACCTTCACCGGGTCAACCGTGAACACGCCGCAGAACTTCTTTGATGTCGTGAAATACATAGAAAACGGGCAAATCAAGCCAGCATTGGCCGCCACTTACCCGTTGACTGAGCTGCGTGAGGCCCAGCAGGCCTTCATCGACAAGCATCATACCGGCAACATCGTTGTGATCCCATGACCCTGGAAAACGTTCTCGAAGCCGCGCGGCACCTGCATCAGACCCTGCCGGCGCTGTCCGAATTCGGTACCTGGCCCACCGACCTGACCGCAACCGGTTTGCAACCGCGGGCGATCCCCGCCACACCACTGGTGCAGGCGCTGGATCAACCCGGATCACCCCGGACAACGGGGTTGGTTCAGGCGATCCGGTCGGCGGCGCATCTTGCCCACTGGAAACGCACCTATACCGAGGCAGAGGTCGGTGCCGATTTCCGCAATCGGTACGGGTATTTCGAGCTGTTCGGGCCAACCGGTCATTTCCATTCGACCCAGCTGCGGGGCTATGTCGCCTATTGGGGCGGCGGGCTGGACTATGACTGGCACAGCCATCAGGCCGAGGAGCTTTACCTGACGCTGGCGGGTGGCGCGGTCTTCAAGGTTGAAGGAGATCGGGCCTTTATTGGCGCTGAGGGCACGCGGTTGCACGCCAGTTGGCAAAGCCATGCCATGTCCACGGGGGATCAGCCGATCCTGACATTCGTACTGTGGCGGGGCGAGGGATTGAACGACCTGCCCAGGATGGACGCCGCATGAAGATCACCCGCATCTCGGTCTTTCAAGTCGATCTGCCGCTTGAACACCCCTATTGGCTGTCCGGCGGACGTCTGAAATTCGAGGTGCTGGATGCCACTTTCGTCAAGATCGAAACCGATGCCGGGCTGACCGGCTGGGGCGAGGGCACGCCATGGGGCCACACCTATGTGCCCGCGCACGGGCCGGGCATCCGGGCGGGGATCGAGACCATGGCGCCCTTCGTACTGGGGCTGGACCCACGTCGGGTTTTGGCGGTCGAGCGGGCGATGGACCACGCGCTGCCCGGGCATCTTTATGCCAAGTCGCCGATCGACATGGCCTGCTGGGACATTGCCGGACAGGCGGCGGGGTTGCCGATTGCCGATCTGATGGGCGGCGGGTCGCGCAGCCCCGCGCCGATCGCCTCCTCGGTCGGGGCCAAGACCGTCGACGAAACCCGCGCGGTGATGGATCGCTATCGCGGCCGCGGCTATTGGGTGCATTCGGTCAAAGTGGGTGGCGACGTGGATCGCGACATAGAACGCATCCGCGATGTCGAGGCGCACCGCCCGGCGGGTGAGCGCATCCTCTATGACGTCAACCGCGCCTGGACGCGGCAGCAGGCGCTGCGGGTGATGAAGGCCACCGAGGATCTGGGCGTGATGTTCGAACAACCCGGCGAGACGCTGGACGACATTGCCGCCATCCGGGCCTTGCATTCCGCCCCGGTCAGCGTGGATGAAAGCCTGGTCACCCTGCAGGACGCCACACGCATTGCCCGCGACGGGCTGGCCGAGGTCTTTGGGATCAAGCTCAACCGTGTCGGCGGCCTGACCAAGGCTTCGCGGATGCGGGACATCGCGCTGGCGCATGGCATCGACATGTATGTGATGGCCACCGGCGGCTCGGTTCTGGCCGACACCGAGGCGCTGCATCTGGCCGCCACCATCCCCGACCACAACCGCTTGGGCGTCTGGGCCTGTCAGGACATGCTGACGCTGGACCTCGCGGGCGGGCGCGGCCCGCGCAACCGTCAGGGCCATCTTGAACTGCCCCAGGCCCCCGGCCTCGGCGTAGCCCCGGATGAAGATGCACTGGGGGAACCAAAGGCCGTGTACCAATGACCCGCATCACCCGCATTTCGCTCTGGCATGTGCCGCTGACCAGCCATCAGGCCTATTACATGGCTGACGGCAAGGCCTGCGACACGGTTGAAACGGTGGTTCTGGCGCTGGACACCGATGACGATCTGATCGGCTGGGGCGAGGTCTGCCCGATTCCGCATTACCTGCCCGCCTATGCGCGCGGTGTGGCCCCAGCGGTGCAGGAAATGGCCGCGGTTCTGCTGGGCGCCGACCCGATCGGACCCGAGGCGTTGATGGCGCGGCTGGACCGGCACCTGCCGGGGCATGTCTATGCCAAATCGGCGATCGACATCGCGCTGTGGGATCTGACGGGGCAGGTGGCAGGGCTGCCCCTGCACGCGCTGCTGGGGGGGCGGCAGGCGCAGACGATGCCGCTCTATCACTCGATCACCTGTATCGCCCCGGCCGAGATGGCCCGCATCGCCCACGAGGCGCAGGCACAGGGTATCACCCAGTTCCAGGTCAAGCTGGGCGCGGATGCCGATTGGCAGGCCGATGTCGAACGCCTGCGTCTGGTGCGCGAGGCGGTGGGCGACGGCCCGCTGGTCTATGGCGACTGGAACTGCGGCGCCACGTCTCTGGATGCCAGCCGGGTGGGGCGGGCGGTCGCGGATCTGGACGTGATGCTGGAACAACCCTGTGCTACGATCGAGGATTGCGCCCGCGTGCGCGCCGCCACCGGCCTGCCGATGAAGCTGGACGAATGCGCACACGACACCGCCAGCCTGCTGGCTGCCCATGCGCTGGGCTGCATGGACGCGGTCGCGGTGAAGCTGTCGAAATTCGGCGGGCTGTCGGCGGCGCGCCGCGCGCGTGACCTGTGCCTGCATCTGGGGGCGAAGATGTGCGTCGAAGACACCTGGGGGTCTGACATCACCACAGCCGCCCTGCTGCATCTGGGCGCGGCTACCGAACCGGCGCGCCTGATGAATGTGTGCGACCTGTCGGGCTATGTCGTGCCGCGGCTGGCCCCCGATGGCCCGACCCGCAAGGGCGGCCGGATCGCGCCGCCTGACGGTGTCGGCCTGGGCGTTGCGCCCGACCGCGAATACCTGGGCGCGCCGGACGTAATATTGGATTAGGGAGGCGACCATGCCGCGACATCTCAGCCAATCCGATTGGGGCCAACGCGCCCGCGCGGTGCTGCCCGGCGGTGGCTTTGGCAATTTCGACCCGTCGGTCTTCATCCGCGAGGGCCGGGGCAGCCGCGTCTGGGACGAAGACGGGAAGGAATATGTCGACCTGCTGATCGGCTCGGGGCCGATGCTGCTGGGCCATGGTCACCCCGAGGTGTTGGAGGCCGTCGCCGAACAGATGCCCAAAGGCATGACGTTCTTCGCCAACAACGCGCGCGCGGTCGAGCTGGCCGAGGAGATCTGCGCCGCCGTGCCCTGCGCCGATCAGATCCGCTATGTCTCGTCCGGCGGTGAGGCTGACATGTACGCGATCCGGCTGGCCCGCGCTTTTACCGGCCGCGACAAGATCGTGAAGTTCGAAGGCGGCTATCACGGCATGAGCGCCGAGGCACAAATGAGCCTGGCCCCGTCACGGATGGTGAATTTCCCGCAGGCGGTTCCCGACAGCGCGGGCATACCGGCCAGCGTTCAGGCCGAAATGCTGATCGCGCCGTTCAACGACCCGGACTACATCCGATCGCTGCTGGCCGAGCACGGCAACCAGGTCGCGGGCATCATCGTCGAGCCCTTGCAACGCATCATCCCGCCCGAACCCGGCTTCTTGCAGCTTCTGCGGGACGAGGCCGACAGGTACGGCATCGTGCTGATCTTCGACGAGGTGGTGACCGGGTTTCGTTTCGCCTATGGCGGCGCGCAGGAGCTGTATGGCGTGACCCCCGACATCGCCACGCTGGGCAAGATCATCGGCGGCGGCTTTCCCCTGGCGGCAATCGCCGGGCGGGCCGAGATCATGGCCCATTTCGACAAATCCGCCGTTGGACCTGAGAAATGGCTGATGCAGTTGGGGACCCTGTCGGGCAATCCGGTGGCCGCGGTGGCCGGGCTCAAGACGATGGAAGTGCTGCGCCGCCCCGGTCAGTACGACCGGCTGCGCGCCAATGGTCAGCGTCTGATGGACATGGCCTCGGCCGCGCTGACCAAGCAGGGGGTCGCCCACCGCGTCATCGGCGATCCGACCCTGTTCGAAATCGTGTTCACGGAAGGAAAGGTGCGGGATTATCGCGATGTGGTCCGCGCGGACACGGTAAGGGCAACCCGGTTCAACGCGGTTCTGATGCAGAACGGGATGTTCAAGTCGCCGGGCAAGACCTATCCGTCCCTGGCGCTGACCGAAGCGGACTTTGACCTGTGCAAAGCCGCCTATGCCAAGGCCGCGCAGGCCGTGGCCGAAATGCAGAGTGCGGGCGTGTCTTAGTAGACGCCCGCCATGACCAGGCGAACGATGTCTTCGCGCTTGAGGCCGCGCGCAGCCAGTTCTTCGTCGGTCAACTCGCTGAGTTGCTTGATTTTGATGACCTTGGCGTTTGCTTCGCCCATGCGGATCAAAGCATCATAGATGCCGCTGAACACATCGGCGACGGCCGAAAACAGGTTCAGGATTGCCGGGCGGTGCGTGCTTGTCTGTGCCATGAGCGGAGCCTCTCTGGTCTGTATGTGACCAAAGAGATTTAGACCTGATGCTGCAGTGCAGCTAGACACTTGAGGGAATAGCCGCTGTGCATCTGGTGCAAGTCTGGCCCGACAGGCGCCGCCTCAGACCTTGAACTGGTCGTCCACCGGCACCTGCAAAGCGGTGGCCAGGGCGTTGGTCTGGCTGGCCATCGCGATCACCGCCAGCAGGTCGGCCTGCATCTGATCGGTCATGCCCTTGGAGCGGGCCGCGGCCGAATGGGAGTGCACGCAGTATTCGCAATTGTTGGCGACCGAGACCGCGACATACAGCATCTCCTTCATCAACGGGTCCAGCGCGCCGGGAGCCATGACGGTCTTGAGCCGCTCCCACGTCGCTTTCAGCAGCGCCGGGTCATGGGCCAGAGCGCGCCAGAAATTGTTGATGTAATCGGTGTTGCGGGTGGCGCGGATTTCATCGAAGACGGCCAGCGCCTCGGCGCTGACCTCTTCGTCCGTCAACAGGCGAACCGTTGCCATGCTCAGACCATCGCAAAGATGCGCGCCGGGCCGCCCGACCCGCCACGATGGGCCGGCGCGCCGACCACCAGCGTCGCTCCGCTGGCGGGCACCTTGTCGAGATTGGCAAGGTTCTCAATGCCGTAGCGGTTGGTGGGCAGCCACGCGTAATGCGTCACGAAATCAGCCGATGGCCCGTGGTCCAGCGACAGCGTGTCGACGGCCAGAGCAACCGCGCCGGTTCCTTCGATCAGCATCTGCGCCGCTTCGACGTGGAAGCCAGGGAAATGCATCTTGCCGTCGCCGTCGGCGTTGCGGAACTCGGGAGTCGCGGTTTTCCCGGCCCATCCCGAATGCATGGCGACACAGGCGCCATCGGGGATGTCGCCATTTGCTGCGATCCACGCCTTCAGATCGTCGGGGGTCACCTGCGCATCCGGGTCCTCGGCCGCGCGGGCGGCAATGTCCACCACGCACAGAGGGCAAACGAGGTTCGACACCGGGATTTCGTCCACCGACTGCCCATCCGCCGAGAAATGCAGCGGGGCATCGACATGCGTGCCGGTGTGTTCGTTGACGGCCAGGTTGAACAGGTTGAAGCCATGTTCCTTGAAATTGAAGGCCTGTGTCGCCTCGATCCCCGGCTGGCCGAAATAGGTGGGGAAATCGGCATCGTAGACATGGGTCATGTCCAGCACCTCGCCATGGCCGGCCGCAAGCGCTGGTGGGGCAGCCACCGTCCCAAGCGCCGTGCCTGCCGCCATCGCTGCGCCAGCCTTGAAAAAGGAACGGCGGGACAGCATCCGGTCTTTCACCGCGTTCATTACGCAAACGTCACACATTTCAAAACTCCCTGTTCTGCAATCTGTTTTCGTTCCGGGCCGAATTCATTGGCCGGGTGGGCAAAGCCTAGCACGGTTTTCCGCGATCCGGTTCACAAGTTGTTTGGGGCCTGCTCGCCGGCAAGAAATGCGGCCCGGCGGCGCAGTCGGGTATAAGGGGTTGAACCCGCGCGCGGACGGGTTCAATCTGTTGCGGAATATTGTTCCGCAATGCGGAACAAGCTGGGGTTGGCAAGAGGAGACCAAGTCTGATGTCCGAGGCGGTGGAATACGAACGGATTGGCGATATCGCGGTGCTGGCGGCGAACAACCCGCCGGTCAATGCGCTTGGCGTGGATGTGCGCCGGGGCCTGCTGGCCGGAATCGAACGGGCCGAGGCCGAGCGCGCAAAGGCGGTGCTGATCTACGGCAAGGGCCGGACCTATTTCGCGGGGGCCGATATCCGCGAGTTCGGCAAACCCCCGCAAGAGCCCTGGCTGCCGGGCCTGTGCGACCGGATCGAGGCCTCGCCCCTGCTGGTGGTTTCGGCGCTGCACGGCACGGCACTGGGCGGCGGGCTCGAGGTTGCGCTGTCCAGCCACTACCGCATCGCGGTTCCCTCGGCCAAGGTCGGCCTGCCCGAGGTTAATCTGGGCATCCTGCCGGGTGCCGGGGGCACCCAGCGTCTGCCGCGCGTGGCCGGGGTCGAGGCCGCGCTCGACATGATCACAACCGGTCGCCATGTCCGCGCCGACGAGGCGCTGAAGCTGGGCGTGATCGACAAGATGCAGGATGGCGACCCGCGCGAGATCGGGCTGGCCTATGCGCAGGAGCTGCTTGACTCGGGTGCGTCCCGCCGCGCGGTCGGAGAGATGCCCGCGCCGGACCCCGTCGATTTCGATGCAGTCTACGAGGCCGTTCTGAAGAAGGGCCGGGGCCAGCTGTCCCCCGCCGTTGCCGTGCGCGCGGTGCAAGCCGCCTGCGAGGCGCTCAGCTTTGCCGAGGGCATGGCGCGCGAGCGGGAACTGTTCATGCAGTTGATGGAATCGGATCAGCGCAAGGGCCTGATCCACGCCTTCTTTGCCGAACGCGCCGTGGGCAAACTGCCCGAACTGAAGGGTGTCGAGCCGCGTCCGGTGCATCAGATCGGGGTCATCGGCGGCGGCACGATGGGCGCGGGGATCGCCACCGCTGCCTTGTTGGCAGGTCTGCCCGTGACCTTGCTGGAGATGACGCAGGAGGCCGCCCATGCGGCCAAGGAACGGATCGCCGGAAACCTGGCAGGGGCCCTGAAGCGCGGCAAGATCAGCCAGCAGCAGCACGACGCGATCCTGTCGGACCAATTGCAGCTTGCCACTGGGTATGACGCGCTGAGCGCCGTCGATCTGGTGATCGAGGCCGTGTTCGAGGATATGGACGTCAAGAAGCAGGTCTTTTCTCAGCTGGATGTGGTCTGCAAGCCCGGGGCGGTTCTGGCGACCAACACCTCGTATCTGGACGTCAACGAGATCGCCGCCACCACCACGCGGCCGCAGGACGTGATCGGGCTGCATTTCTTCTCGCCCGCGCATGTGATGAAGCTGCTTGAGATCGTGGTGGCCGACAAGACCGCGCCCGAGGTGGTCGCAACCGGCTTTGCGCTGGGGCATCGGCTGAAGAAGGTCTCGGTGCGCGCAGGGGTGTGCGACGGGTTCATCGGCAACCGGATCCTCAGTACCTATCGCACCTGCGCCGACCACATGGTTCTGGACGGGGCAAGCCCGTTCCAGATCGACAAGGCGCTGACCGATTTCGGCTTTGCCATGGGGCCGTTCGCGGTGTCCGATCTGGCCGGGCTGGATATCGGCTGGGCGGTACGCAAACGCAAACGCGCCGAGGGGCTGGACCCGCGCGCCCGCGACAGCAGCTATGCCGACAAACTCTGCGAGGCCGGGCATTTCGGGCAGAAGACCAGCAAGGGCTTCTATGTCTATGAAAGAGGCAAGCGCGGCGGCACGCCGAACCCCGAGGTTCTGGACCTGATCGCGGCCGACCGCGCGGCGCAGGGCATCACCCCGCGCACGTTCACGGATGACGAGATCGTGCGGCGATATATGGTCTCGATGGTCAACGAGGCCGCCAAGGTGGTGGGCGAGGGCATCGCCCGCCGCCCCTTGGACTTGGATGTGGTGCTGCTCTATGGCTATGGGTTCCCGCGCTATCGCGGCGGGCCGCTGAAATGGGCCGATCTACAGGGCCTGCCGGGCATTCTGGACGACATCCGCGCCTGGTCGGCCGAGGATGACTATTTCTGGCAACCCGCGCCGCTGCTGGAAAAACTGGTGGCCGAGGGCCGCAGCTTTGATGATCTGAACAGGGACGCCCAATAATGAAACAAGCCGTAATCGTATCCGCTGCACGCACCGGGTTGGCCAAGTCGTTCCGGGGCTCGTTCAACATGACCCACGGCGCCACGATGGGCGGCCACGCGGTTCAGGCTGCGGTCGCGCGCTCGGGGCTGGATGGAGCCGAGATCGAGGATTGCATCATCGGTTGTGGTTTCCCCGAAGGCGAGACCGGCAGCAACATCGCCCGCCAGATCGCCATCCGGGCCGGGCTGCCGGTCAGCGTTTCGGGCATGACCGTGAACCGGTTCTGCTCGTCGGGGCTGCAGACCGTGGCGCTGGCGGCGCAGGCCATCAACGAGGGCGGCGCGGGCCCCATCGTGGCCGGCGGGGTCGAGAGCATCTCGCTGGTCCAGCCAAAAACCCGCCCCGTGCCCGAGGCGTGGATTCAGGAGCACAAGCCGGCGATCTACATGACGATGATCGAGACCGCCGACATCGTGGCCGAGCGCTATGGCATCAGCCGAGAAGAACAGGACGCCTACGGCCTGCGGTCGCAGCAGCGCATCGCGGCGGCGCAGGCGGCGGGCAAGTTCGACGACGAAATCGTGCCGATGCAGACCACCATGGCGGTCAAGGACAAAGAGACGGGCGAGGTCTTGCACCGGCAGGTCACCGTGGACCAGGATGAATGCAACCGGCCGAACACGACCCTGGAAGGGCTGGCCTCGCTGGAGCCGGTGCGCGGCCCCGGAAACTACATCACTGCCGGCAATGCCAGCCAACTGTCGGACGGCGCGGCTGCGGTGGTCGTGATGGACAGCGCCGAGGCCGAGCGTCGGGGGCTGGAGCCCATGGGCGCGTTCAAGGGGTTCTGCGTGGCGGGGTGCGAGCCCGACGAGATGGGCATCGGCCCGGTCTTTGCGGTGCCGCGCCTGCTGGAACGGCATGGTCTGAGCGTCGAGGACATCGACCTGTGGGAGCTGAACGAGGCCTTCGCCTCGCAAGCGCTTTACTGCCGCAACCGTCTGGGGATCGATGACGAGAAATGCAACGTGAACGGCGGCTCGATCGCCATCGGGCATCCATTCGGCATGACCGGCGCGCGTATGGTCGGCCATCTGCTGCGCGAAGGGCGGCGGCGCGGGGCCAAGCTGGGTGTCGTGACCATGTGCATCGGCGGCGGCATGGGCGCGGCTGGTCTGTTCGAGATCTATTGAAGCAAGGGGCGCCGGGCCAGCCCATCGAGGGCCGGCCCGGCGCTGCCCGGCCCGTAGGGCCGAGCAGGCAAGGTTCCGATCGCATCGAGGAGGAGGGCGGCTGTGGACTTGAATTATACGGACGAGGAGAAGGCCTTTCGCGACGAGGTTCGAGCCTTTCTGGCCGAAAAGCTGCCCAAGGAGATCTCGGACAAGATCCGGGCTGGCCGGAACATCGGCAAGGAAGGGTATGAGTGGTGGCACGCCACGCTGAACGAGCGCGGCTGGTTGAATTTCAACTGGCCGAAGGAGTTTGGCGGCGCCGAGTGGAATGCGGTTCAGCGCCATATCTTCGAGGAGGTATGCGCCGCCGCCTTTGCGCCGCGCATCGTGCCGTTTGGCCTGTCGATGCTGGGCCCGGTGCTGCAGAAATTCGGCTCGAAGGAACAGCAGGAGTATTTCCTGCCGCGCATCCTGAATGGTGAACACTGGTGGTGCCAGGGCTATTCCGAGCCGGGTGCCGGGTCGGACCTGGCCTCGCTGAAGACCCGCGCGGTGCGGGACGGCGACCACTATGTCGTCAATGGCCAGAAGACCTGGACCACGCTGGCGCAATACGCCAACTGGATCTTCTGCCTGGTGCGCACCGACCCCGAGGCCAAGGCGCAGGAGGGGATCTCGTTCCTGCTGATCGACATGAACACGGCGGGGATCGAGGTGCGCCCCATCGTCTTGCTGGACGGAACGCCCGAGGTCAACGAAGTGTTCTTTGACGATGTGCGCGTCCCGGTCGAAAACTTGGTGGGCGAAGAGAACAAGGGCTGGACCTATGCCAAGTATCTGCTGACGCATGAACGCACCAACATCGCCGGTGTCGGCTTCAGCCAGGCGGGGCTGGACATGGTCAAGCGGATTGCCCGGATCGAAACCGCGAATGGCCGCCCCCTGATCGAGAACCCGCATTTCGCCGCCCGGCTGGCACGGGTCGAGATCGACCTGATGGCCATGGCCACCACCAACATGCGCATCATCAGCAAGGCTGCGGCCGGACAGGCACCGGGGGTCGAAAGCTCGATGCTGAAGGTCAAGGGTACGATCATCCGGCAGGAGATCAACGACCTGGCCCGCCGCGCGGTGGGGCCTTATGCGATGCCTTTCGCCTCCGAGGCGGTGGCAGGCGACAACGACCCGATCGGGCCGGACTATGCCACGCCGGTCGCCGCGCAGTATTTCAACAACCGGAAACTGTCGATCTTCGGCGGGTCGAACGAGATTCAGCGCGGGATCATCGCCAAGGTCAAGATGGGGGGCTGAGATGGATTTCAACCTGACCGAAGAACGGCAGATGCTGCAGGACACGCTGCGGCGCTATCTGGCCGACCGATATACGACTCCGGTGCGCAACGACATTCTGGACAGCGCGGCGGGGTTCAGCGCCGACATCTGGCGCGAACTGGCCGATCTGGGCGTTCTGGGCGCGCTGTTCGGCGAAGCGGATGGCGGGTTCGGCGGGGCGGGCTTTGACATCGCCACCGTGTTCGAGGAACTGGGCCGCGCCGGCGTGGTCGAGCCCGTTCTGGACAGCTGCATTCTGGGCGGTCGGCTGATCGCGCAGGTGGGCAGCCCCGATCAGCGGGCCCTGCTGGATCAGGTGATCTCGGGCGCGTTGCATCTGGCGCTGGCGCATGGTGAGCCTGCCAGCCGGTATGACCTGAGCCGGGTCGAAACCACCGTGCGGACCGACGGCACGGACCTGATCCTGAACGGGCGCAAGGCCGTGGTCGTGAATGCCGAGGCCGCCGGGCAGTTGATCGTTTCCGCGCGCGAAACGGGCGGGCCGTTCGATCTGGACGGCATTTCGCTGTTTCTGGTGCCTGCTGGCACGCCGGGTCTGGGCTTGCGCGGGTATCCGATGCTGGCCGGGGGCCGCGCGGCCGAGGTCACTCTGGACGATGTGCGCCTGCCGGAAACCGCGCGTCTGGGCGCCGCGGGGAAGGCGTTCGAGCCGCTGATGGACGTTGTGGCCGCAGCCAATGTCGCGCTGGTCGCCGAGGTTCTGGGTGCGATGGAAAGCGCGGTGGACCTGACACGGCAATATCTGATGACGCGCAAGCAGTTCGGCCGCCCGATCGGGACCTTTCAGGCGCTGCAGCACCGGTTCGCGGATATGCTGATCGAGTTGGAGCAGGCGCGCTCGGCGGTGATCAACGCGGCCGGTCACCTTGAAGCACCCGATCGCGACCGGCAGATCGCCGCGGCCCGCAACCTGGTGTCGCGGGTGGGCCGGCTGGTGGCCGAGGAAACGATCCAGATGCATGGCGGCATCGCCATGACGCAGGAATATGAGCTGGCGCATATTGCCAAGCGGATCGTCATGTCGGATCACAGATTCGGCGACGCGGATTATCATTTGGAGCGGTTCATTGCACTCGGCGCGGCCTGAAGACGACCCAAAGGTCCGGCGGTCGGGCTGTCAGAACGCGATCGGGTTCGAGGTGGATCTGTCCGACCCCGACGGCCATGCCCGGTGCCATTTGACCATCCGGTCGGATCACCTGAACAGCCAGGGCATCCTGCATGGCGGCATCATCGCCATGCTGCTGGACGTGGCTTGCGGCAACACCGCCTCGGCCTGGTTCGACCGGGACGAACATCCGCTGGTTCTGACCCTGTCACTGAACACAAGCTATGTGGCGGCGGTGCGTCAGGGGCGCGTGACGGCCACCGGGCGCGCAACGGGTGGCGGGCGCACGCTGGCCTATGTGACCGGAGAGTTGCACAGCGACGACGGAACCCTGATCGCAACGGCGGCTGGGGTGTTCAAGCGCACCACGAAACGCTGAGCGCAAAACCGGTTCCGGCGCAGGGGAGGGCGAAGGGACATGAACAAATGGCACGACTATCCGGATGCCCAGATCCGGACCCGCCCGCGGGACCGCGCCTTTGCCGACGGGTTCGGCGCCGATTGGAGCTTTGCTGACCTCGACCGCGCAATTTCCGAGCTGTCAGACATCCTGCTGGCCTCGGGGGCGCGCCCGTGCGATCGGGTCATGCTGGTGCTCGAAAATTGCTGTGCGGCAGTGGCCGCGCTGTTTGCCTGTTCCCGGATCGGGGCCAGCGTGGTGCCGGTGAACGCCCGTCAGACCGCGGCCGAGTTGGCGCGCATCGTGGATCACGTCAACCCGGCGGTGATCCTGTTCACGTCGGAGGCGTCGCCGGAGGCGCGCGATCATGCGCGAAGGGCCGGGGCCCGGCCCGTTTCCGGTGCCTTCGGGCAGTTGCACCTGGCCGCGCCGTACCCGAGCGCGCCCGACCCCGATCTGGCGGATGTCGCGGCGATGCTGTTCACCACCGGCACGACCGGAACGCCCAAGGGCGTGATGCTGACCCACGAAAACCTGCGGTTCGGCGGGCTGACCTCGGCGAATTTCCGAGGGCTGACGCAGGATGACGTGGTCTATGGCGTGCTGCCGATTTCGCACATCTTCGGACTGGCCTCGATCGTCACCGGATCGGCGCTGGCCGGGGCTTTCGTCCAACTGGATTCCAGATTCGCGGCGGACCGCGCCTTTGCCGCGTTGAATGCGGGCGTCACGGTGTTTTCGGGTGTGCCGCAGATGCATGCGCTGCTGATGCAATATGCCAGGGAACAGGGTTTAGAGCGTCTGCCGTCGGACGCCCTGCGCTACACTTCGTCCGGGGCTGCCCCGCTGGATCCGGCGTGGAAACGCAAGGCCGAGGCGTTCTATGGCGTTGCGCTGCAGAACGGCTATGGCATGACCGAAAGCACGGCGGGGATCTGCGCCTCGCACAACCGGATTGGGGATCCGGATATCTCGGTCGGCCCGCCCTTGCCGGGGGTCGATCTGCGCATTGACGAAACCATACCCGGCGGCGGAGATGGCGTGGGCGAGATCCTGACGCGCGGCCCGCATGTGATGAAAGGGTACTATCGCAACGCCGAGGAAACGGGCCGGGTTCTGGCCCAGGGATGGTTGCGCACGGGCGACCTGGGCCGTCTCGACGCCCAGGGCAATCTGCACGTCGTCGGCCGCGCCAAGGAACTGATCATTCACGGCGGCTTCAACGTCTATCCGCCCGAGGTCGAGGCCGCGCTGAACGAACATCCGCAGGTGATCCAGTCTGCGGTGATCGGGCATCGGGTGGGCGGCGACGAAAAGGTGCTGGCCTTTGTTCAGGTGCCTGAAATCGGCGCTGTGTCCGAGGCAGAGTTGGCGGAGTTCGTGGCGGAACGTCTTGTGGGCTACAAACGGCCCGGCAGGATCGTGCTGGCCACGTCACTGCCAGCCGCGCCCACGGGCAAGATCCTAAAACACATGTTGCTAACGCATTTCGCGGATCAACTGGCCTAGGGGCAGGGCCGGCAAAACGCTCCCGCGCCCGCGCGATATCGGGCCCAACAGGAGGAGGCGTTTTGCCAAAACGTCGACGACGGACGGGAGCCGCCGTCAGGCCGCGTGGCTTTCGGCTGCGGCCCGAATGGCGCGGATGTTCTGGCCATAGACGTCCGGGTTCGCAACCGACCCGCCCTTGAAGACCGCGGAACCGGCAACAAGAACGTCGGCACCGGCCGCCGCGACCAGCGGGGCGGTCGAGGGATCGACACCGCCGTCGATTTCGATATGCACTGGGCGGTCTCCGATCATCTCGCGCAGGCGGCGGACCTTCGCGGTCATGTCGATGAATTTCTGCCCGCCAAAGCCGGGGTTCACCGTCATCACGCAGACCAGATCGGCCAGATCCAGCAGGTGTTCGACCGCTTCGGCCGGGGTGCCGGGGTTCAGCGCCACGCCTGCCTTCATGCCCGCCGCGCGGATCGCCTGCAACGTGCGGTGCGTGTGCGGACCAGCCTCGACATGGGCCGTCAGATAGTCCGCGCCGGCATCGGCATAGGCCTGGATGTAGGGGTCGACCGGCGTGATCATCAGGTGCACATCCATCACCGTCTTGACATGCGGGCGGAACGCTTTGACCGCCGGCGGGCCGAAGGTGAGGTTTGGCACGAAATGCCCGTCCATCACATCAACGTGAACCCAGTCGGCGCCTTGGGCCTCGATAGCTTGGATTTCCTGTCCGAAATTGGCGAAATCGGCGGACAGGATCGACGGTGCGATCTTGATCTTGCGGTCAAAGCTCATGGCGGCCTCATGTGACAGATCTGATGGTTCAGGTGTTGAGCCCGCGTATAGACGGGACGAGCGGTATTGCCCAGCCCTTGCATAGGCCATCGGCTTTCAGCCCGTTACAAAAGCTTCACCGGATCGACACATCACCTTTGAGCACCAGCTGTAGACGACCTCCATCACGAATTGGGGGTGGCACGTGCTGCGCATCGAAAAACTGACCAAGCGCTTCGGCGACAATACCGCCGTCGACACCGCAACGCTGGACGTCGACAAGCCATGCATGATCGGGGTCATCGGGCGGTCGGGCGCGGGCAAGTCCACCCTGCTGCGTATGATCAACCGCCTGACCGATGCCAGCGCCGGGCAGATCCTGTTTCACGGGCGCGACGTGACCGCGCTGAAAGGGCGCGAAAAACGTGCGTGGCAGGCCGATTGCGCGATGATCTTTCAGCAATTCAACCTTGTGCCCCGCATGGATGTGGTCTCGAATGTGTTGCACGGAACGCTGAACCGGCACTCGACGCTGGCGACCATGTTCAATCTGTTCCCGATGGAAGACATCCATCGCGCCATCGACATTCTTGACCGACTTGGCATCGCCGAACATGCCCCTAAACGGGCCGAGGCGTTGTCGGGCGGGCAGCAGCAGCGTGTCGCTATCGCGCGCGCCCTGATGCAGGATCCCAAGATCATCCTGGCCGATGAACCCATCGCCTCGCTGGATCCGATGAATGCGCAGGTCGTGATGCAGGCCCTGCGCCGCATCCACGAAGAGGACGGCCGTACCGTGATCGCCAATCTGCACACGTTGGACACCGCGCGCCGCTATTGCGACCGCGTGGTCGGCATGCGCGACGGGCGCATCGTGTTCGACGGCCTGCCCGAGCAGCTGACCACCGGCGTCGCCCGCGAGATCTACGGCGCTGATGCCAGCTTCTCCGAGGCCGCGACCTCGACCGAGATCGAAACGCTGGATGCCACCCGGAAGGCTCTGATGGAAGCCGAGGCCACGATCTGAGCCCCAAACACCTCATTTATCGCCCGGCCCGATGAATGGGGTGGGCCAATCAACCTGGAGAGAGACAGATGAAGAAACTAGTTGCCGCCCTGGTCGCGACCTCCGCCCTGAGCGCGCCTGCCATGGCCGAGGAGATCAGCGAATTCCGTATCGGCATCCTGGGCGGAGAAAACGCGCAGGACCGGCTGAACAACAACGAATGTCTGCGTGAGTACACCGAGGACGCGCTGGGTGTCGAAACCAAGCTGTTCGCCCCGGCTGACTACAACGGCGTGATCCAAGGCCTGCTGGGCGGTACGATCGACATGGCTTGGCTGGGCGCCTCCGCCTATGCCAAAACCTATCTCAGCGACCCCGAGGCGGTTGAGCCGGTTCTGGTCAAGGTGAACGTGGATGGCGGGTATGGCTACTACTCGGTCGGGTTCGCCCGCAAGGACAGCGGCATCACCTCGCTTGATGACATGAAAGGCAAGGTGTTTGGCTTTGGTGATCCGAACTCGACCTCGGGCTATTTGATCCCCTCGATCGAAATCCCTCAGGCAACGGGTTCAACGATGGAGTCGGGCGACTACTTCGGTGAAGTGAAGTTCACCGGTGGTCACGAGCAGACAATCGTCGCCGTGAACAACGGTGACGTTGATGGTGGCGTGACCTGGGCCGACGGACTGGGCAACTGGGAAGACGGCTACAATTCGGGCGCGCTGCGCCGCGCCGTGGATGCCGGACTGGTCGACATGAACGACATGGTCGAAATCTGGAAATCGAAGCCGATCCCCGAAGGTCCGGTAGTTCTGCGCAAGGCATTGCCGGCGGATGTCAAAGAGAAGATGACGGCTCTGATGGCCGGGCTGGCCGACAAAGACCGTGAGTGTTTTTATGGCGTGGCCGCAGGTGAAGCCAAAGCGTTCGAGCCGATCACCCACGAGGCCTACGAAATCATCATTGAAGCCCGCAAGCTGAAGTCGAACTAAGCCTGCGCAACTTCTGTTCGGGGTCCGGCCGCAAACCGGACCCCATTATCCCCATCGGAGCCTTTCATGACCGACCTGACCGCGGGATCCGCCGGCCTCGACCGGATCCGGGAGGATTACACCAGCATGACCCGTCGAAAACGGGTCTACGGTGGGATACTTCTGATCCTGTTCGTGGCACTTATGGTGGCCGGTTTCCGGACCGCCGACATGCGAAACGCCGGTAGTTTTGCCGATGGGTGGAACCGCATTTTCGATTACCCTGCCGAGGTTCTGACTGAGGCCTGGGAGAAGATCGGGGAATTGCCCGCGAATTTGGTCGAGTTCTTCCCCGCGCTGATCGAAACACTGAATATCGCCGCCGCGGCCACGCTGGTGGGCACTCTGGGCGGCACCTTTCTGGCGCTGATGTCTACCCGCGGCATGGCGCTGTGGCCGTCATTGATCCCCGTTTTTCGGCGTATATCTGATATTTGCCGGGCCGTTCCGGAAATTGTCATCGCTCTGGTTCTGATCTTTGTTCTTGGCGGCGGGCCTGTACCTGCAATGATTGCCATCGCCATTCACACTGCCGGTGCTCTGGGCAAGTTGTTTTCCGAAGTGAATGAAAACGCCTCTCTGAAACCGGTGGAGGGGCTGCAGTCGGTTGGCGCCAACTGGTCGCAGCGGATGTATTTGGGCGTGATCCCGCAGGTCGGGCCAA
This sequence comes from Ruegeria sp. CG3, assembly GCF_056537205.1. Taxonomy (NCBI): domain Bacteria; kingdom Pseudomonadati; phylum Pseudomonadota; class Alphaproteobacteria; order Rhodobacterales; family Roseobacteraceae; genus Ruegeria; species Ruegeria sp. CG3. The sequence goes on along the minus strand of NZ_JBQFRC010000001.1, from coordinate 1,998,819 downwards.
ACTATGTCAGCTACGCGCTGCTGCGGTTCGAGATCAACATCCGCGCCTCGGCCATTCTTGGTTTCGTGGGTGCAGGCGGCTTGGGGTACGAACTGCGCAACGCCATGTCCTGGGGGCAGGGGCGTTACGACGAGGCGGCGGCCATCTTTCTGCTTCTGTTCGTCACCATCGTGGCCGTGGATCAGCTGTCCGGCGTTTTGCGTGACCGCCTGACACACGGTTCCGCCAAAGGAGCCGCAGCATGAGCACCTTTGCCACTGATCTGCCGATCAACGACTTGAAAGCCAGAACCGACCAAATCTTTCGGCGTAAACGGGCGCTGAGTTTCGGGTTGCCGGGGCTGGTCATTCTATACCTGGTCTATGTTTTCTTTGCCTTTGACGTGCCCGGCTTGGCCGAGCGGGCGAACTGGGAAAACGGCAAGACGCTTGTATCCGACAGCTACAGCTACAAGACTCACGTGACGCGGGACAATCGAAACGGACAGGTGTCCGTTGCGATCGAAGGAGAGCGCAAGGGCGCTTACCCGGATGGCACTGCGCCGGAATGGGTCGTTTTGGGCGAAACCACCGTGATTGACCTGCAAGACGGCCACATCGTTCGCTTTGGACCTGAAACCGTGGAATATGACATCCCGGGTTACGGAACAGTGCGCGCAACGCCCAGCCGGTCGGCCGGAGTGCAGGCCGAACTGCCGACTGCCGAGGTGCCGAACTGGATCAACATGTCAAAGAACCGCCTGGCGATCACCACGCCGGCGGGCCGGCTGACCGTGACACGCAACCGGGCCGAGGTGTTCCGGTATTTCAACGGGTGGGAGCTGTTCTGGTTCACACTGGACAGCCCCTATCACGGTCAGTCTTTCAGCCAGTTGGTGGGGCGTGCCGCTTCGGGCGAGGCCGCGGAAATCTTTGACGATTTCTGGACCAACAAGATGTGGCGCCATCAGGATGTTGCGTGGGCGATCTTTGAAACGCTTCTGATGGCTTTTCTAGGTACTCTGGGGGCGGGGATGATCGCTTTGCCCCTCGCATTTCTGGCGACACGAAATTTCAATCCGTTTAGAACGGTCCGATTTGCCACTCGTCGTATCTTTGACTTCGTGCGCGGTGTTGATGCGTTGATCTGGACGGTGGTTCTGGCACGCGCCTTCGGGCCAGGGCCGCTAACAGGGGCGCTGGCCATCCTGGTCACCGATACCGGCACCTTCGGCAAGATCTTCTCCGAGGCGCTGGAAAATGTTGATCAGAAGCAGATCGAAGGCGTGCAGTCCACCGGGGCCAATGCGCCGCAGAAATATCGTTTTGGGGTGATCCCGCAGATCACTCCGGTTCTGCTCAGTCAGCTCCTCTACTTCCTGGAATCCAACACCCGCAGCGCGACCGTGATCGGGGCGATTACCGGGGGCGGGATCGGTCTGTTGCTGACACAGGCGATCATCACCCAGAAAGACTGGGAGGAGGTCGCCTATTACATCGTGCTGATCATTCTGATGGTCATGCTGATGGACTGGTTCTCGGGCTGGCTGCGCAGGCGGTTGATCCAGGGCGGGCCGCCCAAGGCGCGCAAACCGCGCGACCCGCAGGCCAAGCCGCTGATGTTGCCTTGAACCGCATACGAGGACTTGCAGACCATGGCGCGCTTGCAGTCGGATCAGCCCTTCATCCACCCGGATTGCCAGATAATCGGCAGCAGCTTCGGCGCCTTTGTCGAAATCGGTGCCGGAACGCGGGTGACGAATTCGGTGTTTGGGGACTACTCCTATTGCGACCGGACCTGCGACATTGCCAATGCCCGGATCGGAAAATTCGCCAATATCGCCAGTTTCACCCGGATCGGCGCCACCGATCATCCGATCGAGAAAGCGTCGCTGCATCACTTCCACTACCGCTCGGCCGACTATTGGGACGATGCCGATGACGACGCGGACTGGTTCACCCTGCGCGCAGGGCGGCTGGCGCATGTCGGGCATGACACCTGGATCGGCCACGCGGCCATCATCAAGCCCGAGGTGACGGTCGGGCACGGGGCAATCGTCGCCTCCGGGGCGATCGTGACCAAGGACGTGCCGCCTTATACCATCGTCGGGGGTGTCACCGCCCAACCCATCCGCCGCCGGTTCCCCGAGCACGTCGCCGAGCGGATGATGGCTCTGGCCTGGTGGGATTGGGACAATGCCCGCCTGCGCGCGGCGCTGCCGGATTTCCGCGCGCTGCCCGCCGAGGCTTTTCTGGAGAAATACGAGGATTGACCGGCATCACCCGTGATCGTCATCCAGCGTCAGAGTGACCCGCTCACCGGCAAAGACGGTCTTGCCGTATTCAATCGGATGCCCCTGCGGATCGGCATTGATGCCGACCGAATGCAGAACCGGAGCGCCCTCGATCAGTTGCAGGTGCCGGGCCTGAACCGCATCGGCCGCGCGGGCGGTCAGGCGGGTCGAGATCCGGGTATAGTCCGCCACGCCGCAGTGCCGCAGCGCCCGCGTGACCGAGCCGTTCTGGGCCAGCGCTTCGGGCAGGTCGGGCAGGCGCGCGGCGGGAAAGACGCTTTGGAACACCGCGATCGGTTGGCCATCGGCCAGCGACAACCCGTCATAGACATGCACCGGGTCGCCGGGGGCCAGGGCCAGCGCCTCGGCCTCGGTCTTGTCGGCGGCGCGGGTGATCAGCGACAGCACCTGCTTGCCTGGGATCTTGCCGCTGGCCGAGATGTTCTGGTGGTACCGGACCCTTTTGCCGATCGGGTAATCGGTCGCTGCTGCCGAAACGAACACGCCGGCCCCGCGGCGCGGATGCACCAGCCCCTGCCGGGCCAGTTCGGCCAGGGCCCGGCGCACCGTGTGGCGGTTCACGCCGTGGGTTGCGGCCAGCTGCGCCTCGGTCGGCAGGCGGTCGCCGGTTGCAAAGCGCCCCTCGGCAATGTCGGCGGTCAGCGCCAGCGCGATGGTCTTCCAGATCGGTGTTTGGCCCATGTCATCAAAACTTCACAGCATATTCGTTGCGAGTCACACTTTGCCCCGCTATGATTTGTCTAGTTGTATAGTAGTTGTAGACAACTTGGCCAAGAGGCTTTGATGGCGGAACAGACAAAAATTGCGACAGGTGATCGACGGGCCTGGCTGGGCCTTCTGGCACGTGCGCCGGCCGAGGCGCTGGCGGCCTTGTGGACCGGCTATGGCGCGCGCCCCGAATTCCAGTGGCTGCGCACGCCCGAGATCGGCGGCGTCATGGTGCGGGGGCGGGCAGGCGGCACGGGCGCGCCGTTCAACCTGGGCGAGATGACGGTCACGCGCTGCGCTCTGGTCTTGGCTGACGGAACCGAGGGCCACGGATATGTACAAGGGCGCGACAAGACCCATGCCGAAACCGCCGCTCTGATCGACGCGCTGATGCAGACCGGGGACGCGGACGCCGTGCGGGCGAAAATCCTGGAGCCGCTTACCCGCCAGGTGCAGGCGGCCAGAACGGCCCGGGCCGCCAAGGCCGCGGCCACCAAGGTCGAGTTCTTCACGATGGTTCGGGGAGAGGATCAATGACCCCACAGACCCGTTTTTCAGGCGGTTTCACCGACGCACCGGTTCAGGCGGCCCACGCCTTTCGTGCGGCCATGACCGTGATGGCGCGGCCGGGCGAGATGCGGCAGCTGGTCGGCGCGACCCCGCCCGACGGCTTGTCGGTCGCCGCAGGAACGCTGCTGCTGACGCTGTGCGACCCGGACACGGGCGTTTATCTGGCGGGCGCGGCCGACAACCCGGCCATTCGCCAGTGGCTGATTTTCCACACCGGTGCGCCCCTCGTGCCCGCCGCGCAGGCGGATTTCGCCGTCGGCCGTTGGCAGGATCTTGTGCCGCTGGACCAATACCGGATCGGCACGCCGGAATATCCGGACCGATCCGCCACCCTGATCGTGGAGTGCGATGCGCTGGACCTTTCCGGTGCCGTATTGCGAGGGCCGGGCATACGCGACACTGCGCGCCTGGCCGTGCCCGATGTCGCGGCGGTTCAGGCCAATTCGGACCTGTACCCCTTGGGGTGCGATTTCTTCTTCACCTGCGGGGATATGGTTGCGGCCCTGCCGCGCAGCACCCGCATCCAGCCCGAGGGTTAGGCCATGTACGTAGCCGTCAAAGGGGGCGAAAAGGCGATTGAAAACGCCCATGCCTGGCTGGCAGAGGAACGCCGGGGCGATCCCGGCGTGGCCGAATTGTCCTTGGCCCAGATCCGTGAACAGCTCAGCCTTGCGGTGAACCGCGTGATGGCCGAGGGCTCTCTGTACGATCCCGATCTGGCCGCGCTGGCGATCAAACAGGCGCGGGGTGATCTGATCGAGGGGATCTTTCTGATCCGCGCCTACCGCACCACCCTGCCGCGGTTTGGTTATTCGACCCCGGTCGATACCGGCGGCATGGCCTGCGACCGCCGGATCTCGGCCACGTTCAAGGATGCGCCGGGCGGGCAGGTTCTGGGCCCGACCTTCGACTACACGCACCGTCTGCTGGATTTCAAACTGGCCGCCGATGGCGCGGAGCCTGAGGCCCCCACCGCCGCGCCGCGTCACGAGCCGACCCCGCACATCACCGAATTCCTCAAGGACGAAGGTCTGATCCAGGACGAACCCGCCAGCGATGAGCCGCCCGGCGACCTGACGCGCGAACCGATGGAGTTCCCGGCGGACCGCCCCCTGCGCCTGCAAGCGCTGACGCGCGGGGACGAGGGGTTCGTGCTGGGCATGGCCTATTCGACCCAGCGCGGCTATGCCCGCAACCACGCTTTCGTGGGCGAGCTGCGCATCGGCACCGTCGCGGTCGAGATGGATATCCCCGAACTGGGCTTCGCGATCGAGATCGGAGAGATCGCCCTGACCGAATGCGAAACGGTGAACCAGTTCAAGGGATCAAAGACCGAGCCGCCGCAATTTACGCGCGGCTATGGGCTGGTCTTCGGCCAGTCCGAGCGCAAAGCCATTGCCATGGCGCTGGTGGACCGCGCCTTGCGCTGGGAGGAATTGGGCGAAGACGATCTGGGCGCTCCGGCACAGGATCAGGAATTCGTCCTCAGCCATGCTGACAACATTCAGGCGACCGGCTTTTTGGAGCATATCAAACTGCCGCATTACGTCGATTTCCAGTCCGAATTGGAACTGGTGCGCAAATTGCGCCGCGAAGCCGAAGAACGCCTGGAACCGCGCGAGGCCGCCGAATGACTTCAGTGCCCTTCCTGCATCCTGTCCGCCGGCCGAGATGCCCTGCCAGCCGCAGCCCGGCGTGGCGCGTCCGCGCTGATCGCAGACCATTCGCCTCGCGCGTCCCGCCGCATGGCCCGGCGCCGTCGCTGGGAATGTATCCTGCGCCAGAGAAAGTAGAGCATGACGACCGCGAAGGCCGAGGTAACCAGAAAACCGTCCACAACAACACCAAAAAACGAAAGTGATACATCAAATGAATGAGTATAACTTCGCATATTTGGACGAACAAACCAAGCGGATGATCCGCCGGGCCATTCTCAAGGGCTTGGCCGTTCCGGGTTATCAGGTGCCGTTTGCCAGCCGTGAGATGCCCATGCCTTATGGTTGGGGCACGGGCGGGGTTCAGGTCTCGGCCGCGACGCTGACACCGGACGATGTGTTCAAGGTGATCGATCAGGGAGCAGATGACACGACCAATGCTGTGTCGATCCGCAAGTTCTTTGAGAAGACGGCGGGCGTGGCCACGACCGAAGAGACCGGGAAGGCGACCATCATCCAGACCCGCCACCGCATCCCCGAGGCCCGGCTGCGCGACGATCAGATCCTGGTCTATCAGGTCCCGATCCCCGAACCGCTGCGGTTTCTGGAACCGCGCGAGACGGAGACGCGCAAGATGCACAGCCTGCAGGAATACGGGTTGATGCATGTGAAGCTCTACGAAGACATCAGCCAGCACGGCGCGATTTCCACGGCCTATGCCTATCCGGTCCGGGTGGCCGACCGCTATGTGATGGACCCGTCTCCGATCCCGAAATTCGACAATCCGAAACTGGAAATGGACGCGATCCAGCTGTTCGGGGCCGGGCGCGAGCAGCGGATCTATGCGGTGCCGCCGCATACGCGGGTGGTCAGCCTCGATTTCGAGGACTACCCGTTCGAGGCCAGCAAGGCCGATCATGCCTGCGATCTGTGCGGGGCCGAAGACAGTTACCTGGACGAGGTGATCACGGACGATGCAGGCAACCGGATGTTCGTATGTTCGGACACCGATTACTGCCGGTCCCGCCGCGAGGCCGGACACCAAGGCCGTTTGGCGCAGGAGGATGCGGCATGACCCCGCTGTTGCAGGTCAAAGGCATCGAGAAGCGCTATGGCGCGCGGATCGGCTGCCGGGATGTCAGTTTCGACCTCTACCCCGGCGAGGTGATGGGGATCGTCGGCGAAAGCGGGTCGGGCAAGTCGACCCTGCTGAACTGTCTGGCCGGGCATTTGAAACCGGATGCCGGGCAGGTGATCTTTGATACCCGCGCCGACGGGCCGGTGGACACGGTCACGATGTCGGAACCGGCCCGCCGGATGCTCGGGCGCACCGACTGGGCCTTTGTGCATCAGCATGCCCGCGACGGGCTGCGCATGTCGGTCAGCGCCGGCGGCAATATCGGCGAGCGGCTGATGGCCGTGGGGAGCCGGCACTATGGCCAGATCCGCGGGCAGGCTCTGGATTGGCTGGGCCGGGTCGAGATTGCAGAAAGCCGCGTGGACGACCGCCCCAGCGCGTTTTCGGGCGGCATGCAGCAACGGTTGCAGATCGCGCGCAACCTGGTGACCGGTCCGCGGTTGGTTTTCATGGATGAACCGACCGGCGGGCTGGACGTCTCGGTACAGGCCCGACTGCTGGACCTGCTGCGCGGCCTCGTGCGCGAGATGGGGCTGAGCGCCATCATCGTCACCCATGATCTGGCCGTGGTGCGGTTGCTGGCGGACCGGTTGATGGTGATGAAGGATGGCGATGCGGTCGAGGCGGGGCTGACCGATCAGGTGCTGGACGACCCGCAGCATGCCTATACGCAACTGCTTGTGTCCAGCGTGCTGCAGGTCTGACACCGTGCGAAAGGAACAACCGCGATGATTGAACTGATCGACGTGAGCAAGAGCTTTACCCTGCACAATCAGGGCGGCGCCGTGATCCCGGTGATGGCGGGCGCGTCGCTGCAGGTCGGGGCCGGAGAATGCGTGGCCCTGACCGGGGCTAGCGGGGCCGGGAAGTCCACACTGATGCGGGTGATCTACGGCAATTACCTGGCGGCCTCGGGTCAGGTGCGGGTGGGTGGCCTGGACGTCGCCCGGGCCCAACCGCGCGAGATCCTGCAGCTGCGCCGCGAAACCCTGGGCTATGTCAGTCAGTTTCTGCGTGTCGTGCCGCGTGTGCCGACGCTGGAGGTCGTGGCTGAACCGCTTCTGGTTCAGGGGTGCGAGCGGCAGACCGCACTGGACAAGGCAGCGGGCCTCCTTCAGCGCTTGAATATTCCGGAAGCGCTCTGGCGCCTCAGCCCCACGACGTTTTCGGGCGGTGAACAGCAACGAGTGAATATCGCGCGTGGATTTGCGCATGACTATCCGGCTCTGTTGCTGGATGAACCCACGGCCAGCCTTGACGCACGAAACCGCGAAACCGTGCTGTCCCTGATCCAAGAGGCAAAGGCCCGCGGCGCGGCGATCATTGGGATATTCCACGACCAAGAGGCCCGTGACCGGGTCTGCAGCCGCGTGGTCGACGTCACGCAGTTTGCGCCGGGGGCGGCGGCATGAAGATGGCCCCGGTCATTGCAGTTGTCGGGCCTTCGGGTGTTGGAAAAGACAGCGTGATCCAAGCACTGCTGGCGCGCGCGTCGAACTTCGAAAGGGTGCGTAGAGTCATCACCCGTCCCCATGGCGAAGGCGGTGAGGATTTTGACCGCGTGTCCGACCGGGCGTTTCAAACAATGGTCCAAAAGGGCAGCTTTGTTCTGTGCTGGGCCGCGCACGGGCTGCACTACGGCATACCCGTTGCGATCACGGACCAACGCCGAAGGGCCGATGCAGTTCTGGTCAACCTCTCAAGGGCTGTGTTGCCCGAGGCGCAGAAGGAATTTCGAGAGCTGATCGTGATATCCCTGACGGCCGAACCAAAGGTTCTGGCACAACGTCTGGCAGTGCGCGGCCGGGAAAGCGCGGCTGATCAAGCCCGGCGTTTGGGGCGCGCCACTGCAGCCCTACCCGAATGCCTGAACCACGTGATCGAGGTCGACAATTCCGGGTCACTGGATGCAACCGTTGAAACCATCTTGTCCGGCCTTCAACCCGAAAGGGCGTACCGTTGAAGCATATGGAACCGCCCGTCTTCAGCCTCGCCCACAAGGGCCAGGTCCCCTATGTCAAAAGGGGCTGGCAGCAATGGGACAAGCCGTTGGTTCAGCACGGTTTGCACGTTTGCCAGCATCGGTTTGCTCAGGCGACCGGACAGGGTGATGTGAAAACGGAAAGCCTCCAGAACGTATGGGTAGCCCCAATTCGTCAGATTTGCGTCCTGCTCCATGGTCAACCCGGCCGCTCGGCGCCGGTTCATCTCGGTTTCCGAGGCCGGGGCACGAAAAGGGTCCAGGTCGCGGACGCAAGCCGCCGCAAGCGCGTTCAGGTCTCGTGTGTCGCCCACGGGCCGCAAAGCAAGAAACCGACCAAGGCGTGCAACTTCGAGCCCGTCCAGCGAAACGGGGGCGAATTTACCGGCCAGACGAGCGCAGGTATCCTGCAAAGCAGACAGCGACTGATCTTCACGCAAGCGAAACGGCGGCTTCATCGTGGCATGAAGCCCGTATTTGCGCGGCACTTGTGTTACCGAGGCGACGTCCAACCCGTCGATGGCCGGATGGTCGACGGTCCGTCCCGCATCGATGTCCCACCCCAGCCACGCGGTTGCAAACCTGCTCCAGTCGGATTGGGCTGGGGGAACGAAATAGATCGCGTATCGCGCAAAATTCACAATGGCCTCCTGTTGCGTGGCCTCTCCTTACCTCAAACCACGTGAAAATCCGATGACAGATGAACTGACCCTTGCCAATGCGTTGCTTGTTCTGCCGGATGAGACCGTCCGGGGGTGTGTCCGTATCGTTGGCCAGACGATCGCTGACATAGACACCGGCGCGGCTGTTCCGAAAGGCGCGATTGACTGTGGTGGGGACTATGTGTCGCCCGGCCTGGTCGAGTTGCACACCGACAACCTGGAACGCCACATCCAGCCGCGGCCCAAGGTGGACTGGCCCCATGCCGCAGCCATTCTGGCGCATGACGCGGAACTGGCCAGCACCGGGATCACGACGGTCTTTGACGCCATGCGGGTGGGGTCGATCCCCTCCGGTGCTGGACGGTATCTGAAATACGCGCGCGGACTGTCGCGCGAGCTGTGGGAGTTGCGAGAGCAGGACGCACTCAAGATCAGCCACTTTCTGCATCTGCGCGCCGAAGTCTGTTCTGAGACGCTGGTCGAGGAATTGCAGGAATTCGGTCCAGAAGACCGGGTTGGCATCGTTTCGTTGATGGATCACACGCCCGGCCAGCGCCAGTTTAGGGACCTGTCCAAGTTCGAAGCCTATCTCAAAGGCAAGTACGCTATGGATGACGACATGTTCGCACGGCACGTCAACCAGTTGCGGGGGCTGAGGGACCGCAATGGAGACCGCCATGAGCAAGAGGCCGTGGACGCCGCGCGCCGCTTCGGAGCGGTTCTGGCCAGCCACGACGACACGACCGAGGCGCAAGTGGCGACATCCGCCCGTCATGGCATTCGGCTGGCCGAATTCCCAACGACGGTCGAGGCCGCACGGGCCTGTCACGTTCATGACATTCAGGTCATGATGGGCGCGCCAAACCTGATCCGGGGCGGGTCACATTCTGGGAATGTGGCAGCACGGGAACTGGCCGACTTGGGGTGTTTGGACATTCTGTCGTCGGACTATGTGCCGTCAGCCTTGCTGCTGTCAGCCGTTACTCTTGGGCGCATCTGGGATGACATGGCGCGTGGCATCGCCACTGTCACACGGGCTCCGGCACAGGCGGCGGGCCTTGCGGATCGCGGCGCTCTGAAACCGGGGCTGCGGGCAGACCTGATCCGTTTTCGAATGCGGGGCGACGTCCCGGCCCTGACCGCGGTCTGGTCGCGCGGGCAGCGCGTGGCTTGATCAGGCCAAGTAGAACAGATAGCGGTCCGGCGCGATGGAGTCCGGGCCGTTGATCTGCTCGAACCCTTCCAGCGGTTGGCCGGATATCAGCAACCCGCCTGGAACCATGACCGAGCCAATCAGCTTGCTGAGCCTCGCCGCTTCGGCCACGTCTTCGTGTTTGATCCCGCGACCGAAATCATAATGCGCCAATGCGATCCGCGGGCCATCTTCGGCCAGCTTCTTCAGCATCGGTTCAGCCTCGCCCTGCAGAAAATCTTCGGCCGGAGGGGTGCTGTCCGGGTGACATTGCAGAACCCGGTCCATGACCCAGATGCGCCGGTCGGGCAGGATCTCGCGCAGGTGGTCATAGGTGCGGCCGTTGCCCAAACCCATGTCCAGAACATCGCCTTTCAGCCCTTTGATCCGCGCCGCAGCCCAGTTCAGCCCGTCGCGCTGGGCGGTCAGGCGTCGCAGCATGGAATCCAGTCGGCTCATCAATGTCTCCTCGGGTAATCAGTGTGGTCCTGCGGACCAGACGCGTGTGGGGCCCGCCATGAGACAATCCAGAAGCGCCTCGGTAAAGTCCCAGATCTGTTGATCATGGACAAGATGATGGGTCAACACGCCAAAAGGTTCGGTTGGGTCGGCACGTTCCTCGCGGCGATCCTGCAGCATCGAGACGGTTTTGGCGATCAACGCATTCGGATCGGCCAACCCTCGCGTACCGCGCCAGTCGATCGGATCCAGATGGGTATTGACCTGAGTCAGGCCCGGCGCTGCTTCTACGTGCGTTCTGGGCGTGGCCGTGGACAGGAACCGATACCCGATCTCAGCAAGCTCTGCCGTCACTTCGGGCGCGATGCGATTCCAAGGGGGGACGAACATCGGGCACAGACTAGCACCGAAGAACTCCTGCAGACGCAGGAAGCCATGGCGTGCATCAGACACAATCGAGGCGAGCGGACGATGCAAGCGGAACTCGGACTTCTTTTCGCCTTTTGGTGCGTGGTTCTGGTGCGCCCAGCCGTGAACCACCGGAACCAAGCTGGGCTGGTCGGCAACCTGGTCGACCAGACCCTGACTGGCATCGCGTGGAATGATGGCCAGATGAACCGGCAGCCCGGTTCGGGATGACAGGCCCACCAAACGGTCCAATTGCCGGCTGGGCGCGATCGCGTCATCGTCCCGCCACCACAGTGGAAGCGTAAGCCCAGCCTCTCGCCACACCTGCAATTCGGATCGCAGCGGTGTCCAATCGGTTGTCATTGCCGAGCCTCCCAGAGTGAGGTGGCAATCTCTACCGACTTGCGGGCTCCGTCAAACCCGCCGTTCAATGGTTCGCGCGGGCCTTGATGCAGAACGCGGTCGACTGCTTGGGCCAATGCCTCTCCGGTCAGCTTCGCGCTGGGCAGCACGTCGACGGCCGGCAGGCGCGCGAGGCTCTTTGCCCTCAGGGTCTGCTCCACTTCCTTACCATCGTCGAATGGGATCAGAACGGCCGGGGTCGCGCATTGCAGCAAGTCCATGGCGGTGTTGTACCCGCACATGCTGACCGAGGCTGCGGCCAGCGGTAGCATCTGTCTGAAATCCGGACGTACGGGCTCCAGAATGACATTTTCGCCATTTGTCATATGCCTCAGTTCGGCAATCCGGTCTTCGGCATCCTGACCGCCGACCAGCAGGCGCCAGCGCCTGTTGGGCATCTTTTGGGCGGCCTCGATGGCCGCGCGAAAGATCGGTTGTCCGACCGATCCGCCGCCAGCGCTGACCAGGATTTCATTCGCTCCTTCCCCTTGTTCATGAGGGCCCGGCGCAGGCGGGGCAACAAAGCCCGTATAGAACATGCGCCCGGCCAAACTGTCTGTAACCGGCCAGCTGGCATCCAGCGGCGTGATTTCTGGGTCGGAATGAACCAGTACGCCGTCATAGAAACGCTCAGTGATTTCTTCGGTCCGCGCAGCTTTGGCGGGTTTCGACGGTGGCGCGAGGATGTCCCGGACCGAGCTCAGAACAACCGGTCTGTACGGCAGTGACCGCGCAGTGGACAACAGGCCCAGAAACTCGTCGGCCAGGCTTCGGCGCCCGAAGGGATAGAGTTCCGTTATCAGGACATCGGGGTTTACCCGTCGAACAGCCTCGGTCAGGGCAATAGCGCGGGAGTTCAGATAGGTCGCGTCTGCAATATTTCCGTCGGCCGTCAGCAATCGCGTGAAATCGGTACCATCCGAACGCAGCGGTGGCAGCGCCAGCAGGGAAACTCCATCCGTGTTCAGTTGAGGTGCAGGCATCCCGCCGGATGCGACGGTCACGTCGTGCCCGGCATCCGCAAAAGCCCGACCCAAGGTCAATGCGCGGCTGAGATGTCCGGTCCCCAGCAGATGGGTGACGATGATCATGGTCCTCATGACCGGGCCTCGCGCGGGATAAGCCGGACGGGCTCTGCCTCCGGTCGCATTTGCTCCAAATCGACCACGTAGAGACGATTGCGTTTGATGCGGAACGGCGCGGGGCCCTGGAACTCCCACCCCCAGGCAAGGGCCAGGATGACCCGCATGATTCCGATATGGCAGACGGCTACGTTGTCACCGGTCAGGCTGGACAGCCATGGCACAAGGCGGCGGCGAATGTCGGCCGGGCTTTCGCCGTTGGGGGGGCGAAATTCCCAGCTCCAATCCTCGATATGCCGGTATCCAGTGTTGGCATCTGCAATCAGGTCTTCCCCGCGTTGGCCTTCCCAGTCGCCCCAATTCATCTCGACCAAAGCGGCCGAGGTTGCGGGTTCGCGCCCGGCGACCAGCTGCGCAGTTTCGCTGGCGCGGGTCAGGGGGCTTGACCATAGTTCGGCCCGGTCCCAAGGGGCGGGCAAGTGATATCCGGCCAGTTCGGCCTTTGCCTGATCATCGAGGCTGATGTCGCTGCGCCCCTGAATGCGCCCTGCGCGGTTCCAGGCGGTATGACCGTGGCGCAGAAGGGCCAGACGTGTCATGACATTTCCCCTACCAGCGAAGAAACACCCGACCAGAACGTCCGTGTTGCGTTTGGCATCAAATGACGGCCGGCCACGTAGTCGCGCGCTTTTTGACCTTCGCTCCGACGCAGTTCGGGATCGGACAGCAGCCGGTCAACTCGCTCGGCCAGCGCGGCGGCGCCGTATTCTGGGGCAGGATGATCGGCAGGCGCCAGTACGTCGCGCACACCGGGACGATCCTGGGCGACAACAGGGACGCCCGCGGACTGCGCCTCGAGATAGGTCATCCCGTAGGCTTCGTTGACGCCCGGCCAAACCAACAGAGCAGCATCGGAGTAGATCGTTTCAAGGTCATCGCGGCTCAGCAGGCCCAGAAAACGGACACGTGTGCCGAAGGAGGACATCAAAGCCTCGACTTCCGGGCGGGCTGGCCCGTCGCCGGCGATGTTCAGCGTCCAATCCCCCTTCAGCAAAGCCAGCGTATCGGCCAGAATGCGGAAGGACTCCAGCTTGTCCCCGTAACGCATCATTCCCACCGTCAGCATCGGCCCCGCGCATCTAGAGGGTCGAGGCAGCTCCGATCGGGGCAGGAAGGGGGGGAGTTCAATCAATGACTGATCACCGAACCGCTCGCGTTCCAGTGTGATCAAGTCATTTGCTGTGTGGTAGAAGATCATCTGTGCGGCGTTGCAGGCATCGTGCGCAGCTTCGGCAAAGCCGGCCCAGGGCCCGGAAAGGCGCGACATGGCGCGGGTGCTCTCAAGCTGAACATAGGGTATTCCGCGCGCCCGGCAGACCGCCGGCCCCAAAAGGTCCGGAGCTTTGTAGTAGTTGTGATAGGTCACCCAGAGGCCTGTATCCGCAGGTAGTTCTGCGCTCAGTCGGGTGGCCTCGGTCGCGGCTTCGCGGTAGAGACGGTTCTGGAGGTCCAGGTCTCCGGTCTTGTCATAGATGCGCAGCCGCGAGACCAGATCAACGCGATGCCCATCGGCCCCGATTGCAGCCATCAGGTTACGAGCCATTTCGCGGTCGCCTGATGGTACCGGGCTGTCTGGGGCTTTCATCGGCGCATAGAAGGCGACCCGAACCATCAGGCACCCTCCGCGCACAAGGCTTTCAGGCGGCGGGACAGGCGTGCAATGCCGGGGTCCATGCGAAAATTCGCAAGCAAGCGGTCATAAGCCGCATCGGCCATGATTGCCGCTTTCTGCGGGTCGGCGGCCAGGGTGGAAATAGCGTCTGCAAGCGCCTTGGGTTCGTCATCGGACAAGATGCCGTGCACGTTGGTCTGGATGAATTCGGGAATGGCCGAGACCGGAGTGGACAGGATCGGTAGTTTTTGCGACGCGGCTTCCATCAGGACATTGGGCAGTCCGTCCCGGTCCCCGTCCGCGGCGATGCGGCTGGGCAGCACGAACAGATCCGCCTCGCGCATGGCCGCAATGACTTCGGGTTGATCGCAGGCGCCTTTCCAGGCGATGCGATCCTGTAGGCGCAGGTTTTCCGCCAGGCCGCGCAGGTTGTCCGACAAGGTGCCGCCGCCAATGTGGGTCCAGTGCCAGTCGATCTCTGGGGGGAGTATGGCCAAGGCGTGGATCAAGCGATCAAAGCCTTTCTTTTCTACCAGTCGTCCGACGGACAACATATGGAACCGTTCATCGACGGATCGCAGTTTTCGTACGGGCGGCTCAGGAAATCGCGTCAGGTCCAGCCCGTGATAGATCAGATCGACACGGGCGGGGTCATCGGCCAGATCGCGCAAGTGCCGCGCGCCGATCTCGGTGCAGGTTGCGCCGAACGCCGCTCCGAAGGTGTCAGCGTGAAGTTTTTCACGCTTTTCCCACTCGGGCGACGTCCAGATATCCTTGGCGTGAGCCGAAAAGCTCCACGGCAGGCCGCGCATGATTGCAGCATAGCGGGCAACCGAGGACGGGGTATGCAGGAAGTGGGCATACAGCGCGCGCGTGTCGCCGGGCAATTCCGCGGCCAGAACGCAAGCCTGTCCAAAGCGGCGGATCCGGTTGTGCGTGGGATCGCGACGCAGATCCTGTCGCCACACCCGGTAGGCCTGTGCGTAACCCGGAAGCGCCTGTGCGGTTCGTCTCGCCGCCCATACGCGTTGGGGTTCCTGGTACAGGTATTCGGGAAGATAATGCACCCGCCCCTGAAACCGGTCGTGCAGGGGGTGGCGCTTGGTGTCGGTCGGGTGGCGCAATGACCAGATGTCGAAGTCGTGGCCGGCATCCTGCAAAGCAACCAATTCCTGAGCGATGAACGTCTCGGACAGGCGCGGCCAACCCTTGACCAACACCGCCAGTCGCGGCTCTGCGTCGGTCATCCGGTCGCTCGTTCCTGTTCCACGCTCAGCAGGGCCTCGACCCGATCAGAGACATAGTCCAAGCCATCCAGCAAACCGGCCCGGATCGCCTGCGAGGGAAGGGGTTGCTGCTGCAGGTTGCGGATGGCCGTGATCATCGCATCGGCCGTCAACCCATCGCGGGTTTCGTCCAGCATCCGCACAAGACCCAGTTCCTCGGCGCGCGAGGCGCGAATCCACTGTTCCAGCCGCGGGGTGGTTCGCGGGACGATCACCGCGCGTTTGTCAAAGGAGAGCACCTCACAAAACGTGTTGTATCCGCCCATGCAGACCACACCCGCCGCGCCGGCGAACAGGGTTTCGATCTGGGATTCGAACCCGACCGCCGTCACACGACCGTTCAGGGCCGCCACGCGGGCCTCGAATTCTTCGCGCAACTCACCGGACAGGAAAGGGCCATAGACGAGCAGGGCTCGGGGGGACAGATCAGGGTCTTTTTCATATGCGGATAGGACAAGGTTGACCATTGCCTTCCCGTCGCCACCGCCTCCGGGCGTGATAAGGATATAGGGCTGCTCAGGAGGTTCGCCGACAGGGCCGAGATCGCGGCGCAGATAGCCGGTCCAATGAATCCGCGCCTGCGCCGACGGGCTGAGCGGCAATCCTTCTGTCGGGTCATAAACCGACCGCAGGCCGTAGACCCAGATTTCGTGATAGTATTTCTCGGTCGCGGCGACGGCGTCCTTTCGGGCCCATTCCGCCGCCAGAACCTCGGGTTCGTCCAGAACGTCGCGAAGGCCCAGTACCAGTTTGGCGCGCCCGGATTGATGCAGCTGTTCAAGGGTAGGAAGCAGTTCGCCCCGGAAGCCGGTCGGCTCCTTGTCGACGACGACGACGTCTGGGTCGAATTGGCGCATGGTGGTCTGGATCAGTCCCGAACGCAGCTCGGTGACCTCGTCAATCCCCATTCCGATCGTGCGCGCGGCATACGAACCATCGGCCCGCTTGGTCACGCCCGGCAGGCGTACATGGTCCACGCGCCGCGGAAAAGTGAAGCGCCCGGCAACGGGCGAGCCCGTCAGGATCAGCGCCGAAGCCCGCGGGTTCGCCCGCGTCATTGCCGCAGCCAACGCTCGGGAGCGTCTGAGATGACCCAGTCCGAACGTATCGTGACTGTAGAACATTATGCGCGGAGCGCGACCGGTCTGTTTGTCGTCGATGCCTAGGCTCATGCCCTCGCTCGTATCTTTGTTACGGTGCAGTTTCCGCGCGTTTCGCACCAGTTATCTTATATTTTTTGACGCCGCCTGCCAAAGGGTCTGTGTCAAAGCCGCAAATGCGTCAATCATTGCGATTTGGCAACAGCCATTGCGCAAGTCACCAATAACGCTAAGCCTGCAACATTCCCCGAAGTTGGCAAAGCCAGGATTTGCCGGATGCTGCCTGCTCTTATAGGAATTCCATAGGGTTGGAAACATCCTGCCTTTGGGCTTGCGCCAAAAACACGGTCCTACACGATGTCGGGAAGCAGCGAGTGGATCGTTTGATCAAGGCCGGTGCGTTCTATAGGCTGTCGTGCAGCAAGAGATCAGGATGCAAGACCTTATGAAACCGAACTTTCTTGTCCGTGTACTGTTCCTGACGTGGACAATCGCTCTGGCCTTCGCGACCGGTGCGGCGGCGCAGACCTCGCTGATCCCGGGGTATCCCGGGGCGTCCGGTGAAACAGAGGCCCCGCAGGACAACGATGTCGCGGCCGCGATCCGCGCCGCGACCGAGGCGGGCGCCAGCGTGATCGTCATTGACAGCGCCGGGCAGGTCGTATCCTCGGTCGGGCAGGCTGGTGGTCAGCCCGAGGACGTCGCACATGATCCGATGGCGGAAAGTTCGCAGTTGATGAAGGCGCAGGAGCGCTTTGCCAAGTTCAGCGAAGCCGTGCGATCCCGCCTTGAGGCGTTGCCCTATTCGATCTTCGAGGTGCGCTACATCCTCGAGCAAACCAGTCCTGATGGCCGGATTTTCACCTATGTCGAGGTGCTGGGATGGAACATACTGTTCCTGATGGTTGGCCGATGGCTGTCGATCGAGCTGTACGGCAAGCGCTTTGCCCGACGGTGGGTCGTCGCCCGGATCAAGGAAAACCCGCAGGGGTATCGGGAAAAGATGCCGTTCCTTGTGTTCCGGTTTCTGATGGGTATCGGGGCCACGGTGTTTGCAATGCTGATGGCTCTGATCGTTGGGTATCTGTTTTTTGGCGAGGCCGAAGATATCTC
Source organism: Ruegeria sp. CG3 (assembly GCF_056537205.1). NCBI lineage: Bacteria > Pseudomonadati > Pseudomonadota > Alphaproteobacteria > Rhodobacterales > Roseobacteraceae > Ruegeria > Ruegeria sp. CG3. Next base: position 1,981,098 of record NZ_JBQFRC010000001.1, on the reverse strand, counting down.
GATCCAGTTCACCGTCACGGCGATTTTCACGGCGTTTTTCCTGTCACGTACGGTTTCCGACCTGTGGCGGATGGTACTGTCGCCGTATCTCAGCCAGTACAGGCTGCCGCCGTTCTCGGATCGTGACGCCAAGCGGCTGTACATCTGGGCATCGGCGCTGGCGACCTATGATATTACCGCTGTTCTGTTTTCCACTTGGGTGGCGGATTTCGGGCTGAACTACAACGTCTACGCGATGGTTTATGGCGGACTGACCCTGATCGGGATGGTCGGAAACATCCTGATGATCCTGTTCAATGCCCGGGCCATTTCGAACGCCATCCGAGGCGGCCGTCAGCCGGACCAGGTGTCTTGGTTGCTGCGGTTCGTGTCATTTGGCTGGGCCCCGGCCCTGATCGTGTATCTGGTCTTCAGCTGGTTCAAGCTGGCGGTGGATCTGGTGCTCGAGACCGAGGACTCGCTGCCGATCGTCGCAAGCAGCTACATGATCTTCATGTCGGTCGTCATCGCATATGGCGCCATGAACTATCTGCTCGAGCGGTACTTCGATCGCAACCGGCAGATCGAGGCTCTGAATGCCGAACTCGATTCCGATGAGGAGGCCGTTCGCACCTCGGAGACGCCCGAGGCGGAGAAGCGCAAGCACACATTGGTGACCTACGAAGATCTTGCGCGGCGTGTCGCGGGCATCCTGGCCTTTGTCGTCGGCATCTATGCGCTGGTCGTCATCTGGAATCCCGAAGCCAGCTGGAGCGAGGATTTGCCCATTGGCAGGGCGCTGGATGTGATGGTGATCCTGTTCATCGGCTACATCCTGTTCCACTTCTTCCGGATCTGGATCGACACCAAGATCGCTGAAGAAACCGATGATGGAGCCGCCGAAGCCGAGTTGGGTGACGAGGGCGGAGAGGGCGGTCAAAGCCGCCTTGCCACGCTGCTGCCTCTGTTCAGGGGCGCCATACTGGCCGTGGTGGTCGTGACCATCGCGCTGATCGTTCTGATGGAACTGGGAATAAATGTCAGCCCGCTGTTTGCAGGCGCCGGCGTTGTCGGTCTGGCCGTGGGCTTTGGCTCGCAAACCCTGGTGCGGGACATTTTCTCGGGCGCGTTCTTCCTGCTGGATGACGCGTTCCGCAAGGGAGAATACATCGACATCGGAGATGTCAAAGGTACGGTCGAAAAAATCTCGGTCCGGTCTTTCCAGCTGCGCCACCATCTGGGGGCCCTGAACACGATCCCGTTTGGTGAAATCAAGGTTCTGACCAACTACTCGCGCGACTGGGTGATCATGAAACTGCCTCTGCGCGTGACCTATGACACGGACGTCGAGAAGGTCCGTAAACTGATCAAGAAGCTGGGACAGGAGTTGCTGGAGGACCCGGTGATCGGGGACAACTTCATCCAGCCGCTCAAGTCGCAGGGCGTTATCGAGATGCAGGATTCCGCGATGATCATCCGGGTGAAGTTTATGACCAAGCCGGGCGACCAGTGGCTGGTGCGCAAAAAGGTGTACCAAGAAATCCGCGAGTTGTTCGCGCGCGAAGGCATCAAGTTTGCCCACCGCGAAGTCACGGTACGACTGGCCGATGGCAAGGAGCCCGAAGACCTGTCTCCGAAACAACGCGAGGCGGTCACCGGCGCGGTGCAAGCCGCGATTGACGAGGATTATCTGGACGATATCGGCCCCGGTGGAGACGACCGCTAGGGCGCTCCCGCCCCTTTGACCTGCGGCGCAGGTGTGCCGCCGTTCCAAGCGTTGGGCAGGGCCGCGCGGCGGTCGGGCCTTTGTTCAGGTGGTTTGCCACGTTGGATCGGACGTGCCGAGCCGGGATGCCGGGATCGGCCAGTGCATCCGTGCCTCACCGACGCTCAGCGCGGGTTTCAGCCGTTTGCCGGGGCCCCAGCCGGACTCTTCCGATCGGGATGCGTAGTCCCCGGGTTCGGCAGCGGTGATCGGGTCGCCTGTCTCGGATTTCGCGAGGCTGGCCAGCAATTCGGCGGTGCGCGCCAGCGACAGGCGCCCATCCATGATCGAATGCCCCGAAGCCGCTTCTGTCAGGGCCGAGAGGACAGCGGCGGCCATCAAATAGCCGGTGGCATGGTCAAGTGCTTGAACTGGCAACGGGGTGGGTTTGTCGGCTCCGGCCCAAACGCGACCGGCGTCAGCGATCCCCGCGCTCATCTGGACGAGGCTGTCAAATCCGCGACGGGTGGCCCAAGGCCCCTGCCAACCATAGGCATCCAGCGTAACCTCGACCCGGTTTGGAGCGACCGTATCGCGCACCTCTTTGGTCAGGCCCAGAGCATCCAGCGCACCGGGGCGGTAGCCATGGACAAAGACATCCGCTTGCGCGAGCAGCTCTTGCAGCTTTTCCAGGCCAGCGGGTGGCTTGAGGTCCAGATACGCGCAGCGCTTGCCGAGCGAGATATCGGGGATCACGCCCGGCTCATCCCAACCCGGTGGGTCGATGCGCAGCACTTCGGCTCCGAACCCGGCCAGCGTGCGGGTGGAAACCGGGCCGGCCAGCACGCGCGTCATGTCGAGAACCCGAAGCCCGGCCAAAGGCCGATCCGCGCGCGCCTGAGGCCTGTCGCGCAGCGTGATCCGGCGTGGGCCGTGCCAGCCGATCAACGGATCCCGCGTCACGGCGCGGCCTTGAGGGTGGTCAAGCCACTCGGCCCGGCTGCGCATGGCGGCGGCAACACCACCCTGCGCCACGATATCCGTTTCAAGGTTCGAGACCGACCAGCTCTTGATGGCCTGCGTCACCGCCGCACGATTCCCCTCGGTCGCCAAAACCTTGAGGGCCGCTTCCCTATGGTGGGGGAGGTTGGTGTGCAACCTGATCCAGCCATCGGCCCCCCGATAGTCGCCCGCGATCGGATCCCAGAGGCTTGGCATATCCCAGCCTTCGGGCTTGAACGAGTATCCGAACCACAGCGACGCAAGGCGGTGATCGACCATTGCCTTGGGTGGGAGCGAGACAAGATTGGTGGCCTGCATGAACCGTCCAAGCTCGTGGCCCACGGCAGCAAAGCTGGCTGTTGCCAGCTCGGATACGGCAAAGGCGCTGGGAAGCGCACCGGAACCGGCGACCCGATAGGCCTCGGACGGTGGAAGCGAAGCCAGCAGGCTCATTGCTGATAGGGGTCCAGACTGTCGCGCAGCCCGTCACCCAGGAAATTGAAGGCTAGCACCACCACGATGATCGGTAGCATCGGGATGGCCGTCCACGGATAGATCTCGATCGAGGCGAGGTTTTGCGCGTCGTTCAGCATCACGCCCCAGCTGACCGCCGGTGCCCGCAGGCCGAGGCCAAGGAAGCTGAGTGCCGTTTCCCCCAGAATCATGGCGGGGATCGACAGCGTGGCCGAGGCAATCAGGTGTGACATGAAGTTCGGCAACAGGTGCTTGCGGATCACCCGGCCGGAACTGGCACCCATCATCTCGGCGGCGCGCACATATTCTTCTTCGCGCAGCGACAGGAATTTGGCGCGCACGGATCGGGCCAGCCCTGGCCAGTCGAGGATGCCGAGGATGATCGAGATGATGAAGAACACCGCAACCGGCGACCAGTTCGACGGAACTGCGGCCGATAGTGCCAGCCACAGGGGGAGTTCGGGCAAAGACCGCAGGATTTCGATCACGCGGTTGATGACCCAGTCGATCCGCCCGCCGAAATAGCCGGCCAGCGACCCGAACAGGATGCCAAGGAAGAACGAGACCGAAATGCCGATCAGGCCCACGGTCAGCGACAGCTGCGCGCCATAGAGGATGCGGCTGAAGATATCGCGGCCCAGCCGGTCCGAACCCCAGAGGAACAGTGTCGTGCCTTCCGGGGCGCAGAACAGATGCGTGTTTGACCGGATGAGCCCGGCCAGCTTGTACTCGGATGCCTCGCAGAAGAACCGCACGGGTCGCGGATCCTCGGTGTCAGGGACGAATTTCCATTGGAACGTCTCGAGGTCGGCCTCGGCAACGATCGGGTAGACGAACGGCCCAATGAACTCGCCCTGGTGGAACCAGTTCACCGATTGGGGCGGTGCGTAGAGATGTTCGCCATTTCGTTCGTTCGGGCCATAAGGCGCGATGAACCCTGCAAACGGGAGCATCAGATAGCACAGCAGCAGAAAAATGCCCGATATCAGACCCAGCCGGTGTGTCTTGAACTTGCGCCAGACCAGAACCCAATTCGGGGCGTCCAGATCCCTGCGCTCCAATTGCTGCAAAGATGCTTCGGGATCAAACGGGGCGTCGTCGACAAAGCGACCGTCGGGAAGTTTGCTCATGCTTCGCGCCCCTCGTACCGGATACGCGGGTCAAGCATGACCAGCAGAATGTCGGAGATCATGGTGCCGATCAGCGTCAGCAGCGCCACGAACATCAGAATGAAGGCTGACAGGAACTGGTCCTGTGTCTTAAGCGCCGTCAGCAACGTGGGGCCGATGGTCTGCAAACCCAGCACCACCGAAACCAGAACCGATCCCGACACCATCGAGGGCAGCAGGTTGCCGATGTCGGCCACGAAGGGGTTGAAGGCGACGCGCAGCGGGTACTTGGTCAGCATCCGCGACGGCGACATGCCCTTGGCTATAGCGGTTTCAACATATGGCTTGCCCAATTCGTCCAGCATGTTGGCGCGCAGGCGCTGCATCATGGCCGAGGCGCCCGAGGTGCCGATCACGAATGTGGGCACGATCAGATGAACCAGGATGGACTTCATCTTGTCCCAGCTCATGGGTTGCCCCTCATACACCGGGTCCATCAATCCGCCGATGGGCAAATCGAGGTAGCGGTGCCCGTAATAAAACAGGATGAGCGCCAGCAGAAAGTTGGGCGTCGCCAATCCCAGATACCCCACGAAGGCGGTCGAATAGTCCACCCAGGTCCGCGATTTGGCCGCCGCCATAACGCCCAGAGGCAAGGCCACGGCATAGACGAACAGGATCGCGGCAAGGTTCACGACCACGGTCAGCCACAGCGTGTCCCCGACGATGTCGGCAACCGGACGATCGAATTCGAAGGACCAGCCGTAGTTGCCCTGCAGCAACCCCTCAAACCCATGAGGGCCGGGAAAGAAGCCGACCCAGATCAGGTATTGTTCCCACATTGGGCGGTCCAGAGCGTATTCCTTTCGCAGGAATTCCGCCTTGGCCACACCGGCCGACTGCCCCGAAGCCTGCAGCTCGGCAATCTGATTGCTGAGATAATCTCCTGGCGGCAGGTTGATGATCACGAAGATCAGCATCGATACCACCAACAGGGTCAGCAGCATCGTGAAAAAGCGATACACCGCGTAGCGGAGCATGATCATCTATCCGCTCCTGTCAGTCGGCGAAAAAGAATTCGTCTGGGCGGTGCACTCCGAAATGCGCGCCGGGTTCCCAGGCCCACATGGCCTGTTCGGGAACATTGCGCAGACGGTTTGAAACCACGATCGGCTGGGGCGCGCCGTTCAGAATTCCGATGCCATAGATCTGGTCGGCGTGTATCTTCAACATCTCCTCCCAGACCGCCCGGCGTTCATCCTCGGTTTTTGCAAGTTCCCAGATGTGGTTCAACTCCAGCAAACGCTGGGCTTCGGGCAGATCGGGCGGCTCGCCGGCTTCGCCGCCGGTTTGATAGTGCTGCCCCCATTTTGGCCAGGCCAGAAACACCTGGTCGGTCGGGGCCAGGTAAACCGGTGATGTATGCAGCTGCGGGATGCCATCATCCCAGCCATACCAGACCGAAGCCATCGTATTGCCGGCAAAAACACGGTTGCGCAGGATGTCGCGGTCAAGCGGACGCATGACCAGTTTCACCCCGATTTCCCGCCACGTATCAGTCACGATCTGCAGCGCGTTCTCGACCTCTTGGCGTTCCCCGGCCGTCTCGATCACCAGTTCCATGGGGCGGCCGTCCGGCAACAGGCGTATGCCGTTCTTGTCGCGCTGCGTCAGCCCGACCTCGTCCAGCAGGGCGTTGGCCTGTGCGACGTCGTATTGCGCCCAGGCCTGCGCATTCTCTTCACTGTAGAAGGGCGAGGCAGGCAAAACGGACATGGCGGCCGGATGCGCCAGTTTGAAATACAGCGCCTGGTTGATGGTCTGACGGTCGATGGCCAGCGAAAGAGCGCGACGGACACGGACATCGCGCAGCACATTGCGCCAGACCTCGTCTTCGAAATTCAGGTTGGGGTAGATCGCGATCTGTGACGCAACACCGGTTTTCCAGAGTAGCGTCTTGTAATTTCCGTTGGCTTCGCCCTTTTTCAGGATCGAGGCATCCCGAAAATCAAGCCCACGACCCTGCAGGTCGGTCTCACCGGCATTGGCCTTGGCCGCCACTAGGCCGGGAGCCACGATCTCCATCTCGACCACGTCGATGTATGGCAGTTGCAAACCCTTCGAGTCGATGCGGTGGTAATAGGGGTTGCGGACGAAATTGTGCCGGATCTTCTTGCCCGAGCTCGCGTTCAGCCACGGCTGCAGAGTGGGCAGTTCGTGATTGTCGTACTTGTAGAGGTTATCCAGCTTGTTGTGCAGGGCGGCCCAGCTCTTGACACGTGCGTCACTGACCTCGAAGTCCAGCTTTTCCTTGTCGGCATATTTCTCATGATAACGCTTCAGGAACGCAGCAGGGCGGTAGATGAATGGTGGTCGCGCCTGCGCCAGTGAGGCCAGAAAGTTCGGGTTCGGGTCGTCCCATTCGTAGATCACCGTCGTTTCGTCCGGGAACGTGACAGTGGGGAGTTTGCCCTCAACCCGCAGGAAATCTGGGGGGCCGGACGGGCTGAGGAGCTCGTTGTTGGCCACGTCTTCCCACCAGTATCGGAAGTCTTCCGAGGTGAAAGGTGTGCCGTCCGACCATTTGTGCCCCTTGCGCAGGTGCAGAGTGTACTTGCGGTTTTCTTCGTTGTCGTAAGACGCCAGCAGATCGGGGACCAGATTGTACTGGGCATCGAAGCCCACCAGTCGGGCGTAGCCATAGACCACCATCTGCCGGATATCCTTGGACCGGGTGACCATCGTGCGCAGGGTTCCGCCCTGTTTGCCGAATTCGCGCCCTTTCGAAGACAGGTCGACGATCAGCGGTTCCTGCGGGATGCGATCTTGCACCGGGGGCAGGTTTCCGATGTCCACCTCGGCTTTCCAGAACGTGCTTTCCTGCAGGTCGGGAAGGGTGTCGGCCCAGGCGGGCAGCGCCGCGCCCAGCGTCAGCGCGGCGGCCAGAAACTTGAATCGAGTGGTCTTAAACATGGCAACGTACCTTATGGCCGGGCTCCATTTCCACGAGTGAAGGTATCATGGTGTCAGAGAATCTAAAGGCGTCATCCCAACTGTCCGGAGACCCGGCGCCAAGGGCGACCAGCTTCAGATCGATGGGACGATTGATATCGGGTTCGGGTTGTGCGGCAATCAGAGCCTTGGTGTAGGGGTGGCGCGGGTTGTAGAACAACGTCTCGGGTGGAGCCTGTTCGACGACCAGCCCCTGGCGCATGACCGCGACCTCGTCCGCGATACGGGCGACCACGGCCAGATCGTGAGAAATGAAAAGATAGGACAGGTTCAGACTGTCCTGCAGTCTTTCCAGAAGGGTCAGGATTTGCTCTTGGACCGAAACGTCCAAAGCCGATGTCGGCTCGTCGCAGACGATCAGGGACGGATCCAGCATCATCGCACGGGCGATTGACAGGCGTTGGCGTTGACCGCCGGAGAAAGCGTGGGGGTAGCGCTTGAGCATCCCGGCGTTCAATCCCACGCGTTCGAGCATCTCAGCGGCCTTGTCGCGGCGCTCGGCCGTCGTACCGATATTGTGGATCTCCAGCGGTTCGGTCATCGCATCCTGAATGCGCATGCGCGGGCTCAGAGAACTGTAGGGATCCTGAAACACCATCTGAGCCTTGCGCTGAAACGCCGTGCGCTCCTCGCGGGTCATCTGGTGGACGCGTATCGGGTCCTCGCCCGGCGCGGCGCGAAAAAGCACTTCGCCGCCCGGGTCTGGCAACTCGGCCCCCAGCGCGATCCGGGCCGCGGTGGTCTTGCCCGATCCGCTTTCGCCGACTACGGCCAACGTCTTGCCGCGGGCCAGTTTCAGGTCGACGCCCCGGCAGGCATAAATCAGCTTGTCCGCTTTCCAACCGCGCGACGACCGCATCGTGTAGGTCTTGCACACATCCTTCATGTCGAGGATCAGATCCTCGTCCGGCATCGGAATTCCCACCGCTTCCTTGTCCGGGATCTCGGGGGCCGCATCAAACAGCTGGCGGGTATAGGGATGGGCCGGAGCATTCAGGATCAGCTCGGCCGAACCCGCCTCCATCACCCGGCCTTTGTGCATGACGACGACCTGTTCGGCCATATTGGCGACCACGCCCAGGTCATGCGTCACCAAAACCAGCGCCATGCCAGTTTCTTTCTGCAAATCCTTGATCAGGCCCAGCACCTGAGCCTGGGTCGTCACATCCAGCGCAGTTGTCGGTTCGTCGGCAATCAGCAATTCCGGTTTGGACACCATCGCCATCGCAATCATCGCGCGTTGGCGCATCCCGCCTGAAAGTTCGAAAGGATACGAGTCATAGGCACGCGCCGGATCGGGAAAGCCCACGCGTTCGAACTGCGACAGCACTTCCTTGCGGGCCTCAGACTCGGAGGCACCCCGATGCAGCCACAGAACTTCGCTGACCTGATTGCCGATCTTGTGCAACGGAGACAGCGACCGCATAGGTTCTTGAAAGATCATCGAAATTCGATTGCCGCGGATGCCACGCATCTCACGTTCGGAAATTTCGGACAGCGCGACGCTGCCCTTGGAAGTGTTCAGCTGCATTACGCCGCTGCGGATCTGGGCTGTCCTGGGCAGAATGCGCAGCACCGCCCGGCAAGAGATCGTCTTGCCCGACCCGGATTCCCCGACCAATGCCAGCGTTTGCCCGGCCTCGACATCGAAATTCACATCTCTGACGACGGGCTCCCCGGCGCCGAAACCGATGGTCAGATCTCGGACAGACAACAAGGCCGTCATTCGGGCTTTCCACCCGTGTGGCCACCGCGTGACATTGGTTTTGAACTCCCTGGTTTTTTGTCGCAGTTTCGCGCGCTTGGGGGCGACTAGTCAAATACCTTCTTGGGCTGAAATGTCGCGGAAACGTGACGAACAGTGCATTGTGCCTACACAAAGTCTTGAGTTTTTGTCATCAAAGCCGCGATTGACCATGATTGGTGGTCGTTAAGGTATCAGGGAGATATTTCGCAATGTCTGACGCGCAAAGCCGACTGGATCTGTTCATTGATCGCATGGTCTCGCAGCGGGCATGTCTGGATTTCGCGATTGCCGACACGGCCAACTTGGCCGGTCCGGTGTTCGAACTGGGTCTGGGAAACGGGCGTACCTATCATCACATGATGAACCGGGTCCGAAACCGACCCGTCTATGTGTTCGAGCGCGCTGTGGCCTCGCACCCCGATTCCACTCCGCCTGAAGATCGCCTGATCCTGGGCGACGTGCGCGAGACTCTGCCCGCCGCGCTTGATCGGTTCGGCGCAACAGCCAGCGTGATTCATGCCGATCTGGGCGGTCACAACCGCGAAAAGAACGACGCTTTCGCCCGCTTTGTGTCACCCCTGATCGAACCGCTGCTGGCCAAGGGCGGGCTGATGGTCTCGAGCGACCGGATGTATTTCGAAATGCTGACGGAACAACCCCTTCCCGAAGACGCGGTTCCGGGTCGCTGCTTCATCTATCGGCGCTGAGCGGCGTTCCGCAGGGTCACTTTGCACGGGGACTCGATCCCGGCACGGCGGGCGGTCTAACCTTCGCGTGACGCTCACGCAAAGGACCGCCCATGCTGTTTTACGATTGCTCGACCGCCCCGAACCCGCGCCGCGCCCGCATGTTTATCGCCGAAAAGGGGCTGCAGATCGAAACCCGCGACATCTCGATCGCCAACGGCGAGCAAATGAGCGAGGCGTTTCGAAAGGTGAACCCCCGCGCCACCATTCCGGTTCTGGTTACCGACGAGGGGACCGTTCTGACCGAGAACCTCGGCATCGCCGCCTATCTCGAGGCGCGCTTCCCCGAGCCCCCGTTGATGGGGCGGACACCGGACGAGAAAGGGCTGGTGCTGATGTGGAACGCGATCGTCGAACAGCAGGGCGGGGCGCCCATCGCCGACGCGCTGCGCAACACGCATCCGGCCTTCAAGGAGCGCGCCATTCCCGGCCCGCAGAACCACGCGCAGATCCCGGAACTGGCCGAACGTGGCATCGCGCGCGTCGGAGCGTTCTTCGACCTGCTCGAAGAGCGCCTGCAAGACAGCCCCTTCATCGCGGGCGAGGCGTTCTCGCTGGCCGATATCTCGACCTTCGTGTTCGTGGATTTCGCCCGCGTCATCAAGATGCGCATCCCCGAGGGCAACACGGCAACCCGAGCCTGGTTCGACAGCGTGCAGGCGCGGCCCAGCGCCAGCGCCTGACAGCACTGTACAGAAATGTCTAGACAGAAGTGAACAGTGCCCCTAGCGTCCTTTGGGAATCGTCCAGGGGAGGTCGGGATGAAGTCGCAGTATCGCGTTGTGGTCATCGGGGGCGGCGTCGTCGGCGCCTCGGTTCTGTATCATCTGGCCAAGTTCGGCTGGTCGGATGTGGTCATGCTGGAACGCCGGCGTCTGGCCTCGGGGTCGTCATGGCACGCGGCGGGTGGCATCCACGCGCTGAACGCCGATCCGAACATGGCGGCGCTGCAGGCCTACACGATCGACCTGCTGAGCGAGATCGAGAAGGAATCGGGCCAGAATATCGGCCTGCACATGACCGGTGGTCTGACGCTGGCCGGAACCCCCGAACGGTGGGAGTGGTTGCAGGCGAACTACCGCATCTTCCAGTCCATCGGCATCGACGATTGCGAATTGCTGAGCCCGGAAGAGGCGCAGAAACGCTGCCCGATCATGTCCACCGATGGCATTCTGGGCGCGATGTGGGCCGACCGAGAGGGGTATATTGACACCACGGGTACCGTGCAGGCCTATGCCACTGCCGCCAAAAAAAGCGGGGCGGAATACTACGAGGAAACCAAGGTTGAGGAACTGATCCAGACCGCCGATGGCTGGCAAGTGGTGACCGACCGGGGCACGATCACCTGCGAACATGTGGTCAACGCCGCCGGCCTATGGGCCAAGCAGGTGGGGCGCATGGCAGGGGTCGAACTGCCGGTTTCTCCGCTGAAACACCACTATCTGATCACCGACACGGTGCCCGAGGTCGCCGCGGCCGATTTCGAGATGCCGATGACCGTGGATCTCGAGGGCTTCACCTACATGCGGCAGGACCAGAAGGGTGTTCTGGTCGGCATCTACGAGGTCGATCACGAACACTGGGCTATGGACGGCGCGCCGTGGAATTATGGCGAGGAGCTGTTTCAGGAGCAGCTGGACCGCATCGAGAACGAACTGACGCTGGGCTTCGAACGCTATCCGGCGATCCAGAACGTGGGCATCAAGACATGGGTGAACGGTGCCTTCACCTTCTCGCCCGACGGCAACCCTTTGGTCGGTCCGGTGCCGGGCAAGCGGGGCTATTGGACCGCTTGCGCGGTGATGGCCGGGTTCCTTCAAGGCGGCGGCGTCGGCAAGACGCTGGCCGAATGGATGATCCATGGCGAGCCCGAGGCCGACGCCTGGCCGATGGACGTGGCGCGCTATGGCGACTTTGCCCAGAACAAGCGCTACATCCGCGAGACGACGGGCCAGTTCTATTCACGCCGTTTCGTGATGACCTATCCGAACGAGCAATTGCCCGCCGGACGCCTGTTGAAAATGTCGCCGGCCCATGACGCGATGATCGAAGCGGGTTGCAAATGGGGGGTCAGCTGGGATCTCGAGGTGCCGCTCTATTTCGCGCCCAAGGGGTTCGAGGAAACGCCGACCCTGAAACGCTCGAACGCCTTCGACATCGTGGCCGAGGAATGCCGCACCATCCGCGAAGGCGTGGGCCTGATGGACATCACCGGGTTCTCACGGTTCGAGGTTTCGGGGCCCAATGCGGAAATCTGGCTCAACAAGGTGATGGCCTCAAAACTGCCGGGACCGGGCCGCGCGAAATTGGCGCCGATGCTGGGCGAGAACGGGCGGCTCAAGGGCGACCTGACGGTGCTGAACTGGGGCGACGGCACCTGGTGGATCATGGGCAGCTATTACCTGCGGGCCTGGCACATGCGCTGGTTCGACGATCACATGATCGATGGCGTACAGGTGCGCGACCTCGGCGAAGAGGTCTGCGGCTTTGCCGTGGTTGGCCCGAAATCACAGGCGGTGGTCGAGAAACTGGCCGAACAGGATATCTCAACCCTGAAATTCATGGGCTGCGGTGACTACGACATCGGCCTCGTGCGCGCCCGGGTGGCCCGCATGTCGGTCACTGGCGAAAAGGGTTATGAGATCAACTGCCGGTATGGCGACCACATCGCCCTGCGCCGCGCGCTGCTCGAGGCCGGAGCCAGCGAAGGCATCCGCGAATGCGGCTTCAACGCGATGCTGTCCACGCGGCTTGAGAAGAGCTTTGGCATCTGGTCGGCCGAATTCACCCAGGCCTACACCCCCGGCATGACTGGCATGGACCGTTGGATCGACTGGACCAAGGACTTCATCGGCAAGGACGCGGCATTGGCCCAGCGTGAGGGCAACGGCCCGGCGCAGGTTCAGGTGACGCTCGAGGTGGACGCGCTGGATGCGGATGCCAGCGGGTACGAGCCGGTCTGGGCGGGTGATCAGCGCGTGGGCTTCGTGACCTCGGGCGGGTATGGCCACTATATCGGCAAGTCGCTGGCGATGGCGCTGGTGGACCGCGACAAGGCACAGCCGGGTACCGAACTGTCGGTGCATGTGGTCGGGGTCGAGCGGCCCGCGCGGGTAATCGCGCCGTCGCCCTATGATCCCGAGGGCAAGGCGATGCGGGGCTGATCGTGGCGGCCCGGGGCAGGGATCGGCGAAGGCGGGGCCGGGGTGCGGAGTCCGCACCCGCGACCCATCGGGACGTGAATTATCGCCACTTGCGCAACCCGTTTCCGGTGATGGAGGTCTTTCCCGTCGACCAGATCGCCGACATGCACGAAACCGCTCTGCGCACGCTGGAGGAACTGGGCGTCAAGGTCCTGCTGCCCGAGGCGCGGCGCCTCTTTGCCGCTGCAGGCGCGCGGGTGGATGAAGACAGCCAGATGGTGTTCATCGGCCGCGATCTGGTCGAGGCTGCGGTTGCCTCGGCCCCGAAATCCATCGTCTGCCGGGCAGGGGCGCGGCATCGCGACTTTACGCTGGAACTGGGGAGCCTTGTCTTTCAGCCCGGCGCAGGGGCGCCCAATGCCACCGATCTGGAACGCGGCCGCCGCCCGGCCAGCGGGCAGGATTACCTCGAATTCCTCAAGCTCACCCATCATTTCGACGTGTTCCAGATGATCTCGCCGCAGGTCGAGCCGCAGGACGTGCCCACACACCTGCGCCACTATTTCACCACGCAGGCGCAGATGGAGCTGACCGACAAGTTCCCGTTCTTCTTCTCGCGCGGGACGCCGCAGGTGATGGATTGCTTCCAGATGCTGGCCGTCGCGCGCGGTCTGTCCGATGACGAGTTCCGCGCCCACCCGCATTGCTACACGATCATCAACACCAACAGCCCGCGCACCCTGGACATTCCGATGGCGCAGGGGCTGATCGACTTTGCCCGTCACGGGCAGATGTCGATCATCACGCCGTTCACGCTGATGGGTGCAATGGCGCCGATCACCGTTGCAGGCGCGATCACCCTTTCCCATGCCGAGGCGCTGGCCGCCCTGACCCTGACCCAACTGGCAAAACCCGGCGCGCCGGTCTGCTATGGCACGTTCACCAGCAACGTGGACATGAAATCAGGCGCCCCGGCCTTTGGCACGCCCTCGCATTTCCAGGCCTCGCTGGCGGCGGGGCAGTTGGCGCGGCATCTGGGCCTGCCGTGGCGGTCGGCGGCCGGGTCGGCGTCGAACGCCAATGACGTGCAGGCGGCCAACGAAAATCAGTTCGGGCTGTGGGGCTGCCTGATGGCGGGGGCCACGGTGATCATCCATTCGGCCGGGTGGCTCGAGGGCGGCCTGACCGTGTCCTTCGAAAAGCTGGTCTGCGACGCCGAGGTGCTGAGCATGGTGGCCGAGCTGTGCGCAGGGGCTCAGGCCGGTCAGGCCGAGATCGGCTTTGACACTGCCTTGCGCGAGGTCGAGCCTGGCGGCCATTTCTTTGCCACCAGCCAGACGATGGAGCGCTACACCACCGAATTCTACGAACCGCACCTGCATGACTATGCCAATTTCGGCACCTGGACCGAACGCGGATCGGTCGATGCGAACCACCGGGCCACTGCGGTTTGGCGTGACATTCTGAACAATTTCGAACCACCTGCGCAGGCCCAGCCGGGGCTGGACGCCATGCGCGACTTCATCGCCCGCCGAACCGCCGAGGGCGGCGCGCCGCCGGAGAGTTGAGATGAACAGCAAACCCATCCTGCATCGTGACGACCCCAAGGCCGAGCCGCTTGTCGGCAATGTCAAGGTCACGCGCGATGACTGGTTGAACGTGGCGATGGATGTGCTGATCTCGGATGGGGTCGAGCAGGTCAAGGTTCTGAACCTGGCCGACCGCATGGCGGTGTCGCGGTCCTCGTTCTACTGGTATTTCAAATCCCGGCAGCAGCTGTTGGATGCGCTTCTGGATCGCTGGCAGGCCACCAACACCGCCGCCCTGATCGCGCAGGCCGAGGCCCCGGCCCAGACCATCACCGCCGCCGTCTGCAACGTGCATCGCTGCGTGGTCAACACCGCCCTGTTCGACACGGCGCTGGACTTTGCCGTGCGCGACTGGGCGCGGCGGTCGGGCAAGGTGCGGCGGATGCTGGACCAGTCCGATGCCCGCCGCTTGGCCGCGCTGCGCGCCATGTTCGCCCGCCATGGCTATGAGGCGGTCGAGGCCGAGACCCGCGCGCGCGTGCTGTATTACATGCAGATCGGCTATGATCTGGCGCAGTTGAACGAGCCGCTGGCCACGCGCCTGTCTCTGGTGCCGCACTACCTGTACGTCTTTACCGGGGTCGAACCGCGGCCCGAGGAAATCGAGGAATTCAGCGCCTATGCCAAGCGCTGTTGGGAGGGAGGATCAAGCCATGAGCCAGCCTGACGCAATCATCATCGGAACCGGCGTGATCGGCGCGGCCATCGCGTTCGAGATGGCCAAGGGCGGCTGGAAGACCCTGTCGCTGGACCGCAACGCGCAGGTGGGGCACGGCTCGACCGCCGGGTCCTGCGCGATCATCCGGATGCATTACTCCACCTTCGACGGCACAGCCTTTGCGTGGGAGGGCTACCATTACTGGCGCGACTGGGCCGACTATCTTGGCCTGCCCGATGGGGCCGATCTGGCGCAGTTCCGCGAGACGGGCTGCCTTGTCATGAAAACCGAGGCCAACGGCCACCTGTCAAGGCACATGAAATACAGTGCCGAGTTGGATTGCCCGTTTGAGGAATGGTCGGCCGAACAGTTACTCGACCGCCTGCCGATCTATTCTCTGGACAGTTTTGCCCCGGCCAAACGGATGGACGATCCAGCCTTTGGTCAGCCCAATGGCAGCAGGATGCAGGGGGCGGTGCTCTGGCCCAAGGCCGGTTATGTCACAGACCCGGCCCTGTCCGCGCAGAACCTGATGCAAGCGGCCACGCAGCGCGGCGCGCAGGTGCGGACCGGGGCCGAGGTCGTCGAAATTCTGCAGGAAGGTGGCAGAGTCAAAGGCGTCAGGCTGGCCTCGGGCGAAGAGATTTACGCGCCGGTGGTGATCAACGTGGCCGGGCCGGGATCGTCGATCATCAACCGCATGGCGGGTGTGCTGGACGACATGACCATCGAAACCCGCCCGCTGCGGCAGGAGGTGGTCCACGTTCCCGCGCCGGAAGGGTTCGATTTCGAGCGTCAGGGAACCATCGTATCGGACGGCGATATCGCCTGCTACTGCCGGCCGGAACATGGCAACCATATCCTGATCGGCTCGGAAGACCCGGACTGCGACCCGCATCAGTGGTGCGAGGACGATGTGCACTACAACCACGACTTCACCGACCAGTGGACGACGCAGGCTATGCGATACGCGCAGCGCGTTCCCAGCCTGGGCATTCCGTCCAGAACGCGGGGAGTGGTCGATCTGTACGACGCCTCGACCGACTGGATCCCGATCTATGACAAGTCCAGCCTGCCAGGGTTTTACATGGCCTGCGGCACCAGCGGGAACCAGTACAAGAACGCGCCGATCGCGGGCAAGATGATGGCCGCGTTGGTCGAGTATTGCGAGGGCGGGGCGGATCACGACGCCCAGCCCCTGCAATTCGAGCTGCCCCATATCAAACGCACCATCGACGCGGGCTTTTACTCCCGCAAGCGACCCATCAACGAGGAAAGCAGTTTTTCCGTCCTTGGCTAGCCAAGCCGGACAAATGCGCTAGCTCTCTGGAAACACTGAGAAAGGGCGGGCGCGATGGCGGAGAATGACACCAAAGTTCTGATCTTGGGAAGTGCGCCCGCAGCGCTGGCGGCACGGGAATGGGCGCGTGGGCCGTTCACTCACATCGTGGTCATCAACAACGCCTGGCGCATCCGCGAAGATTGGGATTTCCTGATCCATCCCGAGGATTTTCCGGCCGAGAACCGTCCCGACTGTCTGACAGCGACACAGCGCATCGTGACGGCGCAGGATTATGTCCCGATCCAGAACGCGTATGGCGGTTTCGTCTATGCCGGAGGCACCATGGCCTTTACCGCCGGGTACTGGGCGCTGGGCGCTCTCAAACCATCGGTGATTGCCTTCTTTGGCTGCGACATGGTCTATCCGCGCTCGGGCAATACGCATTTCTACGGCCAGGGAACGGCCGATCCCTTGCGTGCTGACGTCACCCTGCGTTCGCTCGAGGCGAAATCGGCACGGCTGGCGCTGCTGGCGGCGCGTCAGGATTGCAACGTGGTGCGGTTGTCCGTTGGACCCAGCCGGCTGGTCTATCCGTCCGTCTCTCATACCGAAAAGATCCCCGAGGCCCGGCCGCGCACTGAACACGTCGATGCTCTGCTGCAGGCCGAGTACGAGGCGGGCTACATGGTGCCATCCGGCCGGTATTGGGAGGTCGAAGACCGGTTCAATCCAGCCGTTGTCGACCGGCTGGATGCGGCTTGGCTTGCGGCCTACAAAGCCTCGGCGCTGGATCAGGCGGCCTGAGCGCGCGGCGCGCGCAACAAGTCATCGACCTTTCGTCTGGCGGTCTCGGCCGCTTGTATCCGAACCGGGCCGTAACCGCGGATCTCGTCAGCGCAGGACAGGATGCTTTGCCACGTTTCGGTATCCCGATCCCCGTACTCTGCCACAAGGCGGTCCAACAGCCCCTGGTACCAATTCAGCAGATCGCGGTGCAGGCGCGCTTCGGCATGATAGCCAAACGGATTGAGAGCTGTTCCGCGCAGCGCCCGCATCTTTGACAGGCCCCGCAGAACCGGCTGCATCCAAGGTCCGAACGCCTTTTTCAGCGGTCGGCCCCTGGCGTCCGTTCTGCGGCTCAGAAGGGGCGGGGCCATGTGGAAGCGGACCGCAAAATCGCCCTCGAACTGATTGGCCAGATCCTTTGCGAAATGGTCCGAAGTCATCAGCCGCGCGACTTCGAATTCATCCTTGTAGGCCATGAAGCGGAACAGGTTGCGAGCGACACTGCGCAGCAGGCTCTCTTCTGCCTGCGGCAGCGCCGAGCGGAGGGTAGCGATCCGATCGGCGTAGGTCTGCGCGTATATCGCGTTTTGATACTCGGTCAGGTAGGCGGTGCGGCGCGCAATCATCTGATCCAGAGATTCATCTGAATCAACGTCGTCGGAAGGCAGCGCCAGAATGTCCGGACGAACTGCCATGTTGCGCCCGATTGCAAAAGCCAGACGGTTCTTTTCGGCAGCGACGCCGTTCAGCAAAATGGCCTGACCCAGCGCGACTTGCGATACCGGCACAAGACCGTGCTGCCAGGCAAAACCCAGCATGATCACATTGGCAAACACGGCATCACCCAGCAGGGTTTCCGCCACCGCGTTGGCGTCGAAACCGAACAGGTTTTCCGCCCCGACCACGTTCTGAATGGCCTGTTCACGGGCCTGTACCTGTAACTGAGCGTCGCGACGCAGAACGATATCGCCGGTCGGCATTTCCGCCCGGTTCAGGACCACGCGCGTACCTTTGCGGTAATGCGCCGAGGCTTTGGGGGCCGAACTGACGACGACGTCGCAACCAATCACCGCATCGGCCGCGCCCTGATCAATGCGGACCTGGTTCAATGCGTTCGGAGTGTCGCCCAAACGGATATAGCTGAGAACGGTTCCGAATTTCTGAGCAAAGCCTGTGAAATCCAAGACCGAGGCGCCTTTGCCTTCGAGATGGGCCGCCATCGTGATCAGCGCCCCCACCGTTACCACACCCGTGCCGCCGACGCCGGTGACCAGCAGCTCGAACGGTTTGTCCAGACGAGGCAGGGCGGGGTCAGGCAGCCCATCCTCGAGTGTTGCCAGATCCAGCTTTGCCATGCGTTTGCGGCGTTCACCGCCTTCGATGGTCACGAAGCTGGGGCAGAATCCGTTGAGGCACGAGAAATCCTTGTTGCACGAGCTCAAATTGATCTTGCGCTTGCGGCCCAGCGGCGTTTCGCGTGGCTCGACGCTCAGGCAGTTCGACTCGACCGAGCAGTCGCCGCAGCCCTCGCAGACCAAATCGTTGATCCAAACGAACCGCTTGGGGTCCTCCATCGTGCCGCGCTTGCGGCGGCGGCGCTTTTCGGTGGCGCAGGTCTGTTCATAGATCAGAACGGTCACGCCCGGGATCTCGCGCAGCTCGCGTTGCAAGATGTCCAGTTCGGCGCGGTCGTGGAATGTTGTCTGCGCCGGAAAATCCGCGTGGTGGAACTTCGAGATGTCGTCCGACACGATGGCGATCCGTTCCACGCCCTCGGCGCGGCAGGTCTGGGCGATGCCGGCCACGCTGACCGGGCCGTCCACCGGTTGGCCACCGGTCATGGCCACGGCGTCGTTGTAGAGAATCTTGTAGGTGATGTTGGTCCCGGCCGCGACCGCCTGACGGATCGCCAGCGAGCCCGAGTGATACCAGGTCCCCTCGCCGAGGTTCTGGAAGATGTGCTTGCCGCCGTTGAACTTGGACGCCACCACATGCGGCACGCCTTCGCCGCCCATCTGGGCATAGCCGACGGTGTGGCGATCCATCCACGAGGCCATGACGTGGCAGCCGATGCCACTGGCCGCGATCGAGCCGTCGGGCACTTTGGTCGAGGTGTTGTGCGGGCAGCCCGAGCAGAAATAGGGCGTGCGGGTCGCGCCCGGCACATTGATCAGTTGCGGCGGCTGGTCCGTCAGCGCCTTGGCCTTGGCGGGCAGGTCCTCTTCGGGGAAAAACCGGTGCAGGCGGTCGGCCACGATGGGCACCAGCATCCGCGGGCTGAGTTCACC
The DNA here is from genome assembly GCF_056537205.1 of Ruegeria sp. CG3. Taxonomy (NCBI): domain Bacteria; kingdom Pseudomonadati; phylum Pseudomonadota; class Alphaproteobacteria; order Rhodobacterales; family Roseobacteraceae; genus Ruegeria; species Ruegeria sp. CG3. Next base: position 1,961,578 of record NZ_JBQFRC010000001.1, on the reverse strand, counting down.
CGTCCAGGGGATCAGCGGCTCGCCGTGGCTGTCGTATTTGCCCACCATCTTGTGCGGCTTGTCGCCGGGCCAGTCATAGAAATACTCCTTGAACTGGCTTTCGATGATGCCGCGCTTTTCCTCGACGACCAGAACCTCGGCCTTGCTTTTCACGAAACGCAGCGCGTTGCGCCGCGCCAGTGGCCAGACCATGCCGACCTTGTAGATGTCGATGCCCAGGCGGTGGCAGGCGGCCTCGTCCAGTCCCAGCAGGCGCAACGCCTCCATCAGGTCAAGATGGGCCTTTCCGGTGGTGACAAAGCCGAACTTGGCGTTGTCGCTGTCATAGATGCGCCGGTCGATCGGATTGGCCTCGGCAAAGGCGCGCACGGCGCGCAGCTTGTGTTGGATGCGGGTCTCGATCTCGGGCGAGGGCAGGTCGGCGGCGCGCACATGCAACCCGCCGGGGGGCAGGTCGATCTCGGGCAGGATGAACTGTCGGTCGGGACGCAGCTCGACCGAGCGGGCGCTTTCGACGGTTTCCGAGATCGCCTTGAACCCGACCCAGGTGCCGGAAAACCGCGACAGTGCAAAGCCGTATTCGCCGAATTCCAGGTACTCCTCGACCGAGGCGGGGTTCAGCGTGGGCATGAACCATGCCATGAAGGCGACGTCGGACTGGTGCGGCATCGAGGAGCTGACGCAGCCATGGTCGTCGCCGGCCACGACCAGCACGCCGCCCTTGGGCGCCGAGCCATAGGCATTGCCGTGCTTCAGCGCATCGCCCGAGCGGTCGACGCCCGGCCCCTTGCCGTACCACATCGAAAAGATGCCTTCGAATTCGCACTGCGGGTCCAGCGTCGCCTGCTGCGCGCCCAGAACGGCGGTTGCGCCCAGATCTTCGTTCACGGCGGGCATGAACGTGATGCGGTCAGATTTCAGCCGTTCGCGCGCGCGCCACAGCTCCAGGTCCAGCCCGCCCAAGGGCGAGCCGCGATAGCCCGAGACGAACCCGCCCGTGTTCAGCCCGGCATCGCGGTCGCGCCGCGCCTGATCCATCAGGATGCGCGCCAGCGCCTGCGTGCCGGTCAGGAACACGCGACCCTCGGTCTGTTCGTACCGGTCTGTGAGTTGATAAGTGCGAAGACTGCTGTCGTGGCGGCTCATGGCTTGGACCTGGATTGGCTTTGAGATTGAACAACTGTAGTTCGGTATTTGCGAAATGTTGTGCCAATGGGTCCGCAAATTTGGTAAAACTTCGATAGAATTAACCATAGAACACGAACAACGCGGAAAAACCTACCAAATGATACAGCTTGACGACAGGGATCGCCGGATTCTGACCCTTCTACAAAGGGACAGCCGTGTGTCGAATGCGGACCTTGCCGATGCGGTCGGTATGTCGACCTCAGCCCTTTGGAGACGGGTGCGCGCATTGGAAGAGGCCGGGATCATTGAACGCTACGGCGCAGTTGTGAACCCTATCGCGCTGGGGTTGGGGTTCGAGGCGATCGTACATGTGCATCTGACGCGGCATGATCCCGACAAGATCGTGGAGTTCATCCGGGCAATCGAAACCTGCAAGGAAGTTCAGGAATGTTTCGCAACGACCGGTCAGGCAGACTATCACCTGCGAGTGCAGTGTCCCGATCTTGCCGCCTACAACGTCTTTTTGGAGAGGTTTCTGTTTCGTTTGCCGGCCGTGGCAAGTGCGCAGACGAATGTGGTTCTGCGCGCGGTCAAACGCAATCGTTCGGTCGAGTTCTGACTAGCGCGCGACGAATTCAACCCAGGCCCAGGCCATCGCGATGTAAGTGAGGTTGTGCAGGCATTGATCCAGACCGGCGGCCCGCCAAAAGGCGGCCTGATCGGGTTGCAATTGTTTCTTGTCGGAATAGCTGGCTTTGGCGAAATCGATATTGAAATGCACGATCCACTCAAGCGCACCGATGATCAGAATGAACGAAAGCGGCGCGCCGAATATCAGGAAAACCACGACTGAACCCACAACATGCACCGCAGCATGCTGTGCGCGCCCGACATGCAGGTACTCCCCCCGCCCAGACAGCATCTTGGGCGTTTGAAGGTAGAAATCGGCAAACATGTGTTTGATCTGCAGTGCACACAGCAGAAGCAACACAGTGCCAAGTGTAGCAGGCAAAAACTACCCTCCCGATATCGTCCTGTCCTTCAGACTAAGGGCTATGAGACAGGATCGCAAATGAACTAGTTCACACAAGTCGAAATAGTTTTCGCCTTGGAAACCATTTGCCTATCCAAGCGCGATTGCAGTACCGTCGTGCTGCTTTGACCGCGGCAGGATCGCTGCAAAACAGTTTCGGGTCACCAGTAGGGGCAGGGGCCATAGAACGTTCAATTTTTGGATTTATTTGGAAGTATTCCAAGCGTGATCAGCTTGTTCTGCTGGCCGTGACGGCAACTTTGTTCCCGCTGCTGTACCTGACGCTTGAATTGCCCAAACGCATCATCAACGACGCAATCGGCGCCTCCAGCGAGATCGTGGATGTCTGGGGATACAGTCTGTCGCAGACGACGTTTCTGGTAATTTTGTGCTTCGCCTTTTTGGCGGCGGTGTTGGCGCATGGTTTGATGAAGATGCGCATCAACACGATGAAAGGCGTTCTCAGCGAACGAATGCTGCGCCGGTTCAGATACCAGTTGATCAATCGCGCACTGTTGTTTCCTCAACCCTATTTCGAGCGCGTCAGTCAGGGCGAACTGGTCTCGATGATCACCGCCGAAAGCGAGCCGATGGGCGGGCTGATGGGCGATGCGATCAGCCAGCCTGTCCTTCAGGCGGGGCAGATGCTGACAATCCTGTCCTTTCTATTCCTGCAAAGCGTCTGGTTCGGATTGGCTGCTGTCGCGCTGATCCCATTGCAGGCCTGGCTGATCCCGCGATTGCAGCGCCAGATCAACCTGTTGAACAAGCGCCGGATCCAAGAGGTGCGCGTACTGGCTGCTCAGATCGGCGAGAATGCAGCAGGCGCGGCAACCCTGCGGCAGAACGGCGGCTGGCGCCATCGCCGAGCGCTGATTTCAGATCAACTGTCCCGGCTGTTCAGCATCCGGTTCGAGATCTACCAGAAAAAATTCTTCATGAAGTTCATCAACAACTTCATCTCTCAATTGACTCCGTTCCTATTCTACCTGGTCGGTGGTTTGCTGGTTCTGCAGGGGTCAGTTTCGCTCGGTGCTCTCGTGGCCGCGCTCGCCGCCTACAAGGACCTCAGTTCGCCCTGGAAGGAGCTGCTGACCTACTACAACCAGACACAGGACATGTCTCTGCGCTGGGAGGTGGTCATCGAACGGTTCGCCCCGAGCGGCATGCTGGATGAAACCCTGTTCGAAGGCGAGCCCGACAGCCGACCCCACCTGAATGGCCCGATCGAGTTGGAGCAAGTCTCGGTGCGTGATCTGGATGGCAATCAGGTTCTGGATGATCTGAACCTGACCTTCCCCGCCGGTAAGACCATAGGGGTCGCCGCCCCCAGCGAAGAGGACCGCCGGGCCCTGGCGGATCTATTGACCCGGGAGATCCTGCCTAGTTCGGGCCGGGTCGAAATCGGGGGTGTCAACCTGTCCTCGCTGCACCAGGCCGTCGTGGCGGCCCGGATCGGTCATGCCACATCGCGACCGGTGATGTTCCAGGGAACCGTTGGCGGCAACGTGATGATGCCGATGCAGCTCAGGCCTCTGACCGCTCCACCGGAGGACGCGGACCACCTTGAAACGCTACGTGCGGGAAACAGCCCCGATCCCTTCCGGGCCACATGGCTGGACCCTTCCCTGGCCGGGTTCGAAACGGCCGAACAGCTGCGCGATTGGTGGTTGAAGCTGATCGACGGACTGGGCTCTGGGCCCACCTTGTTCCAACGCGGGGCCGAGTTGGGTTTCGATCCCGAAAAACACCCCGACCTTGCTGCCAAGCTGATCGAGCTGCGGCCCTTGGTACAGGACGCCGTCAAAAAGGCCGGTCTGGAGTCGCAAGCCCTGATTTTCGACCGCATGACGTACAACGCTGCGCTGCCCGTTGCCGAAAACCTGCTGTTTGCTGTGCCACGCGTGCAGGTGACGCAAGAGTTGCTGGCCCGGCAGACCGTTTTCCTGGGGCAGTTGCGCGAGTTGGGTCTGGATGAAACACTGGTCGGCCTGACACGTGACGTGATCGAAATGCTGCGTCAGATCTTTGGTCTGGACGGGACGGATCACCCGTTGTTCCGCAAGCTGGGTCTCGAGGCCGCCACCTACGAAGCCGCTGTCGACCTGGTAGAGAGGACCCGGGAAACCGGCGCATCGGGGTTGGACGATGACCAGTTGGCCAGCCTGCTGGCCGTGCCTTTCGTGATCTCGGCCGAACAGATTGGGCCGGCCTTTTCCGAAGAGCTCAAGAACCGCATCCTCGAACTGCGGCACAGCCATTCCGACAAGTTGATGGAGCGCCTGAACGACGTGTTCGAGCCGCTGGACCCGGCCACCTTTGCGCCCGGATTGACGGTTATGGAGAATGCGCTGTTCGGCAAGGTCAGCCAGATCGGGGGCGCGCGGTCGGACGAGGTTCGGAAAGTGATCGCAGACGTGCTGACCGAAAACGGAGCCCGTCCGCTGGTGGTTGAGCTGATCTACGATGTACCGGTCGCGCTGGGCGGGCAGAACCTGCCGGCCGCGCTGGCCGAGCCTTTGGCCTTTACCCGCGCGACAATCAAGAAGCCGGATATCCTTATACTGGAAAACGCGCTGGCGAGTTATGGCATGGACACGCAGGTGGCTGTGTTCAGAAACCTGCGAGAGCTGCTTCCGGACGCCACGATCATCTACCTGAACGAACAGTTCAAGAACCCCGGCGCTTTCGACATGTTCGTCGAAATCCGACAGGGGCGCGTAGTGTCCGATCAGGTTCCGTCGGATGTTGAAGGTGACAGTGCAGCCTCGGCGGACCTTACGCGAAAGCTGCGTGCTTTGGAACAGACACCGCTGTTTTCGGGGCTGGATCGTCGCCAGCTTCGACTGCTGGCTTTTGGTGCGCGCTGGTACGAGGCAAAGGCCGGCGAAGTCGTGTTCCTCAAGGATGACCAGCCAACTGATGGTGCCTACATGATCATCGACGGCGAAGCTGGTTTGTACCTGCCGCAACCGCCCGAGGAGGATCGGCTGGTGACCCGCGTCGGCAGCGGTACCTTGGTGGGCGAACTGGGCCTGATCCGCAAAGAGCCCCGTGCGCTCAGCATGGTGGCTGAAACCGATCTCACCTGTCTGCGTATCGGCGAGGAAGAGTTCCTTGCGGTGGTCGAAAACGATGCTGCGACCGCGTTCAAGCTGTTGCAGGTGATCGCAGGCTATGTATCACGCTGACAGGATCAGGCCTGCGGGCTACAGAACAGGGAATGCATCAACTCGATCACCTGCTTGGCTTTGCCGTCGCGCAGCGAATAGTAGATCGTCTTGCCCTCTCGGCGGGTTGAAACCAGGCCTTCGGTTCGCAGACGCGCCAGCATCTGGCTGACCGCGGCCTGGCGCAACTTGAGCAAGGCTTCAAGCTCGCCCACCGAGCGTTCTCCGGCCGCGAGATGGCACAGGATCATCAAGCGGCCCTGATGCGCCAGCGTCTTGAGGAAAGCCGCTGCTTGCGCGGCGCTTTCCTCCATTTCCGAGGGCAATTCGGATTGTGGGGTCGTCAATTCGGCGTCAGTGAAAGTCACGTGGTACCTTGGGGATGGAAATAAGGGGTAGACGCAGTATGCACCAACTTGTCTGAAATTGTCATCCCTCGGTTGCCGGGGCCCCGCCCTGAAACGCATTGCCGTTGACATAGTCGCAGGGGGCTTCCTGCATCTGCAGGTGCAGACCGTCGCCGGAATAGGGGTGGGCACGGGCCAGTTCCTCGTCGACCTCGATGCCCAGGCCGGGGGCCGAAGGCGGCTCGACAAAGCCGTTATCGACCCGGATCGAGCCCTTGATCAGCTGGTCATGAAACGGCGTTTCGATGGTCTCGAGCAGCAAAAGGTTCGGGATCGAGGCCGCAAGATGGATGTTCGCGGCCCATTCCACCGGCCCGGCATAGAGATGCGGCGCCATCTGGGCGTTGAAGACCTCGGCCATGGCGGCGACCTTCTTCATCTCCCAGATCCCGCCGGCCCGGCCCAAGGCGGGCTGCAGGATTTCGGCCGCTCCGGCGCGCAGAACCGCGCCGAATTCGGCCTTGGTCGTCATCCGCTCGCCCGTGGCCACGGGAATGCGGACATTGCGGGCGACGCGGGCCATGTCCTCGATCATGTCCGGGGGGGTGGGTTCTTCGAACCACAGCGGCGAGAAAGGCTCGATTGCCTGCCCAAGGCGGATGGCGCCCGCGGTGTTGAACTGGCCATGGGTGCCGAACAGCAGGTCGGCCTTGTCGCCCACGGCCTGGCGGATCGCCTTGCAGAAGGCCACCGACATCGAGATGTCGGACATGGCCGGCATATGCCCGCCGCGCATCGTGTAGGGGCCGGCCGGGTCGAACTTGACCGCAGTAAAGCCGCGCCGGACCATTTCGGCGGCGCTTTCCCCGGCCTGTTCGGGCGAGGTCCAGAAATCGGTCAGATTGTGCCGGGGCAGCGGGTACAGATAGGTGTAGGCACGGATGCGGTCGTTCATCCGGCCGCCGATCAGAGCGTAAACCGGGCGGTCCCGGTCCTTGCCCAGAATGTCCCAGCACGCGATTTCCAGCCCCGAGAAGGCGCCCATCACCGTCAGGTCGGGGCGCTGGGTGAAGCCGCTGGAATAGGCGCGGCGGAACATCAGCTCGATATTCTCGGGGTTTTCGCCGGCCATGTGGCGGTCGAAGACGTCACGGATGACGTGTTTCATCGCCTCGGGACCGACCGAGGAGGCATAACACTCGCCCCAGCCGGTGATGCCGGTATCGGTGGTGACCTTCACCAGAATCCAATAGCGCCCGCCCCAGCCCGGCGCGGGCGGAGCGGTCACGATGATGTCGAGATCCTGCAGTTTCATCCGGTCTCCTCCCGCCGGTGGTCCGGGGCCGTCAGCCCCGGTCGAATACGATCACGTTGCGCTTGGCCGAACCGGTCTTGGTGTCCTCGATGGCCTCGTTGATCTGTTCCAGCGTCCAGCGACCCGAGATCAGCTCGTCCAGCTTCAGACGTCCCTGTTCATACAGATCGATCATCCACGGAATATCGCGCTGGATCACCACGTCGCCCATCTTCGACCCGACCATGCCCTGACCCAAAGCCGCCAGAATGACCGGCTCATAGCTGGATTGCGCGCCGGAATGCGGCATACCGATCATCACCGCCTTGCCACCGCGACCCAGATAGCGGGGCGCCTGATCATAGGCGGGGATCGCACCGACGGTGATCAGAACGGCATCGGCCCCGCGACCGCCAAGGGCCTTGTAGGCTGCTCTCCACGGTTCTTTCAGCGTGGCCAGAACCCCATGCGTGGCGCCGAATTCCTTGGCGATTTCCAGCTTTTCCTCGGTCATGTCGACGGCCACGATCCTCCGGGCCCCTGCCAGCCGCGCGCCCTGGATGGCGTTCAGGCCCACACCGCCCGCGCCGATGACCACGACATCCTGACCCGGGCGCAACTGCGCGGCGTTGACCGCCGCCCCCACGCCGGTGATCACCCCGCAGGACAGCAGGCTGGCCACGTCCTTGGGCATCGCGTCGGGTATCTTGACGATCTGGCGGTGGCTGACCACGACCTTTTCGGCAAAGGCGCCACAGGCCATCGCCTGTTCCAGCGGCCCGCCATCCGCAGTGCGCAGCGGGCCCTTGACGGTGTCATAGGGTGTTTCGCAGATCACCGGCTTGCCGCTGGCGCAGGACGGGCAGGACCCGCAGGCGCGGATCAGGGTCACCACGACCGCATCGCCAACCTTGAACCCTCCGCTGGCTTCTCCGACGGCCGAGACCACACCGGCGGCCTCGTGTCCGTAGACGGCGGGCAGAAACCCGCCCCAAGCGCCGCTGGCATAGGTGATGTCGGAATGGCAGATCGCCACCGCATCCAGCGTGACTTCGACCTCGCCCATGCCGGGCGGCGCGATCTGGATGTCTTCGATGACAAGCGGTTCGTTGAAGGCGCGGCATACGGCGGCTTTGATGGTCTGCATGGATCCCTCGTTTGGTTTGGGCCACGGTGACGCGGGAACCTGCGGTCCGCAAGGCTGAAACCGTCATTCCCGTGTCGTTGTTACGTTTCGCTGGGATGTGCGCGCAGAAACAGGACGAATCCGGCCAGCATCAGCAGCAATGCCAACAGGAACGGAGCCCCTGGAAGGTAGAATGTTGCATCAACGCGCGCGAATTGGGCGAAAACGGTGGTCATCACCAACGGGGAGATCACCATCGACAGCGCGTGGAGCGCGGCCAGAACCCCCTGAAGCTCTCCCTGCTGCGAATCCGGCGTTGCGCGTGACATCTGTGCCTGAAGGGCCGGCGTCACGACGGCGCCCAGTGCGGTGATCGGAATCAGCATCAACGCAATCGTGCCGTTTGTGAGAAAACCCAGGGCCAGAAAGCTGACGATTTCGAAGATCATGCCCCAAACGATCGTGGTCCGCTCTCCCAAGTGGCGGGTGGCCGGGCGGATCAAGCCACCCTGAACGGCCGCCATGCCCAATCCGTAGACCGCGAGTGACAACCCGATCATCTGCGGTGACCAACCGAAACGCTCGGTCGTGAAGTATGACCAGATGGCGGGATAGACGTAGATCGATACCGAGTACAAAAAGTATACCCACAGCAACGGTCGGATGCCGGGCAGGGCGGCGATGGCACGCAATGCGCTGTCAGGACGCGCGCGGTGCCAGCGGAATCCGCGGCGGTTTTTGTCCGTGATCGTCTCAGGCATGACCGCGAGGCCCAGCAGGAAATTCGCAAATGACAATCCGGCAGCCGCCCAGAACGGGGCGCGGGTTCCGTATTCGCTCAGCAATCCGCCCATCAAAGGGCCGAGGACGAAACCCACACCAAAAGCTGCTCCGATGAGACCGAAATTGGCGGCCTTTTCATGAGGTTTCGAAACGTCCGCCATAAAGGCCGCTGCGGTAGAGTGGGTGGCCGCGGTGATGCCACCCACGATGCGGCCGATCAGCAGCAGCCAGATGCTGCCGGCCATGGCCATGACCACGTAGTCCAAGCTCATGACAAACAGGGAAACCAGCAAGACCGCGCGGCGTCCGTAAGCATCCGACAGGTTGCCCAGCACCGGGCCGAACAGGAACTGCATTGCGGCAAAGGCCGTGCTGAGGATCCCGCCCCAGATTGCTGCCGATGCCAGAGAGCCGCCCTGAACCTCGACGATCAGCTGAGGCATGATCGGCATGACCAGTCCGATGCCCATTGCATCGATCATGACTGTGCCGAGAACGAACAGAAAAGGAAGACGCATGAAACCGCACGAATGACTTATTTTGCAGGACCTTAGTCGCCCGCCTGTCGTGTTGTAACCCGGTCTTTTGTGATCGAGGCGAAATTCTCGACTGACGGCACGTCAGCCTTGGCCGGGCCGGATCTCAGACGCGAGTAGCGATTGCGTCCAATTGGTGGGCCAGATCTGCGGGATGCGAGAAGAATGGAGAATGGGAGCTGTCGATCGTCAGGCGCAATTCGGGCGGCGCGCAATGGCTCATCTCTTCCTGGTATTCAGTTGGAATCGTCCGGTCATCCATGGTGCGGATATAGGCCTTGGGAATTCCGTCAAAACGCTCGCTCAGATCCAACGGCGTGTCCTGCGGGCGGATCGCCTGCGGGCACAGGCGGGCCAGGGCATAGGTGACAACGTCGGCCGGACAGTCGTGGTAGAAGAGAGATTGCACCCGATCCGGCAACACACTGTAGGACAGTCCGTCTGCCGATTTCTCGACCGCATCGCCAATCAGCTGTCTTGGTGCACGCCGGCGCATTTCTATCATCGAAAGCCCGGAGACCGGCACGTAGGCGCAGACATAGATCAGGGCCCGCATCCGATCTGGGGCGAATTCGGCGGCCGCACTGATCGGGTAGCCGCCCCAGGAATGGCCGACAAGAATCGTTTGCGGGGTCGTGGCATTCAACACCGAATCTCGACACGTCTCGAGCGTGACCTCGGATACTGGGGTCGGGTCCGATCCATGACTGGGCAGGTCGATCGCCCGGACCGAATGCCCCAGATTCTCAAGTTCCGGTATCAGATCGCGCCAGCACCATGCGCCGTGGCAGGACCCGTGAACAAGAAGAAATTCCGCCACCGTGACCTCCTTCAGATATGTCCGGTTTCTCGCAGAAAAGCGTTCAGCAACTCGGCGTAAGCCTCGGGCCGCTCGACGCAGGGCAGGTGCCCGGCCTTGCGGATCAGCTCGAACCGGGAGCCGGGGATCAGGTCGACGGTTTCGCGCACCAGATCGGGAGGGGTCGAGCCATCTTCCGAGCCCGCAATTCCCAGCGTCGGCAGTCTGAGCCCGCTGGTTGGCGTATAGAAATCCGTGCCGGAGATGGCGGAACAGCAGCCCAGATACCCCTGCACCGGTTGGCGTACCATCATATTGCGCCATAGCTCGACATCGGGGGTTTCCCGAAATGCTTTCGAAAACCAGCGCTCCATGGTTGCGTCGGCCAGCGCCTCGATCCCACCTGCACGAACGGCGGCCATCCGATCGGCCCACATGGCGGGCGTCCCGATTTTGGCGGCCGTGTTGGACAGGACCATCGCCCGGATCTGATCCATCCGCTTGACGGCCAGCCCCTGCGCGATCATTCCGCCGATCGACAGGCCGACGAAGACGCAATCCCGCACCTCGAGAAAGTCCAGGAGCCGCTCGGCATCGCGCACCAGACTTCCCATCGAATAGGGACCATCCGGTTGCGAGGACAGGCCGTGCCCCCGCTTGTCATAGCGGATGATGCGCAGACCTTTGGGGAGCAGAGGCAGCACGGGGTCCCACAAGCGCATGTCGGTGCCCAACGAATTGGCAAAGACCAGAGGTGGACCATCCGGGTCACCGTCCAAGCGATAGTGAATCTGAACATCTCCGAAATCAGCGATGTGCATCTGGTCAGCCTTTTTTGCTGCGATCATTCCGACAGTTTACGCCGCGATTTATTGCATCTGTCCTAACCCGTTGTCAGGTAAGGAATTCCAACGCGCGGGCAAAGACCTGCGGATCGACATTCCCGCCCGATGCCACGACGATAACGGCGTCGCCCTGGATCTCGTCCTTGCGGAACAACGCCGACGCCAACGAGACTGCCCCGCCCGGTTCCAGAACGACCTTGAGGCGCAGGAACGCCAAGGCCATGGCGCGGAGAGCCGCGTCTTCGGATACCGCCAATCCCGGTCCGCAGAGGCGACGGAGGATCGGGAAGGTGATATCACCGGGCCGCGGTGTCAGGATCGCGTCGCAGATATTGCCTGCGGCTGCGTTGTTGGTCTGAACGGACCCCGAGGCCAGGGATCTTTTGACATCGTCGAATCCGTCGGGTTCGCAGGGGCGCGCCCTGAGACCCGGCGCATGTTTTTCCAGGGCAAGTGCCACGCCTGAGGTCAGTCCACCGCCACCACAGCATACCAGTACATCGGCGTCGGTCACACCGAGATCGCGCGCCTGCCGCGCCACCTCGAGGCCGACGGTGCCCTGACCGGCGATCACCTGCGGTTCGTCATACGGGCGGATCAACGTAAGACCGCGCTCCCGGGACAACGCCTCGCCGATCTCTTCGCGGCTTTCATTGGCGCGATCATATAGGATGACCTCGGCGCCCAACGCGCGAGTGTTTTTGATTTTCAGAGCCGGTGCGTCGGATGGCATGATGATGATGGATTGAACACCATGAAGTGTAGCGGCATGCGCCACGCCCTGCGCATGGTTGCCTGATGAATACGCGATCACCCCGCGTTTGCGAGCTTCGGAATCCAGGGCGGAAATCGCAGACCACGCGCCGCGAAACTTGAAGCTTCCAGTGTGTTGAAGGCACTCGGGCTTGACCAGAACGCGCCGCCCGGCAAGGTCGTCCAGAAACGGCGATGTGAGGATCGGGGTTTCGCGCGCGTGCCCTTGCAGGCGCACGGCAGCGGCTTCGATCAGGTCAATTGTGCTCATATCAAATCCAGTACTTTGCGAATGACGGTAATGGACTGCGGTTCGTCCAGAAATGGAACATGGCCCCGGTCGGGCACTTCAGCCGAAATCAGCCCCGCGTGACGCCGGTGCATCTCTGTAAGGGTCTCGGCGCTCAGCAAGTCCGAGTTCGCTCCACGGATCACTCCGGTGGGAAGCGGGTTCAGGGCTTCGAACAATGGCCACAAATCAGCGGGCGGGCCCGCTGCAATCTGTTCTTTCAACGCGGTTCTCAATGCGGGGTCATAGCGCAACCGAAGGCCGGTGCCGGTTTCTTCGTATTGGAATGCGGCCTGCTTTCTCCAGGTTTCAATCGATACGCCCGGAAACTGCGGGTCCATTGCCTGTTTCAGCGCAAAAGCGGCCTGTTCCAGCGTTGTTGCGGCAGGAGCCTTGCCGACATAATCCATAATGCGCCCGATGGCCGACGGTTCGATTTCGGGGCCCACATCATTCAGAATGACGGCACTCAGACGTTCGGGGCGAATTGCGGCGAGGGTCATGGCAATCAACCCGCCACGCGAGGTGCCAAGGATGCTGACCCGATCTAGCTTGAGGTGATCCAGCAACTCGATCACGTCCTGTGCCTCGCGCGGAACGGAATAGTTGCGATAATCCGGATCAAAATCCGAGTCGCCGCGCCCCCGATAGTCCATCGTAATGACACGCAGTCCGTTGGCGTGCGGCGCGAAGAAGGAAAAATCCCGGCTGTTTCTGGTCAGGCCGGCAAGGCACAGCAGCGGCTTGCCGCTGCCTGTTTCTTCGTAGGTCAGGCGCAGACCGTCAGACGTCGTGAATTGCGGCATCAAACGCCCGCCAGTTCCGGGATCGAGGTCAGGTCGGACAGGACATGCGCCGGGGTCCACGGCAATCGGTCCATTGGTTCGCCGGCGCGGTTGACCCAGGCCGTAACGAACCCGTACCCGCTGGCTCCGGCGGCGTCCCAACCATTCGAGCTGACGAACAGAACATTCGATCGTTCGCACCCGAAACGGTCGCACACAAGATCATAGACCCGTGCATGCGGTTTGAAGACGCCGACGCTTTCGACTGACAGTATGTCGTCCAATACGCCGCCGATACCCGCAGATCTGACCGCGCCTTCCAGCATGGGCGGCGATCCGTTTGACAGGATCGCGGTCTGCATCCCGCCATCCTTGAGCGCCTTCAGCATGGCGGGAACCTCGGGATAGGCCTGCAGTTCCCAATACAGGTCCAGCAGTCTCTGCCGCAGCGCTGGGTCTCCCTGCAGGCCTGTCGCCTCGAGCGCCCAGTCCAGGCCATCCTGCGTCACGTCCCAGAAATCGGCATGTGCGTCCGCCACAGCACGCAGCCACGTGTATTGCAGCTGTTTCAACCGCCAGTGGTTGGCCAGTTCAGGCCACTTGCCACGCAGCGCATCCTGGCCTGGTTCGGCGGCCGCCTGACGCGCGGCTGCGGCCACGTCGAAAAGGGTTCCGTACGCATCGAAAACGCAGGTTGTGATCGCCATCTGCCTCTCCCCATCTTCCGGGGCAGGTTGGCACAGGCCATGCGCGGGTTAAAGCGTAAAAGGGTTTACATTGCCGGGTCAGTCTCTAGGTTGGACCGCTCATTCCAAACTCAGGTCGGAGACAGTCATGACCGCAATCAAACAAGGCGACACGGTTCGCATTCACTACACTGGAACTTTGCGGGACGGCAACGTTTTCGACAGCTCGGAAGGACGCGATCCGCTTGAGTTCGCCGTAGGGTCCGGCCAGATCATTCCCGGTCTGGACGCCGCTCTGCCGGGTATGGAAATCGGCGAGAAGAAGCGGGTCGAAGTGGATTGCCAGGACGCCTATGGGCCGATCAATCCCGCTATGCGCCAGGACGTCCCGCGGGAAGGCATCCCGGACGACATCCCGCTGGACCCCGGCACTCAGCTGCAGATGCAGACCCCCGATGGTCAGGCGCTGCCTGTGACGGTGGTGGACGCCAACGAAGAAACGGTGACCCTGGACGCAAATCACCCGTTGGCAGGTCAGGATCTGATCTTCGACATCGAGGTCGTTTCGATCAACTGATCAGCGCGCGTTCAGCCGCCCAACAATGACCCAACCGCCTCACGAAGCTGCGGTTGGGTATAGAAGATCCACAATACCAACAATGTCGTCAGGGTCAGCAACAGCGTACGCGCGCGGCTGCTGAGCACTCCGGTCTTGCGACGAGAGTGAGATGCACGCGAATTGGTCGCGATTATCCGGTCTAGTTTGCTCATGTGATATCCCTGCCGCGGAAGTTTGGTAAAATCTTGGCAACGACAGGGAAAGATCGCGTCACATGAAGTCGGGCTGAGGCATTCCCAAGATGTGGAAACCGCCGTCTACGCGAATGATTTCACCGGTGGTGCAGGCCCCCGCGTCCGACGCAAGGTAAACGGCCGTGCCGCCAACCGCTTCGAGCGTGGCGTTCGATCGCAGCGGGGCGTTCTGGTCGCAGAACTTGTAGGTCTTGCGAGCCCCCCCGATGGCCGCGCCGGCCAGGGTTTTCATAGGTCCGGGCGAGATGGCGTTGACCCGGATCCCGTCGGGGCCCAGATCGTTTGCAAGATAGCGCGTCGCCGATTCCAGAGCAGCCTTTGCGACACCCATGACATTGTAGTTCGGCACGACCTTGTTCGAACCCTGATAGGTCAGGGTGAGCAGCGTCCCGCCGTTTTCCTTCATCATCGGATAGGCGCGACGGGCCACTTCGATGAATGAATAGGCCGAGACATCCAGCGAGTGCTTGAAATTCGCCCGCGTGGTGTTCAGGAAACGCCCGGTCAGCTCGGTCTTGTCCGAGTAGGCGATGGCATGGACGAGGAAATCAATCGTTGGCCAACGGGCGGCCAGTTCGTCGAAGGCCCGGTCCAGCGATGCGTCATCGGTCACGTCCGCATCGACCATGAAGTCGCTGCCCAGGCTCTGTGCAAGCGGTTCCAGCCGTTTTCCGAAAGCCTCGCCCTGGTAGGTGAATGCCAGTTCAGCGCCTGCCTCGTGCATGGCCTTGGCAATGCCCCAGGCGATCGACCGATCATTGGCGACGCCCATGATCAGCCCGCGCTTACCCTTCATAGAATCCGACATCATAATCACCCGTTATACTTGGACAGAATCATGGAACCGTTGGTGCCACCAAAGCCGAAGCTATTGGTCATGACACTGTCCAAACCTGCGTTTTCAACAACCTCAGTTGCAATTTCGCCGGGCTGGATGCCTTCGGCCAGCGAGTCGACATTGATCGACGGCGCAATGAAATCATGCTGCAGCATCAAGAGGCAGAAAATCGCCTCGAGCGCGCCGGCAGCACCTTGAGCGTGGCCGGTCATCGATTTGGTCGAGGAGATCGGCGGCACATTGCCCTCGCCGAAAATCCGGCGGACGGCTTCGACTTCGCCCACATCTCCGACCGGTGTCGAGGTCCCGTGGGCGTTGATGTAGCCGACCTTGCGGCCTTCCGGCAGGGTGGACAAGGCGAGGCGCATCGCGCGCTCTCCACCTTCTCCCGAGGGCGCGACCATGTCGTGCCCGTCCGAGGTTGCGGCATATCCCGTCACCTCGGCATAGATCTTCGCGCCCCGGGCCAGAGCATGTTCCAGCTCTTCCAGAACGACGATGCCACCGCCGCCCGAGATCACGAATCCGTCGCGGTTCTGATCGAACGCGCGCGAGGCTTTTTCGGGCGTGTCGTTGTATTTCGAGGACATCGCGCCCATCGCATCGAACAGGCAGGACAGGGTCCAGTCCAGTTCTTCGCCGCCACCGGCGAACATCACGTCCTGTTTGCCCAGCATGATCTGCTCGGCCGCGTTTCCGATGCAATGCAGCGACGTCGAACAGGCCGAGGTGATCGAGTAGTTGATGCCCTTGATCTTGAAGGCGGTGGCCAGGTTGGCCGAGATCGTCGAGCACATGCATTTCGGAACGGCAAACGGTCCGATGCGCTTGGTTGCGCCGGTTTTCAGAACGGTCTGGTGCGCCGTCAGCATGGCGCTGGTGGACGGTCCGCCGGACCCGGCAACAAGGCCGGTACGCGGATTGACGACCTGATCTTCGCTCAGACCCGCGTCAGCGATTGCCTGGCTCATTGCGATATGGGCATACGCGGCACCTGGCCCCATGAACCGCAAAGTGCGCTTGTCGACCTGTTCCGACACATCGATCTTGAGCGTCCCTGCAACCTGACTGCGGAAGCCGTGCTCGACCATCTGCTCGCTGGCCTCGATGCCGGACTTACCCGCCTTGAGCGAGGCCAGAACCTCTTCGGCATTGTTCCCGATGGAAGAGACAACCCCCAAACCGGTGACGACGACGCGACGCATTTGCGTTCTCCTGTGTTCCATTCCCTGTTGACTGTCAATCAGCTGGGGTCAGCTTTCGGACAATGCAACCTTCATGTCCTTGACCTGATAGATGACTTCGCCATCCGCTTCGACCCGGCCATCCGCCACACCCATGGTCAGGCGGCGGGTCTGGACTGCCTTGGTGAAGTCCACGTAGTAGGTCAACATCTTGCGGTCAGGGCGCACCATGCCTGTCAGTTTCACTTCGCCCACACCCAGCGCATAGCCGCGACCCTGCCAGCCACGCCAGCCGAGGTTGAAACCGGTCAGCTGCCACAGTCCGTCAAGACCCAGACAACCCGGCATGATCGGGTTTCCGGGAAAGTGGCAATCGAAGAACCAAAGGTCCGGTGTGATGTCGAATTCGGCCACGACATGCCCCTTGCCGTGCGCGCCGCCGTCGCCTGAAATGTCGGTGATGCGGTCCATCATCAGCATCGGGGGAGCCGGAAGCTGAGCATTTCCGGGGCCGAAGAGTTCGCCGCGGGCGCATTTCAGCAGGTCGTCCTTGTCAAAGCTGCTTGGGAATTGGGCCATTCTGCCGCGTCTCCTGCCAGGGGTCTGTTTATTCAATCTGGCCTCGTCTATCACCCGTTTGCAAGGTCCTGCAAGACCACCCGAACACATCCGGCCCGCCGGAGCCGTTGGTTGCGAATGAATTTCATTTGAAATTGGTGGTGGTCGGCACTTATATATTGGGGCAGGGGAAATTGGGTAATGGTTTCATGACAGCTCAAAGCCGGGACATCGCTACGAACTGGTTGGTTGACGCCGGGCTGCGCCCGACGCGCCAGCGTGTTGCCTTGGCCGAATTGCTGGTGGGCGATGGCCGCCACCGACATGTTACCGCCGAAAGCCTGTTCGAGTCGGCCAAGAACAAGGGCGACGCTGTTTCCCTTGCAACGGTCTACAATACCCTGCGTGCCTTCTGCGATGCCGGCGTTCTGCAGGAAATCACCGTGGATGGCTCAAAAAGCTATTTCGACACCAACACCCATGACCACCCGCATTTCTTCTGGGAGGACGAGGGCCGTCTGAGCGATGCGCCGTCCGACCAACTGGTTATCCAGCGTCTGCCCGAAGCACCGGCCGGGGTCGAGATCGCGTCGGTGGACGTTGTCATCCGGCTGCGCAAAAAGCGCTGATCACAGTTTCCCAAGCAACCTAACCAGAGCCTGTTCAGCAGCAGCGACTGTCGTGTCCGCAGGGCCGGTGCCGTGACGAGCCAGAATCACGGCCTCGGTGGCATCGGGGTCGGTGATCGGCAGGCTCAGCAGCGGCATCCGGTCATAGCTGAGGCCGTTTTGCGGGCTGGCATAGCTGATGCCCACCCCTTCACCATGGGCCGCAAGACTGCGTTGGATCTCGAGCGATTCCGCGCGGTAGGACACGCTGGGGTGCAGCCCATGACGCCGGAACAAGCCGAGGACATGCTGCGCTGACAGACCTTCTTTGGACAGGATGAGCGGGTATTGCTCAAGCTCGGCAAGTGAAACGCTGCCTTGCCCGGCCAAAGGGTGCGCAGGATTGACCAGCGCGTTTGGCGTACTGTCCAGCAGCTTGTGGCGTGAGAAACCGGCATCGAGGCCCAGATCATAGGTGAGCGCCAGATCGAAACGGCCGTCGGTCAATCCGCTGATCAAGCCTTCGAAAGTGTCAACACCGTGGGTCAGAACGATATCGGGAAGGGTGTCCCTGACCGTCTGCATTGCCCGCGCCAGCAGGAACGGTGCAAGATCCACAAAACAACCCAACTTCAAACGGCTTGTTCCGGCAACCGGGGCTTCGGCCTCTTCGATCCGGGCAGCGCTCCTTAGCAAGGCTTCGGCCTTGTCGATGAACTTGCGCCCCTGAGGTGTCAGCGACATTGCCGCGCCGCGTCGGCGCGAGAACAGTGGGTGGCCCAGGTGTTCTTCGACCCGGGTCAGCGCGTTTGAAAGCGCAGGTTGCGAAACGTTCAGGTGCTGTGCCGCGGCGGACAGGCTTCCGTGTAGCCCAATGGCGCAAACATATTCGTACTGGCGCAAGGTGATATATAACATGGAGTTAATGCTTATTTTGAAAGATATGATTTGAACAGGGGTGCCGGACATGTGCAAATCGGCCTCAGCAAATGACGGAGACCGACATGCCACACCCTCTTGTTTCCCCGGAGATGATCGAAACCTATCGCAATGACGGGGTTGTTCTGGTCAAGGGCTTGTTCGCCGATCACGTCGATGCCTTGCGGGAAGGGGTGGCACGCAACATGGCTGATCCCGGGCCATATGCGTCGGAAAATAAGAAAGAAGGCGAAACCGGCCGTTTCTTTGACGACTACTGCAACTGGTCGCGCATCCCCGAGTTTCGACAGGTCATTCAAGCCTCTCCAGTTGCCGAGGTCGCTGCCGACCTGATGGAGTCTCGTTCGGTCCAGTTGTTCCACGACCACGTTCTGGTCAAGGAGCCCGGCACCTCGATGGCCACGCCCTGGCATCAGGATGGGCCCTATTACTTTGTGGAAGGGCGTCAGACGATAAGCTTCTGGTCGCCGCTCGACCCGGTGACGCAGGCGACTCTGCGGTGCGTGGCGGGGTCTCACCTGTGGGAAAAGGAAGTGTTGCCGACGCGCTGGGTGTCGGAGGAGGGTTTCTTTCCTGACGAGGGCCAGTACATCGCGGTACCAGACCCCGAGGCCGAAGGGATGCGGATCGTTGAGTTCGACATGGAACCCGGCGATGCGGTCGCCTTCAACTTTCGAACCCTGCACGGTGCCCGAGGAAACCAGTCCGACAGCCGGCGCCGCGCCTTCTCGCTGAGGCTGGTCGGGGATGACGCCCGGTATGTCGAGCGTCCGGGCCGGACGTCGCCGCCGTTTCCGGGGCATGACATGCGGGCTGGACAACGATTGCGCGAGGACTGGTTTCCGGTTCTGCTCAATCGCTGAGCCGTTCCGGCCCGCTCAGAACCACTGGCCGGGTTCCATCAGGCCAAGGTCCAGCAACTGGTGCGAGTTCCATTGGAAAGGAACCGAGGACGGGCAGCGGAAACTGGGAATATCAAAGGTCGATCCCGCATTGCTTTTCAGCGCTTTTGCGGCGCGGAAGGAACAGATGGCGGCCGTCAGGTTGTGATGCCAGGGACAGGCATAGGTGTTGTACTCGGGCTCGTTAAAGGTGTGATCGGGTTGGAGGGTCAAACCCTTGCAGCTTTTGAACAGCGCGATCCGGTCGATCCGGCGCCGTTCGTACGGGATGTGATCCTCAAACCGCCAACGCAGGCCACCGGACATGTCCAACTGATGCTCCAGCGGTTGTCCCGATGGGTCGTGCCGGGAATGCGCATAATATCCAGTGCTGTCCAGCATCGCATGATCCGGGGCCACGCCGTTGGGATAGGCGGACAGGTCGTCGGCGTAGATGTCGATCACGTGGCAGAGCATCGCGTCGCGCCGCTCCTCGGCGTGAAAGGCCAGCATCTCTGCGACCGTGCGCGTTTCGCAGAACGGAAAGAACAGGTATTCCGAGTTGTAGCAGTAGTACAGCCAGATGTTTGGCGCCGCCTGAATGACGCGATTTATGGTGTCGAACACCACGTTTCTGGGCGAGCAGCGCATCGTGACCCGGTGCACCCGGTCCAAGATTTCAGGCAGGATCGAAAACTGGGCCGGTGCAAATACGATCACGGATTTGAACCCCAAGTCCAAGTGATGGCGCAAGGTCCCATCAAGCTCGACATCGTCTTCGGCAAAAACCAATGCGACCGGCCCCTTGGTCAACGCTGCCCGGCCCGATTTCAGAAAGTGGTCGAGGGATTCGTATTTCATTGCCCGCTTGTAGCCTGCCTTGCTGGAAATACCCGTCAAATTCGGGTAATTGCGCCAGCATTGCAAGCGGCGTTCGATGCGTATAGACGACGCCGATCCAGCGAACGCAAAAGGCCCAGCCCATGTCCGAACCGAAAAAGCTGTATATCAAGACCTATGGCTGTCAGATGAACGTCTATGACAGCGAACGCATGTCCGAGGCGTTGGGCGGGCAGGGCTATGTGGAAACGCAGTCGCCCGAAGATGCGGACATGATCCTGCTGAACACCTGCCACATCCGCGAAAAGGCGGCCGAAAAGGTGTATTCCGAACTGGGCCGCTTCAAGGGGTTGAAGGCCGAAAAGCCCGATCTGAAGATCGGCGTGGCGGGCTGTGTGGCACAGGCCGAGGGCGAAGAGATCATGCGCCGGCAGCCGCTGGTCGATCTGGTTGTCGGCCCGCAAAGCTACCATCGCCTGCCCGAGCTTGAGGCAAAGACGCGCGCCGGCGAAAAGGCGCTGGATACCGATTTCCCCGAAGAGGACAAGTTCGAGAAGCTCAAGAACCGCCCCAAGGCCAAGCGCGGCCCGACGGCGTTTCTGACCGTGCAGGAGGGTTGTGACAAGTTCTGCGCCTTCTGCGTCGTGCCCTATACCCGCGGGGCCGAGGTCAGCCGCCCCGCCGACCGCATCCTGCGCGAGGCACAGGACCTGGTCGAGCGCGGCGTGCGCGAGATCACGCTCCTTGGCCAGAACGTCAACGCCTATCACGGTGCCGGACCCGATGGCGACATGACCCTGGCCGGGTTGATCTGGGAATTGAACAAGATCGATGGGCTGGAGCGCATCCGGTTCACAACCTCGCATCCCAACGACATGACCGACGACCTGATCGAGGCGCATGGCACCTGCGAAAAGCTGATGCCCTATCTGCACCTGCCGGTGCAGTCGGGGTCGGACAAGATCCTCAAGCGGATGAACCGC
The DNA here is from genome assembly GCF_056537205.1 of Ruegeria sp. CG3. Taxonomy (NCBI): domain Bacteria; kingdom Pseudomonadati; phylum Pseudomonadota; class Alphaproteobacteria; order Rhodobacterales; family Roseobacteraceae; genus Ruegeria; species Ruegeria sp. CG3. The sequence continues at coordinate 1,940,360 of NZ_JBQFRC010000001.1, read as the reverse complement.
AGCCACACCGCCGAAAGCTATCTGCGTCTGATCGAGCGGATCCGCGAGGCGCGCCCCGACATCCTGATGTCGGGCGATTTCATCGTGGGCTTCCCCGAAGAAACCGAAGAGGATTTCCAGGCCACGTTGGATCTGGTCGAGCAGGTCCGTTATGGCTATGCGTATTCGTTCAAGTATTCGACCCGGCCGGGCACGCCTGCGGCCGAGCGTCCGCAGGTCGACCCGCAGGAAGCTGACGACCGTCTGCAACGCTTGCAGGCTCTGATCACCCGGCACCAGCGCGAGATCCAGGATGCGATGGTTGGTCGGACAGTCCGGGTTCTGTTTGAGAAACCCGGGCGTCTGGCCGGACAGATGGTTGGCAAGTCCGAGTATCTGCATGCCGTCCACGTTTCCGGAGCCGATCTTTCGGCGGGAGATCTTCGCAACGTCCGGATCACGGCCTCGGGCGCAAATTCACTGGCCGGCGAGGTGCTGTGACAGGGCTGCGGTTCACCGCTCACGCAATACTCGTGGCGTTTGTTTCCAAAATTTACCCTTGATTTATCGCTTGGAACTATGGTCGGAGAATAGCCAGAATTCTCGGGGCCGTGTTTCCAGTGGCCTTCGGGCTTTACATCGGTGGGGCTTCGGGTCGCCCGGGCACCGCAATGGAGGGTACGAGTGACACGTCAGGCAGGTATTCGACAAACAGGGGTGGGCCGTGTTCTGGCCGGCCTATTGCTGGCCGCCAGCGCAGGTATTCCCACTCATGCGGGGGATTTGGACGGCGCCGTTTCCGATCCGGTCGTGTTGGGGCCGGAGCGTTATTCCAAAGACGTCAGTGCCTTCTATCTGGGGTTCAGCGCCGGGTATGGATCAGGCGGAACAGACCAGTTCGGGCTCGCTACCAATGCGGGCACCTTTCCCATCGGCAAACTTGACCTGAGCGGTGCCTATGGCGGGATACGGGGCGGTTGGCGCGGTGTTCTGCCTGCGCGTGGCGGGCGCGATTACGTCTACGGGTTCGAGATCGGGTACGATTTCGCGTCGCTGGATGACAGTGTCACCACGCAGATAGGCACCACGACCGTTCAGGGTGGTTCCGAGATATCGGATGTGCTGTCGCTGCGGTTCAAGAACGGGCTGACCAACCCCAGCGGTTCGGTTCTGTATTTCGTTACCGTCGGGTTCGTTCAGGGTGAAATCGAAACGACCAACAGCCTGTCCAGCGGCGGCACCACTCAGTCTTTCGCAAGCGATGACCGACGCAACGGATTCGTTGCCAGCATCGGGGCCGAGCATCAGTTGAACGACAATTGGTCCGTCACCGGCGAATTCGAATATGTGCAGTTCCAGTCGAAGGTCGTCGATTTTGGCTCGGGGTTCTCGACCAAATCCACGCCCAGCTACCAGGGGATTCGCGTCGGTTTGAACTACAAGTTCTGATCCCAAGGGCGGATTCCGGCCTGAGATTTCATTGCGCCGGGCCGTGAATTCCTTTCCGCCTGACCGATTTGCGATCAGTTGCTCAGATTTTTGAATCTGTGGCTTGCGCCGACCGACTCTTGTTGTCTACGCTTGGGGTGACAACGCCAAGACAGGAGAACGGATTGGCCATCGGTGCCCTTACCCCACCGCAAGATGAAATGCCCGCGAACGAGGCGTTTGTTGAATTCCCTGACAACCGATTGTTGATTGATCTTTGCGGCGAATACGACCGCAATCTGGCCGAGATCGAGCGGAAACTGTCCGTTCAGATCGTGCGCCGCGGCAACCAACTGGTCGTCATGGGAGAAGACGAGCTTCAGAAGCAGGCGATCGAGGTTTTGCAGGCCCTCTACACCCGACTGGAAGGCGGGCGCGACGTCGAAGCTGCCGACGTTGATCGCGAATTGCGGATGGGCAATTCCGAAGCCGGAACCGGCTCGCGTGATGGCGACCAGCTTGAAATGTTCAAGGGTGGAACTGTCGAAATCAAAACCCGAAAAAAGCTGGTCGAACCCCGTACTGACGCGCAAAAGGCTTATGTGCAGTCGCTGTTCAACAACGAACTCGCCTTCGGCATCGGCCCGGCGGGAACGGGCAAGACCTACCTTGCCGTGGCCGTGGGTGTGTCGATGTTCATCGGCGGACATGTGGATCGAATCATCCTCAGCCGCCCAGCCGTCGAAGCCGGCGAAAAGCTGGGTTACCTGCCCGGAGACATGAAAGACAAGGTCGATCCGTATATGCAGCCGCTGTACGACGCGTTGAATGACTTTCTGCCTGGCAAGCAACTGGCCAAGCTGATCGAGGAAAAGCGGATCGAAATCGCCCCGCTGGCGTTCATGCGCGGGCGGACACTGGCCAATGCCTTCGTTGTATTGGACGAGGCCCAGAACGCCACGACGATGCAGATGAAGATGTTCCTGACGCGCTTAGGCGAGGGTAGCCGGATGGTGATCACCGGCGACCGGTCGCAGGTGGATCTGCCGCGCGGCGTGGCTTCGGGGCTTGCGGATGCCGAGCGGCTGCTGAAGACGATCCCGAATATCAGCTTCAACTACTTCACATCCAAGGACGTGGTGCGCCATCCGCTTGTCGCCGCGATCATCGAGGCGTATGAGGCCGACTCGGGCCGGGAAACGGGTTGAACCGTCGGACCTGGGCAAATCGGCCTCGGAGCGTCACGAGATGAACTTGGAAATCACGATCGAAGACCCGCGTTGGCAGGGTATTGAGCCGTTGGCGCGCAAGGCCGTGGCCGCGACGCTGGCGCATTGCGGTGTGGATGCCGATTTGTGCGAAGTCAGCGTTCTGGGCTGCGACGACGCCCGGATTGCCGAGTTGAACGCTGAATTTCGTGAAAAGCCTGCGCCGACGAATGTGCTGAGCTGGCCCGCCGAGGACCTTGCTGCGGATCAGCCCGGCGGCACACCGCTCGTGCCCCAGCCGGATTTTACGGGTGACATCGCGCTTGGTGACATCGCGATTTCGTATGACACTTGCTGGCGCGAGGCTCAGGAGGCCGGGAAATCCATGGATGACCACGTGACCCATTTGCTGGTTCACGGAGTGTTGCATTTGCTGGGGTATGATCACATTCGTGACCTTGACGCCACTTTGATGGAACGTGCCGAGGTCGAGATACTTGGCAAAATGGGTATTGATGACCCATATAATGGGTAATGTGGGCCTTGGTGCCCGATCTATTGGAACAGGAAAATGGGCGATATTGACGGCAGTTCTGGAGCGGCGCAGAGCGCGCACTCGCAGAGCAGCGATGAAACCAAAGAGAAAAGCGGGCTTTTCTCTCGTATTCTTGATGCTTTTTCTTCCGCCGAGGATGACGCCGAAGTCGTCGTGAACGGGAATGAGGCCGTGACCCCTCAGCCACGCGGCATGATCAATCTGCGGCGCATGCGGGTCGAGGATGTGGCAATTCCTTCCGCCGATATTGTGTCAGTGCCTTCGACCACTACCAAAGAGGAACTGGCCCAGGTCTTCCGGGATAGCGGTCTGTCCCGAATACCGGTCTACGAGGGGACGCTGGACACGCCGCTAGGCTTTGTTCACCTCAAGGATTTTGCCCTGACGCATGGGTTCAACGGTGGGTCGGCGGAATTCGATCTGATCTCGATGCTCCGCCCGCTGCTGTTCGTTCCACCTTCGATGCCGATCGGTGTTTTGCTGACCAAGATGCAGACCGAGCGTCGCCACATGGCGTTGGTGATCGATGAATATGGTGGCGTCGACGGGCTTGTCACGATCGAAGATCTGATCGAACAGGTCGTCGGCGAAATCGCCGATGAGCATGACGCCGACGAAAATCAGCTGTGGGTGCAAGAAAAGCCCGGGTGCTATATCGTTCAGGCCAAGGCGCCGCTTGAGGACTTCGAGGCCGAAATCGGCCGGTCGCTGACCAGCCACGAGGATGTGGACGAGGAAGAGATCGAGACCCTGGGCGGGCTCGTCTTCATGCTGTCGGGGCGAGTTCCAGCCCGCGGTGAGGTGGTTTTGCACCCCGAAGGCCCCGAGTTCGAGGTTATCGACGCGGATCCGCGGCGCATCAAGCGCCTGCGGGTGATGCTGCCGGATATGGCTGCATGAATCCTGCCTTACGGTGGCCGCATTGGCTGCGCGTGGTACTGGCCGCGATACTCGGCGCGTTGGCGGCCTTTGGCTTGGCGCCGTATGGCTATTGGATAATCGCCTGCATTGCGCTTGCATCCGTCGCGCCGTTGTTTCTGGCCAGTTCCACGCGCGCTCGCGCGGCATGGGTGGGCTGGGCTTTCGCAACCGGTTACTTCGCCAATGCCCTGAGCTGGATCATCGAGCCCTTTCAGATCGACGCTGAGCGTTATGCCTGGATGGCCCCTTTTGCGCTTGTGTTCATGGCTGCTGGCTTGGCCCTGTTCTGGGCGTTCGCTTTCTGGCTCGCGCGCGGAACCCGAGAGGTGGGGCCGCGGCAGGTCATCGTTTTGGCCCTTACCCTGTCGCTGGTTGAAATGGCACGCGGCTACGTTCTGACCGGGTTTCCTTGGGCGGGAATGGCACAGATTTGGGTGGATGCCCCGGCCGGGCAACTCCTGGCATGGGTTGGCCCATATGGCCTTGGGGCCGCGACCTTTTTGCTTGCCCTGCCGTTGGGCGCTGCCGTCGCCGGTCCTCGCAACGGCAAGGCGTTACTTTGGCCCGTCGTGGCAGTTGTCATCTTTGCCGGTTTGGCGCTGGTTCAAGCCAGCAACCGCCCGAGGTTTGCAGAGACCGGTCATAGTGTTCGTCTGGTCCAGCCCAACGCGCCGCAAGAGCAGAAATGGGACCCGTCTTTTGCCCCGCTGTTTTTTGCTCGACAGATTGAATTCACTGCCGCCGATCCGCGTCCGGACCTGATCGTATGGCCCGAGACGTCGGTTCCGGCGTGGCTGGGCAGTGCGGGTCCCTATCTGGAAACGATTGCCGAGGCTGCTCAGGGAACGCCCGTCATCCTCGGTATCCAACGCGGAGACGGGCCGCGCATCTACAACTCAATGATCTATCTCGACGAGCAGGGGCGTCAGACCGGCCTGTACGACAAGCATCATCTGGTGCCCTTCGGCGAGTATGTTCCCCTTGGCGATCTGATGGACAGGTTCGGAATACACGGTATGGCCGCGACCACGGGAAGTGCCTTCAGCGCCGGGCCCGGAGCGGCGATGCTGAACGCCGGCGAGCTGGGTCTGGCGCTGCCGCTGATCTGCTACGAGGCGATCTTTCCGCAGGATGTCTCGGCGGCGCCGCAGCGTCCGGATTTCCTTCTGCAGATAACCAATGATGCCTGGTTTGGGACCCGTACAGGACCATTCCAGCATCTGGCGCAGGCAAGGATGCGGGCCATCGAACAAGGTCTGCCGCTGGCGCGGTCGGCAAATACCGGTGTTTCGGCGATGGTCGATCCCTATGGCAACGTAATCGCCTCCCTGCCTTTGGGACAGGCGGGTTTCGTGGATGCTAACCTTCCGGCGCCATTGCCTCCGACACTGTATGCGCGAACCGGCGACGGGCCGACGCTTGGGCTATTGTTGGTGCTTCTGCTGCTGTTTGGGCGCAACGTTCGGTTTGGCAGGGCATAATTACCGATTGACCCCCTGTTTCTTCGGGCGTATCCCGTCGAATGCCTGTCACAACGGCTTCCTGGCGTGACGGGGAAATCTTAATGGAGCGCTTTCATGTCCCGACAGAACTACATTTTCACTTCGGAATCCGTTTCCGAAGGGCATCCCGACAAGGTGTGCGACCGAATTTCAGATGCGGTCCTGGATGCCTTTCTGAATGAAGAGCCCGAAGCGCGCGTCGCGTGCGAAACATTTGCCACCACTGATCGGGTGGTCATCGGCGGCGAGGTCGGTCTGTCGGATCAGGAAAAGCTGCACGACTACATGGGCAAGATCGAAGAGATCGCCCGCGCTTGCATCAAGGACATTGGATACGAGCAGGACAAGTTCCACCACGAAACGGTCGAGGTGACGAACCTGCTGCACGAGCAGTCGGCGCACATCGCCCAAGGGGTCGATGCGTCTGCTGACAAGGATGAAGGCGCCGGTGACCAGGGCATCATGTTTGGATATGCCACCACCGAAACCCCGGCCCTGATGCCGGCTCCGATCCAATACGCGCACGCCATCCTGCGCCGTCTGGCGGAAGTGCGCAAGAACGGGTCTGAACCCGCTCTGGGTCCCGATGCCAAATCGCAGTTGTCGGTGATCTACCGTGACGGGCGGCCAGTCGGTGTCAGTTCGGTCGTGCTGTCCACCCAGCATCTGGATGAGGCGCTGACCTCGGACGATATTCGCCAGATCGTCGAGCCCTACATCCGCGAGTCTCTGCCCGATGGCTGGCTGAGCGACCAGACGGAATGGCATGTGAACCCAACCGGCAAGTTCGTCATCGGCGGACCTGACGGGGATGCTGGCCTGACCGGGCGCAAGATCATCGTCGATACCTATGGCGGTGCGGCTCCGCACGGCGGCGGGGCGTTCTCGGGCAAAGACCCGACCAAGGTCGACCGGTCGGCGGCCTATGCCGCGCGGTATCTGGCGAAGAACGTCGTGGCCGCCGGCATGGCCGAGCGTTGCACGATCCAGCTGAGCTATGCGATTGGCGTTTCCAAGCCGTTGTCGATCTACGCCGACACCCATGGGACAGGACAGGTTGCCGACGCCGAGATCGAGAAGGCGGTCGGACAGGTGATGGACCTGACCCCGCGCGGCATCCGCGAACATCTGCAACTGAACAAGCCGATCTACCAGCGCACGGCGGCCTATGGGCATTTCGGTCGCGAACCGGGTGCGGACGGCGGCTTCAGTTGGGAGCGGACCGATCTGGTTGAGGCCTTGAAAAAGGCTGTCTGAGCCGGCATCGGGAACCAAACACGGCAAGGCGCGTCCGATTTGGCGCGCCTTTTTCGTTTCGAAGGTCGCCCCTCCGGCGCGGCCCGCCCCTTGCAACGCGAACCCCGCCGCAGTAAGGGCACCGGCATGAGCACCCAGTCACCCGAACGCCCCCGCAGAAACTTCTATGGCCGCTTCAAGGGCAAGACCCTGAAGCCCAGCCAAAAGACCTATCTGTCCGAGGACCTGGCCGCCCTGTCGCCGGGTGCGGTGGATTGGGACAGCAACCCCGACCGCACCCCGATCGACCCGAACGCGCTGTTCGGCGGCAAGCCGGTATGGCTTGAGGTCGGGTTCGGCGGCGGCGAGCATCTGGTGCACCAGGCGCAGATGAACCCCGATATCGGCATCATCGGCGCTGAGCCCTTCATCAACGGCGTGGCCATGTTGTTGGGCAAGATCCGCCGGGCCGAAGTGACCAACCTGGCGGTGCATCCCGGCGATGTGCGCGACCTGTTCGACGTGCTTCCCGATGCCAGCATTTCGCGCGCGTTTCTGCTCTATCCCGATCCGTGGCCCAAAAAGCGGCACCACCGCCGCCGCTTCGTGACGCCCGAGCACCTGGAACCCTTGGCACGTGTGTTGAAACCCGACGCGATTTTCCGCGTGGCGACCGACATCCCGGACTACGTCCGCCAGACGCTCGAGGAGGTACCCGGCGCCGGTTTCGAATGGCTGGCCGAGGGGCCCGAAGATTGGCGCAAGCCGTGGGATGACTGGATTTCCACCCGCTACGAGCAGAAGGCCCTGCGTGAAGGCCGCACGCCGCACTACCTGACCTTCCGCCGCAACGGGTGATTGCGGCTGGACGCTGCGGCGTCAATTCGCTAATCGGCAGGGGCACTGATAGCGCAAAAGGAGCCCTCATGTCCGGACACGGCACGCCCATCCCGATGACCTCGCATCCCTGCGGCCCGCTGACCGGCACGGCCGAAGTGCCGGGCGACAAGTCGATTTCGCACCGCTCTCTGATCCTTGGGGCGATGGCCGTGGGCGAGACCCGGATCTCGGGCCTGCTGGAAGGCGAAGACGTTCTGGACACCGCCAAGGCGATGCGCGCCTTCGGTGCCGAGGTGATCTCGCACGGGAATGGCGAATGGACTGTGCATGGCGTCGGCGTGGGCGGCTTTGCCGAGCCAGATCAGGTGATCGACTGCGGCAACTCGGGCACGGGCGTGCGCCTGATCATGGGCGCGATGGCCACCAGCCCGATCAGCGCGACCTTCACCGGCGATGCCAGCCTGAACAAACGCCCGATGGCGCGGGTGACCGATCCGCTGGCCCTGTTCGGGGCGCAGGCCGTGGGCCGCTCGGGCGGGCGTCTGCCCATGACCATCGTTGGCGCGGCCGATCCCGTGCCGGTGTGGTACGAAGTGCCGGTGCCCTCGGCCCAGGTGAAATCCGCCGTTCTGCTGGCCGGCCTGAACGCGCCGGGCAAGACCGTGGTGATCGAGAAGGAGGCCACCCGTGACCATTCCGAGCGGATGCTGGCGGGGTTCGGTGCCGAAATCACCGTCGAGGATACCGACGAAGGCCGGGTCATCACACTAACCGGTCGGCCTGAGTTGAAACCGCAGGTGATCGCCGTGCCGCGAGACCCCTCCAGCGCGGCCTTCCCGGTCTGTGCGGCGCTGATCACGCCGGGCTCGGATGTTTTGGTGCCGGGCATCGGCCTGAACCCCACGCGCGCCGGCCTGTTCACCACGCTGCGCGAGATGGGCGCCGATCTGACCTATGAGAACATGCGCGAGGAAGGCGGCGAGCCGGTGGCCGACCTGCGCGCGCGCTATTCGCCCGACATGAAGGGCATCGACGTTCCGCCCGAACGCGCAGCGTCGATGATCGACGAATATCCGGTGTTGTCTGTGATTGCGGCCAACGCCACCGGCAAGACGATGATGGGCGGCGTCAAGGAACTGCGCGTTAAGGAAAGCGACCGCATCGACGCCATGGCGCGGGGCCTGCGGGCCAACGGCGTCACGGTTGACGAGGGCAATGACTGGTGGTCGGTCGACGGGCTGGGCATCGGCGGCGTTCCCGGCGGCGGCAACTGCGAAAGCTTTCTGGACCATCGCATCGCGATGTCGTTCATGGTGATGGGCATGGGCGCGCAACAGGCGGTCTCGGTCGATGACGGCAGCCCCATCGCGACCTCGTTCCCGATCTTCGAGCCGCTGATGAAGGGCCTTGGTGCCAAGGTCGAGCGCAAATGAGCTTTACCGTCGCTATCGACGGCCCGGCCGCTGCGGGCAAGGGCACGATCTCCAAGGCCGTGGCCGCGCATTTCGGGCTGGCGCATCTGGATACGGGGCTGCTGTATCGCGCGGTCGGCCGGCGCACGCTGGACGGCACCGACCCGGTCGAGGCGGCGCGGTCCCTGACGGCCGAGGAGTTGGAGCAGGGCGACCTGCGCACCGCCGAAATCGCGCAAGCGGCGTCGAAAGTGGCCGTGATCCCCGAGGTGCGAACAGCGCTGATCGATTTCCAGCGCAGCTTTGCCCGGCGGGCCGGCGGCGCGGTGCTGGACGGGCGCGATATCGGCACGGTGATCTGCCCCGAGGCCGAAGTGAAGCTGTTCGTCACCGCCAGCCCCGAAGTGCGCGCCGAGCGACGCTATCTGGAACTGGTAGACAAAGGTGCCGAAATAACGCGCGCGCAGGTTCTGGCCGATGTCCGCGAGCGCGACGCGCGGGACGCCGAGCGCAGCACGGCCCCCATGAAACCGGCCGACGATGCCGTAATTCTGGACACTTCGGACCTGAGCATCGAGGCCGCGCTGGAAAAGGCGGTCGCGGTTATTCAAGGAAAGCTGCCCGCGGCAAGGTGAGACCGCGGACAGCGCTTGGCGACAGTCCGATTACAGTTCGCCGACCGCAATCGACTTGATATTCGCCCACTGGTCATCCGCGGTCTTGGCGGTGCCGGACACGTCTTCGAGGAACTTGGCGCGAGTTGCCGCGTTCAGAAACAGGTACAGCTTGCCATCGGCCAGCAGGTACTGATCCGGATCGCCATCAAACTTCTTGCCCACGGAAACACCATACGAGCAGAAGCCGCCGTGCTGCGGCAGGTATGCTTCGGGGTTGGCCTCGAAAGCTTCACGGTTCTCGGCCGAGGTGAAGTAGTATGACGCGCCGTCATAGGTGGCCGAATGCGTGGCGAACCCTTCGACCGGGTTGCCGTCGGTGACCAGCGCAACCAGATCGACCCCGTGAGCAGCCAGCGGCGCACCGCCGGCCGAGATCCCGTTCGAAACATTGATCTCATCCGCCGCAAAAGCCGGTGCGGCGATCATCGGCAGGACGGCGACAAGGGCGCTGAGTACAACAGATTTCATTGTGTGTTCCTTTCGTGTTCAGTTGTGGCCGGCACTCGCGCCGACCCGTGTTGAACAGATAAATGCGGGCGTGCGGACGCGTAATCGCAGGTCGAACGGAAAACCTTGCAGATCGTTCGCACTTGCCGAGAGTCTGCCAAACCGGCTCACCAAGCTGTGTTTGGCCAGTTGATCAGTCCCCGCTTAGGCTGAACGCGTCTATGGTGGAGAGAGCGGATGATCCGATTTGCCTTGATCTGGGTTTTGTTGGCCGGCCATGCGTTGGCACAGGAAGCCGAGCCACCGATGACCTACGAGAGACTGGGCAAGATCATCTTTGCCCTCGACCCCGATGCCGAGCCGCAGGGTCCGGGCTTTACCATGACGATTTCCGATGTGCCGGTACTGGTTGTTACTGATGTGCATGCCGACCGGATGCGGGCAATGGTTGCGATCAGCGGCACCTCAGAGCTTTCGGCCGAAGACTTGCAGCGCATGATGCAGGCCAATTTCGACAGCACGCTGGACGCGCGCTATGCGATCGCCAACGGAACCTTGTGGGCCGTGTTCATCCACCCGCTGTCACGGCTGAACAAGGATCAACTGATCTCGGGCCTGGCGCAGACCGTCAATATCGCTCGGACCTATGGCACTCTCTATTCCGGGGGTGCGGCCGAGTTCGGCGGTGGCGACAGCCATGATCTGCAACGCGAACTGATCGACGATCTTCTGAAGAAAGGCGAGGACATCTGAGGTTGCCTCGAAAGGCTCATCCGTCATCGCTGGCCGTTCAGTGCAAGGGAAGCAGGTCGTGACCATGCGTTGCTTTGGCAAAGGCGCCCGTTTGGGCCCACTTGATGCCGCCATTGGCCCTAGCTGGATGCCTGAAAGCTGCTATAGTTTCCCTCAGCGATAAGGGGAGGTCGCCACCGAGGCCCGGCAAAACGGGCAGGCGGCCGCATAATCCTCACAGCCAACAGGGACAGAACAACATGAATAATCGTTTGCAAAAAATCACCATCGTGGGTGGCGGTACGGCCGGCTGGATGACGGCGTTGCTACTCGAGATGGTGTTTTCGCGCACGTCAGCACCCAAGGACCGTCCGCGGATCTGCCTGATCGAAAGCCCGAATATCGCCACGGTCGGCGTTGGTGAAGCGACCGTGCCGCGTATGCCAGTCACGCTCCGGCAGGCTGGAATTTCAGAGCGAGACTTTTTCCGCGAAACCAATGCGTCGTTCAAGCTGGGCGTCAAATTCTGCAACTGGAACAAAGACGCAAAGGGAAAGCGCATCGACTATGTGAACCCATTTGCCCATGGCCAGATGCTGGAAGGACTCGAGGCCGCCGAATACTTCCTTCGGTTTGGCAACGGGGACCGGGATTTCACTCAGTCCATCTCGCCGCATGATGACCTGGCTCGGCTGTGCAAGGGCGCGCGGCTTCTGGGGCAACCCGAATTCGAGCAGCGGTTTGGCTATGCCTATCACCTGGACGCCGTAAAATTCGCAGGCATGTTGACAAGGGTCTGTACGCAGCGTGGCGTCGAACATATCCGCGACGAGGTGCAGTCGGTCGAGTTAAATGAACAGGGCAATGTCAGCCATCTGATGCTTGAGCGTGCAGGCCGCCACGATATTGAAATGGTCGTGGACTGCACCGGTTTCCGCGGCCTGATCATCAATCAGGCACTGGGCGAGCCGTTCATGGATTATTCGGACTATCTGCCGAACGACCGTGCCATGGCGTTGCAGATCGAGCACCCCAATCCGCGGAAGATCGAAAGCGTCACGCGATCGACTGCACTCGGCGCTGGTTGGACATGGCGCGTGCCTCTCTACAACCGTGTGGGTACGGGATACGTGTATTCATCCGCGCACCGGACGGATGATCAAGCGGCGGACGAATATCTGGAGTGGCTGGGTGACAGCGGCAAAGGCGCGACGCCGCGGGTGATCCCCATGCGGATCGGGCGCGTTCGCAATGCGTGGGTGAAGAACTGCGTTGCAATCGGGCTGGCCGGTGGTTTCATCGAGCCGCTGGAAAGCACTGCGATCCATATGGTCGACCATGCTGTGCGCTGGTTCGCCGAGCATTTGCCGACCCGCGATATCGAACCCTCATTGAGGGACAGGTACAATCGTCAGATGAACAAGCTCTATGACGAAGTGCTGGATTTCATTTGCCTGCATTACAAGCTGAACAATCGTACCGATGATCAATACTGGATCGACGCGCGGACCGAAATGAAAGTGCCGGACCGGCTGGCTGAAAACCTCGAGCTCTGGAAAAACCGCCTTCCGATGCAGCACGATGTCGAGTTCGCAACGCTGTTTGACCATCGCGTCTATCAGACGGTTCTGCTGGGTAAGCAGGTCTATGACACGGGGTATGGCACAGGAATTCGTGATCGCATTCGACCATTGCGGAAGGACATCTGGTTCCAGTGGTGGAAGGGCGCGAAAGTGGACCTTGCGCAGATCCTGAAAGCGATGCCGGATCACAAAACCCTGCTGCGCGACATTCGCGGAGAGCTCAAGCAACCCACCTTTGCGATGGCCAAGGCGGCACAGCCGACCGTTCCGATGCCGGGTGCGGCACCCGAGCCGGTGGTCATCCAGAACATGCCGAACCTGGCCGAGATTCAAAGCGGCAAGAAAGACCTGCAACTGTTCTAGGCCTCCCGGCTTCGGCTAAAATAGAGAGCTTCGGAATGGCTGAGGGCAGGGTTGCAGAACCCTGCCTTTTTGGCCTCAATCCGGGGTTGCGGACCAATAATATGTTACGTAATAACATACCATAGAAGTTGGAACGTTTCCCCAACCCATTCCGTCCGGTCCAGTTCCCGCTCTGAAAATTCGCATTGGTACAGTCGATGCCCATGACCATTCAAAGACGCAATCTGCGCAGCCGCCTGAACCGCCGAAGACGGCAACGCCCCGCCATGCAGGCCTATGACACCCTTCCGCCTCAGTTGCGTCAGTGGCTTGCGAATGCCTGCTTGCCGTGGAGTCCGAACTCGGCCCTCAAGATTTGGAAGGCAGCCGGTGGGGCAAAGGCCCCGGCCGACGCTCTGGCGCGTTTGAATGCGATCGAGCAGGCCATGCTGCTGAGGGATGCCCGGATTTGGGAGGAGTAGCTGGCCCGGAAAACGCAAGCGGAATCCCGCGTCGGCTTGCAACAAGGGCCTTTCTGCTTGCGCTGCGCCCAGAATCCGCCTATACGCGCGCTGTCTGAACAAGGGCGGTCAACGCCCGGACGACGTATCTGAGCAGGGCCGGGTTTCCTCGGCCCTTTGTGTTTGTTTAGCCAGATGCGCACCGGGTCACGCCAGAGGACATCATGAAACAAGACCGGCGGAGACAACCGCTCGGCCAGCAAAAACGTTATGTAAAGGAAAACAACGCCACATGGCTAACGCATCCATGGAGGAATTCGAAGCCCTCCTGAACGAAAGCTTCGAAATGGACACCCCCGAAGAGGGTTCGGTTGTCAAAGGCAAGGTCATCGCGATCGAAGCGGGCCAGGCCATCATCGACGTAGGCTACAAGATGGAAGGCCGTGTCGATCTGAAAGAATTCGCAAATCCCGGCGAAGCTCCTGAAATCGCTGTAGGCGACGAGGTCGAAGTATACCTGCGCGCCGCAGAAAACGCCCGTGGCGAAGCCGTCATCTCGCGCGAGATGGCCCGCCGTGAAGAGGCATGGGACCGCCTGGAAAAAGCATACGCAGACGACCAGCGCGTCGAAGGTGCTATCTTTGGCCGCGTCAAAGGTGGCTTCACCGTCGATCTGGGTGGCGCAGTTGCGTTCCTGCCCGGCTCGCAGGTTGACGTCCGCCCCGTGCGCGACGCTGGCCCGCTGATGGGTCTGAAGCAGCCGTTCCAGATCCTGAAAATGGACCGCCGCCGTGGCAACATCGTTGTTTCGCGTCGCGCAATCCTGGAAGAATCGCGCGCCGAACAGCGTGCCGAAGTCATCGGCAACCTGTCCGAAGGTCAGACCGTCGAAGGTGTTGTCAAGAACATCACCGAATACGGTGCATTTGTTGACCTGGGCGGCGTAGACGGCCTGCTGCACGTCACCGACATGGCATGGCGCCGTGTGAACCACCCGTCCGAGATCCTGACGATCGGCGAAACCATCAAGGTTCAGGTCATCAAGATCAACAAGGAAACCCACCGCATCAGCCTGGGCATGAAGCAGCTGCAGGAAGATCCGTGGGATCTGGTTGGCGCCAAGTACCCGCTGGGTTCGGTGCACAAGGGTCGCGTCACCAACATCACCGACTACGGCGCGTTCGTCGAGCTGGAGCCCGGTGTCGAAGGTCTGGTGCACGTGTCCGAGATGTCCTGGACCAAGAAAAACGTCCACCCCGGCAAGATCGTTTCGACCAGCCAAGAAGTCGACGTCATGGTTCTGGAAATCGACGGCGCCAAGCGTCGCGTGTCTCTGGGCCTCAAGCAGACCCAGCGCAACCCGTGGGAAGTGTTTGCAGAAACGCACCCCGAGGGCACGCAGGTCGAAGGCGAAGTCAAGAACATCACCGAATTCGGTCTGTTCATCGGCCTGGAAGGCGACATCGACGGCATGGTTCACCTGTCCGACCTGTCGTGGGACGAGCGTGGCGAAGATGCCATCCAGAACTACCGCAAGGGCGACGTCGTTCAGGCGGTTGTCTCGGAAGTTGACGTCGAAAAAGAGCGGATCTCGCTGTCGATCAAAGCCCTGGGCGGTGACAAGTTCGCCGAAGCTGTGGGCGGCGTGAAGCGTGGCTCGGTCATCACCGTCGAAGTGACCGCGATCGAAGATGGCGGCATCGAGGTGGAGTACGAAGGCATGAAGTCCTTCATCCGCCGTTCGGACCTGAGCCGCGACCGTGCCGAACAGCGTCCCGAGCGTTTCTCGGTCGGTGACAAGGTCGACGTCCGCGTCACCAACGTGGACAGCAAGACCCGCCGTCTGGGCCTGTCGATCAAGGCGCGCGAAATCGCTGAAGAGAAAGAGGCCGTGGAACAGTACGGTTCCTCCGACTCGGGTGCATCGCTGGGCGATATCCTTGGCGCAGCGCTGAAGTCCGGCGACTAAGCCAGACTTGCAGTTTTGAACACTCAGACGGCCCCGCTCATCCTGAGCGGGGCCGTTTCTTTTGCGAATCAATGTGTTCCGGTTTTGCGAGTTATTCGGTGATAGGTGCAGGCATGAACCGCCGGATTCGCGTCTCTACAGGCGAATTTCCGGTGCTTTCTTGGAAAATGCACCCCGGACACACAGAGTTTACATTCCACCCGGCACCGTTTTTTCCTATACTGACCAAACCAGTAGACGAGATGACACGGTGACCTGGGAGGGTAGCACGCATGATCCGTTCAGAACTGATTCAGAAAATCGCCGACGAAAATCCACATCTGTACCAACGTGATGTCGAGCGGATCGTGAATACCGTATTCGAGGAAGTCACTGACGCGATGGCGCGCGGTGACCGTGTCGAACTGCGGGGCTTCGGAGCTTTTTCGGTCAAGAAACGGGATGCGCGGGTCGGCCGGAACCCACGCACTGGCGAGACGGTTCAAGTCGAGGAAAAGTGCGTGCCGTTTTTCAAGACCGGCAAGTTGCTAAGGGATCGTTTGAACGGTAAAGCGTGATCTCATGATGCGCTACATTCGATACGGTTTTCTTGCGGTCCTGGGGATCGTCCTTGTCTCGGTCTCGCTGGCCAATCGCCAGATTGTGCAGTTGCAGTTGATGCCGGACGCTTTGTCTGACCTGCTTGGCTTCAATCTGGCCACCTCGCTGCCGCTGTTTCTTGTGGTTCTTGGCGGGATCGTGGCTGGCCTTGTCATCGGTTTTCTGTGGGAATGGCTGCGTGAGCATAAGCACCGCAAGGACGCCACCGTCAAAAAGACCGAGGTCAAGAAGCTCGAGCGCGAGGTCAAGAAGCTCAAGAAGAAGCAGAACGAAGGCCAGGACGATGTGCTTGCCCTTCTGGACGAGGCCAGCTGAGAGCCGATGTCTTCCGAGATCAGCGTAAAAATATGCGGCTTGACCGCACCCGAGCATGTGCGTGCCGCCGTTGAAGCAGGTGCGCGTTACATTGGGTTCAATTTCTTTCCCAAGTCTCCACGCTATGCACCGATTGCCCAGGCAGCGGCGCTGGCCAGTGATGTGCCGGTCGGCGTGGCCAAAGTGGCCCTGGCGGTAAACTTCACCGACGCGCAGTTGGATGAGATCGTCGCGGGGGTTCCACTGGACATGCTGCAGCTGCATGGCGCCGAAAGCCCCGAGCGCGTGGCCGAGGTCAAATCACGCTACGGCTTGCCGGTTATCAAGGCGATTGGATTGGCTGAAGCCGAGGATTTGGCCGCAATAGACCTGTATTCGGACGTGGCTGATCAGTTGTTGGTTGACGCCAAGCCGCCGAAGAACTCTGAGCTGCCCGGCGGCAACGGTTTGCCCTTTGACTGGCGTCTGCTCGCCGGTCGCAAATACTGGCGGACGCCGTGGATGCTGTCGGGGGGACTCAACCCGGACAACGTAGCCGAGGCGATCCGTATGACCGGTGCAAGGCAGGTGGATGTGGCATCGGGCGTGGAAAGCGCCCCGGGTGTCAAGGATCCGGGCCTGATCCGCTCATTTATTGAAGCTGCACGGTGATCTGACCAGAACGCACTTGCGTATCCTTCTCAAAGGGAAGGATGCACGATGCTGGCTGCAATTGGCGCGGTTTCACTGAAGCGATGGTACCACGGGCCCGAGTTTTTCTGGCGTGCGGGCAAGGCCTTGCGCCAGGCCAAGGGCGATCCCTTGTGCCTCCATGCCGAGGTGTTTTCGTACGAGGGCGCGTATTTCTCGCTGAGCGTTTGGCACGACGTCGAAGCCATGCTGACCTTTGCCCAGTCGAACCCGCACCGAGGGGTGATGCAAGCCGCCCCGCGTTTGGCCAATACCTACCACTTCCGTCACTTTGCCTGCATCGCCATTCCGACCCGGGATCAGGCGCTGACTATCTGGATGAACGGCAGTACCGCGGCGGAATAGTGCGATTTGCGATGGCAAATCCCGCCGGCACCTCCTAATAACAACAGGCACGACGATGGAGACCACCATGGCCAATGATCTGTTCAATTCCTTCATGTCCGGCCCGGATGAAAACGGCCGCTTCGGTATTTTCGGCGGGCGGTTCGTCAGCGAGACTCTGATGCCGTTGATCCTGTCGCTGGAGGAGGAATACGAGAAGGCCAAGACCGACCCGAGCTTCTGGGCCGAGATGGATGATCTGTGGGCCAACTATGTGGGCCGTCCGTCGCCACTGTATCACGCCGAGCGCCTGACCGAGCATCTGGGCGGCGCCAAGATCTATATGAAGCGCGACGAGTTGAACCACACCGGCGCGCACAAGATCAACAACGTGCTGGGCCAGATCATCCTGGCGCGCCGCATGGGAAAGACCCGGATCATCGCCGAAACCGGGGCCGGGCAGCACGGCGTCGCTACCGCGACCGTCTGCGCCAAGTTCGGCCTGAAATGCGTGGTCTATATGGGCGCACATGACGTTCAGAGGCAAGCGCCCAACGTGTTCCGCATGCGTCTGCTGGGGGCCGAGGTGATTCCGGTGACATCCGGTCGCGGCACCCTGAAGGACGCGATGAACGACGCGCTGCGCGACTGGGTAACAAATGTGCGCGACACGTTCTACTGCATCGGTACGGTGGCCGGCCCGCACCCGTATCCGGCGATGGTGCGCGACTTCCAGTCGATCATCGGCAAAGAAGCCAAGGAACAGATGATGAAGGCCGAGGGTCGCCTGCCGGACACGATCATCGCGGCGATCGGTGGCGGTTCGAACGCCATGGGGCTGTTCTATCCCTTCCTCGACGACAAATCGGTCAACATCATCGGCGTCGAAGCAGGCGGCAAGGGTGTCAACGAAAAGATGGAGCATTGCGCCTCGCTCACGGGCGGTCGACCAGGTGTTCTGCATGGCAACCGGACTTATCTGCTGCAGGACGACGACGGCCAGATCCTCGAGGGGTACTCGATTTCGGCCGGGCTCGACTATCCGGGCATCGGCCCCGAACATTCCTGGCTGCACGATATCGGGCGCGCGCAGTATGTCTCGGTCACCGACAAAGAGGCGCT
The DNA here is from genome assembly GCF_056537205.1 of Ruegeria sp. CG3. Taxonomy (NCBI): domain Bacteria; kingdom Pseudomonadati; phylum Pseudomonadota; class Alphaproteobacteria; order Rhodobacterales; family Roseobacteraceae; genus Ruegeria; species Ruegeria sp. CG3. Next base: position 1,922,016 of record NZ_JBQFRC010000001.1, on the reverse strand, counting down.
TGAGGCGTTCCAGCTGTGCTGCGCGACCGAGGGGATCATCCCTGCGCTCGAACCCAGCCACGCGCTGGCGCATGTCATGAAGATCGCGCCGGAGCTGCCAAAGGATCACATCATCTGCATGAACATGTGCGGACGTGGCGACAAGGATGTGCAAACAGTCGCCAAGTATCTGAACTTCGACATGTCTGATACCGAGGGTCGCGACGCAACCTGAGGGCTGCGCAAAGAACAAGACCCGGCACGCTTCAACCATGCCGGGTTTTTCATTCCCGGTTCACTGTCCAGAGTCTGCGCGGTGGCTGGTCAGAACGTGCAGCGGCACGATTTCCAATGCGCGCTGGTGAGTCGCCTCAAGATGAACCTTTGGCGCACAGCCCTCGTCATGGGCCTGCATGAACCGCGCGGCACACAGGCACCAGCTGTCGCCGGGCTTCAGGCCCGGGAAATCGAACTCGGGCCGTGGTGTGCTCAGGTCGTTGCCGACATATTTTGAATAGGCCAGAAATTCAGCGGTCATCACCGCGCAGACCGTGTGGCTGCCGCGATCCTCAGGGCAGGTGTTGCAGGCCCCGTCGCGGAAAAAGCCGGTCAGGGGCTTTCGAGAACACGGAGCCAGCACGCCGCCCAGAACATTTATGCTGTCCTGCTTTTGCATGCAGCTACCTTACAGGCTTTGCGCGATCTTGCGGAACATTTCGATGTTCTGCTCATTGACCCCGGGTTCCCGGAAGCGACGATCAGCGCCCGTGGCTACGATCAGCACGCCGCGCGACTGGTCGAAATACATGTACTGGCCATAAACGCCGCGTGCCAGAAACTCACCGTCATGGGCGCCGACGGGGATCCACCACTGATATCCGTAGCCGATCTTGCCGGGCTCGGTCGGCGCGCTTGGCAAGGTGGATTCCTTAATCCAGTCGGCCGGAACGAGCTGGCGTCCATCGCGCACGCCGTTCTGCAGGATCATTTGGCCAAAGCGGGCGTAATCCCGCGTCGTGAAATTCAAGCCACCCAGAACAAAGGCGACGCCGGCGCCGTCGGTGATATAGTATCCGTCCCGCTCAAGACCGAGGTGCTGCAGGATCTTTTCGTCCAGCAACGCGGCGACGCTTTGACCCGTCGCCCCTCGGATCACCATTCCAATGACATGGGTATCGATGGAAACATACTGCCAGGTCTCGCCCGGTGCCGCGAAACTGTCCTTCAACGAGGCCGCAAAATCATCCAACTCGCCCCCAAGGGCGACGACCCGACCCATCCGGTTGATGTCGGATTTCGGGTCCAGATAGTCTTCGTCAAAGGTTACACCGCTGGCCATGTTCAGCACGTTGCGGATCGTTGCTGTTTCATAGGCGCTGCCCTGCAACTTGGGGGCATATTTGATGACCGGATCATCCAGCGAGGCTATGACGCCCTCCTCAAGAAGGATGCCGAACAGAGCGGACAAATAGCTTTTGGCCATCGACCACGAGATCCGGCGGTCTTCCGGCGATGTGCCCAGGAAATACTCCTCGAACCGGATCTGCCCGTCCTGCATCACCAGCAGGGATGTAACGGCACGCTCTTCGATCCAGTCCGGCGTCTCGGCGGGCAGGTCGAATTCAGCGCCATAGGGCAGGTCCCAAGTGGGACCGTTCCCGCGAGGGAGGTCGACAGTCAGAAACGCCGCGTCCATGTGAGAGAAATTCTGAACGATCTTTTCTTCGGAAAACAGAGAGTTCACCGCCAGAAGGCGCTGAATTTCCTCGCGCTTCCAGAAACCGACAACTGCAGCGGCCAAGACCAGCGTCAGGACGATTCGCAGCAGCCATTTCAGACCTGTTTTCATGATATTCCTCCCGTTTGGCGGCATTGGATCGTGATGACGGCAATTCTGCAAATGCTACGTTGCGGAAGGTCTTTGCCGCTATCGGAACTTGTCCAACAGCTTCTGCATCGCCGTGCGGTCATCAGGCGTTACCGTCTCGGCTTTCGGGGCAGGAGAGGTCTTGGTTTCGGATTTGGGCGTCGTGGTGGAACTGCGCGGTGGCGCTGTTCGCAGCGCTACCGCGTTCATGAACTTGGCCGCATCGCCCGCAGCCAGATGAACCGCCCCGTCTGCAACGCCTTGCAGAACATCGTCCAGCCAGTCGGCGTCGGCCTTGGCGAAATCTCCCAGAACATAGGGCGAAACCAGCTCTTTGCGTCCGGGATGGCCGATCCCCAGCCGGACACGGTCATACGCTGCACCGATATGGTCGTGGATCGACCGCAGGCCGTTATGCCCGGCATGGCCGCCACCTGCCTTGGCGCGAACCTTCCCGGGTGCAAGGTCCAGTTCGTCATGGAAAACGGTCACATCGGTTGAGTCGATCTTGAAGAACCGCATGGCCTCGCCGACCGATTGGCCCGAGCGGTTCATGAAGGTCATGGGCTTCAGCAGCAGGACCTTTTCTCGGCCCAGCATTCCTTCGGATACTTCCCCCTGAAATTTTGAACGCCATGGCCCAAAGCCATGATCCCTGGCGATGGCATCCACCGCCATGAAACCGATATTGTGCCGGTTGCGGGCGTACTTTGCGCCCGGATTGCCCAATCCGACAAACAGCTTCATCGCAAATTCCTTGTGCGTTTCGGTCCGGCGCAGAATTGCACAAGATGCCTTTCCAGTGCCAGCCGGTCGTTCAAAGAAAAACGGGGCCCTGGACGAGGCCCCGCTTCAAATTCCAATCCGAAGGGATCCAGATTTATTCTTCGTCTTTGCCTACGACTTCAACTTCGTCGGCTGCGACTTCCTCTTCACCTTCGCCTTCTTCGTCGTCGCTGGACGCCAGGCCGGTCGGTGCCGAGATGTTCGCAATCACGAAATCACGGTCGATGGTTGGTTTGGTGCCGTTGGGCAGGTCAACCGACGAGATGGTGACAACGTCGTTGATTTCCAGACCGGTCAGATCGACGGTGATCTTTTCGGGGATGTCGCCGGCGGTGCAGACCAGCTCGACCTCGGGACGGACAACGGTCAGAACGCCGCCCTTCTTGATGCCGGGGGCTTCTTCCTCGTTGATGAACTCGACGGGGATGTACAGGGCGATCTTGGTCGTGCGACGCAGACGCATCAGGTCCAGGTGGGTCGGCAGGTCCTTGACGACATCACGCTGAACGTCGCGGCAGATGACGCGGACGTCTTCGTGGCCTTCGACCTTCAGGTTCCACAGGGTCGACTTGAAGCGGCCTGCCTTCAGGCGCTTGAACAGTTCGTTGAACGGAATCTGGATCGGCAGCGGGTCTTTCTCGCCACCAAATACGATGCCCGGAACCATGCCGTCGCGGCGTGCCTGACGAGCGGCGCCCTTGCCCGTCCCCGTCCGTTCCAGAGCTACGAGATCAGGAATCTCACCAGCCATGATAAATCTCCAATGTTAGGGCGGGGTGCCTCCAAGGCTGTCACCCCGCGTGAAGCGGCGTCCTTAGACCGAATCCGGCCATTTGGAAAGGGGTAAAAACGATTTCCGCGTCATTCCTGCCAGCGGCCGCAGAAATCTTGCGGAACAAGCAGATTGTGCGGCCCCAGATCGGCCACGTTGCGCTCGCCGCACAGGGCCATGGTGGTGTCCAGTTCCTTCTGGATCACTTCCAGCGCGGTGGTCACGCCCTTTTGGCCCATCGCGCCCAGCCCGTAGACGAAAGCGCGCCCGATATAGGTGCCCTTGGCCCCCAGCGCCAGCGCCTTGAGCACGTCCTGCCCCGAGCGGATGCCGCTGTCGAGATGCACTTCGACCTCGCCGCCCACCGCATCCATGATCCGCGGCAGCATCCGGATCGAGCTGAGCGCGCCGTCCAGTTGCCGCCCGCCATGGTTCGAGACCACGATGGCGTCGGCGCCCAGCTTGGCCGCCATCTTCGCGTCTTCGGGGTCAAGGATGCCCTTCAGGATCACCTTGCCGCCCCATTGCTCCATCAGTTTCTCGATCTTCGTCCAGTCGAGGCTGGGATCGAATTGTTCCGCGGTCCACGCGCCCAGTGACGAGGCGTCCGAGATGCCCTGAACATGGCCCACGATATTGCCGAACTCGCGCCTCTTGGCGCCCAGCATCTCGATGCCCCATGCCCATTTCGTCATCAGGTTTGCGATGGTTTTGGCCGTCAGTTTCGGCGGGGCGGACAGGCCGTTCTTCAGGTCCTTGTGCCGTTGGCCGAGGATTTGCAGATCAAGAGTGATAACCAGGGCCGAGCATTTGGCATCCTTGGCGCGCTGGATCAGGCGGCGGACATAGTCCTCGTCCTTCATGGTGTACAGCTGGAACCAGAACGGCGCGCCGGTATGTTCGGCCACATCCTCGATCGAGTTGATCGACATGGTCGACAGCGTGAAGGGCACGCCGAAATCCAGCGCGGCCTTGGCGGCCTTCATTTCACCATCCGCATGCTGCATCCCGGTCAGACCCACGGGCGCGAGGGCCACCGGCATGGCCACGTCCTGTCCAATCATCTGCGACGCGGTCGAGCGGCCGGACATGTCCACCGCAACCTTTTGGCGCAGACGGATGTCGTGGAAGTCCGAGCTGTTGTTGCGGAAGGTCTGCTCGGTCCAGCTGCCGCTTTCGGCATAGTCATAGAACATCCGGGGCACCCGGCGTTCATAGATGCGTTTCAGGTCGTCGATATTGGTAATGACAGGCATGGCCGCGCCCTTCTGCAGATTGGTTAGGTTTCTTTACCAATTCTTCCGCCGCGGCGCAACGGCCAGTTGTGCATGTGGTCATATGGGTCATGTGCGCAAAGAAAAACCGCCGCAGGCGTGCGGCCTGCAGCGGTTGCAATCCGTTTGGGGTTTTCTGGCGTCAGGCGCTGTGGGCGCCGTCTGCCAGCGATTTCACGAAGTCCAGAACCTCGGCCACCGGTTTGCCGGCGGCGATCTGGCTGACGATGGCCGAGCCGACCACCGCCCCGTCGGCAACGCTGGCGATGGCGCGCGACTTCTCGGGCGTGTTGATGCCGAACCCCACGATCACCGGAAGATCGGTCGCCGCCTTGATGCGCGCGACCTCGGGGCCGACATCGGTGGCCTCGGCTTCGGCCGCGCCGGTGATGCCGGTGATCGAGACGTAATAGACAAAGCCCGAGGTATTCTGCAGCACCCGCGGCAGGCGCTTGTCATCCGTGGTTGGCGTGGCCAGCCGGATGAAGTTCAGACCGGCCGCCTGCGCGGGCAGGCACAGCTCGTCATCTTCTTCGGGTGGCAGGTCGACGACGATCAGGCCGTCGATGCCGGCCTCTTTGGCGTCGGCAAGGAACTTGTCCACGCCGCGGCTGTAGATCGGGTTGTAATAGCCCATCAGTACGATCGGGGTGGTGTCATCGGTTTCCCGGAATGCCTTGGCCAGATCCAGCGTGCGCTGCAGCGTCATGCCACCGTCCAGCGCCCTTTGACCAGCCGCCTGAATGGTGGGGCCGTCCGCCATCGGATCGGTGAAGGGCAGGCCCAGTTCGATCACGTCCACGCCGGCCGCCGGCAGGCCCCGAACAATCTCAAGCGAGGTGTAATAGTCGGGATCCCCGGCCATGATATAGGCGACAAAGGCCTTCTTCCCCTCGGCTTTAAGGGCGGCGAACTTGGCGTCGATACGGGTCATGGACGATCCTTGCATACAGGTTTGGACCCGATGTGCAGAAACTTTGGCCGAAAATCAATCCCGTCCTGAGCGGTGGGGTCAGAAGTTCAGGTGATACCGCAGCAAGAGCGCGTTCACGCCGGGGTTTTCCTCTTGCGTGCTGGCGTTCGATTTGTGGGTCACGGCCAGCGATATGTCATTGCCGTTGTTCAACGTATAGCCCAGCCCGAAAAGGCTTCGGATTTCGAAGCTCCCGCCGAGGTCGTTCAATTCGTTGGCTTCGCTGTAGAAACCCGGCATCACGCTGCCTTCCACGAACCATCTGTCGGCAAAGGAATAAACCCCGATCACCCCGGCGCCGATATGTGTGTTTCCATCCTCGTCCACCGACAGCGCGGCCCCCAGCGCAGCGCTGAAGCGGGTGGCCTCGTGAAATGGCCGGTGCTGGTATTCGAGGGAAAAGATCGCCTGGTCAATCGAACTGCTGTCGGAATAGTCGGCGTAGCCGGCGCCGAAAATCACCGACTGCGCCTGCGCGGCGGTTGAAAAAGCCAAAAAAGCGGCGCTTGAAAAGAGGTTTTTCATGGGGATGTTCGCTGTTGATATTCGTTACAAAGTTAAAGTTTGACACTATTCTCTCGTGTTCAATGTCAACAAGCACACGTTTTCCCTACATTCTCGTGATGTTGCAGATTGGACTCAGGGCCAGTTGCCACGGGTGCCTTGCGCATCGCACCGGACCCGCATAGAAGCAGCCCGCGAATGGCATCAGGAGGCCGTCATGGGCTTTAAAATGGGTATCGTGGGTCTGCCGAATGTCGGCAAGTCGACCCTGTTCAACGCGCTGACCAAGACCGCGGCCGCGCAGGCGGCGAATTTCCCGTTCTGCACGATCGAACCCAATGTGGGTGACGTGGCCGTTCCCGATGCGCGTCTGGACAAGTTGGCTGCGATCGCCAAGTCGAAGCAGATCATCCCAACGCGCATGACCTTCGTGGACATCGCCGGCCTGGTCAAAGGCGCCTCAAAAGGTGAGGGGCTGGGGAACCAGTTTCTGGCCAACATTCGCGAAACCGATGCCATCGCTCATGTGCTGCGCTGTTTCGAAGATGGCGACGTGACCCATGTCGAAGGCAAGGTCGATCCGGTGGCCGATGCCGAGACCATCGAGACCGAACTGATGCTGGCCGATCTGGAAAGCATCGAAAAGCGTCGCGCCAACCTCGTGCGGAAGCTCAAGGGCAACGACAAAGAGGCGCAGCAGCAGGATCGGTTGCTGGCCACCGCGCAAGAGATGCTCGAAGGCGGCAAACCCGCCCGTTTGGTCGAGGTGTCTGACGAGGATGCAAAAGCCTGGAAGATGCTGCAGTTGCTGACCACCAAGCCGGTCCTGTATGTCTGCAATGTCTCGGAAGAAGACGCTGCCGAAGGCAATGAATATTCCGCGCGTGTGGCCGAGATGGCCGCGGCGCAGGGCAATGCCCACGTCATCATCAGCGCCAAGATCGAAGAAGAGATTAGTCTGCTGGAGCCTGAAGAGGCACAGATGTTCCTCGAAGAGATGGGGCTCGAAGAACCGGGCCTCGATCGGCTGATCCGTGCGGGGTACGATCTGCTCAAACTGGAAACCTATTTCACGGTCGGCCCGAAAGAGGCGCGCGCCTGGACCATTCGCAGGGGCACTGCAGCGCCTCAGGCGGCCGGTGTTATCCACGGCGACTTTGAAAAGGGTTTCATCCGCGCCGAGACCATTGCGTATGATGATTTCGTGGCGTGCAATGGCGAACAGGGCGCCAAAGAGGCCGGCAAGATGCGGGCCGAAGGCAAAAGCTATGTCGTCAAGGATGGCGACGTGATGCACTTCCTGTTCAACACCTGATCACGAAACAGCTTTTCTGGGCGGGCATTGGCGGTATCTTACGGTATCGCTCCTGTCCGCCCGAGGCCCGCACGTGTTCGAAATCCGCGATCTGCAATTGCTCAGCGCCTTGGCGCGCCATCGCCATTTTGCCAAGGCGGCCGAGGAGTGCGGTATTTCGCAGCCCGCGTTCTCGATGCGGATCCGCAACCTCGAGGATCGGCTTGGCGTGTCCATCGTCCGCCGTGCGAACCGCTTTCAGGGCCTGACCGAAGAGGGCGAGATGATCGTCCGCCGCGCTCGCCGCATATTGGATGACGCCAAAGCGCTCGAGCAGGAGGTGCAGGCGATCAAGGGCGAGATCACCGGTACACTAATCCTGGGCGTGATCCCGACCGCCATCGCGTTTACTGGCCGCTTGGTCAAGCGGCTGCAGCAGGCGCATCCGCGTATCCTGTCGCGGATCGAGACGATGTCGGCCACGGCAATCCAGCACCGTCTGGACGAAGGCAGCCTGGATGCCGGCATCACCTATGGCGACAGTATCGGCACTGACCTGCGCTATGTGCAGCCTTTGTACGAGGAAACCTATGTTTTGCTCGTGCCCGAGCATATGACGCAGGAGACCGGCCCGATCCCTTGGGCGCAGGTCGCCGAGTTTCCGCTCAGCTTGTTGGAGCCCCAGATGCAGAACAGGCGCATTCTCGACAGGATTTTCGCCGAACAGGGGTTGCATCCGCGTGTGGTGGCTGAAACCAGCGGGTTTACTGCCTCGATGGTCATGGCGCGCGAAGGGCTGGCGGCGACGGTAGTGCCACGGGTTCTGGTACGGGCGCTCGGCGATTTGAAAGGCACGCGTGTCCTGCCTCTGGTCGACCCGGTGGTCAGCAAGCCGATCTGTCTGGCGACGCTGGCGCGGGATCCGGAATTGCCCACCGTTGGCGCATTGCGGCAGGTCGTGACGTCTTTGCGGTGATAAACTGTCGTTATCGTGCCATTGGTTTTTGCGATTTGACGATATGCTACTCTGATGAGAGACGAGGCTCGATCGGAGGGCATCATGGCACCATTGGATACCAAGCCATCAGGCGCGCCAAAGGGCGTCTGGAAGTCAGGTAAAGGCAAGGGGCGGCACACGCCCAAGGGACGGCAATTCACCGACGAGGCGCAGGCCGAGATTCAGCGCCTGCTGGGCGACCGCCCGCGCCGCCGCGATCTGCTGATCGAGTTTCTGCACCTGATCCAGGATGCGCACGGCCATATCAGTTCCGACCACATCGCGGCGCTGGCGGTCGAGATGCGGATCGGTCAGGCCGAGATCTACGAGACCGCGACTTTCTATGCCCATTTCGACGTGGTGAAAGAGGGTGAAACTCCTCCGCCGGCCCTGACGATCCGCGTCTGCGACTCACTGTCCTGCGAAATGGCAGGCGCGCAGCAGTTGAAAAAGGCGCTGGAGGACGGGCTGGACCCGTCCGAAGTGCGCGTTCTGCGCGCGCCCTGCATGGGGCGCTGCGACACCGCGCCGGCGCTGGAAATCGGGCACAACCATATCGACCACGCGACCCCCGAAAAGGTGCAGGCCGCCATCGCGGCCGGGGACACCCACGCCCATCTGCCCGAGTATGAGACCTTCGCGACCTATGTCGAAAACGGCGGGTATGCCAAACTGAAAGAGCTGCGCGAAGGCGGCGACTGGGAATCCGTTCAGGAACAGGTTCTGGCCTCGGGCCTGCGCGGTTTGGGCGGTGCCGGTTTCCCGTCGGGCAAGAAATGGGGCTTTGTCCGCATGAATGACGGCCCGCGCTATCTGGCCGTAAACGGAGACGAGGGCGAACCGGGCACCTTCAAGGATCGCTACTATCTGGAGCGCACCCCGCATGTTTTCCTCGAAGGCATGCTGATCGCCGCCTGGGCGGTCGAGGCAGAGACCTGCTTCATCTACATGCGCGACGAATACCCGGCGGTGCTGGAAATCCTGCGGCGCGAGATCGCGGCGCTGGAACAAGCCGGGATCGTCGAGCAGGGCTATATCGACCTGCGCCGCGGCGCGGGCGCCTATATCTGCGGCGAAGAATCAGCGATGATCGAGTCGATCGAGGGCAAAAAGGGCCTGCCGCGTCACCGCCCGCCTTTCGTGGCGCAGGTCGGCGTATTCGGCCGCCCGACGCTGGTGCACAATGTCGAGACGCTCTACTGGGTGTCCAAGATCTGTCGGGAAGGCCCGGAAATCCTCAATTCGGTTGAAAAGAATGGCCGCAAGGGGCTGCGCAGCTATTCGGTCTCGGGCCGGGTGGCGAAACCCGGCGTCTACCTGCTGCCGGCAGGGTCGGCCATTCTTGACGTGATTGATGCCGCCGGGGGTATGGCCGAGGGTCATGTGTTCAAGGCGTATCAACCGGGCGGGCCGTCGTCGGGTCTGTTGCCCGCGTCGATGGACGACGTCCCGTTGGACTTCGACACGCTGCAGCCGTTGGGCACCTTCATCGGGTCCGCCGCGGTGGTGGTCCTGTCCGATCAGGACACCGCGCGGGATGCCGCGCTGAACATGCTGCGTTTCTTCGAGGACGAAAGCTGTGGCCAGTGTACGCCCTGCCGGGCGGGCTGCGAGAAGGCTGTCAAACTGATGCAAGCCGAGAGGTGGGATACCGACCTGCTGGAAGACCTGTGCCAGGTGATGGGCGATGCCTCGATCTGCGGTCTGGGGCAGGCGGCCCCGAACCCGATCCGCCTGGTCATGAAACATTTCGCCAATGAGATCTGAGGGAGACAGCCATGCTTGACGCAAGCGAAACCAAGACCGTCACCTTCAACCTGAACGGCGAAGACGTGACCGTGCCCGAGGGCACCACGATCTGGGAAGCGGCCAACGGCAAGGGCCTGGTCATCCCGCACCTGTGCCACAAACCCGCGCCGGGCTATCGCCCTGACGGCAACTGCCGCGCCTGTATGGTGGAGGTCGAGGGCGAGCGCACGCTGGTCGCCTCGTGCATCCGTCCGGCGGCCGAGGGGATGGTGGTGAAAACCGACACCGACCGCGCCGAGAAATCCCGCGCGCTGGTGATGGAGCTGCTGGTGGCCGATCAGCCCGAGCAGCCGCACGATGCATCCAGCCATTTCTGGGACATGGCCAAGCTGAACGATGTCAGCGACAGCCGCTTTCCGGCGAAAGAGCCCGAGAAGATCCCGTTGCTGGATGACAGCCATGTGGGGATGCGGGTCAATCTGGATGCCTGCATCAACTGCAACCTCTGCGTCCGCGCCTGCCGCGACGTGCAGGTCAATGACGTGATCGGCATGGCTGGGCGCGGGCATACCGCGCAGGTGGTGTTCGACCAGAACGACCCGATGGGCGAGTCGACCTGCGTGGCCTGCGGCGAATGCGTTCAGGCCTGCCCGACCGGCGCCCTGATGCCCGCCACCGTGCTGGACGACCAGCAGCGCGGCGACAGCAAGGACTACGACAGCGAGACCGAAAGCGTCTGCCCCTTCTGCGGGGTGGGCTGCAAGGTCAGCCTCAAGGTCAAGGACGGCAAGGTCAAATATGTCGAGGGCATCAACGGCCCCGCCAACGAAGGCCGCCTGTGCGTCAAGGGCCGGTTCGGGTTCGACTATATCCACCACCCGCACCGCCTGACCAAGCCGCTGATCCGGCGTGAGGATGCACCGCCCAAGGGCCTGAACGTCGATCCCGCCGATTGGAGCACTCATTTCCGCGAGGCGACCTGGGACGAGGCGCTGGATCTGGCCGCCAAGGGCCTGATGAAACTGCGGGATGAGGACCCGCGCAGCGTGGCGGGCTTTGGCTCGGCCAAGTGCACCAACGAAGAGGCCTATCTGTTCCAGAAGTTCATCCGCCAGGGCTTTGGCCACAACAACGTGGACCACTGCACGCGGCTGTGCCACGCCTCGTCGGTTGCCGCGCTGATCGAGAACGTGGGCTCGGGCGCGGTGACCGCGACCTTCAACGAGATCGAGAATGCCGATGTGGCCATCATCATCGGCGCCAACCCGATCGAGAACCATCCCGTCGCGGCCACCTATTTCAAGCAATTCGCCAAGCGCGGCGGCAAGCTGATCGTGATGGACCCGCGCGGCGTGGGCATGCGCAAATTCGCGACCGAGATGCTGCAGTTCCGGCCCGGTGCCGATGTCTCGATGCTGAACGCGATCATGAACGTGATCGTCGAGGAAGAGCTGTATGACAGCCAGTACATCCACCGCTGGACCGAGAACTGGGAGGCCGAGAAGGAGCACCTGCGCCAGTTCACCCCCGAGAAGATGGCGCCGATCTGCGGCATCGACCCGGATCAGCTGCGCCGCGTGGCCCGGATTTTCGCCAATGCGAATGCCGGCCTGATCTTCTGGGGCATGGGCGTCAGCCAGCATATCCACGGCACCGACAATTCGCGCTGCCTGATCAGCCTTGCGCTGATGACGGGCAATGTCGGCAAGCCGGGCGCGGGTCTGCACCCGCTGCGCGGGCAGAACAACGTGCAGGGGGCCTCGGATGCCGGTCTGATCCCGATGTTCCTGCCCGATTATCAGTCGGTCACCGACGACGCCGTGCGGGCCAAGTTCAGCCAGGTCTGGAACTCGGGCGACTTCTCGAACGAGAAGGGCCTGACCGTGACCGAGATCATCGACCACGCCTATGCGGGCAAGATCAAGGGCATGTACATCCTGGGTGAAAACCCGGCCATGTCCGACCCCGACGTGCACCACGCCCGCGAGGCGCTGGCCAAGCTGGATCTGATGATCGTGCAGGACATCTTCCTGACCGAAACGGCGAACTATGCCGACATCATCCTGCCGGCCTCGGCGCTGTATGAAAAGAACGGCACGGTGTCGAACACCAACCGTCAGGTGCAGCGCGTGCGCCCCGCGGTGCCGCCGCCGGGCGAGGCGCGCGAGGATTGGGCGATCACCGTCGATCTGGCGCAGCGTATCGGACTGAACTGGGATTACAAGGATGTCTCGCAGGTGTTCAACGAGATGAAGCTGACCATGGCGTCGCTGGACAACATCACCTGGGAGCGGCTCGAGACCGAGAGCATCACCTATCCGTCGCTGTCCGAGACCGATCCGGGCCAGGCCATCGTGTTCGGCGACGGCTTCCCGCGCCCGGATGGCCGTGCGAAGTTCACTCCGGCCAGCATCATCCCCCCGGATGAGGCCCCGGACGAGGAATTCCCCATGATCGCCACTACAGGGCGGCAGCTGGAACACTGGCACACCGGGTCCATGACCCGTCGTGCCAAGGTTCTGGACGCGGTCGAACCCGAGGCGAACTGTTCGATGAACCCGCGCACGCTCAAGCTGATGGGGATCGAGCCAGGCGAGATGGTGCGTCTGACCACCCGGCGCGGCTCGATCGAGATCATGGTGCGTGCCGACCGGGCGATCGCCGAGGACATGGTGTTCATCCCCTTCGCCTATGTCGAGGCGGCGGCGAACATCCTGACCAACTCGGCCATCGACCCCTATGGCAAGATCCCCGAGTTCAAGTTCTCGGCCATCCGCGTGGACAAGATCGAGGATGCCATCGCGGCCGAGTAACGACTGCCACCACTCACCAAAACCCTGAAAAGGCGGGCCTGCGTGCCCGCCTTTTTCTTGGCTTGACAGATGCTTGCAGCCAGCCAACCCTTGGGCCGCGCAATCCCGGAGGAGTTCATGGCCCGCCGTTTCGTCGATCTGTCCGTCCCGCTGGAAACCGGCATCGTGTCGGACCCGCCGATCTTGCTGCCTCAGATCGAATACATGAGCCACGACCAGACGGCCGAGCAGGTGATGGCCTTTTTCCCCGGTCTGAAGAAAGAGGACCTGCCCGGCGGCGAGGGCTGGGCCATCGAACGTTTGCAGATCGCCACCCACAACGGCACCCACCTGGACGCGCCGTACCATCACCACTCGACCATGAACCGGGGCGAGCGGGCGATCACCATCGACGAGGTGCCGCTGGAATGGTGCATGAACCCGGGCGTGAAACTGGATTTCCGGCATTTCGAGGATGGTTACGTCGTCACCGCCGCCGATGTCGCGGCCGAGCTGAAGCGGATCGGGCATGACCTGCGACCGCTGGATATCGTCGTGGTCAACACCTCGGCCGGCACCTGTTATGGCCAGCCGGATTACCTGATGAAAGGCTGCGGGATGGGGCGCGAGGCCACGCTGTACCTGACCGAGCGCGGCGTGCGCGTGACTGGCACCGACGCCTGGAGCTGGGACGCGCCCTTTCCGCTGACCGCGCAGGAATACGCGGAAACAAATGACCCCTCGATCATCTGGGAGGGGCATCGCGCGTCGATGGAGATCGGCTATTGCCACATGGAGAAGCTGACCAATCTGGAAAGCCTGCCGCCCACGGGGTTCGAGATCTCGTGCTTTCCGTTCAAGATCAAGGGCGCCTCGGCCGGGTTCATCCGCGCGGTGGCGATCTTCGAGGAGGAAGACGACGAATGACCCGGGAAAACGAGCCTTTGGGAGGCCATGACGGCCCGTACCCCGCACCGGTCGAAATCACCGGTTTCACGGTCCGGCCCGACTGGATCGACTATAACGGTCACATGAATGTGGGGTATTATGGCGTGGTGTTCGATCTGGCCTTTGAACGGCTGCTGGTCGATCATCTGGGCTTGGGCGAACCGCAGGTCGCGGCGCTGGAGCAGGGGCCGTACATCCTGCAGTCGCACCTGCATTTCCTGCGCGAGGTTCGCGAGGGCGAGGCGCTGGTGTTCCGGTTTCGGATGCTGGACGCCGATCACAAGCGTGGTCACTATTTTGCGCAGATGGTGTCGGCCGAGGATGGCGTGGTCTGTGCCACCCAAGAGGCCCTGGTCATGAATGTCAGCCACACAACAGGCCGGTCGGTACCCTATCCGGACTGGGCCGCGGCGCGGCTGGCGCGAATGGTGTCCGACCATGCCACATTGCCCCCCGAGCCGAAGATCGGCAGACCAATCGGCATTCGGCGCAAATAGCCTGGGGATGGCCTTAGTTGCCAGAATTCCAGGAGCGGGCTACGCTGACCATCCGGTTCGGGCTTGGTCACTGGAGGGCAACCAAATGTGGATCTTGAGGAAATGCGCGCAGGCGCCAGCCTGTATATTGGCGGCATCGCTGATCGTCTTGCCTGCGTCAGTTGCTTTGGCGGACAAGAAAAAGGAAGAAGATGCGCTGAAGGGCGCCCTGATTGGCGCCGGCGTCGGAGCGTTGATCGGAGATGGCAAAGGCGCGGCCGCAGGTGCGGTTGTCGGTGCCATCATTGGGGCAAACCGCAAGTGACGGGGGTGTCCAAGATTGACCGCCTTCAGAAAGGAGCCCTGATGCGACTGCTTGATTTCAAACCTGTTCTGGCTGGCTTGATCCTTCTCCCGTCCATTGGCATGGCGGACGAGGCCGCCGACCAAATGGCGCAAGACGCACTTCCGCTAATGTACCATACCTGCGCGTCGGTCATCGAAGAGGCTGATGGGAATGATGAATACGTTTTCGACGTCGTCAGAAAGATGACCGCTCTTTCACTCTACAACCGTCAGGTTAATATCGAAGATTTTGCATCCTCGGACGAAGAAAAGGCCAAGCTGCGTGAGGCTTTTCTTTCAGCGCTGACCAAAGGTTGCGCAGGCGATGAGGATGCCCTGTTGGGTGGTGTCGTCGACGATGCCGTTAGATCAACGCTTGGGCTGTAGGGGCTGGGCTCAATAGTGCGGTGGGCGCTCGTCGCCCAGAATGACTCCGCCGGATCCTTCCTGCGCACGTTCGGCTTCGCGCTGCATCAACATCGCCACGCGGCGGGTCAGGCGGTCGATTTCGTCCTGCTGCTTGGCGACCACCATGCTCAGGTCATCCACGGTGCGGGTCAGATGGGCAATTTTTTCTTCCAGATGCTGCATCGCTGGGGCTCCTGTGATCTGGTGCGGTCATACCGCTGTGGCGCGCGCAATGCCAGCGCTGGCTTGCCCCGACCCAGACCATGGGATAGACCGCGCGCGCAAGTGATGAAATCCCAAGGACGCCCCACATGGCCAAGCCCAAGAAACAGCCCCGCCCCAAGGCCGTCACGCCGAAAGGGTTCCGCGACTATTTCGGCCAGGAAGTCACGCAGCGCACCGAGATGCTGCGGACGATTGCGGACGTCTATCATCGCTATGGGTTTGACGCGCTGGAAAGCAGCGCCGTGGAAACGGTCGAGGCGCTGGGCAAATTTCTGCCCGACGTCGATCGCCCGAACGAAGGCGTGTTCGCCTGGCAGGAGTTTGACGAGGGCGGCAACGGCGACTGGATGGCGTTGCGCTATGATCTGACAGCACCTTTGGCCCGGGTCTATGCCCAGCACCGCAACGACCTGCCCACGCCCTATCGCCGCTATGCGATGGGGCCGGTCTGGCGCAACGAAAAGCCGGGGCCGGGGCGGTATCGCCAGTTCTATCAGTGTGATGCGGATACTGTGGGTACGGCTAGTATGGCCGCCGATGCCGAAATCTGCGCCATGCTTTCCGACACGCTGGAGACCGTGGGCATCCCGCGCGGCGACTATGTGGTGCGGGTCAACAACCGCAAGGTCCTGAACGGCGTGCTCGAGGCCATGGGCCTCAGCACGGACGCGGCGACGCGCGATGACGTTCTGCGCACCATCGACAAGTTCGACAAGGTGGGCGAGCAGGGCGTGCGCGAGTTGCTGACCAAGGGCCGGCTGGATGCCTCGGGCGCGTTCATCGATGGTGTGGGCCTGTCCGACGATCAGGCCGAGCCGGTGATCGCCTTCCTGACATCCAAGGCTGATGACGCCGCCGGAACGCTGGCTAACCTGCGCGCGGCCGTGGGCGACAGCAAGATCGGCGCCGAAGGCATCTCGGAACTGGAACAGATCGGCGAATTGCTAGCCGCGGGCGGTTATGGCGCCGATCGCATCCAGATCGACCCCTCGGTCGTGCGAGGGCTGGGATACTACACCGGTCCAGTCTACGAGGCCGAGCTGACCTTCGAGATCTTCGACGAAAAGGGCCGCAAGAGGCAGTTCGGGTCGGTCTCGGGCGGCGGGCGCTATGATGATCTGGTGAAGCGTTTCACCGGACAGGAAGTGCCCGCGACGGGTATCTCGATCGGGGTCGACCGGTTGTTGGCCGCGCTGCGCGAAAAAGGTCGGATCAAGTCACATGACACCGGGCCGGTCGTCGTGACCGTAATGGACCGGGACCGCATGGCCGACTATCAGGCGATGGTGGCCGAACTGCGCAATGCCGGCATCCGCGCCGAGGTTTACTTGGGCAACCCCAAGAATTTCGGCAATCAGTTGAAATACGCGGACAAGCGGAACTCGCCCGTCGCGGTGATCGAGGGCGGGGACGAGAAGGACCGTGGCGTGGTTCAGATCAAGGACCTGATCCTGGGCGCCAAGATCGCCGAGAGCGCCACGCTCGAGGAATGGAAGGAACGCCCCAGCCAGTTCGAGGTGCCGCGCGGTGATCTGGTCGCCAAGGTGCGCGAGATTCTGGACAGTCAGGACTGAGCCATGCCCAATCGATCCCAGATCCAGGCCCGGGCCGCGATGATGCGCGTGCGCTTCGAAGCCGCCGGGGCACAGGTCGTCGACACGCCGCTGCTGCAATCGGCCGAAACGCTGCTGGACCTTTATGGCGAGGACATCCGCGCGCGCGCCTATGTCACCTCGGACGCGCTGCGCGGCGAACAGATGCTGCGCCCGGATTTCACCCTGCCGGTGGTGCAGATGCACATGCGCGACGGGGCCGAACCGGCGCGCTATACCTATTCGGGCGAGGTGTTCCGCCGTCAGGAACATGACCCCGACCGCGCCAATGAATACATCCAGGTGGGCTACGAGGTCTTTGACCGCGACGACCCGGCAGGGGCCGATGCCGAGGTGTTCTCGCTGTTTGCCCTGCAATTGCGGGGCCTGCCGCTGCGCGCGGCGACCGGCGACATCGGCATTCTGACCGCGGCCGTACAAGGCCTGCGCACCTCCGACCAACGCAAGGCCGCGCTGATGCGCCATCTGTGGCGTCCGCGCCGGTTCCGGTCTCTGCTGGACCGGTTCGCGGGCCGCAAGCCCGAGCCGGACCACCGCGCCGCTTTGCCCGGGGCGGCAGACCCGATGGCCTGCGACGCGCCGATGATCGGCAAGCGCCGACCGGCCGAGATCGTCGCTCGCATCGACGCCCTGCGCGCCGACCGCGACACGCCGCCGATTTCCGACACGGAAATGGCCGGGCTGGATTCGTTGCTGGACGTGCGCGAGACCATGCCCTATGCGCTGGAGCATCTGCGCGACATCGCCGTCGATCTGCCCCAGATCACCCCCGCCCTGGACCGGCTCGAGGCGCGGATCGCCGCCCTGCAGGCGCGTGGCGTTGATGTCGGCAAGCTGGATTTCGAGGCCTCGTATGGGCGCACCTCGATGGAATATTACGACGGGTTCGTTTTCGGTTTCTACGCCGAGCGCCGCCCCGACCTGCCGCCCATCGCCACCGGCGGGCGCTATGACGCGCTGACGCGGCGGCTGGGCAACGGGGCCGAGATCCCGGCGGTGGGTGGCGTGCTGCGCCCCGACCTGATGCTGGAAATCGAGGAGGCGGGCCAATGACCCTGAAGCTGGGCGTGCCGTCCAAGGGGCGACTGATGGAGAAAACCTTTGCCTGGTTCGCCCGCCACGGGATCGAGCTGTCGCGCGCCGGGTCCGACCGGGAATATGCCGGCAAGGTTGATGGGATCGAGGATGTCTCGCTGATCCTGCTGTCGGCTGGAGAGATCCCGCGCGAGCTGGCTGCCGGGCGGATTCACCTGGGCGTGACCGGCACTGACTTGGTGCACGAGAAACTTCCGCGCTGGGAACAGCAGGTCGAAGAAATCGCGCCGCTGGGCTTTGGCCAGGCCGATCTGGTGATCGCGGTTCCGGCCTGCTGGGTCGAGGTCGAGACGCTGGATGATCTGGACGCCGCCGCCGCCGCCTTCCGCGCCGCGCACGGACACCGCCTGCGGATCGCCACCAAGTACCACCGTCTGGTGCGCGAGTTCCTGACCGATTCCGGGGTTGCCGACTATACGCTGGTCGACAGCCAGGGGGCGACCGAGGGCACGGTGATGAACGAAACCGCCGAGGCGATTGCCGACATCACCTCGACCGGTGAGACCCTGCGTGCCAACCACCTCAAGATCCTCTCGGATGGATTGATTCTGCAATCGCAGGCCACTTTGTGGCGCAGCCGGGTTGCGGAGTACGGGGCCACTGAAAAGGCCCCTCTGGCAGAAGTGATGCGCCGTCTGGGCTGAGGTCAGAGCACGCCGATCTCGGCCAGCGCGCGGTTCAGATCCTCGGGCAGGGCGTCGTCCTGCGCGCGGCTTTCGGGCAGGTCTGCGGGGCTGTCCTCGGGTTTCAGATAGCGCCAGCCCTGAAACGGCCGTTTCTGCGCGCCCTGGGTGCGGTGGACCTGCGGGTCCAATACGATGGCGCAGCGGCGGATGCCATCCTCACCCGTCACCTCGTCCAAACGCAAGATGCGCTGGCGGCACTGGATGACACCCTTGATGACCCAGAAGATCGATCCGCCGTTCAGAATCTCGGGCTCGCGCTTGGGCCACATGCGGGTGATGTGGCGGGGCAGGCCGTCCGCGAACCGCCGGCGATAGCTGTCCTGCCAGGCGATCAGGCTGTCAACGCTCTCGGACCCGACCGAGAGTTTCACGAGGTTGATGTACTTATCCACAGCTTTCCCACAGAGTCGTCCCACGGACCATCTTTATATTGTAGCTTACCGTTGCGCGCTATCAAGCTGTTGTGGTTCGGCGCTGGTTTGGTCTAATCTGGATGCCTCTTTCAAGACAGGGAATCACCAATGAGCCGCTTTGCCGCCCCCATCGCCGAGCAGATCTGGGACATGAAATACCGCTTCAAGAAGGCGGATGGCACGCCGATCGACAAGTCGGTCGAGGATACGTGGCGGCGGATTGCGCGCGATCTGGCACGGGTGGAAAAGGACCCCGCGCACTGGGAACAGAAGTTCTACGAGGCGCTTGAGGACTTCAAATACCTGCCCGCCGGGAGGATCACGGCCGGAGCAGGCACCGCGCGGCAAGTGACCCTGTTCAACTGTTTCGTCATGGGCACGATCCCCGACAGCATGGGCGGTATCTTCGACATGCTGAAAGAGGCCGCGCTGACCATGCAGCAGGGCGGGGGGATCGGCTATGATTTCTCGACCATCCGGCCGCGCGGCGCGGACGTACATGGGGTGGCCGCCGATGCTTCGGGGCCGCTGTCGTTCATGGATGTGTGGGACGCCATGTGCCGCACGATCATGTCGGCGGGCTCGCGCCGGGGCGCGATGATGGCGACGATGCGTTGCGACCATCCGGATATCGAACAGTTCATCACCGCCAAATCCGACCCGGCCCGCCTGCGCATGTTCAACATGTCGGTGCTGGTGACCGATGCCTTCATGGAGGCGGTCAAGGCCGATGCTTCGTGGGATCTGGTCTTTGACGGCAAGGTCTATCACACGGTGCAGGCCCGCGATCTGTGGAACAAGATCATGCAGGCCACCTATGACTATGCCGAGCCGGGCGTGATCTTCATCGACCGGATCAACCAGGCCAACAACCTGAGCTATGCCGAGACCATTGCCGCCACCAACCCGTGCGGGGAGCAGCCCCTGCCGCCCTACGGCGCCTGCCTGCTGGGCTCGATCAACCTTGCGCGATTGGTAGCTGAACCTTTTGAGGATGCGGCACACCTGGATGAGGCCGCGTTGCAGGAGCTTGTCGCCACGGCCGTGCGCATGATGGACAATGTGGTGGATGCCTCGAAATTCCCGCTGCCGCAGCAGGCCGCCGAGGCGCAGGCCAAGCGTCGTATCGGTCTGGGCGTGACCGGGCTGGCGGATGCGCTGTTGATGCTGGGCCTGCGCTATGGCTCGGACGAGGCGGCGCGTCAGACCGAGCGCTGGCTGCACGCGATCGCCTGCGCCGCGTATCTGGCGTCGGTGGACTTGGCCAAGGAAAAAGGGGCGTTTCCCCTGTTTGATGCCGAGAAATACCTGGCCAGCGGCACCATGCAGCAGATGGATGACGATGTGCGCGAGGCCATCCGCGAGCATGGGATCCGCAATGCTCTGCTGACCTCGATCGCACCCACCGGGACGATCTCGCTGTATGCGGGTAACGTGTCGTCGGGGATCGAGCCGGTCTTTGCCTATGCCTACACCCGCAAGGTGCTGCAGAAAGACGGATCGCGCACCGAGGAAGAGGTGGTGGACTATGCCGTTCAGATGTGGCGCGACAAGTTCGGCGACGTCGAACTGCCCGACTTTTTCGTGAACGCTCAGACCCTGACCCCGGCCGAGCATGTCAAGATGCAGGCGGCCGCCCAGAAATGGATCGACAGTTCGATCTCGAAGACGATCAACTGCCCCGAGGACATCTCGTTCGATGCCTTCAAGGACGTGTACATGCAGGCCTGGGATCAGGGCTGCAAGGGCTGCACCACCTATCGCCCGAACGACGTGACCGGTTCGGTCCTGACCGTTTCGGAGAGCGACGACAAAGTGCCGGGCGAGAGCGCCGATGCCCCGCACGAGGTGGATGGCGGTGACGTGATCTACATGTCCGAACCGCTGGATCGTCCGCAATCGCTTGAAGGGTCGACCTACAAGTTGAAATGGCCCGACAGCGAGCACGCGATCTATCTGACGATCAACGACATCGTCATTGGTGGTCGGCGGCGTCCGTTCGAAGTGTTCATCAACTCGAAGAACATGGAGCATTACGCCTGGACGCTGGCCCTGACCCGGATGATCTCGGCCGTGTTCCGGCGCGGTG
The DNA here is from genome assembly GCF_056537205.1 of Ruegeria sp. CG3. NCBI lineage: Bacteria > Pseudomonadati > Pseudomonadota > Alphaproteobacteria > Rhodobacterales > Roseobacteraceae > Ruegeria > Ruegeria sp. CG3. Next base: position 1,900,731 of record NZ_JBQFRC010000001.1, on the reverse strand, counting down.
GTGACGTGTCCTTTGTTGTCGAAGAGCTGAAGGCCGTATTCGACCCGCGCGGCGGGGCCTGGGTGCAGGGCAAGTACATCCCCTCGATCCTGGCGGCGATCGGTGGCGTGATCGAGCAGCACATGATCGCGATCGGGTTTCTCGAAGGCGAAGGCATGGGGCTGAAGTCTGACCCGCAGGCGCAGGTGGTCAACATGGACGCACCACGCGGCAAGGCCTGCCCGTCTTGCGGCCAGTATGACATGGTGATGATCGAGGGCTGCATGACCTGCCGCAGCTGCGGACACTCGAAATGCGGTTGACGAATGCCACATAACTGTCGTTAAAGTTGTATTGTGTTTCGCCGGAGTCTCAATTTGATTTGACTCTCCGGCAACATTCTCGTGAAAGCTGCAATTCCGTCTCTTTTCCGCCGGATTCATCGTTGATACACCGCTAGTGTACGGGGTGATGAGTTTGAAAGGTCGGGCGGGCAGATGACAGCCGGGTATAACGGTCGCGTAGCAGTATTTTGGTCCCAGACGGAAATTGACGGGCTTGAAGCAGCGCCTGTGGCAGATTTGGCCATTGGAGCGTCTTGGTCGTGGCATGGGTGCATGACACGCTTGCCGGATTGTGACGCGGAATATTCCGTACAGACTGGACATGATCAGGCGTTGATGGCGTTGGCCGGGCATGGCCCCGAAGCCGCAACGCTGAAGCCGATCGCCACGCTTGCAGTTATCTCATTGACGAATGGGGCGCAGACCTACGAGGCCGAGTTGACGTTGGTCGAAGGTCAGAAGGACGCGGTTCTTCTGTTCGAAAATGGCTGCCCCGCGCGGGGTCAGGACTTCTGGGTGTGCGCCGTCGAAGAATATGCCGACGCAAGCCAATCGGGTGCGGGCAACGTTGTTTCCTTCCCCAAGCATCGCAGGTCAACGGAGCAAACGCTGGTTCTTGCGCCGCACATGACTGCCACCGCCGCTGAATAAACGGCCCATTCCTTAGGAACTATTTCTTCGTCCACGCATCGCAGCGTGTTGACTCTGGTCTGTCCGCAGATATAAGCGCGGCTTCATTGGTGTTGGTGGCCCTCGCAAGGGGATGCCTGTCATGGGGGAAACCTCAAGAGGACAACGCCCTTCATAGTGGCCTGTCAGGGCCTCGACCTTAAGAAGGAGATCAGCCGTGACCAAACGCACGTCTGCCAAGCACAAAATCGACCGCCGGATGGGCGAAAACATCTGGGGTCGCCCGAAATCCCCGGTCAACCGTCGTGAATACGGCCCCGGCCAGCATGGTCAGCGCCGCAAAGGCAAACTTTCGGACTTCGGTCTGCAGCTTCGCGCCAAGCAGAAGCTGAAAGGCTACTACGGCGACCTGACCGAGAAGCAGTTCCGCCGCATCTATGCCGAAGCCGTACGTGTGAACGGCGATACTGGTGAAAACCTGATCGGTCTGCTGGAGCGCCGTCTGGACGCTGTTGTTTACCGCGCCAAATTCGTGCCGACAGTGTTCGCCGCACGTCAGTTCGTGAACCACGGCCACGTCAAAGTGAACGGCAAGCGGGTGAACATCCCCAGCTACCGCGTCAAGGAAGGCGACGTGATCGAGGTCCGCGACAAGTCTAAGCAACTGGCCGTCGTTCTGGAAGCCGTTGGTCTGGCCGAGCGTGATGTTCCGGATTACCTGGAAGTTGACCACTCGAAGATGACCGCGACCTTCGTGCGCACCCCGTCGCTGGGCGACGTGCCGTACCCGGTCATGATGGAACCGAACCTGGTCGTCGAATTCTACGCGAAGAACTGATCTCCGCGGACAGTTTCAGAAAACGGGCCGTACCTGCGAAGGTGCGGCCCTTTTTCATGGCACACACTTAGATCGGCAAAGGGCGGTCTTCTGCGATCGCCTCCATCGCGAAATACGATGTCACGCTGTCCAGTTCGACCTTCTCGATCAGGCGCTGATAGACTTTGTCATAGGTCGCCATATCCTGCGTCACGACCCGTAGCTGATAGTCGTAGTCGCCGCCGATCCGGTGGAAATCCACGACTTCCGGAATGGTCAGGACATGGCTGCGAAAGGCCTGCAGCCACTCGGCCGAGTGGTGCCGGGTCCGCAGCATCACGAAAACCACCAGGTTCAGCCCCAGTTTTTCGCGTGCGATCCGGGCTGTCGACCCTGTCAGGACGCCTGCGTCGTTCAGCGCCTTCAACCGCCGCCAGCAGGCGTTTTGCGACAGGCCGACTCGCTCGGCAAGTTCGCGCTGGGAAAGGGTTGCGTCCTTTTGCAGTTCGCGCAGGAGGCGCTTGTAAATTTGATCTATCTTTTCATTCATTCTAGATCATATGATCCAAAATATTAACAAATCAAGCAAAGATAGGTGAATATTACTCGGCTCAAGTAGATCATATTGGAAATGCAATATGGAGCCAATGACATGACCCTGTCCCATTTTCGTGCAGAAATCCAAGCCGCCACTCACAATTCGACCCTGCGCGACGGGCTGATCGGAGAGAACGTTCTGATCCCGGGTCTTCATGGGGACGTGCCGCTTGTGTACGCGGACTACGTTGCGTCGGGCCGCGCATTGCGGCAGGTCGAGGATTTTGTGGCCCAGCATGTTTTGCCTTTCTATGCGAACAGCCACACCGAGGCCTCCTATTGCGGTTCCTACATGACGCGACTGCGCCGCGAGGCGCGCGCGGAAATAGCCCGCATCGTTGGCGCGAGGGGAGATGACGCGGTGATTTTCACCGGGTCTGGTGCCACTGCGGGACTCAACCGGCTGGTCAGTTTGATGGGAGTGCAAGAGGCTGACCGGCCGGTTGTCTTGATTGGCCCGTACGAGCACCATTCGAACATCCTGCCCTGGCGCGAGAGCAAGGCGCAGGTCATCGAGATCCCCGAAGGCCCCGAGGGCGGGCCGGACATGGCGGTGCTGGAGAAGGCGCTGATCGACCATTCGGCCTCGGATCTGGTGATTGGGTCATTTTCGGCGGCGTCGAACGTTACGGGCGTGGTCACCGACCCCGATCCGGTGACGCGGCTGCTGAAACGGCACGGGGCGCGCGCGGTCTGGGATTACGCCGGGGGTGGGCCCTACCTGCCGATGGATATGGGGCCGGACGATGCGCGCAAGGATGCCATCGTCGTGTCTCCGCACAAGTTTCCGGGAGGGCCGGGGGCTTCGGGTGTTCTGATCGTGACCCAGAGCGCCGTGCGCCGCACCTGTCCCAGCTGGCCGGGCGGGGGCACGGTCAGCTTCGTTTCGCCCTGGCGCCACGACTACAGCTCCGATCTGGCCACCCGCGAGGAGGCGGGAACCCCGAACGTGATCGGCGATATCCGCGCGGCCCTGGCCTTCATCGTCAAGGATGCCGTGGGCACCGACGAGATCGCCCGGCGCGAGGCGCTGTACAACCGCATGGCGCTGGACGGGTGGCGTGACAACCCGAACCTGACCCTGCTTGGTGTGGATCACCCGCACCGCCTGCCGATCTTTTCTTTCCTGGTGCGTGACAATACCGGGCAGCCGGTGCACCAACAGCTGTTCACCCGGATGCTCAGCGACATCTACGGCATTCAGGCGCGCGGCGGGTGTGCCTGCGCCGGCCCCTATGCGCATCGGCTGCTGGGCATCGACAAGGCGGCCTCGGAGGCGCTGCACGCGGCGCTGTCGGCCGGGGAAGAGATGAAGAAACCGGGTTGGGTACGGCTGAACTTCTCGTACATGATGACCGAGGACACGGTTCAGTTCATCATCGACAGCGTCAATGACCTGTCGCGCCGTACGCAGGAATACGCCCCGTTCTACGCCGCCGATCCGGCAACCGCCCGCTTCAAGGCGGCGTGACGGAATTGCCGCTTTTCCCAAGGCCTTGAGACCTGTATGAGGGGCGCAACCAACGGAGCCCCTCATGAACAAGATCACCCCGCAACCCGGCATCATGGATATCGCGCTGTATCAGGGCGGTCAGTCGCATGTCGAGGGCGTGGAAAACGTCATCAAGCTGAGTTCCAACGAAAACCCCTTTGGCCCCAGCCCCAAGGCGATCGAAGCCGTGCGCGACAGCGCCACGATGCTGCATCGCTATCCGGTGACCGATCACAACAACCTGCGCGCCGCGATTGGCGAGCGGCACGGGCTGGACCCCGACCGGATCATCTGTGGGGTGGGCAGCGACGAAGTGCTGCAATTCGTGGCCCAGGCCTATGCCGGGCCGAGGGACGAGGTGATCCATACCGAGCATGGATTCTCGATGTATCCGATCATCGCCCGCATGGCCGGCGCGACCCCGGTCGAGGTGCCCGAGCGTGACCGCAAGGTCGATGTCGATGCGATCCTGGCCGCGGTGACCGACCGCACCCGGATCGTGTTCGTGACCAACCCGGGCAATCCGACCTCGACCATGATCTCGGACGCCGAACTGACGCGCCTGGCTGAGGGCCTGCCGCAGACCTGCCTGATGGTTCTGGACGGCGCCTATGCGGAATTCGTGCCGGGATTTGACGGCGGCGCCGGTCTGGTGGACCGGTTCGACAACGTGATCATGACCCGGACCTTCTCGAAGATTTACGGGCTGGGCGGGATGCGGGTCGGCTGGGGCTATGCGCATCGCAAAATCATCGACGTGCTGAACCGCGTGCGCCAGCCCTTCAACCTGTCGCTGACGGCCATCGCAGCGGCCGAGGCCGCCGTGGCCGATGTGGAATATGTCGAGTTCTGCCGGGCCGAAAACGCCCGCCTGCGCGAAAGGCTGTCGGCCGAGCTGGCCAAGATCGGCGTTCCGTCCGATCCGTCCTGCACCAATTTCATCCTTGCGCGTTTCGCGGATCAGGCCGAGGCCGAGGCCTGCGACGCCTATCTGCAATCGAAAGGTTTGATCGTGCGCCGGGTTGCGGGCTACAAGCTGCCCAACGCTCTGCGGATCACCGTGGGCGACGAAAAGGCCTGTCGCCGCGTGGTTGCGGCCATCACCGCGTTCAAAGGGGGCGCCGCATGAGCCAGATCTATGACCGCGTGGCGCTGATCGGGTTGGGTCTGATCGCCTCGTCGATGTACTGGGCGATCAAGCGCGCCGGGTTGGCGGGCGAGGTGACTGGCTATGCCAGGTCCGAGGCCACCCGCGACACTGCGCGGCGCATCGGGCTGTGCGACCGGGTCTGCGACACCGCGCAAGAGGCGGTCGAGGGTGCCGATCTGGTCGTGCTCTGCGTGCCGGTGGGCGCAATGGGCTCCGTCGCCAAGGACATCGCGCCGGTGCTCAAGCCCGGCGCGACCGTTTCGGATGTAGGCTCGGTCAAACGTCACGTCATTGAAGAGGTTGGCCCGCATATTCCTGAAGGCGTGCATTTCGTGCCCGCCCACCCGCTGGCCGGGACCGAGCATTCCGGCCCCGAATCCGGCTTTGCTGAGCTGTTCGACAACCGCTGGTGCCTGCTGGTTCCGGTCGAAGGGTCTGACCCCGAGGCCATCGCCCGCCTGCGCGCCCTGTGGGAAGGGATGGGGTCGAATGTCGACGAGATGGATGCCGATCACCACGATCTGGTTCTGGCCGTCACCAGCCACGCGCCGCACCTGATCGCCTATACGATGGTGGGCGTCGCCGACGACCTGCGGCGCGTCACCGACTCCGAGGTCATCAAGTACTCGGCCGCCGGTTTCCGTGATTTCACCCGGATCGCGGCCTCGGACCCGACCATGTGGCGCGACGTGTTCCTGACCAACAAGGACGCGACGCTGGAAATCCTCGGCCGTTTCACCGAAGAGCTGTTTGCCCTGCAGCGCGCGATCCGCACGGGCGACGGTCAGCACTTGTTCGACTATTTTACCCACACCCGCGCAATCCGGCGCGGCATCATCGACGCGGGTCAGGACACCGACGCTCCTGATTTCGGGCGCGTAAAGGCCAAGTCATGAAACTGATCAAAGGCAAAGCTCTGACGGTTATAGCGATGGTATGGGCCGGCGCAGCCACTGCATCGGCCCCCGACACATCACCGGTTCCGGTTGCGCGGCCATCCCCGGTGTCAGAGCTGGTGCAGGCCGCTTATGTCCCGGCAAGTCCGGCGACGCCGATCGCTGTACCAGCGAAGATGCGACCCGTGGTGCGGCCCGTATCCCCTCAGGTGCTGGCCGTGGCAGCGCGCCCGGCCGACCTTCCGCTGCTTGGACCGGATACCTCGCTCAAACCCTATCTGCGGCCCGAGGCGTTGGAACAGCAAGTCCTGTTCAAAAAGCGAAAACTGCGCAAAGGATCGGTGTGCGGTGACATCGCCATTCAGGGCAAGGCCGTGGGCTCGGTTCCCGGCAAGATCAAAGCCTGCGGGATCAAGGATGCCGTCCAGATCACATCGGTGTCAGGCGTGGTTCTCAGCCGCCCATCGACGATGGATTGCGGCACGGCGATCGCATTGAACAAATGGGTCGACAAGACCGTCAAACCGACGTTCAAACGGCGCGGTCCAGTTGTCGAATTGCAGGTTGCTGCGCACTACGCTTGCCGTACCCGGAACAACCGGAAAGGTGCCAGGATCTCGGAGCATGGCAAGGGTCGGGCCATTGATATCTCGGGGTTCAAAATGGCCGATGGCGAGGTGGTGACGGTTCTGGACGGTTGGCGCAAGAACCCCTCGAAGAAACAACTGACCAAGATCTGGCGCGGAGCGTGCGGGCCCTTCGGCACGGTTCTTGGCCCGAATTCAGACCGCTATCATCAGAACCATTTTCACCTTGATACCGCCCGTTACCGCAGCGGACCCTACTGCCGCTAACGCAGGATCAGACGCGGGGCCGGGCCCAACGGCAACGGTCCCAAAGCCACGAACCCGTCGCGGAAATTCAGCTGCAGGTCCAGCGCGTTGGGGTTGCCCCCCAGACCGGCCAGCAGATTCAACGCCCGCGTGACCGGATCAACGGCCTGATCGGGCAGGGCACCCGCAGCATTGGCCATGGCAATCATGTCGCGCCAGTTCTCGGCTTTTACCGCAATCTCGCCAACCGGAATGCCCTGTTCATCGACCTCCAGTTCGCCGGTTGCAAACAGACGCAATTCGCCCCATTGCACCTCGGCCAGATGCAGGTCGATCAACCGAGGTTGAGGGCGACGTTCTTCCAGCGCGGATCGGTCCCAGGTTTTGTCGAAGGTGACATTCATATCCAGTTCGAGTGTCTCGAAGGCTTGGGGCAGCGAAGCAGCCGTTCGCATCAGCGCGCGCAGGTCTTCACCGGGCGTGAAGGCATCCGAACTGACCCCGATCGCATAGCTCTCGGGCTGGGTGCCTTGTTCCATGACCAGGGCAAGTGACTGACCGGCAGCCATGTCGGTTCCGTCCTGAGTCACCGACCAGTTGCCCGATGTCAGGGCCATCTTCTCCAACTCCAGCGCGACGCCCGGACGCAGATTCAGTTCCGCCTGAAGGCTGTCGGCCAGGATGATTGCGGTCTGGTCGAAATAGGACAGCCGCTGCGGCGTATCCGCAAAGCGCAAGATCTGTCGTCCGGGCCAGATGGCGGGGCTTTCGAATTCGATCCAATCCGCGCTCCAGGCTGTGCCATTCACCGGATCGGCCAGCGCGACACTGTTCAAGCGGGTCACGTGGTGCAGCGGAAATCCGGCGATTTCCACGTCGGAATAGTCGGCCTGCCATCCAAGATCCTGCTGATGCGCGAACCAACCGGTGATGGCGCTGCGCAGCCCATACCCGGCTATGGCCCAATACCCGCCCCAGAGGATGGCCAGAAATATGAACACTCGTACCAATCGGCGCATCGCAAATGGCCCTTTTTCCTGCCTTGGAATTGATGTTTATAGGCCTAAACGGGCAAGGACCAGAACTATGACGATGTGGGTATTCGGATACGGGTCGCTGTTGTGGAATCCGGGCTTTCCGGTGGCCGGGCGAGAGCAGGCTACCCTTCACGGCTATGCGCGGTCATTTTGCATGCGGTCGATCCATCACCGCGGAACCGAAGAGAACCCCGGCCTTGTCCTGGCCTTGGACGAACACCCGGATGCCCATTGCAAGGGCTTGGCGCTGGCTGTCGAACCGGGCCATGAGGAACGCACCCTTGAGGAACTGCGCGAGCGCGAATTGATCTCGTCAGCCTATGTGGAGAAGATGCTGGATGTGCATCTGGACAGCGGCCAGACGGTGACGGCAGTGACATATGTGATCGATCCCGACCACGTGCAGTATTGCGGGGGCCTGCCGCTGGAGGAGCAGGCGCAAATCATCGCGCGGGCCGTGGGCGGCCGCGGCCCCAACCCCGAGTATCTTTACAATACCGCTGAACACCTGTTCGAGATCGGGTTGCGCGACCCGGATCTTGAGTGGTTGGCGCAACGGGTGCGCAGCCTGACCGCATAAACCCTTGGCCTTGCCACCAGATTTTCGATAGATTCGCCTCAGAGCAGGCAAAACCGGGAAAGACGCGCATGGCGCATGTACAGCAGGGCGCGAGACCGCATTTCTCGCAACCGATCCGTCAAATCGTGATGATGCTGATCGCCATCGGGCTGTCGGGTCTGGGCGTGTTCATGGCTCTGCCCTACGTCCTGCCGGTTTTTTATGCCAACCCCTATCTGAACGGATTCATCCTACTGGTCTTCGTTATCGGCGTGGTGGCCTGTTTCTATCAGGTGACCCAGTTGATCGGTTCGGTTCGCTGGATCGAAGCGTTCGTGGGCGGCGTCGTGCGCGAAGACGCTCGAACACCGCAGCTGTTGGCCCCTTTGGCGTCGCTGCTTCGCGCACGCGGCGCGAAATCGCAGATCAGCTCGACATCGACCCGGTCGATCCTGGATTCTGTCGCGGAACGGGTCGAGGAAGAGCGGGAATTCACCCGCTACATCACCAACGTACTGATCTATCTGGGTCTTCTGGGTACGTTCTTCGGCTTGGCAACAACGGTTCCTGCAATTGTCGACACTATTCGCAGCCTGAACCCACAAGAGGGCGAAGAAGGTCTGGCCGTATTCAATCGCCTGATGAGTGGCCTCGAATCCCAACTACAAGGCATGGGCGTGGCGTTCGGGTCCTCTCTGTTGGGGCTTGCCGGATCGCTGATCGTGGGTTTGCTCGAATTGTTCGCCGGCCACGGGCAGAACCGGTTCTACCGTGAGCTTGAGGAATGGCTGTCGTCGATCACGCGCGTCGGATTTGCCGCCGGAGATGAAGGCGGTGCGGAACTTGCGGTGCTGACCCCGGTCCTTGATTCCATGTCCGAGCAGATGGACGCGCTGCAGGACCTTTTCGCGGCCCAGGAGGCGGATCGCGCCGAGGTATCGGCCAAGCTGGGTGCATTGGTCGATGTCATCGCGGACATGAACCAACGACAGGCGGAAACCGAAGGGGTCACCGCCGCGCTCGAGCGGATCGCGTTGGGGCAGGACGCGCTGCTGGATCACATGCGTGAACATGGTGCGGGCGAGGGGATCGACGCCGAAAGCCGAATGCGGCTGCGGTCGATGGACGTGCAGCTTCTGCGCATTCTCGAAGAAATCTCGGCCGGTCGCCAGGACAGCATGAACGAACTGCGCAAGGATTTCGAGCTGCTGGTCAAGGCGCTGACGCTTCCGCGCGGGGCGGCGCGCCACACACCGGGCGGAGAATAACACATGGCCCTGTCTCGTCGAACCGGTCAGCGTTTCCAAGGCTCGGTTTGGCCCGGCTTCGTTGATGCAATCACGGGGCTGCTGATGGTCATGACCTTTGTGCTGACCATTTTCATGGTCGTGCAGTTCGTGCTGCGCGAAACCATCTCCGGACAGGAAGACGAGCTGACGGCCCTGTCGGACGAAGTGGCCGCCCTTGCGGATGCCTTGGGCCTGGAAGAGCGCGAGAACAGCCGTCTGCAGGCCCGGTTGGGGGCGCTGAACACGACGCTGTCGCAGGCCGAAGAGGATCTGAGCCAGGCGCAGGCCTTGATCTCGTCACTCACCTCGGAGCGAGACCAGCGCGCTACCGAGTTGGAAGAGGCGCAGACTCGTATCACGGGGTTCGAAGCGCAAGTTGCCGCGCTTTTGGCTGATCAGGCGCGCGCGCAGGGCGATATTGCCGAATTGGAATCCCAGCGCGAGCAACTGCTTTCCGAGCAGGAGGCATTGAACCTTGCCTTGGCACAAAGCCGTGCGGAGGTGGATGCCCAGGCCGAGGCCGCACGGCTGGCGGCTGCACGCCGCGAAGCGCTGGAGGCCTTGGTAGCCGACCTTGAGCAAGCGGACAGTGCGCGCGCGGCCCAGATCGCGGAATTGCAAAGCCAACTGACTGAAGAGGAAGCCGCCCGCGTCGCCGAGGCTGCTGCCGCTGAGGCACTGCGCAACAGATTGCAGAATGCGGATGCCGAATTGACGGCCATGACCCTGGCACTGGAAGAGCAGCGTAAACAGGCCGAGGAAACACTGACACTGTTGGCCGCCGCTCAGACGGCCAAAGCCGAGCTTGAGCGGCAATTCGGTGAGTTGAATGACGAAGAGCTCAAGGCTCAGCTTGAAGCAGCCCTTGCGGCGCGAACCGAAGCTGAGGCCGAGGCCGAAAGTCAGCGGACGCTGGCCGAGCAGCGTGACGCCTTGCTTGCCGTTGCCCGGGAAACGATCGCCACCGAAAAGGCTCTTTCCGCCAAGGCGCAACGCCAGACGGCCTTGTTGAACCAGCAGATCGCCGCATTGCGCGGCCAATTGGGGTCGTTGCAGGCGCTGCTGGATGACTACAAGGACAGGAATGCCGAGGCCGAGGTGCAAATTCAGACCCTTGGTCAGGACCTGAACGCGGCCCTTGCCCGGGCCGCTTCCGAAGAACGGCGCCGCCGCTTGTTGGAAGAGGCCGAACGCGTCCGCCTGGAGGCCGAGGCCGAGAAACTGGCCGGCCAGAATCAGGAACTTACGGCACAGGCCGAAGACCTGCAGCGGTACCGCTCCGAGTTCTTTGGTCGCCTGCGCGACGTACTGGGCAACCAGGAAGGCGTTCGGATCGAGGGCGACCGCTTCGTATTCTCGTCCGAGGTGCTGTTCCCACCCGGTTCGGCGGTTCTGTCCGAGGAAGGCCGGCGCGAGGTCGCGAAAGTGGCGGGCATTCTGAGTGGGATTGCGGCGGACATTCCGCCCGAATTGAACTGGGTCATCCGGGTCGACGGTCACACGGACAATATCCCGCTGAACGGAACAGGACGGTATCGAGACAATTGGGAGCTCAGCCAAGGGCGGGCGCTGTCGGTCGTGCGCTACATGGTCGAACAGTTGGGTATACCGCCGGAGCGCCTGTCAGCAAACGGATTTGGCGAGTTTCAACCTGTCGATACGGCGGACACTCCGGAAGCGCGGGCAAAGAACCGTCGCATCGAATTGAAGCTGACCGAACGCTAAGCCAGTGTCAGCGCGGCCCGAAGCGGAAGCTGGGATCGGGTGTGCCCGCAAAACAGCGTGGAACAACCGGGTAGTCATCGGTCAGAAAATACGCGTAGGTGCCCGAAGGAAACTCGGTCGAAACGGTCATGGCGCCATTGCATTCATCGAGCGTTCCAAGCCCCGCCACGAACTCGTAGTCTTCGTTGAACGTTCCATCATGTCGTCCGTCAGGAGCGGCGCCGCCCGGGCGCTGTCCGGCCTTCAGCCGGTAGGAAGAGGTCATTTGCGTGACCTTGCCGCCCACCAAACCGGTTCGGGCGTAAATCGGAAACCCGTCCGCTGCATATCCGATCAACGGAGAGTGTTTTTTCGGTGACCAGCCCTGCATTTCGATCAGGCCGGTCGGAACCCCGTGGTAGTGATATTTTCCGTTTGGTTGGACATGCGCGAAATTGGCATCGAGTCCAAGGGCGATCGCGCCGCCCAAGGCATTGTAGGACCAGCCCGACCGGGGATCGCCGTGCCAGAATTCAGCGGCCAGTGGGTCAAAGACGACCCCAGTCAGGGACACGCCAAAATTCCACCCCATGCGCAGAGGCGTCGGGGTTGCATTCGCCCTCGGAACGGCCGGCAGGTTCAACTTGACCGACTGCTCGGCGATTTGATGCGGGTTGCCTTTGTTCGGAAAGCGACCGACCAGATGATTGGGGATGCCATTGCCGGTAATCGACAAGGCGCGGCCTTGTTCGGTGACCTCTGACCTGTTGACGCCTGGGTTGACGGTCGCCGGTTCCAGGTTCAACGGTTCCGCACGGGTTTCGTCATGAAAGCGATACCGATGCTGTGCAGAGGCGATTACGCCGACGACCGAGGCCGCGAAGGCGATGCTCCAAATGACGGCGATTTTTCTGGACACTGCGCTGCTCCACTCCAAAGGCTTTGGTCTGAAACGTGGCGCGCAGCGGTTTCCGTCGCTGGGAACCGTCTTTTTGGCGAATACTGGCGGGAGAGGGGGCGGCCTCTAAAGAAATCGCCCGGCAGAACTGACTGCCGGGCGACGAGACTTGTTTGAATGGACCGAGGTCTAGTCCGCGGTCAGCAGCGGCGGCTTGTCGCCAGAGATCCGCGGATTGTCGGGCCCGATAATCTCGAGATCCAGATCGCCTTTCTTGACCGAGACCCGCACGACACCGCCCTTGGCCAGCTTTCCGAACAGCAGTTCTTCGGCCAACGGTTTCTTGATGTGCTCCTGGATGACCCGGCCCAGAGGCCGCGCGCCCATCTTGTCGTCATACCCCTTGTCGGCCAGCCACTCGGCGGCTTTCGGGGTCAGGTCGATGGTGACGCCACGATCCAGAAGTTGCGCCTCAAGCTGCAGGACGAATTTTTCGACCACCTGCAGGATGACCTCTTTGGGCAGCGGCGCGAACGAGATTACCGCGTCCAGACGGTTGCGGAATTCAGGGGTGAACATCCGTTCGATTGCGGCGGTATCTTCACCCTCGCGCCGGTCGCGGGCAAAGCCGATTGCGGCCTTGGCCTGTTCCTGCGCGCCCGCGTTAGAGGTCATGATCAACACCACGTTGCGGAAGTTCACCGTCCGGCCGTTGTGATCGGTCAGCTCGCCGTGGTCCATCACCTGCAGCAGGATGTTGAACACGTCCGGGTGGGCCTTCTCGATCTCGTCCAGCAGCAGCACGCAATGCGGGTGCTGGTCGACGCCATCGGTCAGCAAACCGCCCTGATCGAAGCCGACATAGCCCGGAGGCGCACCGATCAGACGGCTGACCGCGTGTTTCTCCATGTATTCCGACATGTCGAAGCGCAGCAGTTCCACGCCGAGTGTATCGGCCAGTTGCTTGGCGACCTCGGTTTTGCCTACACCGGTCGGGCCGGCGAACAGGTAGTTGCCGATCGGTTTTTCCGGCTCGCGCAGACCGGCCCGTGCCAGCTTGATTGCGCTGGACAGAGCCTCGATTGCCTGGTCCTGCCCGAACACCACCCGTTTCAACGAGTTCTCAAGGTCCTTCAGAACCTCGGCATCGTCCTTGGTGACATTCTTCGGCGGAATGCGCGCGATCTTGGCCACCACGGCCTCGATCTCCTTGACGCCGATGGTCTTGCGCCGCTTGCTTTCAGCCACAAGATGCTGGGCCGCACCGGCCTCGTCGATCACGTCGATCGCCTTATCAGGCAGTTTGCGGTCGTTGATGTAACGCGCAGACAGCTCGACCGCGGTCTTGATCGCGTCGGCGGTGTATTTGATGTCGTGATGCTCTTCGAAATAGGGCTTGAGACCGCGCAGGATCTTCACGCTGTCCTCGACCGAAGGCTCGTTCACGTCGATCTTCTGGAACCGACGCGACAGCGCGCGGTCCTTCTCGAAGTGCTGGCGGAACTCCTTGTAGGTGGTCGAACCCATGGTGCGCAGCTTGCCGCCCTGCAACGCAGGCTTCAGCAGGTTCGAGGCATCCATGGCGCCGCCCGAAGTTGCACCCGCACCGATCACGGTGTGAATCTCATCAATGAACAGCACGGCGTCTGGGTGATCCTCAAGCTCGGTCACCACGGCCTTGAGCCGCTCTTCGAAGTCGCCGCGATAGCGCGTGCCGGCCAGCAATGCGCCCATGTCCAGCGAATAGATGGTGGTGTTGGCCAGAACGTCTGGCGCGTCGCCTTGGACGATCTTATAGGCCAAACCTTCGGCAATCGCCGTCTTGCCCACGCCCGGATCACCCACCAGCAGCGGGTTGTTCTTACGGCGGCGGCACAGAACCTGGATGCAGCGCTCGACCTCGTCGGCGCGACCGATCAGCGGATCGACGTCGCCGGCGCGGGATTTGGCGTTCAGGTCCACGCAATACTTGCCCAACGCGCTTTCCTTCTGGTCGGCGTCACCGGAGGCGTTCTGCGCTTCCTCTTCACCCTGATCAGCGCCGGTTACCGGACGATTTTCACCAAATGCCGGGTCTTTGGCGACGCCGTGGGCGATGAAATTCACCGCGTCATAACGCGTCATGTCCTGCTCTTGCAGGAAGTATGCCGCGTTGCTTTCCCGTTCGGCAAAGATGGCCACCAGAACATTCGCCCCGGTCACCTCGGTCCGGCCCGAGCTTTGCACATGGATCGCGGCGCGCTGGATAACACGTTGGAACGCAGCTGTCGGTACGGCTTCGGACCCGTCGATGTCTGTCACCAGATTGGACAGATCCTCGTCGATGAACTCGACCAGAGAGCTGCGCAATTCGTCCAGATCCACGCTGCACGCCTTCATGACGCGCACCGCATCGGGTTCTTCCAGCAGCGCCAGCAACAGATGCTCCAGCGTTGCGAATTCATGACGCCGTTCGTTTGCAGCCGCCAGGGCCGCGTGAATGGCTTGTTCCAGTGTGCTCGAGAATGAAGGCACGCGGGTGCTCCTCTGTATTGGGCCGGAAGGGGTTCGAGTATTGGCCGGATCCCCATCCCAACCATGACCTCATACTATTAGAGTTTGGTTGATCATGGCGCGGCTTCAAGGGTTTTCTTTCACTTGACAGTCACATTTAACGTGACCGTGGCCGTGAAGAAGACCAATTAGGCATCAGAAGCGGTCTTTTCTACCCCGGATCTCGGCAAAAACGGCGACCGGGTCAGCCCCCACCATTCCAAGCTGTGCCTGAATCTTGGGATCAGTGGCGCGCAGGAACGGATTGGTCGCCTTTTCCACGCCCAGATTTGACGGCACGGTCGCGCGGCCCTCTGCCCGAGCCTGATCGATCTCATGCACCCGTTGCTGCAACGCTGTGTTGTCAGGATCAACGGTTACCGCAAATCGTGCGTTTGACTGGGTGTATTCGTGACCCGAGCAGACCGACGTCTCGTCGGGCAAAGCCGCGAGTTTCGAAAGCGAGGTCCACATTTGCGCTGCGTCTCCTTCGAACAAGCGCCCGCATCCCAGCGCCATCAGGCTGTCGGCCGTGAACACCACCGCGCTTTTGGGCATGTAATATGCCACATGTCCCACCGTATGCCCCGAGACATCCAGAACCTCGACGGGTTCGCCCCCAATCTCGAACCGGTCACCGTCAGCCACCTGTTTGTCGAGGGGAGGAAGCCGGTGAGCGTCGGCCGCCGCACCAATCACCTGTGCTGGGTGCTGCTCGAGGATGCCCGGCAAGCCGTCGACGTGATCCCAGTGGTGATGGGTCAGAAGGACATGGCTCAGGCGCCAGCCGCGTGCGGTCAATTCGGCCAGAATGGGTCCGGCCTCCGGGGCGTCGACCAGGGCTGTCTGTCCGCTTGCATGGTCATGTGCCAGAAAAGCATAGTTGTCGCTGAGACAGGGGATGGTGACGATCTCAAGAGGCATGGCCTTTTGCCCTTTCGTTGCTAGACTGCGCTCAGCTAAGCCGATCGACCGGGTATCTGCAATGCATCTTGATGTGCAGGATCTTAGGAACTTCTATTACCGCAGCACGCTGGGGCGTGCGGCGCAGGCTGCCATTCGTGGCCGGCTGATCGAGCTGTGGCCCGAGGCCAAGGGCCAGACGGTGGCCGGATTCGGATTTGCGGTGCCTCTGTTACGCCCTTATCTTGCGGACGCGCGGCGTGTCATCGGCCTGATGCCCGGACCGCAAGGGGTGATGCCCTGGCCCGCTGGTATGCAGAACGTATCGGTGCTGACCGAGGAAACCCGGTGGCCGATCGAAACCGGTCATGTAGACAAGCTGGTGGTCATGCACGGGCTCGAGACCTCGGAACGACCCAGTCAACTGCTTGAAGAGTGCTGGCGTGTTCTGGGGCCGGGTGGCCGGGCGGTGTTTGTCGTTCCCAATCGGGCCGGGCTTTGGTCCCGAACCGACCGTACGCCCTTCGGCTACGGACATCCGTATTCGGCAACCCAGTTGGAGAACCAGCTGCGCGCACATCATTTCGTGCCCGAGATGCACTGCTCCGCCCTTTACCTGCCGCCCTCGTTCCGGCGGTTCTGGCTGCGCTCGGGTGGGCTGATCGAAAAGACAGGGCAACGGATCCCGACCATCATGGCCGGTGGTGTTCTGATGGTCGAAGCCAGCAAGCTTGTGCGGCCACCAAGCGGCAGCGTGACCAAGGATGCCGAAAAACGCCCCATCAAAGCGCTGGACGGATTGCTGAAGCCGGCGTGAACCGGCGCGCATCCACAAGCGCGGGATTCCCGGAAACATGAGGGAAAAAGGCCACAGGAATCGCAAAAACAGGCAACTTGGTAACATTTTTCACGCCGGCGAATGGGTTCAAACCGTCGCAGTTTCCGTAACCGATTGAAAAGAAAGATTTTGTGGATAAAGCTGAGCCCGGCATAACATATTGCTAGGTGGCTTAGGCTCTGCTACATCCCCGGTGATTTTGATCCCCGCCCTTTCAGGACGGGGTTTCCTCACGCCCCCGGTTCAGCTGCCGCACGCGAAATCGGGGCCCAAAATATCGGAAGGGTGGACGTGTCCGAACCAGCTTCGATTTCGACGGGCATAGCCAAACGCTATGCAACGGCGATCTTCGAGATCGCAAAAGAGAACAAGGACCTTGCAGGTCTGGAAACCGGCATCAATGACCTTTCGGCTGCATTGAGTGAAAGCGCGGACCTGCGCGAGGTGATCTCTTCGCCGCTGATCTCCCGGGCCGACCAGCAGGCGGCCATCACCGCCGTGGCCGACAAGATGGGCCTGCACCCGATCATGCGCAACACGCTGGCTCTGATGGCGCAGAAGCGCCGTCTGTTCGTGCTGCCGCAGCTGATCAAGGTTCTGCGCGAAATGCTGGCCGACGAGCGCGGCGAAGTGACTGCCGAAGTTGCCTCGGCCAAGGCGCTGACCAAGACCCAGCTGGAAAAACTGTCCAAGACACTGTCCGAGCGCGTGGGCAAGGACGTGACCATCAATGCGACCGTCGATGAAAGCCTCATCGGTGGTCTTGTCGTCAAAGTGGGCTCGCAGATGATCGACAGTTCGATCCGCTCCAAGCTCAACTCCCTACAGAATGCAATGAAAGAGGTCGGATAAATGGGTATCCAAGCCGCAGAGATTTCTGCAATCCTGAAAGACCAGATCAAGAATTTTGGTCAAGAAGCAGAGGTGGCCGAAATCGGCCGCGTGCTGAGCGTCGGTGACGGTATTGCCCGTGTTTACGGCCTGGACAATGTGCAGGCGGGTGAGATGGTCGAGTTCCCCGGCGGCATCATGGGCATGGCGCTGAACCTCGAAGCCGACAACGTCGGTGTCGTGATCTTCGGCTCGGACCGTGACATCAAGGAAGGTGACACCGTCAAGCGCACCAACTCGATCGTGGACGTTCCGGTTGGTGACGAACTGTTGGGCCGCGTTGTTGACGGTCTGGGCAACCCGCTGGACGGCAAAGGCCCGATCAATGCCAAGCAGCGCGGCGTCGCAGACGTCAAGGCGCCGGGCATCATCCCGCGTAAGTCGGTGCATGAGCCGATGGCGACCGGCCTGAAGTCGGTTGACGCGATGATCCCGATCGGCCGTGGCCAGCGTGAGCTGATCATCGGCGACCGTCAGACCGGCAAGACCGCCGTGGCTCTGGACACCATCCTGAACCAGAAGGTCTACAACGAAGCCGCTGGCGACGATGAATCGAAGAAGCTGTACTGCGTCTACGTGGCCATCGGCCAGAAGCGTTCGACCGTTGCTCAGCTGGTGAAGAAACTGGAAGAATCCGGCGCCATCGAATACTCGATCGTCGTGGCCGCAACCGCGTCCGACCCGGCGCCGATGCAGTTCCTGGCGCCCTATGCCGCAACCGCGATGGCCGAGTACTTCCGCGACAACGGCCGCCACGCTTTGATCATCTATGATGACCTGTCCAAGCAGGCCGTCGCCTATCGTCAGATGTCGCTGCTGCTGCGCCGTCCGCCGGGCCGCGAAGCCTATCCGGGTGACGTTTTCTACCTGCACTCGCGCCTGCTGGAGCGTTCGGCCAAGCTGAACGAAGACTTCGGTGCCGGTTCGCTGACCGCTCTGCCGGTCATCGAAACCCAGGGTGGCGACGTGTCGGCCTTTATTCCGACCAACGTGATCTCGATCACCGACGGCCAGATCTTCCTGGAAACCGAGCTGTTCTACCAGGGCATCCGCCCCGCCGTGAACACCGGTCTGTCGGTTTCGCGCGTGGGTTCGTCGGCTCAGACCAACGCGATGAAGTCGGTCGCCGGTCCGGTGAAACTGGAACTGGCCCAGTACCGCGAAATGGCTGCATTTGCGCAATTCGGTTCCGACCTGGACGCCGCAACCCAGCAGCTGCTGAACCGCGGTGCGCGTCTGACCGAGCTGATGAAGCAGCCGCAGTACTCGCCGCTGACCAACGCGGAAATCGTCTGCGTGATCTTCGCCGGCACCAACGGCTATCTCGACAAGATCGACGTTTCGGACGTTGGCCGCTACGAAGCGGGTCTGCTGGCGCATCTGCGCGGCAAGCATGCCGATCTGCTGCAGTGGATCACCGACGAAGATCCCAAGATCAAGGGCGAGGCTGCCGACAAGATCAAGGCTGCGCTGGACGAATACGCCGCAACCTTCGCTTAAGGAGACGCGGCGATGCCAAGTCTAAAGGACCTTAAAAACAGGATCGAGTCGGTCAAATCGACCCGCAAGATCACCAAGGCCATGCAGATGGTTGCGGCAGCAAAACTGCGCCGCGCCCAGGAATCTGCCGAAGCCTCGCGCCCCTATGCCGAACGGTTCAATGCCGTGATGGCGGGGCTGGCGGCGTCGGTCGGGGGCAGCGACAGCGCCCCCAAGCTGCTCCGTGGTACGGGCAGTGATGATGTCCATCTGCTGGTCGTGATGACAGCTGAACGCGGCCTGTGTGGCGGCTTCAACTCGAACATTGCCAAGCTAGCCCGCCAAAAGGCGGAAGAGCTGCGCCTCAAAGGCAAGACGGTCAAGGTTCTGACCGTCGGCAAGAAAGGCCGCGACGCGCTCAAGCGTGATCTGGGCGATCTGTTCGTCGGTCATGTCGACCTGAGCGAAGTAAAACGCATTGGTTACACCAACGCGCAGGACATCGCGAAGGACATCCTGTCCCGCTTTGACGGGGGTGAGTTCGATGTTGCCACGATCTTCTACTCGAAGTTCGTCAACGTTGTGACCCAGATTCCGACGGCACAGCAGGTCATCCCCGCCTCGTTCGAAGACGAAGCGACGGGTGACGACAGCGGTGCCATCTTCGACTACGAGCCCAGCGAAGAGGCCATCCTGGCCGACCTGCTGCCCAAGGGGGTCGCGACAGCGATCTTCTCGGCTCTGCTCGAAAACGGTGCGTCTGAACAGGGTGCGCGGATGTCCGCGATGGACAACGCGACACGCAATGCGGGCGAGATGATCGACAAGCTGACGATCCAGTTCAACCGCTCGCGTCAGGCCGTGATCACCAACGAGCTGATTGAAATTATTTCCGGCGCCGAAGCGCTGTAAGAAAACCGGAGACGAAACATGGCGAATGCAAAAGGCAAAGTCACACAGATCATCGGGGCCGTCGTCGACGTGCACTTCGAAGATCAGCTGCCTGAAATTCTGAACGCGCTGGAAACTACCAACAATGGCAAGCGCCTGGTGTTGGAAGTTGCTCAGCACCTGGGTGAAAACACCGTCCGTACCATCGCGATGGACGCGACCGAAGGTCTGGTCCGCGGCGAAGCCGTGACTGACACCGGCGCACCGATCTCAGTTCCGGTTGGCAACGCCACCCTGGGCCGCATCCTGAACGTGGTCGGTGAACCGATCGACGAAAAAGGTCCGGTTGAAGCGTCTGAGGCCCGCGCGATCCACCAGCCCGCGCCGACCTTCGACGAACAATCGACCGAGTCGGAAGTTCTGGTCACCGGCATCAAGGTTGTCGACCTGCTGGCCCCCTACGCCAAAGGCGGTAAGATCGGCCTGTTCGGCGGCGCCGGCGTTGGTAAAACCGTTCTGATCATGGAACTGATCAACAACATCGCAAAAGTGCACTCGGGCTTCTCGGTGTTCGCGGGTGTTGGTGAACGGACCCGTGAAGGGAACGACCTGTACCACGAGATGATCGAATCGAACGTCATCAAGCCCGACAACCTGTCGGAAAGCCAGGTGGCCCTGGTCTACGGTCAGATGAACGAACCTCCGGGGGCGCGTGCCCGTGTTGCTCTGACCGGCCTGACCCTGGCCGAGCAGTTCCGCGACCAGTCCGGTACCGACGTTCTGTTCTTCGTCGACAACATCTTCCGCTTCACGCAGGCGGGCTCCGAGGTGTCGGCTCTGCTGGGTCGTATTCCTTCGGCGGTGGGCTACCAGCCGACGCTGGCCACCGACATGGGCGCCCTGCAGGAACGCATCACTTCGACCAAGAAGGGCTCGATCACCTCGGTGCAGGCGATCTACGTGCCTGCGGACGACCTGACCGACCCCGCGCCGGCAACCTCGTTCGCACACCTGGACGCAACAACCGTTCTGAACCGTGCGATCTCGGAAAAGGGTATCTACCCGGCCGTGGACCCGCTCGACTCAACCTCGCGCCTGCTTGACCCGGCCATCGTCGGCGAGCGTCACTACAAGGTTGCGACCGACGTTCAGCAGATTCTCCAGCGCTACAAGTCGCTGCAGGACATCATCGCCATCCTCGGCATGGACGAACTGTCGGAAGAGGACAAGTTGACCGTGGCCCGCGCCCGCAAGATCGAGCGCTTCCTGTCGCAGCCGTTCGACGTGGCCGAAGTCTTCACCGGTTCGCCGGGTGTGCAGGTTCCGCTGGAAGTCACCATCGACTCGTTCGAGCGTGTCGTGGCCGGCGAATTCGACCACCTGCCCGAAGCGGCCTTCCTGATGGTTGGTGGCATCGACGAAGTGATCGCCAAAGCCGAGAAGATGGCCGCAGCTGCTGCCTAAGGAGTATCCCCGATGGCAAACACGATGCAATTCGACCTCGTCAGCCCGGAGCGGAGCCTTGCTTCGCTTCAGGCCAGCGCGGTCCAGATTCCCGGTGCGGACGGGGACATGACGGCGATGCCCGATCATGCCCCCACCATTACCACGCTGCGTCCGGGCATCCTGAAGGTCGAAGCGCCCGAAGGGACCAGCGAATACCTGGTCACCGGCGGGTTTGCCCAGATCAACGGCGATGCTCTGTCGGTGCTGGCCGAAAAGGCCATCCCGGTTGACGAAGTGACCCGCACGCATCTGGACGAGCTGATTGCCGAGGCTCGCGCCTTGCACGAGGCGGCGAAGGAAAACGGCGAACAGACCATTGTCGACGAGGCAGCCAAGCTGCTGGCCGACATGGAAGCGCTGGGAACGCACATGAGCCTGTAACGGCTGATGCACCGTCAGAATTGGAAACGGCCCTGCTGCTGCGGGGCCGTTTTTTTGTCGTGATTTCGCCGAAAGGTCAGGATAAGTTGCGGAAATTCATAGGAATTGATGCGCAATGAAGAAATTCTTGACCCACCCCATCGGAATTGACCGAGGTGAAGAGGTTCTGTTCTCGGAATTCGCAGATGGCGGAGACATGTGGACGGGCGAGGGGCCGCGGGAACGACGCCGGCCCGTCACCTTCAGCCAACCCTTCCGCACCCCGCCCGTCGTGCAGATTGGAGTGTCCTTGTGGGATGTCGATACCTCATCGGCCTTGCGCGCCGAGCTGCTGTCCGAAAATGTTACAACCACGGGCTTTGATGCGGTGTTCCGGACGTGGTCGGACACCCGTATCGCCCGGATCCGCGTGGCATGGACCGCGATCGGGGAAGTTGCCCACGAGGACGACTGGGACATCTCCTGACCCGCCGTTCCCAGCGGGCCATCCGTAATGACTTAGGATTCGATCATTGCCACGCGTTTCGCGTGCCGGCCGCCTTCGAATTCGGTGCTCAGAAAGGCATCGACAATATCCAGCGCCAATCCAGTGCCAACAACACGCGCGCCGATCGACAGCATGTTGGCGTCATTGTGCTGGCGGATCATGCGAGCAGAGAACGTATCCGAACAGACGCCGCAGCGGATGCCGGGAACCTTGTTTGCAGCCATCATGATACCTTGCCCCGTGCCGCACAGGACAATGCCCAATTGGCACTCGCCCGAGACGACGGCCTCGGCGGCGGCTTTGCCGTGCTTGGGGTAATCCGTGCTTTCGGGGCTGTCAGGGCCGAGATCCAGAACGTCCCAGCCTTGTGCCGCTGCAAAAGCGGCAACTTCCTTGCGCAGGTCGATGGCAGCGTGATCGCTGGAAAGAACCAGACGTTTGTTGGCGGTCATGGGAATGGCTTTCCGGTTTCTTCAGTCTGTGTGGTACAGGGATTCGTAGATCGGGATCAGGGTCTTGTCTTCGAACAGCGACGATACTGATGTGCCCTGCCAGATGTTCAGAATGGCCTGTGTGAAGATCGGGGCCGTCGGCACCGTGCGGATATTCTTGGCCTTCTTGATGTCTTCGGTCGGCATGATCGTGTCGGTCAAAACAAGCGATTTCATCACCGAGTTCGAGACGCGTTCAACGGCCGGACCGCTCATGACGCCATGGGTGATGTACGAGTGAACCTCGCGTGCGCCGTTGTCTATCAGCACCTGCGCCGCCTTGCACAGCGTACCGGCCGTGTCGCATATGTCGTCGACGATCAGGCAGATCTTGTCCTTCACGTCGCCGATCACGGTCATCTCGGCCACTTCCCCGGCTTTTTCACGCCGTTTGTCGACGATCGACAGAGGAGCGCTGATCCGCTTGGCCAGCTCGCGGGCACGAGCCACACCGCCGACGTCCGGCGAAACCACCATCAGATCGTCCATCTGGTCGCGGAACTGGTCCTTCACGTCCAGCGCAAAGATCGGAGAGGCATACAGGTTGTCGACCGGCATGTCGAAAAACCCTTGGATCTGTGCCGCATGCAGGTCCATCGTCAGGATGCGTTCGATCCCGGCACCGGTCAGCATGTTGGCCACAAGCTTGGCGCTGATCGGGGTGCGCGCCTTGGTGCGGCGATCCTGGCGGGCATATCCGAAATAGGGGATAACCGCGGTGATCCGCGCCGCCGACGATCGGCGCAGCGCATCGGCGATGATCAGAAGCTCCATAAGGTTGTCATTGGCCGGGTTCGAGGTGGGCTGGATGATGAACATGTCCTCGCCCCGGACGTTCTCGAAAACCTCGACAAAGATCTCGCCATCGTTGAACCGTTCGACCCGCGCATCTACCAGACGCTGGTTCACGCCGCGGTGCAGGCTCATGCGGCGCGCGATGGTTTCGGCAAGCGGAAGGTTTGCGTTCCCAGCAATAAGCTTGGGTTCGTGATGTGTCGGCATCGGCTGAGGTCCCCGGGCAGCAGTGGCAATGTGACAGATTCGTGATGTTGACACCGCTTAGCATGGCCTTACGGTTCCGCAAAGGTAACTGGGTGGAGAAAGTGCACATGGCCGACATTGACTACTTTTTTGCGACACTGTCGCCCTATTCCTACCTCGCCGGACTGCGGCTGGAGGAGATCGCGGCCAAGCACGGCGCCACCATCGCCTACAAGCCGGTCGACATCATCGCGCTGTTCGGGCGCACCGGCGGCGTGCCCCCAAAAGACCGCCACCCGTCGCGCATCGAATACCGGGCGCAGGAACTGGTGCGTCAGGCCAAGAAGACGGGCCTGCCGTTCAACCTGCAACCTGCACATTGGCCGACCAACGCGGCGCCGTCCTCATACGCCATCATCGCGGCCATTCAGGATGGGTCCGGCGACGTGGGCAAACTGTGCCATTCCTTCCTGCGCGCCTGCTGGGCCGAGGACAAGGACATCGCGCAGGACGACGTGATCCGCGACTGTTTGGCCGGGGCGGGCTTTGATCCGGCGCTGGCCGACAGCGGACTGCTGGTCGGGGCCGAGACCTATGCGGCCAACCTCGAAGAGGCGGTGGACCGCGGCGTGTTCGGCGCGCCTTTCTACATCACGCAGGACGACCAAAGGTTCTGGGGGCAGGACCGGCTTGACGATCTGGACGAGCATCTGGCGACGCTTAAAGCATGACCGTGGCCAAGGCCGTGCTGCCGCCCGTCCACGTTCGCACTCATGGGGCAGGTGCCCGCAAGGTGCTGGCGCTGCATTGCACGATTGCACATTCTGGTGCGTGGTCCGGTCTGGCGGCCGCCTTGGGCGACCAGGCGACACTGACTGCACCCGACATGCTGTCGCACGGACGCAGCCCGGATTGGGACGGGCAGGGAGATTTTTTTGACCTCACCACCGCCCTGTCTCGGGCGCAGTTGAGCGAACCGATGGACGTGATCGGGCATAGTTTCGGTGCGATGGTCGCCCTGCGGCTGGCCATCGAATACCCGGACCTTGTGCGCAGCGCCGTTCTGATCGAACCGGTGTTCTTTGCGGTCGCCCACCAGGACGCACCAGCGCTTGCGACGCGGCACGCGGCCGAATCCCAGCCATACAAGGCTGCCCTTGCCGAAGGCGACGCGCCCCGGGCCGCCCGCCTGTTCAACCGCATGTGGGGCACGACCGACCGCAGCCCGCGCTGGCCGGATCTGCCCGAGCGAACCCGAAATGCGATGATCCGGGGCGTCGGAGTGGTCGGCGCGGTCGAGGGGCCGCTGTTCCGCGACACCACCGGCCTGCTGGCCCCGCAGGCCATTGCGCGGGCCGAAATGCCGATCCTGCTGCTGCATGGATCGGCCTCGCACCCGATCATGGCCGTGGTCAATGCCGGGCTGTGCGCCCGCTTGCCCGATGCGCGGCAGGGCGTTGTCGAGGGGGCAGGGCACATGCTGCCCGTCTCGCACCCCGGCGAAACCGCCACGCAGATCGACGCGTTCTGGCGCGCCTAGAGCAGCGCCAGAAACCGGTCGATTTCCTCGGTCGGTGTCGACCAGTCGCAGACGAACCGGCAGGCCAGCATCTCGTCCTCGTCCGGGCCGTCCAGCGGGTCGCCCCACAGGTGATAGACCGCACCGGCCGCGTGCAGCCGCTTGTGCAGGCTGCGGGGAAAGCTGGCAAAGATGATGTTGGCTTGGGGTTCATGCAGGAACTGCGCACCCGCAGCCCGCAGCCCATCGGCCAGACGCGCGCAATTGGCGTTGGCCCTACGGGCCGAGCGCAGCCACAGATCATCGCGCAGATAGGCCGCCATCTGGGCCGACAGATACCGGTGCTTGGAAAACAGATGCGCCCCGCGCTTGCGGCGCAACTCGAACTCCCAGGCCTTGCTTTCGTCGAAAAAGATCACCGCTTCGACCCCCATCAGCCCGTTCTTGGTGCCGCCAAAGCTGACCGCATCCACGCCCGCCTTCCACGTCATCTCGGCCGGAGAGCAGTTCAGCGCGACCAGCGCATTGGTGAACCGCGCACCATCCATGTGGACGGGCAGGCCGAACTCCTCGGCGACCCCACACAGGGCCTGCAGCTCGGCCAGCGAATAGACCGAGCCGCGCTCGGTCACCTGTGTGATCGACACTGGCCCGCGTTGCGGCCCGTGCACGCCGCGGGTCTCTTCAGCGGCGATGGTGCGGCGCAGTGCGTCCGGCTGCATCTTGTCGCCGCCCGGAACCAGCGTCAGCTTGGCGCCGGTGTAGAATTCGGGCGCGTTGCACTCGTCCTCATGAATATGCGCGACGGGCGAGCAGAATACGGTCTCCCACGGCTGCGACAGGGTTGCCAGAGCCAGCGAGTTGGCCGCCGTTCCGGTCGCCACCAGATAGACCGCCGCCCCGGGCGCCTCGAATATGCCCCGGATCCGGTCGCGCACTTCGTTCATCAGGTCATCGGCGCCATAGGCCATCTGATAGCCCTGATTGGCCTCGGCCAGAGCGGTCAGAACCTCGGGGTGGACGGGCCCGGAATTGTCAGAGGCGAAATGCATCAGGTTGGCTCCTCGATAATATAGTCTTCCCACTCTTCCTCGGGCGTCTCGAATTCGGACACGGTAAGCCCTTGAACCGAAACGCCGGCGGCGTGGACGCTGTCGGGCGACCCTGACAGCAACGGGTGCCAATCGTAAAGGGGCTTGCCCTCCCACAACAGGCGGTAGGCGCAGGTTTGCGGCAACCAGTAGGCGTGTTCGTGAATGTTGTCGGGGCGCATGACGATGCATTCCGGCACGAACTGGTGGCGGATGTCATACTGGGTGCAGCGGCAGGTCGCGTCATCCAGCAGCCGGCAGGCGACACGGGTCAGGGCAACTTCGCCGCTGTCCTCGTCCTCAAGCTTGTTCAGACAGCATTTACCGCAGCCGTCGCACAGGGCTTCCCATTCGCGCGGGTTCATCTTCTGCAGGGGTTTGCGCTCCCAGAAACGCGGGGCCAACCCGGCGCGGTCGATCGGATCCTTGGTCATGTCGTGGCTAGGATCTTGCGCGCGCGATCGCAGTCTTCGGTCATCTGGGCGATCAGGGCATCGAGGCCGCCAAAGGTCATCTCGGGGCGCAGGAATTCGACTAGGCCAACCGAAAGGGTCGCCCCATAGAGATCGCCGGAGAAGTCGAACAGGAAGGTTTCGATATTTGGCACCTCGCCATGGAACATCGGCCGCACCCCGACCGAGGCCGCACCGTGATAGCTGCCGGCATGCGGGCCATCCAGCACGTCGACCAGAACCGCGTAGACGCCGAATTTCGGGGGGTGGATTCCTTCGATCGACATGTTTGCCGTGGGAAAGCCCAATTCGCGGCCGCGCTGTTCGCCGCCGATAACCTCGCCTTCGATCCGGTGCCAGTGGCCCAGCATGGCCGCCGCGTCCCGCGGGCGGCCGTCGCTCAGGGCTTGCCGGATCGCGGTGGACGAGACCACGTGATCGGACTGCTGCATCAATGGGGCGATGGTGACACCGAACCCCATCTGCTGGCCGAACTGCACCATGTCCTGCGCCGTGCCGCTGCGGCCTTTGCCGAAACAGAAATCTGCCCCGATCACCACATGGGCCAGACCCAAGCCTTGGCAGATCACGTTGCGGGCGAATTCTTCGGGCGTCAGCCCGGCAAGCGCGGCGTTGAACGGCAGTTCGTAGAGTTTCTGTACACCCAGCTTCTCCAGCCGGTGCGCACGCGCATTGCCCCGCATCAGACGAAAGGGAGGGGCATCCGGGGCGAAATATTCGCGCGGGTGCGGCTCGAAGGTCAGAACGCCCAAGGGTGCTTCGGGGCATGCCTTCCGGGCCAGATCGATCACCGACTGGTGGCCAATATGAACGCCGTCGAAATTCCCGATCGCGGCGCTGGCGCCGCGGTCCTCTGGGTCTACAAACTGGAAATCCCGGATGATCTGCATGGGGCTTGCCTAGCGGGACTGTCCGCCGGGTTCAAGCGGCAGTTCCAGACCAGCGCCCAGCAGGGCGTCAAAACCTGCCGTCAGTCGAATTTCCGTGATGGAGCCAAAACCATCGCCTCGCCAACCAGAACCTTCTTGCCGTCTACTGCGCAATGGCAATCCAGCTTGACCCGGCGCTTGGCGAAGTCGATGTCGATCACCTTGACTTCGGCATAGACCATGTCGCCGGGGCGGACCGGTGCAAGGAATTTGAGCGACTGGCCCATGTAGACGGTACCATGGCCCGGAAGCTGTTCACCGATCACGGCCGAGATCAGACCAGCTGTCAGCATCCCGTGGGCGATGCGCCCCTCGAAAATCGTATCGCGGGCATAGTCGTCATCCAGATGCACCGGGTTCCGGTCGGTCGAGACCTGGGCGAACATCTCGATGTCTTCGTCCGTGACCACTTTGCGCAGGTAGCGGGTCATGCCCATTTCGATGTCTTCGATACAGATCGTTCCGCGTGGAAGATTGTCCAACATGTTGCCCTCACTATGCATCGGCCCGGCAACAAAAAATCACCAAAGACCCAAGATTGGCAACTTTATTACTTCGCAACTGCAGAAAATCAAGCGTTTTCTGCCTAGCGCAGACGACCGATCGTGTAGGTTGGGTTGATATTTTCCTTGGAAATATAATCGCTTAAAGCATTCGGATCCGGCTGGTGCGACGTTTTTGTTTCCGATGCGGCCAGACCGCCGCTGATGAACAGGGAATCAATTCCCTCTCCCATGCCGCCGGCTATGTCGGTATGCGGACCGTCGCCGATGGCCAGAATCTCGTCATCCGGCACGTCCGTTCCCAGCGCATGCAGGCGACGCCGGGCCAGATCATAAATGGGCGGGTGTGGTTTGCCGAAATACAGGCTCTCGCCGCCCATTTCGGAATAAAGCTTGGCCAGCGCACCGGCGCACCATTCCCGAACTTCGCCCCGATCGACCACGATATCGGGATTGGCGCACAACAGCTTCAGGCCTTTCTGCTTGGCATACAGGAAGTCCGGGCGGTTCACGGCCGGGTCGGCCATCGGGTCGAACGGGCCACAGCAGACGATCCCCTCGGCCTGGTCCAGCGGCACGCGTTCGATGTGGATCGGATGTTCCAGGATTTTCAGCGGCTCGAAGAACCCAGCGTCGCGCTCCCACTCACCCATGAAATAGACTTTCTCGCCCACGGCCCCGCGGAACATGGCGGACCGGGCCGAGTCACCACTGGTCGCGATGGTGTCGTAGCAGTCCGCGGGGACGTTGAACTGTTTTAACTGCTCTGCAACCCCGGCACGCGGCTTCGGAGAGTTCGTCACCAACACCACTTTGCCGCCCCGGTCGCGATAGGCCTTCAACGCGGCAACAGCTTCGGGGTAGGCTGTGATGCCGTTGTGGACGCAGCCCCACAGATCCACGAACAGCGCCTTATAACGGTCGGAAATCTGGTCAAGCGCGGAGATGATCTGGGTCATGCGGGCCTCGGGCTGTTGAAACGGCGTTGCGCCACCTATGGCAAAGCTGGCCCCGCTTGACCAGAGGCAGCCGGGCGCAGACCGTCATTCCTCGTCGCTCAGCTTTTCGACATCCGGGGCCTGTTGCACGGTTTCGGTGCCAAGAATGACCTGCGCGCCGATGCGGGTCTGGTACCGGATGACGGCGAGATAGCCGGGGCCAAGTTCATCCTGCAGAACGTCCACCAGCGACGTTTCCCGCAGGCTCTCGGGCAACAGCCCGGCAACGGACGAGACCTTGAATTGCGCCTCGGGCGGCAGATCGACGATCACCCAGACCTCGGCCCGTTTGCGCTTGGCATTCACGTCGATGCGGATGATCTCGACCGATACCGGGTCCGCCCAGTCGCGGATCGCTTGCGCAACCTCGGCCTCGGTACGGGTTTCCAGGTAACGGTTGTAAGTCGATTTGCCTAACTGGACCACGACGAGGGCCAGGAACGCCATGGTTATCACGACACCGGCAGTAAAGTTGAGCTTGCGCCGGCCCTTGCCGAATGCAACCGACCTTGCGGCATAGACGATATAGACCGCGCAGGCCGACAAAACGATCGCACCAAGGTTGGTCGCGAACAAAAGACCCGCCTCGTAGGCGTCGGCGGATTCCCCGAAATACAGCAGGATCCCGGACGCGGACAATGGCGGAACCAGAGACACGCCGATGGCGGCGCCGGGCAGCAGGCTCAGTTCGGCCTTGTTGATCTGGACGTATGCGCCGGCCACGCCGGCCGCGAGCGCCACGATCAGGTCTTCGGTGCCCGGGTCGGTGCGGGCCAAGACCTGATCGGGGATCAGGATGCCGCGCGGGACATCGGCCAGATAGACCAGGATCCAGGCCATCAGAACGCACAGAACCGCCGCAATGCAGACCGTCAGGGTCAGAACGAAAGCGCGTTTCAGCCAGCCCATGACCATCGCAGCCGCAATGCCCAGAATTGGTGTCATCAGCGGCGCGACCAACATCGCGGCAATGACCACGGCGCCAGAGTTCCGCAGCAGCCCCATGGTAGCGATGATCACTGAAAGGGTCAGCAGCATGGCAAAGCGCCGCCAATAGGCAAGCCTGTCGCCGCCTTCGAACAGCAGAATGCTGCGTGTCGTGCTGTACTTCCGTGTGACCACCGTGTCCCGATCCACCCTGTCCCTGCGTCCAGCCTAGCAACGATTTGCCATCCGGCAAACCTTTCGACGCGCAAACAAAAAAAGGCGCCCGGTGGGGGCGCCTTTCGCTGAACTGTGAACGGGATCAGACCTTGAGGTTCGGAATGATCTGCTTCTTGCGGCTCATGATGCCCGGCAGAACAACCGTGTCGCCGGACACCGAAGCGTCAAAGCTTTTCTCGGCAACCGATTTGACCAGGTCGTTCGGCACCAACAGGGTGGCCTCTTCGTTCAGGATGTCGACGACGAACAGCAGCACCTGGTCCACACCGTCTTCCTTCGCCACCTCGACCATCGACTGGGCCAGGCTGTCCTTGCGGTCAAGCACCACGCCCGGCGCGGTGGTTTCCAGAACGGACACGCGGAACTTGGTGCCGTCGACCTCGTATTCCTTGCTGTCCATGCGGATCAGTTCGGCGTCCGAGAAAGACGATACGTCCGATTTCGCGGCGAACATGTCGGAAGCATAGGCCGAAACATCCAGACCCAGCTCGGCGGCCAGCTTCTCGGCCACTTCGCGGTCATGCGCAGTGGTGGTAGGCGAGCGGAACTCCAGCGTGTCCGACAGGATGCAGGTCAGGGCCGCGCCTTTGACGGCCTCGGGCATCTTGGCGGCGTCGTCGCCCATCAGGTCGATCATGATGGTTGCCGTGCAGGCCAGCGGGCGGACGGTAATGTCGATCGGGCCTTTGGTCTCCAGCCCACCGACCAGCTTGTGGTGGTCGATGATGGCGCGAATATCCGCATTGTTGACATTGGCAGGCAGCTCGGCCGGGTTGTTTGTGTCAACGATGACGACGGGCGCATCGGTCTCGACATCCTCGATGATGCGCGGCTTGGGCAGGTCCCAGCGCTGCAGCATGAAGGCAGCTTCGGTGTTGGGTTCGCCCAGCAGGACGGCCTCGGCCTTTTCGCCTTTGACTTCGTTCAGATACCAGGCCCACAGGATCGGCGATCCGGTCGAGTCGGTGTCGGGAGATTTGTGGCCAAATACTTGGGTGGTCATGTCTGTTTCCTGCACATAAGGAGTTTGCGCGCCTTATAGGGTGGTCCATTGGCGTTGTCACCCGGCAGAAACAAGGCTGCGACGGTTGGTCTGACAGAAGCGCTGACCGCTCAGAACTGTGCGCGGCTCAGTTGATATCCGGCGCGTTCCAGCTGTTGCAGAAGTCCATGGTCTCCACCCAGATGACCGGCACCAACCGCGATCACCGCCGCCTGGTTTTCGATGGTCAGGATCGTTTCCATCCAGTTGTCGTTGCGTTGAACCAGAAGCTGGTCCTCGAATGCGGCCCATTCCTGTGCAAACACGTCAGGCGCCAGACCCGAAGCCTCGCGCCCATATATCTTTGCGAATTGCAGGATTTCTGCGTGCTTCTCCTCGAAATATGCGGTGGCCATCGTCACCATGTGGTCATCGCCGGCGTCAAAGGCATCGACCATGCGCACCAAAGACTGCACCTGCTCTTCAAGCGTGTGGCTGTCGAAGATCTCGATCAGGTCGTCGATCTGTTCCAGAGAGTATTGCGGTTTGCCTTCAGCTTCGGCCAGTTCGGTCAGGCGCGCATCCATTCCCCGGTCTGCATCTGGCACCTGGAGCATGCAGGGTGGCATACCCAGCATCATCGACAGGAACCAGGGGCGCAGTTTCGCGGCCATCCAACCGGGAATGCCGCGTGCGGAAAGCGCCTTGGAAATCACGGCCCAGTCCTCTTCGCTCATCAGATCGATCAGAGTTGGTCCCGAGTTGATCAGGACCGGGCTGAAATCCTTGGCCAGGTCTTGTTCGAAAGCGGACATGTCGGATTGGGTGATCTCGAAGTAAAACGCGTCGGCCTCGCTCAACATTGGCGCCAACCGCTCCACCACCGGGCCCATTCGCGGATCGTTGACGTGCAATGTGCCAATCAGATGCAAAACAGTGTTGTCCTTCTGTGCAATCCAGTGATTGCCTTCGGGATATGCCATCTGACTGGTGGCCGCGTTCAACTCGGCCCGGGCCTCAGGCGTCATGTCTTGCCGCAAATCGCGCCCGTCACAGGCGGCATTGGCCACAATTGGATGCAGAGCAGCAAGCAGGGCAAAAAGAAACACGCGCATCGAGACCATTCCGATTGTGGCTGAAAGAACTTGGGAACAGATAGCCACGCCCGCCTACCGCGCGCAAGCCGTGTATCCGTATGGCGTTTTTCGGAAAAAACCATAGCATGGCGTCATGAACCGCGAACAGGATCTCTATCCTCCGATCAAGGCGCTATTGCAGCGGCAAGGGTACTCCGTGAAAGGAGAGGTGGGCGCCGCCGACATCGTGGCCGTCAAGCCCGGTTGTGATCCAGTGATCGTTGAATTGAAGCTGAGATTTTCGCTGGCCTTGTTCCATCAGGCCGTGACCCGGTTGAAGGTATCGGATCAGGTCTATGTGGCCGTCTGCAAGCCCACCGGCCGGTCGGCGCGCCGGGCGTTGCGGGACAACCTGTCCCTGTGTCGTCGGTTGGGGCTGGGTTTGATCACCGTTCGTGCGGATGGGCGGGTCGAAGTCCATTGTGACCCTGGACACTATGCGCCGCGAAAGAACAAGGCCAAAGCTGCGCGACTGTTGCGCGAGTTCGAGCGGCTGGAAGGGGATCCGAACTCGGGTGGGGCAACCCGGCACGGAATCGTAACTGCCTATCGGCAGGATGCCCTGAAATGTGCCGCGCATCTGGCCGAACACGGGGCGACCAAAGGTGCTGAGGTCGCCAGTGCCACCGGCGTTGCGGCCGCGACGCGCCTCATGCGCGAAAACCATTATGGCTGGTTTGAAAAGGTGGCAAAGGGCGTCTATGAACTGTCGCCTTCCGGGTCCGAAGGTCTGAAGCACTGGGCTTACAGCTGGGAAGACCCGACCTGACTTGGCCGGCCTCAGGCTGCGCGCGAAAAAAATTCATCACCGATTGTTGACTCGCCGGAAATCACCCCCTAGCTATGCGTCGTTAGCACTCGACCAAGCTGAGTGCTAACACCCCGCAAGACCGCGGGGGGAGGAAATCAACCTTTGAGCCCAAGGAGCTGCAAAGATGGCATTGAAACCGCTTCATGACCGCGTGCTGGTTCGCCGTACCGAAAGCGAAGAGAAAACCGCAGGCGGCCTGATCATTCCCGACAGCGCAAAAGAAAAGCCCAGCGAAGGCGAAGTCGTTGCAACCGGCGAAGGCGCGCGGAAAGACAGCGGCGAACTGATCGCGATGGCTGTGAAGCCCGGCGACAAGATCCTGTTCGGCAAATGGTCCGGCACCGAGGTCCACGTCGACGGCGAAGAGCTGCTGATGATGAAAGAAAGCGACATCATGGGGATCATCGAGTAACGCGCCCGCGCTTGCTCTGATCTTCATTTCAAACACATTTCTCGAGGAGAAAAAGACATGTCTGCAAAGGACGTCAAGTTCGACACCGATGCCCGCAACCGCATGCTGAAGGGTGTGAACATCCTGGCGGATGCTGTGAAGGTGACCCTCGGCCCCAAAGGCCGCAACGTGGTTCTGGACAAATCCTTCGGCGCGCCGCGCATCACCAAAGACGGTGTTTCGGTCGCCAAGGAAATCGAACTGGAAGACAAGTTCGAGAACATGGGCGCGCAGATGGTGAAAGAAGTCGCCAGCCGCACCAATGACGAAGCCGGTGACGGCACCACCACCGCAACCGTTCTGGCCCAGGCCATCGTCAAGGAAGGCCTCAAGCAGGTTGCTGCCGGCCTGAACCCGATGGACCTGAAGCGCGGCATCGACATGGCGACCGCCAAAGTCGTCGAGGAAATCAAGAACGCTGCCCGCGAAGTCAAAGACAGCGACGAAGTTGCGCAGGTTGGCACCATCTCGGCCAACGGCGAAGCTGAAATCGGCCGCCAGATCGCAGACGCGATGCAGAAGGTCGGCAACGAAGGCGTCATCACCGTCGAAGAGAACAAAGGTCTGGAAACCGAGACCGACGTCGTCGAAGGTATGCAGTTCGACCGTGGCTACCTGTCGCCCTACTTCGTCACCAACGCAGACAAGATGGTTGCCGAGCTGGAAGACTGCATGATCCTGCTGCACGAGAAGAAACTCTCGTCGCTGCAGCCGATGGTTCCGCTGCTCGAGCAGGTGATCCAGTCGCAGAAGCCGCTGCTGATTATCGCCGAGGACGTTGAAGGCGAAGCGCTGGCAACTCTGGTTGTCAACAAGCTGCGCGGTGGTCTGAAGATCGCTGCCGTCAAGGCTCCGGGCTTCGGCGATCGCCGCAAGGCAATGCTGCAGGACATCGCAATCCTGACCGGCGGTCAGGTCATCAGCGAAGACCTGGGCATGAAGCTGGAAAACGTCACCATGGACATGCTTGGCACCGCCAAGAAAGTGTCGATCACCAAGGACGAAACCACCATCGTCGACGGTGCTGGCGAGAAGGCCGAGATCGAAGCACGCGTTGCCCAGATCCGTACCCAGATCGAAGAAACCACCAGCGACTACGACCGTGAGAAGCTGCAAGAGCGCGTTGCCAAACTGGCAGGCGGTGTTGCCGTTATCCGCGTCGGTGGTATGACCGAAGTTGAAGTGAAAGAGCGCAAGGACCGTGTGGACGACGCTCTGAACGCAACGCGCGCCGCCGTTCAGGAAGGTGTCGTCGTGGGTGGCGGTGTTGCCCTGGTTCAGGCCGGCAAGGCTCTGGCCGATCTGAAAGGTGTCAACGCCGATCAGGACGCCGGTATCAACATCGTTCGCAAGGCCATCGAAGCGCCGCTGCGTCAGATTGCTGAAAACGCAGGTGTCGACGGTGCCGTCGTTGCCGGCAAGGTGCGCGAGTCCTCGGACACAGCCTTCGGCTTCAACGCTCAGACCGAAGAATATGGCGACATGTTCAAGTTCGGCGTGATTGACCCGGCCAAAGTGGTGCGTACCGCTCTGGAAGACGCTGCCTCGGTTGCCGGTCTGCTGATCACCACCGAAGCCATGGTTGCCGACAAGCCCGCCAAAGAAGGTGCAGGCGCCGGTGCTGGCATGCCCGACATGGGCGGCATGGGCGGCATGATGTAAGACTGTCCGGGTTCGCGTCAGCGAATTCAGACAACCCGCAAGGGAAAGTCTTACCGAAAATTTCAGCGGGGTCGCCTTCGGGCGGCCCCGCTTTGATTTTTTCAGTGATCCGCCGTGTTTCGGCCGGCGCTGCTTGCAATTCTGGGGATCGCCGCAGCCGGTCACGCGGAAGCGCAGGAAAGCGGGTGTCCATTGTGTGCAGACACGATATTGGTGGGGTATGCAGCTGTTTCTTCTGACCGCCCTGACAATGTGTGCCTTTGCGGCCAATTCCATCCTGAACCGGTTGGCCGTTGAGAGCGGAGCCAGCGACCCGGCGAGTTTTGCCGTTGTTCGTGTGCTCTGTGGTGCGCTCGTTCTTTGCGCCTTGGTCGTGTCGCGGGGTGGCACCCTGCGGGTGTTCGACAGGCGCCGAGTGATCGGAGCAGGCTCCTTGTCGCTTTACATGGTCGGGTTCTCGGTGGCCTATCTGTCACTTGATGCGGGATTGGGCGCCTTGATCCTGTTTGCGGTGGTCCAGATCTCGATGTTTCTGGCCGGCACCCTGACGGGGGCGATCCCGACTTTTCGACAGGTGGCGGGGGCAGCAATTGCAATGGCCGGATTGGCTTGGGTTCTGTGGCCAGGCGCTGAGGCACGTGTTGACCCGACAGGGGCAGCCTTGATGGCCGCCGCAGGGGTCGGGTGGGCTGCGTATTCGATTGCTGGTCGGTCCGAGCCCGATGCGCTGGCGGGAACGGCCTCGAACTTTGTGGTGGCCCTGCCGGTGACCGCTGGCATTTTGATCGCCGGCGCTCCGGCGTGGAACTTGACCTGGGCGGGTTTGGGGTTGGCGGCCGTATCTGGCGGCGTAACCTCGGGGTTGGGGTACGCCCTGTGGTATCGCCTGCTGCCCCAGTTGGCGCCTGCGGTTGCAGCCGTAGTTCAGCTGAGCGTCCCGGTGATTGCGATCATTGTAGGTGTGGCGCTGCTCGGCGAGCAACTGAGCCTGCGGCTGATGGCAGGGGCAGGGTTGGTTTTGGGCGGTATTGCATTGGCAGTTATGCGCGTGAGGCGGCGCTAGGTCTTTCCACTCCGAAGAATAGCCATTATCTGGCAGCCATGCGGATCCTGTTTTTCATATTGCTTTTCCTGATGCCGATCGCCGCGCAGGCAAAATGCGTTGTCCTGCTGCATGGGCTTGCCCGAACCGAAGCATCGTTTTCGGTCATGGAGCAGTTGTTCAAGGTGCACGGGTACACCGTTGTGCGGCCGGGTTATCGCTCGACGGATCTTCCGATTCCGGAACTGGCCGACCGGACCATACCCGAGGCGTTTGCGGCATGCGGAGGTGACACCGTCAACGTTGTCGCGCACTCGATGGGGGGTATCCTGTTGCGCTACTGGCTGCAGGATCACCATCCGCAAAATCTGGGCCGCGTCGTCATGCTTGGTCCGCCCAACCAAGGCAGCCAATTGGTCGATGAACTGGGCGATTGGGAAGTGTTCGGTCTGTTGAACGGCCCCGCCGGCCTGCAGCTGGGTACGGGTCCCGAAGGTATTCCGCGTCGCCTGCCACCGGTCGACTTCGAGCTGGGGGTGATTGCAGGCGAGAACTCCTTGAATCCGGTCTTTTCGTCGCTGGTTGATGGACCGGATGACGGCAAGGTCGCTGTCGAAGAAACCAAAGTCCAGGGCATGACCGACCACATCGTGCTGCCGGTGACGCATACGTTCATGATGAACAACCCGCAGGTCATGGCGCAGGCTTTGCACTTCATCGAGTTCGGTGAGTTCGATCCCAACATAACCTGGCTGGACGGTGTGATGGACATCATTGATGAGATCTGCATCGGAGAGGACTGCGCCGAACCCGCCTCGGAACCCACGCGATGACCGCATTGGAGCTGACCTTTTCCGGGGCGCAGGTTCTGCACCCTGATCGCGGACTTGTCGGTAACGATCTCTCAATCGCGGACGGCTTGATCCAGGAGGGCAGCGGTGCGCCGGTCGTTGATCTGAGCGGCTATCTGATCCTGCCGGGCATCATCGACCTGCACGGGGACGGGTTCGAGCGTCACATCGCCCCGCGCCGGGGGGCCATGAAGCAGATGGACGAGGGCATCCGCGCCGCCGAGGCCGAACTGGCAGCCAATGGCATCACCACCGCCGTGCTGGCGCAGTTCTACAGCTGGGAGGGCGGCGTACGCGGCCCAGAGTTCGCCGCCGACGTGTTCCGCGCGATCGCGGCGGTGAAGGGCAGCGTGGTCACCGACCTGATCCCGCAGTTGCGGTTCGAAACCCACCTGCTGGATGACTATGCCGACCTGCCGGGGCGCATCGCCGACTGGCAGGTGCCCTATGTCGTGTTCAACGATCATCTGCCCCATGACCGTCTGGCGCAGGGGCGTACCCCGCCGCGTTTGACCGGGCAGGCGCTCAAGGCTGGTCGCAGCCCCGAGGCGCATCTGAAGATGCTGCAGGACATGCACGCCCGCACCTCCGAGGTTCCAACTGCGCTTGATGCGCTGTGCGCGGCGTTGGCCCAACAAGGCGTGCGTCTGGGCAGCCATGATGACGCCACGGCAGAGGCCCGTTGCCACTGCCGCGCGCGCGGCGTGCATATCGCCGAATTTCCCGAAACGCTCGAAGCGGCCGAGGCGGCCAAGGCCGCGGGCGATCACGTCATTCTGGGCTCGCCCAACGTGGTGCGGGGCGGATCGCACAAGGGCAACGTCAGCGCGCTGGACCTGATCGCCATGGGGCTGTGCGATGCGCTGGCGTCGGATTACCACTATCCCAGCCCGCGCAGGGCGGCGCTGATGTTGATGAAATCGGGGCTGATGGATCTGGCGGGCGCGTGGGCGCTGGTGTCGTCGGGGCCCGCGCGGGTGCTTGGCCTCGGGGACCGCGGGTCGCTGCAACCCGGCAAACGCGCCGATCTGGTCGTTCTGGATGCGGAAACGCAGCGCGTGGCGGCCACCATCGCCGGCGGCCGGGTCAGTTTCCTGTCGGGGGATGTCGCCGGGCGGTTCGTCGCCGCGGCGCGCTAGCGTTTGATCCGGTTGAAATGGCCCATTTTGCGGCCCGGCTTGACCTCGGCCTTGCCATACAGGTGCAGGGCCACGTCGCGCTGTTGCGCAAGCTCGGGCACGCGGTCCATGTCGTCGCCGATCAGGTTCTCCATCACAACATCCGCGTGACGCTGCCCGTCGCCCAGAGGCCAGCCGGCCACGGCGCGGATATGCTGTTCGAACTGATCGACCGCACAGCCGTTTTGCGTCCAGTGGCCCGAGTTGTGAACGCGCGGCGCGATCTCGTTCACGATCAGGCCCTGCGGCGTCACGAACAGTTCGACCCCCATGACGCCGACATAGTCCAGTGCGTTCAGGATATTCGCGGCCAGCAGCACCGCGTCGGTCCGCAGGGCAGGGGACAGGCGCGCGGGCACCGTGGTCGTGTGCAGGATGCCGTCGCGGTGCACGTTTTCGCCGAGGTCGAAGCAGGCCACCTGGCCGTCCAGCCCGCGGGCGGCAATGATCGACACCTCGTGGCTGAAATTGACGAAGCCTTCCAGGATCGCGGGCGCGCCCTGCATGTCGGCCAGTGCGGACCGGG
Source organism: Ruegeria sp. CG3 (assembly GCF_056537205.1). NCBI lineage: Bacteria > Pseudomonadati > Pseudomonadota > Alphaproteobacteria > Rhodobacterales > Roseobacteraceae > Ruegeria > Ruegeria sp. CG3. The sequence continues at coordinate 1,861,810 of NZ_JBQFRC010000001.1, read as the reverse complement.
CGTCCTCGGGCGACTTCAGCCGCGCCTGCCCCTTGCCGTCATAGCCGAAGCGGCGGGTCTTGAGGATGGCCGGCGTGCCGATCCGTTCGATGGCGGCCTGCAGGCTGTCCAGGTCGGTCACATCGGCAAAGGGTGCGGTGTTCAGGCCCAGGCCTTGCAGGAATGTCTTTTCGGTCAGCCGGTCCTGACTGACCCGCAGCGCCTCGCGTCCGGGGCGGATGGGACGGTGCGATTCCAGAATGTCCAGCGCCTCGGTCGGGATGTTCTCGAACTCGTAGGTGATGACATCGACCGATTGCGCAAACGCGGCCAGCGCCTCGGCATCCTCATAAGGTGCGGTGGTCACGCGATGCGCCACCTGGCCCGCGGGCGGGTTGGTGCCCGGCTCGAAGATATGGGTCACGAAGCCCAGCCGCGCCGCGGCCATCGACAGCATCCGCCCCAGCTGGCCGCCGCCCAGAATTCCGATCACCGCGCCGGGCTGCAAGGGGTTACTCATCGCGGGGCTCCTCGGGGATCGAGTCCGACAGCGCCGCGCGCCAGGCGTCCAGCCGGTCGGCCAGGGCTGCGTCCTGCAGGGCCAGAATACCGGCGGCCATCAGGCCGGCATTGGCGCCGCCGGCCGAACCGATGGCCATGGTCGCAACCGGGAAACCCTTGGGCATCTGCACGATGGAATAGAGCGAGTCGACACCGGACAGCGCCCGTGTCTGCACCGGAACGCCGATCACCGGTACCCGCGTCTTGGACGCCATCATGCCTGGCAGATGTGCGGCACCGCCAGCGCCGGCGATGATTACCTGAAGTCCGCGCTGCACGGCGGTCTTGCCGTACTCCCACAGACGGTCCGGTGTGCGGTGGGCCGAGACGATCTTGGCCTCGTAGGCCACGCCCAGTTCGTCCAGTATCTCTGCAGCGCCTTTCATGGTGGGCCAGTCCGACTGGCTGCCCATGATGATTCCGACCTTGATCTCGCTCATCCGCCCTGTTCCCCGCCTGCGTTAGGAAGCGCGCACTATAGTGAAATCCGCTTGCGTGGCAATGCGGTTGACCGCGCCCGGTCAGGCGATGATGTCAGGGGTCAGACGATCCTCGATCAGCCGGATGATGTCCTTCAGGCGCAGCTTCTGTTTCTTCAGCCGCTTCACCGTCAACTGATCGGCGGTGCCGGTCGCTTCGAGCGCCTTGATTGCCTCGTCTAGGTCGCGGTGCTGCTGGCGAAACACCTCCAGTTCGACGCGCAGAACCTCGTCGGTTTTCATCGAAATGTCGGTGGGCGCATTCATGGGCGACTCATGTTTGGCTGGTGGTGCGTGTTACACAAGATAGTGCGTTCAAGTGAATCCGCCTAGACCTTGTGGAGACACACGTTTCATCCCATATTGTCTTGTGCGCAGCTGCCGTTACGGGGCCGCGCATCACGTCGCTTTGACAAAGAAGGACGAGAAAACGTGTCAAAACTTACTCTTGGCTCATACCCGCATCTTCTGGGGTTCGAGCAGCTGGAACGCCTTCTGGAACGGTCTGCAAAGGCCGGAAACGAAGGGTATCCGCCCTACAACATCGAACAGACGTCGGATCATTCCTACCGCATTACCTTGGCCGTAGCCGGGTTTGCCGAGGACGACCTGTCGATCACCATCGAAGATAGGCAACTGGTGATCCGCGGCCGTCAGCGCGACGACAGCGAGGGGCGCGTGTTCCTGCACCGCGGCATCGCGGCCCGTCAGTTCCAGCGCATGTTCGTGCTGGCCGACGGTGTCGAGGTCGGCGAAGCCATCATGGAAAATGGCCTTCTGCATATCGACCTGACCCGCGCCGTGCCCGAAACCGTTGTGCAGACGATCAACATTAGGAAGGGGTAAGCCATGAATACACCGTATGAAATCAACACCGAAGGCAATCGGATCGTCTACGTGAAGGCCGTGAACGTGGCCAACCTGCCGCACGAGGTGCGCACGCAGGTGGGTGATCTGGATCATCTTTATGCCGTTCACGATTCAGATGGGCAGCAACTGGCGCTTGTCGCCGATCGAAAGCTGGCCTTCGTACTGGCGCGGCAGCATGACCTGTCTCCGGTGGCCGTGCACTGACACGGCCACAGACCGATTCAACGTGACAAGCGGCGCGTGAGGCGTCAAACATGCCACCCGCGGGTTTGCATTCCCGGCACTTTCTGACTGCAGGCACGAGAGGGCGCATGAGCTGGTTCGATTTCGATTGGGTGGATGCTTTCAGCGACACGGCATTCGGCGGAAATGGCTGTGCAGTCGTGCATGGTGGCGCGCATTTGCCGGAAACGGTCTGCACGGCGTTTGTCCGCGAGACGTCTTTGGTAGAATGCACGTTTACCGGCCCATCGGATGTGGCGGATATCCGAGTGCGGTATTTCCTGGCCAGCCGTGAAATTCCCTTTGCCGGACACCCGACCATTGCGACCGTGGCTGCCATGCGCTCCCGAGGAATGATATCTGCTGACGCACTGACGCTGGAAACCGGAGCAGGGATCGTGTCGATCGAGCTGCATGGCGACCAGATCGAGATGACCCAGATCGCGCCCGAATTCGGCACGCGGGTGCCGGAAGACCTTGTTGCAGCTGCGATCGGCCTACCTGCAAGTGCGATCATTTCGCCGCCGCAGATGGTTTCGACCGGGCTGCCGTTCTGCATTACAGTTCTGCGGGATCACGCAGCCTTGCGCGCGGCACAACTGAATGTGGATGCACTGCAACGGGTGGCGGAAACTGCCGGATATGCCGGGTCCGACATGGCCGAACCCTTTCTGGTGACCCTGCAGGGGGCCACGGCTCAAGGGGATACGTTCTCGCGTCTGTTGCTGGCGCCGCCCAGCCCGCCCGAAGATCCGTTCACCGGCTCCGCCACCGGTGCAATGGCGGCTTACCTGTGGAAATACGGGCTGATGCCGAAAGACAGCTTTGTCGCCGAACAGGGCCACGACATGGGCCGTCCCGGCCAGGCGACCGTAACGCGGGTCGGGCCAACGGATGCGATGACGGGCATCAAGGTTGCCGGGCGCGGGTTTGTGCTGATGCGCGGACAGACCGACCTGCCGGACAGCCTGCAATGACCGAACCTGCGATCGCGATTCTGCCCTATGGCCACCGTCTGGGGCCGAAACTGGCCTCGGTTCCGCTGGCAGATCTGAATTGGCCGCTGGGCTGCCCCGAGCGCCTGTCAGGAAAGACCGTTGGTGACCTCGCGCCCTCCGACCACCTGATCATGTATCCCAATTCCACTGTACACCTGCGCCTGCGACGCGGCACGCGGGCTCGGATATCGCTGATGATGGGCGAGCCATCGGCCATACATGGCAAGCACGATCGGATGCTGCGCTGGACCTGGCGGCGTTTTTTCCGGGTGTTCACCTTTCACGATGTATTGCTGAACAGCCTGCCCAACGCGGTTTTCCTGCCCTACGGCGTGACCCAAGTTCCCGAGTGGCAGGATCTGAGCGTCGTCAAGACGCGGTCATGTTCGCTGATCGCGTCGGCAAAGCGCGATCTGGAGGGGCACCAGCTGAGGCACAGGCTGATCGATTGGGCCCGTGACACAGGCGCTGACATCGACATCATGGGCCGCGGCTATCAGCCGTTCGAGAACAAGTCAGACGGGTTGGCACCTTATCGTTATTCGGTCGTCATCGAAAACGTGCGCGAGAGGAACTACTTCTCGGAGAAGCTGATCGACGCCGTTCTGTGTTCGACAGTCCCGATCTATTGGGGGTGCCCCAATATCGGCGACTTCCTCGATACCGAGGGGATGATCCTGTGCGAAAGCGAGGCGGACATCCAGCAGGCCGTGCGGATGCTGTCGGTGGAAGACTATGAAAAACGCCTGCCGTATCTGCGGGCGATACAACCGCAGGCCGCCATCTATGGAGAGTTCGAACTGAGGGCTGCCGAGGCCCTGCGGGATCAGCTTTCAGCAGGCTGACTGTGCCGCACGCGCGCTTTGGCTGTGCCGGCGTGGGTCAGTGCCGCGAGACACGTTCCAGGTAATCGATCGCGTCCTGCAATTCCTCAAGAATGTCGTACCAGCCATCCACGTCATTCAGCCGGCGGAACTCGGCTTTGACCGAGTCGTGGTGCATCATGTCCTTGGCCTCTTTGAGGCTGTCGCGCGCCGAGTCTGGCTCCATGTTGCCGGCTGCGGTCTTGGCCGCATCGATGACCTCAAGGATCTGACGAAGACGGGTCGTGCCGGGCGTCGGCGGAACCGGTGGTACTACAAGCCCCAAAGGGTGATCCTGGGGCGGCGGCTGCAGTGTATCCAGCGCCTTTTGAATCTTGGCTTTGATCTTGTCGCATTCCTTCACCCAATCCGCGTAGGTGCGGATCGATTTCAGAAGGTCCAGCAGCCAGTCTATGGGGATAAATGGTGTCAGGCCCCCTGCCATAGCCGGCGAAGCCATCAACGCCGGAAGTTGCAACCGGGAAAACTGGGCGATCTTGTAGTCGGCAATTACCGCTGCGCGGTTGTCTCCCGCAAACATGGCTCCGCCATCGTCGGTATTTTTCTGAGTTGCCATATGTTCACCCTCCCAAAGGATGCAGACAAAATATGTCTGCTCAAAAGATGCGAAATAGTAGCATTTTTTGGATGAAACGTCGAACGACCGCCAATCTTCGCGGATGGAAGGGGGGTGTTCAAAGCAGTGTTCTGGAAATGAAAGACCCCCGGAGATGTCTCCGGGGGTCAGTGTTGACAGCAACTAGCTGTGGCTCAGGATCCGGCAATCAATCCCATGCTTTCCAGCTTCAGCAGAACCTGATGGGCACAGTTGTCCACGTCCACATTCTCGGTCTCGACGCGCAGTTCCGGGTTTTCCGGCACGTCGTAAGGGTCCGAAATACCAGTGAACTCTTTGATCTTGCCTTCACGCGCCAGCTTGTACAGGCCCTTGCGGTCGCGGCGCTCGCATTCCTCGATGCTGGTGGCCACGTGAACTTCGCAGAACGCGCCGAACTGCTCGATCTCCTCGCGCACGGCGCGGCGGGTGGTGGCGTAGGGCGCGATCGGGGCACAGATGGCGATGCCGCCGTTCTTGGTGATCTCGGAGGCCACATAGCCGATGCGGCGGATGTTCAGGTCCCGGTGTTCCTTCGAGAAGCCCAGTTCCGAGCTGAGGTTCTTGCGGACGATGTCACCGTCCAGCAACGTGACGGGACGGCCGCCCATCTCCATCAGCTTGACCATCAGAGCGTTGGCGATGGTCGATTTGCCCGAGCCCGAGAAACCGGTGAAGAAGACGGTAAAGCCCTGCTGGCTGCGCGGCGGATAGCGGCGGCGGAGCTGCTCGACCACCTCGGGGAACGAGAACCACTCGGGGATCTCAAGCCCCTCGCGCAGACGGCGGCGCAGTTCGGTGCCCGAGATGTTCAGGATCGTGACGTTGTCGCGGTCCTCGATCTCGTCCGCGGGTTCGTATTGGGCGCGTTCCTGCACATAGACCATGTGTTTGAAATCGACCATCTCGATGCCGATCTCGTCCTGGAATTTGCGGAACAGGTCCTGGGCGTCATAGGGGCCGTAGAAATCCTCACCCTGGCTGTTCTTGCCGGGGCCGGCATGGTCGCGGCCGACGATGAAGTGGGTGCAGCCGTGGTTTTTGCGGATCAGGCCGTGCCAGACCGCTTCGCGCGGGCCGGCCATGCGCATCGCCAGGTTCAGCAGGCTCATGGTGGTGGTCGAGGCCGGGTATTTGTCCAGCACCGCCTCATAGCAGCGCACGCGGGTGAAGTGATCGACATCACCGGGCTTGGTCATGCCCACAACCGGGTGGATCAGCAGGTTGGCCTGCGCCTCACGCGCGGCGCGGAAAGTCAGTTCCTGGTGTGCGCGGTGCAGCGGGTTGCGGGTCTGGAAAGCCACGATGCGGCGCCAACCGACCTTGCGGAAATAAGCGCGCAACTCGTTCGGGGTGTCGCGGCGCGCCTTGAAATCATAATGCACCGGCGGCTGGATGCCGGTCACGGGGCCGCCCAAATAAACCTTGCCTGCCACGTTGTGCAGGTAGTTCACGGCCGGATGCGCATCATCATCGGCACCGAACACCTGCTCGGCCTCACGCGATTTGTCCGGGGTCCAGCGGTCGGTAACGGTCATGGTCGCCAAGATCACGCCTTCCTGGTCGCGCAGCGCAATGTCCTGACCCAGTTCGATCTGATCGGCGAAATCTTCGTTCACATCCAGTGTGATCGGCATCGGCCAAAGGCTTCCGTCGGCCAAGCGCATGTTTTCGACGACGCTGTCATAGTCTTCCTGACTCAAAAAGCCCTTGAGCGGGTTGAACCCGCCATTCATCAGCAATTCCAGATCACAGATCTGGCGCGGGGTGAGGTCCCAGCTGGTCAGGTCGGCGGCTTCGACTTTCAGCTTTTGGGCGGATTCATAGGAAACATACAGTTCTGGGATCGGAGCCAGGTTACTCAACATCGTCATCGCAATACTCTTGAGGCAGTGTGGTCAGTCAGTGATTCAGGTGCATTTCCGGGCCATGTGCCCCGGTCGTCAGTCGAAGTCCATATACATTCATGAAACAAAGGAGGATATGCGCGGTTTTTCCCCGGAATGGAAGGTTTTTCCGGGCCAGAACCGAAAAAGCGACGAAAATCCCACCGGATGGGGACAATATCGTCAACCGGCGGCGATCTGTTCTGATGAGGTCAGAAGTTGGTCCAGATCCAGAGCGCGCTCGACGGGCAGGGCAGGGACGGGCTCGGTTACGCCCCGCAGATGGAACAGACGCAGGTCAAGGCCATCGGTCTCACACCCGGCCGCGCGCAGCACGGCTTCCGAGACCAACAGCTCGGCCCCGAGCGCCTTGGTTTCTCCTTCCAGCCGACTGGCGACGTTCACGGCGTCACCGATGATGGTCCGCGCGGCGTGGCCGGCAGCGCCGATCTCTCCCAACACAAGGTCGCCCAGGTGCAGGCCCATGCCGATGCGGATCGCGGGGCTGTTTTCCTGGGACAGCTGCTGGTTGAACTGCGCAAGCGCATGACTGATGTCGATCGCAGCTTTCAGGGCAGAACGGGCCGAGCTGGACGTGTCGGGTGTTTCGAACACGGCCAAAAGACCATCGCCCATGTATTTGTCGACCACCCCGCCGTCTGCGGTAATGGCTGGAACAATGGCGTCAAAGAACCGGTTCAGCAGGAACACGATGTCATAGGGCAGTTGTCCCGTTGTGCGCGCGGTAAACCCGCGCATGTCCAGAAACAGCACGGCCAGTTTACGCTCTTGCCCCTGGCTGGCATGCGCCCGCTGGCGTCCACCATCCGGCCGGAAAACACGGAAAACCGTCAAAGGGCTAGAGGGGCGGACCTGGCAGGCAAGGCGCGTGCGCTGTATGGCCCCCACGGCTTTCAGGCTGCGGGCTTCGACCTCGCTGGGCGGTGGTAGTGACTCGGCGCCATCCTCGACGATGACGCGGCAGGTGGTGCAGCGCCCCCTGCCGCCGCACAGTGCAGTATGCGGAATACCGTTGGCTTGTGACATCTCAAGCAGGGTCATGCCTTTCTCTGAGGTCACTTCCGGCCCATCGACATATCTGACGCGCACCGAATGCCGTCTGCGCCAAAGCTTGCCTCCGAAATGGAACGCAAGAGCTGCACCAAGCGCGATCCAGAAGGCCATCAAGGCGTTGTCCTTGACGCTGAACAAAACCTGGAACTCTTCGGGGCCGGGCCAGTTGTAATGCTCGATATACTGTTCGCGTAGATCCGGATCCGCAAAATCCATCCAGATGCGCCGCCCTTCGGTCAGCAAACCGGCCAGGGCAAAGCTTGGGATGAAGACGGCAACTCCGATCAGGTAGGGTACGGTTTGGCGCCACCACGAGGTCAGTCGCAGCCAGATATGCAGTCCGATGCACCCGTGTATCCAGACGATCAGCATCAGCAGACTTTGCATCCAGATGGCCGAGTTTGGCCACATCAGAATGATGATGTACCCCATCTCGTCATTCACGTCGAAAACCTGATGCGCATAGCGTGTCTGGACGATGTGCGAAATCAGTTGCAGCGGAATGAGAAGGCCAAGAATGATTTGCAGGCCCGTATGAAAGGGCATTCGCAGAGTTCGGCGCTGGGCGATCGACACCAATGCCAGACCTGCATGTACGATCAGGGCAAGATACAGGACAGCGCTGCCAATCGAATGGCGTGTGACCATTTTCCGAGAGTCCTGCATGTCATGCAGGTAGTCGGTGTGAAACAGCCCCAGCCCGATATTGATGAAGTGGAAGAAAGCAAAGGCAAACAGCACAAGACCACTGATGATCCTGAGACGGGTCGCCCAACTGCCCTGCCAAAGGGGGGTGTTCAAAAGATCACCTGAAATCTGCCGCGCTCGGGGGCAAGTCTGCGTTGCCGCGCAGTGCGGGTCAAGGTGCCAGAGGAGGGCGGTACGCAGCGCCGAAGGCGCTGCGCGTCGCGGTCATTCCTGTTCGGCAAGGAACCGTTCGGCATCCAGCGCCGCCATGCAGCCCATTCCGGCCGAGGTCACGGCCTGCCGGTACACATGGTCGGTCAGGTCACCGGCGGCGAACACGCCGGGGATCGAGGTCTGCGTGGTGCCGGGTTTGGTTTTGACATAGCCGCCCATATGGGTTTCCAGCACGTCCTTGACCAGTTCGTTGGCAGGTGCGTGGCCGATGGCGACGAACACGCCCTTGCAGGGGATCTCGGTGATTTCGCCCGTCTTGACGTTCTTCACCAGCACGCCTTCGACGCCCAGCGGGTTATCTGTGCCAATCACTTCCTCCAGCTGGTGGAACCACAGCGGCTCGATCTTGTCGTTCTTGAACAGGCGCTCCTGCAGGATCTTCTCGGCCCGCAGCTCGTCCCGGCGGTGGATCAACGTGACCTTGCTGGCGAAATTGGTCAGGAACAGCGCTTCTTCCACGGCGGTGTTGCCGCCGCCGATCACCACGATCTCCTGTCCGCGATAGAAGAACCCGTCACAGGTGGCGCAGGCCGAAACACCGAAGCCCTTGAATTTTTCTTCCGACGGCAGCCCCAGCCATTTGGCGCGTGCGCCGGTCGCCAAGATGACCGCGTCCGCAGTGTAGACGGTGCCGCTGTCGCCCTTGGCGGTGAAAGGACGTTTGGACAGGTCCAGGTCGTTAATGATGTCACCGATCACCTCGCAGCCCATGGCCTTGGCGTGATCCTGCATGCGCACCATCAGGTCGGGGCCTTGAACTTCGGTGTCGCCCGGCCAGTTCTCGACCTCGGTGGTGGTGGTCAGCTGGCCGCCCGGTTCGATGCCTTGCACCAGAATCGGGTTCAACATCGCGCGGCTGGCATAGACGCCCGCAGTGTATCCGGCAGGCCCCGATCCGATGATCAGAACCTTGGTGTGTCGTGTCTCGGCCATGGAACCCCCACTCGATTATTGCCTGAGCGCCGTCGTGGGCGCCGGGCTTCGATATAGCGACAGCATCGGTCGGCTTAAAGCCCCTTCGTCTCACGCGTCCGTCATGTGGTTCCAAGGTGCCGGCTTGCCTGATCGACAGACAAAGATTATTGCGCTGGTGCGAAAGAATATTGCGCATGGCACCTGCGCTGATATAAGAACCGAAAATTTCAGGAGCACCGCATGGTCACGACACGGCTGGACGAGATCGACCGAAAGATCCTTGCAGAACTGCAGGCAGACGGACGAATGACCAATGTCGAGCTCGCAAAACGTGTCGGAATCTCGGCCCCACCCTGCCTGCGGCGCGTGCGCACGTTGGAGGAGGCTGGCTTTATCCGAGGATACCACGCCGAGGTCAACGCCCGGGAACTGGGGTTCGAAGTTCAGGTCTTTGCGATGGTAGGCCTTGAAAGCCAGGCCGAAGCGGAACTGCGGGCGTTCGAAGACCGCTGCCGAGACTGGCCCTTGGTCCGGGAATGCCACATGCTGAACGGCGAGGTCGACTTCATCCTGAAATGCGTCGCCCCCGACCTCAGCAGTTTTCAACAGTTCCTGACGGGTGAGTTGCTGACCACGCCGAACGTGGCCAGCGTCAAGACTTCGCTTGTCATCCGCGGTGCAAAAGACGAACCCGGCGTGCCGTTCGACGTATTGGAAGAACGGATGAACCGGACGGCGTAAAGCCGGCGCGTCTGGTTTGCGATGCGCATGGCGGGAGCACCGCCACGATGGCCAGAGAAATGGCCCAACTCAGTAAAATCTGCATGTTGCCCCCCAAAATGCAGTGGTGATGGTCAAAGCTGTCACGCCGTGATGGCGTCGATCTCGCCCTCCCCGGCACGCGCCATGAGCAGCGGACCGAAATCGTGCAAGGAATGGATATGCGCGAACAGGTTCAGGTAGATCGAGCGCAGCGAGTGGCTCATCATCCGGACCGCGTTCACGCCGGGATGATAGGTTTCGAACTGCAGCCCATCGACATTGATGACCGCGTGGCGCTCCAGGCAGATATGGAACAGCTCGACCGGAGTGGGCGGCTGCGTTTCGATCACGGACATGCCGTCCTGAAATTCGGCAACGGGTGTCAACATCGGCTGGCCACCTCCGAGATGCCTTAGATGCGCCGGCGTCGCCAGCAAGCGGGCTGCGGGGCCGGCAATGACGCCGGACAATGGTTTTTGCATGCCGAACGTGTCTGCCATGATGCGGGTCAAAGGGCGTGTCCGCCCGCGCGAGTCTTCGCGGCCAGGTACCAAAGTGACCGAGCCTTTCCACAACACCTTTTCGGATGCGCCGGTCTGGGTCAGGACCGTGTCGCCCGGCATCAAGTCCTCGATGGCGACCGGGCCGTGTTCCGTCTCGACCAGAGACCCACGTGTAAAGGCGCAGAACGCGTCTTCGAAAACGGGCAGCGCCGGTGCGATGTGGCGTGTCTGCGAAACTTCCCCGTTTTTCAGCAGCGCACTCACCTCGTATCGACGCAGTTGCGCCTTCTGTTTGGTGCCTGGACGCGGTGCTTCGCGCAGCAATGCCGAAGTGTCGAGGGCATTCTGCGCGGCACGTGCCAGTGAATTTGGAATAGTCATATTATTCCGTTCCTTCCAATACGCCGAACAGGCGGGAAACATCCCCGTGCAGGCCCGCCTGACAGCTTGATTCTTTGTCTTGAAAAAAAGTGCGCCACCTCCATGCGGGTACCGACATGGCCGCGCATGGCGAATGGATTTCGCATTCGTTTGGTCAACACAATGACCCCCCAGACAAACTCGTACACTGCGAACGTAATTGTCCGCACACAAACGCCCTGAAAAACGTCGGCTGCGAATACCAGCCTCGGTTCACGCACCGGCCCAGAGCAGCTTCCGGTGCGCGTCTTGCCCTGTTGAGGCCGGCAGCTGGCCCCAGAGGGATTTCGTATCAGCGTCGCGCGGCCAACCGGCGCACGACCCTTGCAGAGTGACTGGAAACCCGCTTCCAGGGCATTTCCGGTTGTTGGTCCCTGGTGGCCGCGACAACGGCGCGAAGAAAGCGAGATTTCAACTTCATATTCATGTCCTGCTCGAAGTTCGGGCCTAAGCCCTTTTCCCTTTGTAAAGCCAATGTGACGCGTCTTTGCGGCAGCGATGTGGCTGTTCCGGGATCAATTTAGGACAATGATGAAGTCTTGCGGCACCCCCTGAGTTCGGATGCCAGAAATCAGACGTTCGGAGAACGGATAACCATCTGAGCACTGGCAAAAATTAACAACGATTCTGATGACAGATAGACACAATAAATGTGGCGGAAAAGTGGCGCTTTCGCCTTAATTCGGCCGATCTTTACAATCGTATGGCGGAAATCAGGCGGCCGTAATCCGCCTCGCCGGCGTGGGTCGCGCGCCGGTAGGAATAGAACTTGTCGGGATCCGAATAGGTGCAATGCCGCGTCCATTCTGCCTGCCCGACGCCGGCCTGACGCAGCTTGTGAAGGCCAAAGGCCGGCAGGTCGAAATGCATCCGGTCGCCTTGCCCATTTGCAAAGAAACGCGCGTTGTCCTGGCTTTCCAAAAGGAAGTCTTCCAGAAACTCCGGGCCAACCTCGTAGGCGCGCTGCGAGATCGTCGGGCCGATGACTGCGATGATGTTTTTGCGGTGCGCACCCAGCGCCTCCATGGCGTCCAGCGTCGCCTCAAGGACACCGTCCAGAGCACCGCGCCATCCCGCATGTGCCGCCCCGATCACTTTAGCTTGAGGATCCGCAAACAGTACCGGCTGGCAGTCTGCCGTCAGGATCGTCAGCGCGAGGCCCGGCGTTGCGGTAACGATTGCATCGGCCCTTGGCTTCTCGCCTGCAATCGGCTTGTCGACGGTGATCACGTGTGGGGAATGTACCTGATGCACGCCGACCAATGCATCCAGTTTGACGCCCATGGCCTCGGCCACTCTGCTTCGGTTCAGCGCGACCGCCTCGCTCAGGTCGGACGAGCCCGTGCCACAATTCAGCCCGCTGAAGATACCGGACGAGGCGCCGCCCTTGCGACTGAAGAACCCGTGTCGAATCGGTGACAGCAAATCCGAGGTCAGAATTTCCAGAGTCATGTCCCAAGTCCCGATGGTGGCATCGCAGTTTTCGGGTAGAGGCCCAGCACCTTGAACAGGTTTCCCATTTCCTCTGGGTGCGTCAACCGCCGATGTGCCCGAACCAGCGTTTCCAGTTTTGATCCGGTCAACGCGCCGGCCAGAGATTGTGCGCGTTGGGTGATGCCCAGACGCTCAAGAAACACACCCTGAGGCGTCAGCCGCGTATGGGCGCAGCCCGTCGCGCCCGCCGCCAATGCCAGCGTTTCGAAATCCACATGTGCAGTCAGGTCGGCCTGACCCGGTGTGGCGAGCGGGTCGACGTATTCGTGCCCCTTGACGGCCTGCAACGTGTCGCCCAGCGAACGCCAGTCGCCATAGTCGATGACGAGAGCCATACCACCGTGGCTACGGATGATGCGGGCCGTTTCGGTCACGATGGGAACCGCCGCCGCGCACAGCTCGACCAGATCACCGTCCCGTGTATCCTCGAGGCGCGTCGCCAAGGCCGCTTGCGTCGCCCTCGGGCCAAGGCCGAATGCCAGCTGATCGCCCTGCAGGCCCACAAGACGTTCGCACCAGCCGTCGCCGTCGCGCAGAAACTGGCGGATGGGCAAAGCGTCGAAAAATTCATTGGCCACAAGAAATAGCGGAAGCTCTGGGAGATCGCCCACCGAAACGATCCAGTTCGGTGCGTGCGCATCCAGGGCCTCGGCCTGAAGTCCGCGCAGAACGGGCGAGGCTTCGAGCAATACCACCTGCGCGGCGTCGTGGAACCCGGGCACGCCCCGGGTCGCCCGTAGAATGTCGGCCATGAGTGTTCCGCGCCCCGGGCCCAGCTCGACCAGCGCAAACCGGCCGGGTCTGCCTTGATCAATCCAGCCCTGCGCGAGGCAAAGACCAATCACTTCGCCGAACATCTGGCTGATTTCCGGAGCGGTGACAAAGTCTCCATGTGTGCCCAATGGGTCGCGGGTGGTGTAGTAGCCGTGGGTTGGATGCAGAAGACATTCGGCCATATAGTCCGCCACGCTCATCGGCCCGTCCTGCCGGATGCGGTCGGTCAGATGGCCAAGCAGGCTCATACCGCCCGCCGTGCCCGTAGGGCAAACCACAAGCCGACTGCGATCATCGGCACAGATAGAATCTGGCCCATCGTCAGGCCGTAGCCGCCCACATGCCACGCAAGTCCCAGCGGGTTTCCGGCCGAGACGAATTGCGCATCGGGTTGACGAAAGAACTCGACGATGAAGCGCGAAGCGCCATAGCCCGCCAGAAATACGCCCATGATGCGACCGGGCCAATGAAATGCGCCGCGCCGATAGACCAGCCACAACAATAGCAGGCCCAACAGCACGCCTTCCAGCGCAGCCTCGTACAACTGCGACGGGTGGCGGGCGCAAAGTCCAGCAGCGACATTGGCGCAGTCCTGAGCTGCTGCTCCGGGAAAGATCACCGCCCAGGGCAGTTCGCTGGGTCGGCCCCACAGCTCGGCATTGACGAAATTGGCCAAACGGCCAAGCAAAAGGCCGGGGGGAACAGTATGGGCGATCAAGTCGGCCAGCGAAAGCAAGGGGGCCGAATGGCGTCGCGCGAAGACCAGCGATGCTATCACCACACCCAGAAGGCCGCCGTGAAAAGACATGCCACCCTGCCAGACCTTCAGGATCTCAAGCGGGTGGGACAGGTAGTATTCGGGCTGATAGAACAGAACAAAGCCCAATCGGCCGCCGATGATGACCCCCAGGATGATCCAGGTGATCAGGTCCTCCAACTGGTCCGGTCTCAGAGGAGGGGATTGATCCGGCCACAAAGCGGGACGGCGCACCGCCATCACCGCCATGCGCCACGCGATCAGGATGCCCGCGATATAGGCCAGCGCATACCACCGCAGCGCGAACTCGATCCCGAAGGCGGAAATCGAGAACAGCTCGGGCGACAGATCGGGGAAATTCAAAACAGCTTGCATGTGCGTCTCATTGCCCGGGGTTGGCTGACCAAGTCAACCTTGAGACTGGGCTCTCTATCCCCCATATAGAAGGCATTCGCGATTCCGGAGTAGACACATGCAAACCCGCAACAAGTTTCTGGACGATATGTCCCAGTTGATGACCAACGCAATGGGCGTGGCGCAGGGTGCGCGAGAAGAGGCTGAAACGGCGATGAAGTCGTTGGTCGACCGCTGGCTAGCGGATCGCGACTTTGTCACGCGAGAAGAGTTCGATGCCGTCCGCGCGATGGCCCAGAAAGCGCGCGAAGAAAACGCGGCGCTGGAAGCGCGGATCGCCGCGCTTGAAACCAAGCTGGACAAATAAGCCCAGCCGTAGATCGGCATTTCAGAATTTTTGGCAAGACCCTACACCGCTCAACCCGCGCTGGGTTTCGCAGTGTGGGGAGTCTCGCCGCATTGTAAAAATAAATCAAGGCAAAGCTGCAGGGGGCGCCAATATTTTGGTGGCCGTTGCCAGCTGTCCACAACTTATTGCTGTTATCCCCAAGAATGGGGGTTGCCAGAGTCCCAGCCACAGCGCACCATATTTAGTACAGGCCTATGGGGGAAGCCCGGCTTGTAGAGCAGGCAACTAGCGCTGGGGCGCTGCCAGCCCCGAAATGCTAGGTATTAAGTGAGGTGGCACCATGGCACTTTCCGAGCAGTATTTCGAAGAAGACATTCATCCGATTGATATTGTCGAACATCTGGCTGAACACCACGATTGGGATTTCGACCGGATCGGAGACGACCAGATCGCCATGGCGGTCGAAGGACAGTGGCGCACCTACTCGATCACGCTGGCCTGGTCCAACTATGACGAGACTCTGCGGATGGTCTGCTCGTTCGAGATGGAGCCGCCCGAGGACCGGGTTTCTGATCTCTATGAACTGCTGAACCGCATGAACGACCAATGCTGGGCCGGCGCCTTCACCTACTGGGGCAATCAGAAGCTGATGGTCTACCGCTACGGCCTGGTGCTCAGCGGCGGGCAATCGGCCAGCCCCGAACAGATCGACACGATGATCACCGCCGCGGTCCTGAGCGCCGAGCGTTACTATCCTGCGATCCAGTTGGTAACCTGGGGCAACCGTACGCCCGAGGATGCGATGCAAGTCGCCATTGCAGAGGCTTACGGCCGCGCGTAAAGCTTTGCCCCAAACCGCAAAAGCAGGGGAGGGGCAATCATGGACATGTCACGCGTTGCGGGTCAGGGGCTGGTGCTTCTGGGATGCGGAAAGATGGGGTCGGCCATGTTGGCCGGCTGGCTGGAACATGGCCTGCCAGCCGCATCAGTATGGGTCATCGACCCCAACCCTTCCGACTGGCTCAGGGCGCAAGGGGTCAATATCAACACCCCACTTCCTGAAAAACCTGCCGTCGTGTTGGTTGCCGTCAAACCTCAGATGATGGGCGAGGCATTGCCGGCAATTCAGGCGTTGGGGGGCGGCGGAACCCTGTTCATCTCGGTCGCCGCCGGAACTTCCATCGCCACGTTCGAGCGTGTTCTGGGTGCTGGTACTCCGATCATTCGGGCCATGCCGAACACGCCTGCGGCGATCCGGCAGGGCATCACCGCGCTGATTGGAAATGCCAGCACGTCGGGCTCTGACATGACCCTGGCCGAAGATCTGCTTTCGGCCATCGGTGATACCGTGCGCCTGCAGGATGAGGCGCAGATGGACGCGGTCACCGGTCTCAGCGGCTCGGGCCCGGCCTATGTCTTTCATTTGATTGAGACGCTGGCCGCCGCCGGTGAGGCGCAAGGCCTTCCGCATGATTTGGCCATGCGCTTGGCCAAGGCGACCGTCGCCGGGGCAGGGGCTCTGGCCATGGCGTCCGAGGAAGATCCTTCGCAATTGCGCATCAATGTCACGTCACCCAACGGCACGACGCAGGCAGCACTGGAAGTCCTGATGCATGAACAGGATGGGTTTCCAAACCTGTTGCACCGTGCCGTAAAGGCGGCAACCGATCGATCCAAGGAGCTGTCCGGTGAGTGAAATTTCCTTCGACGACTTCCTCAAGGTCGACATTCGCGTAGGAGAGGTCATCCGGGCCGAACCCTATCCCGAGGCCCGCAAGCCCGCGATCAAAATGTGGATCGACTTCGGCGACGAGATCGGCGAGCGCAAGACCTCGGCGCAGGTTACCGCGCATTACACGCCCGAATCCCTTGTCGGCAAACATGTGCTGGCCGTGGTCAATTTCCCGCCGCGTCAGATCGGGCGGTTCATGTCCGAGGTTCTTGTTCTGGGTCTGCCGGACGAATCGGGCGAGATTGTTTTGATCGGTCCTGATGGCAAAGTTCCCGTGGGCGGGCGGATGCACTGATGAAGCTGTTGATCACCCGACCGATGACCCCCGCGGTCACGGCCCGCGCGCGGGATGAGTTCGACGTCGATATCCGAGATAGCAACGCACCGCTCAGCATTGATGAGATGGCGCGCGCATTGCGGGACTACGACGTGGTCGTTCCGACTTTGGGTGATGTCTTTTCGGCCGATGTCTTTGAAATGGTCACGGCTCCGCGGTGCAAACTGCTGGCCAATTTTGGGGTGGGTTTCAATCACATTGATGTGGCGGCAGCGCAGGCTGCTGGTGTTCGCGTGACCAACACACCGGGGGCGGTCACGGATGCAACGGCGGACATTGCCATGACTCTGCTGCTGGCAACGGCCCGCCGCGCGGGCGAGGGTGAACGGCTGGTCCGGTCCGGCAATTGGCAGGGCTGGCACCCGACCCAAATGCTGGGACAGCACGTCACCGGAAAATGGGTCGGAATCATCGGAATGGGACGGATCGGGCAAGCCATTGCCCGGCGCTGTCATTTCGGATTCGGGATGCAGGTCAGTTATCAATCCCGCACGCCCAAGGATCTGGATTTCCCTGCCGAGTTCGTTCCCGATTTGGCGGCCCTGGCTGCTGTGGCCGATTTTCTGGTCGTCGCCGTCCCCGGTGGTGTTGACACCTTCCACCTCATAGACGCTTCGGTTCTTTCAGCTATGCGGCCGTCGGCCATTCTGGTCAACATCGCTCGCGGAGAAGTCGTGGACGAAGCTGCACTGATCCATGCGCTGAATAACGGCCAGATCGCCGGGGCCGGGCTGGATGTCTACGAGTTTGAACCCGCCGTGCCGCAGGCGCTGCGCGAGATGGAGAATGTCACCCTGCTGCCGCATCTGGGCACTGCGACCGAGCAAGTGCGCACGGATATGGGGCACATGGCATTGGACAATGTGGCGGCTTTTGTCGCCGGGCAACCGCTGCCAAATCTGGTCTAACTGCCCACGGCCTCGCGCCAGTGTTTCCGGCAGAGTGAAACATAGGTCTCGTTTCCGCCGATCTGCACCTGCGCGCCTTGGGTGATGGTTTTTCCGTTTTCGTCCTGACGGATCACCATCGTGGCCTTTCGCCCGCATCTGCAGATGGTGCGGACCTCGCGCATTTCATCGGCCAGGGCCAGCAGAGCCGCTGATCCTGGGAACAGCTTGCCCTGAAAATCCACCCGCAACCCGTAGGCCAGAACCGGTACTTTCAGGTCATCCACCGCACGAGCCAATTGCCAGACCTGTTCTTCGGTCAGGAACTGCGCCTCGTCCACAAAAACACAGGCCACTTTCCCCTGATCAAGACGATCTTGGATCATCGCGAACACATTGTCGTGGGGATTGAACGTATCGGCCTGTTCCGAGATTCCGATCCGCGATGCGATGCGCCCCTGGCCCGCGCGCCCGTCAATGGCTGCGGTCATCAGATAGGTGTCCATGCCGCGCTCGCGATAGTTGTGCGACGCCTGAAGCAGCACCGTGGACTTGCCTGCGTTCATGGTTGAGTAGTTAAAGTACAGCTTGGCCATGGGCTGGGTCTAATCGGCTCACGCTGCGCGAGCAAGTCGTCAATGTCCTGAAAAAAATCGACGCCGCCATTGCAGTCGCAGAGGCCGAGCAGATGCTCTTGGGGATGGATAACCCCGCTTCCGCAACAGCGACACCGCCGGCCACGAAATGGCCGAAACAGCGCAGGGCCTGAAATACTGCCCCGCAAACACTCTTTACCGGCATTAACTGCCGCCACTCACTCACAAAACCCCCGCATATCTGAGGGATAGCCAACATATGACATTTCAATTATGACTCGAGTATGGGAAATTTCCCCTCCCTTTCCCCGGTGCGGACAGCCGGGCAAGAGGGCGCAGCGAACAAAGGTACAAAAATGGCAGATATCGGGGCCTATCTGAAAAAGCACACCGAAGCTTTGGTCAAGGACGTGGGGATCGAAGCAGCATGCGAGATCACAGGGAAATCCAAGGCCACATTGGGCCGGTATTACTCCGACAATCCCGAGCACAGTGACCGGTTCATGCCGGTGGATGCGGTAGCACGTCTGGAAAACGCGGCCAGCTACCCGCATGTGACTTCGGCCCTGGCGGACCTCAAGAACATCACCTTGTCCTATGATGAGCGCAATTCGACCCGTACGCGCACCGGGGGCGTCAATTCGGACGTGATCGCACTGAGCCAGCGGTTTGCGATGCTGATGACCGAATACCAGGCCGCGATCGAGGATGGCATCATTACCGTCAACGAAGCCAAGCGTCTGCTGAAAGAAACTTCGTTGCTGCAACAGGTTCTGATCGAGATGAAATTGCACCTCGAAGAGGAAAGCGTCAGCTGATCTAGTTTCCGAAAAGCCGCCATGGGGCGGTGAAAAAGGCGATGTGCGCATCGCCTTCCTCAAGCTGAGCTGAAGTAGCTCTTAACCTTAGTCAGTTTTCGTCGTTGTTGGCATTGTTCCCGCGTCCGGGGCTTGAGCCCTCGGGCCCATTTCCGCCCCCGTTGTTGCCTTTGCCGCCGCCATTGTTGCCCTTGCCGCCGCCTTTCCCGTCGCCGTTGTTTCCTTTACCGCCGCCGTGACTGCCACCCTTGCCGGGCTTGCCGTCACCATGGCCGGGCTTGCCGCCGCCCTTGCCGGGCTTGCCACCGCCATCACCAGGCTTGCCGCCGCCGTTGCCGGGATCATCATTCCCGCCGCCGTTGCCCGGATCGTCGGATCCGCCATCACCGGGGTCATCGTTCCCCCCGCCATTGCCGGGGCCGCTGTTTCCGCCGCCCGACCCGGATCCGCCGCCGGCGGATGGGCCGGTGCTCGATGCGGGTTGAAATCCGCTGGGGTCGTTTTCGCGGCCGTCAAAGCTGTTGGCGTTGGAAATCGATCCGGTCGGCAAATCGCTCAGCAGATTGGCCAGCCCCGGACATTGCTGCGAGGTATTGGCAAGAACCGACCCGAAATCTGCCCGTTGTTGCAGATGCGAGAGGAAACTGGGCGTAACCTGCGAACAGCCGCAAAGGGCCGCATAGTCACCATTGTTGGCTGCGATCCGTGCTGTGTTGGCGTTGCAAACCTGGGGCTCGGCCATGGCCGCGCTGGCTGCAGCAACCCCCAAAAACGGGGCGACAACCCAGGCCGCCATTCCTGACTTAGAACTCTTGAACATGGCGCACCTTTCTTAACCTAGCGTCACCTGACATGCGGAATTGCATGGCCTTCCAGATGGAGGCCGCGGGTTAAGTTGCGCTGTATCAATTCTGAAGAAGTTTTCAGGAATACAAAAACAGTCCGCCTGCGCGGGCGAAATATTCGAGGTTATCGCTTGTTGCACCGGACGTGGACCGGCGGCGCCGGCGTGTCAGGCGTGGCGTTTGACGATGACGGACCCCACCGAATATCCTGCACCGAACGAGCAGATCAGGCCGACATCGCCATCCTGAAGATCGTCTGAATATTTGGAAAAGGCGATGATCGACCCGGCTGACGATGTATTGGCATAGTCCTGCAGGATGTTGGGTTGTTCGCCCGGCTCGGGCTCACGCCCCAGAACCTTCTTGCCGATGAAATCATTCATCGTCTTGTTGGCCTGGTGCAGCCACAGCCGCTTGAGATCGCCGCTTTCGATCCCTTCGGAATCCATGTGGTCGCTGATGTGTTTGCTGACCATCGGCAGCACTTCCTTGAATACCTTGCGACCGTTCTGCATGAACTGCATGTCGCGGCGGTCGGTCAAACCATCTGGGCGCGTGCGCCGCAGAAAACCGTTGTTGTTGCGGATGTTGTTCGAAAACTCGGTCGCGCAGCGGGTCGACAGGATTTCGAAATGCGGGCCCTTTGCACCCTCGATCCGCTCGATCAGCGTGGCGGTGGCCACGTCACCGAAGATAAAGTGGCAATCCCGGTCGCGCCATTCCAGGTGTCCCGAGCAGATCTCGGGGTTGACCACCAGCGCCGCCCGTACGGACCCCGACCGGATCATGTCGGCCGCGGCCTGAATGCCGAACGTCGCCGAAGAACAGGCCACGTTCATATCGAACCCAAAACCAGCGATGCCCAACGCGTTCTGGATTTCGACCGCAATGGCGGGATAGGCGCGTTCATGGTTCGACGCGGCACAGATCACCAGATCGACATCCGCCGCCGTCCGACCTGCCTGAGCCAGCGCCTTTTTGCAGGCGTCCAGCGCCATCTCGGTCATAATGCCCGGCTCATCATCGCTGCGCTGGTGCAGCAGGGGATGCATCACGTCCGGGTCCAGCACACCGGTCTTGTCCATGACGTAGCGGTTCTCGATGCCCGAGGCCTTGACGATGAACTCTTCCGAGGAGTGCTGCATCGGCTCCATCTCGCCCGCGGCGATGGCATCGGCGTTGGCAGCATTCATCTTGTCGGCATAGGCGTTGAAGGCTTTGACCAGCTCGGCATTGGTGATGACGTTTTCGGGCGTGAAAACCCCGGTACCGGTGATTGCGGGCGTGTACATGTCGGGTCCTGAATGTTTCGGATTCGCCCAAAATGCAGTCACAGCGCCCTCAGATCAAGAGATGTTGACCCAAGGGAACGGCATAGGTTTGCGCAAATTCAACTTCACATCTTGAATAGTTCGGAATCCGAAGTATATCACCGCTCGACTCGTGCGGAGAGCATCCATGACCAAAGACATCAGTGAACGGCTGGCCCGACTGACCCCTGAGATCCAGGCGATGATGGGCGTCTATGCGCTGTACTGGAAACTGGAAGAGAGTTTCGGCTGCATCGATACCGATCTCAGCCATCAGGAATGCCATATGTTGATCAAGTTGGATCAGCCCAAGCGGATGGGAGTGTTGGCGGCCGACATGCTGACCGTGCCGTCGACCATTACGGCCACCGCCGATGCGCTTGAGGCGGCCGGTTATCTGACCCGTCAGCAGGATCCCGATGATCGCCGTGCGTGGTTGCTGGTGCTGACCGACAAAGGTGCCGAAGCCCGCAACATGCTGGTCACCACCGCCGGAGAGCTGTTTCACCGTGCCTCTGGGTTGGATGACGAGGAAACTGCTCAATTTGCCCGGCTTGCCCGCAAGATCCGGGACAACATTCTGAAAACGGGAATACCCGAGGGATTGACGAAATGAAGCTGCTGACTTCGCTGGGCCTCGCCCTTGCCGTACTGGCCGCACCGCTTGCGGCGCAAGACGACACCAAGCCTGTGAAACTTATGGTGGTGCATGAGACCGCTCCCGGATTCTCACGCCAGTTCTTCGGGCGCGTGGCCGCGCGGCAGACTGTCGATCTGGCGTTTCAGGTCGCCGGACAGATCGTGGAACTGCCCGTCAACGAAGGGTTCCAGGTGCCCAAGGGCAGCCTGATTGCAAAGCTGGACCAAGAGCCGTTCGAACTGGCACTGGAACGTGCGCGTCTTCAGAAGGATCAGGCTGACCGTACCGTGGCCCGCCTGTCGCGCCTGCGGGGGACGACTGCAAGTCAGGTCGCTGTCGATGACGCTGAAACCGCCGCCCAACTGGCCGCGATCGCGGTGCGTGACGCCGAGTACAACCTCGAGCACACGACCCTGACCGCGCCGTTCGATGCGCTGGTATCGCGGCGTGAGGTCGAGAACTTCACCACCGTGGCCGCAGGAACGCCGATCGTCCGGATCCACGATCTGTCCGAATTGAGGATCGAGGTCGATGTGCCCGAAATCCTGTTCCAGAGGACCAGCCAGGAAGATGGCATTTCGATCACGGCAAAATTCCCCGCAAGTGACGAGGTCTTCCCGTTGGAAATCCGCGAATTCGACGCCGAAACTTCGAGCGTCGGCCAGACGTTCCGAATTCAGTTCGGCCTCACGCCGCCGGAAAACTTGCGGGTGCTGCCCGGCTCGTCGGTAACCGTCAATGTTCAGGTCGACGACAAGCGTACTGGCATCATCGTTCCCCCAACCGCGATTGTCGCCGACGCCGAGGGCAATCTGGGCGTCATGGTCTTTTCGCCGGTCGGTGCAGATGTCGGCACCGTACGGCGTGTTCCCGTGACCATCGAACCAACCCAGACAGGTGACGTCCGGGTTCTGACCGGATTGTCGGACGGCGACGAAATCGTGGTGGCCGGCGGGTCCGTTCTGACCGATGGGCAGACCGTGCGCCGCTTTGCCGGCTTTGCGAACTAAAGGGGGCGAATATGAATATCGCACGCGCCTCGATCGACAGGCCGATCTATACGTGGCTGGTGATCCTGATCGCCTTGCTGGGTGGGATCTGGGGATTTTCGTCGCTCGGCCGGCTCGAAGATCCGGCCTTTACCATCAAGAACGCCGTAGTGTTGACCACGTATCCCGGTGCGACGGCTGAACAGGTGGCCGAGGAGGTCTCGGAACCTTTGGAATCTGCGATCCAGCAGATGGGCGAGGTCGATGTCATCACTTCGGTCAACCGTCCCGGTCAATCGCTGATCGAAGTCGAGATCAAGTCCACCTACGATGGCAGCGAATTGCCGGATATCTGGACCCGACTGCGCGCCAAGGTCCGGGATGCGGCCCGTGGATTGCCGTCCGGTGTCAGCCAGCCCTATGTGAATGACGGGTTCGGTGACGTGTTCGGTCTTTTCTATGCGGTCACCGCGGAAGGGTTCAGCGACGCCGAAAAGCACGAATTGTCGACCTTCTTGCGGCGCGAGTTGCTGACCGTTGAGGGCGTTGCGGACGTTGAAGTGCAGGGCTTGCCAGACGAAGCCATTTTCATCGAGCCGGACCTGGCCATTTCGGTCAACCAGAATGTGCCGTTGCAGTCGATCAATGAAGCGATTGCCAACGCCAATTCGGTCCAGTCCTCAGGGACGCTTCGGTCAGACGACGATCGCACCACGATCCTGACGGCGGACGGGTCGGACAGCGTGTCCGAGATCGCCGGGCTGTCGGTTGGCTCTCAGGGGCAAGTGATCAACCTCTTTGACATGGCCGATGTCTACCGGGCCCGCCAGACCGATCCTGACATCATAATCCGGTTCAACGGCGTCGAAGCTTTCACCCTGGGTATTGCCGGCCTGTCGACGGAAAACATCGTGGAAGTCGGAAAGCGCGTAGACGCCAAGCTGGCCGAGCTGGATGTGGAGATTCCCGCAGGCGTCGATGTATTGCCGATCTACCAGCAGCACGTCGTGGTCGAGCAGGCTTCGAACGATTTTCTAGTGAACCTGGCCATGTCGGTTGCCATCGTGGTGGCGGTGCTTGGAATATTCATGGGTTGGCGCGCGGCGGTCGTTGTGGGCTCGACCCTTTTGTTGACCGTTGTCGGGACCCTGCTGTTCATGGCGCTGTTTTCCATCGAGATGGAGCGCATTTCGCTGGGCGCGCTGATCATTGCGATGGGGATGCTGGTCGATAATGCCATCGTGGTGGCCGAGGGGATGCAGATCTCCATGCTCAAGGGAAAAAGCTCGCGCGATGCTGCCGACGAGGCCGCGTCCAAGACCCAGATCCCCCTTCTGGGGGCCACGGTCATCGGAATCATGGCCTTTGCTGGGATTGGGCTCAGCCCGGATGCGACGGGCGAATTCCTGTTCTCATTGTTTGCGGTGATCGCGATCTCGTTGCTGCTGAGCTGGGTGCTGGCCATCACAGCAACACCGTTGTTGGGGCATTATTTCTTCAAACAGGGCAAGGACGTGGATGTCGACGCTTATAGCGGCATCCTGTTCCGAACCTACGGGGCGATCCTGCGCTGGGCATTGCGGTTCCGTTGGCTGGTGGTGGCCGGTTTGGTTGGGGTTACCGTGATCTGCTATGCCGGCTTCGCGATGGTGAAACAGCAGTTTTTTCCGGACTCCAACACGCCGCTGTTCTTCGTCCATTACAAGCTGCCGCAGGGGACTCCGATCGCGCGGACGAGTACCGATATGCAAGTCTTCGAGGACTGGCTGGCCCAGCGGGATGATGTCGTCTCGGTCACCACCTTCGTGGGGCAGGGCGCGACGCGGTTCATGTTGACCTATTCGGCCGAGAAGCCCAACCCAAGCTATGGGCACATGATCATCCGGACCGAAACGCTCGAGGACATTCCCGTCTTGCGTGCTGATCTGGAGGCCTTTGGTGAAACCCAATTCCCTGAAGGCGAATTCCGGACCAAGCGTCTGGTCTTCGGCCCCGGCGGCGGTACCCCGATCGAGGCGCGGTTCTCGGGCAGCGATCCGGTCGTCCTGCGGCAACTGGCCGACGAGGCGGTGCGGCGCATGTCGGCGGCCTCGCCCAACGCGCTGGACGTGCATCACGACTGGCGTGAAATGGAATTGGCGGTCCAGCCGATCTATGCCACCGAGCGTGCGCAGACGGCCGGTGTAACCCGCGAAGACATCGCCGCCACCCTGCAGTTTTCGACGGACGGCATCACCGGCGGCGTGTTCCGCGAGAGGGACCGCCTGATCCCGATCATCCTGCGTCGACCGGCGGACGGGGAATACTCGATCGTGGATCAAGTGGTGTATTCGGACCAGTCACAGAAGTTCGTGCCGATCGAGCAGATGGTGGACGGGTTCCAGTACAAAGCGCTCAATACGCTGGTGCATCGACGAGATCGCGTTCTGACCGTCACGGTGGGCGCAGACATCCCGGCCGGCCTGACCGCGGCACAGGTTCATTCCGAGATTCGCGATGCGATCGAGGACATGGAACTGCCGCTGGGCTACAAGCTGGAATGGGGCGGCGAGTTCGAGGATTCCGGCAAAGCGCAAGCCAGCCTTGGCAAACAGTTGCCGCTGAGCCTTTTGATCATGGTTCTGATCTCGGTGCTGCTGTTCAACGCGATCCGGCAACCGGTCATCATCTGGCTGCTGGTGCCGATGTCGGTGAACGGCGTGGTGATCGGGCTGTTGGGCACGGGCCTGCCCTTTACCTTCACCGCGCTTCTCGGGCTTCTCAGCCTGTCGGGGATGCTGATCAAGAACGGTATTGTACTGGTCGAAGAGATCGACCTTGTCCGCGCCACGGGCAAGCCCCTGCGCGACGCGATCATCGAAGCCTCGGTCTCGCGTCTGCGCCCGGTCATGCTGGCGGCGATCACCACGATCCTGGGGATGGCGCCGCTGCTGACCGACGCGTTCTTCGTGTCGATGGCAGTGACGATCATGGGTGGTCTGGCTTTCGCGACGATCCTGACCATGGTCGCCGCGCCGGTGTTCTACATGCTGTTCTTCTCTCGGGAAGAACAGCGCAGGCTGGCGGCGCAGACTGCATGATCCCACAAAAAAGCCCCGGCGAATGGCCGGGGCTTTTTGCTTGTCCGCTGCGGGCTTCAACCCTGTAGCGATTTGACCTCCACATCCCCTTCTGCCTGCGCCTTGATGGCTAACGCGGCGGCATGGCTGGCCGCGGCCGTGGTGTAGTAGGGGATCTTGTCATACAGCGCGATCGAGCGGATGGCCTTGCTGTCCTCAACTGCCTGCGCGCCTTCGGTGGTGTTCATGACCAACTGGACCTGACCGTCCTTCAGCATGTCCACCACATCGGGGCGGCCCTCGTAGACCTTGTTGACCACGTCACAGGGCACGCCCTTGGACTCCAGCCATGTCTGTGTTCCGCGGGTGGCCACCAGCGAGAATCCCTGCTCGACCAGAACCTGCGCAGCCTCGATCATCGCCGGACCCTTGTCGGCATCCTTGATCGAGATGAAAGCCCGTCCCTTGGACGGCAGCACCATGCCCGCGCCCATCTGCGCCTTGAGGAAGGCGCGGGGGAAGTCGCGGTCCCAGCCCATGACCTCACCGGTCGAGCGCATCTCGGGGCCAAGGATGGTATCGACACCGGGGAAGCGGGCAAAGGGCAGCACCGCCTCTTTCACCGAGAACCAGGGCATGTCCGGGTCGGCCAGGGTCATCTGGTCGGCGATCTTGGTGTCCTGACCTTCCTTGTAGGGCGGGCGTTGCGGGAAGTTCGACAGCGGCTCGCCCGCCATCACCCGCGCGGCGATCGAAGCGATTGCGCTGTCGGTCGCCTTGGCCACGAAGGGCACGGTGCGGCTGGCGCGCGGGTTGACCTCGATCAGGTAGATCTCGTCATCCTTGATCGCGAACTGCACGTTCATCAGGCCCACGACGTTCAGCGCCTTGGCCAGCTTGTAGGTCTGGTCCTTGATTTCGGAGATGATCTCTTTCGACAGCGAATAGGGCGGCAGCGAACAGGCCGAGTCGCCCGAGTGCACACCGGCCTCTTCGATATGCTGCATGATGCCGGCCACATGGACATCCTTGCCGTCGCACAGCGCGTCCACGTCCAGTTCGACCGCGCCGGCCAAATAGCTGTCTAGCAGCACCGGGCTGTCGCCCGAGACCACCACGGCCTCGTTGATGTAGCGCTTCAGCTGATCCATGTCGCGCACGATCTCCATCGCGCGGCCGCCCAGCACGTAGGACGGGCGGATCACCAGCGGGAAGCCGATTTCCTCGGCGATTTCCAATGCCTGCGCGTCGGTCGAAGCGATGCCGTTCTTGGGTTGTTTCAGGCCCAGATCGTTGACCAGTGCCTGGAACCGTTCGCGGTCTTCGGCCAGGTCGATCGCGTCGGGCGTGGTGCCCAGGATCGGAATACCTTCGGCCTCGAGCGCATTGGCCAGCTTCAGCGGGGTCTGACCACCGAACTGCACGATCACGCCGTGCAGGGTACCGTTCTGCTGCTCGGTCCGCAGGATCTCCATCACATGCTCGAAGGTCAGCGGCTCGAAATACAGGCGGTCCGAAGTGTCGTAGTCGGTCGAAACCGTCTCGGGGTTGCAGTTGACCATGATGGTTTCATAGCCCGCGTCGGTCAGCGCGAAACAGGCGTGGCAGCAGCAATAGTCGAACTCGATCCCCTGGCCGATCCGGTTGGGGCCGCCGCCCAGAATGACGACCTTCTTGCGGTCGCTGGGGCGCGCCTCGCATTCGACCTCGCCCATCGTGGGGGCCTCGTAGGTCGAGTACATGTAGGGCGTCTGCGCCTCGAATTCGGCGGCGCATGTGTCGATCCGCTTGAACACGGCGATGACGCCCAGATTATGGCGCGCGCGGCGCACGTTGGCCTCGTCGCGGCCGGCCAGATTGCCCAGACGCGCGTCGGTAAAGCCCAGCATCTTGAGCCGGCGCAGGCCGTCCTCGGTCATCGGCAGGCCGTCCTTGCGAACGGTGCGTTCCGCGTCGATGATCTCGCGGATACGGGCCAGGAACCACGGGTCGAACTTGGTGACGGCAAAGATTTCGTCGTCGGTCAGACCGTGGCGCATCGCCTGCGCGATGGTGCGCAAACGGTCGGGTGTCTGCTGGCTGATGGCCTTGATGACATGTGCCTTGTCGTCGCTGCTTTCGACCGCATCCCATGGGCCGATGCTGAGGCCCGGAATTTCAACTTCGTCAAACCCTGTCAGGCCCGACTCCATCGAAGCCAGCGCCTTTTGCATCGATTCGTGGATGGTACGACCGATGGACATGGCTTCACCCACCGATTTCATCGCGGTGGTCAGGTAAGGCTCGGATCCGGGGAATTTCTCGAAAGCGAATTTCGGGATTTTGGTGACGACATAGTCGATGGTCGGTTCGAAAGACGCAGGCGTGACCTTGGTGATGTCATTGTCCAGCTCGTCCAGCGTGTAGCCCACCGCCAGCTTGGCGGCTATCTTGGCGATCGGGAAGCCTGTCGCCTTGGACGCCAGCGCTGACGAGCGCGACACACGCGGGTTCATCTCGATCACGACCATGCGGCCGTCTGCCGGGTTGATCGCCCATTGCACGTTCGATCCGCCCGTTTCGACGCCGATCTCGCGCAGAACGGCGATCGAGCCGTTGCGCATGATCTGGTATTCCTTGTCGGTCAGCGTCAGCGCAGGGGCCACGGTGATCGAGTCACCGGTATGCACGCCCATCGGATCGACGTTCTCGATCGAGCAGACGATGATCGCGTTGTCGGCAGTGTCGCGCACCACCTCCATTTCATATTCTTTCCAGCCCAGAAGGCTTTCGTCGACGAGGATCTGGTTCACCGGCGAGGCATCCATGCCCGAGCGGCAAAAGTGGATGTAATCCTCACGGTTGTAAGCCACACCGCCGCCGGTGCCACCCAAGGTAAAGGCCGGGCGGATGATCGCGGGCAAGCCGATGCTTTCCAGCTCGTCCAGTGCCATTTGCACGCCGGCATCCAGATCGGCAGAACCGTCGGCTTTTTTGGGGGCGGTGACGATGGTGGCCTTGGGGTTTTCAAGACCCAGGCGGTCCATCGCCTCACGGAACAGCTTGCGGTCTTCGGCCATTTCGATGGCCTCGCGCTTGGCGCCGATCATCTCGACGCCGAATTTTTCCAGCACGCCCATCTCCTCCAGCGCCAAGGAGGTGTTCAGGCCGGTCTGACCTCCCATCGTGGGCAGCAGGGCGTCAGGGCGTTCCTTTTCGATGATCTTGGCGACGACCTCGGGCGTGATCGGTTCGATGTAGGTGGCGTCGGCCAGTTCGGGGTCGGTCATGATCGTGGCGGGGTTCGAGTTCACCAGGATGACCCGATACCCTTCCTCGCGCAGGGCCTTGCAGGCCTGGGCGCCGGAATAGTCGAACTCGCAGGCTTGCCCGATGACAATGGGCCCCGCCCCGATGATCATGATCGACTGGATGTCGGTTCTCTTCGGCATGGCCTGGCCCCTTCGATTTTGCACGAGTCGCGGGCGCCGCCCATGCGCCCAAATTGTCGTGCGTTATAGGGACCCGGGCAAAAGGTGCAAGGGGGATCGGAAACGGAAGCGAAATTGCCGCTTTCCCCCCTTTCCCTTGGCACCGTATTCTCTATATGCCGCTGAACGGCAGATGAGGAAGCAATTGCGCATTCGTTTCGATCAGGGACCCGCCGGTCCGGGCACCGGTTTCGACCGGCCCGCCCAGGTGATCCGCGCCGACCGGGCGGAGCAGGTGCCCCAGGCATTGGCGGCGCTGGATGACGCGCGCGCGCAGGGCGGCTGGCTGGCCGGATATGCCAGCTACGAGCTTGGCTATGCGCTTGAGCCGAAGCTGGCCGCAAGGCTGCCCGCGAACCGTCGATTGCCGCTATTGTGCTTTGGGGTGTTCGATGGCCCGAGCGCGCAGGAGCTGCCGTCCGGTGCGGCCGGGCTGACTGCGTTCCGGCCGCGGTGGAGCGAGGCGCGTTATGCCGAAGCCTTCCGCACCGTACATGATGCGATCGGGGCCGGGGACATCTATCAGGCCAACCTGACCTTTCCCATCGACCTGGAAACCGAGGGCGACAGCGCCGCGCTCTATGCCGCGCTGACCGCCGGACAGCCGGTCGGCCATGGCGCACTGGTCCAGCAGGACGGGCTGCCCGACTTGCTCAGCCGTTCGCCCGAGCTGTTCTTCCGCACCGATGCCGACGGGATGATCGAGACCCGGCCGATGAAGGGCACCCAGCCGCGCAGCGCCGATCTGGCCGAGGACGCCCGGCGGCGCGATTTCCTGTCCTCGGACGAAAAGAACCGGGCCGAGAACCTGATGATCGTGGACCTGCTGCGCAATGACATCAGTCGCGTGGCGCTGCCGGGAACCGTGCAGGTGCCCGAGCTGTTCAAGGTCGAGACCTACGCCACCGTGCATCAGATGGTGTCGCTGGTGCAGGCGCGGCTGCAGGTGGGGGCCGGGCTGTCCGACATCCTGTCGGCGCTGTTTCCCTGTGGATCGATTACTGGGGCGCCCAAGATCCGTGCGATGGAGATCCTGTCGGATCTGGAGCCCTGGCCGCGTGACATCTACTGCGGCACCATCGGCTGGGCCGCCCCGGACGGGCGGTCGGAGTTCAACGTCGCAATCCGGACCCTGATGGTCGAGGGCAATCGGGCCACGTTGAACGTCGGCGGGGGCGTCGTCTGGGACAGCACCGCCGCGTCGGAATATGAGGAAGCGCTATGGAAAGCCCGGTTCGCACACCAACTGAGCCTGATTTCCGCCTGATCGAAACCTTTGCGTTTCGGCCTGGGCAGGGCTTTGTACGTGTGACCCGTCACCTGCGGCGCATGGCGCGGACTGCGGACTGGCTGGGTGTTCGGTTCGACGTGCGGCGCTTCGGCGAAGTGGTGGACGGTGTGTCCGGTGCTGATCCGCTGCGGTGTCGGCTGACGCTGGACTTGACCGGTGTACCCAAGGTCACCACGGGGTCTTTGGCAGACAACCCGCCGGGCTGGACGGTGGGTCTGGCGACAACAAGGCTTACGTCCTCGGACATCTGGCTGCGCCATAAGACCACCCGCCGCGCGATCTATGATCAGGCACGGGCGGAATTACCCGACGGCGTGGACGAGCTGTTGTTCCTGAACGAACGGGATGAACTGTGCGAGGGCACCATCACCAACCTGTTCGTCGAAACTGAAGACGGGCGCCTTCTGACACCTCCGGTTGCCGCGGGCCTGCTGCCGGGCATCCTGCGTGAGGAGTTGCTCGAAACCGGACGCGCGGCCGAGGCAGTCTTGACCCTGCATGACCTGGCAGCCGCGCACCGGGTCTGGATGGGCAATTCCTTGCGCGGTTTGATCCCGGCCGAGGTGAGGCTGCCATGAGCGACCGCAGCTCTGCGCGTGGATTGCAGGTATCGAACCTGCGCCTGAAGGCTGAATTCGTGGCGTTCTATGTCGCGGTCCCCTTGCTGATCGCGGTTCTGTTTCCACCCGACTGGATGTTTCCGGCCCTGTTCTTCTTCACCGCTGTCGGGATCGCCCTGCTGCACCGCACCCCGGGCTTTTCCTGGGCCGAGCTGCGCTATGGCTGGCGCAACTGGCGCTGGGTCGAGGTGATCGGGTTCTCTCTGGCAATGGCGGCAATTTGTTCGGCCCTGGTGATGGCTACGCGCCCCGATGCGGCCCTTTTTCTGCTTCTGAACCGGCCCGAATTTCTGGCCGTGATCTGGCTGGGCTATCCGCTGCTGTCGGCGCTGCCGCAAGAGCTGCTGTTCCGCACACTGTTCTATCGCCGCTATCACGCGATCCTGCCTAACGGCGCGGCCTTGCCGTTGCTGAACGCCGGGCTGTTCGCCTTTGCCCACCTGATGTATTGGAGCTGGATCGTCACCGTGATGACATTCGCGGGCGGGCTGCTGTTTTCTTGGGCCTACCGCAAGCGTGGGTCGTTCTTCTATGCGGTGCTGCTGCACGCGATTGCGGGCAACATCATCTTCGCCGCCGGGCTTGGCGTGTTCTTCTATTCCGGCAACGTGCAGCGCCCGTTCTAACGGCGCTACTCGGCGGCGTCGCGCATGTCCTGATCGGGCTGATACAAATAGTCCCGCGTCAACGGCGCCGCGTCGCGGCGATGACCCAGCTGCAGTTGGAACACGGTCTGGTCACGCTCCTCAAACACCAGGATGCAGGCGGTCAGATAGAACCTCCACATGCGGATGAACCGGTCATCATACATCGCGCGCACCTGGTCCAGATTGCTTTCGAACCGGTCGCGCCAGGCGCGCAGGGTCAGGGCATAATGCAGCCGCAGGCTTTCGACATCCAGAAACCACAAGCCGGTGCGCGCCACGGGCTTGACGATTTCTTCGAGCGACGGGACATAGCCGCCCGGGAAGATGTACTTGTTCAGCCAGGGCGACTGGCCGGTGGGCGGCCCGTTGCGGCCGATGGAATGGATCAACGCCACGCCGTCGGGCTTCAACAGGGCTGCGACCCGGTCGAAATAGGTGCGCAGCTGTGGCGCGCCCACATGCTCCAGCATCCCGACCGAGACGATCCGGTCGAACTGATCCTGCATCTGCCGGTAGTCCATCAGCCGAATTTCGATGCGGTCGGTCAGCCCGGCCTGCTGCACCCGCGCGGTCGCGGTGCGGTGCTGGTTCTGCGACAGGGTCAGCCCGGTCACCTGCACGCCGTGGTCACGCGCCAGCGTCAGGGCCAGCCCGCCCCAGCCACAGCCGATGTCCAGCACCCGCATGCCGGGCTCCAGGCACAGCTTGCGCGCGATATGCGCCTTTTTGGCGGCTTGCGCCTGTTCCAAAGTCATCCAAGGCTGCTGGAAATAGGCGCAGCTGTACTGCATGTCAGGGTCCAGAATCAGCCGGTAGAAGTCGTCTGACAGGTCATAGTGATGCGCCACGTTGCGCCGCGCTGAGCGGACCGAGTTGCGCTGCAGGATTGGTCGCAGCAGATACCCGGCCCAGTCCTGGATCTGCTGCAGCAGGGGCAACGACCCGCTGGCCGCGCATCGAATCGCGATCCGCATGGCGCTTTCCAGGCCGCCTTCGTCGACGGTCAGGGTACCGTCCATGTAGCCCTCGCCAAATGCCATCTCGGGGCTGTGCACCAGGCGCGCCATCAATGCGGGGTCATGCAGGGCGATATGCGCCTCGGGCTGCGTGGCGTCGCCATAGGTGCGCGCCGTCCCGTCAGGATAGGTGATCCGCAGAGTTCCGCGGGTGATGAAACCCCGCAATACGCGATCCAAAACAGCTTGCCACATCGGCCGAACATCTCCTTGCTCAAGGGGCCTGGCTCCCGCGTGCCGGGAAAACTATTCGAGTTCACCTGTCCAAAAGATAGCGATTTTTTCGAATTTGTCTGCATTCCGGGCTCCGATGGAGGCGCATCGTGCTCCAACCCTTGACTTCCCGACCCGATCGCGGTGTATCGGCGCGACGAATTCAGCGCCCGAAGGGATATCATCCATGCACGCCTATCGCAGCCACACCTGCGCCGATCTGACCGCCGCCAATGTCGGTGAAACCGTCCGCCTGTCGGGTTGGGTTCATCGGGTGCGAGATCACGGCGGCGTGCTGTTCATCGACCTGCGCGACCACTATGGCGTGACCCAGGTTCTGTGCGACGGCGACAGTGCTGCGTTCAGCGCGTTGGAGAAAGTGCGCTCGGAATGGTGCATCCGCATCGACGGCACGGTCAAGGCGCGCGATGCCGAGTTGGTGAACCCCAAGCTGCCCACCGGCGAGATCGAGGTCTATGTCCGCGAACTGGAAGTGCTGGGCGCGGCCGAGGAACTGCCGCTGATGGTGTTCGGCGATCAGGAATACCCCGAGGAAACCCGCCTGCGCTATCGCTACCTGGACCTGCGTCGCGAGGCGATGCAGCGCAACATGGCACTGCGCTCGGACGTGGTGGCCAGCATGCGCCGCCGCATGTGGGATCAGGGCTTCCGCGAATATCAGACGCCGATCATCACCGCGTCCAGCCCCGAGGGCGCACGCGACTTCCTGGTGCCCTCGCGCCTGCATCCGGGCAAGTTCTATGCGTTGCCGCAGGCGCCGCAGCAGTTCAAGCAGCTGATCATGGTGTCGGGCTTCGACAAGTATTTCCAGATCGCGCCCTGCTTCCGTGACGAGGACCCGCGCGCCGACCGGTCGCCCACGGACTTCTACCAGCTCGACCTCGAGATGTCCTTCGTAACCCAGCAGGACGTGTTCGACACGATCCAGCCAGTTCTGACGGGAATCTTCGAAGAATTCGGCGGTGGCCGGAAGGTTGATCAGGAATGGCCGCAGATTTCCTACAAAGACGCGGCGCTGTGGTATGGCTCCGACAAGCCCGATCTGCGCAACCCGATCAAGATGCAGGTGGTGTCGGAACACTTCCGCGGGTCCGGTTTCGCGATTTTCGCCAAGCTGCTGGAACAGGAAGGTACCGAGATCCGCGCGATCCCCGCGCCGGGTGGCGGCAGCCGCAAGTTCTGCGACCGCATGAACGCCTTTGCACAGAAAGAAGGTCTGCCCGGTATGGGCTATATCTTCTGGCGCGATCAGGGTGAGGGGATGGAAGCGGCCGGCCCGCTGGCCAAGAACATCGGCCCTGAACGCACCGAGGCAATTCGCCAGCAGCTGGGCCTTGGGGTCGGTGACGCGGCGTTCTTCCTGGGTGGTAAGCCCAAAGCCTTTGAAAAAGTCGCCGGCAAGGCGCGCGACGTTATCGGCGAAGAGCTGGGCCTGACCGACAAGGACCGGTTCGCCTTCGCCTGGATCGTGGATTTCCCGATCTACGAGAAGGACGAGGAAACCGGCGAGATCGATTTCGAACACAACCCGTTCTCGATGCCGCAGGGTGGCATGGAGGCGCTGCAGGGCGACCCGCTTGAGGTCAAGGGCTATCAGTACGACCTGGCCTGCAACGGTTACGAGCTGGTGTCGGGTGCGATCCGGAACCACAAGCCCGAAATCATGCTCAAGGCGTTCGAACTGGCCGGCTACGGCGAGGACGAGGTCAAAAGCCGCTTTGGCGCGCTGTTCAACGCGTTCCACTATGGAGCTCCGCCGCACGGGGGCTGCGCCGCCGGTATCGACCGGATCGTCATGCTGCTTGCGGACGAGGCCAACATCCGCGAGGTCATGATGTTCCCGATGAACCAGCGTGCCGAAGATCTGATGATGCAAGCGCCTTCGGACCCGACTTCGGATCAGCTGATGGAACTGGGCCTGCGGGTCATCCCTCAGGAATGAGCCAAGGACCGTACCCAGAGTGTGAAAAACCTTTGGGTGCGGTCAAAACTACTGCGGTGGCGCGAAGCGAACTTTCCGCCAAGTACTTCAGTGCTTATCGGTGCCCGCGTTTTCCAAGTGGCTAAAACCCCTTGAACTTGAATTCAGTCCAGCCAGTTCGGCTGTTTTTCGCGGTTGGCGCGAATGGTCCGTGCGGATCTGCGGGTGTGCCAATACCACCAAGCGCAGAGCATGGCTGTTGTCACGAAATAGGCCAGTGTCATTCAGATCGCCTTTCGTCTTTCAAGACGGCTTTGGACAAGACCGGCAACGCGCGCAGCCAAAGCTGTTACCGGAGCGCCCTTGGCGCGCGAGGATGCGAGGTCATGGGCTGCTTGTTCCAGAACCGTGTCCTCGGCATCTCGGGCAACACCGCGCAGGAATTGCGCGGCATAGTCCAGCGTGCGTGAATCCGCAGGCCCGGTCAGAACATCTGCGATATGCGCCATGTCATCCTGATAAGCCAGCGGATCGGGGCAGATCTGTTCGTCTTTGACGGATTGGAGCGAACCCGGACGGCGGTCTTCGGGGAGGTTCTCCAGGATGGCCCTTTGGAAGCTGATCAGCGAATTCAACGGTTTCGCCAGAAAACCATCGGCTCCGGCTTGCAAGGCAAGCGTTTCGGCGCAGTTGTCGCCGGACATACCAAGGATGACGCTGATACGTGGGGAAACCGCGTTCAGTTCCGCGATCAGGTCTGCGCCAGAGCCGTCCGGCAGACCCATATCAACCACGATCACCGACGGGCGATAGATCTGAAGGTGCCTGCGCGCCGACCTCAGGCAATCGGCCCGGCGGATGCGGGCGCCGCTGTGCAGGCACATCAGTCGCATTGCATCACAGGCATAACGACTGTCCTCGACAACCAGAATGGTCTGACCCAGCAAAGGCCGGGTGGCGCTGGGGGCGACGGTGGATGGGGCGAACGGCACCGAATCGTCCATGGCAGAACTCCTTTCAGCAGATGCCTCACGCTAGGAACTCCTGGCTAACACAGGGTTAACGCGCGTTTTGGCGCACTTGCCCTTTGACAGGGCAGCCCCCATAAACGCTGCAACGCAGAACAGAGGAGACCGCCATGATTGGCCGCCTAAACCATGTCGCCATCGCCGTGCCCGACCTCGAGGCCGCATCCGCCCAATACCGCAACGCGCTGGGCGCCAAGGTTGGTGAACCTCAGGATGAACCGGACCATGGCGTTACGGTGGTCTTCATCGAACTGCCCAATACCAAGATCGAGCTACTGTACCCGCTGGGCGACGACAGCCCGATCAACGGCTTCCTGGAAAAGAACCCGGCGGGTGGCATCCACCATGTCTGTTATGAGGTCGAAGACATCATCGCCGCACGGGATCACCTGAAGGCGACCGGTGCCCGCGTTCTCGGAACCGGAGAACCCAAAATCGGCGCGCACGGCAAGCCCGTGCTGTTTCTGCACCCCAAGGACTTCAACGGGTGCCTTGTGGAGCTGGAGCAAGTCTGAGCCGGGCTGAGGAGGCGCCGAAATGACAATCACTGCTGCGCTGGTATTGTTCGCCGTGATCTGGTTCATGACCTTGTTGGTCGTGCTGCCGGTCCGCATCAAGACGCAAGGCGATCTGGGCGACATCGTGCCGGGGACCCATGCGGGCGCTCCGGAAGTTCACCACATGAAGAAAAAGATCTGGATCACCACCGGTATTTCTATCGTGTTGTGGGCGGTGATCGCAGGGATCATTGTTTCTGGCGTAATTTCAGTTCGTGATTTCGACTGGTTGAACCAGATGGAACCGCGCGAGTAATCAGCGCTCAGCCTGTCGCGATAGTCC
Source organism: Ruegeria sp. CG3 (assembly GCF_056537205.1). Taxonomy (NCBI): domain Bacteria; kingdom Pseudomonadati; phylum Pseudomonadota; class Alphaproteobacteria; order Rhodobacterales; family Roseobacteraceae; genus Ruegeria; species Ruegeria sp. CG3. The sequence continues at coordinate 1,824,733 of NZ_JBQFRC010000001.1, read as the reverse complement.
ATGAAAGATATGCGTGAATGTTGCGGCTCCGATGATCGGAATGACAAGGTTTACCAGCGGGATCGACAGGGGGATGGCCATCAAGATTCCGGCGACCCAGATCGTCCCGGCATGGCGTGCCCGCAACGCCCGCGCACCGTCGCGCCCGATCCGGCGCATGGCCGCCAGCGTGAAATACTCCCGACCCAGCAAAAACCCGTTCATTCCCCAAAAGATGAACGGAGCGAGGGGTGTGAACAGCGCGTAAAGGACCAACGCCAATACGTTGGCCACAATCAACACGCCCAAGAATCCCAGCGAGTCCAACAGTGCGTCCCAGATCGGGACGGACGGAACAGGGGGTAGGTTTGGGTAATGCCGGTCTTCAACGGCCTGTGCGACCTCATCCAGAAACATCGATGTGATGGCTGAGGCCACCGGCACCATCAGAAAGACCGGCAGGATCAGAACCAGAAAGATCCCTGAATAGTTCAGAACGTCGTTCAGCCACGGGACGTCGCCGAAAAATGGCAGCGATATCTCCTGACCAGCAAGGGCGTTGATGCCCCAAATCGCAACCGCACAGGCAACAACAAGCAGCACAATCGTCAGGCCGACACCGCGTATTAGCACCGATCGGAATCGAGCATCTCCAAGCTGCCCCAAGGCAGCGAAGAACGCGTTGAGGATGATCATTCCGTCACCCACTCGGTCATCGCGGCCACGTCCGGGCGGGGCCTTTCGGGCGGCGTGGCCCCTTCGGTTGCGATGTGAATCAGTCCGGCAATGCGTTCATTGTCGGCCAGGCCCAAACCGCGTTCGCAGAATTCGCGGTCGTGCGACTGCCAACCTGAAAGCCAGTTGGCACCCCAACCCGCAGCAAGGGCTGCGTTGAGCAGTGCAAGGCAGACCGCCCCGGCCGAGTAGGTTTGTTCGATTCCAGGGATTTTCGGCGATGGTTTTTGCACTTCGATGACGGCAACAGCGAGATGCCCCATATCGAACTGACTACGGGCCTTGGCAATGTCTTCGGGGCTTTTCCCCAGCGCAACGCCTCGTTCCTCGGTCAGATCGGCCAATCGCGGCATTGCGCCTTTTTCGATGACGATGAACCGCCAAGGTTCCAACTTGCCATGATCGGGGCTGCGAGCGGCTGCGGTCAGCAACGGGATCAATTCGTCGCGGGTCGGCGCCGGGGCCATCAACGTCTTGGCGGGCCGTGACCTGCGCGACTGCAGGAACTCGAACGCAGCCGGGTTTTTCAGCGTCATATGTTAAATTCCTTTACATGGTTCTGTCGTATCTCGGGCAGACACGCGCCGGTTTCAAGGGCAAGATGCAAAACTGTTGCATATTGTGCCACCCGGCACCGTCCAAATGCGGAAGAGAACGTGATGGCAAAACCGAAACTGCGAAACCTGCCGGACCTTGCGCATCTGGCGCGACCCGGGCAATCGATTCCCGTGCGGGTGACTCCCAAAGCTGCGCAGGACCGGATTTCTTTCGGCGGGGCGACAGTGCACATCGCTGTCACCGCCGTGCCCGAGGATGGAAAGGCGAACCTGGCCGTGGTCAAGCTGCTGGCCCGGGCCATGGGTGCCTCACCGTCAGCTTTGACGCTGAAAAAAGGCCATACAGGGCGCGACAAGGTCTTTGTCTACGATCCCTAGGCTGGTGTCTCCCTGATCTGGTAGACCCCTTCGGGCAGATCCAGAGCGGCGGCAAGATCGCGCACCTGTTCGGGCGAAAGGGTGATTTTCTGCATCTGGTCCGTTCGGGGGTCCAACTGCTCGATTGTTACGCACTCGGCGAAACTGTTGATCACCACGTCTTCTTGCAAAGGCTCCGGGCCTTCGTCCACCAGGGTAATGACTGTCGAGTCGAATTCATGCTCAATCGAAAACATGTTCCCAGACTGCCCAGCCTGCGATCGCAATGCAACCCGCTGATTGGGTTTCGGGCTGTGGTCAGGGGGGCCACATCGCGCTAAGCTTTCCTGCCGGCACGAACAGAAAGGATCCGGAATGCACCGCCTCAGGTTTTTGCTGGTCTTGGTTGTGTCCGCATGCACTGCGGGCGGGTTCATTGCAGTTGATGATTGGTCACCGTCCTCGCCCGAACTGCGCGACTCGGCACTGACGTTTCAGCAGGTCAGCAGGTCGGTCGGGGCGGCGGCGCAAAAAGTCTGTCAGCGCGAGACACCGGGGCAGAACTGCGATTTCGGCATTCTGATCGACACGGATCCGTTTGCCGAGCCAAATGCGTTCCAGACGTTGGACAAGGATGGGCGCCCGTTCATTATTTTCACGCAGGAAATGGTCAAGTCGACGCAGAACGCTGACGAGATGGCGTTCGTGATGGGACACGAGGCGGCGCATCACATCCTGGGCCACATCGCCCGGCAGGTAAAAAACGCCAAGGAAGGGGCTCGAATTTTCGGAGAACTGGCTGAGGCGCAAGGCGAGGACGCGGCCGGAATTGAACGTGCTCAGAAGCTGGGTGCCGAGGTCGGAGTTCAGAGCTACACGAAAGAATTCGAGCTGGAAGCGGACCGGATGGGAACTTTGATCACCTATTCGGCTGGGTACAATCCGCTGGTCGGCATGGCCTATTTCGGCCGGATTCCAGATCCGGGTGACCGCTTTCTGGCGTCTCATCCGCCCAATGCCAAGCGCATCGAAGTTGTTCTGGAAACAGCCGGCCAGCTCGGCCTGACCCAATGACCCAGATCCAGCGGATGGGGGTTGTTCTGACGGATCGAGGCTCGAAATACGCGGTGAGCGGTGCTCCCGTCAGGTCGCGGGATGAGGTCGATGCGGTATTGCGCGACCTTAAATCGGACAAGGCATATGCCAAGGCGACCCATAACACGTGGGCCGCGATTTTGCCGACCGGCGCTCTCAAGGCAGATGATGGCGAAACCGGTGCGGGGATGGTCATATTGCGCATGTTGGAACGCGCCGGTGTGCAGGATCACGTGGTCATTGTGACCCGATGGTATGGCGGCAAAAAGCTGGGCGGAGATCGTTTCAGGCGGGTCCAGGACGCCACACGGGCCTACCTTGACCACCTGGGGGTTGTCTCTTGACCTGAATCAAGGGCACCGTGGGGTTATGGCGCTAGGGTTCTTTTCAGCGAGACAGCGAAAGGAACTCGGATGTCCAGACGCGAAGAATTGCGCCGCCACGCCGCTTTGGTGGATCGAATGGCCCAGAAACTGGGCGTTGACCTGCAGGAGGCCGCAATCGGCGGTTCGGTTTCCATCGACGAAATCACCGACGCGGTGCTGCGCTGTACAGGCTGTACAAACCCCTATCACTGCGACCGCGCGTTGGCGCTTCAAAACGGCGACGGACGGCCACCGGAGTATTGCCGAAACCAGGATTTGCTGGCCAGGCTTGCACCCTAGCGCGGACGGGCAGAACCATGAACGTCCTTGGCCAGACCATGAAGCATGTACGCCTTGTTCTGCGGATGGGGCAGGCGACCGGCGTTGACCTTGTAGATGCCCATCTCACGGGTCGGCTCAGTCCCGACGAATGGGCGCGCATGGTGGGACGGTGCCGGGGCTGCGAGTGGGCTTGCGACTGTAGCGACTGGCAGACGCACCGAGGTGACAGGGTTGAGGCCCCGGAGACATGTCCGAACAGGAACCGATTCGCCAAACTTAAGACGCTGCAGAATCAGGAAAAACAATGAAACTTGTGCGACTCGGAGACATAGAAAAACACTTCTGGCTGACGCGGTCGGTTGCGCGCTGCATGGAAATCTCGCTGTCCGAAGCCATCGCCGAAGGGCGGCTGACCGCGCAGGGATACAGCGAAATGGTGACCCGTTGTCGAGCCGCTGACTGCAGCGAAAGATGTGCCGTCTGGCTTGCGTGCCAACAGAGCCGGGCGACCGCCGCCCCGGAATTTTGCGCGAATGCCAAGGCTTTGAATGCGCTGACCTGATTGGCCTAAAGCTTGGAATGGCTTCCGTCGCACAGCGGCGGATTAGCGGTTTGCTTGCATCCGCAGAAGAAGACCTTCTTGCTTGATTCTGCTACATATTTTACCGGCTCGATCCCGGTTTCCTTGTGCGAACCGTCGCAGAATGGCTGACGTTTGGAGCGTCCGCAAGCGCACCAGAAGTAGCTTTTGCCTTCAGTCACCTCGATGGGGTAGGGCGATTTCTGGGCGATTTGAGATCCTTTTGGCATTCTGGCGCTCCGGCTGTTGAAAGGGACATCCGAGAGCTTAGCCCAACGCAGAGAAATGTGTAGTTCGCGCGTCCCGGTCCGGCGGTGGCACGTCGCGGTGCAAGCGTGGATTCGCCTCTGATCACACGGATGTGACCGTATCTGTTGCCAGAAAGCCGAACTGCCCGTATCCTTAGCCTGGCCCCGAAAAGTTGGGCAATATCAGAAAAGTATTAAAGGATTGATGGACATGAAACTGAAATTCGCTGCCGCCGGCGCCTTTGTTTTGATCCTGACTGCTTGCTCGCAGCAGGAAGAGCCCACCCCGGTTTACGTTCAGCCAAGCTATGACAAATATGGCTCGCCCAGCTGTTCGGCAGGCTATGAACTGGCCACCACCGAGGCCGGCCAGACCGTGTGTAACCCGGTCACTCAATAAGCTTTTTGCAGACGGTCCCGATTTGGGGGCCGTCTGCCTTCGTCCGCCGGATGGCGGTTCAGCGCACCAGCTTCCCCCACAGATCGTATTCACCAGCCTCGTCGACCTGAACAAGGACGATGTCACCGGGTTTCAGGTTTTCGTGACCGTCGTCGATGAATAGGTTGCCGTCGATCTCGGGCGCGTCTGACTTGGTGCGGCAGGTGGCGGCTTCGGCATCCACCTCATCCACGATCACTTGGATCCTCTGGCCCACTTTCGACGCCAGTTTTGCTTCGGAAATCGCCTGGGCCTTTTGCATGAAACGCTCCCAGCGCTCTTGCTTGATCTCATCCGGGACGTGATCCGGCAAGTCGTTCGAGCGGGCCCCTTCAACGTTTTCGTATTGGAAGCACCCGACGCGGTCCAACTGCGCCTCATCCATCCAATCCAGCAGGGTCTGGAACTCGGCCTCGGTCTCCCCGGGGTAGCCGACAATGAAGGTCGATCGCAGCGTGATGTCGGGGCATATCGCGCGCCAGGCGGCGATCTCGTCCAGTGTCTTGGCGCCGGCAGCGGGGCGCGCCATTCGTTTCAGAACGTCCGGATGCGCGTGTTGGAACGGGATGTCCAGGTAGGGCAAAAGGTTGCTGCCTGCATCCGCCATCAGCGGGATCAACTCGCGCACATGTGGATAGGGGTAGACGTAGTGCAGTCGTATCCACGCATCCAGTTGGCCCAGTTCACGGGCCAGATCGGTAATGTGGCTGCGCACCTCCCGGTCTTTCCAGGGGTTCACGTCGTATTTTCGATCCAGGCCAAAGGCCGAGGTGTCCTGGCTGATCACCAGTAATTCGCGCACACCGCTGTCGACCAGTTTTTCAGCCTCGCGCAGAACGGCGTGAGCCGGTCGGCTGGCCAGTTTTCCGCGCATATCCGGGATGATGCAGAATTTGCACTTGTGATTACAGCCCTCGGATATCTTGAGATAGCTGTAGTGGCGCGGGGTCAGCTTCACGCCCGAAGCCGGCAACAGATCCACATACGGATTGGGATCAGGCGGAACGGCGGCGTGAACGGCATCCAGCACCTGTTCATACTGGTGCGGCCCGGTCACGGCCAGGATACGGGGATGATGTTCGCGGATGTAGTCCGGCTCGGCACCCAGGCACCCGGTCACGATGACCTTGCCATTTTCCACCAGCGCCTCGCCGATTGCCTCGAGGCTTTCGGCCTTGGCGCTGTCCAGAAACCCGCAGGTGTTGACGATCACGGCATCCGCACCTGAATAGTCGGGCGAGATCCCGTATCCTTCGGCGCGCAGGCGCGTCAGGATGCGCTCGCTATCGACCAGTGCCTTGGGACACCCCAAGGACACCATTCCGATGGTGGGTTGGCCGCTGCGCGGTGCGTCGGTGATCCGGGCTGCGGGTGCCAGATCGGGGCGTAGGTTTGGCGGGTTGGTGCTCATTGCGCGGCATATAGTGGGGAAATCTTCCCCTTGCAAATCCTTCGCACGCGAGGAACATCGAAGCTGAGGCAAAAAGCCGGCAAGGCAGAGAGCAAATCATGAAGTGGCTGATACGCATTCTATTCATTCTGGTTGCGGTCGCGGGGCTGGTGATCGGGGCGTTGCTTTTGATGCCCGGCGACAAGCTGGGCAAAATCCTCGCTGAACAGGTCAAGGCGCAGACCGGACGTGAACTGACGTTGTCCGGTGATGTCCGCCTGTCCTTTTGGCCGGTTCTGGGAATGGAAACCGGGCCGGTTACGTTTGGGAACGCGCCTTGGGCCAGCTCTGAACCGATGCTGAGCGCGCAAAGCCTGGCAGTTGGCGTGGATGCCTCAGCGCTGTTGGCGGGGGATGTGCGTATCCGGCGCGTCGTGGCCGAAGATCCGGTCTTGCGGCTGGAGCTGTCACAAGGTCGGGGCAACTGGGAAATGTCGGCGCCGCAAACCGGAGCGTCAAACACGGGCTCTGGCAATGCAGATGCGCCCGCACCCAACTCTGCGGCACCGACCGAGACCGGAACCGTGACCCTTGACCAACTGGAGCTCAGCAACGCGCGTCTGGTTTATGTGGAAAACGGTGTCCCTCAGATGGATTTTTCCGGGGTCGATCTGAAGGCCAGTTGGCCCGATGTCACTGCGCCGATGAAGGTGAGTGCATCAATGCCGGTGCCCGGTGGCGCGGTTGAGGTTGATCTGGAAATTCCTGATTTACCTGCCTTCTCCAGTGGTGCGGTGACGCCATTGGTTCTTGGCCTGACAGCGCCGGGCGGAGAGATCAGCTTTGACGGGCGCGTCAACTTGGCCGGTGAAATGGACGGAAAAACTCATGTCCGGACCACAAACACCGACGCGATGCTGGCCGCTTTTGGTCAGGGTGGGGTGTCAGTCCCCATGGGACTTGGACGGGTCGCGGATGTGTCCGGCCATATGACCTACACCAAGGATGGGCGCATTTCCTTGCGGGATATGCGGGCCGTTCTGGATCAGAACAGTTTTGACGGTGCCGCCGATATCGTTATCGCAAGCCCACCAAAGATTACTGCGCGGCTGAGTACCGGTGACCTTGACCTGACGCAGGCAACAGCCGGCAGCGCGCCCAGCAGCGGCGGCGGCACGGGCGGAGGGAAACAGGCGTCCGAAGGCTGGTCCCAGGCGCCGATCGACGCGTCACCCCTGTCATTGGCAAATGGAACGATCCGGTTGAAAGCCAATTCGATCGCCATTCCGGATATGACCTTTGGCCCCAGCGATCTGAGCCTCAGCCTGGATCGGTCGCGTGCGGTTCTGAAAATGGAACCGGCCACGCTGTTTTCCGGAAAGCTGACCGGAGAAGTCGTGGCCAACAATAGAAACGGACTGTCGGTCGGGGGCAACCTGACCGCCACCGGTATCGACCTCAAGCAGGCTTTGACCACATTGGGCGGTGTCGAACGTCTGTCCGGTACTGCGTCCGGAACGTTGCAATTCCTGGGGGTGGGGCAAACCGAAGCGCAGATCATGCGCTCACTCAGCGGCAAGGGCAGCGTGGATGTTGGCAAGGGGGTGATCGCCGGGTTTGATCTGGATCGTTTGATGGGGCGCGGCGAAGGCAGTGGAGGGACCACCGTCTTCAACAGCCTGACTGCCACCTACACGATGCAGGACGGCAACCTGACGAACAACGATCTTCTGATGCAGCTTGACAATTTCCGTGCCGATGGCGCGGGCCGTGTCGGGCTGGGTGCGCGGGATATCGACTATGTGTTCACGCCGGTCGCGCTGCGGGCGAACGGCGGCAATGGCATTGCCGTGCCCGTGCGGATCAACGGGCCGTGGAGCGATCCGTCGATCAAGCCCGACCTGAGCAAGGTGATCGAAGCTGCGACAGAAGAGAAGCTCAAGGAACTGGAGCAGGACGCGAAGGACAAGGCGCTGAAAAAGGTCGGAGAGGAGTTGAATACAACCCTTTCCGACAGCGAACAGGTCGAAGACGCGCTAAAGCAGAAGCTTGAAGATGAGGCCAAGAAGGGCTTGCTGAAACTGCTCGGACGGGATTGAGAAAGGGACGCCTCAGCGCCCCTTTTTTTGCTCAGATGGTCTGGTCGTAGTCGCCCACACCCGGTTCGGTGCGGATCACGGCGTCAATATCGGCGAAAATTGCCCGCATCTCATCTTCGCTCTCGCTGCTTTCGCAGACCACCACCAGGTTGGGCGTGTTCGAAGATGCCCGAACCAGGCCCCAACTGCCATTGTCGAGGATGACGCGGGCACCATTGACGGTCACGACTTCCTTGATCGGCCGACCGGCCAGTGTTTCACCCGCCTCGGCCTTGGCAACGAGCTTGTCCACCAAGCGGGCGAGGATGTCATACTTTTCGGTATCAGAAGCATAGGGCGACATGGTCGGGGTCGACCATGTCTTGGGCAGGGCGCGACGCAGATCGGACATGCTCTTTCCCGGGTTTCGGTCCATCAGTTTGCAGATTTCCACCGCGACCCGCATTCCGCAGTCGTATCCACGCCCGATTGGCTCGGCCAGAAAGTAATGGCCCGACTTTTCGAACCCGGCCAACGCGCCGATTTCCTTCACGCGCCGTTTCATGTGGCTGTGGCCGGTTTTCCAGTAATCCGCCTTGACGCCATGGGCCTGCAGTTCGGGATCGCTTGCAAACAGGCCGGTCGATTTAACGTCGGCCACGAAGGTCGCGCCGGGATGCAGCTTGGCCAAATCGCGGGCCATGATGACACCGACCTTGTCGGCAAAGATCTCCTCGCCCTCGTCATCGACCACACCGCAGCGATCGCCGTCTCCGTCAAACCCAAGCGCGAGGTCCGCCCCGCTGGCTTTGACGGCGTCTGCCATGTCGTGCAACATCTCCATCGCTTCGGGGTTCGGGTTGTAGTTGGGGAAGGTGTAATCCAACCGGTTGTGGCTGGGTACGACCTCGACGCCGATCCGCTCAAAGATCTCGGGGGCAAAGGCAGATGCGGTGCCGTTCCCTGTCGCGCACACCACCTTGAGGGGGCGCGACATTTTGAAATCACCGACCAGATCGTCGATATAGGCCTCTTTCACGCCGTCCACGAATTCATAGGACCCGCCGGGGCGTGCCACGCCTTCGCCGTTCAGCACGATATCGCGCAGTTCGGCCATTTCGTCAGGGCCGTGGGTCAGAGGACGGTCAAAGCCCATCTTCACCCCGGTCCAGCCGTTGGGATTGTGGCTGGCCGTCACCATGGCGACCGCGGGAACATCCAGGTGGAATTGGGCGAAATACGCCATCGGGCTGAGCGCTGGGCCAATATCCTTGACTTGGATACCGGCCTGCATGAGGCCCAGAATCAACGCATTCTTGATCGCCAGAGAATAGTCGCGGTAGTCGTTGCCGACCGCGATCAGCGGCTCGATCCCACGCTTGTGCATCTGAGTGCCCAAACCAAGACCAAGAGCCGTCATCCCCGGCAGGTTGATCTCGTCCGGGTATTTCCAGCGGGCATCGTATTCACGAAACCCGGTGGGTTTGATCATCGCATCGCGCAGAAAGCTCCAGGTGTTCGGGGTCACCTCGGGGATTGGTTTGGTCATGGAAAATCTCGATCGTTAAATCTGAACTGGGTTGGCCTTGGCCAGGGCATCGAAACGCATCAATGTGTCAATCAGTTGGCCCATTTGGTCCAACGGGATCATATTCGGCCCATCAGACGGCGCCGTGTCCGGATCCTGATGCGTTTCAATGAATACGGCACCGACGCCCAGGGCCACGGCCGCGCGGGCCATTACCGGTGCAAATTCCCGCTGCCCGCCGGACGAGCCGCCTCGGCCACCGGGCTGTTGAACGGAATGGGTTGCATCCATGACAACCGGATACCCGGTTTGCGCCATTTGCGGCAGGGATCGCATGTCGGCGACAAGCGTATTGTAGCCAAACGAGGTTCCGCGCTCGGTCAGCAGGATGTTGTGGTTGCCCGTGCTTTCGATCTTTTCGACGATGTTCGGCATTTCCCAGGGGGCCAGGAACTGACCCTTCTTGACGTTGACGGCCTTGCCTGTTTCTCCGGCTGCCAGCAGCATGTCTGTCTGGCGGCACAGGAAGGCCGGGATTTGCAGAATATCCACTGCTTCGGCCGCTATGGCACATTGCGCTTCAGTGTGGACATCCGTCAGGACCGGAATACCCATCGTTTTGCGAATGTCATCCAGCACCTTCAGCCCGGCCTCGATCCCCATGCCGCGTTTCCCGGACAGGGACGTACGGTTGGCTTTGTCATATGAGGCCTTGAACACATACTGTGCCCCCGCGGCTTCACAGGCTTCTTTCATCCTTCCCGCGATCATCTGTGCGTGATCCGCCGTTTCAAGCTGGCAAGGGCCCGCGATGATGGTCAGCGGAAGGTCGTTGCCAACGGTGACGTTGGCTATTTTTACATGTTTCATGAGCTCTACGAGGATACCTGTTCACGAAGGACTGACGTAGTCAGCGAAATCATCAGGTAGATACCAGCAAACAACAGGAAAGCCAAAATCGTATTTTCGAACTTTCGCGGATAGGTGGGCTCCTGACTGGCGACCGGGTTCACGGAGACGGTGAGGTATCGAACCTTGCGGTTGGCCTCGGTCCGGGCGGTTTCCATTTGCTGCATGGCCGATTGCAGCATCATGTCCCGTGCGGCCAGATCGGCCTGTGCCATCTGGATCCGAACGCTCAACCGCGCCAGCGAGTTTTCGCCGGCGGAGGCGTCCAGCATCTCGGCATTGAGCTCTTCGAGCACGGCCTCAAGCCGGTTGATGTCGGCTTGGACGCCGTCGACCTTGGCTTTGTTCGGCCGAAGGTTGTCCAGCAACGCTGCCAGTTCCAATTCCTTGTCTTGAAGCTGTATCTCGATCTCGTTGATGCGGGCGCGCAGCCCGGCAATCACGTTTTCGGGGTCCAGAACGGCACCCTGCAACTGCAGTTCGATCAGCGCTTCCTGGGCTTTGCGCCGTTCTTCCTGAGCGTCCTCGAAGGACTGCAGAGCGTCCCGCATCTGATCTTCGCGCTTCAGTTCGGTGAGGCCGTTGATCTTTTCTTCGGCGTAGGAGATCAGCAGATTTGACAGGTCGACGGCAGTGTCCGGGTCGGGTGCCGCAACCTCCATCCGGATGATACCGTCGCTGGGATCATAGCCGATTGTGACCATTCGCTTGTACAGTTTGAACGCCTCTTCCAGCGTGGCGTCCTGAGGCAGTCTTTGAATCGGATCTATCCAGTCCTGCTTGAAAATCTCGGCAAAACCAGTGTCCCGTTCCAGACGGTTGAGCGCATCCTTGGATTCAAGGAACTCCTGGGTCGCGACCGAGTCCTGCGTGGTTGCATATTGCGTCCCGGCCAAAAGCCCGCCGATCTCACCAGCGCCACCATCTGCCTGTAGAATGGAAAACGCGGACTCGCTGGCGTACATCGGAGTGGCTACGCGATAGAAGTAATAGCCGACAATAATCGTGGGCAGCAGAACAAAGGCGAATAGACGGGCAAACAGACCAAACAGCTTTCGTCTGCGCCGACGGGCGATATCCTTCTGAATCTGGCCGATTTCGAATTCGCGCCGCTGTGCCGGGCTCCATTCGGGGCCGGGAAGGGTCTGTTGCTTTTCTTTTACCGTTTGCGGCAGCTGGATCGTGACCTTGTCTTTTGGCTGGTCTTCCGCATCCGCGGTATCGGAAGAACCCGCCGCAAAATCCAGAAGGTTGGAGCGCGGAAACGGATCGATCCCCTTCTTTCGTAGCAGACGGACGGAATCGTAGTCCGACGTCGCGGCCAGACCGTGTTTCTGCGCCATGCGTCGGGCTATGCGCAGCTGACGACCGGTCAATCCTTCTTTCTTGATGGCATCCAGCTCGGTTCCCGCCGGGGCTTCCTCGGCCGGTTGGGTTGCTTTTCGGATGCGCGAAATCGCCTCGGCACGCGCCTCTACCGTGCCTTCGGCCTGCGAGGCATGGTTCGGGTCGTATTTCTTAACCTTGGGTTTGGTAGTCATATAGCTGCATCGCCTCTTCCAAGGAGTCAAACATATGAAGCTGCCCATCCACAAGCACGGCGGCCTGGCGGGCGAATTTTTCGAGGGTTTTGGGATTATGTGACACAATCACCAAAGTCGTGGTTCGCAAGCGTTCCTGCAGGATTGAACCCGCTTTTTTGTTGAATTCGACATCGGTGGTGGCAGGCATACCTTCGTCGATCAGGTACATGTCGAAATCCAGGGCCAGCATCAACGAAAAGGTGAAACGGGCGCGCATGCCGGCTGAGTATGTCGCCAAGGGTTGGTTGAAATACTCGCCCAAGTCGCACATCCAGCTGCAGTAAGCCTCGACATAGTCGGGGTCCATTCCATAAATCTTGGCGATGTAACGGGCATTCTCGAGCGCGGACATCTTCTTGGAAACGCCGCCGGCAAAGCCCATGGGGAAAGACACCCGACACTCTCGGCGGATCACACCTTCATCGGGTTTTTCGAGCCCGGCCATCATGTTGATAAGCGTGGTTTTTCCGGTGCCGTTCGGGGCCAGAACGCCAAGTGATTTTCCCAGCTCGACCCGGAACGAAACCCTGTCCAGGATCACCTTGCGGCGAGTCCCGGTCCAGAAGGACTTGCTGACATTCTCGAACTCAAGCATTCACGGCCTGCTCATGTTTTTGCTTTGGGTGCGGCCACCGGTGGCTGGCTGACGGCCGGTTGTTCTACCGCTCCATGTTGGCCACATTATGTCGAAATATGAAACAAATGTTCAATGCGCGTTCGATACGCCTGGCCACAATTGTGACGCATAGAGCCGACAACTGGATCGGTTTGCGGGAACGACTATGATCCATCCTAGGATTGCAACAAGCGCCAAACGGCGGGAGATGAGGTGAAGCCACTTGTGGAAGAAATCAGATCGTGCAGGTTGTGTGCCGACCGCTTCGCTGCGACTGCGACCGCGCATCAGCCGCGCCCGGTGGTGTGGTTCCGCCGCGGTGCGCGCATCCTGATTGCAGGGCAAGCACCCGGGGCACGGGTCCATCAGAGCGGCCGACCGTTCACCGACCCCTCAGGCGACCGGCTGCGGGATTGGCTGGGGTTGGAGGAAGAGCAATTCTACGATCAGGCGCGGGTTTCGATCGTTCCGATGGCGTTTTGTTTTCCGGGGTACGATGCGCGAAAGGCGGACTTGCCGCCGCCGGCGATCTGTAAGAAGACTTGGCATCATAGGGTCATGAGCGAACTTGGCGATGTTCCGTTGACCATCCTTGTCGGTGGGCACGCGCATAAATTCCATCTGGGCGTACAAGCTTCGGTGACCGATACGGTGCAAAAATGGCAACAGAATGCGCCGCGGGTATTTGCCTTGCCTCATCCGTCATGGCGCAATACGGCATGGCTGAAGAAAAATCCCTGGTTCGAAACGGACCTGCTGCCGGTGCTGCGTGCCCGGGTCAAAGAGGTGATGGATGACTGACACGACCGCGCTGGACATTGCGCATGCCCAGATGGAGGCCGACCCTCAGAACGATGCCGCGCGTCTGAGGTTTTTCGAACGGCTCGCGGACAACGAACTGTTTCTGTTGCTGACCGAAGAGGCGCGAGACGAAAACATCTCGCCCGAGCTGTTTGACGTTGCTGATGGCCGTTTTGTGCTGGCCTTTGACCGCGAAGACCGACTGGCGCAGTTTGCGGGCCGTCCTGCCCCATATGCCGCTCTGTCCGGACGTGTTCTGGCGGGAATGCTTGCAGGGCAGGGCATTGGGTTGGGGCTAAACCTCGAGGTGGCGCCGTCGTCGATGCTCATCCCCGCCGAAGCGTTGGCCTGGCTTGCGGAAACCCTCAGCCATGCCCCGCAAGAAGTGCAATCCCGTGTGACGGAGTTCCTTCCGCCCGCGGGGTTGCCCGACATTCTGCTGACGGCGCTAGACACCAAACTGGCCACAGCTTCAGGTCTGGCCTCCGCCGCATATCTCGCCGGAACCCGCGCCGAGGGTGGCGGGCAGGGTCATCTTCTTGGTTTCGTTGACGCGGTCCCCGGTGCCCAGACGGCCTTGGCCAAGGCGGTGTCCGAAGCTCTGACATTTTCGGGGATTGAGGCTGGTGCCTTGGATGTCGGGTTTTTTGCGGCCAGCGATCCTGCCGCCGCAGCATTGGCGAAAGTGGGCCTGCGATTTGATATCCCCGAGCCAGTGCGCGCCTCCGGGTCCCGACCAGCGCCCGGAAGCGACCCGGACAGCCCCCCGATCTTGAAGTGAAGTCGAGGCTTCGGCGCAGGGATGGTTTGCTCCCCGCGCCAAATGAACAAAGTTATTCGGCTGCTGTTTCCAGCTTGTCCTGCGTACGGGTTTCGAAGTCGCTCGCATCATGCCGTTCGCGCAGTTGGGTGTGCAACTCTCCGAATGCGCGGTTGACCATGCGGCCTCGCTTCACGGCCGGCCGCGCGTCAATCTCTTGCGCCCATCGCATGACGTTCTTGTAGGACGCGACATCAAGGAATTCGGCCGCGTCGTACAAACGACCCAGAACCAGTTGCCCATACCACGGCCAGATCGCCATGTCGGCGATCGAGTAGTCCGAGCCAGCGATAAAAGCTTTGTCCGCAAGTTCGCGGTCCAGAACATCCAGCTGGCGTTTGGTTTCCATCGCAAAGCGGTTGATCGGGTATTCCCATTTCTCTGGCGCATAAGCGTAGAAATGCCCGAACCCACCACCCAGATAAGGCGCGCTGCCCATCTGCCAGAAAAGCCAGTTCATCACTTCGGTGCGCTCGGGACCGGATTCGGGCAGGAATGCACTGAATTTTTCGGCCAGATGTACAAGGATGGAACCGCTTTCGAACACCCGCATCGGTGTTTCACCCGAGCGGTCCATCAGAGCGGGGATTTTCGAGTTCGGGTTGATCGCGACAAAATCCGAGCCGAACTGATCGCCGTCACCAATATTGATCAGCCATGCATCATATTCCGCGCCTGCGTGACCCAAGGCCAAAAGCTCTTCCAGCATGACCGTCACTTTCACCCCGTTTGGCGTTGCAAGCGAATACAACTGCAAGGGATGTTTGCCGACGGGCAATTCCTTGTCATGGGTCGCACCGGCAATGGGGCGGTTGATGTTCGCGAAACGCCCTCCGCTTTCACTATCCCATGTCCAGACTTTCGGTGGGGTGTATGTGGTGGTGTCGCTCATCTTCTGCCTTTCGTCCCAGAGCCGAGCCGCGCCCGGCCCGACAAGAGTTAGTGTTGCAGAACAAGAACGCCAACCCCCGACGTGGCGGCTGTTCTGTAACAATTGCGGCAAGACTGCTCACGTTTGCTCGTCAATGGTCACAGCGGCGTTAACGGGTCTTCGCCGACGAAGGGAATTGCTTATTGTCTCTTCAGACAGCCATTCCGGCCCTGCAACCCGTCAAGACACGAGGACATGAAACATGAACAGATTTGCTCTGACCTTCGCTGCTGCAATGGCGTTGGCCGTGCCCGCCTTTGCCGGCCCGCAATATGTCGATGGGACCGGCTTCGCCGTGTCCGGATATGATGTGGTGGCCTACCGTGGGCTTGCACAATCGCCGATTGGACAAACCCAGCCCGAAGGCGTGCGCGGACGGTCGGACATCACTGCGGAATACAACGGGGCGACCTGGGCCTTTGCGACCGAAGAAAACCGCGCGAAGTTCCTTGAAAACCCCGCGTTCTATGCGCCGCAATATGATGGCCATTGCGCCTATGGTGTGTCCAAGGGTGGCAAGGTTCCCGGCAACCCCAACCTTTGGCGGATCGTTGACGACAAGTTGTACCTGAACATCACCGACGTCGTGGTCGGTTTCTGGGAAGAAGACGTCCCGGGCAACATCAACCTGGCTGAGGGGAACTGGCCGGGTCTCGAGGTTAATGACGCCTCGACCAACGTGATCCCGAAATTCACGTCCGAAGGCCCGATCTCAAACTGACGTGGCGCGCGTTGCAGGCCCGGCAGACCCGCCGGGCCTTTTTCAATGCTGGGTTTTCAACAAGCCTGCCAGAACTGATCCCGGGTGGCCTGATCCGCCTCGAACCTGATCCTGACGCTGCGCGCGCCGGGAAATTTGCGTTCTCGAATGGTATCGGGAACAACGACCTCGCCCGCTCCGCCATTCTTGGCCTGGAAGGACAGTATTTCGGTTTCGACCGTCCGAAAGCCGGCCAGAACGGATGTCGGCAGGGCAACGCGGTTTTCACCCTCGCAAACCGGCGTCGCAACGAAATAGGTCAGGTCGCGGCCATAGCATCCGATCGCCTCTGGTACATGGTCCGAATTACGCGCCGATTGCGGGCAGTCTTCCGCGCTGGCCTCGCCAAAGGATAGGGCGCGACTTGGGTCGAGCAGTTTCAGACAGGCGGAAATATCCTTCTCGTCCAGCTCGATGATACGCTTTCTGAGTTTCGGGCGTCGCGGTTGGGCCGGCCCGGCGCCTTTGCCTGCCAACCCGTTTTTGCGGAGATAGTCATAGGCCGACTTCGCCCGCGCGAACTGATTGCAGTCACCGCCTGTATGGTCGGGATGTGCATGAAAGGCGATGTCACGCCACGCATTCCGGATGTCCGATGCGGTGGCGGTCTGATCAAGGCCCAAGACGTGCAGTGCATCTACGCGAGCCTGAATTTTCTCGACTGGCTCCATACCAAAATCACTCGATAAAACAACTGGCTCCTATTTTCCGGAGCCTTGAGTTTCTGTCAAATTATCCAGTGAATTGGTAGGATTGGCGGGGACAGTGCGCCGTTGCAGGGGGAATTGTTCGCACCTTGCAAAGGGCCGCAGGTGGCAATCCCCCTTTGGCCAGTGCAAATGCAAGGAACAGTCAGGCGACGTTTTGTAGATCGGCTTTGGGCGTGATCCCAAGGGCAA
Source organism: Ruegeria sp. CG3 (assembly GCF_056537205.1). Lineage (NCBI taxonomy): Bacteria > Pseudomonadati > Pseudomonadota > Alphaproteobacteria > Rhodobacterales > Roseobacteraceae > Ruegeria > Ruegeria sp. CG3. Next base: position 1,807,781 of record NZ_JBQFRC010000001.1, on the reverse strand, counting down.
AACACACATCGCGGGTCAGTTCGGGGCGGTTCAGCGTATAAAAATGCAGCTTGTCCACGCCTTCGTCGATCAGGTCCGAACACAGCTCGGTGCATAGCGCAGTGGCCAACAAGTCGTGCCGGTTGTCACGGATTGCTTTGTCAAAGGCCTGATCGACCCAGTCCGGCACCTGCGCGCCACAGCGTTTGGCAAATTTCTTGGCACCGGCCCAGTTCTCGATTGGCAGGATGCCAGGAACGATCGGCTTGTCGATCCCGGCCTTGGCGCAGGCATCGCGAAAGCGCAAAAAGGTTTCGGCCTCGAAGAAGAATTGCGTCAAAGCCTCGTCTGCGCCGGCGTCCAGCTTGGCTTTCAACCAGTCAATGTCAGCCTGTGCATGTGGCGCTTCGGGGTGAATGTCGGGATAGGCACCGACGCGGATGGTGAAACTGCCGGTTTCCGCCAGTGCTGCGATCAATTCGACCGAGTGGGCGAACCCATCGGGATGCGGGACGAACCGTTCCTGCCCCTTGGGTGGGTCGCCGCGCAACGCAACGATGTCAGTGACGCCGGCCGCGGCAAAGCTGTCGGCTATGGCCAAGGTCTCGCCGCGTGAGGCGTCGACACATGTAAGATGGGCCGCGACTTTCAATCCCGAGGATTTGTGCAACGTCGCCACCGCATCGCGGGTCAATTCACGGGTGGTGCCCCCCGCACCATATGTGACCGAGACAAAACGGGGTGCCAGTGGCGCCAGTGTCTGGACCGTATCCCACAGGCGAAACGACGCTTCGAGTGTCTGAGGAGGAAAGAATTCAAAGGAAATCTCGGGCTGGGTCATGGCAGTCTCGCAGGTTGTGTTGCGGCTCTTGTGCCATGGAGTTCTTTGTGAGACAAACTCATATTATTCAAGAACAACATGAGCGATGCGAAAGATGCATATTGAATTTCGACACCTGCGCACGATCAAAGCCATCCATGAATGTGGTGGGTTGGCCCGTGCGGCGGATCAACTGAACATCACGCAGTCGGCGCTCAGCCATCAGATCAAAGGGCTGGAGGATCAGGCCGGCGTTGAACTGTTCCTGCGCCGGTCGAAACCGATGAAATTGTCGGCCGCTGGGCTGCGCCTGTTGCGACTGGCCGAGCAGATCCTGCCACAGGTCGAAGCGATGCAGGAGGAGTTTTCTTCGCTACGCGACGGGCGCACGGGGCGGATGCACATCGCGATCGAATGCCACGCCTGTTTCGAATGGCTGTTTCCGGTGCTCGAGGCCTTCCGCAAGTCTTGGCCGGATGTGGATGTCGATATCCGGCCGGGCCTGGCCTTTGACGCGCTGCCCGCGCTGCAGAAGGAGGAGGTTGATCTGGTCGTCTCCTCGGACCCCGAAGACCTGCCGGGGGTCGAGTTCATCGAGCTGTTTGAATACAATCCTGTCTTTGTCGCCGCATCGACCCACCCTCTGGCCGAGAAACAGTATATCGAGGCCGAGGATTTTCGCGGTCAAACGCTCATCACCTATCCGGTCGAACGCACGAGGCTTGATATCTTCAGCCAGCTTCTCATCCCGGCCCGCGTTGAGCCTGCTGCGATCCGGCAAGTTGAGTTGACCGCCGTGATCCTGCTGCTTGTTGCGTCAAACCGTGGAATATCCGTTCTGCCCGACTGGGTGGTGCGCGAGGTCAAGTACAACTCGGACTATGTGACCCGCCCGCTGACCAAGGATGGCATCACGCGTCGGCTGTATGCCGCGGTGCGTATCGAGGACATGGAAAAACCCTTTGTGCAGGAATTGGTCAAGCTGGCCAGCCTAGAGGCGCGCAAGCTGCAGCAGCAATAAGGTTTTGGCCACGCGGGAAACGGCATGCTGCTATGCGCATCATTCCTCTTGGCAAGGGGGCGTTGCGCCAGTATACGCGCGGTTTGACCGGACAGGAGCCTCGGAACTATGGTTGGCAGTGCAAATCTCAACATCATGATCAAGGCCGCGCGCAAAGCGGGCCGATCGCTGGTAAAAGACTTTCGCGAAGTCGAGAACCTGCAGGTGTCGATGAAGGGCGCGGGCGATTTCGTCTCGAAGGCCGACATTGCAGCCGAGAACATTCTGAAAGAAGAACTGCTGGGCGCGCGACCCACCTACGGTTGGCTGGCTGAAGAAGGTGGTGTGATCGAGGGCGAAGACCCGACCCGGCGTTGGATCGTTGATCCTTTGGACGGGACGACCAATTTCCTGCACGGCCTGCCACATTGGGCGGTTTCGATCGCACTTGAACACAAGGGCAAGATCGTCGCGGGCGTCATCTACGATCCCGCGAAGGACGAAATGTTCTTTGCCGAAAAGGGCGAGGGTGCCTGGATGAACGACATGCGTATCCGCGTGTCGAGCCGCAGCCGGATGATCGAATCGATCTTCTCGACCGGTTTGCCGTTTGGTGGCCGCTCGGACCTGCCGGCCACGTTGCAGGACCTGGCCCGTCTGATGCCCGCCTGCGCGGGTGTGCGCCGCTGGGGTGCAGCTGCGCTGGATATGGCCTATGTTGCCGCTGGCCGCTACGAAGGCTTCTGGGAGCGTCGCCTGAATGCCTGGGATCTGGCCGCTGGCATCATCGTCGTGAAAGAGGCGGGTGGGTTCGTTCAACCGTTGAACCCCGAAGGCAGCATTCTGTCCGACGGGGAAGTCATCTGCGCCAACGAACCTATTTTCGACCAGTTCGCCAAGGTGATCCGCGGCTGATCCGTCAACACGGCGGCCGGAAACGACCAGAACCAATTTCTAAGATCGCGCGGCCGAATTGGCCGCGCGTTTAGTTTCAAAGCCGTACGGTGCCTGCCAGACCTGCCTCGGAGGCCAGCCGTGCGGCCACGGATGCCACGGCCAGGTCCTGCAACCCGACCCCGGTCCCATCGAACAGGGTGATCTGATCAACCTTTGTCCGGCCGGGATGATCGCCATTAATGACTGCTCCAATCGGCGTGATGGCGTCAGGATCCAGCGCGCCCGAAGCCACGGCGTGTTGCGCCTCACCTATGGTGACGGACTGGGCAACCTCGTCGGTGAAGACCTGAGCGGAAGCAACCAGTTCGGGGTCGACTTCCATCTTGCCCTTCGTGTCGGTGCCCATGCAGGCCAGATGCGTTCCGGGCTTGATCCAATCGCGCATCAACAACGGTTCGAACGCCGATGTGATCGTGATGATAACGTCGGCCTGTGCCCCCAGTTCCCGCTGCGAGACGGATTCGAAATACAGTCCGATGTCATGCGCGACGGCGGCCAGTTTCGGAAGCATTTCGGGATGGGGATTCCATGCCACCACCTTTTCGAATTCGCGTTGCTCGGCGGCGGCGCGCAACTGAAAGGCCGATTGATGGCCCGCGCCGACCATGCCAAGCACCTTGGCGTCCGTACGGGCCAGGTGCGCGATCGACACTGCCGAGGACGCAGCCGTGCGGATAGCCGTAAGATAGTTTCCATCGACCAACGCGGAAGGCTGTCCGGTATCGGGATCGAACAGGATGACGGTGGATTGGTGGTTGGTCAGTCCGCGATTGGTGTTTCCCGGCCAATAGCCACCAGATTTGACACCCAGAACCAAGCCTTCGGCGTCAAAGCCGGATTTGAACCCATATACGGCGCCGGCATGACCCAGCCCTTCGCGGATGACGGGGAAGTTGCGCGCTCCGCCGCGTGCCATCGCTGAGAACACGTCTTGGATTGCGTCAAACGCCAGCTTGCGGTTGACCAGCTGCTTGCATAGGTCTTCGCCAACGATCTGTATCAGATTGGTTTCAGCGTTCATCTCGTCCCTCATGATCAAAACGCCTTGCCGCGAGCAGAGACCGGCCACAGGGTCTCGACCCTTCCGTTGCGCACGCCAACATACCAGTCGTGCACGTTGCAGGTCGGATCGCAGTGCCCGGGGACCAGACGCAACTTGTCGTTCACCCGCAACACGCCGTTGGGGTCGCCGATCACACCGTGTTCGTCCGAACATTTCAGGTATTCGACATCGTCGCGACCAAATATCACCGGCAAACCGCTGTCGATCGACTGTGCCTTGAGCCCTGCGTCGCAGATCGCCTTGTCCGGTTTGGCGTGGCTCATGATGCTGGTGAGGATGAACAAGGCGTTTTCCCATTCGCCCCGATCGATCCTTTGGCCATTCCGGTCTAGAATCCGCCCATAGTCGGCATCCATGAACGCGTAGGACCCGCACTGCAATTCGTTGTAAACGCCCGAATTGCTTTCGAAATAATAGGATCCCGTCCCGCCGCCCGAGACCAGTTCGCACTCAATTCCGTCCGCCTTCAAGCCGTCGACGGCGTCACGCACCATGGCGATTGCTGCATCCAGTTTTTCCTTTCGCGCGTCATAGCTGTCGAGATGTTGCATTGCGCCCTGATAGGCTTGGAGGCCGGTGAACTTCAGGTTGGGCGCCGCCTCGACCGCGCGAGCAATGGTTATGACGTCAGCCGTACTGGTCACCCCACAGCGCCCCGCGCCGCAGTCGATCTCGACCAGGATCTCCAGCTGCGTTCCATGGGTCTGCGCCGCAGAGGACAGCTCGGGCACATTCTCGATGTCGTCAACGCAGACCAGCGTTCGCGCGCCCAGCTTCGGCAGCCGAGCCAAGCGGTCAATTTTTGCCGGATCGCGCACTTGGTTGGACACAAGGATATCCTTGATCCCGCCGCGCGCAAAAACCTCGGCCTCCGAGACCTTCTGACAGCACACGCCAACTGCGCCGCCCAGTTTTTCCTGCAGGCGCGCGACGTCCACAGACTTGTGCATCTTGCCATGCACCCGATGGCGCATGCCGTACGCTTTGGCGTAGTCGCCCATTTTGCGGATGTTCCGCTCCAGCGCGTCGAGGTCCAGTATCAGGCAAGGAGTCTGGATTTCGCTTTCATCCATGCCGATTGCTGCGGGGATGTCGAAGCCGACGTCCAATTGATCGATTTTCACGGGTTTGTTCATCCTTCTCTTCCTTGCCCGGCCAACCAGGGCAGCTTGTCCAAATCCACATTGCCGCCGGTCAGGATCACGCCGACGCGTTTGCCTCGAAAAACCTCGGGGTTGTTGAGAATGGTTGCCAACGGAACGGCCGAAGATGGCTCAATCACCAGCCGCAAGTGTTTCCAGGCCAGTTTCATGGCCGTCACGATTTCGTCTTCGGAGGCCGTGAAGATGTCGGCAACGTTCCGCGATACGAAGTGCCAGGTGTTTTCCTTGAGCGGAACCAGAAGGCCATCGGCCACCGTTTTGGGTGCGTCGTCGGCGATGATCCGACCGGCTTTGAAAGATCGGTATGCGTCATCAGCCTGCTGAGGTTCCGCGGCATAGATCGCGACATCAGGGGCCAGATTCGATACTGTCAGGCACGTGCCCGACACCATTCCGCCGCCGCCGATCGGAGCGATAACGGCATCAAGCCCACCTGTTTGTTCCAGCATCTCGGCCGAGCATGTGGCCTGTCCTGCAATGACACGCGGATCGTTGTAGGGGTGCACGAATTCGCCACCCGTTTTGGCCTGCACCTGGGCAAAGGTCGCTTCGCGCGATGTTGTCGAAGGCTCACATTCGGTGATCGTGCCACCAAACCTGCGGACCGCGTCCTTTTTGGCCTGAGGTGCGGTGCGTGGCATGACGACGTTGCAGGGAATGCCCCGCCGACCGGCAGCATATGACAGGGACAGTGCATGGTTCCCGCTGGAGTGGGTGCAGACGCCGTTGCCGGCGATCTCGTCGGGCAATCCGAATACCGCATTGCAGGCGCCGCGAACCTTGAAGGCTCCGGCCTCTTGCAGGTTCTCGCACTTGAAAAAGAGCCGTGCGCCGGTTTGTGCGTTCAGATACTCCGACGACAGGACGGGTGTACGCCGGATATGTGGTTTGATCCGTTCATGCGCTGCGCGCATGTCGTCGATCGTCAGATCTGCAGCCGAAAGCGTGTCCAACATACCGATCTCCTCAAGCCGCAGCGCGCGAGCGGTTGGTGCCGTTTGCACGGAAGTATTCCTGCGCTGCCGCCACGCCGCTGCCCAGTTGTATCGGGTAGTTCAGATCGGCCATCGCCATCTCGATCGTGGCGAGGCCGGACAGAACCATGACGTCCGTCAGGCTGCCCAGGTGACCGATGCGAAACGCCTTGCCGTTCAATTGGCCCAGGCCGATCCCGAAGGACACTCCATAGGTGTCATAGGTATGGTTAGTCAGGACATTGCTGTCGAATCCATCGGGTACATAGACTGCGCTGACAGTGTCCGAGTAGAGGTCCGGCGATTGAGCGACCAGGCTCAAACCCCAGGCGTCGACGGCCCGACGCACGCCTTCGGCCAGACGGAAGTGACGGGCGTAGACGTTGTCCAGGCCTTCTTCGAACAAAATGGACAGGCTTTCCTGCAGCCCGCAGATCAGTTGCAACGGCGGCGTGTATGGAAACCCGCCCGAGGCATTGGCGTCCAACATGTCCCGAAAGTCGAAATAGGTGCGGGGCAGCCGCGCACCAGCCATCGCTGCCAGCGCCTTGGGGCTGACGCACAGGATTGCCATTCCAGCGGCCAGCATGAACCCCTTTTGCGACCCCGAAACCGCAATATCGACGCCCCAGCCATCGAATTCGAACGGCATCGAGGCCAGTGAACTGACGCAATCGACCAGCAGCAGGGCAGGGTGCGCCGAGGCATCCATCGCCGATCGGACCGACAGGATATCCGATCGCACGCCGGTGGCCGTTTCATTGTGCGTCACCAGAATCGCCCGGATGTCGTGGTTCCGGTCGTCGGCGAGGATCGATTGAAACCGTTCGGCAGGTGCCCCGCTGCCCCAAGGGCAATCGATGACTTGCACATCCAGCCCATGCCGTTGGCAAAGGTCGATCCAGCGATGGCTGAATACGCCATGGCGGGCCACAAGAACCTTGTCGCCCGGGCTCAGTGTGTTGCTGATCGCAGCTTCCCACCCACCTGTGCCGCTGGATGGAAAGGTCACAATCTGACCCGTGGTCGACCGGAAGACCTGCTTGAGGCCCTCGAGTACCGGAGCAAAGGCCTGAACGAAATCCGGCGCGCGGTGGTCAATGGTCTGGACCTGCATCGCGCGCAAGAGGCGATCCGGGATATTCGTCGGGCCGGGAATAAAGACCGGGTTTTGGTTTGACATCATCATGTCCTCCGCTTTGCCCCAAGTCTGTCTCCGCGTCGGCGATGATGCAATTTTCTTGAAAAATATTTTCATTATTTCGAAAAAATTCGTAACCTGCCATAAACGCAGGATATTCACTTTCTCGTTTCGCTGAGTGTTTGTGATCAACTGAGAAAGCCAGACGGCCGTTCGGCCAAAATGAGGGAGAATCACAATGTCAGCCCAGAAGCGGCCGCGCGGACGGCCCAAGTCGTTGTTCAAGGAAAGCTCGGCCGGAACCATGCAGGCGTTGGACCGTGCGCTGGGGGTCCTGACCACGGTCGCACGGCTTGAACGCACCGCGCTCAGCGACCTCGCGCGTGAGATCGACGTGCCTACTGCAACCACGCATCGCATCCTGACGACCTTGCAAAAGCATGGGTTCGTCAGCTTCAGCGAAGAACGTCAGGAATGGATGATCGGAGTCGAAGCCTATCGCACAGGCGCTTCGTTTCTGCGGCACAACAGCGTTGTCGAGATCGGCCGGTCAGTTCTTAGACGCCTGATGCAGGACAGCGGAGAAACTGCGAACCTTGCAGTTCCCGACGGGTCGGAAGTTGTGTTTGTCGGGCAAGTCGAGACATCGAACCCGATCCGGGCGTTCTTTCCGCCGGGCGCTCGTACGCCGATGTATGCCTCGGGTACGGGCAAAGCGATCCTGGCGGCCATGACCGAGGCATCCCGGGCCAAGGTGTTGGCCGACACCCAGCTTGTGCCATATACGCCCAATACTTGCGCCACATTGGATACCTTGCGCGAGGATCTGACCGAAACGCGGCTGCGCGGATGGTCTTATGATCGAGAGGAGCGCCACTCGGGCATGTCCTGCATCGGAGCCGCAATCTTCAACGACAAGCAGGAGCCTTGTGCCGGAATCTCTGTCTCTGGGCCGACCGCGCGATTCAATCCGGACCGGGCACCTGAGCTTGCCGCCCACGTCGTTCAGGCTGCGCAAGAGATCACGCGGCTAAGCGGTGGTCAAACTCCGGATCAGTCAGACCGATCAGAGGGGTGATTGACCCCGTCATTCCAGGGAATCGGCCCGTGGGTTCTGGGGTTTGCGTCCTCGATGCAGCCAAGGTTGACGCCGCACTCTGCCGGATCCGAGCGTCTTTGGTGATAAACGTATATCCCGCAGGTCTTGCAGAAATAGTGTTTCGCCGTGTGCGTGCCCCATGTGTAGAGGCTCAGGTTCTCGGCGCCTTCAAGAATGCGCAGGCTCTCGGTTATGGCGGTCACGGCGGCGGCCCCGCGGCGGATGCAGAAGGAACAGTCGCATCGGGCAGCCGTGGACAGGCCACCGGGGAATTCGGCCTCGATCTTCACGGCGCCGCAATGGCAGGTGGCGGTCATTTGGCTCATCGGCGTGGCACTCTTGGTACGCGGGACTGGCTGAGCTTGTAGCGGTGTTCGGGATGTGGCGGGTGGCCGTGGGTGCGGTTCCAATAGGCCGGCCCGCCGCGTTTCAGCCACAGTGGGATGCACAGAACCAAACCGATCAAGAAACCGCCCGTATGCGCCCAATAGGCCACACCGCCTGCGTCAGGGTTGCTGGACACGCTGCCAAGGAACTGCATGCCCAGCCAGACGCCCAGCATCACGAAGGCCGGGATGGTGAAGACCCGGAAGTAGATGATCAGAATCAGCAGGATATCGACGCGCGCCCTGGGGAACATCAGCAGGTACCCACCCATCACTGCGGCAATTGCGCCGGACGCGCCGATGGTGGGAACCAACGACCCGGGAGCCGTGACGATATGGACCAGCCCGGCGCCGATACCCGCGATCATGTAGAACAGCAGAAAGGGCAGGTGGCCCATCTCGTCTTCCATGTTGTCACCGAAGATCCACAGGAACAGCATGTTGCCGATCAGGTGCATCCAGCCGCCATGCAGGAACATCGACGTCACCAACGTCTCGAGCGCTACGCCGTCGCTGATGCGGGCGGGGATGATCGCATAGTCGAAATAAAACCGGTTGATCAGCCGGGCGTCGTCCATGATTCCGACATAGCTGAGGAAAATCAGGACATTCGCCGCGATCAGCGCATAGACGACATAAGGCGTCCGCCCAGATGGGTTGTGGTCTCGAATTGGAAACATGGGGGGACGCTGGGCTTTTCCCGGCCCAGCGTCAAGTCAGCTTATGCCGCACCGCCCAGAAGTGCGGCGTTTCCTCCGGCGGCCGTGGTATCGACGCAGACATGGCGCTCAGCCATCACCCGCGACCGGTCGGGCAAGCCGGGGATCAGCGGCAGGATGGGGCCGTCTCGCCGAGCCAGATGGCGCTCGATCTGACGCGCGGTGTCCGCATCGCCCCACCACAGAACCCCCGATATTCCCGGCAGGTTCTCAAGCCGGTGCAGGTCAAGCGCGCCCTCGGTCTGAATCGCGGCGCCGCCAAGCCCGAGTATGGCATCCGCCTGCGCCTTGGCCGCCTCGGGGCCGGGGCCCAGGCACAGGAACGGCGCGCGGGGGAACTCGGTCAGCCGGTTCGACTCGCCGGTCGGTCCGGGCATCGAGCGGGTCGTCGGCGCGGCAGGCTGCCCGATCGGTGCGGGCAGGTCGGCTGGGGCGGACCATTCCGCGGCCACGACCTGTCGGTCCGGGGCGCAGAAACGGGCCAGATAGTTCGGGCCGCCCGCCTTGGGGCCGGTGCCGGACAGGCCTTCGCCGCCGAAAGGCTGCGAGCCGACGATCGCGCCGATCTGGTTACGGTTCACGTAAATATTACCGGCGTGGATCGCCTCGGTTACGTGCTGCACCCGGTCGTCGATGCGGGTGTGCAGGCCGAAGGTCAGGCCATAGCCGGTGGCGTTGATGTCGGCAATCACCTGGTCGATCTCGTGTGACTTGAAACGGGCGACGTGCAGGACGGGGCCGAAGATCTCGCGTTCCAGCGCATTGATGCCGGGGACCTCGATCAGCGTTGGCGCCACGAAGATCCCCTCGGGCGGCAGCGCCAGTTCCTTCAGAACACGACCCTCAGTGCGGGCCTTGGCGACGTGGTCTGCGATGCCCTGCCGGGCCTGTTCGTCGATCACCGGGCCGAAATCAGTCGAGAGCAGCCAAGGATCGCCCACCGAGAGGGCATCCATCGCGCCCTTGAGCATGGTCAGCACGTCATCGGCGATGTCGTCCTGCAGATACAGGCAGCGCAGGGCGGAACAGCGCTGGCCCGCCGACTGGAAGGCGCTTTCGATGATCGACTGCACGGCCTGTTCGGGCAGGGCGGTGCTGTCCACGATCATCGCGTTCAACCCGCCGGTTTCCGCGATCAGCGGCGTGCCGGGCCGCATGTGCTCGGCCATTGCAGCGCGGATTTTCAACGCCGTCGCGGTCGATCCGGTGAAGGCCACGCCTGAGACGCGCGCATCCGACGTCAGCGCGGCGCCCACCGACGGCCCGCCCGGCAGCAATTGCAGCGCATCGCGCGGCACGCCGGCCTGATGCAGCAGCTGCACGGCCCGGTGGGCGATCAGCGGCGTCTGCGGCGCGGGTTTGGCCAGAACCGCATTGCCCACGGCAAGCGCTGCCGAGATCTGCCCCGTGAAGATCGCCAGCGGGAAGTTCCACGGGCTGATGCAGGTGAAGGTCCCGGCCGGATCGGCGTCGGGGATGTTGGCGGCGTAGTAGCGCAGGAAATCCACCGCCTCGCGCAGCTCGGCTACCGCATCGGGCAGTGATTTGCCGGCCTCGCGCGCCAGCAGGGCGAAAAGCTCGCCATAATGCTCCTCGTAGAGGTCGGCGGCGGCATTCAGGATGCGGTGGCGCTCGGCCGCTGGGGCCTGCCAAGGAGCAGCTGCGGCCAGCGCCAGCTCCACATCCGCGGCGCTGGCCGGGGCGACCGCGCCTGGCCGGTCCTCGGGCAGGGCGGGGTTGATGACAGGTTCCTCGGCCTCGGGCGCCGCGTCACCGGCCAGCAGAGGCTGCGCGAACCAGTGATGCGCGCGAAAGGCGTCGCGGGCGGCATCGATCCGGTCCAATGTAGGCGTGTGATGCAGGTCGAACCCCTGCGAGTTTGGTCTTTCAGGTTGAAACAGTTCGGGTCCGGTTGGGATGTGGCGTGCAGGTTTCCGCACGGCCTCGAACGGATCGGCGGCCACCACTTCGGGGGCCACGTTTTCGTCCACGATCTGGTTGACGAACGAGCTGTTGGCGCCGTTTTCCAGCAGCCGCCGCACCAGATAGGCCAGCAGGTCGCGATGCGCGCCAACCGGCGCGTAGATGCGGCAGCGGGTATTGTGTTGGTCCTTGACGATCTGGTGCAGGGTCTCGCCCATGCCGTGCAGGCGCTGGAACTCGAAGGGCTGGCCCTCGGCCATGTGCAGGATCGCGCTGACCGTGTGGGCGTTGTGGGTCGCGAACTGAGGATAGATCCGGTCGGTCATGCCCAAGAGCTTGCGAGCATTGGCGATGTAAGAGATGTCTGTTGCCGCCTTGTTGGTGTAGACCGGGAAGCCGTCGACGCCCTCGACCTGCGCGCGCTTGATCTCGGTGTCCCAGTAGGCGCCTTTGACCAGACGCACCATCAACTTGCGGTCGTACCGCTCGGCCATGTCATAAAGCGTGTCCAGCACCAGCCCGGCACGCGGCCCATAGGCCTGCACCACCACGCCGAACCCGTCCCATCCGGCCAGCGCTGGCTCGGACAGAACCGCCTCGATCACCTGCAGCGACAGCGACAGGCGGTCAGCCTCTTCGGCGTCGACGTTCAGGCCCATTCCGGCGGCTTTGGCCAACAGCGCCAGCGCCCGCAGACGCGGCACCAGCTCGTCCATCACGCGCTGTTCCTGCGCAACCTCATAGCGCGGATGCAGCGCCGAAAGTTTAACCGAGATGCCGGGGTTGGCGCGGATGTCGTCCTGCGTGCAGGCATCGGCAATCGCCGCGATGGCACGGGAATATGAAAGGTGATAGCGCGCGGCGTCTGCCTCGGTGCGCGCGGCCTCGCCCAGCATGTCGTAGGAATAGGTGTAGCCCTTGGCCTCCATCCCGGCGGCGCGTTTCATGGCGGACTGGATCGTTTCACCCAGAACGAACTGACGGCCCATTTCCTTCATCGCGCGCCCGACGGCGGTACGGATGACCGGCTCGCCCAGCCGCTTGATGGCGCCGCGCAGGGCGCTGACCGGCGAGGCCCTGCCCTCGTCCAGCACCTTGCCCGTCAGCATCAGCGCCCAGGTCGAGGCATTGACCAGCGACGACGACGAGTGGCCCAGGTGCTTGCCCCAGTCCGAGGGCGCGATCTTGTCTTCGATCAGCGCGTCGATCGTGTCGGCGTCGGGCACGCGCAACAGCGCCTCGGCCAGGCACATAAGCGCGATGCCTTCATCGGTGGACAGGCCGTATTCGGCCAGGAACACCTCCATCAGCCCCGGCGCGGTGCTGGAGCGGATGTCGCGCACCAGTTGCGCGGCCGCCTCGCAGATGGCGGTGCGGCCCCCTTGGGTCAGGGCGGCCTGATCGGTCAGGGAGTTCAGCAACGCGGTCTGGTCCGCGCAGGTCATGGAATCGATGGTGTGGCGCAGGCTGTGGGTCATGTGTCCTCCGGTCTTTCACCCAGTATACTTGCGATTTTGCGGGACAACGGACCGAAAACAAAATATCTGGCATCCGATGTCCTGAATTTTGGATCAAATGCGATGCGAAACGACTTTCCAGGTTTGGACCGGTTTGACCGCGCGATTCTGTCCATCGTGGCCGAGGACGGCCGGATCTCGGTGGCTGATCTGGCCCGGCGGATCGGGCTGTCGAAATCGCCGACACAGGCGCGGCTGAAACGGCTCGAGTCCGAGGGGATCATCACCGGCTACCGGGCCATGCTGGACCCGATCCGCCTGGGCCTGGACCATGTGGCCTTTGTCGAGGTGCGCCTGACCGACACGCGGGAAAAGGCGCTGGCCGAGTTCAACGCGGCCGTCCGCAAAGTGCCCGAGATCGAACAGGCGCATATGATCGCGTCGAATTTCGACTATCTGCTGAAGGTGCGGACAGGGTCGATGACGGAATATCGCGCGGTTCTGGCCGAAAAGATTTCGTCGCTGCCGCATGTGGCCAGCACCTCGACTTTCGTGGCGATGGAGGCGGTAAAAGAGACCGGGCTGGCCGATGCCATCGATGGCGCGGGTTGACGAAAGGGCGATCCGCGTCACCATAGAAGCATGAGACACCTACTTCTTTCCGCAGTTCTGAGCGCGGGCGTTGCGATCCCGGCAATTGCTGAGACCTGCCCGCCTGCGCCCGATCACGCCGCCCGGCTGGGTGAACTAATCGGTCAGATCCAGCAGGCCGAGACCGAGATGGCCGCGCGCGAGATCTCGAACCAGATGTGGGAGCTGTGGGCCGACGCACCTGACGAGGCCGCGCAGACCGTATTGGATCAGGGCATGTCCAGACGTAATGCCTGGGATCTGTTGGGGGCGCTGCAGGATTTCGACCGTTTGATTGCGTATTGCCCCGAGTATGCCGAGGGCTACAACCAGCGCGCATTCGTGAATTTCCTGCGTCAGGATTTTGAATCGGCCCTGACCGATCTGGACCGCGCACTGGAACTGTCGCCGAACCATATCGCGGCGATGAGCGGTCGTGCGCTGACCCTCATGGGTCTGCAGAGAATGGAAGAAGCCCGCGTTGCTCTGGCAGAGGCGCTGGAACTGAACCCGTGGCTGCCCGAGCGTCACCTTGCAGCAGATGGTGGGCCTTTGGCGATGCCGGGCCAAGATCTCTGAACAGCGCTGTCACCCCCGACGCTTCGCCGGGGGTGATCGCTGAGGTAAGACGGTTCAGCCGACCAGTCCGTTGTCCTTGCGTTTGATCGCGATGATCGAGGAACGCGGCGTACCCCCATCTGGCCAGGATCCACCGGGGTGCTGGATGCCTACAAACATGGTCCGGCGGTCGGCCGACCATGTCAGACCGGTCACCTCGCAGCCGTTCGGGCCGGTCATGAAGCGCACGATTTCACCCGTGATCGGGTCGCCGGCCAGCATCTGGTTGTTGCCGTGGCCTGCAAAATCGCCTTCGTTGTCGTCGTTCCCGTCGGTCTGGATCCAGACCACACCGGTGCTGTCGATCATCATCCCGTCGGGCGAGTTGAACAGGTTGCCTTCGTTTACGTTCTCGGACCCGGCATATGCATCGGAATGCACTGTCGGGTTGCCGGCCATGACGTACAGATCCCACTGAAACGCGGTTTCTGCATGATCCTGGTTGGCTGGCCGCCAGCGAACAATCTGCCCGTATTTGTTGGCTTCCCGAGGGTTGGGGCCGTTGACCGAAGTATCATCGCCACCCGCGTTGGGTTTGACGCCACGGTTCTTGTTGTTGGTCAGGCAGCAATAGGCCTCGGCAAGAACCGGGCTGGTTGCAACCCATTCCGGTCGGTCCATCGTGGTTCCACCGGCCTCAGACGCAGCGATGCGGGCAAAGATCAAAATCTCGGCCTCGTCCATGCCGGTGGTTTCCGGTGTCAGCGGCACCCATTCACCGGACATGTCGTCGTTGAATCTGGCAACATACAGCGTGCCGTCATCCAGCAGACCTTCGGTATCCCCGCCGGGGGTGTAGACGCCGTTCGAGACGAATTTGTACAGGTATTCGCCCCGCTCATCATCGCCCATATAGACGACAATGCGACCATCCTTGGCCAGTTCGACCGCGGCGTTTTCATGTTTGAACCGCCCAAGTCCGGTATGCTTTACCGGGGTGCTGTTGGGATCGGTCGGGTCGATTTCGACCACCCAGCCGACGCGATGTGGTTCGTTGGGGTTCTTCGAGGTGTCAAACCGTGGATCGAACAACTCGTACCCGTTCCAGCTTTCGGCCTTGATGCCGTATCGCTTGAAGCCATCCGCGACCTTTGGAGTATATGTCGCGCTTTCGTTGCTGGAGCCGAAGTAGCCGTTGAAGTTCTCTTCGCAGGTCAGGTAGGTGCCCCAAGGTGTCTTGCCCGACCCGCAATTGTTCATGGTGCCCAGCGACGTCGTGCCGGTCGGATCGGCCTCGGTCTTTAGCAGGTCGTGGCCAGCTGCTGGCCCCACGATCTTCATGGGGGTGTTGTGGTGAATGCGGCGATTGAAAGGGCTGTCCTTGACCACGGTCCAGCCATCCGGGGTTTCGGCAATTTCCATCACCGTCACACCCTGCAGGTTCTGCAACTTTCGAACGTCATCCGCGTTTGCGGGCACACCTTCCTGCGCTGCGGGCAGGTTGATTTTGCGATTGGGATACTCGTGATTGATGGCGATCAACTGGTGCCCTTGGAACGAGAAAGTCTCCATACCATCAGTGTTCTCGCCAAAAACCTTGTCCGAGTTTTCGACCGGTCCACCATTGGTGATGTCATACCCATCGGCCTCGGAGAACAGCGGATCGCCCCAGCGCATGAGGACCTTCCATTCATACCCCTCGGGCACATGCACGGTGCCATCGGTCTGGGCCGCAATCGGGGTGAAGGCAAAACGAGAAGCGGTCTGTGCGTGGGCTGAGGTCGACCCCAGCAGACCGCTGCCCATGGCCGCAGCGCCCGACCCGAAGGCCAACACTCCACCCAAAAAGCCGCGTCGCGACAGCGCGCTTTCGACGACGCGGTCAAAGTCATTTTCGTCTGGGCGGGGGAAATTCAGTTCGTCCCAGTCGTCGGCGGAAAGGGTGGCTGGATCAACGTCTTTCATTGGATGATTCCTCGCTGTCGGAATGAATTTGTGAAACGGATTTAGGAACTGATTGTTACAGGTACTTAACAACCCCATTAACCGTTTGGGGCGGTACACACGCTAGGCAGGTTTTCGCGAACGGCAAGCACTGCAATCGCATGCTGCGCCAGTGCGCGACCCCAAAACAAGTGCAATTCAAAGCGATGGGCGGTTGGCCGCGCAGTCTGCAATGGTCGACCGCAAGCAGGCAGTCGCAAAAGCGATGCGCAGGTGGATTTCGGTTCTTGACGACGGCCCGGGCATGGACTACTCAGCCCTTCACCAAGCGGGTATAGCTTAATGGTAAAGCCCCTGCCTTCCAAGCAGGCTATGTCGGTTCGATTCCGTCTACCCGCTCCAAACTCTCCGGAATAAGTTGCGTCAAAAAGCCCTTGTCGGGTTGCTATTGTGCGCAGTCTCCTTGACCCGGCGCGCCTGCGCCGCCAAGAAGCCATATCGCGAGTCCCAGAAAGTAAAAAGGGTCAGGCATGGCAAGAACACGCTCCGCCAACCAAGCAAACGTGCAGGCGCCCGGTGCTCATGAAGATCGACCCGGATCCCGGAAGCTGAGCGTGCTGGCCTCGTTGTGGCCGTTCATGAAGCCTTATCGGCTCCTGATGCTTGGGGCGACGCTGGCGCTGGTTCTGACGGCCAGCATGACCCTAACCTTGCCTTTGGCCGTGCGGCGCGTGGTCGACAACTTCCGCATCGAAGACGGTGAACTGCTCGATTGGTATTTCTTGGCGGCGCTGGGCATCGCAGCGGTTCTGGCGGTGGGAACGGGTATCCGGTACATGCTGGTGACCCGGTTGGGCGAGCGGGTCGTGGCTGACATCCGCAAGGCAGTCTTTGACCGCGTCATCGGCATGAGCCCCGCCTTCTACGAACGCATCATGACCGGTGAGGTCCTGAGCCGTATCACCACCGACACCACGCTGATCCAATCCGTTCTGGGCTCGTCAGTGTCGATCGCATTGCGGAATTTCCTGATGTTCATCGGCGGGCTTGTGCTGATGTTGCTGACCTCGGCCAAGCTGACCGGGCTGGTTTTGCTGCTGATCCCGGTGGTGGTGGTGCCGATCCTGGTTCTCGGGCGTCGGCTGAGGGTCATAAGCCGCGAAAACCAGGATTGGATCGCCGCCTCGTCGGGCAATGCAGGCGAGGCGCTGGGCGCCGTTCAGACCGTACAGGCGTTCACCCATGAGGACGCCAGCCGCCGCCAGTTCGACGACATGACCGAGACCTCGTACCATGTTTCCCTGCGCCGTATCCAGACGCGGGCGGTTCTGACGGTGATCGTGATCTTTCTGGTTTTCTCGGGGATCGTCGGAGTTTTGTGGATGGGGGCGAACGATGTGCGCAACGGCGTGATGACCGAAGGCGTGCTGATCCAGTTCGTGATCTATTCGATCATCATGGCCGGGTCCGTAGCCGCCCTTTCCGAAATCTGGAGCGAGCTGCAGCGTGCCGCAGGCGCCACCGAGCGGCTGGTCGAGTTGCTGAACGCCGAAGATACGGTCAACGACCCGACACAACCCAAGGCGCTGCCGCAGCCGGTCAAGGGACAGATCACCTTTGACAACGTCACCTTCCGCTACCCGGCCCGGCCCGACGTTCTGGCACTGGACGACCTGTCGCTGACAGTGAACCCGGGCGAGACCGTGGCCTTCGTCGGACCCTCGGGCGCGGGCAAGACGACCGTGATCCAGTTGATCCAGCGGTTCTACGACCCCGAGGCCGGTCAGGTCAGCCTAGACGGGATCGATCTGGGCGACATGCGCCGCTCGGATTTCCGGCAGCACATGGCGCTGGTTCCGCAGGATCCGGTGATCTTTGCGGCCTCGGCGCGCGAAAACATCCGGTTCGGACGGCTGGACGCCTCGGATGCCGAGGTCGAGGCCGCGGCCCGTGCCGCCGCGGCGCATGACTTCATCTCGGCCCTGCCCGAAGGCTATGACAGTTTCGTCGGCGAACGCGGCGTGATGCTGTCGGGCGGACAGAAACAACGCATCGCCATCGCGCGGGCGATTTTGCGCGACGCTCCGGTTCTGCTGCTGGACGAGGCGACCTCGGCGCTGGATGCCGAGAGCGAGCGCGCCGTTCAGGCCGCCGTCGACCAAATGCGCGCCGGGCGCACCACCCTGATCGTGGCGCACCGTCTGGCCACCGTGAAAAAGGCCGATCGCATCGTGGTGATGGAGAACGGCCGGATCGTGGCGCAGGGCACCCATGACGATCTGGTGGCGCAAGATGGGCTTTATGCGCGTCTGGCGCGTCTCCAGTTCACCGATGGTGTGGCCGCCGAGTGAAGTGACGCGCGGGCATTTCGCGAACCGCCGTAGCGTCATTCTACTTTTTCCCCTTGCCCGAGGGTAAGCCCTCGCTTGCGCAGGGCTGCATTTGCTTACATCTTGGACGCAAGACAGCCTGCAAAAATGCAGGGTAAAAAAGGGGAGGAACCACATGGCCTTTGTGGGCAAGGAAGACAAACTGAGAATGGAGCAGGAAATGCCGTGGGAGGACCGCGACGTCCCCGTCACGTTCCATCAACTGCTCTCGCGGACGGCCGCCAAGTTCCCGGATCGCAACGCGATCAGTTTCCAGATCCTGTCCGGCCCCAAGGACAAGGCCGAAACCCTGACATGGTCGCAACTGCTGACCAAGACGAACCAGGCGGCCAACCTGTTCCGCTCTTTGGGGGTCAAGGAAAACGACGTGGTGGCCTATGTGCTGCCCAACTGCAACGAGACGCTGGTCACCATGATGGGCGGCGCGGTGGCCGGGATCGTGAACCCGATCAACCCGCTGCTCGAGCCAGAGCAGATCGCGTCGATCCTGCGTGAGACCAAGGCCAAGGTCGTGGTTACGCTGAAGCCATTCCCGAAAACGGACGTCGCGCAGAAGGTCGCCGAGGCCGTGCGCCACGCGCCGGGTGTCAACACCGTGTTGGAGATTGACCTGAACCGGTACCTGACGCCGCCGAAATCGTGGATCGTGCCTTTGGTCCGGCCCAAGATGGCCGACAAAGAGCATCTGGCCCACGCCGATTATCTGGATTTCAACAAGGAACTGGCGAAGCAACCCACCACGCTGACCTTCGAGGACAGCAAAGAGGACCGGGTTGCCTGCTATTTCCATACCGGCGGCACCACAGGTATGCCCAAGGTCGCGCAGCACAAATATTCCGGCATGATCTACAATGGGTGGCTGGGCCACACGCTGCTGTTCTCGGAAGAGGACGTGATCATGTGCCCGCTGCCGATGTTCCACGTCTTTGCCTGCCATGTGATCGTGATGGCGGCGGTGTCGTCGGGCGCCCATGTGGTGTTCCCGACCCCCGCCGGTTATCGCGGCGACGGCGTGTTCGACAACTTCTGGAAGCTGATCGAACGTTGGAAGGTGTCGTTCATCATCACCGTGCCCACGGCGATCTCGGCCAAGATGCAGCGCCCGGTGGATGCCGACATCTCGACCGTCAAGACGGCCTTCTCGGGTTCGGCTCCGCTGCCGGTCGAACTGTTCC
Organism: Ruegeria sp. CG3; assembly: GCF_056537205.1. Lineage (NCBI taxonomy): Bacteria > Pseudomonadati > Pseudomonadota > Alphaproteobacteria > Rhodobacterales > Roseobacteraceae > Ruegeria > Ruegeria sp. CG3. The sequence continues at coordinate 1,788,403 of NZ_JBQFRC010000001.1, read as the reverse complement.
GCCGGTTCGAGAAAGCGACCGGTGTGACCATCGTCGAAGGTTATGGCCTGACCGAGGCCACCTGCCTGGTGTCCTGCAACCCGGTGGATGGCGAGAAGAAGATCGGCTCGATCGGGATTCCGTTCCCGTACACCGACGTCAAGATCCTGCGCGACAGCCCCGACGGGCCCAAGGAATGCGCGGTGGACGAAGTGGGCGAAATCTGCGTGTCGAACCCGGGTGTCTATGCCGGGAACACCTATACCGAGGAGGACAAAAACGTCGATCTCTACTATTTCGACAAGTACCTGCGCACCGGCGACCTGGGACGGTTCGATGCGGACGGGTATCTGTGGATCACGGGCCGGGCCAAGGATCTGATCATTCGCGGCGGCCACAATATCGACCCGGCCGAGATCGAAGAGGCCTTGCTGGGCCATGACGCGGTGGCCTTTGCCGGCGCCATCGGCCAGCCCGACGCCCATGCGGGCGAGGTTCCCTGTGCCTTTGTCGAACTGGTCGAAGGCGCCAGCGTGACCGAGGAAGAACTGCTGGAATACTGCAAGGTGCACGTGCACGAACGCGCGGCGCATCCCAAGCACATGACCATCCTGCCCGAACTGCCGAAGACGGCGGTGGGCAAGGTCTTCAAGCCAGAACTGCGAAAACAGGCGATCACGCGGGTCTACAACCAAGCGTTGGAAACCGCCGGCGTTGCGGCGCGAGTCGTGTCGGTCATCGACGACAAAAAGCGCGGCCTTGTCGCGCAGCTTGACGCGAACGGCGCATCCGAGGACGATGTGAACCAAGTGCTGGGCAACTTCACCCGGCCGTGGGAGTGGGCCGACTGATCCGGAGGGGCAATGGACTATGAACGTCTGATCGACGAGGAGACCTGGGCGTTCATCCGGCGCACCGCCGAAAGCTATCCCGAAGACGCGGTGGATCGGTCCATCGAGGACCAGCGCCGCGTCTATGACGACATGTGCCGCGCGTTTCGGCAGCCGCGTCCACCGGGCGTCGAAACGCGGGACAGCTCGGCCGATGGGGTCGGGGTGCGCGTCTATTCCTGCGGAGATCCCACCCGAACCGTCGTCTACATGCATGGCGGCGGTTTCGTCGTCGGCGGGCTGGACAGCCACGATGACGTCTGCGCCGAACTGTGCGCCCAAACTGGCTATCGGGTGGTGGCGGTCGACTACCGCCTGTGTCCTGAACATGTTCATCCGGCGCAGTTCCAGGATTGCTGGACCGCGGTGAACTGGGTGGAATCCGAATTCGGCGATCCGCTGGTTCTGGCCGGGGACAGCGCGGGCGGAAACCTGGCCGCAGCCGTCGCCCATCACGCGCGCGGGCGCATCGGGAGCATCCTGGGGCAGGTTCTGATCTATCCCGGTTTGGGCGGCGATCCGAACCAGGGATCGTACATCGAACACGCCCACGCCCCGATGCTGACGCGCGACGAGGTCCTGTTCTATGAAAAGGTCCGCTGCGGCGGCGCCGTCCCGGAACATGACCCAACATTCGCACCCCTGCACGATACCGACTTTTCCGGGCTGCCGCCGACGGTAGTCGTGACCGCCGACTGCGATCCCCTGCGTGATGACGGAGCCGCGTACTGCGCCAAAATCACCGCCGCCGGCGGGCAGGCGCATTGGATCAACGAGGCCGGACTCGTGCATGGCTACCTGCGCGCCCGCCATTCGGTGACCCGCGCCGCCGACAGCTTCGAACGGATCTCGATCGCGGTCGAGGCGCTGGGGCAGGGGTTGTGGAACTACGACTGACCGCGCTCAGCGCAGGAACGGCCTGGCCTTCATCGTCTCGGCCACCGGTGCGCCCATGCGGGTCAGGATCGTGGGCGCCAACTGTAATTGGTCAATGACCGTTTCCGCATCGGGACCCTCGGCATCGCCGAAGTAGTACAGCGCCGTTTCCTGCTGCAGCGCGCTGCGCCCGCCGTGGTGGCCGCGCTCGTCCTGGCCGTGATCGGCGGTCACGATCACCTCGTATCCCAACTGCCGCCAGCGGGGGATGAAAGGGGCCAGCATCTCGTCCATGACGAAGCAGGCGTGATCCATCTCTTCACAGTCGTGGTAGAAGCGGTGGCCCATGCTGTCGAGCGTACAGGTATGGAGAATGCCGTAATCCAGCCCGAACCGCAGGCACAGGTTGGTCAGGGTCGCGAACAGGTCGACATCGGACGGCGTCATCTGGTTGGCCTTGCCATAGCCCGTCATCGAGTGGAAGCGGCCGTGGTTGATGGTGGCGCTGTCCGGCTCGTCATATTCGATGTCGCGCACATAGTCGAAAGGGTGGCGGTTGAAGAACTGCGACCAGAAGCTGTGGGTCACCGCCCCGGTCACGCCGCCGGCCTCGCGCACCTGACTGAAGATGTCCTTGTGATCCAACCTGAACACGTTGCCGTTTCCGGTGCAGCCATGCTCCTGTGGTGTCACGCCCGTGTGGATCGAGGCATAGCAGCTGGCCGAGATCGAAGGCAGCACCGAACGCAGCTTCCAAACCCGCGCTTCGCCGCTGTCGACCCAGCCTTCGAGGTTGCCGAATAGCCGGCGGAAATTGCGCCAGGGAACCCCGTCGAGAATGATGAGCAGAAGCTTGCGGTCCATCGCATGGCCCTCGTATTGGATCACTTGTTTGGCCCACCCTAGGAGATTCGGTCAGCCAAGGCTGCCTGTTCCCGTCCGGAATGAGAGAATCCCGACACTTCGATAGAAACAAAGTGTCGGGATTTCAGAGTGTTTTGTCGGCTTGCACAGCCAGCGGCTCAGTTGCCGGCGCTCTCCATCTTGCGGTGGGCCACGACCTCTTCCAGCCAGCCCAGATGCATTTCCGGCACCGAACTGAGCAGCAGGTCGGTATAGTCGTCGAACGGCGGGCTCAGCACCTGTGATTTGGGTCCATAGCGCACCACGCGCCCCTGATACATCACGGCGATGCTGTCGCTGATCGCGCGCACCGTCGCCAGGTCATGGGTGATGAACAGATAGGCCACGTCCTCGATCTTCTGCAGGTCCAGCAACAGCTTGAGGATGCCATCCGCCACCAGCGGATCCAGCGCCGAGGTGACCTCGTCACAGATGATCATCTTGGGCTTGGCCGCCAGAGCGCGGGCAATGCACACACGCTGCTTTTGACCGCCGGACAGCTCGGCCGGATACCGGTCGATGAAACCTTCGCCCAGTTCGATCTCGTCCAACAGTTCGATGATGCGCTTGCGCTTCTCGGCGCCGCGCATGTTGAAATAGAACTCGAGCGGCCGGCCGATGATGGTTCCTACGGTCTGGCGCGGGTTCATCGCAACATCGGCCATTTGGTAAATCATCTGCAACTCGCGCAGGTCCTCGCGCGAGCGTCCGGCCAGATCGGGGCTGAGCTTGCGCCCGGCAAAGGTGATCTCGCCGTCGCGCGGGGGCAGCAGGCCGGTGATCACCCGGGCCAGCGTGGATTTGCCCGACCCCGATTCCCCCACGACCGCCAGAGTCTGCCCCGGATGAAGCTCGACATTGACGTTGTGCAGCACGTCGAAGTTCAGCCCCTTGTAGCGGGCCGTGATGCCATCGACCTGAAGCACGGGTTCGGGCGTAGGCTGTTTTTCCTCGTGTTCGATCGAGCGGACCGAGACCAGCGCCTTGGTGTATTCTTCCTGCGGGTTGTTGATGATCTGGTCGGTGGTGCCGTATTCGACCGTGTCGCCCATGCGCAGCACCATGATGTCATCGCTGACCTGCGCCACGACCGCCAGATCGTGGGTGATGTATAGCGCTGCTACGCCGGTGTCGCGGATGGCCTCTTTGATCGCCATCAGGACGTCGATCTGCGTGGTCACATCAAGCGCGGTCGTGGGTTCGTCGAACACCACCAGATCCGGCTCGGGACACAGCGCCAGCGCCGTCATGCAACGCTGCAGCTGCCCGCCCGAGACCTGGTGCGGATAGCGGTTGCCGATGTTGTCCGGGTCGGGAAGGCCCAGCTTGGCGAACAGCTCACGCGCACGGGCCTCGGCCTCTTTGCGGCTGAACTTCTTCTGCTCGACCGCGGCTTCGACCACCTGATCCATGATCTTCTTGGCGGGATTGAAGGACGCCGCCGCCGATTGCGACACATAGGTAACCTCGCCGCCGCGCAGTTTGCGGATATCCGACAGCGACGTCTTGAGGATGTCGCGCCCGTTCACCCAGACCTCACCGCCGGTGATCTTAACGCCGCCCCGGCCATAAGCCATCGATGCCAGCCCGATGGTCGATTTGCCCGCACCGGATTCCCCGATCAGCCCCAGCACCTTGCCGCGCTCGAGGTCAAAGCTGACCCCGTGCACGATTTCGATGTCGCGGGGCTTTTCGCCCGGCGGGTAGACGGTTGCGCCGATCTTGAGGTCACGGACCTTGAGAAGGGTATCGCTCATCCCCGGCCTCCTTTCAGCGATGTGGTGCGGTTCAGGATCCAGTCGGCCACCAGGTTGACCGAGATGGCCAGCGTGGCGATGGCCACCGCCGGGTACAGCGCCGCGCCGATGCCATAGACGATGCCGTCTTTGTTTTCCTTCACGATGCCGCCCCAATCGGCCAGCGGAGGTTGAACGCCCAGGCCCAGGAACGACAGGGTCGAGACGAACAGCACCATGAAGATGAAGCGCAGGCCCAGTTCGGCCACCAGCGGGGACAGCGCGTTGGGCAGGATCTCGCGGAAGATGATCCAGCCGCGGCCCTCACCGCGCAGCTTGGCGGCCTCGACATAGTCCATGACTTCGATGTCAACGGCCACGGCCCGGGCCAGACGATAGACGCGGGTGGCGTCCAGCAGGCCCATGACCACGATCAGAACCGGGATGGTGACCGGCACCATGGCCAGAACCACCAGCGCGGTGATCAGCGACGGGATCGACATGATCAGGTCCACGGTCCGCGACATCACCTGATCGGCCCAGCCTCCCAGCACGGCCGCCAGAAAGCCCAGGATCGAACCGGTGACGAAGCTGAGGATGGTGGCGGCGGTGGCGATGAAGATCGTGGTGCGCCCGCCATAGATCATTCGGCTGAGAAGATCGCGGCCGATATTGTCGGTGCCCAGCCAGAATTCCGAACTCGAGGGCTCCCACACGTCGCCGACCACCTCGGCCATGCCGTAGGGCGCCAGGAAGGGCGCAAAGACGGCGATGATGAAATACAGGGCGGTGAAGGCCAGCCCGATCATTGCAGAGATTGGGATGTTCTTCATTTCGGGTGCCTCAGCCTTGGGTTGGCCAGGATTGCGACGATGTCGGCCACCATGTTCAGCCCGATGTAGATTGCGGCAAAGATGACCCCGCAGGCCAGAACCACCGGCACGTCACGTTTGGTCACGTGATCCACAAGGTACTGTCCCATGCCGGGATAGACGAACACCACCTCGACCACGACGACGCCCACGACCAGATAGGCCAGGTTCAGCATCACCACGTTCACGATGGGGGCGATGGCGTTCGGGAAGGCATGGCGCCAGATGACCTTGAAGTTGCTCAGGCCCTTCAGTTCGGCCGTTTCGACATAGGCCGACTGCATCACGTTCAAAATCGCGGCGCGGGTCATGCGCATCATATGCGCCAGAACCACCATGGTCAGCACGATCACGGGCAGCGCGATCGAGTTCAGCTTTTGCCAAAAGGACATGCTGTCATTGATCATCGCCAGCGGCGAGAACATGCCCAGCTTGACCGCGATGAAATAGACAAGGACATAGCCGATCAGGAATTCCGGGATCGAGATTGTCGTCAGGGTGACGGCCGAGATCAGCTTGTCGGGCCAGCGGTTGCGGTAGCGTACCGCGACGAGGCCAAGAAAAATTGCAAGGGGCACCGAGACGATGGCTGCCCAAAAGGCAAGAAACAACGTATTGCCCAATCGGTTGCTAACCGACTCGGCTATGTCCAGCTTGTTGGTCAGGGACGTGCCCATGTCACCTTGGACAATTCCGCCAAGCCATTCGAAATACCGGGTCAAGGCGGGACGGTTCAGCCCCATCTCCTCACGGAGGTTGGCAAGGGATTCAGGGGTGGCGGACTGCCCCAGGACGGCTTGCGCGGCGTCTCCGGGTAGGGCCTCGGTCAACCCGAAAATCAGGGCCGAAGCGCCAAACAGCAAGAGGAATCCCAGCGCCAGGCGCTGGGAAACCAGTTTGATGATAGGATGCATACCTGTCGATCCGAGTTAGACGAACCACATCTTGCGGGACATGTTGCCGTTCATCATCTCTTGGGTCGGATCAGTCTCCCAGCCATCCAGCTGGTTGCTGATGCCCTCGACAAAGTCGTTGAACATCGGGCAGATCAGGCCGCCCTGGTCACGGACCATCATGCCCATCTGGCTGTAGATGGCCTTGCGCTTTGCCGGATCCAGCTCGGCACGCGCGGCAAACAGCAGGTCGTCGAACTCTTTGACCTTGAACCGGGTGTCGTTCCAGTCGGCGGTGGACAGATAGGCAGTTGCGTACATCTGGTCCTGCACCGGACGGCCACCCCAGTAGGACGCGCAGAACGGCTGTACGTTCCAGACTTCGGACCAGTAGCCATCATTCGGCTCGCGCTTGATCTCAAGCGGGATCCCGGCCTGCTGGGCGGTCTGCTGGAACAGGGCTGCGGCATCCACGGCGCCAGGGAAAGCTCCGTCGGCCACGCGCAGAATGATGGGCGACCCGTCATGGCCGGACTTCTTGTAGTGTTCCGCGGCTTTTTCGACGCTGAACTCACGCTGCGGGATTGTCTCATCGAACAGCGGGTATGCTGCGTTGATCGGCATGTCGTTCCCGACCGAGCCATAGCCGCGCAGTACCTTCTCGACCAGCTCTTCGCGGTTGATCGCGTATTTCAGAGCGGTCCGCAGTTCGTTGCCGTCGAACGGCGCCGTGTCACAATGCATGATGAACACGTAGTGGCCGCGTCCTGCCGTGGAATGTACGGTCAGGTTGGGTGCACGACCCAAGAGGTCGGCAACCTTGGGCTCAACCCGGTTGATCGCGTGGACCTGACCCGACTGCAGCGCGGCCGTCCGGGCCGTAGCATCGTTGATGACCACAACTTCGACGCTGTCAAAGTTGCCGAAATCCGGGTTCCAGTGGTTTTCGAATTTGGAGAACAGGTGGCGCACACCGGGCTCGTCCGCTTCCAGCTTGTACGGACCGGTGCCGATACCGGCGCCCGGGTTGTCCATTCCGCCGTCCGGCTGGATGATCAGGTGGTAGTCGGCCATCAGGTAAGGCAGATCGGCGTTCGGCTCGTTCAGGGTGACCTGAAAATACTCGCCATCGGCCTTCATCGACTCGATGCCCTTCATGATGCCCAGCGCGCCCGACTTCGAATCTTCGTTCGAATGGCGCTGCATCGTTTTCAGCACGTCTTCGCTGGTCATGGTCTTGCCGTTGTGGAACTCGACCCCTTGACGCAGTTTGAACGTCCAAACCTTGGCATCGGCGCTGCCTTCAACGCTTTCGGCAAGGCGCGGCTCGATCGTGCCGTCGGGGGCGACTTCGACCAGTTGGTCACCGAACTGCTTGCCGTTCTGGAATGGAACCGAGCTGGCATAGGTGGCCGGGTCCAGCGAGTTTGTGGATTCACCGCCCTGCAGGCCCAGTTTCAGATCGCCACCTTTCTTGGCGCCGGCTGCGCGGGCCGCGTCGGCGAAGACGGTGCTGGCCATGGCAGCCGATACACCCAGTGCGGCTGCCTTCCCCATGAATTCACGTCGGGTCAGCTTCCCGGCGGTCACCTGGCTGGCCATGTGAGTGAGTTGTTCGTTCATTCGGATATCTCCCAGTTGAGTGTTTTGTGTGCCCGTTTCACGGGCTTTTTATTGACGCATGAGTCAACGTTGGCGCATTTCGTCGCGGCGGGCAAGGTCAAATCTCGGGGACTTGCCACCAGCAAAATCACATCTGATCACGAGGTATGGTGTCCTCCACGGTTTTGGAAAAAATCTTCACATCGTTTTCAAAGGCATCAAGCGTCGCGCGCAGATGAAAGCTGGATCGGTCCGACCACATCTCGCAATTGGCCTCGGTTCGCAGTTGGATGCCGTCGCGACGGGTCTCTTGTACCCATTCGCAGCGACCGCGCGCGCTCAGCGGATCGTCCGGATGGATCGACCACAGTTCAAAAGCGGTTCCGCCGCTGACCAGACCATGATCCGCGTCTTCGACCAAGCCGAAATCATCTTCGATGACCAGATCGATGACGCCGGTCGTCATGTCAGTTTCGACGCGCCGCGCATGGGTCGCCTCTCGCAATTGGGTCACTTGCCACGGAGAGTCCGCATCGGGTGGGGCAAATTGCCATTCATCCCGATCCGACCTGTCGCGCTGGGGGATCGTGAACGTGCCGCCTGTCAGGTGGAGCTCCGCTGTTTCCGGCGAAGGCCAGATCAGCGGCCAATAGGCGCTTGAGACGGCAACGCGCAGGCTGTGGTCCTTGGGAACCCGGTAGGCGACGTGGTCCAGCACAACTTCGATGTCGTAGACCTGTCCGGGTATCACCGTTTTGGGGGACGAATGCCCCTCCGTATGGGTCAGATTCAATACACCATAGGTGATCCGAGTCGCAGCTCCGTCGGGGTGGATTTGGTTCAGCCGAACGGCAATCTGGGCTTGTGGTTTGTCGACACTCAGCTTCAAGCGCAGGCGCGGGGCACCGACAATGTCCAGATCTGCGGTCAGAGGGGTCGTGTCGAAACAGGCGGACAGAGCGTCATCTGCCCGCTGGTCGCCCGGCATGTCCGGACCCAGCCAGATGGCGCAATATTCGCCGCCATCCATGCCGCAATGATGCGGCGAGCGGATTTTGGTATCCAAGGGGCCGTCCTTACCCAGCCCGGCTTCGGAAAGCGGAAGGGTGACCGTCGGCAGGTGGGACGTGGCGCTGGCATCCTCGGTGATCCAATGGCCCGGGCGTTCGGCATACCAGCGCGCCGGGCGCACGCCATCCATCAGATAGGCGCGATAGGCCGGGTCCTGTTCAACTCCGGTCTTTTTGCCCTTCAGCCAGCGGTCCCACCAGCGCAGCGCCTCTTGCAGGAAGCCGATGCGTGGTTCGGGCACGGCAAAATGCGGGTACTTGTGCACCCAGGGGCCGACGATGCCCTTGACCGGCGCAGTCAGGTTCTCGACCAGCCAGGGCACCGTGTTCTTGTAGGCATCACCCCAGCCGCCCACCGCCAGTGTCGCGGCTCGGATCGCGCCGGGGTCTTCGCAGACAGACCCATGTCGCCAATAGGCATCGCGGGTCTGATGCCGCAGCCAGACCGAGGGCAGAAACGGTTCGGCCGTCAACCGCTGCAGCCACATCTCGCGCCAGTCGTCACGCAGCGCCGGGTCGGGCGGGCGGGACGAATACGACCACATGGTGGCCCCCCAGCCCAGATTCTCGTTCAGAAGGCAGCCGCCCTTGTAATGGATGTCATCGGCATAACGGTCGGCGGTCGAACACAGGGTGATGATGGCATTCAACGGCGCGGGTTGCAGCGCCGCCACTTGCAGCGCGTTGAAGCCGCCCCAGCTGATCCCCATCATCCCGACCGCACCGCTGCACCAGGGCTGTTGGGCCAGCCATTCGATCACCTCGACGGCGTCTTCCAGTTCCTGCTGGGTGTATTCATCCTCCATCAGCCCGTGGCTGTCGCCGTTGCCGCGCATGTCGACGCGGATGCAGGCGTAACCCCGTTTGGCAAACCAGGGATGGGTCAGGGCATCGCGCGCCGTCGTGCCGTCGCGCTTGCGATAAGGCAGGTATTCCAAAATGGCGGGCACCGGGCGCTGCGCCGCATCGACAGGACGCCAGATCCGCGCCGACAGGCGGCAGCCGTCCGACAGAATGATGCCCTGATCCGGAACGTCTTCGATCTCGGCCAGTGAGTTCTTCGCCTGAGTCATGTGCCTAGTCTCAGGCGCATCGGCGGATGGTGTGCGAGGAAAAGCGTCAATTCATTCCTTCGTTGCGACAAGCAGATCCATGACATTGGTTCCCGTGGGGCCGGTCACCAGCAGAGCACCGACCCGGTCAAGGAACGTCCCCGCATCGGCCTCGCGCAAGGCTTGGTCCGCCCCATCGGCCCATGTCGCGCCGGTCACGACACCGCCGGCCGCATCAGTCGGCCCGTCGGTGCCGTCGGTTCCACCGACCACGACACACAGCCCCTCGCATCCTTGAATCTCGCGCGCCAACGCCAGTGCCAGCGCCTGGTTGCGCCCGCCTCGGCCCGGGTTTTCGGGCAGGACGACCGTCGGCTCTCCGCCAAAGATCATCGCGCCCGGCGGCATCTGACGCAGCCGCGCGCCGATATCTGCGGCGACGGACAGATAGTCGTCGTGCAGGGCCTCTTCCTCAACCAAAACGTCCAGACCGGCGGCACGTGCCGCGTCGGCTGCGGCGCAGCGCGCATGGGCGTTCGAGGCAATGATTTCGACACTCGCTTCGAATTGCGGGGCGTTGGGCAAGGCGCCGATGCCCGATCCGATGACGCCGATGTCGTCCCCCGGCACGTCCGAAATGGCCAGGACCGTCGCGCGCGCTCCGCCGAAACCGGTCAGCAGACCGCCGCCTTTGATCCGCGAAATCTTGCGCCGGCGGGCGTTCATGGCGGTGATGACCAGCCCCTCGGACAGCAGCTGCGCGTTCAGCCGCGCCAGATCTTCGAGGGTGGCCCCCGGCACAAGATCCTCGGCCAGCGAAGACGCACCGCCCGAGACCAGCAGCAACAGATGCGTGCCAGGCTCCATGGCCTGAACAGCCGCGCGCAGGGCCTGGCCACCCTTCAGGCTGCGGGCATCGGGCACGGGGTGAGAGGCTTCGATGACCTGCAGATGTGACGGCAGCCCTTCGGCATGGCCGTCTTTCGTGACCACAAGGCCCGGTGTTCTGCCGAAATGATCCTGCGCCGCATTCATCATCGCCGCCGCGGCCTTGCCCACCGCCAGAATCAAATCGGGGCGCGGCACATCGAGCAGCGCCGCCTTGACCGCGCCATAGCCGTCAACGGCGGCAACGCCCGCCTTCCAGATCGCGATCGCCTGATCCTGCATCGTCATCACATGTCCATCCAGATCGTAACCGGGCCGTCATTGACTAGGGACACCGCCATATCCGCTCCGAAAGACCCGGTTTCGGTCGGAACCCCAAGCGCGGCCAGCGCGCGGGCAAAGTGTTCGTACAGGCGTTCACCGGTTGCCGGATCGGCCGCCGCCGCAAATCCGGGCCGGTTCCCGCGCGACGTGTCGGCGGCCAAGGTGAACTGGCTGACCACAAGGGCCGAGCCGCCGATATCCAACACCGACCGGTTCATCTTGCCCGCGTCATCCTTGAAGATCCGCAGCTTGGCAATCTTGGCCGCCAGTTGCTCGGCGTGCGAGTCGTCGTCGCCCTGCATGGCGCAGACCAGCACCAGTAGCCCCGGCCCGCACTGGCCGATGACTTCCCCCTCGACCGAGACCGATGCCTCGGACACCCTTTGTATCAATGCGCGCATGTCGATGTTTTTCTCAAAGTTCGCTTACTCGGTCCAAGCCCCACGCCAGGTGACGAACTCGTCCAGCGTGGCGCGCTCGGTCCGGAATTGGTTGGCCGGATGATCGACATTCGGATAGCCGAAGGAAATCGCGCACAGGATCAGCCGGTCATCGGGGATGTTGAAATAGCGGTGCAGGAACGGCCCATAGGCGGCCACCGCCGCCTGTGGGATCGTGGCGATGCCCAAGGCCTGTGCCGCCAGTGTGAAGGCCGTGACAAACCCGCCGCAATCCATCGCGCCATAGGGGCCGAGTTCCGCCGGGCTGGACAGGATGGCGCAATGCGGGGCGCCGAACAGGTTGAAGTTTTCCATCATCTGCCGGGCCGATCCAGCGCGGTCGCCCTTTTCCACGCCCACGGCCTCGTACAGGGCCCATCCGCAGGCGCGGCGCCGGTCCTGATAGACGCCGGAATAGCCGGTCGGAAAGGGCAGGTCGGGCTGCGCCTGGCCGGTCTCGGCTTCGGCCCGCAAGGCGCTGCGGAAAGCATCCGTTTCCGCGCCGCTGGTCACGACCACCTGCCAGGGCTGCGCGTTGCACCAGCTGGGCACTTGGGCGGCGCTGGTCAGAATCTGTTCGATGTCACCCCGCGGCACCGGATCGGACCGGAAGGCGCGGCAGGACTGGCGCGCGGTCAGAAGCGTGTTCAGATCGGCCAGGGTCACGTTGTCCTCTCCTCCGGGGCAGCCGGCGGCAGGATGGGTGAGAAGCCGGGGATGTTCAAGGGGTTCCGCGGCAGAGTTTTCAGCGGCGGAACCCGGCGGTCATTGCTGTCCGGTCGCCACCAGATACCCGATGCCGGCTGCCGCCAGCAGGCCCAGGACCACCGCAATCGTGATCTTGATCGCCGACCAGGGTCGTTCACCCTGCACCTGACCGGTGCGGCCGTTGACGACAAAGCGATAGGTCTGGCCGCGATACTTGTACGCGGCCATCCAGACCGGCAGCAGGATGTGCTTGAAGGTCACGTCGCGGATGTCGGTTTCGATCGCATGGATGCGCTGCCGGTCGCCGCCGATGTCAAAGCGGACGTCACGCTCGATCACGCGGGCCATGTGGCCGCGGGCTTCCTGATAACCTTGCTGCAGATCGAGCGTGTAGGCCTCTGCCCGGAATCCGGCCAGGTACTCGGGCTGATAGGGCTCGAGCGCAGGGAGGTCCCAGGGTTGCAGCGCGTCGGTGTAGGACTTGGGTAGCGATTGCGAGGCCAGCACCAAAACGTCATCGAAGAACCGGGCCACCCGGCCGGATTTCGGTGTCCAGCGCACCTTGGGCACCTGCTGCTGCACGCGCTTGCCGTCACGCATCACCGTCCGGGTTTCGTAGTAGACCACGCCGCGTTCGCCGCGATAGGCCGATTTCGTGTCGGCGTCGAACGTCCAGTAGGGCACATAGATGCCCTGCATCCTGCGGCCCTTGCGGGCGTAGCCCTTGAGCCCGTTCGGCGCGAACCACAGCCGCCCCAGCCAGTCGCTCATGGCCTTGTGCGCGGCGCGTTCGTCCAGCGCAAAGGGCAGAACGCCGCGCGGCTTGATGTGCCGGTTCACGCCGGTATCGGTCACCACCGGGGTGGCGCAGAACGGGCATTCCGCGGCGTGGGTGTTGGGGTCGAACTCGACCTGCGCCGCGCAGTTGGGGCAGGTCAGGACCCGCGTCTCTTCGATCTCGCTGTCGGGCAGGCGGTCGGCGATGGCCGCGTCAAAGTCCAGTTCGCGCAGGCTGGCGCCGCCCCAGGGGCCAGCCCCGATCGGTTCGGAATGGCCGCAATGGTCACAGGTCAGCGTGCCGGATTGCGGGTCGAACCGATAGTCCGCGCCGCAATTGTCACATGGAAAACGGTGTTCCGCAGAACCGGGTGGTGGGGCAGGAGGCTGTGTCATGGGTGGTCAGTTGTCGAGGGGAAAGTGAAGATAGTCCGTGCGGTCTTTCTCGGTCAGGACATGCGGCAGCATTGCGGCCTCGCAGGCCCCGATCGCCCGGAAATTGTCGCGCGCCTCAGCCAGCGTCAGGCCGTGGTTGGCGGCAGATGGCTCGCGGGGGTTCTTGTCGTACAGAATGTCCTCGTCCTCCCAAAAGCAGATCGCGCAGATCAGGTAGGCCCCGCGCTCGGCCAGGGTGACATACCCGCAGCACGGGCAGATGAATTGCGGCGGCTGCGGTGCTTTGCGCCCGCCTGTCTTCGAGCGTTTCCGCGATGCGGGCATGCCGATGCCTCACGCGCCGGGCGGCGGAGGCGGCAGAATCGTGAACAGCTGCGCGAGTTCCTGCACCTCGCCCGCTTTCTTCCATCCGTCCTGACCGGGCGTCCACACGAAAGTGTCTCGCGTGATTTCTCCCTCGCTGGCCATGCGGCCCATTTTGGCTTTCGAGAACGGGCCGCTGGTCTGGCCATCCACCGCGATATGCCACACATGCTCGACCGGCGGCGGGGGCGGCGGGGCCACATGCGCGGCCGCTTGCGGTGCAGCGGGCGCGGGCGCCCCCCACGGGCCTGACGGCTGACCCGCTGCCATGTTCGACATCTGGTTCGCCATCGCCATCCCCATGCCCATACCAAGGCCGGCACCCATGCCACCGCCACCGCTTGGGTTGCTGGCGGCCGCCGTCATCGCCTCGGCCGCTGAATACTGGGTGAATTTGCCCAGATCCCCCGCCAGCCCCATCGAAGTACGCTTGTCCAGCGCCGCCTCGACCGCCGGCGGCAGCGAGATGTTCTCGATGTAGAATTCCGGCATCTCGAGGCCGTAGCCGTCCAGCACGGGCGAGACCTCGGCTGCGATCAGCTTGCCCAGATCGGCGGTGTTGGCGGCCATGTCCAGAACCGGAATGCCCGAGCCTGCGATGACCCGGCTGAATTCCTGCACGATGATGTTGCGGATCTGAAAGCTGATCTCGTCCATGGTGAATTCGCCATCGGTGCCGACGATCTCGACCAGGAAACGGGCCGGGTCCTTGACCCGGATCGTGTAGGTGCCATAGGCGCGGATCCGGGTCGGGCCGAATTCCGGGTCGCGCAGCATGATCGGGTTCTTGGTGCCCCATTTCAGGTCGTTGAACCGGGTCGTGTTGACGAAATAGATCTCGGACTTGAACGGAGACTGGAACCCGTGATCCCAGTGCTGCAGCGTCGTCATGATCGGCATGTTGTTGGTCTCAAGCATGTAGAGGCCGGGCGTGAACACGTCGGCCAGCTGGCCTTCGTGCACGAACACCGCCGCCTGGCCCTCGCGCACGGTCAGCTTGGCGCCATACTTGATCTCGTGGCCCTCGCGCTCGAACCGCCAGACCATCGTGTCGCGGGTGTCGTCCACCCAATGAATGACATCAATGAATTCTCCGGTCAGAAAATCGAAAATTCCCATCTGGGTTCTCCTGTCATCGGGGTCAGAGCGACTGCCCCATCAATTCACGGGCGATGATCCGCACCACCGGCGCGGCCTCTTGCGCGGTCATGCCGGGTTTCAGGCGCGGATCATACAACATCGTCAGCAGCTTTTCGTCATGGCTGGTCAGTAGGGCGAATTCGTCGTCATCGTTGAAGATCGACGGTCGTGCCCGGGGGCTGTCATTGGGCAGGCCCAGCCCCTGGGCGATTTCCTCATGGATGCAGCTCAGCCGCATCAAGTCGGGGTGCTCGGCCCGTACCAACGCAACCGCACCAGTGTAGGTGTTCGGTGCCCCGTTCGACGCCGAGGCAAAGACGAAGCAATAGAACGAGCGCGGTAAATCCTGAAACAGGTTCAACTGAGCCTGCCCGATATTGGGAAACAACTGGCGCAGTCGCGTTTGCACGAATTCCGTATCGTCATCGCCGGCGACGAAGACATGGAAGTTCGCGTTTCTGGTTACGGTCGAGATCGGGTGGCCAGTCAAGGACGACATGCGTTCGGTATAGGCCCGGATCTGTGCCTTGTCGGCCGCACGTTGGTCTGGCGATACTGACGGCCCGAACTCTGCCTGTATTCGGACTGGGCCAGACCAGCGGCTTAGCCTTCCGCTGGTACGTTGGCTGCTGCCAGATACGGCGGCGCCGGGATACTCGCTGTAGAACGCGATGGCTTCGAAATTCCGGGCCAAATCATCCGCATCAAACGGGGTGTCCGGCCCGCCACCGTCTGTACGCATCAGACCTCGGGTCAACAGGTCGCGCTCGACGCGCTGATAATAACGCGCCAGATCCCGGCTTGCGGCCGAAGGTTCGACATAAGCATTGGCCAACTGCGGCTGGGACGGGCGCGCCTGCGGGGCAATCGAGGACTCGAGCGCGTCATCGCAATTGGCCAAGATCAGCAATGCAGCTGCCCCCAACCCGTGCCCTAGAAATCTCCGAAGCCGCACCTGCGATCTCTCCTCAGCCCGGAACGGCGGTTCCGGCCGTGTCGCCCAGCCCGTCTTTCCGGGCCTTGGCCGAAGCCAAGGTGTCCCGCAGCTCGGCTTCCATCTTCTTCAGCTCTTCTTCTGCGGCGGCCCGTTTCGCCTTGCCTTCGTCAGCGATGGCGAGGCTTTCATTGATCGTGCCGATCAGATCCTCGTTGGCCTTCTTGACGGCTTCGATGTCGAACACGCCGCGCTCCATTTCCTCGCGGATCATCTTGTTCGACTGGCGCAGATTCGCGGCGTTCGAGGTCAGCAACTCGTTCGTCAGATCGTTGGCGTCGCGTACGGCGGCGGCGGCCTCGGCGCTGCGCTGGATGGTGACCGCCTGCGCCAGCTGGGTTTCCCACAGCGGCACGGTGTTCACCAAAGTCGAGTTGATCTTGGTCACCAGCGACTTGTCGTTTTCCTGAACCAGCCGGATCGAGGGCAGCGATTGCATCGTCACCTGCCGCGTCAGCTTCAGGTCATGCACGCGCCGTTCCAGATCGTCGCGGGCGGCCCGCAGGTCGCGCAGTTCCTGCGCCTTCATCACCTGCTGATCTTCCGGGGCGGCCTGCACCTCGGCCTCTTTCTCGGGGATGTCATGGCTGTCCAGTTCGGTTAGCTTCTCTTCGCCGGCCGCGATGTACAGCGCCAGTTCATCATAGAAATCCAGCGTCTTTTCATACAGCAGGTCCAGCGACTTGATGTCCTTCAGCAGCGTGTGTTCGTGCGACAGAAGGTTGTCGGTGATCCGGTCGATCTGATCCTGCACCTCTTCGTAGCGCGCGGTGAACTTGGCGAAAGGCGCGGCGCGGCCCAGCAGTTTCTCCCACCAGCTGCGCTCGCGGCGCACGTCCAGTTCAGACACGGAAAAGCCGCGGATCGTGGTGACGATGTCGCGCAGGCTGTCGCCGGCGGGGCCGACATCCTTGTTGCGCACGTCAGCCAGCATGGCCTGGCTGATTTCCTGCAGCTCGGCCTGCGCAGCCGATCCGAAAGCAACGATCGAGTTGGTGTCGCCCATGTCGATTTCGGACATGCGCTTGCGGATTTCGGCACCCACCGGTTCGTCGGCTTCTTCCAACGGCACGATCTCGGAACTCGGCTCGGGCAATGAGACGGCTGCAACTTCCTGAACCAGCGTTTCGGCCTCGGCCGCCTTTTTCTTGATTTCGTTAGACATGAGAAGCTTCCCTGTTCTTGGTTTGGCCGGTCAGTCGAGCCGGACGCCTTCGCGCTGCAGTCGTTCACGCAGCACGTCGATTTCGACCGTCAGATCACTGCGGTCATCCAATAGCATCTTTCGGGTGCGGGCCGAGAAATTCTGCTCGAGGTCGTCCAGCAGCGCCGAGTAATCGGACAGAGCCTGCGGGTCGCGGGTGCGCGCATAGACATCGGCAAACTTGATCGTCGCATCGCGGGCGCCTTGCAGATAGACGGTCAAGTATTTGCGGGCACCGGCCAGATCGCGCGGGTCCTCCTCGACCGTGCGGAACAGATCGCGAGCGGTGGTCTGAAACCGCTCGACCCTGGCTTCGATCCTGCGGTCGCCGGCCCGTTTGATGGCATCCGTCATCTGGTTCAGATGCGCCTCGGCATCTTCGACCACGCGGGCGACCCGGTCCTGTTGATAGGTGTCCACACCCTCCATGCCCTTGTTTTTCATCGGGTCGAGCCCGAAGGCGACGGAATGCAGGGCCGTGGCCACGCCGCCGAACAAGACCGGCGCCAGGAGGCTGACCTGGCTGGCGGCCTCGGCATCCAGATAGTCGTTGCGATAAGCGGCCAAACCCACCCCCAGCCCGGTCAACACCGACGAAAAGATCTTGCGGGGAAAGGCTGGGCGGCGCGCGGTGCGGCGTGCGTTGTAGGCATCCTCGGCTTTCAGCCCTTCGCGCAGCAGAAAGGCCGCAGCGGTCAGAATGCCGGCCGCGACCAATCCAAGGGTCATCCCGATCGCGCCGTCGTTGAGCGACAGAAAGACCAGCGGGATCGCGGGAACGAACATCACATTGGCGCGGGCGCCGACCGGGTTCACTCGGGCACCATCGTATTGCCCGCGCGGGGCGGGCGCGTCGGTGTCGGACTGGCCGTCGGGGCTGAACTTTCCGCCGTATCGCTTGGCCATGGCGTCAGAGCCCCCCAAGCCAACCGGTGCAGACGCCGAACAACAGCACCAGCAGGGCCGCGTAGGCCATTTTTTGCACTCCGGTCCCGGACATGACGTCCTCCAACTGCGGTTGTCCCCTTGAAAACCTAGGGGATCAAGGGGCTTGGCGCTAGGGGGAAGGTTCGATAACCCGCGTCACTTGCGTGATTTCTTGCCGACCGGCCTACGGGATCTTTGAGGGCGGCTTGGGCGTTTCGCAGCAGCCGATGGGGTTTCGGGTTCCAGACCCAGTTGATCGCGCAGAACGCGGCGGCGGATTTCCTCGACCTCGCCGGGTTTGAGATTGCCCAGCTGGAACGGCCCGTAGGACACGCGCAACAGTCGGTTCACGGTAAAGCCGATGTCTTCGATCGCGCGGCGGATTTCCCGGTTCTTGCCCTCGCGCAGTCCGATTGTCAGCCATGCATTCGCGCCTTGCTGGCGGTCTAGCGTCACGGTCATGGGCTGGAACTTTTCGCCCTCGATCACAAGACCCTGGCGCAGGGGGGCGAAATCCTCGTCCTTCGGGCGGCCGTTGATCCGCACCCGGTATTTGCGCAGCCAGCCAGTCGAAGGCAGTTCGAGCTTGCGCTTGATGGCCCCGTCATTGGTCAGCAGCAGCAGGCCCTCGGAATTCAGGTCCAGCCGGCCGACGCTCATGACGCGGGGCATGTCCTCGGGCAGGTTGTCGAAGATTGTGGGGCGGCCCTTTTCGTCGCGGTTCGTGGTCACAAGGCCGGTTGGCTTGTGATACAGCCACAGACGCGCGGGTTCGGGCTCGGCCACGGGCTTGCCGTCGACGGTGATCTTGTCGCTGGGTGTGACGTTCAGCGCCGGGCTGTCGATGGTCTTGCCGTTCACGGTCACGCGGCCGGCTTCAATCATGCGTTCGGCCTCGCGGCGCGAGGCGATGCCGGCGCGGGCCAGCACTTTGGCGATCCGGTCGCCGGGAGGAGGGGTGTTGCTCATGCCTTGCGCATAGCGCATCGGCGCGGCTTGCGAAAGGTGGGTTTCTGGGGCAGTCAGGGGCATGGTCTTCAGAACGCATATGGACAAGGCGCTGGAACAGGCGCGCGCGGCGGGTGATCGGGGCGAGGTTCCGGTGGGTGCGGTGATCGTGTCGCCCGATGGCCGGATCATCGCGGCGGACGGCAACCGTACGCGCGAGTTGCACGACCCGACCGCGCATGCCGAGATCCTGGCCCTGCGCGCCGCCTGCCGGGCCGTCGGGTCCGACCGGCTGACGGGGCATGACCTGTATGTCACTCTGGAGCCCTGCGCCATGTGCGCCGCGGCGCTGGCAGCTGCGCGGATCCGGCGGGTCTATTACGGGGCCGCCGATCCGAAATCGGGCGGCGTGGCGCATGGGGCGCGGGTGTTCTCGCACCCTCAGGCCCATCACAGGCCGGATGTCTATGACGGAATCGCGGCCGATGACTGCGCCAGCTTGCTGCGCGAGTTCTTTGCCGCGCAGCGCGGTGGCGGCGGGTTCAAGGGCTGAGGCGCGCTCAGGCCGGTTTCACGACCAGTTCGCGGGGGATGTCTGCCAAGGGTTGCCCGCCCGTCGGCGTGACGACGAAAGTTTCGGTGATGGCCAGCCCCCAATCCGGGGTCCACAGGCCCGGCATCAGGTGAAAGGTCATGTTGTCCTGCAGAACGGTGCTGTCGCCCGGGCGCAAGCTCATGGTGCGCTCGCCCCAATCGGGCGGATAGCTCAGGCCCACCGGATAGCCCGTGCGATTGCCTTTGACATAGCCGGCCCGGGCAAAGCTGTCATAGACGCAGGCGGCGACCTCTTCGCAGGTGGCGCCGGGGCGGGCGGCGACCAGCGTGTCCTCGATCGCGGTGAGAATCGCGGTTTCCGCGCGCCGGATATCGGCAGGCGGGTCACCCAGAAACAGGCTGCGGCTGGCCGGGCAGTGATAGCGGCGGTGGCAGCCCGAGATTTCGAAATAGGTCGCCTCGCCCGGTGTCAGCGGACGGTCGTTCCAGGTGATGTGCGAGGCCGAGGCCTCGGCCCCGGAAGGCGCGATGGGCGCAATCGCGGGATAGTCGCCCGCAAGCCCCGGCAGCCCGGCGATGCCCGCCGCCTGAACCTCGGCCACGAGCACGTTCTTGGGAACCCCGGCGCGGAACCCGTCGCGCAGCACCGCGTGCATATGCGTGGTCAACTGCCCGGCCTTGCGCATCAAGGCGATCTCGGCCTCGCTTTTGACCGCACGCTGCCAGTTCACCAACCCGGTCGCGTCGACAAGCGCATCCCGGCCGAACGCGGTCTCAAGGATTCGGTGGCTGGCGGCCGAGTAGTAATAATTGTCCATCTCGACACCCAGATGGGTCGTCCAGCCGCGCGCGCGCAGCAGCGATGCCAGCGACTCGACCGGGTGATGGTCGGGGTGCTGCACATGTTCTTCGGGCCAGTCGAACAGGTTGTCCGGGTCCAGCCAGGTGGTCTGCGCCGCGCCGGGCTTGTCCTGCGTCCGGCCCCACCACAGGGGCGCGCCGTCGCGTGGGACGATCACCATCTGCGGGACGTAGAAGCTCCAGCCGTCATAGCCCGTCAGCCAGGCCATGTTCGAAGGGTCGGCAACCAGCAGGGTTTCGACACCCCGCTGGGCCATCGCGGAACGGGTCTTGGCCAGCCGCGCCGCGTATTCTTCCGCCGAGAAGGCCAGCGCGGGTGTCAAAGCTCGATCTCCTGCAGGACCTCGGGCTCGATGACGGTTACGCCCGGTAGCCCGTCCGCCAAGTCCTTGGCGGATTGTTCCAGGGTCGGGAAAGTCCGATAGTGGCAGGGGATCACCGTCTTGAAGTCGAAATACCGCCGGGAGGCATAGGCGGCGGCTTTCATGTCCATCGTGAAGTAGCCGCCCGCCGACAGGATGCCGATATCGGGTTTGTAATAGTCGCCGATCCACTCCATGTCGGCCATGATCGTGGTGTCGCCCGAGACATAGACCGTGTGACCATCGGCCGACAGGATGAACCCCACCTCGGACCCACCGGCGCGCGGGCCATCGGGTGTAGCGAAGGTCGAGCTGTGCGAGGCCGGCACCATGTCGACCTTGACCCCGTTCAGATCGACCCGGCCGCCCTTGTTGAAGCCGATGGTCTCGATCCCTTCGGCCTCGGCCCAATGCGCCATGACGTCGTATTGGCCCACGACGGGAATGTTCAGGCGTTTGGCCAGCGGCAGAACGTCGGCAACGTGGTCGAAATGTGCGTGGGTCAGCAGGATATGCGTGGCGCCCTGGACGGCGGCCTCGTGCTGATCCTCGGGCAGCATCGGGTTGCCGCTGAGCCAGGGGTCGATCAGCAGGACCTGTCCTGCCGCGTGAATTCGGAAGCTGCCATGCCCCAACCAGATGATTTTCATGAAAGACCCTCCTGAAACCGGTTCAGGGTCAGCCTAGCATCGGCTATGTAAAAATCCATGGACTGGATGCGAGAAATCGACGGCTATTGCGAGCGCCTGTCGCCGACCTATTGGGCCGAACCCGTAAACGCCGTGACCAACGCGGCCTTTCTGCTGGCGGCATGGGTGATGTGGCGGCGGGTGCACGGGCAGGGTCTGCCCTTGGCCCGCCTGCTGGTCGCCATTCTGGCGGTGATCGGTATTGGCAGCTATCTGTTTCATACCCATGCGCAGGTCTGGGCCGCGCTGGCGGATACGACGCCGATCTTGCTGTTCATCCTGATCTATATCTTCGCGGTGAACCGGGACATCTGGCAGCTATCCACGCCGAAGGCGGCGTTTCTGACGGCCTTGTTCATCCCCTATGCGGCGCTGACCATTCCGGTGTTTCAACTGGTTCCCGGGCTGGGCGGGTCGGCCGCATATGCTCCGGTGCCTTTATTGATCCTGATCTATGCGTATCTTTTCCGCGTGCGCAGGCCGCAAGTGGCCCTGGGTCTGGCGGTCGGGGCTGTGATCCTGATCGCGTCGATCACCTTCCGTGCGCTCGATGCGCCGCTTTGCGCCCGCATCCCGATGGGAACGCATTTCATGTGGCACATCCTGAACGCCACCATGCTGGGCTGGATGATTGAGGTGTACCGCCGGGCCATGACGGATTCGGTCAGTCCGGCAGACGCCGTGCCACGTAGAACCCATAGCTGACATAGTCGGAATAGGTTTCGTACAAATCAATCTCGGCCTGTTCCGCATCGACAAGCGCTTTGGCCTGCTCGGAATTGCCCTGCCGGTCGAGGAAGGCAGGGAAGCTGCGTTTCAGGGGGAGATAGTAGTTCTCCATCCAGCAGTCAGAGCCCAGCGGGAAATAGCCGACAGGTTCATAACCGGCGGTCTCAATCTGGCGGATCTTCCGTCCGGCGGTCGCAACTTCGGGATAGGCGGCATCCCAGTGCCGTGTCAGAGGTTCGGGGCGTTGATCGGTCAGCCAGGTCAGCTCGGACACAGCCAGGACACCGCCGGGTTTCAGGAACCGACGCCAGGCGTTCAAACCGTTTTCGAACCCCATGTTGTAGATCGCGCCTTCCGACCAGATCACGTCAAGGCTGGCATCGTCGAAGGGCAGGTCCTCCATCGACGCCTCAAGGGTGTGAACCCGGGCCGCCAGACCCAAGTCCTGCGCGCGTCTGTTCAGCTCGGTCAGAAACTCCGGCAGGAAATCCACTGCCGTCACCGATGCGCCCAGATGGCGCGCAAGGCAGAAGGCCGCCGCGCCGGTTCCGCAGCCAATATCAGCGATCTTCAGTCCGGGATCGGCTTGTACGCCCGCCAGCGTCAGCGCCAGTTGCGTTGCCGCGTCGCTGCCGGGGCCTTGCCGGTCGTTGGGCAGGTGCAGGTCGATCAACAGCTGCATGTCATCAGTCATGACCCGTCAATCCTTGAAGGCGCTGGCTAGGTCTTCGGGTAGGTCGAACTCGTCCAGCACGCGTCGGCGCGCCTCGGCCGACATCTTGCGGGCGGTCTTTTCGACGATGCGCTGGATCTTTTCGTCCGAGTGTTTCGTGGCGAAGGGCGCAAAATACCATTTCAGAAAGACAAAGCAGATCACGTCCTCCAGCGCCTGAACGTCGTCGTCACGCTTGATGCCCTGTTTGCGCAACATGCGACGGGCGGCGTCGATCTCGGCCTGATCGTACCCGGCCTCGGACATCAGCTCGGCCACGACCTGCGCGTGATGCTCGGCCTGGGCTTTGCGCCACGCCAGATAACCCGCGCGCCCATCAGGGTATGCCGAGCGGGCCAGCTTCCAACGCTCGACATGCTGGCCGCGCGCGGCGATCTGCAACGGCTCGGAGGCGTCGGGGAACAGTCGATCCAACTCGGCGCTCATCCGTTCGCCATAAAGCAGCGCGGCGGGGCGACCGTCTTCTTGGGTGGGATCGGCCGAATTGGCCGTATCAATTGCATCCAGAACCTTCTGCTTGCGCTCTGTCATGGCATCTCCTGCTTTGGCAACGGCACCTCGGGATATTTGGTCATGCTGACCTGACACTCTTGAGTGAATGAACGATAGGGCACCGTGCTTCAACAAAAAAGCGCCGACCCATTCAGGGTCGGCGGCGCCACGAGGGCAGGTGCAGGATCGGGGCGGAAAAAGGGGGGAGAACCGGCCCGATCCAACAGGGAAGCGGTAGGGTTAGTTGCGGAGCGAAGATTTCTCCTGGCTCACCTGATCCGAGGGGTGCTGATCGGGGAAGGTCAGCGTCGGTGTCAGGTCGCCCATGGGAACCCCCAGCGCGAGGGCCGGCGCGGCACCGGTTGTCAGAACAACGGACACAGCAATCAACATGCGTTTCATGATTATTCTCCGGACTGAACTGTTTCGTTCAGTACATAAAGTAACTTTTTGCGCCGGCTTCAATCGTCAAAGTGAACTAATTAGTTCACTTTTTTGCATAGCGGGTATTCAAAATTGTTTGGCTTGGCGGCAACCGCGTGGGCTTTGGACAAATCGCTGTGGCTCAGTGGTCTTGCGACTGCTGCATCAGACGGGTAAATGCCCCTGTAACGCATATGAGGTTTCCCATGTCGATTGACCAAAGCACCGCCGCCAAGGTGGCCAAACTGGCCCGGATCAAGGTCGAGGATGACGCGTTGCCCGCGCTGGCCTCGGAATTCAACACGATCCTGGGGTTCATCGAACAGCTGAACGAAGTTGACGTCGAAGGGGTCGAGCCGATGGTCTCGGTGACGCCGATGCGGCTGAAGCGGCGCGAGGACGTGGTGACCGACGGGAACATGCAGGACAAGATCCTGTCCAACGCTCCCGACGCGCGCGAGGGCTTTTTCGCGGTTCCCAAGGTGGTGGAGTAAGACATGTCCGATCTGAACAAACTGAGCCTTGCCGAGGCCCGCAACGCCCTGCGCAACGGAGATGTGACCTCGGTCGAGCTGACCGAGGCCTGCCTGAAGGCGATCGACGCAGCCGATGTACTGAACGCTTTCGTGCATAAGACCCCGGAAATCGCGCTGGAGCGCGCCAAGGCCGCCGATGAGCGCCTCAAGGCCGGCGACGCGCCCGCCATGTGTGGCCTGCCGATCGGCATCAAGGATCTGTTCTGCACCAAGGGCGTGCCCTCGCAAGCTGCGTCCAAGATTCTGGACGGGTTCAAGCCCGAATACGAATCCACGGTCTCGCAGCAACTGGCCGATGCGGGAGCGGTGATGCTGGGCAAGCTGAACATGGACGAGTTTGCCATGGGTTCGTCCAACGAAACCTCGGTCTATGGCAATGCGGTGAACCCTTGGCGGCGCGGCAATGATGACGCGCAGCTGACCCCGGGCGGTTCCTCGGGTGGTTCGGCGTCTGCCGTCGCAGCCGATCTGTGCCTTGCGGCGACCGGAACCGACACCGGTGGCTCGATCCGTCAGCCCGCCGCCTTTACCGGAATCACCGGCATCAAGCCGACCTATGGCCGTTGCTCGCGCTGGGGCATCGTGGCCTTTGCGTCCTCGCTGGATCAGGCCGGGCCGATGACCAAGAACGTGCGCGACGCAGCCATCATGCTTGAGGCGATGTGCGGGCACGATCCGAAGGACTCGACCAGCGCCGAGCTGGCTGTTCCGAATTTTGAGGCCATGCTGACCGGCGACATCAAGGGCAAGAAAATCGGCATTCCAAAGGAATACCGGATGGATGGCATGCCCGCCGAGATCGAAAAGCTGTGGGCGGATGGGGCCGAAATGCTCAAGGCCGCCGGGGCCGAGATCGTCGACATCTCGCTGCCGCACACCAAATACGCGCTTCCGGCCTACTATGTAATCGCGCCGGCCGAGGCGTCGTCGAACCTGGCGCGCTATGACGGCGTGCGCTATGGCCGCCGTGCGCAGCTGGCGCAGGGCGACGGCATCACCGAGATGTATGAAAAGACCCGCGCCGAAGGCTTTGGCCACGAGGTGCAGCGCCGCGTCATGGTCGGCACTTACGTTCTGTCGGCCGGTTTCTATGACGCCTATTACAACCGCGCCCGCAAGGTGCGGACCCTGATCAAGAAAGACTTCGAGGATGTCTTTGCCGCAGGTGTCGATGCGATCCTGACACCGGCGACACCTTCGGCGGCGTTCGGTCTGGGCGAAATGACCGAGGCCGACCCGGTGCAGATGTATCTGAACGACGTGTTCACCGTGACCGTCAACCTCGCGGGTCTTCCGGGCATCTCGGTTCCCGCCGGTCTTGACGGGCAGGGCTTGCCGCTGGGGCTGCAGCTGATCGGTCGTCCGTGGGAAGAAGGTGACCTACTGAATACCGCCTACGCGCTTGAGAATGCCGCCGGGTTTGTGGCCAAGCCGGGCAAATGGTGGTAACCCTCAGGCAGCGGTAACAACGCGAGGACGGAGCAGTTCCATGCGCAAAATGCTTCTCATTCCGGCCTTCGGGTTCGTCGCGGCTTGCGATACCGTGGCGCCAGTCACGGACTCCGGCTTCAACACGCCGCAGTATCAGGCCGAACGCGAGGCGCAGTTGGCTGGGCAGGGCGCAGCAGGCAACCCGCTGCTGCCGCCGCCGGCCATTTCGCAGGAGCAGTTGAATGCCGAAGCCGGTCCCGCCCCCTTCACGACGGGCGACAGCGCCACGGACATTGCCAACCAGACCGCGGCGGCATTGGCGAGCACATCGGCGCAGCCGACTGCACCGGTGGCCGTAAGCTCAAACGGCATATCGAACGAGCAGGATTTCGCAGCGGTTTCAAGCAGCCGCAGCATCCAGGATGATGCCGCGCTGATTCAGCAGAACCGTCAGACATACGAGGTTGTCGCGCCGACGGCGGTTCCTCAGCGCGGGTCGGACGGACAGCCCAATATCGTCCAATATGCTCTGACTACGACCAATCCAGTTGGAACACAGCTCTACAGCCGAGCTGGGTTCAATTTGCAGGCCAAGGCACAACGCAACTGCGCAGGCTACGCATCGCCCGACCAGGCTCAGATCGATTTCCTGGCCAATGGAGGCCCCCAGCGCGACCGCAAGGGCCTGGACCCGGATGGCGACGGATTTGCCTGCGGCTGGGACCCCAGCCCGTTCCGCAGTGCCGTCGGCAACTGAACTCTCGCCGATCTGGCACCCATCCCCCAATTTCGGCCCCCGCCGGGATGGGTTGAAGCCGTCGCTGGTGGTGCTTCACTACACCGCGATGAACAGCGCTCAAGCCGCGCTCGAGCGTTTGTGCGACCCGGACGCCGAGGTATCAGCCCACTATCTGATCGGCTGCGACGGAACGCTCTGGCAGATGGTCCGTGAGGAAGATCGCGCCTGGCACGCTGGTGCAGGTGCGTGGCGGGGGTTCAGCGACATCAATTCCCGCTCCATCGGGATCGAACTCGACAATCGCGGCGATCATCCTTTCTCCGAACCGCAGATGGCGGTATTGGAAAACCTGCTTTCACATCTACAAGAGCGGTTGGGGATCAAGCCGTGGAACGTTATCGCCCATTCGGACATGGCCCCCGAGCGAAAGCTTGATCCCGGTCCCAAGTTTGATTGGGATCGTCTCGCGCAACAAAAAATGGCAGCGGGGCCGGCCGTTCTGAAGGGTATATGCCTTGATGAATTGCCGCCAGACGACCAATACTTTGCATTGGTTGCCAAGAGGGCCGGGTACCCCAAAGCCCCTGCCGCGGATCTGCTGAAAGCGTTCCGAAGCCGGTTTGCCCCGTGGCGGCGCGGGCCCCTGTCCAAGAAGGATATGGGCGACATCGAACGACTGGCTGGTTTGATGGAACACCTTGACGGTATTCGGGTGGACGTTTAACCCGGCAACCGCGCGGAGGGCCGGATGGCCGCTGGGGCTCAGGCCCGAGAGGAAAGTCCGGACTCCACAAGGCAACGGTGCCGGGTAACGCCCGGGCGGGGAAACCCGACGGAAAGCGCCACAGAAAACAGACCGCCATGACGGATCGGAGGTTCGCCTCCGGCACATCATGGCAAGGGTGAAACGGTGGAGTAAGAGCCCACCGCGCCGCTGGCAACAGCGGCGGCACGGCAAGCCCCACCGGGAGCAATGCCGAATAGGGTCCCCGCGCGGGCCGGTCGGCGTCAGCCGATACCGCCGCTAGGCTCGCCTTGGCCGAGAGGGACCGGGTTGGCAGCTCGAGCCGCGCAGCAATGCCCGGCCTAGAGGAATGGTCATCGAAGGGGGCAACCCCGGAACAGGATCCGGCTTACAGGCCCTCCGCGCGTATCTTCTTCATCCTCCGGGCGGTGTGTAGGCCGCGACCAGTTTCGAGGCTTTCTCGGTGATGGCAACAAATTCGTCGGCCGACCAGGCCCGAACCGTTTCGACACGCGAAACCGCCCCCGAAGCCGCAACGGCCATACCAACGGCCACGGCATCCGTTCCGTCCGGAGCTTCGCTGATGACCACCACGTCATTGCTTCCGGTCGTCACGTAGAACGCCAGCAGTTTGCCGCCAACCTTCTCCAGCAGCGCCGCCACCGGCCCGGTGCGGTTTTCCGGTTTCTTCAGCATCCCTTTGACACCGGCGTTGGAATAAGAGGCATAAGTGATGAAGACAGGCATGACGATCTCCTCGTGAACGAAATGTGCAGAGCGCTCCAATTGGCCGGCTCCTTGGCCCGGAAGACAGGCTTGCCGCATCAAACCAATGCGGTGATCGACACCCAGGCTCCCAATCCGATCAAAACGACACCGACGACCGGCGTCAGCCATCCCGCCCGGGGCAACAGCTTTTCCAGCGCGACGTAGACGGCGATTGCGACGATCCACCAAAGGTTCATGATGCCGCCGACGAACAGTAGTGCCATCAAGGCCCAGCAGCAGCCCAAGCAGTAGGCTCCGTGCAGGGCGCCGCATCGAAACGCACCCCAATGCCCGGGCCGGTTGTGGTGGGTCAGAAAGGCAGCCGGGCTCTGACAATGGCGGAGGCACGCGGATTTCAACCCGCTGAACTGATACATCCCGGCAGCACAGAGAACGATGCCCGCCAAGATTCCGGACCGGATGGTCATCATCGGGCCATCCATCGCTCCGATCTGTTGCAGGCCCCATTGCGGTCCGGTTGCCCCAAGGCTGAACACGGCCCAGGCAAAAAGATACCCCGACAGAAAGGCCAATCCGAAGCTGGCGCTGCGCTGCCTGTCGGGTCCAACCCGTTTCAACGCCACAAACAATAGGGCAGTCGGGGCCGCGCTGGGCGTCATCATTGCGACCATCATCACCCACCACATGGCAAAGACCAATGCGGCGTACCAAAGCGTCCAGACGGCACCGGCCCCCATCGGCATGGGCTGGCCAATTGGACCGGCCATCCGAGTCATCTCGACGGCCGACATCTGCATCCCGACACCGGCGACCGTGTACCAGACCGCACCCGAAACGATCAGAAGGACACTTCCAGCGACGATCAGACGTTCTTTTCGCAGTACTCGCTCGAGGCTGATCGTTCGGGCAGGGCGGGCCTGTTCCGACGCGTCTGCACTATGGCCCGACAACGCCATGACCTGAGATATTTAAATGCGCCAGATGGGCATGTGAGGACTCGAAGGTCAGGTCTATGGCTGAACCGCTTGTCCTGGCCGTTCCCGAGGCGACCTCGGCGTGGCGGTATTCGAAGCCATGTGGCAACTGGATCGACGCGCGATGCGGTTGGCCCGAGACGATATGGGCGATCGGCTTGACGTCCACATCGAACACGTTCTTGACCTTCGCGTAGCCGGTCCGGTCTTCGCGGCTCCAGTTCACGTCGATTTCAGCAAACAGTGTCTCATGCTTGGTCGGCGCCATGGCGCTGTAGACATACCACATGGTGGCCATTTCATCGGTGTCCTCACCGGACATGATGGCCTGCAGGGCGGCCCGCTGATCGGCGTCCGCCCGTTCGTCGATGATCAGTTGCATCTGCCCGTTGCCCTCGTGAATCGGGCCTGGCCAGTGGTAGACACCCGCAGCCCGCAGGCCGGAAAGATCCGTGTCCCCGTAGTGGCCGCTTGTGATGTCAAAGACGACCACGGCCTCGCAATTCCCGTGACTGGGCAGGCTGCTGAACTGGCAGGGGCAACCGAAATCACAGTTGCAATTGGCCAGAGTCTCGCCCTGAAGTTTCCATTCTGTCATGATTTCCCCCAAGCAGACGTACAAGAAAACTCTGCTGACAGAGGGTCTTGCCCGGTTTCGCTGCCTCACGCCGCACAACCTTGGACCGCGGCGTTCTGGGATGCTGTGACGCGATCATATCACGAAACCGTGACCTGTCCAAACCGGGCGCTGATCCACTGTGTGTCGGATACTGTGATTTGTGTTGAAACACCGCCGATTCAGGTTGACTCGGGCGCGCGACCGGGTAAAAGCGCACGCTCATAGGAATTCAACCGAAAGGCCCCTGCCTTTCCGGACGCAGGAGATAACCATGGCGAAGCCGACGACAATCAAGATCCGTCTGAACTCGACCGCGGGCACGGGCCACTTCTACGTGACCAAAAAGAACGCTCGCACCATGACCGAGAAAATGACCGTTCGTAAGTACGACCCGGTCGTTCGGAAGCATGTCGAGTACAAGGAAGGCAAGATCAAGTAATCTGCCTTTTTTCGACGCGAAAGCTTAGGGGGTTCTGCTTCGGCAGGACCCTTTTTCGTTGTTTTGACCGTGTCGTGTAGCCCTGACGCCGCCCGATCCGGCCGTTTAGGGCCGTTGCAGAGGCGCATCAGGCCGACAGGTATTCTGATTGGTGTTGGCTTGCTTTTTTGCCCCGCCTGCCAGTACGGTTCAGCAAACCGCCACAAAATGTTGAGCGCCATGAAAAAAATCTTGTTGCCCGCAATCGCCATTCTGACACTTTCGGCCTGTGAGGACCCGTTCAACCGCCAAGGCGTCGGGTTCACCGGCATTGATGGCGAACCAAGAACCGTTTCGGACGTCAAAGGCGCCGTTGCCTTTGTTCCGCCTGCGACGAACGTCCCAGCTGAGTTGGCTGAATTGCCGACCATTCAGGCCAGCACTGACAAGACAGAATTCGACAAGGTCGCGGGCGTTGCCATCGACAATGGCGGACGGTCCGACACCACGGCCGTACAGTTGACCGGCAGCAGCAGCACCATGTTCCTGAGCACGGTGAGCGTGAACGGAACCCTGTTCGGCGTGTTGCGCACCGAAAACAACAGCACCAAGGTGGACAACTCGGTTGGGGCCGCGTTCGGCAGCCAGACCGAGCGCTTTACCGGCTGTCTGCCTGCCGGCGACGTATACCGCAAGGGCGGGTCGTCGCGCAGCTCGGGTTTCGCGGTTCCGCTGAACTGCAGCTGATCGGATCCGTTGCGATTACAATGATGTAAGGCCCTTGCCATTTGGCTGGGGCCTTTTTCTTTGGGCTGGCTTTGCTGACGCCGGAACAAAAAAAAGGGCGGGCCTTTCGGGCCCGCCCTTTGATTTGGTGTTCCGGCAGTCTTACTCGCGATTGCCGAGCAGCTGCAGCAGGAACATGAACATGTTGATGAAGTCCAGGTACAGGTTCAGCGCACCCATGATGGCGGCCTTGCCCAGCCACTCCTGATCGCCCGCATGGGCCATCTGGATGTAGGTGGTCTTGATCTTCTGGGTGTCATAGGCGGTGAGGCCCGCAAAAATCAGAACGCCCAGGATCGACACGGCGAACATGATGGCTGGCGATTGCAGGAACAGGTTGATGACCATGGCCACAATCAGGCCGATCACACCCATCATCAGGAAGGTGCCCATACCGGACAGGTCCTTCTTGGTGACGTAACCGTACAGCGACAGACCGGCGAAGGCGATCGAGGTCACCAGAAAGACCTGGGCGATCGAAATGCCGGTAAAGGCCACGAAGATCCAGCTGAGCGACAGGCCCATCACCGCCGCAAAGGCGTAGAAGAACAGTTGGGCGCCAGCTGCGCTGAGGCGGTTGATGGCCGCGCCGAAGGCAAACACCATGATCAGCGGAGCGAACATGACGATCCAGCCCAGAATGTTCGGGCTGAGGGTCACCGGATCGCGGAACACCGACAGCAGCTGCGGGCTGGTTCCTACAGCCCATGCAACCGCAAAGGTGATCAGCATGCCCACGGACATCGTGCCGTAGACCTTGTTCATGTGGGCGCGCAGGCCCTCGTCAATCTCGGCAGCGCGCGCGCCAGTCGCCGTCCGGATCGTATCGAATTGTGCCATAGAGGTCTCCCTTGAATTCAGCTTTCAGCCCCCGGTTGCGGGGCGATTTCCCTGCAAATATCGGAGAGTGTAGCGCATGTTTCAAGGGTTTTGGGGCCAAAACTCAGCAATATGGTCAACAATTTCAGCGCCGCTTTGGAAGGTGGCGCTGAAATCCGTTGCAGGCCGTGCATTCAGGGCCGCTTGCGCCAGGTTTCGGGCGCGTCCCAGAACGGGCGGGATGCTTCTGTCAGGGCCTCTGATCGGGTGATCCCGATGTCTTGCAGGGCGCGGTCATCCAGCCGGGCCAGCTCCCGCCGTTGATGAGCGGCCGCAAGCATTCGCTGAAGCCAATTGCCCGTTTTGATCGATGCCGAGGCACAGGGTCGGTGTGCAGCGATTTGGGTCATGACTTGTGTCCTTTCATCGGTCTGTGATGTATATCTGTTTTCTTATCAGTTTCCTTGAACTATATGGCGGGTTGTGGCATATTTTAAAAATGAATGTTTTTGAATTCATACATAAGGATTATTGATGATGCGGAACCTAGACATCACCACCCTGCGCTCATTCGTGGCGGTCGCGGACCACGGGGGCGTAACGCGTGCCGCCGGTTTCCTGCATCTGACACAGTCGGCTGTGTCCATGCAGCTGAAACGTCTGGAAGAGCTGTTGGGCCTGGAATTGCTGGACCGGTCTGGGCGCACCATCGCGTTGACGGCCTCTGGCGAACAGCTGTTGGCTTATGCCCGGCGAATGGTGGCGTTGAACGACGAGGTCATTTCGAAGCTGACCGATCAGGCCTTTGAGGGCGAGGTGGTGCTCGGGGTGCCGCACGATATCGTCTACCCGGCCATTCCACGGGTTCTGCAGCGGTTCAATGCCGACTTCCCGCGCGTGCGGGTGCAGTTGGTTTCGTCCTATTCAATCCAGTTGAAAGAGATGTTTCGGCGTGGTGAATGTGACGTGATCCTGACGACCGAGGCTGCAAATTCGGATGGCGGTGAAACCATTGCAGAGCTGCCCCTGCGCTGGATCGGCGCATCAGGAGGCTCGGCTTGGCGGCGGCGGCCGCTTCCGTTGGCGCTGGGTCGGCGCTGCCTCTTCCGGCCTCAGGTCATTGCCGCCTTGGATGCAGCAGGCATTCCATGGGAGCTGTCGGTCGAAACCGAGAACGACCGCACGATCGAGGCTACCGTCAGCGCGGACCTCGCCGTCCACGCCATGCTTGAGGGGACCGAGGCGGCACATCTGGAGAAGATCGATTCAGGTGGGGTTCTGCCCGAATTGCCGGCGCATATGATCAACCTTTACGGAGGCGATCAGGGGCGCGGCGAAGTGGTGGAGGCCCTCGCTGCGCTGGTGCGGCAGAACTTCCACATGCTTGGTGGTACACCACTGCGCGCCGTGGTGGGCTGATCCGGTCAGATCGTGATGACGACTTTCCCGGTCGACTTTCGTGCCTTCAGCAGAGCCATGCCCTGCGCAACTTCGGACAACGGCAGGGTGTGGCTGATATGGGGCCGGATGCGTCCCTCGGCATGCCAGGCAAAGAGGGTCTCAAAGCTGTTGCGAACGACCTCGGGCCGGAACCTCAGATAGCCACCGATGTAGAACCCGATCACAGTCAGGTTCTTCACCAGCAAATGATTGGCCGGTATCTGCGGGACTTCGCCGCCGGCAAAACCTATCGGCAGCAGGCGGCCTTCGGGATTGGTCGCCCGGAAGGCAGCCTTGAACACGTCGCCACCGATGGCGTCATAGACAACGTCTGCGCCACCCAATGCCAGCACGCGCTCGCGCAGATCTTCGTCCGCGTCGATCAGGTGATCGGCCCCGGCCGCGCGGGCGACCGCCAGTTTATCGGCGCCCCGGGCCTGTGCGATCACCGTCGCGCCCATCAGCTTGCCGATCTCGACTGCCGTCAACCCGACCCCGCCGGCGGCACCGGTCACCAAGAGCGTCTCGCCCGGTTGCAGCCGCGCCCGATGGTCCAGCGCCATATGGCTGGTTCCGTAGGCGATCTGGATGGCTGCCGCGTCTTCAAAGCTGCACGACCGGGGGATGAGTACGGCACGGTCGGCGTCAAAAACCCCGAATTGCGCCAATCCGCCCTGGCCTGAGTATACCGCGACCCGGTCTCCGGGCTTCAGATGGCTGACCCCTGCGCCGACCGCGTCTACGACCCCCGCAACCTCAAGCCCCAATGTGAAAGGGGCCGCTGGCGTATCCTGATACGTGCCCTTCTGCATCAGAAGATCGGCAAAGTTCAGCCCGCAGGCGCGAATGGCCACGCGGATCTGGCCTTCGGCGGGTGCGGGCACGGGGATCTCGCGCAATTTGGCCTGCTCTCCGGCAGACTGGATCTGGTAGGCCAGCATCTCAAATCTCCATGTTGGCGCC
Source organism: Ruegeria sp. CG3 (assembly GCF_056537205.1). Lineage (NCBI taxonomy): Bacteria > Pseudomonadati > Pseudomonadota > Alphaproteobacteria > Rhodobacterales > Roseobacteraceae > Ruegeria > Ruegeria sp. CG3. Next base: position 1,754,378 of record NZ_JBQFRC010000001.1, on the reverse strand, counting down.
ATTGACCGGGGCCGCCCCTGACTTGTCAATCATTCCGGAAGGGAACGGCCCGGGCGTCGTTGTCGCACTGGCCAAATCGTGCACAACCGTAAACCTTCCTTCGGGCGCGCAGATTCAACCATCTTGAAAATTTTCCAAAAAGCGGCAATATTGCTTGTCAGTGCTGTTTCGGGGGGCACGTTCCGTATTAGAGAGTTTTTTACAAGCGTCTCGCTAGTGTGCGGTCATGGTTCAGTTAGCGTTTTCCCGGGCGGTTGTGTGTAACAGAGGAGAATACCAATGACCCATCACGTCGATGTCCATGTGGGCAAGCGCGTACGGCATCGCCGCTGGTTGATTGGCATGACGCAGCAGCAGCTGGCACAGCAGGTCGGTATCAAGTTCCAGCAGATCCAGAAATACGAAACCGGGGCCAACCGCATCAGCGCATCACGCCTGTGGGACATTGCCGAAGCTCTGGACGTTCCGGTCAGCTTTTTCTTTGAAGGTCTGGAGGACGCCCAGAAGGAAGATTCGGGCAAAAAATCGGTTCCTGCTGATCTGATGGGCGACAAGGAAGCGTTGGATCTGGTTCGGTCCTACTACGCGATCCCGGAAAACCAGCGCCGGCGCCTGTTTGAGCTTGCGCGCGTTCTCAGCGACGTGGCCTGAGACCGGGACTTGACTTCGCACAGGGCTGAGCGCACCAGTTGCGCATGACCAAAGCCTCTGCAAGTGACCTTGAAGTTGCCGAGAAAATGGCCGACGCGGCGCGTGCGGCCATTTTGCCGTATTTTCGCCAGTCGAATCTTGAAACCTCAAACAAGCTGAAAGGCGGGTATGACCCGGTGACCGTGGCCGATCGCGCAGCCGAGCAGGCCATGCGATCCGTTCTGGCCGAGCTGCGCCCCGACGACGGCATCTTGGGTGAGGAGTACGGTGCGGTCGAAGGCAAATCGGGGCGAACCTGGGTGTTGGACCCGATCGACGGCACCCGCGGTTTCGTCAGCGGCACACCGACATGGGGCGTTCTGATCGCGCTAGGCGACGATAGCGGGCCGATCATGGGGGTGATTGACCAACCCTATATCGGCGAACGGTTTGTGGGTCATGCAGACGGTGCGTTCATGACCGGTCCTTTGGGCAGAACCAGCTTGGCGACCCGTCGGACGGATGCCCTGCGGGACGCAATCCTGTTCACGACATTCCCCGAAGTTGGCACGACCGCCGAAGGAGACGCCTTTCGCGCCGTGGCCGGACAGGTGCAACTGACGCGCTACGGCATGGACTGCTACGCATACGCACTGCTGGCGGCCGGGCAGGTCGACCTGGTGATCGAGGCTGGACTGAACGCGTATGACATTCAGGCCCCGATCGCGGTGATCAAGGCGGCCGGTGGCGTCGTAACCGACTGGCAGGGCGGGCCGGCCCATCAGGGGGGGCGGGCACTGGCGGCTGCGAACCCTGAAATCCACGCCGCGGCCCTCGAGATTCTGCGCGGCTTCTGACGACGGTTGCCGCTGCGGCCGCGATTGACTAGGGTCAGAGCGTCGGTTCTTGCGCCCGTTTTCCACCGGCACACGCATTTCTGGCATGAGGCGGGCAGATGCAGGAGTGCGAGATGCCCGAAATCCTTCTCAGAAACGCCGATGCGATCCTGACCATGGACGACAACCGGCAAGAATTGGCCAGCGCCGATTTGCTGATCCGTGACGGTCAGATTGCCCGCATCGGCCAAGGTTTGACCACCGACGGAGAGGTGCATGACCTCAGCGGCTGTGTCGTGACGCCGGGATTGGTCAATACCCACCACCATCTCTACCAGACACTGACGCGAGCTGTTCCCGCGGGCCAGGATGCTCTGCTGTTCGGCTGGCTGCAGACGCTCTATCCGATCTGGGCGCGGTTCGGTCCCGACGAGATGTTCACTTCGGCTCAGATCGGCCTGGCTGAGTTGGCCTTGTCGGGCTGCACGCTCAGTTCCGACCATCTGTACCTGTATCCGAATGGGTCCCGCTTGGATGACACGATCGCGGCCGCTGCGGAGGTGGGGCTGCGGTTCCATCCGACCCGCGGCGCGATGAGCATCGGCGAAAGCGACGGGGGTCTGCCACCCGATACGTTGGTCGAGGCCGAGGCCGACATCCTGAATGACATGATCCGTGTGGTCGATGCGTTCCATGACCCGTCCGAAGGCTCAATGTGCAGGGTTGGACTTGCGCCCTGTTCACCCTTTTCGGTCAGTCGGGATCTGATGCGCGACACCGCACTGCTGGCACGGGACAAGGGGGTCATGCTGCACACCCATCTGGCGGAAAACGACGAGGATATACTGTATTCAGAATCCCAGTTCGGCTGTCGACCCGGCCAGTATGCCGAGGAACTTGGCTGGACCGGCCCCGATGTCTGGCACGCCCATTGCGTGAAGCTGGACGGGGCAGAGATAGACCTGTTCTCACGGTCACGCACCGGGGTGGCGCACTGTCCCTGTTCGAATTGCCGTCTGGGCTCGGGGATCGCGCCGGTGCGCGCGATGCGTGACAACGGGGTAAGGGTTGGCTTGGGCGTTGACGGTTCCGCAAGCAACGACAGCGGCAACCTGATGGCCGAGGCGCGGCAGGCGATGCTACTGCAACGTGTGGCGAACGGTGCCGATGCCATGTCGGCGCGCGAAGCTCTGGAAATCGCGACGCGGGGTGGGGCGGACGTGCTGAACCGGCCGGACTGCGGCCGCCTGATGCCGGGCAAACGCGCGGATATCGCTGTTTGGGACACAAGGGGTGTGGAGTGCGCGGGCAGTTGGGACCCGGCCGCCTTGCTGCTGGCAGGTCCGGTGCACGTCAAACACCTGTTTGTCGAGGGGCGACAGGTCGTCCGGGACGGCAACATTGCCACATTCGACCTGCCGCGCGCGATCGAACGGCAGAACAGGTTGGCCCTCGCATTGCAGGGCTGATCTGCCTTCAGGTCGAAACGCGCCGTCCGCCGATCCACACATCGGCGATGGCGCGGTCATCTCCCATCATTATTGTCGGGAACACCGCCTCCCAAAGGGACTGGGCATTGGCCTCTCGCTGGGCAATCGCGGGGGTCGAGGCGAGGTCGAGCACGATCAGGTCCGCCTCCATTCCGGGGGCGATATTGCCGATGCGGTCGTCCATCCGCAGCGACCGGGCCGAGCCTGCGGTGCCCAGCCACAGCAGTTGCGCCGGGTGCAGCGGATGTCCGCGCAATTGGCCGATTTCATAGGCGGCCGCCATGGTCCGCAACATGGAAAAGCTGGACCCGCCGCCGGTGTCGGTTGCCAGGCCGATACGATGGCCATCCCGCATCAGCCCGTGCAAATCGAACAGACCCGAACCGATGAAAGTGTTCGAGGTGGGGCAATGGATCAGCGACGCATCGACCTCACGCAGGCGGTCTCGCTCGCGCGGTTCCAGATGGATCACGTGACCATAGAGGCCGTTCGCGCCGAGCAGTCCGAATTTTTCATAGGTGTCCAAGTAGTCGCGCGCCTCGGGGAACAGCGACCGAACCCATTCGATTTCGTCCGTCTGCTCGCTGAGATGCGTCTGCATGAGGCAATCTGGGTGTTCTGCCCACAGCGCACCCATCGCCTCAAGTTGTTCGGGGGTCGAGGTCGGGGAAAACCGCGGCGTGATCGCATAGGAAATCCGGTCGACACCTTGCCATTTTCCGATCAGAGCCTTCGACTGGTCATAGGCTGTTTGGGCCGTATCCCGAAGACCTTCGGGCGCGTTGCGGTCCATGCAGGTCTTCCCGGCCACGACACGCTGACCGCGCTGCTGGGCGGCCGTGAAAAAGGCATCGACGCTTTCGGGATGAATGGTGCAGAAACTGCACATGGTCGTGGTGCCGTGTGCGGCGGTCAGGTCAAGATATCGGTTCGAAATCTCGGCAGCGTAGTCTGCATCACCGAACTTCATCTCTTCTGGAAAAGTGTAGGTGTTCAGCCAATCAATCAGCCGTTTGCCCCAACTCGCGATCATCGCCGTCTGGGGGTAGTGGACATGGGGGTCGATGAAACCAGCCAGGATCAGGTTTTCGCCATGGTGATGAATGGCCGCCTCGGGGTGCGCGGTTTGCAAATCAGCGGTACTTCCCAACTCCCGGATTTTCCCGCCCTCGATCAGAACGGCTTCGTGCAGCCGGACCGCCTGATCCGGTTGCGTTTCGAAGGGGGAGTGTTCGAAACTCAGTACGCGCCCTGTCAGAAGCGTCTTTTGCGCCATCCGCCGTGATCTCCGCCTTGGTGAATCCGGCTTGCAGCATAGGCATGTGAAAGATGCGGGTAAATCGCACCATTGTCATTGTTTTCCGGTAGCAGCTTCTTCTATTTAGGGGCCAATTCCCAGAACAAGGGGCAGCGCATGACGACCGGCACCGAAGACAACAGAACCGACCCCTCCCGCGATGATGACGTCTATGCGCTGGACCGGCGAACGGTGGCCGCAATCCTTTACGCCGTGGATGTCGAGGATCGCGAGAAGCTGATCGAGCTGATGGAGCCGCTGCACGCGGCCGATATTGCCGACCTTCTGGAACAGATCAACCCCTACGACCGGGCGCGGCTGATCCGCCTGTATGATCGGGAATTCGACGGGGACATTCTGTCCGAACTGGACGAATCCGTCCGCGAAGAGGTCATTGGAGTTCTGCGGCCCGACGTTCTGGCCGAGGCCGTACGAGAGATGGAAAGCGACGATGTCGTGGACCTTCTGGAGGATCTGGAGGAGCCGCAGCAGGAAGCGGTGCTGGAGGCCCTTGAGGCCTCGGAACGGATCGCGGCCCTGCAGGCGCTGGCCTATCCCGAGAACTCGGCAGGCCGACTGATGCAGCGCGAAGTGGTCATGGCTCCCGATCATTGGACGGTGGGGCAGGCGATCGACTACATGCGCTCGCAGGACGATCTGCCCGAGCAGTTTTATCACGTTGTGCTGGTCGATCCGCGGCTGAAGCCGGTGGCGCAGGTCATGTTGGGCAAGTTGATGGCCGCACGGCGCGATACCAAGTTGCTGGACATCGCCGAGGACGAGTTTCACATCATCCCGGTCGATCAGGATGAAGAAGACGTTGCTTATGCTTTCAACCAATACCACCTGATTTCCGCGCCGGTGGTGGACAGTGACAAACGGCTGGTCGGGGTAATCACGATAGACGACGCAATGGCCGTTCTGGATGAAGAGATCGAGGAAGACATGCTGCGACTGGCAGGTGTTAGTGATGACAGCTCGATTTCAGACAGTGTTGCAGCAACCAGTCGTCGTCGTTTGCCCTGGCTGGCGGTCAACCTGTGCACCGCCATTTGTGCTTCGCTGGTGATTTCACAGTTCGAGGCGGCAATCGAGCAGATCGTGGCGCTGGCAATTCTGATGCCCATCGTTGCCTCGATGGGTGGTAACGCCGGAACACAGTCTCTGACCGTTGCCGTACGTGCGTTGGCGACCCGCGACCTGACGGGCTCGAACGTGGCACGGGTCATCCGCCGAGAATTGCTGGTGGGCATGTTGAACGGGCTGTGTTTCGCCATCGTTCTGGGGACGGTGGGGATGATGTGGTTTGAATCCCCGCTGCTGGGTGTCGTGATCGGTTCCGCCTTGGTCGTGAACATGATCATCGCCGGGTTCGCTGGTACGGTAGTACCGGTGGTGCTGGATCGCCTGGGTGTAGACCCGGCATTGGCCTCGGGAACCTTCGTTACGACGACGACGGATGTAATGGGGTTCTTCATCTTTCTAGGGCTTGCAAGCGTGGTGCTGCTGTGACCGATCTGACTGAAATCAAGGCCGCAGCGCGCAAGGCTGCCTTTGCCCGGCGCAAAGCGGCCTTCGACGCGGGGCCGCCGGCCGCCGCGGGCCGCCTGTCCGAGGTGCTGGCCGGATTTCGTGGCGTTCCGCTGTCTGGCTACATGCCGATCCGCACCGAAATCGACCCTCTGCCCGCCATGGCCGAGGCCGCAGCCTATGGTCCCGTGGGTGTTCCGGTTATCCAAGGCGCCGGACGGCCTCTGCGATTTTCGCGGTGGACACCCGAAGGGCCGCTGAAAGATGGTCCATTTGGCGCCAAGGTGCCCGAGACGGACGACTATTTTGACCCTGAAATCCTGATCGTGCCTCTTGTGGCATTCGATCCGCAAGGCGGGCGATTGGGCTATGGGGGCGGGTTTTATGACCGCACGCTTGAAGGGCTGCGCGCCAAACGTCCCACATTGGCCATCGGTTTCGCCTTCGACGCGCAAGAGGCCGAAGCCTTGCCGCTGGAACCGACGGACCAGCCGCTGGACATGATCGTTACCGAGACCAGGGTCCTGACGTTTTAGGCGTCAGTTCTCAAAGTGGCTCCGCAGATAGTCCCAGGCATCAACCTCGGTTCCATCCTCAAGGATGCACACGCCGTATTCCGATCCATCGGTGTTTTTGCGGATCTGATATTCGCCGCCGTTTTCGATGCAGAAGGTCGCGGCCGGATTTGCCATTGTGGTCTTGGTCGTCGCGTGAGCAAAGCCGCCCGATATAGCGAGAGAGACAGTTGCGGTCAGGACTATGCGTTTCATCGAAATCTCCGAGGGAAAAAACCGGTTGCGCCAGAATTGCAGGTTTCCACCGGAATTCAACCCGCATGCGGCCCGCGAATTGCATCGTTCCGCCTTGTTATTGCCGTTTGCAGGGCCTAGGACCACGATATGAGAATCTTGTTCCTGGGTGACGTGATGGGGCGCGCGGGCCGCGCCGCCGTTCAACAGCATCTGCCCCGTCTGCGCGACGAGTGGCGGCTGGATTTCGTGGTGGTCAACGGCGAGAATGCCTCGAACGGCATGGGGTTGACTGGCGATCATGCCAAGCTGCTGTTGGAGTCAGGCGCAGATTGTCTGACGTTGGGCGACCACGCTTTCGACCAGAAAGACATGCTGCAATTCATCGAACGCGAACCCCGGATCGTGCGCCCTGTTAATTTCGCCAAGGGTGCTCCCGGTCGCGGACATCGACTGTTCACCGCGCCGGGCGGACGCAAGGTGTTGGTGGTTCAGGTGCTGGGACAGGTGTTCATGAAACGGCCGTTCGACGATCCGTTCTCGGCGGTGGAACCGATCCTGAAGTCCCACCCGCGGGGCGGTCAGGCGCAGGCCATCATCGTGGACATGCATTGCGAGGCGACTTCGGAGAAGATGGCCATGGGCCACTACTGCGACGGACGCGCCAGCCTTGTCGTGGGAACCCATACCCATGTTCCGACCGCCGATGCCCAGATCCTGCCCGGCGGTACCGCTTACCTGACCGATGCGGGCATGTGCGGCGACTATGACTCGGTGATCGGAATGGACAAGCAGGAGCCGATGCGCCGCTTCATCACGGGGATGCCCAAGGCTCGGTTCACCCCGGCCAATGGCGAAGCGACGCTTAGCGGCGTTTTCGTAGAAACTGATGACCGTGACGGGCAAGCCAAGACGATCAGCATGGTCCGGGTTGGCGGGCGCCTGCAGCAGGCAGCACCGTGAACGCACGTCAGGCTTGCTCTGCGGCCTGCAATACGTGAAACTGATCCACAGGCGCTTGGGCCGGGACAGGTTTCGGACAGAACACCACGAATGCAACTCCTTCAATTGTCAGATATGGGCAGCGCGATACTTGCGCTGGCGGTTGTTGCGGGCATGTTCATCATGTTCATGCGCGAGGTCTATCCGACCGAGGTCGTTGCCATAGGCGGCGTTTCGGTGATGCTGGTCACCGGCGTGCTTCCCTACCAAAGCGCACTGGCGGTTCTGTCGAACCCGGCGCCCTGGACCATCGCGGCGATGTTCATCATCATGGGCGCCCTCGTCCGGACCGGTGCCCTGCACGCCTTTACAGCGACGGCGCAGAAACAGGCGCAGGTAAACCCGCGCATTGCCATCGGTTTGCTGATGGCATTTGTCGTCCTGGCCTCGGCGGTCGTGTCGAACACGCCCGTCGTCGTCGTGATGATCCCGGTGTTCATCCAGATTGCCCGCACGCTGAATATTTCAGCGTCGAAGCTGCTGATCCCGCTCAGCTACGCTGCGATTCTCGGCGGGACGCTGACCCTGATCGGAACCTCGACGAACCTGTTGGTCGATGGTGTGGCAAGGGCACAGGGCCTGCCGGCCTTCACGATTTTCGAGGTCACGCCGTTGGGCATCATTCTTGTCATTTACGGCATGATTTACCTGCGCTTCATCGCGCCGCGCCTTCTGCCCGAACGTGACAGCATGGCAACCATGCTCAGCGATCGGTCGAAGATGAAATTCTTCACCGAGGCGGTCATTCCGCCCGACAGCAACCTGATTGGCCGTGAAGTGACCGGCGTGCAGCTGTTCAAACGTCCGGGTGTGCGGCTCATCGACGTGATCCGCGGCGACGAGTCATTGCGGCGGAACCTGAAAGGGGTCGAACTGAAGGTCGGTGACCGCGTGGTGTTGCGCACGGAAATGACCGAGCTGCTGAGCCTGCAAAGCAACAAGGAACTCAAGCGCGTTGATCAAGTTTCGGCGGTCGAAACACGTACGGTTGAGGTTCTGATCACCCCCGGTTGTCGCATGGTCGGGCGCACATTGGGTGCGTTGCGGCTGCGTCGTCGCTATGGGGTTTACGTCTTGGCCGTGCACCGACGAAATCAGAATATCGGGGGGCAACTTGACGATCTGGTCGTCCGGGTTGGTGATACGCTGCTGCTTGAAGGCTCGCCGGCCGATATCAGCAAACTGGCTGCCGACATGGACATGGTCGACGTCACCCAGCCATCGGCCCGCGCCTTCCGGCGCGGTCATGCTCCGATCGCGATTGCTGCGCTGATTGGGATCGTGGTGTTGGCGGCGCTCGGCGTGGCGCCGATCTTCCTGCTGTCGATTCTGGCGGTTGCGGTTGTGCTGCTGACGCGATGCATCGACGCGGACGAGGCGTTTTCCTTTGTCGAAGGCCGTCTGCTAGCGCTGATCTTTGCCATGCTGGCGATCGGGGCTGCGCTGGACAGCTCGGGTGCCGTCACCCTGATCGCCAACGCGATTGCACCGTCCTTTGCCAACCTGCCGCCGTTCCTCATCGTCTGGGCCATCTATCTACTGACCTCTGTGCTGACCGAACTGGTCTCGAACAACGCGGTGGCGGTTGTCGTCACGCCAATCGCCATCGGATTGGCACAGGCTGTGGGGGTGGATCCGCGGCCGCTGGTGGTGGCGGTGATGGTTGCGGCCTCGGCCTCGTTTGCGACGCCGATCGGGTATCAGACCAACATGATGGTGTACGGCCCGGGTGGGTACCGGTTCACGGACTTCATGAAGGTCGGGATTCCGCTGAACCTGACGGTTGGATTGCTGGCTTCGCTGATCATCCCGTTCCTCTGGCCGCTTTGATCTCCGGCACGAATTTGCCGTTTGGAACTGAAAAACCTTGTAAATCGCGCTGATGTCCCGATCTTTTGTGCTGGAAACTGGTGACAAAGGGATCGGACAATGCAAACCGCAAAAAGCCTGCTGGCAGGAACCGCGTTGTGGGCAGCCGTGTGGGGCGCCGCCCAGGCGGGGACCGTCGAGGGAACAGCCACATATCGCGAACGTATCGCGGTTCCGCCCGGGGCAACCCTGTTCGTCGAACTGCAGGACGTTTCACTGGCTGACGCGCCAGCCGTCACGCTGGCTGCGCAGCGCTATGCTTTGACGGGCGTGCCTGCCCAGTTCGAGCTGACTTATGACGACGCGTTGATTCAGGATCGGCACCGCTATGTGGTGCGAGCCTCGGTGCATCAGGACGGCAAGCTGCTGTTCACCACCGATACCGCTTACCCGGTTCTGACCAACGACGCCGGAAACTCGGTCGATCTGGTCATGGTCAAGGTGCAGGAACGGGGTGCGGCGATGCTTGAGAACACGCAATGGACCGCAACCGAGGTGAACGGCGTTGCGCTGGACACCGAGAAACGCCCGCAGATTACCTTTGCCGAGGGCGGAGCCTTTGGGGGAACAGGCGGTTGCAACCGGTTCAGCGGACAGGCCGAGATATCGGGCAAGTCGATTTCCTTCCCCGACAACATGGCCGCCACTCTGATGGCCTGCCCGCCGCCGCTGGACGAGGTTGAGCGGGAATTCCTTGCCGCTCTCCCAAAGGTCGCAAGCTTTGTTCAGCGCGGGGACACTCTGGTTCTTCTCGATGCGGCAGGTGAACCGGTTCTGCAGTTCCGCCGCGACCAATAATGCCCAAGGGCCGTCAGGCGACGGCCCTCGACCGCCCGGCATTGCGGCCCGAGAAGATGCATCCGCCCAGGAACGTGCCCTCGAGCGCGTTGTAGCCGTGATAGCCCCCGCCGCCGAAACCCGCGACTTCGCCGGCCGCGAACAGGCCGGGCACCATGTGGCCGTCCGCCCCGATCATCTGACTGTCCAGATTGGTCTGCAAACCACCCAGCGTCTTGCGGGTCAGCACATGCAGCTTGACCGCGATCAGCGGGCCGTTTTTCGGATCAAGGAACTTGTGCGGTTTGGCGGTGCGGATCAGCTTGTCACCGCGATAGTTCCGCGCCGCCAGGATCGCCATCATCTGAGCATCTTTCGAGAACGGATTGTCCACCTGTGAATCGCGGGCTTCGATCTGGGCGCGCAGATGTGCCTCGTCGATCAGGCCGCCGCCCAGATGGTTCATCCCGTTCACCAGTTCGGTAAGCGTGTTGGCGACAACGAAATCCTCGCCCTTTTCCTTGAACGCTTCGACCGGCCCGGTGGCCTTCGACCCCGAAAGGACCCGCTGACGGATGACCTCCTTCCAACTGCCCGAGGTGAAATCGGGGTTCTGTTCAGACCCGGACAGGGCGAATTCCTTCTTGATGACCTTCTGAGTCAGAACGAACCAACTGTATTCATAGCCGGTTTTCAGGATCTCGCGCAGGGTGCCCAGCGTATCGAACCCGGGCAGGTAGGGGGGCTGCAGCCGGTTGCCGCGCGCATCGAACCACATCGAGCTGGGGCCGGGCAGGATGCGAATGCCATGGTCGGGCCAGATCGGATCCCAGTTGCGCACGCCTTCGGTGTAGTGCCACATGCGGTCGCCGTTGATGACGTGACCGCCGGCCTTTTCGCTGATTGCGATCATCCGACCATCCACATGGAAAGGCACACCCGCCACCATGTCCTTGGGCGGTTCGCCCAGACGGTCGTGGGGCCAATTCCGGCGCACCATCTCGAAATTGCCGCCGATCCCGCCTGATGTGACGATGACCGAGGGGGCATAGACCTCGAACTCGCCCACCTCGTCGCGGTTGGTCTTGGCGCCGCGCGGGGCCGCGTCATCGGCCAGAACCTCACCCGAGACGCCCTTGGCCTCGCCGTTCTGCATGATGATGTGGCTGACCTGATGGCGGAACTTCAACTGGATCAGGCCGGTGCCGACATGCTCGCGGACCCGGCGGATGAAATGCTCCAGCACGCCCGAACCGGTGCCCCAGGTGATGTGGAACCGCGGGACCGAGTTGCCGTGACCGTCGGCATAGGACCCGCCGCGTTCCGCCCAGCCGACCACGGGAAACCAGCGCAGGCCCATCTGGTGCAGCCAGGGGCGCATCTCGCCGGCGGCGAACTCGACATAGGCCTCGGCCCATTTGCGGGGCCAGGCGTCCTCGTCCCGGTCGAACTGGGCGCTGCCCATCCAGTCGCGCAGGGCCAGGTCACGGCTGTCGCGGATACCCATGCGGCGCTGCTCGGGCGTGTCGACCATGAACAGGCCGCCCAGGCTCCAGAAAGCCTGACCGCCCAGGAAATGCTCGGGCTCCTGATCCAGCACGATCACCTTTTTGCCGCGGTCACCCAGTTCGGCCGCCGCGGCCAGGCCGGCCAGCCCGCCGCCCACGACGATCGCATCAGCAGTGTTTTCGGTCATGCTCTGTCCTTTCAGCGGTTGCGGTACCAGGCGATGAAGGGGATCGCGACGGCGTACATGGTGATCCCGTAGACGGCCGAGGGCAGGGCCAGCGGGCTGAAGCCGCTTTCGGTTCCGGTGATCAGGGCCGCCAGCGTGATGCCCAGGGTCGAGTTCTGGATGCCGGTTTCGATCGAGATGGTCTTGGCCTCATTCCACGACAGTTTCGCCGCCCGCGCCAGCCCCAATCCGATCAGCAGCAGCGCGAGGTTCAGCGAGATCAGCCCGGCGCCCATGATGCCCAGATTGTCGACGAACAGCTGCCAGTTTCCAGCCAGCGCGGCGATCACGATCAACACGAACAGGATGGTGGCCAGTTTGGAAAGGGGGCCGTCGATCCGGTTGGCAAAACCGGTTGCAAAATGGCGCAGGCCAACGCCGATGGCGACGGGCAGTGTAGTGATCAGGAACATCGCCAGCGCAAGACCGCTGATCGACACTTCAGGTGCGTCCTCGCCCATGAAGTGGTCGATCGACCAGGCCGCCAGAACCGGCACCGTGACGATCGACAGCAGGCTGATCACCGCCGTCAGGCTGACCGACAGCGCCACATCGGCCTTCGCCAGTTTCGACAGGATGTTGCTGGTGACGCCGCCCGGGCAAAAGCTGAGCAGCATGAACCCGACCGCAATTGCCGGCGGCAGGGCGAACATTTTGACCGTGGCAAAGGCCGCGACCGGCAGCAGAACGACCTGGCAGACCGCGCCGATCGCAAACGGATAGCGCCGGCTGATCACGCGCCGGAAATCTGCCACCTCAAGCCCGATACCCAGAGACAGCATGATGATGGCCAGCGAAACCGGCAGGCCCACGTTTATCAGAAGATCCAAAACAACCCCTCCCAAAGTCGTTTCAGCCCAACCTAAGCGGGCGGTCCCCGGTCAGGCAACCGCGCCGTTGGGTCACCCGAAGCGCTGGGCGAAACGGCGCAGGATTTCGCCGGGCTGCGTAACCTCGGCGGCATGGCAGCGTTCGATCAGCGGCTGGGCGTCCTCGGGGAGGAAATAGCCGTGGTTCTTGTAGATGTGGATGCGCTGTTCAAAGTCCTTGGCGTCGGCTTCGGGGTGGAACTGCGTGGCATAGACATTCTGGCCCCAGCGGATCATCTGGAGCGGGCAGGGGTCTGATGCAACCAGATGTACGCAGCCCTCGGGCAGGGCCTGCACCGCCTCTTTGTGGCCGACGAAGGCATCGAATTCGGGCTCGAGACCGGCTGTCAGCGGGTCGCGGGCGCCATCCTCGGTCAGGTGGCAGCGCGACGGGCCGACCGGCTCGCCATAACGGTCCTTGCTGACCGGCGCGCCCAGATGCGCAGCCAATATGCCCAGGCCATAGCAGCAGCCCATGAAAGGATGATCGTGCGCCGTGATCTGCGGCATCAGCCCCATGATCGCGTCCTCGATCCGGGCGTCCATCTGAGATTTGCTGGCCGGGTCGTCGCTGACGCAGCCCGGCCCGCCGCCGACGATCACGCCGGCATAGTCGGTCACGTCAAGACCTTCGTGCAGGGCCTCGCAATCTAGACGGATGCGGTGGGTGCGCTCGGGCGTCAGCTCGGACCGGTTCAGGATCGAGGCATATTCGGCGTCCGAGGCATCGGTCTCGGGGCGCAGCTGCAGGATCAGAAAGCGTTTCATGCGCTGCCCTTAGCGCGCGGTTCGGCGGTCACGCAAGCCCTCACAGCGGCCAGAACACGAGGATCGCCGGCACCGAAACCGCCACGATCAGAATTTCCAGGGGCAGGCCCATACGCCAATAGTCGCCAAAACGATAGCCGCCAGGCCCCAGCACCAGCGTATTGTTCTTGTGCCCGATCGGGGTGAGGAACGCCGCCGAGGCAGCCACCGCCACCGTCATCAGGAACGGATCGGGCGAAACCTCGAGCGTGCGCGCCATCTGGATGCCGACCGGCGCGGCGACGATGGCGGTTGCGGTGTTGTTCAGCACGTCCGACAGCGTCATGGTCACAACCATCAGAACCGTCAGGATGGCCCAGGCTGGCAGGCCGTCGGTCAGTTGAACCAGCGCATTCGCGATCAGTTCCGTCCCGCCCGAGCTTTCCAGCGCGCTGCCCAGGGGGATCATCGATCCCAGCAGAACCACGACTGGCCATTCGATCTGATTGTAGATCTCGGTGATCGGGATGATCTTTGTCAGCACATAGGCGATCACCACAAGCCCCAGTGCGATCGGCAGGTAGATCAGCCCGATGCTGGCCGCCAGCACGGCAGCGGCGAACAGGCCGATGGCCAGCCACGCCTTGTCATTGGCGGTCACGTTCAGGCCGCGTTGGGCCAAAGGCAGGCAGCCCAGCCACTCGGTCACGTCCGCGCCCCGGTCGCGCGGGCACAGCAACAGCAGGATGTCGCCCGGCTGTACCTCGGTCTTGCGGACCTGTTCGGTGATGCGCCGGCCTTGGCGGGAAATGCCCATCAGGATCGTGTTCTGCCGCCAGGCCAGCCCCAGCCCCTGCGCGGTGCGACCCGCGATGCGGGCGCTTTCGGGCACGACGACTTCGATCACTTCCAACCCGTCGCCAGCAGCCGTCAGCAGCTCTTGCCGGCGGGCATCCGAGAAATCTAGGTTCAGCGCGGCGCGAAACTCGTCCAGCGCCTCGGGGCTGGCTTCCAGCACCAGCGCGTCGCCTTCCTGAAGAATCGCGTTTGCCGCGCGGCCATAGCGGCGCTTGCCGTCCCGGATCAGGCCGATGATAGCGACGTCGGATTTCTCGGCCACCTCGTCCAATTCGGCGACGCGTTTGCCGATATGGGGAGACTCGGCCGGGATTGTCAGTTCAGCGATATATTCCGCCAGCGTTTCCGAACTCTCGGTCTGTTCGCCGCGGTTGGGGATCAGCCGCCAGCCGATCAGGGCGACAAAGGCCAGACCCGCGATGGCCGCCAGCCCGCCAACCGGGGCGAAATCGAACATGTGGAACGGCTCGCCCAGGGTTTCCTGCCGGATCGACGCGATGATGATGTTGGGCGGTGTGCCGATCAAGGTGGCCATGCCGCCCAGAATGGTGGCAAAGCTCAGCGGCATCAGCGTCAGCCCAACTGAACGTCCGGCCTTTCGCGCGGTCTGAATGTCGACAGGCATCAGCAGCGCAAGCGCCGCCACGTTGTTCATGAAGGCGGACAGTACGGCTCCGATCCCGCCCATCAGCGCGATATGCGCGCCGAGGCCCCGCGAGGCATCGACCAGCGTGCGGGTGATCAGGAACACCGCGCCCGACCGCACCAGCCCGGCCGAGACCACAAGAACCAGCGCCACGATGATCGTGGCCGGATGGCCGAACCCGGCAAAGGCTTTGTCAACCGGCACAACACCCAGTATCACGCCGACCATCAAGGCGGCAAACGCCACAAGGTCATAGCGGAACCGACCCCACAGCAGCAGACCGAATACGGTAATAAAGAGTGCAAAGAGAATGATCTGATCTGTCGTCATTGGGCCACCATAAACGCGCTGACTGCACGAGCAAGCGGGTGTCTTGATCCTTTGCCCCGCAAACGTCTATATGTGCGCCGAATACGCAATCACGATTACGAGGACGCAACATGGCAGGCCATTCCAAATGGGCCAACATCCAGCACCGCAAGGGGCGCCAGGACGCCGCGCGGTCCAAGCTGTTTTCCAAGCTGTCGAAAGAGATCACCGTGGCCGCCAAGATGGGCGACCCGGATCCCGACAAGAACCCGCGCTTGCGTCTGGCGGTCAAAGAGGCCAAGTCGAACTCGGTGCCGAAGGACGTGATCGAACGCGCGATCAAAAAATCCCAGGCGGGCGACGGTGAGGATTACGAAGAAATCCGGTACGAAGGCTACGGTCCCAACGGTGTGGCCGTGATCGTCGAGGCAATGACCGACAACCGCAACCGCACTGCGTCGAACGTGCGTTCGACCTTTTCCAAGAATGGCGGAAACCTGGGCGAGACCGGCTCGGTCGGGTTCATGTTCGACCGGAAGGGCGAAGTGATTTATCCCGCATCGGCGGGCGATGCCGACACGATCTTCGAGGCGGCCATCGAGGCTGGGGCCGAGGATGTGGAAAGCTCGGAAGACGGTCATATCATCTGGTGTGCGGATACCGACCTGAACGAAGTGTCCAGTGCGCTCGAGGCGGCTCTGGGTGAATCTGAATCCACCAAGCTGGTGTGGAAACCCACGACCACCACCGAACTGGGCCTTGAGGACATGCAGCGCCTGATGAAGCTGGTCGAGGCGCTAGAAGACGATGACGACGTTCAGCGCGTGACCACCAATTTCGAGGCCACCGACGAGGTGATGGCGCAACTCTAAGCGTCGCACTCGGTTGTTTTTGGAGCCCGGCCGAACACGGCCGGGTTTCTTTTTTTGCCTGCGTCGCAGTTGGTCCTTGGCGCATATGGGTCCTGCGCATACCCTTAGGGTTGAACCGCGCACAAAGGAGCTGGCAGAGACCTTGCGACAGACAGGTCGGGGCCGGCACGACAGGACATGACAGGCAAATCCACGGAATTGGAGCGGCGAAATGTGCCGGTTCTGGCAAGCCAAAGCGTGCTGTCCCAGGTCGCGTGGACGATGGGCAGCCCTTCGATCGTCTTGCCGTTTCTGGCGGTCTCATTGGAGATGCCCATGTTTCTTGCCGGGGCGCTGGTTTCCGTGCGTCAGGCAGGCAACATGATTTCGGACATGTTCTTTGCGGTCCCTGTGTCCGCGAAGCAGCAGAAGAAACGTTCCATTGCCCTGACCGAGGTCGCGATTGGTGCGTGCCTTCTGGCAGCCATCGTGGTTGCGGCGATCGGGGGCTCGCCCGTGGTGGCTGCGGCTTTCGTCCTAGCCTTCTTTGCAATCGGCATGATCGAAGAGGTCCAGGCGCTGATGTTCACTGACCTTTGGGGGGATCACCTGCGCTCGAAATCCCGGATCTGGATGAGCTATCTTCAACTGGGGGCAGGGGGGCTTGGGGCCATCGGGCTGACACTGACGCTGCATCATCTGACTTCGGACAACCCGCCATTCTCGCGTCACTCGACCGTGATCGCGGTGTCTGCCGGGTTCTTTGTGCTGTCCGGATTGTCCATTCTTGCCCTTGCGGAACTGTCGCGGTCGCAACCCCAGGCTCAAACCGGTCGTCGAGCGGCAGGGCAGTTCCTGTCGGACGCTCGGGCCATGTTCGAATTCGCCTGGTTCCGGCGGTATCTGACCATGCGGCTGCCGCTGGTCGGGGTTTCTCTGTCGGTGCCGTTCTTTGCATTGATCGCAGCCGAGGCGCATCATGGATCGGCCAAAGGGCTGACGGCGTTGATCATTTCGTCGGCGACCGGCTATCTGGTCGCCGCGCCCCTGTGGCAGCTCGTGAACATGAAATCACACCGGGCGGTCATGGTGGCCGGGTCGTTGATGGTGGGGGTGACGGGCGTCGTTCTGGTTGCGGTTCACTATTTGCATCTTGACCACGACGTTCACCTGCACGCGATCGCCCTGTTCGTGGCGACCGTCGCGACAACCGGCATCGGCAGTGCACGCAAGCTGTATTTCATCGACACCGCGCCCAAGGAACAGCGGGTCAAGGCATCTGCCGCGATCAAGAGCATTTGCAGGCTCGTGGCGATTGTCGGGTCGGCCGGGTTGGCGGCGGTTGCGCATATGAACGAGGTCGCACTGGCCGTCGCATTCCTCACCCTGTGCAGTTTTTGGTCCGCAATCGCATGCTATCGTCTGGTCACGCCGCAGCCGAAGGATGCGGAACGCGCCACCTGAGCCATCGATCACAGCATGGGGTTACGGGTTTGCCAGCACCTGCGCCGCAACTTTCCGGACCGCTCGCGTCAACGGTGAAAGCGCCGGTGCAAGGATACGCCCGACCTGCCAGGTCAGAGGCACATCCAGCGGGGTGCCGGGCACAAGCTCGCGCAGACGGCCATCCGCGATCGCGCTTTGGACCAGATGCGCGGGGTTCATCCCCCAACCCAAACCTGCGGCAGCAGCGGCTACGAACCCGTGAGACGAGGGCAGAAAGTGGGTCGGCGGAGACAGCCGGCTACCCGTTTGCGCATGGATCCAGGCCTTTTGCAGGGCATCCTTACTGTTGAAGGTCAGGCAGGGTGCCTGCGACAGGCTCTGAGCATTCACTCCGCCAGAGAACCAACGAGCCATGAACTCGGGGCTTGCCGTCGGCAGGTATCTGAGCGTGCCGAGGGCAATGGAATCGCATCCAGGGACGGTCTGCCCGCCGACCGAGATGGCGGCGCTGACATCCCCGCGCCGCAGCCATTCTGCCGAGTGATCCTGATCGTCGATCACAAGGTCAAACAGCATATCACCAACGGCTGCCATCGCGTCTATGAACCAGGTAGACAGAACATCCGCCGGAACCGCGATCCTGACCCGGGTGGGGCCTGTGCCCTGTTCCAGCGAAAGCTCGCGATTGAGTTGCGCCTCAAGCAGGCCGATGTCTTCGGCATGGCGGGCAAGCCGCAAGCCAGCCGGGGTTCCGGTGCAGGGCGTGCCGCGGTGAATCAACGATACGCCGACCCGATCCTCCAGCGCCTTGATCCGTTGCGAAATCGCAGATGGCGTTACCGCCAGTTCCGCGGCGGCGGCGTCAAAGCTGCCATTCCGCAGAATAGCGGCCAGCGCGGCCAGGTGATGTGGGTCCAAGTGCATTAGAAAATCTAATTATAGCTCATTATCTTTAATTTGATACATGTGTATCTGTCGCGTAGTCAACGGACTTGAACAGGAGGGTCCATGTCTACATCCGTCATCGCCGGCTTTGCGCTTGGCTTCAGTTTGATCCTGGCAATCGGCGCTCAGAACGCGTTTGTCCTCAGGCAGGGGCTCCGGCGCGAGCATGTTTTTGTGTTGTGCCTGACATGCGCCGTGTCGGACGCCATTCTGATCGCCGCAGGTGTCGCGGGTTTCGGCAGCCTGGCAACTGCGGCGCCGTGGTTCGAGCCGATGATGCGATACGGCGGCGCGCTGTTCTTGACGTGGTACGGGCTGCGCAGTCTGGCGTCAGCCGGGCGCGGCGGCGCCGCGCTTGAGGTCGGAGAGGCAAAGCGTACAAGTCTGCGCGCGGCCTTGCTGACCGTTCTGGCCTTCACCTGGCTCAATCCGCACGTCTATCTGGACACGGTGGTGCTGATCGGTTCGATTTCGGCGCAGTATGAAGACCGGATGGGTTTCGCCATCGGTGCCATGTCCGCCAGTTTCGTTTTCTTCTTCTCTCTGGGATATGGGTCCAGGGTGCTGTCTCCCATTTTCGCCCGGCCCAGGGCATGGCAGGTGCTGGATGTGCTGATCGGTATCGTCATGTTGGCGATCGCCTGGAAGCTGGTCGCAATGTAGAGGCTTGTTCGTCGCCGGGTTTCCGTGTTCAACCGGACCCATGACAACGATCGCCACCCAATCCCGCCCGCTTGCCGGAATGTTCTGGATGTTCAGCGCTGGGCTGTCCTTTGTGGCGATGACAGCCTTGGTCAAATCTCTGGGTACCTCGATGGATCCGATTGAGGCTGCGTTCCTGCGTTATGCT
Organism: Ruegeria sp. CG3; assembly: GCF_056537205.1. Lineage (NCBI taxonomy): Bacteria > Pseudomonadati > Pseudomonadota > Alphaproteobacteria > Rhodobacterales > Roseobacteraceae > Ruegeria > Ruegeria sp. CG3. The sequence goes on along the minus strand of NZ_JBQFRC010000001.1, from coordinate 1,734,942 downwards.
TTGGGGCTGGTCTTTCTGCTGCCAGCCATGCGGGCGATCCTGACCACGCATCTGACCCGCCGGCATATCGCCTTGTTTGGACTGCGTGGGGCCATACATGCGGTCGGGGTCATGTTGTGGTTCTTTGCGATGACCCGTATCCCGCTGGCGGAAGTGACTGCGATGAACTACCTGACGCCGGTCTATGTGACCTTGGGCGCCGCGCTTTTTCTGGGCGAGACGATGGCCTTTCGCCGTATCGCGGCCGTGCTTGTCGCCATCGTGGGCGCTGTAATCATTCTACGACCCGGGTTCCGCGAGATTTCCGCCGGACATCTGGCGATGCTGGGCACCTCGCTGATGTTGGGGGGTTCGTACCTGCTGGCCAAAGCGATGGTGCAGGACGTGCGGCCTTCGGTCGTTGTGGCGCATCTGTCGATCTGGACGACGTTGTTTCTTATCCCTTTTGCGATCGCCGTCTGGACTCCGCCCAGCCAGCGCGACATCGGCGTGCTGTTCATGATCGCCAGTTTTGCAACGGCGGGGCACTATTTCATGACCTTGGCTTTGCAGGCTGCACCCGTCGCGGTGACTCAGCCGGTCACCTTCTTGCAGCTGATCTGGGCCACGCTTCTGGGTGCGCTCGTGTTTCAAGAGGGCATCGATATCTGGGTCGTGGCCGGGGGGACGCTGATCCTCGCAGCGGTCAGTTTCATAACCTGGCGCGAGGCCGTCCTGAACCGCAGTGGCTTGACCCCTCCAAGCCTTGCCCCCAAGCTGTAAAAGCCCCGGCGCCCCCAAGGGCAACGTTATTGATTGACGAGTCAATAAAAAGCCCTTAGCGTTTGTTCTGTTGAGACTAGGTTTGGGGGCGGTTATGCCAAAACTCGGAATGGAGCCGATCCGGCGCGATGCGATCGTCAGGGCAACGATTGCCGAGTTGGGGTCCAAGAAGTCTCTGGATGTAACCGTCAGTCAGATCGCCAAACGCGCCGGCATGTCCAGCGCCCTCGCTCACCATTACTTCGGGGGGAAAGACCAGATCTTTCTGGCGGCGATGCGGCGCATCCTTGGCGATTTCGGTGCCGAAGCCCGGGCCGAGTTGAAAGCCGCGGCACCGGACCAGCGCGCCCAGGCCATTATCCGCGCCTGTTTCGCGCCGTCCTGCTTTACGCCCGACGTGATCGCCGCGTGGATGACCTTTTACGTTCTGGCCCAGACCAACGATGACGCGCTGCGCCTCTGGCAGATCTATCAGGCGCGGATTCGGTCCAACCTGATCCACGCATTGCGCCCGCTGATGAAGGACCCGGTCGAAGCGGCCGAGAACATGATCGCCCTGATCGACGGTCTGTATATCCGCGCCGCTCTGTCTGCGCCCGAGGAACCGCAACTGGCGGTTACCCACGCCATGCGCGTCCTGACGACCTTGCTTGAGGCCGAAAAATGACACGACCCAACATTCTGATCCTGATGGTGGATCAGCTCAACGGTACCCTCTTTCCCGACGGTCCCGCCGAGTGGCTGCACGCGCCTAACCTCAAGAAGCTGGCGGCGCGGTCAACGCGGTTTGCCAACGCTTACACGGCCTCACCGCTGTGTGCGCCGGGGCGGGCCAGCTTCATGTCGGGCCAGTTACCCTCGCGCACGGGCGTCTATGACAACGCGGCCGAGTTCCGCAGCGACATCCCCACCTATGCCCACCACCTGCGCCGCTCGGGTTATTACACCTGCCTGTCGGGCAAGATGCATTTCGTCGGCCCGGACCAGCTGCACGGGTTCGAGGACCGCCTGACCACCGACATCTATCCGGCCGATTTCGGCTGGACCCCGGATTACCGCAAACCGGGCGAGCGCATCGACTGGTGGTACCACAACATGGGCTCGGTTACCGGGGCAGGCGTGGCCGAGATCACCAACCAGATGGAGTATGACGACGAGGTCGCCTATCACGCAAAGGCCAAGCTCTATGATCTGGCCCGTGGCAAGGATGACCGCCCGTGGTGCGTAACCGTCAGCTTCACCCACCCGCATGACCCCTATGTGGCGCGGCGCAAATACTGGGACCTTTACGAGGAATGCGAGCACCTACTGCCCGAGGTCGGCGATCTGGGCTATGAAAACCAAGATCCACATTCCCAGCGCATCTTCGACGCCAATGACTGGCGCAGTTTCGACATCACCGAAGAAGACATCCGCCACTCGCGCCGGGCCTATTTCGCCAATATCTCGTATCTGGACGACAAGATCGGCGAGATCCTCGAAGTGCTGGAGACCACCCGGCAGGAGGCGACCATCCTCTTCGTCTCCGACCACGGCGACATGCTGGGCGAGCGGGGCCTTTGGTTCAAGATGAACTTCTACGAAGGCTCGGCCCGGGTGCCGCTGATGATCTCGGCGCCGGACCTGCCGGCCGGCCGCATCGACACCCCGGTATCGACCATCGACGTGACCCCGACGCTGGGCGCGCTGGCGGGCATCGACATGTCGGAGATTGCCCCATGGACGGACGGGCAGGACCTTGTGCCGCTGGCCAATGGCACCGAGCGCACGGCGCCGGTTCTGATGGAATACGCGGCCGAGGCGTCTTATGCCCCGCTGGTGTCGATGCGCTATGGCAAGTGGAAATACAACCGCTGCGCGCTGGACCCCGATCAGCTGTTCGACCTCGAGGCCGACCCGCACGAGTTGGAGAACCTGGCCGACAAGCCCGAGCACGCCGGCACGCTGCAAACCCTGCGCGCCAAGTCCGAGGCGCGCTGGGATCTAGACCGGTTCGACGCCGAGGTGCGCGCCAGCCAGGCGCGGCGCTGGGTCGTGTACGAGGCGCTGCGGCAGGGCGGCTATTACCCGTGGGATTATCAGCCGCTGCAGCAAGCGTCTGAGCGCTACATGCGCAACCACATGAATCTGGACAACCTCGAGGAAAACCAGCGCTTCCCGCGCGGCGAATGACCTCTTTCACACTTTGAAGATACGCCCACCGGTGGCAACGCACGGGACATCCCGCGCCACCGGTCGGGGCCAATGGAGACACGACCATGGAAGCAGATTTCGTCATCGTCGGCGCCGGATCCGCCGGATGTGCGATGGCCTATCGTCTGAGCGAAGCGGGGGCCTCGGTTTTGGTGATCGAGCATGGCGGCACCGATGCAGGGCCGTTCATCCAGATGCCGGCGGCGCTGAGTTATCCGATGAACATGCCGATCTATGACTGGGGCTATCAGTCCGAGCCCGAACCCCACCTGAACAACCGGCGGCTGGCCTGCCCGCGCGGAAAGGTGATCGGAGGGTCGTCCTCGATCAACGGGATGGTCTATGTGCGCGGCCATGCGCGCGACTTTGACACCTGGGCCGATATGGGCGCGGATGGCTGGTCCTTTGCGGATGTTCTGCCCTATTTCAAACGGATGGAAAGCTGGCACGACGGCGGCCATGGTGGTGACCCCAAATGGCGCGGTACCAATGGCCCGCTGCATGTGTCGCGGGGGCCGCGCAAGAACCCGCTGTTCAAGGCCTTCGTCGAGGCCGGGCGGCAGGCCGGCTACGAGCTGACCGATGACTACAACGGCGAGAAACAGGAAGGCTTCGGCCCGATGGAGCAGACCGTCTGGAAAGGGCGGCGCTGGTCGGCGGCCAATGCCTATCTGAAGCCCGCGCTGAAACGCCCGAACTGCGATATCGTACGGGGCCTTGCCACGCGCGTGGTGATCGAGGAGGGCCGCGCAACCGGGGTCGAACTGATCCGTGGTGGCCGAACGCAGATCGTGCGCGCCCGGCGCGAGGTGGTGCTGGCGGCCTCGTCGATCAACTCGCCCAAGCTTCTGATGTTGTCGGGGATCGGACCCGCCGCGCATCTGGCCGAGCACGGCATCAACGTGGTCGCCGACCGGCCCGGCGTGGGGGCGAACCTGCAGGATCACCTGGAACTGTATATCCAGCAGACCTCGCTGCAGCCGATCACGCTGTACAAATACTGGAACCTGTTCGGCAAGGGCCTGATCGGGGCGCAGTGGTTGTTCACCAAGACCGGCCTTGGCGCGTCGAACCAATTTGAAAGCGCGGCGTTCATCCGGTCGAAGCCGGGGGTCGAGTACCCGGATATCCAGTACCACTTCCTGCCCATCGCTGTGCGCTATGACGGCAAGGCCGCAGCCGAGGGGCACGGCTTCCAGGCGCATGTGGGGCCGATGCGCTCCCCCTCGCGCGGGGCTGTGACGCTGCGTTCTGCCAAGCCCGAGGACGCGCCGGTGATCCGCTTCAACTACATGAGTACCGAGCAGGACTGGGAGGATTTCCGCACCTGCATCCGCCTGACCCGCGAGATTTTCGGCCAGGACGCGTTCAAGCCCTATGCGGGCAAGGAGATCCAGCCCGGCGCTGACGTGCAGACCGACGAAGAACTGAACGCGTTCATCGCCGAACATGCCGAGAGCGCCTATCATCCCTGCGGCACCTGCCGGATGGGGCGGGCGGACGATCCGAACGCGGTCGTCGACCCGCGGGGCCGAGTCATCGGGGTGGATGGGCTGCGCGTGGCGGACAGCTCGGTGTTCCCGCAGATCACCAACGGCAACCTGAACGCGCCGTCGATCATGGTGGGCGAAAAGATGTCGGATCATTTGCTGGGCAAAGACCCGCTGCCCCGGGCCAATGGCCGACCATGGATTCACCCCAAATGGGCTGAGGCACAGCGTTGAAGGCATTGCCGGGGAGGGGAACGCGACCGCGAAGGAAACATTCCCCTTTCAATTGATCCGAGTCAAAGTCAGCTTTGGTATTAGGGTCTAGCTGTAGTGCGAAACCAAACTGAAGGAGCGAGCAGGAATGTCCCATACCCCGCATGAACTGGCCGAGGAATTCCCGGACAAGGTTGAACTGATGAGCCAGCTCAAGCAGACCGATGCCCATTTCGCCCGGCTTGCGGACGAATATCACGAACTCAACCGTATGGTGCATCGGGCGGAAACCAATGTTGAGCCGATGGAAGACCTGGCCGAGGGCGAACTGCGCAAAAAGCGGGCCGCGCTCAAGGATCAGATCTGGTCGATCCTGAGCAAAGCGTGAACCAAAAAGGGGGCAGGATCTGATCCTGCCCTTTCCGTTTTTCAGCTCAGGTGACTTCGTAGGGCAGCGTGCCGCGCGTATGGGCGTCGATCTTCAGTCGGCGCTCCAGCGGTGGCACGGACCGTTGGTGGCAGGTCTGGCGTTCGCAGATGCGGCAGGAAATCCCGATCGGTTCGTAGGCGCTGGTGTTGTTGATGTCCAGATTGTCGGCATAGACCAGTGCTTCGGCGTGCCGGACCTCGCACCCGAGGGCGATGGCATAGCGGCGCACTGGCGCACCGAAGGACCCGCCAGACTTTGAAACGTCGCGCGCGATCGAGATATACCGAACCCCGTCGGGTGTTTCCGCCAATTGCAGCAGGAAATGACCAGGCGTTTCAAAGGCCCGGTGCACGTTCCAAAGCGGGCAGGCCCCGCCGAACCGCGCAAATTGCAGCCGTGTGGCCGAATGGCGTTTGGTGATCGTGCCCGCCTGATCGACCCGCACAAAGAAGAACGGGATGCCCTTGGCGCCCGGTCGCTGCAGCGTGGACAAGCGGTGGGCAACCTGCTCGATCGACGCGCCGAACCGGTTGCTTAGCAGTTCAAGATCGTGCCGGTCTTCCTGCGCTGCTGACAGAAAGGCGGTGTAGGGCATCAGTGACGCGCCAGCGAAGTAGTTTGCGAGGCCGATCTTGGCGATCGAGCGGGCTTCGTCGCTTTGAAACTTGGCAAAGTCCAGCGTGGCCTCGAGCAGTTTGTCCTGGCTGATCAGCGCGACCTGCAGCAGCAGTTGAAACACTTGGGTCTGCGGCGCTGCGCGCGAAGACAGGCGCAATGTTTTTGTAGCGTTGTCATAGCTGCGCAGGGCCGGAATGTCTTCGAACATCACCTGAACCCCGCGTTCCTTCAGGCTGTCCAGTGCTGCCTGCCGAATGCCTCCCGGTCCTTCGGCGCGGGCGGCGAACCGTTCCGCGGCTCGATCGACCGCGTCAATGTAGTTGTCGCAATAGTGAAAGAAATCGCGAACCTCTTCCCACGGGCTGGCCTGGATACGGGCATCCTCGCGTCCGAGGGCCTCGTCCAGCGAGGCGAGTCTCTCATGGGTCTGCCGGTAAGCTTTGTGCAGCTCGATGAAGGACCGCGCCAATGCGGGGGCATTGGACGCCGTTAGCCGCAGGTCCGCCAGAGGGGGGATGGCATCCGCGAAGACAGGATCGGCCAACGCCTCGCGCATGTCCGAGACCAGACGCTCGCTGTCGCCGGTGCTCAGCTCGGTAACATCCATGCCGAATTCCTGCGCCAGCGCCAGAACAACCGTGGTCGAGATCGGCCGGTTGTTGTTCTCCATCTGGTTCAGATAGGGCAGGGAAACACCCAGCTTGGCCGCAAATTCCTTTTGCGTCAGCGTCAGACGCGTCCGCATTTCGCGCAGCTTTGCGCCTGCGTAGAGTTTCTGAGTGGCCATCGGTTTTCTTTGCAGTTATTCCGTCTTCGCAGGCTAACTTTGCAAAGTCCCGGGTGCAAGGTGGCTAGATGCCGAGTTGACGTTCCCGCCAGATCACGCTGCTGATCGCGACGATGGCCAGAACCGATGTGGCCAACATCAACCACAACAGCGGCATGGCGCCGGTTTCATTGGTCAGCATTGCACCGGCCAGGGCGCTGAGAGCTGCGCCGCCGCCCAGCATGATCGCGCCGCTCAGCCCGGATGCGGTCGCGGCCAGATGTGGTCGCACGGACAGCGATCCGGCGGTTGCATTCGGGATCGACATGCCGTTGCCCAAGCCGACGAATGTCATGAACCCGAAAAAGCTGAGCGCCGAGCCCCAACCCGCCAGAAACAGAACCGCGGACAGCGCGACGCCGATTGCATTCAGCCAGCAGCCCCAGCGCACCATCCGGTTCACGCCATAGCGCACCGAGTACCGGCCGCTGATGAAGTTCCCGAAGAAGTAACCGACAGCCGGGGCGCCGAAATAGATTCCGACTTCGGCGGCGGTCAGGCCAAAGATCTCGGTGCCGATGAAAGGCGCGCCGCCCAGATAGGCGAAGAACGCGCCAGACGACAACGCGGATGACAGCGAATACCCCCAGAACCGCGGAGAGGTCAGCAGTTCGGGATACTCCCGAAACTGTTGGATCAGGGTTTTGCCGCTCTTGGCCGAGGTTTCTCCGAAGTCATGATAGGTCAGAGCCAGCGCGAAGGCAGCCAGTCCGAAAGGCAGCCAGAAATTGGCCTTCCAGCCAAAGCTTTCCTCCAGAACGCCACCGATGGCCGGTCCGATCATCGGCACGACGGCCATGCCCATGGTGACGTAACCGATCATGGATGCGGCCTGATCCTGGTCATACATGTCGCGCACCGCTGCGCGGCTGAGGACGATCCCCACGACGATAACGGCCTGCCCCATGCGGAAGGCAAGAAATGTCTCGACGTTGGGGGCGTAGATGCACCCCAGAGTTGCCAGCAGAAACAGCACCAGCCCCCACAGCAACACCGGCCGCCGCCCGGCCTTGTCGGCGATCGGACCAATCAGAATCTGCAGGACGGCGTTGATCAGCAAGTACAACGCAATCGACAGCTGCATGACCTTGTAGTCGGCCTCAAAATACACCGCCATGAAAGGCAGGCTGGGAAGGAACAGGTTCATGCTGAGCGCCGACAATCCCGACAGTAGGACAAGCGTTAGCAGCTTGGGCGGAGAGCGGTGCGTAGACGTGGAACTGAACTGCATGGTTCACTCATAATTCCGGTATTCGGGAAAGGCCATGCCGATGCACAAACATTAACTGATTTGCAATTCTCAGAAATGTAATTGCCAAAATTTTGCAAATTTGCCGAAAAGGCCTTTGGGTGATGCGGAGCAATCTATATTGTCGCCACAAATTTGACAGGGGAAAATCGTGATGAAGGACATCCTTGCCGAGCTTGAGAACCGCCGTGAGGACGCGCGCCTGGGTGGCGGGCAAAAACGGATCGATGCGCAGCATGCGCGGGGCAAGCTGACGGCGCGCGAGCGGATCGAGCTGCTGGTCGATGAGGGCAGCTTTGAAGAGTTCGACATGTTCGTGACCCATCGCTGCACCGATTTCGGAATGGAAAAACAGAAACCTGCGGGCGACGGTGTCGTGACCGGCTGGGGTACGATCAACGGCCGCATGGTCTATGTGTTCAGCCAGGACTTTACCGTGTTTGGCGGTTCTCTGTCGGAAACGCATGCGCAGAAGATCTGCAAGATCATGGATATGGCCATGCAGAACGGCGCGCCTGTAATCGGCATCAACGACTCGGGCGGGGCGCGAATCCAGGAAGGCGTTGCCTCGCTGGCGGGCTATGCCGAGGTGTTCCAGCGTAACATCATGGCCTCGGGCGTGGTGCCGCAGATCTCGGTGATCATGGGCCCCTGTGCCGGTGGCGCGGTCTACAGCCCGGCGATGACCGACTTCATCTTCATGGTCAAAGACACCTCGTACATGTTCGTGACTGGCCCCGACGTGGTGAAGACCGTCACCAACGAGGTCGTCACCGCCGAGGAACTGGGCGGAGCATCGACCCATACCAAGAAGTCCAGTGTGGCTGATGGCGCTTTCGAAAACGATGTCGAAGCGCTGGCCGAAGTGCGGCGGCTGGTCGACTTCCTGCCGCTCAACAACCGGGAAAAGCCGCCCGTGCGCCCGTTCTTTGACGAGCCGGGGCGGATTGAGACTTCTCTGGACACGCTGGTCCCGGAAAACCCCAACACCCCCTACGACATGAAGGAACTGATCACCAAGGTAGCCGATGAGGGTGATTTCTATGAAATCCAGGAGGATTTCGCGAAGAACATCATCACTGGCTTCATTCGGCTTGAGGGGCAGACCGTCGGCGTGGTGGCAAACCAGCCGATGGTTCTGGCGGGGTGTCTGGACATTGACAGCAGCCGCAAGGCCGCACGGTTTGTACGGTTCTGCGACTGTTTTGAGATTCCGATCCTGACCCTGGTGGACGTTCCCGGCTTTTTGCCCGGCACCAGCCAGGAATATGGCGGTGTCATCAAACATGGCGCCAAACTGTTGTTTGCCTATGGCGAAGCGACCGTGCCCAAGGTGACCGTGATCACTCGCAAGGCTTACGGCGGCGCCTATGACGTCATGGCGTCAAAGCACCTGCGCGGTGATTTCAACTATGCCTGGCCAACCGCCGAGATCGCAGTGATGGGCGCGAAGGGTGCAACCGAAATCATCCACCGCGCCGATCTGGGAGATCCGGACAAGATCGCGAAGCACACTCAGGACTATGAGGATCGGTTCGCCAACCCGTTTGTCGCGGCCGAACGCGGCTTCATCGACGAGGTGATCATGCCGCACTCGACGCGCCGCCGTGTGTCGCGGGCCTTTGCCAGCCTGCGTAACAAGCAGCTGAAGAACCCTTGGAAGAAACACGACAACATTCCGCTGTAATCCGCCGGGGCGCTTTGCCCCGGTTCGATCCACGAATGTTCCCGATTGACCGCTGACACAAAACCGTTTCATGATCCCAGCCACCAGATACGGAACAGCGCAGGAGATGATCCTGGCGCCTGCGACCCCGGAAGGAGGAGCCTGCCTGTGGCAGGTCCGGGGTCGCGCTCTTGTTCTGGCTTTCATGTGTTTTGGATCGCCCGGTTTCGCGCAGGACGGGAACCTGTTGCCGGTTCCATCCGGCCAGCCGGTGACACTTGAGGACGTTCTGGTCGATACCAACCCGGGCGAACTCTGGCTGCGGTTTCGATTTGTCGCGCCCAAGATTGGCGATGAGGTGGGCGGTATCGGCTATGACGTGGCCGCGACCGACATGGAGCATCTGTGTCAGACGCTGGCCATTCCTTATGTCGCGCACCATCAACTCAGCCCGGCGCGGGTCGTGATCTCGCTGTCCGACCGCCCGGTGGAATTCGGCAACTCGTCTCCGGACGCGACGCAGTATTTTGAAGCCTACCGGTTGGAGCAATCCGCATGTATCTGGGAGGGACTCTGAACATGATTTCCCGATCTCATGTCGTCGGAGCATTCCGAGAAACTGATGCGGCTTTGGAGATACGCATGACACATTCATCCCTGCGCGGGTGCCCGTCGCGGACCGGTTTTTTGAACGAGGTGGCGGCATGTTGAAGCACCGTGGTTTCCCCGGACGGCTGCCGGGAACCGATTTCCAGTTCACGATCCGCCGGGCAAACCCCAAGGGCGTGACGCCATTGACCCGTCGTGAACGCTATCGGGACCGAAAAGCCGCGGACAAGCGTGCCGATACGGCATTCCTCGAAGCTCTGTGGGAGCATTTCGGGGATCAGCCGTTTGAACGCGGAAATCTGGACGCTGGTCGCCTCAGCTGGCTGTTTGGGCGCGAGGTCGTGCCTGCCGAGGATCCGTTCGATCCGGCCAGCTATGATGCGTTGCTGAAGATCGACTTTGAGACCGCGCGGCAATCCTTCCCCGATATCTTCGGTGGGGAGGCATAGTACGGCATGAGCCTTCAGCCAAATATTATGGGTTCATCTGCTTGGAGCGCGATCCGGCGGCGACCGGATATGCGGTCCAGTAGGCGCCCATTGATGGCTGAAGTCTGTGCCGGAACCCGTTGCAAACCGGGCTCTTTCGGCACGAACCTGCGCGCTGTTTCCGGGAATGGGCAATTTCCAGCCGGAATTTCCGGCGTTGCAATTGATCCGTTGGCGGCCGCATTTTTGCCGTGCAAGGTGAACGGGCCGTGCGGCTCGACTTTGCCTGCGCCGCACATGCACCTACTATTCCGTACCCCTTCCTTCCGCGGGCAGGACCGTGTTTCCAACACAGACCTGCCCGCGCTTTTCTTTGGCCGTACTGCGGACCCAAGGCGGCAAAAAACTGCGCAAAGCCCTGTTTCACCCCGTTTGATATTGAATAACAAAGCCCGTTTCAGGCATTTGCTGTTCAATTCGACAAGAAACCAAAAGGGGCAGTATACATGCGAATCTCACGAGTTTTCCTTGCGCTCGCAACCTTTGGCGGGTTGGCAGCCTGCGGTGATTCAACCGGGGAACAGGCGCTGCTTGGCGGCGGAGTCGGGGCTGTCGGGGCTGCGGTTCTCAGCGCGGACCCGATCCTTGGGGCTGCGGTCGGTGCAGCCGGCAACGTGCTGTATTGCAAGACGCAAAACAACTGTAACTGATACCGGTTTTCCGGGGCGCGCGTCGTCCCGGCCATCATTTGACGGAACGCCGTTGCAGGGCATCAGCCCGGCAACGGCGTTTTCGTTTGTCCAGAACACAAAGACAGAGGACGTTCCATGTTCAACAAGATCCTGATCGCCAACCGAGGTGAGATTGCCTGCCGGGTCATCAAGACCGCGCGTAAGATGGGTATCGGCACTGTCGCCATCTACTCGGATGCCGACAAGCACGCGTTGCATGTGGAAATGGCCGACGAAGCGGTTCACATCGGCCCGCCGCCGGCGAACCAGTCCTATATCGTGATCGACAAGGTGATGGACGCCATCCGCCAGACCGGCGCGCAGGCGGTGCATCCCGGCTATGGCTTCCTGTCCGAAAACGCGAAATTCGCCGAAGCGCTTGAGGCCGAAGGCGTCGTGTTCGTGGGCCCCCCGAAAGGGGCGATCGAGGCCATGGGTGACAAGATCACCTCGAAGAAGATCGCGCAGGAGGCCGATGTCAGCACCGTTCCCGGATACATGGGCCTGATCGAGGATGCGGACGAGGCGGTGAAGATTAGCCAGCAGATTGGCTATCCGGTGATGATCAAGGCCAGCGCCGGCGGGGGCGGCAAAGGCATGCGCATCGCCTGGAACGACGAGGAGGCGCGCGAGGGCTTCCAGAGTTCCAAGAACGAGGCGGCGAATTCGTTCGGGGATGACCGGATCTTCATCGAGAAATTCGTGACGCAACCGCGCCACATCGAAATTCAGGTTCTGTGCGACACGCATGGCAACGGCATCTACCTGGGCGAGCGTGAATGCTCGATCCAGCGCCGCAACCAGAAAGTGGTGGAAGAGGCCCCGTCGCCCTTCCTCGACGAGGCGACCCGCCGCGCGATGGGCGAACAGGCCGTGGCGCTTGCCAAGGCCGTGGGGTACGCCAGCGCGGGCACGGTGGAATTCATCGTGGATGGCGACAAGAATTTCTACTTCCTGGAAATGAACACCCGCCTGCAGGTGGAACACCCGGTGACCGAGCTGATCACCGGTGTCGATCTGGTCGAACAGATGATCCGCGTCGCCGCAGGCGAGCCTCTGTCGATCACCCAGGACGACGTAAAGCTGACCGGCTGGGCGATCGAGAACCGGCTGTATGCCGAGGATCCTTATCGCAACTTCCTGCCCTCAATCGGGCGGCTGACCCGCTATCGTCCGCCGCAGGAGGTGGCCGCGGGGCCGCTGCTGGAAAACGGCAAATGGCAGGGCGATGCGCCCAGTGGCGAGACAGCTGTGCGCAACGATACCGGCGTCTATGAAGGCGGCGAGATCAGCATGTATTATGACCCGATGATCGCCAAGCTGTGCACCTGGGCGCCGACCCGCGAGCAAGCGATCGAGGCGATGCGCGTGGCGCTGGACAGTTTCGAGGTCGAAGGCATCGGCCACAACCTGCCGTTCCTGTCGGCGGTGATGGATCATCCGAAATTCGTTAGTGGTGACATGACCACCGCCTTCATCGCCGAGGAATATCCCGATGGGTTCAACGGTGCCGAACTGCCCGAAGGTGACCTGCGCCGCATTGCGGCCTCGTGCGCGGCGATGCACCGGGTGGCCGAGATCCGCCGCACCCGTGTGTCGGGCCGGATGGACAATCACGAGCGCAAGGTCGGCAAGCGTTGGGTGGTCACGCTGCAGGGGCAGGAATATGCGGTGCAGGTGAATGCAGACCGCGACGGTGCCACGGTCAAGTTCGAGGACGGAGCCGCCCTGCGCGTCAGCTCGGACTGGACGCCAGGTGACCAGTTGGCGGTTCTGGACGTGGACGGTAGCCCGCTTGTGCTGAAGGTCGGCAAGATCTCGGGCGGGTTCCGCATCCGTAACCGGGGGGCGGATATGAAGGTGCATGTGCGCCGGCCGCGCGCTGCCGAACTGGCCAAGCTGATGCCCGAGAAACTGCCGCCAGACACATCGAAGATGCTGCTGTGCCCGATGCCGGGCCTGATCGTGAAGATCGATGTCGAGGTCGGCCAAGAGGTGCAGGAAGGTCAGGCGCTGTGCACGGTCGAGGCGATGAAGATGGAGAACATCCTGCGTGCCGAGCGCCGAGGCGTTGTCTCCAAGATCAACGCCGGTCCGGGCGACAGCCTGGCCGTCGATGACGTGATCATGGAGTTCGAATAACGCCCATGTGTGCCTGCCCGGAAAATGTGGGTTTTGCCCGTTCTGCCGCCATCTGCACCGTCGGTGCGGATGAGGCGGGCGTAGCAGACCCCCTCCGCCGGGCGGATTGCGGTCGTCAGCGCCGCTCGCGGACTTCGCGCTCGCGCAGGGGGGTCTTGTCGATGGACCGGCTGATCTCGCGCACGCTCCACGGCGTGGGTTTGCGCAGTTTCACCACCCCGTCCTTGTCGACGAAGACCATCGCGAACCCGCGCGGGCGCAGCTGCGTCCGGATCGGGGAGCGCGCCGAAGGGTCGGTGTCGGTCAAAACGATGACGTCCCGGTCACGCATCATGTCTTCGCCCTCCAGCAACAAGTCGATCTGCTGCTGGAATCTGGGGTCGGCTGGCGTATCGGCGAACACCACTATGGGGCGGTGTGTCCACAGAAACTCGTTCAGATCGCTGTCTCCGGCTGGCCGGATATACGCGGTTTCATCCGGGGCCGCACCGTCGGCGGCGACGGCGGCCACAGGCAAAAAAGCTGACAAAACAAGGGCAAGCGTGCGGGTCATGTGGTCTCCTGTTCCTTTGAATATAGACCCAGTTGCCGCGAATGCGACCGGCGAAATGCGTGCGGCTATCAAAAAAATGAATGATCGGATCTGCCGTGCGTCTGGTCGGCCCCTTCATACACATACCCAGCCCCTCGGCGTGCCATGCGGGCCCGCGACGGGAACAGACAAGAGGATTACGCTATGACCAACACGAAGGATTGGCGCGCCCTGGCCGAAAAGGAGCTGCGTGGGCGCCCTGTCGAAGACCTCTCCAAGACGACGCTGGAGGGGATCGAGGTCAAGCCGCTGTACACGCAGGACGACATCGAGAACCTGCCGCATATCGGGTCGTTGCCCGGCTTCGGGCCTTTCACACGCGGTGTGAAGGCCACGATGTATGCAGGGCGTCCGTGGACCATCCGCCAATATGCAGGTTTTTCCACTGCCGAAGAATCGAATGCCTTCTACCGCCGCAACCTTGCGGCCGGTCAGCAGGGCGTTTCGGTGGCTTTCGATCTGGCCACGCACCGCGGCTATGACAGCGACCACCCGCGCGTGGTGGGCGATGTGGGCAAGGCCGGGGTGGCCATCGACAGCGCCGAGGACATGAAGATCCTGTTCGACGGCATTCCGCTGGATCAGGTCTCGGTCTCGATGACGATGAACGGCGCGGTGATTCCGATCCTGGCCAATTTCATCGTCACCGGCGAAGAGCAGGGCCACGACAAATCGGTTCTTGCGGGTACCATTCAGAACGACATTCTGAAGGAATTCATGGTCCGCAACACCTATATCTACCCGCCCGAGCCCTCGATGCGGATCATCTCGGACATCATCGAATACACCTCGAACGAGATGCCCAAGTTCAATTCGATCTCGATCTCGGGCTACCACATGCAGGAGGCCGGGGCGAACCTGGTGCAGGAACTGGCCTATACCCTGGCCGACGGGCGCGAATATGTGCGCGCAGCCATCGACGCGGGAATGGACGTCGACAAGTTCGCTGGGCGGCTGTCGTTCTTCTTTGCCATCGGCATGAACTTTTTCATGGAGATCGCCAAACTGCGCGCCGCGCGTACGCTGTGGCACCGGGTGATGACCGAATTCGGGGCCAAGTCGGACCGTTCGAAGATGCTGCGCACCCATTGCCAGACCTCGGGCGTTTCGCTGCAGGAGCAGGACCCCTACAACAACGTGATCCGCACCGCATATGAGGCGATGAGCGCGGTGTTGGGGGGCACGCAGTCGCTGCATACCAACGCGCTGGACGAGGCGATCGCGCTGCCTACCGATTTCTCGGCCCGCATTGCGCGGAATACACAGTTGGTGTTGCAGGAAGAAACCGGCGTTACCGATGTGGTCGATCCGTTGGCCGGCTCCTACTATGTGGAAAGCCTGACCAATGAACTGGTCGAAAAAGCCTGGGCCCTGATGGAAGAGGTCGAGGAGATGGGCGGCATGACCAAGGCGGTTGCCAGCGGCATGCCCAAGCTGCGGATCGAGGAAAGCGCCGCGCGCCGTCAAGCCATGATCGACCGTGGCGAAGAAGTAATCGTCGGCGTCAACAAATACCGCAAGGACAAGGAAGACCCGATCGAGATCCTCGAGGTCGACAACCAGGCTGTCCGCGAGGCGCAGATCGCCCGGCTGGAACGCATCCGCGCGACCCGGGACGAGGCCGCCTGTCAGGCTGCGTTGGACGAACTGACCCGGCGCGCGAAAGAGGGGGGCAACCTGCTGGAAGCCGCCGTCGAGGCCGCGCGTGCCCGCGCAACCGTAGGAGAGATCAGCATGGCAATGGAAAAGGAATTCGGCCGTCATCGGGCCGAAGTGAAAACGCTGGCTGGTGTCTATGGCGCAGCCTACGAAGGTGACGAGGGCTTTGCCGCCATCCAGAAATCGATCGAGGAATTTGCCGAGGAAGAGGGCCGCCGCCCGCGTCTTCTGGTGGTCAAGATGGGCCAGGACGGTCACGACCGCGGGGCAAAGGTGATCGCCACCGCGTTCGCCGATATCGGTTTCGACGTGGACGTCGGTCCGCTGTTCCAGACCCCGGCCGAGGCCGCGCAGGACGCGATCGACAATGACGTGCATGTGGTTGGCATTTCCAGCCAGGCGGCGGGCCACAAGACGCTGGCACCGCAACTGGTGGAAGAGCTGAAAAAGGCCGGCGCCGAAGATATCATTGTTATCTGCGGTGGCGTCATCCCTCAGCAGGATTATCAGTTCCTGTATGATCACGGGGTCAAGGCCATCTTCGGGCCGGGGACCAACATCCCTGAGGCGGCACAAGACATTCTGCGCCTGATACGCGAGGCGCGCGCCTGAACTGTGACTTTGGGGGGTTTTCTGCCCCCTTTTTCGCGATGCCTGCGGCCTCGGGCATTCACCCGCTGGGATGTTTGGTGTCAGATGAAGTGCCAAAGTCAGGCTTTTCATGGTATCCGATGGCATGAGGTCGGTTTTGGACGCTGGAGGCGCAATTATGGAGCTTGATCATCTGGCGGTGGCCGCGTCGACCTTGGACGAGGCGGTCGCGCATGTAGAGCAGGCCTTGGGTATTCCGATGATGCCCGGTGGCAAACATGGAAAATTCGGCACCTACAACAAGCTTTTGGGTCTGGACGAGGGCCTGTATCTTGAAGCGATCGCGATTGACCCGGACGCTGCCGATCCTGGGCGGCCACGTTGGTTTGATCTTGATCGTTTCTCGGGGCCGCCGCGGCTCAGCAACTGGGTCTGTCAGGTTTCGGATCTGCAGGCCTATGTCGATGGCTTCTCAATCGACATAGGCGATATCCATGACCTTGATCGTGGTGCCTTGCGGTGGAAGATGGCGGTGCCGGGATCGGGGCGTTTGCCGTTCGACAACCTGTTTCCCGCCTTGATTCAATGGCAAGGTGACCTGCATCCGGCTGGCATGCTGCGGGCCAGTGGCTGCCACCTGCGGCGGCTGGTGGTCTTTCACCCGGACGCGCTGGATTTGGCGCAATTGCTCGGTCCGCTCGACAGGGTAGTTTTTGATTCCGGGTCTGCGGCTCTGCGGGCTGAATTTGAAACGCCGCACGGACCGCGGGTGCTGGAATGATCATTCGCCCGGCTCTGCCCCGGGATGCGGCTGAAATTGCGGAGATCACCAATTCGATCATCCGCGAGACGCTGATCACGTTTACCACGACCGAGCGAAGCCCCGAAGAAATCGCGCGGGATATCGACGAGCGAGGGCTGGCGTTCCAAGTTGCCGAGCTTGAAGGCCGTGTCGCGGGATATGCGACTTTTAGCAGTTTTCGCTCGGGTCCCGGATATGCGCACAGCCGGGAACACACCATCCTGCTGGCTCCTGAAGGCCGTGGGCGCGGCGCGGGTCGCGCGCTGATCCGAATCTTGGAGGAGGTTGCGCGATCGCAAGGCGTGCATGTTCTGGTCGCTGGAATCTCGGCCGAGAACCCGGGCGCGATTTCCTTTCATGCGGCGGTCGGTTTCGAGACGGTCGGCCGAATGCCGGAAGTTGGTCGTAAATGGGGGCGTTGGCTGGATCTTGTGCTGATGCAGAAAATTCTGGCCCCGGAATGAATGGTCGCACCTGACAGTCCGTACTCGGCGCGCTAGTGTGCGCTCATGTCGATCTGGTCCCGCATATCCGAGGCGCTGAGCGCGCTTGCCAAAGGTGAAAGCCTGACGGCCGTTTTTGAGAAGCTACGCACGCCGCCCGAACGTTCGGTGGCCTTCGCGATTGCTGTGATCGCCTTGGGCGCAAAGATGGCCAAGGCGGACGGGCAGGTGACCCGCGACGAGGTGACCGCTTTTCGCGAGGTGTTTCGTATTCCGCCAGAGGAAGAGGCCGGCGCGGCGCGCGTGTTCAACATGGCCCGGACGGATGTGGCCGGGTATCAGGAATACGCACGCAAGATCGCGCGCATGTTCGCCGAAGACAGCACCACCCTGTGCGACCTCATGGAGGGGCTGTTTCACATCGCCATGGCGGACGGGTTCTATCACCCCAACGAGAACGAGTTTCTGGAGGATGTGGCGCGGATTTTTGGCCAGACCGATGCACAGTTCAAAGCCCTGCGTGCGCGCTTCGTTCCAGATGCGCCCAAGGATCCCTACACCGTTCTGGGCGTGACCCCTGACACTCCACTACCCGAGATCCGAAAAATCTGGCGCAGGCTCGTGCGTGACACACATCCAGATGCGATGATGGCCCGTGGTGTTCCCGAAGAAGCAATTCGCCTTGCCGAAAAAAAGATGATCGACATCAACCGCGCCTGGGATGAAATCAACGGCGCGCGGGTCTGAGACGATGCGTCTGGCGACCTACAATATCGAATGGTTCGCCAATTTGTTCGACCGCAATGATGAACTGGTTGTCGATGACAGCTGGTCGGGCCGGCACAATGTCACCAAGGCACAGCAGATCGAGGCCATTGCGACGGTGCTGACGGCCGTCGACGCCGACGCCATGCTGATCGTCGAGGCGCCGAATACGGGCAAATCGCAAAACACGGTGCGCGCCTTGCAGCATTTCGCCGAGACGTTCGATCTGCGTACATCCAATGCGATCATGGGTTTCGCCAACGATACGCATCAGGAACTGGCCCTCTTGTATGATCCCGAGGCCCTGACCGCCCGGCACGACCCGAAAGGAGTGCAAGATGGCGGCCACGATCCCGACGATCTCCCACGCTTTGACCGCGAGTTTCGGATCGATCTGGACATTGACGCGACCGAGGATCTGGTGCGGTTTTCAAAACCACCCATGGAACTGGCGGTCCGAACCCGGGCCGGGTTCGAGTTCCGGTTGATCGGTGCACATCTGAAGTCCAAGGCACCGCACGGTGCCCAATCGCGCGACGAAGCCTTGCGCATCTCTATCGCCAACCGCCGCAAGCAGTTGGCGCAGGCTGTCTGGCTGTCGCGCCGGGTGCGCGCGCACATAGCCGCTGCTGAACCGGTGATCTTGCTGGGCGACTTGAATGACGGGCCGGGATTGGATGAATTCGAACATCTTTTCGGGCGGTCATCGGTGGAAATCCTTCTGGAAACCGGCCTGTACGATCCGCATCCCGCACAGGCACTTCGACCTCGGCCGGGCTGGATCCCATCGACCGCGCGCTTTGCCCGCCCGAAGGAAGGCCAATATCTTGAGGCGTTGTTGGACTACATCATGATCAGCGAGGATCTGAGGGTCCGCAATCCGGTCTGGCGCATCTGGCACCCGTTCCGGGACGAGCACTGCTGGACGGTGCCGGAGTTGCGCGATGCCTTGGTCACGGCCTCAGATCATTTTCCGGTGACGCTGGACATCGACATCTGACCCTTTCAACAACTGATCCCGCCCCTTATATTTCAGGTCATGAAACGATTGATGCTGATAGGTGCCACGGCCCTTTTTGCCGCGCCGGCCGCGGCCCAGGACGAAGGCGGTAAGTCCCTTATGGAGCAGGGGGCCGAGCTGTTCTTCGAAGGCCTGCGAAAGGAAATGGAGCCCGCGCTCGAGGATCTTCTGGGGCTTGCCGAGCAATTCGGCCCGGCCATGCAGTCCTTTATTGAGGAGATGGGCCCGGCCCTTGCCGAGATCGGCGGCAAGGTCAAGGACTGGAGCGCCTATGAGGCGCCCGAAATGCTGCCCAATGGCGACATTATCATCCGCAGGAAACCGGACGTCCCCGACCCGCCTGATGAGGTTGCTCCCAAGGAGGACGACGAAGGCGCAACTGATATCTGATCGTCCGGATCAGCCCTGCATTTTGACGATCGGGCGCGATTTCAGCGCGTTCGCCAGTGACTCGAACCTTGCCCCGGCCACTTCGTTGAACAAGGGGCTGAGCGACTTGGGCAGATAAAACTCCAGTTCGCGCTTCTTGGGGTAGAACCGCAGCTTGCCAGTTGCCGCGTCGTTCTGCATCCAGAGCATTGCGCCGAAACGCATGGCCTTTCCCAGAATCTCGGCCTGCTTCTGGTCGCGCTCGTCCAGCAGTTCGTACAGAGGGGCGAACCGGTTGCCCTCTCGCTTGTTCCGGTACCGATGCTGTAGGGCAAGTCCGATGAAGACACGTTCCGAGTGTTTCAGGCCGCCCAGGTTGGCGCGAGTCACATTGTCGAAACAGACCTCGGCCCGATAATCGGGGTGGGCGCGCCAGCTCACATCGTGCAGCAGGCAGGCCGCCTTGATCAGCCGAACTCGGGCTGGAGGGGCGGACCGGAACAGCGGCATCACGAAATCATAAAGATGCGGCCCGAAACCGGGCAGCCGAGCGTCCTTTTGCTCCGAGAACCGGCAGGCCTCGATCAAAGGGTCGCAATCCCGCAGAATCTGGGGCATCTGCTCATACAGCAGACCCTCGCGGATACCGTAGCTGGATATTGCGATGTCTTTGGGTTTGAAGGTGCGGATCAGCCGCGACAGCACGTCCATGGCGTAAGGGATCAGGGCCATCCGCGAGCTTGAGACCCCGGCCTGAGAGCGCAGGTGTTCGTGGTCGCCCTTTTCGATGAACTTGATCGTTTCGCGCACCTGCTTGGTGGTCATGCGGTATTCGTGCAGCACGTTCAGCGGATATCCGCGGCGCAGCATGTCCAACCTTGCAAAGGCTCGCCAGCTTCCGCCGACCAGGAACAATCGGTCGCGCTGCGGCCCCATCTGGTCACGAAGCGCCTCGAGTGTTTCCTTGATGTGGGCCTTTCGGGCGCGGCGCCCGCCCTTGATATCCCGGAGTTTGAGCGGCCCCAGCGACGAGGACACGCACCGTCCGACCGATCCGCCGCCGATCTCTGCCAGCTCCATGGACGAACCGCCGATGTCGCAGATCAGGCCGTAGGCGCCCGGCCAGCCCAGCAGGACACCCTGTGCCGACAATCGGGCCTCTTCCTCGCCGTCGATGACCGAGATATGCAGCCCTGTCTCGGCCAGAACCTCCTGACAGAACTCCGGACCGTCTTCCGCCTCGCGCACGGCAGCGGTGGCTACAACGTGCAGTCCGGGAAGGCCAAGATCGCGGGACAGGTGTTCAAAGCGCCGCAGCGCCGCCAGCGCACGTACGCGACCGCGCGGGTTCAGCCTGCCGGTCTCCGACAGCCCGGCGCCAAGTTCGCACATGACTTTTTCGTTGTAGAAATATGCGGGTGACCGGGCCGCGCCGTCAAAGATAACCATCCGGACCGAGTTCGATCCTACATCGACCACGCCAACGCGCGAGAGATCGCGGATTCCCGGATGGTCGAACAGCGGTCTTCCGAATGGTCCCCAGTCCGGGATCCTTGCAGCGCTCTGTTCCATGATCTCCCCAACGTTGCCTCGCGCAGGATGCGAAATCGGACCCCATGGGTCAATCACCGGAAACCGCCGTATCGATTTCGTTGTTCAGAACGCGCACGGCCAAGGCCCGTGTTATCTCGCGCTTTTCTGCCAAGGCGACCTGATCCAGTTGCGCCACCACGTCGGCTGCGGTTTCAAATCGGCGATCCATGTGCTTGACGAGGTAGGCGATGACGTCCGGCCCCGGGTTCAGCTGTCGGTCGACGAACAGCTTGGCCAGAACCGCGCACAGCAAGGCATCATCGGGCGGATCAAGCGCCACATGATGGGCACCTTCCACCCGGCTTTGCAGGTCTGCCAGCGGCAGTTCCCAGTATTTGGGGGCAAGGCGCCCGGTCATCAGCAGGGCATGCCCCTCGGCCAGAACCAGATTGTGGAGGTGAAACAGGGTTTTCTGCTGGTCTATATCCCCGGCGATCATGGGGATGTCCTCGACCGCCACGGGACTTTGCGCAAGTGCGGGAACATCTTCGTGTTTCAGATCAGAGGCCTGCACGATACGCCCGCCTGTCTCGGCGGCCCAGACATGCGCAAGATGGGTTTTGCCCGATCCGGCCGGGCCGCTCAGGACCAGCTTGTTGCCCGGCCAAGAATTGGCCGAGATCATTGCGACGGCCAGCGCATTCGCGGGAGACACGAAAAAATCCTCGCGCCCCAGCGCCGTCATCGCCGGAAGATCAAAGCTCAGCTGTTTGGCCATTCACTCGCTTTCCGGATCCAGCTCGTCACGCCCCGTGTACAGGCGGCTTGTCAGATATTGCGAAGTTCCGAAACGTGCAAGCACGCCCAAGGCCGCAGCGACTGGAACGGCGATCAGCATGCCGACAAACCCGAATAGCGCGCCAAAAACGGACAAGGCCAGAAGCAACCAGACCGGGTGCAGCCCGACCGAGTCACCAACCAGTTTGGGCGTCAGGAAATTGCCTTCGACGACTTGGCCGATGGCGAATATCCCTGCCACCAGACCGATCGAGGCCCAGTCACCCCAGAATTGGAACAGCGCCAAGCCAATGGCCAGCGTACCGCCGATCAATGCGCCCAGATAGGGAATGAAGGTGACCAACCCGGCGATGAAACCGACCACCAGGCCGAATTGTAGGCCGACGATCATCAAGGCAACGGCGTAGTAGGTGCCCAGGATAAGGCAAACCGTACCCATGCCGCGCACGAACGAGGCAAGAACAGCGTCAATATCGGCCGCCAGTTTGCGGATCGTCGGTGCATGGTCCCGGGGCAGCAGATCGTTGATCCGGGCGATCATCCGGTCCCAGTCCAGCAAAAGGTAGACGGCCACGACGGGCACAATCACCAGAAGGACCACGATGTTCACCGCTGACCCGACCGAAGCCATGACCGTTTCGAGGATGTCGCCTGTTTTACCCTTCAGCGTGTCGCCCATTGAAAGAAGGAACTGGTGGGTGTTCGATTCCCGGTCCAACAGCGACGGGAATTGCCGCTCGACGAAGGCTCGCATTTCCTGGAACAGGCTGGGCAGTACGTCCACCAGATCGATCAGCTGAGTGATCAGGGCCGGAACCACCATCAGGATCATCAAGGCAAAGGCAAGAATACTGAAGACGGTAATGATCGCCGTCGCAGCCGCGCGGGAGAGCCCCATGTTCTCCAGCCGATCGGCTACGGGATCCAGGAAATAGGCCACTGCGCCGCCGATCACGAATGGCAGCAGAACGTCGCCCAGCAGCCACAACAGCAATATGAATATCGCAGCGGCGATGCCCCAATATCTGAATTGATCCCGAACCGGCAACGCCATCGCGGCCTCCTGACTGCGTCGTTGCCCTTGTTCTTGGCTGATGAAGGCCCGCGATGCAAGCGGTTCATGGATCAGTGTTTTTGTGTCTCAGTCGTGCAGAGTGCCCAGTTCCGGCGTGTCTTCGGCGGCGGTCTCGTCGGACCAGTTGGTGCGCCAGATCTCGGCGGACCAGTGACCGCAATGTACGGACGGGCGGTCAAATCCCGGCAGCGGCGGCAGCAGCGGAGAAACCACCACGTCGTGCCGTGGTACCGCGAAATAGGGAAAAGAGTAGCGCTCCTTTCCGGATCGGTTGACCACGCGGTGCGGGGTCGATTTCAGGCGCCCTCCGGACCAGAGCTCGAGCATGTCCCCGATGTTGACGACAAACCCACCAGTTGGGCAGTCGGGAGTGATCCAGCCGCCGCCCCGCGTCTGGACCTCCAGTCCACCCACCGGGTCAGGGGCGATGATGGTCAACGCGTCAGTGTCCTTGTGGGGGTGGATGCCATAGCCGCCTTCTTCGGGGGCCTGCGGCGGGTAGTGCAGCAAAGTCATGTTGGTCAACGGGTCGCGGAACGCATTCCGCAGGCTGCCCGCAGGCAGTTCCAGCCCGGCCTCCAACGCGCCCAGCAAGCTGTCGGCCACCTGATCCAGTCGCGCCCAGTATTCCAGGATGATACCATGCGCATCCGGTATTTCTGCGGGCCAGAGGTTGGATCCGTACAGCGCGCAATCCCGGCGGATGGGCGCATCTTCGGCCACTTCGTGGTGCAGCTTGTAGCCCTCATACTTGTCCGCATGTCCCGACCCGTCATTGGGGGTGAAGAACCCCATCGGGATATATCCGCGATAGTTCTCGCGGGTGATCGCCTGCTGCCATTTGCTGGCTTCGTCCACGTCGAAGATTGCGCGAACGCAAACCCGGACCCGCTCGACCAGCTCTGGCGGGATGCCGGTGCCGGTGATCGAAAGGAAACCTATCCCGGTGCACGCATCCATAACATGCTGGACGATGTTTCCGTGGTCAGGATGGGCCTCCTGCATCAAAGGCGCAATGTCGATCGTCGGGATGCGTTCCATCAGTGGATCCTCACGCCTTGTCTGTCCAATTCGGAATGAACCGGGGTCAGGTTCAATTCGGACAGCTCTTGATTGCTTTTCAGTGCGATGGCGGCCGCGATGCCCGCCCCTTGGCCCATCACCGCGCAGCAGGCCATGTTGCGTGTCGCCGCGTGGGCGATGCGGTCGGCCCCGTGAGACCGGCCAGCCACCAGCAGCCCGCGCACCCCCTTGGGCAGCATCGAGCGGTAGGGTACCTGCATATAGCGCCCGGTGGTGGGCAGGATCAGGATGCCGAAACCGTCGATGAACTCGGGGTAGATGCCGATCGTGTCCTCGAACCGGCCCTGATGGCGCACATCGTCCTCGGTCATGTTGTAGACCGCGTCGATCTTGCGGGTGTCACGGATGCCGATGGTCATGCCGAAGTTGCGCAGCCGTGCGTTTTCGCATCCGGGCATGAACCGGCGCAGAGCGTCAATCGCCAGCTTGGTCTGGCGGCGGCCCTCGATCTCGCCCCTGGTTAGGCTGTCCGGGTCAGTCCCGTCGATCCCGGCCAGGTGGATCAGGTTCATATAGGTCAGTTCGCCCGTGTCATGCATTGCACCCCAGGTGCCCGCGATGGTGTTCAGGTGCGCCGGAATGAGGCCTTGGTCGATGGCCTGCTGGAACGGCTTGTAGACGAAGGGCGAGAACATGTCGTCCTCTTTGCCGCTGGTCTCGATGTTCCATTCACCGCCGCCGCCCCAGTCCTTGTAGGTCTGCGGGTCGGCCTTTACGCCATCCATGAAGGCGCGCTTGTCGACCCCGGCCAAGTGGAACATGACCGAGGCCGCCATCATCTGTTCCGGCTCGGTCTTGCGGGTCGGTGCGCCGGCACGGTGGGCCACGTCGGCATCACCCGTGGCGTCGATCACGATGCGGGCAAGGATTGCCTCGCGCCCCGCCTTCGACTCGGTGATCACACCAGTGATCCGGTCGCCGTCCATGATCGGGGCCACGAACTGGCGATGCAGCATCGGGCGGACCCCGGCCTCTTCCACCAACCGGTCAGCCACCAGCTTGAAGCCCTCGCTGTCCAACTCGTAGCTCAGCGATTGGCTTTCCGGGACCGCCGCGCCCATCTCCTTGGCGCGTTGCTCGAACTCCCATCCGATGCCGCCGGCCTCGATGGTCTTGTCGTGCCGGTACCAGGCAAAGCCCTCGACCCCGACAGCGGTGATATTGCCGCCCATGCAGCCGAAACGGTCCAGCAGAGCGACCTCGGCCCCGGCCCGCGCGGCAGCAAGCGCCGCGGCCAGCCCTGCCGGGCCAGAGCCCACCACCAATACGTCAGTCTTGTGCACCACGGGGATGTCTCGGGCGGGTTCGCGGATGGTCTGCATCGGGGCCTCGTCTTCAGAAGTTTTCCCACTGTTTCGAGACCTGATTGGCGGGTCAATCAAAATTCCGACTGACCTGAGGTCGCAAATCCGCCATTGCCCGATTGCCCCCGGCGGGGCTTTCGCATAATCACGTGGCCGTGGAATTCTCACCTGCAAGGTAAAAACATGCGCCTCAGCCGTTACTTTCTGCCCGTACTCAAGGAAAACCCGTCCGAGGCCCAGATCGTCAGCCACCGGCTGATGCTGCGCGCCGGGATGATCAAGCAGGCCGCCGCCGGGATCTATTCGTGGCTGCCGCTGGGTTTCAAGGTGCTGCGCAAGCTGGAAAACATCGTGCACGAGGAGCAGATCCGCGCCGGGCACATTCCGATCCAGATGCCGATCCTGCAATCCGCCGATCTGTGGCGGGAATCCGGGCGTTATGATGATTACGGTCAGGAAATGCTGCGTATGCAGGACCGCCACGGCCGCGATATGCTCTATACCCCCACCGCCGAGGAACTGGTCACCGACATCTTCCGCGGTCACGTCAGCAGCTACAAGGACCTGCCGCTGACCCTGTACCAGATCCAGTGGAAGTTCCGCGACGAGATCCGCCCCCGTTTCGGCGTGATGCGCGGCCGCGAATTTTACATGAAGGACGGCTACAATTTCGACCTGACGAAAGAAGACGCGCTGCACGCCTACAACCGCCACCTGGTCAGCTATCTGCGCACCTATGAACGCATGGGGCTGCAGGCGATCCCGATGCGCGCGGACAGCGGCCCGATCGGCGGTGACGACACGCATGAATTCCTGGTGTTGGCCGATACCGGCGAATCCGAGGTGTTCTATGACAGCGCGGTTACTGATATCCGTCTGGGCGAGCGCGACATCGACTATGACGACAAGGCCCAGTGCCAGGCGATCATGGAGGAGTTCACCTCGCTCTATGCCCGCACGGACGAAACCCATGACGAGGCCCTGTTCCAGCAGGTGCCCGAGGAACGCCGCCGCAGCGCGCGTGGCATCGAGGTTGGGCAGATCTTCTATTTCGGCACCAAGTATTCCGAGCCGATGGGCGCTACGGTGCAAGGCCCCGACGGCAAGCAGGTTCCGGTGCACATGGGCAGCCACGGCATCGGTGTCAGCCGACTGATCGGTGCGATCATCGAGGCCAGCCACGACGACAAGGGCATCATCTGGCCCGAGGGCGTGACCCCGTTCCACTGCGGCATCGTCAACCTGAAACAGGGCGATGACGAGGCCGACGCGGCCTGTGACAAGATCTACAAGGCCCTGACCGCGCTGGGGCTCGAGCCGCTCTATGACGACCGCAACGAGCGGGCAGGGGGCAAGTTTGCCACGATGGACCTGATCGGCCTGCCCTGGCGTATCACCGTCGGCCCGCGCGGGCTGAAGAACGGGGTGGTCGAACTGACCAGCCGCCGCACGGGCGAAAGCGAAGAGCTGAGCCCCGAGGCCGCCGTAACTCGCATTGCCGAGATCTATGAGCGCTCCGTCTGAAACCGGTGACGCGCCGCTGATCTCGGTGATCACGGCGACTTGGGACCTGCTGTCCCAAGGGCGCCAGGACACATTTCGCCGCGTCATCGAATGCATGGCGCGGCAGAATTGCGACCGTTCCGAGCACATCATTCAGGACGGAGCTTCGACGGATGGGACGGTCGAATTCATCCAGGATTTGATCGCCGACGCGCCGCGCACGCGGCTGATCAGTGAACCGGACCAAGGCCTGTACGACGCGATGAATCGCGGCGTCAAAGCCGCACGCGGCGAATACGTGCTGTTCCTCAATTCCGACGACTCATTGGCAGCGGATGATGTTCTGAACCGGGCGGCCGAGCGATTGACCGCGACCCGCCCCGACTATCTTTTTGGGTCAACCCTGCACCGGTCCGCTGACGGCGGGGAAAAGATGGAAAAACGGATGTCGGTCAAAGCCATCCTCCAGCGTATGCCGTTTTGCCATAATTCTGTTTTTTTGAGACGAGATGTTTTTCAGGAATTGGGGGGACACGACACACAGTTTCGCATCGCCGCGGACTACGACCTGATGCTGCGACTGGTTGCCGGGGGCTATCGCGGCGAAAGGATGGATGAGCCGATTTCATTGTTCTGGGACCGGGGCGAGACCAGCGACCAGCAAGCGACGGGGCAGGACTATGCCCGGGTCTGGCAACGGTTCTTTGCCGATTATCGTGCGGCACAAGGATTGGATCTGGATGATTTCGCGGAGTTCTATCGCCGCGGGCATATGCCGGCAAACCTGCTCATCGAGGTGCTGAGGCGCCCGGAAACGCCACTGCCGATCCGGCGGGCCGCCAAACACGGCCTTGCCAAGTCTCTACGCCGGTCCGTCCAGTTCTGGCGGCGGTACTAGGACCCGCCCGTCGCCGGACGCGCGCGAAGTAGTTCCCCATCCGCCCTGTCACCTCGGGCGACTACGACGGGGCGGCCCATACGTCGGACCAGATCCTTCAATTCGATGTCCAGGAACCGCAACCCGCAAAGCCGTTTGCCGGTCGCCCGGTCCATCAGGCACATGCGCCCGCTTTGGAATGCCAGGCGATAGCCTTTTTCGCGCAGCGTGTCGGCTAGACTGGCCCAACTGGCCGCACCGGCAAACAGCGGTCGGATGACGGCCCGCAGCAACGCTGCGGTTTCGCAATCCATGTCCTGAGAAGTGATCGTCGTGGCTGGCGCACCAACCTGTTCAATTTCCTTTTCAATATTCATGAGCGACCCCCGCTCTTTAAAATGTATTCCCCCACAATCAGGGTGCCAAAATTTCTTAAAAGAAGCAAAATGCGAAACAAAGTTGCTGTGAAAATGTTGCATTTCAAGTTCAGTTTAATGTCTGAACCTCACATTGACTTCATACCTGAAACAATAAGGGCCTGTCTGTGATGGGCTTCACAACCAGCGGTATAATCGTCTTTCGAAAATCATCCGCTGCTGGAATTTGCGCCCGATGGCTGATTCTGCGCCAACACGGCAAAGCGGATTTGGCGGCCGGTCGAGAAGCTGATACAGCGGCGCCAAGTGATTATGAAAGGCAACCCGACCGTGCTGAGTTTTGCCACGATAGTGTATTCCAAGGATTACCCGCTGCTCGAGTTGCAGGCGCGTTCTTTTGCGCGATTTGCTGATCCGGCCAAGGTTGCATCCATCCATGTTGTCCTGAATGACGTCGACGAAACCGCATTGCGGGCGCGTATCGAGCCCATATTGGCGGCCTACGGTCCTTTGCAATCCAAGGTTCGGGTCGTCGGGGGCGATGACCTTCTGCTTGGGGCAGGTCAATGCGCCTGGCGTTCACTGGGCGACCGGCTTCTGATTGAAGGACGGCACCGTATCCCTTTCGTGCGAAAGGGGGGCTGGCGCGGCAACAACGGATACCGCGCGCAGCAGGTGCTCAAGCTGGGTGCCGCACGGATCGCCGAGGCGGAGCAGATGGTTATTCTGGACACCAAAAACCTGTTTCTGCGGTCTTTCGCTGAGGCAGATTTCTTTTCGGATGGCGGAGCCGCCCGGCTTCCGTTCATTTCGGTCAAAAGCGACTTTCACCGCAACTGGCTGCAGCAGAGCCTGGACGCTTTGCAGGTCACCGTCCCGGATATTGAGGCTTTGAAGACCACGACGTTTTCGACGCCGTTCCCGGTGCGTAGGTCGTTGGTTCTGGAGATGTTGGACGAGATCAACGAACGCTACGGTTCGGTGCAGTCGCTCTTCGGGTCGCGCCGGAGACCCTCGGAATTCATGCTGCTGAATGCGTTTTGTCTCCGGTCGGATCTGGCTTTGCGCCCGTGGTTCGAGGACGCACCTAGCACCGCGCTGGGGCTTTGGCCGACCTATTCGCAACAGAAGCTGGAAGACCTGATCGCCAGGATCGACGAACCGGAACTGTTGAGCCTTGGTCTGCACAACCGGGCGGTTTCCATGCTGACTCCTGAAACCCAAGATCGCTTGTTCGATGCCTTGGCGTGTCGGGGGATCAGTGATCGTGAGACGACCCAGTCTGTGCTGAATGCAACTGCGTCGCTGGCCGGTTGAACGGGCGCGTACATCCAGAACCGGCTTGACCATCCAGCCAAATCCCGAAAATGTCCCCACCACAGATTTGCCGGAGCAGGAATGGCCAGAACACCCCCTCCCTTTGCCGCCTTCGAATGGAAGATCGCCTGGCGCTATCTGCGCGCCCGGCGTGCCGAAGGCGGTGTAAGCGTGATGACCTGGATCTCGTTGATCGGGATCACGCTGGCCGTGTTCGCGCTGATCGCCACGCTGGCGGTCCGGTCAGGGTTCCGGTCCGAATTCGTAGGCACCATTCTTGGGGCCAACGCTCATGTAACAGTCTACTCGGCCGGCGAACTGGACGCGCAAGGGCAGTTTGATCGCACCATCGTTGAATACGACGCCATGGCCGAACGCATCGCGCAGGTGCCGGGCGTTCAACGCGCCGCGCCGCTGGTCAAGGGGCAGGTCCTGATCACCAACCGCGACCGCAGCAGCGGGGTCGAGGTGTTCGGTATCCGCCCCGACGACCTGTACAGCCTGCCCGGTATCGCCGAAAGCGATCAGGCCTACGGCGACCTGTCCCGGTTCGAGGAGGGGATCGCCATCGGCTCGGGCGTGGCCCGCGCCATCGGTGCCACGGTGGGGGATCGGGTCAAGCTGACCTCGCCCAACGGGGTCAAGACCGCCTTCGGCACCTCGCCCCGCGTGAATGCCTATGAAGTGGTCTACGTGTTTTCGGCCGGGCGCTATGACATCGACCGCACCCGCGTCTACATGCCGTTTTCCGAGGCGCAGAGCTTTTTCAACCGCGAGGGCGTCGCCGACGAGATCGAGGTGATGGTCGACCGCCCCGAGGACCTGAACCCCATCCTGATCCCCATCCTTGAGGCGGCGGGAGAACGCTCGCAGATCTGGACATGGCAGGATGCCTCAGGCGGTTTTCTGCGCGCGCTCGAGGTCGAAGACAACGTGATGTTCATCATCCTGTCGATCCTCGTGCTGATCGCGGCGATGAACATCGTGTCGGGCCTGATCATGCTGGTCAAGAACAAGGGGCGCGACATCGGCATCCTGCGCACCATCGGCCTCAGTGAGGGCTCGGTGCTGCGGGTGTTTTTCATCTGTGGTGCCTTCACCGGGATCATAGGCACCGCGATGGGCGTCATCCTGGGCTGCCTGTTCGCCCTATATATCGATCCGATCTTCTCTTTCGTGAACTACGTGATGGGCGGCGGTGTCTGGGATCCGGCGATCCGCGGCATCTATGCCTTGCCGGCCGAGCTGCACCTGTCGGACGTGCTTAAGGCGGTGGGGCTGTCGCTGGGCCTGTCCTTCTTCGTCACCTATTTCCCGGCCCGCCGCGCGGCGCGGCTGAACCCGGTCGAGGCGCTGCGCTATGAATGATGTCACCTTGCGTCTGACCGGCCTGACCAAGACCTATCTGAAAGGCACGCCCGCCGAGGTGCAGGTGCTGCGCGGTGCCGATCTGGAACTGCGCGCGGGCGAGGCAGTGGCGCTTGTGGCGCCTTCGGGGGCGGGCAAGTCGACCCTTCTGCATATCGCCGGTCTTCTGGATACGCCAGATTCCGGGACGGTCGAAATCGGCGGGCAGGATGCGACCGGCAAGGGCGACCGCACCCGCACCGCGATGCGGCGGCGGGATGTGGGCTTTGTCTATCAGTTTCATCACCTGCTGCCGGAATTCACCGCGCTGGAAAATGTCGTGCTTCCGCAATTGGCCAACGGGGTGTCCGAAAGGGCGGCCAAGGCCCGCGCGATGGATCTGCTGGGACGTGTCGGCGTCGCCGACCGTGCCGACCACCGCCCGGCAGCTTTGTCGGGGGGCGAGCAGCAGCGGGTGGCTTTCTGCCGGGCCCTAGCCAATGAACCGCGTGTACTGCTGGCGGACGAGCCGACAGGGAATCTGGACCCAGGTACCTCGGATCAGGTCTTTGCCGCGCTGATGGGTCTGGTGCGCGAATCCGGCCTGTCGGCGTTGATTGCCACGCACAACCTTGACCTGGCGGCGCGGATGGACCGGATGCTGCGGCTGGACGGGGGTGTGCTCAGGCCAGCTGAGTGATCGCGACGCCTACGGCCATCACCGCGATCCCGCCGGCGCGCATCAGGGTCAGCGGTGCGACCTGCGCGCCGAAAAGGCCGAAATGGTCAATGGCCGCGGTGCTGATCAACTGCCCCAACAGCACGAAGAACACCGCGTTGCCGACGCCGAAATGCGGTGCGACGTGGGTAATGGATAGCACGTAGAAGGCAATCAGAACCCCACCCAACAGCAGATGTTTCGGGGTCTGCGCAACCTTTGCCAAAGCTTGTGTTCCGGGGAACAGCAGCATCACCAGCGCCGAAGACCCAAACGCCACTGCAAACAGGATGACCGCAGCGGTGGTGGGCGAGCCGATCAGTTTTCCGAGCGCCGCATTCAGCGCGGCGAGAATCGGAACTCCGATCCCGGCGGCGAGCATGATGGCTGCATAATGTGTCATGGCCCGGACCCCTTAGCCGATTTCGTTGATCTGGATCATTGCGGGTCGTTACGGTTCGGGCAACCCTGCTTTTGGCGTTAGAACGGAGGAACGCAATGAAACTGTTGACGTTTACGGCATTGGCTATGGCCAGTACGATAGCCGCCACAGGTGCTGAAGCCCAAGATGCCGAAGCCGGGGAGCAGCTTTACCTGCACCATTGCGCCACCTGTCATGGACTGGATGCGACTGGACATGGGCCAATGGCCGGCGTGCTGTTGATCCAACCTACCAATCTGAAGACGCTTGGGAACGCGGGCGGTAAATTTCCGACCGCGCGTGTGGTGCAGCGGATAGACGGCCGTGATCCTCTGGTCAGCCATGGCAGTCCGATGCCGGTCTACGGGCCATATTTCGAAGGGCAGGACACCGCCATCAAGACAGATGCCGGCCAGCCGATCCTGACCAGCAAGCCGATTGCCGATCTGGTCGCGTATCTAAAGACCTTGCAAGGCAAGTGAACCTCATCTGCAGATGCCTTCCACCTTGGCACCGCTCCAAGGGATAACCACGTCGCTTTCTCGCCGGGCACCCGGCAGTTTTTCCGGGTCGAAATGCTTGGCCAGCATGTCATGCAAACGCTGGGTCCGCGGGGCGTCCGGATCCAATGCGCGGCAGCAGACATATTCCTCGACGATGGCGCCCTGCTGTTCAAACCCGTAGTCGAGAAAATCGGCCGAGTTATCCAGATCGAACAGGTAAGGATCCTTGCGGCCACCATGTTCGGCAGCCGCCCGCAACGGGTGATAGCCGGTGGTTTTCCTGTTCTGCCATTGCCAGACATGGGTCAGTTCATGGGCAAAGATCATGGCGGCCACAAGGTTCATCTGGTCGGGGTACCGCGCCATGTAGTCGTCAAGATACCAGTCCTTGGTGAAGTATACCCGGTTGAACAGCGCGATCGCCGCCGGTTTTCCGGTTACGATCTCGTCCTTGACCGGCGGCAGGATACGCTCGCGGCAAGCCAGCCTCGGTCTGGCTTTTCGTTCGTACGTGATGGAGGCGACCGGCGCGCCTTCGACCAGCCGAACCCGGTCAAGATCCAGCGTTTCGCCTTGAACCTTGCTTGCAAAGGCGCGCTCGTTCTCGGTCAGAGGGCGACCGCAGGACAACAGAGCAAGAAAAAGCAGGATCGAAATCAACCGGACCATGACCAAACCCTAGCCCGCTGTGGTTCGGTCGCAAGCGATTCTAGAGGCTCATCGCAAGCACCCGGCTGATTTCGGTCAACGACCTGCCGGATTGACGCATCCAGGTGTTGAAGGCGTCCTGTACCGCAGCCATCGCTTTCTTGGAGGTGGCTGGCTTGTCGATGACGCCTTCGGCGATCAAACGGGCGGTTACGTCGCGTGACAGGATAAAGCTGTCTCTTCCGGTAAAGCGCATCGCATACTGGGCTGAAGCCCCGCCCAACCGAGAACCACGTTTTGCGAGCATGTCCAAAAGTCCGACATAGTCGGTAGATGGCCAGCCGCCCAACACTTTGCCAACGCCGCCTTCCGTGCGGAGTTCCATAAGAAACGCTGCGTTGTCGCGCACGGTGGCGATCTTGGTGCCGTTGCGCACGATGCGCGTGTCCTGCAACAGCGCGTCGAATTTCTCATCATCCATGAAGGCGCAGCGCCCGACGTCGAACCCGTCAAAGGCCGCCTCGAAACCGTCCCATTTCGCCTCGATGACCTTCCAATTGAAGCCAGCCTGAAAGATGCATTTTGTGATTGTCGAAAGCCACCGATCCTCTGGCAGGGCGGCCAATTCCTTGGCGGATTTGGGCTTGGACAGTTTGTCTTCAAGCGCGTGCGCTCCGCCGTGCCGGTCGGCCGCCAACCCATAGATCTCATCGAAATGGTGCATCGCAAAGCTCCCTTCGCGCCAAATGTTGCCAATTTGTTCCGGTAAATGCAAGGGCGGCCGCCCAGTACGGTCTGCCATTTGGGCAAAACAGTCGGAAAATCAGGATTTTGCCCCATCGTTACAAGAAATACTCGACAAACGACCCCAATTGGGTTTGTGATTGACTCGTCAATCAATGTCCGATCCGCGAAACCTCGGGCAAGCCGCCCCATGACACGAGGGCGCGAGAGGAATGAAATGCGGTACCGAGGCCGTTTATTGGGAATGACGCGAACTGTTCGCTTTCCTTTTCCGGCCAAATTTGTGCATGTTGCGACATGGTATTGTCGTTAGACAAGTCAGCCGGCGGGCACGTTTCCGCCGGGGTGGGCAAAACAAAGAAACAGGGAGAAAATCCATGAAAAAACTGAATGTAAGCCTTCTGGCGATCATGGTCGCTGGCGCCGCGCACGCGGCTGACATGGGCGCGGTGGACGAGCCGATCAAACTGGCGATCAACGAGTGGACGGGCCAGCACGTCACCACGCATGTCGCTGCAGAGATGCTCAAGGCCGCCGGTTACCAGGTCGAATTCGTCACCGCGGGCATGTTGAACCAGTTCCAGGCGCTGGCCGACGGAGACATCGATGCAACGCTCGAGATCTGGTCGTCGAACGTGTCAGACGAATACGCCAAGAAAATCGAAGAGGGCACCGTGGTCGAAATCGGCGACCTTGGCCTCGATGCGAAGGAAGGCATCGCATATCCGGCGCATGTCGCCGACCTGTGCCCGGGTCTGCCCGCGTGGGAAGCGCTGAAGGACTGCGCGCAAAACTTTGCGACGGCTGAGACCCTGCCGATGGGACGTCTGGTCGACTATCCGGCTGACTGGGGTACGCCCGGGGCAGACCGCATGGTCGGGCTTGAACTGCCGTTCAAGGCTATTCCTGCCGGGTCCGAGGGCGCGCTGATTGCCGAACTCCGCGCTTCGACCGAACGCAAATCGCCTCTGCTGATCACCTTCTGGCAGCCGCATTGGGCCATGTCGGCCTATGATGTGAAATTCGTTGAGTTGCCGCCGGGTGAAGACGCCTGCTTCAACGATCCGGCCTGGGGGCCAAACCCCAATGCCGTCAACGACTGCGATTTCTCGCCCTCGCGCATCTTCAAAGCCGGATGGATCGGTCTGGCGGACAAGTGGCCTGCCGCGTATGAAATCCTGAGCAACTATCAACTGGCGGTCGAAGACCAGCAGCCGATGATGGGTGCGATCGATGTCGACGGCGGCAAGGTCGAAGAGGTTGTCGCGGCCTGGATGGCGGACAACGAAGACAAGTGGCGTCCGGTCGTGGACGCGGCAACGAAGTGAGCCACCTAAGTGACTGACGCGAATACGCCAGCCATTGCCTGCCAGTCTCTCTGGCAGGTTTTTGGCCAAGGCGCAGAAAAAGCCCTGACCGACGCGTTGTCTCGGTCAGGGAACGACGCCGACAAGGCCGCCGCCGATTTGCGCGAGCAGGGGTTCATCCCGGCTGTTCAGGATGCAAATTTCGAAGTCCGCGATGGTGAATTGTTCGTCATCATGGGTCTGTCGGGGTCCGGCAAGTCGACCCTGATCCGTTGCATCTCGCAACTGTTGCCCGGAACGGGTGGCGAGATCCGCATCGACGGCGACAACGTGATGGGTGCCCCGAAGAAGCAGCTGACCGAACTGCGCCGCAAGAAACTGGGCATGGTGTTCCAGCATTTCGGACTGTTCCCGCACATGACGGTGGCCGAGAACGTCGCCTATCCGCTACGCGTGCAGGGTGTGGGCCGCAAAGAACGTCTGGCCCGCGCGCAGGAAGTCATTTCTCTGGTGGGGCTCGAGGGCCGCGAGGACAGCTTTCCTCGGCAGCTTTCGGGCGGTCAGCGTCAGCGCGTGGGCATCGCCCGGTCTTTGGCAGTAAACCCCGACATCTGGTTCTTGGACGAGCCGTTCTCGGCCTTGGACCCGTTGATCCGGCGGCAGCTGCAGGACGAATTCCTGCGCATTCAGGCGACGCTGAAGAAATCCATCGTCTTCATCACGCATGATATTCAAGAAGCGCTAAAGCTGGCGGACCGCATCGCAATCATGCGGGACGGCAAGATTGTGCAGATCGGCACGCCGACGGATATCGTTCTGCGCCCCGTCGACGACTATGTGCGCGAGTTCTCAAAGGACGTGGCCAAGGGCCAGCACGCCAAAGTCGCCTCGGTCATGCAAGCGGGCGAGGCCGAGCGCGGTCCCGATGACCCTGGCCTGACAACAAAGATGACATTGGACGCGGCGCTGGCGCGCTGTATGGCATTGTACGAGCCCGTGCCGGTGCATGACGAAACCGGCGCGATCGTCGGCACCGTGCACCCCTCGGATCTGGCCGCAGCCCTGCAGGTGGATGACGCATGACCGTCGTCGCCGATGTTCCCAGACCCACTCGGATTCACCTGACAGCCGGAGCGCAGGCGGCCCTGATCACGCTGATCGTGGGCGCGCTGTGTCTGGCGCTTGAGCCGCACGCGCCCTGGCTCGTCAAATGGCCTGCGTCATGGGAAGTGCCAGCCACACAATGGGTGGGCGCCTTCCTCGACTGGTTTCTGAACGCGATCAAACCGGCGGCCCGGCTGTTTTCCGACCTTATGGCCTACCCGATGAACTGGGCCAATTTCGTGCTGGGCAATACGCCCTGGCCAATTCTGATCGGGCTGGTGACGGCACTCGGCTGGTATTTGGGCGGGTTGCCCATGGCGGCGCTGGGCTTTCTAGGCCTCACCTTCGTGCTGGCCTCGGGCTATTGGGCCGAGAGCATGAACACCTTGGCGCTGGTGGCCGTATCGGTCCCGGTCGCGCTGATCGTCGGCAGTGCAATTGGCATTCTGGCCAACGAAGTGCCGCGGGTGAAATCGGCCGTTCAGGCGGTGTTGGACATCATGCAGACGGTGCCGACCTTTGCCTATCTGACACCGTTGCTCCTGCTGTTCGGTTTTGGCCCTGTGGTGGGGCTGATCGCCTCGGCCATCTATGCGGCGCCGCCGATGGCGCGAAACGTGATGCTGGGGTTGGAGCGCGTGGAGCCCGAGATCAAGGAAGCCGCCATCATGTCGGGCGGCACCCGGTTCCAGCAGCTGTTCCAGGTGGAAATCCCGGCGGCGGCGACACAGATCATGGTGGGTGTGAACCAGTGCCTGATGGCGGCCCTGTCGATGGTGATCATCGCCGCGGTCATCGGCGGGTTCAACGACATCGGCTGGGAGGTCCTGCTGACCATGCGCAAGGCGCAGTTCGGTGAATCGCTGCTGGCCGGCATGGTGATCGTGGTCTTTGCCGTGGTGATCGACCGCATGAGCGGCACGCTCGCCACTGAACGCAAACGCCACGACAACCGCGTCGTCTGGGCGGTTCTCGGCTTTGCGGTCTTGTTCACGCTGCTGTTCTGGGCGCGGCTGCCCAACCCGTCCGAACTGACACTGCTGGATCCGGTCGCGCAGGCGGTTGACAGCGGCCTCACCACCTTTACCCAGAATAACGGGCCGTGGCTGGATTCGCTCAAGAACAACTCGATGTTCTATGTGCTGCTGCCGCTGCGGATTGGTCTGAGCCAGGCGGTTCTGCCCTTCACCTGGGGGTTCCAGTGGACCCCGGCCATGAGCTTTGGCCTGTTCGCCGCCGGTGCGGTGATCGCCTTGCTGATGGCTTGGCGCGGGCACCTGACCGGTGGACTGGTCACGCTGATCCTGATCGGCATGCTCGAGACCGGCATCGCGAACCTGCCATGGCCCTTCGTGCTGACCGGCGCGGCGGCGCTGGGCTGGGTGGCAGGCGGTTGGCGTCTGGCGGCGTTATCTGTGGCGCTGCTGAGCACGATCCTGATCTCGGGCCTGTGGGAGAGGGCGCTGCTGTCGCTCTATCTCAGCGGTGCGGCGGTGTTCTTCTGCGCCGTCGTAGGCGGGCTGATCGGCCTCGCCAGCGCGGTCTGGTCGCCGGTCTGGAAGATCGTGCGCCCGATCTGCGACATGCTGCAGACAATTCCCCTGTTCGTGTTCCTTATCCCGGTGCTGATGGTGTTCCAGATCGGCGAGTTCTCGGCCTTTCTGGCGATCTGCGCCTATGCGATCGTGCCGATGATCCGCTACACCCGTCACGGGCTGGTCAACACCCCGGACGAGATGATGGAGGCCGCGATCTCAAGCGGAGCGACCGAGTGGCAGATCATGCGCGACGTGCGTGCGCCCTATGCTGCACCCACGATCCTTCTGGGGCTGAACCAG
Organism: Ruegeria sp. CG3; assembly: GCF_056537205.1. Lineage (NCBI taxonomy): Bacteria > Pseudomonadati > Pseudomonadota > Alphaproteobacteria > Rhodobacterales > Roseobacteraceae > Ruegeria > Ruegeria sp. CG3. The sequence continues at coordinate 1,696,846 of NZ_JBQFRC010000001.1, read as the reverse complement.
ACGATCCTCTATGCCTTTGCGATGCTGGTGATCGCGGCGCTGATCGGCACGACCGGTTTGGGCCAGTCGATCTATCTGGCGCTCGGGCAGGCGGATGTGGGGCTGGGCATTTCGGCCGGGGCGGCGATGGCCATCCTGGCGCTGATCGCCGACCGCATGGTGCAGGGCTTTGCCGAGGAACGCCGCAAGGCGCTGGGCCTGTAACGTTGGATCGGGGGCGGCGCAGTTGCCCCCGACCACACTTGATTTCGGACAAGGACCGGGGCCGTTTCCCCCGGTATCTCGGGCGCAAAACAGGCGGAGATGACCATGGCCGGTTGGGGCGCTTTTGTTGTTGCACTTCTGATCTTTCTGCTCAGCCACGCCATTCCGGCGCGTCCGGCAGTGCGCGGGCGGCTGATCGGGCTGATGGGGCGCGGTCCCTATTTCGCGGTCTATTCGGCGCTGTCGCTGGCGGTTCTGGCCTGGCTGATCGTGGCGGCGGCCAACGCGCCCTATGTCGAGGTCATCCCGCCGCTGGCGATACTGCGCTGGGTGCCGCTGCTGGTGATGCCCGTCGTCTGCTGGCTGGCGGTGGCCGGGCTGGCGGCGACCAACCCGTTTTCCTTCGGCGGGCTGGGACGCCGCCCGTTCGACCCCGAGCAGCCCGGCATCCTGCGGACCACCCGGCACCCGATCCTGCTGGCGATGATGCTTTGGGCGCTGGCGCATCTGCTGGCCAATGGCAGCCTGGCGCATGTGGTTCTGTTCGGCCTGTTCGCGGGTTTCGCATGGATGGGCATGGCCCTGATCGACAGACGTAAGGCGCGCGAGATGGGGTCCGAGTGGCCCCGCCTGTCGCGCAACACCGCACGCCTGTCGCTGCGGCTGCCACGTCCATGGCCGCGACCCTGGGTCTGGTTGGTGGCGGGGCTGGCCTATGCCGCGCTGTTGCACCTGCACGCGCCGGTGATCGGGATGTCTCCGCTGCCGTGATGCGGGCGCTGGAAGGGGCGCCCCATGCGTGCTAATTGAAACAACAAGATGAAAATCCGAAAGGTCTGCCGATGCACCTGGCCTATGTCACCACCACCGATCGCGGCGCAACCGACCGCTTGCTGAGCGCGGTAGCCGAACGCCTGCTGGCCAAGGGCGCCCGTCTGGCCGGTGTGGTTCAGACCAACACCGAATGCGCCGACAGCAGCAAATGCGACATGGACCTGCGCGTGCTGCCGGATGGCGAAACCATCCGCATCTCGCAATCGCTGGGCAGCCAGTCGCGCGGATGCCGGTTGGACCCGGCCGCGTTGGAGCAGGCGGTTGGCTATGTGACAGCGTCTTTGGCCGACCGTCCGCAACTGCTGATCGTCAACAAGTTCGGAAAGCACGAGGCCGATGGCCGCGGGTTCCGCCCCGTCATCGGCGAGGCGCTGGCGCTGGATATCCCGGTGCTGGTCGGGGTCAACGGCCTGAACCGTGACAAGTTCGTGGATTTCACCGATGGTGCGGCGCAGTCGCTTGAACCCGATCTGGACGCCATCGAGGCCTGGTTCGACAGCGTCGCCAACCTGCGGCCTGCCGCCGAATAACAGCTTTCCCGACGTAACGTCCTGAAAACCGGGCTTGTTCCCTATCGCCCCCGCTGCAATCCTCTGCCCCGGATGGAAGGAGGATCAGCCATGTGGCAGAATTGGGCAGGCAACCAGACCAGCCAAATACGGCCCAAGCGGCCGACCACGACCGAAGACCTGCAGCAGCTGATCGCCTCGGCCGAAACCCTGCGTCCGGTCGGGGCAGGGCATTCCTTCACCCCGCTGGTTCCGGGCGCGCAACATATCATTGACCTTACCGCCTTGGACCTGCCTGCCGTAACGCAGATCGAAGGTGCACGGGCTTGGGTCAACGCCAATGCCCGGCTGCGCGATCTGTCGCCGGTCCTGGGCCAGCACGGTAAGGCCTTCCGCAATCTGGGTGATATCAACGTGCAAACTCTGGCCGGCGCGGCGGCCACGGCGACCCATGGCACCGGGCGCACCCTGCCGTGCCTGTCTGCCGAGATCACCTCGGCCCGACTGATCGGCGCTGACGGACAGACCCTGACCACCAACGACATTCCGCTGAACATGGTGCAGGTCTCGCTGGGGCTGCTGGGCCTCCTGACCGAGGCGCAGATCAATGTCGTGCCGAAATACAACCTGCGCCGCCGGGTGCGTCTTTCGGACCTGCAGGACACACTGGAGCGCATGCACCAGCATTGGGACGAGAACCGGAATTTCGAATTCTTCTACATCCCCTTCACCGGCAAGACCGTTGAAATCCGACATGACATTACCGACGCGCCCGAGACCCGCGCGCCGCGCGATCTGGACATGATCGCCGTCAAGGTTCTGAAGCTGGCGCGCAATGCGGGTCGGCTCAGCCCCGGTTTGCGGCGCGCCCTACTGCGTCTGCTGACGATGGCCCAATCCGACGAGGACTATGTCGGCGAAAGCTGGCGTGTTCTGTGCAGCGACAGGCACGTCCGGTTCAAGGAAATGGAATACCACCTGCCGCCTGAAAACGCCCGGGACGTGCTGTCCGAACTGATCCGGCGGTTGGAGCGTGACCACGCCGACATCTATTTCCCGATCGAGGTGCGGCAGACCGCAGGCGACGACGCCTGCCTTTCACCTTTCCAAGGTGGCCCACGGGTATCGGTTGCCATCCACACCGATGCGAAGGAAGGCCATCTGCGGTATTTCGAGGCGATGGAGCCGCAATTTGTGCAGGCCGGTGGCCGCCCCCATTGGGGCAAGTTGCACAGCCTGACCTATTCCGATCTGTCGCGCCTCTATCCCGATTTCGATGCCTTCAGCGCATTGCGTGAACGGCTGGACCCAAAGGGCAAGTTCCTGACACCCGCGCTGGCCCGGATGTTCCGCCCATGACTGCAGAGTATCTTGAACATCTCGCCCAAGCGCTGCGCGATCATGGTGTCGATCGGCCGGTTGCCGTCGTCGATCTGGACCGGGTCGATGGGAATTGCGACGCCGCCCGCGCGGGGTTGGGCCACGGCTTGCAGGCACGGATGGTGGCCAAGTCTCTGCCGTGCCTGCCTCTGCTGGACCATATCCGCGCCCGGATTCCGACATCGGGCCTGATGAGCTTTTCCGAACCCATGCTGTCGGCTCTGCTGGCCGCCGAGCCGGACACCGATTACCTGCTGGGCAAACCGCTGCCGGTGACGGCCGCCCGGCGGATTCTTGAGACACATCCCGACGCCGCCCGGCGGGTGCAGTGGCTGATCGACACGCCACAGCGGCTGGACGCGTATCTGTCGCTGGCCACTGACACGGGCCAAACCCTGCGCTTGTCGCTCGAGATCGACGTGGGCCTGCACCGAGGCGGGTTGACCCCCGATCAGGTCGCGGGCGTCGCGGCACGGATCGCGGATCATGCCCATGCCACCCTGTCGGGCGTGATGGGGTACGAGGTGCATCTGGCCAAACTGCCTGCGCTGCTCCGACGCCGCGCGCGGCGCGCCAGTGCGAAAGCATATGAACGGGCGGTCGCTGCACTGGGGCAGGGGGCGCATGGGCTGTGCCTGAACACCGGTGGCAGCCTGACCTTTCAGAACCCGGCCACACGAACTCCGGCGACCGAGGTCGCCTTTGGGTCGGTTCTGGTGAAGCCTTCGGATTTTGACCATGCATCGACCGGGGCGTTTCTGCCTGCCCTGTTCCTGGCCACGCCGATCCTCAAGGTGATGCCGCGCAACCCGGTGCCGGGGATCGACCTGCCCGGACTGCACCGGACCAACCTCGCCATTTCCGGCGGACATTACCTGGCCAGCCCCGTCTGGCCCGAAGGGTTCGGCTATTCCGGCGCGTTCGGGCGTTCAAGCAATCAAGAGGTCTGGGTGGGTCCCAAAACAACCAGGGCGCAGCCCGGCGATATCGCCTTGCTGCGCCCCAGTCAGAGTGAAGCGGTTCTGAACCAATTCGGCACGGTTCTGGCCCTGCGGCGGGGGCAGGTCGTGGCCGAATGGGCCTGCCTGCCCAACTGACGCGGGTCAGATCGCCAGATATTCCTCGCGCAGCTGGGTGTTTTCCAGCACCTCGTCGGCGGTGCCGTCAAACACGATGCAGCCGGTGTCCAGAATGATTGCCCGGTCGGCCAGTTGCAGCGCGCGCACTGCGTTCTGTTCGACGATGATGGTGGTCATGCCCTGCTGCTTGATGTGGATCAGCGTCTTTTCGATCTCGTCCACGATCACCGGGGCCAGCCCTTCGTAGGGTTCGTCCAGCAGCAGCACCTTGATGTCCCGGGCCAACGCGCGGGCGATCGACAGCATCTGCTGTTCGCCGCCCGAAAGGGTTACGCCCTCTTGTTTGCGCCGTTCGCCCAGACGCGGGAACAGCTCGTAGATCCGTTCCAGCGACCAGCCGATCGGCGGGGCGATCTGGGCCAGCTGCAGGTTCTCCTCGACCGTCAGGCCGGGGATGATCCGCCGATCCTCGGGGACAAGACCCAATCCGGCGGCGGCGGCCTCGTAACTGGTCATGTTGTGCAGTGGCTTGTGGTCCAGCCAGATTTCGCCGTGGCGCACCTCGGGTTCGCCCACCCGCGCGATCGAGCGCAGGGTCGAAGTCTTCCCGGCCCCGTTCCGCCCCAGCAGGGCCAGGATCTCGCCTTCGTGGACGTTGAAGCTGACGCCTTGGACGATGTAGCTTTCGCCATAATACGAATGCATGTCCCACACCGACAGGAACGCGGGCGCGGTGCTGGCCATATTGGCGTTTTTCGAAAAGTCAGGTTTCTCGTTCATAGCTTTTCCTCACGCCGCCTCGCCCAGATAGGCCTCTCGGACCTTGGGGTTTCCGCGGATGTTTTCGGGGGTGTCCTCGACCAGCGGCGTGCCCTGTGCCAGAACGGTGATCCGCTCGGCCAGGCTGAACACCACATGCATGTCATGCTCGATGATCGCGATGGTGATGTCGCGCTCATCCTTGATCTGTTTCAGCAGGTCGATGGTGTTGTTGGTGTCCGCCCGTGCCATGCCGGCCGTGGGCTCGTCCAACAGCAGCAGGCGAGGCTTCTGGCTGAGACACATGCCGATCTCGAGCCGCCGCTTGTCGCCGCGCGACAGCGAGGCTGAATGCATGTGCCGCTTGTCGGCCATGTTCATCTCTTCCAGCATGGCCTCGGCCTGTTCGACCACCTCTTTTTCGTTGGCGATGGTTTCGTAGGCGTGCATGCGGAAGGCCCCGTCGCGCATCGCGAAGATCGGGATCAGCATGTTTTCCATTACGGTCAGCTCGCCGAAGATTTCGGGTGTCTGGAACACCCGGCTGATGCCCATCTGGTTGATCTGGTACGGCTCGCGCCCCAGCACCGACTGGTTGTCGAACAAGACCGAACCGGTATCCGGGATCAGTTTGCCCACCAGGCAGTTCAGCAGGGTGGACTTGCCCGCCCCGTTGGGGCCGATGATCGCATGGACCGAGTTTTCCTCGACGCTCAGGTTCACGTCCGTCAGGGCCTTGAGGCCGCCGAAGCGCTTACTGACATCTTTTACTTTCAGAATTGCCATTGACGCGTTCCCTTATTCTGCCGGCTCGGTTTTGCCCTCGCGGGTGTCATCCCCGCCAACGCTTTTGCGGCGGATCCAGTTCAGCAACCGCTGACCGCCCTCGACCAGCCCGCCGGGCAGGTAGATCACCACCAGCATGAACAGGATGCCCAGGGTCAGGTGCCAGCCCTTGCCGATGAACGGGTGGATGATGAACACCACCGCGTCCTCAAGCCCGTCGGGCAGGAAGGCGAACCAGCTGTGCAGCACGTTGTCGTTGATCTTCGAGAAGATGTTCTCGAAATATTTGATGAAGCCCGCGCCCAGAACCGGTCCGATCAGGGTGCCGGTGCCGCCCAGGATGGTCATCAGAACGACCTCGCCCGAGGCGGTCCATTGCATCCGTTCAGCGCCGGCCAGCGGGTCCATTGCGGCCATCAGGCCACCGGCCAGACCGGCATACATGCCCGAGATCACGAAAGCGGCCAGAGTGTAGGGCTTGGAGTTCAGCCCGGTATAGTTCATCCGCTGCTGGTTCGACTTCACCGCCCGTAGCATCATGCCGAAGGGCGAGCGGAAGATGCGGATCGCCAGGTAGAACACCGCCATCATGATCACCGCGCAAAGATAGTAGCCCGCGTTGAAGTCAAAGCTCCACGCGCCCACATCCATCGTGTAGGTCGCGCGCATCGGCAGGCCGAACAGATGCGGTAGATCGGGCGCATTGGCCCCCTGCAGAATCTGCGGGTCATCGGCATAGACCTGCAGGCCGGTTTCCCCGTTGGTCAAGTTGAACTTGGGGTTCGACAGCACAGAATAGGCCAGCGCAAAGCTCATCTGCGCGAAGGCCAGCGTCAGGATCGAGAAGTAGATCCCCGACCGGCGCAGGCTGACATAGCCGATCAGCACCGAGAACAGCCCGGCGACCACGACGCTCAGCGCGATGGCCGGGATGACGTTGTAGCTGAGCAGCTTGAACATCCAGACGGCCGAGTAGGACCCCACCCCCAGAAAGGCCGCGTGGCCGAAGGACAGGTATCCGGTCAGGCCGAACAGGATGTTGAACCCGATGGCAAAGATGCCGAAGATCACGAACCGCTGCATCAGGTCCGGATAGCCCGCGTTGAACTGCGCCATGGCGCTGTCAGTGGGGAAGGGGTTCAGGATGAAGGGGGCCAGCAGCGTCAGCAGCGCGACGACGATCAGCAGGCTTGTGTCTTTTTTGTTCAGTCCCAGCATGGGTTATTCCTCCATCACGCCTTTGCGGCCCATCAGACCCCGCGGACGGGTCAGAAGAACGATGATGGCGACAAGGTAGATGATGATCTGGTTGATGCCCGGGATCGTGGTGGTCGCCCAGGTGGTCGAGGCAAAGCTTTCAAGGATGCCCAGCAGGAACCCGGCCAGAACGGCGCCGGGCAGCGAGCCCATTCCGCCGACCACGACAACCACGAAGCTGAGCACAAGGAAATCCATTCCCATGTGATAGTTGGGCGGGTTCAGCGGCCCGTACATCACGCCCGCGAGGCCAGCCACCGCGGCTGCGATGCCGAACATGATGGTGAACCGTCGGTCGATGTTGATGCCCAGAAGGCCCACGGTTTCCCGGTCGGCCATTCCGGCGCGCACGACCATACCGAAGGTGGTGAACTGCAGGAACGAGAACACGCCCCCGATGATCACAACCGCGAACAGGAAATAGACCAAACGCCAGATCGGATAGATGATGGCATTCGGATCAAAGCCGAACGCCACGCCCAGATCGACCGACCCGCTCAGCGCCTCAGGCGGCGGGGTCTGGATCGGGTTGGCGCCGAAGAAATACTTGATGATCTCTTGCAGAACGATGGCCAGGCCGAAGGTCACAAGGATCTGATCTGCATGGGGACGCTTGTAGAAATGCTTGATCAGGCCGCGTTCCATCACGTAGCCGACCATCAACATGATCGGGATGGCAAACAGGATGGCCAGTGGCACGGACCAGTCGATGATGGTCGCGCCCAGTTCGGGGCCGAACCAGCTTTCGACATAGGGGGTCTTCACCTTCAGCGGGTTGCCCAGAAAGTCGGTCTGGGTCTCGTCGACCACCTCGTAGCTGAGGTTGAAGATCTTCTGAAGCGTGACGGCACAGAAGGCGCCGATCATGAACAGGGCCCCGTGGGCAAAGTTCACCACGCCGAGCGTGCCGAAGATCAGCGTCAGCCCCAGCGCGATCAGCGCATAGGCCGAGCCTTTGTCCAGCCCGTTCAGAATTTGCAGTAGGATTGCGTCCATTGTCCTTACCTTTGACTGGTCCCGGCAACTCTCCCCGGTCGTCGGACCGGAGAGAGCCGTTTTGAGGACTCAGGGGTTTTCTTGCGAAAAACCGAGTGTCGGGGTTACGCGCCCGGGTTGCACTTGCCCAGTTCGCCGCCGGCGAACATCGGGTGATCCGGATCGTACTCGACCTGCGCCCGCGGAGTGATCTCGACGATCTCCAGCGTGTCATAGGCGTTGGTCGGGTTTTCGTTGCCGCGCACGACCAGCACATCCTTGAAGCACTGGTGGTCGGCACCGCGATACCAGGTCGGGCCGTTGCCCAGACCGTCGAACTCGAAGTCCTCGAGAGCTTCGACCACGCCGCACGGGTTGAAGGTGCCTGCGCGCTCGCAGGCATCCGCGTACAGCAGTACCTGGGCATAGCAAGTCTGAGCCGAGTTCGACGGCGGCTTGCCGTACTTCTCGCCGAAGGACTTCACGAAGGCCTTGGTGCCCTCATCCTGCAGCTGCCAGTTCCAGTTCATCGAACCCAGAACGCCTTTGATGTTCTCGCCAGCGCCGGCGGCCATCAGTTCCGAGTACAGCGGAACGACGATCTTGAAGTCCTTGCCGTTTACGACCTTGTCCAGCAGGCCGAACTGGATCGCGTTTGTCAGCGAGTTGACCATGTTGCCGCCGTAGTGGTTCAGAACCAGCACGTCCGCGCCCGAGTTCAGAACCGGCGCGATGTAGGACGAGAAGTCGGTCGAGGCCAGCGGGGTCTTGACGGTGTTGACCGTCTCCCAGCCCATCGCCTCGGTCGACGCCACGATCGACTCTTCCTGGGTCCAGCCCCAGTTGTAGTCGGCGGTCAGGTGATAGGCCCGGCGTTCGGTACCCATCTCCTTGGCCAGCACCGGCGCCAGAGCGGCACCCGACATGTAGGCGTTGAAGAAGTGACGGAAGCCGTTCGCCTTCTTGTCCTTGCCGGTGGTGTCGTTGGCGTGCGTCAGGCCGGCCATGAAGATCACGCCCGCCTCCTGGCAGAGGCCCTGAACGGCCACGGCCACGCCCGAGGACGAACCGCCGTTGATCATGATCGCGCCGTCTTTTTCGATCATCGACTTGGCCGATGCACGGGCGGCGTCGGACTTGGTCTGCGTGTCGCCGGTGACGAACTCGACCTTCTTGCCCAGGATGCCGTTCCCTTTCAGCGCCTTCGACGTGAAGGTGTTCAGGCAGCCGCCGTCGCCTTCGCCATTCAGATGCTCGACCGCCAGCTGCTGTGCCAGCAGTTCGTCATTGCCTTCTTCGGCGTAGGGGCCGGTCTGCGGCACGTTGAAGCCCAGCGTGACTGATCCGCCAGTGGGTTCGTTGGTATAGGCCGCGGCCGACGAAGCCGTGAAGATCGTCGGCAATGCCAGACCGGCGCTTGTGACGGCACCAGACTTCAGCACGCCGCGACGCGTGACAGATTTGTTTGACATGAATTCCTCCCAATTAGCAGGCTACGCCCTCGGGCTCCTCTTCCGTCGGGTAAAACGCAACCTGCGCAGGGTAAGTATGAGGGGCAGAATGAAAATTCCCCAACAAGTCCCTAGAAATGAAATATTATTTTGTAAATTCTTGAACTATTTGATCTATGAATTTGTAAAATTTTGGAATTGAAAGATGCTAAGCTGCTCATTGGAAAGGATGAGTCAGAAAATCCCGTTTCGATACAAACATCGGGTGTCAGGACGCAACCGCCATTCCCACGCCGTCCGATGTCCGGCCGTTGATGCTCGGGGCATCGCATGATCTCCGGGCACTCAACCTTTGCCTGAATTTCCTTCCAGAATCGAGGGCAAACGCAAAGGTCCACCCGGACAAATCCGGTGTGCGCCATCCATCTGCGTTCTGATTTGTGGAAGAAGATGGTGGGCGACCCTGGAATCGAACCAGGCGTGCGTCTCCGCGAGGGAGTTACAGTCCCCTGCCACACCTTGCGGCCTGTCGCCCACTGTCAGGCGTTGCACCTGACGTGGAGGCGTGATTACTAGCGCTCCAAAGGAGCGTCAACAGGAAAATTCCGCTTTGGCGCAGGAAACATTGTTCCCGGCCCGGAGGCCAGTAAAATGAAGAAACCGAAGTGGGTGGTCGAAAAAGAGCAGGCGCGCAAAGCGGCGGCTTCCGAAACCGTTTGGTTGTTCGGATTGCACGCCGTGCGTGATGCGTTGATGAACCCCAAACGGCAGAAACTGCGCCTGATCGTGACCCGCAACGCACAGGACAAGCTGGCGGATGCGATCGCGGAATCCGGCATGCAGGCTGAACTCGTCGATCCGCGAAAATTCAACGCGCCAATCGACCCGGGCTCGGTGCACCAAGGCGCGGCGCTTGAAGTCAAGCCGCTGGAATGGGGCGGTCTGGCCGAGAATTGCATCGGGCGCGAAAACCCTCGGGTGCTGTTGTTGGACCGCGTGACCGATCCGCACAATGTGGGCGCGATTCTGCGCTCGGCCGAGGTTCTGGGCGCCAGCGCGGTCATCGGCACGCGCCACCATTCGGCGCCGGAAACCGGTGCGCTGGCCAAGACCGCCAGCGGTGCGTTGGAACGCCAGCCCTATCTGCGGGTCCGCAACCTGGCTGATGCGATCGTTGAGTTGCAGAATATGGGGTTCCTGGTTCTGGGCCTGGATGGTGAGGCCGAACAGACCATCGAGGCCGCTTTGGACGGCAAGCGCGATCGGCCGGTTGCGCTGGTTCTGGGCGCGGAGGGGCCGGGGTTGCGGCAAAAGACCAAGGAAACCGTGGATATGCTTGTCAAAATTGACGCAGCGGGCGGTTTCGGATCGCTCAACGTCTCAAATGCTGCGGCGATTGCCCTATATGCTTCTCAGCCGCATTGAGAGGAGAGACCCATTCCCGCCCCATCCAAGATTGCTACGTGCTGCTACTGCGGAACCCGCGCGGCGCTGGTCCTCAAGGGCCGCCAGCGGCACGAACTCAGCTGTTCCAGTTGCGGTGCCCCGCTGCATAACCTGAAGATGATCCCGGTCAAAAAGGCTTCGGATCCACAGCCGCGACACAGCATTCCGATGCAAAAGCCCAAAAAGAAAAGCTACAAGAAAAGGAAAAAAGGCCTTTTCTCGCGCGTTCTGGACGAAGCTTGGGATGTGATCGAGGACGTGTTCGACTGAGCCCTTTCCGACACGACCCTTCACAACTGCGTCAAATGGGTTTCGCGGCGCGTCAAAAGTTGCATCTTATAGCGTCTGTAAAACACAACCCGTGAAATCTGATGCTATCCCGACGATCCGTACTTGCCGGTCTTACCTTTTCAATCGCTTGTCCGCTGACATTGCGGGCGCAGACCGCCCCGGTATTCTATTCCGCAAAAGGTGCGGCCATTACCGGTTATGACGCGGTCAGCTATTTTCGGGATGGCGGCCCGGTTCAAGGGCAACCCGACATTGCGGTGATGTGGAAGGGCGCTACCTGGCGGTTTGCCTCGCAGGAGAACCGAGAGGCGTTCGAACTTAATCCGCGTGCCTACGCGCCGAGGTTTGGCGGATATTGCGCCTATGCCATGGCCTATGGCGAGCTCACCAGCACGGACCCGATGGCGTGGAAAATCGTAGGCGGCAGGCTGTATCTGACGCATTCTCTCGAGATCGAAAAGATGTGGCTGATGGACACGGCCGGCTTCATCCAGAAGGCCGAGAAAAACTGGCCGGCGATCCTATACGGTTGACAGGCAGATTCCCGCTTATCCGCTCGTGTCATCACAAAAATGCGCGCGACCTCTTTTTTTTCCGAAACTCATGCCTAAATGTCACAGTGACCGCGGAACGGAACTGCCGCGGGTCATTTCACTGTCCCTCGTTCCAACAACTGGCGCCCAAGGTATCCTTGGGCGCTTTTTTCTTTTCCAAGTCACGGCTAGGCTGCAGCCATGACTGAGTATTCCGATAACTTCCTCAGATCCGTCCTGAAACGCACCAAGGTGGTTGCGGTCGTTGGCGTGTCGATGAACCCGGTGCGGCCCAGCTACTATGTTGCGCGCTACTTGTCGCTCAAGGGATACAAGGTGATTCCGGTCAATCCCGGTCATGCCGGAGCCGATCTTTTTGGTGAAACCGTTCGGGCCTCGTTGTCCGAAATCAGTGAACCCGTTGACATGGTAGATATTTTTCGCAGGTCCGAAGCCGTTCCTCCGATCGTGGATGAAGCGCTGGCTGCATTTCCCGACCTGCGCACGATCTGGATGCAGATCGGCGTCGAAAACACCGAGGCCGCCGCGGTGGCGCAGGCACGCGGTGTCGATGTCGTCATGAATCGCTGCCCCAAGATCGAGTATCAGCGCCTGTTCGGCGAGCTGCGCATGGGCGGGTTCGCCACCGGCATCATCTCATCAAAACTCTGACCGCTCAGTTCACCGCTACGGCGTTGATTTCCGCAAGCTGCTCTTGCCGCCGTTTCTCCAGCACGATGTTGCGCGGGACCCACTCATAGCGCGTGTCCTCGCGCAATGGACTCCAAAACAGGACCCCTCCATAGCGCCATGGGTCCAGAACGACACCTTCGTACATCGAATCACCGCGTCGGCTGATTATTGCCGTGCTGTGATCGATTCGGAACGGGTTGTCGGCGTTGGCGATCGCGCGGTGCAGGGTCAGCGTGCGAAAGTTCTCCTGCTTCAAGCGCCGTTCGATGTCTTCGGCCCAGTGCCAGCACAGCCCGCGCGGGCGCAGTCCTTTGTTGACCTTGGCGTTATGGATCAGAGGGGGGTCTGTGATCTGGTATTCCTGCGCCAGCTGCGCGGTATAGGCATAGGTGACGCGGGCCGCGCGCTGGGCCTCTTCCGGGTCGACCTCGGGCCCCAGCGCCTGGATCTGGGCTGCAAGCCGCGCGACGTCGTCGCTGCGAGCGGGCGGCGCGGATGAGCATGCGCCAAGCCCCAGAATGGCCAGCGTCGTCAGTGCCCAGATCATGGGTTTGAACATGCCTGTGTCCCTCGTCGCCCCTGCGCCCGGCAGGCGCTTCGGTCAATCAGTATAGGGCGCGGACGCTATTGGTGAAAGCCGGGTCTCAGCCCCGGTCGCGTGCGGCCTTTTCGGCGATGCCGCTGGTGCCCTGCCGCCTGGCAAGCTCGGCCAGAACGTCTTCCAGCGCCACGTCGCGCGCGGCCAGCATGACCAGCAGGTGATACAGCACATCGGCGGCCTCGGATGTCAGCCGGTCGCGGTCACCCTTCACGGCTTCGATGATCGCCTCCACGGCCTCTTCGCCAAACTTCTCGGCGCATTTCTCGGGGCCTTTGGACAGCAGCTTGGCGGTCCAGCTTGATTCGGGGTCCGCGCCCTTGCGGGATGCGATCGTGGCGGCCAGCTCGTTCAGTATGCTCATGTCAGCCTCATGGGGATACCCGCGGATGCCATGTGCTCTTTGGCCTCGCGGATCGTGTATTCGCCGAAGTGAAAGATCGAGGCCGCAAGCACCGCGCTGGCTCCGCCTTCGGTCACGCCTTCGACCAAATGATCCAGATTGCCCACGCCGCCCGAGGCGATCACCGGCACGTCGACCGCATCCGAGATGGCGCGCGTCAGCGGAATGTTGAACCCCGCCTTGGTGCCGTCGCGGTCCATCGAAGTCAGCAGAATCTCACCCGCCCCCTTGGCGACGACGGTCTTGGCGAACTCTACCGCGTCGATGCCGGTGGGTTTGCGTCCGCCGTGGGTGAAGATCTCCCATTTGCCGGGGCTGACGGTTTTGGCGTCGATGGCGCAGACGATGCACTGGCTGCCGAACTGGTCGGCAGCTTCGGCGATCACGTCAGGGTTGGCCACGGCGGCCGAGTTGAAGCTGACCTTGTCGGCCCCGGCCAGCAGCAGTGCACGCACGTCTTCCTTGGTGCGCACGCCGCCACCCACCGTCAACGGTACGAAGCACTGCTCGGCCGTGCGCTGAACCACGTCGAACATGGTGCCGCGGTTTTCGTGGGTGGCGTGGATGTCGAGAAAGCAGATCTCGTCAGCGCCGGCGGCGTCATAGGCCTTGGCCGATTCCACCGGATCGCCCGCGTCGCGCAGGCCCACGAAATTCACGCCCTTGACCACGCGGCCATCGGCGACATCCAGACAGGGAATGATGCGGGTTTTCAGCATGGTTTGTCCTTTGTTGCCGCACCTCTACCGGCAAAGCCCCGCCGATGCCAGAGTTGTGATTGTCCTGCGCCCGGAACCTCGTGAAACTGAAGCGGATTTCAGCAGGAGGTGAAAACCATGCGCAACTTGTTTCTTACAACCGCTTTCATTCTGTCCGGTGCGACGTGGGCGATGGCCGACGACATCATCAAGGTTCCCACCGACAAATCCGTGACCGAGGCCATCGACGCGCTGCAGGCCGCCGTCGAAAATGCAGGCGCGACCGTATTTGCCCGCGTTGACCACTCGGCCGGTGCGCACAAGGTCGACATGACGATACCGCCCAATCAGGTCTTGATCTTCGGAAACCCGGCTCTGGGAACGCCCGCCATGCAGATCGACCCGCGTGCGGGATTGTTCCTTCCGCTCAAGGTGCAGGCCTATGAGGATGCCGACGGCCAGGTCTGGTTGGCCTACGAGGATCCCAAGGAAACCATGGACGAGCTTGATGCGGTGGAAAAATCCCCGGTGATCGACAAGATGCGCGGTGCGTTGACCAAGCTGACGGATGCCGCAGCCAACTGATCGGCGTCATACCTGAGAAGCGCGTGCGATCCGTTTCATGCAATTGCGCACGATCAGAATGTGAAGGGGCATGATCACCGTCAGATAGATCCGTCCCAAACGATTGTGAGTCCGCACCCAGGTTGCCATGACTACGCGGTCTTTGTCGCGATGCACGGCGATGCGGAAATCCAGATGGCGGTCATCGATTCCCACGATGACCTCTGTCTCATCCCTGTAGGTCACGGGAAAAATCGCGCCGGTGCCTGCGTCGGGCGAGCCATTGTCGGTGTTCAAGTGCTTGCCGCCCTTCAAGCCGAATGGGGCAACGATTGCGTTCCGGATTCCCATCAGGATCTTCACCCACCCCGGCATGTTCAGACCGATTTTCATCGCGTCAAACGGTGCAAGGTCGCTTTGGACCGAGTACCCATCAACAAAATCGCCCGGAGCGTACAGCGACCACAATTCAGACTGCTCGGGCAGAACCTGTTTGCGGACCACTTGCAATATCCTAACCCTTCAAAGCCGCCAGGGCTTCGCGCAGATCCAGCGCGCCGTCATAGAGCGCGCGGCCTGAAATCGCGCCGTTCAGGTTTGCCCCGCAGTCGCGCAGGGCGATCAGGTCGTCCAGCGAGCTGACCCCGCCGCTGGCAATCACCGGTATCGAGACTGCCCGGGCCAGGTCGGCCGTGGCCTCGACATTGGGGCCTTGCATTGCGCCGTCGCGGTTGATGTCGGTGTAGATGATCGCTGCCACGCCTGCGTCTTCGAAGCTGCGCGCGAGGTCGGTGACCATCACGTCGGTTTCCTCGGCCCAGCCCTTGGTGGCGACGCGTCCGTTGCGCGCGTCGATCCCGACGGCGACCTGGCCGGGAAAGGCCTTGGCCGCCCGACGGACCAGATCGGGGTTTTCCACCGCAACCGTGCCCAGAATCACCCGGGCCAGCCCTTTGTCCAGCCAGGTCTCGATCGTGGCCATGTCGCGGATGCCGCCGCCCAGCTGGGCCGGCACGTTGCAGGATTTCAGGATCGCCTCGACCGGGGCGGCGTTCACGGGTTCCCCGGCGAAAGCGCCGTTCAGGTCCACCAGATGCAGCCATTCGCAGCCGGCCTCGACAAAGGCGCGGGCCTGGGCCGCGGGGTCTTCGTTGAAGACCGTGGCCTTGTCCATCTCGCCGCGCAGAAGGCGTACGGCCTGGCCGTCTTTCAGGTCGATTGCGGGATAGAGGATCATGTCGGGCGGCCTTTTCGTGACTGGTACTGGCGCGGGATATGGCACAGGCGGGGCAGGGGATGCAACGCGACGCAAAGTCAATCTTGCCCGAACGGGTGCCGGCGGTCAGACTGCCTGCAAAACAGGGAGGATACCATGAACAAACTTGCTCTGGCCGCTGCGGCTGCACTTGTCACCTTGGCCACCGGCGCGCGCGCGGATGACCCGGTCGACGGGCTTTGGAAAACCCAGCCGGGGGATACCGGCGGATATCTGCACGTCTCGATCGGGCCCTGCGGCAGCGCCGTTTGCGGCACCATCGACAGCGCCTTTGACAAGGATGGAAACCAGCAGCTGGATTACGAGAATCTTGGCAAGAACATCATCTGGGACATGGTCGCGGATGGCGGCGGCAGCTATAGCGGCGGCAAGATCTGGGCGCCGGACCGGGACAAGACCTACAACTCCAAGATGTCGCTGGACGGTCAGAACAAGCTGACGGTCAAGGGTTGCGTCGCGGGCGGCCTGATCTGTCGCGGTCAGACCTGGACCCGCGTGCAGTAACCGGTCAGGGGGCCCAGGTCAGGAAGTTTCCGATCATCCGCAGGCCCACATCCTGGCTTTTTTCAGGGTGAAACTGCATCCCGATCATCGTGTCGCGGCCGATCACGGCCGTGACCGGCCCGCCATAGTCCACATGGGCCAGACGTTGCGCCGGATTGGCGACGCGGAAATGGTAGGAGTGGACGAAATAGACGTGATCGCCTGAGGCGACGCCGTTGAACACCGGGTGCTCGCTCTCGATCACCAGATCGTTCCACCCCATATGCGGAACCTTCAGCGCGCGGTCTTCGGGCTCGATCCGCACCACATCTCCGGTCACCCAATTCAGGCCCGGCGTGTCGGTATATTCACGGCCCGTGGTCGCCATCAGCTGCATGCCGACGCAGATGCCCAGAAACGGGCGGCCCTTCTGCTCGACCGCTTCGACCATCGCATCATGGATGCCCTTGTGCCCGCGCAGCTCGGCCGCGCAGGCGGGAAAGGCGCCGTCGCCGGGCAGCACCAGCCGGTCGGCGCGCGCGACGACATCGGCATCCGAGGTCACGACGACCTCACCCGCGTCCAGCTCGCGCGCCATGCGTTGAAACGCCTTTTCCGCCGAGTGCAGGTTGCCGCTTTCGTAGTCGATGATCGCGGTCAGCATCTATAGCGCGCCCTTGGTGGACGGAATCGCATCCCCCTTGCGCGGGTCGGTCTCGACCGCATGACGCAGGGCGCGGGCGACGGCCTTGAACGCCGCTTCGGCGATGTGGTGGCTGTTGAAGCCGTGCAACTGGTCGATATGCAGGGTGATGCCGCCATGGGTGGCCAGCGCCTGAAAGAACTCGCGCACCAACTCGGTGTCGAAACTGCCGATCTTGGGCGTCGGCAGGTCCACGTTCCACACCAGAAACGGTCGGCCCGACAGGTCCAGCGCGCAGCGCACCTGCGCATCGTCCATCGGCAGATGGCACTCGCCATACCGCCGGATGCCTTTCTTGTCCCCCAGCGCCTCCGTCAGCGCCTGACCCAACGCGATGCCGGTGTCCTCGACCGTGTGGTGATCGTCGATGTGATAGTCGCCTTTGGCCCGGATCGTCATGTCGATCAGCGAATGCCGCGCCAGCTGGTCCAGCATGTGATCGAAGAACCCCACACCGGTCTGGTTGTCATAGGTGCCGGTGCCGTCGAGGTTGACCTCGACCGTAATCGCGGTCTCGGCGGTCTTGCGGCTGATCGAAGCTGTGCGCATTGGCGAAATCCTCTTGCTACAGGGGCGCTTATAGACGGGGACGGGCGGCCTTATCCAGCCCGATCATTGCAATCGCAGCAAACTGTTGCAGGGGATTGCGCCCGGGCGCGGGGCGTGCCAGCCTGCGCCAAACGGAAGCAACAAGGCCACGAAATGTCCACCTGCGTTTTCATCCAGATCCGCTGCAAGCCCGGCACCACCTACAAGGTGGCCGAAGAGATCGCTCTGCGCGAAATCCACTCGGAACTCTACTCCACCAGTGGTGAATATGACCTGCTGCTCAAGCTTTACATCCCCGAAACCGAGGATGTTGGCCATTTCATAAATGAACACCTTCTGGTCATTCCGAACATCGAACGGTCGTTGACAACAATGACCTTCAAGGCGTTCTAAGGCTCAGCCAAGTTCGAACGTCGTCACGCCGAACACGCGGTTCAGGTCGATATCCGGCTCGTGGTCGGAATACATGCGCGCGGTTTCAAAGACTTTTTCCAGGCCCAAAGCGTCAGCCAGTGCAAAGGCCGCTGCGTTGGGCTTTGGCATGTCGACATAGACCTCAGAACTGTGGTGATCAGCGGGAACTTCGGCCAGGACCGCAGCCAGAAGCGCCTGCGCGATGTCCGGATCGTCGGCGAACAGCGGCCCTACCTTGTAGCCATTCAGGCAGGAGCGCAGAGTTGCATACCCGGCGATGCGACCTTTCTGGATACAAACACGCGAGATGTGGCCCGGTGCGCTCAGCCACTCCGTCAGAAAGGCATCCCGATGCGCGGGGAATAGGGCACGGTCATAGATGCGAAGGTCTTCGGACAGGCCACCGAGGGGCGCAACCTCGATACTGGTCTTGGGTAGGCTGGAGAGGATGCCTGACACTGTGCCGGAGAACCGATAATTGTTGTAGGCGAAGACAAAGCCCGACTTGCGGTAGTTGTCCTGTTGTTCGACCACCCCGTCCAAACCCATGTTTCGCCCCGTACAATGCGCCAGGGCGTGCTGGGCGATTTCCAGACCATGACCGGATCCGCGAAACTCGGGCCGCACGATATAGAAACCCAGAAACGAAAACGCGTCGTCGTAGTTCACGGCTGAAACCGAGGCGATCATCTCGCCATCCAGAAACCCGCCCAGAAATCCGTCGGGGTCGGTCGAGCGGAAACAGATTGCGTCCTCATGACCCGGGTTCCAGCCCTCGCGCCCGGCCCAATCCACTGCGTGGCGCAGTTCTTCGGCGGTCAGCGTGCGAATTTGGTAGTCTGACATCGGGGCATCCATCTGACTGCTGCATGTCAGAACAGAATGGCGCAGGACCGACCGATCCGCCAGTGCTTGTTGTGGGAAGGTGGATATCTGGAGCGGGCGATGAGATTCGAACTCACGACCCTAACCTTGGCAAGGTTATGCTCTACCCCTGAGCTACGCCCGCAATCAGATATCTTGTGCGACCTTTCGGTCCTCGTTGGAGCGGGCGATGAGATTCGAACTCACGACCCTAACCTTGGCAAGGTTATGCTCTACCCCTGAGCTACGCCCGCGCCGTCGAGTGAGGCGTGAACTATAAATTCTGGCGGAAAGCTGCAAGAGGAAAAACGCACTTGGCCGGAAAAAAAATTGCGACGGAACAGGTGTGCTCAGCCGTTGAAACCTACAGCCACGGATATTGACAACGGTGGAGACGGAGGGATGAACAAGGTTGAGAACATAAAACTGACTGCGTTGGTCGGAGCCATGCTTCTGAGCCTCTTTGCAGGTCAGTTGAGAAACGAGCAAGCCTATGAAGTTAATGACATTTTCAAACTGCCGCCCGAGGTCAATTCTCTCGAACTGAGTGGATAACAGCGGTTTCGTTCGAAGGCCAAATTTTGCCGTATTCGATAACTAGTATATGCATAATGCGAAATTTCTGCTCAAACTTGTGCCGGTTGGCGCAAGTATTTGGATACCTAAGAGGGGATTGGCATGCACTGGTTTATTTCTATGTCACGGGTTGTGGCGACATCTTTGTTGCTGACCGGGGCAGTTAGCTTCGTTGCGGTGTTGGCTACGCCAGATACCGCCATAGCCAAGAACGGGAATGGCAATGGAGGCGGAAATGGTAACGGTGGTGGAAACGGAAATAGTAACGGTGGCGGCAACGGAAATGGCAAAAGCGCCGAAAAATCCAGTGCCAGCCTCGGAGGATCTGCGCGCAGCACGAAGGGTGGATCCGGCCAGGGCAAGGGTTTTCTCGCCGGTCTCGGTCTCGCTAAACCAAAAGCACAACGAAAGAACACCAAAACTACATCACGGATCAAAGGGCAGAACGGTTTTGCAGCCAAACTCGACGAATTCTTCACTGGAAAAAAGAAAGTCGAGAAGCCGATCCGTAAAGCGCGGGTAGCGGCGGCAGTTGTCGAGGAGCCGTATGTCAAACCAATCAAGCACGGCAAAATCGCGTCCGAGCTCAAGGGCTTGAATGCCGCGCACGCCAGCCAGACTGCCCTGATGAATGCGGCCCCGAACAGCATGCCTGGCAAGCTCTACAGCTATCAGCAGAGTATACTTGGTTTCTCTGGCGCGACAGAGGAGCTTGAAATGCGCGAACAGGAATTGTCCGAACTAGAAGGTCTGACCGAAGCGGAGATCGAGGACCAATTTGCGCCAACTGAAGAAGAAGCAGCCGAGGGCATCACCGCACAGGACAAATACGAGGATGCCGTGGCCGAAGCGGAGCAGGCTGTGACCGAAGCCGAAGAAGCCTTGGCAGGGGCGGATGATCCGCAGGAAGCACTTGATACCTTGACCGGTGGCCGTGACTTGTCCGATCCGGCTCTTCATGAACTGCACGATTTGTTGGGCTTGCCAGCGCCAATCGAGGAAGAGGTTTCGATTGACAGCACGCCGGAACAGTTGCCGCAACAGCCTGTCGCGGAGTCCAGCGACGGTTGAACTAGCCCGCTCGGATGAAAAAAGGCGCGCCTGATGGCGCGCCTTTCTGTGTTTTAACGGTTTTATTCCAACTCGACCAAAAGATCCTTGGCGTCGATCTGGCCGCCGGGCTGGACATGCACCGCCTTCACGGTTGCGTCGCGTTCGGCATGGATGCCGGTTTCCATCTTCATCGCCTCGATGGTCAGCAGAAGGTCGCCTTCTTTGACCTCCTGCCCGGCGGTGACGGCGACAGTCGAAACCACGCCCGGCATTGGCGCGCCGACATGGTTGGCGTTTCCGACCTCGGCCTTAGGGCGCTGGGCGGTCGAAGCTTGCACAAGGCGGTTGGGAACGCGGATGACGCGCGGTTGGCCATTGAGTTCAAAGAACACTTTGACCTCGCCATTCTCGTCCGTCTCCCCAATAGCCTGGCAGCGGATTTCCAGCGTTTTGCCCGGGTCGATCTCGGCCGAGATCTCCTCTCCCGGCTCCATTCCGTAAAAGAAGGTGCGGGTGGGCAGGGTGCGTACCGGGCCATAGATGCGGTGACGGCCCATGTAGTCCAGGAACACCTTGGGATACATCAGGTATCCGTTCAGGTCCTCGTCATCGACCTCCATGCCTTCCAGCTGTTTCGAGAGCTCCGCGCGGGTGGCCTCCAAATCAACCGGAGGCACGTCTTTGCCCGGCCGTTCGGTGTTCGGCTTTTCGCCTTTCAGCACCTTGGTCAAGATCGTTTCGGGGAAACCGCCCGGAGGCTGGCCCAGATTGCCGCGCATCATGTCGATGACTGAATCGGGGAAGGCCACGTCGGTCGAGGGATCCTCGACCTGCTCGCGGGTCAGGCCCTGACTGACCATCATCAGCGCCATGTCACCCACAACTTTCGAGGACGGCGTCACCTTGACGATGTCACCGAACATCTGGTTCACGTCCGCATACATCTGCGCGACTTCGTGCCAGCGTTCCTCCAGCCCCATCGAGCGCGCCTGCGCCTTGAGGTTGGTGAACTGGCCGCCCGGCATTTCGTGCAGATAGACCTCGGAGGCGGGGGCCTGCAGCCCGGATTCGAAGGCCGCGTATTGGCCGCGCACCGCCTCGAAGTAGTCGCTGATTTCGCGGATCGCCTTCACGTCCAACCCGGTGTCGCGGTCGGTGTGGCGCAGGGCCTCGACCACGGTGCCCAGCGTCGCCTGGCTGGTGTTGCCCGAGAAGCTGTCCATCGCGCAATCCACCACGTCCACGCCCGCCTCGCTGGCGGCCAGGATGGTGGCGCTGGCGATGCCGGCGGTGTCGTGGGTGTGGAAATGGATCGGCAGGCCGACCTCTTCCTTCAGTGCGCGGATCAGCACCCGCGCGGCGGCGGGTTTCAGCAGGCCGGCCATGTCCTTGAGGCCCAGAACATGGGCGCCGGCGTCGCGCAGTTCCTTGGCCATGCCGACATAGTATTTCAGGTCATACTTGGCGCGGTTCGGGTCGAGGATATCGCCGGTATAGCAGACGGTGCCTTCGCAGATCTTGCCGTTCTCGATCACCGCATCCATCGCCACGCGCATGTTCTCGACCCAGTTCAGCGAGTCGAAGACGCGGAACACGTCGATGTTCTGCGCGGCCTGGCGCACGAATTCCTGCACCACGTTGTCGGGATAGTTGGTATAGCCCACCCCATTGGCACCGCGCAGCAGCATCTGGGTCATCAGGTTGGGCATGGCCTCGCGCAGGTCGCGCAGGCGCTGCCAGGGGCATTCCTGCAGGAAACGATAGGCCACGTCGAAGGTCGCCCCGCCCCAGCATTCGACGCTGAACAGCTGCGGCAGGTTCGCGGCATAGCTGGGCGCCACGCGGATCATGTCGATCGAGCGCATGCGGGTGGCCAGCAGCGACTGGTGCCCGTCGCGCATGGTGGTGTCGGTGATCAGCAGCTGGCGCTGGGCCTTCATCCAATCGGCCACGGCCTGCGGGCCCTTCTGCTCCAGCAGGTTGCGCGTGCCCATCAGCGGTTCGGCCTTGGGCGCGGGGGGCTTGGGTTCCTTGAGGTCGGCACGCGGGCGCGGACGATCCTTGGTCTCGGGATGCCCGTTGACCGTGATGTCGGCGATATAGGTCAGAACCTTGGTGCCCCGGTCGCGGCGCTTCTTGAACTGAAACAGCTCGGGCGTCTCGTCGATGAACTTGGTGGTGTATTCGTTCGACAGGAAGGTCGGGTGCTTCAGCAGGTTTTCGACAAAGGCGATGTTGGTGGAAACACCGCGCACGCGGAACTCTCGTAGGGCGCGGTCCATCCGAGCGATGGCCTTTTCCGGCGTCGGCGCCCAGGCGGTGACCTTGGTCAGCAGCGAGTCGTAATACCGCGTGATCACCCCGCCGGCATAGGCCGTGCCGCCATCCAGCCGGATGCCCATGCCCGTCGCCGAGCGATAGGCCGTGATGCGCCCATAGTCGGGGATGAAGTTGTTGAGCGGGTCTTCGGTGGTGACGCGGGTCTGCAGCGCGTGGCCGTTCAGGCGGATTTCGTCCTGGCTGGCCTTGCCGGTGGCCTCGGCCAGGGTCTTGCCCTCGGCGATCAGGATCTGCGCCTGCACGATGTCGATGCCGGTGACCTCTTCGGTCACGGTGTGTTCGACCTGAACGCGGGGGTTCACCTCGATGAAGTAGAACTTGCCGGTCTCCATATCCATCAGGAATTCGACCGTGCCGGCGCATTCATAGTTCACATGCGCGCAGATCCGGCGGCCCAGATCGCAGATCTCGGCGCGTTGCTCTTCGGTCAAATAGGGGGCAGGGGCGCGTTCCACGACCTTCTGGTTTCGGCGCTGGACCGAGCAGTCACGTTCATACAGGTGATAGATCTGCCCGTGTTTGTCGCCCAGGATCTGCACCTCGACATGGCGGGCACGGGTGATCATCTTTTCCAGATAGCCCTCACCATTGCCAAATGCGGCCTCGGCCTCGCGGCGGCCTTCCAGAACCTTCTCTTCCAACTCGTCTTCGGAATAGATCGGGCGCATCCCGCGGCCACCGCCGCCCCAGGACGCCTTGAGCATCAGCGGATAGCCGATCTCGGCCGCTTCCTTTTGGATTGCGTCCATGTCATCGCCCAGCACCTCGGTCGCCGGGATCACCGGCACACCGGCGGCAATCGCCACCTTGCGGGCGCTGGCCTTGTCGCCCAGGGCGCGCATGGTTTCGGCCTTGGGGCCGATGAAGGTGATGCCGTTCTGAACGCAGGCATCCACGAAATCGGGGTTTTCCGACAGCAGACCATAGCCCGGGTGGATGGCGTCGGCGCCGCTTTCCTTGGCGACGCGGATGATCTCGTCGATCGACAGATAGGCCGCGACCGGGCCCAGACCCTCGCCGATGCGATACGCCTCGTCCGCCTTGAACCGGTGCAGGCCCAGCTTGTCCTCCTCGGCATAGACGGCAACGGTGCGTTTGCCCATCTCGTTCGCGGCGCGCATCACGCGAATGGCAATCTCACCCCTGTTGGCGATCAGGATTTTCTTGAAGTCAGTCATGGCAAGTCCCGGTCTTTTGCATTTGGCCGTGTTAATAGACCGAGATTACGCGCAGATATATCTGTAGTTCTGGGTAGAACCGGCATGTTATCGCTCGCAAACGCCGCCTATTGCGGCGTTTTATGGCATATGCTGCATCGCGGCATCAATGTTTGCGTTAACATCCGGCAGATCTTTTAGCGTTGCGGCACCCAATTGTCCCATATTTGCAAGCATGTCCTGCCGCAGATTATCGATGATATGGGTCGGGCCGCGCGCGCCCAATGCTGCAATGCCATAGAGGAACGCCCGCCCCAGCATGACCAGATCGGCGCCCAAAGCGCGCGCCCGCAGGATGTCCAGCCCGCCCGAAACGCCACTGTCAAAGATCAGCGGCAGGTCGGTCGCGGCGCGGATGGCGGGTAGCATGTCGATGCTGGCCGGCGCGCCATCGAACTGACGGCCACCGTGATTCGACACCCACAGCGCGTCGATCCCGGCCTGTTTCAACCGCTCGGCATCCTCGGGGCGCAGTACGCCCTTGATGATGAACGGCCCCCGCCAGTGGTCGCGCAGCCATTTGACGTAATCCATGCCCGGAGAGGTCCTGAGCAGGTATCCGATATGCGCCGTGGGGGGCAGGTTGGCGGTGCCGTCGATATATTTGTCCAGCGTGCGCATCCGGGGCTTGCCGTGACGCGCCATGCCCCAGGCCCAGGCCGGGCGGGCGACGATCTGCGCCAGCAGACGCGGCGTCAGGCGCGGCGGATGGGTCAGGCCCGATCGGGTCTGCCGTTCCCGGCGCGAGGCCACGGGCACATCGACCGTCAGCACCAGCGTGCCGAACCCGGCGGACCGGGCGCGGGACAGCAGGTCGGCGCGAATCTCCGGGTCCTTGGGCGGGTATAGCTGGAACCAGGCGTCGGGGCCGATATGCGGGGCCATGTCCTCGGGGCTTTGGCTGGCGACGGTGGACAGAACATACGGAATGCCTGCCTGCGCGGCGGCGCGCGCCATCAGCGCTTCGGCCCCCGGCCAGACCAGTCCACACATCCCGATCGGAGCCATGCCGAAGGGCAGCGGATGGTCGCGCCCCAGAAAGCGGGTTCTGGTGTCGAATTCCAGCGGGCCCTTCAGGATGGCGGGCAGAAACCCGATCCGGTCCAGCGCCGCCCGGTTGCGTCTCAGCGCGGTCTCGGCCCCGGTGCCGCTGTCGACATAGTCCCAGACAAAGCGCGGCAGCCGACGGCGTGCGCGGCGCTTCAGATCCTCGATACCCGGATAGGTGCTGTGCAGGTCCATGCAGATTGATCCGACCTGCCGCGCGATTCGGCAAGGGTTTCAGTCGGATGCAGCCCGCGCCTGACGGCTCAACCAGCGCTACGAAAGAAATTCGCAAAGTCGTGCGAACAAGCCGTGAACAAACCCTTTCCCTCGGCGCGCTTCCGGCTTAGTTTGGGCGCATGAGCAGTTTCGATGAAAATGACGCCTTCGAAGGCGCCTCGCTGTCGGCCCGCGCCATGGCCGCGCTTCGGCCCGAGGCGGACTACTTGAATGAATTGAACCCGGCGCAGCGGGAAGCGGTCGAGCTGTTGGATGGCCCGATCCTGATGCTGGCCGGGGCGGGCACCGGCAAGACCAAGGCCCTGACCACCCGCATTGCGCATCTGCTGAACACCGGGCGGGCCCGCCCGAACGAGATCCTCGCCGTGACCTTCACCAACAAGGCCGCGCGCGAGATGAAGGAACGGGTCGGCCGCCTGCTGGGCCAGCCCGCCGAGGGGATGCCGTGGCTGGGCACCTTCCACTCGATCTGCGTCAAGCTGCTGCGCCGCCATGCCGAACTGGTCGGCCTCAAGTCGAACTTCACCATTCTGGATACCGACGACCAGCTGCGATTGCTCAAGCAACTGGTGCAGGCCGCCAATATCGACGACAAGCGCTGGCCTGCGCGGATGCTGGCGGGCATCATCGACGACTGGAAGAACCGTGCCCTGACGCCCGACAAGGTGCCCGCCGCCGACGCCGGGGCCTACAACAACAAGGGCGTCGAGCTTTACGCTCAATACCAGACCCGCCTGCGCGAGCTGAACGCGGTGGATTTCGGCGACCTGCTGTTGCACATGGTCACCATCTTCCAGACCCACGCGGATGTGCTGGAGCAATACCAGCGCTGGTTCCGCTACATCCTCGTGGACGAATACCAGGACACCAACATCGCCCAGTACCTGTGGCTGCGGCTGTTGGCCGGTGGGCACAAGAACATCTGCTGCGTGGGCGACGACGACCAGTCGATCTATGGCTGGCGCGGGGCCGAGGTGGGCAACATCCTGCGGTTCGAGAAGGACTTTCCCGGCGCCCATGTGGTGCGTCTGGAGCAGAACTACCGCTCGACCCCGCATATTCTGGCCGCCGCCTCGAACGTGATCCGTGGCAATGAAAGCCGTCTGGGAAAGGAGTTGTGGACCGACAAGCCCGGGGGCGAAAAGGTCCGCCTGATCGGCCACTGGGATGGTGAGGAGGAGGCCCGTTGGATCGGCGAAGAGATCGACGCCATGCAGGGCGGCACCCGTGGCGTGCGACCGATGAACCTGGACGAAATCGCCATCCTTGTGCGCGCCAGCCATCAGATGCGCGCCTTCGAGGACCGGTTCCTGACCATCGGCCTGCCCTACAAGGTGATCGGCGGCCCTCGATTCTATGAACGGATGGAGATCCGCGATGCCATGGCCTATTTCCGGCTGGTGGTCAGCCCCGAGGATGATTTGGCCTTCGAGCGGATCGTGAACACCCCCAAGCGCGGTCTTGGCGACAAGGCGCAGCAGACGATCCAGCGCACCGCGCGCGAACATGGCGTGTCGCTGGTTCAGGGCGCGCGGATCGCGGTCGAGCAGGGGCTGATCAAGGGCAAGGGTGGTGCGGCCCTGCGCGACCTGGTCGAGGGGCTGGCCCGCTGGAACGCGATGACCCGCGGCCCCCGGATCGAGATCGAGGACGATTCGGTCATCGACGACGGCACCGCGCCCGTGCGCTATGGCCCACCCGAGGTGTCGCATATCGAACTGGCGCAGATCGTGCTGGACGAATCCGGCTACACCGCCCACTGGCAGAACGACAAAACGCCCGAAGCGCCGGGGCGGCTGGAAAACCTCAAGGAACTGGTCAACCAGCTGGACAATTTCGAGAACCTGCAAGGATTCCTGGAGCATGTCAGCCTGGTGATGGACAATGAACAGGACAGCGGCGGGCCCAAGGTCTCGATCATGACCCTGCACGCGGCCAAAGGGCTGGAGTTCCCGGCCGTGTTCCTGCCGGGCTGGGAGGACGGGCTGTTCCCCTCGCAACGGTCGATGGACGAATCCGGCCTCAAGGGACTCGAGGAGGAACGGCGGCTCGCCTATGTGGGAATCACCCGCGCCGAAGAGGTCTGCACCATTTCCTTCGCCGCCAACCGGCGGGTGTTCGGGCAGTGGCAGAACGCGATGCCTTCGCGTTTCATCGACGAATTGCCCGAGGACCATGTCGAGGTGCTGACGCCTCCGGGACTGTATGGTGGCGGGCAGATGTCGGCAGGTATCGAGACCCGCGCGGCGCAGGCCAATGTCTACAACTCGCCCGGCTGGAAACGGATGCAGTCGCGGCAGGGGCAATACGGCATGTCACAGCCGCGCGAATCCCGCAACACCGTGATCGACGCGACCGCCGTGGCCAGCTTCACGCTGGGCGAGCGAGTGTTCCACCAGAAGTTCGGCTATGGCGGCGTGGTCGGGATCGAAGGGGACAAGGTCGAGGTCGAGTTCGACAAGGCCGGGACAAAGAAGGTCGTCGCGCAGTATCTATCCGCAAAAGACGACGTGCCGTTCTAATCCTGTTGAATGTGCCTGCCGGCACATGCTCGATTTGTTGATTGGCGCCCGGTCCTGCCCGTGGTGCCTTTTTCATGCCCGAAAGAAATAAAACGGCGGTTCCCAGGGAGGAGGAGGGAACCGCCGTTCTTGTCAACATCAGAGCAGGGAGGAGGAGAGCCCCGATGTATCCGAACCCGGGTTTTCCCCGGTATCTGAAGCGCGCGGTGACACCAGGGAGGAGGAAGGGTGCCACCGCGCTCTTTTCACATCGGGAAGGGAGGAGGAGAACCCGATGTATGCGTTTCCGGGTCTGGCCCGGTATTCGAAGGGCGCGGTGGCATCAGGGAGGAGGAAGATGCCACCGCGCGCTTTCAACATCAGAGCAGGGAGGAGGAGAGCCCCGATGTATCAGCATCCGGCAGGTTGAGGCCGGTATAGGGTGCGGCAGCATCAGGGAGGAGGAGAGATGCTGCCGCTGAAATACAGGTCCTATGGGAGGAGGAGTGGACCTGATCTCGGTGTTTCGTGGCGCTTAGCGCGCGAATTGTTCTTCGGCGGCCTGCATGGCCAGGCGACGGATCATCGAACGGTGCAGGCCCAGATCGGCCAGCTCGCGGTCCGACAGTTCTGACAGTTCGTTCACCGTCTGGCGGTACACGCGATAACGTGCGATACGGGTCTTCATGGTTTCGATCAGAGAGGCGAAACCAAATGTCGATGCGCTTTTGTGTGCGCTGTTGGTGCTTGCGACTGCCATGTTCGTTACCCAATCATCTGTCGTTGCCGCCGCTATGTTCCGGCGCTTGCTTGAGACTGAAGATAGGCAAATGCTGCGATTGCACAATACCGGACAGGATCAATGCTGCTATGCAGCAAGTGCATAGATTGACTGTCGGAATCCCGACACCCGTAAATATGCCTTTAAAATATGGAAATTTTCGTTAGCGCGAACTGCGGAGCATTGTTTCGGCCTGGCTGCCGCCCAACACTTGATGAAAATTTGCGCGCGTAAACGCGGAATTTGTGCGGTTCAGGACTGCGCGATTTTTGTGCGTCTGGCCCAACTCCCGATTTGGGCGGGTTCATGGGACTTTGTGGGACTGGCGGGAATTGGTGGGAAATCCGGGGCGGTCTCTCTCGGGTTCGGCCTGGATCGCAGGGTGATTCGGCGCCATTTGGTCGAATAAGCGAGGGGTGTTGGGTGGAATCATGGGTGTCATGCAGGAAATGTGGGAAATCGTGGGAAAATTTTGGCCGCACGGAATCTGTCTATATATTGTGTTAGGATATTATTCGGTGTCTACCTGTGGTTACTTTTCATGTTTGCGTAAGTATTTTCACTGCTGTAGTTTTCCGAATCTAACCTTTTTGGGAAAAAATCTCATTGATTTCCATGAATTCCCATGGCATCCCTTATTCATCCGATGAGGACGAGGCACATGGGGCGCCAAACGACCCCGAACCAAAAATAAACAGGTTTCATACAGGCATCTCGCTTTCATCACTCAAGAGATCCGGCGCGCGGGCGAGCAGACATCCCCCCAGGTGGCGCGCGCAGCTGGACATCCCGCACAGCGGGTCAATGCGGCGGGTTGATCAGTGGCAGCAGATCAACCCGCCGTTTTTCATCCGGGGGAAGACGTAGGTGGGGCGCAAGCGAAAGGGACAGTCGTCTTGGCGCGCAGGTTTAGAGGTGAAAGCCACCACAAGGTGGACGCGAAGGGCAGGGTGTCGATCCCGGCCTCGTTTCGCCGTGTGCTCGAGGCCTCGGACCCCAACTGGCAGCCCGGTGACAATCCTGAACTGGTGATTGTTTACGGTGACCACCGTCGCAAATACCTTGAATGCTATACTATGGAGGCGATCGACGAGGTCGACGCCAAGATCGACGCGCTGCCGCGCGGCTCGATGCAGCGCAAGATGTTGCAGCGCCTGTTCCACGGGCAGTCTTTCCCGACCAATGTCGATGAAACAGGTCGCCTGGTGTTGCCGGCCAAGCTGCGCAACAAGATCGGGCTGGAAGGCGAAGCGTTCTTTATCGCCGCGGGCGACACGTTCCAGATCTGGAAGCCCGAGACATACGAGGCCGAGGAACTGGCCGCCACCGAAGACTGGTTGGACGAACTGCCCGAGGATTTCGATCCGATGCAGTTCCTTGACGGCATCGAAGGTGCGTGACGGCATGGCCGGCGCGGATCACACTTCATCTGACAAACCCCATATTCCCGTTCTGCTCCGCCCTTTGCTGGACGCGGTCCAGCCGGTTTCCGGCACCTGGCTGGATGGTACCTTTGGTGCGGGCGGCTATACCCGGGGTCTGCTTGAGGCTGGCGCCGACAAGGTAATCGGCGTCGATCGCGATCCATTGGCCTTTGAAATGGCGGCGGATTGGGCAGCCGAATATGGCGACCGGCTGGTGATGCAACCGGGTGTTTTCTCGCGCATGGATGAATATGCCAACGACCTTGATGGCGTGGTGCTGGACCTTGGTGTCTCGTCCATGCAGCTGGACCAGGCCGAGCGCGGCTTTTCCTTCATGAAGGACGGCCCGCTGGACATGCGCATGAGCCAGGAGGGCGAAAGCGCAGCTGATCTGGTCAACACCGCGACCGAGGAGCAATTGGCCGACATCCTGTTCCACTACGGTGAGGAACGGGCAAGCCGCCGCATCGCGCGCGCCATCGTCAAGGCCCGCACCGAGTCGCCCATCACCACCACCCTGCGTCTGGCCGAGATCGTCGAATCCTGCCTGCCCCGCGCCAAGCCCGGCCAGTCCCATCCGGCCACGCGGTCGTTCCAGGCGCTGCGCATTGCGGTGAATGCCGAATACGAGGAATTGTTCCAGGGTATGATGGCCGCCGAGCGCGCGTTGAAGCCGGGCGGGCAGCTGGCCGTGGTCACCTTCCACTCGGTCGAGGACCGGATGGTCAAACGCTTTTTCCAAGCGCGCGCGGGCAAGACAGGCCGTGCCAACCGCTATGCGCCCGAAATCCAGCAGGATCAGCCGCAATTCACGTTGAAGACCCGCAAGGCCATCGGCCCCGACGCGCAAGAGTTGCAGGACAACCCGCGCGCGCGCTCGGCCAAGTTGCGGGTTGCTGTTCGTACCGATGCTCCGGCGGGGGAAATTGATGCCCGCGCCATCGGCATGCCCATGATCGGGGGGAAGGCAAGATGAAGAGTATTCTGTTTGTATTGACTGCCTTGGGTGTTTTCGGGTTGGCCCTGTGGGCCTATCAGGAAAACTACCGCACCCAGCAAGTATTGAAGGAAACCCAGTCCCTGCAGCACCAGATCGGCGCGGCACAGGCCCGGCTGGCGGTGTTACAGGCCGAATGGGCCTATCTGAACCGCCCCGACCGCCTGCGTGAGCTGGCCGACCTGAATTTCGAGCGTCTGGGCCTGCTGCCGCTGCGCGCCGAGCAATTCGGGCGCGCGGACCAGATCGCCTATGCCGAGGATCCCGACCTGCCCATCGCGGACCCGATCGAACTGCAGGCGATCACCGACACCCAGGCCCTGGGCGAGGTGCAGATCCCATGACGCGCACACCGCTCCGCCCGCTTGCCCGCATCCTCGAGGCCCGCGCCCGCGGGGAAAACCCCAAGGTGATCGAACGCGAGAACATCCGCCGCCGCCACGAAGAGATGAAGGACCGCGCCCGCGCCCGCGCAGAGGGGCGGTTGCTGGTGCTCAGCGCGTTTTTCTTTGCGGCATTTGCCATTGTCGGGTTCCGGATGGGCGCTTTGGCTACTTCGGAGGCGCAAGAGCCGCTAGCGAGCGCCCCGGGCGCGTCGATTGCCATGCAGCGGGCGAATATCGTGGACCGCGAAGGCCGAATCCTTGCGACCAACCTTGATACCTACTCCGTTTATGCCCAGCCCCCGCTGATGATCGACCCGATCGCGGCCGCGGAAAAGCTGGTGGCGATCTTCCCGGATCTGGACAAAGAGCGGTTGGTCAAGGACTTCACCGGCAAGCGTAAATTCCTCTGGATCAAAAAACGTATTTCACCGGAACAAAAGCAGGCGGTGCATGACATCGGCGATCCGGGCATCCTGTTCGGCCCGCGCGAAATGCGGCTCTATCCCAACGGCCGGCTGGCCGCGCATATCCTTGGCGGTTCAGGCTTTGGGCGCGAAGGCGTCTCGGCTGCCGAGGTGATCGGTGTGGCCGGGGTGGAAAAACAGTTCGATGACTATCTGCGCGACCCGGCCAACGGAACCAAGCCGCTGCAGCTGTCGCTTGACCTGACCGTTCAGGCGGCGGTGGAACAGGTGCTGGACGGCGGCATGAAGATCATGAACGCCAAGGGCGCCTCGGCGGTGCTGATGAACGCCCATACCGGCGAAGTGATTGCCGCCGCCTCGTTGCCCTCGTTCGACCCGAACGACCGTCCGCGCCCGCCGACCTCGGGCTTTGACCCCTCGGACAGCCCTCTGTTCAACCGCTATGTGCAGGGCGTGTACGAATTGGGGTCGATCTTCAAGATCTTCACTGCCGCGCAAGCGGTCGATCTGGGGCTGGTGAATGCAGACACGATCATCGACACCTCGGGCCCGATGAAGATCGGGCGTTTCCCGATCGGCGAATTCAACGGCAAGAATTACGGCAAGATCAGCGTGGCCGATGTGATTGTGCACAGCTCGAACCGCGGCACGGGGCGGTTGGCGCTGCAGATCGGCGCCGAGCGCCAGCAACAGTTCCTGGACGCGCTGGGCATGTTCGACCCCACCCCGTTCGAGATCGTCGAGGCCAAGGGCGGGGTGCCGCTCAAGCCCAAGAAGTGGGGCGAATTGAGCACCGTCACCATTTCCTACGGCCACGGCCTGTCGACCAGCCCGATGCATCTGGCGGCGGGCTATGCGGCCATCGCCAATGGCGGGCATTATGTCAGCCCCACGATCTTGCGCCGCAACGGGCCGCAATACGGGCCGCGAGTGATGTCAGAAAACGCGGCCAAACAATCGCTGATGATGCTTCGCAAAGTGGTGACGGACGGAACCGCCAGCTTTGGTGACGTTCCGGGCTATGCCGTGGCCGGTAAAACCGGCACTGCCGACAAGCCCAAGCCGCGCGGCGGGTACTATGATGACAAGGTGATCGCCACCTTCGCTTCGGTCTTTCCGGCCTACGATCCGAAATATGTTCTGATCGTTGCGCTGGACGAACCGTCGATCCTGGCCTACGGCGAAAAGCGCCGCACGGCAGGCTGGACGGCGGTACCCGTGGCGGCCGAGTTGATCGGCCGCATCGCGCCGCTGCTGGGCTTGCGTCCGCGGCTTGAGCCTGAGGATCGCGCTGCTATAACGCTGACCTCGAATTAGGCAGTCCGACAGAGGTGGGTCATGGGCGCAAGGTCAAAGAAACTCAGCCAGCTGGCCCTGACCGCGCGCGGCGGTGCCGACCCGGAGATTACCGGGCTGGCCGTGGACAGCCGTCAGGTCAAGGACGGCTTTTTGTTCGCGGCGCTGCCGGGGACGCGCGTGCATGGCGGCGAATTCATCCAATACGCCTTGCGCATGGGGGCCGCCGCCATCCTGACCGATGCCGAAGGCGAGCGGATCGCCGCCGATGAACTGGCCGCCTCGGACGCCGCCCTGGTGGTGGTGCAGGACCCGCGCCAGACGCTGGCCTATACCGCCGCATTGTGGTTCGGGGCGCAGCCGCGCACCATGGTGGCGGTCACCGGCACCAACGGCAAGACCTCGATTTCGACCTTCGTGCGCCAGATCTGGACCGAACTGGGCCACATGGCCGTCAATCTCGGCACGACAGGGGTCGAGGGCGCGTGGACGGCACCGCTGGCCCACACGACACCCGAACCCATCACCCTGCATCGCTGTCTGGCCGAGGCCGCCGAGGCCGGCGTGACCCACGCCGCGATGGAGGCCTCGTCGCATGGGTTGGAACAGCGCCGGCTGGACGGCGTGCACCTGACGGCGGCGGGGTTTTCGAATTTCACCCAGGATCACCTGGACTATCACGCGACGTTCGAGGCGTATTTCGCCGCCAAGGCGGGGCTGTTCGACCGGGTTCTGCCGCAGGACGGAACCGCCGTGATCAACATGGATGATCCGAAAGGCGCCGCGATCCGTGATATCGCGCAGGCGCGCGGTCAGTCGATCCTGACCGTGGGCAGCGGGGATGCTGATCTTTGCCTGTTGAACCAACGGTTTGACGCTACTGGGCAGGATCTGCGCTTTGCCTGGCGCGGCAAGACCTTCCAGACCCGGCTGAACCTGATCGGCGGGTTTCAGGCGGAAAACGTTCTACTGGCTTGCGGATTGGTCATCGCCAGCGGAGACGAGGCTGAACATGTCTTCGACACCCTGCCGCATCTGACTACGGTGCGGGGGCGGATGCAGTTGGCGGCGACCCGCAGCAACGGGGCGGCGGTATTCGTCGACTACGCGCACACGCCCGACGCCGTGGCCACCGCGTTGCAGGCGCTGCGTCCGCATGTGATGGGTCGGTTGATCGCCATCGTCGGCGCGGGCGGCGACCGCGACGCGACCAAGCGCCCGCTGATGGGCCGCGCCGCGGCCAAGAACGCCGATATCGTCTTTGTCACCGACGACAACCCACGCTCGGAAGACCCCGCCGCCATCCGCGCTGCGGTGATGGCCGGGGCCCCCGACGCGACCGAGGTTGCCGACCGGGCCGAGGCCATCCTGCGCGGCATCGATGCATTGCAGCCGGGCGATGCGCTGCTGATCGCGGGCAAGGGGCACGAGACCGGGCAGATCGTGGGTGACCAGGTTCTGCCTTTCGATGATGTGGAACAGGCCAGCATCGCCGTGGCCGCACTGGACGGGAGGGTCGCATGACACTCTGGACCGCATCCGAGGCCGCCGCCGCAACGGGCGGACGGGCCACGACCGACTGGCAGGCGGGCGGCGTATCGATCGACACGCGCACGCTGCAACCGGGCGACCTGTTCGTGGCGTTGAAGGCGGCGCGCGACGGGCATGATTTCGTGGCGCAGGCGCTGGACAAAGGGGCTGCTGCCGCGCTGGTGACGCACGTCCCGGACGGCGTGGCCGCCGATGCGCCATTGTTGATCGTCGACAACGTGCAGACCGCGCTCGAGGCGTTGGGCCGCGCCGCCCGTGATCGGTGCAAGGCCCGCGTGGTCGGGGTGACGGGCAGTGTCGGCAAGACCTCGACCAAGGAGATGCTGGCGACCATCCTGTCGGATCAGGGCCGCACCCATGCCAGCGTTGCCAGCTACAACAACCATTGGGGCGTGCCGCTGACTCTGGCCCGGATGCCGCGCGACACCGAATATGCGGTGATCGAGATCGGCATGAACCACCCCGGCGAAATTGCACCTCTGGCGCGGCAGGCTCGCCCGCATGTGGCGCTGGTCACCACCGTCGCCGCCGTTCACCTCGAGGCGTTCGAGTCGGTTGCCGGCATTGCTCACGAAAAGGCCGCCATCTTCGAAGGGTTGGAGGCCGGCGGCACCGCCATCGTGAACGCCGATCTGGATCATACCGACATCCTGCGCACCTGCGCCGCCCGGCATGGCGCCGTGATCTTGGATTTCGGCCGCACCGCCTCGGATTATAGGCTGACCGGCGTGACCCAGTCGCCCACTGACATCCACGTGACCGCCGAGGCGATGGGCCAGCCTATCGCCTTCGATGTGCAATCTGCGGGGACGCATTTTGCAATGAACGGTCTGGGGGCGCTTGCTGCCTGTGTTGCGCTGGGCGTCGATCTGGACGCGGCCATTGCCGGCCTGGCCAAATGGGTGCCGGTCACGGGGCGGGGCGTGCGCGAGGTGCTGACATTGCCGGACAACGGGCAGATCGAACTGCTGGATGACAGCTACAACGCCAATCCGACCTCGATGGCGGCGGCATTGGATGTGCTGGCGGCAGCGCAGGGCGCACGGCGCATCGCCTTTCTGGGCGACATGAAAGAGCTGGGGCCCGATGAACGCGCGATGCACGCAGCCATGGCAGACGTGCCGGCCATGTGGCAGATCGACAAGGTGCACTGCATCGGTCCGTTGATGCGGGCGCTGCACGAGGCGTTGCCCGAGGACAAGCGCGGGCTGTGGTTTGAGACCAGCGCCGAAATGGTTCAAGAGCTTCCGCAGCTGGTTCGGGCGGGCGATACCGTGTTGGCCAAAGGCTCCCTCAGCATGGCGCTGGCACGGATTGTTGACGGTTTGCGGAAAATGGGGCAAGTGGGCGCGCTTGATGCATGACCACCCATGACCGCGGTGTGAGAAAGGTTTTGTAATGCTCTATTGGTTGACCAGCCTGTCGGACGGAGGGGATTTCTTCAACCTCTTCCGCTACATCACGTTCCGCGCAGGCGGCGCCTTTCTGACGGCCCTGATCTTTGGCTTCCTGTTCGGCAAGCCGTTGATCAACGTGCTGCGCCGGAAACAAGGCAAGGGTCAGCCAATTCGGGATGACGGCCCCGAGGGTCACTTTAACAAGGCCGGCACGCCCACGATGGGCGGGCTGCTGATTGTCGGTGCTCTGGTGACGTCCACGCTGATTTGGGCGCGGTGGGACAATCCCTATGTCTGGATGGTTCTGTTCGTCACGCTGGCCTACGCAGCCATCGGATTCGCGGACGACTATGCCAAGGTGTCGAAGCAGAATACCAAGGGCGTTTCAGGCAAAATGCGCCTGGCTTTGGGCATCATTATTGCCGCGCTGGCCGCGCTGTGGGCGACGCTGCACCACCCCGAAATGCTCCAGAACCAGCTGGCCGTGCCGATCTTCAAGGACACGCTGATCAATCTGGGTATCTTCTACATTCCGTTCTCGATCGTGGTGATCGTGGGGGCGGCGAATGCCGTGAACTTGACCGACGGGCTGGACGGGCTGGCCATCATGCCCGCGATGATCGCAGCCTCGACCTTGGGCGTGATCGCCTATGCGGTGGGTCGCGTCGACTTTACCGAATATCTGGACGTGCACTATGTCCCCGGCACGGGTGAGATCCTTATCTTCACCGCCGCATTGTTTGGCGGTGGGCTTGGGTTTCTGTGGTACAACGCTCCGCCAGCGGCGGTGTTTATGGGGGATACCGGCTCGCTGGCCCTCGGCGGCGCACTGGGCGCCATCGCCGTCGCCACCAAGCACGAGCTGGTTCTGGCCATCGTCGGCGGCCTGTTCGTGGTCGAGGCGTTGAGCGTGATCATCCAGGTGCTGTATTTCAAACGCACAGGCCGGCGGGTCTTCCTGATGGCGCCGATCCATCACCACTATGAGAAGAAGGGCTGGGCCGAGCCAACCATCGTGATCCGGTTCTGGATCATCTCGCTGATCCTGGCGATGATTGGCCTTGCGACACTGAAAGTACGGTAAGGCTCCCGCCGGGCGCGGTGGGCCTGCGGCCCGCCTGTACCCGTTGGGCCCGGCTCGCGCCGAGGGCGCGAGCCTGACGCCGCCCTTGCCAAGGGTCAATTCTTCGGTACAGGGTGGCGGCGCATT
Organism: Ruegeria sp. CG3; assembly: GCF_056537205.1. NCBI lineage: Bacteria > Pseudomonadati > Pseudomonadota > Alphaproteobacteria > Rhodobacterales > Roseobacteraceae > Ruegeria > Ruegeria sp. CG3. Next base: position 1,659,659 of record NZ_JBQFRC010000001.1, on the reverse strand, counting down.
GGCAGATGGAAGAAGGTGCGCGGCATGATCCCGGTCAAAGGGTTTTCAGGACATAAGGTTGCGGTTCTGGGGCTGGGGCGGTCGGGCCTGGCCACGGCGCGCGCATTGCGGACGGGCGGAGCCGAGCCGGTGTGCTGGGATGACAACCCCGCCGCGCGCGAAAAGGCCGAGGCCGAGGGGTTCATGTGTCAGGACCTGCGGCGGGAAGGCGCCTTTGACGCGATTGCCACGTTGATCGTATCGCCCGGCATTCCCCATCTTTATCCCGAACCCAACCCGGTTGTTGCCGCCGCGCTGCAGGCCGGCGTTCCGGTCGACAATGACATTGGTCTGTTCTTCCGCTCGCTGGGCGGTGCCGAATGGGACAAGTTCGATGTGCCGCCGCGTGTGGTCGCCGTCACCGGCTCGAACGGGAAGTCGACCACGGCGGCGCTGATCCACCATATCCTGACCCAATCGGGGCGCGAGGCGCAGCTGGCGGGCAATATCGGGCGCGGCGTGCTGGATATCGAGCCCGGCGGCGGCGGATCAGTGGTGGTGCTGGAGCTTTCCAGCTATCAGACCGAGCTGGCGCGTGCGCTGACGCCCGACGTGGCGGTGTTCACCAATCTCTCGCCCGACCATCTGGACCGGCATGGGGGCATGGGCGGCTATTTCGCCGCCAAACGCCGCCTGTTCTCAGAAGGCGGTCCCGACCGTGCCGTGATCGGCGTGGACGAGATCGAAGGCGCGTTTCTAGCCGGTCAACTGGCCGAAGGGCCGGGCGACGACCGGGTAATCCGCGTGTCGGTGGCGCGCAAATTGGCCGGCCCGGGCTGGCAGGTCTTTGCCCGCAAGGGGTTCCTGTCGGAATATCGCAAGGGGCGCCAGGCCGCGTCGATCGACCTGCGCGGCATCAAGGGCCTGCCCGGAACCCACAACCACCAGAACGCGTGTTCGGCCTATGCCGCCTGTCGCGCGCTGGGCCTGGCGCCCAAGATGATCGAGGACGCGCTGCACAGCTATCCGGGCCTGCCGCACCGCAGCCAGATCATCGCCGAGGCAAACGGTGTGACATTCGTGAACGACTCCAAGGCCACCAATGTCGACAGCGCGGCCAAGGCGCTGGGCGCGTTCAAAAAAATCCGCTGGATCTGCGGCGGGCTTGAGAAAGAGGGGGGTATCGCCGCGCTGAACGACGCGACCGACGAGGTTCTGTGCGCCTATGTGATCGGGCGCGAGGCGGCCGGCTTCGCCATGCAGTTGTCGGTTGAGGCCCGCGTTTGCACCACAATGGCCGAGGCAGTCGAACAGGCCATGCGCGACGCCGCGCCGGGTGAAACCGTGCTGCTGGCGCCCGCGGCGGCCAGTTTCGACCAGTACGACAATTTCGAACAGCGCGGCGACGATTTCGTGGCGCAGGTTCAAAAGCGGCTTTGAACTGTACATTTGCAATGAACCGCCGGTTGGGCCAAATTGAAGTGCTATCAGCTTGACGCACCAGAATTAATGTTTTTGTTACCCTAGGAATTCAACACGAGGTTAAGACCATGCTGAACCGCAAGCTTTCAATGATCCTGCCGGCCATCCTGGTGGCAGGGGCCTGCACGAACACAGGCGCGAACTACCAACCCATTGTGGATGGACCCGTCAGCCCGAACTACAACGCAGACCTGGCGCAGTGTCAGGCCGTAGCGCGGCAGCAGGGCACGATCGACAGCAATACCGCTGGGGCGGCGGCCATTGGCGCGGCGGGTGCTGCGGGCACCAAAGCCATCATCGACGACAGCGCAAGCGATCTGGGCCGTGCGGCCGTAGCCGGCGCACTGGTGGGGGCAGGGGCCAGCGCTCTGCAAAACACCCAGAAGCAGGAAGTCATCGTCCGCAACTGCATGCGCGGCCGCGGCTACAACGTCGTAGGCTAAAGGCGACCGGCGATCGCAATTCCGGCGGCGTGGCCCGAGGACCACGCCCACTGGAAATTGTATCCGCCCAGCCATCCGGTGACATCCACCGCTTCTCCAATCGCATAGAGGCCGGGGACATCCCTGGCCTCCATCGTTTTGGATGACAGGCTGTCCGTGTCGATGCCGCCCAAGGTGACCTCGGCGGTGCGGTACCCTTCGGTGCCCGAGGGGGTCAGTGCCCAGTCACTCAGCGCATCGGTCAGCGCCTGCAGCGCCGCATCTGACTGATCGGCCAGGTTGCCACGCATCGGGATCTGGGCGCTCAGAAACTCGACCAGGCGGGCGGGCAGTTGGCGCGCGAGTTCGGTGGTCAGGGCCTTGCGGCCCGCGCTTTGCCGCCGTTCGCGCAGCAGGTCGAACAGGGGCAGCTCGGGGATCAGGTTGACCCGGATCGCCTCGCCCTCGCGCCAGTATGAGGACAGTTGTAGCACCGCCGGCCCGCTCAGGCCGCGGTGGGTGAACAGCAGCGCCTCGTCGAAACTCGTACGATCGTTCGACAGTCGCGCGGGGACGGACACACCGGACAGGTCCTTGAACCGCCCATCGGGGAAGGTGAACGGCACCAATGCGGCTCGGGTCTCGGTGACGTGCAATCCGAACTGCGCGGCGATGTCATAGGCCAGCCCGGTCGCACCCATCTTGGGGATGGATCTTCCGCCGGTGGCCAACACCACGTTGGCACAGGTCAGGTCATATCGCTTACCCTCGCGCTCGACCACCAGTTCAAAGCCGAATTCGGTCTTGCGCAGACCGCGCAGCGACGTGTGCAACCACAGCTCTGCGCCCGCGCGGTCAATCTCGGCCAGCAGCATGGCGATGATCTGCTTCGATGAGCCGTCGCAGAACAGCTGCCCCAGCGTCTTTTCATGCCAGGCGATGCCGTGACGGCCTACAAGGTCGATGAAGTCCCACTGGGTGTATCGCGCCAGCGCCGATTTGCAGAAATGCGGGTTCTGCGACAGGAAGTTCTGTGGTCCGGCGTAGAGGTTTGTGAAGTTGCACCGCCCCCCGCCCGAGATGCGGATCTTTTCCCCCGGCGCCTTGGCGTGATCGATCACCAGCACACGCCCGCCGCAATGGGCGGCGCACATCATGCCGGCGGCTCCGGCGCCCAGTATGATCGTGTCAAATCGCATCCCTCGCCCTTGGCGCGGATTGACGCCAATGACAAGAGGAAGAGGCTGGCCTGAGGGGCATTTTCCCTGTAGACTCTCAAACAGATCCCGAAAACGGGACGGTAACGAGGCAGATAGTGGCGGTATCTCATGACTGAGATGGTGTATGGCGCGGTCCAGGACCAGCGCGGTGAACCGATCCTTCCGAAATGGTGGCGGACGATTGACCGCTGGACGATGTCCTGCGTGCTGATCCTTTTTGCGATCGGGCTTCTGTTGGGGCTGGCCTCGTCGCCGCCGTTGGCGCAGCGCAATGGGTTCGATCCGTTCCACTATGTCGAGCGTCAGGCCCTTTTCGGTGTGTTGGCGCTGATCGCGATGATGCTGACCTCGATGATGTCACCCACCTTGGTGCGTCGGTTGGCGGTGCTGGGCTTTCTGGCCTCATTTGTTGCGCTGGCCTTTCTGCCGGTCTTCGGGACCGATTTCGGCAAGGGTGCGGTGCGTTGGTATTCGCTGGGCTTCGCCTCGCTGCAACCGTCCGAATTTCTGAAGCCGGGCTTCATTGTCGTGGCCGCCTGGCTGCTGGCCGCAGCGCAGGAGATCAATGGCCCGCCAGGGCGGTTGTGGTCGTTTGCGCTGTGTATGTCGATCGTTGGCATGTTGGTGATGCAGCCTGATTTCGGTCAGGCCTGTCTGATCCTGTTCGGCTGGGGCGTGATGTATTTCGTGGCGGGTGCACCGATGTTCCTGCTGCTGGGAATGGCCGGAGCGGTCGTCTTGGGTGGCATGTTCGCCTACGCCAATTCTGAACACTTCGCCCGGCGCATCGATGGTTTCCTGAATCAAGAGGTCGATCCGACGACCCAGTTGGGCTATGCCACCAACGCAATCCGCGAAGGCGGGCTGTTTGGCGTTGGGGTTGGCGAGGGGCAGGTGAAATGGTCGCTGCCCGATGCACATACCGATTTCATCATCGCCGTCGCGGCAGAAGAATACGGTCTGATCCTGGTGCTGATCATCATCGCGCTTTATTCAATCATCGTGGTACGGTCCCTGCTGCGCCTGATGCGCGAGCGTGACATGTTCACCCGGTTGGCAGGCACGGGACTGGCTTGCATGTTCGGTGTGCAGGCGATGATCAACATGGGCGTCGCTGTGCGCCTGCTGCCGGCCAAGGGCATGACGCTGCCTTTCGTCAGCTACGGCGGCTCGTCGTTGATTGCAGGCGGCATCGCGTTGGGGATGCTGCTGGCGTTCACGCGGTCGCGGCCCCAAGGCGAGCTGGGTGACATTCTGCGCGGACGAGGCTGATGACGAACCCCTATTTGCTGATTGCGGCTGGTGGAACCGGGGGCCACATGTTCCCCGCCCAGGCGCTGGCTGAGGCCATGCTGAACAAGGGCTGGCGCGTGCGCCTGTCCACCGACGCGCGCGGCGCGCGCTATACCGGCGGTTTCCCGCATTCCACCGAGATCGTCGAGGTCTCCTCGGCCACTTTCGCGCGCGGCGGGCTGGCGGCCAAGGCGCTGGCTGGTCCCCGGATCGCAGCCGGAGTTGCCGGGATGACGGCCCAGTTGCTGCGCGACAAGCCGGATGTGGTGGTGGGGTTCGGTGGCTATCCGTCGATCCCGGCGCTGAGCGCGGCGGTGATGTTGCGTCTGCCCCGCATGATTCACGAACAGAACGGCGTTCTGGGGCGCGTGAACCAGCTGTTCGCCACCCGGGTCGCGCATGTGGCCTGCGGCGTCTGGCCCACCGACCTGCACGAGGGCGCCCACGGCATCCACACCGGTAACCCGGTCCGTGCTGCCGTGCTGGAACGCGCGGCCGCGCCCTATATCCCGCCCGGAGATTATCCGATGTCGGTGCTGGTGATGGGCGGCAGCCAAGGCGCCCGCATCCTCAGCGATGTGGTGCCCGGCGCCATCGCGGCGCTGCCCGAGAGCCTGCGTCAGTTCATCCGTGTTTCGCATCAGGCGCGCGAAGAGGATGCCGAGCGGGTCACCGCCTTCTACGCCGATCACGGGATTCTGGCCGAGGTCCAGCCCTTTTTCCACGACGTCCCCCGCCGCATGTCCGAGGCGCAATTGGTGATCAGCCGCTCGGGCGCGTCCAGTGTGGCCGACATCTCGGTGATCGGGCGGCCCTCGATCCTGATCCCCTTCGCCGCCGCCGCGGGCGATCACCAGACTGCCAATGCGCGCGGGTTGGTGCAGGCGGGCGGGGCGATCATGATCCCCGAAAATGCGCTTGACGTTCCCGCCCTGACCGAGCAAATCGCATTGGTTCTGACCAACCCCGAAGCCGCACAGAAAATGGCCCATGCTGCCCTGTCGGTCGGGGCGCCCGACGCGACCGAGCGTCTGGTGGCCCTTGTCGAACAGCTGGCGCAGAAGGAGACCCCATGAATCCAGCAACCAAACTGCCGCAGGATGTCGGACCGATCCATTTCGTGGGCATCGGCGGCATCGGGATGTCGGGTATCGCCGAAGTGCTGCTGAACCTTGGTTACCAGGTGCAGGGATCCGATCTGAAAGCCTCGAAGATCACCGACCGTCTGGCGTCGCTGGGTGCGGAGATCTTTGTGGGTCAGCGGGCTGAGAATCTCGACAATGCGGCCGTCGTGGTCGTGTCGACCGCGATCAAGCCGGGCAACCCTGAACTGGACGGCGCGCGTGCGCTGGGCCTGCCGGTTGTGCGCCGTGCCGACATGCTGGCCGAGCTGATGCGGCTTAAATCCAACATCGCCATCGCCGGTACCCACGGCAAGACCACCACCACCACCATGATGGCCGAGTTGATGGTGGCGGGCGATTTCGACCCGACCGTCATCAACGGCGGCGTGATCCATGCCTATGGCTCGAACGCGCGGATGGGGCAGGGCGAATGGATGGTGGTCGAGGCCGACGAGTCGGACGGCTCGTTCAACCGGCTGCCCGCGACCATCGCCATCGTCACCAATATCGACCCCGAGCACATGGAGCACTGGGGCGATTTCGACCGGCTGCGCGCGGGCTTTCATGATTTCGTCTCGAACATCCCGTTCTACGGTCTGGCGGTGTGCTGTACCGACCATGCCGAGGTTCAGGCGTTGGTGGGGCGCATCACCGACCGCCGCGTGCGCACCTATGGGTTCAACGCTCAGGCCGACGTGCGTGCGGTCAACCTGACCTACAAAGGCGGCATCGCGCATTTCGACATCCACCTGCAATACGAGGATACCGTGATCGAGGGCTGCACCCTGCCGATGCCGGGCGATCACAACGTCTCGAACGCGCTGTCGGCCGTGGCCGTGGCGCGTCACCTGGGCATGAAAACCGCTGAAATCCGCGACGCGCTGGCCAATTTCGGCGGCGTCAACCGCCGCTTTACCAAGGTTGGCGAGGTGAACGGCGTCACCATCATCGACGACTACGGCCACCACCCGGTGGAAATCGCGGCGGTGCTCAAGGCTGCGCGTCAGGCGACCGAAGGCCGCGTGATCGCGGTGCACCAGCCGCACCGCTATTCGCGCCTGTCCAACCTGTTCGACGATTTCTGCGCCTGTTTCAACGATGCCGATGTCGTGGCCATTGCCGAGGTATTCTCGGCCGGAGAGGACCCGATCGAAGGTGCCAGCCGCGATGATCTGGTGCAGGGCCTGATCCGTCACGGCCACCGCCACGCACGCGCGTTGCTGGACGAAGGCGACCTTGAGCGTCTGGTCCGCGAACAGGCCCGGCCCGGCGACATGGTCGTCTGTCTGGGCGCCGGCACCATCAGTGCCTGGGCCAATGCGCTGCCGGACCGGCTGAAGGTCAAACAAGCCGTTTGACGTTCGCGGGCATTTGGGTGCACAACTTGCGGATGTGTCGCTGCCCTTGCATGCGACTCATTTGCGGAGAGAACCATGGACTATTCCGTCATCTTTGCCGCCCTTTGGGTGATCTGCGCCACTGTCGTGGCCCTGCTGCCGATGCGCCTGCAATTTCCGCCGGGCATCGTGCTGCTGATCTGCGCGCCGGTTCTGATCGCCTGGCTAGGCGTGGCGCATGGCTGGCTGACCGGAGTGCTGGCTTTTTCCGGGTTCGTATCGATGTTCCGCAACCCCATCCGGTATTACTGGCGCAAATGGTCAGGCCGCGAGGTGGGGCAATGAGCTGGTCGATCGCACTTGCCGCCCTTTGGGGCATCGCCGCCAATGTGCTGGCCATGATCCCCAGCAAGGACAACCATTGGACCCGCGCCTATGCGCTGATCGCGGTGGGCATTCCGATTTTGGGCTATGTCACCTATGAAAACGGCCCGTGGGTCGGCCTGTTCGTTCTGGCCGCCGGCATGTCGGTGCTGCGCTGGCCGGTGATCTATCTGACCCGTTGGACAAAGGCGAAAATGCAAGGCATGAAGGCGGCAGACAAATAACCCGACACCCTTCGGAGGCCAACGATGACGGACATCGCCACATTTGCTTACCTGCCGCTCGCGGCGCTTGTGCTCGGGACGCTGGCCGGATTTGTCGCCGCGCGATGGCTTGGCCTGCGCGCGCTGTTGTGGCTGATTGGTTTGACTTCGGTTGTTGCGCTTGTCCTGATCGCGATGTTGGCAGGCGTCGGCACGGGCGAGGAGGAGCAGGCCTTTGGCCCCTTCGTCTGGCTGACCGGAGGTGTTCTGCCGATTCTGTTCGCGGAAATCATGGGCGGAGTCGTCGGGCGTAGCCTGGCGGTGCGTTCCGGACAATGACCACGATCCCAAGGCCTCGTGGCCGTCTGACTGCGGCCCGTGCTCTGAACGACCTCACCTGGCTGCGTGTCGGCGGCCCGGCGGACTATCTGTTTCAGCCGGCTGACCTTGAGGATTTGCAGGCTTTCCTGCGCGACCTTCCAGCCGGGGTGCCGCTGTTCCCGATGGGCGTCGGCTCGAACCTGATCGTGCGCGACGGGGGCTTGCGGGCCGTTGTGATCCGGCTGGGGCGCGGCTTCAACGGCATCGCGGTCGACGGCACCACCGTCACCGCGGGGGCAGCCGCGCTGGATGCGCATGTGGCGCGCAAGGCGGCGGATGCGGGGGTGGACCTCACCTTTCTGCGGACGATTCCGGGTTCCATCGGTGGGGCCGTGCGGATGAACGCCGGCTGCTATGGCAGCTACACGGCGGATGTTCTGAAATCGGCTACGATCGTCACCCGGCAGGGCGAGTTGGTCGAGCTGACGCCGGCCGACCTGAACTTCCGCTATCGCCAGTCCGACCTGCCCGAGGGTTCGGTGCTGGTGTCGGCCACGTTCCAGGGCCCGGCGGGTGACCCGGCCGACCTGCATGCCCGGATGGAGGCGCAGCTGAAAAAGCGAGACGAGACCCAGCCCACCAAGGACCGCAGCGCCGGGTCGACCTTCCGCAATCCGGCCGGGTTTTCCTCGACCGGGCGGGCCGATGATGTGCACGACCTGAAGGCCTGGAAGGTGATCGACGACGCCGGAATGCGCGGCGCCCGGCGCGGAGGCGCACAGATGAGCCCCAAGCACTCGAATTTCCTGATCAACACCGGAAACGCCACCGCCGCCGACCTCGAAGGGCTGGGTGAAGAGGTGCGAAAAAAGGTTTACGAAACAAGCGGGATCACGCTAGAGTGGGAAATCATGCGGGTTGGTGATCCGCTGACAGATTAAAGCCCCGACCGTCAGACCAAAACAGGAAAATTCAGGCGACGGATCAAAGGCATAACGAAATACGGACCACCAGATAAGGTCCGGGGACATTGAGGCGCACGAACGTGGGTAGGTCGAGCAGGACAAACCCCAAAGTGGCGGTATTGATGGGTGGCCCCTCGGCGGAGCGCGAGGTGTCTCTCAGCAGCGGGCGCGAATGCGCAGCCGCCCTTGTGGGAGAAGGGATCGAGGTCGTCGAGCTGGACGCCGGTCCCGACCTTTGTGCGCGTTTGCAGGACATCAAGCCCGACGTGGTCTTCAACGCCTTGCATGGCCGCTGGGGCGAGGACGGTTGCGTGCAGGGTCTGCTGGAGTGGCTGCGAATGCCCTACACGCATTCCGGCGTTCTTGCCTCGGCGCTGGCCATGGACAAACAGCGCAGCAAAGAGGTTTTCCGCGCGGCCGGCCTGCCCGTGGCCGACAGCGTGATCGTCCCGAAATCGGACGTGATGGCGGGGCACGTCATGCCCGCGCCATATGTGGTCAAGCCCAACAACGAAGGTTCGAGCGTCGGGATCTATCTGGTGTTCGAAGGCTCGAACGGCCCGCCGCAGCTGTCGGATGACATGCCCGAGCAGGTCATGGTCGAACAATACGTGGCCGGGCGCGAGTTGACGGTGACCGTGATGGGCGACCGCGCCCTGACCGTGACCGAGATCCTGACCGATGGCTGGTATGACTACGACGCCAAATACAAGCCCGGCGGATCGCGCCACGTGCTGCCCGCCGATATCCCGCCGCGGATCTTCGATCTGTGCATGGATTATGCCCTGCGCGCCCATCAGGTTTTGGGCTGCCGGGGCGTCAGCCGCACCGACTACCGCTGGGACGAGGCCCGGGACGAAGAGGGCCTGTTCCTACTGGAGACCAACACCCAGCCGGGTATGACCCCCACCTCGCTGGTGCCTGAGCAAGCCGCGCATCTGGGCATGACCTTCGGTCAGCTCTGCGCCTGGATGGTCGAGGACGCCTCATGCGACCGCTGACCGCCACTCGTGCGCCGGTGATCCACCGCGCCAAGCCTCTGTCCGGCCCTGATGCCGAGTTTCAGTCTGCGGACGCCGACGCCGTCCGTGCTGAGCCCAAATTGCGGTTGCGCGGTGGTCGGTTCTTCCGCCGTGGCAAGGGCCGTGCGGACCCGGCACCGTCGCGGTTTAGTTATCGGTTCCAGCGATGGATGCTGACGCCGGGAATCCGGCTGGGGGTCAAGATCGGAGTGCCGCTCTGCGCGGTCGTGGCCACGGTTGGGCTCTACTTCGCGGCCGAAGAGCGGCGAGAAGCGGTTCGGGCGCAGGTGGACAACTTGATCACGTCGTTCCAGGAGCGTCCTGAATTCATGGTCAAGCTCATGGCGATTGACGGGGCGGGGGCCGGCCTTGCTGACGACATCCGCGAAGTCGTGCCTTTGGACTTCCCGCTCAGCTCCTGGGATCTGGATGTCGAGCAGATCCGGGACACGATCACCGGCTTGGACCCGGTCAAATCGGCAACCGTGCGGATCCGTCCGGGCGGCATTCTGCAGGTCGATGTTGTCGAACGTCAGCCCGTGATCGTCTGGCGCACCCGTGAAGGCATCCAGCTGTTGGACGAAACGGGCACCCACGTGGCCGAGATCGCGGCTCGGACCGAGCGCTCCGATCTACCGCTGATTGCCGGTCAGGGTGCAGATCAGCATGTGGCCGAGGCACTGGAACTTCTCGCCACCGCGCGCAGCCTGGGCAGCAGGGTGCGCGGTCTGGTCCGCGTCGGCGAGCGGCGCTGGGACCTGGTTCTGGATCGGGGCCAACGGGTCATGCTGCCGACGGAACGCCCGGTGCGCGCGCTCGAGCGTGTACTGGCGGTGAACGAGGTGCAGGACCTTTTGGAACGGGATGTTGCTGTGGTCGATATGCGCATAGGGGCGCGGCCGACCATTCGGATGACAGAAGCCGCCAGCGCAGACTGGTGGAATACAAAAGTGACTATGGGTAACGGGCAGTAATACGATGATGACGGATCTCTATCAGTCTCAACGCGCAATGCGCCAGATGCGCAGACAGGCCATGCAACGCGGTGTCGTTGCGATCCTGGATGTCGGAAGTTCCAAGATCGCCTGTCTCGTGCTGCGGTTTGATGGGTCGGCGCGGCTGAGCGAGGACAACTCGATCGGGTCCATGGCCGGCCAGACCGGGTTCCGGGTGATCGGTGCGGCGACGACCCGATCGCGCGGGGTGCGCTTTGGTGAGATCACGGCCATGCAGGAAACCGAGCGCGCCATCCGCACCGCGCTGCAGGCTGCTCAGAAGATGGCCGATATCAGGGTAGACCATGTAATCGCCTGTTTCTCGGGGGCAAACCCTCGGTCTTATGGGCTGGATGCGCAGGTGGATCTGGACGGTCAGCTGGTGACCGAGGCCGAGATCGGTCGTGTCCTGAACGCGTGCGATGTCCCGGATTATGGGGCAGGGCGCGAGGTGCTGCATGCACAACCTGTGAACTTCGCTCTGGACAACCGATCTGGCTTGATCGACCCGCGAGGGCAGATGGGTCAGACGCTTGCGGTCGACATGCACATGTTGACGGTCGATGCGGTGGCGATTCAGAACATCGTTCGTTGCGTCAAGCGGTGCGACCTGGAATTGGCTGGCATCGCGAACTCGGCCTATGTGTCGGGGATTTCTGCGCTGGTTGAAGACGAACAGGAACTTGGAGCGGCCTGTATCGACATGGGTGGTGGGTCCACCGGCGTTTCGATCTTTATCAAAAAGCACATGATCTACGCCGACAGTGTCCGCATGGGCGGGGACCATGTCACCAGTGACATTTCGATGGGGCTTGGTGTGTCCGCCTCGGTTGCCGAGCGGATCAAGACCTTCAATGGCGGGGTTCACGCCACCGGAGCCGATGACCGCGACATGATCGACATTGGCGGCGACACCGGGGATTGGGAACACGACCGGCGTACCGCCAGCCGTGCCGAGCTGATCGGCATCATGCGCCCGCGAGTCGAGGAAATCCTCGAGGAAGTCCGCGTTCGGCTGGACGCTGCAGGGTTCGAACATATGCCAAGCCAACAGATCGTTTTGACCGGTGGAGCCAGTCAGATCCCCGGTCTGGATGGGCTGGCCAGCCGGATACTAGGTCAGCGGGTGCGTCTGGGCCGACCGCTGCGTGTGCATGGGTTGCCGCAATCCGCGACGGGCCCGGGGTTCTCCTCGGCGGTTGGTCTTGCGCTGTTTGCGGCGCATCCGCAGGATGAATGGTGGGACTTTGAAATCCCGGTCGATACCTACGCAGCACGGCCATTCAAGCGTGCCGTGCGCTGGTTCCGTGACAACTGGTAGGTTCCTGCTCCGGGCTGCGGTGTTTTACGCAGCCTGGGTTCCGGCTGCGGCTGTCGCGCAGACCCGTATCTCGCCCGAAGCATTCCTGGACGCGGTGGTCGGGAAAACCGTCACGTTCCACGAATTGACCAGCGGTATGCTTGTGGGCACCGAGGAGTTCCTCAGCCCAACCCGCTCGGTCTGGCGGCGAGAGGGCGAGGGCTGTGTCTATGGCCAGATCACGACGCCGGACGGCAAGCTGTGCTTCCTCTATGACACCGAGCCCGGCGCGGTATGCTGGTGGCCGTTCGAGCATGATGGGCGGTTGCTGGTCAGGATCGCGCGGCTGGGGGATGGCGAAATCCAGGAAGTCAGCGGATTTTCGGACGACGGCCTGGATTGTCCTTCCGTTCCTATCAGCTGAAAATTCCGGTTGCGGTGCAGGGATTTATCCCTCAGAATATCAACAAGGCCCGTCAGAGGCTCGTCGGCAGGACCCGAGCAGTCAGCCGCAGTTTGAACAGGATGTCCAGCATCGCACCCGCCAAATCAGGTTGGGGGTTTTCGCGTGTGTCGTGGTCTGTCCGCCCTGAACCGCTAGATTTGCGCAGTCGGGCGAAATGCCGCGAAAAACCGCCTTATTTCTTCCATATTTTGTGGATTCACGCGATTTTTGGCGTGACGTTTGACGTTTGGAAAGGTAGAATCACAAGCGGATAGGCAAGAAAAACACCGCTTTGCGGGATCATAAATACAGGCGGACAGAGCATGACATTGAATCTTTCGATGCCCGGGCACGACGAACTCAAGCCTCGGATTACGGTATTTGGCGTAGGCGGTGCAGGTGGAAACGCCGTCAACAACATGATTGAAAAACAACTCGACGGCGTTGACTTCGTGGTAGCCAACACGGACGCGCAGGCACTGCAGCAAAGCCGCTCGTCGGCGCGGGTGCAGCTGGGCATCAAGGTGACCGAAGGGCTGGGCGCAGGCGCCCGCGCATCGGTCGGCGCCGCCGCCGCCGAAGAAAGCATCGAACAGATCGTCGATCACTTGGCCGGCGCGCATATGTGCTTCATCACCGCCGGCATGGGCGGGGGCACCGGCACCGGCGCCGCTCCGATCATCGCGCAGGCTGCGCGTGAACTGGGTGTGCTGACCGTGGGCGTGGTGACCAAACCGTTCCAGTTCGAGGGCGCCAAGCGCATGCGCCAGGCCGAAGACGGTGTCGAGGCGCTGCAGAAGGTCGTCGATACGCTGATCATCATCCCCAACCAGAACCTGTTCCGTCTGGCCAACGAAAAGACCACGTTCACCGAGGCCTTCTCGATGGCCGATGACGTGCTGTATCAGGGCGTCAAGGGCGTAACCGACCTGATGGTGCGTCCGGGCCTGATCAACCTCGACTTCGCCGACGTCCGCGCGGTGATGGACGAGATGGGCAAGGCCATGATGGGTACGGGCGAGGCCGAGGGCGAAGATCGCGCCATCCAGGCCGCGGAAAAGGCCATCGCCAACCCGCTGCTGGACGAAATCAGCCTCAAGGGCGCCAAGGGCGTATTGATCAACATCACTGGCAGCCATGACCTGACCCTGTTCGAACTGGACGAAGCCGCCAACCGCATCCGCGAGGAAGTGGACCCCGAGGCCAACATCATCGTCGGCTCGACGCTGGATCCCGAGATGGAAGGCAAGATGCGCGTCTCGGTCGTGGCAACCGGCATCGATGCCAGCGAAAGCGGCTCCGAGGCGCCGGCTCCGCGCCGGTCCATGTCCGCTCCTCTGACCCGTACCGTATCGGCGGAAGAAGAAGCAGCACAGCCGGCTCCGGTCGCGGCGGAAGTTGCTGAACCGGCTCCGCAGCCCGAAGCTCCGCGCGAACCGTCACTGTTTGAAGCGGCCGAAGAGCCTTCGCACACGACTTTGCAATTCGGTCAAGGCGCGGATGAGGCTGTCGAGGACGATGACGACGGGCTGCCTCCCCCGGCCTATCAGCCACGCAGCGCCGAGTTCGATCCGCAGCCTGAGCCGGTCGAACGCCCGGCCGAAAGTTATCAGCCGCAACAGGTGCCGCATACCCCTGGAACGCCTTCGCCGGCCGCGCTGGAGCGGCTGCAGGCGGCTGTTCAGAACGTACCGACTTCGGCCCAACGTCTGACCGCGTCGCGCCCGCAGGAACCGGCGCCGCAGCGCCAGCCCACCGCCGAGGAACGGCCGCGGTTCGGGTTCAACCGTTTGATCGACCGGATGACTGGGCATGCCCCGGATACCCCCGCTCAACCGGCCCGGCAACAGCCTGCGATGCGCCAGACTGACGCTACGGCACCCTCGCATGAGGAGGTCGATCCCGAGCAGGAGCGTATCGAAATTCCGGCTTTCCTGCGCCGTCAGGCCAACTGATCGCGGTAACAATATCCACTCACGGGGTCGCCGAAAGGCGGCCCTTTTTCCTTTTGATGCAAACGTTTAAGTGCCAGTAAGCAGGGTTTTGCCGATCTGTTGCAGAACTGTTTCATTCAGTTACAAAGAGTGAGTTGAGCCTTGATGCGCGCTTCCTTAACTGAGGGTGCAACACAGCCGAAAAAGGCTGGACACCGCTCACCGAGGTTCAATTTGCAACAGACGCTCAAATCTTCGATCACGTTCAAAGGCGTGGGCCTGCACAGTGGCAAGCCCGCGACGATGGTTCTGAAACCGGCAGCTGCCGGTCACGGAATCTGGTTCAAGCGGACAGATATCGAACTGGGCAATGCGTTGATCCCGGCCATCTACGATGTGGTCGAAAGAACCCAACTATGCACGCGCCTGGTCAATGACGCCGGCGTTTCGGTGTCGACTGTCGAGCATATCATGGCTGCGCTGGCAGGGTGCGGGATCCACAACGCCCTGATCGAGATTGATGGACCCGAAGTTCCTATCATGGACGGTTCTTCGATCGACTTCGTGCGCGGTATCATCGCCAAGGGTGTCCGCCGTCAGGCCAGCCCGGTTCTGGCGTATGAGGTCCTCAAGCCGGTCGTGGCAGAGCGGGAAGGTGCCCGTGCCTCGATCCGGCCGGCTGACGGTTTGATCATCGAGTTCCACATCGATTTCGAAGACACTGCGATCGGCAGCCAGTCGAAGATCCTGGATATGCGCAACGGGTCGTTTGCTCGGGAACTGTCCGACTGCCGGACCTTCTGCCGCCGAACCGATGTCGAGGCGATGCGCGAAAACGGTCTGGCCTTGGGTGGCACTCTGGAGAATGCGGTTGTTGTTCAAGGGGCCGAAGTACTGACACCGGGTGGCTTCCGTCACCAGGATGAAGCGGTGCGCCACAAAATGCTGGACGCGTTGGGAGATCTGTATCTGGCCGGTGGCCCGATCTTCGGTCACTTCGTCGGCGAGAAATCCGGCCATGCCATGACCAACACATTGCTGCGCAAGCTGTTCGAGACGCCTGGCGCCGTGCGTCCGGTGCTGTGCACGCCTGAGCAAGCCGCACAACTGCCCGGGCAGGGATTGGTCTGGGACGAAATCCCCGAAGTTGCCTGATCCGGCCCGGCCCGGCGACAAATCGGTCGTGGGGCCGATAAGGCGTTTTGCACCGGAATTTTATGTGCTAGACCAAAGCTCAATCCGGGGTTACCCAAAGAGACAAGACGACTAGGATGGGCGGTATGGTTGGCACCAAAGCGGCAGTCAGGCTTGCGGGCGCGATTCTTCTGGCAGCTACTTTGACGGCCTGCGGCAACGCGGGCGGCCTGTTTGGTAACAAGGGCGCTGACAAGTCCCAGAACCTTGAAGGCTTTACGCCCGAGCAGATCTACAC
Source organism: Ruegeria sp. CG3 (assembly GCF_056537205.1). NCBI lineage: Bacteria > Pseudomonadati > Pseudomonadota > Alphaproteobacteria > Rhodobacterales > Roseobacteraceae > Ruegeria > Ruegeria sp. CG3. The sequence continues at coordinate 1,643,801 of NZ_JBQFRC010000001.1, read as the reverse complement.
CCGTGGCGAATACGAGCTTGCGCAGAATCGTCCCGCAGATGCGGCCTGGTACTTTTCCGAAGTCGAACGGCTTTATCCCTATTCCGACTGGGCCAAGCGGTCACTGATCATGCAGGCTTTCGCGTTCCACTCGGACAAGGAGTATGAAGAAAGCCGCGCCGCCGCGCAGCGGTATATCGACTTCTACCCAACCGACGAAGACGCAGCTTATGCGCAGTACCTTCTGGCGCTCAGCTACTATGACCAGATCGACGAGGTCGGCCGCGACCAGGGTCTGACCTTCCAGGCGTTGCAGGCGCTGCGCACCGTGATCGAGGTCTATCCCGACAGCGAATACGCCACCTCGGCGGTGCTGAAATTCGATCTGGCCTTCGACCATTTGGCGGGCAAGGAAATGGAGATTGGGCGCTATTACCTGCGTCAGGATCACTATACCGCGGCCATCAACCGTTTCCGTGTCGTGGTCGAGGATTTCCAGACCACCAGCCACACAGCCGAGGCGCTGTACCGCTTGGTCGAGGCTTATCTGGCCTTGGGTCTGGTCGACGAGGCTCAATCGGCCGGCGCGATCTTGGGCTACAACTACCAGTCGTCTGAATGGTATGATGCGGCTTACAAGCTGCTGACCTCGCGCGGGCTTGAACTAAAGAGCCGCGGCAACAACTGGCTCAGCACGATCTACCGCCAGACGATCAAGGGCCAGTGGTTGTAATCGCCATGGTCACAGGCTTGGGACGCTGACGACCCGATGCTGCGCGCCCTTGATATCCGCGATATGCTGATCATCGACCGGCTGGAATTGACCTTTCAGCCGGGCTTGAACGCGCTGACCGGCGAGACGGGGGCGGGCAAGTCGATCCTGCTCGACTCGCTGGGCTTTGTGCTGGGCTGGCGCGGTCGGGCCGAACTGGTCCGGCAGGGGGCCGCGCAGGGCGAGGTCGTGGCCGAGTTCGAACTGCCCGAGGGTCATCCCGCCCATGCGATCCTGACCGAGGCCGGTTTACCCGGCGGCTCGGAACTGATCCTGCGCCGCGTCAACACTGCCGAGGGGCGCAAAACCGCCTGGGTCAATGACCGCCGCTGCTCGGGCGAGGTGCTGCGGGCGCTGTCGGAAACCTTGGTCGAACTGCACGGACAGCATGATGACCGGGGCCTTCTGAACCCGCGCGGCCATCGCGGCATGCTGGACGTCTATGCGGGGGCCGAGCCGCAATTGACCGCCGTACGCGCCACCTGGACCGAGATGGCGCGGGCCCGCAAGGCCCTGGCCGAGACCGAGGCCGCCGTGGCCGCCGTGCGCAGCGAAGAAGAATTTCTGCGGCATTCCGTGGCCGAACTCGACAAACTTGATCCGCAGCCGGGCGAGGACGCCGAACTCGACGCGCGCCGCCGGATGATGCAGGGGGCCGAGCGCATCCGCGACGACGTGGCTCGTGCCTTTGCCCTGCTGGGCGGTGACGGGGCCGAAGGTGCGCTGGCGGATGCCGTGCGCTGGCTGGAAGGTGTCGCCGACCGGGCCGAGGGCCAACTGGACGAGCCGATCGCCGCCCTGGGGCGCGCCCTGATTGAACTGGGCGAGGCGCAGGACGGCGTGACCGCATGCCTTGAGGCGCTTGACTTCAACCCGGCCGAGTTGGAGCAGACCGAGGAACGTCTGTTCGCCATCCGCGCGCTGGCCCGCAAACATGACGTGGCCCCCGATGATCTGAGCGGTTACGCCGACACGCTGCGCGCCCGGCTGGGCCAGCTTGAGGCCGGAGACGCCGACCTGGCCGACCGCCGTGTTGCGGTGCAGGCCGCGCAGGCCACCTATGACGCGGCCGCCGAGGCGCTCAGCGCCCTGCGGCGCGAGGCTGCCGGCCGGCTGGACGCGGCGGTAATGGCCGAGCTTGCGCCGCTGAAGATGGAGCGCGCGGTGTTCCAAACCCAGATCACGCCCGCTGAACCCGGACCCGAAGGGCAGGACGCGGTGGCGTTCACCGTGGCCACCAACCCGGGCGCGCCGTCGGGGCCGCTCAACAAGATTGCCTCGGGTGGGGAACTCAGCCGCTTTCTTCTGGCGCTTAAGGTGTGCCTGTCGGGCGATGACAGCACTCGGACAATGATCTTTGACGAAATCGACCGCGGGGTGGGTGGCGCCACGGCCGATGCCGTGGGCCGCAGGCTTGCGGCGTTGGCGCAGGGCGGGCAGGTGCTGGTGGTAACCCATTCGCCGCAGGTCGCGGCCCGCGCGGCGCATCACTGGCGGGTTCAGAAGCACGTGACCGACGGGCAGACCCTGTCCACTGTCCTGCCGCTGTCCGAGCCGGACCGGATCGACGAGATCGCGCGCATGGTCTCGGGCGACGTCATCACGGATGAAGCCCGCGCGGCTGCCCGTTCGTTGTTGCAAGCCTGATGCAGCCGGGCGGCGACACTTGCCTTCAATATCTTGTCAGCCGACTTTTCTAAGCGCCCGGCGTGGCTTAGTAAGGGATACCTGTTTATCCTCAAAGCCCCATGACACAATCAACCCGAACCGTCCTGCGCACTCAGCTCAACCAGGCCCTGGCCGCACTCAAGGACGCGTGGCGGGTACTGCGGCACCGCGGGCCAAGCCAAATCCAGTTCTGGTTCATCGCGCTGGTGATCGGGATCACGGCGGGTTTCATGGCCTTGGGGTTTCGCAAGGGGATCGCGGCCCTGCAAGCGCTGGTCTATCAGACCGACGACATCCTGTTTCTGCACAGCTTTGCCGAGAAACTGCACTGGGCCTGGATTTTGGCGATCCCCACGGTCGGAGGGCTGGTCGTCGGGATCATCCTGCACCGCTTTACCGATGACGGGAGAGTTCGGTCTGTCGCCGATGTGATCGAAGGATCCGCGATCAGCGATGGCCGGGTCGAAACCAAAGCCGGGGTCGCGTCGTTTTTCGCCTCGCTGATCACACTCAGCACGGGCGGGTCGACGGGCCGGGAAGGACCTGTCGTGCACATGGCCGGCGTGATTTCGACCTGGGTATGCCAGCGTATCAATGCGGATGGAATAACCGGCCGCGACCTGCTGGGTTGCGCCGTGGCCGCCGCTGTATCGGCCAGCTTCAATGCCCCGATCGCCGGGGCGCTGTTCGCGCTGGAAGTCGTGCTGCGCCATTTTGCAGTCCACGCATTCGCACCGATCGTGATTGCGTCGGTGGCTGGCACCGTCATCAACCGGCTGGCATATGGCGATGTGACCGAGTTTGTCCTGGACACGCCCGGATCCCTGCAATTTTACGTCGAACTTCCGGCCTTTCTGATCCTTGGGCTGATCTGCGGGCTGGTCTCGCTGTTGCTGATGCGGTCGATCTTTTTTGCCGAAGATTTCGGCAATCACGTACAGGCGCGCCTGTCGCTGCCGCGCTGGCTGCGACCCGCCGTGTCCGGCGCGATGCTGGGCGTGCTGGCAGTGTGGTTTCCGCATATCATCGGCGTCGGATACGAGACGACCATCCGTGCCCTGACCGGAGATCTGGTGCTGACCACGGCCATCCTGTTTGCAGTGATGAAAACAGTGGCAGTGGCCATAACCATGGGTGGTCGTATGGGCGGCGGGGTATTTTCTCCGTCGTTGATGATCGGCGCGCTGACTGGCCTTGCCTTTGGCCTGATCGCCACAGGCCTTCTGCCAAGCGTGTCGGGCACGCATACGCTATATGCTTTTGCCGGCATGGGTGCTGTCGCGGCGGCGGTTCTGGGCGCTCCGATCTCGACCACGTTGATTGTGTTCGAACTGACCGGAGACTGGCAGATCGGCCTTGCCGTGATGGTCTCGGTGTCCATGTCCACGGCGTTGGCCTCGCGCCTTGTGGACCGGTCGTTCTTCCTGACCCAGCTCGAGCGCCGCGGGGTGCATTTGGCCGCCGGGCCGCAGGCTTATTTGCTGGCGATGCTGCGCGCCGGGGCCGTGATGCGCCCGCTGGGAGATCCGAATACGGCAAGCAGGGAGGAGGTTCAGGAGATGATCGAGCAGGGCCTGTGCGTCCGGGCCAGCGCAACCCTCGAGGCGGCAATGCCGTATTTCGATCGAGACGGAGTCACCTGGCTCCCGGTGGTTGTTCGGGATGACGACGGGGTCGAAAACCCGGTCGGAGCCTTGTACCACGTGGACGCATTGAAGGCGTACAACCGTGCACTGGCCGCAACAGCGGCCGAGGAACACTCATGACGAAGCAGTGGCAGGCCAGCCACTGAGAGTTTCTCTTTGATTTTGACACCTTGTCAAAAGGTGAGAACATTCTAGCCTGATTGAAGAATTATCCCTGATAGTCACTTTGATTGAGGTGTGAACATGGCTTTCGAACGGTCTTCTTTGCTGACTGTGGTGGCTGCGGTTTCGATGATTGGTGCTGTCCCCGCGCGGGCGCAGGAGGCTCCGTACGTGACCGGCTTTCTCGGTATCACCGATATGGGCGACTATGATTTTGATTTTTTCCAGACAGTTCCTTCGGTCGTGGTTGGCCAAGGCACCATCACAACCGACAATGGTGTAACCTACGGTCTGGCCGTCGGACTGCGTGTCGCGCCAAATCTGCGGGCCGAGTTCGAACTTTCATATGCTTCGAATGATACCAAGGAAATCGGCCGCCCGTTTACCCAGTATGACGGAAGCTTTGATGCGACCTTCGGGATGGCAAACCTTTGGTATGACGTCCCGGTTCAGGGCAGGTTCAAGCCCTATGTTGGTGGCGGGCTCGGGTTTGCGCGCGTGTCCCATGACGGTCAGTCTGGTGCTGGCGTCACATTGGTCGATGACAGTGACACCGCCATTGCGGGGCAATTGGGGTTTGGCGGACGCTTTCAGGTAGGGGAACGCGGGAACATTGACATCGGGTACCGCTACAAGACGACCGGCGATCTTGATTTCGCCACGACCCAAGTGTTCATCCCGACAGATCTCGCGAATGGCCGCTACTCTTCGCACTCGCTCATTCTCGGATACAGCTACAGTTTCTGACAGACGTAGTTGAGGGCCAGGTTTGTCCAGCCCTCAAATCTGTTCGACCTTCACCGATTCCAGCGGGTAGAAGGCGAGGTAACCCTTGATTTCGGCAACGGCGGGTATGGGATCTTCATAGCTCCAGACCGCATTCTGCGTCACGCTCGACTTGTTGACGATCGAGTAGTGCGTGGCATCGCCTTTGTGCGGGCAATGGGTCAACTTTTCGGTCTTGTCCAGAAAGGCCATCGCGATGTCTGCACGCGGAAAGTAGATGACGGGGGCCAGATCGCCTTCCAACAGTTCCAGGGCGTTGGTCGTTTCGCCCAGAATCGCGCCACCGGACCTGACGCACCACTTGCCAGGTGCTTTGCGGATCTTGATGTAATCTGTCATGTCTGCTCCTTCCCTCGTCGTCGCGGCCTCGTTGTGGTCAGGCCTTCGCCTATGCCTATAGTATGTGACAAACGGGTGTCACAAGGGCGCGGTTGCGGCATCCAACCACAGTTGCGCGGCATGTGACAGTCTTGGCCGGACTTTTTCCGCCACGTCCCGGTGATACGCGTTCAACCAATCACGCTCGGCAGTGGTCAGCATGTCGACGACGATCAGGCGTCGATCGATGGGGACATATGTCAGTGTCCGCCAGCACAGCATCGCGCGCTCGGGGTCTGCGCCGGGCAGGGCGGGGGCCTCCTCAACAACCAGCAGGTTCTCAATCCGAATGCCGAAGGCACCTTCGCGGTAGTAACCCGGTTCGTTCGACAGGATCATCCCGGGCTCGAGCGGAACGTGGCTGACCCGCGCCAGGCGCTGTGGCCCTTCGTGAACGCTCAGGTATGCGCCGACACCGTGGCCGACGCCGTGATTGAAATCCTGGCCCGCGGCCCACAAAGGTGCCCGGGCGATGCACTCGATGTCTCGACCGGCCAGACCAACGGGCCAGCGCAGTTGCGACATCGCGATCATTCCCTTCAGAACCCGGGTAAAGCAGGTTTTTTCCTCGTCTCCCACCGTGCCGATGGGGATCGTCCGGGTGATGTCCGTGGTACCATCCAGATACTGCCCGCCGCTGTCCAGAACCAGAATATGACCGTCCTCAAGCCGGCTGTCGGTTTCTTCGGTCACTCTGTAGTGCATGATGGCGCCGTTTGGCCCGGTGCCGGCAATGGTGTCGAACGAGATATCCTGCAACGCATTGTCGCGCCGCCGGTTCTCCTCCAGCCGTGTGACCACCTGCGTTTCGGTCACGCTGCCGGGTGGTTGGGCATCCAGCCAGCACAGTGTTTCGATGACTGCGGCGGCGTCACGAAGATGCGCGGCGGCGCTGCCGGCAATTTCGGCTTCGTTCTTGCAGGCCTTGGGACGGGCGCAGGGATCGCCGCCATCCACGGCCCGGTCGCCCAGCACATCGGCAACGGCCTGCGGCAGAGTTCCCATGTCCACTTGCACCGCGCCCTCAAGCGCCGCAACAGCGTTCAGGAACGCGTCGGGTTCGTGAATCGAAACCCGCGGCCCCAGATGCTCGTCCATCCCCTTCAGCTTTTTTGCGGCCATGAACAGGTCCACGTGCCCGTCGGCCTGCAAAATCGCAAACCCATGCGCAACCGGGTTATATGGGATGTCTGACCCGCGGATGTTCAGCAGCCACATGATCGAATCCGGCAACGTGATGACGGCAGCCGACCTCCCGTTTCGAGCCAGCGCCGAAGCCAGCCGCGAGACCTTGCTTTCGGCGCTTTCGCCTGCAAATTCCAGCGGGTGCACCTTGACCGGGTTCATTGGCGGTGGTGGCTGGTCGGACCAGATGCGGTCCACAAGGTTGTCTGACGGAACCAACTCGATCCCGCTATTCTGCAGCTCGGCCCGGGTTTTGGTGATCTGTCCGGCGGAATGCAGCCAGGGATCGAACGCCACCTTCCCTCCATCGGGCAACTGCTGCTTCAACCACGCCGAAAGGCTTACGTCGGGCCACGGTACCGGCGTGAAATCGGACGCCACCTGCGCCTTGACCTGAGTGCGATACCGTCCGTCCACAAATACGCCGGCCACGTTTCGCAGCGCAACGCAGAACCCGGCAGAACCAGTGAACCCGGTCAGCCATGCCAGCCGACCATCACGGGGAGCTACATATTCGCCCTGATGCGCGTCGGCACGCGGGACGATGAAGCCATCCAGTCGTTCGCGCTCCAATTCTGTGCGCAACGCCGCCAATCGTGGCGGCCCCTGTTCGGGCCGCGCCGTGACTTCGAAAGACTGGAACATCTGCTTCTCCTTCGGCTCACTACAGGTCTTGATCGCCTGCCTTCACCTTTCTTTGAAATACTCCCGCTGGAGGCAAGACCAGCCTCAGCCGGCCTTTTTCATGCCCATCACGCGGGCCCGCGCGCGCGGGTCGCTGTCGAACAGCGCGGCCAATTGCTCGGTCATCGCTCCTGCCAGCTGTTCGACATCGGTGATCGTAACCGCACGATCATAATAACGGGTGACGTCGTGGCCGATGCCGATGGCCAGCAACTCGACCATCTTGCGCTTTTCGACCATGGCGATGACATCACGCAAATGCTTCTCAAGGTAGTTGGCCGGGTTCACGCTGAGTGTTGAATCATCGACCGGAGCCCCATCCGAGATCACCATCAGGATCTTGCGCTGTTCGCGGCGCGCCAGCATCCGGCGGTGGGCCCATTCCAGCGCCTCGCCGTCAATGTTTTCCTTCAGAAGGCCTTCTTTCATCATCAGGCCAAGATTGGGCCGTGCGCGGCGCCAAGGCGCGTCGGCGCCCTTGTAGACGATGTGGCGCAGGTCGTTCAGGCGGCCGGGTTGCTGCGGCCTGCCGTCGTTCAGCCACGCCTCACGCGCTTGTCCGCCTTTCCAGGCCCGCGTCGTGAAGCCCAGGATCTCGACCTTCACGTTGCACCGTTCCAGCGTGCGGGCCAGAACATCGGCACAGATTGCTGCGATGGAAATCGGCCGTCCACGCATCGAGCCCGAATTGTCCAGCAACAGTGTCACCACGGTGTCGCGAAACTCGGTATCCTTCTCTACCTTGAAGCTGAGCGGCGTCGTAGGGTTGGCCACCACCCGCGCCAGCCGGCCGGCATCCAGAATGCCCTCTTCGCGGTCAAACTCCCAGCTGCGGTTCTGCTGTGCCTGAAGGCGGCGCTGCAGCTTGTTGGCCAAGCGGCTGACGGCGCCCTTCAGCGGCTCGAGCTGCTGATCAAGATAGGCGCGCAGCCGTTCCAGTTCGGCGGGCTCGGCAAGGTCCTCGGCCGCAATCTCCTCGTCATGCGTGTTCAGGTAGACCATGTAGTCTGGATCGGCCTCGGATGCGGGCGGAGGGGCAGGCGGCTCCAAAGGCGCTTCGCCTTCGGGCATCTCGGCTTCTTCACCCATCTCGTCCTCGGCCATCTCGTCCATCGAGACCTGTGCCTGAGACTGATCCTGTTGCTCTTCCTGAGTTTGCTCGGGCGTCGCGTCGGCGTCCTGTTCGTCTTGGTCGTCCTGGCCAGTGCTGTCCGGATCGGGCTGTTCTTCGGCGTCTTCCTCGGCCTGATCTTCCTGATCTTCGTCCAGTTCGTCCGGGTCGTCACCCAACTGGTCGCCATAGCCCAGATCCTTGATCATCTGGCGCGCGAATTTGGCGAATTCGGCCTGATCCGAGAGCACCTCGTCGAGATTCTCCAACACCCCGCCGGCCTGTTCCTCGATGAATCCGCGCCACAGGTTCATGACGTTCTCGGCTGCAGCGGGCAGATCACGCCCGGTCGCCAGATGACGGATCAGATAACCCGCCGCCACCGCAAGCGGTGCCTCCGAGGGTTGCTTGCATTGGTCATAGCCGCGCCGCAACGCCTCGTGGCCGATCTTGACGTCAATGTTCGAAGCCGTGCCGGGCATGTCCCGGGCGCCCATCGCTTCGCACCGGGCGGTTTCCATCGCTTCATAGAGGTCGCGCGCCATATCTCCCGGAGGCGCATATCGTGCATGCGTCGCATCGTCATGGTAGCGCCGGTTCAGCGCCAGGGCATCTGCGGTGCCCCGCGCCAAAAGAACCTCTTCGCGTGTCATTCGGCGTGACACCTGCGGCAGGCGCATCGAGTCTCCGGACAGGCCCGACGGGTCGACGGAATAGCTTACCGACAACTCGGGATCATCGGCCATGACCTTGGTCGCCTCGGCCAGAGCCTTCTTGAACGGATCAGCAGGGTTGTCGTTCTTCTGCGCCATATCTATCAGCCCTCACTCACGCCCTTAGGCCCGACGCACGGTTAAAGTGGCCGGACCCCGTCTTCATCTGGCCCCCGATGTCCCCGCCGGGGGCGTTGCGCCCGATCTGGGCGCAATCGATGCCATCAACCCAGGCTCACGCTGGCCGCGCTTTCCGGCAGTTCTTCATCAAAACAACGCTGATAGAATTCGGCAACGGTCTGCCGTTCCAGCTCGTCGCATTTGTTCAGGAAAGACAGGCGGAAGGCGTAGCCCACGTCGCGAAAGATCTCGGCGTTCTGCGCCCAGTTGATAACGGTACGCGGGCTCATCACGGTCGACAGATCGCCGTTCATGAACGCCGTCCGGGTCAGGTCGGCAACGGTGACCATCTGGCTGACGGTCTTGCGGCCTTTTTCGGTGTTGTAGTGCGGTGCCTTTGACAGAACGATCATCACCTCGGCGTCGTGGCTGAGGTAGTTCAGCGTCGCCACCAGCGACCAGCGGTCCATCTGGGCCTGGTTGATCTGCTGAACGCCATGATACAGGCCGGTGGTGTCACCAAGGCCCACGGTGTTGGCGGTGGCGAACAGGCGGAAATAGGGGTTCGGCGTGATGATCTCGTTCTGGTCCAGCAAGGTAAGCTTGCCGTCATGCTCCAGAACCCGCTGGATCACGAACATCACGTCGGCGCGGCCGGCATCGTATTCGTCGAACACGATGGCCACAGGGTTGCGCAGCGCCCAGGGAAGGATGCCTTCGTGGAATTCGGTCACCTGTTTGCCATCACGCAGCTTGATCGCATCCTTGCCGATCAGGTCGATCCGGCTGATGTGGCTGTCCAGATTGACGCGCACGGCAGGCCAGTTCAGTCGCGCAGCAACCTGCTCAATATGGGTCGATTTGCCGGTGCCGTGATAGCCCTGGATCATCACCCGGCGGTTGTGGGTGAACCCGGCCAGAATAGCCAGCGTGGTTTCGGGATCAAACTTGTAGGTAGGGTCGATTGCCGGAACGCGGTCGCTGCTTTCGGCGAACCCTTTGACGGACATATTGCTGTCGATCCCGAACACGTCACGGACCGAGATCTCTTCGGTGGGTTTTGCGTTGATATCGGTCGATCCGTCAGCCATTCGCCTTGTCCTTATCCTTTGGCCCGTTTTGCCGGGTTTGAACCCGTGTGTGGTGCAACATATTGCAGATAAGGGCAAGGGAAAGCGGCCCCCTTGGAAAGGTGAGCAGGTTTTTCTTTCAAACTGGCCCTATTGACGCGCGGGCGATCCTTGGTCGCGACGCGTACCAGGTGCAGGTCAAGCCGCGTTTGTCAACAAAGGCACTGCGGCCTGTTCGGACGCACATGCCGATCCATGTGTCGGAAATGCTGTATGCAGGTAAGCATTCAATAATCCAAATGTTGAAAATGACCTTATCAGACATATGAAAAATGGTCTCATGGGGCTTTTTGCAAGTTGCTCAAGTACACAGCAGATTTCTTTGCTAGTCGCGAGCCAGAACTGTCAGGTGGCAATACCAGACGTCGAGATGGCAGTTTCTGGATTCAGCGTCATCCTAAGGACGTGTAGAAACTAGGCAGGGCAACACTTTCGGCGAACGGGAAAGTGACCTCGGGCAAATGCCACAAGAAATCGTCACAACTTGCGGCTCGTCACGTGCAGATATTGAAATGTGTTGTGGAGGTGGTACACTATTTCGGACTTAGTTTAAGTAAAAGGTTGCCATGGCTTTAGTCATTACCGGTCCAACGAGGATTTTCTTTCCTCCGAACACGGACACATTTTCTGTGGACTACAACTCCAGCAAGCCAGCGTCTTGGTTTGTATCTGTAACAGATGACGGACTTCTTTCCCCTTCAGATTACTCGGTTACGATTTCCAGTGCTGGTTTACTAACAGTGGACCTGCAGCCGGGGGTTATTGTTCCCCCAAATACAACTCTGAGTTTGATCGTCAGAGCCTCCAGCGGGCCTGGAAATGGCAACAATGCCTCGATTGGGGTAACCGTTAGGTTGCCCGCTGGAACGGTGCCGTGTTTCGTGAAAGGGACATTGATTGAAACTGAAAGTGGCTGTCGCGCTGTTGAGGAACTCGCTGTTGGTGACAAAGTGCGTGCTTCCAGTGGTGAACTGCTACGCATCGAGTGGATCGGAGAGAAGACCCTGCAGGCAGAAGCTTTGAAGCGAAACCACCAGTTACGTCCGGTTTGCATTCAGAAAGGTGCATTCGGAAAAGGACTGCCTGACCGAGATTTGTACGTTTCTCCACAACATAGGATTGTCGTGGAGGGTTGGCGCGCAGAGTTGCTGTTTGGAGAGCCAAAAGTTTTCGCCGCGGCAGTTCATCTCGTTAACGATCATACAATTCGCCAAGTAAATACTTATGATCCCGTTACATACTACCATATTGCTTGCTGTCGCCACGCGATACTGTTGTCGAATGGTTTGCCAACTGAAAGTTTGTTTTTAGGTGAAATGGCGGTGATGTCCTTCGATCGGGAAGATGCCGAGGAACTCCGTGTGCTATTTCCCGAACTGCGAAACGCGGCATCCGCTTTTGAGCAAACGCGCGTACGTTGCCTAAAACGCCCCGAAGCTGCTGCGTTACGCGATACGTTCGCGCACTAAAACCGCTATTTGAAGTTCCTGCTGTCCTTGATCTGATCCCAGGCCCAGACGACTTCCTGCAGCTGTTCTTCCTGGCTGCGGTCGCCGCCGTTCATGTCCGGGTGCAGCACCTTGATCAGCTTTTTGTAGGCTTTGCGAACCTCGGCCTTGGTCCAAGTGTCCTTGGCTTCGAGGATTTCGATCGCACGACGCTCAGTAGGCGGCAGGCGACGGCCTGTTGCGGCCCGACCGGGGTTCTTGGTCGCGTTTTCGCCCAGAACCTGATGCGGATCTTCGATGCCAAGCCGGGCCCAGGCCCGCGCCTCGGGGTCTCCCATGGGCTTGGTTTCGCGTTCCCACACTTTGTCTTTCGACCGTTGGGCGTTCAGCTCGGCCTCGGTGGTGCCGTCGAAGAAATTCCACTTCTGGTTATATTCGCGCACGTGCTGCTGGCAGAACCAGAAAAAGTCGTCCAGCACATCCGGTGCCTTGGGCGCGCGGAACTTGCCGGCTTCCTGGCATCCTTCGTGGTCACAGACCCGGGTCGAGGTCTCGGACGCGCCCGACATGCCCCGACGCCCGCGCGGGTTTTTCTTCTTGGCGCTGGACACCGACATGTCGAATCCGAAGGGATCTGATTTCACCATATGCTCATCCTCATGAACGCGTCTTTTCGACTCGGAGGCAGCAGTTTAATCTAAGTGATGGAAAGTAGAAGAGGGGCGCGGAAAAATAATTGCCGCTGAGAGTAAAAATGACCGTGACCGACGAAATCCGCCAGCGACTTCAGGCCGAGTTCAACCCGCGTGAGCTGGAAGTCGTGGATGACAGTGAACGCCATCGCGGCCACGCAGGGTTTCAGGAAGGCGGCGAAAGCCACTTCAACGTCCGAATCCGCGCAGCCGCCTTTCAGGGGCAGTCCCGCGTTGCGCGTCACCGGGCCGTTCACAAGGCTCTGGGCGACATCGTTCCGCGCATCCACGCCCTGGCTTTGGACATCGGTGACTGAAGCCTTTCGCCTGACTTTTTCGATTATTGTCGGTTTTTTCCAATAATCTGCTATGTTTCCCGTAATTTGCGCGGAGGAAACTATGGAACAGATGAGCCACGCCGTTCGTACGGTGCTGTCAAAATACGCAACCTTTCAAGGGCGCGCGTCGCGCTCCGAGTTCTGGTGGTGGGTGTTGGCGATCTTTTTGGTGCTGGTTGTCACACAATTGATCGACGGTGCGGTGGTGGCGCCTTTGCTGGGGTTCGATGCTTTCGCTTCGGAAGCCGGTCAACCGCTGTCGTGGCTAGTCTCGTTGGGCGTGATCCTGCCGAACATCGCGGTGGGCGTGCGACGTCTGCATGACACCGGGCGGTCCGGTTGGTGGATCCTGATCGGTTTGATTCCGCTGATCGGCACGCTGATCCTTCTGTATTTCTACATTCAACCCAGCGAGCAGGCCGAAAACGCCTATGGTGCCGCGCCGGCCTGACGCGGTCTGAGCCTAGCTGTCGGGCTTTTCTTTTTCGTCCTCGGCATCCGCTTTGGGGGCATCTTCTGACTTGGCCGGTTTCAGCGTCAACGGCGGGTCGTCGTGATCCTGCGCGATGCGGGCCGGAGCCTCGACTTGACCGGCCTCAGCCGCATCGTCCGGGCCAGGAACCGGCCGTGCCAGAGGAGTGTCATCCTCTTCTGGCGGGGTCAGGAGTGCGGCTATGTCGTCGTTGGCGACTTCGGTTTCGACCGCACGGCGAAACACCAGAACATTGCGCCAGTTTTCTGCGGTTCCGGTCAGGCCGACCCGCTCCTCGCTGGGCAGCAGCTCGGCGCGCTGGTACTCCCAGCCTTTCGCACCCAACTCGTTCAGCAAATGCTCGATGGTGACGGCAAACCGGCCCTCGGGTGTTTTGACCCCTTTGGCTTTGGTGCCTTTCTTGGGGGCCGGGACGACCTTGTATTCGTAACGCTGCATCAATGGTTCCTGAACTGGTGTTGGCGGGCAATGTATCGTTCCGTCAGGGACGGGGAACAGAAAACTTCGCGCCCCGGCGAATTTCAGCCTCGACTGTGGCTTTCCCCCTGCGTCGCCTTTGAGGCGATCTTCAGGCACAGCTCGGTTGCCACCGCCATGTCCTGGACCGAGATCCACTCCAGCGGCCCGTGGATGCATTGCATGCCGGTAAAGATGTTGGGGCAGGGGGTGCCGAATTCGGTCAGGCGCGACCCGTCGGTGCCGCCGCGGATCGGAACCGAGACCGGATCGATCCCCATTTCGCGGCAGGCCTCGCGCGCCAAGTCCACCGGTGTCATGTCCTTTTCCAGCCAATAGCGCATGTTGCGGTATTGGTGGCTGATCTCGACGCTGATCTTGGCGCGCGGTTCGCTGGCCTGTACTGCATCACAGACCTTGCGCACCAGCTCGCCCTTGGCTTCCAGCCCGTCCATCTCGAAATCGCGCAGGATCAGCTTGATCTCCATCTCGGACGAGCCGCCGTTCAGATCGGTCACATGGATGAACCCTTCGCGCCCGTCGGTGACTTCGGGGGTCATGGTGGCCTGCGGCAGCGTCTGCACGATCTTGGCCGCCAGGTGGGTCGCGTTCACCATCTTGTCTTTGGCCAGACCCGGGTGAATGGAAATGCCCTCGATCCTGATCACCGCCCGGTCGGCCGAGAAGCTTTCATATTCGATCTCGCCCAGTTGCTGACCATCCAGCGTATAGGCGAAGTCGGCGCCCAGATCCTTGGGAAGCGCTTCGGTCACACCCCGGCCGATTTCCTCGTCGGGGGTAAAGGCGATGCGGATCGGTCCGTGCGCGATCGTCCGATCGGCCAGCAGGTGCCGGGCCATCGTCATGATAATCGACACGCCCGCCTTGTCGTCGGCGCCCAGCAGCGTGGAGCCCGAGGCGGTGATCAGGTCGTCGCCGACCTTGCTGGCCAGATAAGGGTGCTCGGCCGGGGACAGCACCAGTGACGGATCGTCGGGGAAGGTGATGTCGCCGCCATTGTAGCCCTTGATGACCCGCGGCTTGACCCCGGTCGCGTTGAACTGCGGCGCGGTGTCCACATGGGCCAGAAAGCCGATGGTCGGCCCCGGCGCGGTGCCCGGAATGGTGGCCAGAACGACTCCGTAGCCCGTCATGGTCACATCCTGCGTGCCCATCTCTGCCAGCTCCTGCCGCAGCAGGTTCAGCATGTCGTATTGGATTTCCGTGCTGGGGGTGGTGGGCGAGTTTTCGTCGCTCTGGCTGTCGATGGCCGCATATCGAACCAGCCGGTCCTCCAGCTCCTGGTCAAATCTGTTCTGCATGGCACCTCACCTCTCTGGCCAAGACAAAGGCCGCAACCGGCCGCCCGAGTCAAGCGCTGCCTCGGGCCCTGAAAGCGTCAACAACTCCGGGCAAAATCTGTACAAACCGGACAAACCCAGTTGCCCGGCCTGTACAAACCGAAAGACCTTATTGGCCTAGCTTCTGCGCAACCAACTGGTTGACCGCCTTGGGGTTGGCCTTGCCGCCGGTGGCCTTCATCACCTGTCCGACGAACCAGCCGGCCAATTTCGGGTTCACCTTGGCCTTCTCGACCTGGGCCGGGTTGGCAGCGATGATCTCGTCCAAAGCAGCCTCGATGGCACCGGTGTCGGTCACCTGCTTCATGCCGCGCTCTTCGACGATCTGCGCCGGGTCGCCGCCTTCGGTATAGACGATCTCGAACAGGTCCTTGGCGATCTTGCCCGAGATGGCGTCCGAGGCGATCAGGTCGATGATCCCGCCCAGCTGCGCGGGTGAAACCGGCGAGTCGGTGATGTCGCGGTCGTCTTTCTTCAGGCGGCCGAACAGCTCGTTGATGACCCAGTTCGCGGCCAGCTTGCCGTTGCGACCCTTGGCGACCTCTTCGAAGTACACGGCCGATTCAACCTCGGCGGTCAGCACCGAGGCGTCATAGTCAGTCAGGCCAAAATCGTTGATGAAACGGGCCTTTTTCTCGTCCGGCAGCTCGGGCAGCTTGGCGGCGATGTCATCGACCCAAGCCTGCTCGATCTCAAGCGGCAGCAGGTCGGGGTCCGGGAAATAGCGATAGTCGTGCGCCTCTTCCTTGGACCGCATCGAGCGCGTCTCGCCCTTGTCGGGGTCATACAGGCGGGTCTCCTGCTCGACCTTGCCGCCGGCCTCGACGATGGCGATCTGGCGACGCGCCTCGACCTCGATGGCCTGCTGGATGAAACGCATCGAGTTCATGTTCTTGATCTCGCAACGCGTGCCCAAGTGCGAAAAGTCCTGCGTTTCCATGTATTTCTCATAGTCGCCCGGACGGCAGATCGACACGTTCACGTCGGCCCGCAGATTGCCGTTCTGCATGTTGCCGTCGCAGGTGCCAAGGTAACGCATGATCTGGCGCAGCTTGGCGATGTAGGCGGCGGCCTCTTCCGGGCCGCGGATGTCGGGGCGGCTGACGATCTCCATCAGGCAGACGCCGGTGCGGTTCAGGTCGACGAAGGACATGTTCGGATCCATGTCGTGGATCGATTTGCCCGCGTCCTGTTCCATGTGGATACGCTCGATGCGCACCATGCGCGCGGTGCCGTCGCCCAGTTCCACCAGAACTTCGCCTTCGCCCACGATCGGGTGATACAGCTGGGAAATCTGGTAGCCCTGTGGCAGGTCGGGATAGAAATAGTTCTTGCGGTCAAAGGCCGATTTCAGGTTGATCTGCGCTTTCAGGCCAAGACCCGTGCGCACTGCCTGTTCCACGCAGAATTCGTTGATCACCGGCAGCATGCCCGGCATGGCCGCATCCACGAAAGACACGTTCGAGTTCGGCTCGGAACCGAATTTGGTCGATGCCCCCGAGAACAGCTTGGCATTGGACGAGACCTGCGCGTGCACCTCCATCCCGATCACCAGTTCCCAGTCGTGCTTGGCACCGGCAATGGTCTTGGGTTTGGGCAGTTCATAGGTCAAGTCGAGCATGGCGCGCCTCATTTCCGCAGAAGTTCAGGCATGGGTATTATGCCCGGCAAGGCCAAGGGGCAAGGGGCAAAGGGCGCCGAGACGCAATTCTCAGTGGCTGGTCAGTTGCAGACCTGAAGGCGTGAAGGTCACGTCGGTCCCGTTGCGCAATTCCTCGCGGAACAGATCACCGATGGCGCGCAAAGCGTCACGCTGTCCACGTGCCGCGAACCGCTCGGGTGAGTTGACGCGGACCGAGTTGTTGAACCCGTTGGCCGCGTGGGCCCAGATGAGCGGGTGCAGTTCGGTCAAATGATCGCGGATCAGCCATTGGGCGGCCTCCCGGATCTGGCACCGGACCAGATCGGCCTTGTCGTCCAGACCGAACCCATTCTGCACCGTGATCGCGCAATACGAGGCCAGCAGGTTGATCGTTTGCTGGTCCGGCATCCGTTGCACAATGTCGCGCAGACCTTCCAGAAAATACTCGACGTCCAGCCGCGCGCAGGCTTGTTCATCCAAGGCAATTGCGTCGAACTGAACCCACGTGTATCCGCCGGCACCCCACGTGTCGCGCGTGTTCGCGGCATTGCGCAGGGCCTGCACCTCAAGCTCTTCATAGCTGCCGAACCATCGCGGCAGCAGGTGGCTGCCCATCGCGCGCATGTGTCGATGGTTTCGCGGATCCAGCGAAATAAGGCGTTCGTACTGATCCGCCACCCGGGCCCGCTGGGTGCGCTGACCAGCCAGCAGGGCACAGTCGGCGGCGGCGGCCACAGGGCTGTCCGGCAGCGCCTTGCGGCACTCGGGCAGGATGGCTGCAGCCCGGTCAAAATGTGCAGCACAGCGTGAACGATGCAGCGGCGGTAGCGCCGCGTCCAGAGCCGTGCCACGCCACGCCCATGCCAGATCGATGTGGGCCAGAGCGACGATGAGAGCAATCATCGGATCATCGGGATGATCCTGTTTCACACCCTCAAGCTCGGAAATACCGCCAAGCAGGTCGTACTCGGCGATCGCACCGCCGTCGGACAGCGCGTGTTCGGCGGCCAGGACAACATCTGATCGCGCGCCAAACGCCAGAAGATCGGCGATGGGCAGCCCGTCCGGGGCTGTTGTCCGCGCTTGGTCCGCGGCCCGGATCTCGGTTGACAGTTCGGCCCAACGATCCTGCCGAGCAAGATGGCGCCCGCGTTCGATCATGTCCCGCCCGATCAGGTCAGCCGCACCCAGTTCCGCAACGGGAATATTGAGACGCCCGACATCTTCCAGACAGCGGGAACCCGCGTCCGAAACCGGAGCCACGTGAGTTGATATGGGATTGATACGGGCAAGACCTGCCCAGAACGACCGGAACATCGAAAACACTCGAAACTGTACAAACTTGTTAACTAGCGATGAATTCTGAACCGGAATTGTGACCAGTTCAAGGATTCTAACATTAAACTTTCTGCTTCAATGGATCAGACAGGATCAATCTACGCGGATTCCGTGAATCGTTTCAGAAAACCGTGAAATGGTGCCGATCAACCCGGAAGCCGGCTTGTTGCAGCGCCTGTTCCAGCTGTTTGTGCGGCGGTAGGGACTCGTCCGGCAGGCGCAACCGCTTGCCGCTGGTCAACACAATCGACACGCGCACGGAAAAATCCCAGCGCGTGTCGAAGCGGAAGAAGTCGATCTCGGTCAGGTCGATCTCGCCCTGCCGCGCGCCCGAATGCCAGCTCAGTTTGGCCGGGTCCATGTTCAGCCCGGCATCGGTGTCGCGCAGCACGTCCCACAACGCGGGCAGGGTGCCCAGCGCCAGCAACCCGATCAGCCACCAGGCCGCGCCGAAAACCAGCACAAGTGCCAGCAGCCCCGCATAGACAGCGGCCAGGATGGCGATGCTGCGGGGCGACCGGTTGTGTCGGGTAAAGCGAAACCCGGAGCCCTCGGGCGCCGTCATGCCCCGAGGATGCGCGAGATCATCTCGGTCGTGTCGCGCGACAGGTTCGGGGTTTCGGCGATGCGGGTCAGTTGGGCGCGGATCAGGTCCTGACGGTCGGCGTCATAGCGTTTCCAGGTCTGGAAGGCGGTGCACATGCGCGCGGTGGTCTGCGGGTTGACCGGGTCCAACCGGATCAGCCAGTCGGCCAGCAGGGCGTAGGCCTCGCCGCTGGCGTGGTGGAACCCGGCATGGTTCATTGCCAGCCCACCCATCAGCGCACGGAACCGGTTGGGGTTCTTCCAGTTGAAATCCGGATGCTCGGACAGGGCGCGGGCGATCCGCGGCGCATCGTCCGGGGCGGCCAGCGAGGCCTGAAGCCCGAACCATTTGTCCAACACCAGCCGGTCATGGCGCCATTGGTCGTAGAATGCCGCCAGTTCCGCCTGACCTTTGCCAGCACGCAGCAGGCAGGACAAAGCGCTAAGCTGCAGGGTCATGTTGTCGGCCTTGGCATAGACCTCGGCCGCCATCGCCCCGCCGTCCAGCCGGGTGGTCAGGGCCAGCGCGGCGCTGCCCAGGGCGCGCTTGCCCGCCTGTTCGGCATCGGGCGAATAGGGGCCGTCGACCAGCGCCTCGGAGTGCAGGCGGGGCAACAGGTCTTGCATGTGCTGGGCGGTGGCCTGGCGCAGGGTCTCGACCGCGCGCCAGATCGCCATCGGGTCGGGCGTTTCGCCCTGTTCGTGCAGCGCGGCGGCCAGTTCCGACTGGGTCGGCAGGCCCAGCATCAGCGCACGATAGGCCGGGTCCAGATCGGCGTCGCGCAGAACCGCCAGCAGGCCATCCAGATATTCGGCATCGGAGGCCGCGTCCTGGGTGATCATGCGCAACAAACTGTTCTGCGCCAGCGTCCGCCCAGCCTCCCAGCGGTTGAACGGATCAGTGTCATGGGCCAACAAAAACGCGCGTTCGGCGTTTGGGCGGTCGTGTTCAAGGATCACCGGCGCCGAGAACCCCCGCAGGATCGAGGCGACGGGCCGCGCGGCCAACCCCTCGAAGGTGAAGCTCTGGCGCGCTTCGGTCAGTTCCAGCACCTCGGTGCCGCGCACCTCGTCGCCATTGGGACCCAACAGACCTACGGCCACGGGGATCACCTGCGGCAGCTTCTCGGGCTGGCCGGGCGTGGGCGGGGTGTGTTGGCTTAGGGTCAGGGTATAGGTGCCGTCGGCCCAGTCCTCCTCGACCTTCACCCGGGGTGTGCCGGACTGGCTGTACCAGCGCTTGAACTGGGTCAGGTCGCGGCCGGTCGTGTCCTCGAACACTTGCAGCCAGTCTTCGATCGTGCAGGCCTGCCCGTCATGGCGTTCGAAATACAGATCCAGCGCTTTGGCATAGGCCTCGTCCCCCACCAGCGTTTTCAGCATGCCAATCACCTCGGCGCCTTTTTCATAGACGGTCGCGGTGTAGAAGTTGTTGATCTCTTGAAAGCTTTCGGGGCGCACGGGGTGCGACAGCGGTCCGTTGTCCTCGGGGAACTGGCGCGCGCGCAGGTCGATCACGTCATGGATGCGCTTGACCGGGGCCGAGCGCATGTCCGAGGTGAACTGCGCGTCGCGGAACACGGTCAGCCCCTCTTTCAGACACAGCTGGAACCAGTCGCGGCAGGTGATGCGGTTGCCGGTCCAGTTGTGGAAATATTCATGCGCGATGATCGCCTCGATCCGTTCGAAATTGGCATCGGTCGAGGTTTCCGGGCTGGCCAGCACTGCTGACGAGTTGAAGATGTTCAGCCCCTTGTTCTCCATCGCGCCCATGTTGAAATCATCCACGGCGACGATGTTGAACACGTCCAGATCGTATTCGCGGCCATAGACATCCTCGTCCCATTTCATCGACCGCTTCAGGGCTTCCATGCCGAAGGCGCATTTGCCCTCGTCCCCGGGCCGGACCCACAGGTTCAGATCGACATGCCGGCCCGATCTGGTGGTGAAACTGTCGGAATGGGCAAGCAGGTCACCGGCGACCAGAGCGAACAGATAGGCGGGCTTGGGCCAGGGGTCGGTCCATTCGGCCCAGCCTTCGCCCTTGCCCGTCGGGTTGCCGTTGGACAGCAGCACCGGCAGGTCGCCGTTAATGCACACGGTGAAGGTGGACATCACGTCGGGCCGGTCGGGATAGAAGGTGATTTTGCGGAACCCCTCGGCCTCGCACTGGGTGCAGTACATGCCGTTAGACATGTAGAGCCCTTCGAGCGCGGTGTTGTTGCCGGGGTCGATCTCGACCTCGGCCTCCCAGATGAACGGCGCGTCGGGGACGCTTGCGGTCAGGCCCTTTTCGGTGACGTCGGGAGTGATCGGGGTGCCGTCGATGCTGGCGCGGATCAGCTTCAGCTCTTCACCGTGCAAAAAGAACGAGTGGTCGGTGGCCTGCGGATTGGGCCGTAACGCGATGCGCGATGTCACGCGCGTCGCATGCGGGGCCAGGTCGAAGGTCAGGTGAACGCTGTCGACCAGAAAACCGAAGGGCGAATAGTCGGACAGGTAGATCGTGGTGGGGGCAGCGTCGCGCATCTGGGGCCTCGTGTCGGTGTGTTCCCGCGCGACGTTAGGAGGATCGCCGTGGCGCTGCAAGCAGGCGGGTCGGGGCGGCATTACCTTGCACGGTTTGAAGCTGTTTCAGGCGGAATTGAAAGGCGGATTGATGCAGCGGCAAGTTGCCTATCGGAAACAATGCCCCTAATTGAAGACTGCATACAACGGCACACGATGGGCAGGAGATTCGAGTCATGAGCGGCAGAGCTATCCGGAGCGGATTGGACGTAGATCAGGTTCTGATCGATTTCATCGAGGAACGAGCGCTTCCCGGAACGGGCGTTGAGCCCGATGCATTCTGGGCCGGTCTTTCGCGGATGGTGTCCGAGTTTGGCCCAAAAAACCGAGATCTGCTGCAAAAGCGCTCGGATATCCAGGGCAGTGTCGACGCGTGGCACCTTGCGCGCAAGGGGCAACCCATCGACATGGCCGAGTATCAGGCGTTCCTGCGCGAGATCGGCTATCTGCTGGATGAAGGCCCCGATTTCCAGATCGACACGGCGAATGTCGACCCCGAGATCGCCGCGACGCCCGGCCCGCAACTGGTGGTGCCGATCACCAATGCACGCTTTGCCCTGAACGCGGCCAATGCCCGCTGGGGCAGCCTGTATGACGCGCTGTATGGCACCGATGCCATGGGCGACCTGCCGCAGGGGGGCGGCTATGACGCGGCCCGCGGTGCGCGGGTGATCGCCTGGGCAAAGGCGTTTCTGGACGAGGCCGCGCCGCTGGCCCAAGGCAGCTGGGCCAATGTGTCCGGTCTGAAGGTCGAAGGCGGCGCATTGGTCTCGGCGCTGGCCGAACCCGGGAAATTCGTGGGCTTCGGCGGTGCGGCCGAGGCTCCGGACTTCGTGCTGCTGAAGAACAACGGTCTGCACATCCAGATCATGATCGACCCGTACAGCACCATCGGCGCCGCGGACCCGGCGGGCATTTCCGACGTGCGCCTGGAATCGGCCCTGTCCACAATCATGGACTGCGAAGATTCGGTGGCCTGTGTCGATGCCGAAGACAAGGTGGTGGCCTATGGCAACTGGCTGGGCCTGATGAAGGGTGACCTGACCGAAGAGGTCACGAAAGGCGGCCGGACCTTTACCCGCAAACTGTCCGATGACATCGCGTTTACCCGGCCTGACGGGTCGGCCGGCAGCCTCAAGGGACGGTCTCTGATGCTGGTGCGAAATGTGGGCCACCTGATGACCAACCCCGCCGTGCTGGACGCCGAGGGCAACGAGATCGGTGAGGGGCTGATGGACGCGCTCTGCACCACGCTGATCGCGATGCACGACCTGCAACGCGATGGCGGCAACTCGGTCCACGGATCGGTCTATGTGGTCAAGCCCAAGATGCACGGACCCGAAGAGGTAGCGTTCTCGGTCAAAATCTTCGACATGGTCGAGGACATTCTGGGCCTGCCGCGCAACACCGTGAAACTGGGCATCATGGATGAGGAACGCCGGACTTCGGTGAACCTCAAGGAGTGCATCCGCGCCGCGAAATCGCGCGTGGCCTTCATCAATACCGGGTTCCTCGACCGGACGGGGGACGAGATCCATACCTCGATGGAGGCCGGGCCGATGCTGCCCAAGGGCGACATGAAGAACACGCCCTGGATCCAGTCCTACGAAGATCGCAATGTCGATATCGGATTGGCCTGCGGGCTGAAGGGGCGGGCGCAGATCGGCAAGGGCATGTGGGCCATGCCCGACCGGATGGGCGAGATGCTTGAGGCCAAAATCGGCCACCCGATGGCCGGTGCGACCTGCGCCTGGGTGCCGTCGCCCACCGCAGCGACCCTGCACGCGACCCATTACCACAAGGTGGACGTTCTGGCCCGTCAGGATGAGATAGCCGCCGGAGGCCCGCGCGGCACGCTGGACGATCTGCTGACCATCCCGCTGCTGAGTGGCCGCAACCTCGGCGACGATGAAATCACCCGGGAGATCGAAAACAACGCGCAGGGCATCCTGGGCTATGTCGTGCGCTGGGTCGATCAGGGTGTCGGCTGCTCGAAGGTGCCCGATATCAATGACGTGGGTCTGATGGAGGATCGCGCCACCTGCCGGATTTCGAGCCAGGCGCTGGCCAACTGGCTGCATCACGACGTGATCGGCGCCGATCAGGTGATGGCCGCGATGAAGAAGATGGCCGCCGTGGTCGATCGGCAGAACGCAGGCGACCCGGCCTATCGGCCCATGGCACCGGGTTTCGACGGCATCGCCTTTCAGGCCGCCTGCGATCTGGTGTTCAAGGGGCGGGTACAGCCCTCGGGCTATACCGAGCCGGTCCTGCATGCGCGACGGCTGGAACTGAAGGCCCGTCACGGCTAGAACCGGGGCAGACCACCGTAGACAGAGGACAAGATCATGTCGGTTTCACTCAGAAAGGCCCGCACCATCATTCGCAAAACCCTTGAGAAAGGGCGCGAGATGGACCTGAAACCCCTGTCGGTGGTGGTGCTGGACGCCGGTGGCCATGTTATCGCCTTCGAGCGCGAGGACGGTGCCGCCCCCGGCCGGTTCGCGATTGCCCATGGCAAGGCCTATGGATCGGTCATGCTGGGCATGGCAGGCACCGCCCAGATGCAGCGGGCTGAGGCGCAGGCCTATTTCATGGCCGCGGTGAATGGGGTCTATGGAGGGCAGGTCGTTCCGGTTCCGGGCGGCGTACTGCTGCGCGACCGCAAGGGCGCAGTGATCGGTGCCGTCGGGGTAACCGGAGACACCTCGGACAACGACGCCGCTGCCGCCATGGCCGGGATCGAGGCCGCCGGGCTGACCGGCGAAACCTGATCTGCACAAGCGCCGTCCCGCCGCGGCCGCCTGTTTCGGGAAATTCGTCCCGCGCTCTGCGGAAATCGGGAACAATATGTGCGTATCTGAACACGTCCTTGCGCCATGGTGCAGGGCGTGTTTTCTTGCACGTTATTGAAGGGGCGGATAATTTCCGACCAGTTCAAGTAAAACAGCAAGGTAGCACAATGTCCCGACCCGTCGTTGGCATCATCGGCAATTCGTATCTGATGAACGACCAGTACCCCACCCATGCCGGGGGGACGATGAATTCGGACGCGGTCGCGAATGTCTCGAACTGTCTGCCGCTGCTGATCCCGGCCGATCCGCGCTATGTCGACGTGACCGAGTTGCTTGAGGTGTGCGACGGGTTCTTGCTGACCGGTGGCCGCCCCAACGTTCACCCCGAGGAATACGGCGAGTCGGCAACTGACGCACATGGCGAATTCGACCGGGCGCGCGATGCGATCACCCTGCCGCTGGTACGGGCCTGCGTGGAACGCGGACAGCCCTTTCTGGGCATCTGCCGGGGCTTCCAGGAGGTCAACGTGGCCATGGGCGGCACTCTGTACCCGGAAATCCGCGATCTGCCCGGCCGGATGAACCACCGCATGCCGCCCGATGGCACGCTGGAAGAGAAATTCGCCCTGCGCCATGTGGTCAAGCTGACCGAGGGCGGGGTGTTCCACCGCCTGTTCGGTGCCAGTGAGGTGATGACCAATACGCTGCACGGGCAGGGCATCAAGACAGTGGGCAAGGGCGTGGTGATCGACGGCCACGCGCCGGATGGTACGCCCGAGGCGATCTATATCCAGGATGCGCCCGGGTTCACCCTGTCGGTGCAATGGCACCCGGAATGGGATGCCGCGAATGACCCGGTGTCGCGGCCTCTGTTTCAGGCTTTCGGCGACGCGGTGCGGGCTTGGTCGGCAAGTGCAATGCCGACGCCGGTGCGGCAATCGGCCTGACAATCGGCTCTCGGATTTCTTCAAAAGACCGGCGCGGCAATCACCGCGCCGGTCTTTTTTCGTTTCACACCAGCAGGTTGAACTGCTTGTTGAGCGGCAGGGTCCGAGCGCGCTGGCCGGTCAGGTCGAACAGCGCGTTGCCAAGCGCCGGCATCGAGGGCGGCGTGCCGGGCTCGCCCGCGCCACCCATGAAGCGGTTGGTTTCCAACACCTGAACCTCAACCTGCGGCGCGGTGTTCATGCGCAGCGCGTCATAGTCGGGGAAGTTCATCTGTTCGACCTCGCCATCGGCGAAGGTGATCTCGCCGTAGCAAGCCGCCGACAGGCCATACATCATGCCGCCGAACATCTGCGCCTTGACGTTTTCAGGGTCCAGCGCCAGCCCCATGTCGCAGGCGATCCAGGCCTTGCTGATGCGGATGGTGCCGTCTTCGTTGACCACCTCGATCACCTGCGCGACCGGGGTGCCGAAGCTGTAGGTGAAGGCCACGCCGCGCCCCACGCCATCGGGGGTCTTGCCCGTCCAGTCGGACATGTCGCGCACCGCCTCGAGGCACCCGGCCGAGGGCGCGTGTTCGTCGCGCATCAGCTCCAGCCGGAACTCCAGCGGGTCGCGTCCGGCGGCATGGGCCATCTCGTCGATGAAGGTCTCGTGGAAGAAACCGTTGTGGCTGTTGCCGACCGAGCGCCAGAAACCCACCGGGATCTTCAGGTCGGCGATATGGCCGCTCATGCGATAGTTGGCCACCGCGTAGGGCTGGTTGAAGAACCCTTCGACCAGAACCTTGTCCGGGCCAGCGCCGGGCATTCCGGTATAGCGCTCAACGGCTTGCTGCGTGCAGGACTGCGCGGCGACCGCACCATCGATGAGCACTGCTTTGCCATCCTGAACCGCACCGCGCATCCGCGCCATCGCACCGGGGCGGTAGTAGTCGTGACGCATATCTTCTTCGCGGCTCCAGGTGGTCTGGACCGGAGTGCCGGGCATCGCCATGGCCACTTTGGTGGCGATGTCGCCGAAATCCAGCTCTCCGCGGCGACCAAACCCGCCGCCCAGATAGGTGGTGTGGATTTGGACGGCTTCGGTGTCCAAACCGGCCGTGTTGGCAACGCGGAACTGGATCAGCGTGGGGGCCTGGTTGCCGCACCACAGTTCCAAGGCGTCGCCGGTGAACAGCGCGGTGGCGTTCATCGGTTCCATCGTGGCGTGGGCCAGGTAGGGGACAGTGTATTCAGCGTCGATCACTGTCGCGCCTTCGGGAACGATGCTGACATCGCCGTCATCGCGCATGGTCGAGTTCGGATCCGCGTCGAAAGCCTTGGCGATCTCGGCAAAGATGGCGTCGGTTTCGGGCGGATAGGGGGCCTCGCCCCAATCGACGTCGATGGCCTCGACCGCCTGGTTGGCAAGCCAGGTGTTGGTGGCGATCACCGCAACACCGTTGCCCAGATCGACAACCTTTTCGACACCAGGCATTGCCTTGGCGGCGCTGTCGTCAAAGCCGTTCATCTGGCCGCCCAGCTTGGGGTTCATCCGGACGCTGGCGAATTTCATGCCGGGCAGGCGCACGTCAACGCCGAACTGGGCGGTGCCGGTGGCCTTTTCCACCATGTCCAGACGCGGCAGGGTCCGGCCCAGATAACGCCACTCGGACGGGTCGCGCAGCTCTGCCTCAATCGGTTCCATCTGCGCCACGTCTGCAGCCAGGTCGGTATAGGCGATCTTGCTGTCATCAGGCGCGATGACATGACCCGAAGCGGTCTTCAACTGAGCCCGATCCACCCCCAGTCGGTCGGCGGCGGCCTGTTTCAGCGTCTCGCGGGCGGAGGCACCAGCCGCGCGCATTCGCTCGAACCCGTCCTTCATCGAGGTCGAGCCGCCGGTGACCTGCAGGCTGAGCGCCTTGCCGATCACGCCCAGGGCCTCGCCCAGATTGTGCTGGAAGTTCGAGACGTCATAGCCCTTGTTGGGCAGGCTCTCGCCGATTAGGGCCGAGTTGTAATAGGCCGCCGCCGCTGGTCCGTGCAGAACGGTGACCTGATCCAGATCCACGTCCAGTTCCTCGGCAATCAGGGCAGCCCATGTGGTTTTGACGCCCTGGCCCATCTCGGCGCGGGGCGCGAACAGGGTCACGCCGTTCTGGTCGATCAGGATGAAGGGGTTCAGGGCCGCTTCGCCGTCGCCCGGTTTCAGCGGGTTCTTGGCGGGACGGTTGACGTAATAGACGCCGAAGGCCACGCCGCCGACGATGGCGGCAGACCCGATCAGGAAGGTGCGGCGCAGGATTTTTCCGATGCTGGCCATGGATCAGGCCTCCTTCATCTTGGCGGCGGCGTCGTGGATCGCGGCGCGGATGCGGGGATAGGTGCCGCAGCGGCACAGGTTGCCCTGCATCGCCTCGTCGATTTCTTCGTCAGAGGGGGCAGGGTTTTCGGCCAGCAGCGCGGCGGCCTGCATGATCTGCCCCGACTGGCAATAGCCGCATTGCGCGACCTGATGGTCGACCCAGGCCTGCTGGATCGTGGCCAGGTTGTCGGGCGTCCCCAACCCTTCGATCGTGGTGACCTCGCCCCAGACATCGGACAGAGCAACCTGACACGAGCGGACGGCCTCGCCATCGATCTGCACCGTGCAGGCTCCGCAGGCGGCCACACCGCAGCCGAATTTGGTTCCGGTCAGGCCCACCTCGTCGCGCAGCACCCAAAGAAGGGGGACATCGTCGGGCAGATCGACCTGATGTGGCTTTCCGTTGATCGTCAGCGTGGTCGCCATGGCGTACCTCTTTTGGCTGTGGCTGGTTTCTGACATAATTGATGAGAAATGTCAGTGCGTCAATTGACAATTTCGCGCGAAACTGTCAGAGGTCAATTCATGGCGGAAAAACTGGATGATACACGGGCAAAGGCGATCCTGACTTCGGCGTTTCAGGCCTTTTCCGCCTATGGGTTCCGCAAGACCTCGATGGATGACATAGCGCGTGGCGCGGGCATGTCCCGTCCAGCGGTCTATCTGCATTACAAGAACAAAGATGCCATCGTTCGCAGCCTGACACAGGCGCATTACGCCGAAAAGATCGCGGCGGTGGCACATGCGCTGCAGGGCGACGGAGCGGTGTCCGAGATCCTGGCGCGGGCGATTGACTCGCAGATCGCCGGGATGGCGGCCATACTGGCCTCGCCGCATGGGCTGGAGATGCTGGATACCAGCAAGTCCACCGCTGCCGACATCGTGGCCGAGGGCGAGGCGGCGCTGGCGGATCTCTACGCTGAATGGCTAAAGCGCGAACTGGCGGCCGGTCGCGTGCGCCTGCCGGACGGTCCGGCCGAGACCGCGCGGACCATCACCGCCGCGCTGAAGGGGATCAAGATGACCGCCTCTAACGCCGAGGAGTTCGAGCAGCGCATCGCCCAGCTAACCGCGCTGATCGGCGCGGGGCTTGAGGTCAGGTAACCCGCTGCCGGACCTTGAATTCCGGTCTGTCCCACAAACGGTTCTGCATGATGTCAGTCAGGATCTCGACGGCGCGCGACACGTCGCATTCGTCGATATACAGCGGCGTGAAGCCGAACCGCATGATGTCGGGCGCGCGGAAATCCCCGATCACGCCGCGGGCGATCAAGGCCTGCATCGCCGCGTACCCGTCGGCAAACCGGAACGAGACTTGGCTGCCACGCATCGCGGGGTCGCGGGGGCTGGCCAGTTCCAGATCGGGGCAGGTGGCCTCGACCTGCTGGATGAACTGTTCGGTCAGGGCGATGGACTTGGCGCGCACATTATCCATGTCGGCCATGTCCCAGATATCCATCGCCGCGGCCAGCGCGGTCATCTGGATCACCGGTGGCGTGCCGACGCGCATGCGCTCGATGCCTGCGCCGGGGCGATAGTCCAAATCGAAGGCAAACGGCGCCTCGTGTCCCAGCCAGCCCGACAGGGCCGGGCGCGCGGTGTCCGCCCATTTCGGAGCGACATAGATGAAGGCCGGGGCGCCCGGACCACCGTTGAGGTATTTATAGGTGCACCCGACCGCGAAATCGGCGTTGCAGCCGGCCAGGTCCACCGGGATGGCCCCGGCTGAGTGGGCCAGATCCCACACCGTGATGACGCCGCGCGCATGGGCCAGATCGGTCAGCGCCTTCATGTCGTGCCTGCGGCCGGTGCGATAGTCGACTTCGGTCAGCATCAGCACGGCGACTTCATCGGTAATGTGCTCGGCCACGGTCTCGCGGTCCACGACCCGAAGCTCGTACTCCTCGCCCAGCGAGCGCAGCAGCCCGTCAGCCATGTAGAGATCGGAAGGGAAGTTGCCATTGTCCGACAGGACCACCTTGCGCCCCGGGTTCAGCTCCAACGCCGAGGCAACCGCCTGAAAGACCTTGATCGACAGCGTGTCGCCGACCACGACCGTACCGGGCGCGGCGCCGATCAGGCGGCCGATCCGATCGCCCAGGTCGGTCGGCATGCCCATCCACCCGGCCTTGTTCCACCCGGTGATCAGCATCTGGCCCCATTCCTCGGTCAGCATCTTCTGTACCTCTGCGGCCGCCGCCTTGGGCAGAGGGCCCAGCGAGTTGCCGTCCAGATACAGAACTCCATCCGGCAGGTTGAACATGGCTTTGGTGGCGGCGAAGTCGGTCATGATAAATCCCGGTGTTTTCTTGTGTCCGAACCGGGGTATCGGATCGGTGCCGGGCTGTCCACGCCCGCCTGTTTGTGGCCCGGGTGCACAATATTCGACCGCAAGGCCAAGATGCTTTGCCATCGGGGTCTGAAAGCGGTAGGACTTGGCCCGGAAGCGACATGTGTCGGTGCATGTCGTCGTTCAAAAGGGATGCTCATGCGCCGTATCGACGTACCGCCACTGTGGCTTTTGGGCTTCGCGGTGTTGGCCTGGTTGCAGGGCCGTTATCTGTCGCTCGGCCTGTCGCTGGAAGGCGGGTTGACCGACCTGCTAAGCGGGTTGCTGATTGGTGGGGGTATCCTGCTGGCGGTTCTGGCCATCGCAGAATTCCGCCGTCACCGTACGACGGTCATTCCGCATGAAACACCCACCGCAATGGTGCAGTCGGGCATCTACAAGCGCAGCCGCAATCCGATCTATCTGGCCGATGTCCTGATCCTTGCCGGGTTGATCCTGCGCTTCGATGCCGTGTTGTCGCTGGTGTTGGTTCCTGTGTTCGTCTGGGTATTGGAACGGCGGTTCATCCTGCCTGAGGAGGACCGCCTGCGCCGCACCTTCCGTGCGGATTTCGCGCGTTACGAACGCAAAACCCGTCGGTGGATCTGAAATGCGCCGACCCGTGACACAACGTAATGAATGCTGCGCTTGCGAAATAATGTTGCGCAGGATAGATCTTTGCTTAACAAACAATACCGACCACCCGCTCGGTCAGAGTGAAAATTAGGGGGACTTGCCGGTGAAAATAGGCACGCCAAAGGAAATACTGAAAGGCGAGAACCGGGTCGCGATGACTCCGGAGTCAGCCGTGCAGCTGCAGAAATTGGGCTATGAATGCGCCGTCGAGAAGGGGGCTGGTGCTGCCGCCGGTTTCTCAGACGAGGCTTACGAGGCCGTCGGGGTCGAAATCGTCAAGACAGCTGCCTCTTTGTGGAAATCGTCGGACATCATCGCCAAGGTGCGCGTGCCCACCGAGACCGAAATGAAACGTCTGACCAAGGGCAAGACGCTGATCTCGTTCTTCAACCCGGCAGGGAACGAAGAAGGGATGGAATTGGCGAAAGCCAAGGGCGCCAATGTCATCGCGATGGAAATGGTGCCCCGCATCAGCCGTGCACAGAAGATGGATGCGCTGTCGTCGATGGCCAACATCGCCGGGTACCGTGCGGTGATTGAGGCGGGCAACAACTTTGGCCGCTTCTTCACCGGCCAGGTGACGGCCGCGGGCAAGGTGCCGCCGGCCAAGGTTCTGATCGTTGGTGCCGGCGTGGCCGGTCTGGCCGCCATCGGGACGTCGACGTCGCTTGGCGCGATCACATATGCGTTCGATGTGCGCCCCGAGGTCGCTGAACAGGTCGAGTCGATGGGCGCCGAATTCGTCTATCTGGACTTTGAAGAAGAACAGCAGGATGGCTCGGCCACCGGCGGGTATGCTTCGGTTCAGTCCGAGGAGTTCCGCAATGCTCAGCTGGCCAAGTTCCGCGAGTTGGCGCCCGAGATGGACATCGTCATCACTACGGCGCTGATCCCCAACCGCCCGGCCCCCAAGCTGTGGCTTGAGGATATGGTCAAGGCGATGAAGCCCGGATCGGTCATTGTGGACCTTGCGGCCGAGCGTGGAGGCAATGTCGAAGGCACCGTGCCGGATGAAAAGGTCGTGACCGACAATGGCGTGACCATCATCGGCTATACCGACTTCCCCAGCCGGATGGCGGCTCAGTCCTCGTCGCTTTATGCGACCAACATCCGTCACATGATGACTGACCTGACCCCGGACAAGGACGGTCAGATCAATCACAACATGGAAGATGACGTGATCCGTGGCGCGACCGTCACCTACGAAGGTGAGATCACCTTCCCGCCGCCACCGCCCAAGGTGCAGGCCATCGCGGCCAAACCCAAGGCCGAGGTCAAGGAACTGACGCCCGAAGAAAAGCGCGCGCAAGAGATCGCGGCCTTCAAGGCGCAGACCAAGCAGCAGGTTACCCTGCTGGGCGTGGGCGGAGCGCTGATGCTGCTGGTGGGGCTGGTGGCTCCGGCCAGCTTCATGCAGCATTTCATCGTCTTCGTGCTGGCTGTTTTCGTAGGTTTCCAGGTGATCTGGAACGTCAGCCACAGCCTGCACACACCGTTGATGGCGATCACCAACGCGATTTCATCGATCATCATCGTGGGCGCGTTGATGCAGATCGGGTCGGGGTCTTTCCTCGTCATTCTGCTGGCGGCGCTGTCGATCTTCATGGCCGGGATCAACATCTTCGGCGGTTTCCTCGTAACCCGGCGCATGCTCGCCATGTTCCAGAAATCTTAAGGAGGCCGGGCACATGGAATTTGGCTTCACCACTGCCGCGTATGTCGTTGCGGCTGTTCTGTTCATCCTTTCGCTCGGCGGCCTGTCGAACCAGGAAAGCGCCAAGCGCGCGGTCTGGTACGGCATCGTCGGCATGGCCTTGGCGGTTTTTGCCACGCTGGTCGGCCCCGGATCGGGCCTGTGGCTGCTGTCGCTGCTGCTGATCATCGGCGGCGGTCTGATCGGTCAATACGTGGCGCAGCGCGTCCAGATGACCGAGATGCCGCAGCTTGTGGCCGCCATGCACTCGCTGGTGGGTCTGGCGGCTGTTTTCGTCGGCTACAACGCCCATTTCGAGATCAAGAACGTCGCCGAAGTCTTTGCGATCGTTGACGCGGCCAAGGATGCCGACCTGTCGGATCTGGGCGCCTTCGCGAAACTGATCGCCAAGAAAACTCCGGCCGAGCTGGCCATTCTGCATGTCGAGTTGTTCCTGGGCATCTTCATCGGTGCGATCACCTTTACCGGTTCGGTCGTGGCCTATGGAAAGCTGGCCGGCAAGGTGACCTCAGCGGCCACCAAGCTGCCGGGCGGGCATGCGCTGAACGCGTCGGCGGCTGGCCTCTCGCTGATCTGTCTGATCTGGTACACCGCTTCGGGTGGGTTCTTCCCGCTGTTCCTGATGACGCTGGCGGCGCTGTTCATCGGTTATCACCTGATCATGGGCATCGGCGGTGCCGACATGCCGGTGGTGGTGTCGATGCTGAACAGCTACTCGGGCTGGGCCGCGGCTGCGATCGGTTTCTCGCTGGGCAACGACCTGCTGATCGTCGTCGGCGCGCTGGTAGGCTCGTCGGGTGCGATCCTGTCCTACATCATGTGCAAGGCGATGAACCGTCACTTTGTCAGCGTGATCCTCGGCGGCTTTGGCGGCACTTCGGGACCCCAGATGGAGGTCGAAGGCGAACAGGTGGCGATCGACGCCGACGGTGTTGCAGCAGCGCTGAACGATGCCGACAGCGTCATCATCATTCCCGGCTACGGAATGGCGGTGGCGCAGGCGCAGCAATCGGTCAGCGAACTGGTCCGCAAGCTGCGCGCCAAGGGCAAGAATGTGCGCTTTGCCATCCACCCCGTCGCGGGCCGTCTTCCGGGCCACATGAACGTGCTGCTGGCCGAGGCCAAAGTGCCCTATGACATCGTGCTGGAAATGGACGAGATCAACGACGATTTCCCGGAAACGGATGTGGCGATCGTCATTGGCTCGAACGACATCGTGAACCCTGCGGCGCAGGAAGACCCGAACAGCCCCATTGCCGGGATGCCGGTTCTGGAATGCTGGAAGGCCAAGCAGGTGATCGTCTCGAAACGCGGGCAGGGCACCGGGTATTCGGGCATCGAAAACCCGCTGTTCTACAAGGAGAACACCCGCATGTTCTATGGCGACGCCAAGCAGTCGCTGGACAAGCTGCTGCCAATGATCGACTGATCTGTGGCTCATATCCTTGGAAAAGGCGCCCCTCGCGGGCGCCTTTTTTCGTTTCAGGGTATGATGCCGTATCAACCCCAATCGGCACGAGGTGTTCCATGCAGAAGGTAAACGGCATCGGCGGCGTGTTCTTCCGCGCCCGGGATCCAAAGGCTCTGTCGCAATGGTACGAGACCCATCTGGGCGTCAATCACTATGACCCGGTCCCGTGGAAGCAGCGTGAAGGCTACACCGTGTTTGCCCCATTCGCCGAAGATACGGACTATTTCGGTGATGCCGCGCAGCAATGGATGATCAATTTCCGCGTCGACGATCTGGCGGCCATGGTCGACCAGCTGCGTGCGGCTGGAATCGAGGTGGAGACCCGTGACGAATGGAACAGCGAGATCGGAAAATTCGCCCGCCTGCACGACCCCGAGGGCAATCCGATCGAGCTCTGGCAGCCAAATCAATGAGATAGCCGGCTTGTATACCGCGGTATCCATGTAAGTATATGAAATAAAAAGATAATTGATGAAATGCTTCGGTGTCGTATAGTGCCCGGAACACAAGGAGCCGCTCATGACGCCAATCGAGGATCATCCGCTGCGCTATGCGCTGGCCAATGAATTGCACGCGCGGCCGTTCCCCGTGGCGCAGGCGCCGTGCACGGTTGTATTCCTTGCGATCAAAAAACCGGTCGCCGCGGTGGCGCGCGACCGAGCCAAAGATATGGCTCACCTGATTGACCTGTTGGACCGCCACGGGGCGCAGCATCCGCAGCCCGATGCCACCCACTATGCCGGCCAGATCGGGCGGCATTGGTTGAAGTGGGAGCACCACACTGAATTCGTGACCTATACGGCCATCACTCAGAATGTCAGCGAGCGCGCGTTCAACCCCGCCGATTTCGAGGTGTTCCCCCCTGACTGGCTGATGGCCAGTCCGGGCCAGCGCGTGACCTCAATCATGCTGCGGGTGGTGCCGCGCCCGGATGACGGGGCCACGCAAGCCGCGCTGGCGGGTTGGTTCGAACCGGAAAGCCTGGCGGTGTCGCGGGTGCTGGACGACTCGGCGATTTGCGCCAGCGATTTTCGCATCGACCCGGCGGGCCACATGCGGTTTGCCCTTTTCGTGTCCGAGGGCACCGGGCGCAGGCGCACCGGCCGGGTCATCCAGCGCCTGTGCGAGATCGAGACCTACAAGGCAATGTCCATGTTGGGCTTTGCCCGGGTTAAGGCCCTGATGCCCCAGATCGGCGAGTTGGACCGGCAACTGACCCAGTTGATGGGCGAGATGACCAAGGATACGACCCATCCCGACGATCTGCTGCCGCAATTGCTGGCCACCTCGACCGAGCTCGAGACGCTGTCGGCGCGTTCGGCCTTTCGCTTTGCCGCGACGGGGGCCTATGAGGCCATCGTGCACCAGCGGATCGAGGCGCTGCGCGAGGATCGCTTCCACGGGCGTCAGACATTCGCCGATTTCATGATGCGCCGCTATGACCCGGCCATGCGCACGGTAAAGGCAACCGAACGGCGGCTGCAGGCACTTTCGGACCGGGCCATTCGCGCCGGCGACCTGCTGCGGACGCGGGTCGATGTCGAGCGCAGCGCGCAGAACCAGGCCTTGCTGGAGAGCATGGACCGCCGGGCGGATCTGGCGCTGCGATTGCAGCACACGGTCGAAGGCCTGTCGGTGGTCGCCATCAGCTATTACGCCGTGTCTCTGGTCAGTTACCTGCTGTACCCGTTGACCAATGCGGGGATCAGCAAGGGGATGCTGACCGCAGGCGTGACGCTGCCTGTAGTGGCGCTTGTCTGGCTGGCCGTGCGCCGCATCCGCCGCAAGCTGGAATAGCGCGGCTTGCCAACCGGCGCGCGGCCTGTATTGCTGCGAGGCAGATATTTCGCAGGCAGGGCAGGTTTCATGATCGGATTGG
This sequence comes from Ruegeria sp. CG3, assembly GCF_056537205.1. NCBI lineage: Bacteria > Pseudomonadati > Pseudomonadota > Alphaproteobacteria > Rhodobacterales > Roseobacteraceae > Ruegeria > Ruegeria sp. CG3. The sequence continues at coordinate 1,608,428 of NZ_JBQFRC010000001.1, read as the reverse complement.
TTTCAGCCTGGCGGGCCGTGGCCGCCATGTTCATCCTGAACGGCGCCCTGTTCGGCATCTGGGCCTCGCGCATTCCGGCCGTCCGTGACCGTCTGGGGCTGAGCCACGAGGAACTGGGCTATGGCCTGCTGTTCATGGCGGCCGGCGCGGTGTGTTCCTTTCCCGTCACCGGACGCCTAACCGACCGATTCGGCGCGGTGACGGTGACGCGAGTGATCGCGGTTCTGTACACAGCCTCACTGATCTTTCTTGCGGCCGCCGACAGCTTCGCCATGCTGGCTGCGTTCCTGTTCATCTTCGGGGCTTTCCACGGCTCGATGGATGTGGCCATGAACGCCTGGGCCGCCGAGGTCGAGCAGGCCTACGCCAAACCGGTGATGTCCTCGTTCCATGCGATGTGGAGCCTCGGCGCCGGGTTGGGTGCGCTCAGCGGCTATGGCGCGGTTCAGCTGCAGCTTGACGTGTTGCCGCATTTCCTGCTGGCCGGCGGGGCAACCGTCGCGCTGGCGCTTGCCCTGTCCTGGGTCCGATGGACGTCGCGGCGGGTGCAGTCCGACGGCGCCGCGATCTTTGCCTTGCCCAGCGGCGTTCTGGTTTTGGTCGGGCTTACCGCGATGTGCGGCGCGTTGGGCGAGGGAGCGGTGGCCGATTGGAGCGCCATCTTCCTGCGGGATGTCACGGGTGTGGCTGAAAGCGTTGCGGCCTTGGGCTATGCCGTCTTTTCGGTGGCCATGGTCGCGGTGCGTCTGCTGGGGGGCCTCGTGATCGCCCGGTTCGGCCCGGTGCCGGTGGCCCGGGTCAGCGGAGCCTGCGCGGCCGTGGGCGTATTCTTGGTGGTATCGGCCGGCGGCGCGATCGGGGCGCTGGCTGGATTCGCGATGATGGGCGTGGGCTATGCGGTGATCATGCCGCTGGCCTTCAGCCGGGCGGCGAATGATCCGCATGTCCCACCGGGGCAGGCCATCGCCAGTGTCGCCACTTTGGGGTACGGAGGTCTGCTGATCGGTCCGCCGCTTATCGGGCTTCTGGCGGGGATCCTGTCACTGCGGCTGGCCTTTGCCGTCCTGCTGCCGCTGGCGGTGGTGATCGTGGTGTTGGCCGGCGCGCTCAGGCGCGCCGACTGACTTTGGATCAGCGTCCGCGGATACGCGGATCGAGCGCATCGCGCAGGCCGTCGCCCAGGTAGTTCACGCTGAGAACGGTCAGCGAGATCGCCAGGCCGGGCCAGAACACACGCTCGGGGTATTGCTGCAGATAGTCGACGCCATCGAACAGTAGCCGGCCCCAGGTGGGGAAGTCAGGCGGGAAGCCCAGCCCCAGGAAGGACAGCGCGCTTTCCGTGATGATCGCCGTGGCGATGCCCAGCGTGGCCGACACCATGATCGGCGACAGCACGTTGGGCAGGATGTGCCGTGTGATGATCTGCGTGTTGCTGGTGCCGATCGAGCGGGCGGCCAGAACGAACTCGCGTTCCTTGATCGCCAGAACGTCGCCACGCACGATCCGCGCCGTGGGCATCCACGAGGTGATGCCGATCGCGCAGACGATCAGGATGAAGATCCCACGCTCGAGCCCGAACGCAGCGGATAGAGGTTCGCGGAACAGCAGCATCATCACCAGCAGCAGCGGCAGCAGCGGCAGGGCCAGGAACAGGTCGGTCAGGCGCATCAGCGGCCCGTCCAGCCGTTTGAAGAACCCGGCAACCACGCCGATGAACGACCCCAGGAACAGCGCCAGCAGCATCGCGGTGATGCCGACCGATACCGAGGTCTGCCCCCCAGACATCATTCGCGCCATGATGTCCCGGCCCAGCTGATCGGTGCCGAACGGGTGGGCCCAGCTGGGCCCCTGGTTTCGGGCCCGGATGTCGATCTGGGTCGGGTCGATGGTCCACAGGAACGGGCCCAGATAGACGGCCGCGACGATGAAGATGAACAGCATCGCGCCGATCATGGCGCCCTTGTGGGTCTTGAACTGGTCCCACACGTCGCGCCACTGGCTGCGGGGCGGGGTGGTCAGTTCCTCCATTACATCGGCAGTTGGCAAGGCCGTCGAGGCCGGCGCAAGGCCCTCATCAGGGACCAGCGTGTCTGATTGATTGTGATCAGTCATAGCGGATCCTCGGGTCCAGAATGCCGTAAAGAACGTCCGCGATCAGGTTGAACAGGACGATCAACACGGCAAAGATGAAGGTCAGCGTCTGCACCATCGGCAAGTCATTGGCCTGAATGGCGCCGATCAGCAGCTGGCCGATGCCGTTCACCTTGAACACCTGCTCGGTGATGATCGCGCCACCAAAGATCGCCGGAATACCCAGAGCGATCACGGTAACCACCGGGATCATCGAGTTGCGCAGGACATGTACCATGACGACGGTGTATTCGCTCAGGCCCTTGGCGCGGGCGGTACGGACGTAATCCTGGTTGAGGTTGTCCAGCATCGAGGCGCGCATGAACCGGCTGAGCTGCGCGGTGATCTGCAGCGCCAGCACCATCACGGGCATGATCATCTGTTTCAGCTGAATGACGAAGCTGTCCCAGTCATTGACCACATGCGTCGTGTCATAGATCGACGGGAACCAGCCCAACTGGACCGAGAAGATCACGATCACCAGCACCCCCGAGAAGAACGGCGGAACCGAGAAGCCGACCATCGACACGAAGGTGCCCATCTGGTCGAACCAGGAATACTGGCGATAGGCCGAATAGATGCCAATGGGCAGGGCGATCAGGATGGCGACCACATAGGCGGTGCCTACAACCCACAGGGTCTGCGGGATACGCTGAACGACGATGTCCATGACGGGCGAGCGGGTCTGCCACGAAATCACACGCAGGTCACCTTCGGAAAAGGTAGTGCCAAAGATGTGGTCGACCAAAACCTGCGGTTCGATCCAGAAGAACTGCACGATCCATTTCCAGAACCGGACATGCATCGGCTGGCCGAGGCCAAGCGCCTCGCGCATCTTCTCTTTGACTTCGGGCGGAACGGTAAGCGGAACCTGTGCCATCGGGTCGCCGGGGGCGAGCTCGAGCAACAGGAAGATGACGAGACTGATGAACAAGAGCGTCGGAACGGCCAGGATCAGTCGTCGAATGGTGAAGTTGAGCATTAAGAGGCGCCTTTATATGCGTCTTCTTGTTGGTGGAACTTGCGAAAGTCCGCGCCCCGATACAGATCGGGACGCGGCTGTGCAAGGCTAGCGCTTAGGAACCGGTCTTGCGGTACCAGTCAGCGATGTTCCACAGTTCGCTGTCCCACACGTTCAGGACGACACCGCCCAGAGTGTTTGCGTGGGCCGACAGACGACCACGGTGGACCAGCGGGATCATGCCGCCGTTCTGAACCATGATGTCGTTCAGCTGCTTCGCGATTTCGGCGCGCTGCTCCAGACCGGCGGTCTGCGCCAGTTGGGCATGCAGCTTGTCGAACTCTTCGTTGCAGAAGCGGCTGATGTTCTCACCCTGCCACTGGGTCTCGGGACGCGGTGCCTTGTCGCACAGGCCGTTGCCCAGATAGCTTTGCGGGTCGGTGCCGTTGAAGGTGTTGGCGTACATCTCGACGTCAGCATAGAACTTCTGGAACGTGTCGGGCGAGCCCGGGTCACCACCGAAGAAGACCGAGGCGTTGATGTTGCGCAGTTCGGTTTCGATGCCGATCTGGCTCCACCATTCCTTGATCAGCGCTTGGAAGTCCTGACGGACGGCGTTGGTCGAGGTCTGATAGACGATCTTCAGCGGAACGCCATCCTTCTCGCGGACGCCGTCGCCGTCGGTGTCGACGATGCCGGCATCATCCAGCAGTTTCTTGGCGCCTTCGATATCCTGCGTGTCGCAGGTCATCGAGGTCGAGTTGAACGCAGCCGGAGCCGGCACCCAGTTGCAGGTCACTTTACCCGCCTGGCCATAGCCGATCTCAACCAGCAGCGGGCGGTCGATTGCCATCGACATAGCCTTGTAGACCGCCGGATCCTGCAGGAACGGGTGCGGGTGCTTGGCCGTCGAACGCTCGCCTTCCGGCAGTTCGGGCGACGGGTTGGTCTGGTTCAGCATGATGCGCTCGACCAGCGGGCCAAAGCCTGCCACCGGAGTGCCTTTGCCGCCTTCTTGCATCTGCGCGATAACTTCGGGCGCCAGCTGCAGGTTCCAGGCATAGTCGAACTCGCCGGTTTCCATCACGGCGCGACCGGCCGCGGTCGCATCGCCGCCGCCCTTGAAGGTCACGGTTGCGAAGGCCGGTTTCGCCGGGTCACGATAGTTGTCGTTGGCCTTGAAGGTGATCACATCGTTCGGCTTGAACTCGGTGACGACAAACGGGCCGGTGCCGATCGGGTTGAAGTTCTGCTCGGTGCATTCCGGAGCTTTCGCGCCCATGCAGTCCGCGAACTGAGCGGCCTGAATGATCGGGCTTTCGCCGCCGACGAACGGACCGTAGGGGAACGGGGTCGGCTTGTCGAAAGTGACCTTGACGGTCAGATCATCCACAGCTTCGACGTTGGTGACGCCTTCGAACTTGGTCACCTGCGCACAGCCACCTTCGGGGTCCATGCAGTAATCGGCGGTGAATTTCACGTCGGCCGAGGTGAACGGCGTGCCATCCGACCAGGTGATCCCCGGGGCGATCTTCCACGTGATCGAGGTGAGGTCCTCGCTCACGCCGCCGTTTTCGACGGTCGGGATTTCGGCTGCCAGATACGGCACCATGTTGCCGTCCTGGTCGTAGCGGGCCAGAGGTTCGATCACCAGCGAGGCCGCTTCGACGTCTTTGGTGCCGCCCGACAGAAACGGGTTCAGGATCGAGGGTGCTTGCCAATAGATGATGCTGACGTTGCCGTCCGATCCGCGCTCGGCCATGGCCATCGGGGCCATCGCCGTGCTTGCAATCGCACCAAGCAAAAGGGTTTTGATTTTCATCATACACTCCTTGTTGGACACATTCGTGTCTCGATTTTCTCCGCAAGGCCTGCGGATTTGGCGTTGCCGTGCCGGGCTCAAGCCACTGAAACAAAAGACAATTGCGCAAATATCTGCGCACTACGCCCAATTTCTCGGCACGGTTACGCGGGGTATCGAAACAGAGTTTGCAGAAATTGCAAGCCTTGCCGCAGCGAAACTGGCAATGCGTTTGACTTTTCCTGTCAGCCCGCCTTAGCGTTCGGCAAAGAAAACACTCATGCAGCCAAGGGGAGCGCTCGCGTGCTGGATCAGCCTATCGCCCAGATCAGGGAACTTCGGGTCGAATTCCAAACCAAGGATGGGCCCGTCGTCGGGGTCGAGGACGTCTCGTTCGAGGTCCGTCCGGGCGAAACCGTCTGCATCGTGGGCGAATCGGGATCGGGCAAGTCCGTATCTTCGTTGTCATTGATGCGCCTTGTTGAATTCGGCGGGGGTGAAATCGCCGGCGGACAGTTGATTTTCGACCGCAACGACGGGACCGAACTGGATCTGGCCAAGGCCGATCAGGACCTCATGAAGCAGATTCGCGGCAACGAAATCGGGATGATCTTTCAGGAACCGATGACTGCGCTGAACCCTGTTTTCACGGTCGGGCGACAGCTGACCGAAGGGCTGCGGATTCACAAGGATATGTCCAAGTCCCAGGCCGAAGCACGCGCCTTGGAACTGCTGAAACAGGTCCGCATCCCCGAACCCGAGCGGCGGCTCAAGCAGTATCCGCACGAATTGTCGGGCGGGATGCGCCAGCGGGTTGTGATCGCAATGGCCATGGCCTGCGAGCCGCGCCTGCTGATCGCCGATGAACCCACCACGGCTCTGGACGTGACGATCCAGGCCGAGATCCTCGCCTTGATGGACCGGCTGAAGCGTGAAACCGGCACGGCGGTCATGTTCATCACCCATGACATGGCCGTGGTCGCCCAGATGGCCGACAGGGTCGTCGTCATGTACCGCGGCAACAAGGTCGAAGAGGGCACCGTCACCGAGATTTTCGAGAATCCCCAGCATGACTACACCAAGGCTCTGCTGGCCGCGGTGCCCAAGCTGGGTGAGATGCGCGGAAAATCCGCCCCCGAGCCGATGAAGTTGCTGGGTGTCGAAGGTCAGAAGATCGCCCCGATTCCCGGAACCGAGGATGTATTGCTGTCAGTCCGGAACCTGACCACGCGGTTCCCGGTAAAAGGCGGGATCCTGCGCCGCACCATTTCGAATGTGCACGCGGTCGAAGACGTCTCGTTCACCCTGAACAAAGGGCAGACGCTGAGCCTCGTCGGCGAGTCGGGTTGTGGAAAATCTTCGGCCGGACGCTCGATCCTGCGGTTGATCGAGCCCATGGCGGGTGAAATCAGTCTTGATGGCATGGACATCATGAAGCTGGACCAGAAGGGCCTGCGCAAGGCCCGCCTGGACATGCAGATGATCTTTCAGGACCCATTCGCATCGCTGAACCCGCAGATGCAGTTGGTTGATCAGGTGGCCGAGCCGATGCGCAACTATGGCGTGGCGTCGGGGTCGGAACTGCAGGACCGGGTCGCACAGCTGTTCGACAAGGTGCACCTGCCACGCAGCTTCATGCGCCGGTTCCCGCACGAAATGTCGGGTGGGCAGCGGCAGCGAATTGCGATTGCCCGGGCGCTGGCCCTGAACCCGAAACTGATCATTGCGGACGAAGCCGTTTCCGCGCTGGACGTTTCCGTTCAGGCGCAGGTTCTGAACCTGATGATGGAATTGCAGTCCGAACTTGGGTTGAGCTATCTGTTCATCAGCCACGACATGGCCGTGGTTGAGCGGGTCAGCCACCACGTGGGTGTGATGTATCTGGGTCGGATCGTCGAACTGGGCCCGCGGGCGCGTGTTTTCGAGAACCCGCAGCACCCCTATACGCAGGCATTGATGAAGGCGGTTCCGATCGCCGACCCCAATCAGCGCAAAACGGAAAAAGATCTGAATTTCAAACCGATCCCGTCTCCAATTCACCCAATCGGCTATGAGCCTGCGCCTTCGGAGTACCGAGAGGTCGAGCCGGGTCACTTCATCCTGACGACCGACAGCGGCTACTGACCCATATGCCACGGCGCCTGACACCGCTTGAGATCATGACCAAGCTGATCTCGTTTCCCACCGTCAGCCGCGACAGCAACCTGCCGCTGGTCGACTGGGTCGAAGACTACCTGAACGGCCACGGTATCCGCGCCCACCGATGGCCGGATCCGGATCAGCCGCACAAGGCGGCCCTGTTTGCCCATGTCGGCCCCTGGGAGGAAGGCGCGGTCGTGCTTTCCGGTCACACGGATGTGGTGCCGGTGGACGGACAACCCTGGGACAGCGACCCGTTTGTCGTGACCGAACGGGACGGCAAGTATTTCGGACGTGGAACCTGTGACATGAAGGGCTTTGACGCCCTCGCCATCTGGGCGCTGGTCGAGGCGCAATACGCCGACGTCAAGCGCCCGCTGCAATTGGCGCTGAGTTTTGACGAGGAGGTTGGCTGCACCGGTGCGCCGCCCATGATCGTCGCCATGCAGGAGGTTTTGCCCAAGGGCTCGGCCGTGGTGGTGGGCGAGCCGTCGATGATGCAGGCCGTCACCGGCCACAAGGGCGGTTTCGGCTATGATACTCATGTGGTTGGATACGAGGTGCACAGTTCGATCATGCATACGGGTGTCAATGCGATCATGTATGCCGCGCCGCTGATCGACTGGGCAAATGCCCAAAACGACATCAACATGGCGGCGGACCCCAGCGACATCGCGGCAGTCTTTGATCCTCCTTGGACAACCTGCCACGTGGGCATGATCAAGGGCGGCACTGCGCACAACATCACGGCCAAGGATTGCCGTTTCATGATAGATTTCCGGGTCGTACCCGGCGAGCAGGCATCAGCTTGGAAAGAAGCCTATCTGGAACAGGTAAGAGTGGCGGAAGAGAAGATGCAGCAAGTGCATCCTGACGCCCATATCGAGGTGAAGGCCAGCTTTGCCGTTCCGGCGTTGGTCCCGGAAACCGATGGTGAAGCCGAGACGCTGGTGCGCGCCCTTACGGGCGACAACGCAACCCATGTCGTCAGCTATGGCACCGAAGCCGGTCAGTTTCAGGAAGCCGGTTACTCGGCCGTGATCTGTGGGCCCGGAGATATCGCCCAGGCGCACCAGCCGAACGAATACATCACGATCGCTCAGTTCAACGCCGGCCATGACTTCATGCAGCGTCTGGTCTACAAACTGGCGGCGTGACCCAAAAAGAGGCACTGGAAACTCAGGATTTCAGTCAGAAGCTCGGAGAGTTGAACATGCCGGTCAAAAACAGACTTGCTGAAATGCACGCCGAGATAACCAAGTGGCGGCGGCACCTGCATGCGCATCCCGAGTTGATGTACGACGTGCATGAAACCGCCGGCTTCGTTGTCGACCGACTCAAGGCGTTCGGTGTCGATGAAATCACGCCGGGTATAGGTAAAACCGGTGTCGTGGCCGTGATCCGAGGGCGGACGGACACGCAGGGGCGGGTGATCGGGTTGCGGGCCGACATGGATGCCTTGCCGATCAACGAGGCGACCGGACTGGACTATGCCTCGACCGTGCCGGGCAAGATGCATGCCTGCGGGCATGACGGGCACACCTCGATCTTGCTCGGCGCTGCGCAATATCTTGCCGAGACGCGCAATTTCGACGGAACGGTGGTTCTGATCTTTCAACCGGCCGAAGAAGGCGGAGCCGGCGGTCTGGCCATGTGCCGCGATGGGCTTATGGATCGATGGGGCATTCAGGAAGTCTACGGCTTGCACAACATGCCCGGCCTGCCTGTCGGAGAGTTCGCAATCCGGCCCGGCGCGCTGCTGGCGTCGTCGGACGAGTTCGAGATTGTCGTGACCGGCAAAGGTGGCCACGCCGCCGCACCGCATGAAGCCATCGACACAACCTTGGTGGCATCGCATATCGTGGTTGCGCTGCAATCGGTTGTATCCCGCACCGTTGATCCAATCCGACGGGTGGTGCTGACGGTGGGGACGTTTGAAACTGACAGCGTCGCTTCGAACGTGATTGCGCACACGGTCCGGCTGCAGGGCACGGTTCGCACACTGGACCCGGAATACCGTGGCATCGCCGAGGAGCGCGTGCGCCGGATCGCCGAAGACACAGCCTCGGCTTTTGGCGCCAAAGCCCGCGTGACCTGGACGCCCGGCTACCCGGTGACGGTGAATTCCGAAGCGGAAACGGCCTTCGCCGCCGAAGCCGCCGAGGCGGTGGCCGGCAAGGTCAATGACGCAACGGATCCGATCATGCCGTCGGAAGACTTCGCCTACATGCTTGAAGAACGGCCCGGAGCCTACATCTTCTTGGGGAACGGCGACACGGCCATGTGCCACCATCCCGAATACAATTTCGACGACCAGGCCATTCCTGCCGGATGCAGCTGGTTCGCCGAGCTTGTCGAACGACGAATGCCCATCGCCTGAAACAGGAAAGACAGTCATGCCGATCAAGAACCGTTTTGCCGAAATGCACCCCGAAATCACCGGTTGGCGGCGCGACATACATCAACACCCCGAAATTCTCTACGATACCCATCGGACCAGCGCATTGGTTGCGGAAAAACTGAAAGAGTTCGGTTGCGACGATGTCGTGACCGGAATTGGCCGGACCGGGGTGGTCGGCGTGATCAAGGGCAGGACCGACACCCAAGGCCGGGTGATCGGTCTGCGGGCCGATATGGATGCGCTGCCAATGCAGGAGCAGACGGGTGCGGAATATGCCTCCAAGACTGCGGGCGCCATGCATGCCTGTGGCCATGACGGTCACACTGCGATGGTTCTGGGCGCCGCCAAATATCTGGCCGAGACCCGAAACTTCGATGGGACCGCGATCGTGATCTTTCAACCGGCCGAAGAAGGCGGCAACGGTGCTGAAGCCATGTGCCAGGACGGTTTGATGGACCGCTTCGGCATCCAGGAAGTCTATGCGATGCACAACGTGCCGGGCCTGCCGTCCGGGCAGTTTGCCATTCGCTCCGGGCCTCTGCTGGCGGCGGCGGACGAGTTTGACATCCATCTTGAAGGCCGCGGCGGTCATGCCGCCAAGCCGCAGGAAACCGTGGATACTACGGTCATGCTGTCGCAACTGATCGTGGCCCTGCAGACCATCGTTTCGCGCAACGCCGACCCGATCTTGCAGGCCGTTCTGTCGGTCACTGCGGTCGAGACCTCGTCGAATGCGTTCAACGTGATCCCGCAATCGGCCCGGCTGCGTGGCACCGTCCGCACCCATTCGAACGAGATGCGCGACCTGATCGAACAACGACTGAATGAAGTTGTGCAGGGTGTCGCGGCGACCATGGGTGGCACCGCCACGGTAACCTACTCGCGCGGCGTTCCCGTCACGATCAACGCGGAAGAGCAGACCGGATATGCAGAATCCGCGGCAATTGCCGTCGGTGGCAGCTGTGCCGAAGCACCGATGGTGATGGGGGGCGAAGACTTCTCGTTCATGTTGCAGGAACGTCCCGGCGCCTTCATAGTCCTGGGAAATGGCGACAGCGCCGGGCTTCACCACCCCGAATACGATTTCAATGACGAGATCATTCCGATCGGATGCTCGTGGTTTGCAGAAATGGTCGAACGCCGGATGCCGGTGGCCTGAGATTTTTTTAAGGAGAGAAGACGAAGATGCCAGTGAAGAACCGCTTTGCCGAATTGCAGGATGAAATCACCGCCTGGCGGCGTGATATTCACGAGAATCCTGAAATTCTGTTCGATACGCATCGCACCAGTGCGCTGGTTGCGGAAAAGCTGAAGGAATTCGGCTGCGACGAGGTGGTCACGGGGATTGGCCGCACCGGAGTTGTCGGGGTGATCAAAGGCAAGGTCGACACCAAGGGGAAGGTGATCGGATTGCGGGCGGATATGGACGCTTTGCCGATCCACGAAGCGACGGGGTTGGACTATTCTTCGAAAACGCCGGGTGCGATGCATGCCTGCGGCCATGACGGCCACACCGCCATGCTGCTGGGGGCGGCAAAATACCTGTCGGAAACGCGCAATTTCGACGGAACCGTCGTTGTGATCTTCCAACCCGCCGAGGAGGGCGGCGGCGGCGGCCGCGAGATGTGCGAAGACAACCTGATGGAGCGTTGGGGCATTCAGGAAGTCTACGGAATGCACAATTGGCCCGGTAAGCCTGTGGGCAGCTTCTCGATCCGGCCGGGGGCGTTCTTCGCGGCGACTGATCAGTTCGATATCACGTTCGAAGGTCGTGGCGGCCATGCCGCCAAACCGCATGAAACCGTGGACACCACTGTCATGACTGCGCAGGCCGTTCTGGCGTTGCAGACCATCGCGTCGCGCAATGCCGATCCGATCGATCAGGTCGTTGTTTCGGTCACCTCGTTCGAGACTTCGTCGAAGGCGTTCAACGTGATCCCGCAGAAAGTGCAGATCAAGGGCACCGTGCGCACGATGAGCAAAGAGATGCGCGACCTTGCTGAGCAGCGCATCAACGAAATCTGCTCGGGCGTCGCCGCGACATTCGGCGGTACGGCCGATGTCACTTATATCCGGGGCTATCCGGTCATGATCAACAGCGACGAGCAGACCGAATTCGCCGCCGAGGTCGCCCGCTCGATCTCAGGGGCCTGCGAGGAGGCACCTTTAGTCATGGGCGGCGAAGACTTCGCCTACATGCTGGAAGAACGTCCCGGTGCCTATATCCTGGTCGGCAATGGCGACACGGCGATGGTCCACCATCCTGAATACAACTTCAACGACGAGGCGATCCCTGCCGGTTGCAGCTGGTGGGCCGAGATCGTCGAACAGCGGATGCCCGCAGCCTGACACCGTGGCGGGGGCGCAGGCCCCCGCTGCCGCTTGCGGTCAGGGGCCTGCGTCCTCCAAACCCAGCTTGTCGCATAGCGTATCCACAACCGAATCCAGCGCCGATTTCTGGGTGTTCACGCAGGACTGCGCCGCCGCTTGCGCTGCGGCCAGCGCCGATCTGTCCGACAGCCAAAGCGCGACCGCCTCGGCCAATTCCGGCGCCGAAGCGACTTCGACCGCGCCGCCGCTGTCCACCAGCGGGGCAAATGTCTCGGCGAAATTGTAGTAACCCGGCCCGGTGATCACCGCGGCCCCGGCCTGGGCCGGCTCGAACGGGTTGTGGCCGCCGATCTCTTTCAGCGACCCGCCCAGAAACACGATCGGGCACAACGCGTACCATGTTCCGGTTTCGCCCAGCGTATCGGCCACATAGACCTGCGTGTCGTCGGTGATCGGCTGCCCGGCGCTGCGCAGAGCATGCCTTTGACCCTTGGCATTAATCAGGACGCAGACCTCGTCCCGCCGTTCCGGGTGGCGGGGGATCAGCAGCAGCAGCAGGTCGGGCCAGCGGTTCAGCAATTCGGCATGGGCGGCCAGAACGGTTTCCTCCTCGCCGGCATGGGTCGAGCTGGCGATCCAGACCGGCCGCGCGCCGATCTGGGTGCGGGTTTGCGACAGCGTGTCCTGATCCACCGGCAGCGGATCGGACATGGCCTTGAGGTTGGTGCCGGGCTGCACCAGATCGGCGGGTGCGCCCATGGCGATCAGGTTTGCGGCCGTGCGGTCGTTTTGCGTCAGGAACAGGCGGAACTGGCTCAGGACAAAGCGGGCGGTGTCGGGGCGCTTCTTCCACCCGGCCACCGATTTCTCGGACAGGCGCGCGTTCAGCAGGGCGAAGGGCGTCCCGCGCCGGGCGGTCTCGACGATCAGTCGTGGCCAGATCTCGCTTTCGACGAAGACGCCGGCATCGGGCCGCCAGTGATCCAGAAACCGCGCCACCGGGCCGGCGCTGTCCAGCGGGGGGTATTGGTGGCGGGTGCGCGGTGGCAGACGTTTTTCCACCAGCGCCGCCGAGGTCGGGGTGCCAGAGGTGATTAGGAACTGCGCATCCTCGATCCGTTCGCTCAAGCGCTTGATCAGGCTCAGAACCGACAGGCTCTCGCCCACGCTGGCCGCGTGGAACCAGATCAACCGACCGTCGGGGCGGGGCTGGCTCGCATGGCCCAGCCGCTCGCGCTGACGGATTTCGGATACACCTGCCGACTGCAGCTTGGCGCGAACGGTGCGCCAGGCCAACGGCATCGCGAAGGATGTCAACGCGCAGTACACACGGTACAGCGCCGTGGGTCGCCCCGACAAGTCTGACATGTCAGCCGCCCGTGTGGCTCATGTGACGGCTCATCTGGCCATCGATCTTCTGGCGGGAATAGTCGAAATCATGGCCCTTGGGCTTGAGGGTGATCGCCGCGCGGATCGCCTGTTCCAACGGCTCTTCGCTATTGGGGTAGTCGCGCAGGGGGGCGCGCAGGTCGGCCATGTCCTCTTGGCCCAGGCACATGTACAACTCGCCCGTGCAGGTCAGGCGTACCCGGTTGCAACTTTCACAGAAATTATGGCTGAGCGGCGTGATGAAACCGATCTTCTGCCCGGTTTCCTCTAGCCGGACATAGCGCGCCGGGCCCCCCGTGCGCTCGGCCAGATCGGTGACAGTATAGTGGTTTTCGTACTCGGCCCGCACGTCTTTCAGCGACCAGTACTGGTCCAGCCGGTCCTCGTTGCCGATGTCACCCATGGGCATGACCTCGATCCAGGTCAGGTCCATGTCGCGCTCGGCGCACCAGCGGGTGATCTTGGGGAGTTCGTCCTCGTTGAACCCTTTCAGGGCCACCGCGTTGATCTTGACGCGCAACCCGGCCTTCTGCGCGGCATCGATCCCGCCCAGGACCTGTTTCAAGCGACCCCAACGGGTGATCTGGGCGAATTTGTCCTCGTCCAGCGTGTCGAGCGAGACATTCACCCGCCGCACCCCGGCGGCATACAGGTCGTCGGCGAACCGGGCGAGTTGCGAGCCATTGGTGGTCAGCGTCAGCTCTTTCAGTGCGCCGCTGTCCAGATGCCGGGTCATCGAGTCGAAGAACCCCATGATCCCACGGCGCACAAGCGGCTCGCCCCCGGTGATCCGCAGCTTTTCCACGCCCAGTCGAATGAAGGTCGAACACATCCGGTCCAGTTCTTCCAGCGTCAGCAGCTCTTTCTTGGGCAGAAAGGTCATGTTTTCAGACATGCAGTAGACACAGCGGAAATCGCAGCGGTCCGTGACGGAGACGCGGAGATAGGTGATTGCGCGGGCAAACGGGTCGATCAACGGAGCAGTCATGCCCAATAGGTAAAGCGCACCGTGCCTTGCGACAAGTCAGAACTGCGCTTGAGGGGTGGAACGCGGGCGCGGGCAGGGGTAGGCTGGTCGCATGCGATACCTGTTTGTTCTTTTTCCTGCGTTTCTGACCGGCTGTGATGCGGTGCGGCAAGGCCTTGATCGCGCGCCGGATGCGGAACCTGCGCAGGCGACAGAAACCGCCGCTGCGACCGCAGAGGTGGAAGCAACGCCTGTTGCGGCTGTGAACACCGGATGGGCCGGCGCCAAGACAACGATTGCCGGACTGGGCGATCCGAACAAGCCCGGACGCTGGCTTGAAACGCCGTTGGTCGAAACTGAGATCAATGGCCGGGTGGTCGTACCCAAGACGGGCGCGCAGGCGTATATCACACTTGTGCCGGCACCCTCGGGCGGCAGCCGCCTGTCGGTTGAGGCGATGCGTGCGCTATTGGTGCCGTTTGACGAACTGGTTGAACTGGACGTTTATTCCAACTGATCTTTCAGGTACTTGCCGGCCTCTTTGCGGGCAAAAGGCTTCATCGCGTGACCGTGCGCGGCCAGAAACGCCCGGACCCGGTCGGGGTCATGTTTGGACAGGTCGCGCAGCCACCAGGCCACCGCCTTCTGGATGAACCAGTCGCGATCGGGGACATACTTGGCGGCCCAACCCAGGATGCGGTCGCGGCGCTGTAGGTCCTCGGGCTTGGGGTGGTTTTGCTTGGTCCAGGGCAGAGTGGCGACCAGAGCCGCGCGCCGGGTCCACATGTGATCAGAGGTCGTCCAGTTTTCGACCTGGTCCAGCCGCGACGGATCGGCCCACAGGCGCTTTTGCATGGCCATGCCGGCATGATCGGCCACCGCCCAGGCGTCGAAATCGGGCAGCCAGCTTTGCAGCAAGTCCCAAACCGCCTGATCGGGGCGGATGCGCGCCTGCGTCAGCAGCTTGGCGGCGGCCAGCCGGGCCTCGTGGATGTTGGTCTGCCACAGCTGATCGGCCAGCGCGACACGGGCGTCCACGTCCATCTGTTGCCGCCAGCTTTTGGTCAGATCATTCAGCACCGGGTTCGGTACCCCAAGATAGGGACGATCGACCTTGTGATAGGCTGCCATCTGGGCGGCTCGGTCCGGGTCGGCATGCGCCTTGATCTGGTCCAAAGGGCTGTCCGGCATGGCGGCTTACTCGACCGTGACGGATTTCGCCAGGTTGCGGGGCTGGTCCACATCGGTGCCCTTGGCGACCGCCGTGTGATAGGCCAGCAGTTGCGCGGGCACCGAATACAGGATCGGCGCGACCGAGCCGTGGGCATGTGGCATGCGGATCGTGCTCCAGACCCCGTCCTTGGCATCTGCGATCCCGTCGTCGTCCGAGACCAAAATGACCTTGCCCTTGCGCGCCATGACCTCTTGCATGTTCGACACGGTCTTGTCGAACACCGCATCGCGCGGGGCCATCACCACCACGGGCATGTGCTTGTCGATCAGGGCGATGGGGCCGTGCTTCAGCTCGCCTGAGGCATAACCTTCGGCGTGGATATAGCTGATTTCCTTGAGTTTCAGCGCGCCTTCGAGGGCCAGCGGGTACATCAGGCCGCGTCCCAGGAACAGAACGTCGCGCGCCTCGGACAGGCGCTGGGCGGATTTCCGGATCGCCTCCTCCTGGTCCAGCGCGGCATTCAGCAGTGTCGGCAGGCCGCGCAGCGCGGCGGCGTGATCGGCCAGCGCATCGTCGTCCAGTGTGCCCCGGTCGGCCGCGGCCTTGAGCGCCAGCATCAGCAGAACGCTCAGCTGGCAGGTGAAGGCCTTGGTCGAGGCCACGCCGATCTCGACCCCGGCATGGATGGGCAGGGCCAGGTCGCTTTCCCGCGCGATCGAGCTTTCGGGGACATTGACCACCGACACGATCTTGTCGGCCTTTCCCTCGCAATAGCGCAGCGCGGCTAGGGTGTCGGCGGTTTCGCCCGACTGGCTGACGAACAGGGCCAGCGTGCGGTCGGTGATCGGTGGTTCGCGATAGCGGAACTCGCTGGCGATATCGACCTCGACCGGCATCCGGGCCAGTTGCTCGAACCAGTACTTGGCGGTCAGACAGGCATAGAAGGCCGTGCCGCAGGCCACCATGGTCAGGCGGTCCAGCTTGGAGAAATCAAGGTCCGTGTCCGGTAGAACCACCCGGTCGCCGCCGGTTGGCAGGTACGAGCGGATCGCTTCGGCCACCACCACCGGCTGTTCGGCGATTTCTTTGGCCATGAAGTGCTTGTGCCCGCCCTTGTCGGTCCGGGTCTGATCCAGCTGGATCTTGCGGATCTCGCGATTTGCGATTTCACCGGCCTCGTTGCGGATCTCGACCGAAGTGCGGGTGACCACGGCGCGGTCGCCTTCTTCCAGATAGGTGATCCGGTCGGTCAGCGGCGCCAGTGCGATGGCGTCCGAGCCCACGAACATCTCGCCATCCCCGTGCCCGATGGCCAGCGGCGAGCCCTTGCGGGCGGCGACGATCAGGTCATCCTCGCCGTCGAACAGAAAGGCCAGCGCAAAGGCGCCTTGCAGCCGGTCGATGGTCTTGAAGGCGGCCTCGACCGGGCTCAGCCCCGATTTCATGTAGAATTCGGTCATCAACGCGACGGTTTCGGTGTCGGTCTCGGTCTGGAAATCGATGCCGTTCTCAGCCAGTTCGGCCCGCAGCTCGCGATAGTTTTCGACGATGCCGTTGTGGACCACGGCAACCGGTCCGGCCTGATGCGGGTGCGCGTTGCTGACCGAGGGGGCGCCATGGGTCGCCCACCGCGTGTGACCGATGCCGGACTTGCCCGGCAGGGGGTCATGCACCAGCAGGTCGCTGAGATTGACCAGCTTGCCCACCGCGCGCCGACGACCCAGCTTGCCGCCGTTTACGGTTGCGATGCCCGCGCTGTCATAGCCGCGGTATTCCAGCCGCTTCAGCGCTTCGACCAGGATGGGCGCCGCTTCGTGCTTGCCCAATACGCCAACAATTCCACACATTTACTCAGGCTCCCTTGTCCCGGCGTGCCTTTTTCGCCTTCAGCATCTCGAACAGCTTGCGGGCATAGCCCGGCTTGTTTTCTTGTTTGGCGCGGCCCACCGTCAGGGCGTCGGGTTCGACGTCGCGGGTCACGATGGTGCCGGTGGCCGTCATCGCGCCGCTGCCCACGGTGACCGGGGCCACCAGCATGGTGTTCGAGCCGACAAAGACATTCTCGCCGATCACCGTGCGGTGCTTCATCACGCCGTCATAGTTGCAGGTGATGGTGCCGGCGCCGATATTCGTGCCCGCGCCGACCGAGGCATCGCCGATATAGCTGAGGTGATTGACCTTTGCGCCCTCGGCGATTTCGGCATTCTTGATCTCGACGAAATTGCCGATACGGGTGTTCTCGGCCAGTTCCGCCCCCGGGCGCAGCCGGGCATAGGGGCCGACCACGGCGCCGCGGCTGACATGGCAGCCTTCTAGGTGCGAAAACGCCCGGATCGTCGCGCCGCTTTCGACGGTGACACCGGGGCCGAAGACCACGTTGGGTTCGATCACCGTGTCTCGGCCGATCACCGTGTCGGCGGCCAGATAGACCGTTTCGGGGGCCATCAGGGTGACGCCCAGATCCAGCAGCTCGGCCCGGGCGCGGGCCTGGAACACGGCATCGGCCGCGGCCAGATCAGCGCGCGAGTTCACGCCCAGCGTCTGCGCTTCGTCGCACGAAACGGCAGTGACCTTCAGGCCGCGTTCGCGCGCGATCTGGACCACGTCGGTCAGGTAGTATTCGCCCGACGCGTTGTCGTTTCCGACCGCGTCGATCAGGTCGAACAGGGTGCCCGCGTCGCAGGCCAGAAGACCGGAGTTGCAGAAGGTTATGGCGCGTTCTTCATCTGACGCATCCTTGAACTCGACGATCCGTTCCAGAGCATCTCCGTTCATCACCAAACGGCCATACCGGGCCGGGTCGGCGGCCTCGAAGCCCAGGATCACCAGATCGTTGTCAGCCCGCGCGGCGATCATGCGCTCCAGCGTGTCAGGCTGCAGAAACGGGGTATCGCCATACAGAACGACCACGTCACCGGTGAACCCGTCCAGGGCCTCGCGCGCCTGGGCGACGGCATGGGCGGTGCCCAGCTGTTGGTCCTGCACGACGATGCGGGCGTCTTCATCCTCGGCCTGCGCGACTTTGGCCACCGCCTCGGCGCCGTGGCCGGTGACGATGACCGTGCGTTCGGGTGCCAGAACCGACCCGGCGCGCATGGCGTGCACCAGGATCGGAACCTGGGCGATCGGGTGCAGAACCTTTGGAATATCCGAATTCATCCGGGTGCCTTTTCCGGCGGCAAGGATGACAAGGGCAGTGCTCATGAATGCGTTTTCTCTTTTGTTTTGTCGCGGTCCGTTTTATCCGCTGAGGGCAAAGGCGCAAGCCGTTCGGCCATCAAACAAGATTGCCGTTTGCAACACGACATGGCGGAAAACTGCCGAGCAAGGAGACAGAATGCGCACGGTCATCTTCGATCTGGACGGGACTTTGGCCGATACGTCGGGCGATCTGCTGGCGGCGGCCAACCATTGTTTCCGGCAGATGGGGCATGGCGATGTGCTGGTGCACGGGCAGGATGCGGCGGTAGCTTTGCGCGGCGGGCGGATGATGCTGACCCACGGGTTGAAACGCGTGGGCTCCTATGACGAAGAGACCGTGAACGCCTATTACCCGGTCCTGCTCGAGGCTTATGGGCAGGCGATCGACACCCACACCACTTTCTATCCCGGCGCGCTGCAGGCGGTCGAGGCGCTGAAGGCCGCCGGATACGGTGTCGGCATCTGCACCAACAAGCCCGAGGCGCTGGCCGAGCTGCTGATGACGCGGCTGGGCGCGCGGGCGCTGTTCGGCTCGCTGGTGGGGGCGGATACTCTGCCGGTGCGCAAGCCCGACCCTGCGCCGCTGCGGGAAGCCGCGCGCCGGGCCGGCGGGCATCCCGACCACTGCATACTGGTGGGCGACTCGGATACCGACCGTAACACGGCCCGCGCCGCAGGGGTGCCTTCGATCCTTGTGACCTTCGGCCCGTCCGGCGATGACATGGCCGCCTTGCAGCCCGAGGCGCTGCTGCACCATTTCGACGATCTGCCCGCAATCGTCGCCGAGCTTGTGGGCGCGGCGGCCTGATCTCTTGACCCGGGCTGCGACTGGCCCCACAAACGACGCCATGACCGAGCGATTTTCAGGCAGTTTCACCCAACAGGAGCCGATCCCCGACGCGGCGATCGAGGCGGCGCTGGCCGTTCTGCGCCACGGGCGGTTGCACCGCTACAACGTGGCCCTCGGAGAGCTGAGCGAAACCGCCCTGTTGGAGCAGGAATTTGCCGCGCAGATGGGGGCGAAATACTGTCTGGCCGTGTCCTCGGGCGGCTATGCGCTGGCCACGGCCCTGCGTGCCGTGGGTGTCCAACCGGGGGACGCGGTTCTGACTAACGCTTTCACGCTGGCCCCAGTGCCGGGGGCGATCGCCTCGGTCAATGCGCGCCCGGTTTTCGTCGGTGTGACCGAGGGGCTGACCATCGATCTGGACGATCTGGAGGCCAAGCTGGACCGCGCCAAGGTTCTGATGCTCAGCCACATGCGCGGGCACCTCTGTGACATGGACCGGTTGATGCAGATGTGCGACGCCGCCGGGGTGACGGTGATCGAGGATTGTGCCCACACGATGGGTGCCGCCTGGCGCGGGCAGTTGTCCGGCCGTCAAGGAGCGATCGGCTGCTATTCCTGTCAGACCTACAAACATGTGAACTCGGGCGAGGGTGGTCTGTTGATCACCGATGACGAGATGCTGGCGGCCAAGGCCACGATGCTATCGGGCTCGTACATGCTGTACGAACGCCACCTTGCGGCGCCGGGTCCCGAGGTGTTCGAGCGGATCAAGTACACCACGCCGAACGTGTCGGGGCGGATGGACAATCTGCGCGCGGCGATCCTGCGCCCTCAGTTGCGCGATCTGGATCGGCAGGTGCGGCGCTGGAACGAACGCTATGCCGAGATCGAGGCGGGTCTGCGCGGCACACCCGGCCTGACCATCGTCGAGCGGCCTGCCGAGGAGAGCTATGTCGGCTCCTCGATCCAGTTTCTTCTGCTGGATTGGGCGCCTGAGCAGATCGCCGAGGTTCTGCGGCGCTGCGCAGATCGCGGGGTCGAGCTGAAATGGTTCGGCGGGGCCGAGCCGACCGGGTTCACCTCGCGCTATGACAGCTGGCGCTATGCCGAGTCGGAGCGGATGCCCGAGACCGACCGGATTCTGCGCGGGATCATCGACATGCGCGTTCCGCTGACCTTCTCGCTGGACGATTGCCGCCTGATTGCCGGCATCATCCGCGCCGAGGTCGGCGCTGTTTTCCAACAGTAATTCAATCGAGTGCGCCATGCGGCGCACGCTCGAATCCTGAAAAAGCCGCCTTGGGGCGGCTTTTTCATTTGGGTCACGCGATGATTGACCGCGCGGGGAAAGGTCTGTATCAGTTTATTGAACACCTGTTCATTAACGCGAAAGAGGAGAGCGCGGATGTTCACGGCGACAATGCAATTCGATCTGGGTGAAGATGTGAACGCGCTGCGCGAGATGGTGCACCGCTGGGCGCAGGAGCGGGTCAAGCCGCTGGCGGCCGAGATCGACAAGACCAACGCCTTTCCCAACGAACTGTGGAAGGAAATGGGTGAACTCGGTCTGCTGGGCGTAACCGTTCGCGAACAGTATGGCGGCGCCGAAATGACCTATCTGGCGCATACGATCGCGGTTGAAGAAATCGCACGAGCCTCGGCATCGGTGGCGCTGTCCTACGGGGCGCATTCCAACCTCTGCGTCAACCAGATCAAGCTGAACGGCACTGAAGAACAGAAGCAGAAATACCTGCCGCGCCTGATTTCGGGCGAACACGTAGGTGCCCTGGCAATGTCGGAACCCGGGGCGGGGTCGGATGTTGTGTCGATGAAACTGCGAGCGGAAAAGCGCAACGACCATTACCGCCTGAACGGCAACAAATACTGGATCACCAACGGGCCGGATGCCGATACGCTGGTCGTCTATGCCAAGACCGACCCGGAGGCCGGGTCCAAGGGCATCACGGCCTTCCTGATCGAGAAAGAGATGAAAGGGTTCTCGACCTCGCCCCATTTCGACAAGCTGGGTATGCGGGGCTCGAACACGGCCGAGCTGATCTTTGAAGATGTCGAGGTGCCGTTCGAGAACGTGCTGGGCGAAGAAGGCAAGGGCGTCGCCGTGCTGATGTCGGGCCTCGACTATGAGCGCGTGGTTCTGGCCGGGATCGGCACCGGCATCATGGCTGCCTGCCTGGACGAGATCATGCCCTATCTGGCCGAGCGCAAGCAGTTCGGCAAACCGATCGGAACCTTCCAGCTGATGCAGGGCAAGATCGCCGACATGTACACCGCGATGAATTCGGCCCGGGCCTATGTCTACGAGGTCGCCAAGGCCTGTGACCGGGGCGACGTGACCCGGCAGGATGCGGCGGCGTGCTGCCTCTATGCGTCCGAGCAGGCGATGGTGCAGGCGCATCAGGCTGTTCAGGCCATGGGCGGGGCCGGGTTCTTGGCGGATGCGCCAGTCAGCCGGATCTTCCGCGATGCCAAGCTGATGGAGATCGGCGCGGGCACCAGCGAGATCCGCCGGATGCTGATCGGCCGCGAATTGATGAACGAAATGCTCTGAAGAAAAACGCCTCGCCGACGAGGTCACGGCGAGGCGTTTCCGATCAAGGGATCAGAAGCGATGGACGTAGGACACGCCAACCAGCCACGGATCGATCTCGGCCTTGCCGATGTCGGCTCCGTTGAGGGTGACGTCCGAGTCGATGTCGAACCAGCGGACGTTCAGGCGAACCGCGCCCTTGTCCGTGACCATGTAGTCCAGGCCGGCCTGCAGCGACACGCCGAACGAGTCGTCGACCTTGAGATCGCCCAGCGGCGATTCCTCGTCAAAGAACACGGTGTAGTTCAAACCGGCGCCGACATAGGGTTTCCAGGCGCTGTTGGTTGCAAAGTGGTAGTTCAGCGACAGTGTGGGCGGCAGGTGCTTGACGCTACCCGCGTCGACGCTTCCGCCCAGCGTGATGTCATGGCTGAACGGTGTTGCGGCCAAAAGCTCGATGCCCAGATTGTCGCGGATGAAATACTCGGCGGTGAAGATCGGGCGGGTGTCCGAGTCGACGTCGGCGCTGAAGCCGGCGAGGGAGCCGTTGTCGGATTTCGGGTCGAGGTAGCCGATACCGACACCAACGGTCCAGTCCCCCTGCGACTGGGCGAATGCGGGGGCCGAAACAGCGGCCAACGCGGTGGAAAGGGTGAGGATGGCGAGTTTGCTGGTCATGTTCTTGCCTTTGGTTTTGTGTGCAAGCCGACCATGCCTGCAGGACGGGGCGCACACCCTGATCTGCATCAATTTTCGACGATGTTCGATATTCAACTTGGCGTGGCAAATCGCTTAAATATAAGGGAAAAACGCCATGTGTCCCGCTGAGGTCATACCGGGTTTGCGGTCTGGTGGCAGCTGGGACATTCCGCCTAGGTTGAACATGGCCCGTCAGTGCCTGTCGCGGCCTAGTGAGCAGGTGGCGATCCTCGATCTGTCTTCCGAGGCTACGACCGAGATCACCTATGGTGAACTGGAACAAATGACCGACCGGCTGGCGCGCGGGTTGCTGGGCAGGGTGCAACCCGGCGATCGGGTCGGCGTGCTGCTCAGCCAGTCGCCGTGGTGCGCAGCGGCGCATCTGGCCATCTGGAAGATTGGGGCAATCTCGGTGCCGTTGTTCAAGCTGTTCAAACGCGATGCTTTGGCCTCGCGCCTCGGCGATGCGGGGGCCGGGTATGTGCTGACCGACGGCGAGGGCGCCGGTATGCTGGGTGATCTGGCGCAGCCGCTGATCGTGTCCGAGCTTGGGGCGGACGGCCCTGCCGTGGATTTTGCTGACACCGGTCCCGAGGATCCGGCGGTGCTGATCTATACCTCGGGCACGACGGGCAAGCCCAAGGGCGCGCTGCACGGGCACCGGGTGCTGACCGGGCATCTGCCGGGCGTTTCGATCAGCCACAACCACCTGCGCGCGGGTGACTGCCTGTGGACGCCGGCCGACTGGGCCTGGATCGGCGGGTTGTTCGACGTGCTGATGCCGGGGCTGGCGCTGGGCATTCCGGTTGTCGCCGCGCGGCTCGACAAGTTCACTCCCGAGGCCTGCTTGGACGTGATTGCGCGCGGCGGCGTGCGCAACGTGTTCTTTCCGCCCACGGCCCTGCGGATGCTCAAGGCCGCGGATGTGACGATCCCCGGCCTGCGGTCCGTGGCTTCGGGCGGAGAGCCGCTGGGCGCGGAAATGCTGGCGTGGGGAGAGCGGGCCTTTGGCCTGACGATCAACGAATTCTACGGCCAGACCGAATGCAATATGGTGGTTTCCTCCTGCGCCGAGGATTTCCCCGCGCGCCCGGGCTGCATCGGCAAACCGGTGCCGGGGCATGAGGTCGCGGTGATTGACGCGGACGGCAACCCGACCGACGCCGAGGGTGACGTGGCCATTCGGCGGGGCTCGGCCTCGATGCTGCTGGAATACTGGAACAACCCGCAGGCCACGGCCGAGAAGTTTCGCGGCGATTGGCTGGTCACCGGTGACCGCGGCGTGTGGGAGGGCGACTATCTGCGCTTTGTAGGCCGCGAGGATGACGTGATCACCTCGGCCGGATACCGCATCGGCCCGGCCGAGATCGAGGATTGCCTGCTGACCCATCCGGCGGTGGCCACCGTGGGCGTGGTCGGCAAACCTGATCCGCTGCGGACCGAGATCGTGAAGGCCTATGTGGTGCTGAAACCGGGGTCTGAGGCTTCGGAACAAGAGCTGCAGGATTGGGTCAAGGACCGTCTGGCGCATTATTCCTACCCGCGAGAGGTGGCTTTTGTGCAAGACTTGCCTTTGACCGTGACGGGAAAAGTCATTCGCAAGGAATTGAAACGTCGCGCGTCCGAGGAGATATGCCATGGCAGATAAATCCAGCGTCCGGACCGGAATCGAGTTCAGCGCGACCGTCATCGCGGTCATCGGGGCTGTGTGGGCCGGAAAGACCTATTTCGAAACGTGGATGCACGACACGATCGACAAGGCTGTCGAAGAAAAGATCGCCGTCATCGAAAAACTGCAATTGGCCGACCTTCTGGTTTTATACGGCTACCCGGATGAGGCCATCTCGGAATTGCGCAAGATCGCCGATCGGGTCGCGAGGCTGGACGCTGAAGACAAACGCAGGATCGCGTTCTACGACAACTATCTGGATGCGGTGGCCGATTCCGACGGCACCCTGAAATTCGAACCGGAAATCCGGATGCTGCACAGCGTCTTCAGCAACGAGATGCAGACCGACGGCTGGCACGACGAGAAGCTGGCCTATGTCGCAATGTTCCTGCCCGAGGCACAGGCGGATGACGGGTATTTCGACCGTCAGGTCGTGGGGCGGCTCAAGCTTGCGGTCAACCAATACGAGGCAGACGACGACTATGAGAGCCTCGGGAGCGCCTATCGTAACCTGTCGCTGGCCTATCTGTGCCGGGGTGAACAAGACATGGCCGTCGAGGCGATGGAAATGGCGGCCGAGATGCAGCCGTTCGAGTATTATTTCATGGTTCCGATGTGGGACCTTGAGGATTTCCTCGAAGAGCCGGAAATCAAGAAGCTGGACACCGTCTGCTCCAGCAACGTGTCGCAGGGCTACGCGCGCATCATGCAGAGCTTTGGCGTCAGCGAAAACCCCGTTCGCGAATTCCTGAGAGAGTATACCAGATGAAGCTGCGATCTTCCGCTTTGCCCTCGTCCGATGGCTTCAAGCAAAACCGTGCCGCGCACCTCGACGCGCTGGCGCAGATATCTGAGGCCGCCGAGGCCGCGCGCATGGGTGGGGGCGAGAAATCGCGCGAACGCCATGTGTCGCGGGGCAAGATGCTGCCGCGCCGGCGGGTGGCGAACCTGCTGGACCCGGGGTCTCCGTTTCTGGAAATCGGCGCGACGGCGGCGCATGGCATGTATGG
Organism: Ruegeria sp. CG3; assembly: GCF_056537205.1. Taxonomy (NCBI): domain Bacteria; kingdom Pseudomonadati; phylum Pseudomonadota; class Alphaproteobacteria; order Rhodobacterales; family Roseobacteraceae; genus Ruegeria; species Ruegeria sp. CG3. The sequence continues at coordinate 1,583,218 of NZ_JBQFRC010000001.1, read as the reverse complement.
TGGCGCGGCCCCCTGTGCCGGGGTCATTGCAGGCATCGGCCGGGTGCAGGGGCAAGAGGTCATGGTGGTCTGCAACGACGCCACCGTGAAGGGCGGCACCTATTATCCGTTGACGGTCAAAAAGCACCTGCGCGCGCAGGAGATCGCCGAGGAAAATCATCTGCCCTGCATCTATCTGGTGGACAGCGGCGGCGCGAACCTGCCCAACCAGGACGAGGTCTTTCCCGACCGCGACCATTTCGGCCGCATCTTCTACAACCAGGCTCGGATGAGCGCCAAGGGCATCCCGCAGATCGCTGTGGTCATGGGCTCGTGCACCGCGGGCGGCGCCTATGTGCCGGCCATGTCCGACGTGACCATCATCGTCAAGGAACAGGGCACGATCTTTCTGGCTGGCCCGCCGCTGGTCAAGGCCGCGACGGGCGAGGTCGTCAGCGCCGAAGACCTGGGCGGCGGCGACGTGCACACGCGCCTGTCCGGCGTGGCCGATTATCTGGCCGAGGATGATGCCCACGCGCTGGCTCTGGCCCGCCGGGCCGTTGGCTCGTTGAACCGGAACAAGCCGCAGACGGTGGATTGGGCCAGCCCCGAAGACCCGGCCTATGACCCCGAGGAAATTCTGGGCGTCGTCCCGGCCGATCTGCGCACCCCGTATGACATTCGCGAGGTGATCGCACGTCTGGTCGATGGCTCGCGCTTTGACGAGTTCAAGCCTCGGTTCGGTGAAACGTTGGTGACAGGCTTTGCTCATGTCAAAGGCTGCCCCGTCGGGATCATCGCCAACAATGGCGTGCTGTTTTCCGAGGCCGCGCAGAAAGGCGCGCATTTCGTCGAACTGTGCAGCCAGCGCAAGATCCCGCTGGTCTTCCTGCAAAACATCACCGGCTTCATGGTGGGCCGCAAGTACGAGAACGAAGGCATCGCGCGCCACGGCGCCAAGATGGTGACCGCCGTGGCCACCACGAGCGTGCCCAAGATCACCATGCTGGTGGGCGGCTCTTTCGGGGCCGGGAACTATGGCATGGCGGGCCGCGCCTATCAGCCGCGGTTCCTGTGGACCTGGCCGAACAGCCGCATCTCGGTCATGGGCGGCGAGCAGGCCGCCGGTGTTCTGGCAACGGTCAAGCGCGACGGGATCGAACGGCAGGGCGGCACATGGTCGGCCCAGGAAGAGGCCGAGTTCAAACGCCCGACGCTCGAGATGTTCGAGGAGCAGTCGCACCCGCTCTATGCCTCTGCCCGGCTGTGGGATGACGGCATCATCGACCCGCGCAAAAGCCGCGACGTGCTGGCCCTGTCGCTGAGCGCCGCGTTGAACGCCCCGATTGAGGACACGCGCTTTGGCGTGTTCCGGATGTAGAAGGGGCGGTTTGATGCTGGAAAGCTTGAAAGAAAGATATCCGGGGGCCGAGACCTTTCAGTTCGGCGACAACCGCGCATTGTGCGACGAGTTGCTGGCTCTGGTCCGCTCGGGGCGCAAGACAGCGACATGTGGCGCGTTGCGTGACTTTGCGACGGGTGGCGAGGCGATGCCGCAGGCAGGCCGCCGCGACATCGCGTTGGACTGGGACGGACGGCCCGCGCTGGTCATCGAAACGGTCGATGTGACGGTTCGGCGCTATTGCGATGTGGACGAGTCATTTGCCCTGGCCGAGGGCGAAAACGACAGCCTGGAAGGCTGGCGCGAGGATCATCGCAGATATTTCGAAAGAAACGGCGGCTTCGACCCGAAGATGGAGTTGGTCTGCGAACGGTTTCGCCTTGTGGAAGATCTGGCAGGGAAAGGGTAACGGCCATGTTTGACAAGATCCTGATCGCCAACCGGGGCGAGATTGCTTGCCGGGTCATCGAAACGGCGCACAAGATGGGCGTGGCCTGCGTTGCCGTGTACTCGGATGCGGACGCGTCCGCCAAACATGTGCAGATGGCGGATGAGGCCGTACATATTGGCGGGGCGGCTCCGGCCGACAGTTATCTGAAGGGCGACGTGATCATTCAGGCCGCGCTGGATATCGGCGCGCAGGCGATCCACCCAGGGTACGGGTTTCTGTCCGAGAACCCCGATTTCGTGGATGCCGTGCAGGCCGCGGGCCTGACCTTCATCGGCCCCTCGGCGGATGCGATCCGCAAGATGGGCCTGAAGGATGCCGCCAAGGCGCTGATGGAGCAGGCTGGCGTCCCGGTCGTGCCCGGCTATCACGGCGACAACCAGGACCCTGAGCATCTGGCCGGAGCGGCCGACACCATCGGCTATCCGGTTCTGATCAAGGCGGTAGCCGGCGGTGGTGGCAAGGGGATGCGGCTGGTCGAGAGGCCGGCGGATTTCGCGGCTGCTCTGGACAGCGCCCGGGGCGAGGCCAAGACTGCTTTTGGCAATGATGCCGTTCTGGTCGAGAAATTCGTGGCCAAGCCCCGCCATATCGAGGTGCAGGTCTTTGGTGACGGCACTCATGCCGTGCATATGTTCGAACGCGACTGCTCGCTGCAGCGCCGCCACCAAAAGGTGATCGAGGAAGCACCGGCCCCCGGCATGACGCCCGAGATGCGCGAAGCGATGGGCCAGGCGGGCGTGCGTGCCGCCGAGGCCATCGGCTACAAGGGCGCAGGCACCGTGGAGTTCATCGTCGATGCCTCGGACGGGCTGCGCCCCGACCGCTTCTGGTTCATGGAGATGAACACCCGCCTGCAGGTCGAACACCCGGTGACCGAGGCCATCACCGGAATCGACCTGGTCGAATGGCAGTTGCGGGTTGCGGCGGGGGAAAGCCTGCCCAAGCGGCAGAGCGAGCTGTCGATCAACGGCCATGCCTTCGAGGCCCGGCTCTATGCCGAGGACGTGCCCAAAGGGTTCCTGCCCGCGACGGGCACTCTGACCCATCTGGAGTTTCCGCACGGCTGCCGCGCCGACAGCGGCGTGCGGGCGGGTGACACGATCAGCCCATGGTATGACCCGATGATCGCCAAGGTGATTGTGCACGGCCGGACCCGCGCGGTGGCGCTGGAACAACTGCACCGCGCGCTGCGCCGGACGCAGGTGGCGGGAACCGTCACCAACCTGTCTTTCCTGGGCGCACTGACCCGGCACGCCGGGTTTGCGGCGGGCGATGTCGATACCGGGTTGATCGGCCGCGATCTGGACGATCTGGTGCGCGAACCCGCCGTCACCCCGGCAATGACCGTTGCGGCGGCGATGGCCGCGACCGGGCTGGACAAACCCGCCCAGGACACCGGATTTACCCTCTGGGCCCCGCTGCACAGGGCGCTTCAGCTGAAGCGCGACGGCGAGGTTCTGGATCTGGACGTTCAGGTTGCAGGACCGGACAGGCAGGACTGGCAGGTCGGCGGGACCAGCGTGATCGCCGAACGGGTCAACGGCCGCTGGATCATAGACGGCCAGCCTATGCCGCCGGTTGCGATTGCCGGCCACGATGTCACCGTGTTCGACGCCTATGGCGTGAGCTTCGAGGTGCTGGACCCGCTGGACCGCGACGTCAGCGCCGCCGGTGATACCAACGTGGTCGAGGCGCCGATGCCCGGGCTGGTCAAGGCGGTGTTCGCCGCGCCGGGGCAGGCGGTGAAGGAAGGCGATCGGCTGGCCATTCTCGAGGCCATGAAGATGGAGCATTCACTGCTGGCCGCCCGCGACGGTGTCGTGGCCGAGGTTCTGGCCGAGGCCGGATCGCAGGTCGAGGCCGGCGCGGCGCTGGTCCGGCTGGAAGACGACTGAAACCCTGAACGCCCGCCCTGGACGGGACGGGCCGGGATTGAACAGGAGGGCACCGCGATGGCGGAACGTGTCGAGATTTTCGAAGTGGGGCCGCGCGACGGGCTGCAGAATGAAAAGCGCGAAATCCCGGTTTCCGAGAAGATCGCGCTGGTCGACTGCCTTAGCCGGGCGGGGTTCAGCCGGATCGAGGTGGCCAGTTTCGTGTCGCCCAAATGGGTGCCGCAGATGGCCGGCAGCGCCGAGGTTCTGGCCGGGATCACCCGCGCCCCCGGCGTGCGCTATGCCGCGCTGACCCCGAACATGCGCGGCTATGAGGACGCGCTGGCTGCCGGGGCGGATGAAATCGCGGTGTTTGCCTCGGCCTCCGAGGGGTTTTCCAAGGCCAACATCAACGCGACCATCGCCGAATCCATCGAGCGGTTCGTCCCGATCCTCGAGGCGGCGCGCCATATCGACCTGCCGGTGCGCGGCTATGTTTCCTGCGTGACCGACTGCCCCTATGACGGGCCGACTCCGCCCGCCAAAGTGGCCGAGGTGGCCGACCTGCTGTTCTCGCACGGCTGTTACGAGATCTCGCTGGGCGACACGATCGGGCAGGGGACACCCGACAGCATCGCGCGGATGCTGCTGGCAGTGCGTGAATATGTGCCCGCGACCCGCCTGGCCGGCCATTTCCATGACACCAACGGGCGCGCGATCGACAATATCGACGCGTCGCTTGCGCTGGGCGTTCGAGTATTCGACGCAGCCGTAGGCGGATTGGGCGGCTGCCCCTACGCTCCGGGCGCGGCCGGGAATGTGGCAACCGAAGCCGTGGCCGCGCATCTCGGGCGGCTGGGCTATGACACCGGACTGGACGCCGCTGTGCTGAACCAAGCGGCGGAAATGGCCCGCGCGATGCGCGCGGGATAAGAGGCTGACATGTTTGAAACCATCTCGATTTCCACCGACCTGCGCGGCGTCGCTACGCTGACGCTGAAACGGCCGGAAAAACACAACGCGATGTCGGCGCAGATGATCGCCGAGTTGACGCAGGCCGCCGTGCAGCTGGGGGACACCAACGACGTGCGCATCGTAGTTCTGACCGGCGCGGGCAAAAGCTTCTGCGCCGGGGGCGACCTTGGCTGGATGCAGGCCCAGATGGCCGCAGACCCCGAGACCCGCTTTGTCGAGGCGCGCAAGCTGGCCGAGATGCTGAACGCCCTGAACACCCTGCCAAAACCGTTGATCGGCGCGCTGCAGGGCAACGCCTTTGGAGGTGGCGTGGGCATGGCCGCGGTCTGCGACGTGGCCATCGGTGTAGACAGCCTGAAGATGGGTCTGACCGAAACCCGGCTGGGGCTGATCCCGGCTACCATCGGGCCCTATGTCATCGCCCGCATGGGTGAGGCCCGCGCGCGACGCGTGTTCATGTCGGCCCGTCTGTTTGATGCGGCCGAGGCGGTAGAACTCGGCCTGCTGGCGCGGGCCGTTCCGGCAGATGAGTTGGGTGCCGCGATCGAAGCCGAAGTGCAGCCTTATCTGTCCTGTGCGCCGGGCGCCGTGGCCTCGGCCAAGGCGTTGGTTCGGGACCTCGGGCCGCGCATCGACGACGCGGTGATCGATCACACGATCCGAGCGCTGGTCGACCGTTGGGAAACCGACGAAGCGCATGAGGGAATCAGCGCTTTCTTCGACAAGCGAAAACCTTCATGGAATAGTAAGGTTTGACCGCCCGCGACCATTTGAAGCCAAGGGCTTGCGCCTAGTGCAGCGCTGGGCGTTGGCAAGCCGAATATTCGGTGCCATGCGCGCTTCTGCTCGGTTGACCCTCTGACCCCGCGCGGATAGAGAATGTCCAGTCAACACGCCAATTGACGGCGCGTCTCGTTCGGGATGCGCAGGAAAGGAGCCACTCGTGGAAGAGCTGTTGCGGGAATATCTCCCGATCCTGGTGTTTCTGGCCGTCGCCGTGGGCCTTGGAATCGTCCTGATTCTGGCCGCCGTCGTTCTGGCCGTCCGCAATCCCGACCCCGAAAAGGTCAGCGCCTATGAGTGCGGGTTCAACGCGTTCGACGATGCGCGGATGAAATTCGATGTCCGATTCTATCTGGTGTCGATCCTGTTCATCATCTTCGACCTCGAGATCGCGTTCCTGTTTCCCTGGGCCGTGGGCTTCAAGGACATCAGCGATGTCGGCTTCTGGTCGATGATGGTGTTCCTGGGCGTTCTGACCATCGGCTTTGCCTATGAATGGAAGAAGGGGGCCCTGGAATGGGAGTGATGACGGGTGCAAACACCGCGGGCGTCGACAAGGAAGTCGCCACCCAGGCCCTCAACGCCGAGCTGCAGGACAAAGGGTTCCTGCTGACCTCGTCCGAGGACATCATCAACTGGGCGCGCACCGGCTCTCTGCACTGGATGACCTTTGGTCTGGCCTGCTGCGCGGTCGAGATGATGCACACCTCGATGCCGCGCTACGACGCCGAACGCTTCGGCATCGCGCCGCGCGCATCCCCGCGCCAGTCGGACGTGATGATCGTGGCCGGTACGCTGACCAACAAGATGGCCCCGGCGCTGCGCAAGGTTTATGACCAGATGCCCGAGCCGCGCTACGTGATCTCGATGGGATCCTGCGCCAATGGTGGTGGCTACTACCACTATTCCTATTCCGTCGTGCGTGGGTGCGACCGCATCGTTCCGGTGGACATCTATGTGCCCGGCTGCCCGCCGACGGCCGAGGCGCTGCTGTACGGTCTGCTGCAGCTGCAGCGCAAGATCCGCCGCACCGGCACCATCGTCCGCTGAGGAGGGACCGAGATGAGCGAAGCACTCAAGGAACTCGGCACGCATATCGAGCTGAAGCGCACGGACTGTGTTCTGTCATGGAGCGTTGCCCATGACGAACTGACGGTGGATGTTGCACCCTCGAGCCTGGTGGAATTTGTCGAGTTTCTGAAGACGGATCAGAACTGCAAGTTTTCGACCTTGGTCGACATCACCGGAGTTGATTACCCCGAACGCGCCAAACGGTTCGACGTGGTTTACCACTTCCTTTCGATGTACCAGAACCAGCGTATCCGGATCCGGATCTCGGTGCGCGAGGAAGACATGGTTCCGTCGATCGTCGATGTGCACCCCTCGGCCAACTGGTTCGAGCGTGAAGTGTTCGACATGTTCGGCATCCTGTTCTCGGGCCACCCGGACCTGCGTCGCATCCTGACCGACTATGGGTTCCGCGGCTATCCGCTGCGCAAGGATTTCCCGACCTCCGGGTATATCGAAGTCCGCTATGACGAAGCGCAGAAACGGGTCGTGTACGAACCGGTCTCGCTGGTTCAGGAATATCGCCAGTTTGATTTCATGAGCCCGTGGGAAGGTGCGAACTATGTTCTGCCGGGGGATGAAAAACAGGAGACCTGACAATGGGTGGCATCTGGTGGCTGATCCTTTCTGCACTGACCATCATTCCGATGGTGAAGATTTTGCCGTTTTTTGGGATCAACAAATACTGGTGCCTTCTCTGCCTGGTCCCATTCGGCACGATCGCGTTGCTGTGGTGGGTCGGTTTGAAACTGCAGGAACTGGAGCGCCGCTGAGATGGTCATGCTGCTGGGGGAACTGATTGCGTTGGGTGCGCTGGGGGTCCTGCTGGCGGGGGCCGCGGCCAAGGCGCTTGAGGCGGAAAAGGTCCTGGTTCGGGCCGAAGCGAAAAAGAAACGAGGGCGTTGATGGACGGCTCAAGATACGATGACGGCAGCACGGACGCGCTGAGCGGAGAACAGAAGATCCGCAACTTCAACATCAACTTTGGCCCGCAGCACCCTGCGGCGCACGGAGTTTTGCGTCTTGTGCTTGAGCTGGACGGCGAGATCGTCGAGCGTTGCGACCCGCATATCGGCCTGCTGCACCGCGGTACCGAAAAGCTGATGGAAAGCCGGACGTATCTGCAGAACCTGCCATATTTCGACCGGTTGGACTATGTGGCGCCGATGAACCAGGAACATGCCTGGTGCCTTGCCATCGAAAAGCTGACCGGCGTCGAAGTTCCGCGCCGGGCCTCGTTGATCCGGGTCCTGTATTCCGAGATTGGGCGCGTTTTGAACCATCTGCTCAACGTGACCACGCAGGCGATGGACGTGGGCGCGCTGACCCCGCCGCTGTGGGGCTTTGAAGAGCGTGAAAAGCTGATGGTGTTCTACGAGCGTGCCTGCGGTGCGCGCCTGCACGCGGCCTATTTCCGCCCCGGCGGTGTGCATCAGGACCTGCCGCCCGAGTTGCTGGATGACATCGAGACCTGGAGCCACGAATTCCCCGCCGTTCTGGACGACATTGACGGACTGCTGACCGAGAACCGCATCTTCAAACAACGCAACTGCGACATCGGCGTGGTGACCGAGGAAGATATCCAGCAATACGGTTTTTCGGGCGTGATGGTGCGCGGTTCGGGCCTGGCCTGGGACCTGCGTCGCGCGCAACCCTATGAATGCTACGACGAGTTTGAGTTCCAGATCCCCGTCGGCAAGAACGGGGACTGCTATGACCGTTACCTGGTGCGGATGGAAGAAATGCGCCAGTCGGTGTCGATCATCCGTCAGGCCATCGCCAAGCTGCGCGACTGCCCGGGCGACATTCTGGCCCGCGGCAAGATCACCCCGCCGAAACGCTCGGACATGAAGACCTCGATGGAGAGCCTGATCCATCACTTCAAGCTGTATACCGAAGGCTTCCACGTCCCCGCAGGCGAAGTCTATGCCGCCGTCGAGGCCCCCAAGGGCGAGTTCGGCGTCTATCTGGTCGCCGACGGCACCAACAAGCCGTACCGCGCCAAGCTGCGTGCGCCCGGTTTCCTGCACCTGCAGGCTATGGACCACGTCGCCAAGGGCCACCAACTGGCCGACGTCGCCGCCATCATTGGCACCATGGACGTCGTATTTGGAGAGATTGACCGCTAATGCTCCGCCGTCTTCATCCCGAACAACCCGAAAGCTTTGCCTTCACCGCTGCCAACCAGCAATGGGCCGAAGTGCAGATCACCAAATACCCCGAGGGCCGTCAGGCCAGCGCGGTCATCCCGCTGCTGTGGCGCGCGCAAGAGCAGGAGGGCTGGCTGAGCCGTCCGGCGATTGAAACCGTCGCTGACATGCTCGGCATGTCGTACATCCGGGTGCTCGAAGTTGCATCCTTCTACTTCATGTTCCAGCTGCAACCGGTTGGGTCCGTCGCGCATATTCAGGTCTGTGGCACCACGTCCTGCATGATCTGCGGGGCCGAGGATCTGATTGCTGTTTGCCGCGAAAAGATCGCGCCCAAGCCGCACCAACTGTCGGCGGACGGCAAGCTGAGCTGGGAAGAGGTCGAGTGCCTGGGTTCCTGCACCAACGCGCCGATGGCACAGATCGGTAAAGACTATTACGAGGACCTGACCGCCGAGAGTTTTGGTCGGATCATTGATGAACTGGCCGCTGGCAAGGTTCCGGTGCCCGGGCCCCAGAATGGGCGTTACGCGGCCGAGCCTCTGGGCGGGGTGACCAGCCTGAAGGATTACGAGAGTGGCAAGGCAAAGCACAATGCCAGTGTACAACTGGCCACGGAACTGGGCGATACCGTCAAGCGCATCGACGGAACCGAGGTTCCGATCCTGACGCCTTGGTTGGGCAAGGATGGCAAGGCCGCCGGAGCGAAAGCCGCACCCAAGCCGCCGAAGGTGCCAGAGCAGGGCAAACCAGCCGCCCGTCAGGCCGCGCCCAAGAAATCCGCCAAGGCCGAGCCATCTTCGCCCGAGGGCGCCGCGGCCAAGCCAGAAGCGACTGAGGCTCAGCCCGAAACGCTGAGCGGTGCGCGCGACGGCAAGCCCGACGACCTCAAGCTGCTGAAGGGTGTGGGGCCGAAGCTCGAGCAGACGCTGAACGAGCTCGGGTTCTACCACTTCGATCAGATCGCAGCTTGGACGCCAGAGCATGTGGCCTGGGTTGATGCCCGGCTGAAGTTCAAGGGCCGGATCGAACGCGACGGCTGGATCGAGCAGGCGGCCAAGCTGGCTGCTGGCGAGGAAACCGAATTTGCCAAACGTGCCAAGCAAGACGGCACCTACGAAGACTGAGAGACGGTGCCCGATAAGGGCGCCGGAGTGTGATGGACAAGGACAAGGAACAGGCCATCGCCCGCAAGGGTCGACATATCGGCGTGGTCATCGCGGTGACCATGCTGTTGTGGCTTGCCATGACCCTGTTCATCGGCCCGGCGCTGGAGCTGCCGGGACGCTTTGCGCTGCTGTTTGATTTCGCCGCGATCGCGGCGTTCATCTATGCGGGCGTCAACATATTTCAACTCTGGCGCATGCGTCAGGACAGCTGAAGGTAACACGCGATGCTGAAGGATCAGGACCGGATCTTTACCAACATCTACGGGATGCACGAGCGCACCTTGAAGGGCGCTCAGGCCCGGGGGCATTGGGACGGCACTGCTGGCCTGATGGAGAAGGGTCGCGACTGGATCATCCAGACTATGAAAGACTCAGGGTTGCGCGGGCGCGGCGGTGCGGGCTTCCCGACCGGCCTGAAATGGTCGTTCATGCCGAAGGAAAGCGATGGCCGCCCGTCCTATCTGGTCGTAAACGCCGACGAATCCGAACCGGGCACCTGCAAGGACCGCGAGATCATGCGCCACGATCCGCACACGCTGATCGAAGGCTGCCTGATTGCGTCTTTCGCGATGAATGCGCACACCTGCTACATCTACCTGCGCGGCGAGTACATTCGTGAGCGCGAGGCGCTGCAGGCTGCAATCGACGAGGCCTATGATGCGGGCCTGCTGGGCAAGAACGCCGCTGGATCAGGATGGGATTTCGACCTGTTCCTGCATCACGGGGCAGGCGCCTATATCTGTGGCGAGGAAACCGCGCTCATTGAAAGCCTGGAAGGCAAGAAGGGCATGCCGCGCATGAAGCCGCCGTTCCCGGCGGGGGCGGGCCTGTATGGCTGCCCGACCACGGTGAACAACGTGGAATCCATCGCCGTCGTGCCCACGATCCTGCGCCGCGGTGCCGACTGGTTCGCCGGTTTTGGTCGCCAGAACAATGCGGGTACCAAGCTGTTTGCCGTCTCGGGTCACGTCAACACCCCCTGCGTCGTCGAAGAGGCGATGTCGATCAGCTTTGAAGAATTGATTGAGACCCATTGCGGTGGCATCCGCGGCGGGTGGGACAACCTGTTGGCCGTGATCCCCGGTGGCTCGTCCGTGCCTTGCGTGCGCGGCGAGAACATGCGCGACGCGATCATGGATTTCGACTATCTGCGCAACGATCTGGGCTCGGGGCTTGGCACGGCGGCGGTGATCGTGATGGACAAGTCCACCGACATCATCAAGGCGATCTGGCGCCTGTCGAAATTCTACAAGCACGAAAGCTGTGGCCAGTGCACGCCCTGCCGTGAAGGTACCGGCTGGATGATGCGTGTGATGGACCGCCTGGTGCGCGGCGAGGCCGAACTGGAAGAGATCGACATGCTGTTCGAGGTGACCAAGCAGGTCGAAGGCCATACGATCTGTGCGCTGGGTGACGCGGCCGCATGGCCGATTCAGGGCCTGATCCGCAACTTCCGCGAAGAAATCGAAGACCGCATCAAGGCTCAGAAATCGGGCCGTATGGGTGCGATGGCGGCGGAGTGACAATGATGGAAGCTTATGCAGAGTATTCCCACGCGATTGCGTCTTTGGTGATTTTCACACTGGTCGTTTTGTTCCTGTCGCCGTTTTCGGCACTGGCGAAACAGGGCAAAGGGCTGGCTCCCGGCGCGACCCCCGACCAGGACTATGCCGACAAGGCCTATCGCTTGAACCGTGCCTATCTGAACGGCACTGAGACTTTGCCCGCGTTTCTGACCGTTACTGTGGCGGCCATTCTGTTGGGCGCCAGCCCGTTCTGGGTGAACTGGCTGGCCGCGATTGCCTTGGTCGCGCGACTGGTGATGCTTGTCGTACACATTCAGGGCGTCGGCAAACCGCATAGCGGTATTCGTTCAGTCCTGTATGTGGTGGCTTGGGCCTGCATGTTCGTGCTTGGGATCCTTGCATTGGTGGCTGCATTCTGATGGCCGTCACACTTGTTGATATCACCGCGAACCTGCGTCGTCCGGCTTTCGGTGTGCTTGTTCTGCTGACGCTGCTTTCGGCCTGCGGGACAGCGCCAACAAGCGACCGGATTCTGTTTGACGGCAAGTCGTTTCGGGCGAAGGCAAAGCCGGTCGACAAGAAACGGTCGCCTGCGGATTTCACCGTGACGATCAAAGGTGTGTCGGCTTCGCTGGACGGCGCGCGCGAGGCTGGTCGGTACGAGGGCACCCGGTTCTGCATTCAGAATTTCGGTTCCTCCCGCATTGCGTGGAAGGTTGGTCCTGACACCGAACCGCAGAACCTGCGCGTCGAAAATGACAGCCTGACATTTGCCGGAGCCTGTCAACGACCATGAGCTTCGCTATTGCATATCCTGCGCTGATCGGACGGCTGTTATTGCATAACAGCCGTGCCGTGGGACGTCTTGGGGAACCCAAGACGAAAGGATATGTCATGAAACATGTGAAACTTGCCGCAATTGCCTGTGCGATGGCGTTGCCCGTCTCGGCGGACGCCAAACCGCCCTTGCGCGAAGTCAAGGAAATCGACAACGAACTCTACTACATCGCCATCGCAAATGAGATCTCGGAATACTGCCCGTCGATCAGTGGGCGGCGTATGAAGGCAATCGGCGTGATGTGGAGCCTGCGGTCCAAGGCCAACAGCCTGGGTTATTCGGACGGAGAGATCCGGGCCTATGTCGAGTCGGATTCCGAAAAGGCGCGGATGCGGGCCAAAGGCGAAAAATACCTCGCGCAGAACGGCGTGAGCTACGGAAAAGCTGAAACATTCTGTGCCCTGGGGCGCAAGGAAATCGAACGAAACAGCGCCATTGGCGTGTATTTGAGGGCGAACTAGACCATGTCTGACCTCCGCAAGATCGTAATCGACGACAAGGAAATCGAAGTCGATGGCGCGATGACCCTGATCCAGGCCTGCGAACAGGCCGGGGTCGAGGTGCCACGGTTCTGCTATCATGAGCGCCTGTCGATTGCCGGTAACTGCCGCATGTGCCTGGTCGAGGTCGTGGGCGGGCCGCCCAAGCCCGCCGCTTCGTGCGCGATGCAGGTCCGCGATCTGCGCCCTGGGCCGGAGGGTCAACCGCCCGTGGTCAAGACCAACTCTCCCATGGTCAAGAAGGCCCGGGAAGGCGTCATGGAGTTTCTGCTGATCAACCACCCCTTGGATTGCCCGATCTGTGACCAGGGCGGTGAATGCGATCTGCAGGACCAGGCAATGGCCTACGGTATGTCGGCCAGCCGGTTCAAAGAAGCCAAGCGGGCCGTGGATGATCTGGATCTGGGTCCGCTAGTTGGCACGGCGATGACCCGCTGTATCAGCTGCACCCGCTGTGTGCGTTTCACGACCGAGATCGCGGGTATCGACCAGATGGGCCAGACGGGCCGGGGCGAGGATGCGGAAATTACCTCGTACCTGAACCAGACGCTGGATTCGAACCTGCAGGGCAACATCATTGACCTGTGCCCGGTGGGGGCGCTGACTTCCAAGCCTTATGCCTTTACCGCACGCCCGTGGGAACTGACCAAGACCGAAACCATCGACGTGCTGGATGCGCTGGGATCGAATATTCGTGTCGATACCAAGGGCCGCGAAGTGATGCGCATTCTGCCGCGAAACCATGATAGCGTGAACGAAGAGTGGATCTCGGACAAGACGCGTTTTGTCTGGGACGGTTTGCGCCGTCAACGTCTGGACACGCCCTATATCCGTGAAAACGGTCGCCTGCGTGCTGCCAGCTGGCCCGAGGCTTTGGCCACCGCCGCAGCGGCGATGAAGGGCAAGAAGGTTGCAGGTCTGATCGGCGATCTGGTTCCTGTCGAAGCCGCCTTTGCGTTGAAGCAGATGATCGAGGGGCTGGGTGGCAAGGTCGAATGCCGAACCGACAATGCCCGCCTGCCTATCGGTAACCGTTCGGGCTATGTCGGCAATGTGACGATCGAGGAGATCGACACGGCGAAAGAGATCATCCTGATCGGCACCAACCCGCGGGACGAGGCCCCGGTGCTGAATGCGCGCATCCGCAAGGCGTGGCTGGCGGGCGCCGATGTCAAATTGATCGGCCCGGCCGTTGATCTGACTTATGACTACGAGCATCTTGGCACCGACCGCGATGCGCTGGCCAAGGCTAAGGCAAGCAGCGAAGCCGTTGTGATCGTCGGACAGGGCGCCGTGTCCGAGGCAGACGGTCTGGCCGTTTTGGCCGCTGCGCGCGCGCTGTCGGGTCGGATGCTTGTTCTGCACACTGCGGCGGCCCGCGTTGGTGCGATGGATGTGGGTGCAGCGACGGAGGGTGGCCTTGAGGCTGCAATCGACGGCGCCGAGGTGATCTTCAACCTTGGCGCGGACGAGGTCGATATCGATGCGGGTCCATTCGTCATTTACCAGGGCAGCCACGGTGACCGCGGCGCACACCGCGCCGACGTTATCCTGCCAAGCGCGGCCTATACCGAGGAAAACGGTCTGTTCGTCAACACCGAGGGTCGCCCTCAATTGGCGATGCGGGCCGGATTTGCACCGGGTGAAGCCAAGGAAAACTGGGCGATCCTGCGGGCGCTTTCGGCGGAGTTGGGCGAGAAACTTCCTTATGACACGTTGGCCCAGCTACGGCAAAAGCTGATCGAAGCAGTGCCGCATCTGGCCGGGATCGACCAAGTGCCCGAGAACGAAGAACAGGCAATCGAGGCCGGACCTTTGGGACAGGCCGATTTCCGGACCGTGATCAAGGACTTCTATCTGACCAACCCGATTGCACGTGCCTCACAGTTGATGGCCGAGCTTTCGGCGCTGGCCAAGGCGCGCGGTGACCAAAAGATTGCCGCGGAATGAGGCTTGCAACGACCATAAACCGCAAAGCGGGCGGAAGCCCGAGCTCGTTTTTCCCAGAGGAGATACGAGGGGCGTGGTCGTGTGTTTTGCCGAATGAAATGAAGGAAAAAGGTGGCGTGCGGGCAGCGGATGCTGTTTACACCAACTCGCCAAACCAATCGCGAGCGACGCGAGTCTCCGACCGGCCGGTCGGGCCTCGCGATGGCAGCGGAAAACGGAATACCCACGGTGTGAGGACCAATGGCTGAATTCTTTGACACCCCAGGCGGAATAGCCCTGATCATATTGGCGCAGGTGCTGGCCGTCGTGGCCTTCGTGATGATCTCGCTGCTGTTTCTGGTCTATGGCGACCGCAAGATCTGGGCCGCGGTCCAGATGCGTCGCGGTCCCAACGTGGTTGGCGTTTACGGCCTGCTGCAATCGGTGGCGGACGCGCTGAAATACGTCGTCAAAGAGGTGGTGATCCCTGCAGGCGCGGACCGGACTGTGTTCATCCTGGCGCCGCTGACGTCCTTCGTGCTGGCCATGATCGCCTGGGCGGTCATTCCGTTCAATGACGGCTGGGTCTTGTCTGACATCAACGTGGCCATCTTGTACGTGTTCGCAGTGTCCTCTCTCGAGGTTTACGGCGTGATCATGGGCGGATGGGCGTCGAACTCGAAATACCCGTTCCTGGGCTCGCTGCGCTCGGCCGCGCAGATGATTTCTTATGAGGTTTCGATCGGCCTGATCATCATTGGGGTGATCATTTCGACCGGGTCGATGAATTTTGGTGACATCGTGCGGGCGCAGGATGGCTCGTTCGGGTTCTTCAGCTGGTACTGGCTGCCGCATTTCCCGATGGTCTTCCTGTTCTTCATCTCGGCCCTGGCCGAGACCAACCGCCCGCCGTTCGACCTGCCCGAAGCGGAATCGGAACTGGTCGCCGGTTATCAAGTCGAATACTCGGCAACGCCCTTCCTGCTGTTCATGGCGGGCGAATACATCGCCATCTTCCTGATGTGCGCGCTGACCACGCTGTTGTTCTTCGGTGGCTGGCTGTCGCCGATCCCCGGCCTGCCCGATGGCGTGCTGTGGATGGTCGCCAAGATGGCGTTCTTCTTCTTCCTCTTCGCGATGGTCAAGGCGATCACGCCCCGCTACCGCTATGACCAGCTGATGCGGCTGGGCTGGAAAGTGTTCCTGCCGTTCAGCCTGGTGTGGGTGGTCTTCGTGGCCTTTGCGGCGAAGTTCGACTGGTTCTGGGGGGCATTCGCCCGTTGGAGCGTAGGAGGCTGACAATGGCAAATATCGACTATACCCGCGCGGCCAAATACTTCCTTCTGCAGGATTTCTGGGTCGGAATGAAGCTGGGGCTGAAGTATTTCTTCGCGCCCAAGGCCACCGTGAACTACCCGCACGAAAAGGGCCCGCTGTCGCCACGGTTCCGCGGTGAACACGCCCTGCGCCGTTACCCCAACGGCGAGGAGCGCTGCATCGCCTGCAAATTGTGCGAAGCTGTGTGCCCCGCGCAGGCCATCACAATCGACGCCGAACCGCGCCAGGACGGCAGCCGCCGTACCACGCGATATGACATCGACATGACCAAGTGCATCTACTGCGGCTTCTGCCAAGAGGCCTGCCCGGTCGATGCCATCGTCGAAGGACCTAATTTCGAATTCGCCACGGAAACCCGCGAAGAGCTGTTCTATGACAAGCAGAAGCTGCTGGACAACGGTGAACGCTGGGAAGCCGAGATCGCCCGCAATCTGGAACTGGACGCGCCCTACCGATGAGCGATCCGACGAAAAACCCATTCGAGCAGATGCTCAGACAGGCGCATGACATGGCCAAGGCGTTCAACCCGGCGCTGGAGAGCTATTCGCCCGTCGACGCGATGCGCGGCTTCGAGGCGCTGTGGCCGACCGTGCCCAAAGAGGTCATGGAGATGATGTTCGGCAACACCGTCAATCCGGGCGGACTGGATGCCAAGACCCGCCTGTTGCTGACGCTGGCCGGGCTGACCTGTCAGGGCGCACAGGCCGACACGGCCCTGCGCCAGACGGTACGCCATGCCATCGAGGCAGGGGCCAAGAAACAAGAGATCGTGGAAACGATCGGTCAGATGTCGGTCTTTGCCGGCATCCCGGCCATGACCCGGGCGCTGGAACTGGCGCAGGAGGCCATGGGCGAAAACGAGGAAGATGACCAATGAGCGTATTTGCCTTTTACCTCTTTGCCATCAGCGCCATCACCGGCGGGCTGTTCACCGTGATCAGCCGTCAGCCGGTGCATTCGGTGCTGTGGCTTATCCTGTCTTTCCTGTCCTCGGCTGGGCTGTTCGTACTGCTGGGGGCCGAGTTCGTGGCGATGCTGCTGATCATCGTCTACGTGGGTGCGGTCGCGGTGCTGTTCCTGTTCGTGGTGATGATGCTGGACGTGGACTTTGCCGAGCTCAAGGCCGAGATGGCGCGGTACATGCCTCTGGCCCTGCTGATAGGTCTGGTCATTCTGATGCAGTTCATCATGGCCTTTGGGGCTTGGGACAGCGCCCAAGGCATTGAGGTCAATCTGGCCCAACCGGTCCCGGCGGACCGCCACAACACCGAGGCGCTGGGTGTAATCCTTTACGATCAATACTTCCTTCTGTTCCAACTTGCGGGTCTGATCCTGCTGGTGGCCATGATCGGCGCCATCGTGCTGACGCTGCGCCACCGCAAGGACATCAAGCGTCAGGACATCGTCGGCCAGATGATGCGCGACCCGGCCAAGGCGATGGAGTTGAAGGACGTGAAACCGGGGCAGGGACTTTGAGAAGATGATCGGACTTGAACACTATCTTACAGTCGCGGCGACGCTGTTCGTCATCGGCATCTTTGGTCTCTTCCTGAACCGCAAGAATGTCATCATCCTGCTCATGAGCATCGAATTGATGCTGCTGGCGGTGAATATCAACCTTGTGGCGTTTTCCAGCTTCCTCGGCGATCTGGTCGGGCAGGTTTTCACGCTGTTCGTGCTGACCGTGGCCGCGGCCGAGGCTGCGATCGGGCTGGCCATTCTGGTCTGCTTCTTCCGCAACCGCGGCACCATCGCGGTTGAAGACGTTAACATGATGAAGGGGTAAGGGATCATGGAAACCACAATCCTCTTTGCCCCGCTCGTGGGCGCGCTGATCTGCGGCTTTGGCTGGAAGTTCATCGGCGAAAAGGCCGCGCTGTGGACGGCGACGGGCCTGCTGTTCCTAGCCTGTCTGCTGTCGTGGATCGTGTTCTTCAGCTTTGACGGACAGACCCAGCAGATCGAGATTATGCGCTGGATCGAGAGCGGCTCGCTGTCGACCTCGTGGGCCATTCGTCTGGACCGGCTGACCGCCATCATGTTGATCGTCGTCACCACGGTTTCGGCGCTCGTGCACCTTTATTCGTTCGGCTACATGGATCACGATCCACAGTGGCGCGAGGGCGAAAGCTACAAGCCGCGCTTCTTTGCCTATCTGTCCTTCTTCACCTTCGCCATGCTGATGCTGGTGACGGCCGACAATCTGGTGCAGATGTTCTTCGGCTGGGAAGGCGTGGGCGTCGCATCCTACCTGCTGATCGGGTTTTACTATCGCAAACCTTCGGCCAATGCGGCGGCGATGAAAGCGTTCATCGTCAACCGTGTGGGCGATTTCGGCTTTGCGCTGGGGATATTCGCGCTGTTCTTCCTGACCGACAGCATCAACTTCTCGGATATTTTTGCCGCTGCACCCCAGCTGGCAGAAACGCAACTGACCTTCCTGTGGGGCGAATGGACCGCGATCGAGGTCATCTGCGTGTTGCTGTTCATCGGTGCGATGGGTAAATCTGCGCAGCTGATCCTGCACACCTGGTTGCCGGACGCGATGGAGGGCCCGACGCCCGTGTCGGCGCTGATCCACGCGGCCACCATGGTGACGGCCGGTGTGTTCCTGGTTTGCCGCATGTCGCCGCTGATGGAGTTCGCGCCAGGAGCAACCGGGTTCGTCACCGTGCTGGGGGCTGCCACCGCTTTCTTTGCCGCGACCGTGGGCTTGGTCCAGACAGACATCAAGCGCGTGATCGCCTATTCGACCTGTTCGCAGCTGGGCTACATGTTCGTGGCCGCGGGCGTGGGCATGTATTCGGCGGCGATGTTCCACCTGTTCACGCATGCCTTCTTCAAGGCGCTCTTGTTTCTGGGGGCGGGCTCGGTGATCCACGCCATGCACCACGAACAGGACATGATGAACTATGGCAACCTGCGCAAGAAGATCCCCTATACCTTCTGGGCGATGATGATCGGCACGCTGGCCATCACCGGTGTCGGTATCCCGCTGACCACGATCGGCTTTGCCGGTTTCCTGTCCAAGGATGCCATCATCGAAAGCGCCTATGCCGGCGGATCGGCCTTCGGGTTCTGGGCGCTGGTGATCGCGGCCGCGATGACCTCGTTCTACAGCTGGCGCCTGATCTTCCTGACCTTCTTTGGCGAGGAGCGGGGCGACAAGCACACGCATGAGCACGCGCATGAAAGCCCGATGGTCATGCTGGTGCCGCTGGGTGTTCTGTCGCTGGGCGCCGTGTTCGCGGGCATGATCTGGTACAACAACTTCTTCGGTCACGCCGATCAGGTGGGCAAGTTCTATGGCATTCCGGTTGCCGAGGCGCATGCCGAGGCCGGTGACCATGCCAAGGCCGATGACCATGGCGACGACACGCATGCCACCGAATCCCATGGCGAAGAAGCTGCGCACGACGACAAGGCCAAAGGCGGAGATCACCACTATGCCTTTGTCGGCAAACCCGGCGAGGGCGCGCTGTACATCGCGCCGGACAACCATGTTCTGGACGACGCGCATGCGGCGCCGAAATGGGTCAAGGTCTCGCCGTTCATCGCTATGGTTCTGGGCTTTGGACTGGCTTACCTGTTCTACATCGTGAACCCGGCGCTGCCGGGCCGCTTGGCCGAGAACCAGCGTCCGCTGTACCTGTTCCTCATGAACAAGTGGTACTTTGACGAAATCTACGACGCGATCCTTGTCAAACCGACTGTGGCCCTTGGCCGGTTCCTGTGGAAGGGCGGTGACGGCAAGACGATCGACGGTTTCCTGAACGGAGTAGCAATGGGCGTCGTTCCCTTCTTCACCCGCCTCGCAGGCAAGGCGCAGACGGGCTACATCTTCACTTACGCCTTCTGGATGGTTCTGGGGATCGCCGCCCTGGTCACCTGGATGTCGATCGGCGGAGGCGCAAACTGATGGACAATATCCTATCCATTGTAACGTTCATTCCGGCCATTTCCGCCGGTCTGATGGCGCTGTTCCTGCATGGGAACGATGTGGCCGCACAGCGCAATGCCAAGTGGATCGCGCTGGTTGCGACCACAGTGACCTTCCTTGTTTCGATCGGAATCTATACCGAGTTCGACCCATCGAACACCGGCTTCCAGATGGTGGAAGAGGGTCAGTGGCTGCTGGGCCTGAAGTACAAGATGGGCGTGGATGGCATCAGCGTTCTGTTCGTGCTGCTGACCACCTTCATCATGCCGCTGACCATCTTGGCCAGCTGGAACGTGACCGACCGGGTCAAGGAATACATGATCGCCTTCCTGCTTCTGGAAACGCTGATGCTCGGCGTGTTCATGGCGCTGGATCTGGTGCTGTTCTACCTGTTCTTCGAAGCCGGGCTGATCCCGATGTTCCTGATCATCGGGATCTGGGGCGGCAAGGACCGGATCTACGCCAGCTTCAAGTTCTTCCTCTACACCTTCCTCGGCTCGGTTCTGATGCTGGTGGCGATGGTAGCGATGTATGCGGATGCAGGCACAACGGACATTGCCGCGCTCATGACGCACCAGTTCTCGTCCGAGAGCTTCAGCGTGCTGGGTGTCCACATTGTCGGCGGTATGCAGACGCTGATGTTCCTCGCGTTCTTTGCGTCCTTCGCGGTGAAGATGCCGATGTGGCCCGTGCACACCTGGTTGCCAGACGCGCACGTTCAGGCACCGACGGCGGGCTCGGTCGTGCTGGCGGCAATTCTGCTGAAGATGGGTGGCTATGGTTTCCTGCGTTTCAGCTTGCCCATGTTCCCTGTCGGGTCGGCCGTGATGACCGATCTGGTGCTGTGGCTGTCGGCAATCGCCGTGGTCTATACCTCGTTGGTGGCGCTGGTGCAGGAGGACATGAAAAAGCTGATCGCCTATTCTTCGGTCGCGCATATGGGTTTTGTGACCATGGGCATCTTTGCCGCCAACCAGCAGGGCATCGACGGGGCGATTTTCCAGATGCTCAGCCACGGGTTCATCTCGGCCGCGCTGTTCCTTTGTGTTGGCGTGATCTACGACCGGATGCACACCCGCGACATCGAGGCCTATGGCGGCCTGGTGATCCGGATGCCGGCCTATGCGTTGGTGTTCATGCTGTTCACCATGGCCAATGTGGGCCTGCCGGGCACCAGCGGGTTCATCGGCGAATTCCTGACGCTTATGGGCACCTTCCAGGTCAACACCTGGGTGACCGCAGTGGCGGCCAGCGGTGTGATCTTCTCGGCGGCTTATGCGCTTTGGTTGTATCGCCGCGTGGTCTTTGGCGACCTGATCAAGGAAAGCCTCAAGTCGATCACCGACATGAGCACACGCGAGCGTCTGATCTTTGCGCCGCTGATCGTCATGACCATCCTGCTGGGCGTCTATCCGTCGCTGGTCACCGACGTGATCGGCAATTCGACCGCCGCGCTGATTTCGAACTATGACACGGCTCTGGCCGCGGCCGAGGCCGCGACCCAGGTCGCCTCGCACTAAGGGAGCTTTGGAGACATGATCCAGGCTGATCTCACTGTAATTCTGCCGGAAATCATTCTGGCGATCTATGCGATGGCGGCGCTGATCGGAGCTGTCTACACCAGCAAGGATGCGCTGGCTCCGGTTCTGGTCTGGACGACGGCCGGACTGATGGCGGCGCTGTCGTTCTGGATCGCGTCGAACGGCTCGGGAACCAACGTGGCGTTCAACGGCATGTTCATCGACGACGGGTTCGCCCGATTTGCAAAGGTCGCAATTCTGCTATCTGCCGCAGCGGTTCTGGTTATGAGCCAGGAATACATGGCGCGCCGGAACCTGCTGCGTTTCGAGTATCCATTGCTGGTGGCTTTGGCAGCGGTCGGCATGATGATGATGGTCAGCGCCGGCGATCTGATGTCGCTCTATATGGGTCTCGAGCTGCAGTCGCTGTCTCTGTATGTCGTGGCGGCCCTGCGCCGTGACAGCGCCAAATCGACCGAGGCAGGGCTGAAGTATTTCGTTCTGGGTGCGCTCAGTTCGGGATTGCTGCTGTTCGGCGCATCTCTGGTCTATGGGTTCACCGGTACGACGCTGTTCTCGGGCATCATCAACACGGTGCATCACGGCGATGTCTCGGTTGGGCTTCTGTTTGGCCTTGTTCTGCTGATCTCGGGTTTGGCATTCAAGATTTCGGCGGTTCCGTTCCACATGTGGACACCGGACGTTTACGAGGGCTCGCCCACTCCGGTGACGGCTTTCTTTGCAACCGCACCCAAAGTTGCAGCGATGGCCTTGTTCGCGCGCGTTCTGCATGATGCGTTCGGCGGTGCCATCGCGGACTGGCAGCAGGTGATCGTGCTGCTTTCGGTCCTGTCGATGTTGCTGGGGGCCGTGGCTGCCATCGGGCAGCGCGACATCAAACGGCTGATGGCCTATTCGTCAATTGCACATATGGGGTACGCGCTGATCGGTCTGGCCGCAGGCACCGAATTGGGTGTCAAAGCGATGCTGATGTATCTGGCGATCTATGTGACCATGAATATCGGCACCTTCGCCTTCATCCTGATGATGGAGCGCGACGGCAAGCCGGTGACAGACATCGACGCCCTGCGCCAGTATTCCAAGCGGGACCCGGGCAAGGCGCTGGCCGTGCTGATCCTGATGTTCAGCCTTGCCGGCGTACCGCCAATGCTGGGGTTCTTCGCCAAGTTCGGCGTCTGGCAGGCCGGTGTGCAAGCTGACCTGATTGGGTTGGTTATTGCATCGGCAATCGCCTCGGTGATCGGTGCCTTCTACTACCTGCGGATCGTCTTCTACATGTATTTCGGCGACGAAAACGAAGATCCGATCGAAACCCGCTCGACCCCGGTATTGTGGGTTGCTCTGATGGGGTCGGCCGCATTGATGTTGATCGGTGTGGTCTACCAGTTCGGGATCGAGGGCGCAGCGGCAGCCGCGGCGACGACGCTTGTCAACTGACCGTTTCAACAAAATCTGGAAAGGGGCTCGGCCATCAGGCCGGGCCTTTTTGGCATGAGCACCTGGCCCCAAGGATACGGTCTGCATATCCTGCAGGAAGTTGACAGCACCCTGAATGAGGCCGCGCGGATCGCACCCACTGCAACAGGTCCGGTCTGGATCATGGCGCATCATCAAACCGCCGCGCGTGGCAGGCGCGGCCGGGCGTGGTCCAACCCCCAGGGCAACCTGGCAGCAACCTTGTTGCTGCGGCCCGAGGGCAATCCAGAGCAGGCAGCCCTTCGCAGCTTTGTTGCCGCGCTGGCGCTTTTTGATGCCTGTGTTTCGGTCACCGGTCGCGCACAGGGGTTCGCATTGAAATGGCCGAATGACGTGTTGTTGAACGGCGGGAAACTGGCCGGCATCCTGTTGGAAAGCACGGGGCAGGGGCGCGACGTATCCCACCTTGCGATCGGCATCGGGGTGAACCTCGCAGACGCGCCTGATCCTGAGACAGTTGAGCAGGGAGCTCTGCGGCCCGTTTCGTTGTTGTCGGAAACCGGGGCTCAGGTGTCCGCCGAGGATTTTCTGACTGAACTCGCCGATGCCTACGCGAAGCTCGAAAACCAGTTTGTTACCTACGGGTTTGAACCGATCCGCAAAGCGTGGCTGGCCCGGGCCGCGAAGCTGGGCGAGGTGATTACCGCGCGCACAGGTGCTTCGGAAACCGTCGGGACCTTTGAAACGGTGGACGCGGGCGGCAACCTTGTCCTAAACACCGCCAAGGGCCGCGTCAGCATTCCGGCGGCAGACGTCTATTTCTGAAAGGGGCGCATATGCTTCTGGCCATTGACTGCGGCAACACGAACACCGTTTTCTCGATCTGGGATGGCGAGAAATTCCTGTGTACGCTGCGCACCTCGACCCATCATGCCCGCACGGCCGATGCCTATTTCACCTGGTACTCGACACTGGTGAAACATTACGGGATCGAGGCTGACATCACCGACGTCATCATTGCCTCGACGGTGCCGCGGGTGGTGTTCAACCTGCGCGTCTTTGCCGACCGGTTCTTTGGATGCCGGCCGTTGGTGGTGGGCAAGCCCGATTGCGAGTTGCCGCTAGCGCCGCGCGTTGATGAAGGGACGATTCCCGGTCCGGACCGTCTGGCGAATGCGGCCGGTGCCTTTGATCGGCACGGCGGGAATGTCGTGGTGGTGGATTTCGGGACCGCCACGAATTTCGATGTGGTCGCCGCTGATGGCGCCTATGTCGGAGGAGTGATCGCCCCCGGCGTGAACCTCAGTCTCGAGGCCTTGCACCAGGGCGCTGCAGCTCTGCCGCATATCGACGTGACGCGTCCCGAGAAAGTCATCGGCACAAACACGGTTGGATGTATCCAGTCAGGTGTGTATTGGGGGTATTCCGGCCTCATCGAAGGTTTGATCGACAGGATCAAGGCGGAATACGGAATGCCCATGAAGGTCATAGGGACGGGCGGTCTTGCACCGCTGTTCGATCAGGCCGATGTGGGCTTTGATGCAATTGAAGACGATCTGACGATGCACGGGCTTACCGTGATCCATCGCTACAACAAGGATACTGGCTCGGCATGAGCAGCGAAAGACTGATCTACTTGCCGCTCGGCGGCGCGGGCGAAATCGGTATGAACGCCTATGTCTACGGCTATGGCAAACCCGGTCAGGAACGTCTGATCCTGGTCGATCTGGGCGTGACCTTTCCCGACATGGATACAACGCCGGGCGTCGATCTGATCTACGCCGACATTTCGTGGTTGAAGGAACGTGCGGATCGGCTTGAGGCGATCTTCGTCACCCATGCGCACGAGGATCACGTCGGCGCCGTGGCCCATTGTCATGAGGCCCTTGGCGCGCCGGTCTACGCGCGTGCTTTCACCGCAAATATCGCCCGCCGCAAAATGGAAGATGTCGGACATCCGCCCGAAGCCGTGCGCACCGTGTCCGCCTGGCCCGAGCAGATCAAGGCAGGTCCGTTTACGGTCGGATTCCTGCCCGTTTCGCATTCGATCCCCGAGAGTGCGGCGCTGGTGATCGACACGCCGGCTGGCCGTGTCGTGCATACCGGTGATTTCAAACTGGACACCAATCCGGTTGTGGGCGAACCGTTTGATCCCGATCTTTGGGCCGAAGTGGCCAAGTCTGGGGTCAAGGCGTTGGTTTGTGACAGCACCAACGTGTTTTCCTCGCATCCCGGTCGCTCGGAGTCGGAGGTTGGGCCGGCCATCACCCAATTGGTCGAGGACGCGACTGGTATGGTGGTTGCAACGACCTTTGCGTCGAATGTCGCGCGGGTCAAAACGCTGGCCGAGGCCGGGCATCGGGCGGGTCGTTCGGTGGTTCTGTTGGGCCGGGCCATGCGCCGCATGATCGAGGCTGCGACTGAAACCGGTATCCTGTCTGATTTTCCGCGCGTGATCAGCGCTGAGGAAGCCTTGGATCTGCCCCGCCAGAACCTGATGCTGATCGTCACCGGCAGCCAGGGTGAGCGCCGCGCGGCCAGCGCGCAGTTGGCGCGCGGCAAATACCGGGGGATCGAGCTGAAGGATGGCGACCTGTTCCTTTTCTCCTCGAAGACCATTCCGGGGAATGAACGCGGTGTGATCCGCATCATGAACCAACTGAGCGAAAAAGGCGTCGACGTGGTCGATGACAGCGCTGGCTTGTACCACGTTTCCGGCCACGCCAACCGCCCTGATCTTGAGCAGATGCATGCCTTGGTCGATCCTCAGATCGTCGTTCCAATGCACGGTGAACACAGGCATCTGCGGGAACACGCCAAGCTGGCCGAGGCCGCAGGTCGTGCCGGTGTCCTGGCGGTCAATGGCACGATGCTGGATCTGTCGGGGAACGCGCCCGAGGTCGTGGATTATGTCGAGACCGGCCGGACCTACCTGGACGGTTCCGTCAAGATTGGCGCGCTGGACGGTGTGGTGCGGGACCGTATCCGCATGGCTCTGAACGGGCACGTGACCGTAACTGTCATCCTGGACGAAGACGATGAGCCACTGGGCGAACCTTGGTGCGATACCATGGGGCTGCCGGAAACCGGCGTGTCGCGGGCCGGATTGATCGAGGTGCTGGAAGAGGACCTGAACCAGTTCCTGATGCGGGCTGAGGTCAAAACGCTGCGGGACGATGACAAGCTGGAAGAAGCCATGCGTCGCATCGTTCGACAAAGTGCACAGATCGAAATCGGCAAAAAGCCCGAAGTCACAGTTGTAATAAGCCGAATGAAATAAGGCGGCTCAGTCTGTTTCGGGCATCGGGTGGCCCTTGAGACGCTGGAACAGACTGGCTTCTTCGTTGTTCAGAAAGAACGGCACGGAGTCGGGGGGCGTTGTATCTGATACGCGCGCCTCGACTTCCGACAGAACAACCTCGGTGATGAAGGGCAAGTCGAACTCCCGCGCCTGTTCCAGCGGAATCCACTGTAGATGTGACAGTTCATCCGAGGCCTGGCTGAAATCGTCCAGATCACCGGCGATGGCATCTGCGTCCAAAAGAAAAAATCGGGCGTCGAACCGGCGTGGGCGTCCGGGCGGGGTAACCGCGCGGAACACGAACTGCAGCGCTTCGGCCGACGGAATGTAGCCTCTTTCCGCGAAGCCGGTCCAGGCTTGTGGAACCGGACCCGGCCAGGTGTCGCGGACACCGAGGATAAAGCCGGTCTCCTCCCACAACTCGCGAATTGCCGCTGCCGCCAGTGGCACATGCAGTCCGGCAGGAGCCTGATCGCTCAGCCTTTGTTGGCAAATCTCGGGTACCGGAGTGGCCAGCGGAACTTGCGCGTCCTCAGCATCCACGGCACCCCCCGGAAACACGAACTTGTTCGGCATGAAGGCCGCCGCGGCACCACGTTGGCCCATCAGAATCGACGGGCTTCGAAAACGGTCGCGCAAAACGATGATCGTCGCGGCATCGCGAATTGCGGATTTGTCCACGGTCATGAGAAGCTCAGCTGCATTGACGGGTCACTTGCCGTCGTCGAACCCGTGCATCTTCCGGGCCCATTGAAAGCCGACGACCGCTCCTTTGAGCCTGGGAAGAAGGAACAGCGACAGTGCAACGCAAGCTATCGAAAAGCCGATTGCCATGGCCCACGGAGACGGGCGCAGGCCGACGTAAGTGACATGCAGCGCCGGAGCCAAAAGGTGTCCGACCAGCAGAATGGTCAAGTAGGCCGGCCCGTCATCTGCCCTGTGGTGAAACAATTCCTGACCGCAGTCTGCGCAGGTATCATTCACCTTCAGGTAGCTGTGCAACAGCTTGCCTTTGCCGCAATTGGGGCATTTGCACCGGAACCCTTTCACGATGGCGGGCCACGTGGGGCGTTCCTCCTGAGAGAGGGTGTCGATGGTTTGATCTGTCATCTTGATACTCGCGCTCGGATTTCGGGGATATTGCGCTTGTTTCATCCCGCAGAAAAGGGGGGTGCGTCGCTTTGCACCGACCCTCTCGAAAATATTGCCCGAAAATGCAGGTTTCAATGCCGGAAAAAAATTCGCGGACAGCGACGGAAACTTTGCCGGGCTGCGTTTGAATGAATGTAAGCAGCGGCACAGGGCCGCGACAACAAAGGAAACGAGCAATGAAGAGCGCAAAATTTATCTCGGCCATCATTCTGTCTGCAGTTGCCGTCACCGGGACGGCTGCGCTGGCCAAAGGACCTCGCGACCGTGAACCGGTCAGCTTTCAGGAGCTGGATGCCAACGGGGACGGCCAGGTGACCAAGGCCGAGATGGAGGCCCATCGCCTGCAGAAGTTCACCTCGGCCGATACCGACGGTGACGGAAAGATCAGCGTCGAAGAAATGCAAGCCGAGGCCCAGAAGAAGGCAAACGACCGCGTTTCCGACATGTTCGAGCGTCATGATGCAGACAAAGACGGCTTTCTGACTGCGGACGAGTTGCCGAAACCGCGCCGGGCTGACAAGATGTTTGACCGCCTTGATGCGGATGGAAACGGATCTCTGTCCGAGCAGGAGTTCGCCAATGCACGGGATGGAATGGGTCGGCACCACAAGAAGGGTGGCCGCCCGGACCCAGACAACAACTGACGCAGGATGAAGGACGTGCCGTCCTCTGCGCATACTGTCCGCGGCGACACGGTCGCCGCGGATGCCTGCAGCGACGACGTGTTGCTGAAGCGGTTTGCCGAAGGCGACGCCCAGGCAGCACGCCTGTTGACCGATCGGTTGGGGCCGCGGTGCTATTCGGTTGCTCTGCGCATGTTGAACAACACGGCAGAGGCCGAAGACGTAACCCAGGAAGCGATGCTTCGGCTGTGGAAAGTGGCGGCGGACTGGGTTCCGGGGCAGGCCAAGATCTCGACCTGGTTGTACCGCGTGGTCTTGAACCTGTGTGTCGATCTGCGGCGGAAGAAAACGGCAGGCACATTGGACGATGTGCCAGAGCCTGAGGACGACCAGCCCAGTGTCGTGGACCGAATGCAGCAAAACGCCCGCGTGGATGCGTTGCAAGCGGCCTTGGCACAATTGCCGGAACGGCAGCGCGAAGCTGTCATTCTCAGGCATATCGAGGAGTTGTCCAATCCGGAAATCGCGGGAATCATGAGGATTTCCGTAGAAGCGGTAGAAAGTCTTGTTGCCCGCGGAAAGCGGTCGTTGACGGCCATACTGTCAGGCCGTCAGGAAGAGTTGGGGTATGACCATGTCTGACCAAGATACAGAACTGGATCTCTTGTTTGCCGAGGCACGGCAGGCGCATGTTGATCTGCCCGACGATTTGGCCGTTCGTATCCTGACGGATGCCGAGGCCATCCGGCTTGCGGCGACAAAAACAGCGAAACCCAAGTCACAAGTGTTTCTGGGCAATCTTGTTGCCGGTCTCGGGGGCTGGCAGGCGCTCAGTGGGCTTGCGGCGGCCAGCGTGGTTGGCGCATGGGTCGGCTTTGCCGCGCCGTCCTTTCTTCCGGACCCGGCAAATTACATAATGACCCAGGATGCATCCTACATGGTCGCCAATCTCGGTCTCGAGGCCGCGTTTCTGGAGGAAGCGGAATGAATGAAGACGTTAAACCCCCAAGGCGCTGGGTGCCTGTGCTATTGGTGGTATCCCTTGGCCTGAACCTGCTGGTCGCCGGGGTGATCATCGGGACTGCGCTGCGGTTTCACGGTGTGCGGGACGATGTTCCTCCCGGATTTGGGCCTGCCCTGTACCGCGCTCTTCCTGATCCGGAACGCAAGGCGTTGAGAGGCGATCTGGCCGACAAGCATCGGCGCGGGGCCGAGAAAAGGTCTCGTGATTTCAAGGCGCTTGGCAAAGCGCTGCGGGCCATTCCGTTCGACCGCGATGAAGTCCAGAACCTGCTGGAAGAACAAGCAAGGGCGAATGACGAAATCCAGGCGGCTCTGCAAGAGCAATGGCTGGCTCGGGTTTCGGCCATGTCCGACGAAGAACGAAAAGCTTATGCCGACCGCTTGGAAGACGTGTTGAAGCGGCGCCCGGATCCCAAGAAACGCAAGGACTGACCTGCTTAGGCCGCGTTCTGTTTCATCCACACTTGGTTCCGGCCGGCCTGTTTGGCCGCATAAAGCGCCTTGTCCGCGCATTTGATCAGGCTTTCGGCCGACAGTGAGCCGTCCGGAGGTGGGGAGAAGGGTGGCTCGCACACCTTCAGCCCGATGCTGACCGTCACCGGAAGGCGGGCAGGAATGTCCGGCAGGACGACCGGTACGCTGCTGACGCCGCTGCAGATATCGGCCGCCTTCCTGAGCGCCTTTTCGCGGGTCGCGTTTGGCAGTCCGAACAGGAATTCCTCTCCTCCGATGCGGGCGAGGAAGCCGTCAGGTCCGAAAGCGCGCTTCATCCGTTTTCCGGCCTCGACCAAAACCCTGTCACCGGCACTGTGGCCGTAACGGTCATTGATGGATTTGAAGTGGTCCAGGTCGGCCAGCATGATCGCAAAACCCCGCTGTTTGTGCACCGAACTGTGCAGCAATTGGTCCATCGCGGTCTGTGCGAAACGACGGTTGTTCAGGCCCGTCAGCGTGTCGATCCACGATTCCTCAAGCCCACGGCGCAACGAGTCGCGCATTTGCTCGTCATGCGCCTTGCGTGCAATCAACGCCTCGACCCGAAGCGATACTTCGTCAGGGCAGAACCCTCCGAGGCAAATCGCATCGGCGCCGCGATCCAGGGCCTCGGCGGCAAGAGTGGCGTTGTCATCGGGAATGATTCCGATCAGAGCGGTCCGCCGAGTGCCGGTGCGGGATTTGAGGTCGGCCAACATGTTCAGGCCGGATGGATCGCTGTTCAATTCGACAACAATCGCGTCAGGTATGGTGCCGGACAAGACTCCGCTGAGGTTGGGCAGGGTATGGCTGCACACCGAATGCTGCGTTCGTCCGTTCAGGGCCTTGTGCCACAGCGTGCGAGTACGTGCGGTGTGGGCCAAGACGGCGATCTGACCATGCCGCGCGGGCGTGATCATTGCAGCGGGGGCCTCGGCAAACCCCACGGATTGAGGGTTGCCACTGTTCTTCAGATCCTGAGTTTCCGCACGGGCGCGCAGCAGGCTTCGCACACGCGCCAGCAACAGCGTATCTTTGAACGGATAGGCCAGAACGTCATCCAGCCCCTCGGACAGGTTCCGCAGCCGGGCGGTCCGGTCGTTCCGAGGCGCAATCGCGACCACAGGGACATCCTGCAGGGCCGGAACGGACAGCATCAGTCTTTTGACGTCGCCCGCGTCTCCGTCGGGTAGTGTCTGGGCCGTCAGCACCAGATCCGGCCGGGTCCGCCGCAGCAACGCCCCAAGACCAGCCAGCTTCTCGCCCTGCACGACATGATACCACGCCGCCGTCAGCTGCACCTTCAGCATGATGCGATTGGTCGAGACCCCGTCGAGGACAAGGATGGTTCCCTGCACGGACATTGTTTTCACCGTAGATTGCATGCCTTGCCAAAGTGTTTATGAGTCTGGTTAACAAACCCTTTCCAAATCTTCGAACCGGGGCCTGATCATGCCGATCTCTGCCGAATTCGCCGAAACTCTGGCCTTGAAAGCGCTTGGGTGGCTTGTTGGGAACGATGAATTGTTGCCTGTTTTCCTTGGTTCGACCGGCGCCTCGACGGATGACCTGAGGGACCGCGCCACAGAGCCCGAGTTTCTTGCTTCGGTGCTGGAATTTCTGATGCTTGACGATTCGTGGGTGTTGGCCTTTTGTGACGCAAACGCTGTCCCCTACGATCAACCGGCCCAGGCCCGAAGCGTCCTGTCAGGCGGCGCGGATGTTCATTGGACCTGAACGGGTCCGCGCAGGAGCAAGAATGCATGTCGATTGATGCGCTGGTTTTTGACAAGGACGGAACCCTGTTTGATTTCGCCGCCACGTGGGGGGCGTTCGGCAAGGCGGTGCTGCTGCGTCTGAGCGAGGGCGACAATGCGCGTGCGTCCCTGCTTGGAAAGAGCATTGGCTTTGACTTCGCGACAGAGACCTATTCCGAGGACAGTATCGTGATCGCTGGCACCGTCGACGAGGTCGCAGACGCCTTGTTCCCAGACCTTGACGGCTGGTCCCGCGAGGATCTGGTTCAGACCTTGAATGCGGCTTCTGCCCATGCGCCTCAGGTCGAGGCCGTTGCGCTTGCACCTTTTCTGCAATCCCTGAAAGACGCCGGCAAGAAGCTGGGTGTTGCGACCAATGACGGCGAGATGCCGGCGAAACGGCACCTGGCCTCGGTCGGAATCGAGACCTATTTCGATTTCATTGCGGGGTATGACAGTGGCCACGGGTTCAAGCCTGGGCCCGGCCAGTTGTTGGCTTTTGCCCAACATGTTGGCGTCCCACCGGACCGGATCGCCATGGTCGGCGACAGTCTGCACGATCTGGAGGCCGGTCGCGCCGCCGGCATGACCACGATCGGTGTTCTGACTGGATTGGCAAAGGTTGAGGATCTTGCACCGATGGCTGATGTCGTTCTTCCCGATATCAGCCACATCCCCGGCTGGCTGAACCTTCGTTAAAGCGCCTTGCCTGAAAATCGGCGGTTCATGAGTTGAAACCGACCTTGGCTGTCGCAGACAGAGCGGCCAGAGGCCGGACTTCGGGTCTTGTTTGAGAGTAACAAACGCCGGAGGAACAGATGGCCGACACGAATACTCGCAAGCGCAGGGGTGGTGGACGCGCAGGCGCTGCAGCGCGCCGCGGTGCGGCAGTCATCGACCAGATGCCATGGAATCCGCCTATCAACATCGACCGGCCAACCGAACCGTTGGGCCCCGAGGGCGTCGAAGCCATCCATGACGGTGCCATGCGTATTCTCGAGGAAATCGGCATCGAGTTCTACAACCAAGAAGCCTTGGAGATCCTGCGTGAGGCCGGATGCATCGTCAATGGCGACAACGTGCGCATGGGCCGTGACTTCGTCATGGAAATGGTCGCCAAGGCGCCGTCGACCTTTACCATCACGCCGCGCAACCCGAACCACACGATCGAGATCGGCGGCAAGACGATGTTGTTCGGAAATGTCTCGTCACCGCCGAACTACTGGGACATGGAGATCAGCAAGAAGGTTCCCGGCAACCGGGAAATGTGCCGGAACCTGTTGAAGCTGACGCAGTATTTCAACTGCATCCACTTTGCCGGAGGCTACCCGGTCGAGCCGGTTGACCTGCATGCCAGCGTCCGGCACCTGGATGTCCTGTATGACAAACTCACGCTCACGGACAAGGCGATGCATGCCTATTCGCTGGGCAAAGAGCGCGTCGAGGACGTCATGGAAATGGTGCGCATCGCAGGCGGTCTCAGCCACGAGGAATTCGAGGCGTCGCCGCGCATGTACACCAACATCAACTCGACCTCGCCTCTGAAACACGATCACCCGATGATCGACGGGTGCCTGCGGCTGGCCCGGCGGGGGCAGGCCATCGTCGTCACGCCGTTCACTTTGGCGGGGGCGATGGCCCCGGTGACGATGGCCGGGGCCGTTGCGCAGTCGTTGGCCGAGGCGCTGTGTGCGATTGCCTTGTTCCAGTACGTACGGCCCGGCATCCCATGTGTCATCGGGACATTCACCTCGAATGTCGACATGAAGTCCGGTGCGCCGGCGTTTGGCACGCCTGAATACATCCGGTCGACCCAGATGACCGGCCAGATGGCGCGGTTCTATGGGCTGCCCTTGCGCTCGTCCGGTGTCTGCGCGGCCAATGTGCCGGACGGCCAGGCCGTCTGGGAGACGTCGAATTCACTCTGGGCGGCGGTGCAGTCGGGGACCAATATGGTCTATCACGCAGCCGGATGGCTGGAGGGCGGTCTGATCGCGAGTCCGGAGAAGTTCATCATGGACTGCGAGATATTGC
The DNA here is from genome assembly GCF_056537205.1 of Ruegeria sp. CG3. Classification (NCBI taxonomy): domain Bacteria; kingdom Pseudomonadati; phylum Pseudomonadota; class Alphaproteobacteria; order Rhodobacterales; family Roseobacteraceae; genus Ruegeria; species Ruegeria sp. CG3. Next base: position 1,549,975 of record NZ_JBQFRC010000001.1, on the reverse strand, counting down.
AGCAAATTCAAAGGTATATGCAGCCTGAGATCTGCGCCACAGGCCCAGACGAAATCGCACTGGAAGCCATCCGCGCGGTCGGGAACGATGGGCACTTCTTTGGCATCCAACACACCCAGGATCGCTATACCACCGCGTTCTATCAACCCTTCCTGAGCGATTGGAAAAACTACGAGGGCTGGGAAGTCGCGGGTGGGATCTGGACAGCCGAACGGGCGCATCTGATGTTCAAGGAGATCATCAACAGTTTTGAGGCTCCGCCGATGGATGAAGCCATCCGAGAGGAACTGGCTGACTTCGTCGCACGGCGCAAAGCCGAAGGGGGCGCGCCGACCGATTTCTGATAGCGCCCCACCGGGCAGGCAGCTGGAACGGCAGGATGTCTCAGTCTGAGATTTTGGTTAATTTTCCCCATCTTGAACTTCCGCATTTGGCCTTTGTTAAGATCTTTGAGGTGGGATCGGGCATGAAACCTTTTTGAGGGCATTCATGCACGGATTGATCAACAAGGCAGTTCAATCGTTTGTATGCGCGACGTATGGGCGTGAGCGCTGGCTTCGGGCGACCGAGGCCGCTGAACTTGGGTTCGCCGAGTTCGAAGCGATGCTCGTATACGACCGGGAAAAGTCATATCGCCTGCTGGACGTGGTCTGCGATCAACTGAACCGTTCGCGGGACGAGTTCCTGGAGGATCTCGGAACCTATCTGGTCTCACACCCCAACATGGAAGGGTTGCGGCGCCTTCTGCGCTTTGGCGGCGTCACCTATGTCGAGTTTCTGCAGTCTTTGGATGATCTGGCCGATCGGGTCAAACTGGCGGTCTCTGACCTTGAGTTGCCTGCCCTGGAACTGCAGGAGCGCTCGCCCACCGAATTCGAACTGCACTGCCATCCCGGGCTGGATGGCTATGCCAATGTCATGATCGGGATTTTGCGAGCAATGGCGGACGACTATGGCGCGCTCGTGATTCTGACGCATGCCGGGCATCAAGGCGGGGTGGACGTCATCTCGATGGTTCTGGTCGAAAGCGCCTTTGCCGAGGGGCGTCACTTTGATCTGGGAGCGCGGAACTGATGATGGATCTGGATCAACTGGGCAGGATGTTGGAGACGTTGTGCCCAATGTTCACCTTGGTGGATCAGGATGGGCGTATCCTTCAGGTCGGGCCGACACTGCAAAAACTGCGCCCGGACCAGCCAATGGTTGGCAGCGATTTTCTGGAGATATTTGAACTGGTAAGGCCCAGAACCGTGACGACCCTGCCGGCATTAATGGCGACGGCAGGTACCAAGTTTCATCTCAAGTTTCACGATGAACCGCGCACAGCATTGAAGGGGTTGGTGGCACCGCTGCCTGACGATGCAGGTGCGGTTGTCAACCTGTCCTTCGGGATCTCGATCCTGGACGCCGTACGGGACTATGCCCTGACAAGCGCGGATTTCTCGGGAACCGATCTCGCGATTGAATTGCTTTACCTAGTCGAGGCCAAGTCTGCAGCGATGGAGGCTTCGAGGTCGTTGAACCTGCGGCTTCAGGGGGCAATGCTTGCGGCCGAGGAACAGGCCTATACCGATACTCTGACCGGCCTCAAGAACCGGCGCGCGATGGACCACATTCTCGAGCATTTGGTTTCAACGAAATCCACTTTTGCGTTGATGCATCTGGACCTGGATTTCTTCAAAGCCGTGAACGACGAATTGGGGCATGCCGCGGGCGACTATGTGCTGTCCCAGGCCGCCCGGATCATGCTGGAAGAAACCCGCAGCGACGACACGGTCGCCCGGATCGGCGGCGATGAATTTGTTCTGATATTCAAAAGCCTGTCGAGCAGGGCTCAGCTTGAACGGATCGCCAATCGCCTGATTGGCCGCCTTCAGAAACCGATGGTTTTCGAGGGCGAGACCTGCGCGATTTCGGCGAGCATCGGGACCGCACTTACGTCACAGTTTCTGTCCCCGAAACCGGCTGAGATTCTGCACGCGGCGGATTTGGCCCTTTACGAGGCCAAGCGAAACGGTCGGTCGTGCCATCGCTTCTATTCCGAAGAGGCGCGGGCACCGGAGTAGACCGGTGCGTCGGTAGGCTGGTTGCTTGACTACTCAGCGAAAGCCCCGTCCAATGTCCGCGCGATGTGCGACTGGATTTCATCCAACTCGCCGACCACAGGCAGCACCGGGCCACGAAATGCGGCCTTGCCCAGCTCGGCGGGAATATCATCCAACACGTGGCCCCCGGTGCAGGCAAAGAACGGCAGGCAGATCGCATGGTCCCCGGTCATTTGGGCGGCGTCGCTGATCGATGGGGGTTCTTCGACAAATCCGCAGCGGATTGATTTCAGCGATATCAAACCGGCCAAACGGTCAGCGAATTCGTGGGTGACAGCTGCCGGGTTGCGGCTGCGGCCTGAGCCGTGTGCGGCAATAAGCAGATCCGTGGACGTGGTGCTCCAACCTTGCTCGTCGATCAAGGGTTGCAGGGCGCGCGCCACCAGGTTGGGTAGCTGTGGGTCAACGCCCAGCGGGTCGAGTTGCCGAACTGTGCGCCCTTCAAGGCGCTTGGGAAGCGCAGAAGTCACGAACCACCCTTTCGCCATGAACAATGGATAAATCGCGCTGCCGTCTGGAATGTCATCAAGGACCTTTTCCAACGCGCCTGGCGCGGCGAGGGTCGCCGATCTGACTGTGACCCTATCCGTCAGTTGATCGATCCGAGCGGCCAGTCTGGCCAGGGATGCCTCGGCCGGGTCTGGGTCGGAGGGTTGGCCATGCGCTACGATGACGGCAGTCGGCATGCTGGGGCTTCCTTGTCCTGTTTCGGGATAGGTGTGGCGCCCTCCCGCAAAGTCAATTCGTCTTTATCCGAGCAACGTCAACCACATCCATACCGTAAGAATGGACACGCCTGTGCCAATCAACACCGAAGAGGCGGCAACTCGTTTGGCCCGGCCATACATGTTGGCGAAGATGTAGGCGTTGAAACCGGGCGCCATCGCCGCGTTCAGAACGCCCGAGCGGAAAAGATCTTGCGGCAGGGCGGTCGCTGTACCGAACACCCAGACCAGGCTTGGATGCAGAACAAGTGAAACGCAGCAAACATAACCGATTGTCCGCAGGTCGCCTTCGGGCCTGTACTTGACCAGAACTCCGCCCAGAGCGAATAGGGCGCCGGGCAGTGCTGCGCGGGTCACCAGGCTCAGGGCCTCGTCTGCCACAGCCGGAATTCCGACGCCCGTGAGATTGACGATGAAGCCCAGAGCGATACCGAGGATCAGCGCGTTCTTGAACATTGCCGAAAGCACCGATCGAGCCATGCGCATACCGCCATTGCCTCGGTTGCGGATGACCTCCATCACGGTTATGCCGACGCAGTAGCAGAACGGCGAGTGGAACGCGATGATCGCATAGTTTCCGGTCAGGTTGTCGGGCCCATAGGCGCGTTCGGTGATCGGCAGGCCCAGCAGGACCGAGTTCGAGAACAGACAGCAGAACCCGATTGCGACGCAGTCTTCCCATTCGCGCTTGAATATCAGGCGAGCGCCGAATACCCCCGCAAGGAAACACAAAGCTGCGGCGGTATAGAAACTGCCCAGAAGGCGCGGGTCAAAGCTGGCGCTCAGGTCCAGATGGGCGATGGCCAGAAACAGCAGGCAGGGGATCGCGAACCCCTGCGTGAACTTCATCAACCCATCGATATGAACTTCTTTGAAATAGCCCGTCAGCGTCGAGACATAACCAGCCCCAATCACAAGAAAGACCGGAAGGATGACGTCGATCAGGCTTTGCAACATCTCACGACCTCAATCCAGGCTGTTCGGTCAGAGCTGGGGGAAGCGCGTGCAATCCGATGTCCTACAATGGCTGCCGGATCACCATGCCGTCATAGGCAGGCTCGACATGGTCAGGGGTCTCGGCATCGACGGCTGCATAGTCCAGATCGATGTGCATATTGGTCAGAACCGCCCGAGCCGGCTTTAGCTGTTCGATCCAGCCAAGGGTCTTTTCCAGGTGGGCATGGGTCGGATGTGGGTTCCGGCGCAGCGCGTCGATCACGAGGCAGTCCAATCCCTGAAGCTCGGGCCAGGCATCATCGTAGATTTCCGCAACATCAGGCAGATAGGCCAGGTTGTTCATACGAAAACCAAGCGCATCGATCGATCCGTGGTTCACCTTGAACGGGCGAAACGGGATTGATCCTCCCGGACCGTCTATCTCGAACGGACCGTCAATTGTCTTCAGGTCGAGGATCGGTGGATAGGGTGAGCCTTCGGGTTGAATGAACGCGTAGCCGAACCGCCCCAGCAATGCGTTTTGCGTGTCGCCATCCGCCCAAACGGGCACCCGCGCGCGCATGTTGAAAACGATCATGCGCAGGTCGTCGATGCCGTGGACATGATCGGCATGCGAGTGTGTGTAGACAACGGCGTCGAGGCGTCCGGTTCTGGTGTCCAGCAGTTGGCTGCGCATGTCCGGGGTCGTGTCGATCAGAACCGAGGTCGTGCCGTCCGGCCCGTCCCGTTCAACCAGCATCGAGCACCGGCGGCGGATATTGCGCGGATTTTGCGGGTCACAATCTCCCCAATGCCCACCCAACCGGGGGACACCGCCAGAGGAGCCACAGCCCAGGATCGTGAACCGCAGCATGCTCATGCGGCAACCGGGTAGGCGGCCGCCTTCGCAAACAGTCGATCAAAATTCGCTTGGGTCTGCGCGGCGAAATCCGGGTAGTCCATGCCAAACAGTTCGGCGCCGACCCGGGCGGTGAAAGCGGTATAGCCGGGCTCGTTCCGCTTGCCCCGGTGCGGCGGCGGGGCTAGGTATGGTGCGTCGGTCTCTATCAGAATTCGATCGACAGGCGCTGCCGCAAAGATATCCCTCAGCTCTTGGCTTTTTGGAAAGGCCGCGATGCCGGACATGGAGAGGTAGAACCCCAAATCCAACGCTGCCCGTGCCAGTTCGGCCGAAGACGAGAAGCAATGCATCACACAGGAGTAAGGTGCGTTCCGAAACTCGTCCTGCAGGATCGCCGCCATGTCCTCGTCGGCTGCACGGGCGTGAATGATCAGCGGCAGGCCTGTACTTTGGGCGGCCTGAATGTGAACCCTCAACGAGCGTTTTTGTATTTCGGCGCTGTCGGCGGTGTAGTGATAGTCCAGCCCGGTTTCGCCGATGCCGACAAATTTCGGATGTCGGGACAATGCGACGAGTTCGTCGACGCTCGCCAGTGGCTCTTCGGACGCGCTCATGGGATGGGTGCCCGCAGCGTAGAAAACCGGGGCATGTGTTTCGGCGATCGCGCGCACGGTCGGCTCATTGCGCAGACGTGTGCAGATCGTCACCATGCGTGTCACGCCCGCTTCGACCGCACGAGCGATGATTGCGTCCAACTGGCCCTCGAAATCCGGGAAATCCAGATGGCAATGGCTGTCAGTGATTGCGGGAGGTTGGGGCGTGTCGCTCATCTGCTCGGACCGGCGGTTTCCTGAATCTTGAACACCGTATCTAGGACGACGGCGACAGGGTCAAGGTTCACCGCCTTCCCGTGCCGCGCACGGGCCGTGATGATGGATGCGGCCTCGGCCCAGCCCAAGGCTTGTGGGCGCGAGGATGACAGGCGCAATAGCACTTCGGCTTCGTTTGGCGCAGCTTCGGGCTGCGGAGGCGCGCCGGTCGCACCTGTCAGAGCAAGGCGAGACAGAGCGATGTCAATCAGATTCAAAAGCAGGTCATAGCGCTCGGCTGCTCCGCGCTGCGCGGCCGCTTCGGCCAAAGCCAGCGCGCGCTGGCGGTCGAGGCGGGGCAGGGTACCAAGTATCTGGATCAGCTCGGCATAGATCTCCATTCCGCCCAGATTGATCAGCCGTACCGCGTCGCCTACGGAACCGGCGGCCAAAGCCGCGAGGTGATCGGATTGCGGAGGCAACTCGGCCCCGGTCTGTGCCAGCGCCGATTTCATGTCCTCCGGCGACAGCGGTGACAGGCGCAGGGTACGGCACCGCGAGCGGATCGTCGGCAACAGCCGTGACGGCTGATGCGAAACCAGCAGCAGTGTCGTGCGGGCCGGGGGCTCTTCGAGCATTTTCAACAACGCGTTTGCGGCGCTGACATTCATTTCGTCCGCCGCATCCACGATAACCACGCGGCGCCCTCCGTCCGCTGAACTGAGGCCGAAGAAGCGCCCCAATTTTCGGATGTCATCGACAACGATCTCGTTACGCAGGCGGCCCTGATCATTCAGGGATCTGTTGATCGCGGCCAGACCGGGTTCGGCCCCGGCCAGCATCCTTGCTGCAACCGGGTGGTCCGGCGCGATGTCGAGTGTCGTCGGATCCTCGGGCGCACCGAACAGCCCGTCATCCTGTTGCGGCGGCGTGGCCAGCAGAAACCGCGCGATGCGCCATGCCAGGGTCGCTTTGCCCACGCCACGAGGGCCGGTCAGAAGCCAGGCGTGATGCAGCCGGTCAGACGCAAAGGCCGTCAGGAAAGCTTGCTCGGCCGCATCCTGTCCAAACAGCCTGCGTGTCTCGCGCGGGTGAAGCGCGCCGGGCGCCTGGTCCGGTGTGGGTGTGTCGTCGCTCATTCGTGAATTACCGCAGAACCTTCAGGACGGTTTCTCTCACATCCACGGCCACGCTGTCCACGTCGCGATTGCCATCGATTACACGGAACCGGTCCTTGAACTCGTCCGCCAGCGCAAGGAAACCCGAGCGCATACGTTTCTGAAGGGCCGGGCCAAAATCCTCGAACCGCTCTTCGGTGCCTTGCCGGCCTTTGGCGCGGGATAGCCCGATTTCCGGATCCATATCGATCAGCAAGGTCAGATCTGGCTCGCGGCCGATCATCAGGCCGTGGAGTTGGTCCACCAACGCGCGCAGATCTCCGCGCGACAGGCCCTGATACATTCGGGTGCTGTCGGCGAACCTATCGCAAATCACGATCTTACCCGCATTCAAGGCCGGTTCGATCGTGCGCTCCAAATGATCGCGTCGTGCGGCCGTGAACAGAAGAATTTCGGTTTCCGCCGACCACCTGTCGGGGTCGCCTTCGAGGACCAACCGGCGAATTTCCTCGGCCCCGGGCGAACCGCCCGGCTCACGCGTCAGAACAACGTCATGCCCGGCCGCCGCGAGGCTTTCTGCCAGCCTGCGGGCCTGCGTGGACTTGCCCGAACCGTCGATCCCCTCGAATGTCAGGAACAGACCGCGCGGGCTCACATCGACTCCAGCGGGGTGTTGATCATGTCTTTCAGGACGATGCCGCCCACGGTCATCAGCCGCACCAGGAACCCGCCCATCGCCACATCCTCGGCTGCGACCAGGGGCCGCCGGATTTCGGGCAAACCTTCGGGCTGGATCACAAGTTCGGCCAGTTGTTGGCCCTTGGCGATCGGAGCGTTGATCGGGCCTTGATACACAACTTCGGCCTGGACGTTCTGATCGCCCAGAACGGGGAACAGAAGGGTGAGGTCACCGTCGGGCACAAGCCCAACCGTCTTTTGCGCGCCCATCCACACTTTGGCCTGTGCTATCGGCGTCTCGGCGTTGGCAACTGTCCTCTCGATAAAATTTCGAAACGACCAGTTAACCACGGCCTCAGCCTCCTCTGCCCGGCGAGAGATGCTGTCGAGCCCGGAAAGAACGAAGACCACCCGGCGATCGCCTTGCTTGGCCGATCCGACAAGGCCATAGCCCGCCTCTTGCGTGTGGCCGGTCTTCAGGCCATCGGCACCGATATCCAGTTTCAGCAACGGGTTGCGGTTGTTCACGTTCGACGGGGCGCGGCCGTCAAATTCGAAGGTTTCCTCGGCAAACAGCGGATAGTATTCGGGAAAATCGGTGATCAGCCTGTCGGCCAGCACGGCCAGATCATGAACCGACATCATGTGACCTGCAGCAGGCCAGCCGTTCGAGTTGGTGAAGTTCGAGTGGTTCATGCCCATCTGCCTGGCGCGTTGGGTCATGTAGCGCGCAAAGCCGGCCTCGGTACCGTCCGGGCTAAGCGCTTCGGCGATCACGACACAGGCGTCATTGCCAGACAGGACGATTATGCCCCGCAGCAGGTCCTCGACCCGGACCCGGTCCTGCGTGTTCAGGAACATGGTCGAGCCGCCATAGCTCATGGCATGTTCCGAGACCGGAAGCGTTTCATCCAGCGTCAATCGACCGTCGCGCAGAGCTTCGAATGCCACGTAGAGCGTCATCAGCTTGGACATCGATGCCGGTGGAAGCGGTTCATCGGCATTCTTCGACAACAGCACAGTGCCTGTCGTTTGATCGATCACGTAGGCCGCGCGCGCGGACGTGTCGAAGGCGTGAACCGGCAGGGCCAGCAGGGCAAGGCCCGCGGCCAGAACAGCCGATTTGAATGAGGTCAGCATTGGACCCTCCTGTTCAGTTCTTCACGATAAAGGCATCGGTAAAGCCCAGGTCTTTCATATCTCCGAGGATCGCTTTGCGTTCGGCGCGGGTTGTGGCAGGGCCGACCAGTACGCGCCAGACCGACTTGCCCGCCGACTCCAGTTCCAGAACTTCGGCCGCCAATCCGTTCGTGCGGACCTTTTCGGCCGCGGCTTTCGCGTTCGCTTCAACTCCGAACGTTCCGATCTGAACATAGGGTTTGGTCAGGTTCGACGATGCGGCTGTGCCACTGGCCGCCGCAGCCGGCGTCGGCTCGGATGCGTCAATGGCGGCAGCGGCACCTGCGATCGGGTCCAATGGCGTCTCGGTAATTTCATTGGGATCTTTCTTCTGCCACCACTTGCGTTTTTTCTGGGCGGGTGGCGGTGCGACGACCGGATCCGTCAATGCAGCGGTCGCGGACGCATCTGCCGCTTCCTCAATCGCGGGCGCAGTTTCTTCGGCGGCGGCGCTTGCGGCCGCTCCGGCCGCGGCAGCACCGGCGACCACGGCACCGGTGTTTTCAGGTGTCTTTTTCTGCCACCATTTCCGCTTGGCCGGCTTTTCTTCGGCACTTTCGTCGGGTCCGGCCGCTGTGGCTTCTTCGGCTGCGGTTGCTTCGGCGGCGCTTGCAGTTTCTTCGGTCGGGGCTGCTTCGGGTTCCGGCGCAGGCTCCGGCTCGATCGTTTCGCGGCGGAGTGCAACCACCTGCAGACGGGCAGGAGCGCCGGCAAGCATTCCCAGTTTTTCAGCCGCTGCCGAGGACACCTGAAGGGCCGGCCCGGGCAGGTTTCGTTCCCGGCGGAACAAGGCGCCCGTTACGGTCTTGTTGTTGCTTGTGTTTTTGATGGCGACCCGCTCGGGCTGAGACGCGCTGGGGTGTGCCACCCAGATGCCACCCAACGAAGGACGCCCATCCCATAGCCCAGCCTCGGTCACTTCGAAGACGTCCGGCGCTTCAACATCGCGCTGAGAGCCGCTGGCGACTTCGGGGAACAGTTCCGTGGTGTTGCTTTGGGTCTGCCCATCGTCACTGGCTGCCTCCGAGGAAGACTTGCCTGCGTTCAAAGCTTCGTCGCATCCCGTCAGCGCAGTCATTGCAACAACCAGCACCGCCAACGGCCGCGGTCCAAAGCGTGTCTCTGTCGCTCGCTTCATATTGTGTTATCCCTTGCCTGTAGGGCCTTTGCGTGGCTGGCCCCAACCGCGGTTCGACCGGTTCTTTTGCCGGCCTCCTGCAGTCATTGCGCAAATCATAACCTGCGGGTTGTTTCAAGGAAAGACCGCGGGTCCGGCTTCGGCAAGAAATCCCTCTTTTGGACTTGCCACCAACCGATGTTCGTCCTAGACCGCTGCCAGCGCCGGGGAGGTGGCAGAGTGGTCGAATGCGGCGGTCTTGAAAACCGTTGGGCGTGAGAGCGTCCCCAGGGTTCGAATCCCTGTCTCCCCGCCACTCATACCTGTCTCACTTCAGTTGTATTTTCTGATCCGGAATTGTTACGCAATTCCCGCGCGTTGGCGCATGCGCTTTCAATCAGAGACGAAGCAAACCGTACATTCAGAGGACAATTCAGGCGCGAGTCTCAGTGTCGCATTTTAGCGGGGTCGCTTTGGGCTGGATTTCCCTGATAACCTGCAATTTACAGGGAATATTCGCAAACCGGGACTGACTTCCGTCATTTCTTCTATCAGAACTGTATGTTTCTCAGAGGTTTATGTTGCAAATTCCCTAAAAGGTGGAACAGGGAATTTCCTCGTGCGAACAGGGAATTGTTCCGCCGGATCAGGGAGGGCGAAGTCTGTATCAGGGACGCAGGAGCTGGAGATGTCAGAAGCCGAACAGGCGTTCCTGTTCGGACCATTCAAGTGGGTGGGTCACGCTGACCAGACGCTTGAGTGTGAGTTCGGGCGGCTGGCTCCCGTCGAGAATCGCCGTTTGAATCTTTGGTGAGAGAAAGGCGAGCTGAGCACGGGTGCGGATGAAGGCGTCAGGGACGCTTTCGCGGCGGGCAATCTCCATCAGTTGAACTCCGGCCTTCAGATCACGGGCCCAGCCATGGGCGCGGATCAGCATGGACCGGAGGTGGGGATCAGGTTGGGGTGCCATGTCTCCGGCGATGACCTTGGCCTCGACGCCGCGGCGGCACAGATCGAAAGATGCGGTGACGTGGGTGAGATCCGGGTGCAGATGATCGGCCGCGATGCCAAGTGCGCTTGCCAGAGTTTTGGGGTTAAATTCGAGGTCGATCTGTCCTCGTGCAAGTCTGCCTTTGGCCAGAAGAGCAGCGCCGATCTGACAGCCATGGCCTAGAAGCCGGGTTACTAAATCCGCAACTGAAGTCTGAACTGCCTCGGCTGACCCGGCCTCCGGCTGCGCCAGTACTTGGTGCGCCGCGGCGGCGTCTTGCAAATGTCTGACGATGACATCAATGACCGCGTTTTCCAGCGCTGGGCCGGGCAGTCGCCAGCCAGAGATATCCTTGCCGCCTGAGATCAGTCGATTGGAGATATAGTAGCGCAACCGTCGGCCTTTGCGCGTGGTGTGGGTCGGCGTCAACCGATCACCAGTTTCGTCATACAGCAGACCGGTGAGCCAGGCCCCGGGGTCAGTGGAGTGTTGGCGCGCATCGGAGTCGCCGCGTGCCCGCGAGCGGTTGGAGGCCTGTCGCATTTTTTCCTGCACCCGGTCCCAGATGTCCTGATCGATGATCGCCGGATGTTGTCCGTCCCAGATCTTATCCTTGTGGCGGATTTTTCCGAGATAGACCGGATTGCGCAGCAGGTAATAGATTTGACCCCGTGACAGCGGACAATCCCCCTTCACACTGCCATCTGTCCGAACAACCCGTTTTGACCGCAGGTCTTCTGCCGTTGCCCGTTCTTCTACTGTGCGCAGGCAACCAAGCTCGTCATAAAGCCCAAAGAGATGCCGGACCGTTCTGGCCTCCTCTTCATTCACCACCAGCGTTCTTGCCTTCGGATCGGGGTGGCGATCATAGCCCAGAGGCAGGTTGCCACCCATCCAAAGCCCCTTCTTCTTCGACGCTGCAATCTTGTCGCGAATACGTTCGGCGGTGACTTCCCGTTCAAACTGAGCAAAGGACAACAGCACATTCAGCGTTAACCGGCCCATGGAAGATGAGGTATTGAAGGCCTGCGTGACGGACACAAAAGAACAGTTTGCCTGTTCCAGCCGGTCGACCAGCTTAGAGAAGTCGGCAAGCGACCGGGTCAGCCGGTCAATCTTGTAGACCACCACCATGTCAATACGCCCGGCATCGATCTCTTCAAGAAGGCGCTGAAGGGCGGGTCGCTCTAGGGTGCCGCCCGACAGGCCACCGTCATCGTAGCGCCCGGACAACAGGGTCCAGCCTTCATGTCGCTGGCTTGCGACATAGGCCGCGCAGGCCTCATATTGCGCATCCAGCGAATTGAAGTCCTGATCCAGACCATCTTCTGAGGACTTGCGCGTGTAGATGGCGCATCGGATTTTACGGCGCGGGCTCATTTGGCCGCCTTGCCGGTGAGCCCAAAGAAACGCGGCCCTGACCAATGCGCGCCGGTAATCTCTCGGGCGATGGCCGAGAGTGAGCGATAGGACCGACCGTTCCAAGTGAAGCCGTCTTCTGTAACGTCGACTACATGGGTCACACTATTCCACTCGCGTAGCAGGCGCCCGCCGGGTTTTAGGGCAGGGCATGTAGGCCGGGGTTTCTTCCCAGAGCCCTTTTCCAGCGTGGCTTTGACCTGGCGGGGTAGCCTGCCATGACGGCGGGACTGCATCTCAAAGGCGATAAAGCGGCGCAGAAAGGGTTGGCTGAGCATGGCGGGGGCGGGTTGATCAAACAGTTGCTGCCAAAGCGTGACCAGATCCGATCGACCCATGGCGGCGAGATCGGCGACATCGCTCGTCTTGGTCATGACGCTTCTCCAGTTCCCGCCGCCAGATGATATGTGGATGGTCCATTTGGTTTGTCGGATGTCCGCCGTTCAATTGTGACGCCTTTTTTCCGCAGACCGCTTAGAGCTGCTCGGACCGAATGAGGCTGCCATCCCGTTGCTTTGCAGAGCGCCTCAAGGCTGGCGCCGCTCGGGCGGCGCAACAAGTGTTGCACTTTGTCAATTTTGGTTTGCTTCCGCTTGGACATGTATTGTCTCCTCTGATTTGGGGCTGGCTAGATGCCGAACCCCGGTACCGAGGAGCGCCCGAATGGCTCGGGCGTGGGTTCAGTGATGCGTGGTTGACGGCAACAGTCCAGCTCTTTCTGAAGCGATTACTTGAGGCGTGTGTTTTGAAGGGCGTTGCTGGCGTACCCCCGATTATTCGTCAACAATCTTAATTGGTTACTTTTAGTTTGGGGGGGTTGCGTCTCGTATTGATGGCACCTACATTCGACCTAATCGCCCGGACTATCAGGGCGGGAAACTGCTCCCGCAGGCAGCACTCATTGGAAACACAGGTTTCCGCAGAGAGCATTCAAAGGAGCAACGTCTCGGATCGATTGGTCCGGGGAGTTGCGATTTGTGCTCTCTCCGATTTTCCAGCGCGATCCCTCCATCTCGACGTCCGCGCGGCGTCACGCAAAAGGAGGCGGTTATGCCTGCCAAAAACACACACAGCGACGTTCGGGCGTCCAATACGCCTATCTGGATGGCCGAAAAAGTTATCCAATCCCAGATCAGCCAGATCAAGCCCTACGCCAACAACAACCGCGTGCACGCGGCCAAGAATGTCGACAAACTGAAAGCATCGGTGGCCCAGTTTGGCTTTGTCACTCCGATCCTGTTGGATGGTTCGGGCACAATCATCGCGGGTCATGGCCGCTATGAGGCCGCTAAGGCCCTGGGGTTGAATTCCGTACCGACTGTTGTCGCGGATCATTTGTCAGAAGCGGAAGTGCGCACTCTGCGCATTGCGGACAATAAGCTGGCGGAATTGTCGGACTGGAATGAAGCGGCGTTGCAGATCGAATTTGCCGAGCTGATGGACCTCAGCCTTGATGGCGAGTTGAACTTTGATCTGGACATCACAGGGTTCGAAACACCGGAGATCGACATCATTATCGACAGCGTCGGTGAGGTGACGGTATCTGTAGCGGAAACTGTTGAGACGCCGGACCCTGCGGCACCCGTAGTCACGGAGCCGGGCGACCTCTGGGTTCTCGGAGATCATCGCATTTTCTGCGGGGACGCCCTTCAAGCCCAGAGCTACGACACCTTGCTGGAAGGCGAGACCCCGCAGATAGTCTTCACCGATCCGCCTTACAACGTTCCTGTCAATGGGCATGTGCGGTCCGGCAATAGCGCCGAACACCGCGAGTTTGCCATGGCGTCGGGAGAAATGACGGATAGCGAGTTCCGCGGCTTTCTTTCAGGCGCGATCAGGCAGTTGTTTGACTGCCTGCCGAACGGAGGCATCGCGATGATCTGCATGGACTGGCGTCATATCGAAGAACTGATTACGGCGGGCAAAGCAGCTGGATTGGACCTCATCAATCTCTGCGTCTGGAACAAGACGAACGGAGGCATGGGCAGCCTTTATCGCTCAAAGCATGAGCTGATTTGCATTTTCAAGAAGCCTGGTGCGCCGCACATCAACAACGTCGAGCTGGGCAAACACGGGCGCAACCGGACCAACGTCTGGGATTACGCCGGTGTGAACAGCTTTGGGGCAGGGCGCGAGGCGGATCTCGCGGATCATCCCACGGTGAAGCCGACAGCTCTGGTTGCAGATGCCATCATGGATGTGAGCCACCGCGGCGATGTCGTGCTGGACGCCTTTGGCGGGTCCGGCGCGACTCTGCTGGCAGCTGAGAAAACCGGGCGCCAAGCGCGGCTTATTGAGCTCGACCCGGCTTATGTCGATGTGGCCATCCGCCGTTGGCAGGAGATGACCGGTGATAGCGCCGTGCACGCGGTAACAGGCCAGACGTTCGATGCGCGTTTTGCGGCCAACGATACCACTTCAGAACAGGAGGTGGGTCATGTCTGACGATACGAAAGAGTATGAGGTCGGCTACGGCAAACCGCCCAAAGCGACCCAATTCAAAAAAGGCCGATCCGGCAATCCGAAAGGGCGGCCGAAAGGTGCCAAGGGGGTGAATGCCAGCTTGAAACGTGAATTGGAAACCAAGATTACGGTTCGCGAAGGCAGCCACGAAATCCGGATTTCCAAGGCTGAGGCAATTGCCAAGCGGTTCACGGCAGGCGCGTTGAAGGGCGACACGAAATTGTTGATGGCGCTGCTTAAGCTGGACACAGATCTGTTCAACGCAAGTGAATTGGACGCGCAAGAAAGCGTCCGTACGGTTGAGCCCGACGCTGTCGACTACGACATCCTCCGGGATTTCTTTTCCAGCCAACTGGACGGTGACGGTGATCTGGAAAACGAGGAGGCGGAAGATGACGACTCCTGATCCAAAAAACGTCGTGCAAGCCGCTCGCGAGGTTTGCCGGGACAATTTCTTTCCCTTCGTTTGGCGTGTGTTTGGCACGCTGCACCAGGGAACTGACCGCAGCTTTGATCCGGCCTGGCATGTGCGGGCCATGTGCCATGAGTTGGACAATGTCCGTCGAGGCGAAAACAAGCGACTGATCATCAACATCCCGCCACGTTGCCTGAAATCGGTCACCGTGGCCGTTGCATATGTCGCTTATCTTCTCGGTCATAACCCCAGCGCCAAGATCATCGTTGCCAGCTATGGGTTGGATCTGGCGCGCAAACATTCCGAAGATTGTCGTCGGATCATGTCTGCGCGCTGGTACCGGGAAATGTTCCCTGAAACGGTCTTGGCTAAAAAGGGCAACACCTCAGAAGAAATCCGCACCACAAAGGGAGGCAGCCGTAAGGCTGTCTCCATTGGAAGTTCTGTCACCGGTCATGGCGCCGATTACATCATCATCGATGACCTGCTGAAAGCCGGAGATGCCGGCTCCGAAGCCGAGCTGGTCAAGGCGCAGGAGTTCATTGAGGGGACCTTGTTGTCGCGCTTCGACAATCCGGCCGAAGGGCGTGTGGTTATGGTTGCGCAACGGTTGCACGAGATGGATCCGCCGGGTTATATGCTCGAACGCGGGACCTACCGGCATCTGAATCTGCCTGCCATCGCAGAAGGCTATGAGGTGGTTCCTCTTGGGCGTGGAAGGGTCATGCGCCGCAAACCGGGTGATCTCCTGTGCCCGTCCCGTTTGGATCAGCAAACGCTGGATACCAAGCGTCGCGAAATGGGCGCGGCCGTGTTCAATTGCCAGTATCAGCAGAACCCCATTGCTCCCGACGGGTCGCCCTTGCGCTGGGAGTGGTTTGGCACCTACGAGACCATCGAAGATCGCCGCTGGTTCCAACTGGTGGTTCAGAGCTGGGATACGGGCATGTCGGCAGACCCCCGGTCTGATTTCTCTGTCTGTACAACCTGGGGGTTCCGCGAAAATGCGTGGCATCTTATCGACGTCTGGCGCGGGCAGGTAGACTACCCAGACCTGAAAGCCAAGGCACTGCAACTTGTCGGCCGTTGGGATCCCGATCGTGTCCTGATCGAAGATGCGGCCTCCGGCAAACCTCTTTTGGACGAATTGTTTCGTGATGACCGTCGGCGCTACGAACGCATTAAACCCGACAAGGACAAGGAAACCCGGTTCCAGTCCGCTTGCGGTCCTGTCGAAGAGGGCAAGGTTTATCTGCCTGCAGATGCACCCTGGCTGCCGGTATTCAAACGGGAGCTTCAGTCCTTTCCACGCGGACGCAACGACGATCAGGTCGACAGCTTTGCCCACTTTCTGAACTGGTCCAAGGGACCGGGCTTCTACCGGGCATTGGGCCGCGACCACCGGATCAACATCGAACGTCGGGAGCGTAATCGAGAGAGGGTCAGGCGACGGTAGGATCTCGGAGTTGAGCTTGAAAACTCGTTGAATAGTACTGGGAGGGCCGATGTCGGACCAATCCTGAGAGCGGCCCCAATGACCGCTCGCAACCACAAACCGGTCTAATCGCTAATGCCGTCGGATGACGGCTTTGAGCCCATTTTGACCAACGCTGCGTAATGTTCGAATGGCAGGAATTCGAATGAAGCGGACATGGTGCTATTACTGAGCATTCGGTCTCAATGCCGTTGATAGAAACTCAAGCGGTCGCAATGCGAAATCACACTCCTAATTTGGTGGAATCCAATTGGCTTGTCTCATGGCGTCACCGAGGTCTTGCCCATATTTCGGATTTGCAAAAAGTTTCTTAAACAGTGCATCCACGCGACTGTCCGGCCACTCGCGTGACAGTTGTTCTGATAGAGACTGAGCTTGAGCCTTATTCCCCAACATCTGATGTGACGCCATTAGGTAAGCAACGGAGACAGGTCCGACAGGGCCGCCTTTCTCCGTTACTTGTTCAAAGGCTGACACAGCACCTTCATAGTCCTTCAGATGGAATTTTGCTGACCCCATCGCATTCTGAAACACATAAGCCCGTTCTAGCTCAATTTTTGAGAGTGCGTCCTCGCTAATTGCTATGACTTGTTTGAATGAACCAGAATAAAGCAGGACCAGCGACACGAACTCCAACACATGTACGTCGTGTGGTGCCAAACGTTGCGCTCTTTGTGCAAATTCTATTGCCTCAGGCCAGTTTCCCTTGGCAAAGTTGACCCAGGCCATTGCGGATTGGCTCCAACCCGTTTCCGGAGCCAACTCGATGGCCCGTTTGGCTTGAGCATCGGCATAGTTCAACATGTCCTGAGCCAAGTCGGTATCGGATGTAAGTACAGCAATTGTCGCAGCGACCTGAGCAGTACCTGCATAGCCGCCGAAATAGCTGTCGTCGTTTTCAATTGCCCCCTTGAAGATGGTCAGGGCCGCTTCAAGACGCGCAGGTTCCAAAGCCGGAAAGATCAGGTCTCGACCAGTATTGGCTAGATTTACAGCCTGTAGACGCATTGGGGATGCGCCAAAAATTGCGCTGCGCTCGTCACGGCTCAGGCCATCTACGGATAAATCAGTCGGAAGATCCTGCTTTGTCGAGCTCATCCAAAAAGCAACAGCAACATAGCCTAAAATGATAATCCCGATAATCCCAACACCTGGCCGAGCCCATGCGCGCGCACTGGTTTCCAGCTCTGAGAATTCGGGCTGTGCCGGTTCGAAGCCGCTTCTCAAAATCCGAGGTGCGTAACCACCCTTTGGGAGTTCAAACACCGTTTTCTCGTCCTGCCCGTCGGCAGCGTAATATTCAGCAAGCTTTCGGCGCAGGCGACCAGCATCGACCCGAACCACGTTTTCACGGCGCGACATCTCTGACAGGGTCCCACCATAAACATCCATTGCGATGGTCTTGGCACGAATATCATCGGCCCGACCATTGAGCGACTCTTCAACCACATACACCAGAAAGTCCTGCAAGCGCTGCGAGCCCGTGAAAGTCGAAGACCTGATAAGCCGCTGAAGTGCCGCCCGAACATCTTTTGCAGCAGGTGACCCGCTCTCATTCAGTGGAGAAGATGTGTTTTTGGTTAAACCCATATTTTCAGTAAGTTACGCATCTGATTACACCGTATTATGCCCCGATATACCTATTGTTAAAAGTGAATTCGTCCAACACTCCCCTAAACCAGTTGATCCATTGAACGAGCTCCGAAATGAAAGGCATCGCCCTTGATATCCTGTTTCCCAACCATCGGGCCGCGATTGCGGACCTAAGGCGGGCGGACACAGTTTTCGATGAAATCTGCCGAGACTATCAGCTTCTAAGTGACGAGTACCTCTCCGTGAACACTGAGCCGAGAAGTCGGTCGTACACGATTGCCCGCGACATCCGCGAATCTTTGGATGGTCTTCGGGATGAAATTGCTGAATCGCTGCGGCGTGCAGGGAAGATATAATTCAAATAGGGGAAGGGAAACCGATGAGATCAAAATTGAAACATGCCACAGCCATGGTGCTGATTTCTGGCGCGGGTTTTGCCCAAGAAGCGCCTATCATACACGACGGCGAGTTCGAGTTTCTCCGCGCGCAGTTTGGCGAGCAATGGGATGCTCAGGATGCGGAGGTAGAAGTTAAGCTTGCCGAGATCCGTGGCGCGAATGGAGGACAACCACCCAACATTCTCTACATTCTGATTGACGATGTGAGTTTCGGTCAAATGGGCAACCGGACGATGAACTATGTCACCGGTTTCGATACGCCCAACATCAATGACTTTGCCACAGAAGGCATGTCTTTGATGCGAATGTACACGGAGCCATCCTGCACACCGACTCGAACGGCGATGTTGACCGGTCGACATCCGGTGCGCGCGGGCGTGGAAGAGGTCAAGGTCGCCCTGGTCGGCGAAGGTCTTGCGTCCGAGGAAATCACCATCGCCGAAATCCTCAAGGAAGTAGGGTACAACACCGCGCACGTCGGGAAATGGCACCAAGGCGATATTGAACAGGCCTATCCGCACAATCAGGGCTTCGACTGGGCGGCTTTTCCCTTGCATCAGCAGGTTCAGCTGAGCTTGATGACACGTGATGCGATGGTCGCCAACAATATGCTTGGTTACCATTGGTCAGGGCAGTCCAACCAATTTCAATTGGACGAGCGGTTCAAACCCTATGGCCTTGTGACCGGCGTAGAAGGTGAAGCGGGTGGTCTGGCTCGCGAAGTCGAAATGGAGCCCGGCGAAGAATGGACCCAAGCGAAATACGAGGAAATGAACTTGCGCTATCAGCTTCAAGCATTGGAGCAGCTGGAGCGGCTGGCTTCGCAGGACGCGCCATTCTTTATGCAATACTGGCCACTCTATCCGCTGAACTTTGCTTATCCTGAGCAGGCCGTATCTCGCAACGGCGGCTTCCATGCGGACAAATTGCAGGTTCTAGACGGTTGGATCGGCGAGGTTTTGGCCAAGCTGGATGAAACCGGCAAGGCGGATAACACCGTCGTCATGATCATGGCTGACAATGGCTTGATGTATCATTATGAGGGGACTTCCGGCCTAAACCAACTGATCTATCGCGGTGGAAAGACACAGCACCTTGAAGGCGGTGTGAGAACTGATGCGTTCATCCGGTGGCCCGGTGCAATCGAAGCGGGCAGTGCGGCAGGTGACATCGTTCATGTCTCGGATTTGTTTTCTACATTTGCCCGGATCGCAGGCGCGACAGACCACATTCCACGCGACCGGGTGATTGATGGCATCGATCAGACGGCATTGTTGCTCGAGGGAGAAGGCAATTCGCGCCGCGATTACGTCTATGTGTACGAAGGGCCAGTATTGCGTTCGGTGGTGAAGCAAGAGTTCAAGATGCATCTGCCAGCCCCCGGTCAGCCAGGCGCGGCGGCCCCTGTCTTCAATGTCTATCGCGATCCCCGTGAAGAACATCCGCTTGTCGGGTATTCACTGTGGTCCGGGGCGTCTTTCCAAGACATGGTAAAGCGCCATCAGAAAACCATCGTGAAGCACCCTCACAAACCGCTCGGCAAGGGTGTCCCTTATGAAGGAATTGAAAATCTCAGGCCCGAAAGCGAATTGGCCCGAGAAGTCTTTTCAAGCTGGCAATGACGAACTTGAGACGGCGGTGCCGATACACCGCCGTCTGACTGGTCGCATGTTTTTTTCCAAGGTGTACTATGACCCGCATCACCTTTCATCTGGCAGTCTTATCCTTGGCGATGCTCGTAGTGGCTTCTACCACCAAAGCTGAGGAAAACGCGTCAAATCCACTGGCGGCGGTTAACAACACGGACACTCGCTATCAGTATTTCGATCTGGAAGGGGGGGCAGACCGTCAGGACATGTTCATCGATGGTGCATACATGCTGCGCCCCGATCTGAAGCTAAAATACGAACTACATTACAATTCAACGAATGTGACGGGACAGAGGTTCAATGGGTTCGAGAAGACCAGCTTCAAGCTGATCTACTTCCCTTCCCAAAACCTCTTGCATGACACATGGGCTGTAAAATCCGCGCTTGGTTTTGAATGGATACTTGATTTTGGCGACCCCGATGAAGGCATAGGCACCGGGTCTGATCAAATTGCTCCGTTCGGAGGCTTCGCTTTTGCAAACACAAAAAGTGGGCTGACACTGATCCCGCTGGTCCAGCATTTCGCATCTTACAATGGACCGACCGATGTCAACCAAACCGCGATGCGCCTAATTGCACTTCAGCCATTTGGTGAGGGGTATTGGATCAAAGCGGATATCAAAGCGCCCTATGATTGGGAGAATGACGCCTGGCCCGCGACCGCAGAATTCCAGATCGGAAAGAACCTGAGCCCCGGAATGGCCCTCTATGCAGATGTGCTGATCGGGATTGGTGCTGATCGACCCTATGACCAAGCCGCCGGGATCGGTCTTAGATTCAATTATTAAGTCGCAATTTCCTTATGACAGCAGTCACTCGCTGCACCGCATCACAAAATGCCATGGTACTTGAGACAAGCCTTATGGCTTTGCCAGTGTTCGTACCAGTTCAATCACTACCAGCATCTGGTCAAAACGAAACCGGTTGACGTTATGGAGCGTCTTTCTATTTTTTATCCCTCTATCCTGCGCGACTCGCAAATATCCAAGGGATGTGAAGTGTCAATCTTTCGAGTTCTGTGAAACGTCGGAAAGCGTTGTCAGCTTTGAGTAGCTTGCTGTCCTTGGTGGACAGATGAGTCGCGGCAGCTTTGTCCGCACAGCGGTTGCTCATGGCGAATGCAACAAATGACAGCTACGAGCCCAGAGCCGCCGGATTGAAATCGCGCCCTTCGCTCATGCAGCAAAAAAGTTGCCTTGATTGATCCAAGCGCTGCGCTGCAACGCAGCCTTAAAAGCGGCCATTCGTTGTGGGCGCAGCAAAGCTTGGAGGGTCTATGACCGAGTTGCGGACAAATCCGCCGCTCCCATTGCCGAGAACGATGGAGGCAATCAGCCCAAAGCGGTCATGCTTGATCAGCACGTTGGGCGGAAAGTGTGAATTCGCGGCCGTGCAGCGTGTAACAGATGAGATCGCAAAAGGGGACCTTCATTCCCGCGACCTGCGGCCCGTCCTGCCCAGAGATAGTGCGTACAAGGCACACCCAGAAAGGCCTTCTCGGCTTTCAATCCCTAAGCGCGGACAAAGTCTTTTCTTGTGGTTTCTCCACCGGGCCCGTCTGGGATGCGAGCGGTTGAACGGGCGCACTCCATGACGTGACGAACAATAGCACTCCGACCACGGTCACACAGGTCGCACCGGCGACTTGGGCAACGCTTTCAAAGCGTTGGTGGGTGGCTGCATTCGAACCGATCCGCTGCGCAACCTTTGCGCGCCCCCAGATGGCCGCTACGCCGATCAGAGACATGGAGATCGCCATGCCCAGCGAGATCGCGCTCACCATGGTGAGCGCCGGCCACACAAGGTCATTTGCAAATCCAACCAGCATTACGATCAGCGCGCCGGTACAGGGCACAATACCCACCGCTGTCGCAAGCCATCCGTCAGTTCCTCTGGACGATTTTTTGGCAGTTGCGCAGGCAGCGCAGCCGCTGTGGGTATTGTCGTCATTCGGGTGCCTGTGATGCGGCCCGTGTTCATGGGCTGTTGACGCCGTTCTTCGGAGGTCATGAATTGTCCGAAGGCTTTTCCAAAGCATCCAAAGGCCAATGGCAATGATCAGCGCATAGCTGCCCATCCGGATGAGCCGGTAATCGGAGGGTGCGCCGCCGGTGGTTTGCCGGATCGCAAGGTCGAGCAGGAATACAGCCGCAACGGCCGAGAACACGTGCACGATGGCGATACGTACCCCCATTCCGATACCGCGGCGCAGACCGCCCCCTTCACCGACGAAATAGGAAATCACGACGGCTTTTCCGTGCCCGGGCCCGAGCGTGTGCAGGACACCGTAGAGAAACGCGACGAAAAGAGCGAACGCTACCGTCGCCAGCGACTTACCCTGATCCATCGATGTCATTGATGTCGTGAAGAGATTGCTGATCCAGGCCTGTGTCCGGACGACAATATTACCCTGAACAGGCGCAGCGGCAGACGCCTTGATTTCACCCGGTACGCCCCAAACCTGTGCCTCTTTCAATGAGTAGGATGCTTCGACCATCCTCTGCCCGTCGACGAGGAACAGATTGCTGACAGACGGTTCATGTTCCAGAACGCCGCGCAGCCGAATTGCGTGAAACGCTTCGTCTATTTCAATGCCTTCCGGTACATCGACACGGACCATCTGGTTGGGCGGCGGCGGGGGAGTGTGAATGCAGGCCCCCACCCACGGCACCAGCAGAAAACTGAAGACGCGCCCGTTGTCCCCGCGCAGCGGCAGGACGTATCCATCAAGCGAAACTTCGCGCCCGAGATACTGCCCGGTTACGCCGGTCGCCTCTTCGCGCCGTTTCTCCATCACCACAAGGCGCTGGGTCAAAAGCTCGTCCGCGTCATAGCCTTGGTCGCGCAGCCGCACACGGGCCTCCTCTGCCCGCTGGCCGAGATCGGTGTCATCCACGCGGCGCGCGGCATCCAGGATCGTCCGCAGATCATCCTTTTGCTTGTAGGACATCTCGAGGAACGGATCGTCATAAGGCGCCGTTGACGGCGCCAGATCATCCCAGACCACATGCGCTGGCGCATCGGCCAGCGCGGTCGAAGGGTGCAGCCCCAGCACAAGCAACAGCAAGAGCACCATACGCCCGAAAAAGGTGATGACTTGTTGCGCGTCCATAGCAGGCCTTTCCATGTCACACCGCGTTCTTGAATTTGACGCTGCCCATCATGATCAGATCAATGTTTCCCCACGGGTTGGCGGCCAGTCTCAAATCCTCGAGAGGGTTGACGACAACCAGGATCAGGCCTCCGTCGGTGACGAAACTGGTGACGTCGATCATCTCCGCGGACAACCCGTCAAGGACATTAGTGTGTGTATTGTTAATAGGACAGGGGGCGTCCCGCGCCCCCGCGACCGAAGCCGCGAGGACGAAAGCAAAGGTAGTCAGCTTTCGGCCACGCATGACCGGTCACTCCATGTCGAACTTGTAGATGGTGCCGTCCTTCATGATCATGCCGAAGTTCGCCTTGGCATCGCCGATCAACTGCAGATCCTCCAGAGGATTGCCGTTGACGAGGATCATGTCCGCATAGGCGCCTTCCTCGATCACTCCGAGCGGGCCCAGTGGGTAGGGCGTCAGGTCGCCCGACATCTTCAGCAGCTCGGCGTTGTCACAGGTTGCCATTTTCAGCGTTTCATACGGCGTGAACCAACGTTCCATCTTGGCCAGCACCGCGCCCTGGCGTTTCGCGAGGTCCGCGCTGAACAGCGTATCGGTGCCGAAGGCGATCTTCATACCCAGTTCCTTGGCGGTCTTGTAGACGAAGTCGGTGCCATCGGTGACAAACTTGTACTTGGCCTTCTGGAACTCGTTCAGAGCCGGTGCGTCTTCATCATCCATGAACGGCTGCATGCTGAGCCAGACGTCCTTGTCCTTCATCATCTGCAGGGTCTCACGGGTGGCCATGTGGCCGTGTTCGACGCTGCGCGCGCCATTCTCGATCGAATGCCGAACCGCTTCATCATTGATCGCATGGGTCGTCACATAGGTGCCCCAGGCTTCGGTCGCCTCGACGGCGGCCTGGAATTCCTCGTCGGTGAACTGGATGACATGGATCGGGTCATAGGACGATGTCACGCCGCCACCTGCCATCAATTTGATATGGGTGGCCCCCTGCATCAGGTTTTCCCTGACGCGCTTCAGAACCGCCGGAACGCCATCCGCGAGATAGAACATGTTGCCTTCTTCGAAAGAGTGCAACTCACCCAGCGGAGTTGGCACGTCCCGGGTGATGCGGAAATCCTGGTGGCCGGCGGTGATTGACAAGGCTGGCCCGGATGGAAAGACCCGCGGCCCGTCGATCAGCCCCTCGTTGGTTGCGCGCGCAATGTCGAACATCGGTCCGGCCACGTCACGCACTGTTGTGAACCCGCGCGACAGCGCGTTGTTCTGGGCCTTGGCGGCCAGAAGGTTCCAGTAGCCCTCGCCCGTCAGGGCCAGTTGCGCAATCGTCGCTTCAGCAAAGACCCCATGCCAATGCGCGTCGATCAGGCCGGGGATCAGCGTGTAGCCCTCGGCATCGATCTCGAAAGCGCCTTCGGGTGCCTCAAGATCGGAACCAATGGCAGAGATCAACTGACCGGAAACCAGAACGTCAACATCCGCGAGCTCTTCGTCACACCCGTTGAAGACCTGTGCCCCCCTGATCAGCACATTGTCGAATTTCATCTTTACGTTGGTGGTTTCAATTTCACCGACGACACCGGCCGGGACGACCTCATGGTTGGCCTCATGCGCCAGAACGCTGACTGGAGTTGCGGCGAGCGTCGTGCAGAGCAGATAGGTGAGCGTTCTGTTGGTCATGATGTACATCCTCATTTTCAACCGATGAATGAATTTGGTTTTGGTCGCGCAAAACTGTTTTTGGTTGCGCAGCCTGGGTTTTCAAAAATTGCGGATCGCGGTGAGTGGACCCGCTGGGCTTTCTTGTGCTTCCGTGGCACTGAAATGTTCAGTCACATGAGGGCGTGAGCAGACCCAAGAAGTCAACAGTGACATCGCCCCGCATCAGAAGTTCAGCACCTTATATCCAACCTGGACAGACCACTCTGCCGGCCTGTCGCCGCCAAACAGAATGCCAGGCTTGATGAACACTTGACCGTCACCGCCAAATGCCTTGCCCGTCAGCATGCCCGCGGTCACCTGTAGGCTGCCGAACGTCGCGTCCGTTTCCCAATCGTGGATGATGGCCGGGTCGAAGGTCAGGTAGAAACGCGGATTTTTCAGCTTGGGAACATAGTAGAAGTCGATCGTGGTAGTGTTCACATTCTGACCTTGATCATTTCCGCCCTCCAGTCCGAATGTCTGAACCCAGGCCGGGGCGAAAATTGCTCCGTTGTTGAGAAACCACGCGTAGAAGGCCGAGGTTTCACCGGCAAATTGACCATAGCCGGCGGCTTCGGTTTCTGCTGTGTCCAGAAACAGTTCAAAAGTGAAAGCGGCCCCGTTTTTCTCGGTAAGGTAAAAAACGTCAATGTAGGTAACGCTGATGTCGCCCAGCGTGAATTCAACCCCTGGCTTTCCGCCGAAGATGGGGTTTGCGTTGAACGGGCTGTCCGATCCGGGCACGGTGATCCGGAAGGCCCGTTTCCCACCCTCACCAAAAGGCTGCGTATAGAAGGCCTCGAACAGACCGGTGTTCAGGTCGGAATTGATCTGGTTGAACTGATACTGAAGCCCAAACTGCGTCGTGAGCAGCGTTGGATTTGTTCCGTTGTTGATCTCGCTGAGGTCTTCCTGAGCTTTGGCAGGTGGTGCAATGGTGGCTGCAAAGAGAGCTACCATTGCAGGTAATCTGCGCAGCTTCGGTGCAAGCGATGTGCCCGAGGCTCGATACAAGGATTTGATTTCGACGGTGTCCACTCGGCTGTTCCCCATCTCGAGTTGGTGCTGATCTCGTCAGCCTTTCGACACGCGCTGACACTCTCGCATGAGACAAGCCCAGATCTCGAATTGCAACCTGCAAAAATTTTCATACACCATGAGGGATCATGAGGGATGATGTGCTACCCAACGCGTCCTCGACCGTTGTCAGATTTTCTGCCGATCTGGCCGGAGGTTTCTGTTCCATTGATCTATGCTGCCAGTTCGGCCACCATACTCAAGTCCGTTTCGACGACCTTGGCTGTGAGAATGGTCCTATTGATGGGTTTTAATTGGACACGGCTATCCAAAGCCGGCCTTCACCCATAGCCGGGCACCGGCGGTTGGGTCCGCACTGTGTAATTCGCCAATCCGCAGATTTAGCCGTTGCAGCGAATATCAGGTTCGGCGGGCCGCACCGCAGCATGCCGTGCTACGAGTGAACGGCAGGTCTGGGCCGTCCTCAAACTATGCAATGGTCCCTATCCTGCGCATTGCTGTAATTGGGGGATCGCGCAGCATCGGTCAAAGTGGGCTCAGTGTTGCCGTTCTCCGCAGCAAGCATGATTGGCTGGTCCCAGCCTGAAGCAAGCATTCACAATCACGCTTTTCAGTTTTGCACCAAGCCATTGACTAGGACATGCGCGACGTTCAGGAAATCATGTTGTCTGCTGTAGACGACTGAATTGGGCTCGGTGCCATCGTTGTCTGCTGTTAGCATGATTGGCCGCACGCAGCCCGAAGCGGACCTTCGCAACCAAGCTTTGCTAACTCCGAAATACACAACGAAACGGCCAGTTGCAGAGGTTGTATCGGCGGTGGCAACCAACCATTCATGTCGTCGACTAACCTGTTCAACGTCGCACTACAACTTCTCCGAACTGATCCCACGAGGACCTAATCTTCGAAGCGTTCATTTGGCTCGACCACATTTACTTGCTTCGGAACTTGGTCGGTGTCATTCCGGTCTGACCTCGGAAAAAGCGAGTGAAATGGGACTTGTCAGAATAGCCGAGCATCAGTCCGATCTCTGCAATTGTCATCTGGTTTTGTTTGAGGTGCTCCTTGGCGACATCGATACGCAGCCGTTTGATTTCGCGCGGTAGCGTTGTGCCTTGTTTTTGAAGCGCTTTCAGAAACCGTTCCGGTTGTATTCCCAGCATTCCAGCCACCATCTCTGGTCCCAAATCGGTTTCATCCAGTTTGTCGCGTAAGACAGATCGCAAAGCTGCCACCACGGTTACTTCTTCATCTTGTCGAAGTGATGCTATGGGCTTGGCAGAACCCTCAGAGACGTGGTGCAAAAACAACCATTCCACAGGAAAACTAATTTGCATTCCGGGATCAGTCCCAAGGCCAACCTCGATCCCTTTGTAGTCGATAGGCAGCCCATTGATGTATCTGCTTTCCCATCGCACACGGGAAGAGTCCCAGGACTCTCCGACGACGGTCTGCAATAGGCGTACATAGATTGCGGCACCAAAACCGGTCACCTGAATGGGTGGGACGGTTGGTTCCTGTTGCCTCTCGATACGATAAGTCGCTTTGTCTGCTTCAATGACAAGGCTGTGCCGCACAGAATTGGACTCCTGCGGCACGAGCTCAACAAAGCGGGTAAAAAACTCGAACAGCGTTTTTGTAGATTGCAAGGCTTGAGCGAAGGGCGGCCATCCTTGTAGGTCAAACGCTTCCCCTACATTCAGTCCTAGGTATCGATCCCCTGATACTTCTGAGAAAGCATTTACCAAGCCGTAAACCAACTCGGAGTGAACGAACACGGATGGGTTAGTCATCAGTTCAGCTTTCAAGCCGACCTGATCCAATGCTGGTTGCGGATTGATCTTACGTTCGGTGAGATATTGCAGAAAGGGAGCGGCTAAAGAGAGGCGAACAAAGCCCTCGCTATGCTCTCGGGAGGTGGAGTTGAAAGGCAAGCTCATAACCCTTGTTGGATTAGCTTTAAGAAGTGGCCATTTTTGCAGTCACATTCGTACATCCTAATTCAAAAGGGGCAACCGAGCCAATGAATTCCAGACTATAGTTGGCAAAACATGAATATGAAGGGAGTACTTATGTCCGGCTTACGAATGTCTCTTTGCTCGACGGCAATTGTCGCGGCAGTTCTTTCTTTTTCGGCGACCGCGCAGGCTCAGGATCAAGAAGAACCCCAAACGCTGTTTACCAACGTGCATGTCTTCGACGGTGTGAATGAACAGCGGATCGAAAATGCAAGCGTTCTGGTTGAGGGCAACCTTATCAAGGTCGTCTCAACTGATGCGATCGATGCCCCCAATGCGGAGGTGATCGATGGCGGCGGTAGGACACTCACACCGGGCTTCATTGAGCTTCACGCACACCTCATGCTCATGGGACCGTCTATCGCTTCCATGGAAACGAACTCGACCTGGGAGGATTTTGGCATCCATGGAACCAGGATGGCCGAGATGTACCTGATGCAAGGATTTACGACTGTAAGAGATGCTGGCGGCGCCAACGGCGGTCTGCGGAGGGCCATCGACGCCGGACAGATCGTCGGTCCACGTCACTATGCGTCAGGCGCGTTCCTCGGGACACGCGGCGGCCACGCTGACTTCGCATCCTTCACCTCGCCGCCGGGCGGACAGACCAACTTCGGTAATCTGAACATGGCGCAACAAGTCAGCGGTGTCGATGATGTCTACCTGTATGGTCGTAATAACATGCGCATGGGGGCGACACAGCTGAAATTCATGCAGTCGGGTGGGGTGATCTCGGCGTTTGACCCATGGCAGTTGCTCGCCGGCTCCAAGGAAGAAATCGAAGCTGCCGTTCAGGTTGCCAACGAATACGGCACCTATGTCATGGCGCATTCTTACCGCAAGGAAGCAATCATGAACGCCCTTGAGGCCGGTGTAATGTCCATTGAACACGGCTTCTCCTTCGATTGCGAGATTGCCGAGATTATGAACGAGAAAGGGGCTTACATAACGACTAACCTCACGGCTTTTGATCCGGGTTTGTTGGATATCCCATCGGTCAAGAACGAGCCCAAGAGCCTCGCGAAAGCGATATCGGCGTCCGCGACTTTCGCGAACTACATTCCGAATATGAAGGAATGCCCGGTAAAACGCGGCTTTCAGACCGATTGCGTGGGATCAGTGGAAGCATGCAACATCCAGATTGCTTATGAAAAACATCTCAATAACGAGTTCTTCGGACCGTACCAGTCGATGGTGACACTTACGTCAATCGGCGGTGAGGTCGTAGCTTTGTCAGGCGATTTTTCGAACCCTTACACGGCTGGCAAGCTCGGTGTGATCGAGGAAGGCGCCTATGCGGATATCCTGCTGATCGACGGTAATCCGCTCGAAGATTTCTCGGTGGTTGGTACGGGTGATCAATGGTTTGGGGCCGACCCGAGGCCTGAAAGCCCAGAAACAATCCGCCTGATCATGAAGGACGGTGTGATCTACAAAAACACACTGGATTGACCAGATAAGGCAGCCGGAGAGCATTCATGCGAAATTGGTTTTGCTCCGCAGTATTCGCAGGGTTGGTTTTGTGCGGTTATGATGCTGCGGCGACGCCTGGAACCGCGTTGGACTGGGCAGACCTGCTAGATCCGTCTGCGCAGGTCTTTGATGACCCCTATCGTGATCTCAGCCCTGAACAGTTCGACGATGTTCTTTTCGTTGTGCGTATACGCGGCAGGTTGCAGCAGGAGGTTGGCAGCGCCGAAGAACGGCAGAAATGGCGATTGCTTTTAGCAGAGACCGAAGACGCCTTGGTGTCAGACGGAATTGACGTCGACTGGTTACTCGATCAGCGCGAGGTTGTGACTGAACGTCGAAGAAAGGCTGGAACGAGCGGAAACCCGCAATTCGACGGCCGAACAATCACACTCGCGGGCTTTGCCATTCCTGCTCCGAGCGATCCGGACGGCCGGCCTGTGGCGTATTTGGTGCCAGAAAGAGGGATGTGCAGCCACATGCCTCCACCTCCGCCTAACCAGATGATCCGTGTGCGGTTGAACGGGGACTGGGCGCCTAGCTATTTCCACGAACCCGTTCGGCTGACAGGCACGCTGACTATCGATCCTTCCGTTCATAATATGATGGTTGTGGATGGCCTCATGCCTATGAATGCGACTTTCCAGCTAGAGGCGGAACGTGTCGAAACTCTGGAAACCGAGGCAGACAGGTTGGAATGGAAGCAGCGTGCTGCTGATCGCATCCGCGCGGCAGGAAATCGCAAGACCGGTGGGGCACAGGCGTCAAAATGATAAGACTTCTGGTTGCCGCATTGAGCCTTGCATTTGCTGGCGCAGCGTCGGCTCAGGGACTATCCGGGCCATCTTCAGTCGAAGCCGATCTTGCGCCCGGAGACGGGCTCACCGATCCGCAATATCGTTCCGATTTTCCACGCAACATCGCACCGGGTTGGTTTCAGTGGAAAGACCGACTGGCTGAGGGTGGTTTTCGGTTCAACATTGACTACCTGGCATTGGGCCAAACCACGGATGCTGATCTGGGAACCGGCGAAGCAGCCAGCGGAATTGCGCGGTTCTACGGCAGTTGGCAGGCAACTGAACGGGGGTCTCTGACATTCAAGATCGAAGACAGGCACAGTTATACTGACGTTGCTCCGCAATTTCTCGGGCTGGATGGCGGAGCCCTTTCAATCACGGGAACAGCCTTCAATGACAACGGTTTGCTTCTGACCAATTTGTTCTGGACCCAAAGGGCTGAGAATGGGTCGTGGGCGCTGCAAGTCGGCCAGATTGATGTAACGGACTTTGTGGATATCTACGGGTTGGTAAGCCCCTACAGTGGTTTTCAAAACCTGTCTTTCAATACCAACCCGACAATCAACACGCCCAACCAAGGCCTTGGTATTGCCGGTGGGGTAAAGCTGAGCGAGAACCTCTACGCCGTTGCCAGCGTATCAGACGCAAACGCCGACCCGTCCGATCCAAACTTTGATGTGTTTAGCGACGGCAATCTCTTCAAGTCGCTCGAACTTGGGTACACGTCCGGCTTTGATCGCATCTACTTCGACAATATCCATCTGACCCTCTGGCATGCGGATGCGGCTGACGATGGCAGTCGAGCAGAAGATTACGGCGCAGCGTTTTCCGCCGCATGGTTTGTTGACAATAAATGGATGCCGTTCTTCCGTGCAGGGGCCTCGAAGGGAACCGCAGCGCTTTATGAACGGTCGATTTCTGCCGGTCTCGGTTACTATGGTCGCAACACCGATTTGGCCGGTCTGGGCCTAAACTGGGCCGAAGCAAGAGGCATAGATGGCGATCAGTTCACGCTTGAAGCTTTCTACCGCTTTTCAATCTCACCTGGACTGCAGATCACGCCATCGGTACAATTCATTTCCGACCCGCTTCTAAATCCCGATCAGGACCGGATTACCCTGTTCGGTCTAAGAACCCGGATCGTTTTCTAATGCGGGGTGAAGGCAGTCACTAAGGGGTGTGCCAAAGGGCAACTAAGAGAGATCAAGCGCGTGCCGGAATTTTCAACGCCGGTCGAATGAAGTTGGGAAGCAAAGGAACAATCTATGAAGATTGCATACGGAATTCTTGCAGCCTTAGCAGTTGTGTTTTTCATCCTTGGAGGCAGCGATGCCCATGCCAAAGACAACAAGGGTAAAAAGCCGAACAAGGGGGGCAAGAACGGTGATGTCAGCATTCAGATAGAAGACAAACCCGGCAAAGGCCCAAAAGCTGTACCACCTGGACAGATCAAGCGCTACACGCGCGGTGCCAAGCTCCCATCTGACCTGGAGTTCGAGGATATTGGGGACCTTTCCAAATGGAAGCTTGGGGAGCCGGGCAAAGGAAACCGCTACATTCTGGTCGATGACGAAGTCCTCGAAGTTACGAATGACCTGTCTACCGTGGTCGATGCCGTCGGCATCGTCGGTGATCTTCTAAATTAGGCGAAAGTACGATGTTTCAGGGCAAGAACTACCTCGTTTGCCCTGACGCTGGCCGGGGCGATCATTTGTGAACCCCCGCCCAAGTTCAAAACCCGGATCCGAGGCGCTACGATGATAAAGGCCCTTCTTGTTCTTTTTGCGCTTGCTACCTTTTCGTCAGAACGCGCCCTACTCGCTCAGGAAAACGGTGCAACTGAAGTCCCGCAAACAATACGCTTTGAGGGCTATGTATAGCCCAGTCGCGAAGCAGAACTGTCGCCTTTGGTGGACAATGTGGTCAACCGGACTTTGCATAGTCTGCTTTCTGCGCATCGCTGACCTTAAAGCGCGTTGAAGCATTTTGTATTTTGGGCTCCCTGCAGCCATCCGAACCGAGCCCGCCGAGCGACCGCTTCTGGCAGCGAATGTCAAGGTTTCCTGCTATCCCGATGACAGGGCTGAAGTTTCTGAGCGGTTCCAATGGCTGCTTTTGAGCCGTCATCCAAGCTTGAGCCGCTGCGCCGCCGCAAGGCGGCTACGAGCCCAAATTGTCTGATGCTGCGCGATCCCCCAATTACAGCAATGCGCAGGATAGGGACCATTGCATAGTTTGAGGACGGCCCAAACCTGCCGTTGGTCGCGCTTCAGGGTTTCTGCAGTCGCAGCCCGCATTGCGGACATTCGCTGCGAGTGCCTGTTAGGGAAGTCGGCAAACCCGACGAAGCTACCGTTCGTATCGCCTAATCCAAGGTCCGCAATCTTGGCTTCAGGCTATCCCTGTCGCCACGTGTCGGTCGTGGCTCCATTGTCGGGGTGACTGGCCATACATCCGTTTGAACTCGCGGCTGAACTGGGAGAAGCTTTGGTAACCCACATCCCAGGCGGCCTCCGAAACGGTCTTTCCCTCGGCGATTTTCATCGCGGCTTTGTTCAGCCGCATCGATTTCACGAACTGGATCGGCGACATTG
The DNA here is from genome assembly GCF_056537205.1 of Ruegeria sp. CG3. Lineage (NCBI taxonomy): Bacteria > Pseudomonadati > Pseudomonadota > Alphaproteobacteria > Rhodobacterales > Roseobacteraceae > Ruegeria > Ruegeria sp. CG3. Next base: position 1,517,286 of record NZ_JBQFRC010000001.1, on the reverse strand, counting down.
TCGTGGCTTCCTTGAAACGCCGATGGAAGACCGCGCGGCTCATGCCCACCCGATCGGCCAAATCGTCGATGGTGACCTGCTTGTTCAGGTGGTTTGCAAGATAGGCGATGGTGCGCGCGATTTCGTTGCCGACGCCAAAGGTACGTCTTGCGGCGGTGCCGGCCTCGCCCATGAGCACCGCGTAGCACAGTTCGCGCAACCGCCCGCACACGAGCCTCGACGGGCTCACCCCGCGGGAGTATCACCAATGGTCAGAAGAGGACCAAACCCTGAACAGAGCTAACCAATAAAAGCGGACTCCAAGGGGAGCAGGTCAGACCAATTCAGATGGGGAGGCTCACAGGCCCGATAAGGGCAACGCGAGACAAAGTTGGTATTCGCTGTTGGTCCAGCTCCAAATCTTTACAACGTCAGACCGGTGCCAGTTAATTTCTTTCGGAGGCTTGTTTGGCAACTTGGTCACCTGCAGTTTCAAATACTACCAGCCCTAGCGGTGCTGCCACGGCGACGAAGGAAAGTTCCTTGACTCTATCGCTGCCACGAACCACAAAAGTGTATTGGTGAAAGTATCTCGTCGCCGCGATGCTGCCGGTTACGATAAACCAATGGCCTTCAGACTAACTGTAGCATGTGCCCCAGCATAGGAACGGGTTTCGCTGGGGTCTTCGCTATGAGCTCGTTCCTCGCAAGCATTTGCAACTGTCACCGGACATGCACCTGTCATCGCGTGACCAAGGAAAGAAGGCGCCGCATGAACAGCACTTGGCACATGAATTGCGTGTTTGATGCCCGATAGATCAGGTCTCTGGCTCCGTTTGGATCAGTCACTCATTGGGTTTACGCGCTGCATACTTTGTTTGATCTCGACACTTTTGGTGTCGCTCTCAGGAACGCAGCTTGCTGCCCAAGTCGCAGGCAATGCCAGTGCAACGGTTTGTGACGAAGGTTTCGAAAACAGAAACGGATCCTGCCAAAGTCCAGACGTACCCCAAAACGCATATTTAACGGGTAGCTCCTATGGCCGCGGGTGGGAATGCAATCACGGTTTTCAGAATGTCGGAGAACTCTGTGAGAAAATAAGAGTTCCTGAAAATGCCTACCTGGCATCAACCGGAGATCAGTGGACGTGCAATCGGCTGTTCCAGCGTGCCGGAGAAGAGTGTGAAGAAGTGATTTCGCCCCAAAATGGGTACGTCGAAACTCGGTTTGGCGTGCAGGAAATACACTGCAACTGGGGATTTCGTAAAGAAAACCTGGATTGTGTTGCAATAGATGTCCCAAAAAACGGTCGTCTGAGCGACAAAAGAAGCTCGGATGGATGGGTGTGCCTCAGAGGTTACAGGGCGGCGGAGAGCAGCTGTGAACCAGTGGCAATTCCACAGGATGCATATCTCGCCCCTGAGACTTTTTTTGGATGGAAATGCGAACGTGGTTTTCGCGCAAACCGGAACAGGTGCGATAAGATTCAAGTTCCTTCCAACGCTCATTTGAACCGAAGAGGTGACGGTTGGGAATGTAATCGTCCATTCACAAGACAGAACGATACGTGCACGGAAAATGTGCCATAACAATGCGTTGGTGGAAACCTATGCCGCATGAGAAATCAGGAAGGACAAAGCCGTGAACAATGACTCGATTGATGAAAACCTGGGCAAGAGCATCAAGGCTGAAAAGGCGCGTCGCCGGTCCAATGGGATAAAGATATCTATTGCATCGGCGGTGTTTGTCGCAGCGATAGTTGTAGTGGTGTTTCTCTGATGCGCAAAAATTCCCCTCAAATAACCCTTTCCGGTTCAAAGATGTCAGCTCGAGGTCTGGAACAACGAGCATTTCAGGACCGCAGTGTTCGTAAGTCGCGGAACGCTGACGTATCAGGAGTGATTGAGGAAGAGTTTGGAAAGTACTTGATCAAGGCCGGCGTTCTGAGCGGCGATAGTGTTGCACGGGCATTTCCCAAACCGCCGGCCAAAACGCAGACAATGATTGCCGATGCAGTTGGAGAAACACCAGCATTGGCTATAGAAGCCTTGAAAGAAATTCTCGAAGAACGAGACAGGAAGCGTAGCGGTCAACGCCGTTTGGAGGGAAACTCAGGAACCCTCGTTCCCAGTGAAAGAGAATATGCCGAGGCATTGCGCCAGATCAGGCTCACCCCTGCGCAGGTCAGGTTGCTGAAAGCACTTACAATCGCGGGCAAGGACGGTCTGACCATTGGTAACTTGTCTCAGGCGGCCGGCTACAAATCGCGCGAATCCTCTATCAAGGTCTTCAAGAAAATCGGGCTATTGATTGCGGAATATCTGGAGCTGGATCTTCCCGAAGCCGGATCGGCACAGAATGATGGAGCCGCACAGGTTCTGGCATTTTCTCACATCGAAAGTGACGACGAGCCCGCAACTTGGATTATGCATCAGGAACTGCGCGACGCTGTTCGTTCGGTTCTATGACGCACGTTCCAGCCCCCGCTTTTGAAGTGAGCTCTAAATCGGAACACATGCACGAAAGGTTGGTCACGTAGCTTATGTTGGAGAAACGACCATATCCGCTCGACCTGATTTATGTACCTGTGAAACGGGCAAAAACGCTTGATCAACAAAAAGTTCTGACGCTGGCCGAAGATATCCTGAAGAACGGCCAGAAGACCCCGATCCAGATACGCGCGGACAACAAGAGGTTCGTGCTGATCGAAGGCCTTCACCGACTGGAGGCCATTCGCGCCCTAGGCGGTGACACTGTGGAGGCATATCTGGTGCGCGCCAGACTACACTGAGTAGTTATTGGCGTTCGACAAAGCCTCGGAAAATGTCAGCAGGCGCTGGCTTTTTTCGTCCCAAAGATGCAATCGTGCACAGTGAAGGCTCTCATATAGAGTAATACGTTGGCAATTTTCCAACTCGGAATGGTCCCGCAAAACTTCGTTTAGCCGATAAAACGGTATGCGGCTGGCAAGGTGGTGAACATGGTGAACGCCAATATTTGCAGAGAACCAAAGCAGGATGCCTGGTAAGGCATAATGAGAACTTCCATGGAATGCGGCGTCCTGAAGGTTCCACTCTTCTTCCCGTTCCCATGTCGTGTGTTCAAACTGGTGTTGAATATAGAAAAGCCAAATACCAATCGAGGCGGCGACGATCATGGTTGGCAGGAATACATAAACCAGCACATCCAGGCCTCCGGTCCAAAAAATCAGGGCCAGGACCACCGCAATCGCGGCGTTTGTTCCCATTGCGCTTGCCCAATACAGCCAGCCTGACCGCATGAAACCAAAGGGTAAGCGATTTTGCAGAAAGAACGTGTAGACAGGCACGATACAGAACAGGAAGAAGGGGTTCCGGATTAACCTGTAAGCGGCACGACCGGCCCGCTTGCGCTTCAGGTATTCCTCTACAGTCAACGTAGGGATATCGCCCATCCCGCGCCGATCGAGGTTGCCGGTTGAGGCGTGGTGAATCGCGTGGCTTTGCCGCCAGACGTCATAAGGTGTGAGGGCGAGAACACCCAAGACCCGGCCTGTCCAATTGCAAACGGTACGGCTTTTAAAAAATGATCCGTGACCACAATCATGCATGATGATGAAGAGACGCACCAGAAATGCAGCGTTAAGGATTGCCAGTGGAATAGCGACCCAGACACCAAGGGAAAGCGCAAACCACGCTGCGCCCCATAGTGCGAAAAAAGGGATAACAGTAATTGTCAGTTCAAAAACACTACGCTTGTTATCGGGTACGCGGTATTGAACGAGCGCCCGGGTCAATTCCTGCTTTTGCAACTGACTTTTTCTCCAACGGCTCTTGGGAACCCTCTGAACAAACGGGCACCCCAGAAGGATGCCCGTAGCAGGCTATGCGAGTGCCAGGTTGGAAGCGCTTTCGCGTCCGTCACGGCCAGCTTCGACGTCGAAGGTAACCTTCTGGCCGTCCTTCAATTCGCTAATGCCGGAACGCTCAAGTGCGGAAATATGCACGAACACGTCGCGCTTCCCATCTTCAGGCTCGATAAAGCCAAAACCTTTGGTTGAGTTGAACCATTTTACTGTGCCATTTGCCATGGTGGAAGTCTCCTAATGCTTGTCGCCCGCATCATTGCAGCGACTCGGCGTGGTCGGTCTGAATCGAGGGACTGAACGCCGAATTGAGGAGACAGCAGGTCGAAAAAGAAAAACGTAAGCCACGTATATATGGACTTTGGATACGCACGATACAAGCCCTGATGCTTTGGCTAACAACAGAGGCTTTGAGACTGCCGGGCTCGAAACTGTTCAAACGAACCGAACCACCTCTGACCGCCGACGCCGTCGAATGGGAAACCCTGAAATGGGTCGACTGGTTCAACAACCGCCGCCTGCTGCAGACCATCGGAAACATCCCGCCAGCAAAAGCCGAGGAGAAGTTCTATGAACAGCGTAACGAGTTCGATAAAGTCGCCTGAAACGGAGTAATCAGCCTCCGGAAAACCCGGGGCGGTTCAAGTGTCTATCTTGACCCTCGGCAAATCTCTCAGGCCAGATTGTTCTTGTGCGCTTTGCCGTTCTTCATAATCACATCGAAATTGTCCGCAGAGGCCATGACCGTAAGGTCGGCAATCGGGTCTCCGTCCACGAGCAGAATATCTGCGTAGGCTCCGGGTTGGATGACACCGACTGGACCAGCCTGGTAGGGATTACGCGGGCCGGTCAAGTCCCAAAGCTGACCATTCAGACCTGTTGCCTGCCGCAAAATCTCGGCGTTGCTGAACCATGGCGTCCTGAGCTGCAATTCCTCCAACTGCGTTGCTTTCGTTTGCCTCGATCCGACAAAGTCTGTTCCGAGTGCAATCTTAGCGCCGGACTCTCGCGCTAATCGAAGCATGGCGTCGAGACCATCAAACGCCATCTTTTGGCGTTCTGCCTGGGCGGGCGTGAACCCTGCCGGAATGTCTGCTGCAAAAAAGCCAACCTGGGTTGAAAGCCAGACCCCTTTTTCCACGGCCAACTCCATCGACTCAGGCGTCATGAGGTTGCAGTGTTCAATACATTGGTAACCTGCCTCAATGGCGGCCCGAACCGATGTGTCCATGTATGCGTGCGAGGTCGCGTAAGTGTTCCAACGTTTGGCCTCCTCTACTGCCGCTTCGAGTTCTGCCGGCGAATACTCGTTGATATCCAATGGGTCGTAGAGGCCAGTAACGGCGCCGCCTGAAAAGACTTTGATGAAGTGCGCACCCTGCCGGAACTGCTCGCGTGCAGCCGCCAGAACTTCAGGAACCCCGTCTGCGAAAAGTGTGATCCCAAGTCGCTCCGCTTCTGTGAACGGCGGCCCGCCGAAGGCTCTCGGACGCACGGATCGCGGCCGAAGGTCGCCATGACCGGCGGTCATTGAAATCGCAGCGTTCGAGGCCTGAATACGTGGGCCGGGGTGAAGCCCTTCATCTATGGCGCGCGCCACACCGAGAATGCCGCCACCGGTATCGCGGACACTGGTAAAACCACGCATCAGGGTGGCTTCACTTTCGCTCAATGCCAATGCAGCAATGTAATCTGGACGTGCTGTCAGGAAGCCAGCAGGGTCCTGGTTCCACTGAAGGTGCACATGCATGTCGAGGAGCCCCGGCATCAAGGTCCGTCCATCTCCATCGATGCGCGGCACCTCTGGCGCGGCATCAACAGCGGGCGAGACATCCTTGATCATTTCCCCTTCGACAAGAACGTTCGTGAGTTCGGTCAACTCATCAGACATCCCGTCATAAACACGCACGTTCGTGAAGAGCGTTGCATCTGGAGCTTGAGCTCGGGCTCGCGCCGGCACCAGCGCCAGCGCAGCGGTCGATGCAAGGCTGGACAAAAATACGCGTTTGGAGATCATAACTTAACCCTCAAGATGGCGAAGAAGTTATTGAAGGCTACCTCAGGCTCGCCTGTAAAACCATCTGGTAAACCTGATGAAGAGGGTGACGTAAGGTATAGATTTTTTAGGGTGTTCAACTGAAGGTAATCCTTCGCAGCAAGAACACCGGCTTTGGGTTCAAAGCAGCCATGCGGCGCTGAGGCGGGCCGCGTGACCACCTTGGTGGAGCCTCCTGACGCCTCCGGCCCAGAGCGGACTTTTAAATAGCGCGCCGAGAATGGCGGCTTCGAAAGCCACAGCGAACAAGCAAGCTGCCCAACCCGGACGATGTGCGCCGCTACTCGGTGTGTCACACCGCACGGATCTCGAGTTACTCGCGACCGACGTCGCGCCTACCTTGGTGGCGAGTGTGTGAAAGGCACTGCGGGTATTGAACGAAACGGGCGTTGCGTTGTTCGAACGTTGGCTTTGGCAACTGGCAAGAAGGTCAGACGGGCCTTAACGTGGCGCAACACGTCAGACACCGAGACTACGGACCAGAAATGGAATCCGAGATTCCAAAACACAACGCAATCTGGGGACAGATCATTGTCGGTGAGTTGAAGAAAACAGGCCTTTCCGAGCGGGATATCCGAAAGGAGTTCGGGATAACCAGATCTCAACTCGAAGACCCGGATGCTCGCTGGTCCTTCGACAAGACTGCCTGGTTGTTTGAAAAGGCGAGCGCTTTGACCAGGGACGACCTTGTCGGATACCGCCTGGCACAGTCGCCGGACCTGGTGAGGAAGGCCGGGTTGCTCGCCTATGTCGGCGTTTCGGCACCTACCGTTGGCGGTTACCTTCGAAACATCACCCGTTTTCAGCGCGTGATCGGTGACGCGAGCAAGACGGCCATGGAAGAAGGCCCGGAAACCACCCGGCTGACCTGGCACTACGATGTGCCAGCAAGCATTCCGACCGGGCAATATGCCGAGTTTGGAGCCGTTGGCACGGTCTTCGCCCTGCGGGACTACTCCAATCGGCAAATCCGTCCGACGCATGTTCGGTTCGCGCATCAGCGGCTGACCGGCACCGAGGCCCTCGACAGGTTCTTTGGCTGCAATGTCCTGTTTGGTGCCGCGGAGAACAGCATTGCCTTCAAGGCGGCTGATATGGATGTGCCGCTGTTGACGGCCGACGACAACTTGCAGCGGACGCTTTCGGTCATTTGCGAGAACACGCTGGCTCGGATGCCGCAGACACCCAACAGTGTGGCCCGGGTTGTTGAGAGGCAGATCACGGCGCGTCTTGCAGCCGGCACGGCCCAGCAGGACGCAATTGCGGCGGAACTTGGGATGAGCGCCCGAACGCTGGCCCGCCGACTGACCGACGAGGGCACGAGCTTCGCAGCGGTCGTCGCCAATCTGCGAAAGGCTCTGGCCCGGGACTATCTGCTCAACAGCACGCTTCCGCTCACCGAGATCGCCTATCTTCTCGGATATAGCGACGCCAGTACCTTCAGCACGGCATTCCGAAGATGGTACGGACAGCCCCCCAGCGACTTCAGGGAGCAGCCAGCAACAGAAGCGCCCCTGGCATAGGGCGAACGATCTGAGTAGAGGCCGGACTGCTCGGATCATAGGCCCGCACTTTCACGTTTCTCCGTCTTCCTGAACCACCCTGACGCAACAAACCCGGCAGGCATGAGGCCTAACGGGTTTGAAGCAGATGCCGGATCTCTCCAGCGTCGGTTGGAAGGGGTAAACCGTTCCGGTTGTCTCGTTGCGGGATCAGCGCTTGTGCGTGTTGCCACCCTTCTTGCGATCGTCCTTGCGATCTTGACGATCCCGGTCTTCGGCGATCTTGCCACCGAGCGCACCGGCGGCTGCGCCGAGGGCCAGGCCGTCCTTGGCGTCGCCGCCGGTGATTTCGGTCAGCACGGCGCCGGCCACAGCGCCCTTGAGGGCTTTCTCACCGATGTCACCGGCATTGGCGGCCATCGGGGCAGCGAGGGCGAGTGAGGCGGCAAGGGCGGCGAATACGGTGTTCTTGAGGGTGTTTGTCATCGGTTCCAACCTTTCTGACGGTGGCGACCTCCGTGGCCGCCTTCCGTGGAAAGATCTAAGCGAACCGCCATGCCCCCGCTTGAGAGCATCCGACAGCTTCATTGGAATGGCTGACATTGCAGAGCAACAAGCCAAATTCGACGGTTGTTCTGCCGTCAAGACTTTCGCCTGACGCAATGCCAATCATCCAAGGGGTCGCCTCCTTGGCCGCGATGGCTGCATGGGCCGTTCCGGCGCAGGCACGACACTCCCAACCAGACGGCATTCTATCCGCCGCTACTCAGGTCAAAGATTGATCCGCAGCCTCAAGCCGAAAACGGTCGTGTCCTGATCGTTGAAGCCCGGGTTGATCATGTGCTGGACGTCCGCCGTCAGGGCGACATTGTCCGACAGGTCCAACCGATAGAAGGCCTCCATTGTGGTCTGGGTGTCGAGCGTTTCATCTACCGGGTCCGCAACGGTCGCGCCAAACCCAAAGAGGTCGTCATAGAGGCCCGGCCGCCATAGAAGTCCAGCGTTGGCTGCGCGTCGGGCGATCGGCGCCTCACCCTCCGACCAGCCGAGGCGTCCGTAGATCATGAATTCCTCGTTGATCGTGTGGTTGGCAGACAGGATCGCCCCGTAGCTCTCCGGCACGCCTGCCTCGGTGCGTTCATCGACGTGAAATACCCCGAGGTGAACGTTGGTTAGAAAGCGCTTCGAGCGTTCGGGCGTCCATCCGATCTCGGCGTATTTGTAGAACTCGGGGCCACCGGGAAACCACTCGACATCGGTCAGCGAGCCGTTTGCATCCGACAGGACACCGAGGGCATAGATCTGGTCGGTCAGGAAACCGCCCCCCGCAATGCCGAAGCCGGGATCGGGGATCGGCAGGACCGGGCTGAACAGGATCGAGAAATTGGAGAAAGTCGTGCGTGGGTTCACGTAGCCGAGGATGTCCGAGTAGTCTCCCGGATCGATCCGGCCGGCCACGAAACCGGCCTTCCCGCCAGCGAGCGTCTGGGACCAGTAGGCGACGGAGAGGGTCGTGTCGGTGTCACTGAATGTCGTTGCGGTGACGCCCGCATAGCCGATTTCCCCGGCAAGCCCGCTTGGCGCGATGTCCGTGCCGAGCAGATGGCGGTTCTCCAATGTGAAGACCAATTGCCCGGGATTTTCGCCGCCGCGATTGAGCAGCGTCCACTGGCCCAGAATGCGCGCCTGGCCCAAGGCGGCCTCGTCGATATCGGTCAGGCTCTCGGTCGCGGACTGGTAATAGGCCTGGTAGTCGAAGGAGAGGTTCAGGCCGGTGCGTTCGGCAAAGCGTTGCCGCGATGCCTCCAAGGGGTCCAATGCCGCATCCAGCCCCGGCCAGCGAGAGTCCTGCAACCGCCGCACTCGGTCTTGTTCCAGTTGGGCCTGCGTGGATGCCGGGCCACCGAGCGAGACCGCTGCGGCGGCCTCCAGGGCGGACGTTGGCCGGCTTTCCTGCGCCAAGGCTCCGGTTGATAACCAGAAGCCAGCGACGATGACCGTACCGAGAAGCCTTGCCTGTCCCATATGAGGTCTCTCTTGTTGCTCTTGATTCTTCTTCGGCCCGCTCATGCAAGTATCGCCAGTACGACATCCCGGCCCGTCCAGAGGACGAAGGCCGAAAGCGTAGCCGTGATCATGGCAGGCACACCGTCTTTCCAAGTGTCCCAGATCAGATGACAACCGATTGCGCCAAGCGACGTGCCCAGAAGGGCAGCGGCCCCGAGCGGCCCGAGCAAGCTGCCTTGAAACCAGATCGCCACCGCCCCGAAAAGCTCGACACCACCGACAAGCGCCATGATCTGACGGTTCAGCCCGTATTTGACGAACATCGCCAGTTGCGTTTCGAAGATGAGCTTCTGCCAGCCAAGGATCTTGATCGAACTGGCGAAGAGAAAGAAGGCGGACAGCAGGCCAATGGCAACTATTTGCATAATACGACTCCGCCGACACACACAGGGCTGAAGTTCATTTGATGTTCCCTTCTGGATCGTCCCAAGTGTGCAGTCCGGTTACTTGAGATCGTCCTGCGCCTTGATCTCCGGCACACGGGCGAGGGCTTCGGCCATGTCGGCGCTGCTCATCAACTCGATCATCTGGTAATCCTCCAGCAACCCGTCACCGAGACGGCTGACATAGAAGGCCTGGATGAAGGTGGGGTCGTCCGGCAGGGCGACGGTGATGTAGTTCTTCCCGTTCCCAAGCCCCCAATAGTAGCTCAAAAGCTCGCCGCCGAGCGCCTCGATCCCACCCTTCACCGAGGCCGCGCGGTCCCCGGGATTGGCGATCTGCATCTCCCAGGCGGCGCTGTTGGATGCGCCGATAAACAGGAAGGTGCGCATGTCTTTTGTGTCCTGCGCCGCTGCAACTGTCGCAGAGACGCAAAGGGCTGTCGAAAGAAGGATCCTGTTCATCTTGCCACCCGGAATTGCTTCGATGTTGTGGTCAGTACAGCATGGCTGCCCTGACCGTTCTTGTGGGTTCAATGCCCCGGAGCTCCGGGAATGGAGTGTTCCAGCTCGGCAGGGCGGAGCGGGAACTCGGAATGCTCATCCTCTGGCGTTTCGATGTCGGCGTGCCAGGTGAATTCCTTGTCCCCGAGGTCCAGATCGAACTCGCCCCCTTCGATGACCGGGTAACGGATCGGCTGCCCGGGCCGCAGGTCGATATTAGCGACACCGTCGTCGATAATGACCTGCCCGCTCACCAGAACGTAGGGGATTCCCTTGGTGAAGGAGCCGTTCATGCCCTTCTTCATCGATGATGTTTCGGTGATCGTGTCGGGGTCGAAGATCGTGATATCCGCGATCATGCCTTCCTGCATCCGGCCGCGTTCCTGCATCGCCTTCAGGCCCACCTTGGAAAAGTACTTCGCGGGAATGTAGGAGGCGTTGTTCACCATCTCCATCAGCGCGATGCCCTGTTCACGGGCCTCGCGGAACACGATGCCATAGGTGCCGGCATTGCGCGGGTGCCCCCCGTACTCCGTGAAATCGGCCTCGATCGGCAGCGGTTCGCCATCGACGGTGAAGCCGACGATGTCGTTGGCGATCGCAATATCCTTCATGTGGATCCAGCGCTCCAGGTCTGCTTCGGGGCGGACTGTGATGAAAATCGGCTTGCTCGGATCCTCCTTCTGCTGCCGGAAGAACTCCTCGTCGGACTCGTAGAGTTCGCCGGTGCTGGTATCGAAGATATCGCGGGTCGGAACGATATTGTTCGCCTCGATCTTGTCCGGCAGCAGTTGCGGTGTCGCGATGTTCGGATTGCCGGTGATGGCCGGGTAGTATTCCGCGAAGATGGTCATTCCGCGCATTTGCAGGCGGCGCGCAAGTTCGTAGATTTCTTCCCACCCCTGGTTCTGGATGTGGGAAAGGATCAGGGCCCCGTCGAGCGCAACGGCGTTTGCGATCACCTCGTTTGCGCCCAAGGAATAGTAGAGCGGCAGGCTCTCGGTCGGACCGAAACGGGTATGGGCGCCAAAGAAGCGGTCATACTTCTTCGCCATTTTCTGAAGCGCGAAAATCTCCTTCGGATAGGTGTTGTATCCCATGTATCCCACCGTCGTGTTGACGGTGATCGCCCCGGCGCGAAGACCCTTTTCATACATGGTCATGACTTCGACGAGCTGATCCGCAGTCGGAATATCCAGCGCCCAGCTGGCATGTCCGTCTTCTTCCTCGGCTGCACCGCGTGACTTGAGGATGTAGGTCGGATCGGATGCCAGCTCGACTGAAACCCCATCCATCACGACACGCCGGATCTCCTCGTGCCCCATCCCGGAACCGAAGTTGAGAAAGGAATTGCCCTCGTACTTGTCGTAGAACAGGTCGGCATCCGCCACGCCGCTCTCGGTATCGAGGATCGTCGTCGTGCCATCATGGGCCATCATCTTCTGATCGAAGCCGCCAAAGGAATGCGAATGGGTGTTGATGAATCCCGGCGCGACTACATGCCCGGAAACGTCGATCTCGCGCTTGCCCGTCAAGGCATCTTCGGTGATCGCGGTGATCCTGTCGCCGGTCACGCAGACATTGCGCACGGCATCAAGATTGGTTTCCGGGTCCATGACGCGGCCGTTGAGAAGCGCGACGTCGCACTCCTGAGCAACCGCCATCGAACTGCAGAGGGCCATGAGAGTGGCAAGAGTGAGGCGTTTCACGGTCAGTCCTTCCGGGATGATTGCGTCGGGCAAAAAACGCGGGGCGGACGAGGGAGACCGCCCCGCGCTCTCCTCAGTCCAGCGTGTTCTTGTAGATCACGCCGTCCTTCATGATGACCTTCAGGTTGGGATCAGGATCGGCCAGAAGAAGGATGTCTTCGAGCGGGTTGCCATCGACCAGCAGGAGATCCGCGTAAGCGCCTTCCTCGACCACGCCGAGCGGGCCGTCTTGATACGGATTGTTCAAGCCCGTAAGCCGGTTCATGCGGGCGCCGTTCGATGTGGCCATGCGCAGAATGTCGAAGGGTTTGAACTTGGCCTCGTGCAGGTATTTGAACTCGTCGTTCATCTTCTTGTCCTGCTCAAGCGTCTGGTCCCAGTTGTTGATGAGATCGGTGCCCAGAGTGTAGAGGTCGATCATGCCCGGTGTCGTCTGGATCACCTCGATCATGTTGGCGGCGGCGTCACGGACACTCTTCCATTTGGCGAACGAGGCTGGCGTGTAGAAGGCTTCCGCCTGTTCGGTCGTCACCGAGTAGACCGGGGCTACCGCCGTCGCGAACATGATCTGCTTTTCGACCATGATCTCGGCGGCCTCCTTGGTCAGGAACGGGATGTGCTCAACGGTCTTTGCACCGTTGTCGATACAGTTGCGGATCGCCTGCTCGGTGAACACGTGGCAGGTGACGTAGGTGCCCCATTGCTCGGCGGTCTTGACCGCCATCTGGATCTCGTCCGCCTGGTACTGAAGCGAATGCAGCGGGTCGAACTCGGACGTGACCCCACCGCTGACCATGACCTTGATCTGGGTTGCCCCGCGCCGCAGGTTCTCGCGCACCGCCATGCGGATCTGCTCCGGGCCATCCGCGATGAAGCTCATGTCCGTGTCGACCCAATGCGATGGGCCTTGCCCCGACAGGGTTGGATGCCGGTCGTTCAGCTTGCGGAAATCGGCATGGCCCGATGTCTGCGTGATGAAGGCCTCCGAGGAATAGATCCTCGGGCCGGGGAACATACCGGTATCGATGATCCGCGCGATGGACTTTGCCGGTCCGCCGAGGTCACGAACCGTCGTGAACCCGTTCATCAGGATGCGCTCGGACCGGATCGTTGCAACGCCACCAAGATGGAAGGGCGTGATGTTCTGGCGCAACCCGTCACTGAGCGGGTTGAACACCAGCAAATGCACGTGCTGGTCATGCATCCCCGGCATGAGCGTGCGCCCGCCGCCGTCAATCATGGTTGCGTTGGGCGCTTCGATCCCGTCCGTCGAAATTTCCTTGATCAGGTTGCCTTCGATCAGAACGCTGGCGTTTTCGATCCGCGCCTCGTTCACGCCGTCAAAAACATGGACATTGGTGAACAGGGTCTGCGGCAGCGCTTCGTCCTGCGCAGAGGACATGCCGGCAGCGAGCGACACCACGCCCGCCAGTAATGTGGACTTGAAAAGATGCTTCATAAGTTTGCCCTTCCGCAATGTTGACGGCGGGGCCAGCGCCCCGCCGAAAGTTCAGTTCAACGTGTTCTTGTAGAACTTGCCGTCCTTCATGATGACGCGAATGCTCGGCACGTCCTGCCCGCGTGGCTCGGCATCGAACCATGTATCGACAGCGCCGATGGCAGTGATGTCTTCGAGCGGGTTTCCGTCAACGATGAGGATATCGGCATAGGCACCTTCCTCGATCACGCCGAGCTTGCCTTCGGGATAGGGGTTTCCGCGTCCCGTCAGTGCGGCCAGTTCGCCGCCATTCGAGGTCATCATCTGCAAGGCCCAGAGGTTGCCGAACTCACGCGCCATGAAAGCCTTGGTGAAGTCCATCGACTGCCGGTACGGCACACCGGTCAGCAGCACGTAGTCGGAATCGAACACCATCTTCGGCTTGTACTTCCGCACCAGATCAAACAACTGCTCGCTGTTTTTCCGCAACCAGAGGAACTTCGCCGTCGGCGGGAAGGTCGGGTCCTGGTGCATCGGATGCTCAAGCGCCTCGGGCGCCAACGCGGTCAGGTTGGGCGAGAAGAACGCTTCCTTCTCTACCAGCTTCTGCATCGTCGGTTCCGTTATGGTCAGGCCGTGATCCACCACTTTGACCCCGAGATCGAGCGCGCGCGACAGGTCGCTATCCATGAAGACATGCATGGCGACATAGGAATCCATGTCCCCGGCCACCTCGACGGCAGCGGCGATTTCTTCGTCTGTAAAGGCGGACTGGTAGATCGGGTCCTTGATGGAGGTCACACCACCACTGACCATGATCTTGAGGTAGTTGGCCCCAAGCGCAAAGTTCCGCCGCGCGCCGTGGAGCACTTCGGCAGGGCCGTCGACAAGCCGCGTGATCTCCAGCCGTTCAAGATTGCTTTCGTTCTTGCGTTGCCCGGCGATCCCCCAGTCGCCATGACCACCGGTCTGGCTGAGGCAGGCGCCGGACGAGTATATCCGCGGGCCCGGAAGCGAACCCTCGTCGATTACCGCACGAAGTCCACCATGTGCACCGCACATGTCGCGCACGGTTGTGAAGCCCATCGCCAGCATTTCCTGCGCAAAGGCCGCAGAACGTGCGCCGATCTCCTCCCATGTCGTGTCCTGAAGGCCCGGGATCGTGCCATCCTTGTACATATTCACATGCACATGGCTGTCGATCAGTCCCGGCATCAAGGTGCGTCCGCCGCCGTCGATCACATTGACCTCGACCTCTTTGGTCTCGATACCGCGTTCGGTCTGGATGGTGAAAGAATAGCCGTCGATACCGCCAACAGGATCGGGCAGGCGCTTGCTTCCGCCCGTTCGAACTTCGACTTCCCACTTTCCGGATTCGGGAATGTCCTCTGCAATCTTGTGAATCTTGTTCTTGACGACGAGCACGTCGACATCTTTCAAGCCGTCATTCACCCCGTCGAAGACCATCACGTTCTTGAACAGCGTGACCTCCGAGGGAATGTTGGGGATATCCTGCGCAATGGCAGGCGTCGTGAGCGCAATTGCCATTGACATGGCCGGCAGCAACGCCTTCAGGTTGAGTGTTGTCATTCGGTGTCCTCCCAGGGGTCGGTCTTCCTGCGGACCGATCCTCCCACTATGCACATGTGCCCCGAGATTCTTTTGACCCGCTGATCCCGTGGTGCATTTTTCTGACCCGATCCGGTCAATTTCAGCCAATTTCTGCTTGGCCGTCAGGCGCCCGCGCCCGTAGCGTGTCGGAGAGCGAAAGGGTGATGTGGATGCCGCAAGGAGAACAAAAGGACGGTTTGTCCCTCGTACGTGCTACGGTCCTCGGCCCCGTCGTAGCGATGATGCGGCGGCTCGATGCGGATCCGGCCTTTGCGCTCGGGCTGCATGGATTGAGCGAGGAACAGGTCCTGAACCCGGCCGAGTTCATCCCGCATGACACGGTCTATGCGGCGCTGGCCTCCATCGCCG
Organism: Ruegeria sp. CG3; assembly: GCF_056537205.1. Lineage (NCBI taxonomy): Bacteria > Pseudomonadati > Pseudomonadota > Alphaproteobacteria > Rhodobacterales > Roseobacteraceae > Ruegeria > Ruegeria sp. CG3. The sequence continues at coordinate 1,501,827 of NZ_JBQFRC010000001.1, read as the reverse complement.
ACATCACCCGGCCGGATATCTGCGCCTTGGCGGGACAACAGACAGACCTGTTGAAGTTCCTGCCGCGTGGGGCGCTCCTCGGCCAGTCGGTGACCCTTGGCGATTTCTTCACCCGGTTCACCCAGATCGTCTCGAAGGAAAGCAACGCGGTGTCCTTCCGGCTCCTGATCGAGGAGGAACACGCCTACTTCACCACCAGTCGCAATTTCGAACCCGAGGTGTCGCCGGGCCATTCGGACGCCTTTCTCGTCGGGATCTGGATCTCCCTGCTGCACCGTGTTCTCGATTTCCGATGGGATCCAACCCAGGTTGTTCTGCGCCTCTGCGATCCGACCCTGCTGCCGGAGCAGTTTCATGGCGTGCGGGGCATCAAGTGCAACAACAGGGGATTCTCCATCCGCTTTCCGGCGGCCTGGCTGTCGCTTCCAATCAACCCCGAACTCCTCGTGAACCACGACAATGATATCGAAGAACCGGTTCAGGTCGATGTGCCCCTGGACTACCTCGAAGGCTTCGAAATTCTCGTGCGATCAAGGCTGTCCGATCCGGCGCTGACGGTGAGCGAGGCCGCCCGGATGTGCAGCATCACCACCAAGGTGCTGAACAAGCGCTTGTCCTCCTACGGAACAACGGCGTCCAAGGTGATCAACCGGCTGCGGATGGAAAAGGCCTCCGAACTGCTCACCACATCTGATCATTCGATCAAGGAGATCGCCCAATTGGTCGGCTTGTCCGAAACATCGGCACTCACCCGAGCCTTCACGCGGAACTTCGGCATATCCCCGAAAGATTGGCGCAATAAGGAGGCACAAGAGGCCCAAATTGCCGGAGCGCCTGCAGATTAGCCTGACCCCGCTGCGACTTCTCGACTACCGCAATCTCTTGGAACCTCGGTCGCCAATGGTAATGCCGAAGAGATGCATGAACCGGCGAGCCCTTCGCGGGGAGCAATCGATGGGAAAGGAGACCTCCATGCTATCCGCAGCGAACTCCCGCTTGCCGCCCAACGTGCTGATCAAGCATGACCGCTTTGGGCTGATTGCCTCCATCGTTCTCGGCAATGGGAGCGGCGGATTTGTCCGCAATGCAGTCATTGAGCGTAGGTGAGCGAACGTCTGCCTCGAGCCCAAAGCGGACTGAAATGTGCTCGCCAAAATGAATTGCGGCGATAGACATTCTCTTGAGCGGTCTAACCCATCACTAAATGCATTCACCGCCATCGATAACCAGGGCTTGCCCCGTCATAAAAGCGGATTCATCTGAAGCTAAATAGACAATCCCATGGCCAATCTCTTCAACTGTCGCCCATCGACTCATGGGGATCGCCTGCTCGATGTAGCTTTCCAGTTTGGCACGGCCTCCCATCTGCTTTTCGAAGCCTGCATTGAAAGGGGTGTCTACAAATCCTGGACATAGGGCATTGAAACGGATTGCATGGACAGCGTAGTCGGCTGCCATCTGCCGAACCATCGCAACAGCTGCGTGCTTTGTAGTCGCATAGGCGATCATCCCCCGGTCGTATTGAACCCCAGAATTGGAGGCCGTGACGATCACGCTGCCTCCACCTTGTGATTTCATATGGGGGACGGCTGCGCGCGCGGCAATGAAGTGAGCGCGGACATTCAATGCCCAAGATGCATCCATTCCATCTGGTTCCACTTCTTCCAGCGTTCCTTCGATCTGCAACCCAGCATGAGAGTGCAACACGTCAAGCCGACCGAAGTTTTTTACTGCTTCGTCTATGGCTTTGGTAAGGGCATCGTCATCAGTCACGTCAAGCTGTAGGGCAGATGCTTGATTCCCCTGCGCAACGATCGCGGCCACAGTGTCTTCAGCAAGAGTTGCATCGCGATCCGTTACCACAACATGCGCACCCTCTTGTGCCATTGCCATTGAACCCGCCCGACCAATTCCTGATCCCGCGCCCGTCACGAGCGCGACTTTACCTGCAAGCCGCATTTCACTTGGCTCCTTTATTTAACTATTCGATTTTGAGGCGCCTCGGCGCAAAAGCAGTTGCGCTGCAACGAGCAACAAGAGCGACGCGCCCATAACCATAGTGCCGATGGCATTGATCTCGGGCGTTACGCCGCGTCGGATGGATGAGAATATGTAGATTGGCAGGGTTGTCTCCGAGCCAGCTACGAAGAACGCGATGATGAAATCATCAAATGAGAAAGTGAAGCTAAGCAGGAAACCCGCCAAAATCGCCGGTGCTATCAACGGCAGCGTCACTTGCCGAAAGGTGCCCCAGGGCGTCGCAAAGAGGTCAGCCGAAGCTTCCATGAGCGCACGATCCATGCCCGATAGTCTTGCACGAACGATGATTATGACCAGTGCCATTGTGAACATGGTGTGCGCGGCGACAAGCGTGGGCATCCCCATGGAAAGTTGCGGGGGATTTGCTCCATCGGGCCATAGGCTCGCAAGAAGTGGGTTTAGCCAGCCGAAAACGGTGACCAGGGCAATGAGTGTCGCGATACCGATGACGATACCGGGTATCATTATCGCAACATAAATCATTGCGTCGAACAAAGTTCGGAGCCATCCCTTAACCCCTTGTAAAGCGATGGCCGCCATGGTTCCGAGTGTGGATGCGAGGCAAGCAGTTATGAATGCTGCAAGCAGACTGGTCTCGAGCGCGTCCATAACAAATGGGTTGTTCAGCGCTTTGCCATACCATTGGGTCGAGAAACCCATGAACTGGCTTGCGTGTCGACCGGCATTAAAGCTGAAAAGCGCGATGATGCCGATGGGAATATAGAGAAAAAGGTAGACGCAAATCGCGTATAAGCGCATCGGATCCTCACATCAGCGAGACATCTTCGCGCTGGCCACCCAGACGCGAGATGAATTTCATGTAAATCGAGACAGTGACAAGCATTACGACAACCAGCGTCATTGCGACCGCCGATCCGTACGCCCAGTTTCGAGACTGTAGGAACAGGTCCACCAGCGCATTTCCGACGAAAAAGACCTTTCCGCCGCCCAAGATCGCTGGGATCAGAAACTCGCCCATCAGCAGGATGAAGACCAGCATGCAGCCAGTTGCGATACCAGGTACCGACAAAGGAAGTGTCACCTGACGGAACGTACGCCACGGAGTAGAGCCGAGATCAGCCGAGGCTTCCAGAAGGCGTTTATCCAGTTTGTCCAAGCTTACAAAGATTGGGAAAACCATCAAAGGTAGATACCCATAGACAATCCCCACAAGCACAGCGAACGGCGTATTTATCAGGCGGACATCATCTATGCCGATCGACTCCAGTAAAGCGGGCAAGCCACGCCCCCCAAGGATGAAAATCCATGCGTATGACCGGATCAGGATCGATGTCCAGAACGGCACGATCACTAGGATCAACAGCGAAGTTCTCCACTTTGGTGAACAACGCACTGCAAGAAAGTAGGCGAGCGGGTAGGCAATTACCAACGCAGCGATAGTCCCCAGAGGTGCAAGGATCAAAGTGTTCTTAAACGCCGTCCATCGCGCAGGAAGGTTGGCATATTGTTCCAACGTGAACGCTGGAACGTAGCCTCCGGCGGCACCCCGTTCGCCAAAGGAAAAGACGAAGACGACCAGCAGAGGAAGGGCTAGCATTACCAAAAGCCATATTCCTGCTGGAGCCAGCAACAGTGCTTTTCTGCCTCGTTCGGTCATTTTGTCCTCGTCTTTTCCGATATTGGCGGCCTTGCCGCTTAGGCCGACTTGAAGCGGGCGAGCAACTCGGCACGGTTTGGATCGGTTAGTGTAGCCGCCGCGCCGAACTCGAGTGCATTCAGAAGGTCAGCTGCCGGATAAAGGATCGGATCTTCCAGTAGTTCCTTCGGCAGCAACGCATTGGTGCGAGCATCAGCCGATGGATAGCCGTGGGCGAGGACTTCTTTCGCATTAACTTCCGGGTTCAGCAGGAAGTCGATCAAGGCATAAGCGGCATCCATATGGGGTGCGCCCTTAGGAATAGCGTAGTAGTCGGACCAGAGTTCACCGCCCTCAGTTCCCAGAACGTAGGCGATTTCAGGCATGTCGACATTCATCTGCTTGCCGTCACCTGTCCAGCACATCGTCATCCAGGCGTCACCGTTACGCATCGGTGGCTGATAATCCGACGAGATTGCAAACAGATGCGGTTTGGCATCCAGTAACAATTTCTCGGCATCCGCCAGTTCCTTCTCATCGACCGAGTTGAAGGAGTAGCCGAAGTATTTCAGGGCATTACCGATGGTGGTGAGTTGGTAATCATGCACCATTGTCCGGCCTGAGTAACCTTCCATAGTAAGGTCCCAGAACTCTTTCCATGTGGTTGGAGTCGGAGCGCCGTCAAGCTTGCTGGTGTTCACTGCAAAGCCTGTCGTGCCCCAGTTTTTTGGGACCGCGTAAAGCTGGCCATCGACAGAACCGGCATCGGAAAAGCGCTGTTCGAATGAACCTGCGTCGTAGTTTGGCAGTTTGGACGTATCGAGCGGGATGATCAGATCTTCACCCACATACGTAGTGATCGTGTAGTTGGTTGGAACGAAAACGTCCCAGCCAGACCCTCCAGCCTGTAGTTTTGCCAACATCTCTTCATTCGAGCCAAAAACATTGACCTGAACATGGGCGCCAGTGGCTTCCGTGAAGGCTTCGAAGTTCATCTCGTCATGGTAGTTCGGCCATGTGGCGAGGATCACTCGGTCGCCAATGTCCCCGGCAGCAAATGCCGGGCGTGGACGCAACCCAGGAATGGCCGTGCCCAGAACGGCCGTTGCCATCCCAAGACCTGTCACGCCTAAGAAATGTCGCCGTGTAACCGAACCCTTTTGGTACCGGCGAAGCTCTTCCATAAACTTTTGCTTGGAAATAGTCCCATTATCCTTGGTCATTGTGAACCTCTCTGTTGTTGGATTGCGGGATTTGTTATTTTTCCAGGATCAGCAGTGCGCCTTCGCCCCATGAAACAAAGGCCTGCTCTCCTGCATTGAACGTCCCCTCGTTCAATTCCGCTTGCCTTGGCACAAGTACATGGAAATCACCCAGTGCTTCGTTGCGCGCAAGGTATTCTGTGTGCTCCCCAAGGAAGATCCGATTTTGAATGGTAACTGGCAGAGCGATTTCAGCTGTGGGTAGCGCGCGGGTCAGCGTGATCTGTTCAGGACGGATACTAACGCACACTTCCTGCCCTGCATCTATTGGAATCTCCGGAGTTCCGTGCACCTTTTGGCCACTCGCTAAACGCACAGTGATTTGGTCGGCTGCTGAGTCAGTCACAGTTGCATCAAAGAAATTTGAGGTGCCTACAAATCCAGCCACGTAGCGGCTGCGGGGCATGTCATAGAGTTCGCGTGGGCTGCCAACCTGCACAATACTGCCGCCTTCCATCACACAAATTCGGTCGGACATTGAAAGCGCTTCTTCTTGGTCGTGCGTGACGAGGACAAAAGTTATCCCTAGTTGTCGTTGCAGGTTCTGCAGTTCAAACTGCATTTCTTTTCGAAGCTTTCGATCCAGAGCAGCCATTGGTTCATCAAGCAGCAAAAGCTTGGGCTCGTTTACGATCGCACGCGCCAAAGCGACGCGTTGCTGCTGACCACCAGACATCTCCCAGATGCGACGTGGGCCAAACCCACCAAGACGGACAGTTTCCAGCGCTTGCTCAACCTTTGTCGCGATTGTTTGTTTGTCTACGCGTGGTCGTTGTTGGCGCAGGCCGTACGCGATGTTGTCGAACACGCTTAGGTGAGGAAAAAGAGCATAGTGCTGAAACACCATGTTGACTGGGCGATGGTGCGCATCCAAGTCGTTGACGACTTCTCCATCGAGCAACACCTGACCTTCGGTTGGCTTCTCGAAACCTGCCAACATTCTAAGCGCAGTGGTTTTGCCGCAACCAGATGGGCCTAAGAACGACAGGAACTCTCCTTTCCCAATGGAAAGATTCAGGTCTTTGGCGGCGACCACATTCCCGAAGGTCTTGGTCACTCCTCGGAGTTCCGCAATCGTCTGCATGGTGACGCTCATGTCAAAGCTCATATACTGCCGTTTTCCTTTTGCTTGATTTTTTGGCATTTGTTGGCATACCACTCAAACAAGGAAAAAGTAACAATAACTCGGAATAACTGTATATACCACAATTGGGGTACAGAGGTGCTTTTCGAAAATCTGGAGCGGCGTGTGTACGATTGGATGGAAGAGGCCGGCAGGGTCGTGGAGAAGATCGGAACCCCAGAATTTCCATGTGCTTTGGCAGATGGCTTACGGCAGGTCGCACCATTTGATTTTACGGTGGTGTTTGGCCATGTTGGAACCGAAGCACCAATAGACCTTCACGACGATTTCCCCAAAAGCAAACGGCGTATTTTTGTTGAGGATTACCAAGCCGGGCCCTACGTACTTGATCCATTTTTTTTGGCCGCGACAAAACCAATAACACCGGGTCTGTACCGCATGCGCGATATCGCACCGGACAGGTTCTATCAGGGCGAATACTATCGCAGCTATTACAAAAGGACTGGGTTAGCAGAGGAGATTGGCTACTTTATCGATATCCCAGGCGCTGGGATGGTTGTGGTCTCGCTCATGCGAGCAGAGAAGCCTTTTTCCGCCAAGGAAATTCGTCATTTGCACGCTCTATGGCCGCTCGTTCGGGCAGCCTGTTGCAAACATTGGAGTGACTTTCCAACGATGGCCCGCGGCGCCGCAGCGAATGGCGTTAGTCGTCGCGTTGATCTAGCATTCCAGGCATTTGGCGATGGCGTTCTGACGCCACGAGAACGAGAAGTCGTTGAGTTCACATTGAAGGGCCATTCGGCAGAAGCTGTTGGCACAATTCTCGGCATCTCTCCAGGCACAGTCCGCATCCACAGACGCAACATTTACGCGAAACTTAGGATCAACTCGCAGGGTGAGCTTTTTTCAAAGTTCATTGAAAAGGCGCTTTAAAAGGTTCCTTGAACACCCACTTTATCCGTTTTGCCGACCTTGCTACCTTGTGACCCGAAAAACACCAAACATTTGGACGGCACTGTCTGATAGCCAAGGAACGCAAAGGGAGAGGGTTGGGACGCCCGGGACCCATGTTGGGCTAAATTAATACCCGAAAACGCTTTCGGGCCATTGTCTATCTAACCGGATCAGCCGTTTTTAAAATGGCGTCAAGATACGAAAGGCAAAATTTCATGGACGCACCAGTTATCCAGTTGATTTTTATGCTCATCTTGCTGGTTGTCGTGATCTGGCTTTATATCCTGCCGATCACGATGGCAGGGCGGCGCAACCGATCCGGTTTGATCTGGTTCCTGATCGGTCTGGTTGGATCACCTCTTTTGGCTATTCTTCTGCTGCTGGCTCTAGGTGACGCACCCGAACAACCAACAACCTAATTTTGGGACGATACCATCTGACACTCAAAAGGGCTTAACCGGAAGGTATCTGGACGCTCGTGAGCCATAACGTCCTGCTCAGCATGCAATAAGGGTGCCAATTGAGACACTATACTTCCGGAAGTGAAGACAACAAATCCTTCTCACTCTCCACAACCGTGTACTGTAAACTTAAGGTCGGCCGATTTGATTGGAGAACCACAGACCGCTTCGTCCGCAATTCAGTCATTGAGCGTAGGTGAGCGAACGTCTGCCTTGAGCCCGAAGCGGACATTCGTAAAAAGATTTTGCAATTCCGAGACTGGGTGTAGGTGCGTTTAAACTTCTACATGTATAAGATTGATTTTATAAATTAATATGCTGAAACTTCGCCCAAAGTTTGCATGCTACAGAGAACCCATCGAACAAACAGGCTCTCAGGCTTCTATACGGTGCCCAATTGCAGTTTACTCCCAATCACCAGCAGACGAGCGCCACGTTTTAGCGTCCGCGTCCCAAACACTGGCCGTAACGCAAGGCGTTGGGTTTATTTCGTCGCAATCGGATCCATGAATACCTGCCACAACAACGCGTTGGCGCCCAAAATCAACGACTGTCCAGCCTTGATTGAGCAAGGATTGCACCTCTTCACCAACCCAAAAATGCGACATGCATCCGCCAGTTCCGCAATAAAGAGATGCGGCGCTTGAACACGCGAAACCAGACTCATTCAGAACCCAGTCGCGTCGCAGATCTCCGTCGAGATCGACCCTCTCAACCGCACCCCAGTCTAAGTCAAACTGACCGTCGTTGAACTCCGCGCAGGCCTGTGCCGCCAGATCAACCTTCGCCTGCAAACCGGGCGGAAGTTGCGATACATCAGCCGCGACAGCTGGTGAGTTCCATACTAGACCAGAGACCAGCACAAACCTGGAAACTAAACCTTTCAATTGACGCACTATTTGGGAAGCTGTTTGGAAGGTGGCATCAATTGCACTGATCATATCTGTAGTCCCCGTATTCCAGCCAGTTTACCGAGCCTTCGCTAAAAATCAGAAACTCGGACCTGTCTTCCCCAAGCAGGGCGACGACAAATCCGGCGGGCGGCTCATAGTTTCCGAAGTAACTGTAGGCCGTCATGGCTCTGATCGACTCGCCGTTGACCGTTACTCGCGCGTCCCACTCCCCCTCTGGATTGTCCAGAATTACATATTCGATTTGGCGTTTTTTCGCTCCGCCACCACAATAGACGATGCCTTCGGGTGCTTCGTAGGAGGTCCCTTGGCTAGCATCTGAGTCGCAGGCGGAACGAAGGGACCGAATTGCTGCGCTGGAACCCTTCAAGTCAAAGATTCCGTAGCTGACATCTTGATCAATCATCGACAGATTAACCGATGCATTGGCCGCAAGCTGGTCCAGTACAAAACCATAGTCCTCTTGACTATTGAAACTGACCTCGACGGGATAGTTGTCGACGATCTGCACGGCAGCGTTTTCTGCGCCGACCTGAAATGCTCCAACTTCGGTGGTGCCGTTCTTCAAGAAACGAATGGAGAGCCCCTGCTTTTCCACGATGTCCTGGCTATCCTCATATCCAGCCGGAGCAAAGCGGATACGATTACACTGAAGTTCCAGCGTCATGTTTCCGGTCTGAATAAAAGCATTGGGGTTAGGCCCGGAGTTGAACGACCACTCCGCTGATGCTGTGGTCGCTCCTGCCATCATCATCGTTCCAAAGTAAATCGTTTTGAAACTCATCATCTCTCTCCATGATGTTGTGGTTCGTGCTGTCATTCAGCCAGAGTTGCCGGCCCGTTACCCAGGCAACCAGGTTAGGAAACAGGTGCGCCGTATTCGTTTGCGCCTTCTTGGGAAGGTCGCGTCAGCCACCAGATCATCAGGATGGACAGAACCAATTGAAGAATTGAGACAACAACAATACCGGTCACGCCCAGGACGGCCGCAGGTCCTCGCAATGCATCGGGGTTTTCCGTCCCTTGCTCCAATACCGAAAAGAACGCCACCCCACCCAGCATAACAAAGAGCGTTGTAATGCTGAGCGCCATCGGCAGCAGCAAATACCAGCCAGGTCGTCCTGTATCATGCAGCCTTCGCCAACCGGCGGCCAGCATAGGTATGAGAACAGCCAGTTGGAAAACAGAGGACAGGACCCGAGATCCCTGGCCTGTTTCGGGGTTGGTCCCGAATATGATCGTATCCAGCACAGCTAAAGCGGCACTCACGAGAACCACAAACAAGAAGAACCACCAGTATTCTGAGCGTATAGCCCGACCGGAGAACTGGAAGTATTTCGAGAAACACGTCTTAACGGCTTCACCAAATCCCATCTTTCAATCCCTTCATTGTTTTTGTGCGGCCTCAAATCGCTTCGCCGCTCAGGGGAACACACTCTTAGCTCCCAGTTACTTTTTTGTTTGAACGCAGAGGCCTATCGTACGAGAGCGTAGAGAAATTTACGCGCGGAAAAAATATTGATTTATTAAAAATTAGATTCAAACATGCGAATTCGACACAACTTTATTTTACCTCCGTTGTTGTCGGCCCCGGCAATCAACTCGATATCGTTCCCCCGACCAATCCGTTGGCGACAAATCTTTGAGATAGGTAAGCACCGGATCGAGCTGTGCTCAATTGGCTGAGTAGAAGCGGACGCTTCAAAAAGGAGCATCCAATTTCACTAGATTCGATGGACCCTGATGGAGAAGAAAATGACCAAAAAGACAGTGATGATTGCAGGCACAACTTTGTTTGCATTGCTTGCGGCATGTGACGAAACGAGTATGTCTAGCGCGCCCGCCGAACTCACACCCGCTCAGCAGGCGTGTTTGCGAGATGTAGCCAAAACAACGAACAATTCGCAAGTCGTTGTGCTCTCATCCGCGTTTAGCGAAGCTGGAACACAAGTCACTGTCGGTGTTGGTGAGGACCGTGCTCCTTGGAATTGCATTGCTTACAGTGATGGCGCGACAGCTGGTATCGAGTTCCTGGGCGACGAAGGCGCACTGTAATCTGGTCGCTGTGTATCTCGAAAGCACCAGTCGTGATCAAATTTGAGTACCGGTAAGCTCAGACATTCAAACCTCGTAATAGGATTGGGTTTTAACATGCTCAATCATGCTAAGGTTGTAGAAAATGCCCGTAACCAACTCGGTTGTAATTGCGATCATTTGCACTTTTTTGGCTATTGTATCAGTCCCAAAATACAGCATGGCCCAAACTTGGGACATCGCATCCCAGCACTCTGTCAGTGGCGTAACGGTGTATGATACCGATGAGCTGTTAACGTTTGCCGGTCAGTTGGCCTTTGACCGGTCGGGGCGCATCACAGCGGCGGATGTCGCATCAACGATTACGCAGATCTACCGAGAAGACGGTTACTTCTTGGCTGAGGCCTGGCCTGGTCCCGATGGGCAGAGCATAGTTGTGGATGAAGGACGCATTCAAACCATCGAAATTGAAGGGGTAGATACGCGCACGTTCCAAACCTTGGAAAAGATCTTTCGCCCACTCACCACCGCATACCCGATAACTCTCAAACAATTTGAGCGGGCAGTTATGCTCGCCGAGGACATACCCGACTTGGACGTGTCGACCGAACTTGATTACCCGGATCAGGCTGGTGCTCGGCTGAGAGTATTGGGAGAGCCTCTGCGCAAACAAGCCGGTAGTGCGACACTCGACAACCCCCCGCGTGAGCTGGGAGAAGCGCTCAGCTTCTATGTTGTACAAGAGTTTTATTCGACGCTGACCGTCGGGGATTTGCTGCGATTTGAGGGGTCTGGCAACTACAACTGGGACAAAGACGACGAACACTCTTTGTGGGGCGCTGTTACCTATCGCACGCCGCTGAACAGCGATGGTCTGTACGGTGAGGTTTTCTACGGAAACATAAATGCAAAACGTGACCTCTCGGGGGAGTTTGCAAGAACAGATGTTGATGGCGAGAACTTCACCGTCGCGTTGGGCTACCCCGTGATCCGCGATGTGGCCCGTTATGGATATCTTCTACTGGATTATCGCCTTTCCGAGGCGGACTCAGTCAGTGGCGGCGTGCCATTATCCAGTGACGCAGGTGTCGTCGGCCTAACGTATCTCTATGGGCAGAACTATTCAAAAGGGCAAACTTTGGAGGCGGGATTAACCTTATCGTTTGGCAACAATAATACGACGGACGCGAATTTTGACGACGGCGACTCCTCATTCTGGCATCTACGGGGCGGCATTGGATACGAAAGCCCGCTTACGGGCATATCGCCCAACACAGCTTGGCGCACTGAGATCTGGGGCCAGTTCACAACCGACCGGCTGCCCTCGGTAGAGGAGTACTTCCTTGGTGATCGTTATGCTTTGCGCGGATATCGTTTTGACGAGGTAGATGGTGATTCCGGGATCTCCGCGATTTTCGAAGTGTCTCATTCCTACTTCCCCAGGTCCCAGAGCATACATCGCTTAACACCCTTTGCTTTTATCGACGTGGGGTACATCTCGAACAATGACCCTGCGAGTTTTGAAGTTGAAAGTGCTACACTGGCATCGACAGGTCTGGGTTTGGACATTGAGTTTAAGCAAAACCTATTCTTGTCCGGATATGTCGGTGTTCCTTTGAGGGACGGTCCTTTGACCGACTCTGGCGATCCTGGCGCGTATCTTGCTCTGACAACAAGTTGGTGAGGATGTTATGAAACGGAACCGCATTGCTTTACTTTCCGCAGCTTGTTTGATTGCTGGACTGGCCGCTACGCAGGTCTTTGCCCGCGGAAACCAATACGGTTGGTGCCGAGGTGTAGGGAACCCACACCAGTCCGGCCAAGGATGCGGGCAGACCGGCGGGCAAGGGCCAGGCAATCAAATAACCGGCCCAACGCAGCCGGTGGCAAATCAGTTGCCACCTCGAGGAACGCCGCAAACGCCCACGTCCGTTACAGTGCCGGTCCTTGCACCGGGCGCGGTCCCGAACGCAATTCCCGGTCGGGTTCCTATCGCGACACCAGTAGCGGTACCCGGTCAGGTGCCAACGCCGATCGTAGCGCCGACACTAGCTCCGCCATTAGTGCCAAACCCGACACCAAACCGGGTTCCGACAGCCGTTCCCAATCAGGTTCCGCCGTTAGCTACCGGACCGACTGCCGTGCCGCCGCAAGTTCCGACTGCGACTCCCAATCAAGTTCCGATAGCTGTCCCAGGCCAGGTTCCGCCTCAACCAACCGGCCCAACAGCGGTGCCGCCACTTGTGCCCATCGCAACACCAAACCAAATACCGGTCGCAGTTCCTGGTCAGGTCCCACCTCAGCCCACCGGTCAAACTGCTGTGCCACCGCTCGTCCCGACTGCAACACCAACCCAGATTCCGGTCGCAGTGCCCGGCCGTGTTCCGCAACCCAGCGGCACTACAGCGACACCACCGCTTGTCCCAACCGCAACCCCCAATCAGGTTCCCACGGCGGTTCCTGGTCAGGTTCCACAGTTGACACCAAAACCTACGGCAACTCACGTGGCAGTCCCAGGGCATCCGAAACCACAAGGCGTCGTGACAATCATGCGCCCTAAGCCGAGGCCGACAACCGGTACTGTCCAGCAACCTGGCACAACACAAGTGACCCACCATTTAACCCACCAAAGCAATGCGAAGAAACACGATCACGTCGCAGCAACACCTGGGCGGCATGATCCGCACGACCTACCAAGGTTCCGCAACGCAGCGACCAAGGAAAACTGGGAATGCGTTGCCAGCGGATTTGGACAGCGCCGTTACGATGCAGGGCGCGGTGTGTTGCTGAACAACGGAGCGTTGCGGCACCTCGGAAACGTGGACGCTATGGCACGAGATGTCCCTGCACGGCATCCAAAACACTCTGGATGCATTATTTCGGTTAAACGAAAGCAGCGCTGAAGCTCACTTGGTGGGTTTTGCTCGGACAATGAGATTAATCGACCAAAAGTTCCTCAATTGTCGTCTGGGTCTTGTCAGAAGAACTTGTCTTGAGGCAGGCAGGACGGTTGCGTAGCTTTTGCCCATGACCAAACCTGCCTCTTTCAAGTACTTCAAAACCAGTCCCGAGGTCATCCGCCTTGCGGTGATGCTGTACATCCGTTTCCCGCTCTCGCTTCGAAATGTCGAAGATCTGTTGCACGAGCGAGGCATCGACGTGAGCCACGAAACCGTCCGATATTGGTGGAACAGGTTTGGTCCAATGTTTGCAGCTGAGATCCGACGGAAGCGTGTGCAGCAGCTGCGCGCGTTCTCGAAATGGAAGTGGCACGTGGACGAGGTTTTCGTAAAGGTGAATGGCAAGCGACATTATCTGTGGCGTGCAGTAGATCACGAAGGCGAAGTGCTGGAAGCAGTTGTCACCAAGCGCCGAAACAAGGCTGCAGCACTAAAATTCCTCAGGAAATTGATGAAACGGCACGGTTGCGCCAAGGAGGTCGTCACAGATCGCTTCGCTTCCTACAAGGCTGCGCTCAGAGAAATAGGCGCGTTCGAAAAACAACAGACGGGCAGGTGGCTCAACAACCGCGCCGAGAATTCACACCTGCCGTTTCGACGACGCGAACGCGCGATGCAGCGTTTCAGGCGCATGCGAAGTCTACAGAAATTCGCCTCCGTCCATTCCTCCGTCTACAATCACTTCAACCAGGAAAGATCGCTAGCCAGTCGAGACACCTTCAAGCTGACCCGCGCCGCCGCTCTTAGCGAGTGGCGTCAGCTTTGTTCCGGATAGGTTCGCGGTTTCCGCGGCAAACTGAGACTGGTTCGAATTCGTCTGACAGCACCCCTGGTCGGGGTCAGAAGAAAGACTGTCAAAAGGTAGAACGCCGATCAGCAATGACTTCGAGTGACTGGCTGGAGTCACTCGCGGTGGTGCGGAACCGGGTGGCGACCATTGGAATACTTCAATTGGTGACGGGGCATTCTTGAACTGCCGTTCTCCGACGCGTTGAAATTGCTCAGCAAGCCTCTCATCTAGGCTGCGATGGACGACATCGGAGATCAACACAGCCTCTTCGTCGGAAGCCTCCTGTAGCCGCGAGGCTAAATTGATCCCATCGCCGAAAATGTCATCTTCGTCAAAAACGATATCTCCCAGATGAACGCCCACTCGCAGTTTCAGCGAAGACTGAGCTGACACTTGGCTTTGTAGATCGAGGGCGCATCGCACGGCGTCCGAGACCGAACTAAACTCGACGATCCATCCATCGCCCATCCTCTTTAGGATATTGCCGCGATGATCACTGACCAATGGATCGAATATCTTTCGACGCAGGACACGGAGTTCACTGAGAGTTCTGTTCTCATCCGCCTTTATTTGGCCCGAGTAGTTTACTACATCGGCCGAGAGTACTGCGGAAAGTTTGCGGTCTCCGTTCATGTCTCTTCGTAACGCATAATACGTTTCATCGAAAAGACATCTTGTTTTGGAACCTTCTCACGAACTTCGACCGGCCGCATTGTCCGCATAGCCGCCGTCGGTCGATCCTGCAGCTTCGGTCACTGGGGGCTCCGTGCTGCGGTTAGGGGAAATTCAGTGAATTTTTGCGGCGCGGACGAAGTCGACATTCACTTTTGCATAAAGATTACGACGGCGATTGCGCCAATATCCGGTATCAAAAGTTTGCAGAAACAGGCTATCCCGAGCGCTCCCGCCTCAGGATCAGGCGCGCGAGATTTCGGATCATTCTGCTCCTAGAGCGAACGCGCCTAAAGATGGGCGTGAACAACCGAAAGCGCGTGATTGAGAGTGTTCACTGCGAACTCTCTTTGGCTGTCCGGATCAATTAGAGGCAAACGTGCATCTTCCTGTTCTGGCTTGTCGCCCACAGGAAACTTTTCGCCTTCCAATACTGTTCCCCAAACCTGAATATCCTTGATTGCCATGGGATCCACCGTCAATGGGTTGTCATTCAAAATAGTGAAGTTCGCACGCTTGCCAGGTTCGATACTGCCAAGGTCCCGCTCAAGACGATGAGAATAGGCGGCGTTGATTGTCACTCCACGCAAGGCCTCTTCGACCGGGACCGTCTGATCCTGTCCTGCTACCCGACCGGAACTCGTCACGCGGTTCACCGCACACCACATTAGGAACAATGGATCACCTGGCGCCATCGGCATATCGGAATGCAATGACCAGGATACACCCGCTCGATCCAGATCACCAAGACGGACCATCTGATTGGCGCGTTCAGGACCAAGACCAGTTTTACTGTATTGATCCGCAAGTGCCGTCACGTAGTAGGGATTTGCTGAAACAATCGCGCCCAGACGTTTGATACGAAGGACCTGATCGGGCGCACTCACAGCAAAGTGCACGATCACCGTTCTATGATCGAAACGCGGGTTTCTGCGCAAGTTCCGCTCTAAGGCGTTCAATACACGGTCCAACCCGGCGTCACCGTTGACGTGAATATGAACTTGGTAGCCCGCGTCCCAATAGGTTTGAAACGCGCGCTCAAAGGCCGGCAGGTCCATCATCCACTCGCCATGGTAATCGCCAAGCGGATCGTCCCTCAGTTGAATGGCAAGGGAATATATCGCACCGTCCGCAAAAAGCTTGACGCTGCCTTTGGACATACTGGTCTTGCCTCCATACCAGTCCACAAGTGCTTCTGTCTGTTCGATCACATCTTCAGCATTGTCATATTTGGCGATCAGGCTTTTTCCATCTGGAATGAAGCTCCACCGAAACGGCATTGAGGGCGCGGAGAATACAGCGTTCACCGCATCCTGAACCGGGCGTGCGAGAATGCCGCCGGGCTCGTTGCCGTAGGTCACACCTTTCGCATGCATGTAATCGCGCATGGTCTCCAAACCAGCGCGAAACTTTTCAGGGGTCGCCACGTATGGCGCAATCAAAGGCAGAACTGCAAACAAACCCTGTTCCCAGAAGTGCCCATGCTCAAAGCTGGATTGCATCTTTTCTGTTTCGGACCAGGCGTCCATGACCTCTTCGGTAACGCCTGCGGCCTCCATTGCAGCTGAATTCAGGATGAATTCGTGGCAAGAGCGGGCCCACACAAAGATAGGTCGTTCGCTGCTGATCTGGTCAAGGTCCGACCGTGTCAGCGGACCATAAAATGCAGCGTGGTATCCCCATGTCATGACAGGGGTGTCCGGGTCTTGCTGACCATCAACAGCTTCGGACAACCGTGCAAGAAAGTCATCCTTGTCCACAACGGCGCGCGATAAACCCTGTGGCAAGTCCCAGTCCTCTATCGAAAGAATAACGGACGAAAGGCTCAAGCCGCCCAAAACTGGGTGATCATGCTGGGCGATAAAGCCGGGAACGATGATGTGGTCGGAGAATGTGTCATCAACGGTGAAGGGCTGTTCACCAATCGCCTCTTGAACTTGCTCTCTAGTGCCGGTCGCCAAAATCCGACTGTTTACAACAGCAACGGCTTCGGCGCTTGGAAGGTCGGGATCAAGTGTGACGATCTCGCGCGCCGTAAAAATCGTGACTTCATCAAGATCGAGTATCGCTCCGCCAAGATCGGTCAGCGTGCCTTCTTGTCCGAACAATGCACTCGGAGCAACGAGGATCGTCGTGCTCGTCAAGAAGGACCTAATAAATACCCGTCTGGAGGTGTTTCCCATGGTGGATGCCTCTCCCTAATGCACTTAACTAACACAAAATACGCAGATGTTTTCAATGCGGTTAACCAAAAGACGCCCGTAAGCCGCACCAGAAAACACGCTATTCAGAGTTTTGCTGACTTGGAGCCCTTCGAACCGCAGTTCTTGATGGAGGCCAACCTAAGCATTCAGCCTCTGTCTTCCCCAAGCTGTCTTTGGGTTCGATCCGGTTACTCGCTCCATTGCGACCAATGTCTGTTTTTTCCGCAGAGCAGTCATTCGTCCAAACTCTACGAGCACTGCTCGGAGCCATAATCTGACACTCGCCATCGAGTATGCTAAGCTGGATCGTGCGAGGCACACATACACTCAGAAACCGCATCTTTGGGAGGACGGATGTATGATCATGCGCATTTTTCAGGTGACAACGCGGCCGGGAAAAGAAGAGGAGTTTGGCCGCTTTTTTCGCGACACTGCGATCCCGTTGATGAAAAGCACCCCTGGAATCGTGCACCTTTTTCCGGGCGCGCCGAGAGAGGATACGCCACGAGAGTTCAGTTTCGTTTTGGTGTGGGAGAACCTGGAGGCACTGAAGTCGTTTGTGGGAAAAAACTACCAAAGCCCGCACATCGATCCGATAGAAGCTGACCTCGTCGAATCTCGATCCATCAAGCACTATGACTTGGTCGACGGCTAATCGCGAACAGGAGGATCAGGGTGTCGAAGGGTAGGGGAAAATCGCTGCCAGAACGCGTCCTTGGTCTGAACGAACAAAAGGCTGAAGACTTGGCGGCCTTGGAACTCCGGTTGCGGGAGGCGCTGGATCGGCAAAGGGCGACCGCCAAAATCCTGGAGGTCGTCAACAGCTCTATCAAAGACCCTCAACCTGTCTTCAACTCGATTGTTGAAGCAGGTCAAACGCTGTTCCCAAAGTCGACAGTCGCCATTGGATTACAGGACGGCGACAAACTGATTTTGGGAGCAATTTCTGGTCCCGAACCGGCTGGCGTCGAGGCTTGGCGGCGTCGCTTTCCGGCGCCACTTCACCCAGAAACAATCCATGGTCATGTCATTTTGAACGGCGAGGCGATTGATCTGCCGGACGTCGCCGCATCGAAAGACAGGTTCCGTATCGGGGCTGGAAACTTCCTCGCCTCAGGGTTTCAGGCAGTCACCATGGTGCCAATTTCACAAGGAGGACAAACTGTTGGTGCTCTCGCCGTGTTGAGGCATTCAACCGGAAAACTTCAAAAAGAGCAGTTCGATATTCTCACAACATTTGCGGCACAAGCGAACATCGCCTTGGACAACTTACACTTGCTGAGCCAGATGCGTGAGGCGAATGACACTTTGACACACGTGTCCAAACAGCTTGCCAAATACATGCCACCCCAACTCTACGAGTCAATCATTGCCGGCGACCAACAAGCGGCCATCGAAAGCCGCCGCCGAAAGCTCACGATCTTCTTCTCAGACATCGTCGACTTCTCCGAAATCACAGATCATCTCGAAGCCGAGGAGCTGACTACTTTGTTGAATGAGTATCTGTCAGCAATGTCCGAAATCGCCCTGAAGCACGGCGCATATTTCGACAAGTTTATCGGTGATGCCATGATGCTGTACTTTGGCGAACCCGAAAGCCTCGGGGTAGAAGAAGATGCCGCTGCATGTGTGCGAATGGCAATAGATATGCAACGCACGCTTGGCCACTTGCAAACGGAATGGCAGCGCAAAGGATTGATCGATCGACCATTTCGCGCTCGCATGGGCATAAACACTGGTTACTGCACTATTGGAAACTTCGGTTCGGAAGACCGGATGGACTACACTGCTATCGGACGCGAAGTGAACCTTGCTGCGAGACTTGAGGCCGAGTGTGATCCAGGAGGTCTCTTACTCGCTGCCGAATCCTATTCTTTGGTAAAAGACTGGCTTCCGGTTGAGGAACGAGAGCCTGTTCGAGTGAAGGGATTTCAAAACCCCATTCGCACGTATGCTGCGACCGCTATTTATGAAAGTGCCGACCGCGATAGCCGCATTATTCACGAGGAAGATGAAGGCTTTTCTCTTACAGTTGATCGTGCTCGCATAAGCAAGGGGGCAATCCTCCGACTAAAGTCCCTTGTTTCAGATCTGGACGACTAGTCAAGTTTTCGGTCACGGCAGCTCAGTCCAAAACCTGTGACCTCACATATTAAAAATGGCTGCACGACAATCGAAAGGCCAGTTTCCCGCCACGCTGCGACGCCAGGACGGGCTTCATTGAGAAATCGCGTGTGCAAAAGACCGCTTTCACGCGTGCAAGTGGGAACCAATGGCAAAGCCAACCACACTTCACAAGATGGTGAGTAGCAGGCTTGGCAGTCCAGAGCGATGAGTTGCACTAATCGCACCGTGTACTGTGCTAAAAAAAGGGCGAACTCGTATCACTTACAGCATCGGGGCATTCGTCATGCGCTTTTCTCTCACCATCGCAACACTCGTTGTCTTGGCCACTCAGTCTTTTGCGCAAGACTCCGTTCTTATCGGGGACGCCCCGCTTCCTGCCGACATTGCAATTGATGTAACGCCAGATTCTCCTTTTCTTGGAATTTGGACGGGGAGATGGGACTCTCGGAGAAGTCATATCCTCGTCGTCGAAAGCCGAGATGAGGATGGGTTGTTCAATGTTGTTTACTCGGTCGGACGTGGCCAGCATGGCCGCGGAAACTGGTTCCGGAGCAAAGCACGTTTAGACGGAAGCACGTTGGTGTTCACCGACAATGACTTCGGGGCGCGCTATTCAATTTCGGGTACGGGGCGACTGCGGGGCATCTATCCAACCGAGGACCGCGTCGCAATACTCGAGCGACAAACCCTCTCAGAAGTCCTCGAGACGGCGACCCGCCAGTGGTTTGAGGTTGGAACGCGAGACTTCCTTACGACGGAACTCCGAGAGGACGGCGCAACAGTCGAGCTTGCTGTGGCTATCTATCCACCTCCTGGTGATGGGCCTTTCCCGTTGGCTCTCGTTCATCACGGCTCAACCGGCTCTGGAACCGATCCGCAGGCTTTTGATCGGTTCTTTTCCAACGACTGGCTTGCGGACGTTCTGAACTCACACGGTTGGATCGCTGCGTTCCCACAGCGCCGCGGTCGGGGTGGGTCCGACGGATTGTATGACGAGGGCTTTGCTGAAGATCGGACCGAGGGCTATTCGACGGAGGCCCGGCTATCTTTGGCAGGGGCGGAACGTGCGCTGATGGATGCAAAAGCAGCGCTGCATGCGTTGCAGGAACGACCGGATGTGAGTGATGGATCGGTTCTACTGATTGGTTTCTCGCGCGGGGGCATTGTTGCCCTTATGCAGGCCGGCGACGATCCGAGAAACACCGCTGGTGTGATCAACTTCGTTGGGGGATGGATGGCAGAGGGCTACGGTGATCCTCAAATCAATCCGACGCTCTTTCGACGTATTGGAACATTCGATGGGCCGGTGCTTTCCATCTATGGGGAAGATGACATGTTCTACAGCATCGAGCATTCCCTATCCAACCTCACCGCAATGGAAGCGATGGGTGCCAATAGTGAGACTCATATCGTGGCCGTTCCTGGCTACAACAAAGGTCATTGGGTATTGTGGTGGCCGATACTCTGGGAAGAGATCGTCAGCGACTACATCCGGCGCCTCCAGGATCAACGTTGAAACAATGAATTTGACTGCGACCCTGTTATCTCCGCGTTTTTTGCCGGATGCTTCGGTGAATTTCCGTTTCTGTCTGGAAGCAAGTTTTACCGATATGATTGGAATTGCAGCTTCTGTCTGCCGAGAAGCCAAACACTGAGTCTTGCGGGAAAACCGCTACGAGCCCGAAGCAGACCGTTGTCATTCTAGTGCCCGCGCCTCAAAACGCACATCAAAGCATGTTTGCAAAAGGCTCATGCAATTGAGCTTTACGTGACAATTCCGTAGGAAAAGACCTCTAAGTCTTCATCAAAACTCCGCAATGAATGCCGCCCCAATTTATGCGGCTCTTCAGATACCAGGCTGACAAAGTCGCCAGTTGCCAAAAGCCGCGCATCCAGTTTTCGCGTCAAGCTCTCTAACCTGCTGACTATCGCAACTGATGTGCCGGTTACCGTAAAATCCAAGCGCTTTTCAGTGCCAACATTCCCGTACACAGCCGCGCCAGTGTGCAAACCAATCCCAAACTCAGCACGGTCTGATGGATCAAGCTCTTTATGCCTTTGGAACGCTTCTCGCGCCGCCGACAGGGCAGCTTCGCACATGTCTTCGGGTAGTCTTCGTTGGCCATCAAAAGGAAAGATCGCAAGCAACCCATCGCCAACGAATTTCAGAACCTCTCCGCCGTGGTCGTGTACCGCCCCGCCGACGCAGTCGAAGAATTGGTTGACGGTCGCGACATATTTTTCCGGTGACAGGCGCTGGCTCAAAGCCGTAGACCCGTGTATGTCACTGAACAATAGAGCGCAGTCAATTTTGCTGACATCTCCCCGGGCTATTTGACCGTTCAATACAGATCGACCGGACACCTTGCCCAAGTAAACCTCCATCAACTCAGCTGCCAGGAACTGCTCTGACAGAACACGTGCTGTACCAAGCAAAGGTAGAGACAGTCGCGACAGACCATCTACCTCACGGTCTGTGAAACCAGAACGACGCTTTGTAGCAAAAGAGACTGACGCCCCCAAAGCCCACTCGACCTTGCCGTCAAATACAACGGTACGATTGCCGAATGGTGCACTGAATACGACGTAGTCGGTGACACCTGCCTCAGCGAGTTTTTGGAATAGCGGAAATCTGTCACGGGTCGCTTCGTCAGTCAGATCTGCTCGCATGAAAGGAAACTTGATCGAGCCGTTCGTAAGGTCGTCCGCCAAGTCCCAGACTTCCTTGTTGAAGTGCTGTTTCGCTATCTCATTGGCCAATTTCGAGTTCTCTCCGAAGGGTGCTTTGTCGAAGAGATCAGTTGTCACCGAGCTTCGTGGAAGAACAGTCCATTCAATTCGATGGTTGGAAGCATCCCATGTTGCGTCGAGCAATCCAATTACAGGATGCATCATCAGGCGGCCCAAGGAAACACGCGAAACCGGCACGCCACCATCGATCAGCCTGTGACTTAGCTGCTCGACTAGCCCGCCAAGGTCGGCATCAAAAAAGGCCAGCTTCTGCAACCAATCTGCAATGCGGTCGAAAACATCCGCCATAACGTACACCTCTGCCACCATCTTGTTACAGCCGGAGGCTCATGTCATTGGGTTTGTCTTCGAACTCTCATTTCTCTTGCAATGGGTTTGCAAATTCTCACACGCGTACGCTCACGATTTTCAGACGAACGTCAGGTTCGAGCCCTCCTCAGACCTTGATCGCGTGCTCAGCATAGACAACGATTGGCTTGGTCTCTCGGCTGCATTCGACGACAAAGCAAAAGCATGTTTAAGGTTGTCAGTCCGCTTCGCACAATGGAGAATCAAATGCGTCGATCGAACCTGATGCTGCAAATAACTATGGGGGTAATGGGCGGTGCTGCATCTTCCCAACCGCTCTTTGAGGATTCCAAGGCCTTCAATCCTTCCAGCGAAACGGCAATGGCGATTACCGGGCCAGTAATCTTGTCTACCAAGCGGATAGTCTTCGAGACCGGCGCTTCTCTTGATCTCGAGGTTCATGACGCCAAGAGTTCAGGTAATTGGGGCGCGTCTGGTGACGTGCCTTTTGCTCAGGTATTCCGGGTATCAGGTGGCGTCGGACCGTTGCGTCAGGGAAACACGCTTTGTGGAGACCAGCCAATCACATTTATGGCGGCCTGGAACGAAGAAAGTTCTGGGTTCGACTATCTCGGCATCGCGATGTTTACGGGTGCGGCAGCGCCTACAAGCGTTGATGACCAGACTATTTGTGCGACCTATTTCTACTCGATGGATGTTTCGGGCTAATTCAGAAGTTGTCCGAGGCTAGCCACTTCGTCCGCAAAGTAGTCACTCAGTGAAGACGCAGCGAACAGAGGATGTGAGCCCCAAGTGACCGATGCTGCGCGATCGACCGACGGCGGCTGTGCGCAGAAAGTTGACTTTGCAAAGTTTCGCGCTCGTCCTTTCGAGGATGAATATCAACTGGCAAATTTCTGCCGGGGATCCGGCTGGGCTCTTTTCATTACCCATTAGATCGCCTTAAAACTATCCGACCCCTCAAACCGTCAATGTAATGTCTTGAAGAACAGCGACAGCAAAGCGAATACGAAACGGCCGTGCCTGCACGGTACTGCTCGCGCTGCGTTTGCGATGGGGCTTTTTGCCCTTGTTTCTGCCTGCGCTCAGGCCCCAAGCGGCGCGGATCTCGATCCAGAACGTCAGGCCATGGCGTTGCGCGAGGTCTCTCAAAAACAAGCTCGAGGGCAAAGGGTATGGTGCGTACCCTACGCACGTAACCTCAGCGGTATCGAAATTCGCGGAAACGCCAAGGACTGGTGGGGCAAGGCGCGCAATACTTTTGAGCGAGGCAATGAACCGGTTGTTGGTGCGGTCATGTCATTTCGAGCAACCCGAGGGATGCCGCTTGGTCACGTGGCTGTCGTATCCGATGTCGTCACTGACAGAGAAGTCATCGTGAACCACGCCAACTGGCACCGCAACAAGGTATCATTGAAGATGGGCGTCAAGGATGTATCCAAAAACAATGATTGGACATTGGTCCGCGTTGAAAGCCATCCGGGCCGGTATGGCAGCTTCTACCCGGTGAACGGGTTCATTTATCCTAAAGTTGGCGAATAAATTTATTCAATTGTGAACCGCATACTGTGCGTATCCGACGGATGGGTCACAAGCGGCTCAGCAGTGCACGCGGGCCAGTGACGGAAAAGGTCCGCAAATCGGATAATCTTCGCGGTAGAGCGAATGACCGCATCGAGCCCCCCGTAGAAGTGAAGAATTTACGCTGCGAGCGCTCGTAGCAAGATTACCCGCCGCACCGCCGAAAATCACCCGCTGCATGACAGAAGAAAATGCGGCCGTGCAGGCAGAACGCAGCGAGATTGCGATCCGGAATGACCGGGTCCCGGGGCAAAACAACCGCTCTCGACATACGATTCAGCCAGTAAGTCGGATGCAAATTTGCAAAAACTCGCGGCCGCTCACTCCTCCCTCTAAAATCACTTCAACCTGGAGCAATCTCTTACCAATCGAGACACCTTGAAGCTGACATGCAACGCTACCCTCGGCGAATGGCGCGAGCTTGGTGCAGCAAAAAGGCAGCTATTTGGGGCTGGCCGAGAATGCTTTGGGTTTGTTTGATGACACTCTCTTGAAGCTTTTTGAACACCGAAGCGACGACAGGTTTTTACCGCCGCTTCGCCATTCCGCGAACTCAGTTCAGGACTTTAGGTAGGTGTTAAACCAATCAATGGTGCGGTCCCAGGCCAAGTTTGCCATTTCCTCGTCATAACGAGGCGTGCTGTCGTTATGAAAGCCGTGGTTGGCATTTTCGTAGATGTAGGCCTCGTAAACCTTATTGTTGGATTGCAGCGCAGCTTCGAATTCCGGCCAACCTGCGTTGATGCGTTCATCAAGCTCTCCCATCTGAATCAGCAACGGTGCCTGAATTTTAGCCACATCCTCGGCGGCCGGCTGGCGGCCATAGAAGGGCACGCCGGCAGCCAATTCGGGGTAGGCCACGGCAATTGCGCTGACCACACCACCGCCATAGCAGAAACCTACAGCGCCAACTTTCCCAGTACAGTCTTCCCGGTTCAACAGGTATTCGAAGCCATTGAAGAAATCATTCATCAGCTCGACCCGGTCGACTGTCTTCTGCAACTCGCGCCCATCAGCGTCGTTACCGGGATATCCGCCCACCGACGTTAGGCCGTCGGGAGCCAGTGCCATAAAGCCTGCTTTCGCCAAGCGTCGCGCCACATCTTCGATGTAGGGATTCAGGCCGCGGTTTTCGTGTATCACGAGCACCCCGGGCAGGGGTTCTTCCACACCAGCGGGACGAACAAGGTAGCCTCGGACATCACCCGTTCCGTTCGGAGAAGGGTAGGTTATGTAGTCTGCGTGGATATCGGGATCGTTGAACGACACCTGCTGTGCCAGCGCATAGTTCGGACTGAGCATGTTCAATAACGCGGCAGCCGTTAAGCCGCCAACCGCGAATTTTCCGGCGCGGTCCAGAAATTGGCGTTTGGTGATCTTTCCGTGCGCATAATAGTCGTACAGATCCAGCAGTTCCTGATCGAAGTCTTTTGCCGTCATGCGAGTCATGGTCAATCTCCTGATGAGGTGGCGATTCAATCCGTGGGATACTATCAGTTCAAAGGGTTATGGTTTGTTCGAAGTTCTAGGCAGGTCGGCTAAGATATTGCCGTAGCGGGTTCCTTCTTCGTGTGCTGATCGCGCAGAACGTTCTTTTGGACTTTTCCCATGGTGTTTCGTGGCAACTCTTGGACGAGTTCGTAGCGACGCGGATGTTTGAAGCGCGACAGCCTTTCCCTGATGATTGATGCAATCTGATCCGTGTCGAGTTCTACGCCTGGCTCAGCAACCAGAGCGGCAATGATCTCTTCCCCGAAGTCGTTGTCAGGGACGCCAAAGACTGCCGACTCCAGTACGCCATCGATGTCGTTTAAAACGTCTTCGATTTCCTTGGGGTAGACGTTGTAACCGCCAGTAATGATGAGGTCTTTTGAACGACCTACAATCGACAGGTAGCCATCCTCGCTGTATTTGCCCAGATCCCCGGTGATAAAGAACCCATTCTCGCGAAGTTCTGCAGCGGTTTTTTCGGGCATCTGCCAATAGCCTTGGAAAACATTAGGGCCGCGTATCTCGATCATTCCAACCGCCCCTCTGGGCAGTTGCTCACCGGTTTCAGGATCAGTGACGATCACCTCGATGCCGGGCAATGCCATGCCAACAGTTCCTGCGCGACGTTCGCCAGTATAAGGGTTCGAGGTGTTCATGTTTGTCTCGGTCATACCGTAGCGCTCCAGGATGCGGTGGCCTGTGCGCGCTTCGAACGCCTGATGGGTTTCGGCCAGCAATGGGGCAGAGCCCGACACGAACAACCGCATGTTCGCCGCCGTCTCTTTGGTGAAACCGTCATCTGCCAGCAATCGAGTGTAGAAAGTTGGGACGCCCATTAGAAGGGTTGAATGCGGTAATTCCTCCAAGATCATTCCAATGTCGAATTTTTCCATCAGCCGAACCTCGGACCCGGCGACTAGTGACGTGTTCATCGCCACGAAAAGCCCGTGCGTGTGAAAGATCGGCAGCGCGTGAACCAAGCGATCGTTGTTTGTCATACCCCACAAATCCGCGAGAGCTTGTGCATTGGTCAAAAGGTTCTGGTGGCTCAACATTGCGCCCTTAGAGCGACCCGTGGTTCCCGACGTATAAAGCAAAGCCGCAAGGTCGTCCGGGGCGCGATCAACGGTTTCAAACTCGCGGGGCTGCGCGTCAGCTTGGCGGCTTAAGCTTGATATTTCACCGCCAAGGGTAATCAGCCTTGCGCCATACCGATCCGCCAGTGTTTTGATCTCAGCTTCGTCGTTGTCGTCGCAGACGATCACCGCAGGCTGGGCGTCAGATGCGAAGTAGTCCAATTCTGCCATTGTGTAAGCAGTGTTTAGCGGCAAATAGACAGCACCTGCCTGAACTGAAGCAGCATAGAGTGCAACCGTATCGGCCAACTTTGGGGCCTGCACAACGATGCGGTCGCCAGGAGAAACTCCACTTTTCTGCAAAACATGCGCGATCTGCGCAGCGCGTTTCAGAAACGCGTCATATGACACTACTTTTCCGTCATCGAGTAGCAGGAACGGAGCCTCGTTTCCCGCGTGGTGGGCAAACAAGCTGTCATAAAGTGTGTTAGTCACGCTGGATTTTCCTCTGGTCTGGGCGCAAGTACTGCGGTTGAAGCCGCGCGCACGGAACGCGAGGTTTCGATTGTGGCGTGCGTCACAAATTCTTCGTGGTGACGTTCAGTCTTTTTTAAGTCGTAGAGGTAATTGACCATTGCGCCGCCGGATTGGGATCGTCCGTTCTGTGACGGATCGGCCCCGGCATGCAGTTCGTGAAGCTCGGCTCCATTGCCCAGATGAAAGCGGGCCACTGGGTCCAGCGGCATCCCATCTTCGCGCTTGGCGTGTAACAGGTATCGGGCGGCCATCGCCCTCACGTCCTGCGGAGGGGCTGTTCCCGCAATTACGGCTTCGGCAGCATGGCCATGCTCGGAATGTCCTGTTTCGCCAGCTAACCACCGGTTCATACCGGGTATCGGAGACAAGGTCACAAATGTGTCGAGGCCCGGAAGCTCTCGCGAAAGTTCGGTCACAACCTGTTTGATCAGCAGGTTTCCAAAGCTGATTCCCGTTAGCCCCCTTTGGCAGTTTGAAATTGAGTAGAATGCGGCGATTTTGGCCTGTTCTGGTTCGATCGGTTCTCGAACTTCGGACAAAAGCACATCAATCGCGTTCGGAATTTCAGTCGTCAAAGCAACTTCGACAAAAATCAGCGGTTCATCCGGCATTGAGGGATGAAAAAATGCAAAACAGCGACGGTCGGGCGGGAAAAGCCGGCGCCGCAAGTCGTCCAGATCATGAATCTGATGGACGGCCTCATACGCGACGATCTTGTCCAGAACGCGGGCTGGTGTATCCCAACTGATTTGTTTGAGGACCAGAAAACCCCGGTTGAACCAGCTTCGCAGTAAATGCACGAAATCTACATCTGTGCGCTTGAGTTCGGGGTTGGATTTGAGAAAACGCAACAGGTCAACGCGCATTGCCACAAGCTCTTGCGTCGCGCCGGAGGGTTGATTCAGACGGCGCAGCAATTCTTGCCGTTTGGGTTCGGCCGCCTCGCTAAGCCTTTTGTACAGATCGACACTTCTACACTCGGCATAACGACGCGCCGTCTCAGACAGTTGATCCGCGTCTAACTCAAGCTGATCATTCAAATAAGCGAAGAAGTCCAGTTTTTCCGGGTCGTCCAAGGTCTGGTATCGATCCAGTATCGTTGATGCGAGTGCGAAACCTGATACTTCACCTTCCGCAGACAAGAGTGCTTCACATAGCTCCGAGATGGATCGCTTGTCATCCTTGCCCCGCTTTTTGCCGGGGCGGTCGAACAGCTGATTAAGCAAATCGCCCAGAAACCAGTTCCGCTGCATTTCACGAATCCATCTGACTGCTCAGATACTCACCAGTTCGACGGTAATGATCGATCAAATGCCGCGTTGCGCTTTCTGCATCGCGATCCAGTGCTGCGTCCAGTATTTCCTGATGTTCTGCGTTGATATCACGTTTTTTGTAACTCGACCCGCCAGCCGCCAGATATCGATAGCGGATGTTCAGGTCGTAGAGCTGCGAGCAATACCGCAAGAGTAAAGGAAGCTTCGCATTGTCCAACAAGGCCATGTGAAACGCCTTGTGTGCGTCTTCAAAGTAGAGTGCCCCTTTTTGGCTCGCCTTTTTCATATGGTGGTGCCGCAAAACAAGCCTGTCTTCCCAGGCTGAGTTTGCATTGGCGATGGACTTGCGCAACGCGGTTTCTTCAAGATTGCATCGCAACATAAGGATTTCCTCGAAGTTGCATTTGCTAACTGGTGCCGCCCTGAAACCGCGCTGATCAATACGTTCCACCAACATATCCGATGTCAAAAGGCTTAGTGCTTCGCGAACCGGGCTTGCGCCGGTCTCCAGCATCCCGCGGAGCTGTTCAATCTTGAGCTTTTGGCCGGGCGGCAGCTCGCCTGTCAGGATCATTTCGCGCAGCTTTCGATACGCACCATGAGTGGCGGATGTCTCTTTGCCCTCAGTATCAAGCATGGCGTCCATATCCGACGGTTCCTATTTCGCGGCAAATACTCTTGAGTGCTCTTAACTGAGGGCACTCGTTCCAGTCGATAGACCAACTGAAAGGCTCAGTGAGCCTTCGTTGATCAACCAGCGCCGAAGTACAAAGCTACGTGCCCCACTTTTGTGCATGGGATCGTCTTCGGCCAGCTTCCGGGCGGACTCAAGGCTGTCGGCCCTATAGATGATGAGGCCAATCCCCTGCATATGCTCGCCGGTTTCATCCGACATGGGGCCTGCAAAAGCCAGTTGCCCCGAATGTTCAAGCTGCGCCTGATACGCCAGGTGATCTGGCAATGAAGCATTTACATCTTCGGGCGCTTTGGCTGGCGTGCTCAGCGCGACGTAAAGCTCCAACGCAAGTGCACCGCGGCTTTTTGCTTCTGATTTGTAGTCTGCCCAAGCAACCATTCGCGGCCTCCAAAAAAATCGATATTATTTGACATATTGCAAAATAGTCGGCAAAAATCAAGCAAGCTAACATGGAAGGTGACAATGAAATACCTGGTGGGAGAGACTTCGGAAGGCACAGCGGTTTTTGCCGTGAACGGTGAAAACGCAGTGAATCTAACGGCTTTGGACCCTGCCGTCGGTTCCGATTTGATGGGTCTGATTGGCAAGCCAGGTCTGGCCGACTCGCTGGCGGAAAAAATCACCTCGGCAGAAACTGTGCCTTTATCCTCAGTCACACCGGCGTTGCCCGTGGCGTCACCCGGCACGATCATTTGCATGGGTTTGAACTATACGGATCACATCAAAGAGGGCGGCTACGACATCCCCGAATATCCAACGCTGTTCATGCGCGGTAAGAATTCGATCATGGCGGCGGGCCAGCCTATGGTGCGGCCTGCGTGTTCGGAAAAACTCGACTACGAAGCCGAGCTTATGCTGATCGTTGGAAAACGCGGCCGCCATATCTCGGAGCAGGACGCGCTGGATTATGTCTTTGGCTACACTGTATTCAACGATGGTTCACTGCGGGACTATCAGCGCAAAACCGTTCAGTGGACGCCCGGCAAAAACTTTGATGATACGGGCGCGATCGGTCCTTTCACCGTGACGCCAGATGAGTTGCCCGAAGGGGCATCAGGTCTGAAAATCGAAAGCCGTGTGGGCGATGAAATCCTGCAAAGCTCGAACACGGCCAATATGATCTGGGGTGTCCGGCAGGTAATTGCGACGATCTCGGAATATACCACTTTGGAGCCGGGGGATCTGATTGCTCTGGGCACGCCACCTGGTGTGGGGCACGCCAAAAAGCCCAATCCCCGTTGGTTGAAACCCGGCGAAACCGTCGAGGTCGAGATTGAAGGCATTGGAGTTTGCGCCAGCCCAGTGATTGACGAAAAAGACGCCAAGTCAAAGGTCGCCGCAGCATGACCGCACCAACCGGGGCAGAGCTGGAAGCACTGCGCGCCAAGGCGCAGCAAGATCATCGTGATCTGCGCCAGCGCATTCCGCGGTTGTCCGACGATGCAATCGCCTTGATCCTTCGCGAGTCCAGGTCTCACTATGCCTGGACCGACCAGCCGGTTTCTGACGATCTGCTCGAAGAGATTTACGACATCACGATCAACGGCGCGACCAGCATGAATACGCTGCCCGCCCGCTTCGTTTTCGTGAAAAGTGCCGAAGGAAAAGAGCGGCTTGCCAAGTCGTTGAAGCCGAAGAACGTGCCAAAAATGATGGATGCGCCGGTCACGGCGATCGTTGCCTATGACATGGACTTCTGGAGGGAATTGCCTTTTCTTTTCCCGCACGAAGACCGACGGCCATTGTTTGAGAACAATCCCGAATATGTGGCCGATACAGCTTTTCGCAACGGAACGCTTCAGGGCGCTTATTTCATGATCGCCGCCCGAGCTGTCGGGTTGGATGTCGGCGCGATGTCCGGCTTTTCGAACAAGATCGTCGACGAGGAGTTCTTTGCAGGAACAACGCTCAAGTCGAACTTTTTGTGCAATCTGGGCTACGCAGATGAAACGGGACTGTTTCACAAGCTGCCTCGCTTCCCATTCGAAAAGGTTTGCTCTTATGCATGAGGAGGTGACCCAGTGGCCATGAAAGTGAAACCTGTCGTCACGTACCGCACGACAGCTCGATGCCCGACGCACGCGCGGACCGAGATTCCCATTCGTGATTTGGAGGTTGTCGTAGACGAACCGGTCGAACGGGGCGGAACAAATCTTGGCCCGTCTCCGACCGAAACCGCAATGGCAGCGCTGATCGCCTGCACCAACGTCATCGGGCACAAGAATGCGCACCGTTTGGGAGTTGATCTTGGCACAGTGACGATAGACGCGAAATGCAGGTTGGATCGCCGTGGTGTCCTAATGGAAGAAGAGATCGATGTTCCGTTTCCGGAAATTGAACTCACCGTGAATTGTGAAACGCCCGCCAGTCAGGAGGAGCTGACACGCGTGGGTGAGGAAACGGCCAAATACTGTGCCATCGCAAAGCTGTTCGAAGCGGCAGGCACTGACCTGACCGTCAACTGGGTCAAAACAAGCAGCTAAAAGTCAACAGACCCGACTTTCTGGGAGGAAAGCAATGAAAAACTGGACCAAACGCAGCCTTGTTGCGGCTGCTGTGGCAAGCGTCATGGCGATGCCTGCTATGGCGGAAGAGACCATTTCAGCCGTTGTGATTGATGGGTACCCAGATCGGGCCCTTTGGGTGAAGGAATTCACCAATTTCTTCATTCCAGAAGTGGACAAGCGGCTGGCTGAGTCCGGTAACTACAAGATGAGCTGGCAAGAGAACTATGGCGGTTCGATCGTCAAGCCGAAGGGTGTTTTGGAAGGTGTCCAACTTGGCCTTGGAGATATTGGGATCGTCACAACGATCTTCCATTCTTCAAAGCTACCTAGTCAGGGTATCTCGGGTTCGACGCCCTTCGTTGCATCCGACGCCCGTGCTGTGGCCAAAGCCGTGGATGAAATCGCGCGTGAATTCCCGGCGATGCAAAATGAGTTTGCCGCGCAGAACCAGGTTTACCTGGCAACTGGTGTCGTGCTCGATACCTATCAGGTTTTCTGTACAGAGCCGGTTTCGGCTGTTTCAGATCTGGAAGGCCGAAAAGTGGCCGGAGCTGGACTGAACCTCAGATATCTTGAAGGCATCAAAGACGCGGCCGGGGTCCGTGGCGGCCTGACCGATTTCTACAATATGCTTCAAACTGGCCTAGTCGATTGTGCGATGCTTTGGCCCGAGGCTGCCAAAACATTCAAGATCGCCGAAGTAGCTCCTTACATGCTCAAAGCTGACTTGGGTGCGGTGAATTCCAAGACAATAACTGTGAATTCTGACTATTGGGCAAAGTTGCCGGACGAAGTCAAAGACGTTCTTAAGGCCGTCGCCATCGACTACCGTGATCATGTGGCCGGTATCGCTATGGACCGCGCTGCGGCCTCAAGGGATGCCTATACCGAAGCCGGCGGAACGATTGTCGAAGTTTCGGACGAAGAACGAGCGGCTTGGGCCAACGCTATGCCAAATGTTGCACAGGAGTGGGCAGCCACCTTGAATGAAAACGGAGAACAAGGCGACGCGATTTTGGCCGCTTACCTCGGCAAGCTGCAGGACGCCGGTTTCACCGGAGTTCGTGACTGGACGGCCAAATAACCAGTTGGCGATCCACGAAAGGGGCCTCTCATGCTGAAGACCGCAGTTGCTGGCTTGTCGCGGGTCGCCAATTCGCTTGCAATCGCCGCCAACGCATTGGGTACGCTCGTCGTCCTTGCGCTGGTGGTCATTCTGAATGTTGACGTCATTGCACGGGGTCTGTTTTCGGCCCCGCTGCGCGGAACCTATGAGATGGTGCAATTCTCGGTCGTGATGATCGTGTTCCTGCAGCTGGCCGATGTGGTCAGAGTGGATCGATTGACGCGCTCGGACGGGTTTTTGAACCTGCTACACCATCGTCGCCCCGGTCTGACAGCCAATCTCAGGCGCATCATCAACGCGATTTCCGCAATCTTCATGGCCCTGATCGCTTATGTAACCTTCCCGGAATTTCTTCTTATGTGGGAGACACAGGACTACTTCGGAGTACCAGGTCTTTTCACATTGCCTTGGTGGCCGGTCAAACTGGTCATCGCGTGCGGTACTGCGCTTGCCTGCGTGATCTTCCTGCTCAAGGTCGTCACGGCGCAGGACCGCCCACAACTTGTCCGCACCCCAGAGCATGACGAGGCCGCAAAATGACTCCGATCGAGATTGGCCTGATCTCGGTCATCGCCATCGTCTTTCTGATTTACGCGGGCGTTTACATTCCTATCGCTCTGGGCGTGGTCTCGTTCGTGTCGATCTGGCTGATGCGGGACAACTTCACGCTTGCGCTCAACCTGTTGAAAGTGGCGGTTGGCGATAGCGCGATGGAGTATAGTTTTGCGACCATCCCGCTGTTTACCTTTATGGGGCTCATCGTTTCAAAAGCGGGACTAGGCAGGGATATTTACGAGGTCATGACCATGCGATTTCGCAAGGTCAAAGGCGGTATCGGAATGGCGACCGTTGGAGCAAATGCCGTGTTTGCGGCCGTTACCGGGTCGTCCATTGCGTCCGCATCAGTGTTCACCAAAGTCTCGGTCCCGCAAATGATGGCGCAGGCTTATAACCCGCGCTTTGCGGTTGGGGTTGTAGCCGGGTCTTCGGTCCTGGGGATGATCATCCCGCCGTCGGCAATGTTGATCATCTATTCCTTCGTCGCCGAACAATCCGTTGGGGACATGTTCCTGGCGGGGGTAATTCCGGGGATTATGCTGGCAATCGCTTATGTCGGTGCGATTTGGGTCATGGGGCGCTTCACCCCAGCTTTCGTCGGTGGTCGTGTTGTTGAAGACACCGAGTGGATGTCAGGACGCGAGATCGCCTCCAAGACACTGCCGACACTGTTCATCATTACCATCGTGCTTGGTGGTATCTACACGGGTTGGTTGACGGCAGTAGAAGCAGGGGCCGCCGGAGCTTTCGTTGCGCTAATCATCGCGGTTGCCCGCAAATCGATGTCTCCACGCGCTTTCTGGGACGCGTTGCTGGAAACCGGGCACATCACGGCGGCGATCCTGTTCCTGATTACGGCGGCTTCAATATATAGCCGAATGCTGGGACTGGCGGGGTTGCCAAATCAGTTGCAGGATCTGCTCGCGGGGAATTCCGCGTCCTTTTGGTCGATCATGCTGCTCTATGTTCTGTTGATGCTGTTTCTGGGAACATTGCTCGACACGGCGTCGATCATTCTAATCGTTGTTCCGTTGTTCCTGCCCATGGCCGAGGCGCTGGATATGTCGCTGATCTGGTTCGGCATTATCACCGTGGTCGGAGCCGAAATCGGGCTTTTGACACCGCCTTTGGGCATATCCTGCTTCGTTATCAAATCCACGATCAACGATGACCGCATATCACTCAAAGACGTGTTCATGGGCGCACTTCCATTTGCGTTCGTAATGCTGATCGTTCTGTTCATTCTGATCGAGTTCCCGATCCTCAGCCTTGCCCTGATTTAAGGAGGCCAAGATGCGCTCTGTCACCAAAGACAATATCACTGACGTCTTCATGGGGTACCTGTCCAAAGACTCCGATCCACGGATGCGCGAAATCATGGGCTCCCTGGTTAAACACCTGCACGATTTCGCCCGGGAAACCAACCTGACGCATAACGAGTGGCGGGCCGGGATTGCGTTTCTGGAAGGCTGCGCCGCGGTGGAAACCGAGGATAGGCATGAATTTGTGCTCGCCTCGGACGTGTTGGGCCTGTCGTCATTGGTTGACATGCTGCATTCCAGCCCTGACGCGACCAGTTCGTCTGTGTTGGGGCCGTTTCACGTCTCTGGCGCACCCCCGCTGCCGATCGGTGGCGATATGAAACGTCACTACGGCGGGCCGGTCCTTCTTGCTGAAGGCGTAATCCGGGATACCGAAGGCAACCCGATTGCCGGTGCAGAGCTGGATATCTGGCAAACGGCGCCAAACGGCCTTTACGCAAGCCAAGACGAAGAGCAAGACACCTTTTCATTCCATGGTCTGATGACGGTCGGCTCAGATGGCCGTTACGCTTTCACCACAGTCAAACCAGTTGAATATACGGTGCCATCTGATGGGCCAGTCGGAGACATTCTGCGAGCATGTGGTCGCCATCCCTGGCGACCGTCGCACCTGCATTACATCGTGAAAGCTCCCGGTTATCGCACTTTGGTGACCGAGATATTTCCCGACGATGATCCCTATCTGGATGAAGACACGGTGTTTGGCGTGCGCGCCGATCTGGTGATGACATATGATGAACGCCCAGCTTCTGAATTTCCTGATGGCATGGAACTTTCTGGTAAGATCACTGAACCTTTCTTGCATGTGAATTTCGACGTGACGCTTGCCAAGGACTGATTGATAGATAGGAGGCTTGAGGTGCTGAAACGTATCTTCATTTTGGGCGCTGCCCTGTTTTGCAGTGCCGCCATCGCACAAGAGCGCCCCATCTTCGACGCGCATATTCATTACAGCCACGACGCCGTCGAACTGGTGCCACCAGAACAGGTGGCTAAAATCCTTCGGGATGCGGGCGTGCGGAAAGCGCTAGTTTCCAGCTCAGACGACAATGGCACTCAGCTGTTGTTGGACGCGGCACCGGACATCGTCGTTCCAGCGTTGCGCCCGTACCGTCGTCGCGGTGAAATCAATACCTGGATGCACGATGAAACTGTAATTGCCTATCTGGAGGAAAACCTGGCCAAAAACGACTACGAAGCTATCGGCGAGTTTCACGCTTACGGCAACGATATCAAAACGCCGGTCATCCAGCGTATGATTGCACTGGCCAAAGAGCGGAACCTCATTCTACACCACCACGGTGATCGCGAGGCAGTTGACCTGATCTTCGAGACTTGGCCAGAGGCGCGGGTTTTGTGGGCGCATTCTGGCTTTGACGACCCGGCCAGTGTGTCTGACGCCTTGGATACCTATCCGAGGCTTTGGGCGGACTTGGCTTTTCGGTCGGATATGGTTTCACGCGGCCGTTTAGATCCGGATTGGAAGGCCGCGTTCGAGGCGCATCCCGAACGGTTCATGGTTGGGACGGACACATTTGCTCCGGAACGTTGGTACTATGTTGGCCCGCACGCAGATTTTTCGCGTGAATGGCTGGATCTGCTGCCGGATCGGATCGCAGACAACATCGCCTATGCCAACGCTGAACGTTTGCTGGCATCAGAATGATCCGTTGGGTTGCCTGGCTTCTTGCTTCGCCGGGCGCAGCAATTGCTTGTGACGCTGTGGGGCGACGCATGGGGTCGGAAGCCCCTGATGCGCCTGCGGTTTATTTGGGTGTCAGCGAAATTCCGTTGGCCCAACCGTTTTCCGTTCTGATTTCAGTCTGCAGTGAAACAACAGCACATGATGTTCGTGTTGATGCAATCATGCCCGCTCATCAGCACGGTTTGAATTACGTTCCCGAAGTTTCGGCATTGGGCGATGGAATGTTCCGGGTCGATGACTTGCTGTTTCACATGCCGGGACTCTGGGAGTTGCAGGCTGACGTTCATATCGGAGGGCGATCGCTGTCCTACACGTCAGAGATTTCGCTCAAATGAAGTTCTGGGCTTTAACCGCGCTATTGACGCTTCCGGTTGCGGTACACTCAGAAATTCTATTGTCCGAAGAGGAAATACAGCAAACGCTTTCCTTCGGGCCGTGGCCGCCAACATACCAGCCAGACCCCAGCAACCGCGTTTCAGGTGACGCAAGAGCTATTTCGCTCGGCGCGGCTTTGTTCAACGATCCGGTGCTGTCGGTAGACGGCGCTTTTTCTTGCGCGAGTTGCCACGACCCCGAACAGGCATTTGCAACATCCGAGGCGCGGGCGCTCGGCCGTGTCAGGTTGGATCGGAACACCCCATCCCTGAGAAACCTCGCGGGTCTGCGCTGGTACGGTTGGGGCGGCAAGAGCGATAGTCTCTGGGCAGCAAGTCTGCATCCGATCATCGAAGAACAAGAGATGGCTCATAGCAGCGAAAGTCTAAAGGCGGCAATCTCCGAGAGTTCTTATGCTGCTGATTTTGAGTCCATTTTTGGCAATATCCGAGATCAAGACCCGGATTTGGTGCTGGTCAACACTGCCAAGTCTTTATCAGCCTATCTGGAGACGCTTAGAACCGAGCGGACCCAATTTGACAGTTTCCGCGATGCGCTGGAACGCGGCGATCTGTTGGCGGCTGCGAACTATCCCGAAGTTGCTCAGAGAGGTCTAAAGCTCTTTCTGGGGCGCGGGAAATGTGCCCTTTGCCACAATGGCCCGGCATTTTCCAACAATGAATTTCACGACGCCGGTGTGCCTTACTTCCTAAGCGAAACCGAAGTCGATGAAGGACGGTTCGGCGGGTTGAACTTCCTATTTTCAAGCGACTACACACTGGACGGGGAATGGAACGACGATCCCGCCAGGCAAGGTGCGTGGGCCGTTCGCAGTGTGCATAGGCGTCATTCTGATTTTGGGACCTTTCGAACGCCAAGTTTGCGGGGTGTGGCTGAAACTCCGCCCTATATGCACGACGGCAGTTTGATCGACTTGGACGCGGTGGTCCGGCACTACAGCGAGCTTGATAGCGAAAGGCTGCATGCCGACGGTGAAGCCATACTCTCAGAACTGAGCTTGTCCGAGCAGGAGATCGCTGATCTCGTTATGTTTTTGGAGACTCTGTCCGGCGTTACATGGCCTTAAGATACTCCAATTCGGCCAAAGCGCCGCCTGAGTTATGTGGCACGCCGAATTTGGCTGACCTCATCTCCAGGTCAGAGGGTGTGGCCATTGGCCCATCCCGGTCACCTTCAGGCCAATCCGCCCCGCTGGTTCAAGCGAGGAGAGTCAACCTTGTTCCGGATAGGTTCGTGGTTGCCGAAGTAAACTGAGACTGGTTCGAATGCGCCTGACAGCGCCGCCACTCACTCCCGCCTTTCTCCACTGATTTTTTCGCCACGGGTTTCTGTGGGTGGTACCGTGGGCTGTGCCGCTCTACCTTGATCAGAGAAAGCGCGATATGGAGACCTGCGGCCGTTTATCCGAAGCGTGCAGTGTTTACCTAAATCCTTCGCCGTCCATTCATCACTCTGCAGCAATTTCAAGCAGGAGCGTCATCTCTACACACGAGTGAATTTCAAGCGTATCCGCAAGGCCGCTCTCGCCGAGCGGCCTCAACGTTGCATGGCCAAAAAAGGGCAGTGCCACGGACAATGTGGAGACCGGTGCTCATCCGCCTACACCTCCATGCATCCTGTTCAATTGAATTTATTTAGTATGAACTCTGCTTCCACGATGTTGACTGAAAGATAGGATCGTCCATCTGGGCGCTGGCCAGACAGGAAACCTTTCGCGATCTCTACTCAGACAACACTGCGCCATTCAGGTCAAAGTGCTTTGGGAACATTGCACGCAGAAATCGGAAAACAATTCTCATTGCTTCGTCGCGGTCAAATGAATCCGGGTGGAGTAGGTAATCAGTCCACATGCCTTCGAGCATTGCGAGTGTGCCGTGCGTGGCGTCCCTGGCAACCTGATTAGGGTGGTCCGTGTCAGTTTCTTTTGCAATTCGAGCGAAAGCGTTGAAAACCAAGTTCCGAAGCTTGGCGTCGCGGGTATCTGAAAACGCAGCGATTGCTGCTCTGTTTCGGGCCTCGCCTCGAAATGCGTACCAAATGGAGACGTTTTTCTTGTTGAGAATGGTCTCACTCAAGTCGCCCCGAACAATCATCTCAATATGTTCCTGCCCGGTTTGTCCGGTCGTTTCCAACAACTCATAAATGCCATTGTAGTATTGTTCGGATGAATAGCGGGCGGCTTCGTCGACCAAGTTGTCCTTACCACCAAAATGAAGATGAATCATGCCGCGGGACAGATTGGCGCGTTGGATGATTTCGCTGACTGAGGTCTCGGAAATCCCTTTCTCTGCCACCGAGTCGAGTACGGCCTCGATCAGAGAAAGGCGATTTCGTTCGCGTATTTCTTGTCGTCTTCCGGTCATATGATTAGGCGGCTCTATTTGTTTTCAGTCTCTTGCGGTGGCGTCTAGTGGCCGATGCGAAATTGGCCAGCCTCTATGTCGAAATAATCAGTTGACACAACTAGTGCAAAAATCCCAGATTTAAATGGACGATTGTCCATTTTGTGATCGACTGTTGTCACAGCATCGAAAACGACATTCAGCAGGGAAGCATGGCAGGAGCACTACGAAGTGAGACGGGCAAGGGCCTGGCACTTAGCGCGCCTGCGACGCTCTACGTGGGGCTGCTTGTAGCCGTACCGCTCTGTATTCTTGTCGCCTACAGTTTTTGGACCCAGACATATGTTCAGATTGACCGGACATTGACTTGGGCGAACTACCAAGAGGCGTTTACTGACCCCTTGGTTCGACACCTAATGATCCGTTCGGTTGCAATTGCGGGTGCGGTGACCTTGGCAACGGTTTGTCTGGCCTATCCGATTGCCTACTTCATTGCTTTTCGTACGCAAAAAAAGACCCTCTGGCTGTTGTTGATCACTATTCCTTTTTGGAGCAGCTACCTTCTGCGCGTGTTCAGTTGGAAACTCATTCTTGGTTTCAACGGGGTGTTGAACTCGGCACTGATTTCATTGGGTTTGATACAAGAACCACTGACATTCCTGCTCTACAATGAGTTTGCTGTGGTCCTTACGCTCGCCCACGCCTGGGCACCGTTTGCCATCCTGCCGATCTATGTATCGCTGCAAAAGATTGACCGCAGCCTTTTGGAGGCCGCAACAGACCTTGGCTGCAGTAAGTTGGAGCGCTTTGTACGTGTGACACTGCCCCTGACGGTGCCGGGGATCATCGCGGCCTGCCTGATCATTTTCATCCCAACCGTCGGCGATTACGTCACTCCGGCCTTGGTCGGTGGATCTCAGGGAAAAATGGTCGCGAACTTGATCCAGGTGCAGTTTGGCGCCGCCAATAATTGGCCGTTGGGTGCAACTCTGTCTCTTCTCGCCATGCTTTCGGTCGGCTGCGTTGCGATCCTGTTCGTGGTGGTCGTCACCGCATTGGGTCGGAGGATCAGATGACCAGGGTATTTCGCATCTCATGGTTGCTGGTTTACGCGATTGCCTACCTGGTGTTTCTCTATCTGCCGGTTTTGCTGTTGCCGCTGTTTTCGTTCAATGACGGAACCATCGTGGCGTTCCCGCTCAAAGGTTTCACGTTGAAATGGTACGCGCAGTTGGGTCAGCAAGACACGCTGTTGCAAGCCATGGTGAATTCGCTGATCGTCGGCAGCGTGACTGCCCTGATGGCAACTTCCCTGGGTCTCTTTGCAGCTCGCGCCTATGTCCGTTATCGCTTCACTGGGCGTGAGTTGTCCGAGGGATTGGTCATGCTTCCACTGGTCATTCCCGGCATCATCGTTGCCAGTTCAATGCTGGTTCTGTTTATCAGCATCGGGCTGAAACCATCGCTGACCACCGTGATCCTTGGGCATGTGTTTGTGGCGCTGCCCTTTTCCGTGTCGATCATGAAGTCTGCGTTCGACGACTTCGACCAGTCCCTGGAGGAGGCCGCGTTCGATCTTGGTGAAAGCGTTGTTGGGACGTTTCGACGTGTTACCCTGCCAATCGTCGCGCCGGGAATCATTGCTAGCCTGTTGGTCACCTTTACAGTGTCGTTTGACGAGTTCGTCCTGGCCTTTTTCCTATCCGGAAACAGCCCAACACTGCCGGTGTATATCTGGAGCCAAATCCGCTTCCCGGCAAAGCTGCCCAACACGTTGGCACTGGGGTCACTGCTATTACTGTCATCGGTCCTGCTGCTGTTGATTGCCGAATATTTCCGCCGCCGTTCCATCCAGTCCTCAGATTGAAGCCATAGGAATCAAGTAAGATGAGCGAACAGAACATCATCGAAATTAGGGGCGTAGAAAAACGCTTTGGTTCCTTTGTGGCTGTGTCTGATCTGAACCTGACCTTGAAAGAAGGTGAGTTCTTTTCGTTGCTTGGCCCTTCAGGCTGCGGCAAGACAACGGCTTTGCGTATCATCGCGGGTTTTCAGGATCACGAAGAAGGCGAGATCCGGATCGATGGTCGAACGATGGGAGAGGTGCCTGCCAACAAGCGCCCTACAAATATGGTGTTCCAAAGCTATGCGATCTTTCCGCATTTGAACGTCGGCGACAATGTTGGCTTCGGATTACGCAAAACAAAGCTGTCTCGGAGGGAAATCAAAGAGCGTGTTGCCGAGGCGCTTGAGATGGTCGAGCTTGGCGGCCTGCAGGACCGAAAAGCCAACGAATTGTCGGGAGGTCAGCGGCAACGTGTGGCACTCGCCCGGGCACTCGTTATGCGGCCCAAGGTATTGCTCTTGGATGAACCGTTGTCTGCGTTGGACAAAAATCTGCGCGAAGCGATGCAGTTGGAGATGCGACGCCTTCAACAGAAGCTTGGAATTACTTTCGTAATGGTCACGCATGACCAGTACGAGGCGATGACCATGTCCGACCGCATCGGCGTCATGTTCGCCGGGCAGCTCAAGCAGGTGGATAAGCCAGAGGTCCTGTATTCCCAACCCTGCAACCGGGAAGTGGCTTCTTTCATCGGTGGAATGAACTTTCTGGATGCCGAAGTGACTTCGGAGAATTCTGAAACGCTCGAAGTCAACGTCAAGGGCTTTGGAAAGATGGAAATCGGGGTGAACCCCAACGTCCAGGTGCATGACAAGGAACTTCTTGTCGGGGTTCGACCTGAGCAACTGGGAATCAGCTCGGAAAAGCCGGATGGCTACGATGCTCTTGTTCAGGGCGAGGTCTCGGACGTCGCCTTTTATGGCGAGAGTGTCCACTACTATGTGCGCGTCGATGGTCTGAAAGACAGCATTGCCGTCGCAGTACCAAACTACTTTCACACGGTCGATCACACGCGCGGCGATACCGTCTGGCTTGGCGTTCAAAGCGCCTCGGTGATTGACTTGGGTAAGCGTGAATCTTTGGGAGGAGAACAATGATTAAAACAGCATCACTTACGGCAGCCGTAGTTGCCACCTCTACCGCGAGCCAAGCTCTGGCGAACGCCGCTGACCTGACCGTTTTTGACTGGTCCGGATATGAGGATCAGGGTTTCTACGGCGATTATGTCGAAAAGTACGGTGGGGCGCCCAGCTACACCTATTTTGGCAGCGTGGAAGAAGCGTTCACCAAGCTTCAGTCCGGGTTTGAAGCCGATTTGGCTCACCCTTGCACAGATGCTCTGAGGAAATGGGTGGCGGCAGATTTGATCAAGCCAATCGACACCAGCAAGCTGGAGAATTGGGACAAGTTGATGCCCAAGATCAAAGAGGTCGATGGC
The DNA here is from genome assembly GCF_056537205.1 of Ruegeria sp. CG3. Taxonomy (NCBI): domain Bacteria; kingdom Pseudomonadati; phylum Pseudomonadota; class Alphaproteobacteria; order Rhodobacterales; family Roseobacteraceae; genus Ruegeria; species Ruegeria sp. CG3. The sequence goes on along the minus strand of NZ_JBQFRC010000001.1, from coordinate 1,459,715 downwards.
ATCACGATCAATGGGCAGACCTACATGGTGCCGTTTGAGTGGGGCAACACTGGCCTGATCTATCGCACCGATATGATTTCGGCGGATGATGTTTCGCTGCAATTGCTTGCAGATCCCGCCTATCAGGGCAAAGTCGCCATTCCGGACGCCGCTTCCAGTGCCTTTGCAATGGCAGCCTTGGCAACCGGCGCCTCCAGCTATACCGATATGAGTGACGAGGAATTCCAAAAAGCGGCGGACTATCTGCGCGCGGTTCATCCGAACGTGCGGTTTTATTGGTCCGATGCCGGCCAACTGGATCAGGCAATTGCCAGCGGTGAGGTCACGCTGGGTTGGGGATGGAACCAATCGGAACTGAACCTGATCTGGAACGAAACCCCAGCAGTCATGATGCGTGATGTGGACAAAGGCATCGCGACCTGGGTCTGCGGTTATGTACATCTGAAATCTGCGAAGCAGTCGGATGAGCAGGTCTATGACATGCTGAACGCGCTCAGCTCCGCGGCAAGTGGGAAGTACATCATTGAAAGCTGGGGCTACGCCCACGCCAATGAAGACGCTTTTGCACAGGCAGACCCGGAGTTGATCGAGACTTACGGGTTCTCGGATGTGGACAGCTTCTTTGAAGGCAGCTTGTTCTTCGACGCCGTTAACCCCGAGTTGGAGGCCAAGATGTTGAAGGAATTCGAGCGCATTAAAGCGGGCTTCTGAGGGCGCTCTTACAACACAGCCGGGAATGGTGGGGATGTAGAAACCCTTCCATTCCCACGAAACTATTTCCGATTTTCTTGGAGGAAGCGCGGCAATGTCAGGCGCTGACGGATATTCTGTACTCTTTGAACCGGTTCAAATTGGGCCAGTGACGGCTCGAAACCGGTTCTACCAAGTGCCCCACTGCAACGGCATGGGGCACTTGCGACCGCAGGCCGAGGCTGCCATGCGGGCAATGAAGGCCGAGGGTGGTTGGGCCGTCGTCTCCAACCAGGAGACGGAAATTCACCCGACTTCTGACCTGTCCCCGTTTGCCGAAAACCGACTTTGGGATGAGCGGGATATCCCGGCGCTGCGCCTGATGACCGAGGCGGTGCATGGAAAGGGGTCTTTGGCGGCTATTGAATTGGCGCATAACGGTCACCACGCGCAAAATCATCTGAGCCGGGCCCCTTTGCTGGCGCCTTCAGAACTTGCCTTGCAAACTGCTTATCCCAAGCAAGCCAGGGCGATGGATAGGGCGGACATTCGCGAATTTCGCAAGTGGCATCGCGCAGCGGCTCGCCGCTCGCGCGAAGCCGGGTTCGACATCGTGTATGTATATGCCGGGCATCACATGACCTTGCCTCATCATTTCCTGCTGCCACAGTTCAATGATCGAACGGATGAGTATGGAGGTTCACTGGAGAACCGGGTGCGGCTAACCCGCGAGCTTCTTGAAGAAACCAAGGAAGAGGTTGGAGACGATTGCGCCATTGCCCTGCGATTTGCGGTTGACGAAATGCTCGGGGCAGACGGCATGCAAGCGCAGGAAGAAGGCCGTGCTGTAGTCGAGTTGCTGGCCGAGCTTCCTGACCTTTGGGATGTTAACGTGGCAGATTGGAGCAACGACTCTGCAACTACCCGGTTCGAGCCCCGCGACGGCTTTCAAACCTCATATATCGAATTCGTGAAACAGGTGACTTCCAAACCTGTTGTTGGCGTCGGGCGTCTTACGTCGCCGGATTTGATGGCGTCACTGGTCAGGAAAGGCATTCTTGATTTTATCGGCGCGGCGAGGCCATCCATCGCTGATCCGTTTCTGCCCAACAAAATCAAGGAAGGTCGCATCGAAGAAATCCGTGAGTGCATCGGTTGCAATATCTGTGTTTCATCCGACTCTCTCGGTGTCCCCATACGCTGCACACAAAACCCGACCATGGGCGAAGAGTGGCGGCGGAAATGGCATCCAGAGTTCATTGAGCGTCGGGGGAAAGAGAAAACTGCGCTCGTTGTGGGCAGCGGACCAGCCGGACTTGAATGCGCCATGCAATTGGCGCGGCGGGGATACGAGGTAACTCTGGCGGAAGCCAAGCAAGAGCTTGGCGGCCGTGTCTTGCAGGAGTCTGGTCTGACCGGGCTGTCCGCTTGGAAACGCGTCACAGATCACAGGATTTATGACCTTAGGCAAAGAGGGAACGTTCAACTGTTCACCGACAGCCTGTTGTCAGCAACCGAGGTTGTCGAGCTGGCTATTCCGAACGTCTTTGTCGCAACTGGCGCAAAATGGCGACGAGACGGGCGCGGGAAATCTGGATTTCACGGCGTATCAATAAGCACCGGCGCTCAGGTATTTACGCCGGATGACATCATGTCAGGGACACTGCCGGGGTGCGGTCCGGTTTTGGTCTACGATGATGAACAGGCATATCTCGGTGGTGTATTGGCGGATCATCTGGCTCGGGCTGGACATGAGGTCGTCTTTGTAACACCGGCTTCGATGGTTTCGCCGTTTACTGAACTAACGCTGGAACAAACACGGGTACAACGCAGTCTTCTGGAGGGCGGCGTCCAACTGGTCCTGTCTCATACATTGGACTACGTGGCGCCGGGGCAGGCGACCGTGCGATGTGCGTACACGGGGCGAGAACAGACCAAAAACTGTGGTTCAGTTGTGTTGGTGACGCAGCGCGCGCGCGAAACCAACCTCTACGATGAGCTGCGCAGCTTGGCCAGCAATCCGCTGACTACGTTGGAATTGATCGGGGATGCAGCAAACCCCGGCTTGATCGCGGACGCAGTATATTCGGGCCACATGGCTGCTCGGAATTTCGAGCGCGAGGCGGGCGAAATTGACCGCGAATTCTTCCGTCGGGAACTCGTTTCCCTTGAATTTGTTTGAGGTGCGCCATGCCAAAAGATGATTTGCAAGTTATGCGGGACTTGATGGGCTCGCAACGTGAAGGGTTCGCCTTGCCTCGTCACTTCTACACGTCTCAAGCCGTATACGAGAACGATATCAGTGCGTTCTGGAACCGAAACTGGATCTGGGTCGGCCATGTTAGTCAGGTCCCTGAACCGGGTGATTATTTCCTGTTCGACTATGGGCCCGAGTCCATCATCATCGTTCGGGATCGTGAAGGCGAAGTGCGCGGGCATCTGAACGTATGCCGCCATCGTGGATCGCGGGTTTGCATCGAACGGAAAGGCAAAGCCCGCAACTTCATATGTCCGTATCACGCGTGGACTTTCGACTTGAACGGCAAACTGCGGAACGGTCGATCAATGGGATCGGGTTTTGATCCGGGCCAGTATGGGTTGTTCCCGGTTCAGGTGAAGATATACCAAGGTCTTATATTCGTCTGTGCAGCCGCGAATGCACCACCTCTGGATGCCGCGCTGGAGCGACTCACTCCACTTTCAAAGCCGTTTGACTTTGAAAATCTGAAGGTCGCTCATGAAGCCTCGTATCCGGTTCCCGCGAACTGGAAACTGGCCTTGGAAAACTATCTGGAATGCTATCACTGCGCCCCGTCTCATCAAGACTATTCGCGCAGTCACTCGTTGAAAGATCCTGCTCAAGTTCTTGAGTTCAGCGGCGCTCTTCGCGAGCGGATGGACGAAGTCGGAGTTCCCTTGGAGGAGTTGGACCTGACCGGAGAAAACGCGCTCGCGCCGGGTGCAGATGTCTATTGGCGGCGCTACCCGCTGTTTCCTGGGTATTTGACGGGCAGCAAGGATGGTACGCCTTTGGCTCCCGCTCTGGGAGAGCTAAAGGGTCACGACGGCGGTGCCACCGATCTGGGGATCGGGACTTTGAACTACTTCCTTGTTTATGCAGATCACATGGTTGGCTACCGGTTCGTTCCGCGCGCTCTGCAGGAAACGGATATTCAGATCGTCTGGTATGTGCGCGGCGATGCTCGAGAGGGTCGTGACTACGACAAGAATGCGTTGACATGGCTCTGGCATGTCACGTCGCTCGATGATGAGCGGATCATCCGTCACAATCAGGAAGGTGTGAACTCCCACCATTTCGTGCCGGGACCGCTGTCCGAGATGGAGTGGAGCATTCCTGGTTTCTATCGCAACTACTTCAGCATGATCTGACACGCTCAGAATTCGGAGAAACACCATGACAGAGTTAACGAAGCGCAGATCAAGACGGCGCGGGGGCGGGCGTGAGGCACGTGCTGCCGTGCGAACCAGCAATGTCGCTTCGCAGGCAATCTGGCCGGGGATTGCCGGAGGAAGATACAAGCCCCTTTCAGACGCTGACATTGCGCGCATTCATGAAGCCGCCCTGAGTATTCTGGAGCGTACGGGCGTCGGTGATCCAACACAGGAAGTTCTTGATCTCGTGCTGCCCAAAGGGGCGACGGTGAACGAGCACGGCAGGCTATGCTTTCCTCGGGCCTTGATGGAAGACCTGTTGGCCAAGACCGCAAGCGAATTCTATGTCCATGCACGCGGATCTCGGGCCGGAAAGGACGATATGCACTGCACCAAGGACAAGGTGTATTACGCAAATTCCGGTACGGCGGTGACAACGTTTGACGCGGAAACGCGCAGTTACCGACCATCGACGCTCAAGGATATCTACGATTTCACCCGTCTTGTAGACCGGCTCGACAACATTCACATGACCGGTGATACGGTTCTGGCAACGGATGTCCCGCAGGACTACGAGCATGACATGAGCATGCTATACGCCATTCTGGCGGGAAGCGAGAAACCGTCCTGCCTGACATTCCGCACGCGCGAACACATAAAAGACGCCATTCATATGTTCGATTTGGCATCGGGCGGGGAGGGAAAGTTCCTTGAAAAGCCTTCGGTGATTTTTGGAGGCTGTCCCATCGTCTCACCGCTTAGGTTCGGGCGGGAAAACCTGGAAATCCTAATTGATACTGCAAAAATGGGCCTTGTCTGCGACCTTGCCGTTCCGCCACAAGCCGGAGCCACGTCACCAGCGCCATTGGCCGGCACGCTGGCGCAGGCGGTGGCCGAGACCCTTTCCTGCGTGGCCGTTGCCAACCTGATCAACCCAGGAACACCTGTCGTCTTTGCGGCTTGGCCGTTCATTACTGATCTGCGCACTGGATCGTTTACTGGCGGAAGTGGCGAGCAGGCTTTGATTTCAGCCGCTGCTATTCAGATGGGCAACTTCTACAACCTACCAACCAGCGTCGGATGTGGAATGACGGATTCCAAAATCCCCGATGCGCAATATGGGCTGGAAAAAGCGCTTACCTTCGCTTTGGCGGCCCATGCGGGAGCAAACCGGTTGTGCGAGTTTGGTGGAATGCTCGGCAGCCTGATGGGCTGTAGCTTTGAGTCAATGGTGATCGACAACGAGGCAGCGGGCATGATCTCTCGAACACTGCGCGGGATCGAGGTGAGTGACGATACGCTTTCGGTCGACGTCATCCATGAATGCGCAATAGATCCCGGTCATTTCCTTGGTAATGCGCAGACCTTGCAATACATGGAGACCGAGTATGTCTACCCAACCTTGATGGATCGGGAGCTTACCGACACTTGGGAGAAGGCAGGCCGTCAGGATATGTTCGAGCGGAGCAGGTCGGTTGTGAACGATATCCTATCCAATCACTACCCGAACTACTTTGGCAGCAAGGCTGATGAAGAGGTTCGATCCAAGTTTCCGATCAAGTTGCCGCCTGAAGTAATGCGGGCTGGGTGAGCGTAGCAGGTCGCGGTAGGGGCTCGCCACTTGCAAGGTTGCGAGGCCACCCCGAAGCCATTCCTAAGTTCTCAACGCATTCTGGCGCGTCAGGTCCTCGGTCGCCAGCCGGATGCCCTTTTCAAGGATGTCGAACATCTGGTTCAACTCGTCTTCCGAAATGATCAACGGCGGAGAAAACACACACATATTGATGATTGGCCGCAGGATCACTCCGTTCTCCTGACAATGATGATCGATCAATGCGCCAACTGATTTATCAAGATCCAGCAAGTTATCGGCTTTGGCGTCCGCAACACACTCAACGCATCCAACCAGCCCCATACCGCGGGCATCACCGACGAGCGGCAATTCAGCTAGGGCCTGCAGGCGTTCTGCGAACAGCGGCGTGATCGCGCGGACATGCTCAAGAACGCCGTCACGCTCCATGATTTCGATCGTCTTCAAACCGGCCGCCGCGCTTACTGGGTGGCCCGAATAGGTGAAGCCATTAGAAAAGGTAGCGTCCTGGGCGTGTTCGCCGCTTATTTCTGCTATCAGCCGATCAGAAATGATGCAGGCCCCCATCGGCACATACCCTGAAGTCATTCCCTTAGCGCAGGTGATGATATCCGGCTGAATACCGAAGACGGCTTCGGACGCAAACCAATGCCCAAGCCGTCCGAACCCAGTCACAACCTCGTCCGAGATATACAGGACATCGTACTTTCGGCAGATTTCCAGACAGCGCAGATGATATCCCGGTGGAGGTACGATGACACCTCCAGAGCACAAGATCGGTTCAGCGATGAAAGCTGCGACCTTGTCTGCTCCGGTCTGCAGGATCATGTTTTCCAGATCCGCTATTTTTTCGTCCAGAAAGTCGTCGACTGTCTGCTCGGGGCGACGCGTATAAGGATTCACATTCGGCAGGAAGCGCGTCAGGTGACTTGCCTGGTCCAGCCAACCTTTGTCTCGCTCTTTTCCGGACACTGAGGCCGCCAGGTAGGTCGATCCGTGATATGCTTTCTGCCGCGATATCACGATCTTCTTTTCAGGCTTGCCCAGAAGGTTGTTGCGAAACTGCACAAACCGCAGAGCGGAATCCACGGCGGTTGAGCCACCTGTCGTGAAGAACACATGGTTCAGGTCGCCCGGCGTCCTCTTGGCGATCTCATGCGCCAACCGGGCCGGGGCTGAGTTGGCATTGTTGAAGGGCGAAAAATACGCCATCTCTTTCGCTTGCTGGGCCATAGCATCGGCAATTTCTTTGTTTCCATAGCCCAATTGTACGCACCACATGCCGGCAGGGCCGTCTATTAGGCGCTTTCCGTCCTCAGTGAAAACGTGAACGCCCAGACCGCTTTCTGCAAAGGTGCGTTCATTTTGGCCCAGGCATGACATACCTTCCCACGGGTGCAGGAAATGTTCGTTGTCCCACTCGCGAATGGACCGAAAGTCAGAGTTGGAAAGGGTCATGCAGCGCCTTGATGAAATGGAAATCACAAAATGAACGAATATTCATTCAATGTCAATTCTTGAACTTTCGCTCTGCTTAATGCGAGAAGACAAAGGGCGACCACCCAGCGGAGGACAAACAAGATTACACTCGAGCCTGATATCCCAACCAATGCCCGTGATCTGGGTAAGCTGCAGAACCGAAAGCAGTTGATCCAAGCGGCTGCAGAGGCCATCTACAAGTACGGAATTCGCGGCACGACCTCGGCGAGAATCCAGGAGTTGTCAGGACTGTCGCAAGGGATGGTAAACCTACACTTTGGCTCCAAAGAAAAGCTTCTGCTTGCGGTGGCTGAGGAATTGTCAGTCCGCTACGCGGAGCAGTGGAAGGTCATCGCAGCCAATCCCGAGTTGGACCCGGCAGACAAGTTAATCTCTTTCATTAAGGCAGACTTCGATCCCTTGGTCCTAAATGCACGGGACGTCGCAATTTGGTTTTCCTTCCGGGCCGAAGCGCTCTCGAACCCGAAGGTATTTCCTTTCATCGACTCGCGAGACAAAGGTTTCAGGGCGGCGATACTGGAGCTGTTGGAGAAAATAAAGGTTGAAGGCCAGTACGATGACGTAGACGTCAATCTTGCAACAGACGCATTGGTTGCTTTGCTGGAAGGGCTCTGGACCGACTACCACTTGCACTCAGAGATCTTCAAACCTTCGGAGGCTTTGAGGATCTGCCTGTTTGTACTGCAATCGATGTTTCCAAAACACTTTAGCAACCAAAAGATCTACGGATGAAGGTGGCTTTGGAAAATGGGAACCTACCAAGGTCAATCCCTAATCCGTCCGTGTCTCGTTAATGAAACGCCGCAAGTCGTTAGTCATTGGTTGGGCCTACTGGACGCACATGAGCGATGCAAAACACCAAATAGCAGCGCGCCGATGATCAGCGAACTAGCCGAAGCTTCCAACCCGCGGCCGCGCGCGATCAGCAAAATTCCAATAACAAAGTCAGTGGAAATCTACAGATGGAGTTATGAGCCGAGCCGGCATCTTCAATCCCACCGGTTATGACCGTTTTCACAACAACGACATCAGCGTCGGCATATGTAGCAAGAAGTCTCATGGTTGGGGGCAGGACCGCCAAACTGGCACCAACCTCATTGGCTGCTCCTAACGGTGTCGGACGTTCGTCAGAACTGCCGCTATGACCGGGTCACGGACAAAGTCATCTAGGATTCTTCAAACAGATCGGTCATCCGTAGGATTGCACTACACGGCCGTCGAGAGTGGGAAGGAGTACTTTTCTTCTCTTCCGAAAGTGTCGTGACTCAATTCAAGGCCTCCCTACATGCTGAGAAGGCCGTTTCGGCTCACCGGTGTCCAGAAACCCTCCGGTGGAGCCTTTTTGTGTGTCCGACGGTATCGTTCACAAAACTAGGTTGCTGGATGCTCGGGTGCGTCACCCAAAGCCAGTAGTAAAAGGATGGCCAAAAGCGGTGATCCAACCAGACCGATCAGGAACCAGATCAAACCGGATCGGTTACGCCGCCCCGCCATCGTGATCGGCAGGATATAAAGCCAGATCACGCCAACCAGCAAGGCTAGCATAAATATCAGTTGGATAACTGGTGGGTCCATCAAATTTCGCCTTTCATATCTTGACGCCATGTATAACACGGCTGATCCGGTTTGACAGACGGTGGCCCGAATGTGCTCTTGGGAAAAATCTAGTCGCGACATTGGTCCCGGGCGTCCTGGCACTCTCCCGGTGGCTTCCTTGGCGATTAAGCGGTGTAGTCCCAATGGTTAGAGCGTTCCGGAGCGCACAGTGGCAAGGTCGGGAATGCGGACAAACTTTCTGTGCGTTGAGGGAACCCTCTAAGTCTAGCCAATATCGGCAGGTTGCCCATATATCAGTGGTTTTCTACCAAGACGTTTTTCTGTTGGTCACTTGACAAAAGAAAAGACCGCTTTCCGATCTGAACTGCCAATCTCGCTCAAAGCTTCACCCGCAGCACTGCTGGGCTGGGTGATAGCTAGAATAGTGTGCGGCGTGACAACGGACTCCTTGACTTTCCCACTCTACTCAAAATCCTTGCAGTCAATGAGGGAGAGAGTTTGTGCAAGCTGAGGGATTTGTCAAAGGGCGGCCGATTGACCTGGCAGTTTTGGACTACGGGCTGTTCAAGGTTCATTCCACGGGTCGCATCATTGGGATCTGCGGCTTTCTGATCCGGACGGATCTGGGAGAAGCCATACTCATCGACACCGGGTTTCCCGAAAAATATGCGACCGATACCGAAGCCGCGGTCAAAGAAGATCTTTTGTACGAGTTTGGCGAAGTCCTAAAATGTGAACCGGAAAATCTGCCACGCGCGCAACTGGCAAAGCTCGGTCTCATTCCATCCGACATTACGTTGCAGATTTGTACCCACACCCATATCGACCATATCGGGGCATTGGGCGACTTTCCGAGCACTCCGATACTGATCTCTTCCGTGGAGCGGGCTCTGCCTCGTCCATTGTATTGGGGCGGTGTGCGGCCTTTGGAGTGGCCCGATCGGGATTACCTCTTGGTTGATGGCGACGTAGAGATTGGACCAGGTATTCTGGTAATGGCGGCACCCGGTCATGCACCAGGCCAGATCGCCCTGATGGTCGATCTTTCCTCGGGTCCGGTTTTGCTCACCAGTGACGCGATATCCCGACCGTCAGAAATCGATGAGAAATTTGCAGGGTCATGGGACGAAGAAGCCGCGATTGCCAGCGCAGACAGGTTGATGCGTCTAGCATCCGAGCGAAACGCCTTTGTGATCTATGGGCATTGTCCAAATCAATGGCCAGTTCTGAAGAAAGCACCAGAGGTCTACCGTTGACCCCAACCGGTGGTCCACCTTTCCCGAAATCGATTGATCTTCCTGAAAACTACCTGACGTCCCGCCCTTGATTCAGAATGATTACATTTCCGCTGGAAACGTCACCGGCCGGTGAAATGAGAAAACTGACCCAAGAGGCGACTTGCTCGGGCTGCATCGCATGACCATGCGGCATGGCGCCAACGGCTTTCTCCAAGACTTCCTCAGACAAGACATTGAACAAGGGCGTCTCGGTCATGGCTGGCGCCAGCGAGTTCACACAGATTTTTTCCTTTGCGTATCGACGGGCTAGGTCTTTCGTAAGGGTATCCATCGCCGCCTTTGATGCCCGGTAGTGCGGAGGGTCAAATACATCGAAATTGTAAGCTCCGTTTGATGAGATATTCACAATCTTTTTGACGCCCTCGCGTTCCAACATCAATCGGACAGCCTGCTGGCAACAATGGAACGCAGAGTTGAAATTGATTGCCATCTGCCTTTCCAGTTCCTCGGGCGGTATATGCGGGAAGTCGGACATGAAGCAGGTGCCAGCGTTGTTTACCAAAGCATCGAGGCCGCCATAAGCTGACTTTATGCCATCAAACGTCTGCGCGATTGCAACTGGATCCGTCAAGTCAACGCAGAATTGTGTGAAATTTGAACCTAACTCTGCCGCCAGTTCATCCAAGCCCTCCTCGTTGAGGTCCAGTCCAAGGACGTGGAACTCACATGTCCGCAATTGGCGGCAGATAGCCTGTCCCATCCCTCCCGCGGCACCAGTCACAACGGCTGTTTTCATAGTAACTCCTCGAACCCTGGCGAAACAGTGGATATCTTGAACTACAGAAGGAAACCCGCAACGCAGGTTTCTGCAAGTATGGATAGTCAATCTCTAAAAAAATTCGGTGAGCGTCTGGTTTGGGCTCGGAGTTAGACCTTGCGATGTCATTCCACCGCGCTTTGGCGCCGGATGTGCTTTTCGACGTTGCAACTGAAGCAAACGGCAGCATGGTCCGCAAAGCAGACGTTCAAGCAAGTTGCAGCGAATGACCGCTTTGAGCCCAGACCTACCAAGATGCTGCAGCATGGCGAAGGCCTGCTTTTGCACTGGTCGTTCGCCTAAAGGAACCGACGGACCGTTTCCCTATAGTCCTCAAACGCGGAACCGTATTGCTCTTTAAGCCACGGTTCCTCAGCGAATGGCGCAGCTATCAGGACAACTATCCCGGCTAAACCAATTAGAGCTGCTCCCTCCGACGCACAAAGCACGACCCAGCCGAAAATCATTGCAATATCTGCCACGTACTGCGGGTTGCGCGAATAGCGATACATGCCGTCCGTTCGTAGCGATCCTTTCGCGCCGCCAGTCTGGGCTATTCCGAATTGCGCGACCTCTGACCACACGATGACGTTGCCCACAACAATCATTGGAATGCCGATTCCGAACCGCAGCCAACTTGGGATTGGCAGGCTTCCCCAATCCATGAAACCGAGGACGATCAAGACGCCGAATAGCGTGAACGTCGGAACCCAAACCACGATGGGGGTCGCCTTGGTGTAGCGCTTTGGCGGCCAAAGGCGGCGCTCAGGGTGTGCAATGGACCAAAGTATCGCGGCTAGGGTGCCTGCCGCGATCACAAGGCCGACGACAATCAAGACCGCCTGCATCATACTTCCACATGCTTATGGTCGGTGATGCCCCGCCGCTCTTCCAAAGCTTGGCGCACGATCTGGCAGGCCGATGAGAGGAACAATCCGGCCATAATGGTTGCCACGATCAGGTCAGGCCAACCCGTTGCCGTGCCCCACACACCAAGTGCTGCAAGCATCACTGCGACGTTTCCAATCGCATCGTTGCGCGAGCACAACCAGACCGACCGGACATTGGCATCACCGTCCTTGTAACGGACCAACAGCAATACGCTTGCCAGATTGGTGAGCAGCGCAAGTAAGCCAACGATTCCCATGATTTCTGCGGTCGGGACGCCGACATAGAAGACGCGATATACCGTTGACCCGAACACCCAAAGGCCCATCAGAAGAAGGCTGACGCCTTTGAACAGTGCCGCATTCGTCCGCGCACGAAGCGAGGCCCCGATGACTGCAAGCGAAATGCCGTAGGTCAGCGCATCCCCGGCAAAGTCGAGGGCGTCGGCTTGTAGCGCTTGAGATTTGGCCAGATGGCCTGCAGTCATCTCGACAACGAACATCGTCGCGTTGAGCGCGATGACGATCCACAGCCGCCTTTTGTAATCATCCGAAACGCCGTCAAACTTGGCATCATGTCCGCAGCAACCTGCCATGGGAACCCTCTTTCATCTTTGGTAGCCCATAGTGTAATGTCTCTAGTGACTAGAGGTTCAAGAGGTATGTTCATGTTTTCTATCGGCGAGCTTTCAAAGCGGACAAAGGTCAAGGTTCCGACCATCCGGTACTACGAGGATATGGGACTATTGCCCGAGGCAGAGCGCACGTCCGGCAACCAACGGCGATACGACAAGGCTGGGTTGGAGCGGCTGAGCTTTATCCGCCACGCACGGGATCTAGGGTTTTCGATTGAAGCGATCTCCTCGCTAATCGAGTTGCAGGATCATCCAGACCGGTCGTGTGAGGCTGCGACGGAAATTGCCGTATCCCAACTCGAAGAGGTCCGAGCCAAGATCAAACGTCTCAGAATGCTTGAAAAGGAACTCAGCCGAATATCCAAAGGCTGCGACGGTGAAGGTGTATCCGGGGACTGCTTCGTGTTAGCTTCACTTGCCGACCACAACATGTGCGACCGCGAACACTAGAAGCCGCGAATGCAGACATTGGACTTTCAATAACGAAAGGCAGCAAAGTCCGCACAGCAGACGTACGTCGCAAGTCTTTTCAATGTCTACCGTGCGGACCAAATATTTCGGTGGTGTGATCTGCTCAAACGACCGCTTTGTGCGCATTGCAAATGAGCGAAAGCACCTCGGGATGATTGGAAATCTGGCGGCGGGTCCAAAACAGCGTGGCAATCGCTTTAAGAAGCGGACAATTATCCAGTGTGTGAGCAACGCAGTTCCCGTCAACGCTATCTGGATTTACTTACCGGACTATGAAGCTTGATTATTGCGGTTTGTGTTCGTCTCGTCTGAGTAATAGACACTTGATGCGGTGTTCTTTGGGAGAGTGGCTGTCCTCCTGAAGACCCCTGTCGCTTGTGTTTAGCAAATCAATACCAGGTTGAACGATTGACATGCATTCGCAGTTGGTATGCTATCCGCAACCATAACGTTAACAGAAATTTGCGACACGGTATCGTGAATTCAATGCGGTTAAACGGCTGCAAAATGGGAGAAAATAATGAAAAATCCAATACTCGTACTGACGCTTTTGATGACGACGACGTCTTTGGCCAGTGCCGAAACTCTGCGTTGGGCGCGCTCGGGGGATGCGCTGACGCTCGACCCGCATTCGCAGAACGAAGGGCCGACGCATACCGTGCGCCACCAGATGTATGAACCTCTGATCATTCGGGATACGAGCGGTGCGTTTGAGCCTGCGCTGGCGACCGATTGGGCCCCCAGCGAGAGCGATCCGAATGTCTGGGTGTTCAACCTGCGTCAGGGCGTGAAATTCCATGACGGCGCCGATTTCACTGCAGAAGACGTGGTGTTCAGCATCAACCGTGCGAAGCAGCCGAACTCGGACATGAAAGAACTGATCAATTCGATTGTCGAGGTGCGCGCTGTCGACGACCACACGATCGAGATCGAGACGGACGGTCCGAACCCCATTCTGCCTGCGAACCTCACCGACCTGTTCATCATGGACAAGGGCTGGACCGAGGCGAATAACGCGGTCAACGTTCAGGACTTTGAAGGCGGTGAGATCACCTTTGCGACCGTCAATGTGAATGGAACCGGCCCCTACAAACTGGTCAGCCGCGAACCGGACGTCAAAACGGTGATGGAGCGGAACGAAGATTATTGGGGGCGTGATCAGTTCCCGATGGCGATCAGCGAAATCATCTATACCCCGATCCAGAATGACGCGACCCGCGTTGCGGCGATGCTGTCGGGCGAGGTGAACTTCCTTCAGGATATGCCGGTGCAGGACCTGGACCGGGTGAATGCCGTCGACGGTTTGGTCGTCAAACAAGCGCCGCAAAACCGGGTGATCTTCTTTGGAATGAACCAGGGCGCGGACGACATCGAGGCGGATAACGTCGATGGCAAGAACCCACTTGCCGACGTCCGCGTTCGTCGGGCCATGTCCAAAGCGATCAATCGAGATGCCATCCAACAGGTGGTCATGCGCGGTCAGTCGCAACCTGCCGGGATGATCGCCCCGCCGTTCGTGAACGGCTGGACTGCCGAGATGGACAGTGAAAGCAGCACGGATGTTGAAGGTGCAAAGGCGCTTTTGGCCGAAGCGGGTTATCCGGACGGATTCTCGATCCGGCTGGATTGTCCCAACGACCGGTACATCAATGACGAAGGTATCTGTCAGGCCGCTGTCGGGATGCTGGGTCAGATTGGCATCACTGTGAATCTGGATGCCAAACCGAAAGCACAACATTTCCCGCTGATCACGGACGGAAAGACCGATTTCTACATGCTGGGTTGGGGCGTTCCGACGTATGACTCGGAATACATCTTCAACTTCCTGGTCCATGGTCGTGAAAGCGACATCGGGACGTGGAACGGCACCGGGTATGACAATGATGAGTTGGATGCCAAGATCAAGTCGCTGGCCTCGAACACGGATCTCGTCGCGCGAGATCAAGCGATCGCCGAGATCTGGCGCGTGGTGCAGGATGAACAGCTGTATATTCCGATCCACCATCAAGTGTTGAACTGGGGTATGGCTGAAAACCTGGACATCAACGTTGATCCCGAAGATCAGCCTATGGTCAAGCATTTTGGCCTGAAGTAAGAAACGTGGCCGGGCCTCGGGATGCGAGGCCCGCCACCAAAGAGTGGGAGCTATCATGAAACGTCTGACCACTGCCGCGCTATTCTGCGCGCTTGCCTTGCCCGTCGCAGGCGAAGAGTTCACGTTTGCCGTTACAACGGACCCGCAAACAATGGATCCTCATGCTGTCAACTCTGCCCCGGTTCTAGGTTTCTTGAATAACGTCTACGAAGGGCTTGTGCGCAGGGGCAAGGACATGACCATTGAACCGGCGCTGGCCACGAGTTGGGAGACCATCGGGGATGGAGCCGGATGGCGGTTCAAACTGCGCGAGGGCGTAACGTTTCATGATGGTTCTGAATTCAATGCGGATGACGTGATCTTCTCGTACCAGCGGGCGTCTGACGAAAATTCGGACACCCGCAGCTGGTTCGCGCCCGTCAGCGAGGTGGTGAAAGTTGACGACTATACCGTCGATGTCATGACCACTGCGCCGAACCCGATTTTCCCGGACAGCATTGCCAACTGGATGATCATGGATAGCGGCTGGGCCGAGGCAAACGACGCAGCACTCCCTGACAAAGAATCGGGCAACTATGCGACCCTGAACGCCAATGGCACCGGTGCTTTCCGAGTCACCGCGCGAGAGCCGGGCCTGCGCACTGTTCTGGAGCCGTTCGACGGCTGGTGGGACACAGCAGAACACAACCTGACCCGCGCTGAATTGGTGCCAATCCAAAACCCGGCAACCGCTCTGGCGGCTTTGTTGTCCGGAGATGTCGACTTCATCAACCCGGTCCCAATTCAGGATGTGGCTCGGTTGCAAGGCAGTCCGGATGTGAAGGTCATTCAGGGCGTCGAAGCGCGCGTGATCATGCTGGGGTTTGATCAGCAGGAAGGCTCGAGCGAAGCCGGGCAGGGTGGCTCGGACCTTTTCCGGGATGTGCGCGTCCGCGAGGCGGTAGCAAAGGCAGTCAACGTTCCAGCCATCCTGCAAACCATCATGCGCGGCAATGCTGAGGTGGCGAGCCAGTTGGTCAGTCCCGCGATGCGTGGCTATTCGGCTGCGAATGCGGACCCCTATGGCTACGATCCCGAGGGTGCCAAAGCTTTGCTGGCCGAGGCTGGCGCTGAGGGGGCTGAGATCAGCTTTAAATGCCCCAACAATCGCTACCTGAACGACGAAGCCGTTTGCCAGGCGATCACCGCCATGCTGTCTCAGGCCGGGCTGAACGTGACGCTCGATGCGATGCCGGTTCAGAACTACTGGCCTGAACTGCGGGCCGACAACTTTGATATGTATCTGTTGGGTTGGTCACCCGGTACGTTCGATGCCGAGCATCCCGTGCGTTTCCTCGCTTCGACCCCAAATGAGGAAAAGAAGTTGGGGTCGTGGAACTTTGGCGGCTATTCGAACGCTCGCGTGGATGAATTGCTGCCGCTGATCCAGTCCGAGATTGACGAACCCACACGTCAGGCAATGCTGGACGAGGTGGCAGGTATCCTGCACGATGAGGTGGCCTATGTACCGCTTTACGTTCAACCGCTGGTCTGGGGCGCGCGCAGCAATATCGAGCTGACACAACGGCCCGACAACTTCTTCCTTCTGCGCTGGGTAACGGTCAACTAAATGCTGTCATACATTATCAGGCGTGTGGCTCAGTCGGCGCTGGTTCTGTTCGTCGTGGGCCTGGTCGCCTTTTCCATGTTCCGCTTTGTCGGAGATCCGATCGACAACATGCTGGGGCAAGAGCGGACCATGGAAGATGTGGAACGTCTGCGGTCGCAGTTGGGGCTCGATCAGCCGTTTCCGGTGCAATATGTGAAGTTTCTGCAGGAAGCGGTACAGGGCAATTTTGGCGTCAGCTTCCGTCAAGGGCGTCCGGTCGCGGAAATCCTGGCCGAACGCGCGCCGGCAACGTTGGAACTGGCGCTTGTCTCAGCCGTATTTGCCATAGTCTTGGGCATCGCGCTGGGTGTGTTCACCGCAATCCGCCGAGACGGGTTTGCAGCGAATTTCATCATGTCAGCCTCTCTGATCGGGGTGTCCCTGCCGACGTTCCTGATCGGGATTCTGTTGATTTACATCTTCTCAGTTGAACTTGGCTGGCTGCCCAGTTTTGGACGCGGAGAAGTCGTAGACCTGGGCTGGTGGAACACAGGCTTGCTGACAAGCAGTGGACTCAAGGCGCTGATCCTGCCCGCGATTACACTGGGTCTATACCAGATGACCCTCATCATGCGGCTGGTGCGCTCCGAGATGTTGGAAGTACTCCGGCAAGACTATATCCGCTTTGCCCGCGCCCGTGGGCTGAGTGACCGGACCATCAATTTCCGCCATGCGCTGAAGAATACCATGGTCCCGGTCATCACGATTATCGGCCTGCAACTGGGGGCCATCATCGCCTTTGCCATCATCACCGAGACGGTGTTTCAGTGGCCGGGCCTGGGCCTTTTGTTCATCAATGCAATCCAATTCGTGGATATCCCTGTCATGGCAGCATACCTGATGATGATCTCGGTCATCTTTGTCACCATCAACCTTGCGGTCGATATCCTTTACGCCTTCATCGACCCGCGCCTGAGGGTCAGCGCATGAGCCGTGTGAAACGCATTCTGGACAGCGACCAGTTCTACGCCTTCCGCCGCTCGCCTGTCGCCATGGTGTCGGCGACAGTGGCATTGATCCTGATCCTAGCCACGATCCTCGCACCACTGATTGCGCCGACAAACCCGTTTGACCCGGCCAGCCTGAACCTGATGAATGGCTTCACTCCGCCGATGGAGCCCAATGCCTTTACAGGCGAAACCTTCCTGATGGGCACAGACGATCAGGGGCGCGATGTGTTCTCGACCATCCTCTACGGAATGCGGATCTCGCTATTCGTTGGGGTGGCGGCCGTTCTGTTCGCGATGGTTCTCGGGATCATTCTGGGCCTGCTATCGGGCTATTTTGGCGGTTGGACCGAAACCATCATCATGCGCACGGCGGATGTGCAGCTGACTTTCCCCTCGATCCTTCTGGCCATGCTGATCTTTGGAATCGCCAAAGGCATTACCCCGGTGGAGTATCGCGACCAGATGGCGATCTGGGTGCTGATCCTGGCCATTGGACTGTCCGATTGGGTGCAGTTCGCTCGTGTCGTCCGGGGCGCAACGTTGGTTGAGAAGAACAAAGATTACGTCGCCGCCGCGCGCATCATCGGACAAAGCCCGCTGACCATCATGCTGCGCCATATCCTGCCCAATGTACTGTCACCGGTGCTGGTGATCGCGACTATCTCATTGGCGCTGGCGATCATTGCCGAGGCGACGCTCAGTTTCCTTGGCGTTGGCGCGCCACCGACACAGCCCTCGCTGGGGACGCTGATCCGCATTGGGCAGGGATTCCTGTTCTCGGGTGAGTGGTGGATCCTGTTCTTCCCGGCTTGCACCCTGCTGGCACTGGCGCTGAGTGTGAACCTGCTGGGCGACTGGCTGCGTGACGTTCTGAACCCGAGGCTGAAATGACCGATCCCGTTCTTTCGATCCGCAACCTGACTGTGGAAATCCCCACACGCCACGGCATCTTCAAGCCGGTCGAGCATGTGACCTACGACCTGCATCCTGGCGAGATCCGGGGCGTTGTCGGCGAAAGCGGTGCTGGCAAGTCCATGACCGGCAACGCCGTGATCGGCCTTCTGGACCCCCCGGCCCATGTCTCCGAAGGTGAGGTCTGGCTGAACGGTCGCCGGATTGACGAACTGGACGCCGAGGACAAACGCCGAATCCGGGGCAAAGAGATCGGGATGATCTTTCAGGACCCGCTAACCTCGCTGAACCCGTTGTTCACCGTGGGTGAGCAATTGGTCGAGACGATCCAGCTGCACCTCGGCCTTTCCGCTTCCGAGGCCAAAAAACGCGCTATTGCGCTGCTGGATCGCGTGTCCATCCCCGACCCGGCGGACCGTTTCAACCAGTATCCGCACCAGTTTTCCGGCGGGATGCGTCAGCGGGTGGTAATCGCGCTCGCACTCTGTACCGAGCCCAGTGTTCTGATCGCTGACGAACCCACAACGGCCTTGGATGTTTCTGTCCAAGCGCAGGTGCTGGATCTGATCAAGGAACTGGCGAAGGAGCGTCAGGTCGGCGTGATCCTCGTTACCCACGACATGGGCGTTATCGCCGACACCACCGACTCGGTAACCGTGATGTATTCCGGTCATGTGGTTGAAAGCGGAACGACCGATCAGATCCTCGGCGCACCGAAACATGAGTATACCAAATCTCTGATTGCCGCCGTGCCGCGCCCGCACACCAAAGTCGAGCGTTTCCCAGTGGTCAATTATGGCGAGCGGGAAAGAACCTTCAAGATCGACGATCTGGCGGCCCATTGGGAAAAGACCGATCTGTCCAAATCCGGCAAACTGCTGGAAATCGAAAATATTACTAAGACGTTCCTGCAAAAGGGCGGGCTGCTGCCCTCGCAACGCAAGTACTTCACTGCCGTCGATCAGGTGAGTTTCGACATTCGCGACGGTGAGGTTTTCGGCCTTGTCGGCGAAAGTGGCTCTGGCAAGTCCACAGTCGCCCGGATGATTGGAACACTCTATCCCGTAGACGGTGGTAGGGTGATCTTTGACGGCGAAGACGTCACAGTGATGGAGGCAGAGGCCCTGCAAGCCTACCGCCGCCAGATCCAGATGATCTTTCAAGACCCGTTCTCCAGCCTAAATCCCCGCATGAGGGTCGGGGACCTCGTTGCCGAGCCCATCCATCATCACAAAATCCTGCCCAAGCCCGCTATTGAACCGCGCGTGCGCGAATTGCTTGACTGGGTTGGCCTGGCCAAGGACGCGTGGCGCAAGTATCCACACGAGTTTTCCGGTGGGCAGCGTCAGCGCATTTGTATTGCTCGCGCCCTCGCAACTCAGCCCCGTTTTCTGATCTGCGATGAGCCGACCAGCGCCCTGGACGTGTCCATTCAGGCGCAAATCCTGAACATTCTCAAAGACCTGCAGGAGCATCTGGGCCTGACTATGCTCTTTATCAGCCATGATCTCCCGGTCGTACGTCAGATGTGTGACCGGGTGGGCGTGATGCGACATGGGAAGCTGCTTGAAGTTCAGGAGACGGACGCGTTGTTCGAAGCTCCAGAGCATCCGTATACGCGGGAACTGTTGGATTTGATGCCACGGCTGAAGCAATTGGCATAACCGTAACGGTTTGGTCTTGCATCTGTTTTTCCAGAAGAAGTTGTTTGAGAGGCGCACGCGCAAGCGATCAACGGTAGTTTGAACTCAAACACCGACTTGAATTGGCTCCATCGCAAAGCGTCTGGTACTTGTTGTCGACCCATTTTCGGACCCAGACGAAGCCGAATGAAATGCAATCTCGGTCAATGAGGTCTGCGTCGAGGTCACAGCCGACGGAAGCAACGCGGTTTGCGACTTCAGAATTCAGGATACCCCTTGAAAGACAGCTTTCCGCGCCTCACCAAACATCTCGACACGGCAGTACGCGAGACTTGTAGGGGACTAGGTGTCGGTCATTGGTTTCAAACCGAGCGGCTACGGCACACACCCCCTATGCCGGACCAACGCATCGGAGAACTGACCTCAGAAACAAGTCTGCGGCTGGATTCCAACCAATACACTGTCCACTAGCGCGCATAAGCGCTGAGTTCCGGACCTTGCAGAGCGGAAAATATCCGCTCTGCAGTTCCTGAATAGAATCTGCAGGTGGCTAGAAAGGGTTTGCCTGCTTGCCGCCGAACGCAAACGGCACTCCGTCCGGATCACACAGGATGGGGATTTGAGCTTGAACGGATTCGCTTAAGTTCAAGGAGGCCGGATGCGCCCCTTTGGTTTCAGCGGCACGGAAGGCGTCAGGGACTGAAGCAACTTTTAGGCTCGGGACCCAAGATGCGTTTGAGGCGGTTGCCCAAGTCGCGGCATGCTGGATTGCAACAAGACGGCCCCGAGGCCCGAGGAGAGTGGCGCAATCCTGGTCCCGGTCGGGAGACACCTGCCATCCGAAGAGTTCGATGTAGAACGCTTGCGGAAAGTCATCACCGTTGCCGATATACACTTCAGGGCCAAACTGCCGTCTCGGCACGGGGAAACTGTGCCGAGACAGCGAAATCCCCACCAACGCGCCGAGCGGATCGCGAACGAGTGCGTTGCGCCCGACGCCCGGCACCTCGAATGGCTCCCGAACAACTTGGCCTCCGAGCGTGTCGACGCGCTTGGCCGCCAGGTCCACGTCGGGGACCTCGATGTAGGCGACCCAGCCCTTCGCTTGCTCGGGCGGCGTCTCGATCAAACCCGCGCCCGCTTCGTCACCGGAAAGGGCGAGGACGAAATCCTGCTCGCCGCCACCCCATGCAAAATCCGATGCCCGCTCGACTTCATAAGACCAGTCGGCGACGTGCTGGTAGAATGCCATTGAACGCGCCCTGTCCGGTGTGAATAGGTCATGCCATACGATTTGACCGGCTTTCGACTGTGTCATCGCCTTACTTCCTGACATATTTGAGTTTTTTGACTCCGCGGACCATCTTCCCGAACGCCTTGTCGCGCGACCTGCGTTCCGCAAGATTCGCCGAGTTAAACGCATCTTCGGCCATGAGCTTGCGCCATCTGCGAAGCCGATCGCTATCAAGAACACCCTCATCGATAGCCTTCAGAACAGCGCATTCCGGCTCAGAATCGTGCTGACAGTTCTTGAATCGACACTGCGCGGCCAACTCCTGAATGTCGGCGAAAAGATCATTGATACCTTCCGCTGCATCGGTGAGCTGCAGTTCCCGCATGCCCGGACTGTCCAAGACCAGACAGCCATTGGGCATAGCATGAAGCTCGCGCCGCGTTGTCGTATGCCGCCCCTTTGCGTCGTCCTCACGAATGGTTTGGGTTTCAATGGACTGACTCTCGAGCAGCGCATTGGCCAACGTTGATTTACCAACACCAGATGAGCCGAGAAACGCCACCGTCTTGCCGGGCTTGCACCAGGGAAGCAGTTTTGTCCGGGGCGCGTCTCCGCGGGCGTCAAGGGCGACCACGTCGATCATGTCCGATACCGCGCGGGCCGCTTCGATATAGTTTTGCGGCTCCGTCACGAGGTCGGTCTTTGTCACGACGATGACGGGTGTCATCCGTGCCTCAAAAGCCAGAGCTGCATAGCGTTCTAGCCGGGCCACCTTGAAGTCCTGATTGCAAGACGAGACGATAAAGACCGTATCAATGTTCGCCGCGATCAGTTGTTCCTGCCGGTCGGTTCCGGGCGCGCGCCGCTTAATGAGGCTTGTGCGCTCAAGAACCCGACTGGATCTCGGGCGTGTTGCGTCCAGCATCAGCCAGTCTCCGACAGTGGCATCGGCTCCAGGCGGGATTATCGTATCGATGCCGTCACCGACGACATGCAGCCCATTGCGATGCACTTCAACAACGCGAACGGGAGGTGTCGCCGACAAGTCTTCTACGCTAATCTGTTGGGCGAAAAACGGTTGCCATCCCAACGCCTGAAGAGGGCTGGGATTGGCGTGCGATCCGGCGTCGCGTGCGCGAAGCGGAAGGAAATCGGAGTAATCCCTGGTCATAGGGTGTTCACTTTCATGTCTCCGGCCCAGGTCAGATTTGGGCGCTGATGGTAGGAAAGAGTGCGCACATCGAAGAACTCCGTCCGCAACAAAGCGACGGCGGTGCTTCAGATCTTGAATATGCTCCGGGAGGCGCGCTGCCTCCCTTCCTTACCGGGACATAAAATCTCCATTTCCGATGAAGTGCACATAGGAAGACCGCCGGCACAACACAACAGTTGACCGGTGAATTGGCGCACTTCGTCACTTCTCTGTAGCGACCATTCAACACTAAGAAGACTGTGTGAACTTTACCCGCGTAGCAGCCTTTAAAGCTGGAAACAGCAGTTGACGGCACCGGGTCAAAATTTCCCCAAGGTCCTCCTTGGGCCGTTATCACACATCCCAACAAGCGGAATTATAAGAAGCTTCGTCCGCAGTGCGCCTGTAGAATTGGACAATGAGAGACGGCTCGGAGCCATAATCTGGTACTCTCTATCGAGTATGCTAAGCTGGATCGTGCGAGACACACATACATTCAAAAACCGCACCTTTGGGAGGACGGATGTATGATCATGCGCATTTTTCAGGTGGCAACGCGACCGGGAAAAGAAGAGGAATCTGGCCGTTTTTTTCGCGACACTGGGTTCCCGTTAATGAAAAGCACCCCTGGTATCGTGCACCTTTTTCCGGGCGCGCTGTGAGGGAGGTCTTGACCCCTGAAACTGGTCCGAACCGAGTGCGAAATCTTGGGTATATTTCTGGCAACAGGGGAGTGTAGCGATACCGAAGAAACGATTCAGCGACGAACAGATTGCTTTTCGATTGTGGACAGGGCGCTTCGTCAGCCGAAAAGAGTTTTCAGTCGTGGCCGGCTGGCTGGCTTTGAGCCGCAATTCCTCTGGAACGACACTACTTCAGGAAACCTCCTGACCTTTCTCGGAACATACTTGCATTCTTGCCTCTTGGCGTAGTCACCTATGTGTGACGAGCGGAGGAAGTCGATGAAGCCTTGGACAATCATGTTTTGTGCGTTCTGCACATTCGCTCTTGTCGCTTGTGCCCCAAAAGTTCGTACATATGAGAAGACCAATTCGGTTTCATTTTCGGCAAGGACAAACAGCGCACTTGGGCAGGCGGCGACACGGCTTGGGGACCCCAAAGACGGCCGGTCCGGTGTCAAATTGATCAGCGACGGCGAACAAGCCTTGGTGTCACGGCTTCTACTCGCTGCAGCGGCTGAACAATCGATCGACGCTCAATACTACCTTTTGCATAACGACCCGACAGGTCACCTCTTTGCGGCCAGTCTTCTACAGGCGGCGGATCGAGGCGTACGCGTTCGCTTGCTTTTGGATGACATGGACACATCCGGATACGACGCGATGACAGCCGCTTTGGACTACCACGAGAATATTGAAATCCGTCTGTTCAATCCTTTCTGGCGCGACCAAAGCCTGATCATTGCCGGGCTCACGGACTTCAAGCGGATCAATCGCAGAATGCACAATAAGTCGATGACCGCAGACAACGTGTTCACAATTGTCGGTGGCCGGAATATCGGCGCCGAGTACTTCCTCGCGCGGGAGGAAATGAACTATGCGGATCTGGATGTTCTGGCAGCCGGTCCCGTCGTAAATGAAGTTTCACAAAGCTTTGACGAATATTGGAATAGTGAGTTCGCGGTTCCGGCCCGCGTGGTCGTCGGGCAACCTGAAGAATTTTCGCTTGGCCAAGCGCGAAGCAGACTGAATGAGCTTGTGGAGGCGGCAAAGCAGACTCAGTACGGCGAAGCT
Organism: Ruegeria sp. CG3; assembly: GCF_056537205.1. NCBI lineage: Bacteria > Pseudomonadati > Pseudomonadota > Alphaproteobacteria > Rhodobacterales > Roseobacteraceae > Ruegeria > Ruegeria sp. CG3. The sequence continues at coordinate 1,435,508 of NZ_JBQFRC010000001.1, read as the reverse complement.
CTCAGAAAATCTGCAAGGGAGAGTTTTGCAGACGGAACGCTTTCCTTGGATTGGGTGCCCGCAAAACTCTACGCTGATCCGCCTTCCAAAGCCGCAGGGCTTGATAACTCAGAACCAATTCTTGCGTCGCAACTGCTGCCGTATTTCGAAGGTGCTGGCAGGGAGGTCAATATCGTTTCGGCCTACTTCGTGCCACGCAACAACGGCGTGAAGTGGATGACCGAACTGGAAAACCGAGGTGTCGAAGTCAAAGTCGTAACCAACTCGCTTGCTTCAAACGACGTAGCACCAGTCTATGCGCACTACGCCAAAAAACGCCGGGCGTTGCTGCGCGGTGGGGTCGAGCTTTATGAATTGCGGCCTGACGCTTATCAGGTCCAACGTCGTGGAATAAACTGGGCTCAATCTCGGTCGGGTCTTCATTCCAAAGCGTTCGCTGTCGATGACAGATATCTGTTTGTCGGTTCGTTCAATTGGGACCCTCGTTCAGTCAACATAAACACGGAAATGGGCATTCTCATCGACTCTCCGGCGCTGACCGCACAAACCATGGGTGCTTTGGACGATGCGCTTCCAGCATATACATATCATGTGACGCTGGAGAGTGCTGGCCAACTCAAATGGAGAACCCAGGGCGAGAACGGAGAAATCCTTGAATATGACTCAGAGCCAACGGGTTCGGCTTGGGATCATATCGTAGCTGGATTTTTCAGTATTTTGCCAATCGGCTCTCAGCTTTAGTAGCGTGGGAGAAGGTCCGTTCCTCTACTGTGCTGTTGACGTTCTATCAATTGCATCGCGCTTGTGGCAGTCTTCTTCGCATTTGAAGAAAAGTGGATAAGCAGGAGGGGCACATGGAAATTCGAACCACATCCGGGCGCGGCCGTTTATATGACAGCGTCCTGGACACGGTCGGCAACACGCCGTGCATTCGCATCAACAAAATCGCGCCGGCCAACGTGACGGTCTACGTCAAGTTTGAAGCCTTCAACCCCGCGGGTTCGGTCAAGGACCGCCTTGCGCTGAACATCATCGAAGCGGGCGAAAGGGAAGGTCGGCTGAAACCCGGGCAAACGGTCGTCGAGGCTACCTCGGGAAATACCGGGATAGGTCTTGCGATGGTATGTGCCGCAAAGGGTTATCCGCTTGTGGTCACTATGGCTGACAGCTTCTCGGTGGAACGCCGCCGGTTGATGCGGTTTCTTGGGGCCAAGGTTGTGCTGACGCCTCGTGCGCTCAAGGGTTTTGGGATGTACTCCAAGGCCAAGGAGTTGGCCGAGGCAAATGGCTGGTTTCTCGCCAGCCAATTCGAGACAAGCGCCAACGCCGACATCCACGAGGCCACGACAGCGAGGGAAATACTCAGTGATTTCGAAGGAGAGCGGCTTGACTACTGGATCACCGGTTATGGAACAGGCGGTACCGTTTCGGGCGTGTCGCGCGTGCTCAAGCGCGATCGCCCTGACACCAAGATCATCCTGACCGAGCCTGCAAACGCTGCGATTGTCGGGTCTGGCTACGTGAACACCCGCAATGAGGCCCATCAGCCCACTGAGAGCCATCCGGCCTTTGAACCGCATCCCATTCAGGGTTGGACGCCCGACTTCATCCCGTTTGTGCTTCAGGAAGCTCTGGACAATGCGTATTATGATGAACTGCTCCCCGTCGCCGGAGCGGACGGTATCGCCTGGTCCAGGCGTCTGGCAGCAGAGGAGGGGATCTTCACCGGAATCTCAGGGGGATCCACATTTGCCATCGCAATGGAAGTGGCCAAAAGCGCTCCGGACGGATCGGTGATGCTGGTGATGCTGCCCGACACAGGCGAACGGTATCTTTCGACACCGCTCTTTGACGGGATTGCCGAAGATATGACGGATGAGGAACGAGCGATTTCCATGTCGACACCAACGGCGCAAATGCCGTCTGAGTGAGTCCGGTCCCGTCGCTCGTCGATCCGGGTATTAGGACGTTCGATCTGTAGCGTTGATGCCGTCTGAAAGTCTGCGGACAGCGTGGTTGCCGCAATGCGTGGCCAGACGGTCAAACGATCCGGTTGGGTTGCGATTCAGAAGTTGAGCGGACTTCAACCGATGGCCGCCGAGTTTCCTGTGTCAAGGCCGCGTCTGTGCGGTGGAATGCTGACCTGAAGCGTCAAGCCTATCGTTGACCAACGATGTTGCACCGTTAACTGAACGGCGTTTCGGCGCCCTTCCGCAACGCAAAGTCAGCCTTTGGTTTGTTTAATCGAGAGGTGCACAAGATTCGTTGGAGCCAGTCGCAGCGCACGGGTTTCTCGCGCAGGGCCAGAAAGACCTATGTGAATCGCTCGTGGCTCGATTTGACGGCGACACGGGGCCCACACTCAAGTCTCACGAAATGCTTTCGCAAAGTAGTCGCTGAACGGTTTGATAAGGTAGGCAATCGGTGTTCTGTCCTGCGTCCGTATGAAGGTTTCGACCGGCATTCCAGGGACCAGAGGTGTTTCCGCAGGCAGTTTTTTCTGCTCTCCGGCATTCAGTGCGATCTCGGCCGTGTAGTAGGTCTGGTTTGTCGAAGCTTCCTCGAACGCATCCGCAGAAACCAGGGTGACCCGTCCTGTCAATTCGGGCGTCTTGCGCTGATCCATGGCCGAAAAGCGCAAAACGACATCTTGTCCGACGAACATCTGGTCGACGTGAATGGGGTCGACGCGCGCACTTATGATCAGCGGACGATCCTGCGGAACGAGGTACAATACCGGTTCAGCCGGTTTCACAACCGCGCCAAGGCTGAAGATGTTCAATCCATGTACGACCCCAGAGACCGGCGCCGTGATTTCAAGGTTGGCGATACGCTCTGCGATATTCGTCGTTTCCTCGCGTAATTCCAGTTCCCGATACCGCAGGTCCCTGAGGCGGGTAATGGCATCTTCGCGGCGTTTGCTTTGCAACTTGAGGATTTGAATCTCGATTTCGGTCTTTCGCCCCTCGGATTCCGCGATACGGGCAGTCAGATCACCCATCGTGCCGCTCAAGCGTGCTTCTTCCCGTTGCAATGACAGAACGCGGGATGCGGGGGCCAATCCGCGTTCAAACAAGGATTCCTGATCCGTCAGTTCCTTTCGTATCAGGTCCAGTTGGGTGGCAAGCGCCAGTTTTTGAGCATCAATCCCGACAATCTGACTGTCGATCTGACCAACTCTTTTGAGTTGCTGATCAATCTCCTGCGCGATGGATTCCTTGCGCGCCACAAACAATCGTTCCTGCCCATAGACCAAGTCCGCGATGTCGATGTCCAAAGATGCGGCTTGCTGAAGTATGGGGTCAAAGCGAATTTCTTCGGTTCCGTCTCTTTCCGCCTCAAGACGACCACGGCGGGCCATGAGCTCGTAAAGCTCTTTTTCGGCGATCGCCAATTTGGTGGCAAGGTCATTGGACGCCAGCTTGATCAGAACATCACCGGCCTCGACCAAGGACCCTTCGTCGACAAGTATCTCGGCGACCACGCCGCCATCAGGGTGTTCCACAACCTGTTGATTTTGATCGACTTCAATTCGACCGCTGGCAACGATTGCCCCGGCAATATTGGTCGTGAAGGACCAATAGCCAAAGCCCCCAAGCAACAGCATCAGGCCCACGAGACCCACGAGCACTGGTCCGCGCGCTGACCAGGAAACAGACGAGTTTACGTCGGACCGCTCCGGTTTCATTTCAGGCCTCCCTGTCTGGCGGTTTTTGCGATTTGTTCGTGGTTGATAACGAGTTTCCGAAGCACGTCTTTTTTGGCGCCGAAGTCCCGGACGGTTCCGTTTTCCAGCATTATCAGCTTGTCGCATTCCTGAATTGCGGCCGGCCGGTGGGCCACGATCAACACGGATTTTCCGTTTGCCTTGAACTCTTCAATTGCGCGATTGACCGCGGCACTGCCTTCGACGTCGAGGTTTGAATTAGGTTCGTCCAGCACGAGCAGAATGGGGTCGCCGTACATGGCGCGGGCAAGGCCTATACGTTGCATCTGACCACCGGACAGCTGCCCTCCGTTCGCCGACACGTAGGTGTCATAGCCATCTGCGAGCCGCAGTATCATCTCATGCGCATCTGCCTTCTTTGCGGCGGCCACGACGGCGGCATCGTCCGGCACGGGCGCCATTCGGGCAATGTTTTCGGCAATAGTGCCGTCGAACAGCTGAAACCGCTGCGGAAGATAGCCGATGAGGCTGCCAAGTTCGGTTGAGCCGTATTGATCCAGCGCGGCGCCATCCAGCCGGATCGTACCGCTGTGCGGACGCCATACGCCAGTCAAGGATCTGGCGAGTGTGGACTTCCCCGCGCCGGATGATCCAATCAAACCAACCGCTTCGCCGGGGTTCACGTTGAACGAAACGGATTTCAGAGCTGCTTGCCGTGAGTTCGGCGGAAAGACGGTCAGGTTTTGAACCACCAACTTGGCTTTGGGTTTCGGCAGTCGCGTATTCACACGCTCGGGCGGTACGGTGCCGAGCAGTTCGGCCAGATTGTCCCAGCCCCTTTTTGCGGTCTGAACCAACTGCCATTGCGCCACAAGCTGCTCCATCGGTGCCAGCGCCCGGCCCAGCAGGATTGAGCTGGCAATCATTGCGCCTGCAGTCAGCTCCCCCTGAAGCACAAGAAATGCACCAACACCAAGGATGGCCGACTGCAAAAACAACCGGAAAGTCTTTGTTACGTTCGCAAAGCTGCCGCTGACATCAGCCGAGCGGATCTGCTCCTTCAGCGCCCGGTCGCGCAACGTCTTCCACCGCGTGTAGGTCGCATCGCGCATACCCATCGCCTCAACGATTTCGGCTTCGTTCCGCAACTGGTTGGACATCGCTTCGGACGAGGCGACAGCACGGCTGGCATTCGACATGGGGCGTGCCGAAAAGACTCGGTTCAAGCCGGTCAGTGCCAAGATGACCAAGCCACCCAGCGCAGCGACAGCACCAAGCCAAGGGTGGAATATCCAGATGCCCAAAAGGAAAACGGGCGTCCAAAACACATCGAAAAAGGCCATTGGAACCGGAGAAGACAAAAGCCGCTGAACAGCCTCAAGATCGCGCAGGCCGGTTTCCGTTTGATCGTCCGGAGCGACCGAGGCTTTGCGCTGCACCGCCTCGAATACCCGACGGTCAAGCCGCGACTGGAATCGGGCCGCGACTCGTCCGAAAATCCTCCCCCGAGCATATTCAAGCAGGCCCAGAATGCCGTACAAGAACGCAACAAGCACCGAGAGAGCGACCAGCGTTTCCACGGATCGGCTGCCCAAAACCCGGTCGTACACCTGCAGCATGTACAATGGCCCGGTCAGCATCAGAAGGTTGGTGAAGCAACTGAGAACACCGACAAAAACGTACAGCCGCCAGCTTTCCCGACGCACTTGGCGAAGTTCCTGACGCCCCGTTTCAAATACGAATTTGGGTTTTCCCATTGGCCGTCACCTTTGCTCTCAACTGATGACCGATACGCTGATCTGATCCGGTTGGATTTGTTTTTTGGTTTCGGCCTCAGTGGGCGCGGAAACGATCGACGCGCTACCGCCGGGGACACATCGTGACTCAGAAATATTTGATCCGAACGGCCTGTGCGCTCCGTACCAGCGGTAAGCCAATCGTTGGCTTGCAAATCTCAGGTGGAGGAAAATATGACGACAATTGCAGGAATTGCCGCAGGAAATCCAAGCTTTAGCATTCTTGTCGCAGCAATAGGTTTTATCGATGACCAGAAGGGGACTGACTACCTTGGTGTCCTCAGTGGAACTGCCGGTGACCCTTCTGCGACCTACACGGTTTTTGCCCCGACAAACGCGGCATTCGGGCAGCTTGCAGCTGATCTGGGTTTTGCGGGCGACGTTACTGACACCGCAGCCGTAACCGCATTTCTGACCTCTCTGAACGAAGATCCGGTGGAAACCGCAACGCTGCTTGAGACGATCGTCACCTATCATGTTGCAGCAGGCACCCAAGGGTCGTCCGAGATTGCGTCGGCGGGTTCGGTGACCTCACTTCAGGGCGGAGTGATCGACGCGTCTGAACTGCCGACACTTGGCGATCTGGAGCCGGACCTCATCAATCCGTCGCTGGTGCAGACAGACATCCTGGCGGACAATGGCGTGGTCCACGTGATTGATCGCGTTCTGCTGCCGATCGATCTGCCAGGCAATGACGCCCCGACGATTACGGAAACCGTTCTGGCGGTAAGCGGCGCATCCGGCTTTGACGAAAACGGAGGTGATTTCGACATTCTCCGAGAAGCTCTGATCGCGGCTGATCTGGCGGGCGCCCTTAATGACCCGAATGCCGACCTTACCGCCTTCGCGCCGACCGATGACGCGTTTATCGCGCTCTCGAACTCACTGGGATACGAAGGCAGCGATGAGGGCGGAGCGTTTGCATACCTTGTTGACGCACTGCGTTTGCTCAACGGCGGAAACGATCCCATCGAGCTGTTGACGACGGTGCTGACATACCATGTCTCGGGTGAAAGCCTGCAGGCCAGCCAGGTTCTAGCGTCTGAGGAAATCGAAACGCTCCAGGGCGGCACGATTGGTGTGGATGCCGAGACCCTTACCCTGGTCGATGCCGATCCGGACGTTCAGGATCCAAGCCTCATCGCGACCGACATTCAGGCGTCGAACGGTGTGATCCATGTATTGAACGGCGTTCTGCTGCCCGCCGATCTGCTGCAATCTGACGGTTCAGGGGCAGTCGATTTCGTCATCGGAGACGACGGTCGCGAAGTTATCCGCACAGGTCGGGACAATGACCTGATCGATGCCAAAGGCGGCAACGATATCGTTTTCGCAGGAAGTGGTGACGATCTGGTTCTCGCCGGTGACGGTCGGGACAAAGTTTTCGGCGGTAAGGGTGACGACACCCTGAACGGCGAGGGTGGAAACGACATCATCTTCGGCGGCCGCGGAAACGACGAGATCGCGGGCGGCGCCGGAAACGACAAACTCATCGGCGGCTCGGGCTCTGACAGCTTCGTCTTCGAACAAGGCGGCGGTCATGACACTGTGTTCGGCTTTCGCGCAGGTCGCGACAAGATCGACCTCAGCGCCTATGGCTTCACAGATTACGAGGAAGTCGAGGATGCGATCAGCGGCCGTTTCTTCAAGACCAAGATCGATTTGGGAGACACGGAAATCTCGTTGTTCGGCGTCCGCGCAAGCAGCCTAGACGAAGGTGATTTCATTCTCTGATAGGCAAGCCCGCCTGGACCGACCAAAACTGTTTGGGCGGGCTTTTCTTGTTGAAACGGCTTCACATTATTTTTCGGGAACAGTGTTTTGGATGTGTGTGGCGACAGCCGGGGCAAACGCCGTTGCTCGCCTTAAGTTATTAATTTTAAATATTTTAACTCTTTGGGTCCGCGTGCATACTGCAAGGCGCAGGCACCCAATCAAGGCCGAAAACTCGTGATTGCTGCGGTGCCGGGCGAGGTAGGTCCACGCATCGCGCGAAGCTCACCGCTGGCATCCTCAAGGCGGACCTCTCGGGCCACCATCGGCTGTATGTCAACGTCACCCCGCTCGATCAGTCCAAGCAGACGCGGGTACTTCCAGGACGGCATGCCCCGGGTGCCAAAAACCGAGAGCTGTTTGGAATAGATCGCGCGCATGTTCATGCGCATCCAACCGTCACCCGACGGCATCCCAATCTGCACATGACGGCCCAAGATCGCGAGGCACTCCAGCGAAGCGTTCGTCGTGGTTTCGATGCCCAGAGCTTCGATGGAAACTTGCGCTCCCCCACCGGTGATTTCCAGGATCGCGGTCGCCGCATCCTCTTTGGATGCATTGACCGTCGCGTCCGCGCCGTGGAGTTTCGCGTGCTCGAGTTTCTCATCGACCACATCCACCACGATAACCCGGCATCCCAGCATTTTCGCAAGCAAGAGAACGGACAGACCAATTCCACCGGTTCCATGGACGGCAACCCATTCGCCCGCAGCGACATCTGCTCGGTCGGTCAAAGCATGCCATGCGGTGGTGACGCGGCAGCCCAGGCCGGCGGCGAGGGCAGGGGAGAGTGTGTCTGGCAAGTGAACCAAGTTATGGTCAAAGGGCACCGCAACATATTCCGCATAGGCGCCCGGTGCGCCAAATCCGGGAACGATCTGGTTGGCGCAGGTATTCGACACTCCGGTTTGACAGGCATGGCAACTGCCGCACCCTAGGATGAATGGGGCGATGAGGCGATCACCCACTTTGTGTTTCGCATTGGACCCGGCCTCGACCACGGTGCCACAGTATTCGTGCCCCAGGATGGAACCGTTTTGAACTTTCGGGTGGGCACCGGACCAGCCGTGGTAGTCCGAGCGGCACACGCCGCAGGCGGCGACCTCCAAGACCACTCCGTTGTCGGGGCAGGTTGGGTCCGGGACCGTTTCAATCGAAAGGTCCTCGTTGAACTCTCTGACGACTGCAGCTCGCACTTCGCGCTCCAAAATGGTTTCTTCGACCCAGAAATCCCGTCCCGTCAGAACTAGACGGGTCGGTCGCCTTTCACGGTTACACGCCGCCCCTTTCGTTCCGCGGGCCAATAGTCCCAGATGGCACGATGCATACAGCAACGATTGTCCCAAAACGCCATATCGTTGAGCGACCACCGGAACCGGATTTGATAGTTGATCTGTTCGGCATGCTCGAAAAGCATGTTGAGGATCGCCTCACTTTCCTTGGCCGACAAGCCGATAATCTTCGTTGTGAACGTTCGGTTGACGAACAGCGATTTTCGTCCTGTCTCGGGGTGAGTTCTGACGATCGGATGAATTGCTTCGGGGCAATCAATATCCGCGTCCTTTTGGCCCCGGTCGCTGTACCGGCCCTTGTATATGTGCTCGGAGCTGTGGAGGGCGGACAGGCCGCCGAGCATGCTTTTGATCGGTTCGGACAGATCATCGTAAGCCGCATACATATCGCTGAACATGGTGTCCCCGCCGCAAGGAGGGGCAATGTGGATCTGAAGCATTGTTCCCAATGGGGGCGTCTCATCACATGACACGTCCGAGTGCCAGAACTCACCGTTGGCTACCTTTGAATTTTTGGTGGCATGGATCTCGAATATCTCCGGATACCCTTCCATTGTTGGGGCTGCGGGGTGTGCGTGGAGCGGCCCGAAGCGTTTCCCAAACTCGATGTGCTGCGCAGGCGGTATCTCTTTCTGCTCTTTGAAGAACAGAACCTGATAGGTGTGAAAGGCATCGCGGATCTCGGCGAACTGGTCGTCGGGCACAGGCTGGCTCAAATCGACCCCATAGATCTCGGCCCCAAGGTTAGGAGCGAAAGGCTTGGCAACGATGGACGTGTAGGTGTTGGACTTTGGGGCAACCATGGGGACCTCGGGGCGCTGTTTCATTGAGCTTGTTTCGCGCAGGGTACAGATCAAAAAATGTAAACAATAACGAAAATGATTTGATCCATCGGTGAAAATCTCTCACCTTTTGCGGGTCCGGCAAAAGTGGTGAGGTCTTTGAGATGAGCATTCGAGCGTTGCGAACTTTGATCGCAATACATCGGCATGGAAGCTTTCGAGCAGCATCGGAGGCCGAGCATCTGACGCCGTCGGCGGTAAGCCATCAGATGCGGAATCTTGAAGCCATGTGGGGGCTCGACTTGTTTGACCGGTCGGCGAAGACACCCAAACTGACCAGTGCGGGGCTCATGCTTGTTGAAGAAGCGGCGGCGGTCGTTGCCGCGTATGATGGCCTGGCTGACAAGGTGAGATCGGACAAGGAGCTTGCAGGCGAGATAATCTTGGGTGCAGTTCCAACGACTTTGACGGGTTTGGTGCCTGCTGCGTTATCAAGGCTGAAGTCAGAGCATCCTGACGTGCGTGTCAGAATTGTTCCGGGCTTGACCAATCAGCTGCTGTTGCAGCTGGACCGCAAACAGGTTCACGCGGCAATCATCTCACGCCCGGATATCCTTCCGAAGTCGCTGGAATTCTCGGAAATCGTGACCGAGAAACTGGTCCTGCTCGTCTCGGAAAAAACTCCGGACCTTTCTCCCGAAGAGCTTCTCGGCGCACTGCCGTTTATTCGGTTCACTCGCGACGCGGTTGTGGGGAGGCAGATCGAGGCCTGGCTGCAAAGGATGGGCATAGAAGTCAAAGACGCCATGGAGCTTGAAAGCCTCGAGGCAATATCAAGCATGGTCGCCGCGGAACTCGGGGTCTCGATCATACCTGACAGTCGTCTGGCGTCTTATGACCATTTGCGGCTCAGAAAAATTCCTCTGGAGCAGTTCGGACCCCGACGCATCGTCGGTCTTGCGAGTGTGGCAATGTCCCCTCGTGCCAGAATGGTGGACGCAGTCCGGGGCGCGCTGCTGGATGCGGTGGGACCCTAGTCGGTTCTCAGGCGGAGCCGAGGCCCCTGATTGCTTTCGAGAATTGCTTTGGTGGCTGCACGTTATTGAAGCCAGAAGCCGGTAGAGTGGCGGCGATGATTTTCGCTGCACCCAGAACCAATTTCGTCATCGACGGCCGGGCTGCTGTTCGCTCGAAAACTGTGCATTTATCTATAGGCCGCCAACTGGAAAAGCCCGTACAACTTGCAAAGTTTGAATTGATCGTCACACTTCTCGTATGAGCGAGTATTTTGATGAGATGTTCAACGGCGACGGGTCTCTCAGAGGTCCGTACGAAGAGATCGGACGTTGGTTCAATGCGGAAGATGTCTCACGGCTGAGGGCCAAACAGCGCGAAGCCGAAGAAGTATTCAGGCTGACGGGGATCACTTTCAACGTCTACGGCAAGACCGAGGCCGAAGAACGCTTGATCCCATTTGATATCGTTCCGCGCGTGATTTCAGGGCGCGAATGGCAACGTCTGGAGCGCGGTATCGAACAACGGGTTCGGGCGATCAATGCGTTTCTTCACGACATCTATCACCGTCAGGAAATCGTGCGTGCCGGTCGCGTGCCGGCAGAGATGATTGCCAGCAACGAAGCCTTCCTGCCGCAGATGCTGGGTGTCTCACCGCCGGGGCAGGTCTACACCCATGTGGTCGGCGTTGATCTGGTGCGTACCGGGCCGGATGAGTTCTTCGTGTTGGAAGACAACGCCCGCACGCCGTCCGGGGTCAGCTACATGCTCGAAAACCGGGAAACGATGCTGAAGATGTTCCCCGAGCTTTTCAGCGCCACGAATGTGCGCAATGTATCCGACTACCCCCGCAATCTGAGACGCTCGCTTGCGGCCAGTGCGCCGGCCTGCGCGGATGGCGAGCCGACCGTCGCGGTATTGACACCGGGGATCTACAATTCAGCCTATTTTGAACATGCGTTTCTGGCCGATCAGATGGCCGTGGAACTGGTCGAGGGCCACGACCTGCGGGTTGTCGACGGGCGCGTCTGCATGCGCACCACGCGAGGTTACAAACCAATCGACGTTCTTTACCGCCGGGTTGACGATGATTTCCTGGACCCGCTGAATTTCAACCCGGACAGCGCGCTGGGCGTTCCCGGCATTCTGGACGTCTATCGTGCTGGGGGTATTACGATCGCCAACGCGCCGGGCACGGGCATTGCCGATGACAAGGCAATCTATTCCTACATGCCTGAAATCGTTGAGTTCTACACGGGTGAGAAGCCCCTGCTAAAAAACGTTCCTACGTGGCGCTGCAGCGACCCCGAGTCGCTGTCCTACGTATTGGACAACCTGTCCGACCTTGTCGTCAAAGAGGTGCACGGCTCGGGCGGCTATGGGATGCTGATCGGTCCGACCGCCAGCAAGAAAGAGATTGCGGCCTTCCGTGACAAGCTCAAGTCGCGGCCGTCGAACTATATCGCGCAGCCCACGTTGTCTCTCTCGACAGTACCAATCTTCGCCCGTTCGGGACTTGCCCCCCGGCATGTCGATCTGCGGCCGTTTGTTCTGGTGTCCCCGGATGGGATCGAGATCACCCCCGGCGGCCTGACGCGCGTTGCGCTGAAAAAAGGGTCTCTGGTCGTGAATTCAAGCCAAGGCGGCGGGACCAAAGACACCTGGGTTCTGGAGGACTGACCATGCTGGGAAAAACTGCTGGCGGGTTGTTCTGGATGTCCCGGTATCTTGAGAGGGCGGAAAACACGGCCAGATTGCTTGAAACAGGCCAGAGGATGGCGCTGACCCGGACCAAGAACTCCGATGCGGAATGGGGCTCGGTTCTGAAAACAGCAGGCGTTTTCGGTGGATACAGCGCCAAATATGATGAGATTTCAAAAGACAATGCCGTGGATTGGATGTTGCGTGATCCCGACAATCCATCCTCGATCAAGTCGGTCATCAAGCAGGCGCGAGACAACGCGCGCCTTGTTCGAACTGCATTGACCCATGATGTCTGGAGCGCGGTGAACGCCACGTGGATGCAGATTGATCAAGCCATGAAGCGCCGCGTGAACGAGAGAGACCTGCCGGGGACGCTGGAGCTTATTCGTCAACAGGCGGCTCTGGTTCGTGGCGCAACGCTGGGGACCATGCTGCGCAACGATATTTTCGACTTCACCCGGATCGGCACCTTTGTCGAGCGGGCCGACAATACCGGGCGCATCCTGGACGTGAAGTACTATGTCCTTCTGCCCACGGCCTTTTCGGTCGGCTCGTCACTGGACAACATCCAATGGGAAAGCATCCTGCGGTCCGTGGGTGCGGGTGGTGGCTATCGCATGACCCACGGCCAGAATACCCGGCCGTCGGAAATTGCGCAGTTTCTGATCCTTGATCAGCGGATGCCCCGCAGCCTGCATTTCTGCTGCAGGAAAATCCAAGAGAACCTTTCGTATCTCAGCAAAGACTATGGCTTTGCGGGGCCGTCGGTTACGGCGGCCAATGCGCTGTCCGAGAAGTACCTCGACCGGCAGATTTCCGATATCTTTGACCTTGGGCTGCACGAGTACATTCAGGACTTTTTGAAAGATCTCGGAGACTTGAGCCACCAGATTGAAGTTGACTACCGGTTCTATGAGTGACCAATGAAACTGCATATTCGCCACGAGACACGATACGATTTCGACGCGCCGGTTCCCTTTGGCCTGCAGCAGCTGAGAAAAACACCCAAATCCTTCCGCAATCAGAATATCCTCTCTTGGAGCACCGAAGTAACCGGGGGGCGCAAGGAACTGAGCTTTGAGGACTACCATCGCAACACTGTGGAACTGATCAGTTTCGAAGCGAATACCCAAAGCATCTCATTAATCTCCGAAGGTGTTGTCGAGGTTGAAGACACGCATGGTGTGTTGGGACGTCACGAGGGCTCGACGCCGTTGTGGCTTTTTCAGCGGAGCACGCCTTTGACAACGCCGGGCAAGGGTGTTGCAGACGTGATCGCCGCTTTGCCGGATGGTGAGCCGCTTGAGCGGATGCATGCCCTGTCCGAAAGAGTTCGGGCTCAGGTCTCCTACGAAGTGGGTGGCTCGCACCCGGACTGGAGCGCAGAAGACGCTCTCAAGGCCGGGCGCGGCGTGTGTCAGGACCACGCGCATGTGTTCATCACCTGCGCGCGAAAGATCGGCGTGCCAGCCCGCTATGTCTCGGGTTACCTGATGATGAACGAAACCGAATTGCAGGATGCCACCCACGCGTGGGCCGAAGTTCATCTGGACGGGCTTGGCTGGGTTGGATTTGACGTGTCCAACGGGATTTCACCCGATGACAGGTACGTGCGTGTCGCAACCGGTCTGGACTATGCCCAGGCGGCCCCGGTAATAGGAAACAGAATTGGGGCAGCGGGCGAGCAGTTGACGGTTCAATTGCAGGTCGCACAGCAGTAACGGAGAACCTGATGACCTATGCTGTGGGCATGCGGCTGAACCGCGGACTGGTTTTCATGTCGGACACGCGCACGAATGCAGGTGTCGACAACGTGTCCACCTTCAACAAGATGTTCAATTGGACCGTCGAAGGCGACCGTTCGATCACCTTGTTGACGGCTGGCAACTTGGCGACCACCCAAGCCACCATAAGCCTGCTGGAAGAACGTACAAAAGCCCCGGAAGACCGGTCGCCGTCGATCCTTGAGGCGCCGACGATGTTTCAGGTCGCCCAATTGGTTGCGGCAACGCTGAACGACGTCATTGAGGGGCATTCCCGAGCGGGCCAACAGGCAGACAGCGCCTTTCACGCCACCCTGATCCTGGGGGGGCAGATCAAAGGCGGCCCGTCGCGCCTGTTTCTGATCTATCCCGAGGGCAATTTCATCGAGGCCGGTGAGGATACCCCGTTCTTTCAGATCGGTGAGACGAAGTACGGCCGCCCCATACTGGTACGTGCGTTTGATCCGGACATGAGCTTTTCCGAAACGGTAAAGCTGTTGCTGGTCAGTTTCGATTCAACGATCAAGGCCAATTTGTCCGTCGGTGCACCGCTTGATCTGCTGCTTTATGAGGAAGATAGCCTTACGGCCGGCACGCGTTCAAGGTTCGAGCCTGACGATCAGTACTTTCGGACCATATCCGAAGGGTGGGGCGATGCGCTGAAGGTCGCCCTGTCAAAGCTTCCGGCATACGAAGCCTGAGGAGCGAAGTCTTGTGCTCCCGCAGGGCGCAGGTTTCAGGCTGCCAGACCCTCAGCAGCCATTTGACTCAGGGTCACTCAGATAGGCGATCATCTGGTCCAGGTCGCGGCGAATCCCGTGCAGGTCTTTGATCTTTTGATCCACATCGGCCAACTTGCTTTTTAGGTTCGCGATCACCTCGGGCCGCGGGATAGTGTTTTCCGGGTCTTCCGGAAGGAAGCGCTTGATTTCCGACAGAGAAAAGCCAAGCGACTTGCTCATTGCGATGGTCTTGATGCGCGAAATCATTGCGTCGGGATAGTCGCGATAACCGTTCTCCAGACGCTCGGGCGGTGGGATCAGGCCGTGTTTTTCGTAGAACCGAATGCTTGACGCTGACACGCCCGTGGATTCTGCCAATTTTCCGATCTTCATGCCCTTGACCTTCAACCATTGTCGAAGGTTTATATCACCTGGGATCGAGAAGAAAAGGATCCCAAGATGACTGTTTCACCGCTGTTCGAACCGCTCACATTGCCAAATGGCGCGGTTCTCAGAAACCGTCTGGCAAAAGCTGCAATGGAAGAAAGCCTAGCGGCTTTCGGGCAGGTGCCAGACGAGAAAATTCACCAGCTCTACCGCCGCTGGGCCGCGGGCGGCGCGGGCCTGTTGATCACTGGAAATGTAATGGTCTCGGCTGATGCGCTGTCCGGCCCCGCAAGCGTGGTTCTGGAAGACGGAACCGATCTTGCGCCTTTCCGCGAATGGGCCGAGGCAGGGCAGATGCGCGGCGGAGCAATCTGGATGCAGATCAATCATCCCGGTCGTCAGGTCCTGGCGAGCCTGGGAGAAGAAACGGTGTCGGCGTCCGACGTTCCGGTCGAGATCCCCGGCATGTCCAATAATTTCAACCCGCCGCGGGCCCTGACCGAGGCCGAAATCCAAGACCTGGTTGCCCGTTTTGCTCGAACAGCCGCGTTGGCCGAAGAAGCAGGATTTGACGGCGTTCAGATACATGCCGCCCACGGTTATCTTATCAGCCAGTTTCTATCGCCCTTGACCAATCGCCGTACCGACCATTGGGGCGGCTCTTTGGAGAATAGGGCGCGCTTCCTTTTTGAGGTCGTTCGCGCGATCCGGGCCAGCGTCTCCAAGAGCTTTACCGTTTCGGTGAAGCTGAACTCGGCTGATTTTCAGAAAGGTGGATTTGGGCAGGATGATGCCAAATGGGTGGTCAACCAACTTGGCGATATGGCTATTGATCTGGTCGAATTGTCCGGCGGTTCCTATGAGAGTCCGGCCATGCAGGGCAGGCAGGAGGATGGCTCCAGCACGGCCCGGCGCGAAGCCTATTTTGTAGACTTCGCGCGGGAGATCGCTGCTGACGCGAAAATGCCGATCATGGTGACCGGCGGCATTCGCTCTCGGGCTGTTGCCGAGGATGCATTGGCCAACAACAGGGGCGGGATTGGCGTCTCGGTTCTGGGAGTGGCTCGCGCGATGGCGTTTGAACCTGATCTTGTCGAAAACTGGCGGAATGGCAAATCAGAGTCGGTCAATATCCCGGAAGTGTCTTGGAAAAACAAAAGGCTGGCGGGGTTCGCCTCGATGGTGCTGGCGTATTTCCAGCTTGAACGACTGGCAAATGGCAAGCCACCGAAAGTACCTCACTCGGCATTTCTCGCGCTGATGCGAAATCAGATGCGGGCGAAGCGATGGACGAAACGATACCGTTCCTGGCGCGATGCCCGGGCATGATGTGGTCAGGGAAGCCTAAAGCAGGGAGCCAACGGCGTTTGTGCGGGTAATCACCGTGTGGCGGCGCCTTTGACGCTTGGCTTCCGGCACCGACCGCAGGTGTTTCTGCCGTTGCCGCCAGAGTTGGAAATGGGCGCAACCTTACACAGGTTGCGCCCGAATTTTTGCTTGCTCGCCGCTTCTAACCAAGCAACCCTGGCAGGGTCAGCGAGATCGCGGGCACAAAGGTGATCAGCATCAGAGCGACCAGAATTGCCAGGTAAAAGGGCCATATCGTCCGAACCGCCTTTTCCATCGGCAGTTTGCCAACGGCGCAGCCGACAAACAGGCAGGAGCCAACCGGAGGGGTGCACAGTCCCAGGCCCAGATTCACCAGCAAGATCATTCCGAACTGCAGGGGATCAATGCCAAGGCTGTTGGCAACCGGCAGGAAGATCGGCGTGCAGATCAGGATCAGGGCCGCCATGTCCATGATCATGCCCAGAAGCAACAAGACCGCATTGATCATCAGCAGGATAAGGATCGGGTTTTCCGTCAGGCCTGTCAGAAGATCCACCGTTTTGTCCGGCACTCTGTAGAAGGTCAGCATATAGGCAAAGGCACCCGCGCAGGCGATCAGGATCATGACCATGGCCGTCGTGCGTACGGCCGACGCAACCGCGATGCAGAACTTGTCCCAAGTGATACTCCGGTAGACCACGAGCGTGACGACAAAGGCATAGATTGCGCCGAACGCCCCGGATTCAGTGACCGTGAAGATGCCTGACAGGACACCTCCGACGATGATCACGGCAGTCAGCAGCCCGGGGATCGCGCTGAGAAAGCTGATGACCAGAGCCTTCCAGCCCGGAAAGGTTTCGGCCTGATACCCTCGGCGCACCGCAACAAGATACGCGGCGACGGCAAGGCAGAGGCACATCAACACGCCCGGAACTACGCCCGCAAGGAAAAGCTTCGAGATCGAAATGCCGCCCCCCGCTGCAATGGCGAAGATGATCATGTTGTGGCTGGGAGGGATGATGATCCCTGCGATCGACGACGTGACCGTCACATTGACCGCATAATCCGCGTCGTAGCCTTTCTCTTTCATCACGGGAACAAGAATGGAGCCGAGGGCGGATATATCGGCGATGGCCGATCCCGAAATTCCACCAAACAACATCGAAGAAAACACATTCACGATGCCCAAGCCCCCACGAACGGCGCCGACTGCGGCCGACGCGAAACGCACCAGACGCATGGCGATCCCGCCGTGGAACATCAGTTCGCCGGCGAAGATGAAGAACGGGATTGCCATTAACGAGAAAACGTTGATGCCCGAGATGATCCGCTGGAACCCGATCATCAGCGGCAAACCTTCGAACCAGAAGGCCGAGATGGCGGCAATGCCCAAGGCGAAGGCCACGGGTGTTCCGATCAGTACACACAGGGCGAAGACGCCAAGCAAAAGAAGAATTCCCATGATCCGCCTCTATTCGATGCTGTCTTTTCGCTCGTCAAAACCGACGCAGAGGCGGATCAGGTGACCAACGGAAAACACAAGGATAAGGCCCCCGCCAATGGTCAGGGGCAATGACCGCAAGCCTTCTGGAACCTGGATCAGGGGGATGAGCGACCCCCATTTGAACATCGTAAGCCGCGCCCCGAACACCAGCATCAGAGCGCCGAATCCGGCCATGATCACATCCGTGCAAACGACCAGAGCCGTCCTGAATCGTCGCGGAACGGCCGAGCGCACGAGGGACACGGACAAATGCGTGTTGTCGTGCACACCGACCGCCGCGCCGATGAACGCGATCGTCATGACCAGCAGCAGGGCGACCTGCTCGACCCACGTTGGCGTTGCGTTCAGGACGTAGCGGCCGAAGACGAGCCAGCCGAATATGACGGTGACCACGACCAGCGCGACACCGGTCACGATCCGGCATGCATCGGCGATGCGGTCGAGGATCCGGACCATAGTGCGCACTGAGGACGGGGGCGGAGATGTATTGCTCATAAGCCTGAAACTCTTGATCAGATGTCCGGCCCCGCATTGGCAGGGCCGGACTGTATCAGATCCGATACGGTTCGATCACTCGGTCGCCTGGATGGTTTCAACCAACGGGCGGAGGTCAGGGTTGGTTGCGAAATAGGCCTCGTAGACCGGAGCCATCGCGGCCTGGAACGGCGCTTTGTCGGCCACTTCGTTCACTACCACACCCGCAGCCTCGACCGCCGCGCGGCTGGCCGCTTCACGCTCGGCCCACAATTGCCGCTGCAACTCGGCGGACTCTTGCGCCGCCTCTCTGACTGCGGCCTGCAGTTCGGGCGACAAGGCGTTGAATTTGTCGGTGTTGACGCACACGCATTCAGGGATGATCAGGTGCTGGGACAGCGAGTAATAGCCGGCAACCTCGAAATGGCCGGTCGACTCGTAGGACGGCCAGTTGTTCTCGGCGCCATCGACGACCCCGGTCTTCAGGGCCTGATAGACCTCGGCGAAGGCCATGGGCGACGGGTTGCCGCCAAGTTCGGCAATCATGCCGGTGAACAGATCGTTGTTCATGACCCGCACTTTCATGCCCTGGACATCGGCCGGGGTATTGATCGGCTTGGTCCCGTTGTAGAAGGATCGGGCGCCGGCGTCATACCAGGCAAGCGGGGTCAATCCCTTGGCTGCCATACCGGCCGCGATCGCGGCACCGCCCTCGCTGTCCAGAACGCGGAACATGTGGGGGACGTCCTTGAAGATGAAGGGCAGTGAAACGACATTTGCCTCGGCGACAATCGGGCCGATCGGACCCAGGTTGAAATTTCCGACCTCCAGAGCGCCAGCGCGGACCTGTTCGACCGCATCGGGCTGGCTGCCCAATGTGCCGCCGTGGAACATTTGCAGGTTGATTTCACCGCCGGTCTTTTCGGTGACCAGCTCGGCGAATTTGTCCATCGCGACAGTATTCGGGTAGCCGTCTGCGTGGATGTTCCACCCGCGCCAATCCTCGGCCAAAGATGCGCTGCCGGTCATGACGACCATGGCTGCGGCGCCGATTAGTGTTTTTGTAAGTTTGGTGTTCATGCTTTCCTCCCTAGAAGCAGACAGATGTTTTTGGTGATCGGTCGGAGCCGGCTATGAAAAGAGCAGGCCTCCGTTGATGTCGATGTTCGCGCCCGTAATGAATGCGGCGGCGTCTGAGGCCAGAAACGCGACGAGGTTTGCCACATCCTCGGACGTGCCTTCGCGTTTCAGCGGTGTGGCGCTGGCCACGTTGGTTCGGACTTCGGTCTTGGTGAAGACATTGTGGAAGTCTGTGTCGATCATGCCCGGGCAAACCGAATTGATCCGGATCTCGGGCCCCAGTTCCTTGGCCAGCCCACGTGTCATCGTCATGACCGCCCCCTTCGAGGCCGCATAGGCGACCGCGCCCGGACCACCGCCGTCACGACCCGCCTGACTGGCGAACCCGACGATCGCGCCGCCTTTTTTCATGTGCGGCAACACCGACTGAACGGCGCGGGCAAAAGAAGTGGTGTTCAGGTCCATAACGTAACGCCAGTGGTCCATGTCCATATCGGACAGGGTCTTTCGGGCCACCAACCCTCCGGTCACGTGGACAAGAATGTCGATCCGGGGTCCAAAAGCGGCAATCGTTTCTGAGACCAGCCTGTCCACATCCGCGCCTGACGTCATGTCGCCCTGTACGGCAATCGCCTGACCGCCGGCAGCCGTAATCTCCTGGACCGCCGTCTCTGCACCCGTAGATGAGCTGTGATAGTTGATTGCGACCGACGCTCCGGCCTCGGCCAGTTTCAGAACGCAGGCACGGCCGATGTCCCGTCCGCCGCCGGTCACGATCGCAACCTTCCCTGCAAGGTCCCGGGTCAGGCCAATCTGTTCAGCGTTCAATTCGGTCATTCTCTTGTCCCTTTGGATACCCGGTCAGCCTGCCGGCGCGCCCGTTCCGATCTTTGGGTTCGAACGGGCATGAAGCAGTGTTGCGTATTTTAGTCGACTAGGATACTAGTATTGTCAACAACTTTGTTTGAGGATCACAAAGGGCATCGCACGGCACGTGCCAAATCAATTGGCTGGAGTTACATTGAGGAGTATCGAGGGAGGGGCCTCGAGCCACGGAAAACCACCCGAGTTGGTCACGCGCAGAAAAAGGCAGGAAATGCAAAGTATTACGGACAAGATCGAGCGGCGCACAACCACCGACATCGTGTATGAGAGCCTGTACGAGGCGATCGTTTCGCTTGAAATTCTGCCGGGGACTAAACTGTCCGAAGCAGACATAGCGAAGAAATTCGAGGTGTCCAGGCAGCCTGTCCGCGATGCTTTCAACAGGCTCGAGGCGCAGGATTTGCTGCTGATCCGTCCTCAGAAAGCCACTCGGGTCCGTAGCTTTTCAATGGAACGGATCGGTCATGCACGCTTTGTTCGCCTGGCCGTCGAGTTGGAGGTGGTACGCGCTGCATGCCAGGTTTGGAAGCCCGAATTCTCGAAGCTGCTGGAAGACAATCTCAAGCGGCAGAAAGACGTGGTTTCAAGGAACGAGGCCGAAGAGTTTCATCAACTCGACTACGATTTTCATCGGTTGATATGCGAGCTGAGCGGCAACCCGCTGGCCTTTGACACGATTCAGGAATGCAAAAGAAAGATCGACCGCCTGTGCGTTCTGAGCCTTGGGCGCGAGAGCGAGGCCGAGACTCTGGTTCGGGATCATGTGGCGCTGGCCAAGGCGCTTGCAGACCGCGACGAGGCGGTGGCGAGCGAAACCATTCGCCGTCATCTGGGCCGTATCGACAAGACCATCGAAGAGGTTCACGCGAAACATGCCGAGTATTTCGAGTGAAATGAACGCCGCCACCTGACCGAGGACACTGTATCATGACCAATAGCTATCCGATTGTGTCGCCCGCGCCGGGCGTCATGCGCCAGGTATTGGCAGATCACGAAGACCTCATGATGGTGTCCTTCCGCTTTGAGAAAGGTGCCGAAGGCGCACTGCACGACCACCCGCATGTGCAGTCGACATTTGTGCGGTCCGGGCGGTTCAATTTCGTCATCGGAGATCAGGAGCGAGAGCTGGGGCCCGGTGACAGCCTGATCATTCCGTCCGGCGTAAGCCATGGTTGCGTTTGCCTGGCGGCCGGAGAGTTGATCGACTGTTTCACGCCCAGGCGGGACGACTTTTTGTAAGGCGCATTCCGCGAACGCGCTTGCCGTGGCCCGCGATCACCTTGACCCCATGAGGCCGGGTAACCTGTTTTTCGGCGAAACGGGTCGGGCAGGGGGGCATATCATTGCGCCGGAAGTCGGATCAACCGACAGCGGCCCCGCAGCTTGGGCTAGGAATTGCGGTCCTCACGTGCTGATCCAATGCCAAGGATCAGGTCAGCGCATCGTTCGCCCAGCATCATGGCGGGTGCGTTTGTGTTGCCTGCGTTGATGTCCGGCACGGCGGACATGTCGCACGCCCGCAAGCCCTCGATTCCGCGCACGCGCATTCTGGGGTCCAACACGGCCATTCCATCACCGTCCCGGCCCATTCTGGCCGTGCCCGCCGGGTGATAGTTGGTTTTCACGAACCGTTTGCAATGTGCTCGCAGCGTCTGGTCGTCGTCCGCCGTCGGAATCACGATTTCGCGGATCCTTTGTGCAAGCGGGCCCGAGGTGAATGCCCGGCGAAAGAAACGCTGCCCCAGGATCATCTCCTGCATGTCGTATTCATGCTTCAGAAGATTCGGCGAAACTACTGGCATGGCGTCGGGGTCTGCCGAGCGAAGCCGAACCTCTCCGCGTGATTTCGGTTTGACCACGACAGTCGTGACGGTCAGGCCAAAGTCATCCTGCACCTCGTCAAGCGCGTCGCGATCCAGATAGACGATGGGAACGCAAAATGCCTGAATGGTCGGTTCTCCATCAGGGTTCGACGGATTGACGAACGCGCCGGCTTCTACCCCGGCCGAAGTCACCGGGCCGCTGCCGAACAGCTTGAACTGGATGCCGTTGCGCAGCATCCGCCAGCCCTCACCTTGTTTGAAATATCCGTAGGGGCCGTTGGCAAAGGCGGTGATCGGAACTTCGGGGTGGTCGATCAGGTTTTGGCCAACCCCGGGCAATGGGCAGACCACGGGAATATCGTGTTCGGCAAGATGTGCATCCGGTCCGATACCCGACAGCATTAGAATTTTCGGAGTGATCAGGGCGCCAGCCGCAAGCACAACCTCACCATCACACCGGACGGTGTGGGACCCGCGTTTGTCTCGATACTGCACGCCGACGGCCCGGTCGTTTTTGATGATGACTTTGCTGACCTTTGCGCCCAACCGGACGGTCAAATTCGGGTTCGCCTCAAGTGGAGCGAGGAAAGCGTAGGCTGACGAGCTGCGCTTTCCGGCACGATTGGTGAACTGATAGAACCCGACGCCGCGCTGCGTTGCGCCGTTGAAGTCCGTGTTGAATGGTTCGCCAAGGGCCTGCACCGACTGAACGAACCAACGGGACATGTCGTCGATATGCCCCGGATCCGAGACCTGCACCGGACCGTCGCTGCCATGCAGGTCGTTGTGCAGCCTGTTGTTGCCTTCCATCCTGCGGAAATAAGGCAGCACATCATCCCATCCCCAGCCGACCCCGTCGTTGGTCTGTCTCAGCAGGTCGTTCCATGCGTCATAGTCAGAAGGCCGACCGCGCATATAGACCTGCGCATTCACCGACGACCCGCCGCCCAGCACGTTGGCCTGCGGAATGTCATGCACGCGGCCGTCCAGATGGTCCTGCGGTTTGGTCTGGTGGTAGGTCATGAACTTGGACCCGTTGATCATCTTGAAGATACCCGGCGGCATATCCAGCAGCGGATGGCGATGCGAATGCCCCGCCTCCAGTACCAGAACCCTGCACTTGCCTTTGTTGACCAGCCGCGCTGCTGCCGCGGCGCCGGCCGAGCCGCCGCCGATGACGATGTGATCGAAGGTTTCCGTCATGATTTCGCCTTCAGGTCCGGCGTTTGGGTTCGCTGATCGAGTCGCGCTCGACCAGTTCGCATTCAAGCTTCACGAGTGGATGCCGCTGACCGTCCGTCGGTCCATGGAACAGCTGTTCGACGACCCAGCGTCCCATCGCCCGGGTGGGAAGGATCATCGACGTCAGGGGCGGCGACAGGTGCCGCGCGGTTTCGTCATCGTCAAATCCGATGACCGAAATGTCCTCGGGGATGGACAGGCCAAGTTCCTTGAGAGCCTCATAGCAGCCGATGGCCATGCGGTCGTTCTGGCAGAAAATGGCGGTTGGCGGAGAGGGCAGGTCCATCAATTCCCGCGTGGCGGCGTAGCCTGCGCTGGGCAGCCAGTTGCCCTCGATGACCAAATCCTCGTCAAATGGGATGTCGGCGGAAGCCAAGGCGTTTCTGTACCCGGTCGTACGCCCGGCGGCGCATTCCATGAACGGCTCGCCGGTGATGGTGGCAATTCGTTTGTGCCCGGCCTTGATCAGGGCGTTGGTCGCCGTATGTCCGGCAGCGACTTCGCCGGGGATCACTGCAGGAAAAGAGAGGTCGTCGCAGAAGCAGTTCAGCAGCAGAACCGGGGTGGCCGTCTGCCTGAGGATCTCCGGCACGACCACCCGCCGCGTGAAAACGGTCGCGTAGATGATGCCTGCAACCTGTTGGTCGAGGAAATACCTCAGCGTTCTGGGCTCGACCTCGGGGTCGTTTTGGGTTTCGGCCAGCAACACAAGATTTCCGGTGTCCCGAACGGCCTGTTTCACCCCGTTGAACGCGTTCACCATCTCGGGGCTCGACGCCAGATCATCCACGACGAAAGCGATGGTTCCGTCCAGCGCGGCGGGCCGGCGCGTGCTGTCCTGGGGTTTCCTGAGTTGAGAGGGCATGGCGTATCCAAGCGTATTGGCGGCATCCAGGACCCGTTGCTTGGTATCCTCGGAGATCTTGACGGAATCATTCTTGTTGAGAACCAGCGATACTGTCGTCTGCGAACACCCGGCGACGCGCGCAATGTCGTGCATCGTCACGCGCTGCCGGCCCGCGACTCGTCCCACACCCCTGTGCTGCCCGGCTTTGTTCGCTTGATCGTTCATCGCTCAACCTTTTTGTTCGCATCCTTTTTATCGACTATGCGGAGGGCGCGCAACTAATATTAGTAGTTGATAATTAATATTAGTGTTGACGAAATAATATTATTAGTGTTTTGATCGGCGGTGCGGTCGCCAGTGTGGTCTGGCCGAGCAAGCGCGGGGGGCGAAATTGCGGTCTGTAGTGGGGGAGTTGGGTCAAGTCGTTCGCCATTCGATGTTCATCGATGGCCGCTTTGCCGACTTTGACGCGAACGCGGTCGATGTCGAAAACCCTGCAAATGAAGAGATCGTAGCGCAGGTTCCAGATGGTGGTGCCATGCATGCCGATGCGGCGGTCGATGCGGCCCGCCGGGCTTTTGGCGCGTGGTCTGCGCGCCCGGCGATCGAGCGGGCGCAAATGGTCCGAAAGCTCGCCGAGGCCATTCGGGTCGACGCCGCGCGTCTGGCTGCTTTGATCACAGCCGAGCAGGGCAAGCCGATCTCGCAAGCTCGAGGTGAAGTGGATGCCGCCGTCACCTTTCTTTGTCATGCAGCAGAAGAGGCCCGACGGATTTCGGGTGACATAGTGGCCTCGGACAACAGGTCCGAAGAAATCCAGATTCGGCGCCATCCCTATGGTGTTGTCGTTGCGCTGACGGCCTGGAACTATCCCTTGGCATTGGCCGCCAGAAAAATCGGGCCAGCGCTGGTCGCGGGCAACACCGTTGTTTTGTTGGGGCATGAAATCACGCCGCTGTCCGGTCTCGCGGTCGCCGAGCTTGCGGACAAGGTCGGCTTTCCGCCCGGCGTTCTGAATGTTCTGACGGGGAAAGGGCCGGTGGTCGGGCAGCGGTTGGTTGAACACCCCGATACGTCGCTGATCACGATGACCGGCAGCACGCGCGCCGGGAAAGAGATTTTTCGCACCGCGGCCGACCGGATCAAGGTTGTCCGACTCGAGCTTGGGGGCAAGGCTCCGTTCATCGTGATGGAGGATGCGGATGTTGACGCCGCCGTTTCGGCCGCCATTGCCGCCCGGTTTGCCAATTGCGGTCAGATTTGCACCTGCAACGAGCGTATGTATCTGCATCGCGATATAGCGGACCAGTTCTTGGAAAAATTCGTGTCAGCAGCCCGCGCATTGTCGATCGGGGATCCGATGGAGGACTGCGACCTGGGGCCCAAAGTCAGCAAGGTCGAAGTGACAAAGGTCGCCGAAATCATCCAACGCAGCATCGTAGATGGTGCCACGGTGCATCTCGAAGGTGGGCCTTTGAAGGACGGCGCGCACCGCAAAGGGCACTGGATGTCCCCGACCGTTCTCGAGGTCGCCGACAACGGGAATGCCGCAATGCAGGAGGAGGTCTTTGGTCCCGTGGCGACAGCCATGCGAGTCGATGATTTTGATCAGGCGATAGCCCTTGCGAATGACACGTCTTTCGGGCTGTCCGCCTATCTCTTTACGGCATCGCACCGTCGATTGATGGGAGCCCCGAGCCGATTGAAGTTCGGCGAACTGTACCTGAACCGTTCGAATGGCGAGGCCGTGCAGGGGTTTCACACTGGTTGGGGGCTGTCCGGGGTTGGGGGCGAAGACGGCGCCTATGGCTTCGATGGCTATCTGAGGAAACAGACGACTTACATGAATTGGGAATGACCTGAAAACTCGCGGTCAAAACGGAGGCGACCGCACCAATGGAGGAGGAATAACCATGAAACGCAGAACTCTTTTGATCTCGACGGTTGTCGCAGGTGCGCTGTTGGGCACCACGGCGATGGCGCAGGATCTGCCGCCGCTTGAGCAGAAAGATCGCTACAAGGTCGGCTTTGCGCAGATGGAGTCGAACAATCCCTGGCGTATTGCCGAGACGAAGTCGTTCCATGACACCGCCGAGGCCTGCGGCTGGGATCTTATCGCGACGGATGCGGCCGGATCTGCGGCCAAGCAGGTTGCGGATGTGGACAGCATGATCGCCCAAGGCATCGACGTCCTGTTCCTGCCCCCGCGGGAAGAAAAGCCGCTGATCCCGGCCGTTATGAAGGCCCGTGCCGCCGGCATTCCGACCTTTCTGGTGGACCGCTCGGTTGATCCAGCCGTCGCCAAGCCAGGCGAACATTTTGTGGCATTTCTTGGATCGGACTTCATTGATCAGGGCAACCGGGCCGCGCAATGGCTGATGGAGAATTTCGAGGGCGACAATGGCATCATCGTCCAGTTGGAAGGCACGACAGGGTCCTCGCCTGCAAATGACCGCAAAAAGGGTTTCGACGACGCGATTGCAGCGGATGACCGTTTTGAGATCGTGGCCTCTCAGACCGGGGACTTTGCGCGCGACCTGGGTCGTCAGGTGATGGAAACCCTGCTGCAGGCGCATCCTGACGTGAACGTGGTCTACGCCCACAATGACGAGATGGCGATTGGCGCGATCCAGGCTCTGGAACTGGCCGGCCGCAAACCCGGCGAGGACGTGACCATCGTTTCAATCGACGGGACACGCGATGCGCTTCAGGCCATCATCGACGGCAAGATGGGCGTCACGGTCGAAAGCTCGCCTTTCTTCGGCCCTCTGGCCTGTGAAGTCATGAAGAAATACGCGGCTGGCGAGACGATCCCGGAATGGGTGAAAGTCGAAGATCGCATCTTTACCAAGGACAATGCGGCCGATCACATCGACGAAGCCTATTGATTCTCCCTGGTGGGTGGTGCTGGCCTGTGGTCGGCGCCGCCTGCAAGCAATCGGAGGAAGACATGTCATGAATGCGCTCGTCTCGATGTCGGGAATTGAAAAGTCCTTTGCCGGCGTACCGGCACTCAGCCAGGCCAGCCTGGAGATCGCACCGGGCGAGGTTCATGCGCTGATCGGTCAGAACGGTGCCGGCAAATCGACGATGATCAAGGTCCTGACCGGAGTTTACGACCGGGATGCCGGCGACGTGCATCTGGCGGGTGTGCCGAGCCGCATCTCCACTCCGCGCGAAGCGCAGGAATCCGGAATTGCCACGATCTATCAAGAGCTCAACCTGGTGCCGCTGCGGTCAGTGACCGAGAACATCATCATGGGGTACGAGCCCAAACGTCTTGGCTTTCTGGTCGACTGGCGCGAAGGCAACAGGCGCGCACGCGAGGTTCTTGCGCGCTTTGGCATAGATATCGACGTGACCGAGCCGCTGGGAAATTTCTCGACAGCGATCCAGCAGTTGGTTGCGATTGCGCGGGCTGTGTCATTGGACGCAAAGCTGGTCATCATGGACGAACCCACCTCGTCATTGGATGCCAGCGAGGTCGAGGTTCTGTTCGGTGTGGTGCGCGAGTTAAAGAAACAGGGCGTTTCCGTCCTGTATGTCTCGCATTTTCTCGATGAGCTGTTCCAGATCTGCGACCGGGTCACAACGATGCGAGACGGCCGCACAGTCAGCACGCGCAACGTGCAGGACACGACCAAACTGGAAATGATCGCGGACATGCTGGGCCGCAACAAGGACGAGATCGCGGCAGACGGTCTGACGGACTTCGCCGGCGCCAAGGCCAAGAAAGGCGATATCGTTTTGCGGGCCGACTCTGTCTCGACAGGCCCGCGACTGACGCATTTCGACCTCACGCTCCACCGCGGGGAGATCGTTGGGCTGGGCGGGCTTCTGGGCTCTGGCCGGACCGAGGCCGCGCGCGCATTGTTCGGAGTGGATAGTGCACGCGGCGGCGCAATCGAGCTGCACGGTGCGGTCGGGCAACCGTCCGGACCGGGTGACGCGATCGCAAACGGGGTCGGCTTTCTGACCGAAGATCGCAAGGCCGAAGGGATCATTCCTGACATGTCCGTGCGCGAGAATATGACGCTGGCCCTGCTGCCGAAACTGGCCAGCCGTGGTCAGATCGACTTTGCCCGCGAGCGCGAGATCGTTCAGGCCTTCATCGACGATCTGGGTATCAAGGCGGCGCATATGGACCAACCCATTCGCGAGTTGTCCGGCGGCAACCAGCAGAAGGTACTCCTTGCCCGTTGGCTGGCGACGCAGCCAGACATCCTGATACTGGACGAACCGACCCGAGGCGTGGATGTCGGCGCCAAGCGAGAGATCCAATCGTTCATTCGGTCTTATGTCGAGAAAGGATTTGGCGTCGTCCTCATCAGTTCGGAATTCGAAGAACTGGTGGAAGGCGCCGACCGCATCGTGGTCATGCACGAAGGGCGCTCGGTCAAGGAACTGACCAACCCCGGGATTACCGAGAACATACTGGTGCGCGCGCTTGCGCATCATGAAGAAGGAACTGGTTCATGGACCGCGCAATGAAGTTGCCGCAACGGGTCGCATCGATGCCCTTCCGCTTTCATGGCGGCATCGCCGCGTTGGTCGCCCTGCTGGTGTTCAACGCGTTTTTCACCCCCAATTTCCTGCAGCTGCAGACCCTGTTCGTGAATATCAGCCAGGTTGCCACGATCGCCATCGTGGCCATGGGTATGACGCTGGTCATCGCCACGGGTGGAATTGATCTGTCGGTTGGCGCTGTCATGGCTCTGGCCGGGGCGCTGGCCCCGCTGATCTTTCTGTCGGATCTGGGCGCCGCCAATCCGATGCTTGGCGTCATTTTGGCCATTGTCCTGCCACTGTTCGTCGCGGGTTTATGCGGGGTATTCAACGGCGTGATGGTTGCCGTGTTGAACGTGCAGCCCATTATTGCGACGCTCATTCTATTCATCTCGGGTCGCGGTATTGCCCAGGTTTTGACGAATGGCAACCTGCAGACATTTTCAAATCCTTCATTCAGTTATCTTGGAACCGGCAAGGTTCTTGGCTTGCCGTTCCAGGGTTGGCTGGCGCTGGCCATTGCCTGTGTGCTGTTCTGGGTGATCACCAGGACCACTTGGGGCCGCTACCTGCTGGCGATCGGCGGAAATGAACGTGCGGCCTATCTGGCCGGTGGTCCCGTCCGGCGGGTCAAGATCGGGGCCTATGTCATCTGCGCGGTGCTTGCGGGCTTGGCTGGTCTGATCGTGGTTGCGATCAACTCGGCCTCGGACGCCGCGCGCAACGGCAATCTGATGGAGCTTGACGCCATCGCGGCCGCTGTCGTTGGCGGGGCTCTTTTACAAGGCGGACGGGCGCCGATCTTTGGTGCCATACTGGGCGCCGTGATCATCCAGCTGGTCAAATATACATTGCTGGCCAACGGGGTAGAGGACGAAGTTGCACTGATCGCCAAAGCGGTCATTATTATCCTGGCCGTCTGGGTCCAGCAGTTCCGGAGGGCCTGATCGATGTTGGATGAAACGGCTTTTGACCTGCGAAAGTACCTTCGGCGCAATTCGGCTTCGGTGACGGTCTGGATCGCACTGCTGGCTTTGATCCTGTTTGGACTGATGCGCTATGACAACTTTGGCAGCGCCTACAATTTCTCGTCTTTCCTGAACTACAACGCGATGTTCATCGCGATTGCGCTGGGTATGTGTTTTGTGATCATGACCGGCGGGATTGATCTGTCGGTTGGATCCGTTGCGGCCTTTACGTCGGTTGTTGCGGCCTATCTCAGCCCATACGGGATTCAGGTTGCGCTGCCGGGGGCCGTGCTTGCCGGGGTGGGCTTCGGAGCGATCAACGCCTTTTGCATCATCATCCTTCGGATTCCGCCCTTCATCGCCACACTGGCGACCATGCTTGCCGCAAAAGGCGGCGCATTGGTGATTTCGGGCGCCCAGACAATTTCGGTTGATTGGGGGTCGAACTTTACCAAGCTTGGCATGGGGCAGGCGTTTGGTCTGTTTCCATGGGCAATTGTCATAGTGGCCGGACTGACGCTGGTACTGTGGTTGGTGCTGGAAAGAACAACCATCGGGCGGACCGTCTTGGCGATCGGTGGCAGCGAGGATGCCTCGAACCTCATGGGTCTGAAGGTGAATCGTGCTAAGGCTTTCGTCTACCTGCTTTCGGGCGGCTGCGCAGGGCTGGCTGGCGTCTTTCTGGCCTCGGGTTTTGGAGCCGGACAACCCCTTGAGGGCATCGGATGGGAATTGTCGGCCATCGCGTCCGTTGTTGTGGGCGGCACCTTGTTGACAGGTGGGATGGGTTCGATCCCTGCGACCGTGGCCGGAGCGCTTTTGCTGGGTCTGGTGTTCAACGTTCTGAACTTTGAAAACGGTCAGGGGACCATCAGTTTCAGCGCCTATTGGCAGATGGTCATACGTGGAGGCTTTCTTTTTGCGGTCATCCTTTTACAGTCTCGGGTTATTGCCAGGCAGCAGAAGGTCTTGGGTTCGTGAATCGCATAGAAAGTGTTTCAGCGCGGCTGTTCAACGTCCCGCTCGCCGAAGTCCTTGTCGATGCCAAACATGGGGATCACACGTTCTTTCAATTGATCACCGTTACCATTCAAACGTCGGATGGGGTTGAGGGGGTTGGGTATACCTATACGGGCGGCAAGGGCGGTCATGCCATCTTGGCGATGATCCAGCATGATCTAGCGCCGTTCCTGGTTGGACAAGACGCCGAACAGATCGAACGCCTGTACGATGCCATGCAATGGCATGTGCACTACGTTGCACGGGGCGGGATCGCATCGTTCGCTATCTCGGCCGTGGATATTGCCCTTTGGGACATCCGTGGCAGAACGCAGAATGCACCACTATGGCAAATGGCAGGCGGAGCATCCAAACGGTGCAAGGCCTACGCCGGCGGGATCGACCTGAATTTCTCGCTGGAGAAATTGCTGCGCCAGACCGAAGGCTACCTTGCGCGTGGCTTCAACGCGGTCAAGATCAAGGTTGGGCAACCGGATCTGGCCGACGATCTTGCACGGGCCCGGGCGGTGCGCGAAATGTTGGGGCCGGACCGGTTCTTCATGGTCGACGCGAATTACTCCATGAGCGTCGAGCAGGCCATCGTGGCAGCCCGAGGGTTCGCCGACTGCGATATCCTGTGGTTCGAGGAACCGACAATTCCAGACGACTACAAAGGCTATGGCCGAATTGCCGAAGCCACGGGCGTGCCCCTTGCCATGGGTGAAAACCTGCACACGATTCACGAATTCGAGTACGCCTTCGATGACGCAAAGCTGAGTTTCATCCAGCCCGATGCCTCAAACTGTGGCGGGATCACGGGCTGGCTGCGCGTGGCCGCGCTGAGCGCCCAGCACGGCATTCCGGTTTGTAGCCATGGCATGCAGGAGCTGCACGTCAGCCTTGTTTCGGCGCAACCCAACGCGGGGTGGCTGGAAGTACACTCATTCCCGATAGACCAATACACGACCCGTCCGCTGGTCGTGGAAGACTGCCTGGCCGTGGCCCCGGATACGCCGGGAACCGGAGTGGAATTCGACTGGGACAAACTGAATGCGGAACACAGGGAGATGCATACATGACGACCCAGACGATCTCTGCGGCGTACTACAGGGGCAACAAGAGCTTTGCCGTGGAACAGTCCCAGGCGACAGCTCCGGGCCCCGGCGAGGCCGCCATTCGCGTAGCCTATTGCGGGATTTGCGGGACGGATATGCACGTCTACCACGGCAACATGGATGCCCGTGTCGGTCTGAACCGGGTAATTGGGCACGAGATGTCCGGTGTCGTCGAAGCGGTGGGCGCGGGCGTCGATACGGTAAAACCCGGCCAGAAGGTCGTGGTCCGACCGCTTGATCACTGCGGCGAATGCCCGGCCTGCAAACGGGGGCATCAGCATATCTGCCAGAACCTTAAGTTTCTCGGCCTCGATACCGATGGTGCCATGCAAGAGATCTGGACCGTTCCGGCCCACACCTTGCACGTTCTACCGGATGACTTGCGCATGGATCACGCGGCGCTGATCGAGCCGGTCGCCGTTGCTTGCCACGATGTGCGGCTGTCTGGACTGCAGCCTGGCGAGGACGTCGTCGTCATCGGCGGTGGCCCGATCGGCATCCTGGTTGCCATGGTTGCGCGGGACGCGGGCGGAAACGTCGTGATTTCCGAAGTGAATCCGAACCGTCTGGCGATCGCAGAAAAACTTGGCTTTGATACGATCAACCCAACCGAGACCGATCTGGTGTCCACAATCAACGCGCGCACGGGCGACAAAGGGGCGGATGTGGTTTTCGAGGTATCGGGAACGCAGCCCGGTGTTGATGCGATGACCGCCGTTGCCGCGACGCGGGCCCGGATCGTGATGGTCGCGATTCATGCTCAAAAGCCCCAGATCGACCTGTTCCAATTCTTCTGGCGAGAGCTGCAACTGATCGGTGCTCGGGTCTATGAGCCGGAGGACTACGAGAAGGCGATCGCAGTTGTCGCCTCGGGCGGAGTGGACGCGGATGTCGTGATCACTGATGTCAGCCCTCTGGCAGACATTCAGGCCGCGTTCGAAGCACTGGATCGCAGCCCAACCGCAATGAAAAGCCTGATCGAAGTAGGACCGCGTTCATGAGTGTTTTGCAAAGTTTCGACCTGACGGGAAAAACGGCCCTTGTGACCGGGTGCAAACGCGGCATCGGGCGCGGTATGGCCGAGGCATTGGCATCGGCCGGAGCTGATATCATCGGAGTGTCGGCCTCGCTTGAACTGTCCGGGTCAGAGGTCGAAAAAGCCGTCACGGCGATGGGGCGCAGTTTCCGGGCTTACCAATGCGACTTCTCGGACCGCTCCGCGTTGCATGGGTTCATTGATCAGTTGAGAGCCGACCGACAAACTCCTGATATCCTTGTCAACAATGCCGGTACGATCAAACGCAAACCTGCTGCCGAACATCCGGATGACTGGTGGGACGAAGTGATTGAGGTCAACCTGTCCTCGCAGTTTGTTCTGTCCCGCGAGATCGGCAAGGACATGCTGGCGCGCGGCTCGGGGAAGATCATCTTCACCGCATCGCTGCTGACGTTTCAGGGCGGCATCACCGTTCCCGGATATGCGGCCTCGAAAGGTGGTATCGGACAGCTGACGAAGGCACTGGCCAATGAGTGGGCCGGGCAGGGTGTGAACGTGAATGCAATCGCCCCCGGCTACATCGCGACCGACAACACCCAAGCCCTGCAGGACGATCCGGTTCGGTCGAAGTCGATCCTGGAACGAACACCCCAGGGCCGTTGGGGTACGCCAGGTGATTTTGCTGGACCTGTAGTCTTTCTGGCTTCTGCAGCGTCGGACTACGTCAACGGTGAAATCCTTGTTGTCGACGGGGGCTGGATGGGGCGGTAGCACCGTCAACGCTCCATGTGACCCAAGGCCTCAAGTCCCGATGTAGTGCACCTTCAATCGTCGTGTCTTGGGTGCCTCGCGATGTTCGAACAGGTACAGGCTTTGTACGCGACCCAGCGGAAGCTGTCCCTGTTCGACCGGGATCGACACCTGCGTTTGCGTCAACAGCGCCCGCAGGTGCGATGGCGCGTTGTCCTCTTCGCTCGGGCGGTGGTGATACTTGCCTGGTGACTTGGGGACCAGTTCTTCGAAGAACCTCTCGATATCCTTAACCACCTCGGGATCGGCATTGGCCTGCACCAACAGCGCGGCACCGGTGTGGACGCACCAAAGGGTAAGCAGGCCCGAGACAAACTCATGTTCGGAAACCGCACGCTGAACCACCCCGCTGATGTCGGTCAGGGATTTGCCGGGCGTTTCAATGGACAATTCAAAAAACTCTTGCTTCATCCATCAGATCCTTTCCTTGATTTTGCGGGAGTGTGTCCAGCTTTCCGCGCCCCATTCGGCATTCAACTTGGAGGCTTAAGTATCTGATTTGTAACACTCTAGAGCTTTCATTCATGCAAACAGGCTTTTGAACTTGTCTATGCACAGACGAAACCCATCTTCGAAATTTCCGTTGCCGGGATGATAAACGCTTTCGAAGGAAATCACGCCTTCATAGCCGTCGGATCGGAGCGCGTCCGCGATGGGTTGGAACAGAGGCGCAAGCTGACCTTCCCCCATGCGGCGCACTTCCAGCGTTGCCCGCGGTGTATCGACCTTTACGTCCTTGATGTGAATGTGGCCCAGATAGCCGCCGCGCAGTTCTTCGTAACCGTCCGGGTATGCCAGTTCATGGCACCAGCAGTTGTTTCCGGGGTCCCAAAGAACTTTCAACGCATCCTTTGCATCCAACTCGTCGATCAGTTTGCGGGCGGTATAGTTCGAATTGACCAGCGTGCCGTTTCCGGTTTCCACGACAAGCGTCACGCCCTCAGCCCTGGCCAGTTCAACCGCCGGCGCGATCAGCGGTGGCATCGAGTCCCATACACCATGCGCGACGTTCCACTTCTCGGCGCCGTTTTTTCCCCAGAGTATCTGCTCTTTTCGTTGGGTCATGATCCGAACCAGCGGAGACCCCACGACATGCGCCATGTCGATCACGCGTTTCAAGGCGTCCATGTGTCGGGTGTGCAGCTCGTCACCGGGCCTGTTGGCAGCTGTCATCCCCGCGAAGATATGGCGCGACAGACAGGACACAGGCTTGCCCCGGTCGCGCAAGAGCGCGTCGATCTCGGCAATTTCCTGCGGGGAATGGTCCCCGACCTCGGTGTCGCCTACGAACTGAAGCTCTGCATAGTCCAGACCGAATTCGTCCATCACGTCCACGGCATGCCGCAGATCGCGGGAAATGCCGTCGCAAATTACACCTATTTTCATGTCCGGCCCCCTCAGCGATGCAATTCTGCGCCAACGATCTCTTCGATGACGCGGGTACACACCCAGTTGTCGCCGTTCGGGTATTTGGTTTTTCCGGCGTGAAAGATCTGCATAGCGGATGATGCTGTGTGCATGGGAACGCCCAACGCACCGGCCAGTGCCAGAGAGATCGTCAGGTCCTTGTGCATCGTTGCGATATGGCTGCCAGTAGCCTCGAACTTGCGATCAATGATGTTTTCAAGGGCGGTATTCACCACACCGCACCCCGCGCTGGAGGATGAGAACACGTCAAGCAATGCCTGACCGTTGACACCGGCTTTGGCCGCCAGGGCCGCAGCCTCGAATGTGGCGGAAAAGATCGATCCGATAAGGGATTGCAGGCAGGCTTTCACGGTTTGCCCGTCGCCGGCGTTTGCTCCGACCCGGTGAATGGTTGCCGACACTGCCTGCATGACTTCGGCATTTCGGTCCAGCACATCCGCAGCACCGGCAGCCATCATCGTCAATGTGCCGTTCTGCGCGCCGGGAAACCCACCCGAGACCGGAGTGTCGATCAGGTTGATGCCCGAACCCTCCATGTCTCGCCCGATGGCGCTTGCTTCGGCCGGGGTAATGGTCGCCGACAGGATCACAGTTCCGCCTTCGGCCATGTTCGCAACCAGTCCGTTTTCTCCCAGAATGACATCGCGGGCCTGATCTCCGTTCATCACCATGACGAACACGCTGGCGGCGTGACGGCCGACCTGTCCCACGCTGTCCCTGGCCAGGCCGCCCATGTCGGTAAATGCCGTCATACGCGTCTCACTCAAGTCGAAACCGGATGTTTCAAAGCCATTCTTGATCAGGTTCTTGGCAAGGCCGCTGCCCATGTCGCCAAGACCGATTACACCTGCTGTTTTCATTTGGACTCCTCCCGTTCTTCCGTCTTTGCCGTCTGGCAGACGTTTCGAAAAATGATGCCTCAAGGCATCGGTTTTCGCGGGAGTTTCACGCGTCTTGAACAGACGTCGGGCGAGTCCGGAAGACACCCCGCTGCCCGTTTACGTACCGTAAGTAAACGAAGATTGCGGCGCTCAGGCAAGCAAAGAAGTGATACGGGCGGAAAGAAACTGCCGCATCAGACGTGTCAGGAAAACGCCGTCATGATGCCGCGCAGCTCCGCCAGCCCGCGCATTCGTCCAATCAGCGGATAGCCGGGAGTGCTGTGTCCGCCCAGATCGCTCAGCAGCTCTTGTCCGTGGTCGGGTCGCATCGGAATTTTCCAGTCACTACGTCCTTGAGATTTGCGGCGGCGTTGTTCGTTCATCAGCTCGCGAATGGTTCCGACCATGTCGGTGTCGCCCTCCAGATGCGGAGCCTCATAGAAATCCGGCTTCCGTCTGTCCGACCCCGCGATGCGTCGGGTATTTCGCAAGTGAACAAAGTGAATCCGGTCGCCATGCCGGCGCACGAAGTCCGGCCCATCGAATTCGGAGGAAACACCAAGCGATCCGGTACACAAGGTTGCGCCGTTCGCGGGCATATCAACCGCATCAAGTACGGCGCCGTAGTCCTCGGTACTGGACATGACCCGCGGCAGACCGAGCAACGAGAAGGGTGGATCATCGGGATGACAGCACAAGCGCAAACCCAATTCTTGGGCGACCGGGGCGACTTCAGACAGGAAGTCGATGAGGTTTGCGCGCAGCCGGTCACGGTCTATCTCGGCATATGTCTGCAGCAAGCCGCGCACGTCCTCTACGCTCCACTGATCGTTGGCGCCGGGCAGCCCCGCGGTGACATTGTGCTGCAACTGGGCCTTGGAGACATCCGACATGCGCATGAAGCGATCCTTGGCCGCTTGGCGGACGTCGCCGGAATAGTCTTCGGACGCGCCCGGACGTTCGAGAATATGTATGTCAAAAACTGCGAAATCGGTCAGGTCGAACAGCATGGCCGTTCCGCCATGCGGCTGTGGGGCACGAAGGGCGGTGCGCGTCCAATCCAGGATCGGCATGAAGTTGTAGCAAACAACTTTGACGCCACGGACGGACAGGGCCCTGAGGCTGGACTTGTACGCCTGCAGATGCTCGGCCATGTCTGCCGACTGCGTCTTGATCGCCTCCGATACGGGCAGGCTTTCGACAACGTCCCAACTGTACCCGGCCGCGGCCAGAACGGCCTGCCGGTCGGCGATGCTCTGTTCATCCCAAGGCTGTCCGGGCGGGATGTGATGCAGCGCGGTGACGATACCCTGAACCCCGACCTGATGGAGATCGGCCAGAGCGATCGGATCCTCGGGTCCGAACCAACGCCAACATTGTTTCATGGCAGCCATCCTTCATACAGCGGGTGATCGGGCCTGATGGGAAGGGGAACGCGCTGTCCGGTGCGCGCCGCGTGATAAATCGCCGTCACAAGGCCGATGGACGCAGCGCCATCCTTCAGCGTAACGGCCGAATTTGCCTCGGACCGCAGCGCCTTGCCGACTTCGGTAAAAAATCCTTCGAAACCAGTTGGCTCGGCGGCGGAGGCCGCAAGAGCCTCGTCGACAGCGGCTTGATCTACGGGGTCCCGCGCGACGAAAGTCCAGGGCGTTTGACCCGGAGCATAAGGTTCGGTGCCAGAAGTGGCAGTCAAATTTTCAAAGACGAACCGCAGGCGGGTTTCGTCCGTGGCTGCGCCTAGTGTGATATTGCTTGTGCACAAAGCGCCGGAACTCATGCCGAAGCAGATCGCGGCGCAGTCTTCGGTCTCGATCGGGTTGACCCGCGTTGTGGTCATTGCAGAAACCCAGGCGATATCACCCGCGATATGAGTCAGCAGATCATGGTTGTGGATGGCATGGCCCAGAACCGCGCCGCCGCGTTCACCGGCCCATGTCCCCCGCCACGGTACCGCGTAATAGTCCGCCCCTCGGGACCAATGGGTTTCAAGCGCGGCAGTTTGGACCGCTCCGGTCAGGCCCGCGCGTTGCAGGTGGCGCAATTGGGCCAGTGACGGGCCCCACCGGTATTGAAAGACCGGAAACACCTGCTTGCCCGCGCTGCTTGCGGCTGCCGTGATCCGATCCACATCCTGCATCGAGGTCGCAAGAGGCTTCTCGCAAACAACGTGTTTTCCAGCAGCCAATGCTGCAAGCGTGGTCGGCACATGCAGATGGGGCGGCAGGCAGAGGTCGATGACATCAATCGTCGGATCATCCAGAGCGTCCTGAATGTTGGTCAATGCTCGAAAACCCGAGTTCTGCCGTATCTGTTCGATCCGGTCGATATTCTGGTCGACCACGGCGGCTACGCAAAAGGTGCGGTCAAGCCGTTCCAGAGCGTCCAGATGTTGCGCACCGATACCTGCGCCGAGGATCGCAACGTTGATCATCTGCGTTCCGCCATTTCCTGCGCGCGCAGAGCCAGTTCCATGACTGTAAAGCAGTGCGTCTGCGTCATTGCGGTTTCAGTCCGGTTGTGAATGTCGTCGGCCAGGCGCGCAAAGTAGGGAAGGCCGGCGTCGGATGCGTCGATCTTTTGGCAGGTTTCACCATTGACGAGGATCAGGTGATCTGTCCCCAGGGCCCCACCCACATCGACGTATTTCCGCAACTCGATATATCCTTCGGTGCCCAGGATCGTCAGACGACCATCCCCCCAGTTTGGCAAGGCATCCGGCGTAAACCAGTCAACCCGGATGTACCCGGTTCCATTCTCGCTGCGCAGATTGATCTCGCCGAAATCCTGCAATCCGGGATCGCTCGGGTTTGCGTAGTTTGCCACATAAGCGTTTGTGATTTCAGCAGCTTCCGAACCTGTGTAATGTAGGAATTGATCAATCTGATGCGAGGCGATGTCGGTCAGAATGCCGCCATAGCGGTCACGCTGAAAAAACCATTCCGGGCGGGTTGCTCGGTTCAACCGGTGCGGGCCAAGCCCAACCGTCTGGATCACGCGCCCGATGGCACCGGCCTCGACCAACTCGGTCGCTCGGGTGCTGACAGGCGTTTCAAATCGTTCGGAAAAATTCACCGACCAGATTCGACCGGTGTCCGCGACCGTTCGCTTGATCTGGTCGAGTTGTTCGAAAGTCGTGCAGCCCGGCTTGTCGCTCATGACGTCCATGCCGTTCTGCATGGCGCCGATCGTTAGCGCGGCCCTATCTGCAGGTACTGCCGAAATAAGCGCTAAATCCGCCCCGCAAGTTAGGGCGTCTTCCAGTCGAGCCAGCCGCGGAATATCGGGAAACCTATTGACGTAGCCCGCCAGCGTTTCTGGATCGCCTTGTGTCCAATAGCCAACGCAGTCCACTCCGATTTTGCGCATGTTTTCCGTCATGCCATAGATATGGCGGTGGTCCAGGCCAAGGGCGACGCAGGTCAGGCTCATGAGATGACTCGTGTTTTCTTGCCGGTTCGATCGGCGATTTGCATCGCGTCGATGACGGCGTGGGTCAAAAGGGCACTGCGTCCGGTGGCCATGGGTCGCGTTCCACTGGCGATGGCGTTGGCGAAATCCTCAATGACCGCCTCGTGCCAGGCATGTGTAAACGCCATGGGATCGGCCCCTCCGCCTGTGGCGGCGGTTTCGCCGACCGTGGATTCCCGGCCGTCGAAAGTGGTCACGGCCAGGACACCTGACTCTAGATGCGCTTTGGCTAGGGTGCCCTGGATCGTGATGGACTCAGCAGACCCGGGATATTCGGCGGTAGTTGCCATCAACGTTCCCACCGCGCCGTTGTCCATTTCAAAGACTGCACCTGCCCAATCCTCGGCCTCGAGATTGTGTAGAGGAGTTTTTCTCATCACGGCCTGAATGTCCGAGATCGGTCCCAGCAGCCACATCGCAAGGTCAAGCGTGTGGATTGCCTGCGAGATCATGACGCCGCCTCCGTCGCGTGCATAAGTGCCGCGACCCGGTTCGTCATAGTAGCTCTGATCGCGCCACCAGGGGACACGGATCTCGACCGTGGCGATCGTACCCAGTTCCCCATGTTCGATGGCCGATTTCAGCGCCTGCGACGCGGCGCGGGCGCGGTGCTGAAAGACGATGCCCAGCGGCACACCGGATACCTCGCACTGCTCGACGATGGCTTTCGCGGCGCCCAGTGTTCTTTCAATGGGCTTTTCCATCAGGATCGGTTTCGAGGCGGTCGAAAGACTCCGTACCAACTCTGTGCGCTGATCGGGTGGGGTTGCGATGATCGCAAAGTCGACCCGTGGGTCGTTTGCGATTTCCTCGACCGAGACGAATGCGCGGGTCTCGTTTCGCCGCGCGAACGCAGCGGTCTTGTCAGGGTTGCGCCCAAGGACTCCGGCAAGACTGAGGCCTTGATCCGATGCCCGAATGGCGGCGACATGCGTGCCGGAAACCATCCCTAAACCAATCAGCGCAATATTCATTCATTCCCCCGGATCACCCGGTCAGTCTGCGGGTTTGAACGGGAAAGATGCAACCATTAAAAACTGTGTTAACAATTGTGGGCAGCAGTATCGGAGGCAGAATTGACTGGCAATTTGAATGGGATGGCAGAAGACCTGTACCTGGGCATCAAGGACCTGCCGATCGTGTCTCCGCATGGTCACTGCGATCCGGGGTGGTTTGCATCCGATGCGCCGTTTCCCAACCCGGCAGAGCTGTTGGTGGTTCCCGACCATTACGTGTTCCGTATGCTCTATTCGCAGGGCGTTCCCTTGTCGGAACTCGGCGTTGGGGAAGATGGGCGAAAGAAGGATCCTCGCGCCGTTTTCCGCACATTTGCCGAACATTGGCATCTGTTTCTGGGAACGCCTTCCCGGATCTGGATGAACTACGTGCTGCATGAAACGCTGGGCGTGTCTGAAGAGTTGTCTTCGCGCACCGCAGATCTGATCTACGACAAGATCGCGGAAAAGCTGGCGCAACCCGATTTTCGCCCGAGGGCTTTGCTCGACAGGTTCGGGATCGAGGTGCTGGCCACCACGGATTCGGCTCTCGACACTCTCACACAGCATCAGGAGATCCGTGCAAGCGGTTGGGGCGGGCGGGTTGTTCCGACGTTCCGCCCGGACGGGGTTTTGGATGGGGCGGACCCGGAGTTCGTGCAGAACCTGAACAAGTTGGCCGAGCTGACAGGCTGCGATCTGGACAGCTATGATGGCTATCTCAACGCACTGCGGATGCGGCGAGCTTATTTCATCCAACTGGGCTGTACCGCCACCGACCACGGTATCGAACGTGTACAGACCGAGTGGCTTGAGGACCCGGATGCGCTGTACCAGCGGCTGAGACGGCGGGAAGGGACCGAACAGGACGCCCGCCGTTTCTACGGACATATGCTGATCGAAATGGCGCAGATGTCTGTCGATGATGGTCTGACCATGCAGATACATGCAGGCAGCAAACGCAACACGAACAACGCGGTAATGCGGGATTTCGGACGGGACAAGGGGGCCGACATTCCAATCGCGATGGATTGGGTCACGGGCCTTGAGGCGCTGTTGAACCGGGTCGGAAACTCGGCGGAACTGCGCATCATTTTGTTCACACTGGACGAAGGCACCTACGCCCGTGAACTGGCCCCTATGGCGGGACATTGGCCGTGCCTTCGGATCGGGCCGCCTTGGTGGTTCCACGACAGTCCAGCCGGGATTGCGCGGTATTTTGATCAGGTCGTAGAAACGGCGGGATATTACAATCTGGCCGGATTCAATGACGACACGCGGGCTTTTCTGTCCATTCCTGCACGACACGACCTTTGGCGGCGGGGCGTGGCGATTCATTTGGCCGAGCAGGTTGCGCGCGGTTACTTCGGTCGGGACAGTGCCGAGCATCTTGCGCGGTTGCTGGCGGTCGATCTGGCGAAACAGGTTTACGGATTGCAAAGCTAGATGGGTACAATTCTTCACTTCGGCCTCGGAAACTTTGCCCGGGCGCATTTGCTGGACTACACCGATCAAGCGGGCGGATGGGACGTTGTCGGCGTCAGCCTGCGTTCATCCTCGGTTCGGGATGGATTGGCCCGGCAGGGTTTCGAGTACGATCTGTGCGTGCAGGGGCAGGGCGTCCGGCGCATTAAAGCTCTTCGCGACGTTCTGGTCGCGCCCGAGGGTCGTGCAGCGATTTTCGATGCGATGACGGATGCCGAGATCATCTCGGCGACCGTGACCGAGAAAGGTTATCATCTTGATGCCGCGGGCAAGCTGAACCTCCAGGACCCGGCGATTGCCGCCGATCTGGCAGGGCAGGGGCCCGCGACTCTGATCGGGTTTTTGGCTTTTGGCCTTGCGGAACGGCGCAAACCTGTGACGGTGCTAAGCTGCGACAATCGTATGGAAAATGGCAAAACGCTCGAGACGGCCGTTTCCGATTTCGCGAAAGCAGCCGGTCTGGACGTCAATTGGGACGCCGTTCGCTTTCCCAACGCGATGGTCGACCGGATCACCCCGGCCACAACGGACGCTGTACGCGCAATCAGCGGCGATCCCATGGCCGTTCCGACCGAGGCGTTCTCTGAGTGGGTGATCGAAGACAATTTTGCCGGACCGCATCCGGATTGGCCGGGCGTGCAATTGGTCGATGACGTGGCCCCGCACGAGATTCGAAAGCTGCGCATGTTGAACGGGGCCCATTCCCTGTTGGCTTATGCCGGGTTGGAGCGGGGCCTGACCTACGTCCACGAAGCGGTCCGAGACCCGGTTCTGCGCCCGCTAGTTTCCGAGTTGATGAAGGATGCGGGCGCAACGCTGCCCGCCGCGGTCCAAGCACAGGTTCCGGACTATGCCGAGGCTCTGTTGCGCCGTTTTGAAAACCCCGAGTTGGCGCACCGTCTGGACCAAATCGCGATGGATGGAAGCCAGAAGCTGCCCTATCGATTTGTTTCCACACTTCGTGAGACCGGC
Organism: Ruegeria sp. CG3; assembly: GCF_056537205.1. Lineage (NCBI taxonomy): Bacteria > Pseudomonadati > Pseudomonadota > Alphaproteobacteria > Rhodobacterales > Roseobacteraceae > Ruegeria > Ruegeria sp. CG3. Next base: position 1,392,797 of record NZ_JBQFRC010000001.1, on the reverse strand, counting down.
TCTCAGGCGGTGATCGCGGGGATGCGGGCCTGGGTCTCCTATTGCATGTCCGAGACCGCCAAAGGTCGGGCGCTGAACGATCCTTGCGCGTCGGAAATCGCTTTGGCTGCCAAGCAGCCAGATCCGCTAATGCCGCTTTTGCGTCTTGTCGGAGCCGAGGATCTCGCGCCGCTTATCCGGGAATGATCGCGCCGCGGAACTGAACAACGGTGGATGCCAGATTGTGTCCAGCCATCAGGGCCTCGGCCTGTGATTTCCCAGTCAGCAACGCCGCGAGGTACCCACCGTTGAAACTGTCGCCTGCCGCGGTCGTATCCAGCACGTTTTTGGCAGGCTCATAGGTTTGGTCAATGCTCTGACCAATGGACAGGGGGCCATTCTCTCCGCGCTTCAACGCGCCGATTCCGTGATGACCCGCAAAGCGCGCCGCCACCTGTTCGGCGCTTTCCCCGAACAGTGCCATCTCGTCGTCGATGGATGGCAGGGCGATGTCCGCACGCCGCCAAAGGCGTTGGTTGATCTGCCGGGCGTGTTCAACGCTATCCCAAAGACGTGGACGAAAGTTGCTGTCATAGACCAACCGGACTGAAGCGCCGTCGAGCCAGTCCAGAAGCGCAAGCCTTACCGAATGCGGAAGAATGGCCACGGAAATCCCCGACAAGTACAGCACGTCATAGCCGTTCAACGAGCTAAAGTCGTGATTGGCAAAAAGCTGACGGGCGGCCGCTTCGCTGCGCCAATAGGTAAAGCTGCGTTCACCGTCCGCAGAGGTCGTGATCGCGTACAGGCCCGGAGAGGCGTTCGGAATGATGTGGATGCCGGATGTCGCGATACCATGGCTGGCGATGAAGTCCGCTATGCGCCCCGAGAACGGGTCGTCGCCCAAACATGTCACATACTCCACCTGCAGATCAGGCGCTGCGCGGTGCATGTAGATGGCCGTGTTCAACGTATCCCCCGCGACACCCACCTTCGCGCCGGTTTCCAGCATGGACAATTCAATCATTGCTTCGCCGATGCAGGCAATTCGCGTCATTTCTTTTCTCTTTTCCAGATGATGAGACCGGCAACCATGATCAGAGCAGCCCCTGCCAACGTGAATGTGTCCGGTACCGTGTCAAAGAACAGATAACCCCAGATCGCAACATAGATCAGGAACGAATAGGTAAATGGCATCAGCTGGTTCGCCGTTCCGAACCGATGCGCGTTCGTCAGCAGTTGATGCCCGCACCACCCAAAGACGCCAAGACTGATCAGGACGATCAGGCTCCAGGTGTTTTCCGGTTGGATCCAAAACCAGATGGCGAACGGCAGCAGGACCACCGTCCCAGTAAGCCCGAGGTAGAATTGCATGGTGTCCACGGCAACAACCCCCGACAGCCTGCGCGTCATGATCGAGTACAAGGCCAACGCGGTGGCATTGTAGACGATCAGCAGCATGGTCGGATGAAATGCCGAACCAAACGGCCGCACGACAACCAACACCCCTAGAAAACCGAGGATGATGGCCGCCCAACGCCATGGGCCCACGCTTTCTTTCAACACAAAGACGGACAGAAAACACACAATGACCGGGCTGGAAAACATGATTGCCGACACGACGGTCAGCGGCAAAAACCGCAGGGCATAAAAATTGAAAACGGTCGCCGAAATCAGCAGCAAGGCCCGGCTTATCACCTGCCAAGGGTGGTCCGTCTTGAACCGGCCGGCCTCGATCCCGCCCTTGGCGATCACGCCCACTGAGATCACGAAGTGCCCTGCATAACGCATGAACGCCAACTGAAATGCCGGCACGCCGGCCAACGCCAACCATTTGGCCCCAAGGTCCACCAGCGAAAAGAACAGCCACGCCGTCAGCATCAGCACGATGCCGAGGCGCGGCAGATCCGCAGTGGGGTTGGCGGTGACGGCCATCGATCAGGTGTTGAAGCGTCTGACGTAGTAGTCAACCATCTGGCTGACCATGTCATCCGCCTGACCGTGGTCGCGCGCGTCGTTCAGCGCGGAAAGCGCACCCTGCGACATCACGCTGGTTACGCCGGCGTCCCGCGCCATTCGATCATAATACCCAAGGTCTTTTGCCGCGTTCTTGATGGCAAAAGCCAGCTGGTTTGGATCATTCTCGACACCGTAGGCTTTGACGAAATCCATCATTCCGGAATGCAGCGGCCCTGCGGCCATAACGTCATACAGCTGCTTGCGGTCAACGCCGGTGATGTCAGCCATGGCAAAGGCTTCGGCCATCGCGTTCGCGACCGTCATGCCGAAGAAGTTGTTGATCAGCTTGATCGTATGTCCCGATCCGACAGGGCCCAGGTAAAACACGTTTTCGCCCAGATCCTTCAGTGTCGGCTCGGCCTTGTCGAAGGCAGCCTTGTCGCCGGACGTCATGATGTTGAGCTTGCCTTCCAGCGCATGCGACGGCGTCCGGCCAAGTGGCGCGTCAAGGTAGCTTCCGCCGGCTGCGGCAACCTCCTCGGCCAGGGCGCGTGTACTGCCCGGAAGCGAGGTGCCAAAGTCGATGACGATCGCCCCGGGCTTCAGTCCCGCGATCACTCCATCAGCACCGCGCATACGGCCCTCGACCTGCTCAGACGTTCCCATGCACAGCATCACGATGTCGCTGGCCTGAGCCAACTCCCGCGCGTTTTGCGCCTCGCGGGCGCCCCGGTCAATCGCGGCATCCAGATGTGTGCGGTCGCGGTTTCCCAACACCGTGACCGAGTATCCCTGGTCCAACAGCCGGCTCACCATGGCTCCGCCCATGAGTCCCAGGCCGATAAACCCGATTGATGGTTTGCTCATTGGTTTCCCTTTCCGTGAATATGTCTGGTTTTCATTCTTGTGTCTGTCGCGGGCGGATTTGCAGTCTGATTGCTCATATTGCCCGGGGAATAGTCATTGGTCTTTTGAATGGTCCGAAATTTTGCCCTGCCGCGTCTCAGTCAGGCCGGCGCCCGCGCACGAGCGGTTCGCGCCTTCAGCTCCTGTTCGATGCGTGATGTGACTTCGAGCGTCCGGGCTGCATCCTCGACGTCGATCAAAGGTGGGGCGCCATCGATCACGTCAAGGAAGTGATCCAGTTGCGCCTCCAGCGGTGTGCGTGTCTGGCCCGGCCTTGGAAGTTGGTCTTTTTGGGCCGCAGTGCCCCAATCCTGTCCGCGCCACAGGGTCATGGATGGAAAACTGAACGCGCCTCTGGTTCCCGTGATCCACATCATGTCCTGGCGGGTCGTGCCAATGTTCGGATTTTCGCCGGTTCCGGCTTCAAACCCCCAAGGGCTGGGCGCGGTGTCGGCAAAGCTGATGGTACCCGTCGCGCCGTTTTCGAATGCGATCGCGACAGCGCCGCTTTCGATCCGATCCGATCCGCGGATCGACGCGCCGGGCAGGGCGACAACCTCCGAGATTTCTCCGATCACAAAGCGCAGGACATCGATATCATGCACGAGATTGATCATCACCGGGCTGCCGTCGGAAGTCCGCCAGTTCTGTTCAAAATAGCTGTCGGGTTTACGCATGGCCCACAGCAACGAGACGTTGATGACTCGTCCGATCGTACCTTGCGCGATCACCTCCTTCAGGTACTGCAAGTTTGTGTGGTACCGCCTATGATGGCCAACCAGGCTGCGGACATTGGCCTCGCTCACGGCCGTCTTAAGGCGCAGGGCATCATCGACCGATGCGGCAACCGGCTTTTCGATCAGCATATTCCAACCGCGGGATGCGGCCAGAATGCCATGTTCGGCATGCAGGCGGGTCGGCGTCGCGATGATGACACCATCCACTGTGTCCTGCACCTCGTCCATACTGGCAAAACGCGGCGCGTCGATCTGGATCGAGCCATCCGGATCGGCCAACCCGACCAACGTGCAGCCGGGATGCTCAATGACGGCGCGGACGTGGCGGATACCGATCAATCCGCCGCCGGCTACGAGGATCCGTTTCACATCACCGCTCCGATTTGCCAGGGAACGAATTCGTAGTCACCCAAGCCCTGCGCCTCCGACTTGGTTCGCGCGCCCGAGGCGACTTGGAGCAGCCGTCGGTATATCTCCTGTCCTTTTTCTTCGACGCTGACGCCTTTGGTCAGGATGTCGCCCGCGTCCACGTCCATGTCTTCGGGCATGCGCGCCGCCAATTCGGAATTGGTGGCGATTTTCAGCGTCGGCGCCGGTTTGGACCCAAAGGCCGACCCGCGCCCCGTGGTGAAACACACAAGGTTGCACCCGGCCGCGATCTGCCCGGTCACCGAGGCCGGGTCGTATCCGGGGCTGTCCATGAAGGTGAAGCCTTTGGCGGTGATGGGTTCGGCGTATTTGAATACACCGGTCAGAGGGGTGGTTCCGACCTTCGCCGCTGCCCCCAGCGATTTCTCGAGGATGGTCGTCAGACCCCCTTGCTTGTTGCCGGGGCTGGGGTTGTTGTCCATCGAGCCGTGATTGCGGGCGGTATAGTCCTGCCACCAATCGATCAGTCCGATCAGTTTTTCCCCAGTTGCGCGGTCAAGGGCACGACGGGTCAAAAGATGTTCGGCTCCGTAGATTTCGGGCGTCTCCGCAAGGACACCCGTGCCACCTTGAGCGACCAACAGGTCGCAGGCATGTCCGAGCGCAGGGTTCGCCGTTACACCGGACCAAGCGTCCGATCCACCACATTGCAGCGCAACCATCAGTTCAGACGCCGGGGCTTCGCTGCGGCTTGCCTCATTGGCAATCGGCAGCATCTGGTTGATCTTGCTGATCCCCATTTCCACGGTCCGGCGCAATCCGGCCACGTTCTGGATGTTCATCGTCTGAAAAGTGAGGCTTTGCTTCAACCCATAAGCGTCCAACAGCCAGTCGATCTGGTTCATCTCGCATCCCAGACCGACCATCAGAACGGCAGCGTGGTTGGGATGTTTCGCAAACCCCCACATGACCCGTTGAAGAGCTTCGAAACCGTCGCCGGAATCTGCCATTCCGCAGCCCGTTCCGTGGACAAAGGCCACTACGCCGTCGACATTCGGATACGCGGCCAGCTTGTCCGGCGTGAAGTGGTTGGCGATCATGCGGGCCGCCGTAGCAGAACAGTTCACGGTGGTCAGAACCGCAATGTAATTGCGCGTGCCGACGCGACCACTGTCCCGATGGTAGCCCATGAACGTATCGACCGAGGTGGCGGGTCTCATAGGCCTGTGATCAGTCGCAAACTCATAGTCCACGCTGGTGTTTCGGAACTCGACATTGTGCGTGTGCACATGATCGCCGGGGTGGATCGGTTGGGTGGCGTAACCAATGATCTGGGCATATTTTCTGACCGGATCGCCGGGTGCAAGGGTCGCCGTGGCGACCTTGTGGCCCGATGGGATGCGCGCATTGGTCGTAACACCTTCGACCACACTGCCGGCCTCCAGCAGCCGAGTTGCAACCACCACGCTATCCGTTCGATCTAAACGTACAAAAGTCATAATCAGCTTTCCTGGCGGCTGCAGCTAGGCGCAGAACGGCGAGTCCGATGTCCACCGGTGAATATCTATATGCGGCTGTCCAGACAGCCTTGCTCGCGCCGCCTCCCAATTGGATTTGCAGACACGCCAATCCCGCAGCTCGGTTTCGGGGCGCGATCTGGATCTTGCGATGAAGCTGGGGAAATGATCTCGACCGGTGGGTTGGCCTGCCGCACTGAAGCGGATGTCGAACGACCAGCGGAACCGGTCCGTTTCGTTGACCAGCGACGCATGTGGCGTCAGCGGGTGAAACAGGATGACCCCGCCCGCCTTGACGGGCAAGGGCACGGCTCGGTCTTCGTCAATGAACCCGTCGGCAATGCCTGTCTGCGTGCGCGCGCAATGCGGCAGGATGGATTGGTCCTGTGCCTTTGGCAGCACTTGCAGGCAGCCGTTCTCGATCGTTGCATCGTTGACGGCAATCCAAACCGTGACCATGTCGGTCTGGTCCGCATCCTCCAACGCAACTGCCCGGTCTTGATGCCAGTCCGTTGCGGTTATGTGCGCCCGCACCTCGTCCTTGGACAGCTTGAGGGCAGGGGGCTTCAGCCGAACGTGCTGGATCGGATTGCTGACCAACTCCGGCCCGATCAACTGCTCGACGATGTCAAGCATGGGCTGGGCCGTCAGCAAGTCGAACACTGCGGGTCCAATATGGAACGGTGTGTCAGCCATGATCCGGTCGCCGGGCAATGAGATGTCCAGCGGCTGGAAATAGTCGCAACCGGCCTGATAGGCGGACAGAAGTTTGTCCCAGAAAGTCATTCGTGAAGGTTCGTCCTTGACCAGCCCTTTTTCGTACCAACCCTCATAGAGCCGGTGCAGGACATCCGAGTATTCGGCTTGCACCCGATCAAGGACGTCACCGGGAATTACATCCTCGACCACGAGGTATCCGTCCGTCTGGAACTTGCCAATCTGATCTTGTGTCAGCATGGGTTCGACCTCACAACAACAGCGCGATGATGCCCGGCCAGATCAGAAGAACGGAAAGTGCCAGCAGCTGGATCCCGATGAATGGCAGGAAGCCGCGGAAGATATCCGTCAGGCTGATATGCGGCGGGGCGACCGATTTCAGGTAGAACGCCGCCGGGCCGAACGGGGGCGACAGGAAGCTGACCTGCATGTTCATACAGAACACGACGCCAAACCAGATCGCGACATGACTGGGCTGCAACTGGCCGATGAGTCCGATTTCTTCGATGGGAAGGCGCAGGACGATCGGCAGAAAGACCGGGATGATCAAAAGCACGATGCCGACCCAATCCATGAACGCGCCCATGAACAGCAGGATCAGCATCATCACCAGAATGACCAGCATCGTCGGCAGGTCCTGCCCGACGATCAGGTCGGCCACGTATTGAGGTCCGCCGGCAATGGTGTAGGCACCCGCCAGCGCGGCGGCGCCGATGGTGACCCAGATGATGGTGCCTGTGGATTTCAGCGTCCGCATCAAGCTGTCCCAAACCAACTCGAACGATCCTTCGCCCCGCAGGATGGCGATGATCAGAACGGCGAAGGCGCCCATGCCTGCAGCCTCGGTGATGCCTGTGATCCCGCCATAGATCGAGCCGAGTACGACGCCGATGACGACCAGCGGCGCGACGAGGCCTTTGCCCATTTCCCAGCCGATTTTGGCGCGCTCTCTGCCAAAGACGAAGAAGATCAGCAGAAGGGCTATGATCGTAATACCGGCAAACCAGGGCAGGTAGTCAGCTGTCCCCAATCGCGCGGGCTCGCCCTGGCTGGCAGCGTTCGAGCCGGAAAGCTCGAAAAACGCGGCCCGGATAAACAGAACGGTGGAAAATCCGGCGACGACGATGCTCATGAAGGCGGCAAACAGTTTGCGTTTTTCGGCCGGTTCGGGGTCGTTCGGATCCGGTTCCGGCAGCGGCGCGTGATGAGGATTCAACTGCGTGCGAATGATGATGTACAGGATGATCATCGAGGCCAGCATGAAGCCCGGAATAAAAGATGCGGTGAACAGCGACTTGATCGAGGTTTCGGTGATCAGCCCATAGATGATCAGAACGATCGAGGGCGGGATCATGGTCCCCAGCGACCCTGAGGCGCAGATGACGCCGATCGCGAGGTTCTGATCGTAGCCGAGGCGCAGCATCTGGGGCAGGGCGATCAGACCCAGCAGGACAACCTCACCACCGATGATGCCGGACATGGCCGCCATGATCACCGCCATGATCGAGGTCACGATCGCAATGCCGCCGCGCGTTCTGGACAGCCAGACATTCAGCGACGAATACATGTCGCGCGCGATCCCGGATCGCTCCAGCAGTGATGCCATGAAGATGAACAATGGCACGGATATGAGCACGTAGTCCGTTAAGAGCCCATATATCTTCTGCGCCAGAATATAGAGTGGCCCTGTCCCCGGGCGTCCGGTCAGAATGCCGTCACCGAATGAAAACGGGTTCAAAAGAAGTGTCGGCTCGAACTTCAGAACAAGAACCAGAACCGCAAGCGAGGCCGAGGCCAGGCCCAGGGGCATCCCGATCGCCAGAAGCACGATCAGGGCGACCATCAGGATGAGTGAGATCGTTCCAATATCCATCAGTCTTGTCCCACCGCTCGTTTGATCATTTCAATTTCGTCTTCGTCCGGTTCATCCGTGTGGATTTCCGGTTCTTTGTTCCAATCCGCGATCAGGTTCAGAACGGCCTGCATGGCGACCAGGGTGATCACGATCAGGACCATGGGCTGCAACGTCGCCGGGATCGGCGGGTTGAAGGCCGAGCCATAAAGCTCCCATTTGTAGAGTTTGTTGACGAAAACCTGCTGATAGCTGCCGTAGACCAGAAAGAACGCGAACATCACGATCAGGATGGTCGAGATCGTGTCGAACACCCGCTGCAACCAGCGGGGAACCGCATCATACAGCAGAAAGATCCGGATATGGCTGCGTTGCTGCATGGCATAGTAGCCGGACATCAGGAACACGAAGCTGGCGAACCACAGCGTCATCTCGTTGGCCCATTCGGTCGGCTTCTCGAGGATGTAGCGCATGAACACTTCGTACAGCATCACCACCGTCATGATGGCGATCATCATCATCGTGACCCGGCCGATGAACAGGGCGAAGCGGTCCATCGCAGTCGTGCCCTCGTATTCCATCGCGGCCGGCTGGACGGTCTTGGTTCCGATCACCGCAAGGATCGGCAGCAGTATCAGCGCGCCGATATCGACAATATCGACAAATCCGCCGAAAACCCCGGTCATTTCGGGCGTCACGTCGCTGCGCAGATAGATTTCCGTTACCTGGCTTTTCAGAGATTCGGACGTGTAGGGCAGCCAGTCCAACAGGAAGGCCGGCAAATGCCAGACGAGCCAACTGGCCGTTGCGACGAAGGCGAGCGGGATGAGCCACTCCAGTATTCCGCCTGAGTTTTTTTGCATCACGTAGCCCTCGTCCTTATCCGTCGATCCGGTGGTGATCGATAAATTCCAGGTCCGGCTCGACGCCCAATCCGGGGCCGGTCGGGATCGTCACGCGGCCGTTGTTGGCCTTGACTTGTTTCTGTATCTCCAGCGGAACGGTCAGCAGATCGTCGCGGAATTTGTTGTCCGTGGTGTCGAATTCCAACATCGGTTCCCAAGGGTGCAGACCGCCCGGCATTGCCGGCATTGCCGCGAGCAGATGCAGGTTGGTGGCCACAGCAACCGCACTTCCCCAGACGTGATTGACGACCGGGGTGAAGTGTGCGTGGCACAGCGCAAGTACCCGCAGATACTCAGAGATTCCGCCCAACGCGCATACTTCGGGCTGAGCGATATCGACACTGCGGTTTTCGAGAAGCGCGCGCCATGCCCAGCGATTGAACACAGCCTCGCCGCCGGAGATATTGACCTTCAGCCCCGCGCGCAGTTCGCGATAGCCATCAAGATCCTCAGGGGCCACCGGTTCTTCAAACCAATAGGCGTCAAGCTCTTCCAAGGCGCGGCCCACATGAAACGCGTCCGAGGTCGTGTAGGCATGATTTGCGTCGACCATGAAGGGGAAGTCTTCGCCAACCCCGCGACGCACCGCCTCGCAAAGCTGCACGTCCGGTTTGGGTCCGAACCCGGTCTTCATCTTGGTGGCGACAAACCCCATGTCCCTGATCGTTGCGGCTTCGTCCTCGAACCGGGCGGCAAGGTCGGCGATCGGCTCATCCCGCAGCATCATCCCGTAGCCGTAGCAGGAAACGCTTGTCCGATGCGCGCCGCCGATGAGTTTGTGCAGCGGCAAACCGGCCACCTTGCCGACGATGTCCCACAGGGCGATGTCCACGCCGGACAGCGCCTGTATCGGCATTCCGCCTTGCCCATGATCTCGCAGAAGGTTGTACACCTTGTGCCAGATCACGTCCTTGTCCAAAGGGTCCAGCCCCAGAACCATCGGCTGAATGACCTGTTCAACGATGGATTTGTTGGCTCTTGCTACGTTGCCGGGGCCAAAACACTCTCCCCAGCCGGTCACGCCTTCGTCGGTTTGAACCTCGATCAGATGGGTTGTGCGCTTGTCATAATACTGCTGCGAATACCCCAGGACTTCGGGCATCTTGTACTGCAGTACACGGCTGGTGATCTTGGTGATTTTCATGAAATGCAGGGTCCCGGGCACATTCGGAGAGGCCGTCAGCACGGCCTTTCCGATTGTCGTTGAATGGCCGAAGCCCGATTATTGCATTGCGCCCAGATCGCGCAGGAAGTTGATGTGGCTTTCCAACAGCGCCTTGGCCTCTGGGGTCGTGGCGAACTCGGTCCACCCGACCTGAACGGCTGCGCGGTAGGCGGCCAGATCTTCCGGCGACCACTCATACAGCTGAACGCCTTTGGCCTTCAGGTCCTTGGCGGTCTGAGCGTTCTGCACTTCGTTGATCGTCGCATTGTGCAGCGCCAGGCTGTCCATCGCGACTTCCATGATCTTTTTGTGATGTGCAGGCATCGCGTCCCAAACGTCCTTGCGGCAGGCCAGATGGTCTGCGGGCATCGAGTGGAAGCCGGGATAGTTCGTGTGACCGGCGATTTCGTACAGACCCAGACCCACGTTGTTGGTCAGGTTCGCAGCATCCGCGCCGTCGATGATGCCGGTTTCCAGAGCGGTGAAGATTTCGTTGAAGTCCATCACGATCGGCGATGCGCCCAACTCGGCAAAGACCTTGGTGGCCAGGCCCGGGGGCGAACGGAATTTCCAGTCTTTGAAGTCATCGACCTTGGCGATCGGCTTGGTCGAGGCCAGAGATTCCGGCCCCGGGATCCACCAGCCGATGAATTCCATGTCGTAGCCGTTGTACAGGTCATTGACGGCATCTCTGCCGCCACCGTGCAGCAGCCATGCCATTTGCTGATAGGGGTTCTGGTAACCGCCCAGCAGATCGCCCGCGAACTGGAAGGCCGGGTTCTTACCGGTCTGATAGCCGCCGCCGGTCATGTCGCAGTCGAGGATGCCTGTCGCCGCGGCATCGAAGGTTTCGACCGATTTGACCACCGAGGACGAGTAGAACATCTCGACTTCGATCTCGCCGTTCGACATTTCCTGGATGTCTTCGACGTATTTTGCCGCCATCTGCCCGGACAGCGTCTCGGGCGAGAAATGGGTTTGAATTCTCAGCTTGGTCGTTTCAGCCACCGCGAAACCGGCCGCCATCGTCGTTGCTACGGCCGCAACAGCCGCTGTCTTGACTATTTTCATATTGTCCTCCCAGACGTTGAGCAGTGCGCCGGGTAGGAGATCTTGCCGCCTCCCTTGTCGACACGCTGCTAGACGTTAAGCGGTCGAATCGAATGCAACAAGTAAAATATGAAATTTTCAAGAAATTCGAGATTCTTGCAATAAATCGAAAATATGATTAGGACACTAAGTGGCCAGACCTGAAAGGTGCAAACCGGAATGAATGAAGAAGTAGATATTTATCAGCACCTTAAAATGCGTCTGATCTCGAACGGATTCGAGCATGGTGCCAAGGTTCGGGCCGAAGAGTTGCGCAAGGACTATGGGTGCTCGGCCAGCACGGTTCGCGAAGTTCTTTTTCGTTTGTCATCGGTGGGTTTGGTGGACTTTCAGGAGCAGAAGGGCTTTCGCGTCCCGAAGCGTTCGCCGAAAAAACTGATCGAGCTGACCCACATCCGCGTTTTGCTGGAGGGAGAAGGCACCGCAATGTCGATCCGCAACGGCGGGGTGGATTGGGAAGCCAGGCTGACCGCGGCGCATCACAAGCTGAGCCATATCGAAAAGCGCATTCATGCCACCGACGACCCCAGCGAGCTGATCGAGATCTGGTTTGCCTCGGAAAAGGAATTCCATCAAACGCTGATCTCGGCCTGCGGATCGGAAACGTTGAAGCAGATGCACGGCCGAATTTACGCGCAATTCCGGCAGCAGCTGATGGTGGCGGACCGGCGGTTCGAGTTCATCTCAGAGAACATCCGGCATCACGCCGACATCCTCGAGGCCGCATTGTCCGGCGATGAGCAACTGACCAAGCAGAAGATTCATGACCACCTCAAGCGCCATCTGACAGGCAAGACGATGGGCGATTAAACGCGGAAGTCATCCTCAAGATAAGCGCGGATGATGTCTTCAAAGCTCGACTCTGCGCGGAAGCCCAGCTCAAGCGCGCGGTCGGTTTGAAAGTCGCGTGGCCAGCCTTTGACAATGCGCTCTATGTCCGGGTCGGGAACATGCTTTATCAGGTTGACCGCGTCTTGACCGGCGACAGTGCGCAGAGCTTCGATCTGTTCGGCGACCGTACAACTGATGCCGGGCATGTTCAGGGCGCGCCGGTCGTTCAGCAGCTTCGTATCAAGATCGGCCGCGCGGGTCAGAAATCTTGCCGCTGCCCGAGGGCTGGCGTGCCAGTGGCGAACGGTGTCGTCGACCGGCAGAACCGCCTCAAGCCCGTTCAGGGGCTCTCGAATGATACCCGAAAAGAAGGAGGAAGCGGCGGCATTTGCCTTGCCGGGCCGCACGCACAGCGTCGGCAGCCGCAGGGAGATGCCGTCGATGTATCCTTTTCGACTGAAGTCGGAAATCATCAACTCGGACGCAGCCTTCTGCGCCCCGTAGCTGGTCAGAGGGGCGCACAGGAATTCATCGTCGATCCTTGCGGGGAAAGGGGCGCCAAAGACGGCTATGGACGAAGCGAAGACCAGCCGCGGGCGGTAGGCGCCGCTGGTGGCGTCATGCTCGTCCTTCAATGCGTTCAACAGTGCCCAGGTCGTCATCAGGTTGACGTCCCAACCAAGGCCAAAATCAGCTTCTGCCTGACCCGAGACAATCGCGGCCAGATGAAAGATCACGTCAGGGCGCTGAGCGGCCAGAATCTTGGCCGAGTTTGGGACCGCGATGTCGCCAACGGTTTTTTCTCCCGGTGCACCCTCGGCCGGAAATGAAAGGTCGAACAATGATACACGGGCGTCCGGGCCAAAGGTCTGTTCGGCCGAAATGTGATGCGCCAGTTTCTGCCCCAGCATTCCACCGCCGCCGATGATGAGGATATGCGTCACGACATGCCATTCCGTTTTCTGAGTTCGAGGTAGAGCGCAGAATGATCCAGCCCGGCCCCATCCATTTCGTTTATCAGGTATTCGAACCGGTCGCGTACGGCTTGCGTATTGGGCAGTTCCAGGCCCAGACCGCGCGCCTCAGCCAAGGTGTTGTCCAGATCCTTCAGCTGAAACTTCGAGAGTCCGCCGGGAACGAAGTCCCGGTTGGACATGCGTTCCCCGTGCTGCTGCAGGATCACGCTGTCGGCAAACCCACCGCGAAGCGCGGCGCGCAAAGCAGCCGGGTCTGCGCCACCTTGTTCGGCCAGCAGGGTTGCCTCGGCAACGGCGGAAATCGTGACGGCCACGATTGTCTGATTGGCCAGTTTGCACAACTGTCCGGCGCCGCTGGGGCCGACATGCACGGGGCGCCCCATGGCGGAGAGGATTGGCAGGACCTCCCGCATGACCTTCTCATCGCCGCCCACCATGATCGCCAGCGAGCCCGCCTCGGCCCCCTTGGTGCCACCGGAGACTGGGGCATCCAGATGCCGCAGGCCGAGGGTTTCGAGTTGGGCCGACTGCGCGCGGGCATGTTCAGGCTTGGCGCTGGACATGTCGATCCAGACGGCACCAGGTTTCAGCTGGTCGCAGAAAGAAGGGTCTTCAAGCAGCGCGCCGGTTGCGTATCCGTCGGCCAGCATGGTCACGATCACATCGGCTTGGGCAACCGCGTGGGCCGGGGTGTCTGCAACCGCGGCACCTTGGTCCGCCAATGGCCGTGCCTTTTCGGCGCTACGGTTCCAAACGGTCAGGGGAAAGCCTGCCGCAAGCAGGTTTCGTGCCATCGGCGCCCCCATTAGGCCGGTGCCCAAAAGGGTCACTTTGCGCTGTTCACTCATGCTTGCTTGTCCTCCTTCGGGCCGCACCACGCATGGTTATAGCCAAACCAAAATCTCTGTCATACGCTAACGGCATCAAGTTCCTGCGCCAAAGCCTGTCGCGTTTCCGTGCAGAATTTTTTGGTGCTGCCCGGTCGCACTCGGGCCCGGGGTCCTGGTGTTTGATCGCAAGTAGTGAAAGGTAAATTTTACATATGTCAGAAAGACTTGTGGGGAAGCGCGTCCTTGTGACGGCCGCCGGACAGGGTATCGGTCGTGCCAGCGCAATTGCAATGGCGCGCGAAGGGGCGCAGGTGTTTGCGACGGATATCAACCTCGAAAACCTTTCTTCGATTCGGTCCGAGAATCTCGAAAATATCGAAATTTTCGAGATGGACGTCACCGATGACGCCAGCGTCGCTCAGGGGGTTGAGCGGGCAAATCCGGACGTGTTGTTCAACTGTGCGGGCTTCGTGCATCACGGTACCATCCTGGACGCCACCGATGATGAGTGGGATTTTGCGATGGACCTCAACGCGCGGTCCATGATGCGCACAACGAAGGCTGTGCTGCCGGGGATGGTCGAACGGGGCGGCGGCTCGATCATCAACATGTCTTCCGCTTTGGGGTCGATCATCGGCGCGCCCAACCGCTTTGTCTATGGCGTGACCAAAGCTGCGGTTGTGGGGCTGACGAAATCGGTTGCGGTTGATTTCATCACGAAGGGCATCCGTTGCAACTGCATCTGCCCCGGAACGGTCGACAGCCCCAGTTGGCGCGATCGGGTCGAGGCTTTGGCCCAAGAGCTGGGCAGCAGGGAAGAGGCCTTGGCGCAGTTCGTGGCCCGCCAGCCCATGGGCCGCGTCGCCAAGGCGGAAGAAATAGCGGCACTGGTCGTCTACCTGGCAAGCGATGAGAGTGCTTTCACCACAGGACATACACACATAATCGATGGGGGGTGGTCAGGCCAATGACGAAGATAACAAAGGACGATCTGCGGTCGCGGAAATGGTTCATGAATTCGGAGAACCTCGAGATGACCGCGCTGTATCTGGAACGGTATCTCAACTACGGCCTGACCCGCGCCGAGCTTCAATCCGGCAAGCCAATCATCGGCATTGCGCAAACGGGTAGCGATCTCAGCCCGTGCAACCGCCACCACCTGGAATTGTCCAAACGCGTACGCGACGGGATTATCGCGGCCGGCGGCACGTGCATCGAAATTCCGGTGCACCCGATTCAGGAAACGGGTAAGCGGCCCACTGCCTCGCTGGATCGCAATCTGGCCTATCTTTCGCTGGTCGAGAGCTTGTTTGGTTACCCGATCGACGGCGTGGTTCTGAACATCGGTTGCGACAAGACCACGCCGGCGCTGTTGATGGCGGCCGCCACCGTCAATATCCCCGCAATCGCTCTGTCGGTCGGCCCGATGCTGAACGGCTGGTGGAAGGGTGAACGCGCGGGGTCGGGAACCGTGATCTGGAAGGCTCGGGAAGACCTTGCTGCCGGTGAGATCGACACTGATGAGTTCATGGAAATCGCGGCGGCTTCGGCGCCTTCTGTTGGCTATTGCAACACGATGGGAACGGCGACCACGATGAATTCGCTGGCCGAAGCCTTGGGAATGCAACTGCCCGGGTCCGCCGCGATACCGGCTCCGTACCGGGAACGCGGACAGATCAGCTATGAAACCGGAAAGCGCATCGTCGAGATGGTGTGGGAGGATCTGCGCCCAAGCGATGTCATGACGCGGGCGGCATTTGAAAATGCGATCGTCATCAACTCGGCGATAGGTGGATCGACGAACGCGCCGATCCATTTGAATGCGATCGCCCGGCATCTTGGCGTTCCTCTCAACAACGATGACTGGCAAAGCCTGGGTCACGACGTACCGCTGCTGGTCAACATGCAGCCGGCCGGAAAATACCTTGGAGAAGATTACCAGCGCGCCGGCGGTGTCCCTGCCGTGGTCGGTGAGTTGATTGATGCCGGATTGCTGCCCAACCCCGATGCGCTGACGGTCAACGGCCGGTCGATGGGCGAGAACTGCCGGACACGCCGGTCGCTGAACGACGACGTGATCAAGCCGGTGAGAAATCCGGTCAAGCATCAGGCCGGGTTCATCAACCTCTCGGGCAACCTGTTCGAAAGCGCGATCATGAAGACATCGGTGATCTCGTCCGCTTTCCGCGAGGCCTACCTGTCGAACCCGGATGACCCCAATGCATTCGAGGGCCGGGCGGTCGTTTTTGACGGGCCTGAGGACTTTCATCACCGCATCGATGATCCGGCAGAAAACATCGATGCAGACTGTATCCTGATCATGCGCGGGGCCGGACCCAAAGGTTACCCGGGCGCGGCCGAGGTGGTGAACATGCGGCCGCCCTCATACCTGTTGAAACAAGGGGTCGAGGCGCTGCCCTGCATCGGTGATGGGCGCCAGTCCGGCACGTCCGGAAGCCCGTCGATCCTGAACGCCTCGCCCGAGGCGGCCGAAGGCGGCGGGCTGGCGCTGGTGCGAAATGGCGACCGGTTGCGCATCGATCTGGGCAAAGGGACGGCGGATATGCTTGTTCCGCTGGAGGAGTTGCATGAACGCGCCCGCGAACTGGAAGCTGCAGGTGGCTATTCGGTCCCGCCCGACCAGTCACCGTGGCAGGAGATCTTCCGCGAGAAGGTCGATCGTCTGGATCGCGGCATGACGCTGAAGGGCGCCGACAAATTCAGGGACATCGCGCGGCAATTCCTGCCGCGGGACAATCACTAAAAGGAACCGAAATGAAACTTGTTCGCTACGGAGCCGCAGGGTCGGAAAAGCCTGCGTTGGTCGACTCTGCGGGTCAATTGCGGGATTTGTCCGCCCATGTCACCGATATCACCGGTGAAACGCTGGGCGACGCCGTGCTGGACAGGCTGCGCGCAACTGATCCCGAAAGCCTGCCGATTGTTGAAGGGGATCCGCGGATCGGAGCTTGCGTGGGCAAGATCGGCAAGTTTCTGTGCATCGGACTGAACTACTCGGACCATGCTGCCGAAACGGGCGCGGATATTCCCAAGCATCCGATCCTGTTCTTCAAGGCAAATTCCGCCATCGTGGGGCCTTATGATGACGTTGTGATGCCGCGCGGGTCCACCCATACCGATTGGGAATGCGAGTTGGGTGTGGTGATCGGGAAAACGGCGAAATACGTCTCCAAGGCCGATGCTTTGGACTATGTCGCCGGTTATTGCATCGTCAATGACGTGTCCGAGCGGCATTTCCAGACGCAACTGACCGGACAATGGACCAAGGGCAAGTCCTGCGACACGTTCGGTCCGACCGGTCCGTGGCTGGTCACCCGCGATGAGGTTCCCGATCCTCAGGCGCTGGGCATGTCCCTGGACGTGAACGGTCAGCGGATGCAGACCGGAAACACGGCCACCATGATCTTTACCGTTGCCGAGATCATCGAGCATCTGAGCCAGTTGTTCACCCTTCATCCCGGTGACGTGATTTCGACCGGCACACCGCCCGGGGTCGGCATGGGGATCAAGCCCGATCCGGTCTATTTGAAGAAGGGCGACGTGATGGACCTGAGGATCGACGGGCTGGGTTTGCAGCGGCAGAAGGTCAGTCAGGATGACTGAGCTGTTGCAGATCGGCGGGATTACCGACCGGATGAAAGATCGGCTGTCCGCCGCATTTGATATTCGCCGGCTGGACGATTTTGATGCCGCGCGCATCACCCATGTGGTCACGAACGGACATGACGGCGTGCCGCTCGACCTGATGGCCCAACTGACAAACCTGAAGATGATCAGCGTCTATGGGGTTGGATATGATGCGGTCGATGCAACGGCTGCTGCAGCCCGCGGAGTTGTCGTCACACACACACCGAATGTGCTCAACAACGAGGTCGCAACCACCGCCGTTCTGCTGATGCTGGCCTGCTACCGAGAGCTTGTGCGCGACCATGAATACGTCCGGTCGGGACGATGGGAAACAGAAGGCAATGCCCCTTTGACCCGATCAGCCGACAATCAAAAGGTTGGAATTCTGGGGCTTGGCCGTATCGGCCAGGCGATTGCCGACAAACTGGCGCCGTGGTCGCCCGAAATCTCCTATCACACCCGCAGTTCCAAGGATGTGCCATACCGGTATTTCGACAATCTGGTCGACATGGCCGAACACGTGGATGTGCTGATTTGCATAACACCGGGCGGGCCGTCGACCAACAAGCTGGTCAACGCCGAGGTGATGCGGGCGTTGGGGGGCAGGGGCACGCTGATCAATGTCAGCCGCGGGTCCGTCGTTGACGAGGCAGCTTTGATTGAAGCGCTGCAAAGCGGTGCGCTTGGCTGGGCAGGGCTGGATGTTTTCGAGGATGAACCTCGCGTTCCACAAGCGTTGCGTGAATTGCCAAACGTGGTTCTGTTGCCGCATGCGGGCAGTGCTACTGTCGAAACGCGTGCCGCGATGGGTGACCTTACGGTCGACAATCTGTTGCAACATCTCAAAGACGGATCGGTTCTGACCGCAGTGCCGGAATGCAAAGATCTGTGAATTGACCGCTTGGGCGCTCAGAACCCGTTGACACGCTCGATCAGCCAATAGAGCGATATGCACCCGATGGCATAGCCTGTCACCGGGGTGGCCAAGTGGGTCACCCAACCGGCGTTCCGTGGTGCGATAAGGCGCCACATCGCAATCAGAAGCGCGAGTACTGCGATAAAGGCAAGCTGACCGGCCTCGACGCCGATGTTGAAAGCCAGCAGCGCCGCAGGGATCTCTTGCGAAGGCAGGCCGATCTCAGCCAGAGCACCGGCAAAGCCAAGCCCATGCAGCAGGCCGAAACTGAAGCAGACGATCCACGGGTATTGCTCGGATAACCGCAGCTCGCCCTCTTTGTGCCTCAGGATTTCCAGAGCAAGGAATACGATGGACAAGGCAATAACGGCTTCGACGGGGCCGGCGGGCACGTTGAGAAACCCAAGCGTCGCCATCGCCAGCGTCAGCGAATGCGCGACTGTGAACGCGGTTATCGCACCGACCAACCGCCATGGGTTCCGCACCAGAACAAAAAGCGCAAAAACGAACAACAGGTGGTCCCAGCCGCCCAAAATGTGTTCGAACCCAAGCAGAAAGTAGCTGCTGAAAACCGACCAGATCGTAGGCTCCGCCGGAACCGTCAATTCGGCCTCATCAGGCGTAAATCTGAGCGTCACGGGTTCAGCATTCAGCGGTCGAACGCGCAGCAAGACATCGTTCTGCTGGCGCTCCAACCCGTCTATGGCCACAACATGGCCTGCTATTTCGGCGTCACATTCTGCAATCCAAGAAGACACCCACGCCTGGTTTTCCGCTGTTGGCTCCGGGCCATTTGCCGGCGCGCAATGGTCGGGCAGAACCGCATCGATCTCCATGGGTTGTCCGTTCACGTCGGGAATACGCCAAAGGATTCTCCAGGTGCCCGGCGCCAGTTCGTTCAGGTCCAGATAGCCGGGGTCAAGCGCGTGTGCTCGGCCGAATTGCGGAACCATGCCCAGCCAGAAACTCAGCAGAACAAAGAAGACGGTCTTCACGAGCCGCCCTCTGCGGATTCGGGTGCCTCGACACGGTACCGGGCGGCGAGGCTTTCGTATTGAGCCTGCGCCAGGTCCTGAGCCGTCGCCCTGCGCCAATCGTTCAGAACGGAGTCGTAGATCTCGGCGAGCGGCGGAAGATAACCGGGCTTTGCTTCGGTCACGCGGACAAGATGTTGCCCGTATCCCGAGTTGATCGGACCGATCCAAATCATCGGCTCGCTCCCGTCAAGCTGTGACGCAAACCCGCGACCAAAGGTTGTGTCGATTGCACCCGAGGCCGTCAGTGGCATCGACCGCGCCAGCAAGGACGAAACGCCAAGGCTGGACCAATCCGCGCCACCGTTCAGCGCCTGCAGAGTATCGTCGACGACGTCCGGGTCTGGGGCATCACCCAGATAGATCTGATCAAACGCGATCAGGGTAGGGGTCGTGAAGCGGTCTGCGTTCTGGGCCAGATGCTCTTCTAAAACAGCCTCCTCGGGGGCGACCGAGGACGCAATTGCGGTAGTCAGAAACTCCATTTTTCGGGCAAGGCGGGCCCGGATCACCTGATCACCACGGTCCAAGCCCAGCTTTCGGGCCTCGCGCACAAGAATTTCTTCGCGGGTCCAGGAATCGATCAGCGCCTGCAACTCGGCGTCGGTGGGTTGGCGTTTCCAACTGGCCTCGAACCGTGTTCTCAAAAGCGCGATGTCGTCGCTGTCAATTGTGATCGTTTCGGCCTCTTCCGGGGGCTCGGCCTCGTCGGATACAAGATAGAACCAGCCGAAAATGGCCAGCCCGATCAGAATGAAATGGAACAGCGGTTCTTTGTAAAAGCGCATGAAAGATCTGACCTGCTGGCAATTCGATACCCGATCGTTGATCCCAACGGCCCGTCATGTCAAATCGCCGATTTCAACTTGGAAGAAGATGTTGCAGCAACGACCCCGGCCCAAGGGCGCGATCCCGCGCCCCCGGTTTCGGTCTTGGTTCATTCGCTGGCAGGCGTGTACCAGATCGGTGACGAATACGCACGTTCCTGATGGATCAACTGGGCCTCGGCCGGCAGATCGATTCCAAAACGAAGCTTGTCGTACAGCACCCAGCGCGGGGTCGGGATTTCCAGAACCCGCACGTAGTAGAATGCCCGCGCGTTGGGATCGAAGTCGGGATCCGTCCAAACGGTCACCAATTCCGATGCGCCGATCGAGTTGCTCCAGCTGGCGGTATCCAGATCGACGGTATTGCCGACTTCGGGAAGGTTGCCATTGGCATCCAGCGCACGATCGTCGGACCAGGCCACGTTGTAGACCTTTTCCTGAAGCGCGCCGTCTGCATCCAACCAGCCCTTGACGACCTGAACTCGATCAAGGTTCGCACCGACGGGGTCACGCAGCGCGCCGATCAGGAAAGTCGGTGCGCCTTCGCCCTCGGGCGGACGCAGGTCACCGCCCATCGGCACCCCTTTGGTGTATCCCACATCGGCCACCAGACGCGTCAGCAGGTCGGACTCATCGAAATCCCATCCGCCGAAGAAACGAAGCCCGATGCGAGGCCCGGTCGTGGCGTATGTCTCGCGTCGCTTGAACGCGTCGAAAATGGCCGAGCGCGTATTCTCGGACGCCCAGACTGCGGTATAGCCCGATGCGACCAGCGTATGCCCCTCAAAGGCGCCCAGATCGCTTTCGACAAACGGGTGCAGAACGCGCGTAGCCGACGGCTCAGCGCTTACGGATTTGCCGAAATAGTTGTCTTCCTCGGCCGTTGCCAGCGACGTATGGCTGTCCGTCGCGCCGCCCATCCCGAACTTGTAGGGGTTCACGCCAAATTTCTCTTCAAGCATCAGCCCGCGCTTCAGCGCCTCGCGCGCGTATTCGCCGGCCAGCATGTCATCGGTTTTCAGCTCGGAGATATCGAGGTTCCCGACATCCCAATTTTCATAGTCGGCAAATGGGTCGTCGGGGCTGAGATAAGGATGGGCTTCGCCGTCACCCTTGATCTGGGTGACCTCGTAATGCGGTTCCCACTTGGCGCGGTTCTGTACGTATTCCTCATCCACCTTGCCGCCGTGATAGGTGTCTTCGGTCGGGAACATCCAGCCGTTCGACAGATTGCCGTTATGCGCGAAAGCAACGGCACGGCCTCCGGTCTTGGCCTGGTACTCCTCGAGCCACTCGTAAAGTGCCTTCGGATCCGTATTCCCATAGGGCGGCTGCGTGACCGGCGGCACCATCTGCAGCGCACGGATCGGGCCATCGCGCAGCATGACGTTTCGATGCAGGTTGAATCCCTTGGGCACCGAGGTCCATTCGAAACCGATGAACGCTGTGAAATTGCCCGGGTCGTTGTGCCGTTCTGCGGCCATCACGATATGTTCCCAGGTAAACGCAAAGGCGTCCGCTCCGGGGCTGTATGATTCAAGCAGGTCTTCCGGCAGGGTCATCTGCGAGAAATTGGAAATGATGTCGAACGCCGCTTTGGCAGCTTCGTCCCCGCCCGCAGAATATCCTTCGTACCATTCCAGACCCTTGGGATGTGCCAAGACCCCCGGCTTTCCGGCCTGCAGGTCCGGGGCAAACCCCATCAGGTCGGTGTGATCCGTGAGAACCATCCAATCCAGCGGGCGCGCAAGCCGAACCGGCTGTCCGGTCGACGAGATGACCTGTTGGCCTTTCGCAAATCGCCAGGCGTCATCCGGCAGCAGCGTGTTCCCGAACGTTCCGGCGTCCAGTGACAACCCTGTGTGCAGGTGCGTGTCCCCCCAAAGAGGGCGCTCCGGGAATGTCCGGTTGGCATAGGGCGAGAACGGACGCTCGGCAAAGGTACCCTCTGCGGCTTCTTTGGTCGGCACAGCGTCGGCGAGAACGCCTGCCGGGCCGAGTGTTAGCAGCATTGAACAGACGTAGAGTCGCAGCATGAGAACCTCCCAATTCAACAGCTTCGAATTCAAAGAAACGGATTTATGTCATAACATTCTGATATGACGATAGCATGCGAGTGGGGCCGACTGTCAATTCTGCCGGGTTCAGGAAGTCAGAAAGCCTTGTACTCACGGAAGGGCCGGAGCCTTAGCTGCCGGTCTTAAAAGTACGATCCGAAAAATGCTGTGACTAAGGTGCGTCCGAGATTATCCGCGGTTTGGCCAGGCGGCTTTCCAGAAGATCTCCCGTCTCCTCGGCGATCGGGTAGGCCACAAAGGCCAGCGCCGCGTTGATTTGCTTCAATAGGCGCAGCGTCTCCTGGTGGATATTGGTCGTCTCGATACTGGCCGGACCCCGACTTTGCAGGCGCTTCAGGTGTCGCTCCTGCAGGTATTGCTCTTCAATCCGGATCCGATCCTTTTCGGCCACCAATTGGCGGGCCGCCTCAGCGTCGCCGGTGGTGAGAATGCTCAGAGCCAATTGGCCGTTCGTTGTGATCTGATCGTGGAATTGTTCAATGTCGGTCAGACCTTCTTTGGAAAATGTGATGCCCTCGTCAGCCATTTTCTTCGCCAGGGCCACCAGGTTGACCGCGATCCGGTCGGCGGCTTCTTCAAGGTTGTTGGCCATCGACACCAACTCGAGTGTCTTTTTCTCCTGCTGAGGTGTTAGATCGCCTTCCCGCAGGCGCGAGACGTAGATTTTGATGTCAAAATGCATGCGGTCGACATCGTTTTCCCGCAATTCGACGGTGCGGGCTAGTTCGGGGTCCCAGTTCCGGAACAGATGAATGGTTGGCACTAGCATCGCCTGAACCGTTTCAGCCATGCGCAGCAGTTCGCGCTGTGCGCAGGCCAGCGCCAGAGGCACGTGGTCCAGTGCGCTGGGGTCCAATGCGGTCACGTTGTCGGCGGTGATGCTGGAATGGCGGGGAACGAACGCGTCGGCCAACCGGATCAGCAGGTTGGTGAACGGCAGCGCAACGACCAGAAGGGCGACATTCATCGCAATGTGCAGCATCACCACCTGTTGACCGGGCGCTGTGCCGAACACGGATATGTTCAGCACGCCGGTCAGCAGTAGGGCCAGCGCCACCAAAGTGACGCAGGCCCGAGCCACCAGGTTGGCAAGGACGACCAACTTGGCCGGGCGCTCCTGCGACCAGAGCAGGGCGAATGAGATCACGGCGCCACCGAGATTGGCACCGATGACCAGTGCGGCGGCCACCGTGCCGCCAACCAGTGCTGACGCGGCGAATGTTGCAAAGGTCAGCACTGCGGCAAGGCTGGAATGCATGAGCCACGCCAGAATTGCACCGACCACATAGGCGCTGATCAAGTCGCTTTGAAAATATGCGGCAATGCTTTGAACGATTGGGCTGGCCCCGATTGGCACTGTGGCTTCGCGGATCATTCCAAGCGACAACAGCACCAGGGCAAAACCGATGATGATGCGCCCGATCTGTTTCGTCCGCCGTCGTCCGGCTTTCAAAAACACCACGACGCCGACCAGCAATGCGAATGGCATCACGGCCTGGACGGGCAAGGTCAGCACCTTTGCCATTAGGGCGGATCCCACCTCTGCCCCCAACAGCAGCGCAAGGGCCGAGGGTGGGGCGAGCATGCCCGATACCGCAAATCCGGCTCCGATCAATGCAACTGCAGTCGAGCTTTGCATAAGCATCGCTGCCATACCGCCACCCAATGCAGCGGAGATTCGGTTTTCAGACAGGATTTTCAGGCCGCGTTTCAACTCGGGCAGGAACGCTCGTTCCACTCCGGTCCGGATCAACCGGACAGACCACAAAAGCAGGGCGACGCCGGCCGCCAGATGGGTGGCCAGCACGATCATGCGTTCAATACCTTGTTTGCGCTGCGCCGTTGTATGGCCAACATTCTGCCTTCCACAATGGGGTGAGTCCGACGATCTTCATCACCAGTTTGAGGGCAATGCAACAAAATATTTGCAAAAATGAGGTAAACGCCACAAAAGTTGATTATCGTCTAGCCGGGTCAATGAGATGTCAAAGGCCAAAACACGTCAGAAACACAGCAAGAAAGGGCGGGATCGGCTGAAAAAGTCCGATCGTCGCCAACGTATCCTGCTTGAGCTCAAGCTGCGCCCGCACGTGCGCATCAGTGATCTGGCCCGCAGTTTCGACGTATCCACCGAGACCGTCCGCAGAGATTTTGACGCGCTGGCCGAAGACGGCCTGATTGCGCGTGCGCACGGTGGCGCGTCGGCGCCGGTGCAAGGGCATTATCTCAGTCTGGACCAGCGCAATGCGGCCCGGGTTGCCGAACGCGAGCGGATCGGAAACGCCGCCGCTGGCCTTGTGCGTGAAGGTGAGACGGTCATGATCGACTCGGGCTCGACAACCGCTCAACTGGCGCGCTCATTGGCATTTCGCGACATACGTTGCACTGTCATCACGAATTCGATTCCGGTGGCCGTGACACTGGGCGGCAGCGCGGCCGAGGTTATTGTTTGCCCCGGTGCTTATCTTGCCGCCGAGGCTGCCGTCGTTGGTTACGAAACGCTGGAGTTTCTGGGCCGGTTCAATGTCGATCGCTGCATGATCGGCGCGTCGGGATTGTCCGAGGATGGCCCCAGCGAACCGATCGGTGATATCGCAGCCGTCAAACGCGTGATGCTGGGCCGTTCCGCGGAACGCCATCTTCTGCTTGATGCCCAGAAGTTCAATCACAAGCAGTTGCACAAAGTGTGCGAACTGTCGGATTTGGACACGTTGATCGTCGACACGGTCCCGCCAAGCCAGTTGGCCGTGGCGCTGGGCGTGTCAGATGTCGAACTGTTGGTCGCCGATCCAGTGCCCGAGCAGGCTCTGGCCTGAACCGTTTGGGTCCAGCCCGGGCCAAGACCAGCTGCGCAGAGGGCTAGGGGGCGAAATTGTGGTCTGAAACCCTGGCGCTGTCTTATCGCCCAAAAGCGCAGTCCGGCCGGGATCATCCCGACCGCACTGCGTGGGTATCAGGCCTCTTGCAGTAGCCGTTCGCTGATCTCCCACAGCTTTTCAGCCGATGCGTCATCGCAGGCATGTGCGTTGACCCCGAAATATCGGGCCGTCGGGCTGTTGGGGTCGGTTGGGGCTGCAATGTCAGCGTCCTCGCAATAAACTCCGGGTTTGCCAACCAGCTTTGGCGACGTCGCCGCCCAAACCGTTGTTGACGCGCCCTGTTCGGGCGTCTTGAAACCCTCCTTGGCCAATTCGGACGGCTCGCCATCCTCGTTCAGCCAACCCAGTGCGATCATCTCTTCCTCCGGCAGGTGCCGTTGCAGAGGGGTGAAGATCCCACCGGGATGTACCGAAAACGCCAACCCTCCGGTCTCTGCCAAACGGCGGGACAGGGCGTTGGCAAACAACGCATTTGCGGTCTTTGCTTGCCCATAGGCCTGCCATTTGTCGTAGTCCGTCTTTTCGAACTGGATATCATCCCAATGGACGTCACAAATCTTGTGCGCGGTTGAGGAGAGAGCCGCGACCCGCGCGCCCGGCGTTTGCTCCAAAAGCGGCAGCAGCAACTTGGTCAGGGCAAAGTGGCCCATGTGGCAGATACCGAATTGGGATTCCCAACCGGGTCCAACACGGGCCTCGGGGCACGCCATGATCCCGGCGTTGTTGATCAGCAGATCCAGGTTTTGCAAGTCGCTGGATACCGTCTTGGCAAACCGTCGGACTGATCCCAGATCCGCCAGGTCCATCGGTGCGGTCCTGACATGACCTTCCACGCTCGCCAGGCTCTCCTGCGCTTTGGCTTCCGAGCGTACGGGAACAATCACTGCGGCCCCCTTGTCGGCAAGGGCGCGGACGGTTTCGAGGCCAATGCCGCTGTAGCCACCGGTTACGATAGCGGTCTTTCCGGTCAGGTCGATTTCGGCCAGCACTTCGGCCGCCGTGCTTTTTGCGTGAAATCCGGAATTTGTAGGAACTTGGTCGGAGACTGCCATCAGGTATCCTTACGATTTCGGGGGCAACACCGCCCGGTTGCATCATGGATGAACCTAATCTGTCCGCCTCGGGTGGAACACAGAGCTTCCTCCTCAACTCTTGCTCGATTCTCCGAAATCCAAGAGCAAAGCGTGCAGCTCAGGTCACGTGATCCCGGGTCAGTTCTCGGGGCGGAACGCCAAATTTCTTGGCGAACTCACGGCTGAATTGGGCCGGGCTTTCATACCCAACCGCGTGTGCAACACGCGATACAGGCGTTCCCGTCTGCTGAAGCAGTTGGAAGGCCTCGGTCAGGCGCAGGTCTTTCTGGAACTGCAGCGGACTGTTGGCTGTGACCCGTTTGAAAGCGTCATAGAATACCGACGCGCTCATGCCCGAGATCGCGGCCAAGTCCGAGGCTTTGATCGTCGAGCGGTACTCTTTGCGGATATGCGCGATTGCCTTGGCGACCTGGTTGGCCTTGCTGTCCGCGCGGATGATACGGCGCAGCGCGCGCCCTTTGTCGCTGCGCAGAACCCGGAAATAAACCTCGCGAACGGCGGCGGCCCCCAGCGTTTGCTCTGCGATCGGATCTCGGCGCAAACGGAAAAGACGTGCAAATGAATCAATGACTTCCACGTCGGCCTGACCGCTTTCCAAGGCCGGCCCCGCATCGTCCAGCGAGGTGCCGCCCATGTCGGTGTAGACGCCCCGCAATACGCGCATGTCGATGCCGAGATACAGGGCGATGTAGGGGTTTTCGGGCGAGGCATCCACAAGGCCCGAGACCATTGGCAGGGCGCTTCCCACGACAATGACGTCCCCTGCGTCATAATGGACATGCTCGGTTCCGTACTGCACCGACTTGCTGCCCTGAAGCACCAGCCCGATCATGGGCTCAACGACCGAGCATGACGGGCGTTTGGATTGGCGCGTCTGGGCCAATACCATGTCCCGCACACCACAGGGCCAAAAGCCGTCATCCAGCTGGGCCTCGGTAATCAGCGCCTTGGCGTCGTCAAGGAGTCTCTGCAGTTCCAATGGGGTCTCTCCGGCCAGTCTGCCAAGACTACAACCTGCATTTTTCCGCACAAGAGTTTTGGTCTGACATTCGGAGGATCAGGCAAGTCCGCCGGAGAAACAGCTGACTGAATTTACAGAGGCGTGCGGTCGAACACCGTTTCTTATTCTTTGATTGGGGCCAACTGATCTGACCGGTCTAAGCACAAAGGTAACAGTGGTCGCAGCCTGATTGGTTCTGAGAGAACCCAGGCGAATTGTCCGAAGGGGCAGGCCGGCTACTATTCCGCCGCCGAAATCTCCCACGGTGGACGATAGATGCAATCAGCCAGTGTCGCCCGGTTCAGGTCGTCAAAAAACGCCTGCTCGGCTTGCTTCAGTCGGTCTTTCAAAAGGCAGCTTGGGGTCAGAGTGCACGCACTGCCATCGGCCGAGAAACACTCAACGATTGGTTGCCCGGTCTCCAGGGTGCGCACTACGTCGCCCAAGCGGATGTCCGACGCCGGGCGAGACAGGACGGCGCCGCCGCCACCGCCACGCCGCGTTTTGAGGTATCCGGCATTGGCAAGCGCCGAAATGACCTTGGCAAGATGGGCCCGTGACACCTTGAATTCATCCGCAAGTTCGCCGGTTGAAAACGGGCGGTCCGAGCTGCCAGCCAGCCGCATCAGAATGCGGAGACCATAGTCAGTGAATGAGGTGAGGCGCATGGTCGCGTTTTCCAATCGGTATTTTCTATGCGTATTAGCAAAACAGAATGCGCAAATCAAACTCCGATTCGAGATGCTCGGGTCGTGAACCCCGAAAGCACGAACCATGACGAACTTCGATATGCACGAAGCTGATCTTGAGACAGGCGCCCTGATTGATCACATCCTCACACGGTATCACGAAACACACCGGACCGAGCTTGAACAGCTTCAACATCTTGCTGAACGCGTGGCCTTGGTTCACCGAGACGACCCCCAAGCCCCCCGAGGGTTGGTCCGCGCCCTGGCCGAACTGGCGGCCGAAATGGAAACGCACATGGCAAAAGAGGAGATCGTCCTGTTTCCCGCCATGCGCATGGGCGGCATGGAAGGGATCGAAAACCCGATCCGGGTTATGCGCGCCGATCACGATGGCCACTCCGAGAGTATCGCTCTGATCCGGCATATCACCCATGACCTGACACCGCCCGCACATGCCTGCGGGTCTTGGCGACGGCTTTACGATGGGCTGCGGAACCTTTTGGCGGATCTTGACCGGCACATGATGCTTGAAAACCAGGTCCTGTTTCCACGGTTCGAACGGTAGAGGGGATCAATCATGCTTCTTGCAGGTGTCGACGCAAGTGAGGCAGGCGGAACGGATCATTTGCTGGCGACAGTGGCCGCGCGATTGCAGGAGGAAGGTCTGTGCTTGCTCGGAGCGTTGCGTGTGAACACTCCGGATACTGGCGCCCAGTTTTGTGAGACAACGCTTGGACTGCTGCCGCATGGTCCCAATATCCGGATCACGCAGGATCTGGGTTCGGGCTCAGGCGCGTGTCGCATGGACGCCGGTGCGATCGAAGACGTGGTCGGCATCGCGACCGCTCGGTTGCGAGATGACGGTTGCGATATTGTTCTGCTGAACAAGTTCGGCCTCAGCGAGGCCGAGGGCCGCGGATTTCGCACCCTCATAGCGGAGGCCTTGGCGCGAGATACTCCGGTCCTGATCGGCGTGAGCAAAACCCATCGCGCCGCCTTCGATCAGTTTGCCGGTGGAACCGCCAAGCTCCTGCCGCCCCTTGAGGGCGTTGTTGTCGAATGGTGCCGATGCTCCGTCGCGCAAGGCCGAAACACGGCGGCACCGGGTTGAACCCGCACAAATACAACAGCCAAACGGATGAGGCAGTACATGCAGCATATGGTGAGCCCAACACAGACATCGAACAGGCCAAGACCGCCGGGACAGGCAGTCGTCTCGCGTTTGGCCTGCTTGGCGGTTCAGCCCATTCTCGCGCGTGTGGTCCGTAGGGTCGCGCAGGAACATCCTGCACTGTTTGCCCGACTTGGCCCGTATCAAAGCGCCGATTTCCTGATCGACCCGATCGAGCTGCCGTTCGCGCTGCATCTGCGTCCAGATCCTCAGAACCTGAGCTTTCGTGCCGTACCGCGGTCGATGCTGCCTGACGCAACAGCAATTATCCGAGGGCGGTTCCTGCTGCTGTTGGAGCTGGTTGATGCGGAACAGGACGGCGACGCGGCCTTTTTCTCACGCGATCTGGAGATCACTGGAGATACCGAGGCCGTCGTCCGTTTGCGCAATGCATTGGACGACATGGATGGATCCATCGCTCAGGAGGCTGCGGACATGTTCGGCCCGCCTGGCCGCGCGATCCTGTCCCGGTTGCGCCGAAATTACCAAGAAGTAGAAGGAGCGACTGCTTCATGAGCCTCGCCGAATTGATATGCCCCGCCGGAACTCCCGCTGCCCTGCGCACAGCGGTCGATGCCGGGGCCGACGCCGTCTATTGCGGCTTTCAGGACGCCACCAACGCCCGGAATTTTCCGGGGCTGAATTTCACGCCGCAGGAATTGGAGGAGGCGGTCGCTTATGCCCATGCCAAGGGTGCCAAGGTCCTTCTGGCACTCAACACTTATCCCCCGGCGGGCAAGGTCGACCTTTGGCGGCACGCTGCCGACACCGGTGCGCGGATCGGCGTTGATGCCTTCATCGTGGCTGATATGGGCGTGGCCGACTACATCGCCCGAACCCATCCACAGATGCGCTTGCACCTGTCGGTACAGGCTGCAGCGTCGTCACCCGAGGCGATCCGCTACTATTGCGAGAATTTCGGTGTCAAACGCGTGGTCCTGCCCCGTATTTTGACCATCCCCGAAATCCAGCAGATCCGAAAAGAAATCCCCTGTGAGATCGAAACCTTCATCTTCGGAAATCACGGTCTGATGGTCGAAGGGCGCTGCAGCCTGACGAACTATTTGACCGGGCAGTCCACGAACCTCGATGGCGTCTGTTCGCCGGCGTCCGACGTGGAGTACGTGCGCGATGCCGATGGTTCGATGTCATCGAGGTTGGCTGGCTTTACCATCGACCGGTTCGGGCCAGATGAGAAGGCCGGTTATCCGACGATTTGCAAAGGCCGCTATCAGGTCGCACATCGTCCGGACGGGTACTATGCGTTCGAGGAACCGATCAGCCTGAACCTGGCCCGCCTTCTGCCTGAGTTGATCGATGCCGGGGTGCATGCGTTCAAGATCGAAGGGCGGCAAAGGTCCAAGAGTTATGTCCGGTCCGTGGTGTCTGCATTTCGAAACGCTGTCGACGATATCCGGGCGGGTCGCGAAGCGGATATCGGGAACCTCGTCGCACTGACCGAGGGTCAGAAACAGACGCAAGGCGCTTTTGCCACGAAGAAATGGCGGTGAAACGATGACGAAACTTACATTGGGCCCGATCGCCTATCACTGGTCGGCCGACCAACGCCGGGATTTCTATGCGCGTGTCGCCGACGAAGCTCCGGTGGATGAGGTCTATCTGGGCGAGGTCATCTGTTCAAAACGCGCCCCGTTCCAAGAGGCTGACCTGCCGTCCATCATCGAAAGGCTCGAACGGACGGGCAAAAAGGTGATTTTGTCCTCCTTGGCCGAAGTGATGCTGAAGCGAGAGCGCAAGGCCACCGAAGACCTGTCTGAGATGGAGTCGCCCGAGATCGAAATCAACAACGCTGCGGGACTGTATGCACGCGGTACGCGACCGCATCGCATCGGCCCATTCATGAATGCCTATAACGAGGCCACAATCCGCTGGATGGCGTCAAAGGGGGCGACGCATGTCTGCCTGCCCACCGAGTTGCCAGCGCCCTCGATCGCCGTCGCGGCGCGAATGGCGCGCGACTTGGGTCTCGGGGTTGAAGTGCAGGTCTTTGGCCGGGCGTCGCTGGCCGTTTCGGCGCGGTGCTATCACGCGCGCTCGCACGGGCGGACAAAGGACAATTGCCAATTCGTCTGCGAAGAAGACCCCGACGGGATGCCCCTGCGTACGAGGGATGAGCAGCCGATCCTGCGCATCAACGGGATCCAGACCCAATCCGAAGGGTATCTGATCCTGCTGCAGGAACTGCCCCAACTGGTTGCCGATGGTGTGAGCCATCTGCGATTGATGCCGCAGGCCGTCGACATGGTCACCGTCGCTGAGGTTTACCGGGCGCTGTTGGATCAAAGCATGTCGACCGAGGCGGCCGAAGCCCGGTTGCGGCAGGTTTGTGCAGATACGCCGTTCAGCAATGGGTTCTATCACGGTCAAGCCGGCTATCGCAGGATAGCCCAGGCGTCCCTTGCATGATCGGAAACCATGCTGTCCTCGCCTCATCGGATCATGTTTCCTGCGGCGGGGGCAGCTGCCCTTCTGGGGGTGAGCGGCCTGTTTCTGGGGCAGGATTTCATCACCCATTGGTCGCCGTTGCTGGGGCTGTACGCCTGGCATGCGCATGAGATGTTGTTCGGCTTCGTCGGCGCGGCATTTGCGGGCTATTCGCTGACGGCGATGCGCAGCTGGTCGGGGGGCGATTCTGTCTCGCCAACCGGCACATTGTTGCTGTTTGCGGTTTGGGCGATGTCCCGGTTTGCCGCCATCGGTGCGCTTGGGGGCGAACCCATGTTCATCGTCCCAATGGGCACGGCGTTCTTGCTCTTTCTCGCCGGTCGTCTCGCTTGGGCTGCACTGCGCGAGCCCGCGGTTGCCGGAGGGCTTCAGGCGCTTTTCGCCCTTTTGTTGTTCATCTGCCAGATTGCCTTTCTAACTGGGTCTGCGCCGTCCTTCTCCTCAGTTTTGCTTGTGGCACTTTTGGTGTCGGTTGTCGGTGGGCGCATGATCGCTGCTTTCACATGGAATTGGACGCACCAAAGCCCAACCGCCGCGCAAAAGTTTCGGTGCGCGAGGGCATTGGGGGACGCTTCGGCGGCAGCTCTGGCTTTGACTGCGGTGCTTTTCGGACTTGTTTCCGTCGCCGATGGTCCGCTTATCGGCGTCCTTCTTGTGATCTGCACCGGGTGCGAAGGTGGGCGTCTGTGGCTCTGGCATTCAACGGCAGTTCCTCAGGATGGATTGCTGGCGATGCTTCATATTGCCTTTGCGTGGTTGCCCGCTGGTATGTCTCTGTTGGCGGCTTCCCTGTATTTCCCCGACTTGCTGGCGGCGCCTGATGCGTTGCACGTTCTGACGGTCGGAGCGGTCAGCTGCGCGATCTATGCCGTAGCTGCCCGTGCGGTCGCGCGCCGTTGCGGCCGGCTGCGCCCCAGTGCGATCGATAGTATTGGATATGCTTTGCTGTGCCTTGCCGCGGTTTTGCGGGCGTCCTCTGCAGACGTGCCCGCGGCCCTGGCTTGGGGAGCATGTTGGGCAGTGTTCCTCTGGCGGCACGTCCAAGCGTTGGGCCGCCCGCTCGAGCGACCCGTGTTCAGCGGTCGGGCCAGCAACAGGATAGATCCGGGCGTCGCCGATCAGTTGCCCTGATTGCGTGCCTCGAGCCGTTCAAGGTTCACGACGGTCGACAGCATCAGCCGGTCATGGCTCCAGTCCTGAGTCTGGCGGATCGTGGCTGCACCCAAGGCCAGGAGAACAGCGAACAGCAGGGCTGAACCCAGGAACATTGCCGGCAACGGTGCCGAGAACGAGGGCGCATCGGCCAGCGCGATCACGCGCTGTTTCAGAACCCGTTTGGCCTTGCCGCCAGAGACCAGCGCCACGTTCAAAACCCGTGGCCGGCCTTGTGCGACGGTGCGGGCGCAATAGCTCAGCAGGCAATCGGTATAGTCGCGCGCGTCGATCCCGCGCCGGGTGACGACGGACTGGTCGCAGGCCAGTTCGCGCAATCGGCTGAACTGGTATTTTAAAACCCAGTAGGCAGGGTTCCAGAACAGCAGCGGTCGCACGGCCTCAAACGCAATCTCCCATTCGACATCCTGGGCGCGAACGTGCTGCAATTCATGCGCCAGGGCAAATCGCAGTTCACGGGGGGTGTCCAACAGATGGCTGGGCAGAACGACATGGCGACGACGCGCCCCGCGCACGGCAAATGGAACCGTGATCCGATCGGACAAGCGGATGTCCACGTTGGCCGAACGCCGCCACAGGAAGCTGGAAACCACCGTATCGCGGATCGCCAGCGCATCCCGGACGGTGCGGACCAGCATCCGGAGGGCGGCCAGGGTCAGCAGCACCAGCACGGCCGTCACAAGGGCGCTTTGTCCGGACAGAACCGTGTCGACCCAACGTTCGCGCGTGTTCAGCAGAGCTTCGAATTGTGTAGCCGGCATCGCGATTTCACCGCGCAAATACGCCGCTACCGCAATATCACCGATGGAAACGGCCTGACCCGGCCAGAAAAAACCGGCGGCTGCCGTGACCCCAAGGGCCAGAACAGGGCTGAGCATGACGCAGACGCAAAGAACCTTCAGCACGCGCAGCTGTGTCATGTAGTCGTGCCGCAGACGCGTTCGGGCCACGGCCATGCGGGCGCACAGCCAGATGAGTGCTGAAAGAACCAGCACCACGTTCAGGTCGAGAAATACATCGAGAACCGGTTTAACCGCTGTCATTTTGCAGTCTCCTCTCTACCAGTGCTCGAATTTCCTCCAGATCAGCTTCGGTCAGGCCGGCGTCGTCGACAAGTCGTGCCACCAGCGAGGCCGGGGTGTCATCGAACAACGTGCGGGACAGGTTCTGCAGCGACCGCGCCTGATAGGTGTCCTTCTCAAGCAGCGGACGGTAGATCAGGGTTTTGCCATTCTTGCGGCTTTGGACAAATCCCTTTTCATCCAGGATACGCAGGATCGTCGCGCCCGAGGTGTAGGCCAGGTTCCGCTCGGGCGGCAGCCGGTCCAGCACGTCGCGTACCGAGCCTTCGCCAAGTGCCCAGAGCTCGTTCATGAACTCCAGTTCAACCTCGGTCAGCAGATTTCCTGTCTTTCTCTTTCGCATCGGTCTCGGTGTCACCATTTTGCCTGTTATGCTTGCCAGACAAGCATCCTTTCGCGGTTACGCAAAGCCTAAACTTTCCAGAAAACGAAAATGCCCCAGCCGATCGACAGGAAAAGCGGGGTCCAGACCGGTTGGCCGACCAGCCCCAGCCAGGCCAGAAAGATGTAGGCCGAACCTAGCAGGGTGATGAACAGCCGGTCGCCCAACGTGGTCGTCAGGCCCAGCACGCCCCGGCGTTCGATCCCGTCGCGGAACTTGAGCACCTCGAGCACGCCGATCAGGGCGATGGCCGAGAAGATGCCCACGAAAACCGCCAGCGTTGCCGGGGTCCAGGCCATCCAGAAGTCTGGCCACAGCGGGTCGGTCCAAGAAAAGCCCTTGGGTTCTTCCTGACCGACATTGCCCCAGCCGGCCTTGGCTTGCGCCAGCGCCGATGACGGGGCGAGCAGGGAGAGGGAGAGAAGGAGTTTGCGCATGTCGAACCTCATACACGTCCCATCGCGAAGCCGCGCGCGATGTAGTTGCGGACAAACCAGATGACGATGGCGCCGGGGATGATGGTCAGGGTGCCGGCGGCGGCCAGCAGGCCCAGCTCGTAGCCGGCGCTGGACGCGGTGCGGGTCATCACGGCGGCGATGGGTTTCGCCTCGACCGCTGTCAGGGTCTTGGCCAGCAGCATTTCCACCCACGAGAACATGAAGCAGAAGAACGCCGCCACGCCCACGCCCGCCTTGATGTTGGGCAGGAAGATCGTGACAAAGAACCGGGGGAAGGAATAGCCGTCGACATAGGCGGTTTCATCCAGCTCTTTCGGGATGCCGCGCATGAAACCTTCGAGGATCCACACTGCCAGCGGCACGTTGAACAGCGTGTGCGCCAGTGCCACAGCCAAGTAGGTGTCGAACAGATGGATCGACGAATACAGCTGGAAGAAGGGCAGGGCGAACACGGCCGCCGGGGCCATGCGGTTGGTCAGCAGCCAGAAGAACAGCTGTTTGTCGCCCAGGAACCGATAGCGCGAGAACGCGTAGGCCGCAGGCAAGGCCACGCAGACCGAAAGCACCGTGTTGATCGTCACGTAGGTGATCGAGTTGATATAGCCCCAATACCACGTCGGATCGGTGAAGATGGTGATGTAATTCTCCAGCGTAAAGGTCTGGGGAAACAGGGAAAAGCCTGAAAGGATCTCGTTCGTGGTCTTGAAGGACATCGCCACCAGCCAATAGATCGGCAGCATCAGGAACGCGATATACAGGATCGGGATGAGAGACCGCTTCTTCATTGCGCGTCATCCTTTGTCATG
The DNA here is from genome assembly GCF_056537205.1 of Ruegeria sp. CG3. NCBI lineage: Bacteria > Pseudomonadati > Pseudomonadota > Alphaproteobacteria > Rhodobacterales > Roseobacteraceae > Ruegeria > Ruegeria sp. CG3. Next base: position 1,357,240 of record NZ_JBQFRC010000001.1, on the reverse strand, counting down.
AGGGTGTAGAAGACCCAACTGACCAGCAGCGTGATGGCGAAATAGATCAGGCTCATCGCGGCCGCGGGGCCAAGGTCGAACTGTCCCAGCGCGATCTTCACCAGGTCGATCGACAGCAGGGTGGTCGAGTTGCCGGGGCCGCCCCCGGTCAGAACGAAGGGTTCGGTGTAGATGTTGAAACTGTCCATGAACCGCAGCAGTACCGCGATGGTCAGAACCGTCTTCATTTTGGGCAGCTGGATATAGCGGAACACCGACCAGGAGCTTGCGCCATCGATCTTGGCCGCCTGGTAGTAGGCGTCGGGGATCGACACCAGACCGGCATAACACAGCAACACCACCAACGAGGTCCAGTGCCAGACATCCATCACCACGATGGTGATCCAGGCCGACAGCGGCTGTTGGGTCATGTCATAGTTAATGCCCAGCACGTCGTTCAGGAAATACCCCAGCAGGCCGATCTTGGGCAGGGTGAAGATGTTCCACATCGAGCCGACCACGTTCCACGGGATCAGCATCGGCAGGGCCATCAGCACCAGGCAGACCGGCACCCAAAAGCCCTTGCGCGGCATCGACAGGGCCACGATGATGCCCAGCGGCACCTCGATCATCAGGATCAGAGCGGTGAACAGGAACTGCCGCCCCAGCGCCGCCTGGAACCGGTCAGACCGCAGGATCTGTTCGAACCAACCCAGTCCTTCCCAGAAGAACTGGTTGTTGCCAAAGGTTTCCTGCACCGAATAGTTGACTACCGTCATCATCGGCACCAGCGCGTTGAATGCCACCAGCGCCAGCACCGGCAGGACAAAGAACCACGCTTTCTGGTTTTCCGTTCTCATCGGGCGCGCTCCTCGGTTGCGATCCAGCCGTCGCGATAGACGCGCGTCTGTTCAGGTTTGAATTGCAGAAAGACTTGCGATCCGGGCTCGGGGGCCGCGTGTTCGGTCACCGCCTTCAACGCGGTGTTGCCGACCATGGCACTGACCACAAAATGCCGGCCGATATCGGCCACCTTGGTGACATGGGCCGGAATGCCCTCGGGGCCGAAACCCACATATTCGGGCCGGATGCCCAGATCTGTGCGGCCGCCACTGCCGCTGACCGGACCTTCCAGCGCCACCTCGTGCCCTTCGAACAGGGCACGATCGCCGCGGGCTTCGCAGGGCAGAACGTTCATGCCGGGCGAGCCGATGAAATGGCCCACGAACGTGTGCTGCGGGCGTTCGAACAGCTCGACCGGGGTGCCGATCTGGACCACTTCGCCTTCCTGCATCACCACGACCTCGTCGGCGAAGGTCAGCGCTTCGGTCTGGTCGTGGGTGACATAGATCATCGTCGCCTTGACGCGCTGGTGCAGCTCTTTCAGCTTGGACCGCAGCTTCCATTTCAGATGCGGGTCGATCACGGTCAATGGCTCGTCGAACATCACCGCATTCACGTCGTCGCGGACCAGACCGCGCCCCATCGAGATCTTCTGCTTGTTGTCCGGGCTGAGGCCGCTCGCGCGGGTGTTCAGCATGTCGGTGACATCCAGCATCTCGGCGATCTCGTCGACGCGGCGCTTGATCGTCGCGGGATCGACGCCGCGGTTCTTGAGCGGAAAGGCCAGGTTTTCGCCCACGGTCATCGTGTCGTAGATCACCGGGAACTGGAACACCTGCGCGATGTTGCGCTGATCGGGGGGCAGGGCGGTCACGTCGCGGTCGTCGAACAGGATCTGCCCCTCGGATGGGGTCAGCAGCCCCGAGATGATGTTCAGCAGCGTGGACTTGCCGCAACCCGACGGCCCAAGCAGAGCATAGGCCCCGCCATCACGCCAGGTTACGTCGATTTCCTTCAGCGCATAGTCCTGTGGGCCTTGCGGCGATGGCATGTAGCTGTGTTTGAGGTTTGCAAGCTTGATCTGTGCCATGTCAGGCCACCCTTTTGCCGTCTTGGCCGAAATACCGGCAATGGGCCGGGTTCATGTAGAATGTGTGGTCCTCGCCCACCTGATAGGGGTGGACCCCTGCGGCCAGAGACACCCAGGCTTCCTCGCCATGTTGGAAATGCGCGCTGGAGTCGGACCCGGAGAGCTCGGTCACGATCACGCGGCCGGTCAGTTCAACGTCGGCGTCAGAAGCCTTGAGCGGAGTAACACGGTGCGGGCGCACGGCGACCATGTATTCGCCATCGGCAATTCCGGACACAGTCCATCCACCTCCGCCAGCCAGGCGCGCTTGGGCACCGGCGACCGTGACGCGGGCCACGTTGATGGGCGGGTCGGAAAACACCCGCGCGGCGGCGAGGTTTTCGGGGTTGCGATAGATGTCCGCCGTCGGGCCGAACTGGGTCACGCGGCCGTCTTCCATCAAGGCGGTGTAGCCGCCCAGCAGCAGCGCCTCTTCGGGTTCGGACGTGGCATAGACCACCACGGCGCCGCGCCCGGCGAACAGCTCGGGCAGTTGCTCGCGCAGTTCCTCGCGCAGCTTGTAGTCCAGGTTGGCCAGCGGCTCGTCCAGGAACACGGCGCGGCTGTCCTTGGCGATGGCGCGGGCCAGTGCGGTGCGTTGCTGTTGGCCGCCTGACAGTTCATGCGGACGACGGTGCAGCATCGGGCGCAGTTGCAGCAGGTCGGCGGCCTCTTCCACGCGGCCTTCGATCTCGGATTGCGCCATTCCGGCAACGCGCAGCGGCGAGGCGATATTGTCGAATACAGTCATATGCGGGTAGTTCACGAAGAACTGGTGCACGAGGCTGATCTTGCGTTTTTGTGTGCTCAGCCGGGTCACGTCCTGCCCATCCATCAGGACCTTGCCCGAGGCAATCGGATCCAGGCCGGCCATCATCTTGATCAGAGAGGTCTTGCCCGACCCGGTCGCGCCCAGCAGCACGTTGAAATGGCCGGTCTGCAGCGTCAGGGACGTGGGTTTGATATGGGTAACGGTGCCGACCCGCTTGGTTGCGTTTTGTAGTTCGATCATGTCCGTGGGTTCCGATCCCGCAGCGCGTGGCAACGCTGTTTGGTCTTGGTTGGTAAGGGGCGCCGGTACCGGCGCCCCCCGGGGAGTAGTGGCTTACTGGGACTGCCAGCGTGCCACCAGTTCGTCGTAGTTGACGGTCTGGCCTTGCGGCTTCTCGTTCTCCAGCTTGGCTTTCGGCGCGCCCGGCTTCTCCAGCCAGAAGGCCGGATCCTGCGGTTCGTTCAGGCGCGGACCACAGCCGCCGTAGACGCCGGCGCTTTCATCCGCGGCCTGCATGCGGGCCATGGTGATGTCCATCTCTTCAGCCAGACGGTCCATCGCCTCTTGCGGGGTGAAGGCGCCCGAGTTAACGTCACCGATCTGCTGCCACCAGATTTGGGCCAGCTTCGGATAGTCGGGAACGTTGATGCCGGTCGGCGACCACGCCACGCGGTCGGGCGAGCGGTAGAACTCGACCAGGCCACCCAGCTTGGATGCGCGTTCGGTGAACGACTCGTGGTTGACCGAGCTGTCGCGGATGAAGGTCAGACCCACATGGGACTTCTTCACATCGACAGTCTTGGACGTCACGAACTGAGCGTAAAGCCACGCGGCCTGTGCCCGATCCGACGGGGTGGACTTCAGGAAAGTCCACGATCCCACGTCCTGATAGCCAACCTTCTGGCCTTCTTCCCAATAGGGGCCATGCGGGCTGGGCGCCATCCGCCACAGCGGGTTGCCCTCATCATCGACGGTATTGTTGCCTTCGGACTTGGGCTTGACCATGTCGGCGGTAAAGGCCGTGTACCAGAAGATCTGTTGGGCCACGTTGCCTTGCGACAGGGCGGGCAGCGATTGGTAGAAGTCGTAGGACGCCGCACCCGGAGGCGCATAGGCCCGCAACCACTCGTCCCATTTGCGGATCGCATAAACCGCTGCCGGGCCGTTTGCGGCACCACCCCGCGACACCGACGCGCCGACCGGGTTGCAGGTGCCCGCTTCCATGCGGATGCCCCATTCGTCGACGGGCACACCGTTCGGCTCGCCCTTGTCGCCGGCACCGGCCATCGACAGCCAGGCGTCGGTCATCCGCCACCCAAGGTCAGGCGCGCGCTTGCCGTAGTCCATGTGGCCATAGATCGCGACACCGTCGACTTCCTTCACATCATTGGTGAAGAATTCGGCGATATCCTCGTAGGCAGACCAGTTGACCGGAACGCCCAGATCATAGCCGTATTTTTCCTTGAATGCGGCCTTGTTGGCTTCGTCATCGAACCAGTCCTTGCGGAACCAGTACAGGTTGGCGAATTGCTGGTCGGGCAGCTGGTACAGCTTGCCGTCGGGACCGGTGGTGAACTGGATACCCATGAAGTCATCCAGGTCCAGCGTCGGCGAGGTTGTCGCCGCCCAATCACCCGCCATCATGTCCGACAGGGGATAGGCCAGTTGCAGGCGCGAGTGCGTGCCGATCAAGTCACTGTCGTTGACATAGCCGTCATACAGGTTCCGTCCGGTCTGCATCTGCGTCTGGACGGCCTGAACGACCTCACCTTCACCCAGGATCTGGTGGTTGACCTTGATGCCGGTGATTTCCTCGAACGCCTTCGTCAGAACTTCGGATTCATACGAGTGGGTCGGGATACCTTCGGACAGAACGTTGATCTCCATCCCGGCATACGGTTCGGCAGCCTTGATGAACCACTGCATTTCCGCCATCTGCTCGTCTTTCGACAAGGTGGATGGCTGGAATTCGTCGTCGACCCAGCGCTGTGCTGCGGCTTCGTCGGCCCAAACAGGACCGTGCCCCGCAATGACGGCAGCCGCCGCCACTGCGGACAAAAGATGTTTCCGCATCTTTCTCCTCCCAAAATTTATGGTTCTCCGGCGCGAACCGGATGACGAACAGCATCAGCGATTTTTCGCGAGTCTGTCAAACTAAAAAATTAGTAAATGGCGAAATTGGCCTGTTCGACCCAACGAATTCAACGACTATAGAATTGAAAATATATGGTTTTTATCCCACCCGACGTGGCGTCATCGGCTAGGCGAAAAGAGCATACCAATGACGCTTCGTTATGGATTTTTTGGCGTCACCGCTTGGTCGAGCTGCAAATCTGGATGCAGAAAGTCGCCGCAGTGGTAGCGCGCGATTTGCGTTTCTCGGGGGTGAAAATGGCAGCCCGTAGGGGAATCGAACCCCTCTTTCCAGGTTGAAAACCTGGCGTCCTAACCGATAGACGAACGGGCCACGTCAGCATTGCCCAAGCACAAGTGGCAGCCCGTAGGGGAATCGAACCCCTCTTTCCAGGTTGAAAACCTGGCGTCCTAACCGATAGACGAACGGGCCACGCTGGCTTGTGGAGGGCCTTTTACGGATTACGCCCCCCACCCGCAAGACGAAAAACGCACGGCCAGGAAACTTTTTTGCGGGTCAAAAAAGGCAGTGGCGTCAGCGGTCAATTTGCATCGGCCGCGTCTTCCAGGCGCAACTGCACGCTTTGCCTTCCACCCCATGTATTGACCTCGAGCCGACCGGCAAAATGGAACCGCGCGCCACCGTGATTTGACAGCCTTTCGCCCATCGGTCCGTCAAAGGCACCAAATGCAATCGCGTCCAGCCCACCACCCATTCCGTCCGACAGCGACAGCTTCAGATGGGTTTCTCCGACCCGCTTGGCAAAGCGGACCTGCAGGTCGGGCATTGCAAATCGAGGGGCAGGGGCCCCGGCGCCAAATGGGCCGGCCTGCTCGATCTTTTCGATCAGATCAACCGAGGCCGCCCCGGGCATCAGCGCACCGTCCAGCTTGAGGTCGGCAGGACCGGCTTGGCCCGCCCCCTGTTTTGCCAGCAACTCCGAGAGTCTCTCCATCGCCGGTTCCAGCTGGTCGCGCATCACGGTCAGACCTGCGGCCATCTTGTGACCGCCGCCCTTGACCAACAAACCCTCGGCGGCCAACCGGTGGATTGATGCGCCAAGATCGACACCCGAGACCGAACGGCCCGAGCCTTTGCCTTCGTCACCGTCGAAACCAATCACGACGGCGGGACGGTTCGACGCCTCTTTCAGGCGAGCCGCCACGATCCCAACGACGCCGGGATGCCAGCCGTCACCTGCAGCCCACACCAGCGGCGCATCCAATCCACGTTCTTCGGCCTGCGCCAGCGCTGCGGCGCGGACCGCATTCTCGATGTCGCGCCTTTCGGTATTCAGGTCATCAAGGCGCCGGGACAAGGCCTCGGCCTCGGTCACCGAGTCGGTGCTGAGCAGCCGCGCGCCGAGGTCTGCCTGCCCAACCCGGCCGCCGGCATTGATGCGCGGCCCAAGCAGAAAACCCAGGTGGTAGCTGTTGGGCGCCGAATCCATGCGCGCCACTTCGGACAGCGCAACCAGTCCGGGGCGTTGCCGCTGCCCCATCACTTTCAAACCCTGCTGAACCAGCGCCCTGTTGATCCCGATCAGAGGTGCCACGTCTGCCACGGTCGCCAGCGCGACCAAATCCAGCATCGCCATCAGGTCCGGACCTTGGGCGTTGGCCTCGCGCAGTTGGCGCCCGGCCTCAACCAACATCAGAAAGACAACGGTTGCAGCACACAGATGGGCCAGGTCACCGCTTTCATCCTGGCGGTTGGGGTTCACCACGGCCACGCAATCCGGCAGCGTTTCGGCGCCCAGGTGGTGATCGAGAACGATCACATCGGCCCCCTTGGCTGCGGCAATTGCTTCGTGGCTTAGCGTGCCGCAGTCAACGCAGATGATCAGATCATGCGTTTCAGCAAGCTGGCTCATGGCGGGGGCGTTGGGGCCATAGCCCTCGTCGATACGATCGGGCACATATAAGGTCGCCTGACGCCCCATCTGCCTGAGCCAAACCAGCAACAGGGCTGCCGAGCTGCCGCCGTCGACATCATAGTCGGCGAAAACGGCGATGCGCTGGTTGTCCCGCACCGCTTTCAGGAACCGCGTTGCGGCGATCTCCATGTCGCGCAGGCTGCGAGGATCGGGAAGAAGGTCGCGCAGTTTTGGAGACAGAAAGCTCTCGGCCTCCATCGGCGGGACACCTCGCCGTGCCAGCACCTGGCACAGGGGGCGGGGCAGGTCGGTCTGCTGGGCCAGCATCTCGGCGGCCCGGTCCAATTCAGGCGATGGACCAATCCACCGGCGGCCCGTCAAAGACTGTTCAACACCCAGAAAGCTCAATCCACTTCTCCTGAAAAGGGCCGAATCCTGTCGGACCCGGCCCTTGAACGGTTGTGTCTGCGGGCCCCCTCAGCCTTCGACATGCGGCCAAATGGGGGTGCGGTAGGACATGCGCCGCACCGATCCGGTTTTCGAGCGCATCAGTAGGGTCGTCGTCTCGACCCAACCCGGTTCCCGCTTGATCCGCGGCAGCAGCGACCCGCCGGTGACACCGGTCGCCGCAAAGATCACATCTGCGGTGACCATCTCGTCGCGGGCATAGACACGATCCAGATCGGCAATACCGGCTTTGGCCGCCCGACCGCGTTCGTCATCATTGCGGAACATCAGGCGTCCAAAGATCTGGCCACCCATGCATTTCAGCGCGGCGGCCGCCAGAACGCCTTCGGGCGCGCCACCCTGGCCCATGTACATGTCGATGCCGGTCGTCTCGGACTCGGCACAGTGCATGACGCCAGCAACGTCCCCGTCGGTGATCAGTCGGATCGCAGCGCCGGTTTCGCGCACCTCGGCGATCATCGCTTCATGGCGCGGACGTTCCAGTATGCAAACGGTAATGTCCTCGGGGGTGCATCCTTTGGCCTTGGCCAGCGCCTCGACCCTTTCCCGTGGGGACATGTCCAGTGTCACCACGTTCTCGGCGAAGCCGGGGCCGATCGCCAGCTTGTCCATGTAGACGTCCGGTGCGTGCAGCATCGAACCGCGCGGACCCATCGCGATGACGGTCAACGCGTTGGGCATATCCTTTGCGGTCAGCGTCGTACCCTCGAGCGGGTCCAGAGCGATGTCCACACCGGGGCCGTGGCCGGTGCCGACCTCTTCGCCGATATACAGCATCGGCGCTTCGTCGCGTTCGCCTTCACCGATGACCACCACGCCAGCGATATCCAGCAGGTTCAGCTGTTCACGCATCGCATTGACCGCGGCCTGGTCGGCGGCTTTCTCGTCTCCGCGTCCGACCAGCGAGGCCGAGGCCAGGGCGGCCTGCTCAGCCACGCGCGCAAGTCCAAGGGACAGAAGGCGGTCGTTGAAATCGATTTTGGCAGCGCTCATGCGATGTAATCCTTTGGTAAAGCGAAGACGTCCTGACTGGCATAGCCTGCTCGTGGCGCAGGCCGCAAGGGTTCAAACCTGCTCGATACGCAGAGCTACGGGCTCGCCCGCAACCACATCCGTGGTGCGCAAGTCCTCCAACGCAACGTCCAGCGTGGCGCGTGTGGTCTTGTGCGTAACGATCAGTACCGGGGCCGTATCCTCGGCATGTGCGTATTGGCGCATCCGGTCGATCGACACTCCGGCATTGCCCAGAATGGCGGCCACCTTGGCCAGCGCACCTGGTTTGTCCAGCAATGCAAGGCGCAGATAATACGGGGCAGGCAGGCCGGTGATTGCGGGCTTGGAGTCGACCAGCGACGTGGCGGGTTGACCAAAGGTGGAAATCCGCAGGCCCCGCGCCAGGTCGCAAACATCCCCCATCACCGCACTGGCCGTCGGGCCTTCGCCCGCGCCGGGTCCACGCAAAACGATCTGTTCGACGGCGTCGCCCTCGATGACCACCATGTTGGTGCCGCCCTCCAGCTGTCCCAACGGCGAGTCACTGGGTACCAGGCAGGGTTGCATCCGCTGTTCAAGCCCGCGCGGCGTGCGTTGCGCAACGCCCAGCAGCTTGATGCGGTAGCCCATATCGTCGGCCTGATGGATGTCGTCCAGGCTGATATGCTGAATGCCCTCGATCTCGATTCCTTCGAAGTTCGGCTTTGTTCCAAACGCGATAGAGGCCAACAGCGCCAACTTGTGCGCCGCGTCGATGCCGCCGACGTCAAGGTTGGGATCCGCTTCGAGATACCCCAACTGAGCGCATTCCTCGAACAGGGCGTTGTAGCCCAATCCCTGTGACTGCATCCTGGTCAGGATATAGTTGCAGGTGCCATTCATCACGCCCATGACGCGCTTGATGTCATTCCCGGCCAACCCTTCGGTCAGGGATTTTATGACCGGAATTCCCCCGGCCACGGCGGCCTCGAACCGGATCACGCGGCCCGCGGCCTCGGCCTGTTCCGCCAATGCCTGGCCGTGAATGGCAAGCAGCGCCTTGTTTGCGGTGACCACATCCTTGCCGGTGGCCAATGCCGCCTCGACCGAGGCCTTTGCCGGGCCGTTTTCACCACCCATCAGTTCGACGAACACATCGATGTCGTCTCGTTTGGCCAAGGCCACCGGATCGGTTTCCCACGCGAAGCCGGACAGGTTTACTCCACGATCTTTGGCGGCGTCGCGCGCCGAAACGGCAACGATTTCGATCGGTCGACCAGTGCGCGCTTGCAGCAATTCGGCATGACGGCGCACGATCTTGACGACGCCCACTCCCACGGTTCCCAAGCCAGCAATTCCAAGCCGCAGCGCCTGTGTCATTCCGTGGGTTCCTTTCCGCTCGAAGTCTGCCTGTTGGACGCAAGGTCCTTTGTCGGCTGCCATAGCTGGTTCAACGCGGCGGTGCAATCCGTCAGGGACAGAGTTGTTGCGCAGCGGGCGAGCGTACGGGGCTTACTGGGTCTCGGCGTTCTGGAGTGCCTGTGCCTTTTGCGATAGCCGCTCGGCCCGTTGTTCCAATTCTTCTTCCACGGCGGCTGCCTCGTTCACCGGGTCGACGGGCGGCACGTTGACCTGGGTCAACGGGATCAGCTTGGGGTAGGGCGCGGCCTTTACCGAGGCCGCTTCGCTTCCCTCCAACTCGGGAATATCTGCGCACGCGGCCAAGAGGAGCAGCGGCAGGATGACGGAAACAGCTTTCATTTCGCGACCCGAACAGTGAGGAACCTGAACGTGATGCACTTTTTGCATGAACGGTTCAAGCGGGGTTCTATATGAACGTACGTTCATATACGATGGATCCATGGCACGTACTCAAGGCTCTCATTCCGATATCACCGGGCCCCGTATCCGCGAGGCCGCCCTGGGATTGTTTGCACGGCATGGCTATGCCGCTGTTTCCATGCGTCAAATCGCGGGGGAGGTCGGGGTGCAGGCCGGTGCGCTCTACAATTACACTCCGGACAAGCAAAGCCTTCTGTTCCGCCTGATGCAGGACCACATGCAAGAGCTGCTGGCGGCCTATGAAGAGTTGGAACCACAGGCGGATGCATTGGGCGCCCTGCGGCAATTCGTGGGTTTCCACATCCGGTTTCACATGCAGCGACCGGACGAAGTGTTCATCGCGTACATGGAGCTGCGAAACCTGACGCCTGAAAACTTCGCCGAAATCGAAAAGCTGCGCCGGCGGTATGAAGATGCGTTGCAGAGCATCCTGCTGGCCGGCCAGAAGGACGGTCTGTTCTCGGTTCAGGATGCCAAAATCGCGACTCTGGCGGTGATTGCCATGCTGAATGGTGTCATGACGTGGTACCGGGCCGGTGGACGGCTGTCGCTGGACGAGGTCGAGCAGATTTATTGGGATATGGTACGCAAGGCGGTCGCGGCCTGACTGGCCGCGCCCTGTTACCGGCTGTTTGGAGTCAGTGCGCCGGCTTGATGAAAGTACCGTTGCGCAACTCCCGAAACGCCTGCTCGAGTTCGGCGCGCGTGTTCATCACGATCGGGCCATGCCATGCGACCGGTTCATTGATCGGCGCACCCGAGATCAACAGGAATCGTACACCTTCAGGCCCGGCCTGAACGGTTATTTCGTCTCCGGTACCAAACCGCACCAGCGTCCGGTTGCCCGACATGTCGCGAATGTTCAGCTCTTGCCCGGCGACTTCCTTCTCAAGCAGAACGCCGGTCGGTTGCGAGGCGTCGGCGAAAGCGGCCTGCCCATCGAAAACATAGGCGAAAGCACGGCGATAAGTATCTATCTTGAAGGTCTTTTTCACCCCTGCAGGAATCGATACGTCCAGGTATTGCGGGTCCGCGGCGATACCGTCCACCGGCCCGGTCTTACCCCAGAACTTGCCGACGATGACCCGCACCGTGGTGCCATCATCATCGATCACTTCAGGAATGTCCTTGCCCTGAACGTCCTGGTACCGAGGAGCCGTCATCTTTTGAGCCGAGGGCAAGTTGCCCCACAGCTGAAACCCATGCATCTGCCCGGATGCATTTCCCTTGGGCATTTCCTGATGCAGAATTCCGGACCCCGCCGTCATCCACTGGACGTCTCCGGCACCCAGTTGGCCGCTGTTGCCCAGCGAGTCGCTGTGATCGACGGTTCCCGACAGCACGTATGTGATGGTTTCAATGCCGCGGTGGGGATGCCAGGGAAAGCCGGCCTGGTAGTCCTGCGGGTGCTCGTTGCGGAAGTCATCAAACAAAAGGAAAGGATCCAGTTCGGACGGATCCTGAAATCCAAAAGCGCGGTGAAGCTTTACACCAGCGCCTTCCATCGTCGGAACGGCCTTGCGGGTTTCGAGTGTTGGTCTGAGCGACATTTGGATCTCCTGTCTCTGGACCCGTTATCTAATTTTCGCTGAAGTACGGTCAATTCGCGAGAAAGCACTGCCTCTGTGCAAAATTGCGCCGGGTGAGTCTTGGCCTGTTGCTTGACGCTGAAAGCGGGTATGGGGGGCAGGCAAAGGCGGAGTTGGAAATGCAAGAAGACGTACTGGCAACGATTCAGGCTTCATCGGCACGGCGGTGGATGGGCGTGGGAATGCTCGTCACCGTGGGCGCGTTCGTGACATATGTCGCCCTGGCCGCACCGCCCGCGCCGGAATGGCAGCTGTTCCTGTTCGTGGTCGGAGGTGGCGCGCTTTGGCTTGCGCATCGCGTCTGGCATGCGACCGCGGACCGGATCGAGCTGACGCGCACGGAATTGCGGACAGGCAGCGGCAAGCTGATTGCCGAGGTTGGTGAAATCGAAGGGGTGGATCGGGGTGTGTTCGCCTTCAAACCGTCAAACGGCTTTCTGCTGACGACCCGTAGCAAACGGGGCAGGGATTGGGCCCCGGGCCTTTGGTGGCGCGTCGGGCGACGTATTGGCGTCGGCGGCATGACGTCCGCCGCTGAGACCAAGTTCCTGTCAGAAATGCTTTCCGCGATGCTGGCCGAGGCCGAATAGCTCTCAGCACCCGCCCGGTGCGTCGATCTTGTCGTAGACGCGCGGGTGGGTGAATACGAAATTGTCCATGGCAAATTCGTTTTCGCCGTATCCGATGCGGAAGGGACGGCGATAGAAGTCCTTCACTTCGACCAGGATCATCTTGCCGTTGTCCGGCATGATGGGCAGCTTGTCCCGGATTTCGCTGATGGTGCCATCGGTCCACGCCTCAAAGCTTTCGCCGCGAATACAGGACCACTGCACATAGTGCCGGTCATCCGGCAGGTCGAAGCGAAGGAACGAGATGCGCATCGACACGTCGGAGCGGTCCGACATCATCTGCTGCAGCAGGTCATACAGCGTATCCATATAGGTCGCGTTGATGTCATTGCGTTCGCGGGAAATGACGTCGGCGATCGCATAAGACGCCTTGAGATTCCGCGAGCTCTGCTTGTACCCGTCGAAGAACGTATAGGACGCACACATGCCCCAGAAGAGCAAGGGATAGATCATCACGGCCTCGACACTGATCACGCCGGATTCCTTGCGCGAAAACCGTTTCAGATACCGGACAGCCAGCGAGAAGATTGAGCGATCAGGTCGGTTCATAGACAAACACCGTTGTTGCGTGCAGTTCGTACATACCGTTGGGCTTTTTCCGCGCGATGGCGCCCAGAATGGTACCCCACCACAGCGGCTTTACCTCGACGCAGGCGCGGACGATCATCAGTTCGTCCGACGTGCCGGGCTCGAAGATCTGGCTGTTGCGGATCGTTGCCGGGGTATCGATGCAGTAGGGGTTGGGATCCAGCGTGGTCCCAATAAACGGATCGACGCGGGTCATTTCCAGGATCAGGTTTTCCTTGCACTCAGGAATGTAGCCTGCCTTGTCGCAGACGATGTCCTTCAACAGAGTGTGGGTCCAGCCATCCTGAACGTTGGTGGTATACTTGTCGAGGTTGTTCAGGCGAACGTCGCGGATCGTTTCGTCCAGACCACGCTCGAGATTGGCGTGGTTGAAGGCCCCGATTCCGACTTCGACGGCCGAATAGGTCGTCATGATGAAGATGGGGAACCAGAAGACGAACTCGATCGTCGCCATCCCATCTTCTTTCCGCCGGAACGTGCGGAATTGATGAAGCAAACGCTTGATCATTGGGTCAGCCTCAAATTGCGGATGGTCGATCCGATCGATGCAAATACGTCGACGATTTCGTCACCGGTCGCCTCGTAGTAGGCGCCATCATCGCTTTTGCAGTCTTTCAGAAGGGCCTTGCCCTGATCGGGAGCTTCGAAAGCGATAGTGAAGACTACGATGCCATTGGCGCGAGCGGCGGCACACATTGCGCGCGCGCGCGGGTCCTTGGTGCCCGACCCGATCGAAGTGACCGCGTTGTTGTACCAGGTGTTGCCTTTCGTGCTCCCCAGCGCTTCGCGGAACAGGTCGCGGATCGCGCGACGGGTCGTGCGTTCCCAGACCTGAACCCAGGTCAGGTTGACCGATGTCGCGGGGTCGCCATTGTTGTCCAGAACAGTGCGGGTCTCGCTTCTGCTGTAGTCAAAGTTGTAGCAGACGCCGCCGGACCGGTAGGTGCACCGATAGACAGTATACTCGTCGTTGCCATAGGGATCGTCCTGCCAGATCTCGCGACCCCAGTACCAACCCTTGCTGCTGTCCCATTCGGTATAATCGACATCGTGCCAGAAGTACTTCTCGGTCTCGTAGTCATAGGTCGAATAGGTGGACTTTTTGGCATTCCACCACAGAATGGACGCACCCTCACGGTAGGGGTCGTTTACCATGTACTGAGTGGTGTTCGCGCCGTCCGTCATCAACACCAGAACCTTCATCGAGTCGTTGCTGGAGTAGCTGTTGGGACGGGTGGCGAACTCTGCAGGCACTTCATCACCCGCCAGACGTGCGATCACCGGCTGAATGCTTTCGTCAAGCAGGGCAAGACCCCATTTCAGACCGACGTCGATCGACGTGTTTCCGCCGGCAGTAAAGCTTTCGATGTGATCTTTGAGAACCTGCGGATCCTTTTGCAGGACCGAGACCTCACGGTTGGCGAGTTCGTCACAGACTTCGCTGTAGACGTAGCCGTTGCTGGGGCGCCGGTCATAGGTGCTCCACGGCGTGAAATGCAGTGTGCGTTGGCGGATCGTATCGGGGTCCAGCGCGGTGGTGTTGAACTCGCTGCTGGTGAAGTTGATGCAGTTTGCCCGGTTATTGGTGCCGGTCGTGCTGAATTCGTCCATCAGATAGTCGGGCAGCGACACCTGAGTTGCGTAGGGGATGATCGAGATCGACAGCTTCCCGTCCTCGGTCTTGTCCGCCATCTCTTGCACGAAGTTTTTGGCCGCCACTTTTAGGTTGGCCAGGCGATTGTAGCTGTTCATCGAGCCAGAGACGTCGAGAACCAAAGAAATCTCAACGTCATCAATGGCTTCCTCGGCAACGCTGGTTGCCGCGCTCACGATCGAGTCAACATCCCACCACTGCATGAAGTGCATGCCGACATCCATCTGGGCGCTCGCTTCGACCTTGCGGTAGCCTTCGATCGTAACGGCGGTCGCGCCGCAGACATTGGGTTCCACGATCGGGTCACCAACCAGGTACTGGTCCAGGCCTTCCTTCGCGAGGTAGTCGACAACCACGTCCTTGGGGCAAAGGTCCTGATCCAGGTCGGCCGCCGCCAGTACGGCGCGGTCCAGAGCATATTGCAGGCGCGCACGTTCGCGATCGTACCGCATAACGTCCACGGCGAAGCCCGCCGCGGTGAAGATGATCATCAGAAGGAAGAGGGCGAAGATAGTCATCGTCCCGCTTTCCGAGGTCACGAAAGACTCGACGGCGCCCCGGCACCGGTCTGCCTGGCGCGGTTTCTCCGACCGTGTCGATGTCCATTCAAAATTGCGCATAACGAAATCCTTTTGCCGGCCAAAAGCAGCGAAGCCAGTTCTTCGGAACTTAAATAATTTAGATGTGGATCGTGGCGAGAATTGGGCGTGATCGTCACTATGGTGCTCTTTTTGAATGAAAATCGGCGGCAGTCTGGCTGGGAGGGGCATCTTTGTTTCGTTGCTCGGGACAATTTCTGGAAATCGTAAATGTCCGCGACTCGGCTCGGTTGGTCGAAACGCGCTGTTCATAAATTGATGAAAAAAAGTGCAAATCTCGATTGCAGCCGCTTGCCAAGGGTGCGACAAAACGTCATGACGCTCGACGTCAACCGGCATGGAGGATTTTATGACGGCCATCAAGGAACCCAGCTTTCGGGAGAGTGTAGATCTGATGTTCAACAGGGCGGCTGCCCTGATGGATCTTCCACCCGGACTTGAGGAAAAGATCCGGGTCTGCAATGCGACCTACACCGTTCGGTTTGGCGTGCGTCTGCGGGGGCAGATACATACTTTCACCGGCTATCGCTCGGTTCATTCCGAGCATATGGAGCCGGTAAAAGGCGGTATCCGCTATGCGATGGCCGTGAACCAGGACGAGGTCGAGGCGCTTGCTGCGCTGATGACCTACAAGTGCGCTTTGGTCGAGGCTCCGTTTGGCGGGTCCAAGGGCGGCCTGCGTATCGACCCGCGCAAATACGAGGAGCATGAGCTGGAGCAGATCACCCGCCGTTTCGCCTATGAGTTGGCCAAGCGCGACCTGATCAACCCGTCGCAGAACGTCCCGGCCCCTGACATGGGCACCGGCGAGCGTGAAATGGCTTGGATGGCTGACCAGTATGCGCGGATGAACACCACAGACATCAACGCGCGGGCCTGCGTGACCGGCAAGCCGTTGAATGCCGGCGGCATCTCGGGCCGGGTCGAGGCGACGGGGCGTGGCATCCAATACGCGTTGCGCGAGTTCTTCCGCCATCCCGAGGACGTCAAGAAAGCTGGCATGTCAGGCTCGCTGGACGGCAAGCGGGTCATCGTTCAAGGCCTCGGCAACGTGGGTTATCACGCGGCCAAGTTCCTGAGTGAGGAAGACGGCTCTCTGGTTGTGGGCATCATCGAACGTGACGGTGCGATCTATAACCCCGAGGGGATCGACGTCGAAGCGGTTCACCAGTGGATCGTCAAACATGGCGGTGTGAACGGCTACCCGGATGCAACGCACACCGCTGAGGGCACTGCTGTGCTGGAAGAGGAATGTGACATTCTGATCCCGGCCGCGCTGGAGGGCGTGATCAACCTGTCCAATGCCAAGCGCATCAAGGCGCCGTTGATCATCGAGGCCGCGAACGGTCCGGTGACCGCCGGGGCCGACGAAGTGCTGCGCAAGAAAGGCACCGTGATCATTCCAGACATGTATGCGAACGCTGGCGGTGTGACGGTATCGTATTTCGAGTGGGTCAAGAACCTCAGCCACATCCGTTTTGGCCGGATGCAGCGCCGTCAGGAAGAGGCGCGGCACGAGTTGATCGTGAAAGAGCTGGAGCGGTTGGACCGCTATCTTGGCGATGCATGGTCGATGTCTCCGGACTTCAAGGCCAAATACCTCAAAGGCGCGGATGAGCTTGAGCTGGTGCGCTCGGGCCTGGATGACACGATGCGCATCGCCTACCAGGCCATGAGCGAGGTCTGGCACGATCGCGACGACGTCGATGACCTCCGCACCGCGGCTTACATCGTGTCCATTGACCGTGTAGCCAAGAGCTATCGGGCCAAGGGCCTCTAACGTCTCGGAAACCGGGCAATCGGGCTTTGACAAAAAGTCCGGTTGCCGCACATCCTGCGCTGGAGTTCAGGCAGTGAAACCAGCGAGGATCTCATGCAAATTACCCGTTCTGTAGCTTGGGCCGCGGCGATAGGGTCCGCGATCTTGGCGCTTGCGACTGCTGCCATTGCCCAACCCCGGCAGGGATGGACGCCGACTGTGGAAGGGTTGGCTATCTATCAGGGCAGCGCCGATCTTGAGGACGGCGGTGATTTCAGCGCATCGCGTGCATTTCTGCGGGCAGGCGGCATTTACAGCTATGGCGACGGGTCCTTTGTGGGTTTGCTGGCGAGTTTCGGTCAATTCTCATACGATTTCGGGTTGCCCGGAAACCAGCCGTGGGACGACATCCGCGACATTCGCCTGAGCGTTCCATTGCGCTTCACTCTGGACAACGGGGCTGCGGTGATCGTCTCGCCCCAATTGCGATGGGATTACGAGACCGGCGCCAGTGCCTCGGACGGCTTCACCTATGGTGCCTTCGCCGGCATTTCATGGGCGGTGAACCCCAATCTGCGCATCGGCCCGGCATTTGGCGTGTTCTCTGAGGTTGGAACCGATGACCTCGAAGTCTTTCCCGCGCTTCTGGTGGACTGGACCTTTGCCGAGCGCTGGCGTCTGAGCACCGGAAGCGCGCTGGGGGCCACTCAAGGCCCCGGCGTCACGCTGGAATACAAGGCTTCGGAAAGTGTCAGCGTGGGGCTTGCCGTTCGGTCCGAGAGGGTCCGCTTTCAGTTGAACGACAACGGGTTGGCACCGGGCGGCGTGGGCGAGGACAGCAGCATTCCGGTGGTTCTGTCGGTTGAATACGCGCCCAACCCCGGAGTTTCGCTTTCGGCATTTGCGGGTGCCGAGTTTGACGGCGAGTTGCGCCTGGACAACGCAGCAGGGCAAGAGGTCAGCCGGCAGGGCTATGATACCGCTCCGATCGTCGGCTTTGCCTTCCGTCTGCGGTTCTGAGGGCGATTTCGTTTGCGACCGGTTTGGTCGCGCGTTGACAAGTTCTTGTCGAAAACGGATGCGGAGCCCCGAGCTCGGATTGCTACTCCTGTTGGAAGTTGGTTTGATGCCAGCAAACCCGCAGGGAGATCTGAATGCGCTTTTCCGGCTTACGCGTCCTGAAGGAAGGACTGACGGGCAACAAGGGTTGGACGGCGCATTGGCGTGATCCCGAGCCCAAAGCCGAGTACGACATCGTAATCATCGGTGGTGGGGGGCACGGTCTCAGCACCGCGTACTATCTGGCGAAAGAGCACGGGCTGACAAATGTCGCCGTACTGGAAAAAGGTTATATCGGCGGCGGCAATGTGGGGCGCAACACGACGATCGTGCGCGCCAACTATTTTCTGCAAGGAAATTCCGAGTTCTATTCGCATTCCCTCAAGCTGTGGGAGGGGTTGGAAGAGGACCTGAACTACAACGTGATGCACTCGCAGCGGGGCATCATCAACCTGTTCCATTCGGACGGGCAGCGGGACGCAGCCGCGCGGCGGGGCAACATGATGATCAGCCAGGGCGACGATGCCATCCTGCTGGACCGCGATGCGCTGCGCGAGATGCTGCCCTATCTGAACTATGACGATCTGCGCTTTCCCATCTATGGCGGCCTGTATCATCCGCGCGGCGGCACAGCCCGGCATGATGCCGTGGCCTGGGGCTATGCCCGCGGGGCGGACCAGCGCGGGGTGGATCTGATCCAGAATTGCGAGGTCACCGGCATCGACATCGAAAACGGCGCCGTGCGCGGAGTGCAGACGACGCGCGGGGCGATCCGAGCCAATAAGGTGGGGATCGTGGTTGCGGGCCGGTCCAGCCAGGTCGCGGCGATGGCCGGAATGCGGTTGCCGATCGAAAGCCACGTGCTGCAGGCCTTCGTGACCGAGGGGCTGAAGCCTTGCATCGACCACGTCGTGACCTTCGGCATGGGGCATTTCTACATTAGCCAATCCGACAAAGGCGGGCTGGTGTTCGGCGGCGACCTGGATTTCTATGCCTCCTACGCGGCGCGGGGCAATCTGCCCACGGTCGAAAGCGTGATGGAGGCCGGCGTGGCCCTGATGCCGATGATCGGCAAGGCCCGTGTGCTGCGGTCCTGGGGCGGGATCATGGACATGTCGCCGGACGGGTCGCCGATCATCGACCGCACCCATATCGACGGGCTGTACCTGAACTGCGGCTGGAACTACGGCGGGTTCAAGGCGGTTCCGGGCTCGGGCAACGTGTTTGCCCACCTCATGGCCACCGACCGGTACCACGAGAACGCGACAGGGTTCCGGCTGGATCGTTTCCGCACCGGGCGCGGGATCATCGATGAAGAGGGCAAGGGCTCTCAGCACAATCTGCATTAGGGGCGGCCGGGATGTTTCTTTCGAAAATTTGTGAAAGCCAGGAGGCGCGGCCATGAGGATCACCTGCCCGTATTGCGGTGAGCGCGACCGCCGCGAGTTCTACTATCGCGCGGCCGCCGTCGATCTGGACCGGCCCGCCCCGGATGCCGGGCCTGACGCTTGGGACGATTTCGTCTATCTGCGCGACAACCCGGCGGGCGAGACGCGGGATCTGTGGTATCACGAGGGCGGCTGCGGCGCATGGATCGTAGTGACCCGAAACACGCTGACCCACGAAATTTCGGCAATCGAACCTGCGTCCGGGGGCAAGCGATGAGGGTCGCGGGCAGGGGGCTGATCGACCGC
The DNA here is from genome assembly GCF_056537205.1 of Ruegeria sp. CG3. Taxonomy (NCBI): domain Bacteria; kingdom Pseudomonadati; phylum Pseudomonadota; class Alphaproteobacteria; order Rhodobacterales; family Roseobacteraceae; genus Ruegeria; species Ruegeria sp. CG3. The sequence goes on along the minus strand of NZ_JBQFRC010000001.1, from coordinate 1,337,654 downwards.
GGCACTCCGGTCGAGTTTTCCTTTGACGGAATCCGGTATTCGGGCTTTCAGGGCGATACACTGGCCTCGGCGCTGCTGGCCAATGGCGTGCGCCTGATGGGGCGGTCGTTCAAATATCATCGCCCGCGCGGCGTCCTGACCGCCGGCAGCGAAGAGCCGAACGCGCTGGTCACCATCGGCCGGGGCGCCGCGCAGGACCCGAATGTGCGGGCCACGATGCAAGAGATCTATCCGGGCCTCGAGGCGCGCAGCCAGAACCGCTGGCCCAGCCTGAATTTCGACGTGATGGCGGTGAACGATCTGGCCGCGCCCTTCCTGGGGGCGGGCTTCTACTACAAGACCTTCATGTGGCCCCGCAGCTTTTGGGAGAAGCTGTACGAACCGATGATCCGCCGCGCCGCGGGGTTGGGCGCGCTGTCCGGGCAGGCCAACGCCGACAGGTATGAAAGCGCCTATGCCTTCTGCGACCTGCTGGTGATCGGGGCTGGCCCGGCGGGTTTGATGGCTGCCTTGACGGCCGGCCGGGCCGGGGCGGATGTCATTCTGGCCGATGAAAGCAACCAGATGGGCGGGCGGCTGCTGGCCGAGACGCTCGAGGTGGATGGCAAGCCGGGTCACGTCTGGGCAGACGAGGTTCTGGCCGAGTTGCGTGCGATGGACAATGTGCGGTTGATGACCCGCACGACCGTGGCGGGTGCCTACGACCAGGGCACCTTTGCCGCGCTCGAACGGGTCATGCACCATACGGGCGACTGTGCCGCCGGTGCGCCGCTGGAAGCATATTGGAGGATCGCCGCCCGCCGCTCGGTTCTGGCGGCCGGGGCGCTGGAACGCCCGGTGGCGTTTCGCGACAATGACCGGCCCGGCATCATGACCGCCGGGGCCGTGCGGGCCTATCTGAACCGCTGGGGCGTCGCCGCCGGCCAGAGTGTCACGATCTTCGGCAACACCGATGACATCCACCAGACGGCCCGCGACCTGTTGGCCGCCGGGGTCCACGTTGCCGCCGTGATCGACAGCCGCCATGACGGGCCGGTGTCGACCGACTATCCGGTGCTGCGCGGGGCGCAGGTCTGTGGCAGTTCGGGGCGCAAGGGGCTGGAGTCGATAACCGTGCGCCGCGCCAGCGGAGAAGAGCGCATTCAGACCGACTGCCTGGCGATGACCGGCGGATGGAACCCCTCGGTCCACCTGACCTGCCACATGAACGGGCGACCGTCCTGGCGGCGTGACATTGCCGCTTTCGTGCCCACGCCGGGTGCGGTGCCCGGAATGCGCACGGCCGGGGCCTGCAACGGCGCGTTCTCGACCGCCGCCTGTCTGCGCGAGGGCATTTCGGCTGCGACCCAGGCGCTGGGTGATCTGGGCCTCAAGGCGCCCAAGCCCGAGCCGCCGCAGGCCGAGGATCAGCCCTATGAAATCGCGCAACTGTGGGCGGTGCCGGGCAAGGGCCGCGCGTGGCTGGATTTCCAGAACGACGTGACCGTCAAGGACGTCAAGCAGGCCGCGACCGAGAACTTTCGCTCGGTCGAGCACATGAAGCGTTATACCACGCAAGGCATGGCCACCGATCAGGGCAAGAACTCGAATGTCGCGGCGCTGGCCATTCTTGCAGATGCCACCGGGCGTGCGATTCCCGAGACCGGAACCACCACCTTCCGCCCGCCATACGCGCCGATTGCCATTGCCGCGCTGGGCGCGGGGGCCGAGGGGGCGGGGTTCAAGCCGCAGCGCTTCACCACCTCGCACAAGGCGTCGGTGGCGCGCGGGGCGCCGATGGTCGAGGCGGGGCTGTGGTATCGGCCCAGCTATTTCCCGCAGCCGGGCGAAACCACATGGCGCCAATCCTGCGACCGCGAAGTGCAGATGGTGCGCAAGGCGGTCGGCGTGTGCGATGTCTCGACCCTGGGCAAGATCGACATTCAGGGGCGCGACGCCGCGCAGTTTCTGGATTTCGTCTATACCAACATGTTTTCTACGCTGAAGGTCGGGCGCGTGCGCTATGGGCTGATGCTGCGCGAGGACGGGTTCGTCATGGATGACGGCACCACCGCGCGTCTGGGTGACAGTCATTTCCTGATGACGACCACGACCGCCGCCGCCGGTGACGTGATGAAGCATCTGGAATTCGTGCGTCAGGGTCTGCGGCCCGATTGGGACGTGTCGCTGGTTTCAGTGACGGAACAGTGGGCGCAATTCGCCGTGGCCGGCCCCAAATCGCGCGAGGTGCTGAACGGCGTGCTCGACACCCCGCTGGATGATGCCGCGTGGCCGTTCATGGCCTGCGGTCCTGTTTCGGTTCTGGGGGTGCCAGGGCGTCTCTTCCGGATCTCGTTCTCGGGCGAACACGCCTATGAAATCGCCGTGCCTGCGCGATATGGGGCCAGCCTGTTCGACGTCCTGACCCAACGGGCCGAGACGGTGGGCGGCGGCCTCTATGGGATGGAGGCGCTGAACGTCCTGCGGATCGAGAAGGGGTTCATCACCCATGGCGAAATCCACGGGCGGACCACGGCGTATGACATCGGGATGGGCCGGATGGTGTCGCAGAAAAAGGACTGTATCGGCAAGACCATGTCCGAACGTCCGGGGCTTGAGGAGCCGGGGCGCGAGCGGTTGGTCGGGATCAAACCCATCGGGGAAAGCCGCCAGTTGCTGGCCGGCGCCCATCTGTACAACGAAGAGGCTGCGCCGGTGCGCATCAACGATCAGGGCTATGTGACCTCAGTCTGCTATTCGCCGACGCTGGGCAGCATGCTGGGGCTGGCGTTTCTGGCCGATGGCCCCGACCGTCATGGCGAGATCGTCAAAATGGTCGATCACCTGCGCGGTGTGACCACGCTGTGCGAGGTGACTGACCCGGTGTTCTTTGACCCAGAGGGAGAGCGTGTACGTGGATAAGCTGATTGCCCAGACCCCGTGTGACGGGCTGCTGCCGCTGACCATCGGAACGGTCTCGGTCACCGAGGTCGACCCGGGCGCGATACATGCGGTTTCGGCCTATCAGGGGCAGGCCAAGGTCCTGTCCGAGGCGATGAAGGCGGCGCATGGCATGGCGCTGCCGGCCCCGAACCGCGCCACCGGGAAGTTGGGCGCGCGGGCCATCTGGTTCGGCCCGGGTCAGGTCATGCTGATCGGCCCCTCGCCAGACCCGTCGCTGTCCGCCCACGCCGCGGTCGTCGACCAGTCCGATGCCTGGGCCGTGGTGCGGCTTGAGGGCGACGGGGCCGAGGATGTCCTGGCCCGTCTGGTGCCCGTTGATCTGCGCCCGCAGAACTTCAAACGCGGACATACGGCGCGCACGCTGCTGTTTCACATGACGGCGTCGATCACTCGGGTTGGCGAGAAAGCCTTTCAGATCATGGTATTCCGGTCGATGGCCACATCGTTGGTGCATGATCTGCAGAGGGCAATGGAAGGTGTGGCAGCACGCGGTTAGACTGTTGCAAAGAACTGATTCCAAGGGGACCTTATGCTGCGCATCGCACTTGCCGCCACTCTGCTTGCCACACCGCTGGCTGCCGCTGAAACCAAGGAGCAAAGCTGCCGCTATCAAGCAGACGTTGTGGCGGCGGTACAAAAAGCCCGTCTTGATCGCGTGAAAGAACGGGACGTTCCGGAAGCGGTGGCCGAGGCCGGCCCAACCTGGCCCGAGAACTACAACGCTGCGATCCCGTTGATCACACCATGGGTCTATGAGCAGAAGATGCGCGACATCCGCAAAAAAGACCTTGGCGCCGCCTGGATGGAGCTGTGCCTGCAGCAGTAATCCACAGGGCCGCGAATTGGCTGTGGACAAAGGCCCGCCTCGCCCTTGGCGGGCGGCCCGGTTTCTGCCATGTATGAACCATGTCATTGCCCCCTGGATTTCTGGATGAGCTGCGCACCCGTCTGAGCCTGTCTCAGGTCGTCGGGCGCAAGGTCATGTGGGACAACCGCAAGTCCAATCCGGGCAAGGGCGACATGTGGGCACCATGCCCGTTCCATCACGAAAAAACCGCCTCGTTCCATGTGGATGACCAGAAGGGGTTCTATTACTGCTTCGGATGCCACGCCAAGGGCGACGCGATCAGCTTCGTGAAGGAAACCGAGAACGTCTCGTTCATCGAGGCGGTCGAGATCCTGGCCCGCGAGGCCGGCTTGCCGATGCCCGCGCGCGACCCCAAGGCGCAGGAAAGGCAGGACCATCGGGCGCAATTGGCCGATGTCATGGAGCAGGCGGTGCAGTTCTTCCGCCTGCAACTCAAGACCGGGGCAGGGGCCGAGGCGCGCGCCTATCTGGACCGCCGCGGTCTGGACACTCAGGCGCTGGACCGTTGGGAAATCGGGTTTGCGCCCGATGGCTGGCAGGCGTTGTGGGACCATCTGCGCGGCAAGAACGTGGCCGAGGACCTGATCCTGGGCGCCGGTCTGGCCAAGCCGTCGAACAAGGGCAAAAAGCCCTATGACACCTTCCGCAACCGCATCATGTTCCCGATCCGCGATCCGCGCGGCCGGTGCATCGCGTTCGGCGGGCGGGCGATGGACCTCAATGACAACGCCAAGTATCTGAACTCGCCCGAGACCGCGCTGTTCGACAAGGGACGAAGCCTGTACAACCACGGACCAGCCCGTCAGGCGGCGGGCAAGGGGCAACCGCTGATCGTGGCCGAGGGCTATATGGATGTGATCGCCCTGTCTGAGGCAGGCTTCGGCGCCGCCGTCGCGCCGCTGGGCACCGCGATCACAGAACACCAGTTGCACATGCTGTGGCGTATCGCCGATGAGCCGATCATCGCGCTGGATGGCGACACGGCAGGCCTGCGCGCGGCGATGCGGGCCATCGACCTGGCGCTGCCCCTGCTGGTGGCCGGAAAGTCGCTGCGGTTCGCTCTGATGCCCGAGGGCAAAGACCCCGACGATCTGCTGCGCGCCGAAGGCCCGGAGGCGGTTCAGGCGGTGCTGGACGCGGCCATTCCGATGGTGCGGCTTTTGTGGCGGCGCGAGACCGAGGGCAAGGTGTTCGACAGTCCCGAGCGCAAGGCGGCCCTCGACAAGGCGCTGCGCGAAAAGATCCAACTGATCCGCGATCCCTCGATCCGGTCGCACTACGGGCAGGAAATCAAGGACCTCCGCTGGCAGCTTTTCCGCCCGCAGCGGCAAGGGGCTGGGGCTCGAAACTGGCAGCCGAAAGGCAAATGGCAACCGCCAAAACCGTCGGCAACTCCGGATGCGCGGGCCTCGTTCCTTGCGTCCTCGGAGAATGCGGATATCCAACTGCGTGAAGCGGCAATCCTGGCGATTGCAATCCTGAACCCCGAGGTGGTCGTGCAATTCGAGCACCAACTGGAAGAGATGGAATGCCTGAACCCCGATCACGCGGCCCTGCGCGATGCGATCCTGCGGCACGCGATCGACGATCCCGACAACCTCAAAGAGCACATTGTTCAGTCTTTGGGGCCGGCCCCTCTTGAAAACCTGCTGGCCCTTCGCCATGTCGCTGTAATCCCCTGTGTGCACAAACCGGGCGACGTCGAAAAGGCACAGATGACTCTGGCCGAGGAACTCGCAAAAATCAAAGCGCTCCGGGGGCTGGATGCCGAGATTGCTGAAGCCGAAGAGGAGTTGTCCGAACTGGCGGACGAAGCGTTGACGTTCCGGTTGGCCCAGGCCGCCGAAGAACGCAACCGCGCAAGCCGCAGCCAGAACGAGGACAGGGCCATTTTCGACATTGCGGACAACGGGGCGCGAATCAATCGTGACGAGAAAGACGCGTTTCAGGCGATCATGTCCGGCATCAAGTTCGAGCGGAAACGCCGCTGAAGTGGTGTTTTCATAAAGCACTGGAAAAGAAAAACGGGTAAACGGGTGGCCGAATCACTTCTACGCGCTAATGATTCGGTTCCATCGAATCACCCATCCCTGCAGGAGCACTGAATGGCCGCCAAGGATACCAACGAGGAACGGAAGTCCGACGACCAGGAACAGGAAATCTCGCTGGACATGAGCCAGGCCCAGGTCAAGAAGATGATCGCCGAGGCTCGCGAGAAAGGCTACATCACTTACGATCAGCTCAACCAGGTCCTGCCGCCGGATCAGGTCAGTTCGGAACAGATCGAGGACGTGATGTCGATGCTGTCCGAGATGGGCATCAACATCATCGAAGACGAAGAGGCCGAAGAGGAAGAGCAGAAGGGCTCGACCGATCTGGTCACCACCGACAGCAACCGTGAGGTTGCGCTGGCCGGTGCGCAAACCGAAAAGCTGGACCGGACCGATGACCCGGTGCGCATGTATCTGCGCGAGATGGGGTCGGTCGAACTGCTGAGCCGCGAGGGCGAAATCGCCATCGCGAAACGGATCGAAGCCGGTCGCAACACCATGATCCTCGGGCTTTGCGAAAGCCCGCTGACCTTCCAGGCGATCTCGATCTGGCATGACGAACTGTTGTCCGAGGACATCCTGCTGCGCGATGTCATCGATCTGGAAGCGACGTTCGGCAATCAGATGGACGAGGATGGCGACGTAGAAGAGCCGGTGGTGGATACTTCGGCTGTCACGGCCGCCAAGCCCGCCAAGGACACGGGTCCCGAACTGGATGCTGACGGCAACCCGATTGCCAACGACGATGACGATGATGAAGACGATCAGGCGAACATGTCTTTGGCCGCGATGGAAGCGGCACTGAAAGATCAGGTTCTGACTCAGCTTGAGCGGATCTCGACGGATTTCGCAAAGCTCTCGGAGATGCAGGACAGCCGGATATCGGCAACTCTGAACGAGGATGGGTCGTTCAGCGACAAGGATGAGCAGACCTATCAAAAGCTGCGCGCCGAGATCGTTGAACTGGTGAATGGCCTGCATCTGCATAACAACCGGATCGAAGCCCTGATCGATCAGTTGTACGGCATCAACAAAAGGGTGATGTCGCTGGACAGCGCCATGGTGAAGCTGGCCGACCAGGCCCGCATCAACCGCCGTGAGTTCATTGACGAGTATCGCGGTCGTGAACTTGATCCCAACTGGCTGTCCGACATGGCTCAAAAGCCGGGCCGGGGCTGGCAAATGTTCATCGAACGCTCGTCGGACAAGGTCGAGGAACTTCGCAACGACATGGCGCAGATCGGTCAGTATGTCGGTCTGGACATCAGCGAATTCCGCCGCATCGTGCAGCAGGTCCAGAAGGGCGAGAAAGAGGCGCGTCAGGCCAAGAAGGAAATGGTCGAGGCCAACCTGCGCCTGGTGATTTCGATCGCCAAGAAATACACGAACCGTGGCCTGCAATTCCTTGATCTCATTCAGGAAGGCAACATCGGCCTGATGAAGGCGGTGGACAAGTTCGAATACCGCCGTGGCTACAAGTTCTCGACCTATGCGACCTGGTGGATTCGTCAGGCGATCACGCGCTCGATCGCGGATCAGGCGCGCACCATCCGTATTCCGGTGCACATGATCGAGACGATCAACAAGCTGGTCCGCACCGGCCGCCAGATGCTGCACGAGATCGGTCGCGAGCCGACGCCGGAAGAACTGGCCGAAAAGCTGCAGATGCCGCTGGAAAAGGTCCGCAAGGTGATGAAGATCGCCAAGGAGCCGATTTCTCTGGAAACCCCGATCGGGGACGAGGAAGACAGCCAACTGGGCGATTTCATCGAGGACAAGAATGCCGTGCTGCCGCTGGACAGCGCCATTCAGGAAAACCTCAAGGAAACCACCACGCGTGTACTGGCCTCGCTCACCCCGCGCGAGGAGCGGGTTCTGCGGATGCGTTTCGGCATCGGCATGAACACCGACCACACGCTGGAAGAGGTTGGTCAGCAGTTCAGCGTGACGCGCGAACGTATCCGGCAGATCGAAGCCAAGGCCCTGCGCAAGCTGAAACATCCCAGCCGAAGCCGAAAGCTGCGGTCCTTCCTGGATCAGTGATCAAAAAGGCGCCTCGACCGAGGCGCCTTTTTTCATTTGCACGGCGGTTTGGTTCACGCTGACCAAACGTGAATTCAATTTGGCGGGAATTCGCAAGTGGTCAGAGCCTTCGCGGACCATATCGCTAGCGTCCACTCATGGGACAGGTCGGGGCGAGGCGGCAACGCTGATGACCCCCGGCCGCTTGTCAGGCAAGCTTTCTGCGCCGGGACTGATCCTTGAACGCGCTGGGTGATTGCCCGGTCCAGCGTTTGAAGGCAGTCGAAAATGCCGCCTGGTCTGCGTAGCCAAGGCTGTACGAGATCTCAGATAGCCCCATGTCGTTCTTCAGAAACGTTCTGGCGAGGTCGCAGCGCAGGTCGTCGACTATTTCGCGAAAGCTGGTGCCTTCCTCGGTCAGGCGTCGACCGAATGTCCGCGGGCTCATGCCCAGATCCTTGGCAACCTGTTCGGCGCGGGCGATGGCCCCGGGAAGAGATTGGGTGATCCGCCCTTCGACCCGCGACCGAAGAGTCTGTTTTTCATCACTGTTTTCATGCAGCAGACGGTCACCATATTCCATCAGGTGCTGTCGCAAGCTGGGGTCGTAGGTCGGGACAGGCACGTCGAGCGTTGATTGCGGCAAAATGATCTCGAGCTTTTCCGCGCCAAACACCACCGGGAATTTACCGAGTTTGGAATAGTCTTCCTCTCGCGCGCCTACCTTGTGCTGAAACCGTAGTTCGATCGGTTGGATCGGGATCCCCGTCAGAGCACGCAGGCGGGCAATGCAGGCAAACATGAGGAACTCGGTTCGCCGGTGGTACCGCGAAAAGCTTGGGTCCTTCCACCTGGCCTCGATGGTTGTCGAATTTCCGGACTCATGCAGCCTCACGGCGATGGCCGGATCAATCAGCCGGTGGAAGTGGTTGGCGTTCTCCAGTACCTGCCGGAGATCCCGGGAATACTTGCTGATATAAGCGGTCAGGCTAGAAGTTGCGCTGAACTGCAAGCCCGTTCGCGCGCCGAACAGGATGTCGTTGAGTTCATCGCAAGCGTGGCGGGCAAACAAGGCCTCGCTATGGGCACTGTACAACTTTGCAGGCGGCGCGAGGTCTTGCGCACTCAGCCCGCTTTTGGCGAGGACTCGAACGACCGTATCAGTATTCCCTGCCTGATCCTGCAACGCGGACGCCAGCAGCTGAATTCTGGCGATATCGACTTGCATGCCACGCTCCGGAACCCACTGAATTGGCCGGATTATGTAGCGAATTTTGTCATTTGCATAGTTTTTGTGAGGTGACCGTTTCCACACAGGGTCAGACACGGCGCACTTACGTGCACCGGAAATGGCTTCAGATCACAAAGACGTGGCCGGGCAAAGAAAGACTCGATGGTACGGCCGTCATAGATCAGCCGCGTGCCGGGTCAGTCCCGTGGGGATCGGGCAGAGCCGAAGGATTTGGTCACACCAACCGATCTGTGGCTCCCCGGCACACATTGAATGCATGTCCCAGTTCCCCGGACGCAAGGCACCACTCGCGTGCGCACTGTTCCTGAAATCATCGTGAACGACGCTGTTCTGGGCTTGGTGAAAAACTAGGCTATGATGCGTGTCGAAATCAGGGAAGATATTTGCAATGAAACATATTCTGACATTCGCCGCGTTGGCGGCAATGGTTGCAGCCGCTCCGGTCGAGACTGACGCCGCCCCGAACGGGTACCGGACCGAGCCGATGAACAGCACCGATTTTGAGGTCATCCCCCGCGCCCGGCAGGACGTTGATGGGTATTGGTGCGCGGCGGCGGATTTTGCTCGGCGCAAACTGGGGGCCGGCTGGCAGCAGCGGATTTACGTTTTGCGCGGCTATGGGCCCAGTGTGACAACCGGGCGTCGGACCGCCGTGCAGTTTTCCATCAAACCGCCGACAGGCGGCGTGCCACAGCAACCCAGCGTAGTGGTTTCGGGATTTCAACCGGGCTATAGCATGTCGGTCCAAGGTGCGAATGCCCGGTGCAACGTGCGGCCCTTCTTCAACTGACGCGAAAAGGGCCACCCGGTTGATGCAGGCCGAATTTACCATCGAAACCCGAGGGCAGGGGCTGTACGAGTTCACCTCCGACATCCGTGACTGGCTGTCCTCAATTGGGGCCGACGGATTGCTGACGTTGTTCGTCCGCCACACATCCTGTTCACTCTTGATACAGGAAAACGCGGATCCCGAGGTTCAGACGGACCTGCAGGCATTTTTCTCGCGGCTGGTTCCGCCCACAGATCATCCGTCGATGTCTTATCTGAAACATACGTATGAAGGGCCCGATGACATGCCGGCCCATATCAAGGCGGCTATGATGCCGGTCTCGCTTTCGATCCCGGTCCGACGTGGGCAACCTGCCTTGGGAACATGGCAGGGTATCTACCTGTTCGAACACCGGACCGCGCCCCATGTTCGCCGAGTTGCGGCGCATTTTGGGTGACCCTGTATATAGCGGTTGAAATTTCCGACTACCCAAACTCTAGCGGCTGCCCTATAGTTGTGGATAAGTTGGCCACAGCGCTGACAAAAAGAGGCGGAACAAGGGACGAGGAGACGGCGGATGCGCTGCCCGTTTTGCGGAAATATCGATACTCAGGTCAAGGACTCACGTCCGGCAGAAGATCACGTGGCCATCCGCAGGCGTCGGTTCTGCCCCGCATGCGGGGGCCGTTTCACCACCTATGAGCGGGTCCAGTTGCGCGACCTCGTGGTTATCAAGACAAATGGCAAACGCGAGGATTTCGACCGGGACAAACTGGAACGGTCAATCCGAATTTCGATGCAGAAGCGCCCGATTGATCCGGACCGCATCGACCAGATGATATCCGGCATCGTGCGGCGCTTGGAAAGCATGGGTGAGACCGACATTCCGTCCAACAAGATCGGCGAGATCGTCATGGAAGCTCTGGCGCGGATCGACACCGTCGCCTATGTTCGCTTTGCGAGCGTATACAAGAATTTCCAGGCGGCCGATGATTTCGAGGAGTTCGTCCACGAACTGCGCCCGCCGCAGCCATCGACTGACGAGTGACCGAAACAGACAAGCGAAACATGGCGCTGGCCCTGTCCTTGGGGCGGCGCGGACAAGGATCTTGCTGGCCCAACCCCGCGGTCGGATGCGTTCTGGTGAAAAACGGCCGGATCGTCGGGCGCGGGTGGACGCAGCCCGGCGGTCGCCCTCATGCGGAAACCGAGGCTCTGGCCCAGGCCTGCGAACAGGCGCGTGGCGCGACCGCTTATGTCTCGCTGGAGCCATGTTCGCATCACGGCAAAACGCCACCTTGTGCCCAGGCTTTGATCGACGCCGGAGTGGCCCGTGTGGTTTCGGCGATCGAGGACAGCGATCCGCGCGTCGCGGGGCAGGGTTTTGCCATGTTGCGCGATGCCGGGATTGAGGTCACGACCGGGGTTCTGAGCGATCAGGCGGCAATGGATCACGCGGGCTTTTTCATGAAGACCGAGCAAGGCCGACCCTTCGTGACGCTGAAACTTGCCAGCAGCTTTGATGGACGGATCGCAACCGAGACCGGGCAGAGCAAGTGGATCACCGGCCCCGAGGCCCGCCGGGCGGTGCATGCCATGCGTGCGCGGCACGATGCGGTGATGGTCGGCGCGGGCACCGCGCGGGCCGACGATCCTTCGCTGACGGTTCGTGATCTGGGTATTGACCGGCAACCCGTGCGTGTCGTGGTTTCACGTCACCTTGAATTGCCTTTGCTCAGCCAGTTGGCCCGAACTGCTTCTGATATTCCCGTTTGGCTGTGCCATGGCCCGTCGCCCGACCCCGAGCGTGCCGCGGCGTGGCAGGGACTGGGCGCGCGGCTGATATCCTGCGCGTTGCAGGATCACCGGATCGATGCTGCTGATATGCTCCACCAATTGGGGCAGGCCGGTCTGACCCGGGTGTTCTGCGAGGGGGGCTCAGCATTGGCTGCGTCCCTGCTGGCAAATGATCTGGTCGACGAGTTGGTCGGTTTCAGCGCGGGCTTGGCCATCGGGGCCGAAGGCTTGCCTGCCATTGGCGCCATGGGGCTTGAGGAACTGGGCGACGCGCCTCGCTTTGCGCTGGTCGAAACCCGGGACTTGGGTGGCGATGTTCTGCATGTCTGGCGCAGGCCGGTCCGCTAGCGGCGAGCCCTAGCGCCACAGGTTCGCATGTGTCGCAAAAGCCCCCTGAAGCTTGGCCAGCAGCCGGATTGCCGGCCCAGCAGGTGCAATCGGGCCATGCGTCAAACGGTCTGCGACAACCTCCGCCGGGCAGGTATCGCGAGTGACTGGATCGAAATATCGTGGATAGTCGATGAGCGTGGCGTAGGCCAGGCCCAGCACCGTTGGTCGCGCGCCTCGTCGGGCCGGGACCGATCCGAGGTCGGTCGTCAGACCCCAGCCGGCGTAGAACGGGGCCCCAAGCGTAGTGACCTTTATCCCGCGCAACAAAGCCTCGAACCCAAGCAGTGAGGTCATTGTCCAGACCTCATGGACCTCTGGCAGAACCAGTGCCGGGTCGACCTCGTGGAGGACGACATCGGCCAAACCCTGGGCGTCTATTCGACCGTCCCGAAGCCCGGCCTCAACATCCGGATGCGGTTTGTAGATCAGAACTGCGTCGGGATTGGCCGCGCGAACGGTGCTCAGCAACTCGAGATTTGTGCGGACCGTGCTGGTGCCCAACCGGATCGAGGCGTCGTCCTCTACCTGGCCAGGTACAAGAATCCGGTGCCCGTCCGGCAAAGGGGGGCAACTGCCGCCCGTATTGTATTTGCTTAGTCCCGCCGCGGTGAGTTGGGTCACCAGCCGGCGTATCCGTATCTCCTGATCGGGTCGCAACTCTTCGCGTGCGGTGATCAGTTCTTCCAGACGGCTGGGTCGGGTGGGGTCGTAGTAAATCCCAAGCTCGTCGGTCACCAGCGAAAGCGGCGGCACAAGGTTGGCCCCCAACCCGCGCGAGCGCAGAAAACCGTCTTCGACGCGGACCACATCTTCGGCGTCCAGATCACGATTGCCCCAAACCATATGGGACCGATCGGTCGCCAAGGGTCGTTCCGGCACGAAACGGACTTTTTTCCACTTCCCGAAGGTTTGCTGAATATGCCTGCGTTTCCACAAGCGCATTCCAGACGCTGTCCAGCCGTGCCTGTCCTGTCGCCAAGCGCGGCTCTGGGCTTCAAGCGTATCCAGCACCGTTTCCAGCTCACACAGCTGGTCGCGATAGGGATCGTACCACGTCGGGTACAGTATCATGGCGGCAGCGAATAGTTGGGCGCGAGTCAGATTGCGCTGACGGCGCGGCAGAGGCATCTCGTCCTGTGTCAGACCCCACCCGGCATAGAAGGGTTGCCCAAAAACCCTAGGTTTGTGACCGGCCAGAATGGCCTCAAACCCCAGTTGCGAGGACAGGGTATAGACCCCAATCGCGCCTTCCAGCAACGACCAGGGGCTGATCTGATCCGCCAACAGGGAGACACGGTCAGTTTCGTCATCCTCCGAGAAAAAACCGCGCCGATGGCCCTGCAGCGTTTCTGGGTGGGTCTTAATGATCACGCGCGCGCCGGGGTTTTCCTCTTGGGCCATGATCAGCATTTCGAGAAACCGCGCCGGGTCGCCCCGGCTTGCCGTAACCGCCGCATCGCCCTGTATCTGATCGACAACCAGTACATAGCCCGGATCCGGGGGTGCGATATCCGGGTCGCAGGCCGAATACTTGCTCAGGTGCGACTCCTTCAGCCGTGCGATCGCGCCGCGCGCCCGATCCAGCAGGGCGGTGTCATCCAGCGGATGCGTGGCCAGCAGAGTTTCGAGGTCCGACGGCTGTGACGGATCGAAATGCATCGCACGTCGTTCCAGAAGCAGGCCCAGCGGCGGCTCGTGATCGCGTCCCGGCAGCAAGGATCGCAGGAAGGAATCCTCGACCCGCAACAGCGGGATATTCCGGTCCTTCGCAACTCGAATTCCGCGGTGCGCGGTCGGGCTTTCGCCCCAGATGCCCACCATGTCGCCCGAACGCGGAAGCCCAACGCGAATGTCGAATCCTGCCAGCGACAGGATGCGTCGGACCCTGCGTTGGGTCAGAAACCCGCCATTGTAGACATACAGGCGCGTTCGATCCTCGGCGTCCGCAGTGTCGGCGCCGGGATTCATGCCTCAGTTTCCGGTCAGCGTGGCGACGTTTGCAACGGGTGTCAGACCACCGGCAATCAGCGAAATCGACTTGGTCCACTGTGCATAGGGGGCTTCGGTCACGTAAATCGTGTCGTCGTCGCGGATCACGAAATCACGTGCTACAAACAGACCGTTGGGCGCCGTGAGGTTCAGCAGGTAGATCACGCGTTGTTCGCCCTGAAGGTTCGGCTGGCCCAGCACTTTGCGTGCGATAGCTTCACGTTCGTCCCTCAGAACGAAGATCCCTGTGGGATCTGAGGACAGCGATTGCAAGCCGCCGACCTGCGCCAGTGCTTCCAGCGCGGACAGATCCTGACTGTCGAAGGCGACCCGGGATTGCCCACCCGTGGCCCCCAGCGCGATATACGACCGGGTGTCCTGTTCGACCAGGATGCGATCACCGCCACGCAGTGCGATGTCGGTTTCAGGATTGCGGAACAGATCGTCATACCACACGGTGCCACGCTGATTGCCGCGGATCACCGTGACCAGCGCAATATCCGGGGCGACCGCCACGCCGCCGGCCCTGGCAAGCATCGTCGAAAGCGTGCGGGTCGGGCGCTCGATCGGGTAGATGCCAGAGGCACCGATCGTACCGGTTACCGAGACCGTCGCACCGTCACCCGCCACGCGGCGGATCTGAACCTGCGGATCAGGCGTCTGCTCGCGCAGCTTTTCCGCAATCAGCGAGCGTAGCTGCTCGGGCGTGTTGCCCGAGGCGCGCAAGCGGCCGGCATAGGGCACGAAAATAAAGCCTTCGCTGTCGACCTGAACCTCATCGAGATTGGTCGATGGGCCGGTTTCACCAGCCAGCAGACCGTCGTCGACGTTTTCCCAGATGGTCAGGCCAAGCACGTCGCCGGGACGAATGGTGTCGGATGTTACGCTTTGTGCTGACCGGAAGGCAGGGGGAAAGCCAAACTGTGGAACCGCAGAGGTGACGTGGGCCACCCGGTCATCAACTTCGACCACGTGGGCGTTGCCGCCATTGACTGTCGAGCCCGCCAGAATTTCGGTTTTGTTCGGCCCTGCCTTGGGCAGTTGGCACGCTGTCAGTAGGCCAATGGCTGCAACAAGGGACAACCCTCGTATCCATCGAGTAGGGAAACGCTGCACTGCCGAAATACCTCGAGTTTCGTATGTAGTCTTTTGGTTTGCGGTCAAACTAGCGGTTTCATACTTCAAGTTCCAGCCAGCGAAGCACCGTGTCATTCAACGATTTTCAACTGTGGCGTGATGGTCGCGATTCCGGTCAGCGCGGCCTGATAAGGGTCGCGAGCCTGCAGCATCATGTCAGCAACCCGCCGCAGCAATTGGCGCCGTCCGCCGCGCGAGTAATACCCGCCCGGCACCTGGCTGGTTTCCAACAGGAATTGGCGGTATGCTCGATAGGCTTCCGTGTCCGGTTTTTGCGGGTGCCTGAAAAATTCGTCAATCGGTTGATGCGAGACCAGTTCAGGCTTGTCGTAGACCGACTTGCCGAAGATACGCAGAGGGATGCCGCGCCACAGAGCCTGCTGTCCGGCGGTGGAGTTGATGGTCAGGGCCGAGCTCGCGTGATCCAGAAGGCGCGCCAGCTTTCCCCCTGGCACGTAATGCACGCGATCCGAAATGCCCAGTTCGCGCGCAAGTGCTTGGACGCGTCTTCTTAGCGGCTCGCGCTGGTTCTCAAGGGGATGTTCCTTGATGACCAGGCGGTGGTGGGACGGAGCGCCCTTGGCGAACCCCTCCATCACCGGGGTGATGAAATCGGCCATGCATGAAAAGTCTGAATGCGCCTGGACCGAACTGTCGTGCCCCAGTTGCAGCAGCACCAGATGATAGGGGAACCCGCCGCGCCTTACGCGCCAGGTGGCGAGAACGCGCTGCAGTCGATGGATCGGCATACGCGCCAAACGTTTGAAATACAGTTTGAATTCCTTTGAGACAGGCACTTCTCGGTGCGGGCGGAAATTACGGTACCCACGGTTCGCACACAGAACGAACCAGTGGTACAGTGCGCCGTAGAAAATGTGTTGCCGCATATCCCCCCAATGTGACGGGGGTGGGGGCGTTTTGGCGCCCGAGCTTTGCAACGCTTGCTGCATCTGGGCGATTTCCAGATCCATCAGGCGAGAATGTCCGTTTGACCCATTGCGTTCATAGGTGACCCACCAAGGTCGAAGGTACCCTTCCTCGAACACATGAACACGGATGCCGTGGCTTCGCGCCGTACGGATCGCGTCGGCGTGCACCGGGCGAACATCGCCATAAAGCACGATGTCGGTTACACCGCGCGACAGGATGATGTTCGTCAGGCTTTCCGGCCAGTTTTCTAGCCCGCCGCGATAGGGGATATAGCTGGCGCGATCGAACCAAAAGGCCTGGTCCCCGGCGTTGAACCCGACACGCCACACCTGCGCGCCAGCCGCGCGCAACATGCGACCCAGGCCGCTGAAGAACGGCCCATGCGGCCCCTGCAGAAACAGGAATACGCGACTGTCGGAGTTGTCCTTCGGTTGCCTCATGCCAGATGCTCGAATTCTGGTTGCCCGTGTTTTATTGAACAAACTATGCCTTTTTGCGGCCAGCCGGGCAAGGCAGGGCTTGCTCCGCCCGCCACTTGGCCTTACCTCGGCGTGGATTGCATGGCACAGCTTAGGCGCAGAGGGTTAACGGAATGTTTACTGGGATCGTCACCGATATCGGCACAATTATCGAGTTGGAGCAGCAGGGCGATCTGCGTGCACGCATCCGGACAGGCTATGATACATCCGGCATAGATATTGGTGCGTCGATCGCCAGCGACGGGGTTTGCCTGACAGTCATCGCGCTGGGTGATGACTGGTACGATGTTCAGATCAGCGCCGAGACCGTTTCCAAAACCAATCTGGACGGCTGGAAGTTGGGCTCAAGGGTCAACCTTGAACGGGCCTTGAAGGTGGGTGACGAATTGGGTGGCCATATCGTATCGGGACACGTGGATGGCGTCGCAGAGATCGTCGCGATGGCCGAAGAAGGTGACAGCACCCGCGTGACCCTGCGCGCGCCCAACGATTTGGCGCGCTTCATCGCGCCAAAGGGCTCGGTTGCTCTGAACGGCACTTCGCTTACGGTCAACGATGTCGACGGGTGCGATTTCGGGATCAACTTCATTCCTCATACCAAAGAGGTGACGACCTGGGGCGCGGCCAAGGTCGGAGATCGGGTCAATCTGGAAATCGACACGCTGGCCCGGTATGTGGCCCGATTGGCCGAAGTTTCGTGATCGCCAGCAAAGAAATTGCGTCGCGTTAGGTACGGCCCACTTCGTTTGCGGACTGGCCTTTGCGCGCGCGCTGGTCTATCCCGCGATGCAACACCTGCTCTGTGAAAGGCTGCCCCATGAGCTTTGAAACACCCGGACCGGTCGAGGCCCAGCTGCGCGACGCGATCAGCCCGATCGAAGAGATCATCGAAGAGGCGCGCCAAGGCCGGATGTATATCCTGGTTGATCACGAGGATCGCGAGAACGAAGGTGACCTGGTGATCCCGGCGGAATTCGCCGATGCCGAGGCCATCAATTTCATGGCCACCCATGGCCGCGGGCTGATCTGCCTGCCGATGACGGCCGAGCGGATCGACCGTCTGGGCCTGCCGATGATGGCCGTGAACAACTCGTCGCGGCACGAAACCGCCTTTACCGTTTCGATCGAGGCGCGCGAAGGCGTCAGCACCGGGATCTCGGCCGCCGACCGGGCGCTGACCATCGCCACCGCGATCAACGAGCAGAACACCATGGCGCATCTGGCCACGCCCGGCCATGTCTTTCCGCTGCGCGCCAAGCGGGGCGGGGTGCTTGTGCGTGCCGGCCACACCGAGGCCGCCGTGGACATTTCGCGCCTGGCCGGGCTGAACCCCTCGGGCGTGATCTGCGAGATCATGAAGCCCGACGGCACCATGGCACGACTGCCCGATCTGGTCGAATTCGCCAAGGAGCATGGGCTGAAGATCGGCACCATCAGCGACCTGATCTCGTACCGCGCGCGCCACGACAATCTTGTGGTCGAGACCGCGCGCCGGATGGTCACGTCGGAATATGGCGGCGAGTGGGAGATGCGGATCTTCACCGATCAGACCCACGGGATCGAACATGTGGTGATGATCAAGGGCGACATCAGCACGCCCGAGCCCGTCCTGACCCGCACCCATGCGTTGCACGAGGCCTCGGACATTCTGGGCCTTGGTCCGAAGTCGCCGCAGGAACTGCCGCGCGCGATGGAAAAGATCGCCGCCGAGGGGCGTGGCGTGGTCTGCCTGTTCCGCAACCCGCGCAACTCGCTGTACGCGGCCGAGGACGAAGGCCCGCGCACCATCAAGCAAACCGGTCTGGGCGCGCAGATCCTGTCCAAGATGGGCATCAAGGAACTGGTGCTGCTGACCGACTCGCCGCAGACGAAATACCTGGGTCTGGACGCCTTTGGCCTGTCCATCGTCGGGACCCGCTCGATTCTCAAGGATGACTGAGCATGGCTGAGCAAGACAAACACGGCGTTCTGCCGACCCCGAAATTCGACGACCCGGTCAAGCTGCTGATCGTCGTGGCCCCGTTCTATCGCGCCATCGCCGACGACCTGGTTCGCGGCGCCAAGGCCGAGATCGAGGCCGCCGGCGGCAGTTGCGAGGTGGTCGAGGTGCCCGGCGCGCTCGAGATTCCGACCGCGATTGCCATGGCCGACCGCCAGTGCAACTTTGACGGCTATGTGGCGCTGGGCTGCGTGATCCGGGGCGAGACCACGCATTACGAAACCGTCTGCAACGATTCCAGCCGCGCGATCCAACTGCTGGGTCTGCAGGGGCTGTGCATCGGCAACGGCATCCTGACGGTTGAAAATGACGCGCAGGCCGAAGTGCGCGCAAATCCGGAAGAGATGAACAAAGGTGGCGGCGCGGCGGCTGCGGCCTTGCATCTGATCGCGCTCAGACGTAAGTGGGGCGCTTCGAAAAAGGGCGTCGGATTCAAGCCGCCGTCCGAGTCCATCCTCGTGGCGGGCGACAGCAACGGATCAACGACAGCATGACCCAGACAGACACGCCGAAACCGGCAAACCGGAAACGCCTGATGAAATCCGCCGCGCGGCTGTATGCCGTGCAGGCGCTGTTCCAGATGGAGCAGTCGGGCCAGACGACCGAGCAGGTGGTCAACGAGTTTCTGGATCACCGGTTCGGCGCGGTCTACGAGGGCGACGAGATGTTGGAAGGCGACAGCACGCTGTTTCGCAAGCTGGTGGATGATGCTGTGAACTATCAGGCGCCGATCGACCAGATGACCGACCGTGCGCTGGTGGCCAAGTGGCCGATCTCGCGCATCGACCCGACCCTGCGGGCACTGTTCCGCGCGGCCGGCGCCGAGCTGAGCCAGAGCGACACGCCGCCCAAGGTGGTCATCACCGAATTCGTCGACGTGGCGCGTGCCTTCTTCCCCGAAGGAAAAGAGCCGAAATTCGTCAACGCGGTACTGGATCACATGGCCCGCGAGGCCAAGCCCGAGGCGTTCTGACGCGCCACGGGCGATTTTACCCGGCATGAAATTGCGCTAGACTCCTGTCAAGTGAAGGAGGTGCGTCATGCCGAAACTGATCCGTCTTTACATCACCCAGGTCGCACTCGGCTTTGTGATCTCGGCTGTGTTTGTCGCGGTGCTGCTGCTTTTGAACGTGGCCAACCTGCGTCACCTCATCACCGGGTCCGACATTGGCTTTATCGCGCTGATCATGATCTGGTTCATGAACGGGATCGTCTTTGCAGGCGTCCAATTCGCCTATGCGATCATGAGCATGGCCGAAAAGCCCAAAGGCCCGCGTGGAGGCACGCCGGTCGCGGTCAAGTTGGAACCCGTGCGCGTTGAAGCGCGCCGGTCGTGATGGGCCAGAGCCGCTTTGCGCTTGTTTTGACCAATTTGTCGACAGGCACAGCCCTTTGCGCCTGAACACTTTCGCATCTATAGAGCCGGAACTGTCGCAATCGAGTGCTCAATTGTTCCCGGAAGAAGACTGAGGAAACCTCTCAACGGCGGGACTTCTCGCGCGTCGGGTCTGACGGACATCCCCTAATCGGAAGGCGGCGGGACCACCAGGCAACCGTGCGGTTTTGATTCCCGAGGACCTGTATGTACAGGTGGGCGCCAGGTAAACGGGCCAGGACCCGAACAGAGCCAGCTCCCTCGGAATTGCTTAAGGCCACCGGAATGCTACCAGTCACGAGAAGGGCAGAACCCGCCAAGCGCCTAAGTAGGGCGCAACACTCAGTTGCACAAGGGGCATGCTCAACAGTTTTTGGTCTGGGTCGTGCGGAAGTTGATTGTAGGGGCAAATCTTGGGCATGCGGGCCGGTCAGATCCGGGATGATGATCAAAACCTGCCAACTTGACAATTTGTTCACTAATTGTTCACACTCTGCGCATGACAGTTGAGCTTCAGCCCGGACAAAGACTGGCCAGGGGTGTCTCTAGACACCTAGTGACGCACGGCTTTGTTTCGATTGAGGAATTCGTCCCGACCCGCGGGTTGCGCGTTGACGTCATGGGGTTGGGGCCAAAGGGCGAGCTTTGGGTGATCGAGTGCAAGTCAAGCCGGGCCGACTATATGTCCGATTCGAAGTGGCAGGGTTATCTGGATTGGTGCGACCGCTTCTTCTGGGCGGTGGACACGGACTTTCCCACCGAGCTGCTGCCCGCTGAAACCGGACTTATCATTGCGGATGCTTATGACGCCGAGATCATCCGCATGTCCCCCGAGACCAAGTTGGCCGGGGCAAGACGCAAAAAGATGATCCAGAAATTTGCCATGGACGCCGCGCGACGGTTGCACGGCCTGCGTGATCCGCGGCTTTGATTTCAGCCTTTGACGGCGCGTGCGGCTTGTGCTGCGGCGCGGATCTCGTCGGCGATTTCCTCGGCTTCTTCCGGGTCGAAATCCATGGGGATTTCCAGCTCGCCCGCCTCGATGAACAGGCGTACCATTCCATGGTCGGTCGGACCGATCTGAAGGTTCGCTTCGATGTCACGTTCGGTATTGATGCCCATTCTCGCCTCCGGGGACTGAGCGTTTCTGCTAGCCTGCAACGCAATGGGAATCAAGCGGAGTGTGTGGCCGATGCTGCAAGGGGACAATGCTGAGATCCGGCCGTTTCGCGAAGATGACCGCGATTGGCTGGTCGAGCGCCACGGAACACTTTACGCGCGGGATGAAGGATTTGACGAGAGCTTCGCTCCGCTGGTGGCCCGTATTCTGGACGAATTTGTCGCCGGGCGTGATCCCCAACGCGAGAGGGGATGGATCGTTGAAAGTGACGGAAAGCGCCTTGGTAGTATTTTCTGTGTCGCGCAGGATGAAACTACCGCCAAACTGCGGCTTTTTTTGCTGGAACCCGACGCGCGGGGCAGGGGACTTGGGGCGCGGCTTTTGATGACATGCATGGATTTTGCACGATCCGCGGGCTATGCGTCGATGGTGTTGTGGACCCACGAAAGCCACAGGGCTGCCTGCAAGCTGTACCAAGCGTATGGATGGCGCCTGACCGACAGCAAACCGGTTCATTCCTTCGGCGTCGATCTCATCGAACAAAGCTGGTCAATTCGACTTTAAGGCTCTTGCAATCCCCGAACGCGTTCGTTAAATCGCCCCTCACGAGTGCCGCCTTAGCTCAGTTGGTTAGAGCGCTGGATTGTGGATCCAGAGGTCCCCTGTTCAAGCCAGGGAGGCGGTACCATCTCCCCTCGACAAGACTGCTCGTCCGCCGCTTTTGACGTGCGCTGTTTTTCCGTTAGTAGGGTTGGGATTAACGAGGCCGGTCGCAAGAGATTTGCGGTGCAACTGGCGGAATTAGTTTGGTTTTTACTGGTCCCTTTTACGCCGTAACCCAAAATTCTGGGATTATTTGAGAGGGCAATCGACTCCAGATGGGACCTGTTGTCTGCTTCCGTGGTGCTTAGGGCGCTTGCGTCCGAAGGTCGGTTACACGTGTAGCGGTGCACCAGTGGGCCCAGACATTCCCCCGTACGGAATTCGACCCTCGCAGCATTGGTGCGCTTTGTGTAAGAAGAAGGTCAAAGGCAGTTCGGGAACAGGCGTAAATGTCTCAGACCATTACCGTATTCACGACGATGAAAAACGAAGGCCCCTACATGCTGGAGTGGGTCGCATTTCATCGGACTTTGGGCGTCGATCACTTTGTGATCTTCACCAATGACTGCGAGGACGGTACCGACAGAATTGCACAACGGCTTGAGCAGATGGGTTTGGCCTCACACGTCCCAAATGCTGTGCCTGAGGGTGGAAACCCCCAGCACCAGATGCTCCGGCGGGCACGGCGACATCCCAAGGTCAAAGAAGCCGATTGGCTGATGTGCCTTGATGTCGATGAGTTTTGGAACATCCGATGCGGCGACAACAGCTTCGCGGCGTTGATTGATGCCGTCGAACAGAAGGCAGGACAATCGGTGGACGCCATTTCGTTCGCATGGCGGTTGTTTGGGACGTCGGGCAATATCAGTTTTGACGACACGCCCGTGACACGGTCTTTTTGCATGGCCGATCAGGAGTTTCCCTATCATTCGGGTCGCGCATATGGTCTGAAAACGCTGTTTCGGAACAATGGCAAGTTCACTCGGTTCGGTCCGCATAGACCCAAGGGCATTGAACAGGGCAAAGAGGCCGAGGTCGCATGGTCGGACGCCGGCGGAAATCTGTTTCCGGCCCAGAATGTCGGTTGGCGCGCGTGGAGGAATTTTGACCATTCCTTCGGACGGCTCCATCATTATTCCGTTCGATCTCTGGATGGCTTTCTTATCAAGCGGGACCGGGGACGGACCAACCACGTAAAGGTGGATCAGGGGCAATCCTACTGGTCGGACATGAATGCAAACAAGGTTAAGGACACCTCGATCCAGCCGATCGCTCAGCGTGCAGCACCGTTGCTTGACGAACTCAAATCGGATCCCGAGCTGCGCGAATTGCACGAACGGGCCTGCGACTGGCACCGCGCCAAAATCGCCGAGATCAAGATGCGCCCTGATTGGGTGGAGTTCCGGTCTTGGCTGGTCGACAATCTGGTGTGACGGCAATGGCGGACGATCTGACCAAAGCGCAGCTGCAACCTGACCACCCGGATCGGAAGACCGGCTATGAACGCATTCTGACCGATCCGCCTCCGCCTTGGTTTGTCGAGATTTACCCCGGCGGGGACGGGACGGGGTTTCTGCAAAAGCTCGACCGCCATTCGGTTATCTTCCACCAGCGTGACCCGGCGCGGCTGGTCATCAGTTTCGACAATATTGCAAATGCCAATGACCTGTCCTTTGCCCGCGAGCCGTGGGGCTGGAAATTTTTTCGGGACGAGGGGTGGTCCCATCTGGGCGTGATCGCCCGCACCAAGGCATGGTATCGCGACCTCGAAATCATCGGTTATTTCGAGGACAAGGCGCGCGAGGGGTTTTTTGACAAATTCGATCAGGTCGTGTTTGCCGGGGCGTCCATGGGAGGGTTTGCTGCGTTGACCTTCTCGGCGCTGGTGCCGGGTGCGATCGTCATTGCGTTCAATCCTCAGACCACATTGGACGAGCGGCGGGTCCCTTGGGAAACTCGCTATCGGTTCGGCCGTGTCCAGGACTGGGATCTGCCACTGAGCGACGCTGTCGAAACCGTTCAGGCAGCTGCTCGAGCCTATGTGTTTTACGACCCGTTCTTTGACTTGGACAGGCAACAGGTCACACGGCTGCAGGGCGGCAATGTCGTTCTTCTCAAAACCTGGTTCGCCAACCACTTTGCCGCGCCCATGCTGCGGAAACTCAATCTTTTGAAGCCGGTGATGCAACATGCGATGCGTGGGACCCTGGAGCCGTCCGAGTACTACAAGATGATGCGTGCCCGCCGGAGACTGCCGATCTACATGCGCGGTATTGAAGCTGTGGGCGAAGAGCGTCACCCAAAGCTGGTAATGGCCGCCCGCCAGCGGTTCCGGGCCATGCGCCGGGCTATGGCGGCAGGGGACGCGTCATGACGCCCAAACGGGGCGTGTTCATCGGCCAGCGCAAGGACCGCATGGGTGCCCGACTGCTGATGATGCTGACCTGCATACGCCTGGCCGAGGATTTTGACGCGGATTATCGGGTCAACTGGTTTCCACCGGGGGCCGATGCCCCCGAATTGGACAACCCGGAAGAGCTGTTCGATCCCGAATGGATCAAGTCTCACTTTCTGGATCAGAAAACCCACGATCGGCTGTCGAAGAATGCGCTGCCCGTCTGGAGCTTTTTGGGCGACGCGACGCCCGATCGGCTGACGGCGCATCTGGCCGCTGGCCGTTCGGTCTTGGTCGAAGAGGGGTTTGAGGTTCTTGCCTTTCCTTGGGAGGATACTGAGGCGATCCGCCCGCGCTACCGCGAGTTCATTCACTGTATCGGGTTCACTCCGCAAATCCGGCACATCATGGAGCTTGCCGATGCAAGGCTCTCGGGGCAGGGCGTTTCTGCCTACCATATCCGGCGCGGTGACATCCTGAACGCGCTGCCCTGGAAGCACACCACCTGGCCGGCAAAGGTCGAGCCGGAAGAACTCTACGATATGCATCTTTCCAAGAGGCAGGACCGGCCCGCGATCATGTTCTCGGACCAGCCCGAGCTGATTGCGCGGTTTCAAAAGCGTTATCCGAACCTGATGCAGATGTCCGACATTGCGGACCTGTCGGGAATGACCCGAGCACAGCGCGACTTTCTCGAGCTTTACGCGATGTCCCGGGCCGAGCAGGTGATCGCTCCGTTCATCTCGGCCTTTTCCATGGCGGCCGCACGGATATCGGGGCAGCAAAGACTGGTATTCCGCGATGTCCTGACCGAGGCCGAACTGGACGAGGCGAACGAAAACGTCATCCGACGTGTGGCGCAAGGGCCCGAGACTTTTCTGAACCCGTCAGAGGCCGCCCATGTCTATGCCAAGGCCGCGCAATATCTGTGCGCCCAGGATCGGTGCCAAGAGGCTTATGATCTGGGTCAGCCCATCCTCGATGCCGGGGCGGACAACGCTTTTCTGCCCCTGTTGCAGGCGTTGAATGCGTTCTACCTGGGCAAGTGGAAGGAAAGCGAGCAGCTGGCCCGGGACGGGTTGGAAAACCCGCATCTTTGGCCCGAAGATCACGCGGTTCTGACTGCATTGCGGGGGGCCATCCTTGGCGCCAGAAAGAAACGCTGGGCTGCCGGGCGTCATTTCGCAAAAGCGTTTTGGGCCAAGCCGTTGCGACCCGATGTTGTGGTTTTGGGTTCGCGCATGCTGTACCGCGACCAACTGCCCGTTCGACTGTTTCCGCCGGTGGATTGGTCCCTGCAGCGCAGGCTGCGCCAACGTCGGTTTCCGCCGTTCAACAACCTGTACCTTGTCCAGCACAAGGTGATCGTGAGGGCGCCCTGCAATTTCGACATGATCCTGCTTGATTGGTCCGATCTTTCCCTGGACCAGCGCGCCAAGCGGCTGCAGGACAGCAGTCCGCGCCTGCAAGCTTTGCGGGCCGGGCTGACTACGATCGACGACGTGCCGGAACAGGACCCCGCTGTGGAAAGCCTGTCATCGTTGCTGCAATGGCGCATGGGCGAGGTTGCCGTCGAGGCGGCAATTGATGCCGCCCGGGACGTGGTCTTGCGGTGCCCTGACAACCCTCTGTACCACAAACGTCTTGCCGAGCTTTATGCGGATGCCGGTGACCGACGACAGGCGCGATTGACTATGGCCGAGGCGCTGGCTTGTGACCCTGACAGCGCGTCTCTGGTTTTCGCGATGGGGCAACTCTTGGTGCGCATCGGCGCTGAAGAGCAGGCCGAGGCGCAGATCCTGCACGCGGCCGAGCTGGACGACATCACCGCTGCCATTCAAGGGGCCGCGGGTCAGATTTGCCTGAAGCGTGGTGAAAAACAGCGGGCGCAGGTGTTTCTGCAACGGGCCAAGGCATTGTGTCCAACCTACAAACGGTTTTCCAACCAGCTCAAAAGGGCAGAGGGGTAACATGCGGGCCTTTTACGATATCCAGCACCATTCAGGGTCATCTGTGTGCAAACACGCCCAAGGTTTCGGCTTGGTCACCGCCTGCAATGGAATTACTCTGGCGGGCAAACACTGGTCTTGCGTGCCCGCGTCCGGCCTGCAAGGCAGCAAAAACTGAGGCAAAAATGGTCGATCAGCCCCCCCGCTTTGTCAGCGTTACCCCGATGAAGAACGAAGGCCCGTTCGTTCTGGAATGGGTCGCGCACAATCAGGCTATTGGCATCGACCTGATGGTCGTGATGACGAATGACTGCACGGACGGAACGGATGCGCTGCTCGAGCGGCTCGACCAGCGCGGGGTTCTGATCCATGTGGACAACAATTCCCGCCGCGCAACAAGCCCTCAGAAACGCGCGTACAAACGCTTTTTGCAGATGGACATCGCGGGGCCTGAAGACTGGGTGATCGTGGTCGACGCCGACGAGCAGATCAATGTAAAGACGGGTGACAACACGCTGAAATCATTGGTTGATGCCCTGCCGGATGCCAAGATGATTTCAATGACCTGGCGCTTGTTCGGCAATGCCGGAGTGGTTCAATACGAAGACAGATTCCTGTCCGACCAATTCCGCCGTGCTGCCCCCGAGCGCAAACCCAGACCGGCGCAGGCATGGGGATTGAAAACGATGTTCCAGCGGCACTTGTGGGATGTGATCGGTGTTCACCGCCCCAAACGTCCGACGGTCGACCGCATGGAAGACTGCCACTGGTACAATGGTTCGGGCCAGCCAATGCCCGAGCGGTATTTTACAAGCAGTTGGCGGTCGGCGCGGGACTCGGTCGGATATGACCTTGTGCAACTCAACCACTACGCTCTGAAGTCCTGCGAGAGCTACTTGGTTAAGAAAGTGCGGGGACGGGCTCATCACACGGGTGACAGCCTGGGCTTGGAATACTGGAACATCATGAACCAGAATGCGGTGGTCGAAACATCGATCGATGCGATTGCCGCGCGCAAGCGGGACTGTTTCGACGACCTGATGTCGGACCCCGAAACGGCCCGGCTGCACCGTCAGTCCTGCGAACTGCACCGCAAACAGATATCGGAACTGCTTGGCACTTCCGAGATGCAGGAGTTGATGCATCAGATGACCACGCAGGCCGATACCGTCACAAAAGGCGCGACCTAATGCTGTGGTTGCATTTGGGGATGCCGAAGACCGGGACGACGGCCTTGCAGTCCTATCTGCGCAACAATGCGTCGGCCTTGTCGGATGCCGGGCTCAGATACATGGAGGCCGGACGTCGCAGACCGGAAGGGGGCGATCGCCCCAAGGTCAGCCATAATCTGTTGGCGTTCCACATGAACCAGTCCGCAGAACCGATGGACAAGTACCGTGAGGCCGTTGCGCGCGAGTACGAGGCACATGGCAGCAAGGCCTGCCTGATGTCGTCGGAAATGTTCTATTCGGCCAATCTGGAACGGCTTGCGCAGCTCTTCACCGAAATACCCGCACGCGAAATGCGTGTGGTATTCTATTGCCGCCGCTACTCCGATTTCTTTGAGGCGGATTACAAGCAGCGGGCCAAAAATGGCCGTTTGCCAGCCGACGGTTCAGCCTTGATTCGGGACCAGCTGGCGAAGATCAAGGCCGAGCCTCACTCGGTTTCTTTTTCCGGCGCGGTTTCCCGAATCCGCAACGCGTTCCCGGGTGTCACGGTTGTGCCGGCACTCTATGACCGCGAGGAAATGTTGAATGGCAATATCGTCGATGACTTCCTGAACAAACTGGGCGTGTCGCGACCGGAAGGGGAGGTTGCCAGCGAGCCTGCCAATCCAACACTGTCCCGCGCCGCAAGTGAAGCCTTTGGCGTCGTCACGCGAGCCATCGGGCGCAAGCGCAGCCGCCAACTGCGTCGTCAGGTGCCCAAAGAACCCATCATGTTCCGGCGCCACGACGTTCTGGAACCCGAGGAACGGGCATGGCTTGATACCTATTTGACCGAAGCCGACGAAGGATTTCGGGCTGAGTTCTTTCCCGACCGGGACACTCTGTTCAAACCGGTCTGGCTGAGCCCGGACGAAGTCAGGTTTCGTCGTGATGCGCCGGACGAGATCATTGCGTTCAAGCAGGCTGCAGAAATCGTGTTCAGAATGGCCTTGGGTGAATAGGCTGGCGGCGCCAAAGACTCAATCAAGCGAGATCTGCTGTCGTTGCTTCCCGGTGGTCTTGTCGAAGATCAGGATGCGGTTGTCATCGGTCACCACGGCGAACCAGTTGTTTCCGATGGTCACGGCTTGGGCCTTTGCACCGTCCGGCAGTTCGATCTGATCGGGCAGGGTGGGGGTTCTGTCCGATAGACGGATGACAATCAAAGCGAATGTCACTAGAACCCCGCCAATCATCACCGCGGTCAGCAGCATGACCATGCGGCGCAGAAGGCGCAGTTGAGGCGTTTCCTGCGGTTCTTGGGGATCTGAAGGGACAGTCATGGGCACCCGGCAAATAGACTTCGTTATCGCGGACGCTCCGCCGCCCCGCCTTGATAAGGCGCTTTCGCGGGATGTTCCAGCAGATGAAAACCTGTCGCGTACCCGGCTGGCCCGGCTGATCGAAGAGGGCGCGGTTCTGGTCGACGGCAAGGTCGTGCTTAACGCCAAAGCCAAAGTGCCGGAAGGCGCCGTTGTGTCCATAACCGTCTCCGAAGCGGACGAGAGTCACATCGGGGCCGAGGACATTCCGTTGGACATCGTGCATGAAGACGCTGACCTGATCGTGATCAACAAGCCTGCGGGCATGGTCGTCCACCCGGCACCGGGATCGCCCAACGGCACTTTGGTGAACGCCCTGCTGCACCACTGTGGCGAGGAATTGTCGGGGGTAGGCGGGGTCAAGCGGCCGGGCATCGTGCACCGGATCGACAAGGATACCAGCGGGTTGCTGGTGGTTTCCAAATCGGACGCCGCCCACCAGGGGCTGGCGGCCCAGTTCGAGGCGCACAGCGTCGAGCGCTACTATCGTGCGGTCTGCTATGGCGTTCCGGATGCCAATGACCCGCGGCTGCGCGGTGTCAAAGGCGTGAGTTTTGAGCCCGGCAACGTGATGCGCATCACAACGCAACTGGCCCGGCACAAACATGATCGGCAGAAACAGGCGGTGCTTTTTCATGGCGGGCGCCATGCCGTGACGCGCGCGCGCGTCGTTGACGTGTTCGGACAACCCGGCGCGGTATCATTGATCGAGTGCTGGCTGGAAACCGGACGAACCCACCAGATTCGGGTGCACATGGCACATGCCGGCCACGGCTTGGTGGGCGACCCGGTCTATGGCGGCAAGCGCAAACTGTCGGCCCGGTCGTTTGATGCAGACGCTGCGGAGGCGGTGCGTGCGTTCCCGCGCCAAGCCCTGCACGCGGCGGTCCTGGGCTTTGTTCATCCCGTTTCCGGCGAGGAAATGCGTTTTGAGGCAGCATTGCCGCAAGACATCGAGGCACTCATCTCGGTTCTGAAACAACCTGCAAAGTCTCGTGACTAAGACTTTCTTAGCTTTCCTTTATCGTTCCTTAATCCCAGACTGTTAACACCTGCTCTTGAATGGTCCTGAACGTGGCCCCATATCCATGTTAAGGGCGTAAACATTTGTCCAAGGGACGTGATACATGGCAAATTACAAAAATCTCCCCGTGCCTACGCCAGAAGGTGGGCTGAACCGGTATCTGCAGGAAATCCGCAAATTCCCCCTGCTGGAGCCGGAAGAGGAGTACATGCTGGCCAAACGTTGGGTCGAAGAGCAGGACACCGAAGCGGCGCACAAGATGGTGACATCGCATCTGCGACTGGCCGCCAAGATCGCCATGGGCTATCGCGGCTATGGTTTGCCGCAGGCCGAGGTGATTTCCGAGGCCAATGTGGGCCTGATGCAAGCCGTGAAACGGTTTGACCCGGAAAAAGGCTTCCGTCTGGCGACCTATGCGATGTGGTGGATCCGCGCCTCGATCCAGGAATATATCCTGCGGTCCTGGTCGCTGGTGAAACTGGGCACCACCTCGGCGCAGAAAAAGCTGTTCTTCAATCTGCGCAAGGCGAAAGCACGGATTGGCGCGTTGGAGGAGGGCGACCTGCACCCGGACAATGTCAAGCGGATCGCCAATGACTTGGGCGTGACCGAAGAAGAGGTCATCAGCATGAACCGCCGCATGTCGGGTGGGGATGCGTCGCTGAACGCCACGGTCGGGTCCGAGGGCGAAGGCACCATGCAGTGGCAGGACTGGCTGGAAGACGAAGATGCCGACCAGGCCGGCGACTATGAGGCCCGCGAAGAGCTTGAGGTGCGCCGCGAGTTGCTGACCGAGGCGCTGGACGTCCTGAACGACCGCGAAAAGGACATCCTGACCCAGCGCCGGTTGATGGATCAGCCCGTGACGCTCGAGGAACTGAGTACGCAGTACAATGTCAGCCGCGAACGCATCCGTCAGATCGAGGTGCGCGCCTTTGAAAAGCTGCAGAAAAAGATGCGCGAGTTGGCGCGTGAAAAGGGCATGCTGGCCACCGCCTGATCACGGAAATCCGATGAACAAGCGGCCCGGGGAAACCCGGGCCGTTTTTTTCGTCGTGCCCTACTGCAGTTGCTGGCGGAATACCCGTACCATGTTTTCGCCCATGACCTTGCGGATCTGCGCTTCGGTCAGGCCCTCGTCCAACAAGGCCGAGGTCAGCGCCGCCAGTTCCGACGTGTCGAATGCGGTCTCGACCGAGCCGTCATAGTCAGACCCCAGTGCCACATGGTCTTCCCCGACCGTCTCGATGGCTGCCTTGATCATTTTGGCAATTCCCGCCGGGGCGATGTCGCCGCAGGTGACGTCTGCCCAGTATCCCATCCCGATGACACCGCCGGTCGCGGCGATTTCCTTCATCAGGTCATCGGGATAGTTGCGCTTGACCGGGCAGAACCCGTGAAGACCGCCATGGCTGACGATCAGCGGTTCGTCGGTCATGGCCAGCACGTCGCGCGCCACTTGCGGGCTGGAATGAGCCAGGTCGATCACCACCGGGCGCTTGGCCAATTCGGCCACCACCTGCCGCCCGAATTCGGTCAGGCCCGTGTTCCCGGTGCCGTGCAGCGAGCCGCCCAGTTCGTTGTCAAAGAAATGCTGAAGCCCGAACACCCTGTGGCCCGCCTCGAATATCGGGTCGAGATTGGCCAGATCGCCCTCCAGCGGATGGGCGCCTTCGATCCCCAGAATGCCGCCTACGACCTGTTCGCCGCGCGCGCGGGCGTCGAGCACCGCATCCAGATCCGCGCGGGTCTTGATGACCTTGAGATGTCCGTTTGAGGCGGCCTCGAACCGGTGCAGTTTCTCGGCCTGATAAATCGCGCGTTCCTTCAGGCTGTCCCAGGTGCGCAGCGGCCAAAGCTGACCGATGGCCAGCAGGGTGATGTTGTCGAACGCCTCGGCCGAGTTTACCTCGTAATTCTGCCCGGCCGGTGATTTGGTCACTGCGGTGAACACCTGCAGGGCCACGTTGCCTTCGATCAGCCGGGGAATATCCACCTGGCCGCGGGTTCCGCGCTCGGTCAGGTCGCGGCTCCACAACAGCGGATCGGCATGCAGGTCGCCCACGATCAGGGTTTCGTGCAGAGCCGCGGCAGTGTCGGACACCGGATATGGGTCGTGGTCGATCACGTTGTTGCGCGCGTTTTCGACATACGGCGGCACTACCACGAAAAATATCACGGCCCCGATGACGACCACAGCCGCCGTGAGGCCTGCCAGCCATTTCAGAAATCTTCTCACGTTAGTCCCTCCCGTTTGTCATGCGCAGATTACGGGTGTCCCGCGCACAGAAAAGCCTGACTTGGCGTCGCTTGGCTGATACAGAAGGCGCAACAGATGTTGGCGCAAACATTTCAGCGCGGAACATGGTCAAATACGGAGGAAACCATGCACAAACCGGTTCAATGGGGCATTCTGGGGGCGGCGAAATTCGCACGCCAGTTCATGGGGCCGGCGATCCATGCGGCCTCGGGTGCGCGGCTGGCCGCCCTGGCGACCTCGGATCCGGCCAAGGTCGAGCCTTTTCAGGACTTCTGCCCGGACCTTACGGTCTTTGACGACTATGACGCGCTACTGGCTTCGCCCGAAATCGAGGCGGTCTATATCCCTCTGCCGAACCACCTGCATGTGGAATGGAGTCTGAAAGCGCTGGACGCTGGCAAGCACGTTCTGTGTGAAAAGCCGATGACCATGCGCGCCGAGGAGTTCGACGCTCTGATCCACAAGCGCGACCAGACCGGGCTGCTGGCGGCCGAGGCCTATATGATCGTGCACCACCCGCAGTGGCAGCATGTGCGCGACCTGATCGCCGAAGGCGCCATCGGAGATCTGGTGCATGTCACGGGCGCATTCAGCTTCGACAACCGCGCGGACACAGGCAATATCCGCAACCGCGCCGAAACCGGCGGCGGCGGGCTGCGCGACATCGGTGTCTACGTCATCGGGTCGGCCCGTTTTGCGACGGGGCAGGAACCGGACACCGTGCAATCGGCCATCCGCTGGGAGGATGGCATCGACGCGTTCACCGAAATCCGCGCGCAGTTTCCCGGCTTTACCTATTCGGCCTATGTCTCGATCCGAATGCATCCGCATCAAGAAATGGTCTTTCACGGCGAGCGCGGCCTGATCCGCCTGACCGCGCCGTTCAACGCGCGAGTGTTTGGCGAGGCCCGGGTCGAGCTGCATCGCCCGGGGCTTGAGGTTCTGGTGCGGCGCTTCCCGGCCGACGATCACTACAAGCTGCAGGTCGAGGCGTTTTGCCGGTCCGTTCGCGCGGGCGACGAATACCCGTGTCAGCTCGAATTCTCGCGCGGGACGCAGGCGATGATCGACCGGGTGTTAGACGGCGCAACGCCGCTCTGACTTGCGTGATCAGCCGCCCCACGCCTAAACTGGTGAGCACCTGAACAGGAGGGGGCCATGGCCGGAGGCTGGGCGCGCGACGGCGCTGTAAGTGAACAGATCGAGGCTTCGATTTCAGACGAGCTGGCACGGATGCAGGCAAAAAAGCGTCCGGTCGGTGAAAGCCTGACCCATTGTGCAGAGTGCGAAGAACCGATCCCCGAAAAGCGCCGACTGGCGATCCCCGGGGTCAAGCTGTGCCTGGATTGCCAGCAAGAGCGTGATGGTGCTTTCAAGGCCCGCGGCGGTATCAATCGGCGCGGCTCCAAGGACAGCCAGCTCAAGTGAAGGGGCCCGGCAAAGACGGCGGTTCCCTTTTTCAGAATGGCTTGTTTCTTGGGTTCATGGCCGCATTTCTTTGGGGCACGCACAGCGTCATCGTGCGCTACCTGACCGGAGATCTGGGTGGCATGCAAATTGCCACAACTAGGCTGTTCATAGCTGCTTTGGCCATCTACGGCATGTTGCGTGCGATGAATGCGCCGGTTTCCGTCCAGCTCCGGGATTGGAACTTCCGTCTTGCGGTTTTGGCGACCGTCATCAACTATATTTTGTTTCATATCGGGCTTGAACACACCGGTGCAGGCAGCGCGATGGTGTTGGAAAATACCGCGCCGTTCTTTGTTCTGGTTTTCTTGTATTTCTTCGCCGACACCCCTGTTGGAAAAACCGATGTTCTGGCGACCCTTCTGGCCATCTTGGGGGTCTTTCTTACGGTTTTCCGCGATTTCGAAGGCGGCGGGGACCCGGTTCTGGGGGATATGATGGAAATTGGGGCCGGGGTCAGCTGGGCGGTGTTCCTGATCGCCAGCAGTCGGGCCATGCGCGCGTCGAAATCGACGGCCGAGCGTCTGAATTTCCTGTTTGGTGTGTTCCTGTGCTCGGCCGTAATTCTGCTTCCGCTGTCCGTTTTTGCACTGAGGATGCCATCCGGCAGCGATTTGGTGTTTTTGGTTTTGCTGGGCGTTTTCCCGACTGCGTTGGCCTACTACCTTTGGTACGAGGCCGCCGCGCGTGTATCGACGTTGACCGCGACCCTTTTGTTCGCCGCCTCGGTGGTGTTCACCTTCGTCAATTCGGCAATTTTTCTGGGGGCACCGATCACCCCAATGGCTGCGATTGGGGCGGGATTGATCGTATTCGCGGTGTTCCTCACGACCAGAAAAAACTAGGCGACAGCCGGAACGGGGTTATCGGCGGCGCCACCAGCGCCGCAGCAGGTTGACGTCCATGGCGGCAACCATGATGCCCAAGGGGATCATCCAAAACCCCAGAACAGGAAGGAAGCCGAAAACGCCTGCGACGATCAACAAAAGTCCCACGACAAACCGCAGCCCCCGCGGGACATTGCGGCGGATCCGGGCGAGAACAGGGCGCAGGCGGTCCTTGATGGCCCGCCAACGCCCCTTGTCGGTTGGGTCTGTCACCCCTCCAGGGCCTCCAACTCGTCGATCATGCCCGAGATCATCGACAGGCCCTTGTCCCAGAATTTCGGGTCGCTGGCATCCAGCCCGAACGGGGCCAGCAGCTCTTTGTGGTGTTTGGAGCCGCCCGCGCGGAGCATCTCGAAATACTTTTCCTCGAACCCGTCCGCGCCGCTTTCATAGACCGAGTAGAGCGCGTTCACCAACCCGTCGCCGAAAGCATAGGCGTAGACATAGAAGGGCGAATGAACAAAGTGCGGGATATAGGCCCAGAAGGTCTCGTACCCGTCCATGAATTCAAACGCCGGGCCAAGGCTTTCGGCCTGAACGCTCATCCACAAGGCATTGATGTCGTCCGGCGTCAGTTCGCCCTCGCGGCGGGCGGTGTGCAGCTTGCATTCAAAGTCGTAGAAGGCGATCTGGCGGATCACCGTGTTGATCATGTCCTCGACCTTGCCGGCCAGCAGAACCTTGCGCTGCTCGGGCGTTTCGGCCTGATCCAGCATCTTGCGGAAGGTCAGCATCTCGCCGAAGACGCTGGCAGTTTCGGCCAGCGTCAGGGGGGTCGAGGACAGCATCTCGCCCTGACCGGCGGCCAACACCTGATGCACGCCGTGGCCCAACTCGTGCGCAAGCGTCATCACGTCGCGCGGTTTGCCCAGGTAGTTGAGCATCACGTAAGGATGCACCTCGGTCACGGTAGGGTGCGCGAAGGCGCCCGGAGCCTTGCCCGGTTTCACCGCCGCGTCGATCCAGCCTTTCGAAAAGAACGGTGCTGCAATCTCGGCCATGCGGGGATCGAAAGCGGCATAAGCCTCCATCACGGTCTTCTCGGCGTCCTCCCACGACACGGTGCGGGTGTCTTCCATCGGCAGCGGCGCGTTGCGGTCCCAGACCTGCATCACATCCAGCCCCAGCCATTTGCGCTTGAGCTCGTAATACCGGTGGCTGAGCTTGGGGTAGGCGGCCACGACTGCTTCGCGCAGGGCTTCGACCACTTCGGGTTCGACATCGTTCGCCAGGTGCCGCGCGGTCTGCGGGGTCGGCATCTTGCGCCAGCGGTCGATGATTTCCTTTTCCTTGGCCTGCGTGTTGTGGACGCGGGCAAAGGTTTTGACGTTGTCCTGAAACACGCGGGCCAGTTCGCGGGCCGCAGTCTCGCGCTTGGACCGGTCCTGTTCGGTCAGCAGGTTCAGGGTGCCCTCGATGTTCAGCTCTTCGCCGTTCACCGTGAAGGTCAGCCCTGCAATGGTTTCGTCGAACAGCCGTTCCCACGCGTCGCCGACCACCCCCAGATCATGCAGGAATTTCTCCAGTTCGTCCGACAGTTGATAGGGCTTCATCGCGCGGATGCGGCGGAAGACGGGCTCGTACCGGGCCAGGTCCGCGTTGGCCTTGAAATGAGCGGCCAGCACGTCATCGTCGATGCGGTTGATCTCGAGCGTGAAGAACACCAGCGGCGTGGTGAACAGCGTGACCTTTTCCTGCATGTCCGACAGGAACTTGGCGCGCTCGGCATCCGTGGTCAGCTGGTAATATCGCAGTCCGGCAAAAGACATGATGCGCCCGGCGACGGCGTTGATTTTTTCGTTGCGCTGGACACAGGTCAGCAGGCCCTGCGCATCCAGATCGGCCAGCGTGCCTTCGTAGTCGGCGGCAAAACCCGCGCATTCCTGCTCCAGCCACTCAAGATCGCGGGTCAGTTCCGGCGCGTCCTGCCCCTTGTACAGATCGTCCAGGTTCCATTCCGGCAGGTTGCCAAGGTTGTCGGCGCCGCCACCGGCATTTGCGTCTCGGACGGGGAAGGGAAGCTCGTGCATGGAACACCTCGATTGTCTGCGTTGGATCACATCTAGGCGCAGGGCGCACGGATCACAAGCAGCCGAGGTGTCAGCGCGTCATCGCAAGCTCGGGTGTCTGCCCGTTGGCGGCGGCCGAGAAATGCGCGGCCATCTCTTCGAATACGGGGCCGCGGACCTCGGGGGGTTCCATCATCACCTCGTGTTCGCCGTCGGGGATCTCGACCAGCCGGCCGCTGGGCCAATTCGCCATCCGCGCCCGGATCGCCTTGCGGTCCACGATCTGCTCGTGGCTGCCAAGATAGGTCAGACAGGGAATGTCGGGGGCGGTCTGCGCCATCAGCCAGGAGCATTCGTCCAGTGCCTCGCGTAGCCAGATGGTCGACGGCGCACCCAGGGCCAGTTCGGGATGCGCTTTCAACTGATCCTGCATCATCCGGTACATTCCGGCGTCGCGGGTCAGCGCGTTGCCCTCGAAAGGCTGGATCAGAACATAGCTTTCCAGTGACGTGGTCGGGGGCGTCTTTTCGCCCAGCCCGATCCGAGGCCCCCAATAGGCGGTCAGACGGCTGAGCGGTTTCATCAGTGGGGTGAAGAAAATGCCCCACATCGGACCCGTGAAGGCACAAGAGGCAAACAGGCCGGTTTCCAGAACAGCGCGCATCCCGATCGCGCCGCCCATCGAATGGCCGATCACGTGCCAGGGTTTCGGCAGGCCAAGCTGCTCGGCCAGTTTCAGCGTTTCGCGCACGTCCTGCTGATAGTCGGTAAACTTGTCCACATGGCCAACGCGCGGATCTTCCAGCAATCTGTCAGCCAGACCCTGTCCGCGCCAATCCACGGCCAGTACAGCAAAGCCGCGTTGTACGAACTCACCCGCGGCATTGCCATATTTTTCAATATATTCCGTGCGGCCGGGAAAGATCATCACCGTCCCGGTCGCCTCACCTTCGGGGCGCCAGTGGCCCACGCGAATGCGTGTGCCGTCGCTTGTGGTCAACCAGTGCGCGGCGCCGCCGGCGGGACCGCCGGCCACATCTTCAAAGAACGGGGCCGGCGACAAATCCATCAGGCCAGCACCGAGGCAAGCTTCATGGCAACACCCATGTCGCCGTCGACGCTCAGCTTGCCGGCCATGAACGCACCCGTGGGGTTCAGCTCACCGCTGAGGATCTGCTCGAACGTTTCCGCGTCGGCGCTCAGGGTGACTTCGGCGTCCTCGTCGCTGACCCGCGCACCGTTTTCATCCAACACGATCGAGCCGAGGTCGGCGATGGCGAATTTCGCCGACGAATCGAAATCGCCACCCGACAGTTTTTCGTTCAGCGCGGCTGCCGCTTTTTCAAGAGTGTCGCTCATGGTCTTCCTCATTTGTTAGTGCGCCGTGAATGGACATCCGCGGTCGCAACGCTACACTGATCATTGTTATGAGCATTGCAATCAACAATCTCAAAGGTACCGTTGCGGCATTTGCCGTCCTAGTCATGTATTCCACCACTGGGATTGCGCAACAGGCC
Source organism: Ruegeria sp. CG3 (assembly GCF_056537205.1). Taxonomy (NCBI): domain Bacteria; kingdom Pseudomonadati; phylum Pseudomonadota; class Alphaproteobacteria; order Rhodobacterales; family Roseobacteraceae; genus Ruegeria; species Ruegeria sp. CG3. Next base: position 1,299,889 of record NZ_JBQFRC010000001.1, on the reverse strand, counting down.
GATTTGCGGGACGAAGCCGAGCTACTGCGGCAGCTTTCCGAAGCGTCGCCCGAGCAGGCAGCCGGTCTGGATCGGCAACTGCAGTCGCTGTGGTCGCAATCAGGGTCTGCCTCGGCTGATCTGCTGCTTGAGCGCGGACGCGAAGCACTGGACGATGGCAATGTCGAAGCCGCGTTGGACCATCTGACGGCACTGACAGACCATGCACCCGATTTCGCAGAAGGTTGGCATGTGCGCGCCTCCGTGTTTTTTGGGCTGGAGCGGTTCGGCATGGCGGCCGCCGATCTTGAGCACGCGCTTGCGTTGAACCCGAACAATTACGAAGCCATCTACGGGCTTGGCCTGATCTTTGAGGTGCTGGGTCAGCCCGAACAGGCCTATGACGCCTATTCCCGCGCGCTGGCTATACATCCCCATCACGAAGAAGTAACCAATGCCGTGAATCGGCTGAAACCGCAGATTGCGGGCAAGGCGCTTTAAGGTCCGGGCAGGGGGCAAAGGTGAACGGGGCATCCCGAATCGTGGCCGTACTTGGCCCGACCAACACAGGCAAAACCCACTATGCCATCGAACGCATGCTGGGGCACCGGACCGGTGTCATCGGCCTGCCGCTGCGGCTGCTTGCGCGCGAGGTCTATGACAAGATCGTCGCCATCCGCGGCCCCTCGGTGGTGGCTCTTGTGACGGGCGAGGAACGCATCGTTCCGCCGCGCACGCAATACTGGGTCTGCACGGTCGAGGCGATGCCCGAGGGGATGGGCACCGATTTCGTGGCCATCGACGAAATCCAGCTGTGCGCCGACCCCGAGCGCGGTCATGTGTTTACCGACCGGCTGCTGCGGATGCGCGGCACGCACGAGACACTTTTTCTGGGTGCCGACACGATGCGCGGCCCGATCGCGGCGCTGGTGCCGCAGGCGCAGTTTGCTCGGCGCGAGCGGATGTCGCAACTGGTCTACACCGGATCCAGGAAGATCAGCCGTATGCCGCCGCGCAGCGCGATCGTCGGGTTCTCGGTCGAGAACGTCTATGCCATTGCCGAGCTTCTGCGGCGGCAAAAGGGTGGGGCGGCCGTGGTCATGGGCGCGCTCAGCCCGCGCACGCGGAATGCGCAGGTCGCGCTGTACCAGAATGGCGAGGTCGACTATCTGGTCGCCACCGATGCCATCGGTATGGGTCTGAACCTGGATGTGAACCATGTGGCGTTTTCGTCCCTGTCCAAATTCGATGGCAGGCGTATGCGGCCGCTGGCTCCGAACGAACTGGCCCAGATCGCCGGGCGCGCCGGGCGCGGCATGTCGGATGGCACCTTCGGCGTGACGGGCGAGGCGTCGCCGCTGGACGAAGGCGTGGCGCAGGCCATCATGGACAGCCGGTTCACGCCGATGAAAAAGCTGAACTGGCGGAATGCCGCCTTGCGGTTCGGCTCGGTCGATGCGCTGATCGACTCGCTCGAGGCCAGCCCGGACAACGAGCATTTGGTCAAAGCCCGGCCCGCAGACGACCTGAACGCGCTCAAGTCGCTGGCCCAGGTGCCCGAGGTTGTGGCCCGTGCCAGCGATGGTCCGTCGATCCGCCTGTTGTGGGATGTTTGCCGAATCCCCGATTTTCGAGGCATCAGCCATGCGGAACATGCCAGCCTGCTCGAATCGATCTTCGGACATCTGCACGAACGCGGCACGATCCCCGAGGATTTTCTGGCGCGCCAGATCCGCCGGATCGACAGAACCGACGGCGATATTGATGCACTGTCCAAAAGGTTGGCATATATTCGCACGTGGACATATGTTGCGCAACGAAACGGCTGGGTGCGCGACGAATCCCATTGGCGCGCGGAAACCCGCGCTGTAGAAGACAGGGTGTCAGACGCTTTGCATGAATGTCTGACGCAAAGATTTGTGGACCGGCGTACATCTGTTCTCTTGCGCCGGCTCAAACAGAAGGAGGCCCTTTTGGCCGAAGTGAATGACAAGGGTGAAGTGACCGTCGAAGGCGAATTCGTCGGTCGTTTGGAAGGGTTCCGGTTCATCCCGGACAAAAGCGCGCAGGGAACCGAGGCGAAAGCGCTCAAATCGGCCTCACTGCAAGCACTCGCGCCGCAATTCCATCTGCGTGCCGATCGCTTCTACAATGCGCCCGATACCGAAATTGATTTTACCGATCAGGGTGGCCTGATGTGGGGCGAATATGCCGTGGGCAAACTGGTTGCCGGGGCCGAACCGCTCAAACCGATGGTCGAAGTGTTCGTGGACGAGGCCGCAGGGCCGGAAGTTGAGCAGAAGGTGCAGCGCCGCCTGCAACACTTCATCGACCGCAAGATCGCGGCGCTGTTCGAGCCCCTGCTGAACCTGTCGCGCGACGAAGAACTGACCGGGCTGGCCAAGGGATTTGCCTTCCGCATGGTCGAGGCGTTGGGCATCCTGCCGCGCGCCGGCGTCGCACAAGAGGTCAAGGATCTGGACCAGGACGCGCGTGGCGCGCTGCGCAAGCATGGCATCCGGTTCGGCCAGTTCACCATCTTCATGCCGCTGCTGCTGAAGCCTGCCCCGACGCGCCTGCGTCTGGTGTTGTGGGCCCTGGCAAATGGACTTCAGGAGTTTCCCGAAGCGCCGCCGCCGGGCTTGGTGACGGTGCCCGTCGCCAAGGGCGCGCCCGAGGGCTATGACACCATGTGCGGCTACCGCAATGCGGGCGAGCGTTCGATCCGTATCGACATGTTGGAGCGTCTGGCCGACATGCTGCGCGCCGAAGACAGCCGGGGCGGTTTCGAAGCCAAGGCGGACATGTTGTCGATCACCGGCATGACGCTGGAGCAGTTCGCCGACCTGATGCAAGGGCTGGGCTACAAGGCCGAGCGCGGTGAACGGACCAAGATCAAACCGGCTCAGCCGACCGAGCAACCACCGGCAGCAACCGCCGAAGCTCCGACCGAGACCGCCGAAGCAGAGGCGCAGTCGGATGTGGCCTTCGCCGCCGAGGCGCCAACCGAGGCTACCGACAGCACCGAGGCTGAAGCCGAGGCCACGGCCGCAGACCCTGCATCGGACGAACCCGAAGTCGAGGTGTTCTACACCTTTACCTGGGGCCGTCAGGCCAACCGGGGGCCACGTGGTGACCAACGGCAGGGTCGGGGCAAACCGGGCGGGAAGCCTCGGGATGGTCGCGGCAAGCCGCAGGGCAAGAAGGGTGGCAAGCCGCAAGGGGCCAAGACCTTCTCGTCCCGGCCGCCCAAAAAGGAAAAGGCGATTGATCCCGACAACCCGTTTGCCGCTGCGCTGATGGGTCTGAAGGACGGCAACTGATCGCTGATGGCCGACGCACCGGCCAAGCTGCGGATCGACAAGTGGCTGTGGCATGCGCGGTTTTTCAAGACCCGCAGCCTGGCCGCCAAACAGGTCAACGCCGGGCATGTGCGCATCAACGGTGACCGGGCCCAGAAGCCGGCGCAAACCGTCGGGCCCGGTGACGTTCTGACTTTCGCTCAGGGGCGGGTTATTCGCGTGGTTCAGGTCGAAATCCTGGGCGCGCGACGCGGCCCGGCGACCGAGGCGCGGACGCTGTACACGGATTTGACTGAAGAGAAGGATAATCCGCCACAAAATCCGGGTTTCGAAGGAAAAGGTCGTCCGACCAAGAAGGATCGGCGCGCGCTTGATCTTTCTCGCACCCCCAAGGGCTGATCTTCTCTTGAAGATGGGGGCAGACTGAATTAGCTAGTCGCCCAAACCTCTGACGGGAATTGGACCATGACCTACGTTGTCACCGAGAACTGTATCGCCTGCAAATACACCGACTGCGTCGAGGTATGCCCGGTGGATTGCTTCTATGAAGGTGAAAATACCCTGGTCATCCATCCGGATGAATGCATCGATTGCGGCGTGTGCGAGCCGGAATGCCCGGCGGACGCCATTCGCCCGGATACCGAACCGGGAATGGAGCAGTGGGTCGAATTCAACCGCAAATACGCGGAACAATGGCCGGTTATCGTAACCAAGAAAGACCCGCTTCCGGGCGCCGAGGAGCGCGACGGTGAAGAGGGCAAGATGGAGAAATACTTCTCCGAGGCACCGGGCGAGGGCGGCTGAGCGATTCGGGTCGCAAAGCCCGTAAGACAGCTGTAAGTTTTTGCCTTAATGCGCTGAAAAAAGTCACAAATTCCGAGCCGAAGGCCCCGTCCGCTTTCAGGTGTCTTAATTTTGTGATATACTCATGTGGCAAATGATGATCGAGATGGGGACGACTCCGTAAGTATGCTCACTTTGGAGTTCTGAGTTTTTGACATGTAATCAGCCTGACAGGGGTCGCGGGTGACCCCGGTTAGGTTTTTTGTCGCTTTTTTCCCGCTCTGCAACCAAGGAAACACGTGCATGACAAAGTCGAAGAAGCTTGAGTTCCGTCCGAACGACTATGTTGTCTACCCTGCACATGGGGTCGGGCAAATCATATCGATTGAAGAACAGGAAGTCGCTGGATACTCGCTCGAGCTGTTCGTCATCTCATTCGAGAAAGACAAGATGACCCTGCGGGTGCCGACCAACAAGATCACTGAATCCGGTCTGCGCTCGCTCAGCTCGCCCGATGTGATCAGCCAGGCGATGAAGACTCTGAAGGGCAAAGCCAAGGTAAAACGTGCCATGTGGTCGCGCCGGGCGCAGGAATACGAACAGAAGATCAATTCGGGTGACCTGATCTCGATCGCCGAGGTGGTGCGTGACCTGCACCGCACCGACGACCAGCGTGAGCAGAGCTATTCCGAGCGTCAGCTCTATGAAGCCGCGCTTGAGCGTCTGACGCGCGAAGTTGCGGCCGTGTCCGGTTCGGACGAAATCGCAGCGGCCAAGCAGGTGGACGAAGTCCTGACCTCGCGCGCGGCCTGATCGGGCTTTGAAGCAACACCAAAGGGCCGCTCTGGTTTCAGAGCGGCCTTTTTCATGCCCGATCGCTTGGTTCGCGCCTCCTTTCCCGCTAATTTCCCAGTCATTGGAACCGTGTACGGGTCAGTCATGAAGCAGACGGTCAAGGCACTCTATATCGGCAGAGGGGCGGTTTCGGTCTGGTTCCGGTACTGTCTTATCCTGTTCGACCTTGCCTCGATCGTGTTTTTCGTGGCGACGGCGAACATTCCGCACGGCCCCGGATTGATAGCAGTCAGTTGGGCAGTGGGGCTGATCATTCTGCTGGATTTCTCGGCTCGGATGTGGATCGCGAAAGACCGCAAGAAGCTGCTGTTCAAAATCTACACGCTTGCGGATCTGGTCGTGATCGCCTCACTGATCCTTGACCCTTTCCTGACCGGCAGCCTTGCGTTCCTGCGGATTCTGCGCGCGCTGCGGTTGATCCATTCCTATCACCTGTTGCATGATCTGCGCCGCGACAGTGAGTTTTTCCGAACCCACGAGGATGCGGTCATCGCGGCCGTGAACCTGCTGGTGTTCATTTTCGCAACATCCACCGCCGTACTGGTTTTCTATATCCCCGAGGACAGCCAGACCCCGTATATCGATGCGCTGTACTTCACGATGGCGACACTGACCACGACAGGTTTCGGCGACATCACACTGAACTCTCCGGGCGGCAAGCTGTTTTCGGTCTTCATAATGGTGGTCGGTGTGGCGCTGTTCGTGCGGCTGGCTCAGGCCATTTTCATGCCGCAGAAAGTACGCCACAAATGTCCCAATTGCGGGCTGTTTCGGCACGACCCGGATGCCGTACACTGCAAGCACTGCGGTGAGACATTACGGATCAAGACCGGCGGCGTCGGCTAGAGCAGGGCGGCAACGGCCAGCAGGAAAGCAACCTCGGACAGCTGTTGCGATGCCCCCAGAATATCACCGGTCTGACCGCCAATCTTGGCTTTGGCTATGATTGCCAGACCCACGGTTGCGGCTACCGCACAGGCGACGGGCAGAAGGGCGGTCCAGCCCAGAAGAGCCAGAGAGAAAACGAAAGCCAGCCCGAGACCGGCTGCAACCGACAAAGGCGGAGGAGCGCCAACGCTATGGCTCAGTCCGCTGCCGCGGGCGTTCGGCAGGCTCGCCATCAGTGATGGCATCACCGCACGGGAAAACACAGCCGCCGCCAGTATTCCGGCCGGACTTCCTGCCGCCAGTAGTGTTACAACCGCCGAGATCCTGAGCAGTTGAATGACCAACAAGGCCAACACTCCGTAGGTGCCGATATGGCTGTCCTTCATGATCTCGAGTCTGCGTTCGGGTGTATATCCGCCCCACAGCCCGTCCGCGGTGTCGGCCAGCCCGTCCTCGTGCATGGCGCCGGTCGCAGCGATCAGAACGGCGACAGCAAGGACTGCGCTGACTGTCCCGGAAAGGCCCACGGCCATCGCAGACCAGCCTACGGCACAGCCCAAGCCGCCAACAACCAGCCCGGCCGCAGGAAAGGCCCAAGCGGCTTTGGACTGTCGCTCGAAGAGCGATTTGGGCAGCACGGGCAATGGCAGCCGCGTCAAAAGAACCAGAACCAGCGGCACGTCCCATGGCGAAAAGGTTCGAGTGTCGTTTTTGTGCACTTGCGCGCCTTTCGAGGGGTTGTTGCTTTGCCTGCTTCGGTTAAACACGCAGGACCACTCCGATGCAACGAGGCTTTGAATGCTGCCTGAACTCAATGATCTGAATACCTTCCGCGACGCCCTGCGCAATGCTCCGGGGCCGGATGAGGCTGCAAGGCAAGGGGCTGCCGACCGCAACGGACAGCTGACCAAGCCGCCGGGTGCGTTGGGCCGGCTCGAGGATCTGGCGATCTGGTATGCCGGTTGGCGTGGGGATGCCCGGCCACAGATCGAGGCACCTCAGGTGATTGTATTTGCCGGCAATCACGGCGTGACGGCGCAAGGGGTCTCGGCCTTTCCGCCCGAGGTTACGGTTCAGATGGTCATGAACTTCGAGCACGGAGGCGCGGCCATCAACCAATTGGCCAAAGCGGCTGGGGCCAAGATGACGGTACACGCGCTGGACCTGGATCGGCCGACGGCCGACTTCACAAAGGCCCCGGCAATGTCCGAGGACGAGCTTCTGACCGCTCTGCAGACCGGCTGGAACGCCGTTGACCCCACCGCAGACCTTCTTGTCGTTGGCGAAATGGGTATTGGCAACACCACCCCTGCAGCGGCCATCGCCTGCGCGTTATTCGGCGGAGAAGCCGCTGATTGGACCGGGCGTGGAACCGGTGTGGACGATGCGGGCCTTGCCAACAAGACGCGCGTCGTTGCCGAAGGTGTTGCGCTGCACGGAGCATCTGACGACGGGCTTGAGATCCTGCGGTGTTTGGGAGGGCGCGAGATCGCGGCCATGGCAGGGGCCATTGCAGCCGCCCGAATTCTGCGCATCCCGGTCATTCTGGATGGGTTCATCTGCACCGCGGCTGCGGCTTGCCTCGATCGTCTGGCGTCGGGAGCGCTGGACCATGCCGTTGCTGGCCACCAGAGTGCGGAAGGTGCGCACGCGGCCATGCTGACCAAGCTGGACAAAGCGCCCTTGCTGAGCCTCGGGCTGCGGCTGGGCGAAGGGTCGGGGGCCGCGCTGGCCATCAATATCCTGAAAAGCGCCGTCGCTTGCCATTCGGGTATGGCCACCTTTGCCGAAGCCGGTGTGTCGGACGGTTGAGCTCGGCTGACCCGGGATATCCCCGGGTCAGGCTGACTTCTTTTCGTTCTTTTCGGCCAGTTCCAGCAGGGCGGTCTCGAGGTCCTTCTCCAACTCGCGCGCGCGGTCGATGTACTTTTTGTTCTCGGCCGTCGGCATGCCGGGAACCCAGAGTTCAGCCAATTCGCGAATTGCCTGCCGATCGTGGTGATAGAAGGTCTGCTGTGCTTGCGCGGCCTCGTATTCGCTCAGACCAATGTTCTCCAGCACATAACGCCCGGCCCGCAGAGAGCTGTCGAACAGCTCACGCACGATGTCATCAGCGCCGGCCTGATACAGCTCGTACACATGGGTCCGGTCATGCGCGCGGGCGACGATGTGAAGGTCGGGGCGCTGCCGGCGGGCGTAGCCGACCAATCGGGTCACTTCCTTACGGTTGTCCATCGCGGCCACCAAAACGGAAGCCTTTTCAAGGCCCGCAGCCCGCAGCAATTCGGGACGCGTCGGATCACCCAAGAATCCTTTGACGCCGAACCGACGCATCAGCTGGATCGTTTCGATATTGTGGTCCAGCACCACCGTCTTGAACCCGCTGGCGCGCACCAGCCGGTTGACGATCTGTCCGAACCGCCCAATTCCCGCAATGATGACGGGACCTTTTTCGTCTATTTCCTCGGGTTCAATCTCGGGTGAGTTGTCGCGGATGTGGCGCGAAAGGTAGTCATAGATGATGAACAGAAGCGGTGTGATCAGCATGGTCAGGGCAATGATCATCAACAGCTTCTGCGACAGGGCCGGGGGAATGACATTCTGCTTGGTCGAAAAGGCCAGCAGCACGAAGCCGAACTCACCCGCCTGAGCCAAACCCAGCGTGAACAGCCAATGGTCGCGGCCGCGCAACTTGAATGCACGACCAACGGCATACAGGATCAGGCCCTTGACCAGGATCACCAGCAGGGCCAGTCCGATCAGGTCGAACGGATCGTTGAAAAAGTACCCGACGTCGATCCCGGCCCCGACCGTGATGAAGAACAGGCCCAGCAGCAATCCCTTGAACGGCTCAAGGTCGCTTTCCATTTCGTGCCGGAACTCGGAACTGGCCAGAACGACGCCAGCGAGGAAGGCGCCCAACGCCGGGGACAGGCCCACCAGCGTCATCAGGAACGAGATCCCTACTACGATCATCAGGGCCAATGCCGTGTACATCTCGCGCAGGCGGGTGGTGTGGATGAACCGGAACAAGGGACGGGTCAGGTAGACGCCGACCACGATCACGAATGCGATCGCGCCCAATGTCACCAGCGTCACCGCCCATCCGGGCAGGCCATCGACCAATGACAATGTATGGTGCGCGTCGCCGTGCCCGTCGCCGCCGCGCGTGATTGATCCGTCATCCTCGATAAAGATGCTGGCCGGCATGGCCAACAGCGGCAGAAACGCCAGGATCGGAATCACGGCGATATCCTGAGTCAGAAGGACCGAGAACGTGGATCGCCCGCCATTTGTGCGCATCAAACCTTTTTCCGACAGCGTCTGCAGCACGATGGCGGTTGATGACAGGGACAGTGTCAGACCCACGGCCAAGGCAACTGACCATGGTTGACCTGTATAGAAGGTAACTGCTGCAATCACGACCGTAGAGAGCGAGATCTGCAGTCCACCAAGCCCCAGCAACCGGTGTCGCATATCCCAAAGTGCGCGGGGTTCCAGCTCGAGCCCGATCAGGAACAGCATCATGACGACGCCAAATTCCGCGACATGCTGCAAGTCCTTGGTTTCCGCACCCACGAGCCCAAGGATCGGACCGATGGCGATGCCGGCGGCGAGATATCCGAGGACAGACCCCAGCCCAAGCCGCGCCGACAGGGGGACGGCGATCACGGCGGCTGCCAGATAGATCGAAGCCTGGTACAGGAACTCGTTCATCTTCTTCCTTTCCTTGCCGTCAGGTCGGCAGCGGAGCGTCGCGTTTCAGCTGGTCCATCACGATCTGGCTTTGCACCCGTGCTACCGCAGGATGGGGCAGTATCACCTCGTGAAGCAAGGTGTTGAGCGCGGAAAGATCCTCGCAATAGACATGGAGCAGATAGTCTGCCTCGCCAGTCATCGTCCAGGCGCTGGTGATTTCCGGGCGGGTTTCCACCATGCGCGCAAAACTGGATGATTGTTCGGGGCCGTGGGTGCCGAGGTGAACCTGTACGAAGCCTTGGACCTGCAGGCCAAGTTTGCGCGGGTCGAGCCGCGCCGCGTAGCCAGTGATATAGCCCTCGGCTTCCAGCCGCTGACGGCGGCGCCCGGCCTGGCTGGGGGACAGGTTCAGCATTTCGCCCAACTGATGCGCGGTCAGGTGCGCGTCTTTTTGCAGCGCGGCCAGAAGGCGAGTATCGGTTGCGTCCAGCATGTGCGGAGATTCTCACAATTTTCGGGTTCTGGTGCGGAGACTTCGCAGGCTTCCGTAGTTTACATGAAAAGAATGCGCAAAAACAGCGCTGAAAAAGGCGTATTCTTGAATCAGCAAAGAATTTCCTGTTTCAAGAGGACAAGCCATGGGCCCTTTCCCGCACAACGCCCCGAAATCCGTGATCAGCGCCGAGAACCCCGCCGGCACCGATGGGTTTGAATTTGTCGAATTCGCGCATCCCGAACCGCAGGAGCTGCGCGACCTGTTCGCCAAGATGGGTTTTGAAAAGGTTGCGCACCACAAGAGCAAACCGCTGATCGAGCTGTGGCAGCAGGGCGATGTGACCTACATCCTGAACGCGGACCCCGACAGCTTTGCTGCGAAATTCGTGGAAGAGCATGGCCCCTGTGCCCCGTCGATGGGCTGGCGTGTCGTGGATGCGCAAAAGGCCTATGACCATGCGGTGTCGAAAGGGGCCGAACCCTATGATGGGGCCGACAAGACCATGGATGTGCCCGCGATCAAGGGCATCGGCGGGTCGCTGATCTATTTCATCGACCAGTATTACGAAACTTCGCCGTACAATCAGGAATTCGAGTGGCTGAAGCAGTCCAAACCGCGCGGCGTCGGTTTCTATTACCTCGATCACCTGACGCACAATGTCTTCAAGGGCAACATGGACAAGTGGTTCAAGTTCTACGGCGATCTGTTCAACTTCCGCGAAATCCGTTTCTTTGACATCCAGGGCAAATATACCGGCTTGCTCAGCCGTGCATTGACCTCGCCCTGCGGCCGTATCCGGATCCCGATCAACGAAGACCGTGGCGAGACCGGTCAGATCGTATCCTACTTGAAGAAGTACAAAGGCGAGGGCATCCAGCACATCGCCGTCGGCAGCGAGAACATCTATGACTCGACCGATGCAATCGCTGAACGCGGCCTGAAGTTCATGCCCGGTCCCAACGATGCCTATTATGATATGTCCTTCGACCGCGTGAAGGGCCATGACGAGCCGGTGGACCGCATGAAAAAGCACGGCATCCTGATCGACGGTGAAGGCGTGGTGGACGGCGGTGAGACCAAGATCCTGCTGCAGATCTTCTCGAAAACCGTGATTGGTCCGATCTTCTTCGAGTTCATCCAGCGCAAGGGCGATGACGGCTTTGGCGAGGGCAATTTCAAGGCTCTGTTCGAGTCGATCGAGCGTGAGCAGATTGAATCCGGAGAGATTTCTGCCGCCTGAAGAAGACCCAGAATTTGGAACCCGGCCTACCGGGTTCCAATTTTCTGAAACGCGGCGCGCTTTACCCGCGCGGCATCTTCAATGTGACGTTGCGGCCGCCTTTCTGATAACGAAGCTCGCTGTCGCCAATCGCGACGACTTTGCCGCCGTCAATCCGATCTCCCACTTTCAGCTTCTTGTACCGACCGCTTGGTAGCCGGACCAAGGCACGCCGATTGGCCGGCGTACCGTAAACGCCGATCAGGTTCAGGCGCCGCAGATTCAATGCATTGTCAATCGTGGCTTGGCGCGCCACCGAGGCCCGGCTGGGTATCTTGGGTGCGACGGTTGTGGGTTTGAACGATCCCGCTTCATCGTCATCCGCCTTTGCTACCGCTGCGGTCGACCCCAGAGTGGCTGAGCCGGTTGTTGCTTTTCGGGCCGCCAGAGCGGCCACGGTCGACGGACGAACGCGGGGGCGAGGGACGCGCACCACGGCCAATGCGGTGGGCGTGCGGTCCACAGCCTCGCGCTCTTGGATCGACGCCGGCCTGGATTTCGGGCGGATAACCGCCAGCTCGTCCACCGTCCGGCCGCCCAGCTGCCCACGCTCAAAGTTCTCAACCAGCGTTTCCGGGCGCAGGCGCGGACGCAGACCAGCCAGCCTTGTGTCGTCGTCTGTGGCAGTCGGGTCGGTTTCGAACCTGACCGGCACCTGGGGCGGAACCGACGAAGGGCGGCCGAGGAACACGAGGATGCCGTCAGGGTTCAACGTCCCCTCGGGTGTCGGAGTGACAAGGCCACGGTCATCAAGGTCAAAACGACTGCCCGCGGCATTGGGCAGACCGACCGTAGCCACGGGCTCGTCGGTATCAAAGCTCTCTTCGGCAGGAAGCGCCACGGCATCCTGCGACAGCTCCGCGTGATCGACGGACGACAGGTATACGTCCTCGGGCACCTCGGGGTCTGGCACCGGCAGCGGATCGGGCGCGGTGTTCGTCAGGCCAGAGGCTTCTTCGAAATCCTCGACACTTTCCGGATCGCGTTCGACCTGCTCGACGGGCGAGGGCGCAACATTCAATGCTTCCAGAATTGCCTGATCCGTTGGCGTCAATTCGGGGGGCGTGGGTGTCTCCGGCTCGACCAGGGGCGTGCTGGCTTCAAACGTCAGGTCTTCGTCGGCCAATGCCTCGGGGTCGGGCGTGTCCTTAGGCTCAGGAGCGACTCCTGCCAGCCCTTCGGTCTCGGTCATCGGTGGGGCGGTGATAGAAACTGGCGCAGGTGCCGTTTCGACGACCGGCGCAGTCGCCACCGGGCTGCCAGTTTCGTCTGACCCCGACCAGATCAATGCGACAACGGCCAGCACGACGGCGCCCGCCGCAGCGGCGCCAATGTAGCGAACCGGTATGCCGGAATCTGATGCCCCAGAATTCTGTGAGGCGGTTTCAGTCGCTTCTATCGGCGATACGAATACGTCCGGCTGAGCGGGTTCAGCAATCGGATGCGCCTGAGGCGAGGGGGCCGGATCGGGTTCCGATGCCTGCGAAGCCTGAGGCACGGGTTCTGCGTCCGGGGCCGGCGGGACAACAGCTATCTCCTCGGCCGGTGGCACAGTTGGCAGTGTGGCGGATGTCGCGCGCTCGGCAAACTCGAACTCTCCGGTACCTGTCCAAGGCGCATCGGGGGCCAATGTTGCAGCAAACCGAACAGGCACGAACCCGTAGCGACTGGCAAAGGCTTGGGCCTCTTCTACTGTCTCTTTCGCCACGGCAGCGACCAGAAGATCCGACCCATCCGCACGGAGGTCATACATCAACTCGGCAATCTCACAGCCAGTGGCCTGAGCCAATTCCGCCTCGACCACCTGTGTCACGTCGGAGTCTTCTGGGCTGGCGACCGTGAGGTAGCGCACGTGGTCCGAAGGAATCACGACCGTACAGCTCAGGTCATTGGCCAGCGCGAAACCTCGACCGCGAAGCTCGTTCAGCTGTTCGGAAAAATCCGGCGCATCCAGTGATACGGTGCCGATGCCAAACCATTCGTCATCCGAATAGTGCAGCAGAGTGATCCCGTTATCCGAAAGAGACAGCGCAAAAGCGGGTTTCATTATTCAAGGGTGCCGTAATTGTCTGAACCAAAGCAAACGCCCTTGCGTCCGCGCACCGAGATTAAAGCAGGAACCCGCCGAGGGAAAGGAAAAGGCAAAATCACCCCTTGTCCGGCGAAGGCTTGCCAACCCATCTTTTATCTCAGAAAACAGGAGAGATCACATTGAAGACATTTGCTTTTTTGGCGGCGGTATTGGCGGCGACAGTTGCCGTGGCCGCCCATGCGGAAGAACGTCGCATCCAGGTTTACGGAACCGGAACAGCCGAGGCCGCGCCGGATATGGCAACCATCACGGTGGGGGTGACAAATCAAGACGCGCAGGCTTCCGCAGCAATGCAGGCGACCTCGGACGCGGTTGCCACCGTCCTGAGCCGCCTGAGTGAGATGGGGATCGAATCGCGCGACCTGCAGACCCGCGATCTGTCCCTGTCCCCGGTCTGGTCCGGACGGGGCAACGCGGATGGCGAAGCACCGAGGATCACGGGCTTCGTTGCGTCGAACCGTGTGTTCGTGCGGGTCAGAAATCTGGATGATCTGGGGCAGATCATGGATGCGGTCATTCAGGATGGTGCGAATGATTTTGGTGGTTTGACCTTCACAGTTCAGGATCCCAAGCCGCTTGAAGCGAAGGCGCGCGCCCAAGCCGTCGCCGATGCGACAGCCAAGGCCGAACAATTGGCTCAGGCCGCCGGTGTCACCTTGGGTTCAGTCGTGTCGATCAACGAGCAGGGAGGGGGCATTCGCCCAATGCCCCAGATGCGCGAGATGGCCATGGCCGATTCGGGCGGGGTACCGGTCGCCGGTGGCGAGGTTTCGGTTTCGGTCACCGTGTCGATGGAGTTCGACATTTCCGAGTGACCTCAGCTTTCGCTGCGGGCCGTCAGCGGTTTCCGCTGTTGGCCCGTGGCATCGAAATTCTCAGGTGACAGCCAAGTTTCGAACGCCTGCCGGATGCGTGGCCAGTCCGTATCGATGATCGAAAACCACGCCGTGTCGCGGTTGCGCCCCTTGTAATGGGTGGCCTGCCGAAATTCGCCTTCGAAGACAAAACCCAGCCGTTCGGCGGCCCGGCGCGACGGGGCATTCAGCGCATCGCATTTCCATTCGTAGCGGCGATAGCCCAACTCATCGAACACGCGGCGCATCATCAGAAACATCGTTTCGGTCGCGACCGGAGTGCGCTGCATCAGCGGCGAGAAATGGATGTGCCCCACCTCAATCGCGCCGGCATTGCGGTCGATACGCAAGTAAGACGCCATCCCGACGGGCTGTCCGTCTTGGTCCAGAACCGTGTGGAACAGCGGATCGTCCCCCTTGCAGGTCCGGGCCAGCCAGGCGGCGAACCCAGCTTGCGAGTCGAACGGGCCGTAGGGCAGGTAGGTCCAGTTGCGGCCGTCGGTATCGGCGGCAAACGCCCGGAACAGGCCGGGCGCATCCGCATTCACATCCAAGGGCACCACGCGGCAAAACCGCCCCTTCATGGGCGCGCGCGGTGGGGCCGGGCGCGGGAACTCCCCCGCAATCGGCAGGCCCACCGGCTGGCCCAATGCGTTGATCCTGCGCCCCGGCATTTTGGACTAGGCGCAGGCCTTGGACAGCGCCTGATCGAGATCGGCGATCAGATCGTCGGCATCCTCGATGCCGATCGACACCCGCACCACGTTCGGCCCGGCGCCGGCGGCCTCTTGCTGTTCGGGGGTCAGTTGCCGGTGCGTGGTCGAGGCCGAATGGATGATCAGCGACCGCGCATCGCCCAGGTTGGCGACGTGGCTGAAGATTTCCAGCGCGTTCACCAGCTTGACGCAGGCGTCATAGCCGCCCTTGACCGCAAAGGTGAACAGGGCCCCGGCGCCTTTGCGGTAATGCTTCTTGACCCGGTTGTGATATGGCGACGAGGGCAGGCCCGCATAGGTCACATAGTCCACGCGGTCGTCTTTCTCGAGCCAGGCGGCGATCTTTTCGGCGTTTTCGACATGGCGCTGCATGCGCAGGCTCAGCGTCTCGATCCCCATCAGCGTGTAATGCGCCGCCTGCGGGTTCATCGTCATGCCCAGATCGCGCAGGCCCACGGCGATACCGTGGAAGGTGAAGGCCAGCGGGCCGAAGGTTTCGTGGAACTTGAGGCCGTGATAGGCAGGCTCCGGCGCGCTGAGCGAGGGAAACTTGTCATTGGCGGACCAGTCGAACTTGCCCGAATCCACGATGCAGCCGCCGGTCACCGTGCCATTGCCGGTCAGGTACTTGGTGGTCGAATGCACGACCAGCGTGGCGCCATGCTCGATCGGGCGGCACAGATAGGGGGTGGCCGAGGTGTTGTCGACGATTAGCGGAATACCGGCGGCATCGGCCACATCGGCCAGTGCGCGGATATCGGTGACATAGCCGCCCGGATTGGCGATGGATTCGCAGAACACCGCGCGGGTATCGTCGTCGATGGCGGCCTTCACCGCATCCAGATCATCGGTATCGACGAACTTGGCTGTCCAGCCAAAGCGCTTGATGGTCTGGCTGAACTGCGTGACCGTCCCGCCATACAGCCGGGTCGAGGCGACCACGTTGCAGCCCGGCCCCATCAGCGGGAACAGCGCCATGATCTGCGCCGCGTGCCCCGAAGAGCAGCACACCGCGCCAACGCCACCTTCCAGCGTCGCCACCCGTTCCTGCAGAACTGCCACCGTGGGGTTGGTCAGGCGCGAATAGATATAGCCGACCTCTTGCAGGTTGAACAAAGCGGCCGCGTGATCGGCATCGCGGAACACATAGGCCGTGGTCTGATAGATCGGGGTCTGGCGCGCGCCGGTCGCCGGATCAGGGCGGGCGCCCGCGTGAATTTGCAGCGTGTCAAAACCATAGGTGGGGCCGTCGGACATCCGTCACTCTCCTGTTGGGAATATGCGTCGCAGAATCTCTAGGCGATTGCCGGGCCCGGCACAATGTCCGCGTCAGCGCAGCCACAGCCCCTTGTTCTTGATGACCTTGCGGATGGCCTGTTCGCGCTGGGGCAGGTTGTCCCGGTCGAACATGGCGCGGATCTTGGCGCCCTTGCCCTGATAGACCAGCCGTTTCAGCGGATCATAGTTCTTGAGCACCTTCTTGACCTTGTTGGGCGCGGCAACGGTTTCCAGCACCTCGACCACCCGGTCGCTTTCGCGCGCATAGAGCAGCGGGAACAGGCGATAGTGGCAGCTGACCGAGCCATCCAGCAGGCCCGAGGGCAGAACATCGCGCCCGCCGCCAAGCGCGTGGATGACCAGCGGCAGCGCCGCCTGGTCCAGCCACGGGTCCAGGTTCTGGCCGGTCAGGGCGGGGATCTCTTCATCCCGGATCGTGCGCGCATAGTCCAGAAACCGCGCGCCGAATTGGCGGGGGCATTTGTAGAAGAAATAGCCCGCATTGAAATACAGATACCGCCGCCAGTATT
Source organism: Ruegeria sp. CG3 (assembly GCF_056537205.1). Lineage (NCBI taxonomy): Bacteria > Pseudomonadati > Pseudomonadota > Alphaproteobacteria > Rhodobacterales > Roseobacteraceae > Ruegeria > Ruegeria sp. CG3. The sequence goes on along the minus strand of NZ_JBQFRC010000001.1, from coordinate 1,283,138 downwards.
CCGCCGGTTGGGTCGGGTCGATCGAGCTTTGGAAATCCAGCCCGAACCGGTCATAAAGCGCCCGCCAGATGCCGTCGAAGCCAGGCCCGTACAGGGTTGGCTTGGGCCAGGTGCCCTCGACCTTCTGCGATGCGCCGGGCCGGTCGAAATTGAACGGCACCGCGGCCAGGTCGCCGGTGATCAGCGTGTCGGTGTCGAAGAACACGAACGGCTCACCCTCGGGCAGGGCGGCCAGCGCCTCGATCTTGTTGCCGTAGGGATAGCTTTCGCCGAACACCTCGGACGAAAAGGGCAGGATCTCGGCATCGAGCTGTTTCAGCGCCTTCAGAACATCGTCGTTGCGGATGCTCGGGTCCTGGCTCCAGCGCGGGCCGGGTTGCGGAACGCCAACGAACAGGCGGCCCGAAAACCCGGGCGCGGAATGGCGCAGCGAGGCGGCGAACAGGACGGCTTCGTATTGCAGGCGGTTGTTCTGCCCGATGATCAGGATGTTGAATTTCTGCCGGTCTGCCTGCATCTGCGCCTTCCGTTCGGGGCCTTTGCGCGCCCCTTGCCGTTGGTTTCGACCTACAGCATCGCTGAACCTGCGTCAAAACCGTTGACACCGCGTGTTTGAAATCGGGCCCGGCACGCCCATGTTGATGGAGGAGACCAGACAGGAGCGCGACATGCGGATCAATGCGGATTTCACCCAGCGGGTGGCGGTTCACTTCGACCAGACCGAGTGGGTGGCGTCTCCCGCCGCCGGGGTCGAGCGCAAGATGCTGGACCGGATCGGCGACGAGGTGGCGCGCGCCACCACCATCGTGCGCTTTGCCCCCGGCAGCGCGTTTGCCGCACACACCCATGACGGGGGCGAGGAATACCTGGTTCTGGACGGCGTGTTCCAGGACGAGACCGGAGATTTCCCGGTGGGCAGCTATGTCCGCAACCCGCCGACCTCGTCGCATACGCCCTCGGCCAGCCAAGGCGCGACGATCTTGGTCAAACTGCACCAGTTCGACCCGAACGACCGCACCACCGTGCGCCGCTCGATCAACGGTGCGGACCATGTGCCGCTGTTCAAGGACGACCATGAAACGGTCGAAATGCGCAGTTGGCCGCCCGGTCAGGTCGTACCGATTGACGCACCCGGCGGGGCCGAGGTCTTTGTGATCGACGGCGGTTTCGCCGAACAAGGCGAGGAATTCGCGCGATGGGATTGGCTGCGGCTACCGCCCGGAACGCGCACCGAATTGCGGGCAGGACCGGATGGCGCCCGCGTCTGGATGAAGTCAGGCCACCTGTCCGGCATGGTCTGAGGCCGGTTTCGCCTGAAAAACGGGCAAATGCCGCCAAAAAACCGGGTCATTCGGCCCGGTTTTCGCTTTTTTGACCAATTGGCAAATTTTACCAATTGATAAAATTTTTGTTTGTGGCAAGCTGGTCTCAATAACAAACATATCTACAGGGAGTAGAGTGATGGCACAGGGCCAGATGGCACCCGGCATCGTCGCCGGGCGGCTTTCCAGCGATGAGCTGACCTCGAATTTCACCGATCTGCATCCGCCTCTGGCGCCGCACGAGGCCGCCGTGGCCGCCGATCGGTGTTATTTCTGCTATGACGCGCCGTGCGTGACGGCCTGTCCGACCGATATCGATATTCCGCTGTTCATCCGGCAGATTCAGGCCGGACAACCGGAGTCGGCGGCGAAGACGATCCTCGATCAGAACATTCTGGGCGGCATGTGCGCCCGTGTGTGTCCGACCGAAACGCTGTGCGAGGAAGCCTGTGTGCGCGAAACGGCCGAGGGCAAGCCGGTCGAGATCGGGCGCTTGCAGCGGTATGCGACCGACACGCTGATGCAGGCCGGTGTGCACCCGTTCACACGCGCGGCCCCCACCGGCAAGACCGTTGCCGTAATCGGGGCAGGGCCGGCGGGGCTGGCCTGTGCGCATCGTCTGGCGATGCTGGGCCATGACGTGGTGATCCACGAGGCGAAACCCAAGCCCGGCGGGCTGAACGAATACGGGATCGCCGCCTACAAGGCGACCAATGACTTTGCCCAGGCCGAGGTGGACTGGCTGCTGAAGATCGGCGGCATCGCGATTGAAACCGGATCGGTTCTGGGCGACACGATCTCGTTGGACGGATTGTTGGAGGCCTACGACGCGGTCTTCCTGTCAATCGGCCTTGCAGGCGTCAACGCCTTGCGCGCGCAAGGGTCGGACAAGGACGGCGTCAGGAACGCTGTCGACTTCATCGCAGATGTTCGGCAAGCATCCGATTTGGCAAAACTGCCGGTAGGCCGAAACGTGGTGATTATCGGCGGTGGAATGACGGCCGTGGATGCCGCGGTGAAATCCAAGCTGCTGGGGGCCGAACATGTGACCATCGCCTATCGCCGCGGTCGAGACGCAATGGGCGCCAGCCGCTACGAACAGGATCTGGCGGCATCCCACGGTGTCCGAATTCTGTGTAACGTTCAGCCGGTGGCAATTCACGGAAACGGAGCGGCGGCCGAGATCGAATTGGAGTATACTGCCACCGTGGATGGCACGTTGACCGGCACGGGCGAAACCATTCGCCTGCCTGCGGATCAGGTTCTGAAGGCGATCGGTCAGACCTTGGATGGTGCTCCGGAAGGTTTGGAACTCGACGGCAACAAGATCGCCGTTGACGCAACCGGGCGCACCTCGGTTCCCGGGGTCTGGGCCGGCGGAGACTGTGCCGCGGGCGGCGAGGATCTGACCGTGACCGCCGTGGCCGAGGGCCGCGATGCCGCGATGGACATTCACGCCAGCCTGAGTGCCTGAGCAGGGCGTCGGCGCGTGAATATGTGTGACAAGACGAAGATGCATCTTCGCATCAGGGAGGCCGGATAAATGGCTGATTTGAAAACGAACTTTCTGGGTATCGAAAGCCCCAACCCCTATTGGCTGGCCTCGGCGCCGCCGACCGACAAGGAATACAACGTCCGGCGTGCCTTCGAGGCCGGATGGGGTGGCGTCGTGTGGAAAACGCTGGGGTCCGAAGGGCCGCCGGTGGTCAACGTGAATGGCCCCCGGTACGGGGCGATCTACGGGGCCGACCGGCGTCTGCTGGGCCTCAACAACATCGAACTGATCACCGACCGGCCGCTCGAGGTGAACCTCGAGGAGATGGCCCGCGTCAAGGCGGATTACCCGGATCGCGCGCTAATCGCCTCGATCATGGTGCCGTGCGAGGAGGAGGCGTGGAAAGCCATCCTGCCGCGTGTTGCCGAAACCGGCGCCGACGGGATCGAGCTGAACTTCGGCTGCCCGCACGGGATGAGCGAGCGCGGTATGGGCTCGGCCGTGGGGCAGGTGCCCGAATATATCGAAATGGTCACCCGCTGGTGCAAGAAATACTATGACCGCCCGGTGATCGTGAAGCTGACGCCCAACATCACCGACATTCGCAAGCCGGCGGCTGCGGCGCGGAATGGCGGGGCCGATGCGGTGTCGCTGATCAACACGATCAACTCGATCACCAGCGTCAATCTGGACACGTTCAGCCCCGAACCTTCGATCGACGGCAAGGGCAGCCACGGCGGCTATTGCGGCCCGGCGGTCAAGCCGATCGCCTTGTCGATGGTCTCCGAGATCGCCCGCGCCGAGGCGACCCAAGGCCTGCCGATCTCGGGCATCGGCGGGGTGACCACATGGCGCGACGCGGCCGAGTTCATGGCGCTGGGCTGCGGCACGGTGCAGGTGTGTACCGCGGCGATGACCTATGGGTTCAAGATCATCGACGAACTGACGGCGGGCCTGTCGCAGTGGATGGACGAGAAGGGCTACTCCGACGTCTCCGAAATCGTTGGGCGGGCCGTCCCGAACGTGACCGACTGGCAGTATCTGAACCTGAACTACGTCGCCAAGGCCAAGATCGATCAGGATCAGTGCATCAAGTGCGGCCGCTGCTATGCAGCCTGCGAGGATACCAGCCATCAGGCCATTTCGATGTCGCCCGACCGCGTGTTCGAGGTGATCGACGAGGAATGCGTGGCCTGCAACCTGTGCGTCGATGTCTGTCCGGTCGAGGGCTGTATCTCGATGGTGCCGATGGCGGCGGGCGAGGTCGATCCGCGCACCGGCAAGGTGGTGCAGCCGGACTATGCCAACTGGACGACCCACCCGAACAACCCGATGGCCAAGGCCGCCGAGTGAGAGGCGTCAGATCACCAAAAGGGGCCGCGCTGCGGCCCTTTTTTCATGGGGTCAGCAATTTGCGGTACAGGGTGTCGATAAAGGGCGCGGCCCCTTCGAACGGGTCTTCGTCGCCAAGGATCGCGCGCACCTGAACATCGAAATCCGCATAATGCTGGGTCAGCGCCCAGATCGAAAAGATCAGGTGATGCGGGTGCAGGCGTGCGATTTTGCCCTGGTCCATCCAGTGCGTCAGAACGGCCGCCTTCTGATCGACCAGCGCCTTCAGGTCGTTCGACAGGGCGTCATGGATACGGGGCGCGCCCTGCACCAGCTCGTTCGCGAACAGGCGGCTTTCGCGCGGCAACTCGCGGCTCATCTGCAGCTTGCGCTTGATGTACGAGAGGATCTCCTCCATCGGCTCGCCGTTTTCGTCAAGATCGTGCAGCGGCGCCAGCCAGGTATCCAGAAGACCGGACAGAAGCGCGGTGTGGATCGCCTCTTTGGACGGGAAATAATATAAAAGGTTCGGCTTGCTCAGCCCGGCCTCGGCCGCGATCTGATCGACGGTCGCCCCGCGAAAGCCGTGGGCCGAAAACACGTTCAGCGCGGCCTCGAGAATCGCGGCGCGGTTCTTTTTCTGAATTCGGGTCGGGGCGCGGTCTTTGGGCATGTATGCAGGGCGTCTCTTTTTCGAACAAGCAGGTGTTGAATATGCCGATTTTTGCATCGGTGCGATGCAATTTCTTGACTGATGTCGAACCCGTGATAGCGTGAGTTTGACCAGATGGTCAAATCAAGACACCAAAAGCGAGCCAAATCGCAAGCAACAGGGAAGACGAACATGGCAGCTCCGGCGCAGAATCTCAGGATCAATGGCGACAGGTTGTGGGACAGCCTGATGGAGATGGCCAAGATCGGCCCGGGCGTTGCCGGCGGCAACAACCGCCAGACCCTGACCGACGAGGATGCCGAGGGCCGCGCGCTGTTCCAGAAATGGTGCGAAGAGGCGGGCTGTACCATGGGCCTTGACCAGATGGGCAACATGTTCGCCATGCGCCCCGGCACCGACCCCGAGGCGCTGCCGGTCTATGTCGGCTCGCACCTGGATACGCAGCCGACCGGCGGCAAGTATGACGGGGTGCTGGGGGTTCTGGGTGCGCTCGAGATCATTCGCACACTGAACGATCTGGGCATCAAGACCAGACACCCGATCGTGGCCACCAACTGGACCAACGAAGAGGGCACGCGCTTCGCCCCCGCCATGCTGGCGTCGGGCGTGTTCGCAGGGATGCACACGCAGGACTGGGCCTATGACCGCGAAGACGCCGAGGGCAAGAAGTTCGGCGACGAATTGCAGCGAATTGGCTGGCGCGGCGACGAAGAGGTCGGGGCCCGCAAGATGCATGCTTTCTTTGAGCTGCATATCGAACAGGGCCCGATCCTCGAGGCAGAGGGCAAGGATATCGGCGTCGTCACCCATGGGCAGGGCCTCAGCTGGACCCAGGTGACCGTGACCGGCAAGGACGCGCATACCGGCTCGACCCCGATGCCGATGCGCAAGAATGCCGGGCTGGCGATGGCGCGCATTCTTGAAAAGGTGGACGAGATCGCCTGGTCGCACGCGCCCCATGCCGTGGGGGCTGCCGGGCATATCGACGTCTATCCGAACTCGCGCAACGTGATCCCGGGCAAGGTGGTGTTCACGGTCGATTTCCGCTCGCCCGAGTTGGACGTCATCAAGGACATGGAGAACCGGCTGCGCGTCGCGGCCGAGGACATCGTGGATGAATTGGGCCTGCAGGTCGAGTTCGAGAAGGTCGGCGGGTTCGACCCGGTGAAATTCGACGAAACCTGCGTCGCCGCCGTGCGCAACGCGGCCGAGCGGCTGGGCTATTCGCACACCAACATCATCTCGGGCGCGGGGCACGATGCCTGCTGGATCAACCGCGTGGCGCCGACCGCCATGGTGATGTGCCCCTGCGTGGATGGCCTGAGCCACAACGAGGCCGAGGAAATCAGCAAGGAATGGGCAACCGCCGGGGCGGATGTGCTGTTCCACGCGGTCGTCGAAACAGCCGAGATCGTGGAGTAGCCTTGGCCGCGCGCCCCCGAATCCGCCGAAAACCAACAGAGGCGCAACAGACGCGCCCGCAGGGAGTTGAACATGAGCACAGTCATCAAGAACGGAACCGTCGTCACTGCGGATCTGACCTACAAGGCCGACGTCAAGATCGAAGGCGGCGTGATCACCGAGATCGGGCCGGATCTGAAGGGGGACGAGCAACTGGACGCGACCGGCTGTTATGTCATGCCCGGCGGGATCGATCCGCACACCCATCTGGAAATGCCGTTCATGGGAACCTATTCCAGCGATGACTTCGAAAGCGGCACCCGCGCGGCGCTGGCCGGCGGCACGACCATGGTGGTGGATTTTGCGCTGCCGAACCCGGGCGAAAGCCTGCTGGATGCGCTCAAACGCTGGGACAACAAATCGACCCGCGCAAATTGCGACTATTCCTTCCACATGGCCGTGACGTGGTGGGGCGAACAGGTGTTCGACGATCTGAAAACCGTGATCGAACAGCGGGGCATCAACACGTTCAAGCATTTCATGGCCTACAAAGGCGCCCTGATGGTCAATGACGACGAGCTGTTCGCCTCGTTCAAGCGGCTGGCCGAGCTGGGCGGGATCGCGATGGTCCATGCCGAGAATGGCGACGTGGTGGCCGAGTTGCAGGCCAAGCTGTTGGCCGAAGGCAATACCGGCCCCGAGGCCCATGCCTATTCGCGCCCGCCGCAGGTCGAGGGCGAGGCCACCAACCGCGCCATCATGATCGCCGACATGGCCGGTGTGCCGCTCTATGTCGTGCACACCTCGTGCGAAGAGGCGCATGAAGCCATCCGTCGGGCCCGGATGCAGGGCAAGCGCGTCTGGGGCGAGCCGCTGATCCAGCACCTGACGCTGGACGACAGCGAATATGCGCATCCTGATTGGGATCACGCCGCGCGCCGGGTGATGAGCCCGCCGTTCCGCAACAAACAGCACCAGGACAGCCTTTGGGCGGGGCTTCAGTCGGGCTCGCTGAGCGTGGTCGCCACTGATCACTGCGCCTTCACGACCGAGCAGAAACGGTTCGGCGTGGGCGATTTCACCAAGATCCCGAACGGGACGGGCGGCCTTGAGGATCGGATGCCGATGCTGTGGACCCATGGCGTGGCGACCGGGCGGCTGACGCCGAACGAATTCGTGGCCGTAACTTCAACAAATATCGCCAAGATACTGAATTGCTATCCGAAAAAAGGCGCCGTTCTGGTCGGCGCAGATGCCGATCTGGTGGTGTGGGACCCGGACAAGACCAAGACCATCAGCGCGGCGACGCAGCAGTCGGCGATCGACTACAACGTCTTCGAGGGGCACGAGGTCAAGGGCCTGCCGCGCTTTACCCTGACCCGTGGACAGGTCGCGGTGAACGATGGCGAGATTCGCACGCAGGAAGGCCATGGCAAATTCGTCGCGCGCGAGGCCAACACCACCGTGAACAAGGCGCTGAGCACCTGGAAAGAGCTGACCGCCCCGCGCCCGGTAGAGCGGTCGGGCATCCCGGCGACGGGGGTATGATGCACGAAGGTTACCGAACGGGCAAAAAAGCCAAAACTTCAAGGCAGTAGGATGACATCGGAAAGCAATACCCAGCCCGTGATCGAGGCAAAGAACCTCGACCTGACCTTCCAGACCAATGACGGACCCGTGCACGCCCTCAAGGACGTCAACTTGGCGGTCGACAAGGGCGAATTCGTCAGTTTCATCGGCCCTTCGGGCTGCGGAAAAACGACCTTCCTGCGCTGTGTCGCTGCGCTGGAAACGCCTACGGGCGGCACGCTGACCGTCAACGGCATGACTCCGGACGAGGCCCGCCGGAACCGGGCCTATGGCTATGTGTTCCAGGCGGCGGGCCTGTACCCGTGGCGGACCATCGCCAAGAACATCAAACTGCCGCTCGAGATCATGGGATATTCGGCTCAGGAACAGGAAGAACGTGTAAAGAACGTTCTGGAACTTGTTGATCTAGCAGGGTTTGGTGAAAAATTCCCATGGCAGCTTTCGGGTGGAATGCAGCAACGGGCCAGCATCGCCCGGGCACTGACCTTCGACGCCGATATCCTGTTGATGGACGAGCCTTTCGGCGCGTTGGACGAGATCGTGCGCGATCACCTGAACGAACAGCTTCTGGCGCTGTGGGCGCGAACCGGCAAGACGATCGGTTTCGTCACCCACTCGATCCCCGAGGCGGTGTATCTGAGCACCAAGATCGTGGTGATGAGCCCGCGCCCCGGGCGGATTACCGATGTGATCGACAGCCCTCTGCCCAAGGAACGGCCGCTGGACATTCGCGACACGCCCGAATTCATCGAGGTCGCGCATCGCGTGCGCGAAGGGCTGCGCGCCGGGCATGGGGACGATGTGTGATGGGCAGGGATGACATCAGACGCGCGACCGAGGCGGATGTGCCAGCCTGCGCGGCGGTGGTCTCGGCCTGGGTCCGCCAGACCGAGTGGATGACGGATGAACTGCCCCAGCAGGAATTGGAGGCGTTGATCGCGCAGGCCTTCCCGGACCGCGAGATGTGGGTCGTGGGCGAACCCGTCGATTGCTACATGTCGGTCGATCCCGCGGCGCAGAAGGTTGGGGCGCTGTATTGCCTGCGGACCGGGCAGGGCATCGGCAAGCGCCTGCTGGATCGGGCAAAACAGGGGCGCAGCTTTCTGTGGCTGACGGCCCATCAACCGAATGCCGCCGCGCAACGCTTCTATCGCCGCGAGGGGTTTGTCGAAACCGGGACCGAGGCCGCAACGCCGCCCGAGACCGTTCCCGTGGTGCGGATGGAGTGGCACGCATGAAGCAGCTTGTTGCCGTTCTGACCGTTCTGCTGGCCATCGTCGTCATCTGGTACGCGGCCTGCATTCCGATGAACATCAAGGGCGTCCTGACCGAACAGGAACGCGCCGGGGCCGAGGTGGTTCCACCCTCGGCCAAAGACCGTCGCGACATGGGGGAAATCGGCCTGGCGCTGCGCAACAGCTTTGCCGTTCCGGCGACCTGGGCGCAGGATCGGCCGCGTCTGCCCGCGCCGCATCAGGTAGGCATCGAGCTGTGGGAGACCACGGTTCAAAAGAAGATCACCTCGAAACGGTCGCTGGTCTATCACGGCTGGGTGACGCTCAGTGCGACGATTCTGGGCTTTGCCATCGGCACGGGGCTGGGCATCCTGTTGGCGGTGGGGATCGTGCACAGCCGGGTGATGGACCTGTCGGTCATGCCCTGGGCCATCGTCAGCCAGACCATCCCCATCATCGCGTTGGCGCCGATGATCATCGTGGTGCTGTATTCGATCGGCATTCAGGGAATCATCCCCAAGGCGGTGATCTCGGCCTATCTGAGTTTCTTCCCGGTGGTCGTGGGCATGGTCAAGGGCCTGCGCAGCCCTGACGCGATGCAGTTGGACCTGCTGCGCACCTATAACGCCAGCAACGGGCAGGTGTTCTGGAAACTGCGCCTGCCGGCCGCGATGCCCTATCTGTTCGCCTCGCTCAAGATCGGGATCGCTGCGTCGCTGGTGGGGGCCATCGTCGGCGAACTGCCGACCGGCGCCGTGGCGGGGCTGGGCGCGCGCCTGCTGGCCGGCAGCTATTACGGCCAGACGGTGCAGATCTGGTCGGCGCTGTTTGCCGCGGCCATTCTTGCGGCCTGCCTCGTGGGCTTGTTGGGCCTGATCGAGCGGGCGGTGTTGAAACGCATGGGGATGGCGCAATGATGATGGTCGGTCTTGCAATCCTTTTGTGGCTGGCCGGATGGTGGCTGAACACCCGCCTGGCCAGCGGACCTTATGCCGACGCGCGGGCGGTGCGCACTCTTGCGCCGCTGATCTTCGGTATGACCGTCATCGGGGTGTGGGAATTGCTCGTGCGCGGGCTCGAGGTGCCTCTGGTCATCCTGCCCGCGCCTTCGGTGATCTGGGAGCGGTTCTGGGACAGCCTGCCGATCCTGTGGGCCGATTTTGTGCAGACCATCATCAAGGGCGCGCTCAGCGGCTATGTCATCGGATGCGGCGCCGCTTTCCTGATGGCAATCGCCGTGGACCGGTGGGACTTCCTGCGGCTGGGCCTGTTGCCGGTGGGCAATTTCGTGGCCGCGCTTCCGATCGTGGGTACCGCGCCGATCCTTGTAATGTGGTTCGGGTTCGACTGGCACTCGAAGGCGGCCGTTGTGGTGGTGATGGTCTTCTTCCCGATGCTGGTCAACACGGTGGCCGGCCTGCGCGAGGCCACTGCAATGCAGCGTGACCTGATGGAGACCTATGCCGCAACTTATTGGCAAAGCTTTCTGAAGCTGAGGCTGCCCGCAGCGATGCCGTTTATTTTCAACGGGTTGAAAATTTCCACCACGCTGGCCCTGATCGGCGCTATCGTGGCAGAGTTCTTCGGCTCGCCCACTTTGGGCATGGGGTTCCGGATCTCGACCAGTGTCGGGCAATTGTCGCTGGACATGGTCTGGGCGGAAATCGTGGTCGCGGCGCTGGCCGGGACCGCGTTCTACGGTGTGGTCGCCATGATCGAGAAACTGGTGACCTTCTGGCACCCCTCGCAGCGGGGATAAATCATTCAAAAGACCCCGAAAACGGGGCGCAACAACAACTAGGAGAAATGAAGATGAAGAAGTTTATAAGCGGGGCAATCACGGCCCTGGCCCTGACGGCCGGATCGGCCTTTGCCGCAGACGAGGTGACGCTGCAATTGAAATGGGTCACGCAGGCCCAGTTCGCGGGCTACTACGTCGCCAAGGACAAGGGGTTCTACGAAGAAGAGGGGCTGGACGTCACCATCCTGCCCGGCGGTCCCGACATCGCGCCCACGCAGGTGATCGCGGGCGGTGGCGCTGACGTCACCGTGGAATGGATGCCCGCCGCGTTGGCCGCGCGCGAAAAGGGCCTGCCGTTGGTCAACATTGCGCAGCCCTTCAAAAGCTCGGGCATGATGCTGACCTGTTGGAAGGACGCGGGCATTTCCTCGCCCGAGGACCTCAAGAACCGCACGCTGGGCGTCTGGTTCTTCGGCAATGAATTCCCGTTCATGAGCTGGATGAGCCAGCTGGGCATCGACACCGGCGGCAAGAGCGAGAACGGCGTCGAGGTTCTGAAGCAGGGCTTCAACGTCGACCCGCTTTTGCAGCGCCAAGCCGACTGCATCAGCACCATGACCTACAATGAATACTGGCAGGTGATCGACGCCGGCGTCAGCCCCGACGAGCTGGTGACCTTCAAGTACGAAGACCAGGGCGTGGCCACGCTGGAAGATGGCCTGTACGTGCTTGAAGAAAACCTCAGCGACCCGGCCTTCGTCGACAAGATGGAACGCTTCGTGCGCGCTTCGATGAAAGGCTGGAAATACGCCGAGGAGAACCCGGACGAGGCCGCCGAAATCGTGTTGGAAAACGATGCGACCGGTGCCCAGACCGAGGAACACCAGAAGCGCATGATGGGCGAGATCGCCAAGCTGACCGCAGGTTCGAACGGCGCGTTGGATCCGGCTGATTTCGAGCGCACGGTGAACACGCTGCTGGCCGGCGGCTCGGACCCGGTGATCACCAAAAAGCCGGAAGGCGCGTGGACCAGCCAGATCACGGATGCAGCCCTGAACTGATTGGCTGTACCATGACAACAATTCAGCGCGGCCCCCTGTGGGCCGCGTTTGTTTTTGCGGATGTCGGAATTTAACTGTCTTCAGAAGCAGTTTCCTCTATTATTCCTGTAAGATTTTGCGATCCCTACGAAATTCGGTGGATGCGGGAATAAAATGCAGGATTTTGCATCACAATTCAGCCAAGCGGGCCACCTGATCCTGACCGGGGATCCGGACCTTTGGGCGATCGTGATGCTATCGCTGCAAGTTTCGGTGCTGGCTGTGTTGATTTCAGCCGTGATCGGGATGCCGGTTGGCGCGGCCTTGGCGGTGGCCCGCTTTCCCGGACGGCGCGCGTTGATCATTCTGATGAACGCTCTGATGGGCTTTCCCCCGGTTGTCGTCGGCCTTCTGGTCTACCTGATGCTGTCCCGTTCGGGCCCGCTGGGCGTGCTGGAGCTTTTGTATACGCCGACCGCCATGATCATAGCCCAAACAGTGCTGGTGACCCCGATCGTCGCGGCGTTGACGCGGCAGGTGATCGAGATGCTGGCCGAGGAATATTCGGAACAGTTGCGCTCGTTGGGAGTGTCGCGGCTGGCGTCTGTTCCCGTGCTGTTGTGGGATGCGCGTCTGGCGTTGGTGACTGCCTTGCTGGCCGGGTTCGGACGAGCCATCGCCGAAGTCGGCGCGGTGATCATCGTCGGCGGCAACATCAACCACGTGACGCGGGTCATGACGACGACGATTGCGTTGGAGACCTCGAAAGGCAACTTGGCCTTGGCGCTGGCCTTGGGGACGATCCTGATCGGAATTGCCGTGGCCGTGAATGCGGCAGTCAGCGCCCTGACGCTTCGGGCCGAGCAGGAGGGGTTGCGCCATGCGTGATCTGATGTCGGAAATGCCCAATTGTCTGCAGGCCGATGGTCTGCGAGTGGAACGAAATGGCAAGCTGTTGCTGGATGTCCCGCAGCTGATGATGGATGGTCCGGGCCCGACTTTGATCCTTGGGCCGAACGGTGCTGGCAAAAGCCTGCTGCTGCGTTGCCTGCATGGTTTGATCAAGGCCGATGCGGGGCAGGTTCTGCAGGATGGCGGAGTTCTGAATGCAGCCCACATGGCCCGGCAGGCCATGGTGTTTCAGCAACCGGTTCTGCTGCGCCGCTCGGTGTCTGCCAATCTGGACTTTGTTTTGAAACGGTTGGGGCTCGGCAGGACTGCTCGGAAGAACTGGATCCAGGAACTTCTGGCCGAAGGAGGGCTTGAGACAAAGGCCCGGCAGTCGGCGCGCTCGCTGTCGGGTGGCGAGGCACAGCGTCTGGCCATCCTTCGCGCGCTTGCGCTTGGCCCCGAGACCCTGTTCCTGGACGAACCCACCAGCGCCCTCGATCCCGCGGCGACCCAAATGATCGAGGCGATGATCCTGCGCGCCTCGGCCCGGGGGGTGCGGATCGTGATGGTCACCCACGACGTCGGGCAAGCCCGTCGGCTGGCGGCGGATATCGTGATGATGCAGGGCGGGCGCGTGGTCGAGCATGGCACCGCCAAACAGGTGCTGGAAGCGCCACAATGTCAGGCATCGCGCCAGTATCTGGCGGGCTGGCTGGTCACATAACAACAACCGGAGGCAATCCATGTTTCGCGCAGCAATCAAAAGCGCAATGATCCTGTTCGGGCTGTTGGCCGGTCCGGCAGCGGCCGAAGAACCATTCATTGTCGTGCAGTCCACGACATCGACGCAGAATTCCGGCCTTCTGGACTTTATCCTCCCGGGGTTCGAGGCGGAAAGCGGGATCGATGTCCGTGTTGTGGCCGTGGGGACAGGGCAGGCGATCCGAAACGCGATCAACGGAGACGGTGACGTTCTGCTGGTGCATGCCAAGCCAGCGGAAGAGCAATTCGTGGCCGACGGCTGGGGTGTCGAGCGGCGGGACGTGATGTACAACGATTTTGTCTTGGTGGGGCCGAAATCGGACCCGGCCAAGATCAAAGGCGGCGACGACGCAGTGGCCGCGTTGGCAGCGATCGCGCAGGCCAAAGCTCCGTTCGCGTCGCGCGCGGATGACAGCGGGACCCACAAGGCGGAGAAGGCTCTTTGGAGCCTGTCCGGAACGGACCCGACCTTGTCTTCGGGCGAGTGGTACCGCGAGACCGGGTCGGGCATGGGTGCGACGCTCAACCTGGCTGCGGGCATGGATGCCTATGCTCTGACCGATAGGGCCACATGGCTGTCGTTCGGCAACAAGGGAAACCTTGAGGTTCTGGTCGAAGGCGATCCTCGGTTGTTCAATCAATACGGAGTGATCCTCGTGAACCCCGAAAAGCATCCGCGGGTCCGGGCGGCCGCGGGAAGAAGGTTCATCGACTGGCTCACTGGCCCCGACGGTCAGGAAGCGATCGCGGCGTACAAATTGAACGGTGAGCAGCTCTTTTTTCCGAACGCGCAGCAATAGGGCCGGTCAGTCACTTGCGCCGTTGTGATGGATCTGTCCCAAGCCGGACAGATCGTATCCGCCCAATTCATCTGCGCGACGCCTGAATTTGTCCGTTCCCAAAAAAGTCAGCAGTTTCTGCATCGGCGGATCGAAACAGGACCGCCGCCAGATGGCGAGGTCGAGACGTTCGGAATGGGTCGGAACGAAGCCCAACCCGTAGAGGCGCGCCAGGGCTCCGATGCCGAACCCTGCCTCGGCCTTCCGGTCATGCAGGGCGATTGCCAGTTCCTCTTCGGTGCGGGCGCAAGTCGGCAGGGCGTCAAGATCGGCGCGGCTCAGGCCGCAGCTCTCCAACTGGGCATCGAACAAGTGCTGACTGGCGGCACTGTCCTGGCGCAGAACGACTCGGCGGCCTTTCAGATCACCAAAATCGGAAATTCCCTGAACCTCGGGGGCCAGCAACAGGCCGCGCTGGCGGCTTGCGACCTCGTACAGTACCACGGGCGCCTCTCCCAGCGCATCGCGGACGGAATTGACGTTGAACCCGCCCGGTTCATGGATGTGCAGTACCGCGGCTTGTGCGTCACGTCGCGCAAGGCGGTTCAGCCCGTCGAATGAACCATCGTAATACGTGGCCAACCCCGAGCCGCTTTCGCGGAGCGCCCAATCCAAAAGGGGGTCATGGCTACCAGCCACGATGTCGGGCAGGGGCGGTTTGACCGTGTCCGGTCCGGTACGCGACGTATTGAGCCAAGCCAGTACTTCAGCCCGGGGAAAGAGAAGTTTGCCCATCGCTTTCACGCAGGGCACTTCGCCTGAAGACGCCAGATCATAGGCCTTGCGTTCGCCAATGCGCAGCAGGTCCGCCAACTCTCGTGTGGTCAGGAATTCGGACATTCAGTCTAGTCGCACCGAGGAGCCGGTCTGTGTCTCGGCTGCTGAGTGTCCGAGTTGCTTCAATACCATCGGTGCGGCGGCTGTAATGACGACCATTGCGGCGGCAGCTGCAAGAAGGGCTTTCATCTTATCCTCCGGCTTAGTCTGCGGGCGCTGTCGCGCTGCGCAGAAATTCAATCAGGTCAGTGCGGTCCTGCGCCTGCGCGATCCGCTGCATCGGCATCTTCGATCCCGGAATGTAGTGGTCCGGTCCCTGATCGAAAAGAGCGTTTATCGTCTGTTCGTTCCAAATGATATCAGACCCTTGCAGCGTTTCCGAGAAGATATAGCCGGGCAGTGTTCCAGCCCGCCGCCCGAATACGCCATGCAGGGTCGGTCCGGCCCGGCGCTGATCGTCCGGCGTCAGGCTGTGGCAGATCGAGCATTTCCGGGCGAACTGCCGTTCTCCGTTTTGCATTTCGTCGGGGTCTTTCAGAAAACTCGGCTCTTGGCCGGCCATCCGTTCCTGCGACCCCAGCGCGGCCACCGGCCAGCTGTACATGGCCTGATCCAGCCCTCCTGCGTGCAGGTTCTCTCCATCGGGGGAAAAGGCCAGTGCCCAGACCGGGCCGCGCAGCGTTGCCCGGAAATCCTGCGCGATCCTCCAAGTCTGCGTGTCGATGATCATGATGTAGCCCTCGCCATCGCCCACCGCCAGCAGTGACCGATCCGAGCTGAGTGCGAGCGCAAGGATCGGGCGGCGGTCCAGCGTGAAATCACGCTCGGCCCCGGTGGTCAGGTCCAGAATGCGGGTCACGCCATCGACCGCACCATAGGCGATCCAACCGTCTTGCGCGTTCAGGACCAGTTCGTTGATGCCGAAACCATGCTCGACCAGTCGCGCGGTTTCGGCCCCGGTCGTCACGTCCCAGACCCGCAAGCTGCCGTCGACCCCGGCGGAGTACAGCGACCGCCCGTCCGGCGCGAAGGCCACCGCGTTGACGCCGCTGCCTGTAGGGCCCAGCAACTTGCGCGCACCGCCCTCGGTGGGCCAAAGGCCGATGGTCCCGTCCCAGCTGGCAGTCGCGACTAGGGTCTTTGAGGCGGCAATCCCGACAACCTTGCCCTTGTGCTGGCCAACGACCTGTCCACCGGGCCAACGGCGCAGGGTAAAGTCGTCGCCGGCCGAATAGATCGCCGTGCCGTTGAACACCACCGCGTTCACGGCAGCCTCGTGACCTTCCAGCCAGTCCGGCTGCTGCCCGGACCACAGGCCCACGGAATTGTCGAAACTGGCGGTGGCAATGCGTCCGTCCGGGGCTGTGGCGATGTCCATGATCGGTCCGCCATGGCCCTTGAGCGTGTAGAAATCCGCCGCCAGCGGCAGCGGCAGCAGGGCCAGCGCCAAAGCCAGCCCGCGCATCTATTCGGCAGGCGAGGCCGCGCCGTCGCTGGCCTCCTGTGCCTTTACCTCTTCCAGCCACAGCGAATGGTGCTCGCGCGCCCATTGCTCTTCGACCTCGCCGGTACCCATGGCGTCAAACGCGCCCTCCATGCCGACCGAGCCGAGGTAGATATGGGCCAGGATGATGGCGATGAAGGCATAGGCGACCATGACGTGCCAGATCTGGGCATATTGCATCTCTTCCTGCGGAGACATCTGCGTGGGCAAGTCCAACCCCATCAGTTGGGGCAACCCGGTCGCGTTGGCGATCGCAAACGTCTTGGCGAACATCGGAAGTTCGAACGGGAACAGCAGCGACAGGCCCGACAGGCTGATCGAGACGCCAAGCAGGATGCACAGCCAGAAAATGATCTTTTGACCAGCGTTGAATTTCTTGGCCGGGGGGTGGCTGCCCTTGGTGAACAATCCGCCGCCCGCCGCCAGCCATTTCAGGTCGGTCCGGTTGGGGATGTTGTGGGCGATCCAGTTCACGGTGATGATGAGCAATCCCAGCATGAAGGCCCAGGCCAGATTGTTGTGCAACCACTTGCAGCCTTGCGCGATGGTGGCGAACCCTTCCTTGCCGAACAGGGGGATCAGGAAATCCCGGCCGTAGAGCGTCAGCAGACCGGTCAATCCAAGTATCAGGAACGAGCCGGCAAACAGCCAATGCCCGAACCTTTCAAATCCTGAAAACCGGGTGACCGTTCGGCCTGTTTTCTCACCATCGATGCGGATGCGCCCTCTGATGAGGAAAAACAACAGCAGAACGACCAGCATCCCGCCCAGAATGTAGGTGCCGTATTCACGCAGCGGACCGGTGCGGAAAGTCCACCACCACATGCCGCCGTCCTGGATCAGCACGCCGGCAGCCGGCCCTTTGGTCGACACGGTGACATCCGCCGAGCCATAGCGGATGGCCCGATACACGTCGCTGTCCGAGGCGACGCCGCGCGTGCCCAACTGACCCAGCAGCCCTTCGGCATTGCCTTGCCCGGTATTCTGTGCGCGATAGCTGTTGTCGACCTTTTCGCCGCGTTGCCGGGCCAGAATATCCTCAAGCGTCGTGGCGCCACCGGTCTGCGCGCGCGGGGCAGCGGTTGGTTCGTCTGTGCCGGTCGTGTCCTGTGCAAGCGCGCCGTGCGCGATCCCAAGTGTCAACGTCAAAGCCAGAAAAATGCGCAGCATCGGAACCTCGGTATCAATCCAAAATCGGGTGACCCACCGGGGCGGGTCACCCGTGTTGTCAGGCTGAGGTCTCAGCCGTCCTTCTGGTCGTAGGCCGTGCCCCAACCCCAGGCGCCCGAGCCGAACCCGCGCGCCACGACGCGTTCGCGGTAGATGGCCGAGACCACGTCACCGTCACCGGCGAGCAGGGCCTTGGTCGAACACATCTCGGCGCAGATGGGCAGTTTGCCCTCGGCGATCCGGTTGCGGCCGTATTTGGCGAACTCTGCGGTCGAGTGCGTTTCCTCGGGGCCGCCGGCGCAGAAGGTACATTTGTCCATCTTGCCGCGCGATCCAAAGTTGCCGGCCTGCGGGTATTGCGGCGCGCCGAAGGGGCACGCATAGAAGCAATAGCCGCAGCCGATGCACAGGTCCTTGGAGTGCAGGACGACGCCTTCTTCGTTCTGATAGAAGCAGTCGACCGGGCAGACCGCCATGCAGGGCGCATCCGAACAATGCATGCAGGCAACCGAGATCGAGCGTTCACCCGGCTTGCCGTCATTGATCGTCACCACCCGGCGGCGGTTGATGCCCCACGGAACCTCGTGTTCGTTCTTGCACGCAGTCACGCAGGCGTTGCACTCGATGCAGCGTTCAGCGTCGCAGAGAAACTTTGCTCTAGCCATTGTCGTCCTCCTTACGCTGCCCAGATCTTGCAGAGAGTCGCTTTGGTCTCCTGCATCTGGGTCACTGAATCATAGCCATAGGTCTGGGCGGTGTTGGTGCTTTCACCCAGCACGTACGGGTCGGCACCTTTCGGGTATTTCTCCCTCAGGTCCGCGCCCTGGAAATGGCCGCCGAAGTGGAAGGGCATGAAGGCCACGCCGGCACCGACCCTTTCGGTCAGCATCGCCATCACCTTGACCTTGCCGCCCTCGGGACCTTCGACCCAGACCTGCGATCCGTCGCGAATGCCAAGGTTGTTGGCGTCACGCGGATTGATCTCGACGAACATGTCCTGCTGCAGCTCGGCCAGCCACGGGTTCGACCGTGTCTCGTCGCCGCCACCTTCATATTCGACCAGACGACCTGACGTCAGGATTATCGGGTAATCCTTTGAAAAGTCGTTCTTCTGGATCGAAGCATACAAGGTCGGAAGGCGATAGGCCTGGCGGTCCTCGTAGGTGGGATAGTCAGCCACCAGATCGCGCCGCGGCGTGTACAGCGGCTCGCGGTGCAGCGGGATCGGATCCGGGAAGGTCCAGACCACGGTGCGGGCCTTGGCGTTGCCGAAGGGCGCACAGCCATGCTTGATGGCCACCCGCTGGATGCCGCCTGACAGGTCGGTCTTCCAGTTGGTCTTGGGCCCGGCCACTGCGTCGATGGCCGCGCGTTCTTCGGCCGTCAGGTCGCCATCCCAGCCCAGATCCATCAGCATCTGCATCGTGAACTCGGGGTATCCGTCCTGGATTTCCGAGCCGACGCTGTAGACCCCTTCGGCCAGCAGGTTCTGACCGTCACGCTCGACGCCGAAACGTGCACGGAAGGTCAGGCCACCCTCGGCCACCGGTTTGGACATGTCATAGAGGTTTGGCGTCCCCGGATGCCCCATCTCGGCGGTGCCCCAGCAGGGCCACGGCAGACCGTAGTATTCGCCGTCATTCGGACCGCCCACCGCCTGCAGCGTCGTTCTGTCGAACGTGTGCTGGTTGGCCATATGGCTTTTGATCCGCTCTGGCGACTGACCGGTATAGCCGATCGTCCACAGCCCCGCGTTGAACTCACGCGTGATGCTTTCGACATTCGGGGTTTCGGGGTCCTCCATCTCGATATTACGGAAGAACCGATCCGCCCAGCCGAACTTGTTGGCGAACTTGGCCATGATGACCTCGTCCGGCAGGCTTTCGAACAGCGGATCGACCACCTTGTCACGCCACTGCAACGACCGGTTCGAGGCCGTGACCGAGCCACGGGTTTCGAACTGCGTACAGGCCGGCAGTAGATAGACGCCATCGGTCCGGTCATGCAGGACCGCGGAAACGGTGGGATACGGGTCGATCACGACCAGCATGTCCAGCTTTTCCATCGCCGTCTTCATTTCTACCATCCGGGTCTGCGAGTTGGGCGCGTGGCCCCACAGAACCATGGCGCGGACGTTGTTGGGCTGATCCATGTTCTCGGGATCTTCCAGAACACCGTCGATCCAGCGCGAAACCGGGATGCCCCGTTCGTTCTGCAGCGACTTGTCCTTGCCGTCCTTGTCCTTGACCATTGCGAACTGGCCAGCCAGCCACTCCGGTTCCTCGCCCCAGACGCGGGCCCAGTGACCCCATGCGCCTGCGGACAGGCCGTAATAGCCGGGCAGGGTGTGGGACAGAACGCCCAGATCGGTTGCGCCCTGCACGTTGTCATGGCCGCGGAAGATGTTGGTGCCGCCACCAGAAGTGCCCATGTTGCCCAACGCCAGCTGCAGCACGCAATAGGCGCGCGTGTTGTTGTTGCCGTTGGTGTGCTGGGTGCCGCCCATGCACCAGATCACGGTGCCGGGACGGTTGTTGGCCAGCGTCCGCGCCACGCGCTTGAGCTGCGATCCCGGCACGCCGGTGACGCGCTCGGTCTCTTCAGGGGTCCAGTTGGCGACCTCCTCGCGGATCTGGTCCATGCCCCAGACACGGGTGCGGATGAACTCTTTGTCTTCCCAGCTGTTGTCGAAGATGTGCCACAGGATGCCCCAGATCAGCGCCACGTCGGTGCCGGGGCGGAAGCGGACATATTCGTCGGCATGGGCCGCGGTGCGCGTAAAGCGCGGATCGCAAACGATCAGCGGGGCGTTGTTCTGCTCTTTCGCGCGCAGAACATGCAGCAGCGAGACGGGGTGCGCCTCGGCCGGGTTGCCGCCGATGATGAAGATCGCCTTGGAATTGTGGATGTCGTTGTAGCTGTTGGTCATGGCGCCGTAGCCCCATGTATTCGCAACACCCGCAACGGTGGTCGAGTGGCAGATCCGCGCCTGGTGGTCCACGTTGTTGGTGCCCCAGTAGGCCGCGAATTTGCGGAACAGATAGGCCTGTTCGTTGTTGTGCTTGGCCGAACCCAGCCAATAGACGCTGTCAGGTCCGCTTTCCTCGCGGATGCTCATCATGCCGTCGCCGATCTCGTCGATCGCCTGTTCCCAGCTGATGCGCTTCCACTCGCCACCCTCTTTCTTCATCGGGTATTTCAGGCGGCGTTCGCCATGGGCGTGTTCACGGACAGCGGCCCCCTTGGCACAGTGAGCGCCCAGGTTGAACGGGCTGTCCCAACCGGGTTCCTGCCCGATCCAGACGCCGTTCTGCACTTCGGCAACCACGGTACAGCCGACCGAGCAATGCGTGCAGACGGATTTGATGTTCTCGACAGCCGTGTTGGCTGCGGTCTGGGCGCTGGCGGGCGACACGGTTCCACCCGTGGCGCTGATCGCGGCCAGGCCGCCGATCGTCAGGCCCGAGCCACGCAGGAACGCGCGGCGATCGACGCTCTTTTCGCCGATTTGGGACAGGATACTTGTCCGCTGGGGGCGTCTCGCAACCCCGTTGGTCTTTTTCCTAAGCATTTCCTTCCTCCCTTGCTGGCCATGTTGATCATGGCTGGCTTGGTGTTTCGAAATCGACGTCAGGGCCAATCGCAACCGTCAGCCGAGTGTGACCACGTCCGGACTTGCGCCGGGCGTCGCCGGGGCGGCCTAGAAGCGCGCGCTGTCGAAATAGGCGCGGGTATGCGCCGTGTCCTGAATGCGGGTCTCGTCCGAGGGTTGCTCGGCCGCTTCCGCCTCGGTTCCCAGGCTGGCCGCTGCAACGGCTGCCGGGGCCGCGGTGCCCGCCAGTTTCAGGAAGTCGCGGCGGCTGGCGCCGGTCTCCTTGGTCTTGCTCATGGGATCCTCCTTTCCCATTTGCGGTTCAGCGCCCGCCGGGGCGCCAGCGAATGACGGCCGCCTAATGCGTCGTCATGCGGAAGGCCTCGCGTTCGATCTCCATGAAAACCCGGCCGGCGGTGCCGACCGAGGCATAGAGAACCGAATGCTCGGCTGCTTCCAGGTCCGAGAAAAAGTGCTCGGCCCAGGGGCCGATATGCTTGTTCCAGAACGTCTTTTGATCTTCCAACGCGGCCGGGCCGCCGAAACGGCCGACGATCATGCCGCCCATCATCTCCATCAACGAGGCGATGTTGTCTTCGGGTTCGAACACGTTTGCCGCCCGGGTGATGCCCCGCGCCGCCATGTCGTTGCGCAGCTGCGCCAGCGGTTTCTCGTTCAGGAACCCGGTCAGGTAGAAGCTGGCATAGGGCAGCAGTTCTCCGCGCCCCAGCCCGATGAACAATGCGTTGAACTCGCGCTCAGCCGCTTCGGGCTTGGTCACTTTGGCCACGCGGGCCATGGCCTGAATGGCCTGGCCTAGATCGGTCTCGTCCCCCGACAACGCCGCGATCTGGCTCAGCAGGGTCTGGTCGGGTGGTGTTGCCAGAAGCAGGCCCAGAAAGTTGTAGAAATCCGCGCGCAGACGGTCCTCGGGGGAAATCTCGAACGTCTGCGGGTCGCGAATGTTCATCGGGTCATCCTTCGAATTCGAATTTCATGCGCCGCGGGGCCGGGGGGCGTTCGTCCTCATCCGGTTGGATGGCGTCTGCCACTTCGACAGGGGGCGCGGGCTCGGCTTCAGGCTCGGGCGTTTCGGTAGTCGGCTCGGCTTCGGCCTCGACCGGGTGTTCCTCGGCTTCCTTCTGCTCGGCCAACGCCTCGATATGGCGCAACATGCCTTTGCCCACCTGGTAAGCCGTCTGCAGGTTTTCGACCACGCAGGCGGCGTCGGTGTAGTCCTCACCGTAATCGACCAGCCCGTCCACATTCGCCAGTACCGGGTTCAACCGCCACAAGCGCCGCAAGGCGCGGCGGCGCAGACGGTCCGGCACGGCCTTGTCCATGAAGCCCGAAACATCGTCGCCCGCCTGCAGCAGGTCCGGGTCGGGCAGGTCAAGCTCGGCCAAAATCTCGGCGTCGGTCTTTTCTTCCAGTTCGGCTTGCTGCGCGGCGATCTCCTGCGCGGTCAGGGCCTCTTGTTCGGCATGCGCTTCGGCCTGCACGGCGGCCTTGCGGCGAGACCAGAAATCCTGCCGGGTGCTCATTGTACGGCCCTCCGCGGGGCGCGGTAGACATCCGAGGTCTGGCGGATGCGCGCATCGCCCTTGCCATCTTCTACAAGATCCACCCGTTTCTTGTCGCGGCGGCGTTTGACGAACACCTCATCGCGGTGATGGGCCACAGTGAAATCGCGCACCCAGGCGATCAAGCCTTCGGTCATAGGGATCTTTTCCACGATCTCTTCGCCGGTATCGGCATAGTCCTGCCCTTCATAAGGTGACGCTGTGATCAGAAACGCGTTCAGCGGGCGATCACCTTCGGCATCGTCACGCAGGACAAGATACAGCGATGGCTGGCTGTCCGAGAGATTGGCCATATAGGCCTCGGTTTCGTCGGACCAGAGTTTCAAGGGCAGGGTGGCAGCGTGGTATTCGACCGCATCGCCCTCGCGGCGCAGTTCAACCCAGTCAGCCGGCGGGGCGCCAGGCAGCACCGCGACCGCGCGCCAATTCCACCGGGCCCAGCGAGTGACCCCCGGTGTCTTGCGCACGACGACGCCAACCGGCATTTCGATCTGTTTTGCGGCCTCGGCCACTTTGATCCTCCCCGGAAAAGCTCTCCCCTGCTTTCCCTTAGGTTCACTATGGTACACAAATGGGCCACGTGCCAAGTCCGCAGCGGCCTGAAATGGTCGTGATTTGGAAAAAAGTCGTCGCAAATGGGTCGCGGCGACGATCAGCCGACTTTGGCGGGCGAGGCAGAGTTTCTGACCAGAACCGGCCGCCACACGTTGCATGGGCGGCGTTTGGGTCTAAGGTTAGGGGCAAGGAAGAGATGCGGGGGGAACATGGTCACCAAATTGGTCTTGTGCGATTGCGCCGGAAGTCAGGCCCAGGACGGGCAAGGGATATCGGACGCCTGCGGTGCTGAATGCAGCAGGGTCCACACGGCGCTGTGCACCTCCGAACTGACCGCTGCGGCCAAGCTGATGCAGTCGGATGACCAGATCGTAATCGCCTGCGGGCAAGAGGCCCAAGTTTTTCAAGAACTGGCCGAGGAACTGGGCGTGGATCACCCCGGCATTGTCGATCTGCGCGACCGGGCCGGCTGGTCCGAGCAAGGGCGGTCGGCGATGCCCAAGATGGCGGCGCTGGCGGCCGAGGCTCTGTTGCAACAGCCGATCACGCCCAGCGTGGATGTCATCAGCGAAGGCACCGCCTGCATCATCGGGCCGGGTGAGGTTGCGTTTGACCTTGCACAGCAACTGTCGGACACGATGGCGGTGACGGTGGTCGTCACCGATGAGGCGCAGCCTGACAGCCGGGCCTATGACGTGGTGCGCGCGCGGGTCCGGTCGGTCTCGGGGGCGCTGGGCGGGTTCAACCTGCGGTTGGATGCGTTGCAGCAGATTGATCCGGCAGGGCGCGGTGCGTTTGCCTGGACCCCGCCGCGCGACGGTGCGGTGTCGGCCTGCGATGTACTGATCGACCTGGCGGGGGGTAAGCCTTTCGTGACGGCCCCCGACAAGCGCGAAGGCTACCTGCGCGCCGACCCGCGCGATGTTGTGGCGGTTGCCCGGTTGGCCTTTGACGCGGCGCAGCTGGTCGGGACTTTCGAAAAGCCGCTGTATGTCCGACTCGAAGAAACATTGTGCGCCCATTCGCGGGCCGGTCAGGTGGGCTGTTCCAACTGTCTGGACATCTGCCCCACCGGGGCCATCACCCCGGCCGGAGATCACGTGGCCATCGACCCGATGGTCTGCGCGGGCTGCGGTGAATGCGCGGCCCTGTGCCCCTCGACCGCGATCAGCTACGAAGATCCGCCGGTGGCGGCCCTGCTGGCGCGGATGCAGACCTTGGCGGCGATCTACCGTCGGGCCGGGGGGCGTGCCCCGCGCCTGTTGGTACATGATGCCTACGGGGCCGAGATGATCCGGCTGGCCGCGCGGTTCGGACGCGGGCTGCCTGCCGATGTGATTCCGCTGGAACTGGGTGTGGTGTCCGGCTTTGGACATGCCGAGATGCTGGCCGCCTTGGCCCATGGCTTTGCCCGGGTCGACATCCTGCTGGCCCCGACGACCGAGCGGGATGCGTTGGAGCGCGAACTGCCACTGGCGCTGGCCATCGCCGGAGCGGACGTTGTCGGAGTGATCGACGAATCCGATCCCGATGCGCTGGCCGACCTGCTCTATGCGCAGGACGTGCCGCAACCACTGGCCCAGCCGGTTCTGCCGCTGGGCAACCGGCGTCAGATCACGCGGCTGGCGGCGCAGGCGTTGCGCCCCGATGCGTCTCAGCCGCTGCCTCTGCCGGAACACGCACCCTATGGCGCGGTGGCGGTGGACACCGAAGCCTGCACCCTTTGCCTGAGTTGCGTGTCGCTGTGCCCGTCAGGCGCATTGATCGACAACCCCGACATGCCTCAGCTGAATTTTCAGCAGGATGCCTGCCTGCAATGCGGGCTGTGCAAGACCATCTGTCCCGAAAGCGCGATCACCTTGGTGCCCGAGCTGGACCTGAGCGACCGTGCGCTGTCGCCGCGTGTTCTGAACGAGGAAGAGCCCTTTGCCTGCATCGAATGCGGTGCTCTGTTCGGGGTGAAATCGACGGTCGAGCGGATCATGGAGAAGCTGGCCGGCAGCCATCCGATGTTTGCCACGTCCGAGCAGGCGAAGATGATCCAGATGTGTGACGATTGCCGTGTCCAGGCGCAGTTCCACAGCGAGTATAACCCATTTGCCTCAAAGCCCAAGCCCAAGGTCGTTACCACAGATGACTACTTCAGCAAGCGCAAGGATCACTGAAGCTTGAGCGGCGCCCCCAGATCGGCCGCGCGGATGACCGAGACATAGGCCAGAATGGCTTCAACCTCGTCCTGAGTGAGCGTTACCGGATGAATGGGCGGGGGCCGTTCGGGGTTGAAGGGCGCAGTGATCCCTTCGATCTGGGTAAAGGACGGATGCGGGTTCAGGGCAAAGAATGCCTGAAACCGGTTCGACCAGTCCGGCATCGCGCGCAGCACCGCAAAGGACGGCGTGGAGCCCAACCCGTTCATCCGGTTCTGCGGGCCAATCACATGACAGCGCCCGCAATGGGTCAGCGACAGCTTTTCGCCCAGCACGGCGTCGCCTTCGATGGCATCCGACTCGGGTGCGGCGACCGTTTCGAAACTGGCCGAGAACGGGTCGCCCTCGGTCGGTGCAAAGGTTTCGACGGTGCGCTTGCCCACATCGGACAACAGCCAATCCTGAAAACGGGCCTGCCGCGGATCGTCCTGAACGCGCAGGTGATAGATGTCGCCGCCGCGCTGAAACACCGGCTGTCCCGGTGGCCCGACCGCCAGAACCATCGCGCCACCTTCATCCGCGACAACGCGGATTCCGGTCTTGAGCGAGAAGCGCGGAAGAATATGTTTCAAAAGGCCCGAGCGTGCGACATCTTCCGGCGCGGCCAGACCAATCTCCTCCTGCGACCAAGAGGGGCTGGCGAAGAGCGTCAGGCTCAGGCACAAAAGAACAAAGCGCATGGCCCAGCCTAACGGCGACAGGGCGAATGCGTCAAATGAACGAACAAGACGGAGACACACGGCGATGAGCGGCGATTACAACATGTCGATGCGCAAATTCCTCAAACAGGTTGGCGTGACCAGCCAGCAGGCCATCGAAGATGCGCTGCGCAAGGCGGGCGATCCGGCGGGCAAAAGCTTTGAGGCCAAGATGGTCCTGACGATCAACGGGCTGGATGTCGAACACGTGGTGACAGGCCAGATCAAGGACGGCGACGCATGAGCATCCGCGACGCGGTTCTGGCGAACCTGAAAAAGATCACCGACCCGGTTTCGGGGCAGGACATCGTCAGCGCGGGCGTGGTCCGCGCGCTGAATGTCGAGGGCGACACCGTGCGCTTCGTTCTCGAGATCGACCCCAAGAACGCCGAAAAGATGGAGCCGGTGCGCGCCACCGCCGAAAAGGCGGCGCAGATGGTCGACGGGGTGGCCAAGGTCTCGGCCCTGCTGACCGCGCATTCCGACAAGGCGCCGCCGGATTTGAAGCCCAAGCCCAAGCCCTCGCAGACCGGGCCGCAGGCGGTGCCGGGGGTTGACCGGATCATCGCCGTGGCCTCGGGCAAGGGCGGGGTCGGAAAATCGACCGTTTCGGCCAACCTGGCCTGTGCACTGGCGGCCGAAGGGCGGCGCGTTGGATTGCTGGATGCTGATGTCTACGGACCTTCGCAGCCGCGCATGCTGGGCGTGTCCGGACGGCCGGCGAGCCCCGATGGCAAGACCATTCTGCCGCTGCGCAATCACGGGGTCACCATGATGTCGATGGGGTTGATGACCAACGAAGGTCAGGCGGTGGTCTGGCGTGGCCCGATGCTGATGGGCGCGCTGCAGCAGATGATGAGCCAGGTGCAATGGGGCGCGTTGGACGTATTGATCGTCGATCTGCCGCCCGGCACCGGTGACGTGCAGCTGACGCTGAGCCAGAAGTTCAAGGTGGACGGGGCGATCGTCGTCTCGACCCCGCAGGACGTGGCCCTGATCGACGCGCGCAAGGGCATCGACATGTTCCGCCAGCTGAAAACTCCGATCGTCGGCATGATCGAAAACATGTCCACGCATATCTGCTCGAACTGCGGGCACGAGGAACATGTGTTCGGCCATGGGGGCGTCGCCGCCGAAGCCGCCGAACTGGGTGTGCCGTTGCTGGGAGAAATCCCTCTGCATCTGGATATCCGAGTGGCCGCCGATGGCGGGGCGCCGATCGTGGTCAGCAAACCCGACAGCCCGCAGGCCGAGGCCTTCCGCAAGATCGCCCGCGACCTGATCGCCGCGGGCAAGGCATGACGCAGCCGGTCTTTCCCCCGTTGCTGTCCGGACACCCGGTGCAGGGTGGGGAAGACCCGTTCGACCATGCGCAGGCCATGGCGGCGCTGGGCTGCGATGCGGGCAGCGTCGTCTACAACATCCAGGCGGATCGCCTGCGCGCGGCCATCGTCTTTGCGCCCGAGGTGCCCTTGCAGGACGCCATGGCCATGCTGCCGCTGTGCGCCGTCGGGTTCCAGAACGCGCTGGGCGCGTTGGCTCCGCCCGAGGTGGCGGTTCATCTGGGCTGGGATGGTCCGATTTTCGTCAACGGGGCCCGCTGTGGCCGGTTTCGTGTGACAGCGTCGACCTCGGATCCGGAAACCGTGCCCGACTGGTTGGTTGTCGGCTGGGAGTTGGCCTTGCTGCAAACTGGGGACGAGCCCGGCAAGTCGCCCGATGTGACGGCCCTGTATGACGAAGGCTGCGCGGAAGTGTCCCCGGTGCAGCTGGTCGAAAGCTGGTCGCGTCACATGCTGACCTGGCTGAACCGCTGGTCCGAGGATGGCAACGCGCCGTTGCACGGGGAATGGATGGGCTTGCTGCAGGGCGTCGGAGAGCCCTATGGTGATCGCGGCGTGTTTCTCGGGGCCGATGAGCGGTTCGGCATGCTGTTGCGGAACGGTGCGGATACGCAGCTTGTTCCCTTGACCCGTCTGTTGGAGGACGCCCATTGAACCTGGCCCGCGCCATTCATTTCGACGAAAGCGACCTGAACGTCTTTCACTCACCCGCCCGAACGGGCGAGTGGTGCATCTCGGGCGGGTTCGAGTTTTCGAACTGGGGCGAGGCAGACCTGGCCGGCAAGGCGCGTCAAGCCTTTGCCAACGGGTGGCTGGGGCTTGAAACCTTCGGGCGCGTGACCTTCGTGGCGGTGACGCAGATCGAACCGGCCGAGATGGAGCGGCTGGCCACCAACCTGGCCGAGCATTTCGTGCGCCTTTACGGCGCGCCCTCGGTCGAGGCGGCGCTGGACGTGGCCCGGGCCGAGCTGGCCCATATGTCCGAGATGTGTGACGATCATGCCCCCAACACCCTGCTAACCGTTGCCCGCAGCCTGACCGAGTCCGGCGTTCACGAGGCGTTTCGCGTGATCACGCCGCAAGAGGCCGAGTTGGAGGCCTTTGCCGTGCACGGGTCATTGGACGAGTAATTACAAAAGGTCGGCAAAACCGCCGAACTGTCCGCGCTTGAAGATCAAGCCTTTGCCGGTGCGGTACATGACCTGTTCGACCTCTCCCACGAGAATCAGATGATCCCCGGCCTCGTGGCGGGCAGACAATGTGCAGTCAAATCGGGCCAGACACTGGCTCAGCTGCGGCCGACCCTTGTGATCCGGGGACCAGTCTGCATGCGAGAAATCGAGGCCATTGCGGGCAAAACGAAGGGCCAGATCCTGTTGATCCTCGGCCACGACATGGATCGAGTAATGTTGCGCTGCTTGAAAGGCCCCGTAACGGTTCGACTCTTTTGCCAGACACCACAGGACCAATGGTGGATCCAGCGACACTGATGCAAACGAGTTGACGGTGATGGCCGAGGGACCGTCCGGGGTGCTGGTCGTGACGACCGTCACACCAGTGCCAAAGCACCCGAGAGCCTCGCGGAAGGCCATGCTTTGATCGGGTCCGGGTTTGAATGTTCTTTCGGTCATCGCGCGCTCGTTTGGTGGCCGGGCACGGGGTGCCATGCCGCAGCAGAATTGTCCACGAAAAGCTGTATCGCGATCAATAGGCTGATTCAGTTCAGGTCTTCCAGCAGCCGACCGTGCTTGCGGGTTTCTGCGATCACGTCGCCGAATGTCTGCATACCGCGCGCAGCCAGCATCGGCAGCATGCGCACCAATGCTTCAGCCGTCGCAACCGCATCCCCCAAGGCCGTATGACGGAGCGTCTCGGGAATTTCCACGCCCAGTCTTTCGCACAAAGCGTCGAGCGTATGGGTTTCGCTGGCACCGAACAGGACGGCCGACAGCAGAACCGTGTCCAGGATGGGATGATCCCATGTCACTTCCATGCGCTTGGCATGACGGCGCAGAAACGCCATGTCGAAAGGTGCGTTATGGGCCACGATCACGGCATCACGGGCGAAGTGGTGGAACATGCGCCCGGCTTGCGCGATGTGGGGCGCGTCCTGCACCATACGGTCACTGACCTTGTGAACTTTGGTCGAGGCGGGTGGAATCGGAATGCCCGGATTGACCAGCGTGTCCAGCCGCTCGCCCTCGACGATGCGCCCCTTGACGACACGGACGGCGCCGATCTGCACGATCTCGTCCTTGTGCGGCAGCAAACCGGTGGTTTCGGTGTCGAAGACCACAAAGCACAGTTGCGATAGCGGGCGGTTTTCGAACGCCTCGTCGCCTGGGGTGTCCAGAAGATCGAAATCATAGACCAGAGGGCGTGCGGCCTCGGGCGGGATGCGGGCGACGCTGTCTTCGAAGATCAGCATATAGCCCGGCGCATCGCCCAGCGGTTTCATGCGTGCCGTGTAGGTTTGGCGCCCGTCCACGCTGGCTAGGGTGCAATAGACATCCATGCCGGTTTTCGACAGCTTCTCGTAAGCGTCCAGCAGAGGTTTGCGTTCGAGATAGTCGAACAGCGAGGCGTTCAGGCGGGGATGGGCGATCTGCGCCAGAACCTCGGCGGCCTGCGCGTCGTACAGAACGATCTGGTGGTTTGGCCCCGCCAGCAGCATCGCGACCGGGATCTCGGACAGAAGCGCGGTCAGACGTTCTTTCTCTGACGCCAGATGCGCGGTTTCGGCGGCCACGGCTTCGGCGGTGGACAGGGCGGTGGTGGCCAGTCGTTCGGCCAGGCTGGCGGCGGCGGGGGCCAGATCACCCAAATAGCGTGCCGCCTGCAGGTCGAGATCAGTATCCACCCCCGCATGTGCACGCGCACGCAACTGCGCCGACAGGCGTTCGATCGGTTTGGCCACGTTGTCGTCGAACAGCAACCAGACACCGACAACCAGCCCAAGCAAGCCAAACGAGATCAGCAGGCCGCTGAACACGAAGGCGCTGGTCATGTCCGCGGGGTCGGCTCGGCGCAGGCCAAGCCAAAGCGCGATCAGGGTGATGGCGATGCCACCCGCGGCAAGCAAGCAGAAGAACAGAAAAATTCTCAGGCGCAGGCTCAGGCGGGTCAGCATGGTCAGACCTCACAAGTGGCTGAGACCACCGGATCGTCCGAGCCAACCGGCACCCAATCGGCACCGACCAGACGCCCGTCATCCGAGAACTCGGCCCCATCCGCCAGACTTGCACGGCTGTGCTCGGCGCAATTCACCGCGATCGGCATCTTGGACACCGGCGCCCAGCGGCCAAAGAAGTACATGTCGATCAGGCGCTGATCCGGCACCTGCGCATTGGTCCGCAATGAAGCCGTATCGACGGCCGCGAACCGGTCGACATAGGGCACCGCATAGGTCCAGGGGCGATAGAGCGCGCGGCTTTCGACCTCTTGCACGACGGTCAGGCCGTCGGGCAGGGCGTCCCGGGTGCGGTCGTACCAGGAATACTCGCTGATGATCGTGACCGCGATCATGCCCAAACCGGCCGCAACCGGAGCCGACCATTTAGGCAGACGGCCGCCGGTCAGCCGGTTCAGCCCCATCACGAGGCCCGCGATGGCAAAGCCCGCAAAGATCGTGCCGATCAGCTCAAGAAACATCTTCCTCCTCCGTTCTTCCTGCCAGGGTCTTTACCCCAGAATCCCCTTGCCGTGCCCGACCGCGGATTGCATCGTTTTTACCACGACAAACGCGTCCCGAAGATGACTTCGCTCAAAGTCCGACAATTCCGACGGCGCAAGATAGTTGTCGGGCTTGTCGCCATTCCTGATCTGTTTGACCTGATGGTTCAACCGGGTTTCCGCGATCAGGTCATAGGCATCCAGCAGGTCCCGCGCGCCCGACGGACTGAGCACCCCGGCGGCCTCGGCGGCCTTGAGGCGCGCGCGGGTGTTCACCTCGGTCAATTCACCCTGCAGGCTGTAGACGCGGCCCAGATCGACCACCGGGACCACGCCGTTGTGCTTGAGGTCCAGCGTGTTGCGATGCTCGCCCGAGCGGATCGTGGCGATCCCACGCAGCAGGCCCAGCGGCGGTGTGTGCTTCAGCGAATTCGAGATCATGTGCGCCACGAAGATCGAATTCGCCCGCGCCGCGCGCAGGGTTTCGGCCTGCAGGTCGGCAAACAGCTCGTAC
Organism: Ruegeria sp. CG3; assembly: GCF_056537205.1. NCBI lineage: Bacteria > Pseudomonadati > Pseudomonadota > Alphaproteobacteria > Rhodobacterales > Roseobacteraceae > Ruegeria > Ruegeria sp. CG3. Next base: position 1,251,202 of record NZ_JBQFRC010000001.1, on the reverse strand, counting down.
CGGCCACCGATGGGGCGCAGGTCAAACATGACCGAGGCCAGCATCTGCGCCTCGGGGTTGGGCTTGGCGATCCAGCCGTTGAAATAGTCGCGCCAGACCCGGACCGGCTGCCGCCAGCGCGGATTGGTCGCCATCATGTCGCCGGGGCAATAGAAATACCCGCAGGTATCCAGCCCGTCGGACACGAATTTGGCCAGCGCCTCGAAATAGGGCAGGTCGGCATCGGTGACGCTGTCGTCCAGCATCAGGCAATTGTCCTGATCGGACACGCCCGTCTGCTCCTGCCGCCCCTGCGAGCCGCAGGCCAGCCAAAGATAGGGGACGGGCGCCGGGCCGAGTTTCTGCTCGGCCAGCGCCAGCAGCCGGCGCGTCGCGGCGTCAGCGATGTCGGTGATCAGGCGGGTGACGATTTCGTGCCGGTTGCCCGCCGCCACCAGTTGCACCAGCAGGTTCGGGATCTCGGCCGTGACCGCGGCCATCTCGGTCGCCGACCCGGCCTGCGCGATGCGGCTGACCAGTTCGGCCGAGCTGACCGCCTGGAACCGTGTCAGGTCGGTCTGGGTGACGATTCCGACCAAGCGCCCGCCCTCGGTGATGGGGATATGGCCGATACCGCGTTCCAGCATCGCGTGCAGCACGTCCGAGCCGATGTCGCCGGGCGACAGGGTCAGCGGGTCCGGGGTCATGATCTGTGACACCGGGGTCGTCGGGGGCAGGGCGCCCGCCACGACCTTGCCCGACAGGTCCCGAACCGTGGCAATGCCGCGCAACGCGCCGCGCTCGGTGATGCAGACCGACGAAATGCCCCGGTCGCGCATCAGGCGCGCGGCTTCCTGAACGGTCGTGTCCGGGGTGCAGGTGGCCGGCTTGCGCGCCATCAGGGTCTCGACACGAGTGGTGGCCAGCGATTGTTGTTCAGGCCGTGCAGGGCGGGCCCGGTTGAAGAATTTGGCGACGACGACGTGACGCTTGAGCAGGTCGGAAAACAGGTCGGTGGGGATAATCAGCAGAACCGAGGGCGCGTCAGCTGTTGCCGTGGTCACCGCGCGCCCGTCGCGCATCAGACCACGCTCGCCAAACGAGTTGCGCAGGCCCAGATGGGATACGACCGCGCCGTTTTCGTCGGTGATCTCGACCTGGCCTTCGTAGATGATGAACAGGCCGGGCAACTGCGCGCCACGGCGATAGAGGACGGTGCCCATTGCGATTTCGCGCGCTTCGATCCGGGCGGCGATGTCGGCCAGTTCCTCGACCGGCAGCGCGTCATAGGGGTGTACGGATTTCAGAAACCGGGTGATCTGATCAGGTGAAAGCGCCATGGGGTCGCCTGTCCGCTTGAATGAAAAGCCCCGCCCGGGGTTTAGCCGGGCGGGAAAAGTTGGTCGAGGGAAACGGCCCGTGATGGATCATCGCGGACCGCATCCGGCTCAGTGGTCCTGAGCCGCGCCCGCACCACGGGGAATGCGCACGCTTTCGACCAGATCCTTGATCTCCTGCGGGGTTTCCTTGGTCATGCCGGCCACCACATAGGCGACGCCGAAGTTGACCATGGCGCCGATCGCACCGAACGAGGTCGATTTGATCGGACCCAGCAGCGGGTCTGCATCGGTGAACGAGTTGGTGCCCGGAATGAACAGCCAGCCCTTGTGCAGGAAGATGTAGACCAGGGTGACGGTCAGACCAGCCAGCATGCCCGCGACCGCGCCGGTGTTGTTGATGCGGGTCGAGAAGATCCCCATCATCAGCGCCGGGAAGATCGAGGCTGCCGCCAGACCGAAGGCCAATGCCACGGTTTGCGCCGCAAAGCCCGGAGGGTTGAGGCCCAGATAGGTGGCAACCACGATGGCCACGGCCATTGCGATCCGTGCCGCCAGAAGCTCGCCCTTTTCCGAGATGCTCGGGTTGATCGAGCCCTTGATCAGGTCGTGCGACACTGCCGACGAGATCGCCAGCAGCAGGCCCGCAGCCGTCGACAGCGCAGCCGCAAGACCGCCGGCCGCGACCAGACCGATCACCCAACCCGGCAGGTTGGCGATTTCGGGGTTGGCCAGAACCAGGATGTCGCGGTTGAACTTGGTCAACTCGTTGCCGACCCAGCCCTTTTCTTCGGCAAGCGCCTGCATGTCGGCATTCTTGTCGTTGTAGTACTGGATCTTGCCGTCGCCGTTCTTGTCTTCCCAGTCCAGCAGGCCGGTTTTCTGCCAGGTGGCCATCCAGTCATACCGGGCATCGTTGTCGATCTGCTCAAGCGAAACAGCGCCGCCTTCGATGCCGCCGTTCGGCCACATCATGTCGGTGATATTCAGACGGGCCATGGCACCAACCGCAGGGGCGGTCAGGTACAGCAGCGCGATGAACACCAGCGCCCAACCGGCCGACCAGCGGGCGTCCGACACTTTGGGAACGGTGAAGAAGCGCATGATGACGTGCGGTAGGCCGGCGGTGCCGATCATCAGCGACAGGGTGAACAGAACCATGTTCAGCGTGTTCGAATGATGAGCGGTGTATTCCGCAAAGCCCAGCTCGGCCACGATGGCGTCCAGCTTGGTCAGCAGCGGCTCACCGCCGGCGGTGTCGCCGAACAGGCCCAGGGCCGGGATCGGGTTGCCGGTCAGCTGCAGCGAGATGAAGATCGCCGGGATGGTATAGGCGGTGATCAGCACGCAGTACTGAGCGACCTGGGTATAGGTCACACCCTTCATGCCGCCGAACACCGCATAGGCGAACACGACGCCCGCGCCGATCAGCAGACCGGTGGTGTTCGACACTTCCAGAAAGCGGCCAAAGGCCACGCCCACGCCGGTCATCTGGCCGATCACATAAGTGACCGAGGCCACGATCAGACAGATCACCGCCACGACGCGCGCGGTTTGGCTGTAGAAGCGATCGCCGATGAATTCGGACACGGTGAACTTGCCGAACTTGCGCAGATAGGGCGCAAGCAGAAGCGCCAGCAGCACGTAGCCGCCGGTCCAGCCCATCAGGAACGAGCTGTTGTCATAGCCGGTAAAGGCAATAAGGCCCGCCATCGAGATGAACGAGGCCGCCGACATCCAGTCAGCCGCTGTCGCCATACCGTTGGTGACCGGGTGAATGCCGCGACCGGCGGCGTAGAATTCCGACGTGGACCCCGCGCGGGCCCAGATCGCGATGCCGATGTAGAGCGCAAAGGACGCGCCCACAAACAGCAGGTTGATGGTAAACTGATCCATTGTCCCCTGGCTCCCTTATTCTTCTTCGACGCCGTATTCGGCATCCAGTTTGTTCATGCGCCAGGCGTAGAAGAAGATCAGCGCCAGAAAGACCAGGATTGATCCCTGTTGCGCGAACCAGAAGCCCAGGTCGGTACCGCCGACGGCGATGCCCGACAGCAACGGGCGCAGCAGAATGCCGAACCCGAAAGACACCAGCGCCCAGATGATGAGGCTGATGTAGATGAGACGCAGGTTTGCCTGCCAATAGCCCTTGTCGGACTCGGCAGTCTGCGCGGAGTTTGTTGAATTATCCGCCATTGCGGTTTCCTCCTTGGTTCCTCCAGGGCGGCCCGGTGCATTTGTCCTCCGGCGAAGGGCCGCCATTCGATTGCGCCAAGCGCCGCGATGGCGCCAGGCAAAGCTTCTCCGGTCCGCCAGAGCGGTTCCGTTGAAGAAACTCGTGTCGGGGTCAGTGCCCGCTTTGGGGAGTCCTCTTCCCCTTACCGCATCGCGTCGCCCACGATGCTTTCCAGGCCACGGGCGATCTGATCGATCTGCCCCATGGCATCAAGTTTTCTGAGTACGCCGCGATCCTTGTAGTAGTCGATCAAAGGCGCGGTTTGTTCGTGATAGGCCTCCAGCCGGGACGCCACGGTTTCGGCATTGTCATCGGCGCGGCGGCTGAATTCCGTGCTGCCGCACTTGTCACAAACACCGTCCACCTTCGGCTGCTTGTACTGATCGTGGTAGCCTTCACCGCACATTGCGCAGGTGTAGCGTCCGGCGATCCGGGTGACCATCTCGGCGTCCTCGACCTCGAGGCTGATGGCCGCATTCACCTTCTGCCCGTTTTCGGCCAGCAGCTTGTCCAACGCTTCGGCCTGAACCGTGGTACGGGGAAACCCGTCCAGGATGACACCGCGCGCGCAATCGGGCTCGGCAATGCGATCGCGCAGGATTGCGATGACGATGTCGTCGCTGACCAGGTCGCCGGCTTCCATCACTGCTTTCGCGGCCTTTCCGGCCTCGGTTCCGGCAGCAACCGCGGCGCGCAGCAGGTCGCCCGTGCTGAGTTGCACAAGGCCGAATTTCTGTTCCAGCATTCGCGCCTGTGTGCCCTTCCCGGCGCCCGGAGGGCCGAGAAGGATCAGGACAGCGGGCTTTGTGATTGTTTCAGCCTGCATCACGCCCTCACTTGTTGGCCCGGTTGGCGATCAGATCTTCGACGACGGACGGGTCGGCCAGGGTCGAGGTATCGCCCAGCGAGCCGAAGTCGTTCTCGGCGATCTTGCGCAGAATGCGGCGCATGATCTTGCCCGAACGGGTCTTGGGCAGGCCCGGAGCCCACTGGATCACGTCGGGGCTGGCGATCGGTCCGATTTCTGTCCGGACCCATGTGCGCAGCTCTTTCAGCAATTCATCCGAGGGCTCTCGGTCATTCATCAGGGTGACGTAGCAATAGATGCCTTGGCCCTTGATTTCATGGGGATAACCAACGACGGCCGCTTCGGCGACGGCGGCGTGAGCCACCAGCGCGCTTTCGACTTCGGCGGTGCCCATGCGGTGGCCCGAGACGTTGATGACGTCATCGACGCGGCCGGTGATCCAGTAATCGCCATCTTCGTCGCGGCGGCAGCCGTCACCGGTGAAGTAATACCCCTTGTAGTCTGAGAAATAGGTCTTCTCGAACCGCTCATGGTCGCCCCATACGGTGCGCATCTGGCCCGGCCAGCTGTCCTTGATGCACAGCACGCCTTCGACCCCGTTGCCGGTGATCTCGACGCCCGACTGCGGATCCAGCACGACGGGTTGAACGCCAAAGAAGGGTTTCATCGCCGAACCGGGCTTGGTCGCATGCGCGCCGGGCAGGGGGGTCATCATGTGGCCGCCGGTCTCGGTCTGCCACCAGGTGTCGACGATCGGGCATTTCCCCTTGCCGACCACCTCATTGTACCAGTTCCAGGCCTCGGGGTTGATGGGTTCGCCCACCGTGCCGAGCGTTTTCAGGGAACTCAGGTCGCATTTTTCTACGAACTCGTTGCCCTGACCCATGAGCGCGCGGATCGCGGTGGGGGCGGTGTAGAACTGGTTGACCTTGTGCTTCTCGCAAACCTGCCAGAACCGCGAGGCGTCGGGATAGGTCGGCACGCCTTCGAACATCAGTGTGGTCGCGCCATTGGCCAGCGGGCCATAGACGATATAGCTGTGGCCGGTGACCCAGCCCACGTCCGCCGTACACCAGTAGATGTCGCCGTCATGATAGTCGAAGGTGATTTCGTGGGTCATCGCGGCATAAACCAGGTAGCCGCCGGTGGTGTGCACCACGCCTTTCGGCTGTCCGGTCGAGCCCGAGGTGTAAAGGATGAACAGCGGATCTTCGGCGTTCATCTCGGCCGGCGCACAATAATCGTCGGCCTCCAGCGCCATTTCGTTGTAGTCGAAGTCGCGCCCGTCGATCCAGGTCGTCTGGCCACCGGTGCGCTTGACCACCAGACACTTTACCGTGTCCTTGCAGTGCAGCAGGGCGGCGTCGGCGTTCGATTTCAGCGGAGTCTTGCGGCCGCCGCGCGGGGCCTCGTCGGCGGTGATGATGACCTTGGCGTCACAACCGTTGACCCGAGCGGCCAGCGCGTCGGGCGAGAAGCCGGCAAACACGATCGAGTGGATCGCGCCAATGCGGGCGCAGGCGAGCATGGCATAGGCGGCCTCGGGGATCATCGGCAGATAGATGACGACCCGGTCGCCTTTGCGCACGCCCATCGATTCCAGAATGTTCGCCATGCGGCAGGTGCGACGGTGCAGCTCGGCATAGGTGATGTGCTGGGCTTCGTCGTTCGGATCATCCGGTTCCCAGATGATCGCGGTCTGATCGCCGCGGGTCTTCAGGTGACGGTCCAGGCAGTTGGCCGAGACGTTCAGCGTGCCGTCGGCATACCAGTTGATCTTGACCGAGCCGAAATCGTAGTTGACGTCCTTGACCTGGGCGTAGGGCTTGATCCAGTCGATCCGCTTGCCATGCTCACCCCAGAATTTCACGGGGTCGTTGACAGATGCCTCGTACATCTGGGTGTATTTTTCGGCATCGACATGAGCGCGAGCGACGGTTTCTGCGGATGGCGGAAATACCTTGGCTTCTGCCTGGGCAGCGGTGGTCATTCTGAGGCTCCTCCCTCTGACTGGACTTCAGGTGGACCGAGTTTGCCCAATTGATTGGCATTGTCGATCCGTTTCCTCCCCGGTCGGGATAATACGCCTTCGAGAAAAGAAAGAAATAAATTGCCGTAATCCTTGGATTTGTTTGTAAACAAGTTTCCGTTTCTCGAGCCATTTTGTAAATTCGACCGAGTTGAGTTTGCGATAACATGATAAAAAACAATTATTTACAGATTATGGATTTGTTAACGGCCCAGTGTGACACCTTTTCTCCTGTGGGTCGAACGTGTCGGCGGGGCTTTCTGGGCCGTGCAGAAATCAACGCTTTCACGGGTGCACCATTCGGGCGGCGGGGCTTGGCACGTGTCGATGTTGGCGCTAGCTTTACTCTCAAGCGCCCCGGGAGGGGGTGCACCAATGGGAGAGATCATTATGAACAAGATGTTGAGCGGAGCGGCCATCGCCGCCCTTGGCGTTGCTTTTGTCACCGAGGCGGCTGCGACCGAGTGGAATGCCTCGGTCTGGGGCAAGCGCCGCGCCTTCACCGAACATGTTGAGAAACTGGCCGAACTGGTCAGCGAGAAAACCGATGGCGCGTTCACCATCAACGTCAGCTATGGCGGCCTTTCCAAGCCCAAGGAAAACCTGGACGGCATCGAAATCGGCGCCTTCGAGATGGCCCAGTTCTGCGCTGGTTACCATCGCGACAAGAACCGCGCGATCACCGTCCTGGAACTGCCGTTCCTGGGTGTGAACACACTGGATGAGGAAGTGGCCGTCAGCCACGCGGTCTACGATCACCCTGCGGTCAAGGAAGAGATGGCTCAGTGGAACGCTCGGATCCTCATGACCTCGCCGATGCCGCAGTACAATCTGGTCGGGACAGGCGAGCCGCGTGACGAACTGGCAGAGTTTGAAGGTATGCGCGTTCGTGCGACCGGGGGCCTTGGTCAGGCGTTCGAGGCCGTTGGTGCCGTTCCGACATCGGTTCCGGCGACCGAAGCCTACAATGCGATGCAGTCCGGTGTTGTGGACACCGTCGCATTTGCTCAGCACGCACACCTGTCGTTCGGCACCATCAATGAGGCCGACTGGTGGACCGCGAACCTGAACCCCGGCACGGTGAACTGCCCGGTGGTCGTGAACATCGACGCCTATGAAGCACTGCCGCCCGAGCACCGTGAGGCGCTGGACAGCTCGATCGACGAGGCGATTGACCACTACCTGACCAACTACGGTGAGCTGCTGAAAAAGTGGGATGGCGTGCTCGAAGAAAAGGGCGTTCAGAAAGTCATGATCGATGACTCGGTTCTGGACGAGTTCCGTGCCAAGGCGGCCGACCCGATCCGCGACCAGTGGATTGCCGACATGTCCGCCCAAGGCCTGCCGGCGCAGGATCTTTACGACCTGGTGCAGGCAACGCTGAAGCAGCAGCGCGGCGGCAACTGATAAAAAACAGCCGGGGGCTGAAACGCCCCCGGGATCATCTGGAACAGGGGACAACCGGATGGCAGGACACGCCACGGTATTGGAGGACGGCAGCCTCCTGAGCCGTCTCGACCGGCAATTGCTGCAACTTGAACGATTTCTGGCCCTTCTCAGCGGCATCGCCGTTTTCGGTTTGATGGTGTTGGCTGTTGTGTCCGTCAGCGGACGCAACGCGATCAACGCGCCATTGCCGGGCTATGTCGACTGGATCGAGCAGGCCATGCCTCTGATCGCGTTTCTTGGCATTTCCTATGTGCAGCGAGACGGCGGGCACATCCGCATGGACATCGTGATCGCACGGCTGCACGGGCGCGCAATGTGGTTGTTCGAGCTGATTTCGGTCGTACTGATCCTGGTCCTGATGTTGGCTTTGGTCTGGGGCAGCTGGTCCCATTTCGATCGATCGTTTGATTTCGGCGCACCGATGTGGAGCCGTGACAGCTCGATCGACATTGGTATTCCGATCTGGCCCGCCAAGCTGTTGGCGCCAGTTGCCTTCTCCGTTTTGTGTCTGCGGTTGTGTCTCCAGGTCTGGGGGTATGGTCGGGCGTTCCTGTTGGGGCTGGAAACTCCGGTTGCGGTGCCGCTGATCCAGGACGCCGCCGCGCAGGCCGCGGCCGAAGCCGAGCAGTTTGAGAGGCAGGACTGACAAATGGACACGATTGAAATCGGCCTGTGGGTCACGGGCGGCCTGCTGGTTCTTGTCGTCGGGGGCATGCGCGTTGCGTTTGCCGCAGGCCTTGCAGGGCTGGTAGGGCTGGTCTGGATATTCTGGGCCAAATTCGGATACGACCCGGATCGGTTTGGTAAGGCTTTGACCGTTGCCGTCAAGACGGCGGGGCAGGTGCCGCATTCCAAAGTGGCCTCGCACACGCTCAGCCTGATCCCAACTTTCATCCTGATCGGATACCTGGCCTATTACGCGGGATTGACCCGGGCGTTGTTCGAAGCGGCCAAGCGCTGGGTCGCCTGGGTGCCGGGTGGTTTGGCGGTGTCCACGGTTTTCGCGACGGCCGGCTTTGCAGCCGTGTCAGGCGCGTCAGTGGCTACGTCGGCCGTCTTTGCCCGCATTGCCATCCCCGAGATGCTGGACGTCGGCTACAACAAAAGGTTTGCCGCAGGCGTCGTGGCCGCAGGCGGTACTTTGGCGTCGCTGATCCCACCTTCCGCGATCCTCGTGATCTACGCGATCATCGTCGAGCAGGACGTGGGCAAACTGCTGCTCGCCGGGTTCATCCCAGGTGCGTTTTCGGCGGTGATCTACGGACTGCTGATCATCGGTATCGCGGTTTTCTTCAAAAACGTGGGTCCGCCGGTACGGGGCTTTACCTGGAAACAGCGCTTTGCCGCGTTGCCCGGTGCGCTGCCGATCTTCGCGGTAATCCTGATCATCATCTGTTTTGTCTACAACCCATTTGGTGACAAGGCGTGGGGAACGCCGACCGAGGGCGGCGCAATCGGTGCATTCATCGTGTTCTGCTTTGCGCTGTTTCACGGCATGCGCTGGACCGAGCTGAAGTCGGCGTTGTTGGAAACCGCCAAGCTGACGGCGATGATCTTCTCGATCATCTGGGGTGTCTTGATCTACGTGCGCTTTCTGGGTTTCGCCGACCTGCCCGGAGCGTTCTCGGATTGGATTACTTCCCTCCATATGTCACCCATGCTGATCCTGATCTGTATCCTGTTGGCCTATGCAGTGCTTGGCATGTTCATGGATGCAATCGGGATGCTGCTGCTGACTCTGCCGGTGGTCTATCCTGCCGTCATGGCCCTGAACGGGGGCGAGGCGGTAAGCGCGGCCGACAGCACATTCGGCATGTCGGGCCCCATGTGCGCGATCTGGTTTGGTATTCTGGTGGTCAAGATGGCCGAGTTCTGTCTGATCACGCCGCCAATCGGCCTGAACTGCTTCGTGGTCGCCGGCGTGCGCCCGGACCTGAGCGTTCAGGACGTGTTCAAGGGCGTGGCTCCGTTCTTCGTCGCTGATGCGGTGACGATTGCGCTGCTGGTCGCGTTTCCGGCGATCGTTCTGTATCTGCCATCGCTTGCCGGCTGAGGTTTTGGGCAATCCAGGCACGGGCTGTGATGCATGGCTCTGCCGCGCGCATACAAAATTCGGGCGGCACGAAGTCTCGGTGCCGCAGTGGACCCAATACCTCAGTGTCGCAAAGACTGAACGGGGGCAGCGTCCCCATCCGGCCTAACGTCTAAATCGGGCGAAACGGCTCACTTGGCCCGCATGAGCATGCCAAACAGGTCGCGCGGATCGTCCGGGTCCGCCAGCATGTCCAGGGGCTCGAAAAACTCGGTTCCCTCGATCGAGCGCTTGACGTAGCGCAGAGCCGAGAAGTCCTCGATCGCAAAGCCGACGCTGTCAAACAGAGTGATCTGCCGGTCGTCACGGCGACCTTCGGCCTGGCCGGTGATGACCTGCCACATCTCGGTGACCGGGTGGTCGGGGTCCAGCGCCTGGATTTCACCTTCGATCCGGGTCTGCTCGGGGTATTCCACGAAAATGTCGGACCGCAGAAGTATGTCGCGATGCAATTCGGTCTTGCCGGGGCAGTCGCCTCCGATCGCGTTGATGTGCACACCGGGGCCGACCATGTTGTCGGTCAGGATGGTGGCATATTTCTTGTCGGCGGTGCAGGTGGTGATGATCTGCGCGCCCTCGATCGCCTCTTCGGCCGAGCGACACGAAACCACCTTCAACCCGGTCCCTTGCAGATTGGCCGCGCATTTCGAGGTGGCGGCGGGATCGATGTCGTAAAGGCGAACGGTATCAATTCCGCACATGGCCTTGAAGGCCAGGCACTGGAACTCGGATTGCGCGCCATTGCCGATCATCGCCATCGTCGAGGCGTTTTTTGGGGCCAGATATTTGCCGACAAGCGCCGAAGTGGCCGCGGTGCGCAGCGCCGTCAGCATCGTCATCTCGGTCAGCAGGGTCGGATACCCGGTGTACACGTCCGCAAGCAGGCCGAACGCGGTGACGGTCTGCAGGCCTTCGGAAGTGTTCTTGGGGTGGCCGTTCACATATTTGAACCCATAGGCCTCGCCATCCGAGGTCGGCATCAGTTCGATCACGCCATGCGGGGAATGGGCCGGGATGCGCGGGGTCTTGTCAAAGCTCTCCCACCGTTTGAAGTCGTCCTCGATCTGGGCGGCGATCTCGGTGATCATTCTTTCGACACCGATGTGGTGAATCAGCCGCATCATGTTGTCGACGGATACGAAGGGAACAAGCGCCTTGTCGGAAGGTTGCATGGGGTCTCTCCTAGCGGCGTGACAGGTGGATGCCTGCGATCATGCAGCGCACCGACCCGCCGGCGGTTTCGATGGTGGGAACGGACAGCGGCAGGGGCGTCGCGCTGTCCTGGATGATGTCGATCTGATCCGGGCGCAGCGCGGCCAATGCCCGGCTGGACAGCGCCAGAACCAGCCCGTCGCGGCCTGTCAGTTCGATGACGTTACCGGCAAATTCGGCGATCTGGTCGTGGGTCAGGTCGATCACCGTGCGGCCGGATTCCTCGAGCCGCGCCCGAACGGTCGCGCGCCGCTCGGGGTCGGTGATCATGTCCAGACAGATCAGGGCGTAATGCGTGCCGATCCCCATCAGAACATTGGTGTGATAGACATCGCGGCCTTGCGCGTCGCGGGCCTCGAAGGCGATGGGCTCGTAGTTGAAATGGGTGCAGAACCGTTCCAGCAGCACCGGGTCGGCGCGGTTGGATTTGACGGTATAGGCAATGCGCCCGACGTGATCGAGCACCATCGCACCGGTGCCCTCCAGCGCGAGGTTGTCCTGCTCGAGCCCGGAATAGTCGATCACGTCCTGTACGCGATAGTCGCGTTTCAGCATCTCGATCACATCCATCCGCCGTTCGCGCCGGCGCGAGGGGACGAACATCGGATAGATCGCCACGTGTCCGCCCGGATGGGTCGAGAACCAGTTGTTCGGAAACACGCTGTCGGGCGTGTCGTTGTCACCGAAATCGTCGAACACATGCACGGTCACGCCGGCGTTGCGCAGTTGCTCGACCGCGCGGTCATGCTCGTCGCGGGCGGCGGCCGAGGTCGCCTCGGCCGAGCGGTTGGCCAGCGTCTGGAACGCATTGTCGTCACGGGTCTCGGGGTTCGAGGCAAAGGCGTGTGGCCGGATCATGACCACCGCCGAAGGGGCCTGAAGGGAATGCATCAGAAGCTCCGGGTAATGCGGTCGAAGATGCGGCGCCCAAGCAGCGAGGCGGCCAGGTCGACCATCAGTTTCGCGGTACGGCCGCGCTCATCCAGGAAAGGATTCAGCTCGACCAGGTCCAGCGAGCAGACCAGCCCGCTTTCGTGCAGCAGTTCCATGGCCAGATGCGCTTCGCGTTCGGTCGCGCCGCCGGGAACGGTGGTGCCGACGGCCGGCGCGATGGCGGGGTCAAGGAAATCCACGTCCAGAGAGACATGCAGAATACCGTTCGCGGCACGGACGCGTTCCAGAAAGGCCATCAGCGGGGCCTTGATGCCGTGTTCGTCGATGCTGCGCATGTCGGCCAGCATGGCGCGGTCTTTCTCCAGCGCCGCGCGCTCGGCCGGATCGACCGAGCGCAGGCCGATCATGCCGACGCGGTCCGTGGGTATCGGAGCATCCAAAGCGGGGAAGGCGTCGAACCCGGGCTGGCCCGTGAAGTAGGCCACCGGAGTGCCATGCAGGTTGCCGCTGCCGGTGCTGTTGGGCGTGTGGAAATCGCTGTGCGCGTCCAGCCAAAGCACGAATAGTGGGCGCCCGATCTGCTGCGCATGGGCGGCCATGCCAGAGACCGTGCCCATCGACAGGGCGTGGTCCCCGCCCATGAAGATCGGCAGACCTTGTTGGGCCGCCTGTTGCGCGACCCGGATCAAAGCCCGCGTCCAACCTACGCATTCGGGTAGGGCAAAGAGGTGATCATGTTGCGGCATGTCGACAGTGTCCGGGCGGGTGTCGCCAAAGTCTGTGACCGTGTGCCCGAGGTCGGACAGCGCCTCGGAGATTCCGGCCACCCGGTACGCGTCGGGTCCCATCCGGCAACCCTGTCGCCGCTTGCCGACGTCCATGCCGGCACCAACGAGAATGACTGATTTGGTATCCATACGTTCATTTAGCGATGCAATGCGGGTTGCGTGAAGGAGGCAAAATGCTCAAAATGAAATCTGAAAATCCAAAATGGAAACACGGAATGGACGATCTGGACAGCCGCTTGCTCAGCGCCCTTCACCGAGACGCTCGCGCGTCCCTGTCAGAGCTTGCAGAAGTGCTGGGTGTAACGCGGACGACCGTGCGCAGCCGGCTGCAGCGGCTCAAGCAATCGGGTGAGATTGTGGGCTTTACTGTCCTGACCCGTCGGGACGTCGCGCAAAGCCCGGTGCGCGGGCTGATGATGCTGGAAATCGAAGGGCGCGGGACCGAGCGCATCATGGCCCGGATCGCGGCGATGCGGCAGGTGCGGGCGGTGCATTCCACCAATGGCGGATGGGACCTGATCGCCGAGATCGGGACCGAGACGCTGGCCGAACTGGACGAGGTTCTGTTCCAGATCCGCCGCATCGAAGGCGTGACCCGCTCCGAGACCAATCTGCTTCTGTCCACCCGAAAAGGCCGCTTCTGAACCGCCCGCCATTCACCAGCGCGGCATAGCTTTGAATACCAAACGATTTGTGCAAGAGTTTTCCCGCAGGCTTGATCAAGCCCATGGGCAGGGAAATCAATATGAGCACAGCAGACCCAGGCGAAAACTCGCGGGCGGAAATCCTGATTGCCCGGGGGACCGGTCTGTTGGAGCAGCCGGTCGTCAGGCTTGCGATACCTGTGGTGATAACGCTGATCGCGTTGACGGTGCTGCACGACCTGTCGAGCCATGTGAAATGGTCGGACGTGCAATCTGACATTGCCGGAACGTCTTGGCGGGTGATGTTCCTTGCCGTGTTCTGGACGGCCTTCAGTTTTCTGTCTCTGTCCTTCTATGACGTCTTCGCCGTGCAGAGCGTGGCGGGGGGAACGGTCCCCCTTCGCATCGCGGCCATGGCCGGGGCCAGCGGCTATGCGGTGTCGAATTGCCTCGGATTTTCGTACATCACGGGCACGGCGATCCGCTATCGGATCTATGCGTCGCTGGGGTTGGATCTGGGACGGGTCGCGGGCGTGATCGCCACATCATGGGTGGCTTTCTGGATGGGCCTGATCCTGATCCTCGGCGGAATGATGACGCTTCATCCGGACGGGATCGCCCAAGCGCTGCCGATCAGTGGAACTCTTGAAACGGTCATCGGGGTTGCCCTGCTGGTCGGTCTGCTGGTTCTGTTTGTATGGCTGGCCAAAGGCGGGCGTCGGCTGGCCTTTGGCGGAGTGGGATTTGACCTGCCCGGAGGCAAGTTGGCCAGCCTTTTGACACTGGCCGCAATCGGGGATCTGTTCGGCGCGTCGATGGCTCTTTATGTTCTGATGCCCGACGATCTAGGCGTCGGTTATCCGTATTTCTTCACCATCTATATCTGCGCAATCGCAGTTGGGATTCTCAGCCATGCGCCGGGCGGAATCGGTGTGTTCGAAGCCACTTTGATCGCAGGGCTGGGGGCCTCGGGTCGGTCGGACGTGATTGCCGCCTTGCTGCTCTACCGGGTTGTCTACACGTTTTTGCCATTTGCCATCGCAAGCCTGTCGATCGCCGTCGCTTCGGCGCTGGCACACCGGCATCACATCAGCGGCGCGGCTACTTGGTTCTATCGGGCCGTCCGGCCAATCGTGCCGATGGTGGCTGCCGGTATCGCGGCAGTGGCCGGTGTGGTTCTTCTGGTGTCCGGCACCTTGCCTGCCAGCTCGACGAAGCTGGGGATCCTGCGCGAGTTTCTGCCCCTGTCCTTCGTCGAGGCATCGCATCTGGCCGGAAGCGCCATTGGCGTTCTGCTGCTGCTTGTGGCGCGGGGGCTGTACCGCAAGCTCTACCGGGCATGGATCGTTGCCATGATCCTGATGCTGGCCGGGTTCTTCGCGTCGCTGGCCAAGGGGCTGGATACGCATGAGGCCATCGGAATGCTTGCAGCCATCGGTTTGTTGGCCCTGTTTCGGGGGGCTTTCTACCGGGTAAGCGGCGCCTCTATCTTCCGGCTGAACATTCCTTGGCTGGTCAGTCTGATCGCGTTGCTGGCGGTGATCTTCTGGATCGGGTTGTTCGCCTATTCCCATGTCGAATACGAAAACGCGTTGTGGTGGGAGTTTGCATGGAATGGCGATGCCTCGCGGTTCCTGCGCTCCAGCATGGTGGTGGCGGTCATCGTCGGGGTGGTGGCCGTGAACTCGCTGTTCGGACGCACCATCCCCGCACGTCACCGCACCGAGATTCCTGCGGCGGTCGAACGTTTGGCGCTGGCCAGCGAAGACACCGAGGCGCAGATCAGCCTGACCGGCGACAAGCAGTTCCTGATCGCGCCAGATGAAAGCGCCTTTCTGGCCTATGCCGATTCCGGCAACGCGTTGATCAGCAAGGGCGAGCCTGTCGGTGATGAGGCCGCCGGCCACCAACTGATTTGGCAGTTGCGCGAAATGGCCGATGCCGAAGGCAAGCTCTGCGCATTTTACAGCGTGTCCACCAAGTACCTGCCTACGTTTCTGGACCTCGGGTTGTCGATCCTCAAGATCGGTGAGGTTGCCCGGGTTCCGCTGAAGGACTTCACGCTGGACGGCAAATCCCGCAAGCGGTTCCGTCAGGCCCGGAACCGGGCCGAGCGTGAAGGATATGTCTTCGAGATCATTCCCAAAGAACAGCTTGCACCGGTCCTGCCCGAACTGCGCCAGATCTCGGATCACTGGCTGGAAGGCAAGGCGGGCGCGGAAAAGGGTTTTGCCCTAGGCGGGTTCGACGAGCAGTATTTGTCCTATTTCGATCATGCGGTTCTGAAGAACGGCGAGACAGGCAATATCGTGGCTTTTGCCAACCTGTTTCAGGGTGGCAACAAGTCGGAATTGTCGCTGGATCTGATGCGGTACGAGCCCGACTGCCCCAGCTTTGTCATGGACGCTCTGTTCGCCGAGATGATGAACTGGGGCGCCGGCCAAGGGTTCAATTGGTTCTCATTGGGGGCCGCGCCGTTTTCCGGGATCGAGAACCGGCAACTCGCCTCGCTCTGGAACCGGATCGGCGGCTTCGTCTACGAGCACGGCGAGCAGTTCTATCACTTCGAGGGGCTGCGCGCCTTCAAGCAAAAGTTCGACCCGGAGTGGAGCCCCAACTATCTTGCCAGTCCAGGCGGTCTGGCCGCGCCGCGCATCCTTTACGAGGTGAACATCCTGATCTCTGGCGGCCTGACGGGCCTGACGAAATAGCGCCTAGTTCAGACTTGCGCGTGTTGGGTCCTGCTGCAGCAGGTCCCCCCAATCGGTGCGATAGGACATCTCGGCCAGTACGGTTTCCGGCAGAAACTCCTGATTCTGACGGATCTGCCAGCCCCCGCCCAGACCCTTGTAGACCGCGACCAGATTCGACGACACCTGCTGGCGCGCCTCGATCAGGTTGGCTTGCGAGCGCAGAAGCGCGGTCTGCGTGTTCAGCACGCGGGAATAGTCTGCGATGCCGTCGCGATACTGGCTGACGGCAATGTCGGCGGCCTTGCTCGCTGCGTCGACGCTGCGTTGGTAGAACGTCACCTGCTTGCGCGCCTGGGCATAGGCAACCATGGCGCTTTCGACCTCGGAATAGGCGGTCAGCACGGTGTTCTGATAGTTGGCGATCAGCGCCTGATAGGCGGCGTCCTGCGCGCGCACGTTGTTCTTGATCCGCCCATAGTTCAGAACGTTCCAGACCACGCCGGCGCTGGCCAGACCTGTGGTGCTGTTCGAGCTGAACAGGTCGCGCCCGCCGGACGCTTGCAGGCCGATCGAGCCCGACAGGATGAACTGCGGATACAGGTCCGCCATGGCAATGCCCACTTGCGCCGATTGCGTGGCTGCAGCCAGTTCTGCGGCGCGAACGTCGGGGCGGCGGCGCAGCAGTTCGGCCGGAACACCGACGGCGACGTTCGATCTTGCTGACGGGATCCGCCCGGACGTTCCCAGAAGGCCGGTCATGCGCGACGGTGTCGAGCCCAACAGAACCGCCAGCGCGTTCTTGGCCTGCTGCAGATCGCTTTCCAGCGTCGGCACCAGCGCCTTGGTGTTGTTCAGCAGGGCGGTGGATTCCTGCACATCCAATTCCGTTGTCACACCATTGTTGAACCGCAACTGGGTCAGATCATTGGCTTCCTGCTGCAGCTTGATGTTCTCGCGCGCGACGGCCAGCGACTCCTGCAGGGCGCGGATGTTGATGTACAGCGCGGCCACATCGCCCGTCAGCGTCACCAGCGCATCGTCATAGTTGGCGACCTGTAGCGCCAGGTTCGATCGCGCCGCCTGCACGCCGCGCCGCTGCGCGCCCCAGACGTCCAGTTCCCACTGGGCGTCAAATCCCACCTGCGACGTCGAAAACTCGGTATCCAGCGGAATGATCCGGTTGATATCGGCAATGGGACCGAGGTTGTCGCTGATCCGGCGCCGCTCCAATGATCCGCCCACGGCCTGAGATTGCGGATAGAGCTCGCCGAAGGCGATGCCCAGTTGCGCGCGGGCCTGCAACACGCGCGCGCCTGCGACCTGAAGCGTCAGATTCTGGGCATAGGCCTCGGCCACCAGCTTGTTCAGGGTCGGATCATTGAAGCTCTGCCACCATTTGACCACGGGGGCGCTGCGTGATGTCAGACCGCTGGCCTGGCTGGCGCTGGGGCTGTTGGCCTCCATCCACTGTTTCACGACCGGCGAGTTGGGGCGCACAAAATCCGGCCCGACCGGGGTGCATGCAAACAGCAACGCGGCGCTCAGCGCGGTGCCAACCAACATGTGGCGGCGGTTTCGTGGCCTGCGCGGATGGTCCGGGTTCATGTGTGTCATGCTCAGATATCCAACGGTCGGATGAAGTTGGCGAAGGAATAGAGGCGGATGTTGATGCGGCGCAGAAACTCGAAGCTTGTGCCTTGCCCGGTATAGATGGCCACGGCCGCGTGCCCGCCAGCGGGGAAGGTATGCCCTTCGGGGACGTCGACCGAAATCTGCACCGCGATGCGCCCGGGAATTTTGGGCAGCTCGAACCCCGGCAGGCGGCCAGAAGGCAGGTATTGCCCCTGCCGGGTGGCCCACCAGATGGCCTCGACCCTGCCGGTCAGTATTTCACCCGGGTACAGGTCCAGCGCGACCTCGACAGGCTGACCGGGTTCGACGAATTTCAGGTTCTGCTGGCGGTATGTGGCCAGGATATAGGGCGAATCCTCAGTCACGAAGCTGGCGATGGCCCCAAGTCGGATATCACCGACCACAAGGCCGGGACGGGCCTGTTGCGAGACGATCATACCGTTCTCAGGAGCGTAGATCGTTGTATTATCGAGGAAATACTGTGCTTCGGCCAGCTGCGCCTTGGCTTGAAGGATACCGGTGTTCACTCCGTCGATCTGTGATTCCTGCGCAAGTTGCGCCTTTCTTAGATTGGCCTCAGCCTGTTTGACCGCAGCCTGATCTTCGGTCACTTGTTCGTTCCAGCGATCCAGCTCGTCCTGACGCGCACCCCCGGCAGGCACCAGGTTTTCATAGCGCGCCTTCTGCGTCATCGCATAAGCCAGCTGGGCATTGGCGCGCTCCACCGCCTCGGTCGAGGCGATCACGTCCTGTTCAAGGATTTTGGCGTTCTGCTCGGCAGCCACCAGTTGGGCCTGCGCGTTCTCGACGGCCAGCTTGAACACCGTGTCATCAAACCGGTACAGCGGATCGCCCTTGGTGATGGGCGTGTTGGGTTCGACCAAGACCTCGGTCAGGATGGTCGGTTGGGTCAGTTTCGGGACGATCTGGATGGTGGACCGCACTACGTGGCTGTCGATCGAGAAGGGTTGGTAGAACCGGAGCGCGACCAGGAAGATCAGCAGCAGATGGGCGCCGACCCAGAACGACACGATCCCCCAGACAATGTTGAACTTGAGCCATTGTGCTTTGAAGAAAATGAACCAGACAAAAATGATGTAGAAAAGCGTGATGCCGAGGGCGACGAACATAGTGGTGGATTTCCTTCGGCGTCAGGTTTTCTGTGGGTCGTCTGCAGCAGGGGCCCGGTACTCGTCCTTGACCTGCCCGCCAAGGCGCTCGATCTCCTTGCGGATCGCTTCGCGCTCGCCCTCGGGCAAGCGGCGGATGTCCACGGTCATGCCATCATGGTAGGCCCAGATAAAGGCGTGCACCCAGGGGATGATCGCCAGAAACCCCATCCATCCCATCAGTTTGACGGCTTCGGCATGGGGGTGGTTCCGTTTGATTGCGATGCGGCCGGGCAGGCCCATGATGAACAGAAACAAGGCCATGACCGCCGCAAGCAGTAGGATCAGCGCTACGAATGTCAGGTAGTCATAATAGCCCAGCGGCTGCCCCAGTAGTCCCATCGTCGCGCCTCCTGTCTGGACGGTTGCCCCATCCTCAGTTGTTGGTGTCCAGTTCGTCAATCAATTTGTAGCTGGTCGGCGGGTCGGCGCAGATGCCCGGACCGCATTCCAACAGCGTCGAACCGGCGTTCAGCACCGCTAGACCCAGCATGATGAAGAACGCGACCTTTGCCAATGTGCTGCCGCCAAAGCGTGGTTCCGCGCGCGTGTCCGAGACATACTGTTTCTCGAACATCAGCATGATGGCGGTGCCCAACAGGATCAGGAAAAAGCAGATGGCAGCCCAAGTATAGTAGTGCAGGCCCAACACAGGAGAGCCATAGTGCCCGGTTCCCGGCACGATGTGCAGAAGGATCTGCCGCACCGACACGCTGCCGCCGTAGAGGGCCGCAATCAGCATGATCGCATAGTGTTGGGGCCGCGGGCCATAAAGCAGGTTCAGGCCCAGACCAACACCAACCGCAACGAAGCCAACTCGCTGCAACAGGCAGAGCGGGCAGGGCAGTTCGTACAGCTTGAGCTGGTAGACATAGGCCAGCAGCAGAACAAGGCTGACGGCCAGCATTCCTAGGGCATTCAGAGTACGGGACAGTTCAGGTGTCATGATCGTCCCTTTCTACAACTGAATTGTCAGTTGGCTGGTGGCGTGAAACTTGAGCCAATAGACGCTCAACGCCAGCGTGAGAAAGAAAACCACGTTTCCGGCTTTTGTCCGTCCAAAGTAGTTCAGCGCCATAACGGCTGTAAGTAACGCAAATAAAAGCGCGATCATGGCTCGGTCCTCCCCTCCCGTGCAACGATTGCAATGGTGGTGATACTGTCAGGCCCGCTGCCATCTGGCAAGTTTTGGGATCGTCCGTTCGCCTTAAGTGCGAGCGAACCCTAGCCGCACACCACCAATTGAGTCTGCCATTCGCGGCAGCACGCAGCCAGTTCGGATGTGACGGGTGCGTCTGTATAGAACGTGTCGATTTCGGACAATGACGTGATGCGGGCCGGGGCCGACCGCTGGAATTTCGAGTGATCGGCAACAAGGCTGGTATGCCGCGCCTGCGCGATGATTGTCTGGCTGACGTTCACTTCCTGAAAATCGAAATCCAGCAGATCGCCTTCGCTATCCAACGCAGAACACCCTATGACCGCGTAGTCAAACTTGAACTGACGAATGGTCGAGACTGTCAGATTACCGATCAGGCCCCCATCTGATCGGCGCAGAACACCACCAGCGACCACGATCTCGCATTCAGGGTTTTCGACCAGAATGTTGGCCACGTTCATATTGTTGGTCACGACCATCAGGTTCTTGTGGGTCAGAAGTTGCCGCGCTACGGCCTCGGTCGAGGTGCCGATATTCATGAACACCGATGCTCCGTCGGGTATGTCGGCGGCACACCGTTTGGCAATGCGTGTCTTGGCTTCGTCGTTCAATCCGCGGCGGTCTTCGTAACCGATATTCGAAACGCCCGACCTCAGAACCGCGCCGCCGTGAACGCGGTCCAGCATCCCGGCATCGGACAGTTCCGACAGGTCCCGACGAATGGTCTGGACAGTGACATTGAACCGCTCGGCCAGATCCTCGACCGCGACACGTCCGTTTTGCTTGGCAAGGCTCAGGATGTCGGATTGGCGAAAGGACAGGGACATATTCGGCTCCGCGGGTGTGGCTCTGTTCGTTTTTGTTCTTTTTGGGCATCGAGCGCAAGCCTGATGTTTTCTTGACTGGGTGCCGAAGGAGAAAGAAGTGAACGACGATCAAGTTGCACGAGATGCGACAAAGCGAACAAAAACGAAAATCGAAATTGACTAAACGAGTGTCGGTCGCGTTAATGCGCGCGACCCTTTTGCAAATGGAATCATCAAACATGGAACAGTCGGACACCCAGATCACCGATCTTTTCATCATCGGTGGCGGCATCAATGGCTGCGGCATCGCGCGCGACGCGGCCGGGCGCGGGTTGAGCGTCACGCTTGCCGAGATGAACGATCTGGCCTCGGCCACCTCGTCAGCCTCGACCAAGCTGTTTCACGGAGGGCTGCGCTATCTGGAGTATTTCGAGTTCCGTCTGGTCCGCGAGGCCCTGATCGAACGTGAAACGCTTTTGCGTGCCATGCCGCATATCAGTTGGCCGATGCGGTTCATTCTGCCGTATCACCCGGACATGCGGTTTGACTCTGAAACGCCCACGTCGCGCTTGTTGGGGACGGTCTTGCCGTGGATGAAGGGGCGGCGGCCTGCCTGGCTGATCCGTTTGGGGCTGTTCATGTATGACAACCTAGGCGGCCGGAAGATCCTGCCGGGAACAAGTTCATTGAACCTGCGCACGGCGCCCGAGGGTGCGCCGCTGCAGGACAAGTTCGAAACCGCGTATGAGTATTCCGATTGCTGGGTCGAGGATTCAAGGCTGGTGATCTTGAACGCACGCGATGCAGAGGCACGCGGCGCGCGGATCTTGGTGGGCACCAAGGTTCTGTCGGCCGAACGCAGCGAAGATGTTTGGCAGATCACCGTGCAGGATTGCGAAAGCGGTGAAACCCGTGAACTGCGCGCGCGGATGCTGATCAATGCGGGCGGGCCGTGGGTTGGAGACATCATTCGGACCAAGATCCGTTCGAACTCACGCGAGGGCGTGCGGCTGGTGCGCGGCAGCCATATCGTGACGCCGCGTCTCTACGACCATGACAAATGTTACTTCTTCCAAGGTGAGGACGGGCGCATCATCTTCGCCATTCCCTATGAGCAGGACTTTACACTGATCGGGACCACTGATCAGGACCACCCCGATCCGTCCGTGCCGCCTGTCTGCACCGAGGCCGAGCAGGATTATCTGTGTGCCTTCGCGTCCAAATACTTCAAGAAGCCGGTCTCGCGTGACGACATTGTCTGGACCTACTCCGGCGTGCGCCCGCTGTATGATGATGGCGCCCAAAGCGCCACGGCTGCGACGCGGGACTACACATTGAAAGTGGACGCCGAGGGCGGCGCGCCGGTCCTCAATGTGTTTGGCGGCAAGATCACAACCTATCGCCGCCTTGCCGAAAGCGCGATGGAGAAGGTGGCCGAGCACTTCCCAGACCTCTCTGGCCCTTGGACTGCGGGAGTTGCTCTGCCGGGCGGGGATTTCCCGGTCGACGGGGTCGAGGCACTGGTTGCCGGATTGAAGGCCGACTACGGATTTCTCACCGACAAATGGGCGCACAGACTGGTACATGCGTACGGCACCGAAGCACGCATCACCCTCGGGAACGCGGTCCAGGCCGATGATCTGGGCGTCGATTTTGGCGCGACCCTGACCGAGCGTGAGCTCGAATGGCTGATGGACAAGGAATATGCCCGTACAGCGCAGGATGTGATCTGGCGTCGAAACAAACTGGGACTGCGCCTGAAACCCGAGGAGGTTGAGCAGATCGAGACCTGGATGCAGAAGCGTCGTCAGGAACAACTGAAAACCGCTTAATAACCCACCAAAGAAAAACGCCCCGCAGTTTTCGCGGGGCGTATCTTTTTTCTGTCGGTCAGGCCGCCTTTTCCGAAGGGTCGGGATCCTTGTTCGTGCCCTTGATCCACTCTCGCATGCTCTGCATCACCGCATATAGGACCGGCACCAGGATCACCCCGAACAGGGTCGCGGCGAGCATCCCGCCAAACACGGCCACACCAATTGCCTTCTGGCTGGCGGCACCAGCGCCGCTGGCGGCCAGCAGGGGCACAACGCCCAACAGGAAAGACAGCGCGGTCATCATGACGGCCCGGAAACGCTGATGCGCAGCCTCGGCGGCGGCGTCCTTGACAGACAGACCCTTGGCCCTCTGCTCCATCGCGAATTCCACGATCAGGATACCGTTTTTCGATGCAAGCCCCACCAGCATGATCATCCCGATCTGCGTATAAAGGTTGATGTCACTGCCCACGATCGCCACCGCCGCAACCGCGCCGAACAGGGCCACGATCACCGACAGCAGGATCGAGACCGGCATCGTCCAACTTTCGTATTGTCCGACCAGGAACAAGTACCCGAACAAAATAGCCAGCCCCAGGATCACCACGACCAGCCCGCCGGATGCCAGCTGTTGCTGGGCGGTACCGGTCCATTCAAAGGCATACCCCGGGGGTAGGGCGGTCGCCGACTCTTCGGTCATCACGGTGATCGCATCACCCGTTGACAGACCTTCTGCCGGAACTGCCGTCACCGTCGCGGAACGGAACAGGTTGTGGCGCTTCAGCAGAACCGGGCCAAGCACGTTTTCGACGTCGATCAGCGTTCCCAGCGGGACCATCTCACCAGTGTTCGAGCGGACATACAGGTTCGAGATGTCCTCGACGTTGTCGCGATACGACCCTTCGGCCTGGATCATCACGCGATAGACGCGGCCGAACAGGTTGAAGTCGTTCACATAGTACGAGCCAAGCTGAGCCTGCATCGTCTGGAAGATTTCGGCGACCGATACGTTCAGCGTTTTTGCCTTTTCCCGATCCAGATCCACGAACAGCTGCGGGACGTTGGCCCGGAAAGTCGTGTAGGCTTGGCCGATTTCAGGCCGCTGGTTGGCCGCGTAGACAAAGGATCCCACGGCCGAGGCCAGATCCTGCGGCGAGCCGCCTCCGGTTTGCTGAACCTCCATTTCGACGCCCGCCGACATGCCAAGACCTTGGATCGGCGGCGGGTTGAACGCGACGATCGAGGCGGCGGATTCGCCGTTTGCGATGGCCAGTACTTTCTGCAGGATGGCGTCCGCCGTCAGATCCTCGTCTTGCCGTTCGTCCCAGTTGTCGAGGTTGACGAACACAGCCGCGCCGTTGGTGATGGTTCCGTTCAGCAGTGAGAAACCGTTGATCAGAACGGTATTCGCCACGCCCGGAATATCGCGGATCTGGTCATCAACACGTTTGGAAACCGCCTCGGTTCTCTCCAGTGTCGCCGCGTCGGGCAATTGGATGTCGACGAACAGATAGCCGTTGTCCTCAAGCGGCAAGAACCCGCTGGAGGTGTTCGACATGATCGTCACGCCGCCAAAGGCAAAGCCTGCGATGATCCCAAGCGAGACCACGGGGATGATCAGCAACTTGCGTACGATGGACACATAGCCTGCGCGCATCGACCCGATGAATTTCTCGAACACCGCCAGCAGACCCTTGGGTGGGCCTGAACGCGCCTGAAGGACCAAACCGCACAGCGCCGGCGACAAGGTCAGCGCATTGATGGACGAGATGACGACGGCGGTCGAGATCGTGACCGCGAACTGTGAATACAGTCGCCCCGAGATACCAGGCATGAAGGTCACGGGGACGAACACGGCCAGCAGAACCAAGGTTGTCGCAATGACGGGGCCAGTAATCTGCCCCATGGCCTTGCGGGTCGCCTCGGCCGGCGGCAGGCCTTCCTCGGCGATGATCCGTTCCACGTTCTCGACGACCACAATCGCGTCGTCCACCACGATACCGATGGCCAGCACGAGTGCGAAAAGCGAGATTGTGTTCAGCGACATCCCGAACAGCAGCAGGAACGCAAATGTCCCGATCAATGAGACCGGAATCGCCACGGCCGGAATGATGGTCGCCCGCCAACTGCCCAAGAAGATGAACACGACCGAGATCACCAGAATGAAGGTCAGTATCAGCGTCGACACCACGTCGTTCAGCGACTGTTCGACGAAGTCCGTAGTGTTGAAGGGAACCGCATACTCCACATCGGTCGGGAACGACCGTGAAAGACGCTCCAGTTCGGCTTCGACGCGGTCGGACACGGCCAGCGCGTTGGCGCCCGGCGCTTGGTAGATGCCGATTACCGTCGCCGGAACGGCCTGAAAATAGCCCGATGCGGCATAATATTCCGCCCCCAGTTCGACGCGCGCAATGTCACGGACCCGCACGATCGAGCCGGCGTCGCCGGTCCGAATGACGATATCGCCAAACTCCTTGGCCGATGTCAGGCGGCCTTTGGTCTTGATCGTGTACTGAAAGGTCTGGCCTTCAGGCACCGGCGGGGCGCCGATCGAGCCAGCGGAAACCTCGATGTTCTGTTCGCGAATGGCCGAGATCACGTCACCCGGCGTGATGGAAAGGGCGGCCATCTTGTCGGGATCCATCCAGATCCGCATCGCGTATTCCAGGTTGGTCAGAACGTCGGCCTTGCCCACGCCCTGCACCCGTGCCAGCGCATCCTTGAGGTTGATCGACGCGTAGTTCGACAGAAACACGCTGTCGTAGGTGCCGTTGGGCGAGGTCAAGGTGACCAGCAACAGCATGTTGGTCGACGCTTTCTGCGTCACCACCCCCGACGAGGTAACCTCGGTCGGCAGCGAGGACATGGCCTGCGCCACACGGTTTTGCACGTTGACCGACGCGATGTCGGGGTCGGTGCCCACTTCGAACGTGATGTTCAGCGAATACGAGCCGTTGTCCGAGGATGTGGACGTCATGTAGATCATGTCGTCCACGCCGTTGACCTGCGCTTCGATCGGCGCGGCAACCGTGTTTTCAACGGTTTCGGCGTTGGCGCCGGTGTACGTCGTCGTGACGCTGACCACCGGCGGCGTAATGTCTGGGAACTGGGCAACCGGCAGGACCATGTAGCCGATCGCCCCCATGATTGTAAGCACGAGCGAGATCACAAGTGCCAGCTTGGGCCGGCTGATGAACAGGGCGGAAAACATCAGTTATTCTCCCGGCTGTTCAGAGGCGACAACGGCGTCAACGGCAACACCCGGGCGCACCCTTTGCAGCCCTTCCACGATGACGCTTTCGCCCTCGCGCAGACCTTCCTTGACGATCACGGCAGAACCGACCGTGTCGCCGGTCGTGATGTAGCGCTGTTCGACCATCTGCTTGTCGTTGACGACCAGCACAAACTCTCCGCGTTGATCTCGCTGCAGGGCAGCTTGAGGGATCAGCACTTCAAGCGTGGGTTCAAGCGCTTCGATGTGAACGTTCAGAAAGGCGCCATCCACGATCAGACGTTTGTCGTTTGCAAACTCGGCACGCAGGGTGATCGCGCCGGTCAACGGGTCGATCCGGTTGTCCACGAACACGATCTTGCCGGTTTCCTCCAGCTCAGTACCATTGGGCAGCGTAAGCCGGACAACCGGGCTCTTGTTGCTTTCAGCAAGGGTGGAGGCGGTCTCACCAACGGTCTGAAGAACGGAGGTGAACTGCTTTTCATTCAACGAGAAATTCACGTAGATCGGCGCTTCGCTGATCAGGTTGACCAGCGGTTCCGTGTTGGGGCCGACCACGTCGCCGACGCTGGTGCTGATCCGACCGATCCGGCCGGAAAACGGCGCGTGGATCTGCGTGTAGTCCAGATCAAGCTGCGCCTGTTGAATGGCTGCGTTGGCCGCTTTGACTTCGGCTTCGGCCACCAGCTCGTTCGCGCGGGCAATGTCGCGCTCGGATTCCGGCGTTGCGTCGCGCCTGTACAGTTCTTCCTTGCGGGCCAGGTCGACCTTGGCCAGTTCCAGATTGGCTTCGGCCCGATCAAGATCCGCTTTTCGGGCGTCAAGCGTGGCCTGGTACAGGTCGGGTTCAATGGTAAACAGCAGATCACCCTCGTTGACCAACGAGCCTTCTTCGACATTCCGGCTTTCCAGGAAACCGCTGACCCGTGCGATGATGCCCACGTTGTCTGTGGCTTCGGCCCGCCCGATGAAAACAGCCTCCTCGGTGATTTCCTGAGTATAGGCGGCCGCAATCGAAACCTTGGGCGGCGGTGCTTCCGACTGATCCTGGGCAAATGCGACCGGAGTAAACGCAAGGCTTGCCAGCAAAGTCGCGCAAAGGCCGAGACGCGAGAGCGTTCTATTGCTGGTCGTGTGGGTAAGCGTCTTTTCAACGGTCATTGCGAGTGCCTCATTCGAACCGGGATTTGGGTCGAACCGGACCGTTCCTGAAGCCCGAGTCGACTAAACTCCAAGTCAGGATGGAGGTATTGTTGAAAATTCTCAAGTATTTGAATTTTAAACGCTCGAACCCTGTCCGGGGATGTCTCGGTCATCGAACCAATATCGTCCGACGATTTAATTTGATCGGTCGGGTCAATTGGTTGTGAAAAAGGGGGCCGCCGGCCCCCTTGATGTACTCAGCTTCGCACCCCGGCAAAACGTGTTTGCCAATCTTCGCGCTGTTCGTCGGTGATCTTGGCGAACAGAACGTCCGGCACCGTGAACGCGTGTCCGGCGGGCAGGGCGTTCAGCGCGGCCTCCACGTCCTCGGGCCAGCTGGTATCGAGCGTGTTCATCGCGCTCAGCATTCTGGCCGAAGTTTCAGGGATGAACGGCGCGCTGAGTACTGCATAAAGCCGGATCAGGTTCAGGCCCAGCCGCACCTGCGCGGCGGCCTGTTCCGGGTCTTCTTTGAAGGTGGACCAAGGCGCAGCGGCCTGCAGGTATTCGTTGCCCGCAACCCAGATCGCACGCAGTTCCTGCGCCGATTTGCGGACCTCCATCGCCTCCATGTGCGCCTCGTAGGCGCGAATGCGCTTGGTCAGTTCCTCGATCAGCGCCTGTTCGCGTTCACCGTATTCGCCACCGGACGGAACCTCTTCACCGAATTTCGAGCGGCAGAACTTGGTGATCCGGCTGACGAAATTGCCCAACACGTCCGCCAGGTCCTTGTTGACCGATTGCTGGAAGTTCTCCCAGGTGAATTCGCTGTCGCTGCTTTCGGGCGCATGGCTCAGCAGCCACCAGCGCCAGTAGTCGGCGGGCAGGATGTCCAGCGCCTGGTCCATGAAGACGCCGCGGCCCTGGCTGGTCGAGAACTGTCCGCCGTCATAGTTCAGATAGTTGAACGACTTCAGGTGATCGACCAGCTTCCACGGCTCGCCCGAGCCCAAGATCGTAGCCGGGAAGGAGAGGGTGTGAAACGGCACGTTGTCCTTGCCCATGAATTGCACATAGCGCACGTCGTCGGCGCCCTTGTCCGTGCGCCACCAGCGCTCCCACTCGGCATCCGGTTTGCCATGCCCGTCAGCCCATTCCTTGGCGCAGGCGATGTATTCGATCGGCGCGTCGAACCAGACGTAGAAGACTTTGCCTTCCATGCCGGGCCAGTCTTCGTCGCCCTTCTTGACCGGGATGCCCCAGTCCAGATCGCGGGTGATGCCGCGGTCCTGCAGCCCGTCGCCGTCATGCAGCCATTTCTTGGCGATCGAGGTGGTCAGCACCGGCCAGTCGGTCTTGCTGTCGATCCAGGCGTCCAACTGATCCTTCATCGCCGATTGGCGCAGGTACAGGTGCTTGGTCTCGCGCACCTCAAGGTCGGTCGAGCCGGAAATCGCGCTGCGCGGGTCGATCAGATCGGTCGGGTCCAGCTGCTTGGTGCAGTTCTCGCACTGGTCGCCGCGGGCCTTTTCGTAACCGCAGTTGGGGCAGGTGCCCTCGATATACCGGTCGGGCAGGAACCGGCCGTCAGCGTTGGAATAGACCTGCTTTTCGGTCACTTCGCGGATCAGCCCGGCCTCGGCCAGCTTGCCGGCGAAATGCTGTGTCAGCTTGTGGTTCTGCGGGCTGGACGACCGGCCGAAGTGTTCGAAGCTGAGGCCAAAGCGCTTGGCGATGTCGGCCTGCACCTCGTGCATCTCGGCGCAGTATTCCGCCACCGGCTTGCCCGCCTTGGCGGCGGCCAGTTCGGCCGGGGTGCCGTGTTCGTCGGTGGCACACAAGAACATGACCTCGTTTCCGCGGCCGCGCTGGTAGCGCGCGAACAGATCCGCCGGCAGCTGCGAGCCGATCAGGTTGCCAAGGTGCTTGATCCCGTTGATGTAGGGAATTGCCGAGGTAATGAGAATCCGAGCCATGTTTGGTTTCCGCCTAACTGTCTGCGCGCGCTCTATCAAACCGGATCGGGAAATCCCAGCCCCAGAATGCTATCGCCCTTCGCGCGAGCGTTTCAGCAGGCGGCCGATGGTGAAGGACGTGCGCGGCGCGTAGACGTAGTTGGTGCGTTCCTCGGGCGTCGGGCGCGAGCGCATCCGGGCCAGTCCAAAGATGATCAGGACCGCGTGGCCCAATGCCACGAAGGCAAACAGCGCGCCGGGGCCGAATTGCTCGATCAGCGTCGAGGAAACATAGGGCGAGGCGATAGCCCCCAGCGCATACCAGAACATCAGCGCCGCCGACAGTTCCACCCGCTGCTCGGTGGTGGCGAAGTCGTTGGCATGGGCAGAAGAGATCGAGAAGATCGGAAAGGTCGTTATCCCGAACAATCCGGCGGCCAGCATGACGCCGACGGTGCCCGTGCCGCTGGCGGCCATGGTGATGCTGCAACTGACAACGGCGGCAATCGACATCCAGATCAGCACCCAGCGGCGGTCGTACTTGTCGGCCAGCCACCCGACCGGATACTGCGCCAGCGCGCCGCCCAGTACAAAGGCGGCCAGAAAGAACGCGATCTGATCGACGCCCAGCCCAACCTCTTGTCCGTAGACGGGACCAACCATCCGAAACGAAGCAGAGCTGATGGCCGAGACGATCACTCCAGCCACCGCCAAGGGCGAGCAATGCCAGGCCAGCTTGGGCCGCAAACGCGGTGCGTCCGGGGTTTCGGGCTGGCTGGCGCGCGTCAGGGTCAGCGGCAGCAACGAGGCACAGCACAGGATGGCCAGCAGGTTGTAAGAGACATATGAGGCAGGTGGCAGAACGGCGATGATCAACTGCGCGCTGAGGGAGGCTCCCATATCGGCCAACCGATATGTGCCCATGGCGCGGCCGCGGGTTTCGTTGGTGACTTTGGCGTTCAGCCAGGCCTCGATAACCGTATAACAACCCGCCACGCAGGTGCCCGAGGCAATGCGCAGCGCGGCCCATGCATAGGGGTTTTCGGTCAGCGTGTGGCCAATCAGACCCATCGCGCCCAGAGCCGTGCAGACCGCAAAGGCGCGCGAGTGCCCGATGGATCCCATCAGTCTTGGCGCCCACCAGCATCCCGCGAAAAAGCCCAAAAAGTGAGCCGAGCCCAAAAGGCCGATCTGTTCTGTTGAAAACCTCAGCGTCAGGCCGGATATCGCGTCCAGTGGACCCACGCCGCCCGTGGAAAGCTGCAAAAGAATGACCGAAAGAAAAAGGGCGGCGAATGAGATGATGGTACGCATGGGTCCAGTAGATGTCCGAATGGCGCATGTCGATGCGCGCGGCTATTCGACTTTGTGGTGTCGTTTTCCGCCAGTTTCAGGGTTTTCTGCGAATTTCGGTTCGTATGTTCAATCCCACAGTTTCGTCGACCAGGTCCGCATAGCCAGTGGCGCCAAAATCGTTCCGGTTCAACGCGCCGGTCAAATGGATGAACAGCCGGTCCAGATCGTCCTTTGCGGAACCCGGCGGGCGATAGAGGGCGGCATCAAGAGTGATCGGACGGATCACGTCGCGTACAGTCAAGTCGCCGGTGACGGTCGCCCCGTCGGAAATGCGTCCGCCGAGGCCAAGGCTGACGGTCGTCGAGACGAAGTGGATAGATGGAAACTGCGCGGCATCCAACACGGATCGGCTTAGCATCGGGCCGCGTGCAAACGGCAATTTCGTGCGTGCCTTGGCGACGTTCAGGACGACGTCGACCATGCTGTTGCGCAGGTTCTTCGTGTCCACCAGAACGTCAGCGGTCTGGATCGGCATGGTGCCGGTCTGGGCCGAGCCAGCCAGACCGAATGTGAATTCAATCAATGTCCCTTGTGTTTCAAGTATATACGGAACCGGTGCGGCCATGGCGTGCCGCACCAAGGGCAGCGATGCCAGCCCCGCCAGTACCAGAGTTCGGCGGGTCAGGCGGCTCATGCCGGAACCCGCCCCTGGCGCGGCCGCGAGCGCATCAGCAGTGTCGCAATAATGGCGATGTTCAGCCCGTTCCACAGGATCCCGTTCACGAAGGCCAGTTCATACTGCCCGGTCACGTCATAGATCCAGCCGGACATCCAGCCACCCAGCGCCATGCCCATGATCGTCATCATCATCACGAAACCGACCCGTGCCCCGGCTTCTTGCGGGGGCATGTATTCGCGGACGACCAGCGCATAGCTGGGCACGATGCCGCCCTGCGCCAGTCCGAACAACAGGCTGATGACATAGAGCGACACCATCCCGTCATAAGGCAGGAACAGGAACAGGGCGATGCATTGCAGGATCGACCCGATCAGCAACGTGTGAACGCCGCCCAACTTGTCTGCCACCAGCCCCGAGATGATCCGGCTGACGACACCGCCCATCAGCATGAGCGACAGCATCTCGGCCCCGACCGCCGGGCCATAGCCCAGCCCCACGCAGTACGAGACGATGTGGACCTGCGGCATCGACATCGCGACGCAGCAGCCAATTCCGGCGAGGCCCAGAACATATTGCAGGGTCCGCGGCGACAGGCCGACGCTGCGCGCGTTGATCTGCGCGGCGGCTGCGGCGGTGCCATGCGCCTCGGCCGGGACCTGCCGGCGCAGCAGCAGCGACAGCGGGATGACCACGATCAGGGTGATGACCGCCAATGTCAGATAGACCTGCTGCCACCCTTCGCGGGCAAGGATACCGGACAGGAGCGTGGGCCAGATCGCGCCGGAGAGATAGTTTCCGCTGGCCACCAGCGCCACGGCGATCCCGCGTCGGCGCAGGAACCAGTGCGAGATGTCGGCGATCAGCGGGCCGAACCCTACGGCGGTGCCCAGGCCCAGCAGCAGATGCGCCACCGACAGCATCGTGATCGTCGGCGCCCATGTCGCCAGCAGATAGCTGAGCGCGCTGAGGCCTGCGGCACCGATCAGCGCCTTGGTCACGCCCAGCCGGTCCACCACCTGACCCAGCCACATGTTGCCAAGCGCAAATCCGATCATGGCCAGCGTGTAGGGCATCGAGGCCTCGGCCCGGCTGGCGCCGAACTGGGTCTCGATCGCGGGCATCACCACGATCACCGCCCACATGCCCACATTGGCCACCGCCGCGATGGCCAGCGTGACCAGAAGGCGAAGCCAGGAATAGCGGCTGTCGTGGATCGGGTGGGTCATTCCGGCACGCTAGGGGGCGGGATGCGGTTTGACCAGTCACAACTTGCGTGATCCGGGGCCGGTCGGTCAGGCGCAGGTTTCCTCGGCGCCGATCCGTTGCAGGTGCAACCCGGCGCGCGGCGCGGTCTGGGTGGCGTGCCAGCTGACCGGGGGCAGGGCGCGGGCGCGGCGGCGGGTCAGGGTCCAGCGGCGGGTCTGGCCCGTGTGCGCCGGGGCCATGTGCCAGCGTGTCTCGATGCCCTGCGCGCCGCCGTCGCCCGGGGTCAGCAGCAGCCCCAGCGGGGCCTGACCCATCGTGCCCCCCTGTTCGGCGGCCAGATGCATCCGGCGCACCGGCGTCAGGCCCGGTGCCCCCGGCAGATCGCCGACCACCAGCGGCACCGCCCCGCTGCGCAGCGCCTCTTCGATGCACCACAGCAGGTCCTCGGCCCGGGTGGGGCGGACGAACAGGAACCGGGCGGGATCGGCAAAAGGCATCATGCCGTCGGGGTTCAGCTGATCGGCCTCCCACGCGGGCGAGATCCACAGAACCGGCCCCTGCGCCTGACCGGCCAGCCACATGGCAAAGCTGCGCCGCGCGGGGCCGCAGGCCTCGTGCACGCGGGCCAGTTGCAGTGAAATCTCATCATGCAGGGTCAGCCCCGGCGCCGCGCGCGCCGGTTTGCGGCCAAGAAGATGCGTAGACATGGCCGAAAGTTAGCATGTTCCTATTTTGTTCTCAATCCCGAAAGCCGCCATTCAGCGCGACAGGATCATCCGGCCATCAGAAAACTGGATGTTGGAAAAGCGGTGCAGGTAATCCATGCCCAGCAGGGACTGGTCCAGATCTCCTCCGTTGATCCATGCCGGAACATTTCGGTCTGTGATGGGCCCCAACGCCAGGCTGTCGAGGCGCACAGGCGCAGTCTGGACCACCCCATTTGCGGTCGAGGCACGCCCGTGAAACGTCAGCTGATCGGTATCGAATCCGACGCGCTCCGCGTCCTGCGGGCTCAGCACGATCTGGCTGGCCCCGGTATCCACCAGGAATGTCACCGGTTTGCCATTCACCAGCATAGGCAAGTAGTAATGCCCGTCGAACGAGCGGGGTACTTCGATCACATCTCCGGTCACGGACATCTGCGGAGATACGCCAACGGTCGAGCGGATATCACCCCAAAGGCCGACAACGGCAATGATCCCGATGAAGATGAAGACCCAGGCCATGGCCATCTGCAGGGTCTTCCCCAACGACTGCCGATTGTGAGTGAAGAACCACATCAGCAGTGCGGCTCCCAGCAGAACCAGATAGGCCAAACGTCCAAAATCGTTACCATCCATGCGGGCACCCGAAACCTTCTTTCATAAGGTCAATATGGGGTTTCAGGACGCGAACCCAAAGGCCTTGAGCCCATCAAGGATGAACTGAACCGACAGCGCGGCCAGCAACATGCCCAGAAGGCGGGTCAGCACGGTCAGGCCGGTCTTGCCCAGAATGCGCGCGATCAGGCCGCTGGACAGGAAGAACAGCAATACAACCGCCATCACGGCAAGCATCACGCCGACAGCCGCAGCGATGCCCTGAATGCCGGGGTGCTCACCGGCCAGCAGGATGATCGTTGCGATCGATCCGGGCCCGGCCACCAGCGGAATGGCCAGCGGAAAGACCGAGGGGTCAGGGTGCTCTTCCTCTTCCGCACGGTCCTCGCGCCGTTTGTTGCGCCGCTCGAACAGCATGTCGAGCGCGGTCAGAAACAGCAATGCGCCGCCAGCGACCTTGAAGGCCTCCATCGAGATGCCGACAAAGCCGAGAACCGCCTCGCCGAAAGCGGCGAAGGCGATAAGGATGCCCGAAGCGGTCAGGCACGTGCGGTAGGCGACGCGGCGACGGGTGGCCGGGTCCATTCCTTGTGTCAGCGCGACGAAGATCGGTGCGGTGCCAAAGGGATCGATCACAACGAACAGGGTTGTGAACGCGGTTATGAAGAATGCCATTTCGATCATGCGGCGGCCTCTGCGTTTTCCAGCCGCTCGGCGGCGGCGACCCACAGCGCCTCGGCGCGCTGCATAGCCTCGACCACCTCGGCAAACTTGCGGTTCCAGGTTTCCAGATCACCGACGCGGTCATCCTCGTACAAGGACGGATCGGACAATTTGGCCGAGAGCTTTTCGTGCATCTCGGCCAGCTTCTCCAGCCGTTCCTCGCATTTCCGCAGGTCGGCCCGAAGCGCCAGGATGGTGTCGCGAGAGGCACGTTTGGGTTTGGCGGCTGTTTTTTCCCGCGCTGGTGGCTTGTCGCGCGCCAGCAGCATCTGGCGATAGGCTTCAAGGTCGCCGTCAAAGGGTTTGACCGTACCGTCCGAGACCAGCCACAGCCGGTCTGCCACCAACGCCAGAAGGTGCATGTCGTGGCTGACCAGAACCACCGCGCCGGAATAGGCGGTCAGCGCCTCGACAAGGGCCTCGCGACTTTCGATGTCCAGGTGGTTGGTCGGCTCGTCGAGGATCAGCATGTGCGGCGCGTCGATCGTCGCGATCAGCAGCGACAGGCGCGCTTTCTGGCCGCCCGACAGGCGGCCCACCTCGGTTTCGGCCTGATCTGCGCCCAGCCCGAAACCGGCCAGACGCGCGCGCAGCTGGGCCGGGGTCTCGGTCGGGCGCAGGCGCCGCAGGTGATCCAGCGGTGTTTCGTCCACATGCAGCTCGTCCACCTGATGCTGGGCGAAATACCCGATGCGCAGCTTGCTGCTGCGAGCCATCTTGCCCGCCATCAGGGGCAGCCGGTCCGACAGCAGCTTGGACAGCGTTGACTTGCCCTGACCGTTTTTTCCCAACAGCGCGATCCGGTCGTCCTGATCGATGCGCAGGTTCAGACGGCGCAGCACCTCGGTGTCGCCATAGCCGGTCACGCCGCCCTCGATCTGGATGATCGGGGGCGACAGTTCCTCGGGTTCGGGGAATGAAAAGGCACGCAGGGCGGCCTCTTGCGGGGTCGAGATCAACTGGATGCGTTCGATCATCTTCAGCCGCGATTGTGCCTGAACGGCCTTGGACGCCTTGTAGCGGAACCGGTCAACGAAGCTCTGCAAATGGGCGATGCGGGCCTTGGCCTTGGCGTTTTCGGCCTCGGCCTGGGCCAGACGTTCGGCGCGGCGTTCGGCGAACTTGTCGTAGGGCACCGCGTAATAGGTCAGCTGGCGGTCTTCCAGATGCAGGATCGAGCCGACCGCCCGGTTCAGCAGGCCCCGGTCGTGGCTGATGACGATGACCGTATGCGGATATTTGGCCAGATAGCTTTCCAGCCACAGCGCGCCTTCAAGGTCCAGATAGTTGGTCGGTTCGTCCAGCAGAAGCAGGTCGGGCTGCGAGAAAAGAACCGCCGCCAAGGCGACCCGCATCCGCCAGCCGCCCGAGAAATCGGAACAGGGACGCTGCTGGTCGGCATCGTCAAAGCCCAGCCCCTTGAGGATCGTGGCCGCGCGGGCTTCGGCCGACCAGGCGTCGATATCGGCCAGCCGGGTCTGAATCTCGGCAATCCGGTCGGGGTCTGTGGCCTGCTGCGCCTCGGCCATCAGGGCGCTGCGCTCGGTGTCGGCGGCCAGGACCGTGTCGATCAGCGACACGTTTGACGAGGGCACCTCTTGTGACACACCGCCGATCCGCGCGCGTCGGGGCAGGGTGATGCTGCCCGATTCCAGCGCCAGCTCGCCCCGGATCAGGCGGAACAGAGTGGTCTTGCCGGTACCGTTGCGGCCGACCAGACCCACCTTGTGGCCTTCGGGAATGGTGGCGCTGGCGCCCTCGAACAGAGGGCGGCCTTCGACCGAATAGGTGATGTTCTCGATCCGTAGCATGGGCCGCTCTTAGCAGAGCGATACTGGCACCGCCAGACGCAAGCCATGTGCAAACCACATGTGCTGTGCTAGCGCTTTTGCAGATGAACGAAATTCGGATGTTGAGATGCGGGCGGCACAAACTCCACCCTCTTTGGTGACCCTTGTTCTGGCGACGGGGCTGTCCGTGCTGTCGCTGAACATGTTCCTGCCGTCGCTTGCGAACATGGCGGTCGATTTTCGGGCGGATTATGCGCTGGTGAACCTGTCGATCGCAGCCTATCTGGCCGTGTCCGCCGTACTGCAACTGATCCTTGGGCCAATGTCCGACCGGTTCGGGCGCAGGCCGGTTCTTTTGACCTGCATGGCGGTCTTTGTGGCGGCGTCACTTGGCTGTGTTCTGGCGGAGTCGATCTGGACCTTTCTGGGGTTCCGTCTGATGCAGGCCGCCGTGGTCGGGGGCTCGGTGCTGTCTGCCGCGTCGATCCGCGACCAGTTTCCGCCCAACGAGGCCGCAAGCAAGCTGGGATATGTCGCCATGGCAATGGCTTTGGCGCCGATGCTGGGCCCGATGCTGGGCGGCACTTTGGACATGCTGTTCGGGTGGCGGGCCGGGTTCGTCTTTTACACGGTTGCAGGGGCGGCGCTGCTGACGCTGCTCTGGGCGGATATGGGCGAGACCAACCACAACCGGTCCGCCACTTTTGCCGCGCAGATGCGCGAATACCCGCACCTGTTCCGTGCCCGGCGGTTCTGGGGCTACGCGTTGTGCGCGGCATTCTCGATCGGGGGGTTCTACAGTTTCATCACCGGAGCGCCCCTGGTGGCCGCCGCCTGGTTCGATCTGAGCCCCGCGACACTGGGCCTGGGGATCGGCATCATCACCGGCGGTTTCATGGTCGGCAATTTCGTGACCGGTCGGATCGCCGCGCGTACTCGGCTGACGACGATGATTCTGGCCGGGCGCATCATCGCCTCGGCCGGGCCGTTCTGCGGGCTGTTGCTGTTTTTAGGGGGGATGGGGTCGGTCTGGGTGTTTTTTGGATCAGCGATCTTTGTTGGTTTTGGAAACGGTTTGACGAACGCCAACGCGTCTGCGGGCGTCATGTCGGTTCGACCGCAACTGGCCGGCAGCGCAGCGGGCCTGTCGGGCGCTTTGATCGTCGCGCTCGGTGCGGTCATCACTTCAATCACCGGAGCCACGGTCAGCCCTGAAAACGGCCCGTATCTGGTTCTGTCGATGATGGCAGGCAGCAGCTTTCTGGGCCTTTTGGCCGTTCTGTATGTCCGTTGGGTGGATGCACGGGACCCGCTTCCCGACGCAATCTGACGCCCAAAGGCGCGATCGCGCCATCATTCCACTTTTCACGGGCGAAATACCGTGTTAGGCGGCGCGCGATGAATTTCGCGCGGCCCAGCCCGCGCCGTCAGACCAAGGAGAGGCCCGATATGGCACTGGAACGCACTTTTTCGATCATCAAGCCCGATGCAACCCGCCGCAACCTGACTGGCAAGATCAACGCCAAGTTCGAGGAAGCCGGCCTGCGCATCGTCGCGCAGAAGCGCATCCACATGACCAAGGAACAAGCCGGCAAGTTCTACGAAGTTCATGCCGAGCGTCCGTTCTATGACGAACTGTGCGAGTTCATGTCGTCGGCACCGGTTGTCGTTCAGGTTCTGGAGGGCGAAAACGCCATCGCCAAGAACCGCGAAGTGATGGGTGCAACCAACCCCGCCGATGCGGCACCGGGCACCATCCGCGCCGAGTTCGCTGAGTCGGTCGGTGAGAACTCGGTTCACGGCTCGGATGCGCCGGAAACCGCAGCGGTTGAGATCGCATATTTCTTCTCGGGCATCGAACTGGTCGGCTGAGCCGCACCACGATACCTGTCGAGATTGCCGCGTCCGATTTCGGGCGCGGTTTTTTGTTGGTCAGACGGATTTCAGATCGTCAGGGCCGACGCGTACACCGATGGCATCCAGATCCGCTATGATCCGGGACGCCGGAGCCCGGTTTGTTGACGATTTCAAAGCATCGAACCTTGCGCGCAGGGCTTTCTTTTCTTCGCCCTTGCAATCGTTCCAGGGGCGGCCCTGCAAGCCCATGACCAAAACGTAATAGCCGATGAAATGGGGCCGGGTTCCGGCCTGTATCAGCCGGGCATAAGCCGCATCGGCACCAAGCTCGCGCAGCTCCTCGGCCGAGTGGATGCCCGCACGGGCACAGGCCTGTTCGAATGCAGGTCCAAGGTTGCGGATGGAAGACACAGGTTCGGGCATGTTTCTTTCTTAGCTTTGCCGGGGCGTGCTGTCACTGCCCGCCGGAACGTTGTGCGACGAATTCCGTTGCGCTAGGCATTGAGCGACGGGTCCGTGCAGGAGGGGGAAGGAATTGACAAGCGACATCAGCAATCTGGACCTGATGAACCCGCCTGAGGGCTTCATCGACAATCCCTTCCCGTTTTATGATGCGCTGCTGTCTTCGGCGCCGGTTCTGGCGCAGCCCGATGGCTCGGTTCTATTGTCGCGGCATGCTGATCTGGACCGGATCTATCGGGACACGACCCTGTACTCGTCCGACAAAAAGGCCGTGTTCGCGCCAAAATTTGGTCCGGGATCACCATTGTTCGAGCATCACACCACCTCGCTGGTGTTCTCGGATCCGCCATTGCACACGCGGGTTCGCAAAATCATGACTTCGGCCCTGACCCCGCGCGCCATCGCCCGGATGGAGCCCGGTTTGATCCAGACTGTCGATCTCTTGCTGGATCGCCTGGAAGACAAGCGGCAAGTGGATCTGATCGAAGACTATGCCGCCACCATCCCGATCCAGATCATCGGAAACCTTCTGGACGTACCGGTGGACGAGCGCGAACCGCTGCGCGACTGGTCCCTGGCCATTCTTGGGGCGCTCGAACCGGCATTGACCGCCAAGCAACTCGAAGACGGCCATGCGGCCGTTCGGGACTTCAAGGAGTATCTGGCCGATCTGGTGGCTCGGCGCAGGGCCACGCCCGGCGACCCCGAAACCGACGTATTGACCCGGTTGATCCGCGGTGAAGGGGCCGACGAAAAGCTGAGTGAAATCGAGTTGCTTCAGAATTGCATCTTCATTCTGAATGCGGGTCATGAAACCACGACGAACCTGATCGGAAACGGGTTGGCCCTGCTGCATGACCACCCGGAGCAGCGTCAGCGGCTTATGGGTGATCCAAGCCTGATCAATTCGGCGGTTGAAGAGGTTTTGCGGTTCCGTTCACCCAACCAGTTCGGCAACCGGGAAACGACGGCTGACGTCGTGATTGACGGGCGTCCAATCGCAAAGGGCACCAACCTTCATCTGTGTATCGGCGCTGCAAACAGGGATCCGGCCGTGTTCGCAAACCCGGGCCGGTTCGACATCTCGCGCAAACCGAACCGTCACCTTGCCTTTGCCGGCGGGCCGCACGTCTGCGCAGGCCTTACACTTGCGCGCCTTGAAGGGCGGGTCGCCCTGTCGCGGTTCGTGACAAGGTTCCCAGATTTCCAACTGTCCGATGAACGTGTCAGAGGTGGGCGTATGCGGTTCCGCGGATACGCTTCCTTGCCTGCGTCCCTTTGATCGGCGAAAAGGTGGGGCGTTAACCTAGGGATTTTGCGCCAGCTTCAGAACTGCTTTCAATCCGGGATCCGCATTCTGGGCACTGAAGCCCCCGCCATGCATGCGGGTGATGGCCGCCACCAAAGCCAGTCCGAGGCCTGAGTTTCGGTCCGAACGCGCGGGATCAAGCGTGACGAAGGGCAGTTGAAGCTGCGACAGCATCTCGACCGGCACGCCCGGGCCGCGATCGCGGACACTCAGCAGGGCAAACGGGCCGTCTTCGCGCAGTTCGATGGAAATTGCAGTTCCTTCAGGGGCATAGCGCATGGCGTTTTCCAGAAGGTTCGACAGGGCCTGCGACAGCAAAGGGCGGTGCCCCATGATCGGAGCCGCCCGACCCGTGACCTCGAGGCGCACATCCTTGTCGGCCGCGACCGGTTCGTACAACTCCACGGCATCGTTGACCAAGCGCTCAAGGTCCACAGGTTCAAACTGCTCCCGCCCCAACCCCGCCTCGGCGCGTGAGATCTCGGTCAGCTGTCCGAGAACCCGCAACACGTGATCGATTTCGGCCGTTGCCCGGGCGATGTCGACCTCACGATCCAGGTCGCTTTTGCCTGGCTCGGCCAAGGCGACCACCCGCTGCTTCAACCGGGACAGAGGTGACCGCAGATCATGCGCGATCGAATTTGACGTGGTGCGCAAGTTGCTAACCAACTCTTCGATCCGGTCCAGCATGTTGTTCAATGTGCCTGCCATCTGGTCGAACTCGTCGCCGGTGCCACGCTGTGGCATTCGTTGGGACAGGTCGCCGGACACGATGGTTTCTGCGGTGTCGGCGATATCCTTCAGCCGCGAAAACACCAGACGGGTCAAAAGCCAACCGGTCAGAATGCTCAGCGCAAGGGCCGCGCCCAAGGCCAGCGCCACCGAATGAAACAGCACCCGGTCGAACTGTTGACGGGCGAGGGCGTCGCGGCCAACCAACAGCCTTTCGCCGCCGGGCAGCAGGATCGATGCGGCGGAGATCGGGACCAGCTGATCCGTCTCGGTTCTGCGCAGTTCCAGATCCACCCACCCACTGCCAGCGGCGATGCCTTCGGGCCATCGCTTGAGGTTGCCGGCCAAGGTTTTTCCCGAGCGGTCAGCCAACAGATAAAGCGCATCACGCTCGGACGCGGTCGGAAGCCGGCGTTCGATGGCCACCATCAGGCCGACTAGCCCCAGGCGTTCGTACTCGTCCGCCAGCCCGGTCAGTTCGGCGGACACGACAGATCGGGTTTCGCCTTCGATCGTGCGGTTGGCGGTGATATAGACCAGCAACAATACGGCCGCGGTCAGCAATGTGCTGAGCACCATACTGGCCAGCACCAACCGTGTCCTGGAGTCCTTGAACGACAAGGGCGACTTAACCATCAGAAACCATGTAACCGGCCCCGCGCACGGTTTCGATCAGTGGTGGTTTACCACCTTCATCCAATTGCCGACGCAGTTTGGAGATGTGAACGTCGACGACGTTTGTGTTCGGGTCGAAATGATAGTCCCAGACACCTTCGAGAAGCATCGTCCTCGACACCACCCGGTTTTTCCGCCGAAGGAAGAATTCCAGAATCTGGAACTCTCTGGGCGTCAGAGTGATCTCGCGACCGTTGCGTATGACCTTTCGGGTCAGCAGATCCATTTCAAGGTCGCGGCATTTGAGGGTCGGGGTTTCCTCGGATTCCTGAGGTCGGCGCAACAGGGCTTCGATCCGGGCATGAAGTTCCTGAAATGAGAAGGGCTTGACCAGATAGTCGTCGGCACCCGCATGCAGCCCTTTCACCCGCTCGTCCACGGCGCTCATGGCTGTCAGCATCAGAACCGGCGTCTTGACCCCGGCGGCGCGTATCGACTTGATCAGGGCCAGACCATCCAGCCCGGGCAGCATCCTGTCCAGAACGACCGCGTCAAATCCACCGTCGGTCGCGTGGTACAAACCTTCGCGGCCGTCCTCGGCGCATTCGACGACATAACCTTCCTCGCCAAATCCCTTGGCGATGAAGTCCCGCGTGTCTTCATCATCCTCAACGATCAACAGACGTCTGCTCATGGTCGGATTTCCTTTCACTCAGGATATAATCACGTATGGACAGGTAAAAAAACTGCCGGGTGCGAAATCCGCACCCGGCAATCCCGACAGCACGTGGACAAATCGTGTCCGCCAGGAGATGCGCGCACCGGATATCCCCATCATGCGGTGCGCGCGGGACGCAGGTCAGGCGATCTCGACGGCGACGAAGATCTGATTGCCGCCGCGGTTGATCAGCATCAGCGCCGGATCGGTCTTCTGATCTTCGAGCGCGGATTTGAGCGCCTCGGGTGTTTCCACATCCTGGTTGCCCAGCTTCACGATCACGTCGCCCTGCCGCAGACCGGCCTTGGCCGCCGGGCTGTCCGGCTTGAGCGAAGTGACGACCACGCCGTGCACGTTCTCGGGAACTCCGATCTGCGCACGATTCGCTTCGGACAGCGGTGCTACGGTGACACCCAGCGTCTTGCCCGCCACCGCGTCATCGGTCGGTTCCGCGTTTGCCGCCATCTGGGCCGAATGCTGCCCGATCGTGACGTTCAGGGTTTCTTCCTTGCCATTGCGCAGGACGGTGACCTTGCTGTCGGTTCCGACGGCTGTGGTGCCAACAAGGACCGGCAGTTCACTGCTCGAGTCGACCTGTTCGCCATTGAAGGCGATGATTACGTCGCCCTGTTGCAGCACGCCCTGAGCGGGGCTTTCCGGCAGAACCTCGGACACCAGTGCGCCGACAGTGCCATCGACACCCATCGCTGCGGCCAGTTCGGGGCTGATGTTCTGGATCGAGACACCCAGCCAGCCACGGC
Source organism: Ruegeria sp. CG3 (assembly GCF_056537205.1). Taxonomy (NCBI): domain Bacteria; kingdom Pseudomonadati; phylum Pseudomonadota; class Alphaproteobacteria; order Rhodobacterales; family Roseobacteraceae; genus Ruegeria; species Ruegeria sp. CG3. Next base: position 1,208,661 of record NZ_JBQFRC010000001.1, on the reverse strand, counting down.
TGACCTGGCCATCGTCACGCAGGTCCGCAGCGATATGCTCGACGATGTTCGAAGTCACGGCAAAGCCCAGTCCGACCGAACCGCCACTGGGCGAATAGATTGCCGAGTTCACCCCGACGACTTCGCCGTCCATGTTGAACAGGGGACCCCCCGAGTTGCCTTTGTTGATAGCCGCATCGGTCTGAATGAATTCAGCGTAGGGGCCTTCCGAGATATTGCGTCCCTTGGCGGAAACGATGCCGGTCGTGACGGTCGAACTCAGGCCGAACGGGTTGCCGATGGCGACCACGTCTTCACCCACGCGGATGTCGTCGCTATCCCCCAGCGGGACCGGCTGAAGCGCCTCATCCGCGTCGATCTTGAGTAGCGCGATATCGGTCAGGGGATCGGTCCCCACGACTTCAGCCTCGTACGAGCGATCGTCGTTCAGGCGCACAGTGATCTTGCTAGCTTTGTCGACGACGTGGTGGTTGGTGATGATATAGCCATCTTCATCCAGTACGAACCCGGACCCCAGGCCCTGACTGGGACCACGGCGCGGGGCGTCAAAGCCTTCGGGAATCCCGAAACGCTTGAAGAACTCACCAAAAGGCTGGCCTTCGAAATCGAACTCCTGGCCGCCCGCTGGCGACGGGGCGGCGTCGATCGAGGCAATGACGGTTACCACGGACGGTGAAACGGTCTCGACCAGATCCGCCAGGGCTTCGTCGGCCTGCGACGGAATGGCGGTCGCGGCCAGCAACGCCGCGCTCAGCGCGGTGGCGCCAAACAGCCCTGAGGTGCGAGGAAGAATAAGGGGGGATTTGCGGATGCTCATGTTGACTAGGTCTCCTTGGTTCGGCGCTTGTTGATGTGCGCTTTGCAGGGAACATGAGCCGCCAGTCTTTGCGTTTTCTGACTGATCAATTAATAATTCTTAATTTTGCCACATTGCAGGCGTCTGGTAGCGCTCGCAATCCCGGGAATCGGCCGGGGAAGTTGCCGGTCGAATCGGTGGATTGTTGCCGAAATGAGGGTCAAACTCGCAAAAGCATTGAATTGAATCAAATTTGTTAACAGTCCGGCGGCGGTTTTTGACCGAATTTTTGGGGACACTCACAGGTTGCGCCACCGCCCTTTCAGAAGGTGGTATTTGTCTAATAGGTCTTTGCAAAAATGTCATTTTGATCGTTTAGCGCTAAAAAATTCTTGTCGTGGGTCAGCAATGGTAAAGCGCACGAACAACCTTGGGTAGATTTCCGTGACGCGCGTTGTTGCGGAAATACCATCACGAATCCGGCAAAATTAACCGATTCAACCAATTTTACGTTGTTTGCACTGAACTTATCGGTGACGATGAACGTGCCCAAGTGAAAGGGGGGCCTGACAGCATCAAGGGGGTGCTTGAAGGCAGATCTCAGTCACCGGAAGCGCTGAGCGGCATGTTAACGAGGGGGTCTTGTTTCGGTTCGGCAGCACATTGGTCTGATGTCTTGACGACATCCGGACCGCGTTTTCGGGATTGGTGAAAGTGGTAGTCCTGTTTTGGGCAACCGGCCCGGTCGTTTTCGACCGGGCCGCGTTACTTTTGGGATCTTTGCTTTTTACGCCATTCGGCCCACGCTTGGGGCGTATCCAGATCCAGAATAGCGTTCTGACCCGGTAAAGGCTGTAGGTGCACCTGGTCCAGGTGCGCGCGTACGATGGCTTGTGCGCCGCCATCTCCGATCAATTGCGCCAGATCAGCAAAGAGACTTCGGTCGAAGATTACAGGATGGCCTGGAACTCCGTCCGAGGATGCTCCGCGCCAGATCAGCTTGTCAGGATGTTCGGTGACCGACCGGAGGACCGCGCGTAGATCGTCTGATGTCAGCTCTGGAAGATCGGCCAGCAGGATCATCGCTGCCCGGGCGGATACCGGCAGCTGCGCGACGGCCCTGCGCAAACTGGCATTGATGCCTTCATCCGCATCGGGAACTGAAACGACCTCCAAGTCCATCCCGCTCAGGGCGGTGTATCGCGGGTGAGGCGCCGGCGGCAGGGCGACGATGACCGGCCCGACAGCTCGTGCGGTTTCAGCCGAGCGTCGGATCAGCGGTTGACCGTCGACAATTTGCATCAGTTTGTCCACTCCGCCCATACGGCGAGAGCTTCCGGCGGCCAGCAAAATGACAGGGATATCCTTCATGGCGGCCACCTTGCCGCCAACCGGAACGGCTGTCACCCCCGCATACGCGTACCGTCAGGATCAAATAGTGGACTGGTCAGTACGCGCGCCTTGCGCATCTGGCCCAGGATTTCAATTTCGACCGCCAAGCCGTCGGCCGCCAGTCCCTTTGGCAGGAAGCCCATGGCAACTGATTTCTGTGCGAAATGCGAGTACCCGCCGGATGTACAAAACCCAACCACTGCGCCGTCATGCCAGATGGGTTCGTAGGCGTTCACATCTGCGTCCTCGGCTTCGACCTCAAAAGCCACAAGCTTGCGGGCTGTTCCTTCAGCCCGCTCGGCCTCGGCGACAGCGCGCCCAATGAAATCGACGTTCTTGGAGAACGAGATGAAGCGGTCCAGCCCGGTTTCAGCGGCTGTGTAGTCGGGTGAGAACTCGCGCATCCACGAGCCGAAGAACTTGTCGAGCCGCAGGCTCATCATCGCGCGCATGCCGAAGGGGGTGATGCCGTGCGGTTGCCCGGCCTGCCACAGCGTCCACCACAGCTGGCGTTGCGCCATCGGATCGCAGTAGATCTCGAACCCCAGATCGCCGGTATAGCTGACCCGCTGCACGATGCAGTCGGTCATGCCGACGACCATCCGGCGCACGTCCATGAAGCGCATGTCACTGAAATCGGCGCGGGTGCAAGCGGCCAGAACCTCGCGGGCTTTGGGGCCGGCGATCTGGAACCCGTTGCGTTTGTCGGCGATATTCTCGACGGTTACGCCGTCTTGTTGATTTTGCCGGAACCAGCGCATGTGGACGTTCTGTGCGCCGTAGGAGGCGGTGAGTTGGAATTCCTCCTCGCCCAGGCAGGACACGGTAAAGTCACCGATCAGCTTGCCTTTGGGCGACAGCATCGGGGTCAGCGACAGGCGGCCCGGCTTGGGGATGCGACCGGCCATGATCCGATCCAGCCAGTCGCGGGCGCGTGGACCTGTTACAAGGTATTTGCCGAAATTGTGCACTTCGTTGATGCCGGCGCCTTCGCGCACAGCGCGAACCTCGCGGCCCGTTGCCTCGAAGGCGTCCGAGCGGCGGAAGGACGGGGTTTCATAGCCCGGCTCGCCCTCTTGCGCGAAATAGTTCGGCACTTCCAGCCCGTATTGCTGGCCCCAGACCGCACCCAGATCGCTGAAGATGTCATACATCGGCGTGGTGCGGTTGGGCCGCGCGGCCGGCAGTTCCTCGTTGGGGTAGGCGACGGAGAAACGCTTCTGATAGTTCTCGATCACCTTGGGGCGGGTGTAGCCGGGGGTGATCCAGTCGCCGAAACGGGCCACGTCCATGGCAAAGACGTCGCGCTCGGGTTCGCCCTCGATCATCCATTGCGCCAGCGTCAGGCCGACGCCGCCGCCCTGGCTGAACCCGGCCATCACGCCGCAGGCCGACCAGTAGTTGCGCACACCCGGCACCGGCCCGACCAGCGGGTTGCCGTCGGGGGCAAAGGTGAAGGGGCCGTGGATCACCGATTTCACGCCCGCTTCGGCCAGTACCGGGAAGCGGCGATAGGCGAATTCGATCGAGTCGGTGATCTTGTCGAAATCGTCGGGCAGCAGCTCGTGCCCGAACTCCCACGGTGTGCCGTCCACGGCCCAGGGTTTGCAGGGCTGTTCGTAGAAGCCGATACAGAGCCCGCGCCCTTCTTGCCGCAGATAGCTTTCCCCGGCCGGGTCCATGACGTGCGGATGCTCGCCGCCCGCGTCGATGATCGCCTCGATTTCGGGGATGGTATCGGTGACCAGGTATTGGTGTTCCATCGGGTGCAGAGGGAAGTAGATGCCCGCCATCGCGCCCACCTCGCGCGCCCAGAGGCCGCCGGCGTTGACGATATGCTCGGCATGGATCGTGCCCTTGTCGGTGACCACGTCCCAAGTGCCGTCGGGGCGCTGGTTGGTTTCGCGCACCATGCAGTGGGTCTCGATCGTGGCGCCGCCCATCCGCGCGGCCTTGGCATAGGCGTGGGTCGTGCCCGAGGGGTCGAGGTGCCCGTCCAGAGGGTCATAGAGCGCGCCGATGATGCCGTCGGTGTTGGTGATGGGGGCGATCTTTTTGATCTCGTCGGGGCCGACGATTTCGGTCTCCAGCCCCATGAAGCGATGCTTGGCGCGTTCGGCCAGCAGCATGTCGAACCGGTCCTGGTTGTCGGCTAGCGTGATGCCGCCCACATGGTGCAGCCCGCAGGACATGCCGGTGATCTCTTCCAGTTCCTTGTACAGCCGGATGGTATAGCCTTGCAGTGCGGCCATGTTGGTGTCGCCGTTCAGCGTGTGGAACCCGCCCGCCGCGTGCCAGGTCGATCCGCTGGTCAGTTCCGACCGTTCCAGCAGCATCACATCCGACCAGCCCAGCTTGGTCAGGTGGTACAGCACCGAACACCCGACAACTCCACCGCCGATCACGGCAACCTGACACGTCGTTTTCATCCGCACCTCCTTGCGTTTGGCCCGAAGGTGCAGGGGTGCCGCGCCGGTATCTGTCACGAAAACGACCGAGTTTGTCGTTTCCGCCGGCCGTTCGCCAGACGTTTGTCAGAGCGGCCGCACCTTCAACCAGGTAATCCGGTTGCCCTCTCGCTCGACGACCTCGAACCGGAAGCCGTGGAACGAGAATACCTGACCAACGGTCGGGATCATCTGCGCTTCGTGGATGACCAGCCCGGCAATGGTGTTGGCCTCGTCATCGGGCAGGTTCCAGTCCATCGCACGGTTCAGGTCGCGGATGGTCATCGAGCCTTCGACCAGATACTGACCGTCTTCGGTTCGCGTAACCGTCACATCTTCGTCCACGTCGAATTCGTCGGCAATCTCGCCTACGATTTCTTCGAGGATGTCCTCGAGCGTGATCAACCCGCGCAGCGAGCCGTATTCATCAACCACCAGCGCAAAATGGCTGTGCATGCGCAGGAACTCCCGCATCTGATCATCCAGCGTGGTGGTCTCCGGTACGAAATAGGGGGCGTTGGCCACTTTGAGGATGTCGAACGACTTCAGCCGGTCGGCACTGCCCTCGCCGCCGCCGGCCTGCGCGTACATGGCGCGGAACAGATCCTTGGCGTGCACGACGCCCACGATGTTCTCGGGCTGGCCACGGAACACCGGCAGCCGCGTGTGACGGCTTTCGAGGCATTGTTTCAGGATCGATTCAGGGTCTGCGTCCGCGTCGATCATCTCGATATTCGAGCGATGCAGCATGATTTCCTCTACCGTGCGGTCGCCGAGGTCAAGCGCGCCCAGGATGCGGTCGCGGTCCTCTTTTTCGACGACCCCCTCGGAATGGCCCAGTTGCAGAGCACCGGCGATCTCCTCGCGTACGGCAAGGATGTTGCTGTCGGGGTCGATCTGAACCCCGAACAGGCGCAGTACACCGCGCACCAGCAGGCGAACGGCAGCCACCACCGGCGAAAACACCGTAACGACGACACCGATCACCGGGGCGACCGCCGCGGCGGCCTTTTCGGCATTGGTAATCGCGTAGGTCTTGGGCAGCACCTCAGCAAAGACCAGAACAAGCAGGGTCATGACCAAGGTGGCCAGTGCCACGCCGCTTTCTCCGAAAAGTCGGGTGAACAAAGCCGTGGCCAGAGAGGCTGCAAGGATGTTGACGAGGTTGTTGCCCAGCAGAACCGAGCCGATCAGACGTTCGTTGTCGTCTGTGATCTCCAGCGCCTTTTGCGCGCCGCGCGATCCTTTGTCGGCTTGCGCCCGCAGTTTACCCCGCGAAGACGCCGTCAGCGCTGTTTCAGACCCCGAGAAGAAGCCGGAGAGTACCAGCAGAAGCAGAATTGAGGCCGTAGTCAGCCAGAAGGCGCCATCGAGAAGAGAAGGGTCAGAGTCCATCGGTCCGTTTCAGGTGTTGTTGATGAAATGGTTATGGGGGCGCAGATGCGCGCGATCAAGGGTTTGGCCCTAGTCTCGACCGTCATCCTTGGCAAGCGGGTGATGCTGCAACACCAGTTCCGACAGGCGCTCGTCCAGAACATGCGTATAGATTTCGGTCGTCGCGACGTCGGCGTGCCCAAGCAGGGTCTGGATCGAACGCAAATCGGCCCCATTGGCCAAAAGATGCGTCGCAAAGGCATGGCGCAGCGTGTGTGGCGTGACTTTGTCGGGAGAAACGCCGCCTTGCACGGCCAGTTCCTTTATCAGTGCAAAGAACCGGTGACGGGTCAGGTGCCCTGATTTTCCGCGCGAAGGAAACAGGAACCGGGACCGCTGGCCTCCGTTGGCAACGGCTGCATCTTCGGCTTCGTCCCGGATGGTCAGCCATGCCGCCAAAGCATCACGCGCAGGCGGTGACAGGGGCACCATGCGCTCCTTTTCACCTTTGCCGAGAACCAGCAGCATGCGTGGGTCGCCCCGGGCGGATGATACCAGCAGGGAAACAAGTTCGGTTACACGCATCCCAGTCGCATACAGAATTTCCATCAAGCAGGTGTTGCGCAGCTTGTCTGCCGTACTGCGCCCAGTTTGCCTGGCCGCCTCAAGCAGGCGGTCGACTTCTGCCACGTCCAGCGTCTTGGGCAGTCTTTTCTGGCGTCCCGGGCCCTTGATCTGGATGGCCGGATTGGTCGAGCGCCAGCCTTCTTCAAACGCGAAACGGTACAATTGCTTGATGGCAGAGAGGCGGCGGGCGCGGGTCGCGCGCGACAGGCCTTGTGTGTCACAGTCAATCAGGTAGGCCTCGATCATATCTTGGTCGGCGGCCTCGAACCCGGCATTTCGCCGACCGAGCCACGCGGCAAAGTCCTTCAAGTCTCGCCCATAGGCCAGCAAAGTGTTGGTTGCCGCCCCAAGTTCTGCGGCCTGCGCCTCGAGAAACGCGGAAATCCACAAGTCTTGTGTCGCCGGAGCGGACACTGTCAGGCCCCCTTCAGAACAAGCAACTGCAAGGCCGCGCGGCGCGCCGTGTCTTCCAGGCCGACATGTCGGAACACCGCGATGGCCGCAGTCAAGTCAACCAGATTGCCGCGCGCGCCATGCGCGAACATCTGCATGGCCTCAAGAATTGCCTCACCCAGTCGGTTTGCTTCCAACATCGCGCGGATATCGGACGGGATCGGCGCCGACCATGCAAACCCTTCGGCAATGGCGTCAGCCATCGGTGAGAGCGAGTTCGAACGCTCGGGTTGGCCCGATGCCAAAGCAGCCAGAAAGGCATTGGCCTCAGGCCCGTCGGGGACAGATCGTGCGGCATCCTCGTACAACTCGGACAACAGCAGGATGCGCCAGCGCAGATTCTCGGTGGTCGGGTCGGACAGCTTGATCGGCATCAGGCGCTCGGCGAACAGTTCGGCAAAGGGCACTTCGAGCCCGACCGAACCCATTTCTGCCCAAACTTTCGGCAGGGTCTTGGATATTGCCTCGGGGCTTCCGGTCTCCAGCGCCGTTTCGAAACGCTGAACAGCCGAGACGCGATCCCAGACCGCGCCCGAAGCCGCAGGCGCGCGCTCGGTATAGAGGCCCAGCAGATGGTTCGGCGTAAGCGCGCCGATGCGGGTCAGACGCTCGGCCGCTTCGATCTGGGCCTTCCAACCGGCAACATCGCGCAGGTCGGCATTGGCAAAGGCTCGCGGCAACGAGGCGGTCGGAAGTCGCTCGCCGATCGCTTCGAACAGGCGAAACGTCAGCGGGTCAGGGTCTTCGGGCTGCGGCAAATAGGCGGCGCCTTCGAACATCTCTGGGCTTAGGAAGCGATCCAGCAGATCGAGTTGCTCGGGCGGCAGTAATTCGAGCGCATGCGCCGCTTCGAGTGTCAGTGCGGCCGAAGCCCAGTCACCTCTGCGAGCCTTGCAGAAGACCTGCGCGGAATAATCCCGCGACAAATGCGGTTGCGCGATCAGCGCAGTGCAGCTGCGGTCTTCGTCGCCGGTCAATAGAGTTGCGTCAAACCATCGTTTGAACCGCTCAGGCGTATCGGTGGGGCCGGCTAGCTGCACCAAGGATTGCGTCGGATCGGCGGCACCCAGCTGCATCAGGCGATCCAGTCGCGCCAGAAGGAGCTCGTCTGGCTCATTGGAATTCGCCGGCGCTCGGGCCTCGGTCAGCAAAAGTGTAAACAACAGCCGCTGCATGGCCGGGTTCGATTTGACCGGCACGCGCGCGAAGAGTTCGGCCAGCCGGGCCGGATCGCTGGGCAGCCACAGATCAACCGGCAGACCGGTCGCTGACCCATCCACCAATCCCAACGGCGGCGACAGCGCCTCGAGCGGAGACACCTGGATGTCGGGCTGCAGGCCCGTATCGGTAACCGGCGGCTCGAGCAATACGGTCCCCGGCAACAGGTCAGGGGCCGTCTCCAGCCAGTCGATCGCGGATAGCGGCTGTTCGGTTTGTGCGGCGGCTTGGCCGGTCAGTGCAAGCGCCAGCACGACGGCCCTAGTTGACATCCAGAATTACCGGTTCGCTGATTTCGCTTTGCGGGGCCGAGAAGTCGGCGCCGAAGAATGGGCCAAGATACGCATAGGCCACCAAGCCGATGAAAAGCAGGCAAATTAGGTACAACAGGAATTTGATCAGACGGCCCATGGCTCAACGCTGCCTCAATTTTCGATTTTGGCCAAGTTATAACTGGCATTTTTCCCAAGATCACGTCATTCACAGGGAAATGAGCGAAATTAAGCATAACGTGGCGCCGGCCGGACAACGGCAGGTCTTTGACCTGCACAAAACGGTGGTTTTGGTCGGCATGATGGGCGCTGGCAAGACGGCCGTGGGGCGCGCTCTGGCCGCGCGCCTTGGTGTTCCATTCCTCGACAGTGACAGCGAGATCGAATCGGCTGCCAACATGACCATCCCCGAGATCTTTGAACGGGACGGCGAGCCGTTCTTTCGCACCAAAGAAAGCCAGGTCATCGGCCGTCTGCTGGACGAGAAAAAGGGTATCCTGTCGACCGGCGGTGGCGCTTTTCTGAGCAAAGAAAACCGGACGATGATCTCGGACCGTGGGGTTTCCGTATGGCTGTGCGCGGATCTGGATGTGTTGTGGAACCGGGTGCGCCACAAAGACACGCGACCCTTGCTGCGTACGCCTGATCCGTATGCAACGCTGCGTGACCTGTACGAGGCCCGCGTGCCGTTGTACGCACAGGCTGATCTGGTGGTGAATTCGGACGGCGACACCGCGATCGAGGATATGGTTGACCGGGTTCTGGAAAAGCTGATGACGCGCCCGGATGTATTGGAAGTCAAATAGATGCATCAGACAGTTAATGTTGATCTGGCCGAGCGGTCCTATGACGTGGAAATCGGGCCGGACCTGTTGGCTCAGGCCGGTGCGCGGATCAAACCCATGCTGCACCGTCCGCGCGTCGCGGTTCTGACCGATGAAACCGTGGCCGGTTTGCATCTGGATGCTTTGCGCAGCGGCCTGGCGTCCGCCGGGGTGGAAATGACCGCATTGGCTCTGCCCGCAGGTGAGGCGACCAAAAGCTGGCCGCATTTCGAGCGCGCCGTCGAATGGCTGCTGGCCGAAAAGATCGAACGGCGCGATATCGTCGTAGCCTTCGGCGGTGGAGTGATCGGAGATCTGGGGGGCTTTGCCGCCGCAGTGCTGCGTCGCGGTGTGCACTTTGTGCAGATCCCAACCTCGCTTCTGGCGCAGGTCGACAGTTCCGTGGGGGGAAAAACCGGTATTAATGCTCCGCAAGGCAAAAACCTGATCGGTGCGTTTCATCAACCTTCGTTGGTTCTGGCTGACACCTCAGTGCTTGGCACGCTGACGGCGCGTGATTTTCTGGCGGGATACGGTGAAGTCGTAAAATATGGCCTTCTGGGGGATGCCAATTTCTTCGAATGGTTGGAGCGCAACGGCCCCGCGCTGTCGGCCGGGGACATGGCGACCCGGGTTCAGGCGGTCACCCGTTCGGTTCAGATGAAGGCCGACATCGTGGCCCGCGACGAGACTGAACAAGGCGACCGGGCGCTGTTGAACCTCGGGCATACGTTCTGCCACGCGCTTGAGGCGGCGACGGGCTATTCCGACCGGCTGCTGCATGGCGAGGGTGTTGCCATTGGCTGTGCCCTGGCGTTCGAGCTGTCGGCCCGCATGGGGCTGTGTTCCCAGGAAGACCCAAGCCGCGTCCGCGCTCACCTGAAGGCGATGGGCATGAAGACCGATCTGTCTGATATTCCGGGTGATCTGCCGAGCGCCGAAGATCTGGTCGAGCTTATGGCTCAGGACAAGAAGGTCGTTGACGGCCAGCTGCGTTTCATCCTGGCGCGTGGGATCGGGCAGGCCTTCGTCACGTCGGACGTGCCACGCGATGCAGTTCTGTCCGTTCTGCAGGATGCATTGGCAACGTGCTGATAAGCGGAGTCAGCGGCCCCGTATCACCATCAATTCGCCAATGTTTTCGCGGGTGATGTATCCGACCATCTGACCGGTCTTGGTGCAGACCGCCACGGCCGGTGCGCCACCATGGAGACCATCCAGAACGGCTTCGAGCCCACTGGTCAGGGCCACCCGGGGGATTTGCTCTTCCATGACCGAGGTCGCGGGTTCCGACCGGGGGTGATCGCCAGCTAGCGCGGCAAACAGCCGATTGCGGGTCACAAAGCCCAACAGCTGCCCGTCTGCGCCCAAAACCGGAAACTCGTGCTGCGTTGTCTGGATCACGGCCTGGGCTGCCGTTGCCAACGTGTCTTGGGGGGTAAGTGCGTGGAACTCGGTAATCATCGCGTCGCGAGCCAGCACGCGGCGCGCCACCGAGCGCATTGCTACATCCTGACTTTCGGCATTTGCCGCGATGAAGACGAAAACCGCGATCAGAACCAGGATCGGGTTACCGGTGCTGAGCCCCAGAAACCCGAACCCGACGGCCACGGCCTGGCCCGCAAAGGCCGCGGCCCGTGTGGCCTTGACCCTGTCCATCTTCAGGCAGAGCAGGGCGCGGAACACGCGGCCGCCGTCCATCGGAAACGCGGGGATCAGGTTGAACACCGCGAGGAACAGATTGACGTAGGCCAGCCGGCTCAGCAGGTCGACGCGGGTCGAGTCGATTTGCGCCAGCGTTTCAACCTGCATTCCCGCACCCAGAAGGACAAGTATGCCCCAGATGACGACGTTGACCGCTGGACCAGCCAATGCGACGGCAACTTCTTGCATCGGCTTTTCCGGCATCCTCTCGAGGCGGGCCAAGCCGCCGATGGGCAGCAGAGTGATGTCAGGTGTGCGAATGCCATACCTGCGGGCCATCAGCGCATGACCGAACTCATGGGCAACCACGCAGGCAAACAACGCCAGAACAAAAATGATGTTGTCGATGGCTGCTGGCCACCCACCGTCAGAGTAGGCGGCAAAGCCGACCCAGGCCAGCAGCAGAAAGAAGGTGACATGGACCCTCAGTTCCGATCCGAGCAATCGGCCGACGGCGAAGGACCATGTCATGACGTGCCTCGCTGGAGCTTAGAACGGGATTTCGTCGTCGTCGATGCCACCTGATGCCGGTGCCGGTGCGCCGGACTGTGCGGCGTAGGGCTCGGAGTATCCGCCCGATTGTCCGCCGCCATAACCACTCGACTGGCCGCCGCCATAGCCGCCGCCTTCGCTGCGACCGTCGAGCATAACTAGAGTCGAACCAAAACCTTGCAGAACAACTTCGGTGGAATAGCGGTCCTGTCCGGACTGATCCTGCCACTTGCGGGTCTGGAGCTGACCTTCGACATATACCTTCGACCCTTTGCGCAGATATTGCTCGGCAACACGAACGAGGCCTTCGTTAAAGATCGCAACCGAATGCCACTCGGTCCGTTCGCGGCGTTCACCGGTATTGCGGTCTTTCCAGTTCTCTGAGGTGGCGATCCGTAGGTTGCAGACCTTGCCACCGTTCTGAAACGACCGCACTTCGGGATCGCGCCCGAGATTGCCGACCAGAATGACTTTGTTGACTGAACCTGCCATGGATTTCCCCGTTTTTTGACTAGTTTGATGGCGCCCGAATCTGACGCTGAGTTCACCTGAAACCCTATACGTCCTGCGCCCGGGTTGGAACACGGTTGATGCCCGGAGTGCCACCCGGAAAATCAGTGTTTCCTTAACCAAGCTTTCATTTCTGCCTGAAATACCTATAATCCGAATGATTGCTGAACGAGCGGGATTGCTTGAATGCGTTGTCTGTTAAGTGGTTTTTCAATTGCATGCCTCGTTCTGGCGTCGACGCCGCTGAGCGCAGATGTCCTGTCGACCAAGAATCGCAAAGATATCTTTTTGAAGCAGGCCAAGATATTGGACACGCGGGCCGCCAGCCAGTATCGCGACTCTGAACGGCTGAAACCGAAGACGCCGGACGGCAGTTTCAAAAAGCGCTATTCCGGCAAGTACCGTGGTGAATACCTTGCCATGGCGCGCCAGGCAGCGCGCAAGCACAATGTCCCGGAAGAACTGTTCCTGCGTCTGGTTCAACAGGAAAGCGGTTGGAACCCTCACGCCAAGTCGCACAAGGGCGCTTTGGGCCTCGCGCAACTGATGCCGCAAACCGCCAGGCTGCTGAACGTGAACCCGCATGACCCGAAGCAAAACCTTGAAGGCGGTGCGCGGTATCTTTCGTGGCAATACCGCAAATTCAAGTCCTGGCGCCTCGCGCTGGCAGCCTATAACGCTGGCCCGCAAGCGGTAGAAAAGCATGGGGGCGTGCCGCCCTATGCCGAGACGCAGAATTACGTCAAAGTCATCTGGGGCGGCTGATACAATAGCTGCTCAAAAAAAACCGGCCCAAGGCCGGTTTTTCTTTGGGCGATCACTCAGCCGCTATTTTGATAACCGGCTCCATCTTCGCCAGTGTTTCGGTGGACAGATGACACTTGACCTGGTGTCCGTTAGCCAGCGTCTGGACCGGCGGAACCTCTTTTTCGCACAATCCGCCCGCAACCTCGGACTTCCACCGGCACCGGGTTTGGAACGGACATCCGGGCGGCGGGTTCATCGCCGAAGGAATGTCGCCCTCAAGGACGATGTGTTTCTTTTCGACCGAGGTATCGGCGATGGGAACCGCGCTCAGCAGCGCCTCGGTATAGGGGTGATAGGGCGGCGAGAAGACTTGATCGGTCGTGCCCAGTTCGACCACGTGGCCCAGATACATCACCATGACGCGGTCGCTGAGGTAGCGCACGATCGACAGGTCGTGGCTGATGAACAGCAGTGTCGTCTTGTGTTCGCGCTGGATCTCCATCAACAGATCGGTCACGGCTGCCTGCACCGACACATCCAATGCCGAGACCGGCTCGTCCGCGACGACGATCCGGGCGTCCCCTGCAAAGGCACGGGCTATCCCGACGCGCTGTTTCTGGCCGCCTGACAGTTGGCGCGGCATACGGTCGGCAAACGCGCGCGGCAGCTTCACAAGGTCCAGCAACTCGAGCATCCGTTGCTTGCGTTCGGCCTCCGAGTTTCCGACGCCGAAGATTTCCAGCGCGCGGATGATCTGACGTCCGACCGTCATCGACGGGTTCAGCGTATCGAATGGGTTCTGGAACACCATTTGGACTTCGCCGACGGTTTTGGCATCCCGTTCTTCTATCGGCAGATGCTCGATATTGCGGTTGTCCAGCAGGATCTGCCCGTCGGTCGCCGTCTCCAATCCCATGAGGACCTTGGCAAACGTGGATTTGCCGCAGCCGGACTCGCCAACGATCGCCAGCGTTTCCGATTCATGTGCGTCGAAGCTGAGGGTTTCGTTGGCCTTGACCACTTTCTTTTCGCCCCCACCGAACAGAGCGTTTGCGGCCACCTCATAGTATTTCTTGAGGTTGTCCATCTTCAGAACGGTCTTGCCGATCGGCGCTTTTTCTTTTTGCTCGGCAACCGTGATGGGTGCGTTCCAGTCGATTTCCTGGAACTTCAAGCAGCGCGTATGGTGGCGGTCATTGCCGGGGACCGGGAACATCTGAATGTCCTGCGCGTCACAACGCCCTTCCTCGAAATAGTCGCATCGCGGGCCGAAATTGCAGCCGGGTGGGCGTTCGTGCGGCAACGGGAAGTTGCCGGGGATTGCAACCAGCGGACGTGAATTCTTGTCCGCGCCGGGCAGGGGGATCGAGCGAAACAGCGCCTGGGTGTAGGGGTGCTGCATCTCGTCAAAGACATCGTGGATCGAGCCCCGTTCGACCGCCTCGCCGGAATACATCACGCACAAGCGGTCACAGGTCTCTAGAACCAGGCCCAGATTGTGCGAAATGAACAGCATCGAGGTGCCGTATTTCTTGCCCAGATCCTTGACCAGTTCCACCACGGCGGCCTCGACCGTCACGTCCAGCGCGGTTGTCGGTTCGTCCAGGATCAGAAGGGACGGCTTGGACATTAGCGCCATCGCGATCACGATGCGCTGCTGCTGGCCACCGGACAGCTGATGCGGAAAGCTGTTCAACATCCGCTCGGGGTCCGGCAGGCGCACATCCGTCACCACTTCCAGAGCACGGGCATAGGCCTCTTCTTTGCTGACCCCTTCGTGGATCATCGGCACTTCCATCAGCTGTTTGCCGATCTTCATCGCCGGGTTCAAAGAAGCCATCGGCTCTTGATAGATCATCGCGATCTCATTGCCGCGAATATCCCGAAGTTCTTCCTTGCTCATCTCGCTAAGGTCACGGCCCTTGAATTTGATCGAGCCGCCAACGATCCGACCATTCTTGCCAAGGTCCTGCATGACACCCAAGGCGACCGTCGACTTGCCGCAGCCGGATTCACCGACCAGCCCGACAGCCTCGCCGGGCTGCACACTGACCGAAAAATCCATCACGGCCGGTATTTCCCGCAAGCGGGTAAAGAACGAAATCGAGAGCTTGTCGATTTCGAGGATCGGCCCGTCATAATCCGCCAGTTTGTTCATCTTGCTTGCTCCTCGCCAGCACTCGGGGGATCCCCTTCATCTGGCTAAAAATATCCTGGTGGGGGCCGGGGGCAGTCCCCCGGCCGCTTTCACATCAGTCCTTCAGGCTTTCTTCTCGCAGGCCATCCGCCAGCAGGTTCAATCCCAGAACCAGTGACAACAGCGCCAGTGCCGGCGGCAGTGCAGGGTGCAGGTAGATCGACAGCAGCTTGCGTCCTTCGTTGATCGTGGACCCCCAATCCGGGCTTTCCGGCGGCAGGCCCAGTCCAAAGAACCCCAAGGTTCCCAAGAGGATGGTCGTGTAGCCGATGCGCAGGCAGAAATCGACGATCAGCGGCCCGCGGGCGTTGGGCAGGATTTCCCAAAGCATGATGTACCAGGGGCCTTCGCCGCGTGTCTGCGCCGCGGCCACGTAATCGCGTGTCTTGATGTCCATGGCCAAGCCGCGCACGATGCGGAACACCGTGGGCGAGTTGACGAAGACAACCGAAACGAACACGACCAGGATGCCGCCAGGAATGTCGAACAGATCCAGATAGGTCGGCAGACCCCAGATGCTGTAGTCGTCCGTGCGGATGACGTATCCCCCGGTCGAGATCAGCGACAGGTACAGCCAGATCGCGATACCCAAGACGCCGATCAGCAGCGGCGTACGGAATTTCGGCCGGGTGTAGTAGCGCGAATTCAGAAGAACACCGATGAAGAGGATCGGGAACACGAACAGGACTGCGGCCATATAGTTCGGCACGCCGGTCGCGACGATTTCCGGTGTGACCAACAGGTAGAACAGCAGGATGACCGGGAACGCCAGGATCAGATTGGCGAGGAACGACAGAAACGTGTCCAGCCGCCCGCCATAGTACCCGGCGGGCAAGCCCAGCGTGATCCCGACCATGAAGGCAAACATCGTGGCCAGTGGAGCAATCTGCACGACGATCCACGCACCCTTGACCATGCGGCTGAATACGTCGCGGGCAAGGTTGTCGCCGCCCAGCAGATACCAGGCGAACTCACCCTCCTCGGCATTCGGCAGGGGGGTGCCGGGCACCTTGTTCTTCATGCCGGAAACCTGGACCAACGGATCATGTGTCACGATAAGGTCCAAAGCCCCGAAGATGCCGGTGAAAACCCAGAACATGACCAGTCCAAAACCGATCATGCCGATCGGGCTGTCGAACAGCTTGCCGTACAGGCCAAGGCGCCGTTTGAAGGCAACCGACATCGCGAAAAGAATGATCAGCGACAGCCAGACCGGCAGAAACTGCTGCGAGATCGCGCCGATAATCCCGGCCCCTGTGCCCAGGAATATTCCCAGAAGCAGGTAGGCGACCACCGTCGCGATGCTGGCCAGGAAAGAATACCACAGCGCGGATTGCGTCAGGTTCCTGAGGCCGCCGCCCGAACTGACGGTGCCATCCGCATTCACGCTGACTTGCGTCTCGGGCAGCAGAATGCTCGCCAGGATCCAGACAACGACGGATACGACCAGCGCAGCCAGGGCGATCATCATGATCGGGTTCAGAAAGGCGATAGAGCCAGTCCAGCTCAGAGGTTCCATGGTCTATCCTCCCTTATGAAATGCGGATGCGCGGGTTGAGGTAGACATAGCCGATATCCGAGATCAGCTGCGTCACGAGCACCACGAAGACCGACACGACCGAGATCGCCAGCAGAAGCTGGATGTCGTTGTTCCCCGCGGCCTGCACCAGCGCCCAACCGAAACCCTTGTAGTTGAACAGGGTCTCGACGATCACGACGCCGTTCAGCAACCACGGGAACTGCAGCATGATGACGGTGAAGGGCGCGATCAGCGCGTTGCGCAGGGCGTGCTTCAGAACGATATTCCCGAAGGACACACCCTTCAGTCGCGCGGTCCGGATGTATTGCGCTGTCATCACCTCGGTCATCGAGGCTCGGGTCATCCGCGCAATGTAGCCCATGCCGTACAGGGCAATGGTCAGGACCGGCAGGAAGAAATTCTCGAATGTCGGGTTCTCCATGGCCTGTGTGGCTGTGCCCTTGAACCATTTCAGACCAACGGTGGAAGAGGTGAAGATAGCGATGAAGATCACGCCCGAAACGTATTCCGGCGTGGCCGTCGTGATGATCGAAAACGTGGACAGGGACCGGTCCAACGCAGATCCCTCGCGCATGCCGGCCAGCACACCAACCAATAGGGCGGTCGGGATCATCAGCACCAGCACCCAGAACATCAGGTAGCCGGTGTTGCCCAGCCGCTTGCTGACGATCGTTCCGACCTCGTCCTTGAAGACGGTGGAATAGCCCCAGTCGCCCTGAAGAATGCCGCAATAGCGCGGTGTCGTTTCCGGAGTAGAGCCGGGACGAGTGCAACTTCCCACGAACTGACCATCCGGTAGTGTGTTGGTGAAACCGGGCACCACCCCCAGCCATTGGCCGTATTTGACCAGCGTGGGCTGCATGTATCCGCGGTTCTCAAGCCAGGTGACGACCTGTTCATCGGACATACGCTGGTTGCCCTGCGTCTTGGCCAGTTTTTCCAGGTTTGGATAGAGGTTGGTCAGGAAGAAGACCACGAAGGTCAGGCAGAGTGCCGTCAACAGCATCACGCCCAATCGTCGAAGGATGAAGAGTCCCATGTTGGCCCCTGTTGTTCGGGTTCTCCGCAGATCAGTGGACCATTTTCTGGCCTCGGACGTCCGACCCCGCGTCGGTGTGTCTGCGGCTGGAAAGGGGCGCCCGCATTCGGGCGCCCCTTGTAAGGTTCAGGTCGGGATCAGGCCGCCCAACCCCATTTGTAGTGATGGTGTTCGAACGACACATGCATGTCGGTTCCGACCAGACCGTCCTTCATGTGACGGTACAGCGACCGCCAATAGGGCTGGATGGTGACGCCTTCTTCCTGGATCATTGCTTCGCCCTTGGCCACGATTTCGCGGCGCTTGTCGGCATCGGCAATGGCCAGAGCTTCGGTCAGCAGGGCATCAAACTCGGCATTGGACCAGCCGAACTCGTTCCAGGCCTCGCCGGTGCGGTAGGCCAGTGCCCAGATCTGAACGCCCAACGGACGGTGGTTCCAGTTGGTCGAGCTGTAGGGGTATTTCGCCCAGTCGTTCCAGAACGTGTTGCCCGGCAGAACCGTCCGCTTGACCTTGATGCCCGCGTCGCGCAGCTGGGCTGCCACGGCATCGGTGGTGTTGCGGCGCCAGTCATCGTCGATCGAGATCAGCTCGTGCTCGAAATCGGCCATACCGGCCTCTTCCATCAGCTTGCGCGCGCCTTCCGGGTCAACTTTCTGCGGCGGCAGTTCGTAGTAATCCGGGTGGATCGGACCAACGTGGTGGTTTTCCGCAGGCGAGCCGCGACCACCGTAGCCAAGTTCGAGGCAGACCGAGTTGTCCACGGCCATCTGCAGCGCCTGACGCACACGTTTGTCGGCATAGACCTTCTTGCCGTCCACTTCCGCAAGCTGGTTCGGGCGGACCACGATGGTGTTCATCGTGACAACCTCGGACTTCACGTAGCCCAGGCTGTCCATCACGTCGATGAATTCACCAACCGATTCATACAGCATGTCGACTTCGTCTGATTCCAGAGCCGCCAGCCATGCCGACGGATCGGTGCCGTAGTCGATGTACTCAATGCGATCCAGGGCCGGACGACCGAATACGGCTTCGCCCCACCAGGTGTGGTTTTCGTTGCGTACAAGCGCGGCTTTCACACCCACTTCCAGCTCTTCGATCAGGTAGGGGCCGGTGCCCACGTTGTTTGTCAGGTCCGTTTCGCTGAACGAGCTGTGGATGATCGCGGCCGGATAGTCTGCCATGCCCGGGATCAACGAGATGTCCGAGTTCGGCAGGTTCAGCTTGACGGTGTGCGAGTCCACAACCTCGATCGCGCCTTCTATTGCCTGGCCGGTATCTGCGTCGACCAGCGTGGCAAAACGGCCTGCCATCGAGTTCGTTTCCGAGCTCTTGTCGCACCAGCGCGCGATGTTGCGTGCCACGTCTTCGGCGGTGAAATCGTCACCGTTGTTCCACTTGACGCCTTGACGGACCTTCAGCGTGTAGACGGTCGCATCGTCGTTGACTTCCCAGCCCTCCAGCAGCATGCCGCGGAATGTGCCGTCCGAGTTGTACTCGACCAGGTATTCCAGCGTGCCACGGGTGACGTTGGCGATCTGCGACCAGTCATATGTGCGCGGATCCTTCAGCGCGCGAACTTCCTGCTGAACGCGCAGGGTGCCACCTTCTTTCTTGGCGTCTTCGCCCGCCGCCTTGGCGGGTGCGGTCAGGCCGACCATGCCGTAGGCGGCCGCGGCAGTGACACCAAGGCTGGTCGTGCGCGTCAGAAACTCGCGGCGGCTCAGCTTGCCGTCCCGATATTCCTGGGCGTGCATTTCGGCAGCCCAGTGCATCGGTGCTCCGGTCAATGTCTTGGTTTTCATGGATGTCTCCCTGTGAGATTATTATGGGTATTTGTTGGTCCCCGTCGAAGCCTGACAGCGCCGAGCAAGGTGATTTTGGATGTGGTTTTTTGAATTCTGTGCATCCCCATGGGTTCATTCGGCACCAGATTCCAATTTAGGTCAATGTTCGAAATCGTCATCAAGTGCACAAAAACGACATTTGCAGAGAAACCTGAGCCGTGGTCGCCCGCGCTGCCATCGGCAAGTCTGATTCTGGAACTTGTGATTCCCTTTTCCGAAAGGTTTCGGCCGAAAACCCCTTATGTGACTGAAAATAAAAGACTTCGGACAAAGTCATGGCGCGATGTCAGTGATTCACTCAGCCTTGGCTCGGATCGACGTTTTGCCATTGCTTCATCCGGGCACGACACCACGTGCGCTGGCGTTTGGCGTATTGGCGTGTCGCAATCGTTGCTCTTTCGCGGGCATCGACCAAGGTCATTCGCCCCTCGATATGGGCCATCAATTCAGGTACTCCGATGGCCTTGCACGAAGGTAGGTTCGGGTCGTACCTGTCGCGCATCGCCGCAACTTCGTCCAGGGCACCCGCCTGCAACATCTGGTCAAAGCGCGAATTGATGCGCGTGATCAGCCAGTCTCGCTCGGGAGTCACGACGATCGGAAACGCTTGATTCAGGGGCAGCAGCGGTGGCGGCGTGTCGTCCTGCCAATCCACCAGGGTCCGGCCCGTGGCTTGCTCGACCTCCCAGGCCCGTTGCACACGGGCGCGGTTGCGCGTGTCGATCCGGTCCCGTGTCCTTGGATCAATCTCGGCCAGAAGCTCGGGCAGGGGAATTGCGTCGGCTGTCTTGCGCAACTCGGGCGGCGTTGCCGGGATATCTGCCATACCTTCCGTCAGCGTCGAAAAGTAGAGACCTGTTCCGCCCACGATGATCGGACGCTGCGGCCCCGACAAAAAAGTTCGCACCTCGCGCAGCCAGTGACCGGCCGAATAGTCTTGATCAAAAGCGACATGGCCATAGAGAGCGTGTGGAGCGCGAGCTTCTTCGTCGATCGAGGGTCGGGCGGAAATGATGCGCCAGCAGTCATAAACCTGGCTGGCATCCGCATTGACGATGATCCCGCCCGCGTGTTCGGCAATCTCCAGTGCAAGGGCTGATTTGCCCGATGCGGTCGGCCCCATGATGAGGACCGGCAGATCGTCGGGAATGGGCGGCAGACTGTTCAGCAAATTGCGCGCTGTGTTTTCAGCCATGAGTGTTTGCCCTGTTCCTTGACCATCCGCATTGAACCCGCGGTGGTTTTGCTTCATTTTGCGCCGGAAAACAAACCCGTGCCAGCCCGGAGCGCAAGATGAGCCTTTCTTCCACCAACACAACCGCCGAAACCCCAAAGACAACGTACAAACGCGTCATGTTGAAAATCTCGGGCGAGGCGCTGATGGGGGATCAGGGATTCGGGCTGCATCCGCCGACGGTCCAGCGCATCGCGCAGGAAGTGAAGTCGGTGCATGATCTCGGGGTCGAGATCTGCATGGTCATCGGCGGAGGGAATATCTTTCGTGGCCTGTCCGGTTCGGCCCAGGGGATGGAACGGACCACGGCCGACTACATGGGCATGTTGGCGACCGTGATGAACGCGCTGGCCATGCAATCCGCGCTTGAGGGCCTGGGCGTCTTCACCCGGGTGATCTCGGCCATCCGCATGGACGAGGTGTGCGAGCCCTATATTCGCCGCCGCGCCGTGCGCCACTTGGAAAAGAAACGGGTGTGCATCTTTGCGGCTGGAACCGGCAACCCGTACTTCACCACAGATACCGCAGCGACGTTGCGTGCCAACGAAATGACCTGCGAGGCCATCTTCATGGGCAAGAACGGGGTCGACGGCGTCTACGACAAGGACCCCAAGGCACATTCGGACGCTGTCCGCTATGACTCGGTGACCTATGACGACGTTCTCGCCAAGCGTTTGAAGGTCATGGATGCTTCGGCTATCGCTCTGGCGCGCGACAACAATCTGCCGCTGATCGTATTCGGACTGGACGAGCCCGGCGGGTTCCGCGGAATTCTGGCAGGCGAGGGGACCTATACCAAGGTTCAAGGCTAGCCAAAGGCCCGACCCAACAGCCCACATTAGTTTGCCTGGCGCCCGACTCGGTTCGGACGTTAGGTAACGCAACGCCGTCCGGTCTGCTGAAAATGCTGGGTGTGACCGGTATGCGTGTCGCTTTTGCCCGCCGGAAAGTCTCTGGCGGCTGACCGAAAAAACGATCTTTCCCCGATCAAAAGCGCATTAAAATGAGAGGAGAGAGAATGTCCGACAATTCAGATGCCGACTACGAGGTCGGCCAGGACAATATCCAGATCATGGGGCTGGATATTCATAACCCGGTATTTGCCGTGTCTGGCCTGACCATCATCGCCTTCGTCTTCTTTTCGTTGGTTTTCCGCGAGCAGGCTGCCGACTTCTTCGGCTGGTTGCGCCCCGCGCTGACCAACCAGTTCGACTGGGTATTCATGCTTTCGGCCAATATCTTCGTCGTGTTTTCGTTGCTGTTGATCGTGACGCCGCTGGGCAAGATCAGATTGGGCGGTGACGATGCGAAACCGGACTACAGCTATGCGGGTTGGTTCTCGATGCTGTTCGCCGCTGGCATGGGGATCGGGCTTGTTTTCTGGGGCGTGGCCGAGCCGATCTCGCACTATGGCGCATCACTTGGCGGTGTCGCCGTGGGAGAGGACGGCCTGCGCACCGACTGGGCACCGTTGGGCGCCGGGCTGGAGGATCCCGACGCATCGCGGAAGCTGGCGATGGCAGCCACGATCTTTCATTGGGGCATGCACCCTTGGGCGATCTATGCGGTTGTTGCGCTGGCCTTGGCATTTTTCAGCTTCAATCGCGGGCTGCCCCTGACGATGCGCTCGGTCTTTTACCCGCTGTTCGGCGAGGCCACTTGGGGTCCGCTGGGGCATGTCATCGATGTGCTTGCGGTCTTTGCGACCATCTTCGGTCTGGCGACCTCGCTCGGCCTGGGGGCGACACAGGCGCTGGCGGGTTTGAATTATCTGTTTGATGTTCCGGTGACGGACGGGATGAAAGTGCTGCTGATCGGCTTGATCACGGTCTTCGCCCTGATTTCGGTGATCGCCGGACTGGACAAGGGGGTCAAACGCCTGTCCGAGGCCAACATGGTGCTGGCGGCGCTGCTTTTGTTGCTGGTCCTGATCGTGGGGCCGACCATGGTGATCCTGACCGGGTTCTTCGACAGCATGATCGAATATGTCGTTGCGCTGCCGGGCCTGTCCAATTGGATCGGTCGCGAAGACACGAACTTCATGCAGGGCTGGACCACCTTCTACTGGGCTTGGTGGATCTCCTGGTCACCGTTCGTCGGCATGTTCATCGCACGTATCTCGCGCGGCCGAACGATCCGCGAGTTCGTGACCTGTGTCATCCTTATCCCGACGCTTGTCGGCGCCCTTTGGATGAGCGTTTTCGGCGGAGCTGCTCTGGATCAGGTCATGTCCGGCAATGGGCAGGCTCTGTCCGATGCGGCGCTGGAACTGAAGATGTTCAAGATGTTCGAGGCTTTCCCGATGGCTGGACTGCTGTCGTTCGTCGGTATCGTTCTGGTGGTTGTGTTCTTCGTCACAAGCTCGGATTCGGGTTCGCTGGTGATCGACACCATCACGGCAGGCGGCAAGACCGATGCTCCGACGGCTCAGCGCGTATTTTGGTGCGTGCTGGAAGGGGCCATCGCGGTCGTACTGCTGCTGGGCGGTGGGCTCGGCGCATTGCAGGCCGCGGCCATTGCCACCGGCTTTCCCTTTGCGATCGTGCTGGTCTTGATGTGCGTGTCCATCTTCATCGGTCTGGTGAACGAACGCCGACGCAACTGAGCGTACCGCCACTGACAGTGGGCCCCGGTTACATCACCGGGGCCTTTCATTTATTTCGGACTGCCTTCGAAGAAGCCGACCGAATTGCCATCGGGATCGACCGCATAGAAGAACCGACCGGCCGGGATTTGGATCGGATCCGAGACAACCTGACCTCCGGCAACCTTGACCCTGGCCATGATCTCTTCAGCCGTGCCCTTTGCGGCCAGATGAAGGGTCGGGCCGGTACCATCTTTTGCTGGCTTTCCCGGATACAGATGCAAGGCAACGCCCGTTGCCGGGTCAGCGGGGCGGAACATGGCCATGGGGTTCGGGCCGGATGTGTCGACCGCAAGTTCTGCCCCTGTGGCGTGGGCATAGAATTCTACCGCCTTGTCCAAGTCGGAAACAGGCAGTTCGCCCCACACCAGAAAATCCTTTGGAAGATAACTCATCTGAAACCTCTCTTGTCTTGAGTGCCGTGAGTTTGGCATGTGCTGATGACAGAAGCTGGCATCAGACGCCCGGCTTGACCGCGCGGGGTTGGCCGGGCTAACTGACGGCGTTTGGTCCCGTCATCCTCGTGCGGGCGGCCGAACTGCCGCGGCGATACCCGTGGCTGGCTGGAAGACCTGCCATGTATCGGAGTTGTCCGGTGTCATGCGCGGGCGGAACTTCGGAACATTGGGCATGACAACAGAAGGATTGTGCGATGGGCACTCTGGATATTGATTTCGTTCGGGCGCAGTTTCCGGCTTTTTCCGAACCCAGCCTGAAAGGGCAGGCATTCTTTGAGAACGCGGGCGGCTCCTATACCTGCAAACCCGTTCTGGATCGGCTGACCCGCTTCTATACCCAGCGCAAGGTTCAGCCATATGCGCCCTACGAGGCCAGCCGTCTGGCGGGCGAAGAGATGGACGAAGCACGTGCCCGGATGGCGGCTCTGCTGGGCGTGGACACCGACGAACTGAGCTTTGGCCCTTCGACCACGCAGAACACCTACGTACTGGCGCAGGCATTTCGGCAGTGGATGAAACCGGGTGAAGCGATCGTGGTAACCAACCAGGACCATGAAGCCAACTCGGGGCCCTGGCGGCGCCTTGCCGAGGACGGCATCGAGGTTCGCGAATGGGAAATCGACCCGGAAACCGGTTCGTTGAATCCGTCCGATCTGGAAAATCTGCTGGACGACAAGGTGCGGCTGGTTTGCTTTCCCCACTGTTCCAACGTGATCGCCGAGATCAACCCGGTCACCGAAATCACGGCGATCGCGCATGCGGCCGGGGCATTTGTCTGCGTGGATGGTGTGTCCTACGCACCGCACGGCTTCCCGAACGTGGGGGACCTTGGGCCGGATATCTACCTGTTCTCGTCCTACAAGACCTACGGACCGCATCAGGGCTGCATGGTGATCCGGCGCACGCTGGGCGAGCTGCTGCCCAATCAGGGGCATTTCTTCAACGGAGACGTGCTGTACAAGCGGTTCACACCGGCCGGCCCGGACCACGCTCAGATTGCCGCCAGCGCCGGCATGGCCGACTATGTCGAACAACTCTGCGACCACCACGGCGGCCCATCTTCGGGGGCTTCCGCGCGTGGTGCTTTTGTCCACGACCTGATGCGTGCGCACGAAGTTGAGCTTCTGCAGCCGGTTCTGGACGCGCTCAAGGATCGCAACGCGGTGCGCCTGATCGGCCCGTCCGATGCCGAACGCCGGGCTCCGACCGTGGCCTTGGCCGTCAACCGCGACGCGGAAAGCGTGGCGGCTGATCTGTCCAAACACGGCATCATGGCCGGCGGTGGTGATTTCTATGCGGTTCGCCCGCTGACCGCCATGGGTGTCGATCTGGAGCAAGGTGTTCTACGGGTAAGTTTCACCCACTACACCTCGCGAAACGAGATCGACCAATTGCTCGAAGCATTTGACCGGGTTTTGTGATCCGGTAACAGTTCCGCCCCGTAGACATATGAAAACGGGGCGGAAATGGACAAAGAGCAGTCACCAATCATTTTGTGGTTCCGGCGTGATCTGCGCCTGAGTGACCATCCGGCTTTGGCTGCGGCCGTGCAGACAGGGCGACCTGTGATTCCTGTTTTCCTGCGCGATCAGCTGGTCGATGACTTGGGCGCGGCTCCGAAATGGCGGCTGGGCCTCGGCCTTGCCGCATTGTCTGACGGCCTCGAGCGCAAGGGCAGCAAGCTGATCCTGCGAAGCGGCCCGGCGCTGGCCGCGCTTGAAGACCTGATACGGGAAACGGGGGCAACTGATGTATATTGGTCGCGGGCCTATGATCCCGAATCCATCGGGCGTGACACTCAGATAAAGGCTGCGTTGTCCGCGCAGGACGTATCCGCCAAGTCTTTTGCCGGGCATCTTTTGTTCGAGCCGTGGACGGTCGCCACAAAGGCGGGTCAGCCCTTTCGTGTTTTTACGCCCATGTGGCGGGCTGTGCGAGGGAGAGAGGTCGACGCTCCCAAGCCTGCACCGTCGCGGATCGCGGCACCCCGATCATGGCCGCAGTCGGACGTGCTTGAGGCCTGGAACCTTGGCGCGGATATGCGTCGTGGCACGGTGGTCGTTCGGGCTCATGTCGAACCGGGCGAGGCCGCCGCATTTGCGCAGCTGGACGAATTCACCGAACGGCTCGACGCGTATCCAGCAAAACGCGACGATCTGGGCGATGACGGCACATCGGGACTGTCCGAGTACCTTTCGTTGGGCGAGATCAGCCCGGCAACCATCTGGCACCGGGTCCAGAGCGCAGGGTTTTCCGGTTCATCCGGGGCCGAGGGCTTCTTGCGCCAACTCGTCTGGCGCGAGTTCGCATATCACCTGATGTACCACACACCGCATCTACTGAGCGCGAACTGGAAGCCGGAATGGGATGCGTTTCCGTGGAACACCGACTCCGAGACCCCCGAGGTTCGAGCCTGGACAATGGCGCGAACGGGGATACCGGTGATAGATGCGGGCCTACGGCAGATGTATGTCACCGGGCGGATGCACAACCGCGTCCGAATGATCGTCGCCAGCTACCTGACCAAGCACCTGATGACGCACTGGAAGATCGGCATGGATTGGTTTGCGGACTGTCTGGTCGATTGGGATCCGGCAGCGAATGCCATGGGGTGGCAGTGGGTTGCGGGGTCGGGGCCGGATGCCTCGCCGTTCTTTCGTATCTTCAACCCGCAGACCCAAGCCGAGAAGTTTGACCCCACGGGCGCCTATGTCCGCCGGTGGCTGGCCGAAGGACAAAAGAACCCACCCGAGACGGCGCTTGCCTATTTCGATGCGGTGCCGGTGTCATGGGGACTGTCTCCGACGGATGCTTATCCTGATCCGGTCGTGGATCTGAAGGTTGGGCGACAGCGGGCGCTTGCCGCCTACGAAGGCCGAAAACACCAGTAAGGAATTGAAAACTTGCCAGAAACGGAATCCCGTCCTAGCCTGCTCCGACCACCGCACAGGGGAGAGCGGATGATCCTGACGACGACAGAGGGGCAAAAAAACCTGCCCAGATATTTTTCGCAGGTCTTCAAGATGCTGCAGCGAATGGAGTCCGGACGGCTGGACATCGCGCTGCCGGATGGTCGCGTGTTTCGCAACGAAGGCGCCAAGCCCGGGCCTGTAGCCCGCGTCGACATTCACGACCCGGATGTCTTCGCCCGGTTGGTCCGTGAAGGCGAGCTCGGATTTTCCGACGCCTACCTTGAGGGTGGGTGGAGCACACCTGACCTGCGCGCCTTCATGGATCTTGTCCATCTGGGCACCGAGACGGTCTATGATGATTTCACTGGCAAGTTTTTGGTCCAGGCCTATGAGCGCCTGCGGTTCTGGCTGCACCGGAACAACCGAAAACAGGCCAAAAAGAACATTTCGTACCACTACGATCTGGGCAATGATTTCTACAGCCTGTGGCTGGACGAGACGATGACCTACTCCAGCGCGCTGTTCGAAACCGGTCAGGAAAGTCTGGAAAAGGCTCAGACGGCCAAATATGCCAGCCTGGTGGACGAGATGGGAGCAAAGCCGGGCGACCACATCCTTGAAATTGGCTGCGGTTGGGGTGGCTTTGCTGAATACGCCGCTAAAGAAAGAGACCTGAGGGTCACAGGCCTGACCATCAGTCAAGAACAGTTGAAGTATGCGACGCAACGCATAGAAAAAGCTGGGCTTTCCGACAAGGTAACCTTCAAGCTGCAGGACTATCGCGACGAGCGTGGGCAGTATGACGGCATTGCGTCGATCGAGATGTTCGAGGCCGTTGGGCAAAAGTACTGGCCGGTCTATTTTCAAACGGTCCGCGACCGGCTGAAGCCCGGCGCACGGGCCACGCTTCAGATCATAACAGTGGCCGACCGCCGCTGGGACGTCTACAAGAACGGCGTTGATTTTATTCAGAAATACATCTTTCCGGGCGGCATGTTGCCAGCCCCGACGGTGCTGAGGCAGGAAATCCAGCAGGCCGGTCTGGATGTGGTCAAGTCGAAGGAGTTCGGCCCAAGCTATGACCTGACATTGCGGCGCTGGTACGACACGTTCAACGACAAGTGGGATCAGGTTGCTGCGATGGGCTTTGATGAGCGTTTCCGCCGCATGTGGAATTATTATTTGACCGCCTGCGGCGCAGCCTTTGACACGGGCAATTGCGATGTGACACAGATCACCGTAGCAAAACCCAACTAACACACGGAAATACCGGAATGCCGACAGCCTCACGTCTTGTTGCCGCGCTCAGTCTCATGGTGGTGGCTTTCCTTGTGTCCGGCATGATCATCGACAACGGCGAAGAGGGAAAGGACTACGGCTACTTTACCTATGTGAACCTGGTCCTTGGTTTTCTTTGTGGTTGGGTCATCATGGGCAAACGGGCGGGCCGCGGCTGGACTGCAGCCGTCAACAACGGCCTGACCGGAGTGGTTTCTCTGGTGTTTTGGGGCCTGTTCGTTCAGGGCACCTACGAGATGTTCCGGCTTGCGATGCGTCACCGCTATGACGGGCCATTCGAGGCATTGCTGGCCATTTTCCAGATCGGTGTGGATTTCGGCAAGCAACTGATCTCGCCCGAGATCATCGCGACCTTGGCGATTGGTGCTCTGCTTTCCGGCCTGTTTACCGAAGGCGCCTCGCGGCGCTGGAACTGACGCCCTAGTCACGAGCCTACGATGACCAATCTGTTTTTCTACGGCACATTGCGGTATTTGCCGCTGCTTGAACTTGTTTTGGGCCGCTCGGGACAGGATCTTGCGGCCGAGCCGGCGATGCTGCCGGACCATGCGGTTCACGCGGTGCAAGACCAAGCCTTTCCGATGATCCTTGAGGCGCCCGGCGCAGCGGCACGGGGTATCCTGGTGCAGAACCTATCTGCGCAAGACATCGAACGGTTGGCCTTCTACGAAGGTGGGTTCGACTATGACCTGCATGTCAAAGAGGTCGTCCTTGAGGGTGGGTCGACCGTTTCCGCCCAAGTCTTCTTTCCCGCCCCCGGGTTATGGACGCCGGCCGATCTCTGGTCATTGGAAAAGTGGGTTTCCGAGTGGGGCGCGATGACCCTTTTGGCTGCGGATGAGGTCATGGGGTATTTCGGCAAGGTCGATGCCTCTCGGATCGCGCGCAGCTTTCCTGCCATTCGTACCCGGGCGTGGGCCAAGCTTGCGGCGCAGCAACGAAAAACCGGGGATGGACGCAGCGCCGGCGATGATGTGATCGTGCACCGCCACACGCGCGCATACATCGACTATTTCGGGATGGAAGAAATCGAACTGCAGCATCGCCGATACGATGGGTCGATGGGGCCGGTTCTGAATCGGAATGGTTTGATGCAGGGTGCTGCGGTCGTGGTGCTGCCGTATGATCCCCTGCGCGATACGGTCCTTTTGGTTGAGCAGTTCCGAACCCCGGTATTCTTGATCGATGACCCCGAGCCTTGGATGTGGGAGCCGGTTGCCGGCATGATCGACCCCGGAGAAACCCCTGAACAGGCGGCCCACAGGGAAGCCATGGAGGAGGCACAGGTGTCTTTCTCGCGGCTCGAACATGCAGGTGGCGCCTATTCTTCGAGCGGATCTTCCACCGAATACATCCACCTCTATGTTGGGATTGGAGACCTCACCGCCTCGATCAACAATGGTGGTTTGGCGACCGAGGGGGAGGACATTCGCAGCAGGATTCTGCCATATGCCGAATTCATGGATATGGTTGACCGGCATGTCTTCAAGGACCTCCCTCTATTGTCCCTGGCACATTGGTTGGCGCGCAACCGCGATCGGTTGCGGGGATGACTATCCCGCCTTGTGGTCGGCGCAGGGCACCTGTACATCTGCGAAAACGCCAATTTACAAGAGGGTGCCATGCGCATTGCACGAGACCTTGCTGACGCCGTAGGAAAAACTCCGTTGATCCGGCTGCGCCGTGTCAGCGAAGAAACCGGGTGCGAAATCCTTGGGAAGGCCGAGTTCATGAACCCCGGGCAGTCGGTCAAGGATCGCGCGGCGCTGTTCATCATTCGCGACGCCATTGCGCGCGGCGATCTCAAGCCGGGTGGGACGATTGTCGAGGGGACGGCGGGCAACACGGGCATCGGTCTGGCGCTGGTCGGCGCGTCGATGGGGTTCAAAACCGTGATCGTCATCCCGGAAACCCAATCCGAAGAGAAGAAGGACATGCTGCGCCTCGCCGGGGCTCAACTGGTTCAGGTTCCCGCTGCACCTTACCGGAATCCCAACAATTTTGTGCATTACTCTCGGCGACTGGCCGAGCAGTTGGCCAAGACCGAACCCAATGGTGCGATTTGGGCAAACCAGTTCGACAACGTCGCGAACCGTCAGGCGCATGTCGAGACCACTGGGCCGGAAATCTGGGAGCAGACCGACGGCAAGGTCGATGGATTCATCTGCGCGGTCGGATCGGGCGGAACGCTGACCGGTGTGGCCGAGGCTTTGCAGCCCAAGGGCGTCAAGATCGGTATCGCCGATCCGATGGGCGCGGGTCTCTATTCCTATTACACGACGGGTGAAATCGCGATGGAGGGTGGCTCGATCGCCGAGGGGATCGGCCAGGTCCGCATCACCAAAAACCTTGAAGGGTTCAAGCCCGACCACGCCTACCAGATTACGGACAACGAAGCGTTGCCCTATATCTTCGATCTTCTGCGCGAAGAGGGGTTGGTCATGGGTGGATCCACCGCAATCAACATTGGCGGCGCTGTGAGGCTGGCCAAGGAAATGGGTCCGGGTCACACCATCGTCACCGTGTTGTGCGACTATGGCACGCGCTACCAGTCGAAACTGTTCAACCCCGACTTCCTGCGTGAAAAGGAACTGCCGGTTCCAGAGTGGATGACTGAGGCCCCGCGAAGCATTCCGGGTGTTTTTGAGGACGTATGATGCTGCGGCAGTTTCTCGTTTTACTGGCATTTGCGTTTGTGGTCGCATTTGGCGTCGCAGGCGGAGCCTCGGCGCAGCTGACCGACCGTCAGAGCGAGTACTACCAGGGATGGCTCAGCACCGCCGAGCGTGCCGAGAAGGTGATCGAAGCCAATCGGGCATCGAATGCCTCGATGGAGAAATTGCGCACTGAAATAAGTGGTTATCGGGACGACTTCAATCGCGCACGAAGTGCGAACACGGATCGCATTCAAACGCTGGAAAGCCAGCTCAAGGCATTGGGGCCCAAACCCGATGACGGATCTTCGGAACCCGAAGACATCGCAAGCTTGCGAGAGAACCTCGAGCAGCAACTCAACAGCCTGAAGGTGCCGCGGATCATCTCGGAAGAGGCCTACAGCCGTGCCAACGGCCTGATCAGCGAAATTGACAAGATCATCCGTGAACGGCAGCGGAAAGAGTTTCTTGAGCGCGGGCCATCGCCGCTCAACCCGGCGCATTGGGCGCCTGCCTGGGTGGACGTAACCGAAGCTGGCCGTGCATTGATGAACGAGACGAAGGCCAACATGCGGTCGGCCGTTGTCCGTGAAAAGCTGAAAGAGAGCGGACTTGCCATCGGTATTCTGCTCGCGGTGGCCTCGATCCTGCTGCTGTTCGGGCGATCATGGTCTGAGAAAGCTGGGGACTATCTGCGGCGGTTCGGAGGCTCCGGGCGTGGCGTATGGACATTCGTCGTGTCGCTGTTCCGGATCATCCTGCCATGGTTCGGGGTTGCCATCATCGTTCAGGCGGTGGTCATGACCGGAGTACCGGGGTTGCGCGGCACATTGCTGATCCAGGAAATCCCGTATTGGGCCGCGATCATCCTGTTTTACGACTGGATCGGTCGTCAGGTCTATTTGATGGGCGAAGAACGGGGTTTCAAAGTCCTGTCAGCAAATACGATCAAGGAACTGCGGGTTTATCTGGATCTGCTCGCGCTGATGCTGATCCTGCATGAACTGGGCCAATTGTTCGAACGGATCGAAAACACGTCCGAGGCTACTCGCGCCGTTGTCAGTTTCCCCGTCATACTCGTGACAGCCCTGTTGCTGCTGCGGATCCGCCAAATCCGCCGCCCCGAAGGATCTGAGGACGAGACTGAGCAGAGCCAGTCAGCACGGGCAGCCGGGTTCAGCCAGCTGGTCGAACTGCTCCGTCGGGCGCTGTTTTTCCTGGGCATCGCAAGCGTTGTCCTGGCTGCCATTGGCTATACCAATGCCGCCGAAGCGATCGTGTTCCCATCGGTCAAAACGCTGGTCCTGATAACGGCCATCGTCATCTTCCAGCGGTTCATTAGCTCGATTTATGGCTGGCTGACGGGGCAGGGCGACGCGGCCAGCGACTCGTTGTTCTCGGTGCTGGTCGGGTTCGTTCTGGCCATTCTGTCGTTGCCCATTCTGGCGCTGTATTGGGGCGCGCGCGACTCGGACCTGCGCGAGGCGTGGTCCCGGCTTCTGATGGGTTTTGACATTGGCGGCGTGACGGTCTCGCCCAGCAACTTCCTGACTTTCGTGGCCGTATTTGCGATCGGCTACATGCTGACCCGACTGCTGCAGAGCGGTTTGCGCAACTCATTGCTGCCAAAAACCAGCATCGATCCGGGTGGGCAGAACGCAATCGTCGCAGGCACGGGCTATGTGGGAATTTTCCTTGCGGCGCTGGCCGCGATCATTGTCGCGGGCTTTGATCTGTCGTCACTTGCCATCGTCGCGGGTGCGTTGTCTGTGGGCATCGGTTTCGGATTGCAGACAATCGTGTCGAACTTTGTATCGGGCATCATCCTGTTGGTCGAACGGCCGGTCGCCAAAGGGGACTGGATCGATGTCAACGGGATGATGGGCTATGTGCGCGACATCTCGGTGCGCTCGACACGGGTGGAAACCTTTGACCGGACCGATGTGATCGTTCCGAACTCGGACCTGATCAGCGGTGTGGTGACCAACTATACCCGCGGCAACACCATCGGACGGGTCATCGTTCCGGTTGGCGTCGCCTATGGGACCGACACTCGCAAGGTCGAGAAGATCCTGGGCGAAATCGCGAATGCGCATCCGATGGTTTTGGCCAACCCGGCACCCAACGTCGTGTTCCAGGGGTTTGGCGCGGACTCGCTGGATTTCGAAATCAGAGCGATCCTGCGCGACGTGAACTGGGTCTTGTCCGTAAAGTCGGACATGAACCACGAAATCAACCGGCGCTTCACCGAAGAAGGGATCGAGATCCCATTCGCACAGCGCGATCTCTGGCTGCGGAACCCCGAGGTTCTGGTGCAACCGGCCAACAAGGCAGCGAAGCCCCAACAGCCGGATCAACAGGAACCTGTGAAGACCGAGGACGCAAGCTCGGCGCCGATGGGCCTGACCGAGGCGGACATGGACGGAGACAACGGCGAAGAGCTGTAGTCAGAGGACTACAGCACCATCTCGCCGGCTGGACGAGACCGAAGCGACCCCGCTCAATCGTTTGGCGCGGGGGCGCTTCAGGCAACTTGCGTATCCCTTGGATTTCCGCGCAATCGGCCCTTGCAAATCCCTGTTCGTTGGTCCAAATATCGCCGGCACGGAGAGGTGGCCGAGTGGTCGAAGGCGCACGCCTGGAAAGTGTGTAGGCGGGAAACCGTCTCCAGGGTTCGAATCCCTGTCTCTCCGCCATTCACCTTGAATACCCACAGTTTTTGCGCACCGCGCGGGATCGGCAGTGTTTTGGCCCGGACACCTTGGGCGAACATGTGTTGTGCGCTGGGATCCGTACTGCCGGGCGGTGAGGCGGTGTACCGGGATTGTTACGTATCGGGGAACTGCACGGCCAGTTCTGTGCTTTTAGGGACGGCTTGGCAGGTCAGAACTTCACCGCGTGCGATGTCGTTCTGATCGAGGGCCATGTGCGCCCGCATTTGAACCTGACCCTCTGTCCGAATTGCGCGGCATGCGCCGCAGACGCCTGACTGGCAGCTGAAGGGCGGCGCCAGTCCCGCTGCAATGGCGGCCTCCAGGATCGTTTGCCCAGCCTCAATGGGCACATCGCGGGTTTCCCCATCAAGCGTCACCCTCGCTGTGGCCGCCATGCCCGACTGGATCGTGTCCTGAGCTGGGTTGGCGCCGAAGCTTTCCATGTGGATGCGAGAATCGGGCACATCCAGCGCGTTCAGCGCTGCCCGGACGTCTGAGTTCATGCTGCCAGGGCCACAGACCCAATACTGGACGTCCTGCGCGATGGGGGGTGACTCTTCGATTGTCGCCTTGATCGCATCCGTATCAACGCGGCCGGCTCGCCAGGGGCTGAACCAGCTCAACAGCGATCGGGCAGACAAGACATGGCGCAGGGTGAACCGGTATGGGTTGGCCTCGACGAGGGCGTCCAGCGTTTCCCGAAACAGAATCTCATTCTCGGACCGGTTGCCGTAGATCAGGTGGGCGACGGAATGTGGCTCGTGGTCAAGCACGGCTCGGATCATCGCATAAAGCGGCGTCAACCCGCTGCCCGCGCCAAAAAAGTAGTGGGTGCGTCGTGCAGTTGCGTTGGGTTCCAGCGTGAAGCGGCCAAAGGGTTGCATCGCCTCGACCGTATCTCCGGCGCGCAGGGTGTCGCCGATATGGTTCGACACCAATCCTTTGGAAACGCGTTTCACGGTGATCTGCAGCGCCTCGTTTGGCGGGTTGGAGATGGTGTAGCAGCGTCGCTGCTCTTTCCCGCTCAGGCCGAAGCGCAGTGTCAGATGTTGGCCGGGGGACCAGCGAAACAGCTCGGTCAGGGCGGGTGGTACGTCCAGCACGACGGTGGTTGCTTCGCCACTGATTTCAGGCCGGATTTCAGCCACGGACAAGGGGAAGAATTTACGGGTCACGTGTGGTCCTTTCCTGAGCAAAAGACGGCCATCTTCGGTCAGCGATAATCCATGGTGGTGTGCAGTGCGCGGATCACCCATTTTCGGCCTTTGCGCGTGAGCGAAAAGCGGTCGGTTTGCGCCATCGTACCTGCGTGCCCCTGCCAGTCGTACTTGACCGTGGTGACCGCTGTTGCCGTGGCGCTACTTGGCTCTTCCGTAATCACGATCCGCGGGGGTGAGCGCTCTTTTTCCACATACCCCTGCAGCTCTGGGACAGATTCAAAGCCGGGGTCGCCCTTTCGCTGGGCCCAATCGGCCACCGAATAGCTAAAGTGATCATCCGGCTGGCCCTGACCATATTTTACGGTGATCGTGTGGATCGCTTCGGGATTCCAGTCGCTCCAGGCGATCTGGGAGTCGGGGGCGGAGAGCTTACGTTCGGCAACCGCCTTCGGGTCGCTGCCGGGCGCGGCGAGAGCCAGTCCGCCTGCCAGGGCGATCCCAACCAAGCTGGCAAGAATGCGAAGGCTCACAGGATGACCTTTGGGTTCTGGGCAGTTGGGCGCGGGATGATTGGTGCCGGCCCAGGGATGGCGTTTGGGGAGAGTGTTTTGGGCCTGGTCATGTCTCGGCCTCAGCTTCCGCCATGAAGTCCAGAACAACTTGCTGATGCTGCAAAACCGGGCCTTCTCCGACAGAGGCCGGGCCGACTTCAAACAACGGGCTTGCCAAGGATTTCTGTTGCTGTTCGCAGGCATAGACATCTTCGGTCGTGAAATCGCCCGAGGCCATCGGGTCATCTTTGCCCAACGCATCGTCGCCTTTGTATTTCGGGCCACCGAAGTCACGCCAGAACGCGTAAGATGACCATTGCTGCCGCGAGTACTCCCACGCCGACGCGCTGGCCAATCTGGTGCGGTTCTCCACGCGTGTTCGGTCGGGCGCGAGGGGCGTGATGATGAAGATGTTCCAGCTGTCTTCACTGCCAGCCAAGCCAATGCCCGGAAACAGCATCGGCACCCAGGCGCCAATATGCGGTTTCGGGATTACCCGCGGGGTGGGCAGGTTTTTCTCGAGCGCGCGGGCATAGTCTGACGAGGGCGGCTCCCAAAAATGATAGTGTGGACCTTTCCAGCCATATTCTGCGCGACCGTGGTCATACATGTGAAGCGTGTTCGAATGCAGGTGGCTCAGGTGATAGACGTCGATGTAGTTCTCAACCAAGATCTTCCAGTTGGCGCGGATCTCATAGCATTGGCGGGCTTCGCCGTATTCGACCAATTCTTCGGGCTTGTGCGGGCCCAGCAACGGATCGACTGGCCCGAACCACTCCGCAAGGCTCGGCGCCTGCGGGTCAGGGTGCACGAAGATCATCCCGCGCCAGAGATCGACGCTCGTGGGTTTCAACCCGAGGCAAGACTTGTCGATGCCGTCAGGATATTCGCGATTTTCATCTGGGACCGAGATCAGGTTGCCTTCCAGATCGTAGGTCCAATCGTGATAGGGGCAGGTCAGTGCCTTCTGCGTTTTGCCCACTGCACGGATCAATTGGGTTCCGCGGTGACAGCAGATGTTGTGGAACGCCCGCAGCCGACGGTCGCGCCCCATTACGACGAAGATGTTGTTCAAACCCGCCTGGACCGAGATATAGTGTCCGGGCTCGGGTACATCCTCGGCAAACCCGGCATATCGCCAGGTGCGAGAGAAGATCAGTTCTTGCTCGCGGTCGTACCAGTCCTGCGCTGTATAGGCAGAGGCGGGAAGCCGGTGATACATTCGTGTCATGAAAACCTCTCAGACCAGCCAGGCCGGATAGATGGCCGGTGCGATGTCGGCGGTAACCATCAGGCCGCCTAAGACCATCCAAAGAACAGTAACGGTCCAGAACAGGAGTGGATCGGTGTCGCGGTTGACGGCATCGATCAGGAAAGCTTGGCCGCTGCGGATCGAAGGTATGGCCCACCAGAGGAATACCAGTCTCCAGGGCCACTGGAGCCCCAGCCATGTGGCCACCAAAAGAACGGGTAGGGCTGCGTAGTTGATCAGTCTGGGAAGATTGATCATGCGTCACCCTCCAAGCTTGCAAGCAACGCCAGCGCCGCCGCTCTTAGATCGTCGCGCCACTGAACTGGCGGTGAAATCGGGACAAGCGCGTCGATGTTTTGAGCGCAAGCGGTTACTCCATGGGCGACGGCCCGAATGCGTTCGGGAGGTGCCGATGGATATGCGCGTGCCAGAATACCTTCGATGACGGCCAGAAAGTCTGCGTAGCTGTGAGTCAGTTTGGGGCCCAGGTCAGGAATGCGTTCTGCGGCCGTTGCCAAAGCCTGCCAAGCCAGCATCAGCCGGGGATCATGGCCGTGCCCGTCGTCAAACAGGGCATCAATCAACTCAGATGGCTCACCCTGCGATCCGAATTGAGCCGAGACCGCCTCTGTCACTTCGGCAAAAGCGTTGATCACGTGGTCTGCCAATGCCGCCGTCATGTCATCACGGTTTCCCAAATAGTGGCGCAACAAGGGTCGTTTGACACCAGCCTCCGCCGCGATGCGTTCTTGTGTTGTGCCTTCCAATCCGAAACGGGCCACACAGGTCACGTAGGCATCGAGTATTTCAGCGGATCGTTGGTCTTTGAGCGTGGGTCGGGGCATTGGAGCTCCTTTATTGTCAAATTTGGCAAATAACTACAGCGTGAAAGTTGTCAATAATGAAAATTAACAAAGCAGGGTTGAAGACAGGTCAAAATTAGCCTGTCCCTGCTCAGGATTTGGCATGATGGGATGGTCGTCCGTGTCGGGTCTCGTCAGATCATACGACCGTTTCGCGCAACTGCGTCCGCGACGACGTTCTCCCACGCGGAGTAGACCCTCTCTGGAGAAAGAAGCGTCCTTAACTCATCGGATTCGTTTGCCATTCCCGCGCGGGCCGTCGGGTCATTGATCAGACGAATGGCGGCTTCTGCCAGTCCGGTGACGTCGCCGGTCGGTACCAGATAGCCATTTCGCCCGTGGCGGATGAATTCGGACGGACCATAGTCACAATCGAATGAGACGACTGGGATCCCGCTGACGACAGCCTCGGCGACAACATTGTGAAACCCTTCATATAGCGAAGACCCAACCACGATATCGGCGTCGTTTGCCCATTCTCCGACCCGGGCCGTATTGCCGGGCAAATGAACGCAACCCTCAAGACCGAGAGACTTGCGCAACCGCTCGAGTGGGGGACGCTCGGGGCCTTCACCATAGATCGTCAGGGTGATCCATGGGCACTCGGCATGGATCTTGGCCATGGTCTCCAGAAGAAGGTGAAAACCTTTCTGCGGCACCAGGCGACCAACCGAGACCAGGTGACGCGCTTTTTCGGAGTTCGACACCTGCGCCCGTGTGAAGGGCTCGATCGGGTTCGGTATGACCCGACCGCGACGGCGGAGCGGGCCAGGCAGATCCTCCAGACCTTTTTGTGTCAATGCAACGACAGCCTTCGACCTTCGGCCCAGAACGGATTGCAATCGCGCCCATCCGGGGTGTGCGTCCTGTAGACGTGGGTTGTTCCGTTCCGAAATGATGACCGGCAGCTTGGAGTCCAATGTGGCGATCAGGGTAACTACATTCACTTTGGTCAGAAACGAAATCACGACATCGGGGCGTAGGTCGCGAATGACCGAACGTACGTGCGTGATCCTGTTCAACTGTCCGCGCCTGCCTGATAGCGCACTGGTCCGCACTTTTTCATTCATCGAGAAATAGGGACCGTTTTCCGGCATGCTGAACGCCGTTGCGTGAACCTCGCAACCGCGTTCCACGAAATGGTTCGACAACATGGCGATGACTTTTTCCGCACCACCCGGACCGAACCCTGCCTGCACAAAAAGCAGCTTTAAACCATTCAACGACACAGTCCCCCACCGAAAATGGTAATTTACGCAGGGTAATTGAGCAAGCTTGAGATGATCTTTGCCAGAAATGTGCGCAAAAGCTGGCGGCAATAGCCGAACTCCGGCCGATTGGATCGCAAAGCGTGTTGTCAGAGCAGCAGGTGTTCGAACCGGTTACTTGCTGTGGCCTGTCATGTCGTACAGGGCTGAAATCTGTTCGGCGCTCAGCTGTCGAGGGGTCAGTCCTCGGGTTAACAGGGCGAGTTTTGCGGTTTCCTCCAGTTCTTCCATTGCGAAACTGGCCGCCCAGATGTCTTTGCCGGCAACCACAGGGCCGTGATTGGCCAGCAGCACCGCGCTGCGCTGTCCAGCCAGTCCCCGGACCGCATTGCCCATTTCAGGGTCGCCGGGCAGGAAGAATGGCAGCAATTTCACCCGACCGACCCGCATGATTGAATACGGGGTCAGCGGCGGCAGAACGTCCTCGGGGTCAACTTCGGGAAGCATGGACCAGGCCACCGAATGCGTCGAGTGGAGGTGGACCACAGCCCCGGTCTGCTGCCTTGTGTCGTAGAAGGCCGAGTGCAGCGGGACTTCCTTGGTCGGTAAGTCGCCATCAATGTGCTGAAACCGGGCATCCAGATGGCTGATCCGCGCCGGGTCGAGAAACCCCATCGAACTGCCGGTCGGCGTAACCAGGATCGTTCCGTCGGTCAGCCGGGCCGAGATGTTGCCCGACGCACCGCAGGTCAGCCCCCGGTCGAACATCGACTTTGCAAGCAGACAGATTTCTTCCCGCAGCTTCGCCGCCTCGCTCATTGTTGCCGCTCCATTCTGTTCAAGGCGTCCGCAAAGAAATCGGGGCCGCCGAAATTGCCCGATTTCAGCGCCAGAGCAACGGACGGGGTGCCGGCCAGGAGTACCATGGGAACGCCGGCTGCCAAGCGGGGGCCGATCTGCAACTGCTGTGCGCGCAGTCCCTGGACAACCGCGCCCGAAGTCTCACCCCCTGCAATGACCATCCGGCGGAAGCCCGCGGCCCAAAGGCTGCGGGAGAGATCGGAGAACAGGTTTTCGATGGCTGCAGATGCCTCTTCCTTGCCGAAGCAGTCCTGTGCTTGCCTCACGACTTGTGGATCGGCCGAAGAGTAGATCAGCGGCGGTTGTTTCTGCTCGAGCGCCCAGTTGACCAATTCTTCCACCGAGATCGAGCCGCTGACCGCGTCCCGCGCGGTGACCTCGCGGTGTGGGGCGATGTCCCGGTAGCGCGAGACTTGCTCTCGGGTGGCGCGACTGCAGGATCCTGACAGCACGATGCCGGGTCCGGACACTCCGTCCCACTGTGGGTGTCGCGGTTCGAACCCAAAATTTGCCGGCAACCCAAGCGCGATCCCGGACCCGCCGCAAAGGAGCAGGGTATCGCGGGCAGCCTTGCCGATTTCCAGCAGGTCTGCGTCGCGGATCGCGTCGACAATCGTATGACCTTTGGCAGGCAGGGCAGACCGAATGGCTGCAGCCCCCTGCATGACCACCAAGGCGGCCACATGATGAATCGGACGGGCGGACTGAGCGGCCAGCAGACGCCGGAGATCAGGGTCGGTCATCGGAGTCAGTGGATGGTTCTGCATGCCGCTTTCACTCAGCAACTTGTCCTGCACGAACAGGTGCCCTTGGTAGACGCTGCGCCCATTTTCAGGAAAAGCCGGGCAGACGATTGTGGTCGGAGCGTTCAGCCATTCCGACAGCGCATCCAGAACCGGACCAATATTGCCCTTTGCGGTGCTGTCGAAGGTCGAACAGACCTTGAAGACGATTTGCTGCGCACCCTGGGACAGCAGCCAGTCACAGGCCGCCAGACTGTCGCGCACCGCCTCGTCAACCGGGGCCGTGCGTGACTTGAGCGCAACCACGGCCGCATCAAGATCCTGGTCCGCGTGGCCCTTTGGGATGCCAACAAACTGGCTGACGCGCATGCCGCCCTCAGCGAGGGTCAGGCCAATGTCGGATGCGCCGGTGAAATCATCGGCAATGACTCCGATCTTCATAGTTTGATCTCTCTGATTGGCCCCGTGTCCAAACGGTTGATGTGGTCGGCTGGTCCCGGGGCAAAAACGGACCGGACCAGCGGATCGTGGCCTGGGATGATCAGGCCAGGGGCAGACGCGAGGCTTTGCAGCTTGTCAAAGCCGTCCAGCATGTCCTGCAGGTCGACCACAATGGGAAATGGTTTTCGGGCCATGAAGTTCTCGTAGTAATGCGATGCGTCCGACGCCAAAACCATCCAGCCGCTGGCAGTTCGGACCCGTACGCATTGCAGCCCGCGGGAGTGGCCGCCGATGCAGTGGACCGTGACACCGTCGGCCAACTCGGCGTCGCCGTCGTGGAAAACCACTTTGCCGGAATAGAGCCGCTTGACCGCCTCGCAGATATGACCGGCCGAAAACGGCGCGCGCAGAGTGTCGTGGCACATGCAGGGACCCGTGGCAAAGGCCATCTCGGCCGCCTGCATATGCAACGTGGCATTTGGAAACAGGTGCAGACCCCCTGCATGGTCATAGTGCAGATGCGTGACGATCACTTGCTGAATGGCCTCTGGCGCGATCCCGAATGGTCGCAAGGCATCACGTGGATCCATGGCAATAGGCCGTCCGCGGCTCAGCCCTTCGTCGGTGTCATATCCGGTATCCACCAGAATGACCTGCGTGCCGCGCCTGAGCAGCCACAGGTAGTAGTCCATGGCATGAGGGGCCGCGTGATCGTCATCCATTATGAAGCTGTCGGCGCGGGTGCGGGCATTTCTGTCCGCATATTTGATGGCATAGACTTCCCAGTCGTTCATCGCATGACCTCGGAGAACGTGTTGACCTGCTTTCGGACCACCATATCCGAAACCGCCAGATCGAATGTCTTGAAATGCGGACTGTCCAAGTGGATCCTGAAAGCGTCGACGTTCGAGTAGATCTCATACAGAAAAACGATGGCCGGATCGTCCCCTGCGCAGACGTCAAATTGCAGGCACCCGGGCTCGTCGTTCAACGACGTGCGTGCGTTGTCCAGCATCAGAGGCAGGAAACGCTCGCGTGTCCCGGGCTTCAACTCGAAGGTTACGGTGACGGCATACATCAGGCGGGTGCTCCTTTCAGACGGGCGAACAGACGTTTGACCGGAGGCAATTGGCTGAGGATCAGCGCCAGGTTCAACACCAGCAGAATGGCTGCTCCGGGTCGAGAAACAAATACTGACAGATCACCATCCGACAGGAACAGTGACCGGCGGAATGTCTCGTCGAACAACCCGCCAAGGATGACGCCGATGACCAGTGGCGCAATCGGATATTTCATCAGGTTCATGAAATACGCCACGAAGCCGACCCCCAGCATCAGGTAAAGGTCATTGATGCCGCCACCCACACTGAATGAACCAATCGTGGTCAGAACCATCACGACGGGCAAGAAAACAGTTTGCGGGATTTTGAGAATCTTGATGAAGACCCGCGCGGTGAAAAGGCCCATCAGGAACATCGTCAACGATGCCAGCACCAGGATGGCCACGACCCGCAGGATGATTTCGGGGTCGATCGTTGGGCCGGGGATGACGTTGTTGATTTTGAACGCCCCCAGCAGCGCGGCCGCGGGTGGTGAGCCGGGGATGCCCAGCACCAACAGGGGGATCAGTGCGCCGCCGATACAGGCGTTGTTGGCTGTCTCTGAACACAAAAGCCCGTCCAGTGAACCTTTGCCGAAGTTCTTCCCATCCTTCGAAACGGTTTTGCCGACACCGTAGCTGACCCATCCGGCAACATCCTCGCCGACGCCCGGCAGGGCACCAACGCCGGTGCCGATCACGCCGGACCTGCCGATGGTGGGCAGGTGACGGCGGACCGTCGAGAGATTTGGCAGGATCGAGCCTTTCAGAGCCATGACCTTGCCGGCTTCGACATGGCGCAGGCCTTCGATGATCTGAGGGATCGCGAAGGCCCCCATGAGAACAGGTACCACCTGGAACCCGCTCAGCATGTAGGACCAGCCGAAGGTGTAGCGGGGCTCGGACAGCAAGGGGTCAAGTCCGACCATGGCCATGGCAAGCCCGATCAGACCGGATATCCACCCTTTGAGCACCAGGTCCTCGCTCATGAGCGTGCCAGACAGAAGGATACCGAACAGGGCCAGTAGCGCCTTTTCGGGGCTTGCGATGTTCTTTGAAACAAGCAGCAGCGCCCAGACGAAGATCAGGAGCGTGAGTGTGCCGATGATGGTCCCGATGAAACTGGCCGTCGTCGTCAATCCAAGCGCCTCACCTCCGCGTCCGGCCTTGGCAAGCGGGTGACCGTCCATTGCGGTGGCGGCGCTGGCGGCGGTACCCGGGATGTTCAGCAGGATCGAGGGATAGGACCCGCCGTAAATCGCCCCCACATATGCGCCCAGCAGTGCGATCAAAGAGTAATCCAGCGGGATCTTGTTGCCGAAGAATCCGGTCAGAATGGTCACGGCAAGGGTCGCGGTCAGGCCGGGCAGGGCACCGAATGTTATGCCCAGAAAGACCGAAAAAACCAGATAGAGATAGGTCAGCGGATCGGCGACCAGCGCAGCGAAGGCATGGCCGAAACCCGCCAGCTGTGACAAGACGAACTCCATGGTCTTAGCCTTTCCAGATCGGGCGGAGCGTCACGTAATAGTGGTACTCGATTTGTTGAAACAGCAGGCCACCGCGCGCCGGAACATTCTGGCGAAACCCGAAGGCCATGGCGCAAACAAGAATAAACGGGGCCAGGACGGCAATGTAGGGAACAACCCGCAAAAGCCGCTCGGACCGGGCTTTGATCAAAACCGGGATCGTCAGGGCAACCCAAATGCCCAACGTGATCCAGTCGTCCGCATGTGCGTTCCAGTCGGCTTGAGCAGGGTAGAGCAACCAGGACGTGAACCCAGCCAGGCAAACGGAGCCGCAGGCGATCATCGCGCGCCGCGGGTGCCCACCGTAATACCCAAATATGAGAGCGGTGATCAGAAGGCCGGAACACAGGATGAAATCGACGCGCGGCACCAGCCCGCCCACATAAGCCAGAAGGATCAGGCCAATGGTGGAAAAGCGAAATGCTTCGTCAGGGTTCCAGCCGATGCCAGCCGCACCAAGGGCGTGCCGCGCCCCGCCGGACCGGACCGAGATCACGAACAGCGCGATCGAGAGGCACAACAGGCCCACAAAGATGAACAACGGAACAATGGCTGCCGAGTCGTACCATTGGGTACCGCTGACCCCCGCCTTGTTTTCTCCCCACAGGGGGATGTCCATGGTCTCCCACAGGAAGAACACTGATGTTGCCCCCAAAACCAGCGACGCCCAGAAATCCCGTGCGCGCAGGACCAGAATGTCCTCAGCCTTTTCCAACTTTGCCCTCCCGTGCAAAAAAAAGGGGCGCGGAACCGCGCCCCCAAGATCGTTTGTCGCTCAGGGCTTCTCGATGCCCAGAGAGGCCGGATCGACGGTCGTCGCACCCAAATCTTGCAGGGTGTATGCAAAAGTGGATTCCAGCGTCGAGAACAGCTTCTGCGCCTCGGGTCCGTACTGTCCGCCGATGTCATAATTGTTTGCTGCGGCCCAATCGGCCACGGCTTGCGAGGCCATGGCTTTCTGGAACGCATCCGCCAGTTTTGCCTTTACATCGTCGCTTGCCGAATTGTGGACCGCAAAGCCGATTGCCTGTTTCAGCGGCAAATATTGGTCGAGCCCGTCATAGATGCCAAAGGCCGAAGGAACGGTCATTCCCGCGATTTCCGCGTTTTCAGGTGTCAGCATCGCCAGGGGGCGCAACTGTCCGCCCTCGATCAGCGGGGCCTGTTCCGCCAGCGAGGTCACGACCAGCGCAACTTCACCGGCGATGGCGGCCTCTTGCCCCGGAGCTGAGCCTTTGTAGGGGACGAATTTGAACTCGGCGCCCGAGCCCTTTTCGATGGCCAGCAGGTTCAGGTGGTGTATGGATCCCGCACCCGAGGCTGCCGCCGGGATGGTTCCGGGCGCGGCCTTCGCCGCGTCCACCAGCTCTTCAAGGCTGTTGTAGGGGCTGTCGGCTGGAACCGAGATCAAATCAGGCGAGCCGCCAACGATGAACGGATACCAGTAGTCGAACTTTTTGTCCCAGCCGCCCTGGACGGCGGCGGTCACGTTCGATTCGGAAAGTCCCACCAACGTATAGCCGTCATCAGGCTGGTTCATGACGTAGACCATTCCGTTTGAACCCGCCACGCCTCCGGTCTGGTTGATCACGTTGATCGACACCGGCAGATGTTTCTCCATCTCGGCCATGATCATCCGGTTGAT
Organism: Ruegeria sp. CG3; assembly: GCF_056537205.1. Lineage (NCBI taxonomy): Bacteria > Pseudomonadati > Pseudomonadota > Alphaproteobacteria > Rhodobacterales > Roseobacteraceae > Ruegeria > Ruegeria sp. CG3. Next base: position 1,163,912 of record NZ_JBQFRC010000001.1, on the reverse strand, counting down.
GGTGTCGGTACCGCCTCCGGCGCCCCAGACGACGGCGGTGGTAATGTCCCGGTACGGATATTCCTGTGCGCTGACGAGCCCTGCGGCACCTGCCGACATTAGGGCGGCCGCTGCCAACCTTGCGATTTTCGACTTCATCTTTTCCTCCCAGATGCAGTGATGTGTTTGTTGTTGCATTTAATTGCGTATACGTTACACAATGCGTTGTCAACGACCGGAATTGATATAAGGTCGAACGCAAGAACACAGGAAAAGGACGCAGGGCGCAGATGGCCGAGAGACTAGAGATTGCAGTGTTCCACGGGGACGGGATCGGCCCGGAAATCATGGCTCCGACGCTAAGCATCCTTGCGCAGCTGTCGGAGCAGACCGAGGACTATACACTTGAGTTTCGGGAGGTTCCGGCCGGGGCAGCCCACTATGCGCAAACCGGAGAATCATTTCCGAAAACGTCAATGGATGCGGCGCGGCAGGCAGATGCCATTCTACTGTCCGCGATGGGTTTGCCGGACGTTCGGTACCCGGATGGGACCGAGATTTCACCTCAGATCGACCTCCGCAAGGCGCTGGGGCTGTTTGCCGGCGTGCGCCCTGTGCGGGTGAGAGCTGGGCAAGCAACACCGTTGGCCCTGCCGCCTGGCAAGGAAATTGACTTCGTTCTAATCCGCGAAAGCACTGAGGGGTTGTTTCACACCCAGGGGTGCGGAGAAGTGACCGAGGACGAGGCGCGCGAGACGCTGCTGATCACCCGAGAGGTCTGCGAAAAGCTGTTTCGGTTTACCTTCCAGTTGGCGCATGACCGAAAAACGTCCGGGCGGGGTCGGGGTCGTGTCACCTGTGTGGACAAGGCCAATGTCTTCCGCGCCTTTGCATTCTTCCGGGATCTGTTCGATGCCGAGGCAGAGCGTCACCCGGATTTGGTTGCGAATCATGCCTATGTGGATGCAACGGCCTTGTGGATGGTTCAGAAGCCTTGGGAATTTGATGTTCTTGTCACGGAGAACATGTTTGGAGACATCCTGTCTGACCTTGGGGCCGGTCTGATGGGAGGGCTGGGTCTGGCGCCCTCGGCTGACATTGGTCTGGATCATGCGGTGTTCCAGCCCTGTCACGGATCCGCCCCTGACATTGCCGGGGAAGGCATCGCCAATCCGTTTGCCATGTTCCAGTCGGCGGCGATGATGCTGGAATGGCTTGGGTTGCGGCATCAGAACCCCGCGTTGTCGCGCGATGGGCAACGGTTGCACGCGGCAGTCGACAGCGTCGTGTCCGAGGGCCGAATTCTGACCCGTGATCTGGGCGGAGAAGCCGACACGCTGGCCGCAGCGCGGGCGGTAGCGGACAGGGTGTTTTTGGCGTGAGCAGCCAGCAGTTCATTCGGGTCGCCTGTGTCGGCGCCGGCTATTTCAGCCAGTTCCACTATGGCAGCTGGCGCCGCATACCGCAGGTTCAACTGGTCGCCGCATGTGATCGCGATCTCGAGAAGGCGGCCGCCACTGGGTTGCCTGCCTATGATGATCTGCCGTCGATGCTGACCCAGGAAACGCCCCAGCTGTTGGACATAATCCTACCGCCTGATGGTCATGCCGACGCAATTCGTGCCGCGCTGGACGCAGGTGTGGGTTGGATCCTGTGCCAAAAACCGTTCTGTCGATCTCTGGCAGAAGCGGAGGATGTACTGCAGGACGCCCAGGACGCCGGAGCCACCGTCGTTGTCCACGAAAATTTTCGCTTTCAGCCGTGGTATCGGGTGATGAAGGACGCCCTGACACGCGGGGATATCGGGACACCGCTGCAGGCCACGTTCCGGCTGCGCCCGGGCGACGGGCAGGGGCCTCGCGCTTATCTTGATCGGCAACCCTATTTTCAGAAAATGCCGCGTTTTCTGATCCACGAAACGGCGGTGCATTGGGTCGATACGTTCCGGTTCTTGTTCGGCAATCCGGTCTCGGTTTATGCCGATCTGCGGCGGATAAACCCGGTCATTGCCGGAGAGGACGCAGGCTATGTCATCTTTGAGTTCGAAAACGGGTTGAGGGCCGTGTTCGATGGCAACCGGAACCTGGATCATGCCTCGAACAATCTGCGCCGCACCATGGGGGAGGCCCTGATCGAAGGCACCGGCGGAACGCTGACGATGGATGGCTTTGGCGCCGTTGGGCTGCGGGAATTCGGCAGCCAGAGCAGCGTGCAGTTGCTTGCGCCCGATAAATGGGAGGGCTTTGGTGGCGATTGCGTGCACGCATTGCAGCAGCATGTCATATCCGGTCTTCTAAATGGAACGCATTTGGAAAATACTGGCCCGGACTATCTGGACGTTATCCGCATTGAGCAGGCGATCTACAGATCTGATGCGGAGGGCAGGAAAATCGTTTTGGAGGCCGAATGAAAAACGAGACCGGCAAGGCTCTCTCGAATACCCAGCGCGCGGTGCGGGACTTGCGGCGGATGATCCTGACCGGAGAGTTGGCCGCGGGCACCGACCATCTGGAAACCGAGCTGGCCGAGCAGTTGGGGATGTCGCGCACGCCGGTTCGCGAAGCAGCGCTGATGCTGGAAAGCAAAGGCCTGTTGGAAATGCGGCCGCGCAAAGGGGTGCGGATCCTACCGGTATCGCCGGATGACATGCGCGAGATCTATGACATTCTGACCGAGTTGGAGAGCCTTGCAGCCGAACGCGCGGCCAAGGCCGGATTTTCTGAACAGGACCTTCAGCCGTTGGCGGACTCGATCGCCCAAATGGATCGCGCCATCGGTGAGGAAGACCTGGAGGCGTGGGCCAAGGCCGATGACCTGTTCCACCGCGAGCTTGTCCGGTTGGGTGGCAACCGGCGGGTGGAAAGCATCGTGTCCATGATGAGCGACCAGGTCCGCAGGGCGCGGGCCTCGACCCTGTTCATCCGCCCGTTGCCGGTCAAGTCGAATGAGGATCACCGTGCGGTCTATACGGCAATCCGCGACGGCAAACCTGATGTGGCGCGCGACCGGCATCGCCAGCACCGGCTGCATGCCAAATCCGTCATCATCGACATCTTGGATAAACATCGGCTGAACAAGCTTTAGCCAGTCAGTTCGCTCACCCCGCTGGCCGTAGATCTGCCGGCTGTGCAATCTGGACTTCCGGTCCCAACTGGGGATATGGCCAATAAAGCGGCGCGCGATGCGAAAGGACTTCCGGTGCAGATAACCCAGCAGATGGCAGGCGACAGCGTCTATTACATCAATCTGGACCGTGTGCCCGAGCGCCGGGCGTTCATGGAAGCGCAGTTTCAGAAGGCGGGCCTTGTGGGTGCGCATAGGATTAGCGCCACGGATGCCAGTCAGTCGGGCGCGTTGGAGCAAAACGGATATATCGCGGGAACGGGAACGCGCTGGGGTCTGACGACCAGCGAAATCGCCTGTTTCGAAAGCCATAGATCGGTTTGGCAACGGATCGCCGATCGGAACCTTCCAGCCGCTGTCGTCTTTGAGGATGATGTGGAAATGTCCTCTGAAGCTGGCCGGGTGATCACCGAAGTGCTGAACCACCCGGAAGCCTATGATTGCGTCAAATTGGATTACTCGCCCCGGTCACTGCGTTTTGGGCCGGAGACCGGGATCGGAAATGTCCGCGTGCGCCCAATGTTGGAAATGGCGCCAAGTGCGGCGGCCTATGTTCTGTCACAGGCAGGCTGCCGCAAATTGTTGGCCTGGTCGCAGAGATATTCTGACCATCTCGATGATTTTCTGTCCTTGCCGCGCAGGAATTGGAACATGTTTCAGTGCTTTCCGGCTGTTGGTGTCCAGATGATCTGGTCGGGACGGCAGGAGCAGATCGACGAACCGGTCAAAAGCAGCGAACGAACCCAAAGCGCAGCCACAAACAGCGGATTGGACAAGGGCCCCACGTGGTTTCGGCTGCGGCGCGAGCTTCAGTCGGCCGGCCGAAAACTGAAATGGAAGCTGGGCGGTCAGGCGCGGCTTCTCCAGCGCGGCGGCATGGTGGACTTCATTCCCTGTGCCGACGATCTGATCGTGCGCCCTTGGTCCTGAAGTCTTTGTGCCAGTGGTGAAAAACCAAGCGGTTCCAACCATCGGCGCCAGTCGCAAAGTGCATAAACGTTAACAAAACTCTCGATTTGATATAACCTCGCAGTGTTATTGCGCGATTTGTTGGGGTTTTGGTGTGGGTCAAACGATTTACGAGAAATACGGCGGGTTCAAAACCATCAGCCGGATCGTGATGACATTTTACGAAATGGCATTGGAATCGGATGAGATCGGAGGCTACTTCGAAGATATCGACATGCCACGGTTGATTGATCACCAAACCAAATTCGTTTCGTCTCTGGTGGGTGGTCCCGCGTCTTTCAGTGATGATCGGATCGAGGCCGTGCATCGGCACCTCAACATCAGCCACGATGATTTCGACGAGATGGCTACGCTGTTCGGCGAAGCCCTTTCAATTCATGGAATGACCGAAGATGACGTGCAGGTCGCGCTGGCTGCGATCGAAGGCAAAAGGGCGATCATCGTTGCCCGGGATGCGGCATGAGCATCCTGGCCATCAACGAGCATCTGCTGCGTGCCATCGGGGTCGGTGTAGCGGTATTGCGGGCCTCGGACCTGACCTTCGTGTTCCACAATGGTCCATTTGCCGAATGGTTCGGTAAACCCGAGCCCGGCCAGACACTTTTGGATATATTGCCGGATCTCGACCAGCGCGAACTGGATGACGTCAAACAATCGGGCCTGCGATACTCGGCCGAGCTGCAGATGAAGCCCAAGCGCCGCACGCTGATCTTCGCGGTGACGATTTCCTTGGCCAACGGGATGGATGAGCAGGTTCTGGTTGTCGAATGTCAGAACATAACGAAAATTCGTGAGCTGGAAAGCATGATCGACAGCTATTCGACCATGGTCGAGCGCAACACCCGCGAGTTGGAAAGAGAAAAAGAAAGGGTCGAACGGCTTTTGCTGAACCTGATGCCGCGTGCGGTTTATGAGGAGTTCAAAACCTTCGGCGTAGTGACGCCTCAGCTGTATGATCAGGTTTCCGTGGTCATGCTGGATTTCGTCGGCTTTACGGATTTTGCGGCAAAAACCGACCCTACGGTCACCCTCAGCGAGTTGAATGACATCTTCACCGCCTTCGACCGGATCGTCGAACAGTTCGGGTGTGAACGGATCAAGACGATCGGAGACGCTTATCTTGCGGTCTCAGGCATGCCCGACGCCACGCCCGACCATGCCACGGCGGTTGCGCATTGTGCGGTCCGATTTCTGCGGTATCTGGAACGGCGCAACGAAAGTCATCCGCACAAATGGCAGGCCAGGATCGGGCTTGGAATGGGGCCCGCCGTAGGGTCAGTGGTAGGGATCCAGAAATACGTCTATGACGTTTTCGGACCGGCCGTGAATATAGCATCGCGGTTGCAGGTCTTTGCGAACCCCATGAACATCGTTGCCCCGGAAGAGATGAAATATGCCCTGATCGATGAATTCCAGGTCTCGGACCTGGGTCCGGTCGACATCAAGGGGATGGGCATGATGGATCTGATCAATGTCACCTCACGGCTGAACGCACCGCATGCCAGCCGGATGTTTTGACGATCATTCGTCGGGCGGCACCAGCCCCAACCCTCTGAGGTAAATGCCGATCCCGGATTCCAAAAGGTCTTCGGGCGGGAAAGGCGAGCTGGCCCCTGCATTGCGGGCATAAAGCTCTACGACACCATGGCTCATCGCCCAGATATGCGCACTGAACATAGACGCCGGTGGGCGCTTTTCCGGCGGGATGTGTTCTGAAAGATCGGCCGCAGCCATTTCCAGAACCTCCTTTGCCCGGTTGGCGGCCAGCGCCAGCTCGGGCGTCCGGTTGACCGAGATTCCGCTTTCGAACATCGAGATGTAGTGGCCGGGGTGCTTGCGCGCAAACGCCAGATATGCGCGCCCGGTCGCTTCGAAAGCAGCCAGCGCCGAGGGCTGCCCCTTGTCATAGGCATACTGCATGAGGTCTGCGAACATCTCGAACCCCTGACGGGCCGCCTCGGCGATCAGATCCTCGCGACCCTGATAGTGCCGGTAAACCGCGGCTGGGGTGACGCCGGCCCGTTTTGCGGCCTCAGACAATGTGAAGCCGGTCGGACCTTTTTCTTCGATCAGCGAGAGGGCGGCGTCGATCAGCGCCTGTTTCAGATTTCCATGGTGATAGCCGCGTTTGGTCATTCCGACGGCACCTGCCTGTGGTTGCGTGCTCTTTTACCAACCAGACATAATGCACGCGGCGCAGCAGGTCCAATCCCCGGGGCATGATCGGAGGGGCCACCGCTTGACCAAAGGCGCCCTAGACTACGCATCCCAGATTTCCGGTCCGCCACAAATCATCGGGTCGGGCTCTCCAACGGCTTCGGTGTCCTTTTCGTCATAGTCCAAGATCGACAATACCGCCCGGATTGCCGCAAGCCGGGCGCGCTTCTTGTCGTCCGAGCGGATGATTGTCCAAGGGCACAGATCGGAATGAGAGCGTGTCAGAGTTTCGGAAATCGACTGCGTGTATTCATCCCATTTGCCCAGACCGGCGATGTCTATAGGGCTCAGTTTCCATTGTTTCAGCGGGTCATTCTCGCGCGCGAGAAACCGGCTGAGCTGTTCTGCGCGGCCGACGTTGAGCCAGAATTTGAACAGGTGAATGCCGTCATGCACAAGCCCGTTCTCCAGTGGCATGACCTGCCTGAAGAAGCGTTCCCGCTGGTCTGCGGTGCAAAACCCAAAGACGTTTTCGACGACCCCCCGGTTGTACCAGCTGCGATCGAAGAAAACGATCTCGCCAGCCGATGGCAGGTGCTGGATGTACCGCTGGAAATACCATTGGCTGCGCTCGGCGTCGGAGGGCTTGCTGAGGGCGACATTGCGGGCGCCGCGCGGGTTCAGGTTCTCCCGGAACCGCTTGATCGTGCCACCTTTGCCCGCTGCATCCCGACCCTCGAACACGATCGCGATGCGTTGTCCGGTTTCCTTGACCCATGCCTGCATCTTGACCAGTTCGATCTGCAGGGCCTCCATCTGCTTTTCATAGTCCTTGCGCTTCATCCTCTCCTGATATGGGTAGCTGGGGTTCAGGATGTCACCTTTTTCAGCGTCCTCGATGGCCTTTCGTACGCTCTCGGGAGCGTCGTTCCGAAAGTAGCTGTTGATTGCTCGGTCCGCTGCACGGGTCATGAGTTGCCTCGCCATAAAATCCAGTTTCTACTATGGATTACGGGCGAGGTTAACGCAAACCCGCTCGTTCCGCGGCGCGTTCGACCGCAGCAGCAACTTCCGGAGCGTCCACCACCTGCGGCATGTGCCCCATGCCTGCAAGTTCAATCAGCTCAGCGCCGGGGATTTGTTCGATCAGCCGTTCGGAATGCCAGCCCAGACCAACTGTCGTATCTGCCGTACCATGCACGATTTCGGTGGGCACCGATATCTCAGGGTAGCGCGGTTGCAGTTCGGCAACTTCGTCCAGGAGGTTGGCCCGTTGTTTTGCGTTGGCATGCATCGACGACCGGCGGAGCGTCAGGGCCGGGCCAAAATGCTCGGCATAGCCTTCGGGTGCCGTCTGGGGGGCAAAGACCGTATCCAGGGCCTTGTTGACGTACCAGTCCGGAACGTAGGCGGTGATCAACGGCAGGACGAGAGCATTTCCCCAGGCGGTCGAGGCAATGCGGTTGAAGGAATCGAGCGGAGTTTCCCATGGCACCGCAGCCGGGGCGATCAGGACCAGAGCCGAGATGTTGTCAGGGCGCGTCACAGCCCAAGCCAGTGATACCGACCCGCCATAGCTTTGGCCAGCGACGATGGGTTTGTCGGCCCCCAACATCGCGGCAGCTTTCTGCAGGATTTCTGCCTGCTCAACGATGGTTTCGCCATCCGCCGAGAAGCTCTGAGAATAGCCTAGCCCCGGCCGGTCGAATACAATGACCCGAAAGGACTTTGCCAGCAACGGCGCAAGAGCAAACGTCATGTCCCGGGTATTGCCGCTGGACCCGTGGATCAGGACGACATCCGGGCCTTCGCCCATGACGACGGCATGTACACCAACGCCGTCGACATCCAATACCTGACCCTCTGGCGGAAACGCGGCCTCGGCCCGGGCCTCATGGCGTGCGGCAAGCCAAGCCGTCAAGGCCGCAAAAAGGGCCGCAAACAGGCCCAAGTATATCAACGACTTAATGACCAATTTTCGCCATGTCGAAAGGAGTGGTCTGGTATATCTCGTTGATCCAGTTCCCATACAGCAGATGCGCATGGCTACGCCACCGGTTCTGAGGCGTGCGGGACGGGTCATCGTCGGGATAATAGTTGATCGGCACGTTGATCGGAGTGCCATTGGCCACGTCCCGGTCGTATTCCTGTTTCAGGGTGTCACTGTCGTATTCGAAGTGATTGAAGATATACAGCGCCCGGTTCTGCCGATCTTCAACCAGACACGGACCGACCTCGTCGCTGCCCAGAAGGGTCACAAGCCCTTCGGCAGCGTCGATTTCATCCTGACGGACTTCGGTCCAGCGACTGACCGGGATCACGCAGTCATCCGAGAAACCTCGCAGGAAAGGCGAGGCCGGCGACAGGTTCCGATGCCGGAAACACCCAAACGCCTTGGCGTCCAGCATATACTTTTTTACGCCATGAAAATGATAGATCATCGCCATGCCACCCCAGCACACGCCGAAGGTCGAATGCACATTGGTTCGGGTCCATTCAAACACCTCGGTCAGTTCGTCCCAATAGGTGACGTCCTGAAATTCCAGATGCTCGATGGGGGCGCCGGTGATGATCAGGCCGTCAAATTTCTGGTCCTTCACGTCCTGAAAAGGGCGGTAGAACTCTTCCATGTGTTCGGCCGCGGTGTTTTTCGTCTGATGCTCGGTCATGCGGATCAGAGACAACTCGATCTGCAGCGGCGTCGCGCCGATCAACCGGGCAAACTGGTTTTCGGTCTGGATTTTCTTCGGCATCAGGTTCAGCAACCCGATCTTCAGGGGCCGGATGTCCTGCCGTGCAGCCTGATCCTCGGCCATGACCATGACGCCCTCTTTCGTCAGAACGTCAAAGGCCGGGAGGTCGGACGGAATCTTGATAGGCATGAGGCGGGTTTTTCCAGTTTCTTCTGAAGCGTTCTAGTTAGGACGCCGCGGCGCGGGTCTCAAGTGTGCTCTCGATCAACTCATCGAAATCACGGGCATCCCGCACCTTGCCGATTGCGTCGGCGGTAACGGTGACCCCCCAATTCTCAGCCATGGATTGGTATCTGGGCTGACGGTGGGCCAGGGCGCGGGCATAGGTCCAGCGGATGAAGTCGTCTGGATTGACCTCTGCCTCGGCGCAGCCGTGCTGATCAAGGTATTCCTGCCAGGTGCGCGTCAGGAAATCGGCCTGGTACGACATCGGTTTGGGGGCCTTGTCGAACCGCCGGATCAGTTCGGCCGTGTGATCGTCGTCACCCTTGATCCAGACCATCAGGGTCTGGCGCGAGAGTTCCGACAGGACGTGGTCGGAAGGATTGTCAGGGTCCACCCATTCGCAGATCGACCCGCCGGTGTCACAGATGAAATGCGGGTAACCGTACAGACGCTGAGCGCGATCAATGAAATATTCGGTGTCCAGCAAAGCGTGGATTTCGGCCTGGCGGAACTGCTCTTGCCGACGCCGATATTCCGGCATCGCCAGCCCACCCAGGTCCGGATTTCCGGGCTTGCCCAGATAGGCGGCGACCGGCGTCAGGTTTTCGAACGAAATGTTGGAACCGATATAGATCGAGTCAGAGAGCAGCAGATCCCGCAGAAAGGGAACCTTCATTGCCTCGGCCTTGGCGTTGTCGGTGATGTATTCACCCATGTAACGCGTGCCAATTCGATAATCGATCGAATAGTGGAACCAGTCGCCCGAGTCGCGAAGGATGTTCGATACATAAGTCTTGCCCAAGCCGGACATGCCGAAAAACAGCACCTTTTTGCGCGCCGCTTCGCGCCAGTCCTTTGCCGAACTGTAGATCATGTGCAACCGTCCCTTGTTTTGTCCTAGCTAAATCGGCCCGGCGATGGCGTCAATCTCGGCCGCGGGATCGGCTTAGGATCAATAGCCCCAATGCAAGGATTGCAAAGCCGATGAAGGCATTCGGGGCAAGGGTTTCGTGCCGGACATAGGCGCCCAGCAGAATGGCGACTGGAGGGATGATCAGGGTGACCAGCAGCAGGTTGCCGCTGCCGGCTGCGGCCAGAACCCTGTAGTACAGCAGGTAGGCCCCAGCAGTAGCGACGAGTGCGTAATAGGCTACGGCGATCCACGCTGTCATTGGCAGGTCGAACGATGGCGCACCGTCGACGACCAGCATTACCGGCAGCATGACGATGGTTGACCCGCTCAGCATTCCCGCCGCCGCAACCTGCGGCGCTAGGCCTGACAAGCGCAGACGGGCCCAGACAGCCGCCAGCGCATAGGATACGGTCCCGGCCAGAATGGCCAACTGAGCAGCGCTTTGAAGGCTGAACCCAAGGAAATTGTGCAATCCGATTGCGGTGGAAACTCCGCCAAAGCCAAGCGCAACACCCACGGCTCGGCGTTTGGTCAGTCGCTCGTCGGGAAAGAACGCAGCCGCAACCAGAACGCCGAAGATTGCCGTGGCAGCGTTCAAGATCGAGGTCAGACCGGTGTCGACATACAATTGGCCCCAGGCCATCAGCGAGAAGGGCAATACGTTGTTCAACAGACCCATGACCAGAAAAGCGCCCCAAATACGCGGGTCCCTCGGTATCGTTTCTCGGCGGAAGAGGACGACGGCCCAAAGTACGAGCGCCGCCCAGAAAACGCGATGAAACACGGCCGTCATCACAGGTATCGTGTCCAGTGCGACGCGGATCGCCAGGAAGGACGCTCCCCAGATCAGTCCAAGGAGGATGAGCTCGAACCAGGCAAGGGCGGAGAGGGATTTTTGCTGCGTCATGGCTATTTCTTGCATGTTTATGTTTGCCTCACGCGGAATACTTGCATTCGGCAATTCGGTAAGCGACCCGGATCATGCGAAAAACCCCGCCACAAGGGCGGGGTTTTCCAATTCTGTATGAATGAGCCTATCCGTTAGTTCAGGGCGTAGGTCACCTGAATACCAACGCTCCACGCGCTGTTTCCAGAGAAGTTAGCCCGCGCCCCGGGGCCAGCACCGTCAGCGGTTGCGTCGCCCAGATCGGTATAGCGAACGCCGCCCGAAATCTTGGCACGTTCCATCGAGTAGGTGCCGCCAAGGCCAATGCTCCAGAACCCGTCGGTCGGACCCAGGTTGGAAACGGGCTCATTGGTTGCCGATTCATAGCCAAGAGTCACTGCGCCCGAGAACTGTTCGGAGAACTGGTAGCCAAGACCCAGCGAATAGGTCCAGGTCGGATCGTCATAGTCCACCAGCGCGCTGGTCGGCGGATAGTTCGGGGGATCGTAAACCGTTTGCGGCCAATCGACCCAGCGGATCGATCCGAACAGCAATGTCTTGGGGGCAACGCCGGTCTGGAAGTCCAGGTTCACCGATTGCGGAGAAACGACCTCGCTGGAAGTGTCGAATGTCGCCACGGTTCCAGGCGGGATCGGCGGGATCGGGATTGGGTTCACCGACTCCGTTTGCGACAGGTCATGGGAAATTTTCGAGTTGTAGGTCAGCGCCACGCGCGCTGCGATCTCGGGCTTTTCCCAAGCCACACCTACGACGTAACCCAGCGCGGTATCCTTGTCGGCATTCACCTCGTAACCAGCCGCCGCCGGCACGGCAACGTCAGCGCTGAGCCGCTGAATACGCAGACCACCGATGGCGCTGAAGCCGCCGTCGAACTTGTAGCGCAACAAGGCAGTAATTGCCTCTGTGTCGGCTTTCGCGCGCAGAACGTCAGTGCGACCGCCCGGGATCGGGTTCTGCGAGAGCGGGTAGTTCGAACCGTAGGCGATATCGGCACCGAACGGTTCGTCATAGATCAGCGCAAAGTCGAGTTGGTCGGTGAAGGCGTGCTTGTACGCGAGATGAGGCGAGAAGAAGTCGTTTGCAACGTTGCCCGAGTCAACGCCCAGCATCGTGCCGCTTACGCTTGGGTTGGTGTAGCCCAGGCGAAACTGTACGACGGAACCTTCCTCAAAGATAATGTTGATGCCTTGCCCACTACGGTCGATACCGCCGGCATGAGCGGCGGTCGCCCCTGCACAGAGCACGCACGCCTGTAACAGCGCTTTCTTCATGTATTCCTCCCTTTTCACTATCCGGCGCCACAGTATTGTCTTGTGAGTGTCAGTGGCGGTGATTTCTGTGACCATTATTCACGGGGAGTTTAAAAAAACGTCAACCACTGACCATACGTTAGTTTCTGCCAGTGACCGAACGTCAGTTTTTGTGTGTGGTTTTTGCCAGAGTGCCCGATCCCGCGCGGCCTTCGGACCAGACATTCAGGAATATGCCCGAGAAAATCACGACGGCGCCCAGCATGGTCCACTGATCCAGGGGTTCGTGATACAGCAGCATCCCAACAATGGCGATCGTCGGCAGGCGCGCGAAATCAAAGGGAATAACGACCGTGGCCGGAGCGATGGCAAGCGCGTTTGTAATGCAGAAATGGGCCAGCAGGCCGGCCAGCCCGACCAGCAACAACAGGGGCGCGCTTTGAGCGGTTGGCAGGACGATCTGCCCGTCCGCTCCGGCAACAGCAAGACCCATTACGGCCTGCATCGTAGTCAGCCAGAAAACGATGCATCCGATGCTGGCGAAACCTGTCAGCTTCTTCGTCGAAATCGTTGTAAGCGCAAAGAAAACAGCCGAGGAGGCCGCTGCAAGAACACCGGGCGTGAGCGGTGTGGCTCCGGGTCGGGCGACGATCAATATGCCTGCGAAACCGATGATTGCCGACATGACCCGCGTGGGTGTCAGGCGTTCGCCCAGCAGAAGCGGAGACAGAAGTACGACCCATATCGGTTGCGTAAATTCCAACGCAAAAACCTGCGCCAGCGGGATGACGCTGACAGCGTAGAACCACAGGTTTTGGCCCGCAAAATGCAACGAGTTTCGAACCGCGTGCAGACCCAGACGTTGTGTCGATACCTGGTGCCATTTGCCGGTTGCCGTCAAAACGGCCGAAACGACGATGACGCCGACAATGCTGCGGTACATCATGATTTCAAACGTGTCGTGCGTCAGGCTAAGCTCGCGCCCGGCAACGGCCATTGACGAGAAAGAAGCGATCGCCCCGGTCATCCACAGCGCGGTTTTGGCAATCATCGATTTGCTATCGCGCATGTTTCGATCCTTGGGCTGAGCGTGCGTTTGGCCACCGAACCAAAACCGACGCCGGTTCACAACAACAAAAAAGCCGGGTCAGCGCCCGGCTTTTGGTGTCATTCCCATTCGATCGTGCCCGGAGGCTTGGAGGTGATGTCATAGGTGCAACGGTTGATGCCCTTGACCTCGTTGATGATCCGGGTGGCGGTTTCGCCCAGGAATTCGTGGGTGAACGGGTAGTAATCGGCCGTCATTCCATCAACCGAGGTCACCGCCCGCAAGGCGCAGGCATAGTCATAGGTGCGCCCGTCGCCCATCACGCCGACTGTGCGCACCGGAAGGATCGCGACGAAGGCCTGCCAGATCTCGTCATACAGGCCGTGCTTGCGGATCTGGTCGATATAGATCGCGTCGGCCTCGCGCAGGATTTCCAGCTTTTCGCGGGTGATCTCGCCCGGGCAGCGGATGGCCAGACCCGGTCCGGGGAAGGGGTGGCGGCCGATAAAGCTGGGCGGCAGGCCCAGTTCACGGCCCAGCGCGCGCACTTCGTCCTTGAACAGTTCACGCAGCGGCTCGACCAGTTTCAGGCCCATCTTTTCGGGCAGGCCGCCGACGTTGTGATGCGATTTGATCGTGACTGACGGGCCGCCGGAAAACGACACCGATTCAATGACATCGGGGTACAGCGTGCCCTGGGCCAGGAACTCGGCGCCCTCGATCGTGTCGGCGTGTTTCTGGAATACGTCGATGAACAGCTTGCCGATGATCTTGCGCTTGGTCTCGGGGTCCGAAACGCCTTCGAGCTCGCCCAGAAACAGCTCGCTTTCATCCGCGTGGATCAGTTGGATGTTGTAGTTGTCGCGGAACATCGAGACGACTTCCTGCGCCTCGTTCTTGCGCAGCAGGCCGTGATCGACGAAAACGCAGGTCAGCTGGTCGCCGATCGCCTCGTGGATCAGGATAGCGGCGACCGAGCTGTCGACACCGCCCGACAGACCGCAGATCACCTTCTTGTCGCCGACCTGTTCGCGGATCTTGCGGATCATCTCGTCGCGATAGGCGCCCATGGTCCAGTCGCCCTTGAACCCGGCCAGCTTCACGAAATTCTCGTACAGTTTTGCGCCCTTGGGGGTGTGGTGCACCTCGGGGTGGAACTGAACGGCATAGAAATGGCGGTCGGTATCGGCGGTGATCGCGAAGGGCGCGTTGGGCGAGGTGCCGAACACCTCGAACCCTGGTGCGATTTGGCTGACATGGTCGCCGTGGCTCATCCAGACCTGTTCGTTGCCATCGGTGAACCAGCCCTCGAGCAGGTCGAGCTTGCCGCGCGGCGTCACGAATGCCCGTCCGAACTCGGCGGTTCCATGGCCGCTTTCAACCTTGCCGCCCAGCTGGTGCATCATGACCTGCTGGCCATAGCAGATGCCCAGGATCGGAACGCCATACTCGAATATCTCTTGCGGGACGCGCGGTGATCCCTCGCGGGTCACGCTGTCCGGCCCGCCCGAAAAGATGATGGCGCGCGGGGCCATGTCACGCACGAAATCCGTCGTGACGTTCTGGTAGGGGTGGATTTCGCAATAGACGTTCAACTCGCGCAGGCGGCGGGCGATCAGCTGCGTTACCTGGCTGCCGAAGTCGATGATCAGAAGGCGGTCATGGGATGTCTCGGTCATACCCGGCCTTTAGGTCGGAAGCCTTGCATGTGCAAGCGCCTTGACGTCATTTGGCGGGAAAGAGTGACGCGGAGCGCATTGAATGACCGGAATTTCGCTCAGAAGGGCTGTGGCAACCGATGCGGAGCCCATCCGCCGATGTATCGAAGCGGCCTATGCCGCAGCGCGCCAGTCCATTCCCGACCTGCCGGATGTGACCGAGGGGGTCGAGGAGGACATTCGCGACCGGAACGTCGTTGTGGCCGTGGATGAAACAACCCTGCAGGGTGTCGTGGTTTTTGGTTTCGAAAGAGAAACCGCGATGATCTTCAATCTGGCCGTTTCACCGGATGCGCAAGGGCGGGGCATTGCTCGGCAGCTGCTTGATTTCGTCGCGACGGAGGCTCGCGAAAACGAGGGTTGGAACATGCGCCTGACAACCCACCGCCTGATGGCGGACACCCGCGCGATGTACCGTCATCTTGGGTGGCAGGAGACCGGGCACGAGGGGAACAAGGTCTATTTCAGCAAGCCAACCTGACGCTGAGTAAGGCCTGTTGCTGGTGCTGGACAGCGCGGAATATGTCGCTTTTCCCCCTATTGCGCCGGAATCCACATCTGGTGAAGTCGCGGCATCTTGTAACAAGCAATCCAATCTAAACTTTCACACGGGATCATCTCATGACAGAGGCAAGCACCCGACGCAGAGCGCGTGGTGGCGGAGGCGCCGCCCGCCGGGCCGAGCGTACCGCGGTTCGGATCGAAACGGCGAAGTATATCGAACGCAACATTCCGAACTTCGAGATCCTCAATGACGAAGCGTTGGAGATCATCGAGGCCAATGCGGAAACCGTGCTGGAGGAAGTCGGCGTCAATTTCGTCGACAACCCCGCGGCGCTGGAACGCTGGCGCGATGCCGGGGCCGACATCGACGGTGAGCGCGTTCGCATTCCGCGGGGTCTGGCCCGCGAACTGATCAAGACCGCGCCCAAGGAATTCACGCAGCACGCGCGCAACCCCGAAAAATCGGTGGTAATCGGCGGGCGCAACCTTGTGCTGGCGCCGGTCTACGGACCGCCTTTCGTACGGGACGCACAGGGTGGCCGGCGCTATGCGACGATGGACGATTTCAACAAGTTCGTGAAACTGGCCTACATGTCCAAGTGGCTGCACCACTCGGGCGGCACGGTCTGCGAACCGACGGACGTTCCGGTTAACAAACGTCATCTGGATATGCTGATGGCGCATATGACGCTGTCTGACAAACCCTTCATGGGTTCGGTGACCGATCCCAGCCGGGCGCAGGATTCGGTCGAGATGTGCGAGATCCTGTTCGGCAAGGAGTTCGTGCAGGAAAACACCGTTATGACCTCGCTCACCAACATCAACTCGCCGATGACGTTCGACGACGTGATGATGGGGTCGCTGGAAGTCTATGCGCGCAACAATCAGGCCTGCATCATCTCGCCCTTCATCGTGGGCGGCGCGATGGCCCCGGTTTCGGTTGCCGGTACTCTGACGCAGGTGCTGGCCGAGGTGCTGGCCGGCATCGCCTACAGCCAGATCATCCGCCCGGGCGCACCGGCTATATTCGGCGCATTCGTGTCGTCGATCGACATGAACTCTGGTGCACCGACTTTCGGCACGCCCGAAGCCGCGCACATCACCTATGGCGCCGGTCAGTTGGCGCGTCGTTTGGGTGTTCCCTACCGCTCGGCGGGGTCGTTCTGCGGGTCCAAGCTTCCGGACGCGCAGGCAGCTTACGAGACTGCGAACTCGCTGAACATGGGTCTGCTGTCAGGCGTCAACTTCATGCTGCACGCCTGTGGCTGGCTCGAAGGCGGTCTGGTTGCGGATTTCGAAAAATTCGTCATGGATGCCGATCAATTGGGAGCGCTTCATGCGTTGGCCAAAGGGGTGGCCTATGATGAAAACGCGCAGGCCATGGACGCGATTCGTGAAGTGGGGCCGGGTGGCCACTATCTTGGCTGTGCGCACACCCAGGCCAATTTCCAAAGCGCCTTCTGGAAGACCGACCTGTTGGACTACAAGCCCTTTGAAACATGGGAAGAAGAGGGTGCGCGGGACACGCGCATGCTGGCCTCGGCCCGGGTCGAGCATCTGCTGGCCAACTACCAGCAACCGCAACTCGACCCGGAAAAACTGGCGGCGCTAACCGCCTATGTCGAGGAAAAGAAAGCGTCCATGCCTGACGCCTTCACTTGACGACATGAAGTTCCGGGGCGCGGCTGGCCTGATGCAGTCGCGCCTCACCAATCAGTGCGATCAGTAGGTCCAGGTGGCGAACCAGCGAATACGCGGCGTCGCCCGAGCGTCGTTGGTCGTCGACGCTCCGCTCCATCTCCAACAGTCGCATCAAGGCCGCTCCGGTTCCCGGTAGCGCGCCATAGCCGAACAGGCGCTGCAAGTGGCGGTCACGGTCGTATTCCTGTGCTCCGACCTTGGCTGCCCGAGACAGCAGCCGCGGGCGGCGGAGGGCGGTGATCATAGTCATCAGGTCCTGCATTTCGGCGTTCCTCTGTTCAATTTTGCCTGCAGCAATTTTGCACAACCCAAACGGGTGTTGCCGTGATCAGGCTCGCGCCGAACGATGGTTTCACGACTGTTTATCTTTTTGAATCAATTCTGGTCAGAGCCGTTGGAGGTTAACGAACGAGTAACGAAAGCAACTCTAGGTAGATTTGGTTAACACTTTATCCGACGGCGGACAGTGGCAGTTTGATTGTCGACGAGGGCGAATAACGATGGAAAACAGCACCGCATTCACCGTTCCAGCTTGGGTTCCCGAAGGGGCGCAGCGATACCTGGCCCACACCGAGGCGGGACGGTCGATCCGGGATCTGGCGCGGTCGGCAGGGTGTCACGCGTCAACCATTCTGCGACAGATCCGAAGGATCGAAATGCGGCGCGACGACCCCTTGGTGGATAAAGCACTGCAATCTCTAGCCGAAACACACTTTCCCGGTGCGGGGAATGAAGCGGCCTCTGGTCCCTTCTTCGGCGTCGGCGATGATCCTCATCGCATTCCCAATGCCGAAGACGAGGCGTTCGAGCGCGAGGCTTTGCGGGTGCTGCGGCGCCTTTGCGAAACGGGTGCGGTTCTGGCCGTGGCCGAGGACATGGAAAAGGCGGTCGTTGTCCGCGACAGCGGCGAGGGCGGTACAACTCGAACCGCCGTTCTTGACTGCAAGACCGCTCAGGCTTTGGCTCTGAAGGACTGGATCGTTTGTGACAATCCAGGGCGTGTGTCGCGCTACCGGATCACGCA
Source organism: Ruegeria sp. CG3 (assembly GCF_056537205.1). Taxonomy (NCBI): domain Bacteria; kingdom Pseudomonadati; phylum Pseudomonadota; class Alphaproteobacteria; order Rhodobacterales; family Roseobacteraceae; genus Ruegeria; species Ruegeria sp. CG3. Next base: position 1,145,701 of record NZ_JBQFRC010000001.1, on the reverse strand, counting down.
AACGGGCCGAACCGCACTAAGCCAGTTGATTGCAGATGCCGAAAACCGGGCGCGGACACAGACAGAATATGGGATGGCCGAGGCACCGGCGAAGTTCAAAACGCGCAGTCAAGCCGACGAGAAGCGCCCACGGCGCATCCGCTATTGCGCAGCAGAGAGCCCCTTGATTGCCTTGTCGCGCCGACGCGACCGGGACGGAAAGCCGTTTCTGGACGAAAGCCTGGTGCGCGCCGGAGAGCGACTACGTGAGGATTTCGAGCTGGCCCAGATCGGACCGCGGGTCACGCAAAACTGGGACCGGTTCCTCACCGCTGGCGGTCGTGCGGGTTTCGAAGGCGATGCGCAGGTTGCGCGCGGGTCGTCCGAGGCGCGTGATCGCGTGGCCCGGGCCTTGTCGGATCTGGGTCCGGGTTTGAGCGACGTTGCGCTGCGGTGTTGCTGCTATCTGGAAGGTCTGGAACTGGCCGAGAAACGGATGGGCTGGTCAGCGCGTTCGGGGAAGATCGTGCTGCGCATTGCACTGCAGCGCCTCAAGCGACATTACGAGAAGCAAGCAGAGTGTGACCGGCTGATCGGCTGATTCACGTTGAATCCGATTGGCTGCAGTTGCGGAAAACGCAGCAGGTGATAATCAGGGGTTATGAATTTTACCCTCAGGCAGCTGCAATACTTCCGCGCCGTGGCCGAGCAACGCAACTTTGGCCGGGCCGCTCAGGTGTGTCATGTTTCTCAACCGGCGCTATCGGTGCAGATCCGGGCTTTGGAAGACATCATGGGCGGGCCGCTGTTTGAAAGGCGCGCCCGCGATGTTCTGCTGACACCGCTGGGGCGCGATGCGCTGGAGCACGCACGGCGCATTTTGGGCGCGGCCGAACGGTTGGATCGGTTTGCGCGTGACAACTCCACCGGGCATCGCAGTCTGTCGGTCGGCTTGATCCCGACGGTCGCGCCATATCTGTTGCCGGGTGTATTGGCTGGTCTGCGGTCAGCGGATGTGTCCCTGCGCGTACAGGTGCGCGAGGCGCGCACCGAGCGGTTGCTGTCGATGCTGAAAGCGGGCGAGATTGACGCCGCCGTGCTGGCCCTGCCGGTGGGCGCGCGCGGCCTGGACGAGGTGCCCTTGTTCGAGGATCGTTTTCTGCTGGCCGGCAGCGAGACACGCCTGAACAGCTTGACCGTCAGCCCCGACGCTCTGCGCCCGATCGACCTGAACGCAGCCCAGCTGATGCTGCTGGAAGACGGGCATTGCCTGACGGATCAGGCGCTTGACGTGTGCGGGCAGGACCGGACCAGCGCCCATATCAACATGGGCGCGTCGTCTTTGGCCACGCTGTCGCGTTTGGTGGCCGAGGGGTTCGGCCTGACCTTGATTCCGGAATTGGCGGCGCGTTCCGAGGCCGATGCCGTGCCGAGGCTGAAACTGCTGCGGTTCGGCGCCCCGGAGCCCGCGCGGCAGATCGGCCTCGTGCGGCGCGATTCGTCGGATGGGGCGGTGTGGTTCGATCAACTGGCCCAGGTGATCCGGCAGGTCGGCGAAAACATCGTGTCAGAAACCCGGAACTGAAAAGGGCCCGCACTTGGTGAGCCCTTCGAGTGGAGGCTGGTTGAAGGCTCAGGCCATTTCGGGCCGCTGCGCTTCTTCCAGGTGCTTCATCAGGTTTTCGGGCGACGAAACGCCATAGGGGTCCTCGGGGCAGTTGTCCATAAGGCCGGGCTCTTCGAACCACGCCTCGACCACACCGTCGTTGATGATGGCGGCATAGCGCCACGACCGCATGCCAAAGCCCAGATTTGCCTTGTCGACCAGCATGCCCATCTTGCGGGTGAACTCGCCCGACCCGTCGGGGATGACCTTGACGTTCTTCAGCCCCTGATCCGTCGCCCATTTGTTCATGACAAAACTGTCATTGACCGACATGCAGTAGATCTCGTCGATGCCCTTGGCCTTGAACGCCTCGTAGTTGTTTTCAAACCCCGGCAGTTGGTAGGTCGAGCAGGTGGGCGTGAACGCACCGGGCAGCGAGAACAGGATGACCCGCTTGCCTGCGAAGTAGTCGGCCGTGGTCTTGTCTTCCCAGCGGAACGGGTTGGGCCCGTCGATCGAGTCGTCGCGCACGCGGGTGTGGAACGTCACGTCGGGCAGCTTGGCACCGGTTTTCATGGGCATCTCCTGTGATTCACATTTGTTCGGCCCGTGGGTTAAAACGATTCCAAACCGGCTTCAACACGGGATGTGCTGCGTTTGCGAATATCCTCTTGTCTGCGGAAATCATGTCGAAATTTGCGTTGATCCCCTAAGAAGTCGCGCTCCTATTCTGCATCTGCGAAACGCTGACGCATGGCAGCTATGCATGGCTGGCGTAATACATCCGACCGGTTTATGTTATGCACCAACCAAATTGACCCAAGTCAGGAAACCGGCCCCGTGCGCGATCTGAAAATCCCTGAACAACGTCACCCGGAAAAGGCGCATAAGCCCGACAATGCGCAGCCGAAAAAGCCCAACTGGATCCGGGTGAAAGCGCCCGGCGGCAAGGGCTATGCCGACACGCGCCGGATCATGCGCGACAACAACCTGGTCACCGTCTGCGAAGAGGCCGGCTGCCCGAATGTGGGCGAATGCTGGAGCCAGGGCCACGCGACCATGATGATCATGGGCGAGATCTGCACCCGCGGCTGCACCTTCTGCAACATCGCCACCGGTCGCCCCGATGCGTTGGATGCGTTCGAACCGGGCCGGGTGGCCCATGCGGTGGAAAAGCTGGGCCTGAACCATGTCGTCATCACCTCGGTCGACCGTGACGACCTGGCTGATGGCGGGGCCGAGCATTTCGCTCAGACTATCCGCGCGGTGCGTCACCGCTCGCCCAAGACCACGATCGAGATTCTGACCCCGGATTTCCTGAAATGCGATCCGTCGGTTCTGGAAACCGTGGTCGCGGCCAAGCCGGACGTGTTCAACCACAACCTTGAAACCGTGCCGGGCCTGTACCCCGAGGTGCGCCCGGGCGCGCGCTATTTCCACTCGCTGCGTCTGCTGCAGAGGGTCAAGGAACTGGACCCGTCGATCTTTACCAAGTCGGGTATCATGGTCGGACTGGGCGAGAACGAACAGCAGGTGCGCCAGGTCATGGACGACATGCGCGCCGCCGATATCGATTTCCTGACCATCGGCCAGTATCTGCAGCCCACGCCGAAACACCACCGCGTGGACCGCTTTGTCACGCCCGAAGAGTTCGCAGCCTATGAAAAAGCCGCCTACGGCAAAGGGTTCCTGATGGTTTCGGCCACGCCGCTGACCCGCTCGTCTTACCATGCGGGCGATGATTTCGCGCGCCTGCGAGCAGCGCGACAGAAAAAGCTGGGGCAGGCGTGACGCCGGAAAAGCTCGCGCAACTGACTGCGCTGCGTCACGCTTTGCACCAACGCCCCGAGGTTTCGGGTGAAGAGGCTGAAACAGCGGCATTCATAGCCGAGCAATTGCGCGGAGTGACCGGCCGGGTTCTGACCGGGATCGGTGGGTACGGGGTCGCGGCCGTGTTCGACACGGGCCAGCCGGGGCCCACCGTGGGCATTCGCTGCGAACTGGACGCGCTGCCGATTTTGGAGATGCCGGGCAAACCCTGGTGCTCGCAGGTTCCGGGCAAGGGTCATCTGTGCGGGCATGACGGCCACATGACGATGGTGCTGGGCGTGGCGCAGAACCTGGCGCAAACGCCCGTGTCACGCGGTCGGGTCGTGCTGATCTTTCAGCCCGCCGAAGAGACCGGGCAGGGCGCACGCGACTTTCGGAACGACCTGCAATACACTGAAATACAGCCGGATTTCCTGTTCTCCCTGCACAACCTGCCGGGGCTGGAGTTGGGCGCGGTCGAGCTGTGTTCCGGCCCGGCCAATTGCGCCTCGCGCGGGATGCGGGTGCGGCTGACGGGCAAGACCTCGCACGCGGCGGCTCCGCAGGACGGCCTGTCGCCGGCCTCGGCCATGGCGCAGTTGATGCCGGCCCTGACCGCCTTGGGGCCGGGCGGAGAGCTGACCGAGGATTACGCACTGACCACCGTCACCCACGCCCAACTGGGGGCCCCGACATTCGGGGTGGCGCCCGGCGAGGCCGAGATATGGGTCACGCTGCGCACCGTCTCGGACGCACGTATGGGACAACTGGTCGATCAGGCCCAGGCGCTGGTCCGCAAGGCCGCCGCCGACGAGGGACTGGGTGTCGAGATCACCTATGACGACGTGTTCGACGCTTGTGTCAACCACCCCGAGGCCGTACAGATCCTGGCTCATGCCTGCGCCCAGGCCGGGGTGCAACCGCGCCTGACCACCGTGCCGCAACGGTTCTCGGAGGATTTCGGGCAGTTCGCCAAAGGGTCGAAAACGGCCATGTTCTGGCTGGGGGCCGGGGTCGACCATCCGCAACTTCACAACCCCGACTATGACTTCCCCGATGCGCTGATCCCTGTCGGCGCGGGTATCTTTCTGGCGGCAATCCGTCAGGTTCTGGACGCGCCGGTCACGGCCTGAGCTTGCGCGGCTGGCTGGTTGCCCATTCGGGCCACCAGCCCATGTATTCAACGCCGGCAATCACCAGGCACAGCACGATCAGGCCCAGCACCAGCTTGACCCGCTGGTCCGAGGGCGGATTGCGCGCCCATCGGGACATTCGCAGAAGGTGGCGCAGGATCATGGGGCCTCGAATCCGCGGCGGGATCAGTCTTCGGTAAAGCGGACCTTGCCGATGAAGGGCAGGTTGCGGTTGCGTTGGGCATAGTCGATGCCATAGCCCACGACGAATTCGTCCGGGATTTCAAAGCCGATCCAATCGGCGCGGAAATCAACCTCGCGGCGGCTGGGTTTGTCCAGCAAGGCAATCGACTTGAGCCGTTTCGGCTGGCGGCTGCGCAGCAGGTTGGTGACGTGGTTCAGCGTGTGCCCCGTGTCGACGATATCTTCGACCACCAGTACGTCACGCCCTTCAATTGCGCCGCGCAAGTCCTTGAGAATGCGAACTTCCCGGCTGCTTTCCATTGAATCGCCATACGAGGACGCCTCGAGGAAGTCGACCTCGATCGGAAGGTCCAGTTCGCGCACCAGATCGGCGATGAAGACGAAGCTGCCGCGCAGCAGGCCTACGACCACCAGCTTGTCGGTATCGCCGAATTCGCGGGTGATTTCGCGACACAATTCCTCGATCCGCGCCGCGATGGCCTTGGCCGAGATCATCTCATCTATCACATATGCGCGCTGGCTCATGGCTGCCCCCTTGATCTTTGGCGCGCAACATACGACATGACGCGCCATTGTCACGTTTCAAATGCCCAGGTTGCCATGCCCACTCATTCGGAAACCCGCCACCTCCCATACAGCGCGCAGCAGATGTATGATCTGGTTGCGGATGTGGCGAAATACCCCGAGTTTCTGCCTTGGTGCGCGGCCGCGCGGATCCGGCGGACCTATGCGGCGGGCGAGGCGCAGGTGATGGAGGCCGACTTGGTGATCTCGTTCAAGGTGTTCCGCGAACGGTTCGGCAGTCGGGTGACGCTGTTCCCCGAGCAGAAGAAGATCGACACCGAATACCTGGACGGTCCATTCAAATACATGAAATCCGACTGGCATTTCGAAGACGCCCCCGAGGGCGGCTGCAACGTATCCTTCCACGTGGATTTCGAGTTCAAGAACGCCGTGTTGCAGGGCATCATCGGCGTGGTCTTCAACGAGGCGATGCACCGGATCGTGCGCGCCTTCGAGCAGCGCGCGGTCAGCCTCTACGGCTGAGGGTTTACCCGGCGCGGGTGCACGTTAGACTGCGCCGCATGACTGAATTCACACGCACTCTTTCCGAATTCGCCGCAGGCCCGGTCAAGACAACCGCGCAGGCGCGGATCGTCACGTCTTTGTCCGCGCTCGACTGGCTGGCGGTCGGGCGCGCAGGCGTCAACGAACCGGTCTCTCGCATCCTGCGAGGGATGGTGCTGGACGAAGGCGGGGCCGGACAGGCCACCCTGTTCGGCGGCGGGGCCGCGCCAATGCGCGCGGCGGCTTTGGTCAACGGCACGGTGTCGCACGCGCTGGACTATGACGACACGCATTTCGCCCATATCGGTCACCCGTCGGTTGCGGTGTTTCCGGCCGCGTTGGCCGTGGCCGAGTGGCAGGACCAGCCCATCGTTGATTTGCTCGAGGCGGCATTGGTGGGGATGGAACTGTCCGTCCGTGTCGGCCTGTGGCTGGGGCGGGGACACTATCAGGTGGGGTTTCACCAGACCGCAACGGCTGGCGCGTTCGGAGCGGCCGTGGCGGCCGCCCGCCTGCTGGGATGCGATCCGGCGGCCATGCGCCGGGTTCTGGGGCTGACCGCGACCCGGGCGGCGGGCCTCAAGGTGCAGTTTGGCACCATGGGCAAGCCCTACAATGCGGGGCAGGCGGCTTCGGTCGGGGTCGAGGCCGCGCTGCTGGTGCAGCGGGGGTTCGTTCCCAATCCCGATGCCCTGACCGGGCCGTTCGGGTTTGGCGCGACGCATCACGGTGCCGATGACACAGCCACAGCGCTGTCGGGGCTTGGGGATGAGTGGCTGTTCGAAAGCGTCAGCCACAAGTTCCACGCTTGCTGCCACGGGCTGCACGCCGCGCTCGAGGCGGCGCGGGATCTGGACATCGCCGAACCCGAGGTGGCCGAGATCAAAATCCGCACCCATCCGCGTTGGATGAGCGTCTGCAATCAGACCGCGCCGACAACCGGGCTGGGCGCCAAGTTTTCCTATCGGACGGTGATCGCCATGCAGGCGCTGGGATACGAAACGGCCCTGCCTGAAAGCTACACGGACAAGGTCTGCGCCGATCCGCGCCTGCAATCGCTGCGCGACCGGATCACGGTCGAAGCGGACGAAACGCTGTCCGAGACCGAGGCCCGCCTGGCGCTGCTGCGGCGGGACGGGGCGCGGCGCGAAGCGACTTACGATCTGGCCGCGCCGATCTCGATTTCCGAACGTGAGGACCGGGTCTGTGACAAGGCCGCCAAACTGATCGGCGCGGACGAGGCGGATGCGATCTGGTCGATGCTGCGCACCGGAGGGCGCGCAGCGGATCTGGCAAAACGACTGGTTGACTAGACGACGCGCCAGTGCAGGGGGAAGCCGGGGTCGAACACGGTGACCGGGCCATCGCGCGTTTCGATCTTGTCGGGGTAGCTGACCGGTTCGCCCTTCCGCAGGGTGATGGTCTGATCGTTGACGGGCAGCCGGTAGAACCTTGGCCCGTTGACCGAGGTGAACCCTTCCAATTTGTCCAGCGCACCCGCGCGGTCAAAGACCTCGGCCACCAGTGACATGGTGTTGGTCGCAGTGAAACATCCCGCGCAGCCGCAGGCCATTTCCTTGTTGGCATCCGTATGCGGGGCGCTGTCAGTGCCCAGAAAGAACCGTTCGTCGCCCGAGGTCGCGGCATCGACCAGAGCCTTGCGGTGCTCTTCGCGTTTGGCGACGGGCAGGCAGTAGTAGTGCGGCTTGATCCCGCCAACCAGGATGTGGTTTCGGTTGATGATCAGGTGATGCGCAGTGATCGTTGCGCCCAGGTCGGTTTCGTTCGCGCGCACATACTCCACGCCGTCACGGGTGGTGATATGCTCCATCACCACGCGCAGGCCCGGCGTGGCCTTGCGGATCGGGTCCAGAACGCGGTCGATGAACACCGCCTCGCGGTCGAAGATGTCGATCTCGGCATCGGTGACCTCGCCGTGTACGCAGAGCGGCAGGCCGATCTCGGCCATCCGGTCCAACACGGGGCGCACCTTGTCGAAATCCCGCACGCCCGAGGCCGAGTTGGTCGTGGCCCCTGCCGGGTACAGCTTGACCGCCTTGACCAGACCGCTGGCATGGGCCGCGGCCATGTCGTTGGGGTCGGTATCCTCGGTCAGGTACAGGGTCATCAACGGCTCAAAGCTCATGCCTTCGGGCAGGGCGGCCAGGATACGGTCGCGATAGGACGCGGCCTGCGCGCCGGTGACCACCGGGGGCACAAGATTGGGCATGATGATGGCCCGCGCGAAATGGCGGGCGGTTTCGGGCAGGACGGCCTGCAGCATGGCGCCATCGCGCAGATGCAGGTGCCAGTCATCGGGGCGGCGGAGCGTCAGAGTATCGGTCATGGCGCCGGGCTAGCACAGGCTGGCCGCACGGGAAAGCGACAACAAACCTTGCCAGGCGACCAGATTGCCGCAAGTCCCGGAAAGATCACGGTCTTGACGCGCAGCGGCAGCCATGACCTGTTGTGCCAAGGGAGATTGAGACACATGAGCCAGCCAGATTCCATCGATGCCGTTCAGAAGATGCTGGGCGAACAGGGCTATGTCTGTGGCCGCGCCTTGGCCACCGTCGTGTTCCTGTCGCTGAGACTGGGCCGGCCGCTGTTTCTGGAGGGCGAAGCGGGCGTCGGCAAGACCGAGATCGCCAAGGCCCTGGCCTCTGGACTTGGCCGCCGCCTGATCCGGCTGCAATGCTATGAGGGGCTCGATGCGTCCTCGGCCGTCTATGAATGGAACTTTCCCGCGCAGATGGTGGCCATCCGCACCGCCGAGGCGGTCGGCGGGTCCGACCGGAAAGGCCTGCAGGAGGAACTGTTCAGCGGCGACTTTCTGATCCGCCGCCCGCTGCTCGAGGCGATGGAGCCCGACCCGGCTGGCCCGCCGGTGCTGCTGATCGACGAACTGGACCGCACCGACGAACCGTTCGAGGCCTTCCTGCTGGAGGCGCTGAGCGACTTCCAAGTAACCATCCCCGAGATCGGCACGATCAAGGCGCCCGAACCGCCCATCGTCATCGTCACGTCGAACCGCACGCGCGAGGTGCATGACGCGCTCAAGCGCCGCTGCCTTTACCACTGGGTCGATTACCCCGATTTCGACCGCGAGTTGGAAATCCTGCACTCCCGCGCGCCCGAGGCCGCCGAGGCGCTGAGCCGCGAGGTTGTGGCCTTTGTCCAGCATCTGCGCACCGAGGACCTGTTCAAGAAACCCGGCGTGGCCGAGACCATTGACTGGGCGAAGTGCCTGCTGGCACTGGACGTGATCAACCTCAGCCCCGAGGTGATCGGCGACACGCTGGGCGCGATCCTAAAATACCAGGACGACATCCAGAAATTGCAGGGCTCCGAGGCCAAGCGCATTCTGGATCAGGCCAAAGCCACGCTCGAACCGGTCTGATGTCCTCGCGGCACCAAAACACTCCGGGGGCCTAGCGATGGCCGAACAGCTTCCGTTGGAATTTCCGGCCGATCCGAAACTGGCGCAGAACATCACCCATTTCGCGCGCGCCTTGCGCAAGGCCGGGCTGCCGATCGGCCCCGGCCGCGTGGTTGACGCCATCCGAGCGGTGCAGGCGGCGGGCTTTACCCGCAAGCAGGATTTCTACTGGACTCTGCACGCCTGTTTCGTGAACCGGCCCGAGCATCGCACCGTGTTCGCCCAAATCTTCCGCCTGTACTGGCGCGATCCGCGGTATCTTGAGCACATGATGTCGATGATGCTGCCGGCCATTCGCGGCGTTCAGGAGGAACGCATGGCCGAGGCGGGCGAAAAACGCGCGGCTGAGGCCCTTCTGGACGGGGTCGAGCGGGACGAACCAAAAGGCGCCGAGCAAGAAGGCGAAAGCGAAATCGAGATTGACGCCACGCAGACCGCCTCGTCCGAGGAACGGCTGCGGTCGCTGGATTTCGAACAGATGAGCACCGCGGAAACCGCGCAGGCCAAGCGCATTCTGGCGCGGTTGCAACTGCCTGTGGACCCGATCGCCTCGCGCCGGGGTCAGGCCAGCCATCTGGGCCAGCGGATCGACCGGGCGCGCACCTTGCGCGCGGCCATGCGTCAGGGCGGCGAGATGCACCAGATCGCACTGGTCAAACCGAAACCGCGCTGGCCCAACTTGATCGCGCTGTGTGACATCTCGGGGTCGATGAGCCAGTACAGTCGGATCATCCTGCACTTCCTGCACACGGTCTCGAACGCCAAGGGGGCCGGCTGGGCCAAGGTGCATGCGTTCACCTTCGGCACGCGACTGACGAACATCACGCGACACCTGCATCAGCGCGACGTCGATGCGGCGCTGGCCGCCGCCGGGGCCGAGGCGCAGGATTGGGAGGGCGGCACGCGCATCGGCGAATGCCTGCACCAGTTCAACCGCGACTGGTCGCGCCGGGTGATGGGGCAGGGGGCTGTCGTGCTGCTGATCACCGACGGGTTGGAACGGGGTGACCCTGGTCTGCTGGAAAAAGAGATTGAACGCCTGCATCTGTCGGCTCGGCGGCTGATCTGGCTGAACCCACTGCTGCGCTGGGACGGGTTCGCACCCAAGGCGCAGGGCGTCGCCACCATGCTGCCGCATGTGGACAGCTTTCGCGCCGGTCATTCGGTTGCATCGCTTGAGGATCTGGCCGCCGTGATTTCACGACCCGACGACCAGGGAGAGAAAGCGCGGTTGTTGGCCGCGCTTTCAGGCTGACGTCACTGCAGCTGCTTTTCGTTGCACTCGCGCGCCATTTCCATGGCCTTGTAGGTGCCGGTCAGATCGACGGTGAAGCCAAAGGACTTCTCGGGAAACACCGCCATGACCTTTTGCTTGGCCAGGTCGTCGGCGAATTGCGGGTCGTCCGACAGGACATAGCCGCCCGAATACCCCTTGGTGATGTTGCCTTTCATTCCGGTTGCCTCGCCGACATACAGGTTGTCGCCCAGCAGGATCGCGACGGCCTCCTTGTCTCCGCGCTTGATGTCGGTTTCCGCCTTGGTAAAGACACCGACATATCCAACGCTGCGGTCTTCGGTCAGACCCATCTGCACCACGTTCTCGGCATCATCGACCGCTTCGATCAGGCATGACTTCTTGTCCTTGTCGACAAAGACCTTCCAGCCCTCGACCTCTCCGTAGCGTTCGAAAGTGTCGGCCCAGGCGTTGCCTGCAATCAATGCCGCTGCGCCGATGGTTAGTGTAAATATCTGTTTCAAGACATTGTCTCCTTTACGAAATCTCTTGCGTCAATTCGGCCGCAAGTCGGGCCTGACCGCAGGCTAGTCGGCGTCCGAAAAACAATCAAATGTTTGATTGTCTGTCGCGGACTTCGGCCGAAACCTGCCTTCTGCGTCACATGAAGAACCAAGTTGGCGGGGTCGGTGTCCGAGATAATCCACCAGAGAACGTGCTCCTTGCTTTTCATCGCGTCAATCCTGCTTATGTTGATGCGAACCACCGCGGGAGGGTCCGATGGACAGATTTGACAACAGTCCGGAAACGGCATTGGCGTGGGTTCGCGAAGGTCGCGGCGCGGTTTTGGCGACGGTCGTTGAAACCTGGGGCAGCGCACCTCGGCGGGTGGGGGCCCAGTTGGTCATTGCCGGTGATGGTCGAATCGAAGGCTCGGTCTCGGGCGGCTGTGTCGAAGGCGCGGTGATCGTCGAGGCGCTTGAAGCCATCGAAGAAGGCGAAGCGCGCCTGTTGGAATTCGGGGTCAGCGACGAGAATGCCTTTGCCGTCGGGCTGGCCTGCGGCGGCACGATCCGAGTTCTGGTCGAGCCGGTGGGCTCGGTCCTGCCCGAACCGATGCTGGCCGAACTGGTGGCGGCGCGGGCGCGGCGCGAGCCCGTGGCCTATGAGGTCAATGTCGAAACCGGCCACCGCGCGCTGCGGCGCAACGCCTATGCGGACCGGCTGCGCATGGATCGCTCGGGGTTCGAAGAAGATGGTCGGACCTTCGTGGCCGTGCACAACCCGCCGCTGCGGTTGATCGTGGTGGGCGCGGTCCATATCGCGCAGGCGCTGGTCCCGATGGCGCGGATCGCGGGCTATGACCCGATCATCATCGATCCGCGCGAGGCGTTTGCGTCCAAATCCCGTTTTCCCGGTGAAAAGCTGCTGACCGACTGGCCGGACGAGGCCGTGGCTAGCATCGGTCTGGATTCGCGCACGGCGATGGTTCTGCTGACCCACGACCCCAAGCTGGATGATCCGGCCCTGCAGGCTGCGCTGGACTCGGACGTGTTCTACATCGGCGCGCTTGGGTCGTCGCGCACCCATGCCAAACGGGTGCAGCGGATGACCGAGGCAGGCTTCTCGGCGGAGCAGCTGCAGCGCATCCACGGGCCGATCGGTCTGGATATCGGCGCGGCCGGACCGGCCGAGATTGCCGTTGCGATCATCGCGCAGATGACAGCCGTGCTGCGGGGCAAGGCATGAGGTTCGGCCCTATACCGGTTGCGGACGCGAAGGGCGCGATCCTTGCGCATTCGGTCATGGCTGGCACGAAAAAGCTGCGCAAGGGAATGATGCTGGACGATACGCATGTCGCCCTGTTGGCCGAGGCGGGCGTGTCCGAGGTGGTGGTCGCGCGGCTGGAACCCGGCGACTGTCACGAGGACGAGGCCGCGCGCCATTTGGCTGCGGCACTGACCCCGGATCCGAAGCGGGCCAACTTGCGCGTGACCGAGCCGTTCACGGGGCGTGTCAACCTGATTGCGGATCACGCGGGCGTAGCTTTTCTGGGCGTTGAGGCTCTTCTGGCGTTCAATCAGGTCAACCCGATGATCACGGTGGCCACCGTTCCTCAGCATCAGCAGATGGGTGCGGGTGGCATGGTTGCCACGATCAAGGTCATTTCCTACGCGGTGCCGCTGGCGGACGTTCAGCGTGCGGCCGAGCTGGCCAGGGGGGCCATTCGCCTCGCTACGCCGAAGTTTGGCAGCGCCGGGTTGGTGGTGACCGACATCCCCGGCGGGCCGCCCAACGACAAAGGCATCGCCGCGATGCGCGGCCGGGTCGAGGCCCTGGGTCTGAGCCTGGAAGACGTGCAGATCGTTCCGCACGCGGTCGACGCTCTGGCGCAGGCATTGTCGCGGATGAACACCGAAATCGTCATGATCCTGACCGGCTCGGCCACATCCGATTTCGAGGACGTGGCGCCGCAGGCCGTTCGGCGCGCGGGAGGGCAGGTGGACCGTTTCGGTATGCCGGTTGATCCGGGCAACCTGTTGTTTCTCGGGGCTTTGGGCAAGCGGCCGGTCATCGGTTTACCGGGATGCGCACGCTCGCCCGCGTTGAACGGGGCCGACTGGGTGCTGTCGCGGGTGGCCTGCGGGATCCCGATCACGGGTGCCGATATCGCGGCGATGGGCGTCGGTGGTCTGCTCAAGGAAATCCCGACCCGTCCGCAACCCCGGGCGAAACGCAAAGTGACGTAACGGCAGTTTCGCCCCACTGGCGACCTGCAATACATGTTGGCAGTTGTCTCCCAAGGGACGGGTTGGAAACGGCCAAGTTTTTTGTTCTCAAACGACTTTTCCCATGTTTAACTCGGGCCAAGGATAAATACGAAAATGGGAGGAACTTATGACACAGGTCTCAATGACCGTGAACGGAAAGACCGTGAGCGGTGATGTCGAGGGCCGGACGCTGCTGTCCAGCTTTCTGCGCGATCACCTGTCGCTGACCGGTACCCATGTGGGCTGTGACACGGCCCAATGCGGCGCCTGCGTGGTTCATGTGAACGGCGCGGCGGTCAAGTCCTGCAACATGCTGGCGCTCGAAGCCGACGGGGCAGATGTCGGCACCATCGAGGGGCAGTCCGACCCGGACGGATCGCTGAACGTGATCCAGCAGGCGTTCCAGGATCATCACGGCCTGCAATGCGGTTTCTGCACGCCCGGCATGGTGATGTCGGCGGCGGCCCTGCTGAAGGAAAACCCGCGCCCGACCGAGGCCGAAATCCGCAAATACCTGGAAGGCAACCTGTGCCGCTGCACCGGGTACCACAACATCGTCAAGGCGATCATGGCCGCGTCCGGCCAGGACGTGAGCCACATCGCCGCCGAGTGATGCCGCTGCGGGCGTGACTGAAAGCGCCCGTGGGTTGACAGGGATGCGCCCAAGCATCCGTTTATGGGAGGAGAACAAGCAATGCCCAAAGACAGTGGCATCGGAGCCAGTTCCAAGCGCCGCGAGGACGTGCGCTTTTTGACCGGAGCGGGCAATTACACCGACGACATCAATATCCGCGGTCAGGCCTATGTGTATTTTCTGCGATCCGACATCGCGCATGGCCGGATCAAAAGCATCGACACGTCCGCCGCCGAGTCCATGCCCGGCATAGTCCGGGTGTTTACCGGCAAGGATTTCGAAGGCGTGGGCGGCATGCCCTGCGGTTGGGAGGTCACCGACAAGCACGGCGCGCCCATGCAGGAACCGCCGCACCCGATCCTTGCGCAAGGCAAGGTGCGCCATGTGGGCGACCCGATCGCGGCCGTCGTGGCCGACAGCCTGGAACAGGCCCGCGACGCGGCCGAGGCCATCGACGTCGACATCGAGGAACTGCCCGCCGTTCTGGACATGAAAGCCGCCGCCGAAGAGGGCGCGCCGCTAGTCCATGACGATCTGAAAAACAACATCTGCTATGACTGGCAGCTGGGCGAGGCCGACGATGCCAAGGTGAACGAGGTGTTCGCCAATGCGGCGCATGTCACCACCTTGGAACTGGTGAACAACCGTCTGGTCGCCAACCCGATGGAGCCGCGCGTGGCCGTGGCGGAATACAGCCGGGGCACGGATGAATACACGCTCTATACCACCTCGCAGAACCCGCATGTGATCCGACTGCTGATGTGTGCCTTCGTGCTGGGCTTGCCCGAGCACAAGGTCCGCGTCGTGGCTCCGGATGTGGGTGGCGGTTTTGGCACCAAGATCTTCCACTACGCAGAAGAGGCGTTCTGCACCTTCGCCGCCAAGGCCTGCAACCGCCCGGTCAAGTGGACGGCCAGCAGGTCCGAGGCGTTCATGTCGGATGCACAGGGACGCGACCATGTCAGCAAGATCGAGCTGGCGCTGGATGCCGACAACAATTTTGTCGGGTTGCGGACAAATACTTTTGCCAATCTGGGCGCGTATCTGTCGACGTTTTCCAGCTCGGTGCCGACCTGGCTGCACGGGACGCTGATGGCGGGCAACTACAAGACGCCGGTCATTCAGGTGAATGTGCGGGCGATGTTCACCAACACCGTGCCAGTGGATGCCTATCGCGGTGCAGGCCGCCCCGAGGCGACCTATCAGCTGGAGCGCGTGATCGACAAAGCCGCGCGCGAGCTGGGTGTCGATCCGGTGGCGCTGCGGCGGCAGAACTTCATCACGCAGTTCCCCTATGACACGCCGGTGGCGCTGACCTATGACACCGGCGACTACAACGGCACCATGGACAAGCTGGAACAGGCCGCCGATTTCGCCGGCTTCCCGGCACGTCGCGCCGAAAGCGAGGCGCGGGGCAAGCTGCGCGGCCTGGGCGTGAACTGCTATATCGAGGCCTGCGGCATCGCGCCCTCGAACATCGTGGGGATGCTGGGTGCGCGTGCGGGCCTGTATGACGCCGCAACCGTGCGGGTGAACGCCACCGGCTCTATCAGCGTCATGGTCGGGGCGCACAGCCACGGGCAGGGGCACGAGACGGCCTTTCCGCAGGTCGTGGCCGACATGATCGGCATCGACGAGTCGATGGTTGAAATCGTGCACGGCGATACCTCGAAGATCCCGTTCGGCATGGGCACCTATGGCTCGCGCTCGCTGGCGGTCTGTGGATCGGCGATGGTCAAGGCGACCGAGAAGGTGATCGACAAGGCCAAGAAGATCGCGGCGCACCTGCTGGAGGCGTCCGAGGCCGATATCGAGCTGAAGGATGGCCAGTTCACCGTGGCCGGCACCGACAAGTCGGTGGCCTGGGGCGATGTGACCCTGACGGCCTATGTTCCGCACAACTTCCCGCTGGAGGTCGAGCCGGGCCTGGAAGAGACTGCGTTCTATGATCCGGCCAACTTTACCTTCCCGGCCGGCGCCTATGCCTGCGAGGTCGAAGTTGACCCCGAGACCGGACAGGTGACCATCGAACGGTTCACCGCGGCGGATGATTTCGGCAACATCATCAACCCGATGATCGTTGACGGTCAGGTGCATGGCGGCATCGGACAGGGGATCGGTCAGGCCTTGCTGGAGAACTGCGTCTATGACGAAAACGGCCAGCTGCTGAGCGCGTCCTTCATGGACTATGCCATGCCGCGGGCCGATGACGTGCCGTTCTATACCGTCGATCATTCCAGCCAGACGCCATGCACGCACAACCCGCTGGGCGTGAAGGGCTGCGGCGAGGCCGGGGCGATTGGATCGCCGCCTGCGGTGGTCAATGCCGTGATCGATGCGCTGCAATCGGGCGGCAAGGCGGTGGACCACATCGATATGCCGGTCAGCCCGTCGCGTGTTTGGGCGGCGATGAACAGCTGAGTGGAGAGGTTGGTGTGCGAGGGGCCAGCCCCTCGCGCTTCCTGGTCAATCAAATGCCAGTTGAAGGGCGGTTCCGCGCCTTTCGGAAAGGAAAAGCGAAATGTACAATTTCGAGTTCAAGAACCCCTCGACCATTGCTGATGCGGTTGCCGCGTTGGCGGGAGAGGATGCACAGGCGTTGGGGGGCGGTCAGACCCTGATCCCGACGATGAAGCAAAGACTGGCCTCACCCGCGACGCTGGTGAACCTGGGTGCCATTCCCGAGTTGAAGGGCGTCTGCATCGAAGATGATGGGTCGATTTCGATTGGAGCGGCGACCACGCATGCCACGGTAGCAGCAGAAGTTGCGGGCAAGTATCCCGCGCTGGCTGATCTGGCGGGGCATATCGGTGATCCTGCCGTTCGCAACAGAGGCACGATAGGCGGGTCACTGGCCAACAACGATCCGGCGGCCTGCTACCCCGCAGCTGCATTGGGGTCAGGCGCGACCATTCGTACGAATGCGCGCGAAATCGCCGCGGATGACTTCTTTCAGGGCATGTTCACGACAGCGCTGGACGAGGGCGAGCTGATCACGACGGTCCGGTTCCCGGTACCGCAGGCAGCGAGTTACCAGAAGTTTCTGCAGCCTGCCTCGCGCTTTGCGCTGGTGGGTGTTTTCCTTGCCCGCTTCGCGGACGGGGTGCGCGTTGCCGTGACCGGAGCCAGCGAAGACGGCGTGTTCCGTTGGAGCGAAGCCGAGCAGGCGCTGAGCAAGGAATTCCGGCCCGATGCCCTTATGGATCTTCGGGTCAACCCGATGAACATGATCGGAGATCTGCACGGCAGCAAAGACTACCGCGCGCACTTGGTGGGTGTCATGACCCGGCGGGCGGTTCAAGCCTGCATGTAACGCGGTCGCGGTGACTGCTTTGGGCCCCGGACGTGTTCCGGGGCCTATTTCTTTTTCGCGACACGCGGAAGCCTTTTGGGCTGCCAGTAGGCTCCGGCATCCTCGCGCGCTTTCTGATAGTCCTGAACCCGGTGATAAGCCGCGTCGCCCTTGACTGCGAAAAGGTGGCTTAGAAGAACCTCGAGAACGGCCATCGCTCCGGAGAAGCTGGAGAACTGGTGCTGTGATCGGGTGCTGACGGTCAGCCTCACGTCCGCCTCGACCCCCGGAGCAATGACATCGCTGTCGGCCAGCAGTATAACGCGCATACCCTTTTCCCGGGCAAACCGGATGGCACGTATCGTGTCGGCCGAATAGGGATGAACGGTGATTGCGAACAGGCAGTCGGTTTCGCCCGCGCTCAGAAGGTCGTCGATGGCCGATCCCATATGCCTTGGGATCAATTGCATTCCCGGGTGGGCCATACGTCCGGCGTAGTGGAAGTAATAGGCCAAGGCATAGCTTGCGCGGGTTGCGGTGACCAAGCACTGGGGAGCATCGGACATCAGGGTGACTGCGGATCTGACCTTGACCGGATCCAGCTGGCGCAACGAACGTGACACTACGTTCATTTCGTTGCGGGCATAACTGGCCTGTGCCGACGCAAAGGCATCGCCGGCATTCAACTGGGTCAGCCAATCCCGGCTGAGGCGGTCTTCGCTGTCTGTCACTAGATCCCTGCGGAAAGGGCGGCGAAAGGCTTCGAAGCCATCAAAACCAAGATGCTGCGCCAGCCGAACGATCACGTTTGTGCTGACGCCGATCTTTTCGGCAGACACGCGGATGGAGTCGATTCCGAAATCGCCCGGATGGTCGATGATGTATTTTGTTGCGGCCTGCAATTGGGCCGGCAAATGGTCGATCTCTCGGCGCAGCCGATCCATCAGGTGGTGGGTTGAGGGTGTCATGATGGGAGAAAAACAAATGTTATGATTATTACAAGGGAAAAACATCCTCACACGAGCTAAGCACGCAAGAAACCGATAGGATGATTCAATGTCTGACACACAGGCTTCGTCGCTTCCGTATGTTTTGGTCGCACCGAACGGTGCGCGACGCAGTCATGCGGATCACCCCGCCTTGCCGGTTTCGACCGGTGAGATTGTGGAGACGGCCATTGCCTGCCACGCGGCCGGGGCAAACGGGTTGCACCTGCATGTCAGGGATGGGCAGGGCGCGCATTCTCTGGATGCAGGGCGCTATCGGGAGGCTATGGCCGAGCTTGCCCGAACCGTGCCAACGATGGATGTTCAGATCACGACCGAGGCCACCGGTATCTTTGACGTTTCTGCGCAGTTGGAGTGCCTGCAGCAGGTGGCCCCGAAATGGGCCTCGATCTCGGTTCGCGAAATTGCGCGCGCGCCCGATCTGGCCCCGCGGGTCTATGCGCTGTGTGCGGAACAGGGAACTCGGGTGCAGCATATCCTCTACGATTCGACGGATGCGGATCTGTTGGAGCGATGGCAGTCGGATGGGATCGTCCGGCGCGAGCAGGAAGACCGCTTGCTGGTGCTGGGACGCTATGCCACCGGGCAGGAATCCCAACCGGCGGACCTCGAGGCCTTTCCCGCTGCTCGTACGCCTTGGATGGTTTG
This sequence comes from Ruegeria sp. CG3, assembly GCF_056537205.1. NCBI lineage: Bacteria > Pseudomonadati > Pseudomonadota > Alphaproteobacteria > Rhodobacterales > Roseobacteraceae > Ruegeria > Ruegeria sp. CG3. Next base: position 1,126,877 of record NZ_JBQFRC010000001.1, on the reverse strand, counting down.
TGCGTTCGGGCGTCTGGAACACGCCTGTCTGGCCGCTGCGGCCGCTCGTGGCGGCGATGTCAGGGTCGGTTTTGAGAACAGCCTGACGAACTCGGATGGAACCCGATGGACGGACAACGCGGCCTCGGTTGCGGTTTTGATCGCTTTGCTGAAAGGACAATGATATGAGCCATGTTTTTCCGCGCCACACCAAGGCGGAATTGCCGGTCGCTGTCGGCGGTGATGGGTGTTATTTGATCGACGCGCAGGGCAAACGGTATCTCGACTGTGGGGATGCGGCCGTGTCGTGCCTGGGACATTCAAACCCGGCAGTGATCCACGCGGTACAGGAGCAGGTTCAGAAGATCGCTTTTGCCCATACTGGTTTCATGACCTCGGAACCAGCCGAAGCCCTGGCAGATCTGCTGATCCAGCACGCGCCCGGATCGTTGGACCGGGTCTATTTCGTGTCCGGCGGGTCCGAGGCGACCGAGGCCGCGATCAAGCTGGCGCGCCAGTACTTCCTTGAAATCGGGCAGCCCGAGCGGTCTCGGGTTATCGCACGGCGGCAGAGCTATCATGGCAATACGCTGGGCGCGCTTTCAGCGGGCGGAAATGCATGGCGACGAGTCCAATTCGCACCAATGCTGATCGAGATGAGCCATATCGCGCCCTGCTACGAATACGCCGAAAAGCCCGAAGGCGAGAGCAGCTATGGCTATGGCCAACGCGTGGCGAACGAGCTTGAGGTGGAGATCCAGCGGCTGGGGCCCGAGACCGTGATGGCGTTTATGGCGGAACCGGTGGTCGGGGCCACGTTGGGCGCCGTCCCCGCGGTCGAGGGGTATTTCAAGCGGATCCGCGAAATCTGTGATCAATACGGCGTGTTGTTGATCCTGGACGAGGTCATGTGCGGCATGGGCCGAACCGGCCATCTGTTTGCCTGCGACCACGATGGGGTGACGCCGGATATTCTTTGCGTCGCCAAAGGCTTGGGGGCTGGCTATCAACCCATCGGTGCCACGCTGTGCACGGATCGGATTTATGACGCCATCCGAAATGGCTCGGGCTTCTTCCAGCACGGCCATACCTATGTCGGACACCCGGTGGCCACGGCTGCAGCCCTCGCTGTTGTGACAGAACTTACCTCGCGCGATTTGCCGGCCCGTGCCCGCAACATGGGTGACAAACTGCAAGCCAAACTCGAAGCGGCCTTTGGCCAGCATCCCAATGTCGGGGACATCCGTGGTCGCGGCCTGTTCCGAGGCATCGAACTGGTGGCTGACAGAGATACGCGCGAACCGTTTGACCCGGCCCGGGGGGTGGCGGCCAAGATCAAGAAAGCCGCCGTCGAAGCGGGGTTGATCTGCTATCCGATGTCCGGAACACGCGACGGCAGAAGAGGCGACCATGTGCTTCTAGCCCCGCCATTCATCATCGAAGAGCCGCAGTTGGACGAACTGGTGGACAAGTTGTCGGTTGCGATTTCCAAAGCAATCTGACACGCCGTCCTAACCTTGACCCGCAAATAAAAAAGCTCCCTCGAACGAGGGAGCTTTGGTCACTCGGATCCAAGTGCCGTCACTTCTGGGGAAGCGGTCCGATCATCATGATCATCTGGCGGCCTTCCATCTTCGGCATGTTTTCGATCTTGCCGATTTCCTTGACGTCTTCCGCCACGCGCTCAAGCAGTTCGCGTCCCAGGTTCTGGTGCGCCATTTCCCGGCCGCGGAAGCGCAGGGTCACTTTGACCTTGTCGCCATTCTCGAGAAACTTGAAAACGTTCCGCATCTTGACGTCGTAATCATGCGTATCGGTGTTGGGCCGGAACTTGACCTCTTTCACCTCGATGATCTTCTGTTTCTTGCGGGCTTCGCTTTCGCGTTTCTGCTGCTCGTACTTGAACTTGCCAAAGTCCATGATCTTGCAGACCGGTGGATTCGCGTTGGGCGAGATCTCGACCAGATCAAGACCGGCATCGGCTGCCATCTGCATGGCCTTGGCGGGATGAACCACCCCGACATTCTCACCTTCGGCGCCGATCAGGCGAATTTCGGGGGCACGGATCTTTTCATTGACGCGCGGGCCGGTATCACGTTGTGGCGGCGCGTTGTGAGGTCTGCGGGCTATGGGTTCATTCCTTTGATAATTGCCGATTTCCGAGCCGGGAACTTAAACTGAGACGAAGGTTCTTTCAAGCGCCATATAGGTGCTATGACACGAAATTCGCACGTGTCGACGCGGTGCTCGGGCCGGCGGAACGGGCGTTCGCCGGCCCGGATCTCGGCTCAGCCGACAAAGGCTTTTTCGATCACGAATTCCTTGGGGTCCGAGTTCGCACCCTCGCGCAGGCCGAATTCTTCAAGAATGGCCTTGATGTCGTGGTTGAAGGCCAGGCTGCCGCAGACCATGGCGCGGTCGGTCTCGGGCTTGATGCCGCCCTCGATGCCCAGATCCTTGAAGACAGTTCCGTCCTTCAGCAGGTCGGTGATCCGGCCCATCTTGGGGCTCTGTTCGCGGGTGGTGGTCGGGTAATAGCGGATCTTGTCGGCGAAACCTTCGCCGATCAGTTCGGCCAGCAACTCGTCCTTGCGGATGTTCTCGATCAGCTGGCGGCCATATTCCAGTTCCGCCACTTCGCGGCAGGTGTGGGTGATGATGACCTCGTCGTAATCCTCGTAGGTCTGCGGCTCGCGCAGCAGCGAGGCAAAGGGGGCAAACCCGGTTCCGGTGGCAAAGAACCACAGACGCTTGCCCGGCAGCAGGGCATCATGCACCAGCGTCCCCACCGGTTTGGGCCGCAGAATGATCTGATCGCCGGGCTGGATGTGCTGCAGTTTCGAGGTCAGCGGGCCGTCCTGAACTTTGATCGAATAGAATTCCAGTTCCTCGTCCCACGACGGCGACGCGATCGAATAGGCGCGCAGCAACGGTTTTCCATTGTCGCCCAAAAGGCCGATCATAACGAATTCGCCCGAGCGGAAGCGCAGCGATTGCGGACGCGTGACCTTGAACGAAAACAGGCGGTCGGTCCAGTGTTTCACTTCCAGAACGGTCTGGGCGTCCGGCAGGACGGGGGCCTTCACGGCGGTTGCTTCGGTCACGGGCTTCATCTCTGTCATCGTTTCACTACCGGTCTGTTAAACCGGCATCTCCGTTTAAGCTTTGATCCAGGTCAGGAAAAGGGGGCAGATTGCCCCGATCGTCGCGTCAGCCGCGCAGGCGGGCCTGATAATCGTGGTCCTGCCAGTTGGCGCGGGCCAGCCATTGGTCCTCGGGCTGGCGGGCGGCAAGGTCTGCGTCAATCTCGACTTCATCGAAGCCGCTGCGCCTAGCCATCGCGTATTGGTCGGCCAACACGTGTCCTTTAGCGCGCAGGCGGCCTTCATAGCCCTTCAGGCGCAGCGTACGGGCAATGGTAAAGCCTCGGCCATCGGCAAAGGACGGAAAGTCGACGCGCACCATGCGCGTGTTTCCAAGCCGTTCGAACAATTCGTCGGGGTCCGTATCCGAGGTGACGTCCAGTGCGATCACATCGTTTGCGGCATCCTCAAGGGTGACAAATCCGTCGGTCCAATCATCAGGGGCAAAGCCCCGGTCATTCACGATCACGTTCATGTTTTCTCTCCGCTGCGTACCATTTTGCCGTCGACGAAATGGATGCCGCATTCTTCCTTGTTCTGATCGCGCCAGCGTCCGGCGCGGGGATCTTCGCCATCCTTCACCGGCGAGGTGCAGGGCGCACAGCCGATCGAGGGATAGCCCTTTGCCACCAACGGATGCCGGGGCAGGCGGTTTTCTTCCATGTAGGCGCGCACGTCCTGAGGCGCCCAATGCGCCAGAGGGTTCACCTTGATCCGGCCGGTGCCGTCCTCGACCTCGAAGAACTCGAGCGCGGCGCGGGTACCGGATTGGAACCGCTTGCGCCCGGTAATCCAGCCTTCATAGCCCGCCAAGGCCCGCTGCAAAGGGAAGGTCTTGCGCAGGTTGCAGCAGGCATCCATGTCGCGCAGCCGCAGTGCGCCATAGGGGTCTTCGTGCTGAATATCCTCATCATCCGCGCGGATGATCTGGACGTTCTTCAGACCCAGACGCTCGCTGACCTCATGTTGATATTCCAGCGTCTCGGTAAACAGCATCATCGTGTCGATGAACAGGACCGGCGTGGCCTTGTCGACCACGGCAGCCATGTGCAGCAACACCACCGACTCGGCACCAAAGCTGGAGACCAGCGCCAGGTTGCCCGCCTCCTCAAGCGCACCATGCATGACGTCATGTGCGCTGTGGTGGCGAAACCGGGCGTTTAGCGCCTCGACCTTTTCGGTCAGTTCGCGTCGTTCCCGGCCCAGTTCCGCCTGGATCAGGTCAAGCGGCATTGGCCCGCGCCTCGGGGTAGAGGGCCGCCTTGAACGGCGCCATTCCAACACGGCGGTAGGTTTCCAAAAAGGTCTCCTCGGCGCTTGCGCGCTGTTCCAGATAAGTTTCCACGATCCGTTCGACCGCGGGCACGATCTCGTCATAGGCAAAGCCCGGACCGGTGCGGTCGCCGATGGCGGCCGTTTCGGTGGCGTCTCCGCCCAGCGTGATCTGGTAGTTCTCGACGCCCGCGCGATCCAAGCCCAGGATGCCGATGTGACCCACGTGGTGATGCCCGCAGGCGTTGATGCAGCCCGAGATCTTGATCTTCAGGTGGCCGATGTCGTGCTCCAGCTTCAGCTCGTCGAACCGGGTCGCGATCTGCTGCGCCACCGGGATCGAGCGGGCCGTCGCCAGCGCGCAATAGTCCATGCCGGGGCAGGCGATGATGTCGCTGATCAGACCGATATTCGCGGTGGCCAGGCTGTGCTCTTTCAGCTTGGCATGGATCGCGGGCAGGTCCGATTTGTGGACATGCGGCAGGATCACATTCTGCTCGTGGCTGATGCGCAGTTCGTCATAGGCGTATTGCTCGGCCAGATCGGCCATCACGCGCATCTGCTCGGCGGTTGCATCACCCGGCGTCTGGCCGTGCTTCTTGATCGAGATCGTGACGATCGCGTGATCCGCCTGCTTGTGCGGCGCGATGTTGGTGTCGATCCACGAGCGGAATACCGGGTCGTTCGAATAGGCGCTCTCGAATGCCGCGACTGAGCCTTCGCGGAAGGCGGGCGGGGCGAAATGCGCCTTGATCTGATCCAGCAGCGCCATGTCGGCGCCCTTGAACTGCGGGCGGACCTGCAGGAAGCGTTCGTTGACCTTGGCGCGGATCGCGTCGATGCCGTGTTCATGCACGGTGATCTTGATGCGCGCCTTGTACTTGTTGTCCCGCCGGCCGATCTGGTTCCAGACCGAAACGGTGGCCTCCAGATAGGCCAGAAGGTCGTCAAAGGCGACGAAATCAGACAGCTCCTTGCCGATCATCGGCGTGCGGCCCAGACCGCCGCCGACCAGAACGCGGGCGCCCAGAAAGCCGTCGCGCTCGACCAGTTGCAGACCGATGTCATGGGCCTTGATCACGGCGCGGTCATGCTCGGACCCGGTGATGGCGATCTTGAACTTGCGCGGCATGAACTGAAATTCCGGGTGGTCGGTGGACCACTGGCGCAGCAGCTCGGCATAGGGGCGCGGGTCGGCGACCTCATCCGCGGCAGCACCGGAGAAATGGTCGGCGGTCACGTTGCGGATGGTGTTGCCGCTGGTTTGGATCGCATGCAGGCCGACCTCGGCCAGCGCGTCCAGTATGTCGGGCACGTCGCGCAGCTTGGGCCAGTTGTACTGGATGTTCTGGCGCGTGGTGAAATGGCCGTAGCCCTTGTCCCACTTTTCGGCCAGCAGGGCCAGTTGGCGCATCTGGGCGCTGTTGAGCGTGCCATAGGGGATCGCAACCCGCAGCATGTAGGCGTGCAGTTGCAGATACAGGCCGTTCATCAGGCGCAGGGGCTTGAACTCGTCCTCGGTCAGCGAGCCGTTGATGCGGCGTTCGACCTGGGCGCGGAACTGTGCGTTGCGCTCGGCCAGGAATGCTTTGTCAAACTCGGAGTAGCGGTACATCTTTGGCTGTCCTTTGTTGCAGCCCCGGATCCGGGGCCTTTTTACGGGGAGAGAGGGGCCTGAGGTCAGACCCGGGGCTGCGGGGAAGATTCCTGTTTGCCGTGGGCATAGTTGGACGGACCAGTCCGGCGGAAGTCTTCCCGAAAATGGGTGGGTTCAGGACCGTTTTCGCCTGCAACGACATCGGCGAGATAGGCACCTACGATCTTGTCGACTTGCTTCTGGGCATCCAGAAGACGCAGCTGAGCGTGCGCTTCGTCGGTGATCAGTTCGGCCTCGCGCAGATCGCGCGACCAACGGTCATCGGCGGTCAGATAGATCACGTCGCCTTCCAGCAGGTCATTTGCGGTAACGACTTTGGGGGTAAAAGCGCGGGCCATCAGGCAAGCTCCTTGTTGAATTCGGTGACGGCTTTGGCCGCGTCGCGCGGGGCCAGGCCATAGAATGTGAGTGCAGGGCCGTCGAGGCCGGCAGCGGCGAGGTCTGCAGGCAGTTGATCCAGCGTCGTGGCGACAACGCGCTGATCAGGTCGCGAGGCATTTTCGACCAACGTGACCGGCGTGGCGCGATCGGCGCCGTGCATGATCAGGCGTCCTTGAATGAAGCGGGCGGATTTCTTGCCCATGTAGATGGCTGCAACCGACCCCGGACGGGCCAGCGCAGCCCAGTCGTGATCGGCAAAGCCCTCCATGTCGTGCCCGGTCAGAAACCGGACCGAGGAGTTTCGGCCGCGTCGGGTCAGGCTTTGGCCAATTCCGGCCACCGCCGCCGAGGCAGCCGTAATGCCAGGAACGATCGTCCACGGGATACCGGCGGCGTCCAGCGCATCGATCTCTTCGTCCAGCCGGCCGAAGAGGGTCGCGTCACCGGATTTGAGGCGAACGACCCGCTGTCCCTTGAGTGCGTAGTCAACCAGCAATGCGTTGATGTCACTCTGCTCCCAGGACGGACCAAAGCCGGCCTTGCCCACGTCGACCAGCCGGGCGTTCTGGCCGGCCAATTGCAAAACCTCTGGGCTGATCAGGCGATCATGCAAAACAACGTCGGCCCGCTGGAATGCGGACAGGGCCTTGAGAGTCAGCAATTCAGGATCACCGGGTCCTGCGCCGACAAAGTCGACCTGTCCCGTTTGTCCTTTTGTCTGCGTGGCCTTCATTGGGTAGCCCTGGCTGTTGTTTGACTTGGCCCTCAATATAGGAAATATTCCCGTCCAGATGCCATATTGCCGATCAAATAAGGACAGGCGTTCTGAAATGCGCGGCAGGCGGAACATGGGTTTTCATTCGGAAGGAAAATTGGAATGTCGGTTCGAATAGACGACACGGATCGGAAAATTCTGGCCGAGCTGCAGCGAGACGCCAGTCAATCGCTGGACGAAATCGCGGCCAAAGTGGGCAGTTCAAAGACACCCGTTTGGAATCGGATCCGCAAGATGAAGGGGGCCGGAATCATCGGTCAACAGACCGTTCTGCTGGACGCAGAGGCGCTGGGTTTCGAGGCGACGTTCTTTGTTCTGATACGAACCTCCGAGCATGAGGCGGACTGGCAACGCAAGTTCCTGCAGGCCCTGCGTGATCGTCCCGAAGTTCAAGAGGCGCACCGCCTGGCTGGCGACATCGACTACATTCTGAAAGTTCGGGTCAGGAACGCACGGGCCTACGATGCTTTTTACCAGGCGCTGATCTCGGAGGTGCGCGTGCACAACGTCACCGCGCTGTTGTCGATGGAAGAAATCAAGTCGACCACCATGCTGCCCCTGAACGCCCTGGCCGACACCTGATCGACGCTCAGGCTTGGACCAAAAGTCGTGTCAGCCCGTGGAAATGGTACGTGTTGGCATATTCCGGGGATTCGGCCAGTCGCAGGCCCGGACAGCGGTCAAAAAGAATCGGCAGAGCAATCCGCATTTCCAGCCGGGCCAGCGGGGCGCCGACGCAGAAATGCAAACCACCGCCAAAGCTCGTGTTGGCCTGAATGCTGCGGGTGGGGTCAAAGTTGTCCGGGTCGGTCCAGACGTCCGGGTCACGGTTGGCGGCCCCAAGCATCAACGCCACCTGATCGCCGCGGGCAAACTGATTGCCAAAAACCTCGACGTCCTCATAGGCATAGCGCGTGAACATATGTAGCGGCGGGTCGAAGCGCAGGATCTCCTCGACCGTCATGTCGATTGTGTCCGGGCTCAGGGCATCAGGGGTGGTTCCGGACTCCAAAAGTGTTTTGACGCCGTTGCCCAGCGAATGAACGGTTGCCTCATGGCCGGCGTTCAACAATAGGATGCAGGTAGCGATCAACTCGTCGCGTGACAGTTTCTCGCCGTCTTCTTCTGCCGTGATCAAACGGGTGATCAGATCATCTTTCGGTTCGGATCGGCGGTGAGAGACGTAGTCGTTCAGAAATGCCGAGAACTCGGCGGCGGCCTGTGCTGCCTGATCTTCGGTCTCGCGGGTGCGACTGGCCTGATACATGGCGACCATGGCGTGGGACCACTGCAACAACTGCGGTGCCATGCTTTCGGGTACACCCAGCAACCGGCAGATCGTGATCACAGGAACCTGCGTGCAATAGGCATCCAGAATGTCGAATGGAGCATCGGGGAACGCGTCGATCAGGTTGTGACACAGCCTTTCGATGTCCGGTGCGAGCGCTCCGATTGCCCGCGAGGTAAAGGCGCGCAGAACCAGAGCGCGTAGGCGGGTATGGCGCGGAGGTTCGGCTTCGAGCAGCGAATGCGCTTCGACCGTCAGCCACGGCGCAAGGTGATCGGGGCCTTTTGTGGCCATCTCTGACGGTACTTCGCGTCCGAAACGCCGATCGCGCAAAAGCGCCTGAACCGCCGCGTGAGACATCGCCGCGGGCATGTCGTAGTCCTGCCAGTACACCAGGTCACCCTGATCGCGCGCTGCCCGATAGAAAGGGTAGGGGTTTTGAACAAATTCGGGCTCGGTCGGAGATTGGTGCACGGTCTTCATGCGGCGCAGACTTGCCATGCGGCGCTGTGAATGCAAGACCCTGTTTCATGCAAAGAGTTTGGGTCACGATTGGTTTCCTGTTCGCGGTCGCGCTGTTGTCGGCAGCCGTCTGGTCTTATGGGTACCGGCAGGCGCTCTCTCAGCTTAGCGAGAAGGCCGAGGCCGATCTGGAGTTGGCGTCGGATCGTCTGAGCACTCAGTTGCAGGTCTATCAGGAACTTGCGGTGCTGATGGCCGAGCATCCCGCACTGCGGGCGTTGGACACCAGCGACCGGCGGCGGGCGGCGCAGGCGCTTCTGCTGGAGGTCGCGGACAAGACCTCGGCTGTGGATGTACTTTATGCGGACAAGACCGGGCGCGTTCTGGCCGCTGCGCGGGACGTGGTGAACGGCAACATGGCCGATCAGCCCGCGTTTCAACGCGCGCTACACGGCGCTCTTGGCAGTTCGCACGGGGTTTTGCGCGACACTGGAAACCGGATCTATTCCTATGCGGCGCCTGCGTTTTCCAAAGATGGTCAGGTAACCGGTGCCCTGATGGTCATCGCGGATGTCGAAGACGTTGAAAGCACGTGGCGCGGCAGTACCGAGGCGGTGTTCTTCGTGGATCGTGCTGGCACGGTCTTCATTTCCAACCGGTCCGAACTGCTGTTCTGGCAACGTCCGCCGGGCCAGATCGGCTTGCAGCCTGCTGATGGCAAGCCGGGCGCGTTTTCGTCTACGCGCATGGGCCCGCACGAACTATGGTCGATCGGCTGGAGCCCGTACCTTCCGGATCGTGCCCTGCACCTGACCCGCGATCTGCCGGTAATCGGAATGACCGGCGAAGTCTTGATGGATGTGACGCCGGCACGACGGCTGGCCGGACTGCAGGCTGCCGCGGTCGCGGCGATCTGCCTAGCCTTTGGCGCGTTGCTGTTTTTGGCGACCGAGCGGAGGCGTACGTTGGCCGAAGCCAATTCGGTGCTGGAGAGCCGGGTGGCCCAGCGGACCCGCGCGTTGACGGCCGCCAACGTGGCTCTGCGCCGCGAGGTGGCCGAGCGGCAAGAGGCCGAAGCGGCGTTGAAACGCGCGCAGGACGATCTGGTTCAGGCCGGCAAGCTGAGCGCTCTGGGGAAAATGTCGGCGGGCATCAGCCACGAATTGAATCAGCCGCTGATGGCGATCCGGCAATACGCCGACAATGGCACGGCCCTTCTGGCGCAGGGCAAGCCCGAAAAGGCCCGCGAAAACCTGGGACGAATCTCGGACATGGCTGCCCGTATGGCACGCATTATCAAGAACTTGCGCGCTTTTGCCCGCAATGAGAGCGAGCCGATGGGCAAGGTCGATCTGGTTCAGGTGCTCAATACGGCCGTCGAACTGACTGACGGTCGGTTGCGCTCGGACGGGGTCACGTTGATCTGGCAGCCGCCCAATGCACCTGTCTTTGCCTGGGGTGGAGAGGTGCGGCTGGTGCAGGTCTTCGTCAATCTGATCACCAATGCCGCCGACGCGATGACAGGTCGCGAAACCCGAAGCCTGACGATCACGCTGACCCGTGGCGAGCGGTTGATGGTCGCGGTGCGTGATACCGGCCCGGGCATTCAGGATCCCGATCGCGTTTTTGAGCCGTTCTACACGACCAAAACCGTTGGCTCATCCGAGGGAATGGGCCTTGGCCTTTCGATCTCATACGGTCTGGTCCAGAGTTTCGGAGGAGAGATACGCGGCGCGAACATGCCCGACGGAGCAGAATTCACCGTCGAGTTGGAACCATTTGAGAAGGAAGCCGCGGCATGATCCGAACGGTTCTATTGGTCGATGATGACGCCGCCGTGCGCGAGGCGCTGGCCCAGACTCTGGAACTTGCGGACTATTCCGTAATTCCCGCTGGATCCTTTGTGGCTGCCAAAGACCATATCCGGGACGATTTCCCAGGTGTGATTGTCTCGGATATTCGGATGCCGGGACGGGATGGGTTTCATCTTCTGTCCTATGCCCGCGAGGTCGACTCGGAGTTGCCGGTCGTTCTGCTGACCGGCGAGGGCGACATACCGATGGCGGTGCAGGCTATGGGGCAGGGCGCGTTCGACTTTCTTGAGAAGCCCTGCGCCGCCGCCGATCTGCTTGCGGTTCTCAGCCGTGCATTTGCCGCGCGCAGTCAGGTATTGGACCACCGGGCAGCCAAGCGCGAACTGGAGAAGGGCGATCCTGCGGCCCGCTTGTTGTTCGGTTTGTCACCGCAGGCTGATGCCTTGCGGAACAGGGTGCGCAGCGTTGCCCCAACTCAGGCCGAAGTTCTGGTCACCGGACCGCCCGGCAGCGGCATTTCGAAAGTCGCCGAAGTCATCCATTTGATGTCACCCCGCGCGCAGGGGCCGTTCGTCAAGCGCCCGGCGTCAGGTCTGGGAGCGGATGCCCTGCAGGCGATATGCAAGGATGCGGCAGCCGGATCGTTGTTTCTGGATGAAGTCTCGGCCATGCCCGAGGCGACGCAATATGCGGCCCTGGAGATGATCGAAAACGGGCCCGGGGTCCGCATCATCGCCGGAACAACCGCGGATCTGGCCGAGATGGCGGCCGAGGGTCGGTTCAACGCAGATTTGTTCTATCGGTTGGACGTGATGCGGGTGCGCGTACCGTCTTTGGCTGAACGCCCCGAGGACATCCCGGTGATCTTTCGCCACTACGTCGCCCAGGCGGCCGAGCAGGCCGGGATCGCGGTACCTGATGTCTCGTCCGAACACTTGGCGTCATTGATGGCACGGGACTGGCCCGGCAACGCGCGTTCACTGATGTCAGCTGCGATGCGTTTTGTTCTGGGGATGCCCGAGGATGTTGCCGCCGCGGCCGATCTTGGGCTGAACGAACAGATGGCGCGCGTTGAACGCTCGTTGCTGATTGCGGCCTTGGGTCGTCACAACGGAAGGGCGTCGGATGCGGCCAAGTCCCTGAAACTGCCGCGTAAGACGTTCTACGACAAATTGGCCCGCTACGGCATACGCCCTGAAGACTATCGGCGCTGACGCGGAACGATTCGCCCGATGATTCGATGTATGTGCGGTTTTTCGCACACTCGGGCATTTGGGTGTGCGGTTTCCCGCACAAATGTCTGCGATAACAAAATACTCATTGCGGATGTTCTATTTAAGCCAATGAAAAGTAATTAGAAAATCTGTCTTCTACCAGCCGTTCTCGAATTGTTGAACGGTGACTGACGATTCGTTTCACTCTTGCGCATCCGGCATCCCCATGGATGTCAAAGGAAGTTTCTTTGGAAGTCTGGGAGGAAAAGACAGATGAAATTCCTGGCAACAGCCGCCACCGCGCTTGCGCTTTCCGTTACCGCAACAGCGGGCTTCGCTGCCTGTGACGATGGCGAGATCGTCGTCAAGTTCGCACATGTGACGAACACCGACAAACACCCCAAGGGCATCGCCGCATCGCTGCTCGAGCAGCGCGTGAATGACGAGATGAACGGCGTCATGTGCATGGAGGTCTATCCGAACTCGACCTTGTACAACGACGACAAGGTGCTCGAGGCGATGCTGCAGGGCGACGTGCAACTGGCTGCCCCATCGCTGTCGAAGTTCGAGAAATTCACCAAGCAGTTCCGCCTGTTCGACCTGCCGTTCATGTTCAAGAACATCGACGCGGTTGATGCGTTCCAGGCCTCGGCGGATGGCCAGGCAATGAAAGACAGCATGCAGCGCCGCGGCCTGCAGGGTCTTGCGTTCTGGCACAACGGCATGAAGCAGATGTCGGCCAACAAGCCGCTGATCGATCCTTCGGACGCCAATGGCTTGAAATTCCGCGTTCAGTCTTCGGACGTGCTGGTTGCGCAGATGGAAGCCATCGGCGGTAGCCCGCAGAAAATGGCTTTCTCGGAGGTCTATGGTGCTCTGCAGCAGGGCGTTGTGGACGGTCAGGAGAACACGTGGTCGAACATCTACGGCAAGAAGTTCTTCGAAGTGCAGGATGGCATCACCGAAACCAACCACGGCATCATCGACTATCTGGTCGTGACTTCGGTCGACTGGCTGGACAGCCTGGATCCGGAAGTGCGCGAGCAGTTCCTGACGATCCTGGCCGAGGTGACCGAAGAGCGCAACAAAGAGGCGTTTGCCGTCAACGAAACGGCCAAGCAGGCCATCATCGACGCGGGCGGAACGATCCGCGAGCTGACACCCGAGCAGCGTCAGGCCTGGGTTGATGCGATGAAGCCGGTTTGGGACAAGTTCTCCGGTGACGTCGGTCAGGACAAGATCGACGCCGCTCAGGCGATCAACGCCGGGTTCTGATCCGACACGCAGGTGTGCTCCGACGGTCGCAAGCCCGCCGGAGCACATACCAGGCGGGCCTGACCGCGCCCGCCACTTCGATAAATCAACAAAAATGGGGACAGAAAGATGTCTGGTGCGAAAACCGGCCCCGGTGGGCTGGTCGACCGAATCGAAGAAACCCTGATCGCGTTGCTTCTTGGCCTGATGACGGCCGTGACCTTTGCCAACGTGATTGCGCGTTTCGTCTTCAACTCCAACATCCTTTGGGCGCTAGAGCTGACCGTATTCACGTTCGGATGGCTGGTATTGCTGGGGGCGTCCTACGCCGTCAAGAAACACGCGCATCTGGGTGTGGATGCCATCCTGAATATGCTGCCTCCGGCACCGCGCAGGGTATTGGCACTGATCGCGGTGGGGTGCTGCCTCGTATTCTCGCTGCTGCTGCTGAAGGGGTCCTACGACTACTGGGCGGTTTTTGCCGACCTGCCTCCGACCTCTGGACGCTGGTTCCCCACGGGCTTTGATTTCGACGCTCGTAGTCAGAGCTTCTACGAGGTGGACGACATCCCCATGGTCGCGCCGCTACGGTTCCTCGAAGACCTCATTAACTATGGCGAGTACTACGAGAAGCTGCCCAAGGTCGTGCCGTATTTCGTTCTGCCGCTGTCGATGCTGCTGCTGGTGATCCGCTTTGCCCAGGCAGGGCTGCAGATCCTGCGCGGTGAGGCCGACCGTATTGTCGCAAGCCACGAGGTTGAGGACGAGATCGAAGAAGTCCGGGCCCTTAAGGGAGAACACGACTGATGGATGTAGTACTACTTTTTGCCATGGTCGTGGGCCTGCTGCTGATCGGCGTTCCGATCGCAGTTGCCCTTGGGCTGAGCTCGACCCTGTTTCTGCTGATCTACTCGGACAGCTCGCTGGCTTCGGTTGCCGGGACCCTGTTCGAGGCGTTCGAGGGCCACTTTACCCTGCTGGCCATCCCGTTCTTCATCCTTGCCTCGTCCTTCATGACGACCGGAGGGGTGGCACGGCGGATCATTCGGTTCTCGATCGCCTGCGTTGGTCACCTGCCTGGCGGTCTGGCAATCGCGGGCGTGTTCGCATGTATGCTGTTCGCCGCGCTGTCAGGATCGTCCCCTGCCACCGTTGTTGCGATCGGTTCGATCGTGATCGCCGGTATGCGGCAGGTCGGCTATTCCAAGGAATTCGCAGCGGGCGTGATCTGTAACGCCGGTACGCTGGGTATCCTGATCCCGCCGTCGATCGTCATGGTTGTCTACGCGGCAGCGGTCGAAGTCTCGGTCGGCAGGATGTTCTTGGCCGGTGTCATTCCGGGTCTCATGGCCGGGTTCATGCTGATGGTCACAATCTATGTGATGGCCAAGGTCAAGAACCTGCCGAAAGGTGATTGGAAAGGCTGGGGCGAGATATTCGCGTCGGCACGCGAGGCCGGTTGGGGTCTGTTCCTGATCGTCATCATCCTGGGCGGCATCTACGGCGGTATCTTCACACCGACCGAAGCGGCGGCGGTCGCGGCTGTATACGCCTTCTTTATCGCCAGCTTCGTCTACAAAGACATGGGGCCACTCAGCACCCAGGACGGTGAGCAAAACCTCTCGCTTGCGAAAAAGCCGCTGGCGCTGATCACGGCCTTTTTCCACCCCGACACCAAGCATACGCTGTTTGAGGCTGGCAAGCTGACGGTCACCCTGCTTTTCGTCATCGCCAACGCGCTGATCCTCAAGCATGTTCTGACCGATGAGCAGGTGCCGCAACACATTGCCGGCGCAATGCTGTCGGCAGGTCTGGGGCCGATCACTTTCCTGATCGTGGTCAACGTGATCCTTCTGATCGGCGGTCAGTTCATGGAGCCTTCGGGCCTGCTGGTCATCGTGGCGCCGCTGGTGTTTCCGATTGCCATCGAACTGGGCATCGACCCGATCCATCTGGGCATCATCATGGTGGTGAACATGGAAATCGGGATGATCACGCCTCCGGTCGGTCTGAACCTGTTCGTTACGTCGGGCGTCGCGGGAATGCCGATGATGGCCGTCGTGCGCGCAGCACTGCCGTTCCTGGCCGTTCTGTTCGTTTTCCTGATCATGATCACGTATATCCCGTGGCTGTCGACGGTGTTGCCAAACACCTTCATGGGCCCCGAGATCATTACGAACTAGACGATTGCGTTCGATCCGAACCGGGCAACCGGTTCGGATCACTTTTGCGCGGCCGGCCGGCATCTGACGGGCCGTCTCGCTGAGTGGCCGGGCTTGAACTCACCACCGGTTCTTCCCACATAGTGACCGAGGACGACCTCCCCACCATGGGTGATCATTCGGGACGACCCGAAGTTGATAGAGGTGTACCCGATGTCCTGGATCTTTCTACTTTTTGCCGGTTTGCTGGAAATCGTCTGGGCAGTTGCCATGAAGCAGTCTGCTGGATTCACGCGGCTCTGGCCGACCGTTGTCATGGGGGGCGCGATGGTCGGTTCGTTCGGTTTGCTGGCCCTGGCCATACGTTCCTTGCCGCTGGGAACCGCCTACGTGCTGTGGACGGGTATTGGCGCGGTCGGTGCGTTCTTGGTTGGTGTGATGTTTTTGGGCGAGGCACTGACCCCGCTTCGCGTCATCGCAGCGACGCTGATCGTGTCCGGCATGGTCGCAATGAAACTTGCGTGACTGGCACGTTATTGACGCAGTCACCCGCGGTGGGCAGGCTGGAACCACCCTGATCACCGCAACCAACGAGTGCCGAAACATGCTGACCGATGATGACAAGCGCCTGATGCGCGTTGCCTACCAAGAAGCCAAAGCCGGTTTCGATGAGGGCGGTTGCCCGATCGGATCTGTACTGGCTCGAAACGGCACGATCATCTCGCAGGGCCGAAACCAAAGGGTTCAGCAGGGTGATCCGATCGCCCATGGCGAGATGGATGCGCTGCGCAAGGCCGGGCGGCAGAAGACGTACCGAGATACCGTTCTGTATACCACCCTGTCTCCGTGCATGATGTGCGCCGGAACGATTGTTCAGTTCGGCATCCCGCGCGTGGTCATCGGTGACACGAAAAACTTCGGCGGCAACGAAGATTTCCTGCGCGATCGCGGGGTCGAGGTTGTTTTGGCCGAAGACCCGGACTGCATCGCCCTGATGCGCAGGTTCGTGACCGAACAGCCCGAGCTTTGGGCCGAGGACATCGCGGACTGAGCGTACGTGAACCGGTCAGGCCTGTTCCAGCGCGGAAATGATGCCCGAAAAATCGCGTGCCTTCAGGCTTGCACCGCCGACCAGCGCGCCGTCCACGTTGGACACTCCGAAAATCTCCGACGCGTTGTCCGGCTTGACCGAACCGCCATAGAGCAAACGAACCGACCGGCCGACACCTTCGCCAAATCGCCGTTCAAGTCTGGCGCGAATGAAATCGTGGACTTCGCCGATTTCTTCCAAAGTAGGAACCTTGCCGGTGCCGATGGCCCAGATCGGTTCATAAGCCACGACGAGGTTCTCTCCGGTGGCAAGGTCCGGGATCGATCCGGACAACTGTCCGCCAATGATGTCGAGCGTATTGGCCGCTTCGCGCTGTTCAAGACTTTCTCCGACGCAGATGATTGCTGTCAGGCCCGCGTTCATGGCCGCCCGGGCCTTGGCGCGGATGTCGTCGTCTTTCTCGCCGTGGTCTTCGCGCCGTTCCGAATGCCCAACGATTACGCTGGTCGCGCCGGCGTCTTTGAGCATCTCGGCGCTCAGATCACCCGTATGGGCGCCCGAAACCTCGGCGTGGCAATCCTGTCCGCCGATGGCGACGCCCGAGCCTTGCACGGCTTGTGCGGCACGGTGGATCAGAGTTGCCGGTGGGCAGATCAGAATATCGACCGTCGGAGAAGGGTGCGTTGCAGTCAGCGTCTCCAACTCGGACAGAGCAGTCCCGGTTCCGTTCATTTTCCAGTTTCCGGCTGCCAGTCTGCGTCGCATAGCGGGGTCTCCGTGATCTTTCGTGCGTTTCTATCCAGTTAGCACCCGGATCAAGGTCTGACAATTGCGCTTGGGCGGCCGCACGCGGGCGAGTCGCGTCACGGATCGATCTGGGTGGACTCAACCAGACGGCGCCGGCGGCAGTTCACTTGCCCACAAACGGTGCAGGCTTGGCGTGACTCAGCGCTGTTCGGCCAGGTTTTCGTCGAACTTGATCGACTCGCCGCAGCCACAGGCATCGACGACATTGGGATTTTTGAACTTGAACCCAGATTCCAGCAGCGAGACCTCGTAGTCGATCTCGGTTCCGAACAGAAACATCTGAGCCATCGGAGCGATCATGACCCGCGCCCCATCCTGTTCGACCACTTCGTCATGCGGATCCGGTTGATCGACATACTCCATGGTATATTCCATACCGGCGCAGCCACCTTTCTTGACGCCAATCCGCAGACCGGCATGGCCGCCCGACGTCATCAGGCGGAGGATTTGCTCTGCAGCTTTGGGCGTCATCGTCACGGCCTGTTTGCCGGGAATGCCGAACATCGTCGTCTCCATTTTCGCGCGTTATCCCTAATCTAAGGCCGCAAGGGCCCGGGCTCAAGAGAGTGCGGTGCCACAAGTTTGCTCCTCGCGGGTTTTGACCGTACCGTACGGGTAAAGGCAGGGTTTGCCGATGAGATCGAATTGACAGCAGAACAAGGTGGGTTTCGATGATTTTGCGGATTTCAAATAAGGTTGGCTTTTGCCGGCAGGTTGCGTTTTTGGCTCTTCTGTTGGCCGGCAGTGCCGTTCATGCCGAGGGCGATCACAAGCGGCACCCGGTGAATTGCTCGACCGCCGAAGGTGACCTGCGTGCAATTGCGGCGGAAAAGAAACATGCCGAGGATCAGCAGGCGGAAAGTGTGGTCGCGATCACGCCAGCCGGGGCGCTGCTTGGATTGATCTCTGGAACAGAACAGAAGCGGTTGCAGATGCTGTCGGGTGACTATGTCAAGAAACTGGACGACCGCGCCGCCGAGATCAAAGCGCAGTGCAACGTGAAGTAAGTGCACCTCAGCGAGTAAAATAGGGCCGCTCTCGGGCAAGAACGGCCCAGTATTGCAGAGCCTCGGCAGGGGGGCGGTAGACGCTCCAACGTGGTCGCCATTGACTGCTGGAGCGATATTTGAGTTGCCGAGTTCCTGTGACGGGTCCGACTGCGAAGCCCGCGTTGTAGTTGTTGCGCATCAACGTAACGGTTCGACGACCGATCCGTGACAACTGGGTTTCAGGTTTGTGACGTTTCCCGCGCGTTCAGCGCGGCAGGCCCTTACATGAAGCCAAGTTCCAGCCGGGCTTCGTCGGACATCATCTCCATGCCCCAGGGTGGTTCCCAGGTCAGTTCGACATCCACCTCCTTGACCCCGGCAACGGGCTCGATGGCCTCGACGATCCAGCCCGGCATGTCACCGGCCACCGGGCAGCCCGGAGCGGTCAGGGTCATGATGACTTTGACTGCGTTGTCGCTGCTGATGTCGATCGTGTAGATCAGTCCAAGGTCATAGATATTGACCGGAATTTCAGGGTCATAGACGGTCCTGCAGGCCTCGACCACGGATTCGTACAGAGGGTGCTCAACGGTCGAAGGCGCAATCAGGGGCGTACCTTCAAGCTGTTCGCTGGGGTGGGTCATGAATGCCTCGGGTTGTTACCTGAGCAATTATATAGGGAAAGCTGAAGGCAGCGTCCAGAGGGGGTAGGGCGCCCCGCTACAGGGCGCCGCACCGCTCAGTCGTTGATGTCATGGTCAAACGTCCTGACTTGCCCATGTGGCAGCGCGAACATGCGCCGCAGAACGAGCCATGCGATCAACGACAAGGTGGCGAAGATCAAAAGCAGGACAGGCAGGTTCGGGGCCAAGCCGGGGATAACCAGAAGGATGCCGGTGATAGCCGCGCCGATAGCGAAGCCAAGGAAGATGAAACCCGGCAAGGCCACTTCCAGAATGCCCAGCGCCAGTGCGGCTGCCAGCCATACCCACCACGTCAGCCAGAACGGATCTGCCATCATTTGCCTCCCTTGAGCATTTTGAAGGCGTCGCCAAACGCTTCGAGCGCATTTGCAGGCACGACGATCGTCTGGCTGCCTCCGCCTTTGCCCATCGCATTCAATGCCTCAACTTGTTTCAGCGCAACCTGATACTGGGCGGCTTCGATCCCGTTGTCCTGGATGGCCTTTGCGACGACGCCGGTTGCATAGGCTTCCGCGTCCGCCTGAACGCGACGCGCCTTGGCGGCTTGTTCCGCCGCATACAGCTCGGCGTCGGCCTGCAGTTCGACCGCGCGTTTCTGGCCCTCGGCTTCGGTCACCTGAGCGCGACGAGCGCGTTCGGCATTCAACTGCTGAAGCATGGCGTCGCGGGTCGCCTGATCCAGGTTAACGTCCAGAATTTCGGCGCGGGTTACCTCGATCCCCCAGTCGTCAACCGCGGTTTCGACGCTTTCTTGAATGCGTTCAATCAGTTGCGCGCGATTAGACTGAACCTCGTCCAGGTCCATCTTGCCGATTTCGGCCCGCACGATACCAGCGACGGTCGTTGCGATGGCGCCGTCGACGTCCCGAATGCGGTAGACGGTCTTTTCAGGCTCGAGGATACGGTAGAAGACCGAAGTATCGATCTGCACCAACACGTTGTCCTTGGTGATTGCATCCTGCGTCGCATTGGGCAGCTGACGTTCCAAGATGGATATCTTGTGGCGTGCAACGTCTAGAAAAGGAACGATAAAGTTGATCCCGGGGCCCAGCACAGAGTGGAGGCGTCCGAACCGTTCGACCACGTATTTCTCGGATTGTGGAACGATCTTGATACCCTTGAGGATGATGACGACGACCAAAGCCGCCCCAAGCAGGTAGATGATGTTCGATGATAGCAGTCCGATGATCTGGTCTTCGGTCATTTCTGTCCTCATTTTTTGTGTACGATGGTATACATTTGGGGATTGAAGGGCTAAATTTCAACTCAGCTATGAAATGAACCGAACAGGATATCCATGCAAGGTAATTGGGGCAAAGCACGGAGATTTCGGGTTGTGGCTGCTTTGCATCCGCCGTTGATTGCGCTATCGGGGCGAAATGAAACTGATTATCGACACTGACCCCGGCATCGACGATGCCATGGCGATCGCCTACGCCGCCGCCGCTCCGGAAATTGACCTGATCGGCCTGACTACGGTCTTTGGCAATACGCATGTCCAGCAGTCCAGCCGGAACGCGCGGTTTCTGGCTCACAAGCTGGGGTTGGACATACCTGTGGCGCAGGGCGCAGCGTTTCCATGGGAAGCTGACGCACACACGCCCTCTAAGCACGTGCATGGGGATGAGGGTTTTGGCGATGTGGTCGATGTGCCCGAGATCGGCGCGAACCACGACCTGATCGCAGCCGAGTTCCTGGTCGAGATGGCCCGGCGTCACAAGAGGGACCTGACGGTGTGTGCGGTTGGGCCGCTGACCAACATTGCCGATGCAATGCGTCTGGATCCGGATTTCGCTCAGAACATCGGCCAATTGGTCATCATGGGCGGAGCAGTCTTTTGTCCTGGCAACATCACCGAACACGCCGAGGCGAATATCTATCACGATGTCAAAGCTGCAGACGAGGTGTTTGCCCAGCCCGCTCCGACGGTTCTGGTGGGTCTGGATGTGACCCTGAAAACGCTCTATCGCGCGGCTGATTTCGAGGAACTGGCGCGACGTGCGCCTCAAGTCGGTGGATTTCTGAACGATATTTCTCAGTTCTATCTGGATTTCTACCGCGATGTTGCCGGGTTGGACGGCTGCGGTCTTCATGACTCGACGGCCGTCATCGCCTGTTCGCACCGTGCGATGTTCGAAATTCAAGAAACAGGTTTGAAGGTGGTAACCGATGGGCCCGAAATTGGGGCAACCCGGCCGGACCCGTCTCGCCCACCGTTGCAGGTGTGCTGTGACGTCGTTGGTCAGCAGGTGGTGGACCTGTTCACGCAAAGGGTTGCCAGCTTGCCTTGACGGGTTGCAATGGCCGGGCAGATCGGGCAAAGCCTGCCCGGTTCAGCGACCCGAGGCGATGACATGACCCAGCGTTTCTCATTCGAATTGAAGGCCACCGACGGCAAGGCCCGCACCGGCGTGATCCACACGCCGCGGGGCGAGGTGCGCACGCCGGCCTTCATGCCCGTGGGCACGGCCGCGACGGTCAAGGCGATGATGCCCGAAAGCGTGCGGGCCACCGGCGCCGACATCCTGCTGGGAAACACCTATCACCTGATGCTGCGGCCCACGGCCGAACGGATCGACCGCTTGGGCGGGCTGCACAAATTCATGAACTGGGAGCGCCCGATCCTGACCGACTCGGGCGGGTTTCAGGTGATGTCCCTGGCGGGCCTGCGCAAGCTGACCGAGAAGGGCGTGACCTTCAAATCGCATATCGACGGTTCCAAACACGAGCTGACACCCGAGCGGTCGATGGAGATCCAGCGCCTGTTGGGGTCGGACATCGTGATGTGTTTCGACGAATGCCCCGCATTGCCTGCCGACCGCGACCGGATCGCCGAGTCGATGCGCCTGTCGATGCGATGGGCCGAACGGTCGCGCGAGGCGTTCGGCGACCGGCCCGGCCATGCGCTGTTCGGGATCATGCAGGGCGGGTTGGAGCGCGACCTGCGCGAGGAAAGCGCCGAGGCGCTGAAGGCCATCGGGTTCGAGGGATATGCCGTTGGTGGCCTCGCGGTGGGCGAGGGGCAGGAGGCCATGTTCGACTGTCTGGACTATGCGCCTGATTTCCTGCCGACCGATAAGCCGCGCTATCTGATGGGCGTGGGCAAGCCCGACGACATCGTGGGCGCCGTGGCGCGCGGGATCGACATGATGGATTGCGTGCTGCCGTCGCGCTCGGGACGGACGGGGCAGGTGTTCACCCGCCGCGGGGTCGTGAACATCAAGAACGCCCGCCACGCCGACGATCCGCGTCCGCTGGACGAACAGTGCACGTGCCCAGCCTGCTCGAATTACTCGCGCGCCTACCTGCACCATGTATTCCGGGCCAACGAAATGATTTCGGGCATGCTGCTGACCTGGCACAATCTGCATTATTTCCAAGAGATCATGCAGGGTATGCGGGACGCCATCGCCGCCGGTGCATTCGAGGTCTGGCAGGCCGAGTTCCATGCGCAGCGGGCGCTGGGTGATATCGAGCCGCTCTAACGGGCGTGTTGGGCGACCCAAGTCAAAATCAGTGGATATGTTGCCGCGATGCCTTGCAGTCGGGGAAACCTCGGGCCATTCTGATTTGTACAGGTAAGGCGACGAGGTTGAAATGGGGCGGTCCGCGCCCCACCTTTATCGTCCGAGAAAGGAGATGGCCGACGGCTGCCTGAAACAGGGGTCAGTGCCATCTTGCCAATGATAAGGATAGAGCATGCAAGAGCCTCTTAATTCCTCATACCCCGTTCTGCCGCTGCGCGACATTGTCGTGTTTCCGCACATGATCGTCCCGCTGTTCGTGGGGCGTGAAAAGTCGGTGCGCGCGCTGGAAGAGGTGATGCAGGATGACAAGCAAATTCTGCTGTCCAGTCAAGTTGATCCTTCCGTCGACGACCCGACCCAGGACGGTATCTACCGCAGCGGCGTTCTGGCAAATGTCCTGCAGCTGCTCAAGCTGCCCGATGGCACGGTCAAAGTGCTGGTCGAAGGGCAGGCACGCGTCAAGATTTCGGAGTTCATTGAGAATGAAGAATTCTTTGAGGCCCGCGCCGAATACCTGACCGAGATCCCCGGCGACGTTACGACGACGCAGGCGCTTTTGCGCACTGTCGCCGATGAGTTCGAGCGGTACGCCAAAGTTCGCAAGAACATCCCGGAAGAAGCCCTGACTGCCGTCAGCGAGACAACCGATCCGGCGAAACTGGCCGATTTGGTTTCGGGTCACCTTGGCATCGAGGTCGAACAGAAGCAGGACCTTCTGGAAACGCTCAGCATCAGCGAGCGTCTGGAAAAGGTCTATGGCCTGATGCAGGGCGAGATGTCGGTTCTTCAGGTCGAGAAGAAGATCAAGACCCGCGTCAAGTCGCAGATGGAGAAGACCCAGCGCGAATACTATCTGAATGAGCAGATGAAGGCCATTCAGAAGGAGCTGGGCGATGGCGAGGACGGCGCGAACGAGATCGCCGAGCTGGAAGCCAAGATCGCCGAGACCAAGCTTTCGAAAGAAGCCCGCGAAAAGGCGGAAGGCGAGCTGAAAAAGCTCAAGAACATGTCGCCGATGTCGGCCGAAGCGACCGTGGTGCGCAACTATCTGGATTGGATCCTGTCGCTGCCTTGGGGCACCAAGTCTCGGGTCAAGAAAGACCTTGGCCGCGCGCAGCAGATCCTCGATGCCGATCACTATGGCCTCGAAAAGGTCAAGGAGCGGATCGTCGAGTATCTGGCGGTTCAGCAGCGCTCGAAGAAGCTGAAAGGCCCGATCATGTGCCTTGTCGGCCCTCCGGGCGTGGGCAAGACCTCGCTTGGGAAGTCGGTCGCCAAGGCCACGGGGCGCGAGTTCATCCGCATCTCGTTGGGTGGGGTGCGCGATGAATCCGAGATCCGCGGTCACCGCCGGACCTATATCGGCTCGATGCCCGGCAAGATCATTCAGGCGCTGAAAAAGGCGAAAACCACGAACCCGCTGATCTTGCTCGATGAAATCGACAAGATGGGGCAGGATTTCCGTGGTGATCCAGCTTCGGCCATGCTCGAGGTGCTGGACCCGGAACAGAACAGCACGTTCATGGACCACTACCTTGAGGTCGAATACGACCTGTCGAACGTGATGTTCCTGACCACGTCGAACAGCTACAACATGCCAGGGCCGCTTCTGGACCGGATGGAGATCATTCCTCTGGCCGGCTACACCGAGGACGAAAAGCGCGAAATCGCGAAGCAGCACCTGATCTCGAAGCAGGTGAAGAACCACGGGCTGAAGGCTAAAGAGTTCGAGCTGACCGATGAGGCGCTGACCGCGATCATTCGCACCTATACCCGCGAGGCCGGTGTGCGGAATCTTGAGCGCGAGATTGCCAAGGTGGCGCGCAAATCGTTGACCCGGATCATCAAGAACGAGACCGACCGGGTTGTCGTGACGGCTGAGAACCTGCACGAGTTCCTGGGTGTACCCAAGTTCCGTTACGGTTTGGCTGAACAGGATGATCAGGTCGGCGTTGTGACCGGTCTGGCCTGGACCTCGGTCGGTGGCGACCTGCTGCATATCGAGGCGTTGAAGCTGCCAGGCAAGGGTCGGATGAAGACCACAGGCAAGCTGGGCGATGTGATGAAGGAATCCATCGACGCGGCTTCGTCCTATGTGCGGTCGATTTCGCCTCAGATCGGGGTCAAACCGCCGCAGTTCGACAAGATCGACATCCATGTGCACGTGCCTGACGGCGCGACTCCCAAGGATGGACCCAGCGCCGGCCTGGCGATGGTGACTTCGATCGTGTCGGTTCTGACCGGTATCCCGGTCCGCAAGGACATCGCCATGACGGGCGAAGTTTCGCTGCGTGGCAACGCCATGCCGATCGGCGGGTTGAAGGAGAAACTGCTCGCAGCTTTGCGGGGTGGCATCAAGACGGTGCTTATTCCGGAAGAGAACGAAAAGGATCTGGCCGACATCCCCGACAACGTGAAGGAAGGGCTGGAGATCATCCCGGTCAAGCACGTGTCCGAGGTTCTGGAGCGCGCGCTGGTGCGCAAACCCGAGCCGATCGAATGGGACGAGGCCGCCGAAGAAGCCGCGGCCGCAGCGGCCAAGGCTTCGGATAACAGTGGACCATCAGCCACGGCGCACTGATCTGAAAACAACGAGAAGGGCGGGGAATAATCCCCGCCCTTTCTGATTCAAAGCCCGATTACAGGTTTTGATGGATCCAGAACTTCTTCCTCGTCTATGTAGCGCTGGAATTTCTCAGGGGGCAGGGCGGACCGGACTGCGATCCAGAAAATGGTCGATGACAGCAGGGTGCAAAACAAGATGTCCCACCCGAACGGGATCAGGTGCAGCGCGCCGTCTCCGAATTGACCAAGAAACGAGATCAACCCCAGTCCAGCCAGATAGGGCGCGAGCCACAAGGCCTGTTTGAGATCCATCTGTTCCAGGCGTCCCCGAAACCGCGCCAAAAGCAGGAGCAGTCCGATCAGAAGGGTGATGCCCAGGCGCCAGACCGTATCCCAGCCGCTCCAGTAGACGATCAGAGTTGCAATCGCAAAGGCCAGCATTCCGACAAAACCAACCGCTGGAACGCGGATCGAGCGGGGCCTGTCTGGCAATAGGCTGCGCAGGCACACAACGGCGATGGGGCCGACGGCGAAGGACAGGACGATAGCTGCCCCGTTCAGGGCGATCACCGTCTCAAAGGGAATGGTCAAAAGGAAAAGAGTGCCAATCACGAAGTTGAGCACCAGCGCCCAGATGGGCACGCCAAATGCCGACAGGTGTTGGATACGCGCGGGCAGAAACCCGTTCTGCGACAGGGCCATCGCAATACGAGCGTTCGAACCGGTGGCCACGAGGGCGTTTCCGAACGGTCCGATCACCGAGCCGACGTTTAGGATGCTGATGAACCACAATATCCCAACGGACATTATGACCCCGTCCAAAGGGCCTTCTCCGGCAAAACTCAGCTTGGCCCAGCCCTGCGCCAGCATCTGAGGGTCGAGCGAGCCGATGAAAGCGATCTGCAGGCCCAGATAGATCGCCGCACACATGATGATCGACAATACAAGCGCCGCCGGAATGTCGAATTTCGGGTTTCGCACCTCGCCTGCCATGTCGACCACATGCCTGAACCCGATGAACGAGAAGATTACACCACCGGTCGAAACGGCGGCCATTATTCCCTTGAGCCCATACGGTGCGAACCCCTCGGGCTGCGTGAAGTTCTCGGCATTGAAACGTGAAAGGATCAGCACCACGGACAACAGGATTGGAATGGCCACTTTTGCGCTTGTTATCATTGTGTTGACCCGCGCAAAGAACTTTACGCCAAGCATGTTGATCAGGACGAAGAACACCATGAATGCCAAGGCCACAGCCTGTCCGGGCGCGGTCAGGTCACCAGATGGCGCATGCAGCCAGCGTGCATAGGGTGCGAGGTAGGACAGCATCGCCTCGACCTCGATCGGAGCGGTCGTGTTGTACCCGATCCAGGCAGTCCAACCCATCGTCATGGCGACGATATTGCCGTGTGAAAACTGCGGAACCCGAGCGATCCCTCCGGGGATCGGCAACATGGCAGAGATTTCGGCGAATGTGATGGCCAGAATGAACATTGCGACGGCCCCGATGACCCAGGACAAAACGGCCGCGGGGCCTGCGTGCTGAACGGCCAGAAGCGGCCCGAACAGCCAGCCTGAGCCAATGATTCCTCCGACAGATATGAATGTCAGACCCACCAGGCCGATGTCGCGCTTTAGTTCGGCCATGCATGTCCCTGATTGCCATGCCGGTGCTTCACCGGCCCGAACTCAAGGATAGACGCCGAGTCTCATCCGTTTCAAGCATTGAAAAAGTGAGGGAATGGTGGGTGATAAGAGATTTGAACTCCTGACATCTTCGATGTGAACGAAGCGCTCTACCACTGAGCTAATCACCCGTAGGGCGGCGTATTACAGTGCTTTTTACCCGGCTGCAAGAGGGGAGATACGCGGTATTTTCGCCATATCCGGACAAGACCGATTGGGTCCTGTGATTGGGCTTTTTCCCTGTCCGATAACTTTGAGCGTCTAACACATAGCGCAGCCCAAATGCGGTCAATGCGGCGAGCCAGCTGCGCCAGAAATAAACCGAAAAAAGTTAAGGCTTGGTACAAACCAGAAGCTGTTCACTCAACTCGTTTTGGAACTAGGAAACGACTGCATTGTAGACGACTACAAAAGCCAAGCGAATTGTGTCGAGGGGGATTTTGCAGGGCAATTGGTAGCAGTAGAATCTACCGTCTGACTTTTCGTTAGCGAGTTCGCAGTTTTTCACGGCTCGGCGATGGCAACCAAGGGTTAGGGTGTCTTCGCGCCGGCACTATCCCAAAGGAGCAAGCCAAAGGCACTCGGGAACAAATTTTCCGGTTCGTGCAAAAAACTTGAAAACGCCGCTTGACGATGCCCGGGCGTGGCCATAATACACCCCAACGTTCAGCAATGAACGGGCAGCGGGCGGTTGTAGCTCAGTTGGTTAGAGTACCGGCCTGTCACGCCGGGGGTCGCGGGTTCGAGCCCCGTCAACCGCGCCATCGCTGCCAGCCTTTGATCCGGGCAAACGGATCGACATAGACCCTAATGCGCGGTTGTAGCTCAGTTGGTTAGAGTACCGGCCTGTCACGCCGGGGGTCGCGGGTTCGAGCCCCGTCAACCGCGCCACTTCTCCTTGAAAGTCGTTGCGTTCCCTGTGGACACAGGGTTGCTTTTCTGGACAATCGGTCCTGGCAGGTAGCACGCAGTCGGGGTTTTCGATGGTCAGCTTGAACCGCGTCGTCATGGTTCGGGAAAGCAAGAAATGGGTACGGAGTCTGGGGCCGGAGGCGCTGGACTGCGCCGAAATTTCGGGAAAATGGGGAACGCAATTCGGATTTCGCAGCCATACCCAGATCTGGCATCGTCAGCACGATATCTGCAAAGGCCCGCTGATGGATGAGCGCGCGGAGGTTCGGCAATTCGATCTGATACTGGCCAACCAGGTCTGGGAACATCTGGACCGGCCCTATGAAGCCACTCTCAACGTGCTGGAAATGCTGCGGCCGGGAGGGTGGTTCTGGTTGGCCGTGCCGTTCTTCATCCCGTTCCATGCGGCTCCGAACGACTGTTCGCGTTGGTCGGCGCGGGGATTGCGCAACTTGCTGACCGAATGCGGCTTTGATCCGGAAGGTATACAGGCCGCGCAATGGGGCAACCGTCAGGCGGCTTTGCGGAACCTCGAACCGGTCTGGCCGCCCGTCTACGACCCCGAAACCGACAGTCTGGAAAACGACCCGGATTTTCCGATCTGTGCCTGGGCCATGGCACAAAAGAGCGAAGACGGGTGAGCCAAGCGGAGAAAATCTGCTCGTTCACACTTTGTTCTAACTTTTCGGTTGGAGACTCAGCGTCGCTCGCCTATCTCTAGGACACTTGTGTGTTGGGGGCCTGAATGGCTGAGCTGAAGAATATCGAGGTGCGCGGCGCGCGCGAGCACAACCTGAAAAACATCGACGTGGACATTCCGCGTGATCAGCTGGTTGTCATCACGGGTCTGTCCGGGTCAGGAAAGTCGTCCTTGGCCTTCGATACGATCTATGCCGAGGGCCAGCGCCGCTATGTCGAAAGCCTGTCGGCCTATGCGCGCCAGTTTCTGGACATGATGGAAAAGCCCGATGTGGATCACATCAGCGGCCTGTCGCCGGCGATCTCGATCGAGCAGAAGACCACGTCGAAGAACCCGCGTTCGACCGTGGGAACGGTGACCGAGATCTATGACTATCTGCGCCTGCTTTTCGCACGCGCAGGCACGCCCTACAGCCCTGCCACCGGTTTGCCGATCGAGGCCCAGCAGGTGCAGGACATGGTCGATCGGATCATGGCGATGGAGGAGGGCACCCGAGGCTATCTGCTGGCGCCCATCGTTCGTGACCGCAAGGGTGAGTACAAGAAAGAGTTTTTGGAACTGCGCAAGCAGGGGTTCCAGCGCGTCAAGGTCGATGGCCAGTTCTACGAACTGGACGAGCCGCCGACGCTGGACAAGAAGTTCCGCCATGACATCGACGTGGTCGTTGACCGGATCGTCGTGCGCGAGGGGATGGAGACCCGCCTGGCCGACAGCCTACGCACCGCGCTGGACCTGGCCGATGGCATCGCGATTCTGGAGACCGCCCCGCGCGAGGGAGAGCCCGAGCGCATCACGTTTTCCGAGAATTTTGCCTGCCCGGTCAGTGGGTTCACCATCCCCGAGATCGAACCGCGCCTGTTTTCCTTCAACGCGCCCTTTGGGGCTTGTCCGGATTGCGACGGGCTGGGGGTCGAGCTGTTTTTCGACGAACGGCTTGTGGTGCCCGATCAGACATTGAAACTGTATGACGGTGCGTTGGCCCCGTGGCGCAAGGGCAAGTCGCCCTATTTCCTGCAGACGATCGAGGCGATCGCGCGCCACTACGAGTTCGACAAGAACACGCCGTGGAAAGATCTTCCGGCGCATGTGCAGCAGGTGTTTCTGCATGGCTCGGGCGATGATGAAATCCAGTTCCGCTATGACGAGGGCGGGCGGGTCTATCAGGTGACCCGCAGCTTTGAGGGCGTGATCCCGAACATGGAGCGCCGCTATCGCGAAACCGACAGCGCGTGGATCCGCGAGGAATTCGAGCGGTATCAGAACAACCGTCCCTGCCACACCTGCGAGGGCTATCGCCTGCGCCCCGAGGCGTTGGCCGTCAAGATTGCCGGGCTGCATGTCGGCCAGGTGGTCGAAATGTCGATCAAGGAGGCTCTGGCTTGGGTCGAGGACGCGCCGAACCATCTGAGCGCCCAGAAAAACGAGATTGCCCGCGCGATTCTGAAAGAGATTCGTGAACGGCTGGGTTTTCTGAATAACGTGGGTTTGGAATACCTTACGCTGTCACGTTCAAGTGGAACCCTGTCAGGTGGCGAAAGCCAGCGGATCCGGCTGGCCAGCCAGATCGGCTCGGGCCTGACCGGCGTGCTTTACGTGCTGGACGAACCCTCGATCGGGTTGCATCAGCGCGACAATGACCGCCTTTTGGGCACGCTGAAGAACCTGCGCGATCAGGGCAACACCGTGATCGTCGTCGAACATGACGAGGAAGCCATCCGCGAAGCCGACTATGTGTTCGACATCGGCCCTGGCGCCGGCGTGCATGGCGGGCAGGTGGTCAGCCACGGCACGCCCGAGCAGATCGCAGCCGATGCGGCCTCAATCACAGGGCAGTATCTGTCGGGGGTGCGGGAAATTCCGGTGCCGGCCGAGCGGCGTAAAGGGAACAAGAAAAAGGTAACGGTTGTAAAGGCTTCGGGCAACAACCTCAAAGACGTGACGGCCGAGTTTCCGCTGGGCAAGTTCGTCTGCGTGACGGGGGTGTCGGGCGGCGGCAAGTCGACGCTGACGATCGAGACGCTGTTCAAGACCGCCTCAATGCGTCTGAACGGCGCGCGTCAGACGCCTGCGCCCTGCGAAACGATCAAAGGGCTCGAACATCTGGACAAGGTGATCGACATCGACCAGCGGCCCATCGGGCGCACGCCGCGGTCGAACCCGGCCACATATACCGGCGCCTTCACCCCGATCCGCGACTGGTTCGCCGGGTTGCCCGAGGCTAAGGCGCGGGGCTACAAGCCCGGGCGGTTCAGCTTCAACGTCAAGGGCGGGCGCTGCGAGGCCTGCCAGGGCGACGGGGTGATCAAGATCGAGATGCATTTCCTGCCCGACGTCTATGTCACCTGCGAGACCTGCAAGGGCGCGCGCTACAACCGCGAGACGCTCGAGATCAAGTTCAAGGGCAAGTCCATCGCCGACGTGCTGGACATGACGGTCGAGGACGCGCAGGAGTTCTTCAAGGCCGTGCCCTCGATCCGCGACAAGATGGATGCGCTGGCCCGGGTCGGGCTGGGCTATATCAAGGTCGGCCAGCAGGCCACAACCCTGTCGGGCGGCGAGGCACAGCGGGTCAAGCTGTCGAAAGAATTGGCAAAACGTTCGACGGGCCGGACCTTGTACATCCTGGACGAACCCACAACCGGCCTGCATTTCGAAGACGTGCGCAAGCTGTTGGAAGTGCTTCATGAACTGGTCGATCAGGGCAACACGGTCGTCGTGATCGAACACAATCTGGACGTGGTGAAAACCGCCGACTGGATCATCGACATCGGCCCCGAGGGTGGCGATGGCGGCGGTGAGATCGTGGCCGTTGGCACCCCTGAAGAGGTCGCCGAATGCGAACGCAGCCACACCGGGCGATACCTCAAGCCGATGCTGAACCCCGAACGCGTGGCGGCCGAATAGGCTGCCTGCGCGTCAGTACAGAATATCCGCCACAGCGCCGATCAGGTTCAGCACTTTGCGCGTATCGGGGTCGATGCTGTAGACGTAGTCGCCCGCGCGAACGTAGTTGCCGCCGCGTTTCAGGCCATAGCGGTACGGATCGTCGATCCAGACATAGTCGCGGTCGATCCGGTCGCCAACCTTGTACCAGTTCTTGACTTGCCCGGGCGGGACGCAAGGCACGGCCTTCTTGGCCAACCCGGGCGGGCAATTGGCAACGGATTTTGCGCCCTTCTGCGGGGCCGCGCGCTCGACCGAGAATGTGTTCTTGGTCTTTCCCTTGCCTTTGCCGTTGTCAGCCAGCGTCGCGACCGGGGTCAGTGACAGGCCGGCAAGCAGTGCAATATGCAAAAGTGTCTTCATGGGCGGTTCCCCTCGGTTCGTCGCGCCGTCATGCCGCGTTTCCCGATATTTTGGAATGACCGCCCGAAGTGCAAGCCCTGGGCGGCGAAATGCCGCCCAAGCTCAACTGCGACCGCGCTTTTCGAACCGGGGCAGCATGGCCGAGAAGTCCATTCCCTTGCCGTCTTCGGCTTCGACGAACTGTTCGTACAGCGCAGTGGCGATCTGGCCCATCGGCGTGTCGGCGTCGGCGCTTTCGGCGGCCTGCTGGCTGAGCCGCAGGTCTTTGAGCATAAGCTCGGCAGCGAAACCGGGCTTGTAGTCGTTGTCGGCAGGCGACTGCGGCCCGACACCGGGGGCCGGGCAATAGGCGTTCATGCTCCAGCTGTAGCCCGACGAGGTGCTGACCACGTCGAACATCTTCTGCCTGTCCAGGCCAAGCTTGTCGGCCAGGGCAAAAGCCTCGCAGGTGGCGATCATGGTGACGCCCAGGATCATGTTGTTGCAGATCTTGGCGGCCTGACCGGCGCCCGCCGCGCCGCAATGCACCGCCTTCTGGCCCATGATGTCGAACAGCGGGGCCGCCTTGGCAAAGGCCGCGTCCGAGCCGCCGGCCATGAAGGTCAGCGTGCCGGCGGCCGCGCCACCAATTCCGCCCGAAACCGGCGCGTCCACGGCCAGAAGCCCGGCCTGTTCGGCCTGATCCGCCACGGCGCGGGCGCTGTCCACATCGACGGTCGAGCAGTCGATGAACACCGCGCCTTTCTCCATGTGCGGAATGATCTGATCGGCCACCGCGCGCAGGATGTCGCCATTGGGCAGCATGGTGATGACCGCCTCGGCCCCGCGGACCGCATCAATGGCCGTTTCGGCCTTGGTCACGCCCTCGACCGACACGCCCGCGGTGTCGAACCCGGTCACGTCGTGACCGGCCTTGGCCAGATTGGCCGCCATCGGCGCGCCCATGTTGCCCAGGCCAATGAATCCGATCTTCATGTTTCACTCCTCCTCGAATGTCAGCGTGTCCGCGCCCAGCGGCATCAGCATCCGTGATACCGCCGTGGCCGGCACGTTCATGTCCGCAAACTGCCATTTCG
The DNA here is from genome assembly GCF_056537205.1 of Ruegeria sp. CG3. Taxonomy (NCBI): domain Bacteria; kingdom Pseudomonadati; phylum Pseudomonadota; class Alphaproteobacteria; order Rhodobacterales; family Roseobacteraceae; genus Ruegeria; species Ruegeria sp. CG3. The sequence goes on along the minus strand of NZ_JBQFRC010000001.1, from coordinate 1,094,153 downwards.
GGTTGCGGTCCTTGTCGATGATCTGCGCCCGGATACCTTCGAGAAAATCGCCGTGCTCCATCGACCGGAAGGTAAAGCGGTATTCCAGCTCCAGCGCCTTGCGCATGGTCAGGGCGGGGCCGCGCAGGCGGTGCAGCATCTCAATCGCGCAGGCCATGGACAGCGGCGAATTGCGGCCCATCGCCCCGATCGCGCCGCGGGTGAATTCGGTGTCGCCATTGCGCAGGTCGGTCAGCACGTCGCCCAGAGTTTCACCACCGAAGAAACGGTCGATGTCGTCCTGCGGCAAGGTGCGGTCCGGGGCAGGGGTGGCGTGTTCGGCCAGCAACTCGGCCTGGCCCGAGGCCTCGAGCATCTCGATAATGTCGGGCCATTGGTCCTGCGGGATGAAGTGGTCGGCGAACCCGGCATAGATCGCGTCGCCCGGACCCATGCGCGCGCCGGTGACGCCCAGATATTCGCCCAACCGCCCCGGCGCCAGCGCCAGCAGCAGCGACCCACCCACATCCGGCACCAGCCCGATCGAGCATTCGGGCATCGCGATCTTCGAGCTTTCGCCGACGATCCGGTGCGTGCCGTGGCAGCCGATGCCTACGCCGCCGCCCATCGTAAAGCCCTGCAGGAAGCTGACCACGGGCTTGGGATATTCGAAGATCATCGCGTTCAGGTGGTATTCATCGCGCCAGAACTTCTGCCCATAGGCATAGTCGCCCTTGGTGCCCGTTGCGTACAACTCGGCGATGTCTCCGCCCGCGCAAAAGGCCTTGTCGCCCTCGGCGTCCAGGATGACCAGGTCGACCTCGTCATCCTCGCGCCAATTGCGCAGGGCGGTGTCGATGGCCATGCACATCTCGTAGCTCAGCGCATTCAGGGCCTTGGGCCGGGTCAGGGTGATCCGGCCGGCGCGGCCCGTGGTGCGGATGTCGATATCGGACATGGAAACCTCAGCGATGGGCGAGCAATTGGCGGGCGACGATCACGCGCATGATCTCGTTCGTGCCTTCCAGAATTTGATGCACCCGCAGATCGCGCACAAGCTTTTCGATGCCGTAATCGGCCAGATAGCCGTAGCCGCCGTGCAGCTGCAGGCACTGATCGACCACTTTCGATCCGGTCTCGGTCACGAATTTCTTGGCCATCGCGCAGAATTTGGTGGCGTCGGGCGCGCCCTGATCCAGCTTCCATGCCGCCTGACGCAGGAAGGTGCGGGCCGCTTGCAGTTCAATCTCCATGTCCGCAAGCCGGAACTGCAGGGCCTGAAACTGGTCGATGGTCTGACCGAAGGCCTTGCGTTCGGACATGTATTGCAGCGTCATGTCCAGCCCCGCCTGCGCCGCGCCCAGCGAGCATGAGGCGATGTTCAGGCGCCCGCCGTCCAGGCCCATCATCGCGTATTTGAACCCGTCGCCCTCGGTCCCGACAAGGTTCTCGGCCGGGATCTTGCAGTCGTCGAACTGGACCTGCGCGGTGGGCTGGCTTTTCCAGCCCATCTTCTGTTCCAGCGCGCCAAAGCTGAGGCCCGGTGTGCCGTCCTCGACATAGACCGTCGAGATCCCCTTGGGCCCGTCGCCGCCGGTGCGGACCATGCAGACATAGGCATCGGAATAGCCGCCGCCCGAGATGAAAGCCTTGGTGCCGTTCAGCGTATAGCCCTCGTTTGTGCGCTCGGCCCGCGTCTTGAGCGCCGCCGCGTCCGACCCCGAGCCCGGTTCGGTCAGGCAATAGCTGAGCACCGTGTTCAAGCTGAGAACGTCGGGCATGATGCGCGATTTCAGTTCATCGCTGGCAAAGCTGTCCAGCATCTTGGCGCACATGTTGTGGATCGACAGAAAGGCCGCGACCGAGGGGCAGGCCATCGACAGCGCCTCGAACACCAGCGTGGCGTCGAGGCGGGTCAAGCCCGATCCGCCGCTTTCTTCGGACACATAGAGCCCGCCGAAGCCCAGTTCGCCGACCTTGGGCCACAGATCCTTGGGGATGGTGCCCTCGGCCTCCCACTGGCGGGTGAAAGGTGCGATCTGTTCTTGCCCGAACGCGTAGGCCATATCGAAAATGGCCGTCTGTTCTTCGGTCAGCGCGAAATCCATAGCCGGTCTCCCCCTTGTGGCGACGTGAATTGAACGACTGTTTATTTATTGCGCAATCCTTACAGAAATTTTTCACGCGGAGCAAACCCCGTGATGCACATGCGCCGGATTTGGGTGATTGCCAAAAGGCGGTTATGCTGAGCCATTCGTTTTATTGATTGATCGGAGTTGTGGATGTCGAATTACAAGATGGCCGTGGTTGCGATACACGGAATGGGCAGCCAGTCGGTCGGACCGAACCAGCCGTCCTCGGTGCCGACGTTTTCGAGCGACTTGCACGATCGGGTGGGGCGGCAGTTGGGGCAGGACATGAGCAAAGTTGCCTGGCACGAGGTGATCTGGGCGCAAATCCTGCAGGGCCGGCAGATGGACTATCTGAACAGCATAAGCCCCTATACGGGCTATGACCGAACGCGCCGTTTCGTTGTGTGCAACCTGTCTGACGCGGCATCCTATCGCCCGACCCCCGACGGCAGCGACAAGACCTATTCCGCGATCCATGAACGAGTTGCGCAGGTGATACGCATCGTCCGGTTTCAGATCGGCGAGCGTGCCCCCATCCTGATCGTCGCCCATTCCCTGGGTGGGCACATTATGTCGAACTACATCTATGACCTTCAGCGCCATCTGCGCCACGGTGGATTGCCGCAGCACGGCGTTCCGGTGGAGGACATGCAGACAGTGGCCGGGCTGGTCACGTTTGGCTGCAACATCCCGATCTTTCTGTTCGCCTATCCCGAACAGGACATCACGCCGATCCAACGCCCCAACCAGGAATTGCCACTGACCCTGCAATTCCATAACTGGTGGCAGAACTATTATGACAAGCACGACGTTCTTGGCTTTCCCCTCGGACCGATCGCGCCCAGCTATGGGCAGCTTGTCGGGACGGGTGAGATCACCGATCAGGCTATTCGGGTCGGGAATGTCCTCACCGGATGGAATCCGTTTTCGCACAATGGGTATTGGAAAGCCCGCAGCCTGTACGAGCCCGTGGCCGACCGGATCAGACAGATCCTGAATGCGGTATGAGCGTCACAGATCAGCGTGGAATTCGTCGATCAGGTGCCGGACCACGGCCTGACCCGGATCGTCGCCATTGGCCAGTGCTTCGGCGTGAACGCGACGCTGTCGCGTGGCCGAGGTGCCGCTCTCGGCAATCTGACGCAAACGGGCCAACTCGGCCATGGTGCCCAATGCTTCGGCATCTTCGGCCAACATGCCCATCAACTCGCCCATCAGGTCGGGCATCGGTTTGATCGAGCGGTCTCCGAAGTCGATCAGACCTTCGCCCACGCCGTAGCGCTGCGCGCGCCAACGGTTTTCGCCGATCAGGAACCGATCATATTGCCTCCAGCGCAGGTTGCGGTCTTTCAGACGGCAGAGCATTCGGGTCAGTGCCTGCACCATGGCCGCCAGCGACAGCGCGTGTTCCATGCGAGGCTGCACATCCATGATCCGCGTCTCGAGCGTCGGATAGCTGTGCGACGGTCGAAGATCCCACCAGATCTTCGAGGTATCCTCGATTACGCCCAATTCGACCAGGACACCGGTGGTGCGCTCGTATTCGGACCAACTGCCAAAAACAGGGGGCAGCCCGGTGCGGGGCAGGTTGTCGAACACCGTCAGGCGATACGAGGACAACCCGGTATCCTGTCCGTTCCAGAAGGGTGATGAGGTTGAAAGCGCGAGGAGGTGGGGCAGAAAATAACACAGTTGCGGCAGGATATCGGCGCGCTGAGCGGGGTCGTCTACACCGACATGCACATGCATCCCGCAGATTAGCATGCGCCGGGCGACACCCCCCAGCGCGTGTTGCAGGTTGTCATACCGCTCTTTTCGCGTGTGGTGCTGGTCTTTCCAATCCGCAAACGGGTGGCAGGATACAGCGATGGGCGACAGGTTGTGCTCGGCAGCGCGCTTGGCGACACAGGACCTCAGCCGCCTGAGGTCCTCACGTGCGGACTTGACCGTCGTATGCGGGCGGGTCCCAACCTCGATCTGGCATTGCAGGAATTCCGGGCTGACCTGGCCTTCAAAATCCGCCTGGCAGGCCTGCATCAATGCCTCGGGCGCCTGAGCCAGCTGCAAGCTGTCGCGATCGACAAGCAGGTATTCCTCTTCGATGCCGATCGTGAAATCCTGCTGCATGTGCGGGCCTCCCGTTTCCTTTTGGGATCAGTGAATACGGAATCCGCTCTTTTGCCAAGGCTTTGGCGCCATCGACCTTGCGCTGACCCGTGTGCCAAAGGTAAGCACCGCAGAAGCCAGACAGACAATCGGAGCCGTGTGTCGTGAAACCCAGGAAATTCCCGAAGCTCAATGCATTCTTGGACAGGTTCGGCACACAGTTGATCGACAAGGCCCCCGAGCGGGATGAGCGGGCACGGCTTGAAGCATTCGAGCGGGCAGGCGGCCTGACCCGACCGGCCTATGCCCTGTCACCCGGGATGGAAGGGTTCGATATTGCTGAATTGGTCTCCGAATATACGGTCCATGCCGAAGCACTGGCTGCTTTGAAGGATCCTGAGCGGAACCAGACCGGCTACCGGATCGGCAACGGGTACTACGACAGTCCGGACGCCGACGCTCTGTACTTGATGATCCGACGGTTCAAGCCGAAACGCGTCGTCGAGGTCGGATGTGGAAACTCCACCCGAGTGACTCGGCAAGCCGTTCTAGACGGCGGCTTGGAAACGCGGATCACGGCGATCGACCCGTATCCGCGCGCAGACATCGCGCATGTTGTTGATCAATTCGAACAGAAACGACTGGAAGAGGTGGACGCATCCGTGTTCGATCAGCTCGAGGCCGGAGACGTTCTGTTCATCGATTCGAGCCATGTCGTGCGCATGAGCAATGACGTAGCGCATCTGTTCTGCCGCATCATCCCGAATCTGAAACCCGGCGTCGTGATCCATGTCCACGATGTTTTTTTGCCCTATGAATACCCCAAGCGTTTTTTCTATGACTGCCCGGGTTGGGGCGAGCAGTACATGCTGCACGTGTTGTTGCAATCTGGTTCGTTTTCAATCCTTTGGCCCGGTTATTACCTTCAGCAGGCGCGTCCCGATGCCGTCGAAGCCTTGCCCTTTCTGACAGAAGGCCGAGCGCAGAGTATCTGGGTTCAGAAGCGGTAAAGCAGATTTTTTCGTGATCCGCTTTTTGAAAGCGCGCGTACCCCTTTCCATATCACGCTGGAGAGGAGACTAAACATGTTCCGTCGTACATTCATGGGTGCCGCAGCCGCCGTCGCACTCGCACTGCCGATGAAAGCCCAAGCTGCAGACATCGTGGACACCGCCGTTTCGGCCGGGTCGTTCAACACGCTGGTTGCCGCTGTGCAGGCTGCCGGTCTGGTGGACACGCTAAAGGGCAAAGGCCCTTACACGGTGTTCGCGCCCACCGATGAAGCGTTCGCCGCCCTGCCTGAGGGCACCGTCGAGACGCTGCTGATGCCCGAAAACAAGGATCAGTTGGTTGCCATCCTGACCTATCACGTTGTGCCGGCCAAAGTTATGTCGGGTGACATTGCAGGCAAGCGGGCGAAGGTCCTGACCGTTCAGGGCGAACGTCTGAGCGTCAATGCCAAGAACGGCGTCAAGGTCGACGGAGCGAATGTCGTTCAGGCCGACATCGAGGCAAGCAACGGCGTCATCCACGTCGTCGACACCGTTCTGATCCCCGAGTAATCAAGACACTCGCCACATAATCAAAGCCCCGGTCGATCGGCCGGGGCTTTGTCGTTTCAAAGCAGTCTGACTTTTGTTCCGATCTGGACCAGAGGATACAGTTCCTCGACATGCTGGTTGTACAACCCGATGCACCCGGATGAACTTTGGCGTCCGATCTTGCGGGTGTCATGTGTGCCATGCACCAGGTAAGCCGGCCAGGACAGGTACATGGCGCGGGTGCCAAGTGGGTTGCCCGGATCTCCACCTTCCATGCGGACCGGCAGGTTGGGATCGCGCTCGCGCATCGATGCGGTCGGCGTCCAGCTGGGATTTTCCGCTTTGCGCACGACTTCGGTGTAGCCGCGTTTGGTCAGCTCTTCGCTCATGGGAACCGAGCTGGGGTACAGTTTGTAGGTACCGTCAGGACCCCAGTAATGCACCGCCCGGCTGGTTATGTCAGCCAGCAAGCAGCCCACGCCCAGTTCATCGAAGTGATCCTGCCAGTCCTGCTTGGAAAAGGACGATACGTTGCGGCGAACGGGAAGCTGAGTGCTGATCGCCTCCTCGCTTTGAGGGAAGGCGTCCTGGCTCTGCGCCCGCAACAAAGTCGGCGACGCCAATACGGATGCTACCCCCAAAAGGGCCGAGCGGCGGGAAATTCTGGTTGTCACGATGGCCTCCTGGCGACTGACTGCTCGAATTTTCGGCCAATTTATGCCGGGCAGAGAGGTGAAGCCAGAGGTCGGTGCTGAAATTCTCGTGAACGCAGTCCGGCTTGCGCAGTTTTTTGCCAAGCAGAAGCTGCACAAGGTGACGGTTGGCGGACTGGGTTTGCCTGCGGGCAAAAAGGCCGCCCCAATTTTGGGCGGCCTTTGATCTTTAAGTCAGGGTGTTAGTCCATCGCTTTGAAGTTGAACTCGCCACCTTCCTTGATGCCCGATGGCCAGCGCGACGTCACGGTCTTGGTGCGAGTGTAGAACTTGAAGCTGTCGGGGCCGTGCTGGTTCAGGTCTCCGAACATGGATTTCTTCCAGCCGCCGAAGGTGTGATAGGCCAGCGGCACCGGGATCGGGACGTTGATGCCAACCATGCCAATATTGACCCGGCTGGCGAAATCGCGGGCGGTGTCGCCGTCGCGGGTGAAGATCGCGGTGCCGTTGCCGTATTCATGGTCCATCGCCAGCTTAAGCGCCTCTTCGTAGGATCCGGCGCGGACGGTGGACAGAACGGGGCCGAAGATCTCCTGCTTGTAGATGTCCATGTCGGGGGTGACATGGTCGAACAGGTGGGGGCCAACAAAGAAACCGTCTTCATAGCCCTGCAGTTTGAAATCGCGGTTGTCGACCACCAGCTTCGCGCCCTGTTCCACGCCCGAGTTGATCAGGCCCAGGATGCGTTCCTTGGCGGCGGCGGTCACGACCGGCCCCATGTCGACGTCGTCGCCGGCGGTATAGGGACCGACCTTCAGCTTCTCGATGCGCGGCACCAGCTTCTCGATCAGCGCGTCAGCGGTTTCCTCGCCCACCGGAACGGCCACCGAAACGGCCATGCAGCGTTCGCCGGCAGCGCCGAAACCGGCGCCCACCAGCGCGTCGGCGGCCTGATCCAGGTCGGCGTCGGGCATGACGATCATGTGGTTCTTGGCCCCGCCAAAACACTGGGCGCGTTTGCCGTTCGCCGTGGCGCGCGAATAGATGTATTGTGCGATGGGGGTCGAGCCGACGAAGGACACACCCTGAATGATCTCGCTGTCCAGCAGGGTGTCCACGGCTTCCTTGTCGCCGTTGACGACTTGGAACACACCTTTGGGCAGACCGGCCTCGACGAACAGTTCGGCCAGCATCAGCGGTACCGATGGGTCACGTTCCGAGGGCTTCAGCACCACCGCGTTGCCGCAGGCCAGAGCAGGGCCGACATGCCACAGGGGCATCATGGCCGGGAAGTTGAACGGCATGATGGCGGCGACAACGCCCAGCGGCTGGCGCATGGAATACATGTCGATGCCGGGGCCGGCGCTGTCGGTGAACTCACCCTTCAGCATCTGCGGGGCGCCGATGCAGTATTCGATCACCTCGAGCCCGCGCTGCAGGTCGCCTTTGGCGTCGGGCAGGGTCTTGCCGTGCTCGCGGCTCAGCGCTTCGGCCAGCTTGTCCATGTCGCGGTTCATCAGATGAACCATCTGCATCATCACGCGGGCGCGCTTTTGCGGGTTGGTCGCGCCCCATGCGGGCTGGGCTGCAGCGGCGTGTTCGATAGCTGCCGTGGTCTCGGCAGCGCTGGCCATCGGGCATTTGTACTGAACCTCGCCCGTGGCGGGGTTGTAGACGTCGTCAAATCGACCGGATGTGCCGGGTGTGTATTCGCCGTTGATGAAATGGGTCAGGTCTTGCATCGCAAACTCCTCCGCTGAATTTGCGCGCAGCATAGGCTTGCATAAATCTCATGAACAGAGGCAATATCCCAAAAGAGTTTTGCAAAAATGCAGGGGTAAAGATGGATCCGAACTGGGATGACATGCGCGTATTCCTAGCGGTTGCGCGCGAGGAAAGCCTTTCTTCGGCCGGGCGGTTATTAAAGATCGACCCGGCGACAGTGGGGCGGCGGGTTTCCCGGTTGGAAGCGGCGCTGAAAGCGCCCTTGTTCACGAAGTCACCCCAGGGCTACGTACTGACCTCGGCCGGAGAGCGACTGTTCGAGCACGCTCAAGGCGCTGAGGAGGCGATGCGCGCAGCGGCGGGCGCGATGGAAGGCGCGACCAAGTCGCTGAGTGGTCAAATCCGGATCGGTGCTCCGGACGGAAGCGCCAACTATCTGCTGCCACAAGTCTGCGCCAAAATCAGCGACTCGAATCCCGACCTGGACATACAGATCCTGGCCTTGCCGCGGATCATCAACCTGTCGCGCCGCGAGGCGGATATGGCCATCACCGTCAGCGCCCCGACGGCCGGCAAGCTGCTGGTGCAAAAGATCAGCGACTACAAGCTGCATATGGTGGCAACAGCCGGCTATCTTTCGCGGCATGGACCCATTCGCTCGGTCGGTGAGCTGAAGGGTCACCGCATGATCGGTTATATCCCGGACATGATCTTCGACCGCGAGCTCGATTATCTCAACGATCTGGGTATTGATCGTGTCCCACTTGCATCGAACTCGGTCTCGGTGCAGTTGCGGCAAGCCTCGCTGGGTACCGGGGTGTGTATCGCGCATGACTTCACGTTGCCATTCCATCCTCAGCTGAAAAAAATTCTGACGGATCAAGTCAGTCTGACGCGCAGCTTTCACCTGGTTCGCCATCAGGGTGATCAACGCAACGAACGGTTGAACCGATTTGCAGAAGCGCTCAGCCGGGGAATTCGCGACGAAGTTGCGCGGCTGGAAGCCGAAGCCCAAGCTTGACAGGGTGATCTAATCGGGCAACGCTTTGGAAAACGGGAAAATTATTTCGGAGGTATTGCCCATGCTTGTACAGGCCATTCTGAAGTCCAAGTCGACGGACGGGGTTGTGACGGTGGCGCCTTCGATGACCGTGTCCGACGCGGCAAAGATTCTGGCCGATAAGCGCATTGGTACGGTGATCGTATCGGAGGACGATGGCGAAACCGCAGCCGGCATCCTCTCGGAACGCGATATCGTGCGGGAATTGGCCGCCAGTGGCAGCGGGTGCCTGACACAGCCGGTCAGCGCCTACATGACCAAGAAACTGGTGACCGCCACCCAACAGGACAAGGTGCAGGACGTTCTCGCTCGTATGACCGAAGGTCGGTTCCGCCACATGCCGATTGTCGAAGATGGCAAACTGATTGGGATCGTCACTCTGGGCGACGTCGTAAAAGCGCAACTGTCCGAACTGGCCATGGAAAAAGATGCCCTGCAGGGCATGATCATGGGGCACTAGCCCCATCTGACGACATTGCGGCCTCTTGCAGCTGCGGAAAACTTGTGTTTGCTTGCGCAGAAATTTTATTGCTCAGGAGGGCGCGATGCGGGTTGGATTATATCCGGGAACCTTTGACCCCATCACCATGGGTCATATCGATATCATCCGCCGGGCAGCCATGCTGGTCGACAAGCTGGTGATTGGCGTCGCGATCAACCGCGATAAGGGTCCGTTGTTCTCGCTCGAAGAGCGGGTGGCCATGATTGAGGCGGAATGCGCCTACCTGACCGAACAGACCGGCACTGAAATTGTTGCGCATCCGTTCGAAAACCTGCTGATAGACTGCGCTCGGGACGTAGGGGCGCAGATCATCGTACGCGGCCTGCGTGCTGTTGCCGATTTCGAATATGAATTTCAGATGGTTGGGATGAACCGGGCGCTCGACGATTCGATCGAGACCGTGTTCCTGATGGCCGAAGCTCGACACCAGGCGATCGCCTCGAAGCTGGTCAAGGAAATCGCCCGGCTGGGTGGGGACGTGTCGAAATTCGTCACGCCCCAGGTCAATATCGCGCTGAAAGAGCGGTTAGGCTAGGGCGCCCATCGCGGCAGCGGTGTCCAGCATCCGGTTCGAGAAACCCCACTCATTGTCGTACCAAGCCAGAACGCGAACCAGCGTGCCGTCGGTCACTTTGGTTTCGGCCAGCGACACGGTCGAGCTGTGGGAATCGTGGTTGAAATCGATCGAGATCAACGGGCGGGTTTCCGCGGCCAGAACGGTCGGGATCTTGGCCGCTGCCTCGGTGAACAGGGCGTTGACCTCGTCTTCGGTGGTGGGGCGCGATACCTCGACCACCAGATCGACGACCGAGACGTTGGGGGTGGGAACCCGGATCGCTTGACCGGTCAGCTTGCCCTGCAGTTGCGGCAGAACCAGCCCCACAGCCGAGGCGGCGCCAGTGGTGGTCGGGATCATTGACAGGGCAGCCGCGCGCGACAGGTACGGGTCCTTGCCGGCGGTGTCATGCACCGGCTGGCTGGCGGTATAGGCGTGCACCGTGGTCATGTTGCCGTGCACGATACCCAGGCCAGCATCCAGCGCGGCAGCGACCGGCGACAGGCAGTTGGTGGTGCAGGATGCGTTGGAAACCACGGTGTCGGCGGCGGTCAGCTCGTGGTCGTTCACGCCGAACACCACGGTTTTAACCTCGCCATCCCCGCGCGCCGGCGCCGAGATCAGAACCTTTTTCGCGCCGTTCTTGAAATGGCGAGAGGCAGCTTCGCGCGTGCGGAACACGCCGGTGCATTCCAGAACCACGTCGACGTCCGACCAATCAAGCGCCTCGGGGTCGCGCTCGCTGGTCAACCGGATCGGGCCGGCGCCTACGTCCAGCCCGGCCTCGGTCAGGGTGACCGGCTTGGTGTAGCGGCCATGCACGCTGTCGAACTCAAACAAATGCGCATTCATTTCAGGCTTGGCGAGGTCGTTGATCGCGACGATCTGCACATCCGTACGACCGCTTTCCATCAGGCCGCGAAGGACACCGCGCCCGATCCGTCCAAATCCGTTGATTGCAAGTTTGAGTGTCATGTCGCGCTCCGTCTGAATGGCCGCTAAGCCGCGATTGAAATCAGTTAGCGCTAACAAAGGCAGTCAGGCGAAAATGTCAAGCAAAACCTCTGTCAGCGCCAGAACGCGACCCAGTCGAGAAAGTCGTAGAACTTCTTGCCGAGGAACAGGAGGTGCTCGGTTCCAAACAGCGCGAAATCCAGCATCAGACCACCAAGGATGAGGACTCCCAGCCAGATCGCGATTTGGTTTGTCATTGCTGCTCCGAACAAAAAAGCCCGCCCAGATAACCTGAGCGGGCGACGCGGTTCAAGCGGTCTTGATGAGATCAGTTAAGCCGTCCCATGGCGACGGCCACATCGGCCATGCGTACTGAGAAGCCCCATTCGTTGTCGTACCACGCCAGCACGCGAACCATACGGCCGTCCACGACGCGGGTCTGGTCGGGCGCGAAGATCGAGCTTTCCTCGGTGTGGTTGAAATCGGTCGACACCAGGGGGGCGGGTTCATAGCCCAGGACGCGCTGCATCGGCCCCTTGGCGGCCTCGGCGACGATGGCGTTGACTTCTTCGACGGTCACTTCGCGCGCGGCGCGGAAGGTCAGGTCGACGGCGGACACGTTCGGCGTGGGCACGCGAATGGCCGAACCGTCCAGGCGCCCCTTGAGGTTCGGCAGAACCTCGCCCAGCGCCTTGGCGGCACCGGTGCTGGTGGGGATCATCGACATGGCGGCGGCGCGGGCGCGGTACAGGTCGCTGTGGCGGCGATCCAGCGTGGGCTGGTCGCCGGTATAGGCGTGGATCGTGGTCATGATGCCGTTTTCGATGCCGATGCCTTCGTCCAGAACCTTGGCAAGCGGGGCAAGGCAATTCGTGGTGCACGAGCCATTCGACACCATCCTGTCGTTGGCGGTCAGGCTGTTGTGGTTGACGCCGAACACGATCGTTTTGTCCACGTTCTTGCCCGGAGCCGACAGAAGAACCTTTTGAGCGCCACGTTCAAGGTGTGTTTTCGCCTTCAGCCCGTCGTTGAACTTGCCGGTGCATTCCAGAACGACGTCACAGCCTTCCCAGTCCAGCTCGTTCATGTCGTAGGTCGAAAACATCTGCATAGGCCCGCGACCCAGGTCCATCGTGTTGCCGCTGATCGAGACGTCGCGCGGAAAGCGGCCGTGGATGCTGTCGTATTTCAGCAGATGCGCCGAGGTTTCAAGCGGTCCCGTGGCGTTGACCTTGATCACTTCGATATCGTTGCGGCCTGACGCGGCGATGTGCGAAAGGGTACAGCGGCCGATGCGGCCAAAACCATTGATGCCGACCTTGATGGTCATGTGACGTCTCCAAATCCGCTTGTGTTCCGGGCGATATAGCGATGATCGGTCCATCTAAAAAGATGGAAAATACCATATTTGCAATGTGTTAGCGCAAACTTGGTGTGGTTGCGCTAACGCTTGCGCTAGCTGTCGGATCGGTTAGGGTCCAAAGTGCGACGGATGAACGGAAAGGATGCGGCATGAGCGGTTTGCTGGCCCTGTTGGACGATGTGGCGGGAATCGCCAAGGTGGCGGCGGCCTCGGTCGACGATGTTGCGGCGGCTGCCGGCAAGGCGGGGGCCAAGACCGCCGGTGTGATCATCGATGACGCGGCCGTTACGCCGAAATACGTCCAAGGGTTTGCTCCAGCGCGCGAGTTGCCGATCATCTGGCGCATCGCGCGCGGGTCGATGTTCAACAAGGTCATTCTGCTGCTGCCTGTGGCGCTGTTGCTGGCGAACTTCGCGCCGTGGCTGATAACGCCCTTGCTGATGATCGGCGGGTCATACCTGTGTTTCGAGGGCGCCGAGAAGATTTTTCACGTGCTGTTCCCGCATGGCAGCCACGTGATCGAAGAGGACATGAACGTCCGTGATCCGGGTCATCTGGAGGAGCAGAAGATCAAAGGGGCGATCAAGACCGATTTCATCCTGTCGGCCGAGATCATGACCATCGCTCTTTCTGCCATCGAGGCGCCGAATGTCTGGATGCAGGCGGCGACGCTGGCGGTTGTGGGGATCGGTGTCACGGTTGCCGTCTATGGCTCGGTCGCGTTGATCGTAAAAATGGACGATGTCGGTCTTTATCTGGCAAAGAACGCGCCGACACCGATTGGCCGCGGGCTGGGTCGCGGGCTGGTCAAGGCGATGCCAAAGGTCATGAAGACACTGTCGGTCGTGGGCACGGCGGCGATGCTGTGGGTTGGCGGCTCGATCATGATCCATGGGCTCGAGGTGCTGGGCTTTGGCTGGCTCGGCCACCACATCCACGATTGGGCTTATGCGGCCGGTCATGCCGTGTCCGATCAATGGGTCGGCGCGGTGGAGTGGATCAGCAAGGCTGCGATGGACGGCGTGTTCGGGCTGGCCTGGGGGTTCGTTCTGATCCCGTTGGCGACCAAGGTCATCGCACCGCTGTGGCCCAAAAAGGCAGAGCAGACAGCCGACCATTGAGGTCCAAAAGAAAAGGGCGGCACGATGGCCGCCCTTTGATTGCTCGGATCGGCTGGATCAGCCCAGCAATTCCTTGACCTTGGCAACCGTCGCCTCGGCGGTGATGCCGAAATGCTTGTACAGTTCGCCTGCGGGAGCGGACGCGCCAAAGCTCGACATGCCGATGAAACCGGCCTTGGCCTCGCGGCCACGCTCGCCCAGCAGCCAGCGGTCCCAGCCGCCGGCACGGACGGCGGCCTCGATACCGACGCGGACGGGGCCGGCGGGCAGGACCTTCTTGCGATAGGCTTCGTCCTGCTCGGCGAACAGCTCCATGCAGGGCATCGAAACGACGCGGGTGCCGATCCCTTCGGCCTCGAGCATCGCCTTGGCCTCCATGGCCAGCGACACCTCGGACCCGGTGGCGATCAGGATCGCCTGACGCTTGCCCTCGGCCTCGGCCAGAACATAGGCGCCCTGGGCGGTCAGGTTCTTGGCCTTGTGCTGAGTGCGCAAGGTCGGAACGCCCTGACGGGTCAGCGACAGGACCGAGGGGCTGTCCTTGAAGGTCAGCGCCAGTTCCCAAGCCTCGGCGGTTTCGACGGTGTCGGCAGGGCGGAACACATAGGTATTCGGCGTTGCGCGCGAGATCGCCAGATGCTCGACCGGCTGGTGCGTCGGGCCGTCTTCGCCCAGACCGATCGAGTCATGGGTCATCACGAAAACGCTGGGGATCTTCATCAGCGCGGCCAGACGCATCGACGGACGCGCATAGTCGGTGAAGGCCATGAAGGTGCCGCCATAGGGGCGGATGCCGCCATGCAGCGCCATGCCGTTCATCGCAGCGGCCATGCCGTGTTCACGGATGCCGTAGTGGATATAGCGGCCCTTGCGGTTCTCCGGCAGGAACACGCCCATATCGGCTGATTTGGTGTTGTTCGACCCGGTTAGGTCCGCCGATCCGCCAACCGTCTCGGTCATGATCGGGTTCACGACGTTCAGCACCTTTTCCGACGAGGCGCGGGTGGCCAGCTTGGGTTGATCTTCGGAGACCTGCTTTTTGAAGGCACGGATCGCGCCGGCCAGCTTTTTTGGCGCCTCGAAAGCATAAGCGCGGTTGAATTCGGCCTGCTTGCGCTCGGACAGTTGGGCAAAACGTTCTTCCCACGCCTTCCGTTCCATTGCGCCACGCGCGCCGATTGCTTCCCACGCGGATTTCACCTCGGTCGGAATTTCGAACGGCCCGTGCGGCCAGCCATATGCATCCTTGGCGGCCTGCAGCTGTTCGGCATCGGTCAATGCGCCGTGACCTTTCGAGGTATCCTGCGCGGCATGACCCAGCGCGATATGGCTTTCGCAAGCGATCATGGTCGGTTTCTTCGACGCCTTTGCCTGCACAATCGCCGCATCGATGGCCTTGGGGTCGTGGCCGTCAATCTCGATCACATGCCAGCCCGAAGCGGCGAACCGGCGCACCTGATCAGTGCGGTCGGCGATGTCCACGGTGCCGTCGATGGTGATGTTGTTGTTGTCCCAGAACACGATCAGCTTGCTGAGCTCGTGCCGACCGGCCAGGGTGATGGCCTCCTGGCTGACACCTTCCATCAGGCAGCCGTCACCGGCGATCACATAGGTGTAGTGGTCGACAACCTTTTTGCCGTAATGAGCCCGCTGGATTTCTTCGGCCATCGCAAAACCGACGGCATTGGCAATTCCTTGCCCAAGAGGACCAGTGGTGGTTTCGACACCATCAATCAGGAAGTTTTCCGGGTGGCCGGCGGTTTTCGCGCCCAGTTGGCGGAAGTTCTTGATCTCGTCCAGAGTAACTGCGCTGTAGCCCGTCAGGTAGAGCAGGGAATAGATCAGCATCGAGCCATGGCCAGCCGACAGGATGAACCGGTCGCGGTCAGGCCAGTTTGGGGCCGAGGCGTCGAATTTCAGGTGTTTTTCAAACAACACGGTCGCGACGTCGGCCATGCCCATCGGCATTCCGGAATGGCCGGAATTGGCGGCGGCGACAGCATCAAGGGTCAGGGTGCGAATGGCCGCAGCCTTCGCCCAGTGTTCAGGGTTGGCATTGCGCAGCGCAGTCAGGTCCACGGGTGTTGTTCCTTTGGATTACGGCAGATTGCGGGCTGAATACCATCCACCCCCCAAAGTGCAAGCGGAACCCGGCGCGGCGCATTGCCATCGCTTCAAGAGTGTTGCTCAAGCCTTTGAAAGCAAAGAGTGGGTATTTTGGCGAACATTCCGTTAGACTAAGTACCGGTACGAGCCGTATTGATTCGGCCATCGGAAAAATAGAACGAACCTTGGTAAAGAGGTGACAGGGGCAATGAGCCAGATCGAAGACTTACAGCGACGCATCATGGCCGCGATGGATCGGATTGGCACCGGGATCGAGGCGTTGCAATCGGCGGGTCCGGTCTCGGGCAGCGAAGATGGACAATTGAGCGCCGCTCTGGACGAGGAAAAGCTGGCTAATGCGCAATTGGAAGAGCGCCTGAAGTCTCTGAGGGAGCGGCATGATCAGGAAATCGACGCATTGCGCGCCCAGTTGGGCGAGTCCAATGCGAAATTGGCCACCGTCGAGGCCGCGCGTGCCGAACTGTCCGAAGCCAAGGCTGCGCTGGAAAATCAGGACGAAGTTGCAGCGCTGAAGGCCGAGATCTCCGAATTGCGGCGGCAACTGGAGGATTCAGAGCGTATCCCCGAATTGAATGCCGAACTGGAAATGTTGCGGGCCGAACGCGCCAGCCACGGCGCCGCCATGTCGCGGCTGGATGACGACCTTCAGCGCTTGCGCAAGGCAAATGACCAATTGCGCGAAGCGGTCGACGAGTTGCGCAAGGCTGCTGAGGACGGCGTTCCCGATGCCGAGCTTCTGAACAAGGCAACCGTGGCCGAGCTGGAGGCCACCCGGGCCGCCCGCGCCACCGACGCGGCCGAGGCTCACGCGGTTCTGGCGCGGCTCGAGCCATTGCTGACCCATGCCAACCTGGCCGAAGGAGAGGTAGAGTAATGCCCGAGGTTACCATTCATATTGGCGGGCGCGGATTTGAGGTTTCCTGCCAGGACGGCGAGGAACCGTTTCTGCACGCAGCCGCGAAGATGCTGGATGATGAGGCCCAGGTGATGGCCGACCAGATTGGCCGTATGCCCGAGTCGCGGATGCTGTTGATGGCGGGGCTTATGCTGGCCGACAAAGCGGCGGCCACCGAGGATCGCATCAAGACACTCGAGGCGAAGCTGGCCGAAGTTGAAGGCGAATTGGAGCGTATGCGCAGTGCGCCCGCGCCCGAGCCGGAACGGATCGAAGTGGCCGTTGTTCCGCCGTCGGTTACCGACACACTTGCAGAGATGGCGGCACGCGCCGAGGCGTTGGCCTCGGTGATCGAAGAGAAGAACGCGAGATGACACATTTGCGGACTTTGTGCCTGGCGGCGTTGGTCGGGGCGGTCTCGGGTCCGGCATTGGCACAGATTGACATCCTATCTGTGACCTTCACCTGCGAAAATGGCGTTGAGCTGCCCGTGACATACTTCAACCCCTCCGACGGTGAAGGGGCTGCGGCGATGATCGTCGATGGTCAGTTGATTGCGTTGCGCCAAGTCCAGAGCGGCTCGGGTATCCGTTACGAGTCGGTGAACGGGCAGGGGACGTATACCCTGCGGTCGAAAGGCTGGAACGCGATGGTCAGTTTCGCGGCGGCCGGAGCCACCGACGAAACCGATATTTTGAAAGACTGTGTCAGCCGCTGAGCGGCTGATCAGGCGTTTGCCTCGCGGATTTTGTCGGCGGCTTCCTTGTTGTAGGCGACACCGTTTTCATCGAACAGCGTGTCCAGCTCTCCTGACAGGGTCATTTCTGTGATGATATCACAACCACCCACAAATTCGCCTTTGACGTAGAGTTGGGGCACAGTCGGCCAGTCCGAATAGTCCTTGATGCCCTGGCGGATTTCCTCGTCCGCCAGAACGTTCACGTCGGTGTATTCGACACCCATATAGTTCAGAACACCGGCCACCCGAGATGAAAATCCGCACTGCGGCATTTCTTTGGTGCCCTTCATGTACAGCACCACATCGTTGCTTTTGACGGTTTCGTCGATCTGGGTCTTAACGTCGGTCATTTCGCGTTTCCTTGTTTACGTTCGTCCGTCTGTCGGGCGGTCATTTCGATCGGCGGCTGCGCCACCAGTTTTTTGGTTCAGTACGCTGGTTCATCGCATGAACCTCGTCGATTACATTGACTTTTGTCACGCCGTCGGCTTCCCACGGTCTGCGTTTCAAAGCGTTTGGGTCGGGGCGCATATCCGACAATCATCTTGTTCTGTTCCGTTTCAGATAGGCTTCGAACAGAGCCTCGGCAACTACCAGCCCGCCGACACATATCCCGATCCAAACAACCCAACCGATCATGTCACGTGACCGAATTGTCGGATGCCATCGGAATGCACAAGGCAGCGCGTGCCATCACCAGAGTGAGCATGGCACTGGCCGCCGTCAGCTTCATCACACGGGTACTTTCGTGGTCAACGCCAGCGCGTGCAGCTCGCCATCCGGGCCGTCCATCTTGCCCTTCAGCGCCGCATAGACCGCGCGCTGCTGCTGTACCCTGTTCTTCCCGCGAAAGCTTTCGTCCACGACCATAGCGGACATGTGTACGCCATCGGTGCCGCCGACCTGGATTTCCGCATTCGGAAAGGCTTCGCGCAGCAGATGTTCGATTTCGTGGGCGCTCATTGGCATTTAAGATACTCCTGAAGGTCTTTTCAAAGATGTAGAGCGATGCCGAAGCCCGCGCAAGGGTGCGCAGCGCCCTTGGAAAAGTCAGATCCCGCGCTGATCGAACAGCGCAGGATCCGAGTATGGTTCAGCGTCGTCGTGCTCAGGCGACAGCTTCGGCAAAACTGCTGCGATACATCGCTGAGAGTTCACTCAGAGGAGCTTCGGACGCTCCGATCCGCACGGTTTCTCCGGTAAAGCGCCCGACCGAAACCAGCGGCACGCCCGCCTGGCCCGCCGCAATCATCAGCGCTTCGGCCTGATCGAAGTTGCAGGCCACCAGGTAACGGCCCTGATCCTCACCGAACAGGAACTCGGTCGGGGCGTCATCAAGATGCACACCCACGCCCGCGGCTTCGGCCAGTTCGAAGGCAGCCAGTGCAAGGCCGCCATCGCTCAGGTCAGTACAGGCCTTGATCATCTCGCGATTGGCCCGGATGAAGTCGCCGTTGCGCTTTTCCGCATCCAGATCCACTTGCGGGGCGTCGCCGTCTTCGCGGTTGAAGACCTCGGCCAGCAGGGCGGATTGGCCCAGATGTCCTTTGGTTTCACCGATCACCAGCGCAACATGCCCTTCGCGAACCTCGGTGCCGATGATGTCGTCGGCGTGATCCAAAAGGCCGACGGCACCGATGGTCGGTGTGGGCAGGATCGCCTGACCGTCGGTTTCGTTGTAGAGCGAAACGTTGCCCGATACGATCGGCATATCCAGCGCGGCCACGGCGGCTCCGATGCCTTGGATGGCACCGACGAACTGGCCCATGATCTCGGGCTTTTCGGGGTTGCCGAAATTCAGGTTGTCAGTGGTGGCCAGCGGTTTGGCACCAACGGCGGTCAGGTTGCGATAGGCTTCGGCCACGGCCTGCTTGCCGCCTTCCTCGGGGTTGGCGCGCACGTATCGCGGGGTCACGTCCGAGGTGAAGGCCAGCACCTTGTCGGTGCCGTGGACACGCACCATACCTGCGCCTAGGCCCGGCGTGCGCACCGTATCGGCCATCACCATGGTGTCGTATTGCTCGTAAACCCAATGCTTGCTGGCATAGTTGGGCGACGAGATCAGCGCTCGCAGCCCGTCGATCGGGTCGATCTGCGGCACCTCGCCCAGATCTTCGGCCGCTGGGGTGGGGACCCAGGGGCGGTCGTATTCCGGTGCCGTTGAGGCCAGTTTCGACAGCGGCAGGTCGGCCTTGATTTCGCCGTTGTGCATGATCAGGAACCGGTCTTCGGCGATGGTTTCACCGACGATTGCGAAATCCAGATCCCATTTTTCGAACACGGCGCGGGCTTCGGCCTCAAGCTCGGGCTTCAGCACCATCAGCATGCGTTCTTGGGACTCGGACAGCATCATCTCGTAGGCGGTCATGTTCTCTTCGCGCTGGGGCACGTTTTCCAGGTCCAGCCGGACACCCAGCCTGCCCTTGTCGCCCATCTCAACGGCCGAGCAGGTCAGGCCCGCCGCGCCCATGTCCTGAATCGAAATCACGGCGCCGGTCTGCATCAGTTCCAGCGTCGCCTCCATCAGGCGTTTTTCGGTGAAGGGGTCACCGACCTGCACCGTGGGGCGCTTTTCCTCGATCGTGTCGTCGAATTCGGCCGAGGCCATCGTGGCGCCGCCCACGCCGTCGCGGCCGGTCTTGGCGCCCAGATAGACGACGGGCATGCCCACGCCCGACGCGGCCGAGTAGAAGATCTTGTCGGCATCGGCCAGCCCGGCGGCAAAGGCGTTCACGAGGCAGTTGCCGTTGTAGGCCGGGTGGAATCGAACTTCACCGCCCACGGTCGGGACGCCGAAACAGTTGCCGTAGCCTCCGATGCCTTCGACCACGCCATTGACCAACTGGCGGGTCTTGGGGTGGTCGGGTTCGCCGAAGGACAGCGCGTTCATTGCCGCGATGGGCCGTGCGCCCATGGTGAACACGTCGCGCAGAATGCCGCCCACGCCGGTTGCCGCGCCTTGATAGGGTTCGATGTACGAGGGGTGGTTGTGGCTTTCCATCTTGAAGACCACGGCCTGCCCGTCGCCGATATCCACTACACCGGCGTTTTCACCCGGGCCGCAGATCACCTGAGGGCCCGAGGTGGGCAGCGTACGCAGCCATTTCTTCGAGGATTTGTAGGAACAGTGCTCGTTCCACATGGCCGAGAAAATCCCCAGCTCGGCAAAGGTCGGCTCGCGCCCGATAATCTCGAGGATCATGTCGTATTCTTCGGGTTTCAACCCGTGTGCGGCAATCAGATCCGGTGTGATGGCGGGCTCTTGCATCGTGTGTCCTGTTTCCAAGGTGGCCGGGATTGCGGGCCTTTTAGGGCAACCGGGCGATTTGGGAAAGGGTCAAGAGCGCGCAGCGAACAGGAACCCGCTATTTGCTGGCAGAATGCAGCGGTCTGCGACCGGGAAATGCAGGTCGCACCACCGGAATGAGGGGACAGCAGCGCGTGCGCCGCTGTCCCGCCGCCGTTATTGAGGCGGCTCTTCCTTCTTGTTCACTGCGTCGGCCGCGGCCGCGCCGATCGCCGCTTTCTGCTGTTCGGTCAGGTTTTCGGCCTCTTCCAAACCGGGGATGGCGACGCGCACCTCGCGGCGGGCAAAGTCGATCCCGTTCTCCTTGAAGGCGGCCTTGACCCGGTTGAAGATCTCCTTGCGCAGGGTGAACTGCTTGCCGGGCTTGGCCATGAACTTGCCGCGGATGATCATGCCGACATCGTCAAAGTCGAACACGCCCTGCGATTTGAAGGGCTGCAGGAAGCCATCCTTGTGGAGCGGGTCCTCCATCATCTCGGCGCCGATCTTCTTGAAGATCTTCTTGACCTTGTTCGGATCAGTGTCGAAGGGCACGGTGAATTTCAGCTTCATGATGACCCAGTCGCGGCTGTAGTTGGTCAGCTTCTGGATCTCGCCATAGGGAATGGTGTGCACCGGGCCGCGATGGTGGCGCAGCTGCATGGAGCGGATCGAGATCTTCTCGACCGTGCCGGTGGTGCCACCCACATCGACATATTCACCCACGCGGAAAGCATCGTCGATCAGGAAGAAAATCCCGCCCACGATGTCCGAGACCAGTTTCTGCGCACCAAAGCCGATGGCCAGACCCAGGATACCGGCACCAGCCAGAAGTGGTGTGATGTCCAGACCCAGTGCGCCCAGCGCCAGTAGGGCAAAGATGACCGCGATGGCCACCTGAGCCGTCACGCGCAGCAACGGCAGAACCGTGGCAAGGCGCGAGCCGCCGGCACCGCCGCCTTCGCCGGCTTCCTCATCGGGGCTCTGCTCCGAAGCCGTCTGCTCTTTGGCCAGGCGGCGGTTGATCCAGAGCGAGACCACCTCGTTCAGGATGTAGCCGATTGCGATGATGATGAAGAACTGAACCAGTTTGCTGCCGGTTTCCGAGTCCCCGCCCGCGATGTCCTGCAGGTCCAGGTTCCAGGCATCCGCAATCATCAGAATGACCAGAATGCCGGCCAGAACGCGTCCGATGCGGATGTAGCTGCGTTTGGTCGATTTGTAGGCACGTTCCGCGATCGGACCATCGCCCATCATCGGCGGCAGCAGGTGCCGGGTCAGCCCTCGGATCAGCGTGTCGAGTGCCGGTGCGATCAGCAGCCAGAACATCGTGACGAAATGCGCGCCTTCGGCCAGAAGGGCAAACACGGCCGGATTACGCTGAGCGGCGAGGAACTCGACCAAAAGCCAGGTACCCGCCGACACGGCGATCGCAAAATATGGATAGTAGCGGGCGACTTCTTCGTCGAAATGGGTGCGATCCGGATCGGAACCACGCATCATGTCGGTCAGACCGTTGCGGGCCGTCCATGCAATGACACCGACATAGATGTGGATGGCGGTGTTCAGCCAGAAACCAAGGCGCGATTCACCCGGCATCACGCCATTCATCGCATTGAAATCCAGGATGAACAGGGTGAACCCGATCAGCAGGAACAGGCCGATCAGGTTCCGATGCAGGTATTTAGCCCATTTGTCATTCACGTTGACCAGTCGCAGATTGCTCTGCTTCGGGGCCAGAATGAAACGGGAAATCGCGGCTCCCAGCCGGGGGAACCAGATCAGGAAGAACACGAAGGGTGCCGCCTGAGCAATTTGCTGTTCGTCCAGCAATCGACGCCCGACGAAAACCAGCGTGTAATAAAAGACAAGCAGCCCCAGAAACTCGACGCAGAAGCGCTTGAACAGAAAGACTACGGCGCCTTTTAGGTTGGTCGAGGCATCCCCATCGACGACTTTGATCCAACGGCGGGTCCAAAGGCCAACCGCCGTTTCTGCGGCATACCCGATTGCAAGCGCCAAGAAGGTGAACCCGAACAGGGTTGCCAGACCGCTTGCGCCAAACTTGTTTCCGAAATTGCTGAAGGCTTCGACCTGCGCCGAAACCAGCAGCGGAACCTTGCGGATGACATCCAGCCAAGACGCAGCCATGTCGCCCGCCGAGGATGAAATCGTTTGCAGCAGCCCCTTACGGGATGTCTGCGTTTCGGCCTGTTTCGCCGCGACCGCATCAAGCCGTTCCAGCAGAATGGCCCGGACCTGATCGTCAGACATTCTCGCCACCAGATCGTCGACCTGTTCGGGGGTCAGATCTTCGGGGATGGTCACATGGCTGGTGGTGGGTTCGCTGGTGCTCTGGGCCATGCTTGGCCGGGCCAGGAACGTGACGGATACCAACGCCATCAAAAACAGGCGGAGTAGGCTGATCATAAACTTTGTCCTCGAACACGAAATATTATGGTTTTTCGCGATCATAGGCCCGTTGGCAAAATAATTCCAAACGATTTGGCACCGCACGCGCGGGTGCAGGCCAAAAAAAAGGCCGAGCACTAAGCTCGGCCGTAGTCCAACAGGGAGGTATGAAGATGATGAGCGTTTCAGCATCACCGCCTTCGAGTGCTCATTTAGGGATCACTCTGTGAACGATCAAGGTTTTTTGGACGCATTGAGGGCATGTCCGCTATGCTGCGAGTGCATAGCTATAGTTTTCCCAGATGTTTCAGCTGCTTGCGATGCGCAATGATTTCATCCTGAACGAAATCTCGGAACGCTGCGACCCGTTTTGAGTGCCTCAGTTCTTCAGGATAGGCCAAATATACAGGCACATTCGCCGTCTCGATGTCGGACAGGATCGGGACCAGGTCGGGGAAATCCTCGGTCACGTAGTCGGGCAGGACGCCAATTCCGAGGTCATTCAGAACACCCTGCAGAACACCAAAGTAGTTGTTCACCGTCAGCAGTGAGCTGGGTTCGTAGGTCATCAAGTGACTGACCATCGACGCGCCAACGCCAACCTGGGGTGCGGCGGGGGTCTGACAGATCAGGCGGTGTTTCGAAATGTCCTCCAACGTCTGGGGCGCACCGCCGTGCGAATCCAAGTAGGTCTTGGTCGCATACAACATCATTCGAACGGTCATCAGACGCTTGCGGACAAGATCGGCCTGACTGGGTTCTTTCATCCGGATAGCGACATCCGCTTCGCGCATCGGAAGATCCAGCACGCGTTCTTCGAGCATCAGGTCAATGTTCAGGTCCGGATACTGCTCATACAGCTTGGGCAGGCGCGGCGCCAGCCACAGGGTCCCGAAGCCAAAAGTCGTGGTGACCCGCAGGACTCCAAAGACCTCATCCTCGCTGTCTCGGATTCGCGCCGCGGCTGCGTCCAGACGTTTGGACATGGCCGTTGTTGCATCGAACAGAAGCTCGCCCTGTTCCGTCAGAATCAGGCCGCGGGCGTGGCGGTGGAACAGCGTGGCGCCCAGCGATTCCTCAAGCGCGCGGACCTGACGGCTGACGGCGGATTGGGACAGATTCAGCTTGTCTCCGGCGTGCGTCAGGCTGCCGGCGTCAGCTACCGCGTGAAATATTCTGAGCTTGTCCCAATTCATCGTCGCAACTTTCGTTATCCTTTGGCAGCCCTATATGAAAGAGGTAACAAATTCCATATTCAAACGGGGAAATCGTTACAGAACAGGGGGAATTTTGTATACAGGTCAGAAATTATGACCTAAAATGACGTCAAATGCAGCACACTATTCCGACGTGGGGAGGCGTCTGATGAGTCAGCCAAAGATTTCGCTCAATGACCGTTTCGATCTGACCAAAAGCCCGGTGCTTTTGAATGGCACGCAGGCGCTTGTTCGTCTGATGATGATGCAGAAGGCGCGCGATACCGCCGCGGGTCTCAACACTGCCGGTCTGGTCACCGGATACCGGGGGTCTCCGCTGGGTGCGGTCGATCTTCAAATGTCGCGCGCCGAAAAGCAATTGGCCGAGTGCGATGTGACCTTTCAATACGGTCTGAACGAGGACCTGGCCGCCACAGCCCTGTGGGGCAGCCAGCAGGCCGGTCTGCGCGGCGACGGCAAATATGATGGCGTGTTCGGCCTGTGGTACGGCAAGGGGCCGGGTGTGGACCGGTCCGGCGATGTGATGCGTCACGCCAACATGGCCGGAACCGCCAAGCATGGTGGCGTTCTGATGGCGATGGGCGACGACCACACGGGCGAAAGCTCGACCGTGCTGCACCAGTCGGAATGGTCGATGGTTGATATGTACATGCCCGTCGTCAGTCCGGCCGGAGTGCAGGAAATCCTCGACTATGGGATCTACGGCTTTGCGCTCAGCCGGTTTGCCGGGGTCTGGGTCGGGCTCAAGACGATGAAGGACACGATCGAGGTGACCTCGGTCGTGGATGGCCGGCCCGACCGGATGCAACTGGTGACGCCGGAATTCGACATGCCCGAAGGTGGGCTGAACATCCGGCTGGGCGACACGCCGCACCTGCAGGAGGCGCGGATCATCGACTACAAGCGGTTCGCGGCCGAAGTGTTTTCACACGCCAACCGGATGGACCGGCGGGTCTGGGGCAAGCCGGGCGCCAAGATCGGCATTGCCGCGGCGGGCAAGAACTGGCTGGACCTGGTCCACGCCATGTCGCTACTGAACATCGACGAGGCCGAGGCCGAACGGCTCGGAATCACCACCTACAAGATCGGCCAGACCTTCCCGTTGGACATGAAGGGGTTCCATGATTGGGCCGAGGGGCTGGACCTGATCATCATCGTCGAAGAAAAGCGCAAGCTGATCGAAGTGCAGGTCAAAGAGGCGATCTTTGACGACCGTCGCGGACGTCGCGTGTACGGCTGGTACAAGGGCGGGGCAGGCACGCTGCACCGCGAAGAGCTGTTCCCGACCCGTGGCGCGCTTGATCCGATCATGATCGCCGAAAAGCTGGGCGAGATCTTCATCGAGGAAGGTCGCGAAACCGACGGTATTCGCGCAGGGCTGGCCAGCCTGCAAGAGGCGCGCCGCAACGACAACGCACAGGAGATCGCGACGCGGCTGCCGTATTTCTGCTCGGGCTGTCCGCACAATAGCTCTACCAAAGTGCCGGAGGGCAGCCGGGCCTATGCCGGGATCGGCTGTCACTACATGGTGCAGTGGATGGATCGCGAGACTACCGGCTTTACCCAGATGGGCGGCGAGGGCGCCAACTGGATCGGTGAGGCGCCGTTTTCGACCACGAAACACGTGTTCCAGAACCTGGGCGACGGCACCTACAACCACTCGGGCGTTCAAGCGATCCGGGCTGCGCTGGCGGCTGGAACCAACATCACCTTCAAGATCCTGTTCAACGACGCGGTCGCCATGACCGGAGGGCAGGAGAACGAGGGCCATCTGACCGCCGAGCGCATCGTGCGCGAGGTCAAATCCATGGGCGTGCAGCATGTGGCCGTCGTCTATGACGAAAAGGAAGATGTGAATTTCAAGGCACTGCCCGGCGACGTGGAAACCCACGAACGGGCCGAGCTGATGGCGGTTCAGAACAAGTACCGCGAGATCGAAGGCGTGTCGGTCATCGTCTACGTCCAGACCTGCGCCGCCGAGAAACGCCGCCGCCGCAAGCGCGGTACCTTCCCGGACCCGGACAAGCGCGTGTTCATCAACTCGGATGTCTGTGAAGGCTGTGGCGATTGCGGGGTGCAGTCGAACTGTGTCTCGATCGTGCCCAAGGAAACCGAACTGGGCCGCAAGCGGGCGATCGACCAGTCCAGCTGCAACAAGGATTTCTCGTGCCTCAACGGGTTCTGCCCGTCCTTCGTCACGCTGGAGGGCGCCAAGATCCGCAAGGAAGCCACCACCGAGATCGACATCCCCCATCTGCCGCAGCCGGTTCTGCCGCAGATCGAGGGCACGCATAACGTGGTCATCACCGGCGTCGGCGGCACCGGCGTCGTGACCATCGGGGCGGTTCTGGCGCAGGCCGCGCAGATCGACGGCAAGGGCGCGGGCATGATGGAAATGGCCGGGCTGGCGCAGAAGGGGGGCGCGGTGCATATCCACTGTCGCCTGGCCAACAAGCCAGAAGACATCAGCGCCATCCGCGTGGCTACGGGTGAGGCGCATGCGCTGATCGGCGGTGATCTCGTGGTGTCCGCCGGGGCCAAGACGCTGGGCCTGACGCGCACTGGTCAGACCGGCGCGGTGGTCAACAGCCACGAGATCATAACCGGCGATTTCACCCGCAACACCGAATTCCACATTCCGGTGGACCGGCTGGAACTGGCGCTGGAAGCGCGACTGAAGGACGGTCTTGCCCTGTTCGACGCGACCGAGTTGGCACGCGCGGTGATGGGCGATTCGATCTATTCCAACATGATGGTGTTCGGGGCGGCCTGGCAGCGGAGTCTGCTGCCTGTCAGCCACGACGCGATCATGACCGCGATCGAGCTGAACGGCGCCGCGGTTGAGCGCAACAAGCGCGCCTTCGAGGTCGGCCGCTGGGCGGTTCTTCATCCCGAGGAAGTGGCGCGCATCGTGACCCCCACGGTGACCGAATTGCCCAAGACACCCGAGCAGGCCATCGCCTTCCGGGCCGTTCATCTGGTGGCCTATCAGGGCAAACGGTTGTCCAGGCGCTATCTCAAGCTGGTCGAGTCGATCGAAGACCCGAAGGTCCGGGATGCAGTCGCGCGTGGGTATCACAAGCTGTTGTCCTACAAGGACGAATACGAGGTGGCCCGCCTGCTGCTGGACAGCCGCGACAAGGCCGCCGCCGAATTCGACGGCGACATCAAGATGACCTTCCACCTTGCTCCGCCGATCCTGGGGGGCAAAGGGCCGGACGGGCGTCCGCGCAAACGGCAATTCGGCGAATGGCTGCTGGGGCCGATGAAGGTTCTGGCCAAGCTGAAGGGCCTACGTGGCACGCCGCTGGACATCTTCGGCTATACCGCCGAGCGCCGAATGGAACGGGCCTTGATCCGTCAGTATGAGTCGGACATGAAAGAGGTCCTGCCCAAGCTGGATAACAACACCCGTGATGCGATTGTCGCGCTGGCGCGGTTGCCGCTGGACATCCGCGGTTTCGGTCCGGTATTGGCCGCCAACGAAGCCAAGGCCGCCAAGCGGCGCGAGGAACTTCTGGCCGTGATCCGGCAGGGAGGAACCGAGACGCGGGCCGCGGCCGAGTAACGTCATATCGGTGTCATGGAGGCGCGGTAGGGTTCCCGTCCGCGCCGTCCGATGACGGCCACACCGGAGACCCGTGATGAAATCACGTCGCCAAGTCGCTCGGGACATTTCCTACGCCCATTCTGCTGAAACGCGGGGTGGGCGCATGGTCATCAAACTGATGGAGAACACGACCGGTCGGCTGCGTCTGATCCGGCGCGCGGATGGTTACGAGCGCGAGGTCGCCAATGGCCGTGATTTCTGGTCGGTCATGGTCGAACGCTACGGGCTGAGCCTGAACGTGGTGGGCGGGGCGTTGTCAAACATCCCCAAGGGCGGCCCGCTGATCCTGATCGCCAACCACCCCTACGGGATTCTTGATGGGCTGATGATGGGGCATGTGCTGTCCCAGACCCGCGGAGATTTCCGGATTCTGGCCAATCATGTGTTCCACAAGGCTGAGGATCTGAACCGGATCATCCTGCCGATCTCTTTCGATCAGACGAAAGAGGCGATGCGGCTGAACCTGCAGACCCGAAAAACCGCCCTGGATTATCTAGGTCAGGGTGGGGCAATCGGGATTTTTCCCGGTGGCACGGTCAGCACGGCGGCCCGGCCATTCGCGCACCCGATGGACCCGGGCTGGCGCGGTTTCACCGCGCGGATGGTAGCCAAGTCAAATGCCACCGTGGTGCCATTGTTCTTTGATGGTCACACCTCGCGGCTGTTTCAGATCGCCAGCCATCTGCATGTGACGCTGCGCATGGGTTTGCTGATCAAAGAGTTCAAAAAGCGCGTCGATACCCCGGTTGATGTGGTCGTGGGGCAGCCCATCGGCCGCGACGTTCTGGACCCATTGGCCGGCGATACGCGCAAGATGATGGATTTCTTGCGCAAAGCCACGTATGAGCTGTCTCCGAAGCCGCTGAAGTCGTATGACTATGGCTATGAATTCGAGGAACGGCATCGCGCCTGAAGGGGCAAATGGCAGTAGGCATCTTTGATTCCGGATTGGGCGGGCTGACCGTCCTGAACGCCGCGCAGACACGTCTGCCGGAGGTGGATTTCCTGTATTACGCGGACAGCGCGCACGCGCCGTATGGCGTGCGCAACGCCGAGGATATCTACAACCTGACCCGAAACGCGGTGCAGGACCTGTGGTCGCGCGGCTGCGATCTGGTGATTCTGGCCTGCAACACAGCCAGCGCCGCGGCGCTGCGCCGGATGCAGGAAGAGGGCGTGCCGCAGGGCAAGCGCGTGCTGGGTGTGTTCGTGCCGCTGATCGAGGCGCTGACCGAGCGCCAGTGGGGCGACAACAGCCCCCCGCGCGAAGTGGCGGTCAAGCATGTGGCCCTGTTTGCCACGCCGGCAACCGTGGCCAGCCGTGCGTTCCAGCGTGAACTGGCGTTCCGCGCCATCGGCGTCGATGTTGAGGCGCAGGCCTGCGGTGGCGTGGTCGATGCCATCGAGGACGGTGACATGATCCTGGCCGAAGCCCTTGTGCGGAGCCATGTGGACGCGTTGAAGCGCAAGATGCCGCAACCGCAGGCTGCGATCTTGGGCTGCACCCATTACCCCTTGATGGCCGAAGCCTTTCAGGCAGCGTTGGGACCGGACGTGCAAGTGTTCAGCCAAGGCGACCTGGTGGCCGAAAGCCTTGCGGATTATCTCCAGCGGCATCCGGATATGCTGGGCGGGGGTGAGGCGGGTTACCTGACCACAGGCAATCCGCAGAAGGTCAGTGACCGGGCAACGCAATTTCTCCGACGACAGATCACCTTCAAGGCCGCCTGACTTAGGTCAAGGACCGGCCCCTGTCATGAATTTATTCGGTACCTGTCATGTCGGCGGGTGCCAGACGTGTCACATGAATCTACGAGGTCTGACATGACCCACAAAATCGCAATCCTGGGCGCTTCGGGCTATACCGGTGCCGAACTGGTACGGCTGATCGCCGAGCACCCGAACATGGAAATCACCGCCCTGGCGGCCGAGCGCAAGGCCGGGCAGACCATGGCCGAGGTGTTTCCGCATCTGCGCCATCTGGATTTGCCGCGTCTGTGCAAGATTGAGCAGATTGACTTTGGCCAGATCGACCTGTGCTTTTGCGCGCTGCCGCACAAGACCAGTCAGGAGGTCATCCGGGATTTGCCCTCCGACCTAAAAATCGTTGATTTGTCAGCGGATTACCGGCTGGCCGACCCCGACGAGTACGAGAAATGGTACGGCAATCCGCATGCCGCACTCACGCATCAGGATGAGGCCGTCTACGGACTGACCGAGTTCTATCGTGAGGACATCCGCGCTGCGCGGCTGGTGGCTGGCACCGGGTGCAATGCTGCCACGGGGCAGTATGTGCTGCGGCCGTTGATCGCGGCTGGTGTTATCGACCTGGATGACATCATTCTTGATCTGAAATGCGCTGTCTCCGGGGCGGGGCGCGCGCTGAAAGAGAACCTTCTGCACGCCGAACTGAGCGAGGGCACCAACGCCTATGCCGTCGGCGGCACCCACCGGCATCTGGGCGAGTTCGATCAGGAGTTCTCGAAACTGGCGGGCCGCGCGGTTCACATCCAGTTTACGCCGCACCTGATCCCCGCGAACCGGGGCATTCTGGCGACCTCGTATGTGAAGGGTGATCCGCAGAGCGTTTATGAAACGCTGTGTGCAGCCTATGCAGACGAGCCTTTCATTCAGATGCTGCCCTTTGGCGAAACGCCTTCGACTCACCATGTACGCGGGTCGAACTTCTGCAATATCGGCGTCGTTGCTGACAGGATCGAACGCCGTGCCATCGTGATTGCGGCGCTGGATAACCTGACAAAAGGTAGCAGTGGGCAGGCCTTGCAGAACGCAAACCTGATGTTAGGTGAACCCGAAACGACGGGGCTTATGATGGCCCCACTGTTCCCATGAGGGCGAGATGAAGACGCTGAAGAAACGTCGTCGTGTACAGATCATTCTGTTGGCTTTTGTGGCTTTGGCCCTGGCGACGGGCTTGATCGGCTATGCCATGCGAGACGGGATCAACTATTTCCGTTCGCCCAGCCAGGTAATCGCCGAACCGCCGGCGCCGAACGAGGTGTTCCGCATCGGAGGGTTGGTCGAAGAAGGCTCGATCGTACGCGGGCAGGGTGAAACCGTACGGTTCACCGTTACCGACGGGGGTGAGAGCGTGAAGGTGGCCTTCACCGGTGTCTTGCCTGATCTGTTCTCCGAGGGTCAGGGGATGGTCGGCACCGGAAGCTACGTTGATGGTGTGTTCCAAGCCACTGAAATTCTGGCAAAACACGACGAGACCTATATGCCGAAAGAGGTTATCGATGCCTTGAAGGAGCAGGGCGTCTACGAAGAGCCGGCAGACAGCTGAAACAGGAAAGCCTTCGGTAGGTTGTCTGAATGAGTGTTCAAGGGCGTTGCGCGATCTGGTCGTGCAGCGCCCTTCTTCGTTTCATGGATTTAAGGATTTCACCGGACCGTGGGCCGCATAGGAACACAGAGGTGCAGCATGCAGTCGGTTCAACAGATTGCCAACGAGATCGTAACCCGCGAGGGCGGCTTCGTCGATGATCCGGACGACCCCGGAGGGGCCACGAAATACGGTGTCACAATCCACACGATGCGACGGTTGGGCCTTGACCTGACGCGTGACGGCACTGTCGATCGCCGCGACGTGATGGCGCTTGGCCGGGATCAGGCCGTCGCGATTTTCATCACGCATTACTTTCAAAAGCCCGGTCTGGCACGGGTGCCCCACGTGCTCCAGCCGACGCTGTTCGATATGTACGTGAATGCGGGCGGACAGGCGGTGCGCATCCTGCAGCGTCTTTTGGTGCAGATGGGATTTTCGCTCGCCGTGGATGGCGTTTTGGGGCCGCGAACGGCTGGGGCGTGCGATCAGGCCGCAAAACCCGATCCGGTGGTGTTGCGCGACGCGTATGGGGTGGCACGAAGGAACTACTATTTCCGGCTTGCTGACCGACGTCCAGCCTTGCGCAAATACGTGCGCAGCCGCAACGGTGTGAAAGGGGGGTGGATCCGCCGGGCCGAGGAGTTTCTATCTCCGCCCTATCACCTGAGCATGGCCGAGTTTCAGCAAAGGATAGCCGCATGGGACTGATCGCAGGTGTTTTTGATCTTCTGTTCGGGGGTGGGCGCAACGTGGTGCGCGAAACTGCCGAGGTTTTCCGCGAGAACTCGGAGGCCGGTGCGGAACGCGCTGTTGCGCTGCGCGGACAGGCGATGAACCAGTTCGGCGCGGAATTCGAAGCTCCCCGCAAAGGCGGGTTTGACCGTTTCATGGACGGTTTGAATCGGTTGCCAAGGCCTGCATTGGCGCTGGGGACATTGGGTCTGTTCGTGGCCGCGATGGTCGATCCATTGTGGTTTGCGGCGCGGATGCAGGGAATTGCGCTGGTGCCCGAGCCGCTGTGGTGGCTACTGGGCGTCATCGTGTCGTTCTATTTCGGAGCGCGGCACCAAGCGAAGGTTCAGGACCTTCAGCGTGATATCTCAGTTACGATGATGCGGGCGCCACAGGTCATGGCCAACTTGCAAGCTCTTCACGAGATGCGAGCGGAAAGTCCGGGGGCTGCCGATCCGGGGCCGGATGCCGAACTGACGGCCCAGGTGATCATCCCCGATCACAACCCGGCGCTTGAGGACTGGCGGCGTCTGCAGCGCGCCTGACCCGCGACACTATGTGCGCCTGATTGCGGCGAAAGTGATTGGCGCTTGCCCGGGCGCGGGATTATACCCGAGCCCATGATTACCGAGCTTGGACATTTCGCCCTTATCCTGGCCTTCATGGTGGCCATAGTTCAGACAGTCGTGCCATTGATCGGCGCCGCAAAACGCTGGCCGTCATGGATGCTGTTCTCGGAGCCCGCGGCTATTGCTCAATGCCTTCTGACAGGATTTGCCTTCGCTGCGCTGGTGTGGGCCTTTGCGACCTCGGATTTCTCGCTGCGGATCGTGGTGGAAAACAGCCACTCCCTGAAGCCGATGCTGTATAAGATCAGCGGAACCTGGGGAAACCACGAAGGCTCGATGCTGTTGTGGGTGCTGATCGTGGCGCTTTTTGGCGCAACGGCCGCGCTTTTCGGCCAGGGTTTGCCACCCACGCTCAAGGCCCGTGTCTTGGCGATGCAGGCCGCAATCGGGGTGGCGTTCTACGCCTTCATCCTGTTTACGTCGAACCCGTTTGACAGGCTTCCCGTGGCGCCGTTTGACGGCCGCGATCTAAACCCCTTGCTGCAGGATCCCGGTTTGGCTTTCCATCCGCCGTTTCTGTACC
The DNA here is from genome assembly GCF_056537205.1 of Ruegeria sp. CG3. Taxonomy (NCBI): domain Bacteria; kingdom Pseudomonadati; phylum Pseudomonadota; class Alphaproteobacteria; order Rhodobacterales; family Roseobacteraceae; genus Ruegeria; species Ruegeria sp. CG3. Next base: position 1,060,942 of record NZ_JBQFRC010000001.1, on the reverse strand, counting down.
TTGGATATGTGGGCCTGAGCATGGCATTCAGCTTTGCCGTCGCTGCCCTGATCGAGGGGCGGGTGGACGCGGCGTGGGGTCGTTGGGTTCGACCGTGGACCCTGGCAGCGTGGATATTCCTGACCATCGGCATCGCGTTGGGATCCTGGTGGGCCTATTACGAACTGGGTTGGGGCGGGTTCTGGTTCTGGGATCCTGTGGAAAACGCGTCTTTCATGCCGTGGCTCCTGGCCGCCGCCCTGTTGCACTCGGCCATCGTGGTCGAAAAGCGCGAAGCCTTGAAAAGCTGGACCATTCTGTTGGCGATCATTGCGTTTGGCTTTTCTCTGATCGGCACCTTCATCGTGCGCTCGGGCCTTCTGACGTCGGTTCACGCCTTCGCAAACGATCCTGAGCGTGGTGTGTTCATCCTGTTCATTCTGGTGGCGTTCATCGGCGGAGCGCTGATCCTGTTCGCCGCCAGGGCGCAGGCGATGGAGGCCAAGGGGCTGTTCGGAATGGTCAGCCGTGAAAGCGCATTGGTGCTGAACAATATCCTGCTGGCTGTCAGCAGTTTTGTCGTGTTCTTCGGGACCCTGTGGCCGATGGTTGCCGAGATGATGTTCGACCGAAAGCTCTCGGTCGGGGCACCGTTCTTCAATGCGGCCTTTACGCCGTTCATGGTGGTGCTGGGCATTGCATTGCCGCTGGGTTCGATGCTGCCGTGGAAGCGCGGCAGGCTGGGCCGCGTCGCATGGCAGCTACGCTATGCGTTTGTTCTGGCCGTTTCGCTGGCCATACTGGTTTGGGTGCTGCAGACGGGCCGCAGCGCGCTTGGCCCGGTTGGTTTGTTCCTTGGCGCATGGATCACCTTCGGCGCCGCGGTCGATCTGTGGAGCCGTACAGGCCGCACCGGCGGCGTCCGGCGTCTGATGCGTCTGCCGGGTGCGGATTGGGGCAAGGCGATCGCCCATACCGGTCTGGGGGTCACGATCTTTGCGATTGCCGGCCTGACCGCCTGGGAGGTCGAGGACATCCGTGTTGCACGTATCGGGGAAACCTTCGACGTGGGCGGTTTCTCGTTCACTTTGGACGGCGTGCGCGAAGTTGAGGGACCGAACTATTTCTCCACCATGGCCGATGTGCAGGTTCAAAAAGATGATCGAGAGATTGCTACGCTGAACCCGGAAAAACGGACCTATCCGGTGGCCGCCATGCCCACGACCGAGGCTGCGATTGACTACCGTTTTCTGCGTGATGTCTACGTGGTCATCGGGGATCAGCAGGACGATGGCGGCTGGGTCATGCGTACTTACATCAAACCTCTTGCGAATTGGATTTGGGGAGGCTGCATTCTGATGGCTCTTGGCGGATTGTTCAGCTTGTCCGACCGCCGCTTCCGGGTGGCCGCAGGCGCGCGCAAGGCTCCGGCAGGCGGAGTGCCAGCAGAATGAAACGTCTGATCGTTTTGCTGTTGTTGCTGGCATCGCCGCTGATGGCGGTCCAGCCGGATGAAGTCCTGGACGATCCGGCGCTGGAAGCCCGAGCGCGGGACATCAGTACGGGCCTGCGTTGTCTGGTCTGTCGAAACGAAAGCATCGACGAAAGCAACGCGGAACTGGCCCGTGACCTGCGAATTTTGCTGCGCGAGCGGCTGGTCGCGGGCGACACCGATGAAGAAGCGGTTGCCTATATCGTCGACCGCTACGGGGAATACGTGCTGCTCAAACCCACGACCACGGGGGCGAACCTTCTGTTGTGGCTGGCAGGGCCGGCCATGCTGTTGATTGCCGCGGGTCTGGGGTGGAACTTCTTGCGCGGTCGTGCGCGGGTTGAGGAGACCTCCGCCGTGGACGGATTGAGTGACGACGAGAAAGAGCGCCTGCGCCGGATTCTTGAAGACTGACGTGCGGTTTGCCTTTCCCTTGCGCGGCATTTGGGTCAGGGTTCGGGAAATTCTGCGCATGTGAGGACTTCATGGAATACGAAACGGTGCTTTTGGACATCACGGACGGTCTGGCTGTGGTCACGCTGAACCGGCCGGACAAGATGAACGCGCTTACGACGAAAATGCGCGCCGAGATTACCCATGCGATGAAAAAAGCCGCTCATGACGCGCGCGCAATCGTCCTGACGGGCGCGGGTCCGGCGTTTTGCTCCGGCCAGGATCTGGGCGATGCGTCCAGCACCGGCAAGATCGATCTGGAACGCGCGCTGCGCGATGAATATGAACCGATGCTGGAAGCTGTTCATGATTGTCCGGTGCCGACGATCGCGGCCGTGAACGGTCCCGCGGCGGGGGCAGGGGCCAACCTAGCCCTGTGTGCCGATGTGGTTATTGCGACCGAAAGCGCCTATTTCCTGCAAGCCTTTGCCCGGATCGGTCTTTTGCCGGACGCCGGCGGGACGTGGTTCATGCCGCGCCAGATGGGTCTGGCCAAAGCCATGGGTGCGGCCCTGTTCGCCGACAAGATTTCTGCGCGTCAGGCCGACCAATGGGGCATGATCTACGAGGCGGTTGCCGACGATGAATTCGCCGCGCATTGGCGCAAGCGCGCCGAGTACCTGGCCAAAGGACCGACTGCGGGCTTTGCCGCGATCAAAAAGGCGATGAGAGGCACCTACGAAAACACCTTGCCGCAACAACTGGCGACCGAGGCGCACCTGCAGGGAGAATGTGGGCGCACCCGCGACTTCGCCGAAGGCGTAGTGGCATTTCTCGAAAAACGCGCCCCCCGGTTCGAGGGGCGCTGACCATCAGGCCCGGCGGCGGCGACGCGCGCGCCGTTCGGGCAACGCCTCGTCCCCGGTTCCGTCACTGGCCGAGGAGAAAGGCCCCAATATCGCGGTGATTTGCTCGAGCGACGGACGAGCGCCACGGGGTTCAGTGTCCAGTGCCTTGCGCATCTCACGCAGGTGCGCTGGCATCGTTCCGCAGCAACCGCCGATGATGGTCGCACCTGAATCGCGCGCCATGGCGGCGTAACGGCCCATCAGTTCAGGCGTGCCGTCATAGTGGATGTGGCCATCGACATATTTCGGAATGCCCGCATTGCCCTTGGAGATCAGGGGGCGTTCGGTTCCCTGAGCCACAAAACCCAGAACCGTGCGCAGGATGTCAGACGCGCCGGTGCCGCAGTTGGCGCCAAAGGCGATCGGCGGGTTGGGCAGGGTTTCGACCAGTTGCGCCAGATCTGCCGAGGTCACGCCCATCATGGTGCGCCCGGCGGTGTCAAAACTCATGGTACCGCACCAAGGCATGTCGGCCAGGGCAAAAGCCTCGGCCGCGGCGCGGAATTCCTCCGGCGCGCTGATCGTTTCTACCCACAGCACGTCGACGCCGCCGGCTTTCAGCGCCTCGGCCTGTTCGTGGAACATCTCGACCGCCTCGGCATGGGTCAGGCTGCCCACAGGTTCCAGGATTTCACCGGTCGGACCGACCGAGCCCGCAACCACCACCGGGCGTCCGGCGGCATCCGCGACCTCGCGCGCCAGTTCGGCGCCGATGCGGTTCAACTCGGCCACGCGGGTGTGGGCGTCGTGCAGCTTCAGACGTGCAGCCGTTCCGCCGAATGTATTGGTCAGGAACAGGTCACTGCCCGCATTCACCGACCCCTGATAGAGAGCGCGGATCTTGTCGGGTTGCTCGGTGTTCCACAGCTCGGGCGCATCACCCGATTGTAGCCCCATGTTGAACAGGTTCGTTCCGGTGGCGCCATCGGCAAGAATGGCGTCCTTCGTTTCCAGCAATCTGGTCAGCGCGTTGGTCATTGGAGATGTCCGGAGTTGTGGCCCCAAAGGCCAGAAATTTAGACGCCCCGTGTCGCATGACCGGGACGTCAAATCAAATTCATAATACTCATGAAGATCATGAGGTGGGCGGCACGCCTCAGTTGGCTTCGCTCATCACCTGAGCTTTGGCCTCGGGCAGCAGTTCCGCCATCTTGGCGCGGATTTCCTCGGGGCTGGAAAGATCGCCCAGATCGGCGGCAACCTTGCGCACAACGTCCTCGTGGCCGGCCTCTTCGAAATCGGCGATCACGACGGATTTTGCATACTCGGCGGCCTCGTCGCCGCTTTTGCCCATTTTTTCCGCAGCCCACAGGCCCAGCAGCTTGTTGCAACGGGCTTGCGCCTTGAACTGCATTTCTTCGTCATGGGCGAATTTTGCTTCAAAGGCGTTTTCGCGTTCGTCGAACGTGGTCATGGGTGTTGGGCCTCTTCAAGTAAAAGTGTGTTTCCTGATGATATGACCATACGCGCTGCCGGGTGCAAGGTATTTGCGCTGCGTCAAAGCCTCTCGGATGCATGAACTTGCGGGAAAGGGGGGCTTGCACTATGAGAGCGCCAACGCGATGGGACTCATTCCCTCGCCCCAGCCTGGAAAGGTCGCACATGGCGCGTCGCAAGAAGATTTACGAAGGCAAGGCCAAGATCCTGTACGAAGGCCCGGAACCGGGCACGATCGTTCAGTATTTCAAAGATGACGCCACCGCGTTCAACGCGGAAAAGAAAGACGTGATCGACGGCAAGGGTGTTCTGAACAACCGCCTGAGCGAATTCTTCATGACCGGTCTGAACCAGATCGGCGTGCCGACCCATTTCATCCGCCGCCTGAACATGCGCGAACAGCTGGTTCGCAGCTGCGAGATCATCCCGCTTGAGGTGATCGTCCGCAACTATGCCGCCGGGTCGCTGTCGAAACGGCTGGGCATTGCCGAGGGCACGCAACTGCCGCGCCCGATCGTGGAATACTGCTACAAGGACGACTCGCTGGGTGATCCACTGGTGACCGAAGAGCACATCGCCGCGTTCGGCTGGGCCAGCCAGCAGGACATGGACGACATCCTGAGCCTGGCGCTGCGGGTGAACGACTTCATGAGCGGCGTGATGCTGGCTGTGGGTATCCGTCTGGTCGACTTCAAGATCGAAATCGGTCGTGTCTACGAGGGTGACTTCCAGCGCCTGATCGTCGCTGATGAGATCAGCCCAGACAGCTGCCGCCTTTGGGATATCGAGACAGGACAAAAGCTGGACAAGGACGTGTTCCGCCGCGATCTGGGCAGCCTGACCGACGCCTATTCCGAGGTCGCCCGTCGCCTGGGCGTTCTGCCGAAAAGCAACGTGAGCAAGCCCACCCTGATCAACTGATCGCGCCGACTGGCAGGGCCTAACAAGGATGCGCTGCTCCTGTTCGGGGGCGGCGCATTTTTCATTGCGGGTTTGACAGGTCAGGCCCCTGTCACGCATCTTCGGGTTGACCGACCAACCCGGTCCGCTAACCAAGGTGGCACACTGAATGAGCGCGTTGTTCGATCAAGCGGTTTTCCTGAAGTTTCTGGCGGCCGTGCTGGCCATATTCAACCCGCTCTACAACATCCCGATCTTCCTGAGCATGACGCGCGACTGCACACCTGCCGAACGGCGCAGGGTAGCGATGATCGTGATGGCCTCGGTGACGGTGATCGCACTGATCTCGGTCGCTATAGGTGAAGAGGTGTTGGCTGTCTTCGGGATCGACGTTCCTTCGTTTCGCGTGGCCGGCGGGCTGATTATCTTCGGGATCGGCATGTCGATGCTGAACGCGCAAGACCGTGCGCCGGGCGATCAGGCGGCCGTGGTCGATGGCCACGCGCGCAAGTTGAACTTTGCCGTTGTTCCGCTGGCGATCCCATTGACGATTGGCCCGGGCACGATTGCCGTGACGATCGTGTTCTCGCATCAACTGTCGGATGGGGCCGAACTTGTGACCCTTGGCTCGGCGATCCTGATCGCCTGTTTCATCGTTGGACTCGGCCTGTTGTTTGCCGACAGCATCTCGCGTCTTGTGGGTGAGACGATGATCAACGTGCTGACCCGGATCATGGCGATCCTGCTGGTTGCCGTGGCCGTCGAAATGGTTCTGACCGGCATCTTCAACGCGGTTGATGCACATTATCCCGGGTTGACTCGCAGCGCGGGCAATTGATTTCCTCAAGATGAACCGCCTGCGGTCATTCGACCGCATCACAAAGGCTTGTTCTGCGCGGTCAGTCGCGCTATCCCCCGCGCAACGGAACAGGCCCCGGCGCGGCGGGCCACAGGTGGAGTTGCGACGATGAAGGCACGGGTGCACGTAATGCTCAAGAACGGGGTTCTGGACCCTCAAGGCGAGGCTGTGCGCCACGCATTGGGCGCACTGGGGTTCGACAAGGTGCAGGGCGTCCGGCAGGGCAAGGTGATTGACCTGGAACTGGCCGATGGCGCGACCAAGGCCGATGTGGCCGAAATGTGCGAGAAGCTGTTGGCCAACACGGTCATCGAGCGTTACGAGATCGAACTGGTCTGAATTCTCTGACCGCCATCCCCAAGGAGGGTTTCCCATGCGCGCAGCGGTTGTCGTTTTTCCGGGGTCCAATTGTGACCGGGATCTTGCCGTCGCCTTTGAGCAGGCTGGATTTCAGGTCGACATGGTCTGGCACAAGGATGCCCAACTGCCGCAGGGCGTGGACATCGTGGGCGTGCCGGGCGGGTTTTCTTACGGCGATTACCTGCGCTGCGGTGCGATCGCCGCGCAGTCTCCGATCTGCAAGGCGGTGGTCGAGCACACCGAACGGGGCGGCTATGCCATCGGCATCTGCAACGGGTTCCAGATCCTGACCGAGACCGGCATCCTGCCGGGCGCGCTGCTCCGCAATGCCGGCTTGAAATACATCTGTCGAACAGTTGGGCTGAAGGTTGCGACCAGCGACAGCGCCTTTACTCAGGGCTACAACGCAGGAGACGTGATTCAGATTCCGATCGCGCATCACGATGGCAACTACTTCGCTGATGACGAAACCATTGCCCGCCTGCGGGATGAGGATCGGATCGCCTTCAGCTATACCGACAACCCCAATGGCTCGCGCGGGGATATTGCCGGGATCCTGTCGCACAACCGGCGCGTGCTGGGCATGATGCCCCACCCCGAGCGGGCGGCGGACGAGGCCCATGGCGGTACCGACGGAGTGGCGCTCTTCCGCGCATTGTCGGGTGTGCTGACACCTGCGTGACTTGAGGTCGTGGGCGCGGAAGCGTAGCTTCGGTGCATGAGTTCCGACGCGCAATCAGGCTGGACAAATCTATTTGGCCGCGGTGCCCCTTTGGGGTGGCGCTTGCGGCTGGCCGTGTTCGTGTTGCTGGTTGCTGCTGCGGCGACGGTCTGGGTCACCAACAGCCTGCTGACCAATCGGTTCACGGAATCGACCCGAAACAGGGCTGAACTGCGCCTGGCGCTCTATTCCGGAAACCTGCTGAGCGAATTGCGTCGAAACGCCATCGTTCCACAATTGCTGGCCCGGGACCCGACTTTGATTTCGGCCTTGCAGTCAGCCGATTTTTCCTTGTCGACGCAGCGGCTTCTGTCCTTTGTTGAGGAAATCGGGGCTGCGTCGCTGATGCTGCTGGATCGGGATGGTCGGGTCGTTGCCGCAACAGACCGCAATCGACTGGGTGAGTCCCATCGAAGTGACCCGTATTTCGTGAATGCCGTCAGGTCGAACGCGACGATCTTTTCCGAGATTGCGCGCGAGACCGGCAGTTATGGCTTTCTCTATTCCCGCAGGATCGAGTTCGGGTCCGAAATTCTGGGCGTGATTGTGGTCGAAGTTGATCTGCGCAAGTTTGAAAACGCCTGGGCCGGGATCTCGGACGCGGTCATGGTGACCGACAGCACCGGAACGATCATTCTGTCGACCGAACCCCAGTGGCGCGGCCTGAACGAGACTGAGGCGTTGTTGCGGCAGCATCCGCAGGGTGCCATCCAGCGCGCAATTCGGGCGACTACCGATTGGACGGCCTTGCCGCCGGACGCCTATGTTGCGGGCGAGGCCGTGATGCGGATGGAGACCCGCATCCCGTTTCGCGGTTGGAAGATGACCTCGTTCACGACATATTCCTCGATCCGCGAAAAGGTGAACAGCGTGCTGGCGCTCGAGATCATGGGGTTTGCGATTCTCCTGGCGCTGACCTTCTATGCACTGAGCCGCAGGGCCACGTTCCGCATGGCGCTGTTCCAACGCGAGTCGGCGGAGCTTCGCGCATTGAACGCAAGGCTGCAGCGCGAAATCGCCGAACGCGAACGGGTTGAAAAGACGCTGGAAGTGGCGGAACAGACGCTGGCGCAAAGCTCGAAGCTGGCAGCCCTGGGCGAGATGTCGGCGGCCGTCAGTCACGAGTTGAACCAGCCGTTGGCGGCGATGAAGACCTATCTGGCGGGCGCGCGGCTGCTGCTGCGCCGAAACCGCCCCGAAGAGGCGCTGGCCAGCTTTGGTCGGATCGACGGTCTGATCGAGCGGATGGGCGCGATCACGCGGCAGCTCAAGTCTTATGCCCGCAAGGGTGCGGACGCGTTTTCACCCGTAAATCTTGGGGAGGCGTTGGCCTCATCCCTGTCGATGATGGAACCGCAGCTGCGCCAGAGGCAGGTCAAGATCACCCAGATCCTTCCCGAAGAGCCGGTGATCGTGATGGGAGATCGGATGAGGATTGAACAGGTTATGGTCAACCTGTTGCGAAACGCGCTCGACGCCACCAAATCTGTTGCAGAGCCAGAGGTCGAGATCATTCTGGCCGCAGGCGAGACCGCCGTACTGGCGGTGCGCGACAATGGCCACGGGATCGAGGATATCGAGAACCTGTTCGAGCCGTTCTACACCACCAAGCGGCCCGGAGATGGGGTCGGCTTGGGTCTTGCCATCTCGTCCGGGATCGTGAACGACCATGGCGGACGGCTGACTGCGCGCAACGGCCAGAACGGCGGCGCGGTATTCGAGATGCAACTGCCCATTTTGGGACATGACGGCCTTGAGGCCGCAGAATAACGAGGACGTACCTATGGCACAGGCCATGAAAATTGCCATCGTGGATGATGAACAGGACATGCGCCAGTCGATCAGCCAATGGTTGGCGCTGTCCGGCTATGACACCGAAACCTTTGCCAGCGCCGAGGATGCGCTCAAGGTTCTGGGGCCGGATTACCCGGGGATCGTGATCTCGGACATCAAGATGCCCGGCATGGATGGCATTCAGCTGTTGAAAAAGCTGATGGGCGCCGACAGTACCTTGCCGGTGATCATGATTACCGGTCACGGCGACGTGCCGATGGCCGTCGAGGCGATGCGGGTGGGGGCGTTCGACTTTCTGGAGAAGCCGTTCAACCCGGATCGGATGTCGGAACTGGCCAAACGCGCCAGCAACGCGCGGCGGCTGACGCTGGACAACCGCGCCCTGCGGCGCGAGCTGTCGGGTGGCACGCAGATCATGAACAAGCTGATCGGCGCCAGCCCGGTGATGGAGCGCCTGCGTGAGGATATTCTGGACCTGGGCCAGGCCGACGGGCATGTGCTGATCGACGGCGAAACCGGCACCGGCAAGACTTTGGTGGCGCACGCGCTGCATGCAGTCGGCAGCCGGGCGGGCAAGAAATTCGTTCTGGTCTCGTGTGCCGCGCTGGAAGAAGAGGCGCTGGCCAAGCGGCTGTTTGGCCCGATGATGCCCGAGGACACGCAACTGCCCGCCATCGAGGAAGCCCGCGGCGGCACTCTGGTGCTGGAGGATATCGAGGCGCTGAGCGACACGCTGCAGGCTCGTTTGCTGAGCGTGATGAACGAGCAGGGAACGCCGGCCGAGACCCGGATCGTTGCGATCTCAAACCTGCAGGAAGCCGGCAAGACCAGCGAGGACGTGCTGCGGCCGGATCTGTTCTATCGTCTGGCGGCACTGCGGATCACCATGCCGCCGCTGCGGCAGCGGGGCGAGGATATCCTGACCCTGTTCACCCGGCTGAGCGAGCAGTTTGCCGAAGAATACGGCTGTGAGGCGCCGCAAGTCAGCGCCCAGGAAGCCGCGCAGCTGCTGCAGGCGCCGTGGCCGGGCAATGTGCGCCAGTTGATCAACATCGCCGAACGCGCAGTTCTGCAATCGCGGCGCGGATCGGGCACCATCGCGTCGTTGTTGATGTCCGATCACGAAGAGATGCAGCCAGTGATGACCACCGAGGGCAAGCCGCTGAAGGAATACGTTGAGGCGTTCGAACGGATGCTGATCGACAACACAATGCGGCGCCACAAGGGGTCCATCGCCTCGGTGATGGAGGAACTTTGCCTGCCGCGCCGGACTTTGAATGAAAAAATGGCCAAGTACGGGTTGCAACGGGCGGACTATCTGTAGGCGAGGGGGCCAATCCCTGTTGGCCTTTTGGCCAAAGTACGCCCGGGAAATTTGAGGCCGGAGGAACCCCGACCTGTCCGTAGATCGGGCTCCTTTGCAGTTTGCCCATTGTGTTTTCCACAGGACTGCTTTTATTGTACCGGGACGGGTCGGGCGCATTTTTGTGCCTGAATGTCCCGAATCATTGAGTTTCGCTGCTTTGCTGCAGGTGGTGACCTTTCCCGCCCGGCCAAGCAGACCGATTGTGCCCCGTTCCGGGGCAGTAGAGTACCTGAGCCCGAACTTCGGGCGAAAGGAATAATGGGCAGGCAGCGGCGTGTTCGCGCCTGTCGGAGAAGAACCGCGATGACGCGCGCGCTACGATTGAGTATACGGGCAGGGGGCCACAGCGCCGATCCCTGCCGCGCGCCGTCCGTAATCGCCCAGACAAGACACCACCCCAGATGCGCCTGTCCGCCTGGACAGGTCAGGACAACGCGTTTGGCGCGGTGCACCAAGGACACATGGCAAAGAAAATGCTTATCGATGCCACCCACGCGGAGGAGACCCGCGTCGTGGTGGTGGACGGAAACAAGGTCGAGGAGTTCGATTTTGAATCCGAAAACAAACGCCAGCTTGCTGGCAACATTTACCTAGCAAAAGTAACGCGCGTCGAACCTTCGCTGCAGGCGGCCTTTGTTGACTACGGCGGAAACCGGCATGGCTTCCTTGCGTTCTCGGAAATCCATCCGGACTACTACCAGATTCCGGTCGCGGACCGCGAAGCCCTGATGGAGGAAGAGCGCGCCTATGCCGAAGCAATGAAGGCGCGGGACGAGGCCGAAGAATCCAAGCCCAAGAAGCGCCGCTCGCGGTCGCGTTCGAAGGCGGCAGAGGTCAAGACGGACGATCCGGTCGAAACGCTGGACGTATCCGCCGAGCCGACAGGTATGGAAACCATCGACCTGGTCGAGGAAGACGCCGCTGATCAGGATGTGCCCGAAGGCACGTCTCCGATGGAGACGGTCGCTGAAACTCCGGTCGAAGAGCCGAGTGAAGACGCGAGTGACGAACCGGCGGACGAAAAGGCCGAAGCCGAAGCCGAAGTCGACGCCGCACCCGCGGAAGCCATCGAAGCAGACGAGCCCGAAGCGGATCTAGCCGACGAAACCGACGTCGAAGCTGATGAGGCCAAGCCGGATGCGGCGGCCAAGGATGACACGATCGAGTCGGTTGCGGATGATGATGACAGCGAGGACATCCGTCCTCCGCGCAAACCACGCCCGCGCCGCTACAAGATTCAGGAAGTCATCAAGGTGCGCCAGGTTCTGTTGGTGCAGGTCGTCAAGGAAGAACGTGGCAACAAGGGTGCCGCGCTGACCACTTACCTGTCGCTGGCCGGCCGGTATTGTGTGTTGATGCCGAACACCGCGCGCGGGGGCGGCATCAGCCGCAAGATCACAAACGCCGCGGACCGCAAGAAGCTCAAGGAAATCGCATCCGAGATCGACGTGCCTACCGGCGCCGGTCTGATCATCCGTACAGCCGGCGCCAAGCGTACCAAGTCCGAGATCAAGCGCGACTACGAGTACCTGCAGCGCTTGTGGGAGCAGATCCGCGAACTGACGCTCAAATCGATCGCTCCTGCAAAGATCTACGAGGAAGGCGACCTGATCAAACGGTCGATCCGTGATCTTTACAATCGGGACATCGACGAGGTTCTGGTCGAAGGCGAAGGTGGCTACCGCATCGCCAAAGACTTTATGAAGATGATCATGCCGTCGCACGCCAAGAACGTGAAGCGGTACGAGGATCAGTTGCCGCTGTTCGCGCGCTATCAGGTGGAAAGCTATCTGGCGGGGATGTTCAACCCGACGGTCCAGCTGAAATCGGGCGGGTATATCGTGATCGGCGTGACCGAGGCGTTGGTTGCCATCGACGTGAACTCTGGCCGCGCCACCAAGGAAGGCTCGATCGAGGAAACTGCGCTGAAGACCAACCTTGAAGCCGCCGAGGAAGTTGCACGCCAGCTGCGCCTGCGCGACCTGGCTGGTTTGATCGTCATCGACTTCATCGACATGGACGAGCGCAAGAACAACCTGGCGGTTGAAAAGCGCCTGAAGGACAAGCTGAAGACCGATCGGGCCCGTATTCAGGTCGGACGGATCTCAGGCTTTGGCCTGCTGGAAATGAGCCGCCAGCGCCTGCGCCCAGGAATGCTTGAGGCAACCACACAGCCGTGCCCGTCCTGTCATGGCACCGGTCTGATCCGCTCGGACGACAACATGGCTCTGTCGATCCTGCGTCAGATTGAAGAGGAAGGGACGCGCCGCCGCTCGCGCGAGGTGCTGGTGCGGTGCCCGGTCAGCATTGCGAACTTCCTGATGAACCAGAAGCGCGAGCATATCGCGCAGATCGAGGCCCGCTATGGCCTGTCGGTTCGGATCGAAGGCGACATTCATCTGGTCAGCCCTGATTTCTCGATGGAGAAGTTCAAGACGGCCAGCCGGATCGTTCCCGAAGCGTCTGCGCCGGTGGTGTCCGCGACGGCATCGCTGATGGATCTGGTGGATTCCGAGGACGAGGTTGAGGACAGCGCCATCGAGCCGGAACAGGCAGAAGAGGAAGCCAAGCCGAAGCGCAAGCGCCGCCGGCGTCGCCGCAAGAAGCACGGCGGTAACGGCGAGCAGGCCGAGGCAACCACTTCCGACGAAGCTGCGGAAGACAAGGCGAGCACTGAGGCGCAACCTGAGGAATCGGGGACGGAAAAGACCGCTGAGTCTGAATCCGCTCCGGCTGAGGCCGCAGAAGCTGGCGCCGAAAACGTGACCGAGGGTGAAGCGGAGCAGGCCGAGGAAAAGCCGGCCAAGCCCAAAAAACGTCGGGCACCGCGTCGCAAGAAGACGGCCGAAGTCGAAGAGGCGTCCGCGCCGGAACCCGAGGCGGCCGAGGAAACGGTTCAGGCGGCTGCAGAAACACCTGCCGATGCGGCGTCCCCTGCTGAGGACACTGCCCCCGACGCGCAAGCTGAGGAGCCGGTCAAAGCGAGTGAGCCCGAGGTGGCGGCAGAAGTCGAAACGCCAGATGCCGAGCCCGTGGCGGAAGCGGCAACAGAAGAAAAAGCCGAGGACACCGCAGAGCCTGTGCTTGAGACGGTGGCGGAAGAACCCGAGCCGTCCCCGGCCAAGCCAAAGCGGCGCGGTTGGTGGTCACTGGGCCAATAAGACAAAAAAAGGCGGACAGTATTGTCCGCCTTTTTTCTTTCAGGTCCCGCCGTTTTTCCGAATGAGATAGACGTGGTGGTCCGCAGCTTCTTCCATCCCGATCAGCTCGTGCCCGGACTCCGAGCAGAAATGAGGCACATCGACGATTGCGGCCGGATCGTCGGCAAGGACCCTGAGAAGGGAGCCCGCAGGCATGGCCTTGAGCCGTTTGCGGGCTTTCAGGACGGGCAGGGGGCACAGCAGGCCCAATGCATCCAGTGTTTCGGCTTCTTGTGTCATGGCTCTCAGATATTTGCATGGCGCACAGCTGTCCAGCCGGCAACCACGAGGATGTGACCGAATGGCCCCGTGACGCGCCCCATTGGATATCCTATGTGCAGTGGCATGTTCGGAATCGATATCATCGACGCGGGGCTGCTGCCCGCCATGTTCATCGCGCTGGTCGGCGGGTTGATCAGTTTTCTGTCGCCCTGCGTGTTGCCGATCGTGCCGCCTTATCTGGCCTACATGAGCGGCGTGACCATTCACGAGATGCAGGATCAGGCGCAGGCTAGACGCAAGGCGACTCTGTCAGCGCTGTTCTTCGTTCTTGGACTGTCGACGGTATTCCTGCTGCTGGGCTTCACGGCCTCGGCCTTCGGCGCATTCGTGCTGCAGAACCAGGAACTGTTCGCCAAGGCCTCGGGTCTGGTGGTGATCGTGTTCGGCCTGCATTTCCTGAACGTGTTCCGAATTCCGATCCTGGACCGCGAAGCGCGGCTCGAAACCGGGGACTCCGGCGGCTCGGTCTTCGGGGCTTACATCCTGGGGTTGGCTTTCGCATTCGGCTGGACCCCTTGCATCGGCCCCCAGCTTGGCGCGATTCTGTCGCTGGCCGCGTCCGAGGCCTCGGTGGCGCGGGGCACGCTGTTGCTGGGCGTCTACGCGGCGGGTCTGGGCATACCGTTCCTGCTGGCTGCGATGTTCCTGAACCGTTCAATGGCGGTGATGAACAAGCTGAAACCGCATATGGGAACGATCGAAAAAGTCATGGGTGGCTTGTTGCTGGTCGTCGGCATCATGCTGGTGACGGGTCTGTTCACCGAGTTCAGCTGGTGGCTGCTTGAGACGTTCCCGGCATTGGCCACTCTGGGCTGACGCGGCGCCCGGTCGCGATGATCGGGCCTTACCTTGGCCACATCGCTGCGCTAACCTGCCCGCAACAAGGGCAAAGGCATGAGCAGTCAGGTTCCGCAATCTGGGGTACAACGACGCCGGGTGTTCTATATCCCCGGCTATGATCCGATCCATCCCCGCCGCTATCGCGAGCTCTACCGGAAAGAGGGGCGCGCGCAGTCAGCGATTTCCGGGTATCGGTTGGAGGTCTCGGCCAAGACGGGCGATGGCCCCTATGGCTGGCACGTCCGGTCGGAGCAGGACGGGGCCGAAGTAGATACGGATGTCGAGGTTCTAGTCTGGTCCGACATCGTGCGCGACAGCATGGACAGCTCGATCCCGGCGACCTACTGGCAACTGCTGTGCACGGCCTCGATCTACATCTCGACTGGCACGCTGTGGCGGCTGATGCGGCTGCGCAAAGGACCGGTGATTGCCGCACTCTATCCGGTGGCGATGTTGCTGGGGCAGTTGGCGCTGGCGGGATTGGTCTTCTACGGTGTGGCAATGTTGTCCGAGTCCGCGATGCATTGGTTGGTTGAAGCTGTGGAAGGACCCGCGCTGTTCGGTCCCGATTTTGCGGCGCGGATGTATCTCAGCCTGGCTATTGGCGTGTTGGCGGGCTGGTGGGTCTTGCGCTGGTTCCGAAAGATCGACAACCGCCTGTTCGCCTATTACCTGATGCACGACTATGCCTATTCTGCGCGGCTGCGGGGAGAAACGCCGCCCGAGTTGCAGGCTCGGCTGGACGAATTCCGTGCCACTATTGCGGCAGCGCTACGGTCGCCCGTCGATGAGGTTCTGGTGGTGGGCCACAGTTCCGGCGCCCATCTGGGGGTTTCGGTTCTGGCCGAACTGCTGCGGCGGGGCGAGGTGCCACCGGATGGCCCGGTCCTGTCGTTCCTGACATTGGGGCAGGTGGTGCCGATGGTGTCATTCCTGCCGCGGGCCGGCCGGTTGCGGTCCGACCTGCAATTGCTGTCGCAGACCGAGCAGTTGACATGGGTCGATGTCTCGGCACCCGGGGATGGCTGCGCCTTTGCCCTATGTGATCCGGTTGCGGTCAGCGGGGTTGCCGGGCCGGGCAAGCGGTGGCCGCTGGTTCTGTCAGCCGCTTTTACGCAAACCCTGTCGCCCGAACGTTGGGCCGCGTTGCGCTGGCGGTTCTTCCGTTTGCATTTCCAGTATCTTTGCGCGTTCGACCGGCCTAGCGACTATGACTATTTCCGCATCACGGCCGGCCCGCTGACACTGGGCGCTCGGTTCGCCGGCCGGGCGCCGTCGAAATCGCGGATCGAGCGGGCGGTGTCCAAGTACCGGACGGTGCGCGCATGACCCCGCCCAAGCCGCCCGCCAGACCCGACAAGGTATCGCTGTGGCAATACCTGCGCATGTTCCGGCGTGACATCCTGTCGGCCCAGCCGCAACGCCTGTACCGCGCCTGGATGGCCGAGTTCCGCACCCCGTTCTTCCGGTCCTACCTGATCAACCAGCCCGAGCTGATCGACCGGGTTCTGAAACACCGTCCTCAGGATTTCCCGAAATCCGGCCGGATCAGCGAAGGCCTGCGGCCCCTGCTAGGCCAATCGGTATTCCTGACCAACGGCGCGACCTGGGAGCGCCAACGCCGCATCATCGATCCGGCCTTCGAGGGCGGGCGGCTGAAACAGACCTTTCCCGCAATGCTGGCCTCGGCCGAGGCTTGCGCCGATCGCCTGCGCGACAGGACGGGCGTGCCGGTCGAGATCGAAGAGGTCACCAGCCATGCCGCCGCCGACGTGATCTTTCGCACCTTGTTCTCGGTGCCTATCGAGCACGAAATCGCCGCACAGGTGTTCGAGAAATTCCGCGCCTATCAGCGGCAGCAACCTCTGCTGAACCTTGCGGCTTTCGTGCCGCTGCCCGGCTGGGTGCCTCGGTTCCACCCGCGCAAGACCCGCCGTGCGGCGGCTGAAATCCGCGCCTTGATCGCCCGCCTGACCCGCGAGCGGGCCGCGCAGATCGCCGCCGGCACCGCGCCCGACGATCTGGCCACCAAGATCATGACCACGCCCGACCCCCTGACCGGGCAATGTTTCAACACCGATGAGATGATCGACCAGGTCGCCATCTTCTTTCTGGCCGGGCACGAGACCAGCGCCTCGGCCCTGGCGTGGACTCTGTACCTGATGGCCGCCTATCCCGACTGGCAGGACCGCGTGGCCGAGGAAGCCCGCGCGCAAGATGAAATCAGTTTTGCCAGCATGTCCCGCCTCAAGCTCAGCCGGGATGTGTTCCGCGAGGCGCTGCGCCTCTATCCCCCGGTGCCGATGATGGTGCGCGAGGCCACATGCCCCGAACGTTTCCGCGACCGCGACGTGCCCAAGGGCGCTCAGATCGTGCTCAGCCCGTGGCACCTGCACCGGCATGAACGGCTGTGGGAGGACCCCGACAGCTTTGACCCGGCCCGCTGGGCGACTGAAAACGGCCAAGCCTGTCAGCGCGCGGCCTTCATCCCGTTTTCGGCCGGGCCGCGCGTCTGCACCGGGGCGGGGTTTGCGATGGTCGAGGGACCGTTGATCCTGTCGACCCTGCTGCGTCGGTACCGGTTCGAACCTGTCGAAGGCCGCGCCCCGGTCCCGGTGGCACATCTGACGGTCCGCTCGCGCGATGGAATCTGGCTGCGCGTGGTTGAGCGCTAACAAACTATCATCGCCCCGCGCCATGCTGTATGCGGTTGGAAAAGCGGAATCATTACTGAACGGGAAAGTGTTATGTCCAAGGCTGAACAGCGCGAACAGATGATCAACGGTGCGGGCTTCATCGCGGCTCTCGATCAGAGCGGTGGCTCGACGCCCAAGGCGCTGGCGCTGTATGGCGTGCAGCCGTCCGACTATGGGTCGGACGAGGAGATGTTTGCCGAGATCCAGAAGATGCGCGCCCGGATCATCTTGGCCAACGACTTTACCCGCGACAAGGTGATCGGCGCGATCCTGTTCGAACGCACGCTGAGCGAGGAAATCGACGGTCGCAAGGTGGCCGATTACCTGTGGTCGGTCAAAGGCATCGTGCCGTTCCTCAAGATCGACAAGGGGCTGGAGGACACCGCCAACGGCGTGCAGCTGATGAAGCCCATCCCGGGCCTGGCCGAGACGCTGGCCAAGGCCGAAGGTGTGTTCGGCACCAAGGAACGCTCGGTCATCCACGAGGCCAATGCCGAGGGCATTGCCGCCGTGGTGAAACAGCAATTCGACGTGGCCCGCGAGGTGATCGCGGCCGGCATGGTTCCGATCATTGAACCCGAGGTGAACATCAAGTCGGACACCAAGGACGAAGCGGAAGAGATCCTGAAAGCCGAAATCCTCAAGAACCTCGACGAGTTGGACGAGGGGCAGGACGTCATGCTGAAGCTGACCCTGCCCAGCAAGGCCAACCTGTATGACGAGGCCGCCGATCATCCGCGTGTTCTGCGGGTGGTGGCGCTGTCGGGCGGCTATTCGACCGACGAGGCCTGTGACTTGCTGGCGCAGAACGGCAAGATGATCGCCTCTTTCTCGCGCGCGCTGACCGAGGGGCTGTCGAAACAGCAGTCGGATGCCGAGTTCAACGCGGCCCTTGGCAGCAATATCGACAAGATCTACCGCGCCTCGGTCTGAGGTCAGACCGGTTTGATGAACAAGCGGCGCATCTGCGCCGCTTTTTCGCGCATGGCGCAGCCTGTGGCGTGGTCATTCACCAGCCCCATCGCCTGCATGAAGGCAAACACCGTGGTGGGGCCGACAAATTTCCACCCGCGCTTTTTCAGATCCTTGGACATGGCGACCGACTCGGGCGAAGTCGAGGCCGTCTGCGGCGCAGGAGGGGTCTCGGGCTCGAACCGCCAGACATAGGCCGCCAGCGAGCCGGCTTCGTCCACCAGCTCCTGTGCGCGGCGGGCGTTGTTGATCACCGCCTCGATCTTGCCGCGATGGCGGATGATACCGGAATCTTGCAGCAGGCGCTCGACGTCCGATTCAGAAAAGACGGCCATCACGTTGAAATCAAAACCGGAAAAGGCTTTGCGGAAATTCTCGCGCTTGGCCAGAATGGTGCGCCAGCTGAGGCCGGATTGGAAGCTTTCAAGGCAGAGCTTCTCAAACAGGCGCTGGTCGTCACCTACTGGATAACCCCATTCATTGTCGTGATAGTCGAAGAATTCCGGCGCGGCCTGACACCAACAGCAGCGCGGCCGGCCATCCGGTCCGGTAGCGAGTTCGCGCATCGAATGTACCCCTTTTGTTCGCCATCACCCTAGGCGCAGACGGATATCAGATCAAGGGTTGCGATCGGGTGACCGGTACCAGTTCAGAACAAAGACGCGAATGGTCGACGCCAATCCAGTCTCGGGGTCGCGCGCGACATCAATTTCCGAGGCCAGCACATTGATCGGCAAGCCTTTTGCCTTGGCGATATCTCGGAACGCCTGCCAGAACTCATCCTCGAGTGAAACCGAAGTGCGGTGCCCCTTGAGGGTCAGCGAGCGTTTGACGGGCGGGCCGCTCATTCATCCAGCTCGTGATTGTCCAGATCGCGGCGGGCCTTATCGGCACGGGCCTCGTCCAGCTGCTTTTCCGCCTTGCTGCGCCCGAACGCCGCCGCGTTCCGGTCGGCGCGGGCCTTTTTCTCGGCCCGCGCCTTTTCCTTGCGATACCGGCTCAGATTGACCGGCTTGCCCATCAGTCCTTGGGCCCGATCATCTGCTCGGGGCGCACGACGGCGTCAAAGGTCGCCTCGTCGACGAAGCCCAGCTTGATGGCCTCTTCCTTCAGCGTGGTCCCGTTCTTGTGCGCAGTCTTCGCGACCGTGGTTGCGTTGTCATAGCCGATGGTGGGGGCCAGGGCGGTGACCAGCATCAGCGATTCCTTCATCAGCTTGTCGATGCGCGCCTCGTTGGCCTTGGTGCCCAGAAGCATGCGTTCGGTGAAGCTGTCCGTCGCGTCGCCCAGCAGCTGGATCGACTGCAGCAGATTGTAGGCCATCATCGGGTTGTAGACGTTCAGCTCGAAATGGCCTTGGCTGCCGGCGAACTTGATCGCAGCGTCGTTGCCCATGACGTGGGCGGCGACCTGGGTCAGCGCCTCGGCCTGGGTCGGGTTGACCTTGCCCGGCATGATCGACGATCCGGGCTCGTTCTCCGGCAGGATCAGTTCACCCAGACCCGAACGCGGCCCCGAGCCGAGGAAGCGGATGTCGTTGGCGATCTTGTAGCAGCTGCCCGCGACTGTGGCCAAGGCGCCCGACAGGAACACCATCGCATCGTGGGCGGCCAGCGACTCGAATTTGTTGGGCGCGGTTACGAAGGGCAGGCCGGTGATTTCGGCCATGTTAGCGGCGACGGCCTCGGCCCAGCCTTTCTGGGTGTTCAGCCCGGTACCGACGGCGGTGCCGCCCTGTGCCAGCTCGTAGATGCCGGGCATGGCGGCGCTCACGCGGGCGATGCCCTGGCGGATCTGGTGGGCATAGCCGCTGAATTCCTGGCCCAGGGTCAGCGGGGTCGCGTCCTGCGTGTGGGTGCGGCCGATCTTGATGATGTCCTTGAATTCCTCGGACTTCTGCTCGAGCCCGGCGGCCAGCTTCTCCAGCCCCGGCAGCAGCACGTCACGCACGCTCATCGCGGTGGCGATATGCATGGCGGTGGGGAAGGTGTCGTTCGACGATTGGCCCATGTTGCAGTGATCGTTCGGGTGTACCGGATCCTTCGAGCCGATCACGCCGCCCAGGATCTCGATCGCGCGGTTCGCGATGACCTCGTTGGCGTTCATGTTCGACTGGGTGCCCGATCCGGTCTGCCAGACGACCAGAGGGAAATTGTCGTCGAACTTGCCCTCGATCACCTCGCCTGCGGCCTGGATGATCGCGTCGGCGATACGTGCGTCCAGTTTGCCGGTGGCCTTGTTCTGCATGGCGCAGGCCTTCTTGACCACGCCCAGCGCGCGCACGATGGCGACGGGCTGCTTCTCCCATCCGATGGGGAAGTTCATGATCGAGCGCTGCGTCTGCGCCCCCCAATACTTGTCAGCGGGAACCTCGAGCGGGCCAAAACTGTCGGATTCGGTGCGGGTCTGAGACATCTGTCACTCCGTCTGGTATGCAGTCGCATGCCGTTTAACCGCAGCTAAGCCATGGTTCAATCGGCCAGTTGCGCGCACCTTAGTCCGAAGGGCAAAAAAGGTATAGCCATGCGGTGTGCGTCACTTTTCTTGGTCGGTCACGGGGCCGTACCATTGTGCCCGTTCCCGGCTGAGCTAAGATAAAGAAGGCAACCGCGGAGAAAGAACCATGAATCGCTCAGACCGGACCTCATCTTTCGCGCAAATGGCCCGATGGCTGTCGGTACTGGCGTTTGGGCTTTTGTTGACGTCTCCGGGATGGGCGCAGGACATCGGTCCCTTTGTCGGCGACTATGTCGGATCTGCCGACGTGGTGGATGCGGACGGATCGTCGACTCCGCGCGACATGAGCGTCTCCATCGCAGAGACCGGCGAGGGGTTCGTGGTCAAGTGGAAGACTACCACGTACAAAGCCGACGGCAGGGTGAAAGAACAAAGCTTTTCGGTCGAGTTCCGACCTTCTGATCGGAACAACATCTATTCCGCAGCCATGAAGCGGAATGTCTTCGGTCATGAGGTTCCGCTGGACCCAATGAAGGGTGAGCCTTTTGTCTGGGGACGGATCGAAGAGGAAACGCTGACCGTCTTTTCGCTGTTCATAGATGAGGACGGCGGGTACGAATTGCAGCAGTATGATCGGACGCTGGCCGAGGGCGGGCTGAACCTGTCCTTTTCCCGGTTCAGAGATGGACAGAAGTCGCGTTCGGTCGAAACATTCCTGGAAAAACAATAGGCTCCGCCAAAAAAGCGAAGCCTCGTCCAATGGCCGCGAATTACTTGCGGAAGCTGTCCAGCGATACGATATCCGCGTCATGATGCGGCTCGTCGTCGGGTTCGACCTCGATCGACTCGGCCTCGATTTCCACCGGGTCCTCATCTTCTTCGTCCGAGCTTTCGAAGCGCAGCCCGAATTCGACCGACGGATCGACAAAGGTCTGGATGGCCGAATAGGGGATATACAACGGCTCCGGAGCGTCACCGAAATTGAGCGTGATGGCAAATCCGTCCTCGCCAACCTCGAGATTTTCGAACCAGTGCTGCACCACGATCGTCATCTCATCAGGGTAGCGTTCGCGCAGCCAGTCAGCGATTTCGACGCCGGGCTCACGGGTATCGAACGTGATGAAGAAATGGTGCGCGCCGGGCAGTCCGGTTTCAGAAACGCGCTTCAGAACAGTCTTGATCAACCCGCGCATAGCGGTGTGCATCAAGTTGCCGTAGTCAATGCCTTGCGACATGTGTCATCCTCGAAAGTGGTTATCCCAAGCATAAGGGATTTGATCGGAAACGAAAGAGCGGGTTGCGTCTGATTGTTCAAACCAGATGCAGGATTGCGCCTGCACCTATCATGATGCCCAGCGTCGTTGCCAGACCGGTTTTTCTTATGAAAATCAAGACTCCGGCAAGGCATGTCAATCCAACGGCTGCGATGTCCAAGGTCGAAAAAACCGGAATGGGCAGTGAGATCGGACCAAACTCGACTTTTCCGATGGTTCCAAACAGGACGTGCAGTCCGAACCACACCGACAGGTTGAGAATCACACCGACGACCGCCGCGGTAATTGCGCGCAATGTTCCCGACAGTCTCGGTCTTTGCGCTATGACGTCCAGGTAAGGTGCGGCAACGAATATCCACAGGAAGCACGGAACGAAGGTCGCCCACAGCGCAACGACCCCGGCTGCCAGCGCAAGGGACATCCCGCCGGCCAACTGCCCGGCGAGCATGGCGACGAATTGCGTGACCAGTATCAATGGGCCGGGGGTGGTTTCTGCCAGTCCCAGCGCGTCGATCATCTGATCGGTAGAGATCCATTGATAGTTCTCGACGACCGTCTGGGTCATGTAGGCCAGCACCGCATAGGCCCCGCCGAAAGTGACTACGGCCAATCGTGCAAAGAACCAGCCCAGATCGCTTAGCAACGTTTGGCCGGAAAGGGTCAACAATACCAGCGGGACCAACCAAAGAAACAGCCAGAGCGCTGCAGTCCGCGCGGGCCGAGCCAATGCGGTATCGACATTCTGCGAAACTGAAGGCTGCTCTGAAGGCTTACGTGAAAAGCCCCAGACAGCCGCGGCCAGAATGATCAGGGGGAAAGGTAGATTCAGAGCGAAGATCGCCAAGAACGCCAGTATCGCAAGAATCCCGGGCTCTGCCCCAGATAGAGTTTTGCGAGAAAGATTGAGCACCGCCTGGAGAACGATCACGATAACCGTGGCCTTGATCCCGAGAAATGCAGCCTGGACCAGGGGAAGGTCTCCGTAGGCAGCATACAAGCCGACCAGCACAGCTATCACCAGCGCTCCGGGCATAACGAACAGGCCGCCGGCAATCAGCCCGCCCGGCACGCCCCGCAGCCGCCAACCGGCATAGGTGGCCAGTTGCATGGCTTCGGGGCCGGGCAGCAACATGCACAACGACAGCGCGCGCAGAAAGCTCTGCTCATCCAACCATGGCCGCCGTTCGACCAATTCCTGGTGCATCAATGAGATCTGTGCCGCTGGGCCACCAAATGAGAGGAGTCCGATGCGGCCGAACACCCGGACCAGTTCTGACAGTGAGGGGTTCACTACAGGGGATCCGCCCTGCATGCGCCGGTTTCGGCGGTCCTCGGGCGGCTCCATCCGATATTCAGAGCATAGGTGCTGATCCGACCACCAGCGATCATTGGAAATTGCGCAGCCATGGCATGTGCCCCTTTGGATTTGGAGACATGCGAACCCGGGCTGCCGCCGGGCAGGGCGTTCACATGCTGACCCCGTGTGCTCTTGCTACTCGGGGTCAGCACGCGCGGTCAAGAACCGGTTCAGGCCCAGTCCAGCCGTTGCCCTGTCATGCAAACGGGCAAGGTATCCTGCGGGAACTGGCCGAGCTGTTCGAACAGGGAAACGAAGTCGAACTGGTTGTAGGCTTCGACCATCTTGTCACCTTTGAAGCGCGCCATCACTTGGCCTGTGACCTCCAAGGGCGCGCCGTTGTCCGCCCGCGAGGTCCGCACATGCAGAACGGCCGACGCCCAATCGCCGTTTTCGATAATTTTGGGCAAATCCACCTGAATTTCGCCCAGAACGTGCCGAAAGGCCATGACAAGGTCGCGAAAGTCGTCCGCGCCGACCTGCATTTCGGGTATCAGCCCCTCGGCCATCGTTTCCGGGGCAAAATACTGGTCGATCGCGTCAATATTGCCTTTTTCCCAAACCTCGGAATACCAGGCCCTGAGTATCTCTGAATGAGTCATCCCAACTCTCCTGTCTGTCTTCCGCTACTTTGAATGACAGGAGTGAACAGTTTCTGAATAGCGGCCGATTTCGGCGTAAAAACTCAGACAAAATCTAGGGAAATGCAGGTTTCTGTTGCCAGGTACCTGCGAACCCCGCCTTACGCGGCTAGGCGCAAGGACTTAAGTTTCGGTCTGGTTACTGCTTACGCAGCAACGGCAACCGGAGCACGATTGTCATTTGCAATTGTACTGTTTTCGCCGGTAACGGTGGCAGACAGCCGAGACAAAGCTAACCCCTTTAGACGTTCGTCGATCCTATTTCGGCCCCATGATCCCCAAATGAAGGATGTATGGTGGAGCCGCCGGGTACCGCCCCCGGGTCCGATCCGCTTATTACGAGCGCGTTTATGTCCATAGTCCCGAAGGACAGGATTTATATAGGTGAGGATATTTGCGGATGCAAACCCCCAAAGCGCGGGACCACCACGATTTTTCCAACCTTTCACGCAGGCTTGGAGAGGTTGGCGGCGATCAGCCAAATTGCCAGCACCAGCTCGATTCCGCCGAAGGTCAACGCCTTGGCCAAGGGGGGATTGTCCAGCAAAACGGACACGAACCGACCCAGCGCCGCGCCCGCATAGACAACGCCCAACATCGCGTAGGCCATCGGGTGGTTCAGCCACAATACAGCGATGCCGGTCACGACGAACAACCCGCCGACCGAGGCCCGCATTTCACTGAGGCCCATCGTGCTGTTGGTGGGCGCAAGGTCCAGCGAGGCCGCGGTCCAGGCCGGAGCCAGAAAGCCGAACAGGCCAAAGCCGATGGTCAGAAGGGCTGCGATGATGTTGAGTGTTCCGGTCATGGGGGCCTCGCTTTTCAAATGCCTGCCCGTCGAACCTAATCTGTTTCGGGGCAGGGGGAAGACCTCAGATTGCGGCCCAGAGGCCGAGTACACCCACAAGGATCAGGCTGAGCGCCCAGACCATTTCCAGGTTGAACCAGCTGCGCGACAGAAACTGCAGGCCCAGCCAGCGATAGACCGCGAAGGCCAGCGCACCGCCGCCCAGCATCATAGCGCCCGTATGGACCGCGGCCACAGCCAGGACCAGCAGGCCATTGGTGCCCATGATCTCTGACACGGCTCTGTGGCCGGTATCCAGCTCGTCCAGCCCGCACAGGCCCAGATAGATCGGGACCAGCATCAGCGCCGCACCATGCGCCAACGCCACCAGAAACGACCACAGCGCCAGCCGACTGGGCGGTACGCGCGCCAGAAACCGTGGGTGGCGCCGGGTGATCGCGATGTAGAGGCCCATAGCGATCACGATCAGCGCCGCTCCGATCCGGATTTCGCGCTGATAGTCTACAAGGATGGTCATCAGCGCAAAGGGCAGCAAAACACCCAGCATCGCCACAAAATGCCCGCCCGCCAGCGCTGCCAACGCGCGCCAGAGAGCGGATTGGCGTTGCTCCATCAATGCCGCCGACACGGCCAACGGCCAGCCCATACCGGGGTTCAACCCGTGATAGGCGCCGCTCAGCACAACGGCCAGCCAGAGGCCGGCCGTCGATGTCATCAAGACGTCCAATTCAGACCGAAGGGTAGCAGAAACTGTCGGTGGAGCAGTCTCCTCCCTCAAGCCGGATCTGGTGGCTGCGATACCCTTTCGGGAAGTCCACCCAGAAATCCTTGTCCAGTGTCAGGCCGCCTTTTTCGCCTACATCTGCCTTGACCATCGCAGCGCCGCGATCGCCGGGATAGAATTGGTCATCCCATGTGGAATAGAGCGAATTGGTCCAATAGACGCGTTTGCCGTCACGGCTGATCTCGACCATCTGCGGGCCATAACCAAAGTCCTTGCCGTTGGGATGCTTGGTTTTCTTGACGATTCCGCCGATCTCGACCTTGCCGGCCAGCTTGGGCTTCATCGGGTCCGAGACATCGTATTGGTGCATTTCACCGGTGCCCCAGCACGCGACATACAGGTATTTGTCGTCCAAGCTCAGGTCGATGTCGGTCACCAGAGGCGGCACCGCCGAGAACCCTTTGAGCAGATCGGGAAGATCATCCGGATCAGCGGGTTGCGGGTCGATCGTGATGGTCTTCTTGGCCTCGAAACTGCCATCCTTGTTGCGCCACCAGGTAAAGATTGCGCCCTGAAGATTGGTGGTGTCGACCACCACACCGCAGAACCCGTATTGCTTGACCGGGTCATGCGCCGGCCGGATTTCCAGCGCCATCTGGTGGTTCTCGCCCAGATCGATGGTCTGGATGTTGGTGCGGTCGCGCAGGTTCCAGAAATGGATCCGGTGGCCATATTTGTTCGACAGAAGATCTTCGGCCACGATCCCGTTTTCGAATTGCGGGGGCAGACCCCATTCGGAACTGACCATGTAGTCACGCGGCAGGTTCCACCAGAAATCATAGTGCTTGTCCTGCACGCCGCGCTCGATCTCGTAACGCCCGATGATGTCGAAGGTCTCGCAATCCATGATGAAGATGCCCGGAGGTCCATCGGTGCCATCCGGCCCGCCACCGCCCAAGGTGCTGACATAGATGCCTTCGGGTCCGCAATGGATCGTGTGGGGGCGGGAATATCCCGTCTTTGCAAAGACTTCTTCGGGTTCGATGATCTTGTGAATTTTGGCCTTCAGCGGCTCTTTCACGTCAATCACGTAGATCCGGCTGGAACGGATACCGGGGATGATCAGGTACCGGCGCTCAAGAAAAGCGTGGCCGGTCAGCGGAGACAGGGCCGAAGAACAGGCGTTCCATCCGAAATGGTGAAACTCGTCGCCCTTGTTGGGCATCATCACCTTGTGAACGATCTTTCCGTAATCGCCCGAAGTTGGGTCGACATTCACAACCGCCAAGCCATCGGGCTGCGAAAAATCGGGGCTGAGCATCAGCGTGAAGGCCAAGGTTTCGGGCGGGGCCTCCATGGCCATCTTGGCGGATGGATAGAATGTTGGATCCGGTCTTTTGTTCATAACGTCCTCCCGTAAGTCATTGAAAATCAATTTTATTGAGAGTGCCGGTCTTCCCGCCGGATGATGGTCTGCCTGCTCGAGTGTCCTTTCCGTTGATGTGATGCGTCAAGAAGAATTCAGAGTGTCTTCAGGCCGGTTTCCGCCGACGTTCGGCCACATCATGGGCCAGGCGGCGGGTGTAGGTTTCCAGTTCGACCAGCGCGGCGTCGACGGTCTCGGCGTCCTGCGCCTCCAGCGCGTCGGCGATCTTGCTGTGCAGGCGGATGATCTCCTCGCGCGAGCGGGCGGTGAAGGTGATCATGTTCATCAGGGGCTGCATCGCCTCGACGGCTCCGGCCAGTTGATAGGACAGGACAGGGTTGCCCGCGCCATCGACCAGTGCCCGGTGAAAAGCCACGTCCGAGGCGCAGAAGGCCTCATCCGTCAGACCGGGCTGCGCCTGACGGAAGATTTCCGCGCGCATGGTGGCCAATTGATCGGCGGTGCGCCGCTGGGCCGACAGGCGCGCGCAGGCACGTTCCAACGCATAGCGGGCCTCGCAAGCGGTGTCGAAGCTGACCTCGTTCATCGACAGCAACAGCGTCGAAGTCGTGATCTGCTGAGAATAAGCGTCCTGGAAACTCAGCCGGTTGACGAAGGCACCCCCCGTCGCGCCGCGCTGGGTACGGATCAGCGATTGCGCCGCCAGCCGTTTCAGCGCCTCGCGCACGGTGGGGCGCGACACCTGGAACTGGTCCGCAAGCTCGGATTCCGAGGGCAGGCGCTCGTCCACGATCAGCTCTCCTGATACGATGGCATCGCGGATGGCCTGGGCGATCTGCGCGGACAGGTCGGTGCTTTTCTGGGGATCGATTTTCATCTTCTGCAGGCCGCCGTGAAAAATTTATTTGTCTGACATTTAAAAGTCTGACATTTGAAAAGCAAGCACCGAGTCGGGAGGGAACATGAGTCGGGCACTTCTACGCAGTGGTTTGTGGCTGGGCTTTTTCGTCCTGATCCTGTGGGCCTGGTGGGTGATGTACACCATGAGCCGCGACATGGGCGTCGATTGGATTGGCCGACCCGGGCCAATGGCCGAGGCGATGCGTGCGATGGATCCCCGCATGGACATGTACATGCCGATGGCCGAGTTCGGCCCGCTGTTCGTGATGTGGGCGATCATGATGGCCGCGATGATGCTTCCAACGCTGGTTCCGACACTGAGAAGCTATGAGGATTTGATCCAGAGCGCCAATGGAACAAGGCTTGGGTGGGTCGGCGTTCTGTTGGGTTACTTCGTGGTTTGGGCCGGGTTCGCCGCGTTGATCACAGGTGTTCAGCTGGCTTTGTTGTTCGGGGGCGTGATCGACATGCTGGGCATTGCCAAGTCTCCGCTTTTTGCCGCCGGTCTTCTGATTGCCGTCGGTGCCTTTCAATTCACGCGCGCCAAGGAGGTGTGCCACGGGGTGTGTCATGCACCCATGACCTATTTCCTTGGACACTGGCGCACCGGCTTCTCTGGCGGTCTGCGCATGGGGCTGGGGCTGGGCGCCTTTTGTGTCGGCTGCTGCTGGGGGTTCATGGCGCTTGGCTTTGTCGGAGGCGTGATGAGCCTGCTGTGGATGGGTTTGGCGACCCTGTTCATGGTGTTGGAGAAATTGCCCCAGATCGGTCATGTTCTGACACGGCCGCTGGGTTTCGCTTTGATTGCAGGTGGCCTTGGGCTACTGATCTACCCAATTGCATACGGAGGATAAGCCGATGGCAAAAAACAGAAAACCCGATGCCGACAAGCTGCCGGTCAGTCAGCGAATTGACAGCCGGATGCCAAATCCCAAGCGCCGCGAGATGAGCCCGACGGACTGGGCCATCAAGGGTGAGCTTATCCTGAACTGCTCCTGCGACGTGTTCTGCCCCTGCGTGGTTTCGCTGGGGGCGCACCCTCCGACCGAAGGGCATTGTCATGCGTGGATGGGCGTGATCATCGACGAGGGACACTATGAAGGCGAAGACCTGTCAGGTCTGAACGTCGGTCTGTTGGTCGATATTCCTGGCCGGATGGGCGAAGGCCAGTGGAAGGTTGCCGCTTACGTGGATGAGCGCGCAAGTGGCAAGGCGTACAACGGCCTGTTGCAGATTTTCAGCGGGCAGGCGGGTGGCACCACCGGGCTGTTCACGATGCTGGTGAGTGAAATCATCGGCGCCGAGCGTGCTCCAGTGCAGATCGAGCGCGACGGCAACAAACGCCGCATCGTCATCGGCCGCAAGATCCAGGGTGAGATCGAGATGCTGGCAGGCAAAGACCCCGAGCATCCGGTCATGGTTTCGAACTCCAAGTATTGGATGGGCCCGGACATCATCGTGGCGCGTGGTACCAAGTCGAAGGTGCGCGATTATGGTCGTGTCTGGGATTTCGGCGGCAAATCTGCCGAAATCTGCCCGATCGACTGGCACGGACCCAAGTGATGATCACCGGCGCCTATGCTCGGCAGATGGCCCGCTATAACCGCTGGCAGAACAGCCAGTTGGCGGGTTTTCTTCAAGAGCTTTCTCCCGAGGAGTTGACCCGGGAACGCGGCGCGTTTTTCGGGTCGATCCTGGGGACTGCCAACCATCTGCTGTGGGGCGACTGGATCTGGATGTCCCGGTTCGACAAAGGTCCGGGGCCTGAAAGCAATCCGCACCGCAAGGGCGGCGGTATTCACGAAAGCGTCCACCTGTGCCCGGATCTGGCGCACTGGCTTCCACTGCGCGAGACCATCGATGCCCGGATCGATGCTTGGGTTGATACTCTGGGCGACGAGCCAATCTCGGGCCCGTTCACATGGTATTCCGCAGCAAAAGAAGAAAACATTACATTACCTTACGCCGTGTGTGTGATGCATTTTTTCAATCATCAAACGCATCACCGGGGACAAATCCACAAAATGCTGACCGAGGCCGGGTCTGAGGCTCCGGTCAGTGATCTCGTTTTCTTGCCCGAGGAGGTCTAAGTGCCACAGATTTCTTTGTCGCGCCGGCTGCGGCGCACGCCGTTCTCCGACGGGGTCGAGGCGGCCGGTGTCAAAGGCTATACCGTGTACAACCGGATGTTGCTGCCGACGGTTTTTGAAAGCGTCGAGGCCGACTATCGGCATCTCAAGACCCATGTTCAGGTCTGGGACGTGTCTTGTGAGCGGCAGGTCGAACTGCGAGGCCCCGATGCCGCGCGGCTGATGCAGATGCTGACCCCGCGCGACCTGCGCGGCATGTTGCCGGGCCAGTGCTACTATGTGCCGATCGTGGACGAAACCGGGGGGATGCTGAACGATCCCGTGGCGGTGAAACTGGCGGATGACCGCTGGTGGATTTCGATCGCAGACAGCGATTTGCTGTTGTGGGTCAAAGGCTTGGCCAACGGATATCGACTGGATGTTCTGGTGGATGAGCCGGACGTTTCGCCTTTGGCGGTGCAGGGACCCAAGTCGGATGACCTGATGGCGCGGGTCTTTGGCGACCGGGTGCGTGATATCCGCTTCTTCAAGTTCGACATGTTCCAGTTCGAGGGGCGTGATCTGGCGATTGCGCGGTCGGGCTATTCCAAACAGGGCGGGTTCGAGATCTATGTCGAAGGCGGCGACGTCGGCATGCCCTTGTGGAATGCGCTTTTCGCCGCCGGAGAGGACCTGCAGGTTCGGGCGGGCTGCCCCAACCTGATCGAGCGGATCGAGGGCGGGTTGCTGTCTTACGGCAATGACATGACCGATGACAACACGCCCCATGAATGCGGGTTGGGCAAGTTCTGCAACACGCATACGGCCATTGGCTGCATCGGGCGGGATGCGCTGTTGCGGGTGGCCAAAGAGGGGCCGGTTCAGCAAATCCGTCCGATCGCGATCGAGGGCGACGCGGTGCCCCCCTGCGATCGGCCGTGGCCGGTCTATGGCGGCGGCAAGCGTGTGGGCCAGGTGACCTCGGCCACCTGGTCGCCGGATTTTCAAACCAACGTGTCGATCGGTATGCTGCGGCTGAGCCATTGGGATCCGGGAACGCAGGTTGAAGTCGAAACGCCGTCTGGAATGCGGACTGCAATCGTGCAGGACAAGTTCTGGATTTGAGCCGGGAAGGGCGCGCGGGACGCGCCCGGGAAGCATTTGGGCCAGATGAGAGATCGATCGGGCCACGGTCAATGAAAGGAATTGGAATATGTTCAACGCTTTGGTGATGGAAAAGGACGAGGAAAGCGGACTGGCCAGCCCGGTGATCAAGCAAATCTCGGAAGATGACTTGCCGCATGGTGAAGTACGTGTGGCCGTCGAGTTCTCGACCGTCAACTACAAGGATGGTTTGTGCATGTCGCCCAAGGGCGGCGGTCTGGTCCGAAGTTATCCGCATGTGCCCGGGATCGACTATGCTGGAACTGTCGAAGAATCCTCGGACGACCGGTACAAACCCGGCGACAAGGTCGTGCTGACCGGTTGGCGCGTGGGTGAGGCGCATTGGGGCGGATACGCCCAGAAGGCCAGCGCGCTGGCCGACTGGCTCGTCCCTCTGCCCGAGGGGTTGAGCACGCGCCGGGCCATGGCCGTGGGAACTGCCGGTTTTACCGCGATGCTGGCGGTGATGGCGCTGGAAGATCACGGTCTGACGCCCGACCGCGGGCCGGTTCTGGTAACCGGTGCAGCTGGGGGCGTCGGCTCGGTTGCCACGGCGATTTTGGCCAATCTGGGATACGAAGTTGCGGCAGTGACCGGGCGGCCTGAAACCGAAGGCTATCTGAAGGCGCTTGGTGCGACGTCGATCGTGCCGCGTGACGAGTTGAACGAAACCACCAAACGTCCGCTGGAAAGCGAAACCTGGGCTGGCTGCGTTGATGCCGTCGGGGGCGCAATGCTGGCGCGCGTTCTGGGTCAGATGAAGTATGGCGCCTCAGTGGCAGCGGTCGGTCTGGCCGGTGGCGCGGGCTTGCCGGCGACCGTCATTCCGTTCCTGCTGCGCGGAGTCAACCTGTTGGGTATCGACAGCGTGATGCAGCCGTTCGACAACCGACTGCGGGCCTGGCAGCGGGTGGCTTCGGATCTGCCGATGGACAAGCTGGAAGCGATGGTTCAGCCGGCCACTCTGAATGATCTTCCGAAGCTGGGTGCCGACATCCTCAACGGTCAGGTCAAGGGACGCGTGGTCGTTGACCTGAACGCCTGAGCCTTGGTTTTTTCTGTGCCAGACCGGCTCGCCACAGGGCCGGTCTTTTTCGTCCGGGGGATCGGTTTTTTCGCGGAAACAACTCTGGTCATTGCCACATTTCCCGATCATGATTGCTATACATCCCAGGTGCGATGGCGTAAGAGCCATTCCAACATCACCTGAAGACGGGGAGTGAGCAGCATGTCTGACGATTTTGAACTGGACACCGATGATCTGAAACGCCGCATGGATGGCGCGATGGCCAACCTCAGAACCGAATTCGCGTCGCTGCGCACCGGGCGTGCGTCGGCTTCGATGCTCGAGCCGGTTATGGTGGATGCGTATGGGTCGATGACACCGATCAACCAGGTCGGCACCGTGAACGTTCCCGAGCCGCGCATGGTCACCGTGAATGTTTGGGACAAGTCTTTGGTCGGCAAAGTGGAAAAGGCAATCCGGGAAAGCGGACTGGGCATCAATCCGCAGCTGAACGGAACGATCATCATGCTGCCGATCCCCGAGCTGAACGAAGAGCGCCGCCGCGAGCTGGGCAAAGTGGCCGGGCAATACGCCGAACACGCCCGCGTTGCCATTCGCAACGTGCGCCGCGATGGCATGGATCAAATCAAGAAAGCCAAGGCCGACGGCCTGTCGGAAGACGATCAGAAGTTCTGGGAAACCGAGGTTCAGGAACTGACCGACCAGATGATCAAGGCCGTAGATGCGGCCCTCGAGGCCAAGCAGGCCGAAATCATGCAGGTTTGAGCGCAAGCCATGCCCGCTGATCCCCAAAACGAGCCCCCCTGTGGTCCGCGTCACGTGGCCATCATCATGGATGGCAACGGTAGGTGGGCCCAGGCGCGCGGCCGGCCACGCCTGTACGGACATCACGCCGGTGCCCGTCGGGTGCGCGAAGTGGTCGAAGCCTGTCCGGGGCTGGGGATCAAGTACCTGACGATTTTTGCCTTTTCGACGGAAAACTGGAAACGGACCCAGGTCGAGGTTGCCGGTCTGATGAGCCTGTTCAAGCGCTACATCATCAAGGAAACCCGTACCTTGGCCCAAAACGGTATCCGCGTTCGATTCATTGGCGACAGGGTGCGGCTGGATGCCAAACTGATCGAGTTGATGGACACGCTGGAGCGCGAGACGGCCGAAAATGACCTTGTCCACCTGACCGTCGCTCTCAACTATGGTGGTCGGGACGAAGTGGCCCGGGCAACCAAGCGGCTGGCGCGGGACGTTGCCGCAGGCAACCTGCGACCCGAAGATGTCGACGAGGAAACGCTGCCCAGATATCTGGACACGCGCGTCCTGCCTGACCCCGATCTGGTCATTCGCACCAGTGGCGAGGCGCGGATATCGAATTTCCTTCTCTGGCAATCCGCTTACTCGGAATACGAATTCATCGACACGCTCTGGCCCGACTTCACCGCGGCCGAGCTGGAACGGCTGTGCAAGAGCTTCGGGTCTCGCGAACGCCGGTTCGGAGCAGTTCCGGCATGACGGACGGCCGATGGTCCGACCTCACCACCCGGGTGTTGTCTGCCCTGGTACTGGTCGCTATTGGAGCGGTCGAGGTTTGGCTGGGCGGACTATGGTTCGAGACATTTGTTGCCGCAGCGTGCGGTCTGATGACCTGGGAACTGGTTCGCATGATCGATTCCGATCGGATGGGCGTCGCGGTTCAGTTGGGAATCCTGACCGGCGTTGCCGTCATGCTCAGCTATCATGTTCCGCCGCTCTACAAACTGCCCTTTCTGATCGCGCCCGCACTGGTCGGGGCAGGGCAGGTCTCGCACTCACGCGGGATCTACGTGCTGTTTGCCATGTGGATTGCCTGTGCGGGTTACGGGTTTATCCAGATCCGCGAGACGATGGGGTTTGGCTGGATGGTCTGGTTGATCCTGGTCGTCGTTGCCACGGACGTAGCTGGGTACTTCGTGGGAAAGACGTTCGGTGGCCCGAAGTTCTGGCCGCGGGTCAGCCCCAAGAAAACCTGGTCGGGCACGGCGGGCGGCTGGGTGGCAGCCGCGCTGGTGGGCGCAGCCGTTGCCGCGTATGCCGGGTTTGGCTATCGGTTTGTTTTGGTTTCGGTCCTGGCCTCGATGGCCAGCCAGGCCGGTGATATCGTGGAAAGCGCCGTCAAGCGGCGGTTCGGGGTCAAAGACAGCTCGAACCTGGTGCCAGGACATGGCGGTTTTCTGGATCGATTTGACGGCATGATGGGTGCATCGCTGATGGTTCTGATCGCGTCGCTGGTCTATTCGCCCGGGGAAATCTGATGCGAAAGGTTTCGATATTCGGCGCGACCGGATCGATTGGCCAGAATACGATCGATCTGATTGCTCGGGCCCCGGAGGATTACAAGGTGGTCGCCGTCACCGGCGGGGCGAATGTCCGGCAGTTGGCGCAGGACGCCCGCCGGCTGGGCGCTGAAGTGGCAGTAACCGCCTTTGACCAGCATCTGGATGATCTTCGCGATGCATTGTCCGGCACAGGGATCGAGGCCGCCGCGGGCACAACCGCGCTGATCGAAGCGGCCGCTCGCCCAGCAGACTGGGTCATGTCCGCCATTGTTGGCTCGGCCGGTTTGGCGCCGGGGCTTGAGGCTTTGAAGCAAGGCGCGACCCTGGCCTTGGCAAACAAGGAAACGCTGGTGTGTGCCGGCCCGCTTGTTCTGGAAACCGCGGAACGCCATGGCGCGCGTCTGCTGCCTGTCGACAGCGAACATTCGGCGGTCTTTCAGGCGCTTGTGGGTGAAGACATGGATGCGGTCGAGCGCATCATCATCACTGCCAGCGGCGGCGCCTTTCGCGACTGGCCGGTCGAGAAGCTGGCCGGCGCTACGGTCGAGCAAGCTTCGAGCCACCCCAATTGGGACATGGGTCAGCGGATAACGATCGACAGCGCCTCGATGTTCAACAAGGCGCTGGAAGTAATCGAGACCAAAGAGTTTTTCGGGATCAACGCTGAACGGATCGAGGTTGTGGTTCACCCGGAATCCATCGTGCATGCTCTCGTCGGATTTCGCGATGGCGCAGTGATGGCGCATTTGGGCGCGCCTGATATGCGGCATGCGATCGGCTATGCACTGCATTGGCCCGAAAGGCGCGACCTGCCGGTGCCGCGCCTGGACCTGGCCAAGTTGGGCCAGCTGCGTTTTCGTGATCCGGACCCGGCGCGTTACCCGGCCCTGCGGCTGGCCCGCGAGGTCATGCAGCGCGGTGGCCTGTCAGGCGCGATCTTCAACGCCGCCAAGGAGCGTGCGTTGGATCATTTCATCGGTCAACGCATCGGCTTTCTGGACATGACCGACGCCGTGGCCGCCGTTCTGGGCCGTTTCGACGATGCAGGCGGCCTTATTGATGCCCCTTTGACCCTTGATAACGTCCTGAAAACGGACCATCTGGCACGTCAATGGGTGGATGACGCCGTACTACGAAGAGCAGGATAGAATTTTGGACATACTCTCGCTGATCCCGCAATTTGGTGGGCTGGTCTATACGATTGCCGCATTCGTCGTGGCGCTGTCCGTCATCGTGGCGGTGCATGAATACGGGCATTACATCGTTGGCCGCTGGTCGGGGATCCATGCCGAGGTGTTCTCGTTGGGTTTTGGTCCGGTGCTTTGGAGCCGAATGGACAAACGCGGCACCAAATGGCAGATCGCTCTGCTGCCTTTTGGCGGTTACGTGAAATTCCTGGGCGATGCCAATGCGGCCTCGGGCAAGGACGCCGAGACGATGGCCGAAATCACCACGCAAAGCCCCGAGGAATTGCGTCGGACGATGCATGGCGCACCGCTTTGGGCGCGGACTGCCACGGTTGCAGCCGGGCCGGTCTTCAATTTCGTTCTGTCGATCCTTGTCTTCGGTTTGATCTTCTGGTCGCAAGGCGTGACCCGCGAGCCACTGACAGTCGGATCGCTGAAACCTCTGCCGGGCACCGTGCAGGAGCTTCAGGAGGGGGACGAAATCGTTGCGATCGCTGGCATCCCCACGCCTGATTTCGATCAGGAGGGGGCCTGGACCGAGTTTACCGAAGCGCTGCCGGTGCAGCCGGTTCTCGAATACACTGTCATCCGCGACGGCCAGACCCTCGACGTGTCGGCTCCATGGCTGTTCCCGCCCTTGATCCAGCAGGTCGCCCCGCGCAGTGCTGCGATGGATATCCAGTTGCAGGCGGGCGACGTCATCACCTCGGTTGATGGCGAACCGATTTTTGCCTTCGAACAGCTCAAGGAAAAGGTCGAAAGCTCGGACGGAAAGGTGCTTCTGCTGGACGTCTGGCGCGACGGCGCCGAGTTGGAATTTGCACTGGCGCCGCGTCGCACGGATGAACCGCAGGCGGACGGCGGCTTCAAAACCGAATGGCGGATTGGAATCGTCGGCGGCATGATGCTGGTGCCGGCGACCGAACCTGCGGGTCTAGTCGACTCGCTGCATGGCGGTGTCATCCAGACCGGCCGCATCATCGAGGGGTCGCTGT
Source organism: Ruegeria sp. CG3 (assembly GCF_056537205.1). NCBI lineage: Bacteria > Pseudomonadati > Pseudomonadota > Alphaproteobacteria > Rhodobacterales > Roseobacteraceae > Ruegeria > Ruegeria sp. CG3. Next base: position 1,024,444 of record NZ_JBQFRC010000001.1, on the reverse strand, counting down.
CCGGCATATGGCACATGGTCACCGGTGCGATCAGCACCTGCAACATGTCCGGACCCATTGGTATCGCGGAAACCTCGGGCGCGATGGCGAGCCAAGGGGCGCAGAGCTTCATCTTCTTCATCGCGGTTCTGTCCACTGCTGTAGGCTTGCTGAACCTGTTCCCAATCCCGGCATTGGACGGGGGGCACCTTGTTTTCTACGCCTACGAAGCAGTCGCGGGGAAACCGCCCAGCGACCGAGCTTTGCAACTGTTGATGGCGGTGGGCATCACGTTAATTCTCAGCCTCATGATCTTCTCGGTAAGCAACGACCTGTTCTGCTGATTGTGGCGGCATTGACGCGTTGCGGTCGCAAAATTGCCTCAATTCAAACCTAGTTTGTTTGGGGTAATTCTGCCGAGACATGCAATTAAGCGGGCTGTAACCAATGACCAAGGCATTGCGAAATTCCTATCGGGGCTTCAGCTTCCTGTTTGTATTGAACTGGGACGCGTTGCTGAGCTTTGGGCTGACCGCTTTGGCACTGGCAGGCGCCGCATATCTGGCCGGTATGTGATTCCCCATACCCAGCTGAACGACCCGAGCGCGACCGATCCGGTCGCGTTTTTCGTTTGTGCTTTTGACAAGGCCCATCAGAGCGGCTACTCAACTTCTAAAGTCCGAAATTCTAGGTAGAGACAAAAATGGCTTACAGGAGAGGCGCGGGCACATCCTGCGGTACTGCGCAACCGCACGACAATATTTTGTGGCGGGCACTAACGATTTTTTTCCTCTTTGCGGCAATGAGTTTTACGGCGGTACCGCAAGCCGCCCAGGCCCAGACCTACACGATTTCGTCGTTCGATGTTCAGGGCAACCGTCGCATTGAGACGTCCACCATCATCGCCCGGACAGGAATCACACCCGGTCAGACAGTCACTGCGGGCCAGTTGAATGACGCCTACCAGCGTTTGCTTGACAGTGGTGTTTTTGAGACAGTCGAATTGACCCCGCGCGGGAACACTCTGGTGATCGAGGTCGCCGAGTATCCGACGATCAACAAGATCAGCATCGAGGGCAATCGCCGCGTCAAGGACGACGTGTTGATCCAGGCAATCTCGTCGCAGCCTCGCCGGGTGTTCACCCCGCAGGTCGCGGAGTCCGACGCTGACAAGATCGCCGAAATCTACTCGGCGCAAGGGCGTGTGTCGGCCACTGTCATTCCGCGGATCATCCGCCGCAGCGACAACCGGGTGGATCTGGTTTTTGAAGTCGCCGAAGGCACCACGATTGAGATCGAGCGCGTCAGCTTTGTTGGAAACCGTGCATATTCCGACCGTCGTCTGCGCCGTGTCCTTGAATCCAAGCAGGCCAACATCCTGCGTACCTTCCTGCGCGGTGACACGTTCATTGCCGACCGCATCGAATTCGACAAACAGGTTCTGCGTGATTTCTACCTGTCGCGCGGCTATGTCGATTTTCGGATCAACAGCGCCAATGTCGAGTTCACGCGTGAGCGCGACGCCTTCTATCTGGTGATGAACATCACCGAAGGTCAGAAATTCTCGTTCGGCAACATCTCGACGGTCAGCGAAATCCCGGGCGTTGATGCGGCCGAGTATCAGAAAGCCCTCAAGATCAAACCTGGTGTCACGTATTCACCAACTCTGATTGAGAATTCGATCGCTCGGCAGGAACGTCTTGGCCTGAAGCAGGGCGTCGACTTCCTGCGCGTTGAGCCGCGCGTGACCCGCAACGACCGTGACCTGACGCTGGATGTTCAGTTCGTGCTGACCAGAGGCCCGCGCATTTTCGTCGAACGGATCGACATCGAGGGCAACACGACCACTCTGGACCGGGTCATCCGGCGCCAGTTCGACACGGTCGAGGGTGACCCCTTCAACCCGCGCGAAATCCGGCAGAGTGCCGAACGTATCCGGGCCTTGGGTTTCTTCTCGGTCGCGGATGTGGAAACCCGCGAAGGGTCCAGCCCCAGCCAGGTGATCGTGGACGTGGATGTCCAGGAGCAGCCGACCGGTTCACTGGCGTTGGGCGGCAGCTACTCGGTTTCCGACGGTTTCGGGATCGCCATCCGGCTTGAGGAACGGAACTTCCTCGGGCGCGGACAGGAATTTGGCCTGACGTTGTCGACTGCGCAGGACTCTGAGCAGTACGTCATCAACTTTGCCGAACCGTACCTGTTGGGCCGGAAACTGCGTTTCGATCTGGGCTTTGGCCTTTCAAGGACCAATTCCAGCTTTGCCAGCTATGACACCAAGAGCGTGTTCATCAATCCGCAGCTCAGCTATGCGATTGGCGAACTGTCCTCGTTGCGGCTGCGTTACAACTGGAACAAGTCCGAGATGTCGCAGCAGGATGACGAGGTCAACGGGGCAGTCATCGCGTCGGAAATCGCGCAAGGCAAGCGTTCGACAAGCTCGCTGGGGCTGGCCTATGTCTATGACAGCCGGCTGGGCGGCCTGAACCCGAATGCAGGTGTTCTGTTCGAGGTCGGCGTGGACGCGGCTGGCCTTGGTGGCGACAACAAGTACTTCAAGACCTCGACCCGGGCGATTGCCCAGACAAAGGTTCTGAACGAGGAAATGACGCTGCGTGCGTCCTTCGAGGCCGGCGCGCTCCATTGGCAAGGTGACGACTTCAGTCGGGCAATTGACCGTTATGTTCTGGGTCCGACAACGTTCCGCGGCTTCGAGCCGGCCGGTATCGGCCCTCGTGACCTGTCGAACGGGCAGGATGATGCGATCGGCGGCAACTACTACTGGGTCGCCCGGTTCGAGTCGGACTTCCCGTTGGGTCTGCCAGAGGAACTGGGGCTGCGCGGCGGTGTCTTCTATGACATCGGCAACCTGTACAACATCAACAATGTTGATACGACAGGTGCCAATATCGTCGGCGCAGACGGCTCGATCCGTCAGGTCATCGGCGTCTCGCTGCTATGGGATACGCCGTTCGGTCCGCTGCGGTTCAACTTCTCGCAGGCCGTGAAGAAGGAAGACTTCGACAAAGAGCAGAACTTCGACTTTACCATTCAGGCACGGTTCTGACGTCCATGGTCAAAGCGATATCGAAGTTTGTACAGGGCCCGTCACGGGCCCTGTGTGTTTTGATCTTCCTGGTGGTGTCGCTCCCACTGGCCGCCCAGCAGTTGGGTGTACCGCAATCCGGCGTGCTGACCATCTCAAGCGACCGGATCTTTACCGAGTCCGCATTCGGGCGACGGGTTTTTGATGAGATCGAAGCAGAAAGTGCTGCGCTGGCCGCTGAAAATGAACGCATCGTTGCCGAGCTGAGCCGCGAGGAAAAAGAGCTGACGGAAAAGCGGGAAGTGTTGAGCCCTGAGGAGTTCCGCCCGCTTGCGGAAGCCTTCGACCGAAAGGTTCAGTCTCACCGCGAGGGGCAACGCGCGAAACTGGATGCTCTGGCCCGCCGCAGTGACGAGGCGCGCAATCAGTTCTTTGAGCTGGCCCAGCCCGTGCTCATCGACCTGCTGCGTGAAACTGGCGCGTCGCTGATCATCGAACGATCCAACGTATTTCTCAGCTCGGACGCCTCGGATGTTACGGCCATCGCCATCCGCAAGATCGACGCGGCCATCGGCGACGGATCGCAGCTGGAAGAGGGCGACAAGCCATAGCGTGGCTTGCCCTTGGGTACGGGTATTGCTAACCACGCGTGAACGAGACCTCGAGAACAGGACATCCTGAAAATGACCACGGAAACCAAGAGCGCCGACATTCAGCTGATCCAGCGGATCCTGCCGCATCGCTATCCGTTCCTGCTGGTTGACAAGGTGGAAGAGATTGACGGCTATCAGTCGGCGGTTGGTATCAAGAACGTCACCATGAACGAGCCACATTTCCAGGGCCATTTCCCCGGAACGCCGATCATGCCCGGCGTGACCATCGTCGAGGCGATGGCGCAAACCGCAGGTGTTATGCTGGGCGTCGGCATGGATGTCATCGACAGCGAGCTGCTTATCTATTTCATGAATATCGACAAGTGCAAATTCCGCCGCAAAGTGGTGCCGGGTGACGTGCTGAAAATGCATGTCGAAACCGTGCGCGGCAAGAAGGGCGGCAAGATCTTCAAGTTCAGCGGCCGTGCGACCGTGGACGGTGAAGTGGCGGCCGAGGCCGAGTTCTCGGCCTATGTCGATTGGGATATGGAAAAAACAGCATGAGCCGAATTCATCCCAGCGCGATCATCGAAGACGGCGCTCAGATCGGCCAGGACTGCGTAATCGGCCCGTTCTGCCATGTGGGGCCACAGGTGCGTTTGGGCGACCGAGTCGAGCTGAAGTCGCATGTGGTTGTCACCGGAGATACCTCGATCGGTGACGACTGCGTCATCTTCAACTTTTCGGTGATTGGTGAAATCCCGCAGGACCTCAAGTTCGGGGGCGAAAACACGCGGCTGGAAATTGGCAAGCGAAACCGCATCCGGGAACACGTTACGGTCAATACCGGCACCGAGGGTGGCGGCGGCGTGACCCGCATCGGCGATGATTGCCTGCTTATGGCCGGTGTCCATGTGGCCCATGACGTGCAGATCGGCAACCGGGTGATCATGGTGAACCATTCCGGCGCCGCCGGCCACTGCATCATCGAGGATGACGTGATCATCGGCGGCATTTCCGGATTGCATCAATGGGTGCGCGTGGGCCGCGGCGCCATCATCGGTGCGCTGACCATGGTGCCCAACGATGTCATCCCTTACGGCCTGGTTCAGGCCTCGCGCGGCGAATTGGAGGGGCTGAACCTTGTTGGCCTGAAACGCCGCGGCGTTTCCCGCGCGGACATTTCGGCGCTGCGTGCGGCCTTTCGCGAGCTGTCCGAAGGCGAGGGCACCTTTATGGACCGCGCCAAGCGTCTGGGCGACAGCACAGACAGCGACTATGTGCGTCAGATCGTGGAATTCGTGACGGGCGAAAGCGATCGTTCGTTCCTGACACCAAGGAAATAGGATCATGCTGGCTCTGATCGCGGGAACAGGGGTTTTGCCGGACGAACTGGTTGCACACCTGCCGGAACGCCCCTTGGTTTGCGCGATGGAGGGATTTCAGCCCGACACTCTGACGCCAGACGTGACCTTCCCGCTGGAGCAGTTGGGCAGTTTTGTCGCCGAGCTCAAAGCGCGCGGCGTCACAGATGTATGCCTCGCAGGTGCGGTCCGCAGGCCAGACATAAACCCCGCCCGGATTGACGCGCAGACCATGCCCTTGGTTCCGATCATCCAGCAGGCGCTGGTGTCGGGTGACGACGGAGCCTTGCGGGCGGTGATCGGCATTTTGGAGGGCGCCGGACTGCGCGTGCGGGCCGCACACGAGATCGCTCCGGACCTGTTGCCTCCTCTCGGGTGTCTGACCCAGGCACAGCCGACCGAGGCGGAACTGGGCGATGCGAACCGGGCCGTGGGTGTCCTGCGTGCCATGGGGGCAGCGGATATCGGACAGGCTTGCGTTGTTCACAAAGGCCAAGTTCTGGTTGTCGAAGGGGCCTTCGGCACGACCTGGATGCTGCAATCTCTGGCCGCTCGCCCTGATGCGGGCGGTGGTATTCTGTTCAAGGGCCCCAAGCCGGGCCAAGACCGACGTGCCGATCTGCCTGCCATCGGCCCCGACACCGTATCCAGCGCCGTTGCGGCCGGTTTGTCCGGCATCGTCATCGAAAAGGGTGGGGTGATCGTGTTGGACCGGCCCCAAGTGATCGCGGAATGCGACCGCCTGGGCCTGTTCCTGCACGTACATGAGCGGGCCGTCTGATGCGCGTTTTTCTGGTCGCCGGTGAACCGTCGGGCGACCGTCTGGGCGGTGCGCTGATGGAGGGGTTGAAGTCCCTTGTTCCGGATATCGAATTCGACGGGGTTGGCGGGCCGCTGATGCAGGCTCAGGGTCTGGTCAGCCGCTTTCCGATGTCCGAGCTCAGCGTGATGGGCCTGGTCGAGGTTCTGCCCAAGTTCTTTCACCTCAAGCGCCGCATCGCCGAAACCGCTCAGGCCGTTCTGGATACCCAGCCCGACGTTCTGATCACAATCGACAGTCCCGACTTTTCGCTGCGCGTGGCCAAGCAGGTCAAGACGCGCAGCAAAATACGGACCGTACATTATGTTGCGCCTAGCGTCTGGGCCTGGCGCCCCAAGAGGGCGGACAAAATGGCCAAAGTCATCGACCATGTTCTGGCCCTGCTGCCGTTCGAGCCACCCTATATGGAAAACGCCGGAATGGAGTGCGATTTCGTGGGCCACCCGGTGGCCAGCGAGCCGGTTGCAAACGACGCGCAGATTGCACAGTTCCGCGCCGATCACGGGCTGGGGGATGCGCCGATCCTGCTGGCCTTGCCCGGCTCGCGCCGGGGTGAGGTCGATCGGCTGGCGCCCGTATTCGGCGCGGCGCTTGACCTGTACCTGAAAGACCGCCCCGACATGCGAGTGGTGGTTCCGGCGGTCGCGCATGTGGCCGATACCGTGGCCGCCCATGTCCGGTCCTGGCCGGGGCAGCCGGTCGTGGTGGACCCGCGCAACATCGCCACGGATCAGGCGGTGGCCAGCAAACGTGCGGCCTTTGCCGCCGCCGAGATCGCGCTGGCCGCATCCGGCACGGTCTCATTGGAGCTGGCGGCCCAGTCCACGCCGATGGTGATTGCCTATAAACTGACCTGGCTGACCCAGAAGATCGCCGAACGCATGGTCAAGCTGGATACGGTCACGCTGGTCAACCTGGTGTCCGAAACCCGGACAGTGCCGGAATGCCTGCTGGATGACTGCACGCCTGAAGCCATTTCCGCCGCGCTTGACTCCGTGTCGGCCGCGCCGGACGCGCAGGAACAGGCCATGGCCGTCACGATGGAGCGTCTCGGCCGCGGTGGCGAAGCGCCCGGTCTTCGGGCCGCGCGCGCGGTGTTGGAGCGGATGACGCCGTGATGCTGGACTATGTGGTCTTTGCGGCCTCGGCCTTCATGGCGCAGGTGCTGACCAATCTCGACAACCTCATGGCGCTGGTCGCCCTAATGATCGTAACCGGCCCGCAACGCGCGGTTCTGGGGTTCCTGCTGGCACAGGGGCTTGTGATCGGCGCGGCTTTCCTGCTGGCGCTGGGGGTCGAAGATGTTGTGCCGCACTGGGCGGGCTACCTCGGCGCCATCCCTCTGGCCTTGGGGCTTTTTGGGGCCGCTCGACAGCTTCGCGGAACAAATGCGCAGGACGCGCCCGCAGTGCCGGGCAGCGCCTCGGCGCTTGTGACAATGTTGTTGTTCATAAGCCTTTCGATGGACACGTTTGCGGTCCTCGCCCCCTTGCTGGCGGACTCGACCCCCGATTTCCGGCTGGCAGGTGTGCTCGGGGCAGGTCTGGCCGCGCTCTCCCTTGCGGTTGTGGGGCTGATCGGTGGGCGCGCCCAGATCATGACGGGGCGCCTGGCGCAACGGCTGGAGTACCTCGTGCCTTACGTCATGATCTGCGCCGGGCTTTATATTCTCAGCAATTCGTGGACCGACGCGGTTCAGTAACCGCGCCAGATCCAGCCGCCGCCAAAGATCCGGCTGCCACCGGTTTCATAGAACACGCAGGCCTGACCGGGCGAGACACCTTCCTCGGGCGTCAGCAATTCGACCTCGGCGGTGGTGTCGGTCAGCGGGCGGATGATTGCCTCGCGCGGGGGGCGGGTCGAGCGGACCTTGACCGAAACATGCCATTCTTTCTGCGAGGTGAAGGGCTCATCGCCCAGCCAGTTGATCTCGCGCACGGGAATGGTGCGGGTGGCCAGCAGTTCCTTTGGGCCGACGACGACCTGTTTGCGATCCACGTCCAGCTTGACGACATAGAGCGGCTCACTGAGCCCGCCGATGCCAAGACCGCGTCGCTGGCCGATCGTGTAGTGGATTACGCCGTCGTGCTGGCCCAGAACGCGACCGTCGGCGTGAACGATCTCGCCCGGTTCGGCCGCGCCGGGGCGCAGTTTCTCGATCACGCTGGCATAGTTGCCGTTGGGCACGAAGCAGATGTCCTGGCTGTCGGGCTTATCGGCTACGCTCAGCCCGTATTGCGCGGCCATCTCGCGGGTCGCGTCCTTGGACGGCAGATGCCCCAGCGGGAAGCGCAGGAACTCCAACTGCTCGGGCGTGGTCGAGAACAGGAAATAGGACTGGTCGCGGTTGGCATCCTCGGCGCAGTGCAATTCGGGGCCATTGGGACCCATTTTGCGCTGGATGTAATGGCCGGTCGCCATGCAGTCGGCCTCGAGATCCTTGGCGGTTTCCAACAGGTCCTTGAACTTGACGCGCTCGTTGCAGCGGATGCAGGGCACCGGAGTCGCGCCGGCCAGATAGCTGTCGGCGAACTCGTCAATCACGGCGTCCTTGAAGATGTTTTCATAATCCAGAACGTAGTGCGGGAAGCCGCGTTCCTCGGCCACACGGCGGGCGTCGTGGATGTCGATCCCGGCACAGCACGCACCCTTCTTGGCCAGCGCCGCCCCGTGGTCATAGAGCTGCAGCGTAACCCCAACAACGTCATAGCCCTGATCCGCCAGATACGCCGCCACGACCGAGCTGTCGACACCGCCCGACATGGCGACGACCACCCGCGTTTCCGACGGGGGTTTGGCAAAGCCAAGCGAGTTGAGCGGAGTCTCGGTATCGAGGGCCATGGGCTGTTCCAGTCCGGGTTAAGAAAGACCGGCAGAATATAGGAAAATTCTACGCACTCTCAAGGGGCGGTTTCACCGCGCATTAAGTAGACTGCCGTCAGCTTTGTGGCACCAGAAAAAGGGTCGAAAGATGTATTTGCACAAAGTTGAGGGACCAAGGTCAGTTACCCTGCCGGATGGGTCTGTTTTGTCCCGAGTGGATTTGCCGCCTGCGGATACGAAACGCTGGGTCGCATCAAGAAAGGCCATTGTCGTTCGAGGCGTGCTTTATGGATTGATCTCCTTGTCGGACGCCAAGAAACGATACGGCCTGAGTGACGAAGAGTTCAACACATGGGTGTCCGCGGTCGCCGAACACGGAATCGAGGCTTTGAAAGTGACGGCGCTAAAAAAATATAGACAACCTAAAGGCGAAAACGAATAGTTGATTCAACGGTAACGTCAGATTAACCATTTGTGATCAGGGTTAACCCGAACTGGAATAGTTGACCTGAATTGGAGCAGTGCAATGCGAATTCTTCTTGTCGAGGATGATCCGACCACGTCCAAAAGCATCGAGCTGATGCTGACGCATGCCAACCTGAACGTGTATGCGACGGACCTGGGCGAAGAAGGCATAGATCTGGCCAAGCTGTATGACTACGATCTGATCCTGCTTGATCTGAACCTGCCGGATATGAACGGACATGAAGTCCTGCGTCAGTTGCGCATTGCAAGGGTTGAAACGCCGATCCTGATCCTGTCCGGAGCCGACGACACCGAAAGCAAGATCAAGGGCTTCGGTTTCGGGGCCGACGACTACCTGACCAAACCGTTCCACCGCGAGGAGTTGGTGGCGCGGATCCATGCGATCATCCGCCGGTCCAAAGGCCATTCGCAATCGATTATCCGAACCGGACGAATCGCGGTCAATCTGGATGCCAAGACGGTCGAAGCCGACAGTCAGGCGGTGCATCTGACCGGCAAGGAATACCAGATGCTGGAGCTTCTGAGCCTGCGCAAGGGCACGACCCTGACCAAGGAGATGTTCCTCAACCACCTTTACGGCGGCATGGACGAGCCGGAACTCAAAATCATCGACGTTTTCATCTGCAAGCTTCGCAAAAAGCTCAGCAATGCCACGGGCGGCGAGAACTACATCGAAACGGTATGGGGCCGAGGATATGTATTGCGCGATCCCCAGACGGACACGGTGGAAAACACTCGCTTGGCCGTCGGCGCCTGAAAACCTGACCCATCTGCCACCGCGGTCCGGGGTGGCACTCGCACTCACGGCTCAGCACATCTGGACCTGACCATGACCTCGCCCTATCACTGGGGTCCAAGACGATGTGACAGGGCGAGGCCATGAGCAATTCGATTGCAGTAGAAGATCTGACCGAGGACCAGGCTCGAGAGGAGTTGGCACGTCTTGCGGAACTCTTGCAGCGGGCCAACGACCTGTATCACGGTCAGGACGCGCCCGAGATCTCGGATGCCGAATACGATGCCCTGAAACTACGGAATCTCGAAATCGAGTCGCGGTTTCCGCAGCTAAAGCGCACCGACAGCCCCAGCGATCAGGTTGGTGCGCGGCCGGTGGACGGTTTCGGCAAAGTGACCCATGCGGTCCGTATGATGTCGCTTGGCAACGCATTCGACGATGAGGATGTAGCAGACTTCGTTCGGTCCGTTCGAAACTATCTTGGGCTGAGCGAGGAGGCGGCCCTCGAATTCACGGCCGAACCAAAGATCGACGGTTTGTCGCTGTCTCTGCGTTACGTGGACGGCGAACTGGTGCAGGCGGCAACACGGGGCGATGGGGAAGTTGGCGAAAACGTCACGGCCAATGCGTTGACCGTTTCAGATATCCCTCAACAGATCGCCGACGCGCCCGGGATCCTGGAGGTTCGCGGCGAAGTCTATATGTCTCATGACGATTTCGAGAAGCTGAATGCCAAGCAGGCAGAGGCGGGCGCGAAGTTGTTTGCGAATCCGAGAAACGCGGCTGCCGGTTCGCTACGCCAGCTTAACCCAGAAGTTACGCGCGCAAGGCCCCTGCGGTTCTTCGCCTATGCATGGGGCGAAGTGTCCGAGCCGTTGGGAACCACTCAGTCATCTGCGTTGGATCGATTGAAGTCCTTTGGCTTTTCAACCAACGACCTGACTGCCGTTTGCAGCTCGACCGCGCAAATGCTGGAGCACTACCGCGCAATCGAAGAGCAGCGCTCTACGTTTGGCTATGACATCGACGGCGTCGTCTACAAAGTGAACGATTTGTCGTTGCAGGCCCGTCTTGGGTTTCGCTCGACCACACCAAGATGGGCGATCGCTCATAAATTTCCTGCCGAACTCGCCTGGACCCGGCTTGAGGCGATTGACATTCAAGTTGGCCGCACCGGCGCGCTTAGCCCGGTTGCGCGGCTGCACCCGGTGACGGTTGGCGGTGTGGTCGTGTCCAATGCAACCTTGCACAACGAAGACTACATCGCCGGTCGGGATTCGAAAGGCGAACAGATCCGCGACGGCAAAGATATACGTGTTGGCGATTGGGTGCAGGTGTACCGCGCCGGCGATGTGATCCCAAAAATAGCCGACGTCGACCTGAGCAAACGGCCGGAACAAGCTGTCCCGTTTGAATTTCCGACGAAATGTCCGGAATGCGGCAGTGACGCGATCCGCGAGGAAGGCGACTCGGTGCGGCGCTGCACCGGAGGGGTGATCTGCCCGGCGCAAGCGGTCGAGAAACTGAAGCACTTCGTTTCCCGCAAGGCGTTTGACATCGATGGGTTGGGGGCCAAGCAGATCGAAATGTTCTACAACGACCCGGATCTGCCGATCCGTACGCCGGCAGACATTTTCACATTGCAAAAGCGGGACGCTGCAAATCTGAACAAGCTGGCCAACCGAAAAGGCTGGGGCAGTCAGAGCGCCGCAAAACTCTTTGCCGCGATCGAGGAAAAGCGGACAATTCCGCTGGGCCGCCTTCTGTTTGCCCTGGGTATTCGACACCTTGGTGAAGCCGCCTCGAACCTGATCGCCAATCACTACGGCACGTGGGACGCGTTCGAGCAGGCTGTCACGGCCGCCAGCCAATTCAGCGGACCCGAATGGGATGAGCTGCTAAATATCGACGGCGTTGGTGAAGTCATGGCCCGGACCCTGGTTTCGACATTTGCTCAGGAGGCAGAGCGCCAAAGCATCGATGCGCTGGTCGCCCAACTGAACGTGCAAGAGGCCAAACGGCCGGATACATCGGGCAGCCCCGTCGCGGGAAAAACGGTTGTCTTTACGGGTACGCTCGAAAAAATGACCCGGGCCGAAGCAAAGGCCCGCGCGGAAGCCCTGGGGGCCAAAGTGGCTGGCTCAGTCAGCGCAAAAACGGACTACCTGGTCGCCGGCCCCGGCGCAGGTTCCAAGGCCAAGAAAGCGGCAGAGTTGGGGATCGAAACCTTGGATGAAGACAGCTGGCTGCAGTTGATCGGGGACGCATGAGCGGCCGTCCAGAGCAACTGTTCCCGCTTTTTGCAGGGCTCGAGACGCTGGATGGCATCGGTCCCAAGACCGCCCGCCTGCTGGCGCAGATCGGGCTGGAAGCGCCGCGTGATCTGCTGTTTGCATTGCCATATGCAGTGGTTGACCGGCGGCGGCGTGATACGATCCGGGGCGTTGATCTGCCCAAAACACTCACGGTGGAAGTCACCGTCGGCGCCCACCGCCCGGCGCACAACAGGGGCGGTGCCTATCGGATTTTCGTGCAGGACAGTCAGACCGATTTCCAGCTGGTCTTCTTTCACGCCCGGGCCGACTACCTGAAAAAGGTCCTGCCTGAGGGGGCGAGACGGGTGGTGTCCGGCAAGCTCGAACTGTTTGACGGTACAGCGCAAATGGTTCACCCGGACCACATTCTGCCGGTCGAACAGGCGAACAGCATCCCCGAGTTTGAACCGGTCTATCACCTTACCCAAGGTGTCACCCAAAAGACGGCCTACAAGGCGGCGCAAAGCGTGCTGGCACGCCTGCCAGATTTGGCGGAATGGGCGGATCCTGCACAGGTTGCCCGCCAGAGCTGGCCGACCTGGGCCGATGCAGTCCGGGCGGCTCACACACCGCAAGGTGCCGATGACGTGGCAGCGTTTGCTCCCGCGCGCGAACGTCTGGCCTATGACGAACTGTTCGCCCATCAACTGACTCTGGCTCTGGCCCGACTGCGAGAACGCAAAACTCGTGGAACCGTAAGTGTCGCGACCGGGGCGTTGCAGACCCGTGTACTGGATGCGCTTCCGTACAAACCCACTGGGGCGCAGTTGCGTGCCATACGCGAGATAACCGAGGACATGGGTGCTCCGACCCGAATGAACCGCCTGCTGCAGGGGGACGTCGGATCCGGCAAGACACTGGTTGCGTTCATGGCGCTTCTGGTTGCGGTAGAGGCCGGTGCTCAGGGTGTCATGATGGCTCCGACCGAGATCCTCGCGCGCCAGCATCTGGAGGGCCTTCGCCCCCTGGCCGAGGACGCCGGCGTGGTTCTCGAAATCCTGACGGGACGGGACAAGGGGTCCGAGCGCAAGGCGAAGCTGGCCGCGCTCAAGGCGGGTGACATCCAAATTCTGGTGGGCACTCACGCGGTTTTCCAGAACGATGTGGCCTTTCATGACTTGCGTCTGGCCATTGTCGACGAACAGCACAGGTTCGGTGTCCGCCAGCGGATGGAGCTCTCTGAGAAGGGGCAGGGGGCCGATGTTCTGGTCATGACAGCCACACCGATCCCACGCAGCCTTGCGCTTGCACAATATGGGGATATGGACGTCTCGGTCCTGGATGAGAAACCGCCGGGACGCAAACCGGTCAAAACTGCGATTGTCAGCACTTCGCGCATGGAGGAGGTGGTCGATCATCTGCGCCGCGCGATCGACGACGGCAAGCAATGTTATTGGGTTTGTCCGCTGGTCGACGAATCGGAGGTCTCCGACCTGACCGCAGCCGAGGAACGGTTCAAACACTTGCGGGCCCAGCTGGGTGACGGAATCGTCGGCCTTGTGCACGGACAGATGCCCCCGGCCGAAAAAGACGCGGCTATGGCCGCTTTTCAGGACGGGCGGACCAAGGTTTTGGTTGCAACGACGGTCATTGAGGTTGGGGTCAACGTCCCCAACGCCACGATTATGGTCATTGAGCGGGCGGAAATCTTCGGGCTGGCGCAGTTGCACCAGCTACGCGGTCGGGTTGGACGCGGCCATGACGCGTCAACCTGTCTGTTGATGTATCAAGCGCCGCTCAGCGAAGCGGGCCGAAGACGGCTGGAAGTTTTGCGGGAAACCGAAGATGGATTCAAAATTGCCGAAACGGACCTCGAGATGCGTGGGGCAGGGGACCTGATCGGAACCGCGCAATCCGGTCTACCCCGGTTCCAGATTGCCGACCTGGAACGACAGGCTGGACTTATGGCTGTTGCCCAATCTGACGCGCGTGCGCTGCTTGCTTCGGATCCGAAATTGACCTCGGAACGAGGTCAGGCCGCGCGTGTCCTTCTTTGGCTGATGAAACAGGATCAGGCCATACGTTTGATTTCAGTGGGTTAGCGGGTTGCGCGCAAAAAGTTCACAAATGTTCTCATAAAGTTCTTTACTGACCTCCGAAAATATGAGAACAAAAGGTCAACAAAGGATTAATTCCCGACCGGAGGTGAAACATGCTGACCCAGATCAAAAGCGCTTTCAGCCGTTCGCAAGCCACGCTTTTGCAGGATGCAGCCGGCGTAGCTTCGCTGGTTGTCATACTGATGGTGGCGCTTCACTTGCCCGTCGGGTTCTAAGCCTTTCTGCCTGCGATCTCGTGCCGATCAACCCGCGTATGTCATCCCCATTTCAGTCAAGGGTGACCTGCCTGTCCCAAACCCCTTGAAGGGGCCGTGCCTCGGCCCCACGCGGCAATCCGGACCCCACGCGAGAAACGCATTGACTGCCGCCGCCCTTTCCGCCCGGAAGGAGCGGCGGTTTTTTTTACAGTTGACCGGTTTTGAAGATCTCAAGCAGGGCTGACAGGACCGAGTTGACGGCCACCGAGGCCAGAATCATTCCCATGACCCGGCTGATGATTGCCGCACCCGAATGACCGATCAGTCGGATGATCGGCTCAGCCAGCAGCATCAGCACAAAGGCGCAGGCCAATACGGACAGCATGACCAGAGCGGTAATGCCCTGGTCTGCCACGCTATAGCGGTGGTTGTCGGTCAGAATGACGATGGCCAGCATCGCACCGGGTGAAGCCAGTGACGGGACCGCCAAGGGGAAGATCGCCGGGTTGTGCCTATGCAGCTTGTCTTCCATGTCTTCTTCGGCCTGCCGCTGTTCGATTTCCTGTTTGCTTTCGCCAAAAATCATCGTCAGCGCGAACAGGAACAGGATGATCCCGCCGGCGACCTGAAACGAGTTGAGGCCGATATCCAGCGCCTCGATCAGCAATTGACCAAAGACCAGAAAGAACAGAAGGATACCGGCGCTGATCAGTGCGGCCAGCAGGGCAGTGCGCCGCCGCGCGGCGGCTTCGATACCCGCGGTGACGGCAATGAAAACCGGGATGGTTCCGATCGGGTCGATGACGACCCACAAGGTTACAAAATGTTCCAGAAGGTTGTTCAATTGGCTTCTCCGTCAAATTGGTCAGGAGGTTAGCCGCCTTCGATTCAAAAGACCATGTTCAGGCGCAGTTGGCTTGTTCGGCCTTCTCGAAAGCCTCGGCGATCGCGTCCAGCGCAAGCATGATCGACGCGTGCCGGTTCTTGTAATCGCGGGCGGGCCGCAGAACTTCCAGTTCGTCAAACGGCGCATCCGGGGTGGGGCCGTCACTCTTGAGCATGGCCGCCAACTGGTCGCGCGCGGTTTCGATTTGGGGGCGGGTTGCCCCGATGACCGATACACCGACCACTGCCGCTGCGGCCTGACCCAGTGCGCAGGCTTTCACGTCCTGACCAAACTCGGCAATCTGGCCGTCCCGCACTTTGATGTCCACGGCAACCGTCGAGCCGCACAAGGGCGACCGTTTCTTGACGGTCGCATCCGGATCGTCCAACCGCTGCAGGTGCGGAATGTCGGCCGCCAGCGCCAGAATGCGCCCGGAG
This sequence comes from Ruegeria sp. CG3, assembly GCF_056537205.1. Classification (NCBI taxonomy): domain Bacteria; kingdom Pseudomonadati; phylum Pseudomonadota; class Alphaproteobacteria; order Rhodobacterales; family Roseobacteraceae; genus Ruegeria; species Ruegeria sp. CG3. The sequence continues at coordinate 1,008,705 of NZ_JBQFRC010000001.1, read as the reverse complement.
TAGAGCTTGATCAGGTCGGTTTCGCCGGACATGGGTTTCCCTCGGTGGCTGTTCCCCATACATAGTGGCCATGTTCTGGGATGCAAAAGGTTTTTGCGATGTCGCGCTCTGCTACGTTCGACCCGTCGACACTCAAATTCAATGAGGCTGGGTTGGTCCCGGCCATCGCGCAAGAGGAGAGCACCGGCGAGGTTCTCATGATGGCCTGGATGAACGCCGAGGCGATCCTAAAGACGCTGGAAACCCGGCGCGTCACCTATTGGTCGCGCTCGCGCCAGTCCTTCTGGGTCAAGGGAGAAAGCTCGGGCCACGTACAAGAGTTGGTGGATTTTCGCGTCGATTGCGATCGGGATTGCCTGTTGGTTCTGGTACGACAAAGCGGCCCCGCTTGCCACACAAACCGCCGAAGCTGCTTCTACACAGCCGTCCGGGACGAGGAAGAGGTCGAATTGATGTCGCCGATGGTCTAAGGGCGCCTAGCGGGCCTAAAGACCGACCATTGCGCGGACGTCTTCGGGCGTCGCTCCTTCGGCCCGGTATTTCGCAATCGCCCTGGCGTCGTCTCGCTTGGCCAGCCGTTTTCCCGCTTCGTCCCGGACAAGTCGGTGGTGGTGATAGGTGGGCGTGTCCAACCCCAACAAGCGCTGCAGCACCACGTGAATCCCGGTTGCGTCAAACAGATCCTGACCGCGAACCACATGTGAGATGTTCTGGGCCGCATCATCCAGGACGACTGACAGGTGATAAGACGTGCCCATACCCCGTCTGGCGAGGACGACATCGCCGACGCCGTGCAGCATCTGTTCGTCCGACAATTCTATCCAGCCAGTCGCGCCATCCGGAGCGGACCCGGTCTCGCGAAACCTCAACCCGGTGGCGTCCCTCGCGATCCGGCGCAGCGCTTCGGACATATTGAGACGCAGGGCCACATCCTCCGGGATCGCGGACTGCACCTGATATGTCCATTTTTCACGGCATGTTCCCGGATATATGACGCCGTCAGGTCCGTGCAGCTGATACCCTTCCTGCGGCGCATTTGCGGCGGCCGCGATATCCTTGCGATTGCAGGTGCACGGATATAGCAGCCCTTGGGACCACAGCCGGTTCAAGGCCTGCCGGTAGAGCAGCATGCGATCCGATTGCCGCAACACAGGGCCAGGCCACGTCAAACCCAACCACGTCAGATCGTCATAGATCTGATCCTCCCAATGCTGACGCGCACGGGACTGATCGATATCCTCGATCCGCAGCAGGAACGTGCCGGAGTTTCGATCAGCAAGATCATACGCCAGCAATGCAGAATACGCATGACCAAGATGCAATGGCCCGGTTGGAGATGGGGCAAATCTTGTAGTGAATTTCACGTCTTTTCAACGATATATACGTCGGATTTCAAGTCCAACCCTGGCAAGTGCGGTCCGTGTTCGCGAAACAGAAGGCGCGCCGCTCCCATGTCCAGCCATTCGTTCAGGCGCCCGGTATAGCCGGGGTCGTCCAATGTATGGTCGTTGAACGAAAACGCCAGCAGGCCACCTTTGGGCAAGACTTTCATCAGCATGTCGAATGTCTGGGGCGGCGCAGCGCCGGCGCCGATCACTCCGATCGCGGCGATTGCCTTGTATGCCCCCGTCTCCAAAGGGTTCGGATCGGTGATGTCGATGGCAGCCAGGTTGCGGTAGACTCCCTTGGCAGCAGCACCTTTCAGCATCTCGGGTGTCGGATCGACTCCGTCGATTGCCCGGTATCCGACCTTGTGCAAGGCGACACCGGACAACCCGGTCCCGCAGCCATAGTCAAGGATTGGTGTGTCCGGTTGCGGCAACGTGGACCACAACGCCTCGGCCACGCGGCCCGGCGTGGCATACCCGTGCTCGGCCACCTCATCTTCGTAAGAGGCCGCCCATTTCTGGTAATGCGCCTGGGTTTCCTGCGGCGTATTTAGATCATATGTGTTTTTGAGGAACTTCTCGCTCATGCCGTCAGTTTAGGCGCGTGGCCCGGTCCGCGTCCAGTCAGCTTTGCGTCAGCCACTGCTGCCATGCCTCTTTGGCGCGGTCGGTATAGGCTTTGTAGCGATCCTTGCGACCACGGCGCCCGCCTTTCAACCCGTCGACCGGTCGGAACAGACCAAAATTCACATTCATGGGCTGAAACGTCTTGGCCTCTGCGCCGCCGGTGATGTGATGAATCAGCGCGCCCATGGCGCTGTCCTGTGGAACCGGGGGCAGGGAGTGGCCAAGGATCTCTGCCGCTGCGAGACGACCTGCCAGCAGGCCCATCGCGGCGCTCTCGACATATCCTTCAACCCCGGTGATCTGCCCGGCAAATCGGATGTTTGGCTTGGATTTCAGGCGCATCTGCGCATCCAGCAAGGTGGGCGAGTTGATGAACGTGTTGCGGTGGATGCCGCCCAGCCGGGCAAAGCTGGCATTCTCTAGCCCCGGGATCATCCGGAACACCTCGGTCTGTGCGCCATATTTCATCTTGGTCTGGAACCCAACGATGTTGAACAGCGTGCCCAAAGCGTTGTCGCGGCGCAGTTGAACCACAGCATGGGGCTTTACGTCCGGCTGATGCGGATTGGTCAGGCCCACCGGTTTCATGGGTCCGTGGCGGAGGGTCTCGCGGCCCCGTTCGGCCATGACCTCGATCGGCAGGCAGCCATCGAAATAGCCGGCCGTTTCACCTTCGTGGAACTCGGTCTTGTCCGCGGCCAGCAAAGCGTCGATGAAGGCCTCGTACTGGTCACGGTCCATCGGGCAATTCAGATAGGCGGTACGCTCTTCCTCGGTTTCGCCCTTGTCATAGCGCGACTGCATCCACGCCTTGCTCATGTCGATCGTGTCAGCGTAGACGATCGGGGCAATCGCGTCGAAAAAGGCCAGCGCCTCGGCCCCGGTCTCGCGCTGGATCGCTGCGCCCAACGCTGGCGAGGTCAGCGGACCGGTGGCAAAAATCCAATGTCCATCGTCCGGAAGCGTGGTGACTTCCTCACCGGTGACGGTGACGCGTGGGTGCGCCTTCAGCTTGGCGGTCACCGTTTCGGCAAAGGGCTCACGGTCTACGGCAAGAGCGCCGCCCGCAGGAAGTCGGTGGGCGTCAGCGGTGGTCATAATCAACCCATTGGCCGCGCGCATTTCCCAATGCAGCAAACCAACGGCATTCTGCTCGTCATCATCAGACCGGAACGAGTTGGAACAGACCATCTCGCCCAGGTTGCCGGTTTGATGCGCAAAAGTGCCCACTTTGGGCCGCATTTCGTGAATCACGACGTACACGCCCATTTCGGCGGCCTGCCAGGCGGCCTCGGATCCGGCCATGCCGCCGCCAACGATATGCAATTTCTGTGTCATGTGCGTCCAAATAGGGCAGGTGGCACGCGCGTGCAACGGCCAAGGAAAACTGCCGCCAACAATGCAGCAACGCTATGATTTTATTGGGAAGTCTTGGGGTCGCCGCTGCGGGAATGTCTGCGCCGGTGAGAGAAACCAGCTTGGAGGGACCTTCCGCCCACGGCGACCCAAAAGATAGTGAGGGCCTCAGCCCTGTCCCAGCTTTGCCACAGAGATGCCCTTTTGAAAAGTGCAAAAATGCGAACAGTCGATAATTTTAGCCATAACAATTGCGTCATTGGGTCCAATTTGGTGAGCGTTTTTCGATAAATGCGGAAATACCTTCCTCGGTATCCCGGTGCAGCATATTTTCGGCCATTACGCCGCCGGTATAGGCATATGCCTGATCCAAAGGCATCTGAAGTTGCTGATAAAACGCCTGTTTCCCGATCTTTACCGCCGCGCCCAGTTTGGACGCCAACTGCTCGGCCAACGACAGGGTTTCATGTTCCACCAGCGTTTCCGGAACGACACGATTGACTAGGCCCAGCTCGGCGGCCCGCTCCGCCGGTATGAAATCACCGGTGGTCAGCATCTCAAACGCTAGTTTGCGCGGAATGTTGCGGCTCAGCGCCACCATCGGCGTCGAGCAGAAGAGACCGATGTTCACGCCATTGACGCCGAATCGCGTTCCTCCGGCCGCCACGGCCAGATCGCAGGTCGCCACCAGTTGGCAGCCGGCGGCCGTTGCAATGCCATGGACCTGCGCGATCACCGGTTGGGGCAGGGATTGGATCGACATCATCATTCGGGCGCAGCGATTGAACAGATCGGTGAAGTATGCCTTGCCGCCATCTTCAGCCTGCCGGCCCGCGGTCATCTGCTTGAGGTCATGACCGGCACAAAACGCCTTGCCTGCCCCTGACAGTATCACAGCGCGGATCGTGCGATCATCGCGCAGCGTATCCAATTCAGATTGCAGTGCCTCCAGCATTTCGTCGCTCAGCGCATTCAGCCGCTCGGGCGTATTCATTTTCAGATGAGCGATCGCGCCCGTGTCGTTACGTTCCAAAATTGCCATCTTGCCCTCCTGCCGGCTGTGGGGCCAACTTTAGGTCGGCAAATCGAGGAGGGGAAGCATGTCATTGGCAATGAACAAGGAAGAGCTGACGGAATATCTGGCGCAGGTCTTCCCGCAGGTGCACAAGGATTTCGTCGTCCTGGATCTGACCGACGACTCGATCCGCATGCGCCTCGTTGTCGAAGATCGGCATCTGCGTCCGGGCGGAACCGTGTCCGGGCCTTCGATGTTCGCCCTGGCCGATGTCTGTGTCTATTCAATGGTTCTGGCGCGAAAGGGTCGTCAATCCCTGGCCGTGACCACCAGCAGTTCCATGGATTTTCTGCGCAAACCTGCCGGTGGGGCCGACATGATTGCCGAGTGCAGGTTGCTGAAACTGGGGCGTACGCTGGCTGTTGGTGACGTCCTGATGTACTCGGAAGGGCAGGAGGCGCCGGTGGCACGCGCCAGCATGACCTACTCGCTGCCACCTGCCGGCTCCGCCGCAGCTGCGTTCGGATAAAAAATGCCGGGGACAAGCCCCGGCACAGGAAGAGGTCCCGTAATTGGGACTGGGGATATTCTAGCCAAGCCAGAATTGGCGGCGTGCTTCGCGGTCAGCCTCAAAGCACGTCAGCCCGACATCCTTCAGCAGACGGTCATCCAGCCTGCTCAGGTTGACGCGGCTGCGGCGCCGGCGTTCCCATTGGGTGACAGTCGCCGCAAAACGCACGGCCAACGCAGCGATCAGAGGCAGCCGGGGGCTGTCGTTCAGCAGCAAGAGGGCGGGGGTGTGCATTGCGCGTGTCATGGTAAGTATCCTTTCAAATTGTATTGACACAAAGCATAAATGTTCGGTACATTGTTGTGATACATTCAAGATTGTACTGAACGCAAAGGAAGAATTGTAATGGATACAATTTGGCCGACAGACCTGCCAAAATCCAAGGGACCAAAGTACACACTGGTCGCAGATACAATTCGAAAAGCCATCGAAAACAAGCAGCTGGAAGTCGGGGTGAAACTTCCTCCGGTGCGGGAACTGGCGTATCGATTGCAAATCACACCGGGAACGGTCGCTCGGGCTTATTCCATTCTGACCGAGGAGGGGTTGCTGCAAGCCGAGGTCGGGCGTGGTACATTCGTGGCGCCACCGAAAATGCCATTGCTGGACGATGTCTGGTCACGGCAGCTTCATCTTCGGGACGACAAGTATGACGCCAATGTCAGCCTGTTCAGCCCGCGACTGCCAGATGTCGGACAGGTGTCCCTGATACGGTCATGCCTTGCCAAGGTGGCCCAGGGGGATCCGAAGATGTTTATGAACTATCCCACCCGCGACGCTTACCTGCCTGTGCGCCAGGCGGTTGTTGATTGGCTCTCCGACTTGCCGCTGGGCGCTTTGAACGCCGATGACATCGTTCTTACGCATGGCGGACAAAGCGGACTTTGCGTCGTGTTTCAGACCGTTCTGCGCGATCCGAAACCCGTTGTTCTGGTCGAGGACCTCTCATATGCGGGATTCCGTCGCGCCGGTGAGCTGATGCGCGCCGAAGTTGTCGGTGTGAAAATGGACAAATGGGGTATCAGCCCGGACGCACTGGACCACATCCTTCGTCAAACTCGGGCGCAAGCGATTTGCGTGTCGCCCGAAGTTCAGAATCCGACCGGTGGGCATTCTCCTCTTGAACGCCGCAACGAGGTGATCGAGATCGCCCGCCGCCACGATCTGCAAATCATCGAAGACGATTGCTATCGTATGGGCGAGGCGCGCGCACCCAGCTACAGGGCTCTTGCACCTGAACGGGGCTGGCACGTGTCGTCGATTTCCAAGACCCTCACGCCCGCGTTGCGCGTGGGGTTCGCCATCGCTCCGCGGGAACGCAGCGGAGACCTGCGCCGATCGGCGGAATACGGGTATTTCGGGTTGGCGCAGCCATTGGCCGAACTGACCCGCTTGCTCCTCAGTCACCCTCAGTCCCGGCAAATGGCGCGGGATGTTCGCGCGAAGATGGGTGAATATGTACGGGTGGCCGTCAATGCACTGGGTGGCTTCAATCTGAACTGGGACCCCGACATTCCCTTTGTCTGGCTGAGCCTGCCGTCCGGCTGGCGTGCCGCAGCTTTCAGCAGGGCTGCCGAGCGTGAGGGCATTCAACTCCGATCGGCAGATGAATTCGCGCTGAGGGATGGAAGGGCGCCAAATGCCGTGCGCATTGCGATGAACGGGCATGTCTCGCTGAAGCAGTTCGAATCCGCCATGTTGCGTCTGCGCGCCTTGCTGGACAATCCGCCCGAACAAATCAGTGTTTGAGTTGGGGTAAATAGATACCTATTTTTTAAGCTGCTGTTTTTTAAACTTAAATTGGACGTTACCGTTCTTGACGTGCACTTTCGAGCCATCTAAATACCCATTCATCGAATTCGGGCCGCTCCGCCTTGGGGGCGGTCTTTCACATCAAACAGGATTGTCCTGACATGAAAACCTTCTCTGCAACACCTGCAGACATCGACAAGAAGTGGATCCTGATCGACGCCGAGGGCGTTGTTCTGGGCCGTCTTGCCTCGATCGTCGCCATGCGCCTGCGTGGCAAGCACAAGCCGTCGTTCACCCCAAACATGGACATGGGCGACAACGTCATCGTCATCAACGCCGACAAGATCCAGATGACCGGCAAGAAGCGCGACGAGCACTTCTACTGGCACACTGGCCACCCGGGCGGCATCAAGTCGCGCACCAAGCAACAGATCCTGGAAGGCGCGCACCCCGAGCGTGTGGTCTTTCAGGCCGTCAAGCGCATGCTGCCGGGCAACCGTCTGTCGCGTCAGCAGATGACCAATCTGCGCATCTATGCCGGTGCCGAGCACCCGCACGAAGCCCAGGCCCCCGAAGTTCTGGATGTCAAATCCATGAACAAGAAAAACACCCGGAGCTAATGACCGATGGCTGATCAGATCAATACTCTCGAAGAGCTGAGCGCCGTCGCAGGCGTTGAAACCGTGGCCGAAGAAGTTGTTGTGCGCGAGCCCGTGCGTGACGAGCTGGGTCGCTCCTATGCAACCGGCAAGCGTAAAGACGCTGTTGCCCGCGTCTGGATCAAGCCGGGTTCCGGCAAGGTCACCGTGAACGGCAAAGACCAGGACGTGTATTTCGCTCGCCCCGTTCTGCAGCTGATCCTGCGCCAGCCGTTCCAGGTTGCCGGTGTCGAAGGTGAATTCGACGTGGTCGCAACCGTCAAGGGCGGCGGCCTGACCGGTCAGGCCGGTGCGGTCAAGCACGGCATCTCGAAAGCGCTGCAGCTGTACGATCCCAGCCTGCGCGGCGCGCTGAAGGCAGCCGGCTTCCTGACCCGCGACAGCCGCGTTGTGGAACGGAAGAAATACGGCAAGCGCAAAGCCCGCCGTTCGTTCCAGTTCTCGAAGCGTTAATCGCTACCGAGTTTTTCAAATGCAAAGGGCTCGCAACCGCGAGCCCTTTTTTCGTTGATTTTCTCTGGCCTTACTCTTCGTAGACCATTTTCCACGCGCCGTTTTCCACCACGTTGACGTAGACCGTATCGGCGCCCTGATGGTCATCGGGGCCAAATGTCATGTGGTTGCCGACCAGTTCATCCTGATAGTCCAGCGTCTCCATTGCCGCGATAAAGCTTTCCTGGGTCAGGTCGGGGCCTGCCGCCTCCAGCGCCTTGACCATCATTTCGGCCGCGGCATAGCCCAGCATCGAAAAGCCCACCGGGTCTTCGCCGGTGGCGGCCTTGTATTCCTCGATGAAGGCCTTGGGGGCCGGTTCATCCGCGCGGGCCCACAAGTCCTGCCACGAGGCGGCGGCGTAGAAGCCGTCGGTCACGCCACCCGGCACCTGTGCCACCACGGTCAGGAAGCTGGCCGAGGTGCCCAGGAACTTCATGTCCGTCAGGCCCATCTTCTTGGCGGTACCGACCACGGTGATGGCCTGCCGCACGCCCAAGGCGATGGTGACGATGTCGCAGCCTTCTTCCTTCAGCTTGCTCAGCGAGCCCACGAAATCGGTTTCGTCAGGTTTATGAGTGGTTTCCGCGGCAAAGGTAATGCCGGCTTCCTTGGCGCCTTCCTGGCCGCCTTCCAGGATTTCCTTGCCGAAATCGGTGGGCAGATACATCGTGCAGACCTTGTCGCCGCCGAATTCCTGCGCCAGATATTTCACGCCCACGCGCGCCTGGTCGTAATAGCTGGAAAACGAGGTGAACTTGTTCTTCATCGGCTCCTGCAGCATCTGCCGCGCGGCCGACAGGGGGGCGACGTTGGGGATGCCTTTGGGATCCAGCAGTTTGAACCCGGCCAGGTTCATCGGCGTGCCCAGCGATTGCAGCATCGCAAATACCTTGTCGCGGTTCAGCAGCTTGTTGTAGCCCTGCATCGCACGCGGCATCTGGTATCCGTTGTCCTCGACCACATAGCGGATCTTGCGGCCATGCACGCCGCCATTGGCGTTGACCCGGTCGAACACCACGTTCGCGCCCTTGGTGGCCGGAACCCCCACGGCGGCGAAAATGCCGCTGAGGTCATTGACCGACCCGATGACGATTTCGTCGTCGGTCACGCCTTGCGTTTCGGCCCAGCCCACCGAGGCCAGGGCGGAGAGGGCGGTTGCCGCCGCCAGCCGTCTGATTGCTTTGGTCATGTGTCTTCCTCCCTTGGGATTGATCCCTGTTCTATTTGTACATGTCTTCAATGAGATGCGCGTGTTTCTTTTCCACCAGGCTGCGTTTCAGTTTCATGGTCGCGGTCAGTTCGTCGTCTTCGGCGGTCAAAAGAACGTCGATCAGACGGAAATCCTTGATCTGCTCGACCCGCGCGAATTCCTTGTTCACCGCCGCCACTTCGGCACCGATCAGTTCGCGCACCTCGGCTGCAGCGCAGAGCGAGGCGAAGTTCGAAAACGGCACCTTGCGGTCCTGCGCGAACTTCTCGACGTTTTCCTGATCGATCATCACCAGCGCCGTCAGGTACTTGCGGCGGTCGCCGATGATCACCGCGTCCGAGATGTAATGCGAGAACTTCAACCGGCTTTCGATCTCGGCCGGGGTGATGTTCTTGCCGCCGGCGGTGATGATGATGTCTTTGAGGCGGCCGGTGATGGTGACATAGCCGTCCGCGTCCACGTGCCCCATATCGCCGGTGCGCAGCCAGCCATCGGCGGTGAAGGTCTCGGCGGTTTTGGCATTGTTGCGCCAATAGCCCTGGAACACGTTCAGGCCGCGGATCTGGATTTCGCCCTCGTCCGAGATACGCAGGTCGATCCCCGGTGCGGGCTTGCCGATGGTACCGATGTGGTTGGCCTCGGGCGTGTTCAGCGTGGCGATGCCCGAGGTCTCGGTCATGCCGAAGCCCTCGACCAGCGGCACGCCGATGGCCCAGTACCATTTCAGCAGCTCGGGCGAGATCGGGGCCGCGCCCGACCCGCCGCGCCGCAGCCGGTCCATGCCCAGCATCCGGCGCAGGTTGCGCAGCACCAGCCGGTCCCACAGCCAGAAATTCGCGGCCACCGCCGGCGGCACCGGTCTGCCCTGCAGGATGTATTCGGCACGCTTCATCCCGGCCTTCAGCGCCATGCCAAAGGCGGCGCGCCCGGCCGGGGTGGCCTCTTGCGCCATGATCAGCACCTGCGAATAGATTTTCTCCCACACGCGCGGGACGGCGGTGAAGGTCGAGGGCGACACTTCCTGCAGGTTGGCAAAGACCGTTTCGGGGCTTTCGGCGAAGTTCACCGTGCATTTCGAAGCCAGCGGGAAATAAATCGACACGTCGCGTTCAAGGATATGACACAGCGGCAAAAAGCAAAGCTGTTCGTCCGTTTCCAGAGCGGGCAGGCAGCGAGCGCCGCATTCGATCGCGGCCATGATGTTTTCGTTGCTCAGCATCGCGCCCTTGGGCATGCCGGTGGTGCCCGAGGTATAGATCAGCAGCGCCGTATCCTGCGGCGTGGCCAGCGCGATTTCAGCGTCGAAGCGGCCCGGTTCTTCGCGCTCGGCCGCGCGGCCGAGCGCGTAAAGATCCTCGATCATCATGCAGCGGGGATGGGCCAGGTCGTGCAAGCCTTCGTCTTCAAGGATGATGACCTTCAACAGGCCGGGCACCTCGTCTTCGATGTCCAGGAATTTGTCCAGCTGCTCTTCGTCTTCGACGATCAGAAAGCGGCTGTCGCTGTCATTGACCAGGTATTTCAGCTGGCTGGCGGAATCGGTGGTGTAGACGCCCGACGCGATGCCGCCGACGCATTGGATGCCCAGATCGAACCACGCCCATTCCTTGCGGTCCTCGGACAGGATCGAGACGACCTCGCCGCGTTGCAGCCCCAGCTTGCGCAGCGCCAGCCCGATCAACTTGGCGTGCTGCCAGTAGTCGGCCCAGGAATAGGATTTCCAGATGCCCAGATCCTTTTCCCGATGCGCGGTGCGGTCGCCCAGGGCGGCGCAGCGTTTCTGGAACAGCTCGGGGATGGTTACGCAGCCATCGACCCGCACGGGGCGCTGGCCGGGGGTGGCGTTGAACTGGACGCCGTTGATGGTGGTCTGCGGGGGCAGGGTGGTCATGTTCATCCGGCTCACCTCCACGTCTTCTTGCGTTTCCAGCGGCGGTTTTCCCGCGCGCCTTCCTCCTGCACGCCCAGATAGAAGTTCTGGATGTCCTCGGATCGCATCAGCACGTCGGCGGGGCCGTCCATCACGATGCGCCCGACCTCCATGACATAGCCATGATCGGCCAGTTCCAGCGCGGCGTTGGCGTTCTGCTCGACCAGCATCATGGTCATGTTCTGCTCGTCATTCAGGCGTTTGAGGATGCCGAAGATCTCTTGGACCAGCAGCGGCGACAGGCCCAGCGAGGGTTCATCCAGCAGCATGATGCGCGGGTTGGCCATCAGGCCGCGGCCGATGGCCAGCATCTGCTGCTGCCCGCCCGACAGGGTGCCGGCCTCTTGATTTCGGCGTTCCTTCAGAACCGGGAAGTAGGAAAACACCAACTCGCGGTCGCGCTCGATCTGGGCCTTGTCATGCAGGGTATAGGCCCCCAGGCTGAGGTTCTCGTTCACCGTCAACAACGGGAACACCTCGCGCCCCTCGGGCACATGCACGATGCCCTTTTGGACGATCTTGTGCGGCTCCAGCCCCTGGATTTCCTCGCCGTCGAAGGTGATCGTGCCCTTTTCCGGGTCCATCACACCCGAAACGGTCTTCATCAGCGTCGTCTTGCCCGCCCCGTTGGCGCCCAGGATCGAGACGATCTGGCCCGGGCGCACGTCCAGCGACACACCGCGGATCGCCATGATCGGGCCATAGAAGCTTTCGATGTTGCGGATGCTCAGGATCGGTGCGCTCATGAGGCTTTCCCCAGATAGGCTTCGACGACGGCGGGGTGCGATTGCACCTGCGCCGGTGTCCCAAGGGCCAGTTTCGCCCCATCGGCCATAGCCAGCACCCGGTCAGACACGCCCGAGACCAGCCCCATGTCATGTTCGACCATCAGCACCGTGATCCCCATCTGCCGCCGGATGTCGTCGATCCACCAGCGCATGTCGGTTGTTTCCTCGACCGACAGCCCCGAAGCCGGTTCATCCAGCAGCAGCAGCTTGGGGTCGGTGGCCAGCGCGCGCGCGACCTCGACAACCTTGCGCACGCCGTAGGGAAGCCCGGCGATCATCTTGTCGCGATAGGCCTGCAGATCGAGGAAATCGATGATCTCTTCGACCTTCTCGCGGTTCTCCAGCTCTTGCCGGCGGGCCGAGGGGGTAAAGAACACCTCGGACAGCAGATTGGTACGCCGGTGGCGGTGCCGCCCGACCAGCAGGTTCTGCAACACGGTTGCATGTTCGAACAGCTCGATGTTCTGGAAGGTCCGCGCAACTCCATAGGCGGCCACACCCGAGGGCTTGACCTGAAGCAGATCGTGCCCGTCGAACCGGATCTGGCCCGCGTATGGGTCGTAGAAACGCGAGATCAGGTTGAACACCGTGGATTTGCCCGCCCCGTTCGGGCCGACGATGGCAAAGACCTCGCCTTCTTCGACCGAAAAGGACAGATCGTTCACCGCCGTCAGGCCACCGAATTTCAGGGTGACGTTCTCGAATTCCAGCAGGCTCATCTCAGGCGCTCCGTCTTGAGATAGGATTTCTGCCGCTTGAACATGTCCTTACGGTAGAAGGGGAACAGCTCGAACCAGGTGCGGATTTTCAGCCAGCGGCCATAGATGCCCATCGGCTCGAACAGGATGAACCCGATCAGGATCATGCCGAAGATGCCGAATTCCAGCCCCGGAATGGCGACGGTTCCGCCACCGAAAAGGGCGCCTGCGTATTCCTTGGCGATCGACAGGAACTGCGGCAGAAACCCGATGACGATGGCGCCCAGAAACGCGCCGTGGATCGAGCCCAGCCCGCCGATCACGATCATCATCAGCAGCTGGATCGAGATCACAACGCTGAAGGTTTCGTTGTTGAAGGCCCCGGCATACAGGCCCATCAGCGCCCCCGCCCATCCAGTCACGGCGCAGGACAATGCGAAAGACACGGTCTTGGTGCGCGCGATGTCGATGCCCATCGCCTGCGCGGACACTTCCGAGTCGCGCACCGCGATGAAGCTGCGCCCCAGCGGCGTACGCAGAAGGTTGATGTAGCCCAGCGTGACCAGAACCGTGACGGCCAGAACCAGCCAGTAGAACTGCTCGGGCGTGCCCCAGCGATCGACCAGATGGCCGAATATCTCGACCCCGCCCATGTATTTGCCCGCCACGCCGCCGGTGATCGGTTCGGCCAGAACGATGAGGTCGTCCATCAGGATCGACAGGGCCAGGGTGAAGATCGCCAGATAGATGCCGTGCAGCCGTAGGGCAGGGATGGCGACCGTGACCCCGGCGATACCGGTCAGGATGCCGGCCAGCGGAAAGGCCACCAGAAACGGCACGCCGGACTCGATCAGGATCACGTTTGCATAACAGCCAAAGGCCAGAAACGCCGCGTGGCCCAGGCTGGCCTGGCCGGTATGCCCTGTTAGGATCATCAGACCCAGCCCGGCGATGGCCCAGATCAGAACGTTGGTCAACTCTCCCAGATAGAACGCGTCCAGCCACCACGGCGCGGCAATGACCACCACCAGCAGGATCAGGTAGAGCGACAGTTGGTATCCGTCCTTCCACGGGCGGATGTCCTGCATGTAGTCGGTTTTGAAAACGATCCTCATGCGCTCAGACCTTCTTGACCCGGACCTGGCTGAACAGGCCGTGCGGACGGAAGATCAGCACCGCCAGCAACAGCGCATAGGGCGCGATCTGGCTGTAGCCCGCAGCGATGTAGCGGCTGGCGAAGGGTTCGATCACGCCGACGATCAGACCGCCCGCCAAGGCTCCGGGCAGGCTGCCAAACCCGCCGATGACCGCGGCCGCAAACGCCTTGATTCCCAGCAGCCCGGTGGTCGGATCGACCGAACCCTTGGCGGCGAACAGGATGCCCGCGATCCCGGCCACGACGCCGGCCAGACCCCAGATGAAACCCTGAACACGCTTGACCGGCACCCCCATGTAATAGGCCGCCAACTGGTTCTGCGAGGCGCCCTGCATTGCCAGCCCCAGCTTGGTCTTGCTGAAAAACACATACAGCCCCCAGGTCAGCAACACGGTCACGACGATGACCGCCACGTCCTCCATCCCCAGAACTAGGCCGCCAAAGCGGACCTCCTTGCCGGCAAGCGGGTTTTCCAGCGTCTGCGGCTCGTGACCCCAGATCAGCCCGGCGACAAAGCGGATCACGAAGCCCAGGGCGATGGTCAGGATGACCACGGCGGTCTGGCTTTCCCCGAACAGGCGGCGGATGATCAGCCGGTCCAGCAGATACCCCAGCGCGCCCATGATCCCCAGCGAGATGGGCAGGGCCAGCCAGAAGGGCAGGCCCATGTATTCGGTGTTGGTCAGCCCGATGGTGACGAAGGCGCCCAGCATCATGAAATCGCCCTGGGCGAAGTTCACGGCCTCGGTCGCCTTGTAGATCAACACGAAGCCAAGCGCGATCAGGCCGTAGACACAGCCATTCGCCAGCCCGCTGATCAGCAGCTGTGCGTTGTCCAAATTCTCCTCCCCATGCCGGTTTGCCCGGCGTCCTGACGCCCCGGATCTCCTCCAATCACCGGGGCGCCTGTTCTACTATGGCGTGATTATTACCTTACCGTCACTCTTTTTCAGTGCAACTGCCAGATCGGAAACGATTTTGTTCAGCGGGACATGCGCCGAGACATCCGTTTTCCACCGTCCGTCCGCAAAGCGGGCCTGCACCTCGGCAACCGCGCGCATCTGCTCTTCGGGCGGAGTGGACATCATCCATTTGGTCAGCCAGAAGCCCTCGATCCGTTTGCTCATAAAGATCAGCTGGCCCATCTGGGTCAGCTTCGGAGGCTCGCTGCTGAGTTTGCCATAAGACACCCAGCGCGCGCCGTTGGGCATGGCGCAGAAGACCTGCTCGGACAGCTGATCCGAGACCGCATCCAAAAACACCCGCGGCTTGAGCTGTGCGCTGATGGCAGCAAACTTGGAGACGGCATCGTCTTCGGTGGTTACGATGACCTCGGCCGCTCCGTGGCTTTTGAGCAGTTCGACCGTTTCAGGGCGCCGCACCATCGCAATCGGCTTCAGGCCAAGGTCTCGGCCCAGCCCGCACATCAGCTTGCCCAACTGGCTGGTGGCCGCGGAAACGACAAAGGCCTCTCCTTCGGAACGCGCGATCTCAACCATTGCCATCGCGGTCAGCGGATTGACGATCTGTGCGGCACCGTCATCGTCCGATATCTCGGGCCGTAAAGGAATGCACATCTGCGCCTGTGTCAGGGCATACTCGGCCCATGCGCCGGACCCGGAGGCGACGAAGGCGACCCTTTGCCCCTTCAGCGCTTCAGCGCCCGCGCCGGTGGCGACGACGTCCCCGCACCCTTCGAAACCGGCCGGTGCACCTTTGACCCGCGGCTGACCGTACTCACCTTTGATGAAATGGAGGTCTGAGGGGTTCACCGATGCGGTGCGCAATTTGATCAGCACCTGGCCAGGGCCAGGCGTGGGCACCGGGATCTCGGCATTCTCAACCCAGTCGGCGGCGTCCTCGATCGCCGGGCCCGTGGCGGTACCCGAGTATCCGTCAAATTTCTGGATCACGGCAAACATGGATTTGGGGAGGTCAGTCATTCTTTTTCCTTTGTTTCCGACATTTTCAAGCAAACGGGTCGATCCGAGTGCGCGCCCCGGGGCAGGGCGCACCGATGCCGACAATAGGTCGTCCCGACTTGATGCGACTGGTTGAGCCAAGCCAAACAAATGGCACCGGGCACGTCAATCGACCACAGGGTTAACGTTGGGGAATTGGGAAGCCGGTGCAGGTGTGACAAGGCCGGACAATTGCCGGCCTTGTCGAATGATCTTATTGCGTCAACAGGTTGCGCAGTTCCTGGATCTTGAGCGCAGCCGTTTCCGGCGCTTCCTTGATGCCATCGAGGATCTTGATCACCTGGTCCTGGATTTCCTGGCTCAGCTGGCTGTTTTTCACGGATTCAACCATCGCGTCATAGTCGAACTGCTCGGCCGACAGCATGCCTTCGTCAACCCAGGTATTCAGCAACTCCTGCCCTTGGGCAGTGAGGGCTGCAACCTGATCGCCTGCCTGGTTGGCCAGATCCGTGGCTGTCTGACCGGCTTGCTCGGCTGCTTCACCGGCCTGTTCGACGGCGGCCGAGGCTGCGTCACCCGCTTGCTGCGTGGCCGTCGACAAAGCCTCGCTGGCAGCTTCCTGGGCTGCGGTTGCGGCCTCGCCAACGGCCTCGCCGGCTTCTTTGGCGGCAGATTGCAGTTTCTCGGCCGGGGTGG
This sequence comes from Ruegeria sp. CG3, assembly GCF_056537205.1. Taxonomy (NCBI): domain Bacteria; kingdom Pseudomonadati; phylum Pseudomonadota; class Alphaproteobacteria; order Rhodobacterales; family Roseobacteraceae; genus Ruegeria; species Ruegeria sp. CG3. The sequence continues at coordinate 992,442 of NZ_JBQFRC010000001.1, read as the reverse complement.
GCTCGGGCTGATTCAGGTAGAAATACGCGCCGGCACCCAATCCGGCGATGATAATCAGGATGATAATGCGGGACATTGGGGTCTCCTTTTCGGATGTGTGCCGCTGATGTGGGGAGAAACTACCTGAGATCAAAGGGGAAATCCCAAAGATTCGGCGCATGTTCGGGGTTTGGGCCACTCGGCGCTGATCAGTCAGACGATCGGCGGCAACAACACGCCACCGGCGAAAATGCACGCTTGCAACCATCAGGCGAACAAGAAAGGGGGGAATCATTGGGAAGTAGTGGCGGAGAGACAGGGATTCGAACCCTGGGTGGGCTTGCACCCACAACGGTTTTCGAGACCGCCCCGTTCGACCACTCCGGCACCTCTCCGCGGGGGTCTGTGAGGGGGGGATTTAGTTGTGATCGCCGAGGGGTGCAAGCAGAAAATTCCCGAATTCGCCAAACCGCGGATTTTCCATTGCCAGTCCGACGAAATCTCCTAGGCTGACATGTATGAGACATCTTCTGCACCGCATTTCGCTTCTGCTCATCCTGCCCGTGTTCGCGTTCGCTCTGACGGCTCAAAACGCCTTGTCCGCCAGCCGGGATCGGATTGAGGCTTTTCTGACGACGACGGGTTTTGACGTGGCGCTGGAAAGCATCGCATTGGCCTCGGCTTCGGCGCCTCAGATGCTGGGGATCGACCCCGAGGGTTTTGGCTCGCAATGGACGCGTCTGACGGAGGAGGTGTTCGACACCGACGACATGCATGAAACAGCGGTTGCGATTCTCGAACAGACGCTGAGCGACGAGGCCCTGAACCACGCGGTCGAGTTTTATGCCTCGGATCTGGGACAACGGCTTGTCGAGGCGGAAAATGCCTCGCACCTTGTCGAGGATGACGAAGCCAAGCAACTTGAGGGGCAGGAGATCATATCCGATCTGGTCAAGTCCGGTTCGAGCCGCATCGAAAGCCTGAAGCGGATGAACAGCGCCATCGATGCCAGCGAAACCTCGTTGCGGGCGCTGCAGGAGATCCAGCTGCGGTTCCTGCTGGCCGCCAGCGCCGCCGGAGTGATCGACCTGCAGTTGGACGCGGACGGGCTGCGCCAGATGATGAAGCTGAACGAACCCGAGATGCGGCAGTCATTGCAACTGTCCGCCTTGGCCAACGCGGCCTACACCTATCAGGATTTCTCTGACGCGGATGTCGACGCCTATACCAAAGCGCTGGAACAGCCGCTGATGCAGGAAGTCTACGAGCTGTTGAACGCAATCCAGTACGAGATCATGGCCATGCGGTTTGAAGTGCTGGCGGCGCGCATGGCCGAACTGCGTCCGGCTCAGGACATCTGATGCGGCTGTTTCTGGCTCTGTGGCTGGTTTTGGCCGGTTGGGCCAGTGCGGTCACGGCGGACCAGGTCGACCGTCTGACCAAGGCAATGCATTTGTCCGACGTGATGCAGATTCTGCGTGATGAGGGTGTCGCGCAGGGGCGCGAACTGGACAAAAGCCTGCTGGACGGTGAGGGCGGATCGTTTTTCGAGGCCCAGGTTGAAGATTTGTACGACAAGGCGTGGATGCAGGCCAAGATTTATGACGCGCTGGCTGGCGGTATGTCCGAAGGGCAACTGGAGCAGGCTGCGCTGTTTTTCGAAAGCGATCTGGGCCGCGCCGTCGTGTCTCTGGAAAACTCGGCCCGTCGAACTTTTTCCGACGAAGCCTTCGAAGAGATGGCCATGGCCGCCTATCGGGAGGCCGATCGTGATGCGGCCTATTTTCGTCTGATCGATGAGTATGTCGAGATCAACGACCTTGTTGATCGGAACGTGCGCGGAGCGTTGCAGGCCGATTACAATTTCTTCCGTGGGTTGGCGGACGGGCAGGGCATCACGGGCGACGACGGCGAAATGTTGGCCCAATTGCTGGCGCAGGGAGCGCAGTCCGAGCAACAAACCCGCGAGTGGCTGTACTCGTTCCTTCTATTTGCGTACCAACCCCTCAGCGAGGCCCAGCTACGCGAGAATATCGCCTTTTCACGTACCGAGGCTGGGCAGGCCTTGAACAACGCCTTGTTCGCTGGTCTGGACACCATGTTCAACGAGTTGTCATACCAGCTGGGCGTAACGGTGGCGCAGGTTCTGCAAGCGTCGGATCTTTAGGCCGGTTTGCTGTTGACTTTGCCGTGTGATCCGTGGATAAGCGCGCATCCCGGCCGGAACCTCCGCGCCGGGTATCGTTATTGTTGGCCTGACGGGTGCGCCCTGACGGTCGTTCATCCGCCCGAAAAGGGCGCGCTGTTCGAGGTGGCCTTGGCCGAAACACCCGTCTGACGGGGACCACAGAACGCGGTAGAAAAAGGAAAGACGCATGTTTGCAGTCCTCAAGACTGGCGGCAAGCAGTACAAGGTTCAGGCGGGCGACGTGCTCCGCGTTGAAAAACTGGCTGCCGACGCAGGTGAAAAAGTCCAATTCAACGACGTTCTGATGCTGGGTGGCGATGCCCCCGTTGTCGGCGCGCCGTTCATCGATGGCGCGGCCGTTCAGGCGGAAGTGATCGAACAGATCAAAGGTGACAAGGTCATCAAATTCGTCAAGCGCCGCCGCAAGCACAGCTCGAAGCGCACCGTTGGCCACCGTCAGAAGCTGACCCTGGTCAAGATCACCGACATCCTGCCCTCGGGCGCGGACAAGTCGGGCGTCAAGGCCGCAACCGGTTCGGCTCCGGCAGGTGAAGTTGCGAAAGCAGCGAAACCCGCCAAGAAAGCCGCTGCCAAGGCAGAAGCCCCGGCCGCTGCTGCTGCCGCTGACGATCTGACCAAGATCACCGGTGTTGGTCCCGCAGCTGCCAAGAAACTGGCCGAAGCCGGTATCGAAAACTTTGCCGCTCTGGCCGCCTTGTCGGAGGAGCAGATTGCTGCTATCGAGACGGTCAAAGTGAAACCCGAATGGGTTGAGCAGGCCAAAGATCTGGCCAAAGGCTAAGGAGAGAGAGAATGGCACATAAAAAAGCTGGCGGTTCCTCCCGTAACGGCCGCGACTCAGCGGGTCGTCGCCTTGGCGTGAAACTGTATGGTGGCCAAGCCGCCGTTGCAGGCAACATCATCGTGCGTCAGCGCGGCACCAAGTTCTGGCCGGGCGAAGGCGTGGGCATGGGCAAGGATCACACCATCTTTGCAACTGTCGATGGCGCCGTGAAGTTCCACAAAGGACTGAAAAACCGCACCTTCATTTCGGTCCTGCCAGTGGCGGAGGCCGCAGAGTAAGCCGAAACCCAGAAGGTTTAAGAAAAATTCATGGGGGACCGGCACAAAGTGCCGGTCCCCTTTCTCGTTTTGACGCAGATTTGATCGAAAGCCCCGATGCCCGTTGCAACCACCAGTTTCCTGATCTTTGCCGCCAGCCAGGTCGGCACGCCGGGACCGGCCAACATGGTCCTGTTGGGAACGGGTGCGCGCTATGGGTTCCGCGCGGCGCTGCCTTTCGTGACTGGCGTGATTCTGGGCAAGCAGCTGATCATCTGGCCGCTGGGCTTTGGCCTTCTGCAACTGGCAGAACAGGCTCCGACAGCGTTCGCGGTTCTGAAATATGCTTCGGCGGCCTATATTTGCTGGCTTGCGTGGAAAATCGCCAACCTGCGCCTGTCGCATCAGGACGCGGGCGAGGCGGTTCCCGGATTCTGGGCCGGGTTGGTGGTCCATCCGCTGAACCCCAAGGCCTGGGCGATGATCATCGCGGGATTCACCGGGTTCGTCGCGGCGGGAACATCGGTGCTGAGTGCGACGCTCACGATCGCGCTCGTTTTGTTGACCTGCCAGGTGGTCCTGCACCCGATCTGGACTTTTGCGGGCGATAGAATTGCCCGCGTGGTTGCGGGACGGCCGGCGGAAAAATATCTGATGTGGACTCTCGCGGGTCTGACTGTTGCATCCGTACTTTTCGTGTTGTTCGGAGGAGGAACACACCAATGAAACTTGAGGCAATCATAAATCAGCCGGTCATTGAAACCGAGCGGTTCGACCTGCGCCCGCTGCGCCGGTCGGACATGGGCCTGATCGAGCACTACGCCGGGGACGAGCGCGTGGCGCGCATGACCACGTCGATCCCGCACCCCTTGCCGCCCGGTTCGATCGAGGCTTTCGTGACCCGCGCCATGGCCGAGGACCGGGACGAGGACGTCTGGGCGATGGACGCCACCAAAGATGGCGGGCCCGAGTTGATCGGGGTGATCTCGCTCAAGCGGCTGGATCGCAACCAGTCCGAAGTGGGCTATTGGGTCGCGCCCTTGTATTGGAACACGGGCATCGCCTCGCTGGCGGTGGAAACGCTGGTTCAGGCGAACCCGCTGGAAAACGCCACGATGTTTGCCAGCGTGTTTCAGGACAATCCCGCCTCGGCGCGGGTCCTGACCCATTGCGGGTTCCAGTATCTTGGCGATGCCGAAAGCTTCTCGGTGGCGCGCGACGCAAATGTGCCCACCTGGACGTACAGCAAAAAACTCTGACTTGTGGCCGATGGGGCCTTTGCAGTAGGGGACTGACATGAAATTTCTCGATCTTGCAAAGGTCTACATCCGGTCCGGGGCCGGCGGTAGCGGGTGCGTCAGCTTCCGACGCGAAAAGTACATCGAATACGGCGGCCCTGATGGCGGGGACGGCGGCAAGGGCGGGTCCGTCTGGGCCGAGGTCGTGGACGGGCTGAACACCCTGATCGACTTCCGCTATCAACAGCATTTCTTTGCCAAGAACGGACAGCCCGGCCGGGGCCAGCAGCGCACCGGCAAGGATGGTGACGACATCATTCTGCGCGTGCCCGTCGGAACCGAGATCTTGGACGAAGATCAGGAGACGGTAATCGCCGACCTGACCGAAGTGGGGCAACGAGTCCTGCTGGCGCGGGGCGGCAATGGCGGTTTCGGCAACCTGCATTTCAAATCGGCCACCAACCAGGCGCCGCGGCGGGCCAACCCTGGGCAGCCGGGTGTGGACCGTACGATATGGCTGCGTCTGAAGCTGATTGCCGATGTGGGTCTGCTGGGCATGCCGAACGCGGGCAAATCGACCTTTCTGGCCGCCACCTCGAACGCGCGGCCCAAGATCGCCGATTATCCGTTCACCACGCTGCATCCCAATCTGGGCGTCGTTGGCGTGGACAACGTGGAATTCGTTGTGGCCGACATTCCCGGCCTGATCGAAGGCGCGCATGAAGGCCGCGGCATCGGCGACCGTTTTCTGGGCCATGTCGAACGCTGCGCGGTGTTGCTGCATCTGGTCGACGGCACGTCGGAGACCATCGCGCAGGATTATCACACCATCATCCACGAGCTTGAGGCCTATGGCGGCGCGCTGGCTGACAAGCCCCGGATCACCGTGTTGAACAAGATTGACGCGCTGGACGAAGAACAGCTCGAACTGGCCAAGGCCGAGTTGGAAGAGGCCGTCGGCGGCCCTGTGATGACCATGTCGGGCGTCGCCCGGCAGGGCGTCACCGAGGTTCTGCGAGCCCTGCGCGCCCAGATCGACGAAAACCGCCTGCGCCAGAAACCCACCGAGGAGCGCGAGACGTGGCAGCCCTGACCGACGCAAAGCGCCTGGTGGTCAAGATCGGCTCGGCGTTGCTGGTCGATCGTGCGACCGGCAAGCTGCGTTCGGAGTGGTTGCATTCGCTGGCGCAGGACGTGGCGTGGCTCAAGGGGCAGGGGGCCGATGTGGTTCTGGTCTCGTCCGGTTCGATCGCGCTGGGGCGCGGTGTTCTGGGCCTGCCCGCAACCGCGCTGTCGCTGGAGCAGTCCCAGGCCGCGGCCGCCGTCGGGCAGATCCGGCTGGCGCGGGCCTATGAAGAGGCGTTGGCCCCCCACGACATCACCACGGCACAGGTTCTGGTAACGCTTGAAGACAGCGAGAACCGCCGCCGGTACCTGAACTCGCGCGCGACGTTGGAAACTCTGCTGGGGCTGGGTGTCGTGCCCATCGTGAACGAAAATGACACGGTGGCCACGGATGAAATCCGTTACGGCGACAATGATCGCCTGGCCGCGCAGATCGCCGTGACCGTCGGTGCGGATCAATTGATTCTGCTGTCCGATGTCGATGGGTTCTACACCGGCAACCCCGCCGAGGACCCGTCCGCCACCCGGTTTGCCGTGATCGACGCGATCACGCCCGAGATCGAGGCGATGGCCGGTGATGCCGGTTCGGGGCTGTCCAAGGGCGGCATGAAGACCAAGCTGATGGCCGCGCAGATGGCGACGGCGGCGGGCTGTGACATGGCGATTACGGAAGGATCGCCGTTGAACCCTCTGAAACTGCTGAACAATGGCGCGAACAGCACTTGGTTCAAAGCCAAGTTGGACCCGCATGCGGCGCGCAAACGCTGGATCTCGGCGATGAAGCCGCGGGGCGAGATCACGGTCGATGCAGGGGCTGCGCGGGCGCTGGAGAATGGCAAGAGCCTGTTGCCGGCCGGCATCGTCGAAGTGACGGGCGATTTCGGACGGGGCGACCCGGTGGCCATCAAGGACCACGAGGGCCGGCGTTTGGGATTGGGCCTCAGCCGCTATACCGCGCACGAGGCCGACACCATCAAGGGGCGCAAATCCTCCGAGATCGAGGACGCACTCGGCTATCCCGGCCGTGCGGTGATGATCCACCGTGACGATCTGGCTTTGTAGCCGCGAAAACTGATAGATTTGGCTGGTCCGACGACCGGAAAGGCAGATGACATGAAGGACTTTGATAGCATTCCCGCCCTGATGGCCGATCTTGGCAAGCGCGCCAAGGATGCGTCTCGGGATCTGGCCTTTGCTTCGGCCGAGCGCAAACTCGCCGCGTTGATTGCCGCCGCCGACGCTGTGTGGAAGAACCGTGCGCAGATCATCGAGGCCAACAAGAAAGACCTGGACTACGGCCGCGAAAAGGGTCTGAGCCCGGCTATGATGGACCGTCTGATGCTGGACGAGACGCGCATTCAGGGCATGGTCGACGGGTTGCGCACCGTGGCTGAACAGACCGATCCAGTGGGTGAGGTTCTGGCCGAATGGGATATGCCTTCGGGGCTGAACATCCGCCGCGTACGCACCCCGCTGGGCGTGATCGGCGTGATCTATGAAAGCCGCCCGAACGTGACCGCTGATGCCGGGGCGCTTTGCCTCAAGTCGGGGAACGCCGTGATCCTGCGCGGCGGATCCGAGAGCTTTCATTCTTCAACCGCGATCCACGCTTGCCTGGTCGAGGGTCTGAAGGCCGCAAACCTGCCCGAGGATGCGATCCAGCTGGTCCCGACCCGTGATCGGGCGGCGGTGCAGGAATTGCTGACCATGACCGACTATGTCGACGTCATCGTGCCGCGTGGTGGCAAGGGGCTGGTCGGGTTGGTCCAGCGCGAGGCGCGGGTGCCGGTCTTTGCCCATCTTGAAGGGATCGTGCACATCTACATCGACAAGGAGGCGGATCCGCAGAAAACGCTGGACGTGGTGCTGAACGCAAAGACGCGCCGCACTGGCATCTGCGGGGCGGCCGAATGCCTGCTGGTGCATCAGGATATCGCGGAAACGCTGGGGCGCGACGTGATCGCGGCGCTGCTGGCCGCTGGCGTCGAGGTCCATGCCGCGGGTGCGCTGGCCATCGACGGCACCGTGCCGGCCACCGATGCCGACTGGGGCAAGGAGTTTCTGGACAGCATCATCGCCGCAAAACCGGTGACCGATATCGATGAAGCAATCGCGCATATCCGGCAATACGGATCGAACCATACCGATTGCATCATGACCGAGGATCAGTCCGCCGCCGACCGCTTCTTTGAACGGCTCGACAGTGCGATCCTGATGCACAACGCCTCGACCCAATTTGCCGACGGGGGTGAGTTCGGAATGGGCGCCGAGATCGGAATCGCCACGGGCAAGATGCACGCGCGCGGCCCGGTGGGGGCGGCGCAGTTGACCAGTTTCAAATACCTGGTGCGCGGCAACGGCACGACGCGCGCCTGAGGCGCTGCGTCAGAACCGTAGCACCACGCGGGTTGCGCCCGTCTCGGCCGAAACCCGGCGGCCCTGAGCGGCCGCCGTCTGCGGCAGCAGGGCGAACTGCACCTGCGCCGGCGTGACCTTGTTGGCGAATGTGCCGGTTGGGAAGCCTTTCCACAGGTCGGGATCGACATTCATGCGGTCGGCCGTACCGGTGACCGTCCATTTATCGCCCACGCTGTCAATCTTGACCTCGCCGCCCATGGGCATGGCGCTTTCGCAGCACATGATGGCCAGAAAGGCCAGTTTGATCTGATTGCGCGGCATCGCCTCGGTGACGTTCCAATGCACCCGGACACGGCCCGCGTGGTTGACATCGCGCAGCAGGTCCGTCACTTCGCTGCGGCCCAGCGGCTGATCGCTGGCCGCGCCAAAGGCCACGCGAAAGAACCGAATCCGCGCCCCGGCGCTGCCGACGCTGCCGGTGATCAGTTCCATCTCGGGGCCCTGGGTGCCGCCAACCATCTCCAACAGTTCCAGCCCATTGGTGATCGCGCCGATCGGGCTGATCAAATCGTGGCAGATCCGAGAGCCGATCAACTCGGCCAGGTTGACGTTGGTGTCGCCCATGCGTACCTCCTGTGGTATCCCCCATGCCCGACCCGGAGCCGCCGCATGACAGATCTGAATGCCATTCTTGCACCGGGCATGTTTGTCCGCCACCCAGATTTCCCTGACTGGGGCGTTGGACAGGTCCAGTCCAACATCGGGGGCAAGATCACCGTGAACTTTCGCGACCAGGGCAAAGTGGTGATTGACGGAACACGCATCGCCTTGATGCCGGTTCTTGATCCATGAAACTGGTTTAGGAAAGGTTAACGGGGCTCGCCACCCGGTTCGTGTTGCCATTCGCCGCGCAGCTGCGGTATCAGCGCTGGGATCGCAACAAGACGACGACCATTCCACATGCCGGATACGGGCCCTTCATTCACTGTCAAACTTGCCGAAACCGACGAGGAACTGCGCGCGGCGCAGCGGCTGCGTTATGACGTCTTCGTGCGTGAATTGGGCGGTGGCGGAGAGATGGTCGATCATGCAGAGGGCCTGGAACGCGACCAGTTCGACCCGTATTTTGATCATATGCTGGCCTATGACGACGTCACCGGAGAAGTGGTCGGAGTCTACCGCCTGTTGCCCGGTGACCGCGTAGCTGAAGTCGGACGGTTCTACTCTGAGGATGAATACGACCTTACCGTTCTGAAAAACAGCGGCCGCAAGTTGCTGGAACTCGGCCGGTCCTGCCTGCATCCGGACTATCGCGGCGGAACCGCAATGTATCATTTGTGGAATGGCCTCGCAAAATATGTGTCCGAACGGGAGATCGAAGTTCTGTTCGGCGTTGCCAGTTTTCACGGCACAGACGTCAAGCACCTTGCCCAGCCTCTGTCGATGCTGCATCACAACCACCTGGCTCCACCCGAACTGCGGGTGCGGGCGCAGCCGGATGTTTTTCAGAACATGAACCTGGTTCCGAAAGATGCGCTGGATCGACGGGGTGCGATGTTGCAGGTTCCGGCCTTGATCAAGGCCTATCTTCGATTGGGCGGGTTTGTGGGCGAGGGGGCATTCATCGACCATGCCTTCAACACCACCGACGTTTGCCTGATCCTCGACACCACTCGGATGAACGAAAGACAGAGACGCATCTATGGCGGAGCGTGACGTGCCAAACGGTGCTGTCTGGCACAGCTCGGACGACCCGGACCCGGTTGAGTTGGGCGTGTGGGGTTGGATTTTGGTGATCCTGCGGGGGCTTCCTCTGGCTGTGCTGGTGTTCGGTGGTCTGATCGTTCTGTTGCTTGTGCGCCTGGTCGAAAGACCCATCTTTGGCCTGCGTCGGCCGGTAACGCCGTTCATTGCCCAATTCGTGTGTCGCAATGCGTTTCGAATTCTTGGGATCGGATTTTCAAGCTCGGGCGAGCTGATGCAGCAGCGCGGGGCCGTTGTCGCCAACCACACGTCCTGGCTGGACATCTTCGCGCTCAACGCCCGCAAGCGTGTATACTTCGTGTCCAAGGCCGAGGTGGCGAGTTGGCCCGGCATCGGTTGGTTGGCCCGGGCCACCGGAACCGTGTTCATCGAACGCAATCCCAAGAAAGCGCGCGAGCAGACCAGACTGTTCGAGGACCGTCTGAAGGTCGGGCACAAGCTGTTGTTTTTTCCAGAGGGCACATCGACGGACGGACTGCGGGTTTTGCCATTCAAAACAACGCTTTTTGCGGCATTCTTTGCAGATGAACTGCGTGACTTCATGTATGTTCAGCCGGTTTCGGTTGTCTATCACGCGCCCGATGGGCAGCCGGATCGGTTTTATGGCTGGTGGGGGGACATGGATTTTGCCCCGCATCTTCTGAAGACGCTGGGCGCGCGGCGGCAGGGGCGGGTCGAATTGATCTATCATTCTCCGGCCCGGGTCAGCGATTTCGACAACCGCAAGGCTTTGGCCGCGCATTGCGAGCAGGCCGTTCGCCACGGGCATGCCTTGGCGCGGCCAGAAAAATAGGGGCAAAAGCCTCTTGCACCGTCAGTCAACCTGCCGTATACGCGCGGCATTCAAATCCGCAGGCGGGGTTTGGTCGTTTTGAGGGAGACATCCTCATCAAGGCCGCCGGTTGGAGCAAACGCTTCTTTCACCCCCGCCAAGGCGAAAACCGGAAAAGGAAAACATAGCATGGCTCTTCCCGAGTTCACCATGCGTCAGCTGCTGGAAGCTGGCGTTCACTTTGGTCACCAAACACAGCGTTGGAACCCCCGCATGGCGCCTTTCATCTATGGCGCACGCAACGGCATCCACATCATGGACCTGACCCAGACCGTTCCGATGCTGGACCAGGCGCTGCAGGCGGTACGTGACACCGTCGCCAAAGGTGGCCGCGTTCTGTTTGTCGGTACCAAGCGTCAGGCTGCACAGCCGATCGCCGAAGCCGCTGAAAAATCGGCTCAGTATTACATGAACCACCGCTGGCTGGGCGGCACGCTGACCAACTGGAAAACCGTTTCCCAGTCGATCAACCGTCTGAACCAGATCGACGAAGCCATGGAATCGGGCGCTGAAGGCCTGACCAAGAAAGAGCGTCTGGGAATGGAGCGTGACCAGGCCAAGCTTCAGGCTTCGCTGGGCGGCATCCGCGAGATGGGCGGCGTTCCTGACCTGCTGTTCGTCATCGACGTCAAGAAAGAAGCACTGGCCATCGCAGAAGCCAACAAACTGGGTATCCCGGTTGTGGCCGTCGTCGACACCAACTGCTCGCCGGATGGTGTGGACTACATCATCCCCGGCAACGACGATGCTGCCCGTGCAATCGCACTGTATTGCGACCTGGCCGCACGCGCTGCACTGGACGGCATGACGGCTCAGCTGGGCGCCGCCGGCGTCGACCTGGGCGAGTTCGAAGAAGCACCGGTTGAAGAAGCCGTTGCAGAAGAAGCCGAAGCGTCGGCCGAAGCGTAAGCTGCCCGTCACGTAAATGACATATGGGGCAGGGTAGACCTGCCCCAATTCCGTTTGAATTGAGGAGAGCCAAGAGATGGCAATCACTGCAGCAATGGTGAAAGAACTGCGCGACTCGACCGGCGCAGGCATGATGGACGCTAAAAAAGCGCTGACCGAAACCGGCGGCAACATGGACGAGGCCGTTGACTGGCTGCGCACCAAAGGTCTGGCGAAGGCCGCAAAGAAATCCGGCCGTACCGCAGCAGAAGGCCTGGTTGCCGTTCACGTCGAAGGTGGCAACGGTGTTGCTGTCGAAGTGAACTCGGAAACCGACTTTGTCGCGAAGAACGCCGAGTTCCAGGAAATGGTCGGCAAGATCACCTACGCAGCCCAGGGCGTTGACTCGGTTGAGGAACTGCTGGCCGCTGATCTGGGCGGCAAGTCGGTTGCCGACACGCTGACCGACAAGATCGCCACCATCGGCGAAAACATGTCGGTCCGCCGCATGGCCAAACTGTCGGGCGACACCGTGGTCTCGTATGTCCACAACGCCGCAACCAACGGCATGGGCAAGATCGGTGTTCTGGTTGCTCTGTCGGGCGGCGATGAAGCCATCGGCAAGCAGGTCGCGATGCACATCGCAGCCGTGAACCCGGCCGCTCTGTCCGAAGCCGACCTGGATCCGGCCGTTGTCGAAAAAGAAAAGCAGGTCCAGATGGACATCGCGCGCGAGTCCGGCAAGCCCGAGCAGGTCATCGAAAAGATGATCGAGGGCCGCATGAAGAAATTCGTCGCGGAATCGACCCTGCTGAGCCAGCAGTTCGTTGTGAACCCCGACCTGACCGTGGAAGCAGCGGCCAAGGAAGCCGGCGCAACCATCACCGGTTTTGTTCGCCTGGAAGTTGGCGAAGGCATCGTGGTCGAAAAAGAAGACTTTGCTGCCGAAGTCGCCAAAGCGGCTCAGGGCTGACGCCTGTTCAGCCCGGGTTTTCCGGGCTGCTCCAAAAACATCCGAAACCGGTTGCGCGACGCGCGACCGGTTTTTTATTGGCGAATTTCCGATTGATCAGAGTAGTAATTGGAGGGCCCCGCAAGATGGGGATGGTCGAGGCCCCCCAAAATTTCCGACATCGGCACGCGGACGAATAAGCGCCCTTTGTCAGAGCGAACGGAGAGCCTTGGCAATACAAAGATCCGTCCAAATGTTCCTTGGCTAAAGCCACCACTCACGGAACAGGGTCAATGTGCAATTTCTGCGCAGTTTTAGGAAGTCATGTATTCCTTACCTAAGGTCAACCGCCGCGCGACAGCGGCTTCAGACCTCCATGACGAACATCTGATTCTGCAGCGAAGCCTTTAAAACCGCCTGTGCAGTCGTCTCGACAGAGAGAGCCTCGCGCGCCAGTCTGAGGTGTTTTTCAACAGTTGCCGAAGTCAATCCCATCAGCAGGGCAATGTCCTGGGTCGTTTTACCGTCACCCACCCATTCCAAAGCCTCACGCTGCCGCTTGGTCAAGGCGCGGTTCGGGGGATTGTAGGGCAGGGTCAGAATTTTGAGGTGGGCGATGTTGTTCATCAGCAGGATATCATCGCCGTGCTCGGCCCACATCTCGTCCATCTCGTCCTGGCTGCGGTTCAGAGCGGCCAGCGAAATTGCCCCCTTCGACCGCATGGACACCGAAGTGAAACTGATCGTGTAGCCGACGGTGATCCCTTTCGAGCGGTTGAACTCGTACACCTTGCGTTCTTCGTTGGTCATCGTGCCGCTGGACATCATCTCGCGGATCATGCTCCAGCTTGCGGCCCCTTCGTGATCCAGCGCCCATTTCAGCATGGGCGCATGGAAATAGAGACCATCCCGAAGGAAACCGTCCATGTATTCCTTGCAGTGATTGGTCAGGATCACGAAGTCTTCGGGGTCGCCCAAAGACGTTTGGGTGCGGTATTGTGTGTGTCCGTACAACAGGCGGTCAAAACCATACTTGGCCATCTGTTCGGTGTGCGCGGCCCAAAGCTCTTCGAGGGTTTTTACATAGCTCAGAAAGTTGAGGTATTCCTTGAGCGTCATCATGCGCCGCCACCCTCCTGAAGATGCGCGGCCAGCGCTTCCAGCGCTAGAACATAGCTTTGAGCGCCAAAGCCGCATATCTGCCCGATGGCGACGGCCGAGATGTAGGACTTGTGCCGAAATGCCTCGCGGGCGTGGATATTGGACAGGTGAACCTCGACCACCGGCAGTTGAGCCGACGAAATGGCATCCATCAACGCTATTGACGTGTGGGTATACGCGCCGGCATTCAGGACGATCCCGTCATGGGTTCCGCGCGCGGCGTGGATGGCATCGATCAACACACCTTCATGGTTTGATTGGGCGCACTCGACACGCAACCCGATCGATGCGCCATGCGAAACGCACAAGCCTTCGATCATCTTCAAGGTGGTATGACCGTAAACCTCGGGCTGCCGTGTGCCCAAAAGGTTCAGGTTCGGTCCGTTCAATACAAGAATACTACGCATTATTTTTCTGTCCCCATACCTGTTTCATAGCCGCGAATTGAAAACGCGTCTACCGGCTTTGCTCTCATGAGGCGAGCAGGCGCAGGTCAGGTCTTGGGGACAGGCGGTGAAACGACCGTGAATGTCGTTCCTAGTCGATGGACACGACAACTTTGCCGAGAACCGACCGGGCGCCCAACATCTCCAAAGCTTCGGCGGCGCGGGGCAAGGAGAAGCGGGCGCTGATACGCGGCTTGATCTTGCCGCCATGATACATGGCAAACAGTTCCCGCAAGTTTTCGGCATGTCCGGCCGGATCGCGGAATACGGACGCGCCCCAGAACACGCCGACGATCTCACAGCCTTTGAGCAAAGGCAGATTCAACGGGATGTTGGGGATACCGGCCGCAAAACCAACGACCAGAAACCGCCCCTTCCAGGCCATCGCGCGCAATGCTGGCTCGGCGTAGTCGCCGCCAACCGCATCATAGACCACGTCAACGCCATCACCGCCCGCCAGCTTCTTGACTTCTGCCGAGAACGCTTTTTGCGCCTCTCGCGTCATCTCCTTGGAGTAGACGATCGTTTCATCAGCGCCCAAATCCTTGCAGAACTGAGCTTTGTCTTCCGTGGACACCGCAGCAATCACACGCGCGCCCATGGCTTTGCCCAATTCAACCGCGGCCGAGCCGACACCGCCAGCGGCCCCAAGCACCAACAGAGTTTCACCGCCTTTGAGCCCGGCGCGATCCTTCAGTGCATGGTAGGACGTTCCGTAGGTGAAAATGAAACAAGCCGCATCCTCGTACGGCATGGACTCCGGGATGGTAACGGCGCTGGCGGCCGGAATGCAAAGCTGTTCGGCGAAACCTCCGTGACCTGTCAGGGCCAGAACGCGGTCACCGACCTTCAGATCGGAAACACCATCTCCAACGGCGATCACATCGCCCGACACCTCCCCTCCGGGCGCGAAGGGGCGCGGTGGTTTCATCTGGTACAAATCGCGGATGATCAGCGTGTCCGGAAAATTCACGCCTGCCGCACGTACCCGGATCAGCACCTGACCCTTTTTGGGCGTTGGATCGGGCAGGGTGGTCAGTTCAAGTGTTTCCGGACCACCCGGGGCGACGCTGAGTAATGCTTGCATTTCGTTTTCCGATCCTCGCCATTTGTTGGCCCGAAGGTCGGGTCCTCACACCATGTTGTCAAGGCAGATGTGAAATGCAATTCTGCATAGTGAAACTGACCCGACCTGAAATAGAACTCAGGACGCAATAAAAACGAATTATGGGGAGAGGCTGATGACACCGGAGAACTTATTTTCGCTAGCGGGCAAGACTGCTTTGGTCACGGGCGGCGCGACCGGCATTGGTCGGATGGCAGCCGAGGCTCTGCTGCACGCGGGAGCGCGGGTGCTGATCGCCTCGCGCAAGGGCGAAGCCTGCGAAGCTGTGGCCGCCGAACTGAACGCGCTGGATGCGCCCGGAACCGCTGAAGGATTTGCCGGTGACGTCAGCAGCGAGGCCGGTATTGATGCGCTGGTCGAAGAGGTGAACAACCGCACCCAAAAGCTTGATATCCTTATGAACAATGCCGGCGTTTCATGGGGCGCGCCAATGGGACAGTTTCCCTATGACGCCTGGGACAAAGTCATGTCCGTGAATGTCGCCGGCATCTTTCATCTGACCCAGAAGCTGCTTCCTCTCCTGATGCAATCGGGCTCGGACGATGATCCTGCACGGGTAATCAACGTCGCCTCGGTGATGGGAGAAGTTCCGATGGGCGATGGCGCCTACAGCTATTCCGCGTCCAAGGCGGCCGTCATCCATCTGACCAAGATCATGGCAAAGGAGCTGTCGCCCTACCGCGTGACAGTGAATGCTCTGGCACCGGGACCGTTCGTTTCGCGCATGACCGCCTTTGCCACGGCTGACGAGGAAAAACGCGAGAAAGTGGGCAAGTCGGTCCCGCTGGGCCGTGTCGGGCGCGACGAGGACATCGCGGGCTGTATGCTGTTCCTCAGCGGACGCGGCGGCAGTTACGTGACCGGCGCCGTGATCCCGGTCTCGGGTGGTATCAACGTTCTGACCGGAGGAAACATCTTTGCTGATGCCCTGTGAAACCCGGTCCAGTATCAAGCGAGGTCGATCGCATGAGCGATGACCCGAACACCCTCGACCTTGTCGCCGTTGATGCCTATCTGCGCGCCAACCTGCAAGGCTATGCCGGTCCGCTTGAGGCGACGAAGTTCACGGTGGGTCAGTCCAACCCGACCTACGAACTGCGCACGCCTGGAAAATCCTATGTTCTGCGGCGCAAACCGCCAGGAGTTCTGCTGAAATCTGCCCACGCGGTCGACCGCGAATTCCGTGTTCAGACCGCGTTGGCGCACAGCAAAGTACCGGTGCCTCGCATGTACGTGCTGTGCGAGGATGACAGCATCATCGGCTCTGCCTTCTATGTCATGGAGCGTCTCGTCGGCCGGAATTTTCTGGAACCGACCATGAAGGGCGAAACCAACGAAACCCGCAGCGCCGTTCTGGATGAGATGAACCGGGTTCTGGCCGAATTGCACATGGTCGACATCGACGCCGTGGGCCTGTCCGACTACGGACCGACCGGAAACTACTTTGAACGCCAGATCGCGCGCTGGACCAAACAGTATCGCGCCTCGGAAACCGAAATGGTTGCCGACATGGATGCGCTGATCGACGCGCTGGAAAGCTCGATCCCGGCGGATGATGGTCAACGAACGCTGGTTCATGGCGACTATCGCATCGACAATCTGATGTTCGAGCGGGACGGCACCCGCTGCATCGGGGTCCTGGATTGGGAACTGTCCACCATCGGCCATCCCTATGCCGATCTGGCGGCCGTAATCATGCAATGGCAGATGCCGCCGGGCAAGGAGGGTCGGGGGCTGGCCGGTGTTGACCGAGACAGCCTCGGGCTGCCCAGCGATCAGCATTTCATCGCCTCATACTGTCAGCGGCGCGGACTACCGGGCATCGACAATTTCGGCTTCTATCTCGCGTTCAACTTTTTCCGCATGGCCGGAATTCTCCAGGGTGTCTACAAACGCGCCCTGGACGGGAACGCCTCCGATCCGGCCCGGGCGCGTGCATTCGGAGCCTATGTGCCGATGTTCGCCAAACATGGTCTGGCAGCGCTGGGATAGAGGGGCAGGCGTGGTATCCGAGACATCATCAAGCGCCGACATTGGCAAGGATCGGAACTTCGTCACTGCACTGGCGCGGGGGCTTGAACTGCTGCGGTGCTTTCGCCACGGCGAAACGGCCCTGACCAACACGGATTTTGCTGAACGCACGGGTCTGCCCAAGCCAACGATCTCGCGGTTGACCCATACGCTGTGCCAACTGGGTTACCTTGTTCAGGATCACGCAGGCGGTTCGTATCGGCTTGGCGTCGGAGTGCTGCGGCTGGGATTCGGAGTTCTGGGTGCGGCTGACATATGCGAGCGTGCCGTCGAGGTGCTGAGGGAACTGCGCGATGGAGCCAATCCGTACCTGACGGCCGCCCTGGGCGAAGCACATCGGGCCGAGGTCGTATACGTCGCGGTCAGCAGGTCGACGCAGAACGTGGCGCTTACCATGCATGTCGGATCCCGGCTGCCGTTGTTCTCCTCGGCCATGGGGCGGGCCATTCTGGTTGGCATGACCGAGGATCAAAGGGAAACGGCGATTTACGCTGCTCGACGCGATCTGAACCTGCCCGAAAATCACCTGCGCGACTCGATAAAAACCGCGTTGGATGAATACGATACACAAGGTTATTGTACCGGATATTCTCTGTGGCGGGACGACGTCCATGCCATTTCCGTTCCGGTGTCCACCGCCAGCGACGGGCGGGTATTTGGATTGAATATCGGCGGACCCAGCTTTTACGTGACCCCGGAAGAGCTTGAAGGAGACCACGCGCACAAGCTGATAGATGCCGCCCGGCAATTGGGACTGCGTCCATGAAACCTCAGTGCAACGCCTCGAGTTCAAGTTCTACGTTGGCCAGGCTGTTCTTACCAAAAAACATCTCAGACCCGACAAACAGGCAGGGCACCCCGAAAACTCCGCGGCGGACGGCCGATTTTGTCTGATCCTTCAGAGTCTGCTTGGCCAAATCGCCGGTGATCGCCTCGCGGATTTTTCGTACGGGCAGGTCACGTTCTTGAACGATGTCGGTCAACACATTCAGGTCGTCAATCTTTTGCCCGTGCACCCATATTGCGTCAAAAACGGCATCTATGTATCTGCCTTCCCAAGGTTTTCCCATCGCCGCGACTGCCCCACGCATGGCGAACTTCGTGTTCAGCGGAAAATAGGGGCTCATATGAAAGATCAGGCCGCGCCGCCGCGCAAAGCGGTGCAGGTCATGGGTCAGATACGCCGATTTCTTCCGATTTTCTGAGAACGCCTGAAATGGGCTCTGGTTGTTGGTGGCCTTGAAAACTGTGCTCAGCAGAACCGGCACATAACGGATCCTGGCCGCGTGCCGCGCGGCGAGATCTGGCAAAACCTTATGAGCGAGGTAAGCGTTTGGGCTGCAAAAGTCGTATACGAATTCCACGTTCTGCGTCATCTGGCACCTCCGGCCGGTGGCGAAATCAGGGGGTAACGGCTGCAAATCACGAATCCAGAACGCCGTCAGTCTAACAGCGTCGTGGGTTGTGGCCGAGAGCGGACTTGCTGATCGCCCTCCCGGCAATTTTTGCCGGCTTTGTTTTTTGGGCTGTTTTTCTCTGCCACGGGGCGGCAGGATTGCGCGTAGGTGATAGAAAAAACGGGGAAATTTTGGCCAATGCAGTTTGATCGGACGAGGCTGAACCGCATTCAGACATGGATGCAAAGGTATGTGGACGAACGAAAATATCCCGGGTGCGCCTTTCTGTTGAAGCAGCACGGGCGCGAAGTTTTCTTTCACGATTGCGGATTGCGCAGTCTCGAGAGTGATTTGCCGTTCGACCGCGAGACCTTGGTTCGCATCTACTCGATGACCAAGCCGGTGACCACGACAGCGCTGATGATGCTGGTAGAACAAGGTCTGATGCACCTTGAGGCGCCGGTATCCGAGTTTCTGCCGGAATTCGCCGAAATGAAGGCGTTGCGGAAAGACGCGCAATCCATTGATCAAACAGAAGACTCGACGCCGCCGACCCTGCATCAACTGCTGACTCACACCAGCGGGCTAAGCTATCCGTTCAATCCGGGCCTTCTGCCTGCTGCGATGGATGCTCAGGACCTGATGTTCAAACCGGACCAGGGTCTGCTGGCCGATCAGGTTCGGGCCGTGGCTGCATTGCCGCTGGCATTTCAACCCGGCAGCCGCTGGGAGTACTCGGTCGGCATCGACGTTATCGGACGGGTGGTCGAAGTCGTGTCCGGCAGAAGTCTGGACCAATTCTTTGCCGATGAGATCTTTGGGCCGCTTGGGATGGACGAAACCGGGTTTTCGGTTCCCAAAGGGGCAGGGGACCGGTTCGCCTCGCTCTACACACCGCTCGATGGGGACGCGATGGCCCTGAACGCGGCCAGGTCCGGCGGCGAAACGTTGCGATTGGTGGATCAGGCCGGAAACTCGCCATTCGAAGCGGCCACGCTGTTTTCCGGCGGTGGTGGGCTGGTCAGCACGATCGACGATTTTGCCTGTTTTGCCGAGATGCTGCGCGCCAAAGGGAACGCGGGTGATCAACGACTGCTGGGCCCGAGCACGGTGGACTTCATGATGCGCAACCACTTGCCGGGCGACATCGCGTCCATGGGTCCTCAAAGCTTTGCGGAACAGCCGATGGAAGGCATGGGGTTCGGGCTTGGCGGCGCTGTGGTTTTGGACCCGGGCCGTGCTCGTACCCCTGGATCGGTTGGAGATTTCAGTTGGGGCGGAATGGCGTCGACCTTTTTCTGGGTCGACCAAAAGAACGACCTGTCGGCTGTTTTCTTTACTCAGTTGTCGCCCTCCAGCTCTTACCCGTCACGCTCAGAACTCAAAGCCCTGGTTCACGCCGCCCTCATTGAATGACCCGCGCCGGCCTGCTAGGCCGATCACGAACAGAACCAGAGAGAGTCGAATGACCGAAGCCGAACGCATCCTGTTGGATTTGCTGGACATTGAACGCCTTGAGGTAGACTTGTTCCGAGGCACCGGGTCCGGCGGTGAAACGCCCACGCGGATCTTCGGTGGTCAGGTCATTGCGCAGGCTCTGGCGGCCGCGTACCGAACGGTCGAAGACCGCCTTTGCCATTCGCTGCATGCCTATTTCATCCGTCCGGGAGATCCGGAAATTCCGGTTATCTATCAGGTAGATCGCGCGCGGGATGGCGGGTCGTTCACCACACGGCGCGTGGTGGCAATCCAGCACGGCAAGCAGATCCTCAACATGTCGGCCTCGTTCCACATTCAGGATGAAGGCTGGGACCATCAGCACGCGATGCCTGATGTCCCATTGCCCGAAACGCAACCGTCCCGCGATGAATTGCGGCAGAAGTACCTGAACCGCGTTCCCGAAAGGCTGCGCGCCGAATTGCTGCGCGAACGTCCGATCGAGGTGCGCGAGATTGATCCCCTGGACATATTTCAGCCCGAGAAAAGCGATGACCGAAACCATCTGTGGTTCCGCATGGGAGCAGCGGAACAGGCTGATCACGTGACCCAACACCTGTTGCTGGCCTATGCCTCGGACATGGCACTGCTGAGTTCCGGCATGCGGCCGCACGGGTTGAGCTGGTTCACGGGCGAAATCAATGGCGCGAGCCTGGATCACGCGATCTGGTTTCATGCGCCGGTTCAATTCCAGAATTGGCATCTCTATTCCATGGAGTCGCCATGGACGGGGCAGGGACGCAGCTTCAACCGCGGGTCAATCTATGCGCAGGATGGTACCTTGGTTGCATCTGTCGCGCAGGAGGGCCTTCTGCGCCGCGCCCGAAAGAAAGACTAGGTATCGCCTGCAAACTGCTGATTCAACTTGTTCATTCCTGAAATCCAACGGTCGTAATCGGCGGTTTTCAAGCGCATGTAGTCTAGAACCTGCGGGTGTGGCAGAACCAGAAAGGTCTCGGTGCCAATGGCCTCGACACAAGCCTGTGCCACGTCCTCGGGTTCAAGCATGCCATCAATCGCGGCAACTGAGTCTTCAAACCCTTTGGTCATTTCCGATCGGACGGCCTGAGGACACAAGACCGAGACCCGGATGCCTTTGTCGGCATAGGTCAAAGCCAGCCATTCCGCGAAACCAACCGCCGCATGTTTGGTGACTCCGTATGGCGCGGCTCCGGGCTGGTTGAGCAGCCCCGCAGCGGAAGCCGTGATCAATATGTAGCCGCCGTCGCGCGCAATCATCCGCGGCATCAGATGGCGGGCCGTCCACACATGAGACATGACGTTGATCTTCCAGATCCTATCCCAATGCGCATCGGGAACATCGAGACCGCCAAGCGTCAGAATGCCGGCGTTGGCACAGAACAGATCAATGGGGCCGATGCTGGATTCAACGCTTTCGATCATTGCCTGGATTTCGTGTTCGTCGGCCACATCGCATTTGACCGAATGCCCGCCAATGTCCTGCGCGACGGCTTCGGCACCGGCTTCATCGATATCCGCACAGATCACACGCGCGCCGTCCGCCGCGAAGCGCGTCGCCATACCTTTGCCGATGCCGTGGGCTGCACCAGTAACAACTACGATTTTTCCTTGAAGGTCCATCAGCGCATCCTGTCTTGGGTTCACACAGGACCGTAACAGGTTGAAATAGCACCGCCAATGCGAACGTGGCGGTGCCAGACTTCACATATTTATTTACATAATACCGATTACGCGAACTTTGGACTGCGGATCAGTAGAATGCCTGCAACCCGGTCTGCGCCCGTCCCAAGATCAACGCATGAACATCATGCGTGCCCTCGTAGGTATTGACGGTCTCAAGGTTGACCATGTGGCGAATGACTTGGAACTCCAACGAGATCCCGTTGCCACCATGCATGTCCCGCGCCATCCGCGCGATATCCAACGCCTTGCCGCAGTTGTTCCGCTTGATGATCGAGATCATCTCTGGTGCGGCTTCGGCTTTGTCCATCAACCGTCCGACCGTGAGGCTGGCCTGCAAACCCAAGGCGATTTCAGTCTGCATGTCCGCCAGTTTCTTTTGGAACAGCTGTGTCTGCGCCAAAGGACGATTGAACTGCTTGCGATCCAATCCATACTGGCGCGCCGCGTGCCAGCAGCATTCTGCGGCCCCCATGACACCCCAACTGATGCCATAGCGCGCTCGGTTCAGGCATCCAAACGGCCCTTTCAGGCCCTCGACGTGCGGCAACAAGGCACTTTCGTCGACCTCCACGCCATCCATCACGATTTCGCCGGTGATTGACGCGCGCAGGCTAAGCTTGTTTTGGATCTTGGGCGCGCTCAGACCTTTGGCGCCGTTTTCCAGTACGAAGCCGCGGATCTTTCCGTCATGCGCATCGGACTTGGCCCAGACGACAAACACATCGGCAATTGGCGCGTTGGAAATCCACATCTTGCTGCCGGTCAGACGGTAGCCGCCGTCGATCTTTTCCGCCCGGGTTTTCATGCCTGCCGGATCAGACCCCGCATCCGGTTCGGTCAGACCAAAGCAACCGATCCATTCTCCACTGGCCAGTTTCGGCAGGTACTTACGGCGCTGCTCTTCACTGCCATAGGCATAGATCGGATACATCACCAGCGAGCTTTGCACCGACATCATCGAGCGATAGCCGGAATCCACACGTTCGACCTCGCGCGCGACAAGACCGTAGGCTACGTAACCGGCTCCAATACCGCCATATTCCTCGGGAATGGTGGTGCCCAGCAGGCCCATTTCGCCCATCTCACGGAAGATTTCAGGATCGGTTTCCTCGTTCTGAAACGCCTGAGTCACCCGAGGCTGCAGCTTTTCCTGCGCATACGCACGCGCGCTGTCGGCGATCAGGCGTTCATCCTCGGTCAGCTGATCAGTCAGGCGGAACGGATCGTCCCAGGTAAAGCGGCCAAGATCGGGCGCATCCTTTGCGCGCAATGCAGGTTTGGTGTCGGGGGCGTTCATCTTCTGGCTCCAAACTGAAGTTCATACGCACCCTACCCTGCAATTTACGCAAAAAACAGCGAGACATTTGCAAGTTTTCATGAGTAAAACGCATGGATGGATACGCCTCGTCGACTTTTTCCGTCAATTTCTTCGCTTCGCGCGCTCGAAGCATTGGACAGGCTGGGGTCCGCCTCGGCCGCCGCGGAAGAGCTTGCGCTGACCCAGAGCGCCGTCAGCCGGCAACTGCAGACGCTCGAGACCCAGCTGGGCGTGCAGCTCATTCTGCGTGACAAAAAGCGATTGGCGTTGACGCCGGTGGCGCAGGAGTATGTCGCGGAAATACGACAAGGTCTGAACCAAATTGCGCAGGCCTCCCTGAAACTGCACGTCGCGCCAGTGGGTGGAACGCTGAATCTGGCAATCCTGCCGACATTCGGAATGCGATGGCTGGTGCCACGGCTGCCGGATTTCGCCCGTTTGCATCCTGACATCACGATCAACATGTCCACGCGTCTGAGGCCGTTCAACTTCTCATCAGAACCCTTTGATGCCGCGTTACATTTCGGGGAACCAGATTGGCCCGGAACCGAGCGTCTGCTGCTGAAGGTGGAAAGGGTTCTGCCGGTATGTGCCCCCTCGCTGCTGCCAGGAGGCGCGCCGGACGATCCGCGCGAATTGCTGAAACTGCCCCTGCTTCACATCCAGACCCGCCCGCGCGCCTGGCAAGACTGGTTCAAGCAAATGGGCGTTCCGCATACGGGCGCCCTGCCCGGCACGGTGCACGATCAGTTCACGACCATCAATCAAGCCGCCCTGCATGGGCTGGGCGTCGCCCTGCTGCCCAACTATCTGATCGAGCAAGACCTGGCGACCGGCAGGCTTGTTGCAGCCTGCAAGGATCCGGTTGAAACCATGGGGGCCTATTACCTGGTCTGGCCAAGCTCAAAGTCCGAAGATCCGACACTTCGGCACTTCCGTCACTGGTTGGCGTCTCAGGCCCAAAACGACGAAACACTGCCCAGATAGGCTAATCCAGCGCGTATCCAGCACCTCGAACCGTTCTAAGGGGGTCGGCTCCGCCAAACGCCGTCAACGCCTTGCGCAGTCGACCAATATGGACATCCACGGTGCGGGAATCGACATAGACGTCGCGCCCCCAGGCACGGTCCAATAGCTGATCGCGACTGAACACGCGCCCCGGCTTTTCCATGAAGGTGCACAGCAGCCGGAATTCGGTTGGCCCCATCCGGAGCGGCTTGCCCGCCCGACTGGCCTTGTGGCTTTCGAGGTCCACGACGATGTCGTGATATTCCAGGGTTTCCGCAGCCGCCGCCGGGCGTACCCGACGCAGTTGAGTTCGGATCCGCGCCATCAATTCCGCCATCGAATACGGTTTGGCCACATAGTCATCGGCCCCGGTCTCCAAACCGCGCACCTTGTCCGCCTCATCGGACCGCGCCGACAGCATGATGATCGGAATCGCGCGGGTCTGCGGGCGTGCCTTTAGCTGACGACACAGCTCAATCCCGCTGAGATTGGGCATCATCCAGTCAAGAACAATCAGATCAGGCGCCACCTCTTGAACCAGCACCAAGGCTTCTTCGCCGCTTGCCGCCTGAACCACTTCGTACCCGGCGGCCTGCATGTTGTAGGCCAGCACCTCGCGCAGCGCGGGCTCATCATCGACAATCAGGATAGTCGGCTGGCCCATTGGCATGCCGGTCACCTCTTACAGAGATTGCGAGGTGTTGTCTGCTTTCGGGCGGGCTTCGGTCGGCCGTTCGCCGGTCACCAGATAGATAACCTGTTCGGCAATGGCAGTGACGTGGTCGCCCATCCGCTCGATGTTCTTGGCGATGAAATGGAGATGCATGCAGGCCGTGATGTTGCGCGGGTCTTCTGCCATGAAGGTCAGCAACTCGCGGAACAGGCCGTTGTACATCTGGTCCACTTCCTGGTCCCGATCGATAACGTCACGGGCCAGTTCAGCATCCCGTTGAATATAGGCATCCAATGCGTCACGCAGCATCCGCTCGACTTCGCGCGCCATGCGGCGCAGTGCGGCGGTGCTGCCGCCGATCTGGTTGGCCTCGACCAGAATGGTGGTGCGCTTGGCGATGTTCTTTGCGTAATCGCCGATGCGTTCCAGGTTGGCCGAAACCTTGAGAACGGACAGCACCAACCGCAAATCGCCGGCGGTGGGCGCCCGCAGAGCGATTACCCGGGCGGTTTCTTCGTTGATCAGGTCCTCAAGCGCATCAATCGCCTTGTCGCCCTGCCGCACCTGCTGCGCCAGTTCCTCGTCCCGCGTTTCCAGCGAACGGGCCGCACCTGTGATCGCGGCCTCGACCAGACCACCCATTTTCATGATGTGGGCTTGAACCGCCTCAAGATCGCGGTCGAAGGCAGATGCAATATGTTGTTCGCTCATGGTCTTTTACCTGTTCTCAGCCGATGCGGCCGGTGATGTAGCTTTCGGTACGCGGGTCTTCGGGGTTGGTGAAGATTTGGGCGGTATCACCGAACTCGACAAGATTGCCCAAGTGAAAAAACGCCGTTTTCTGGCTGACGCGCGCCGCCTGTTGCATCGAATGGGTGACGATCACGACCGAAAACCTCTCACGCAGTTCATCAATCAGCTCTTCGACCTGGGCGGTGGCAATCGGGTCCAGTGCCGAACAGGGCTCGTCCATCAACAGAACTTCGGGTGCCGTGGCGATGGCGCGTGCGATACACAGGCGCTGTTGTTGCCCTCCTGACAGACCAGTGCCAGGGGCGTCCAGGCGATCCTTCACCTCGTCCCAGATGGCGCCGCGACGCAGGGATTTCTCGACGATCTCGTCAAGCTCGGCCTTGGTCTTCGCCAGACCGTGAATGCGCGGGCCGTATGCGATGTTGTCATAGATCGACTTTGGAAACGGGTTGGGTTTCTGAAACACCATGCCGACTTTGGCGCGCAGTTGCACGGGGTCGATCCGCTTGTCATAGATGTCTTCCCCATCCAGGCGGATTTCACCCTCGACCCGACAGATGTCGATGGTGTCGTTCATCCGGTTCAGACACCGCAAAAAGGTAGACTTGCCGCACCCCGAGGGCCCGATGAACGCCGTGACGGTCTTGTCCTGGATTTCTACATTCACGTCCTTGATGGCGTGCGTGTCACCATAGAACACGTTCACGTTCCTGGCTGAGACCTTGAGGGTTTCGGTTTCCAATGCGCTATCCACGGGTGGCGGGTCCTTCGTTTTTTGGTCCGAGTACTCGGCTTGACCGTTCCTAGCCTATCACGCGCCAGTCTTACATGGGCAAAATGACGGTGAACACCGCGCCCTTTCCCAAATCACTTTCCACCCGCAACCGACCGCGGTGGCGGTTGATGATGTGCTTGACGATAGCCAGGCCCAGCCCCGTCCCCCCCAACTCGCGCGAGCGGTGGCTGTCGGCGCGGTAAAACCGTTCGGTAAGTCGAGGCAGATGAACCGGATCGATGCCAGGGCCCTTGTCGATGACCCTCACCCGGGCGGCCGGTCCCCGGATCGCGGTATCCTGATCTGAAACCGTCACTTGCACATCGACACCGCCACCGCTGCCGCCATATTTGATCGCGTTTTCAATCAGGTTGGTGAAGACCTGCCGCAGCTGGTCATTGTCGCCCGGAAGGCGAACGGGGTTATCCGGGGCGCTCAGAGACAGGCAAACGCCCGCGTCATCCGCCAAGGGGCGCAACGTCTCGAGCGTCACGCGCAGCAGCTCGATCAGTTCAATCTGCTGCCTTGGCCGAACGCGCTCTTCGCTCTCGACCCGATTCAACGACAGCAGGTCACCGACCAGACGGTTCATCCGGTTGGCCTCGGCTGTCATGATCTTCAGGAATCTGTCCCGGGCCGCCGCGTCATCCTTCGCTGGTCCTTGCAAAGTCTCGATGAAGCCCATCAGAGCGGTCAGTGGGGTACGAAGTTCGTGGCTGACATTGGCAACGAAGTCACGGCGCATCTGGCTGGCCTGTTCAAGGTGGGTCACATCCATGAACGTTGCCAGAACCGCGCCACCGGAAACCGCGCCAACGCCCTGCATGTACCGACAGTGGACCTGAAACGCAGTGTCCTGTGCGCCGTCGTTCGCCAGATGCCGGCTGTTGGCCGGCCCCTTGCTCCGCAAGCTTTTCTCCATCGCTTCGATGACCTGCGGCTGTCGCAGGATCGTCGCAAAATGGCGACCGTCGATGTTTCGGCCCAACAGCGCACGCGCATCCGCGTTCGAGGCGATGATCCGCTCGGTCTGATCGACCATCAATGCGGGCATCGGCAAAGCAGAGACGACTTCGGCAAGCAGTTCGTTGCTCATGACCGGTTCACAGGACCTATGCGACGGGCGAAACGGGCGTCAGCGTTTCCCGGAACTTGCGCATGTTCTCTTGATAGTGGAGCGCGCTGAACGTGATCCGCCGGGCCGCCGCTTCGTCCAGTTGCCGGACCACCTTGCCAGGGGCTCCCATCACCAGAGAGTTGTCGGGGATCTCCTTGCCTTCCGTGATCAGGGCCCCTGCCCCGATCAGGCAGTTCCGGCCGATCTTCGCGCCGTTCAGGACGATGGCTCCCATACCAATCAGGCTGTTGTCACCGATAGTGCAGCCATGCAGCATCACTTTGTGGCCGATGGTGCAATTCTTTCCGATCGTCAGAGGAAAACCGGCGTCGATATGCATCACGCAGTTCTCCTGCACGTTGCTGCCCTCGCCCACGCGGATTTCTTCGTGATCGGCTCGGATCGTGCACCCGAACCAGACGGATGCACCTCGCTCCAGGACGACTTTGCCGATCAGGTTCGCGTCCGGTGCAACCCAGCTGTCTTCGTGGATCTGCGGGACGTCCCGTCCCAATGCGTAAATGGTCATGACATGCTCTCGAATTCGTATTGCAAGGCGCGGACGTGATCCTGCAACCGGGGCTGCTGAATACGGCGCATCCGCTCGGCGCTGACGATCGTCTTCAGCTTTTCCTCGGTTGCGGCCAGATCGTCATTGATCAACACATAGTCGTAGTAGCCCCAATGACTGATTTCGTCCCAGCTTTTCATCATGCGCTTGGAAATGACGTCGGCGCTGTCCTGACCACGGGTTTCAAGCCGGCGGCGCAGCTCTTTGATCGATGGCGGTAGAATGAAAATAGACAAAGCATGTTTGCCCAGCTCGGAATTCCGGATCTGCACTTCACCCTGCCAGTCCACGTCAAACAGCACGTCACGCCCGCTCTGGATCGCTTCGCGCACTGGTCCAGCTGGTGAGCCGTAGAAATTGCCGAACACATGGGCATGTTCCAGCATCTGCCCATTTGATACCTGCTGGCGGAAATCATCTTCGCTGAGAAAATAGTACTCGCGTCCATGTTCCTCACCTGGGCGCGGGGCGCGGGTAGTGGCCGAGATCGAAAACTCGAGATCGGTGTCCCACTCCATCAGGCGACGGGCCAAAGTGGATTTTCCGGCACCCGAGGGCGACGAAAGGATGATGAGTAGACCGCGGCGATCCGCCATTACACTTTTCCTTGTTTATTCAACATTTTGCACCTGTTCTCTCAACTGATCGATCACCGCCTTCAACTCCAGGCCGATCGTTGTCAGGTCCGAATTCTGGGATTTTGAGCACAGCGTGTTGGCCTCGCGGTTGAACTCCTGCATAAGGAAATCCAGCTTGCGGCCCACCGGGGCCTCTTGTTCCAGCAGAGCGCGCGCGGCTACGACATGGGCGGCCAGGCGGTCCAGTTCTTCGGTGATGTCCGCCTTGACCGCGATCAGGGCCAACTCCTGCGCCACCCGGTCGGGATCGGCGCCCTGGCTGTTTTCCATTACCCGCGCAAGGTTCTGGCGCAGAGTGTCGGCCATGGCTTCCTTGCGCCGCTCGGCCAGCTCGCTGGCCTGCTCGGTCAGGGTCTGGATCTGATCCAACTGGGCCGACAGGACGGAAGCCAAGGCTTGCCCCTCATCCTGGCGCATTGTCACAAACTCGGCCAGCAGACTGCCAAATTCGGATTTCAACGCCTCGAACAGCGGCGCGGGATCGTCGTCTTCGGCTGCTGCGTCCAGCATCCCCTTGAGCATCAGCAGATCACTGGCTTTTGACGGTGCAAGCGCGACGCCCTTGTTGACCGCCAATTCCTCGGCCCGCGCCAACGCATCCAGCGCGGCGCTCATTGCGCCTTCGTTCAGCTTCAGTTCCGCGGCGGTTTCTTCGCGGGCGACGCGCAGGTTCAGCGTCACGTTGCCCCGGCTGATCTGTTTGGACATATCCGCGCGCAGCGCAGCCTCAAGTCCTGTCAGCCAGTCCGGCACCCGCAACCGCATGTCCAGTCCCTTGCCGTTGACACTGCGCAGCTCCCAGCTCCAGCTGTGCGGCCCCAATGCGCCCTTTCCGGATGCAAAACTGGTCATGGATTTGATCATGCCTGCCCTTTCCCACCGCTGCGCAGCCTTGTTCTGCTGCACCTAAAGCTATCGTACCCCATAGGGCAAGACCTTGCCGGATGTGCAATTCATCGCAAGAAGTTAACCATTCCTTAAAGATTTGGTCCAAAATTGAATAAACCCGTGTCAATCTGTCAGTCGAAGGATGGGTCGGCCGCTATCGCTTTGCATGGCGCACGGACCGGATGGCCGCCAATCGACACGAGGTGCATGGTAATGAAAACCTTCTTCTGGAATGGTTCCGGGTCGAAAGCTGGAAAGATCATCGCAATGGATCGCTTTGACAGTGGGCGCAGTCTGTCCCCCATCCGTCAGGCTGAGGCGTATTGGACCGCGCTGCTGAGTGGCGACGGCGTTCCCAAGCGTTCCCAGATCGACCCACGCGGCCTCGAAAACATTCTGGAATACACGTTCATTCTGGAACGCATCGCGCCCGGCCTCGCCCGGTTTCGACTGGCGGGAAGTCATCTGAACAAGATCGCGGGGATGGAGGTGCGCGGAATGCCTCTGACCGCCTTCTTTGATCCCAGCGCCCGTGATCAGGTGTCAGAGGCACTGGAAGAGGTGTTCGCCGCTCCGGCGATCGGTGAGTTCAGCCTTGTTTCAAAAGGCAAGCTCGGCCGGACGCGGCTGCAGGCCCGCATGATCCTGTTGCCCCTCAGAAGCGATCTGGGGGATGTCAGCCGGGTGCTGGGTGTGATGGTCAGCGATGGCGCGATCGGCGCTACGCCGCGACGGTTCGGAATCGAGGACACTCGGATCCGCACACTGGTGAACATTCAGGATCAGGCCCACAACAGCCGGCCTTTCGAGGCGGGCTTTGCCGAGGATCAGGCCGATTTCCAGAGACCGGCGAAACACCTGCGGCTGGTCTTCTCTCGCGACGAGTGAAAAGCAGAACGGCGGACCCGAGGGCCCGCCGTTTGCGTTTCAATCCGACATGCCTCAGCTTGCCGCGCGGTCCTTTCGGTCACGGCGCAGGTTGGTCAGCTCTTCAGCCACCAGGAACGCCAGCTCCAGCGACTGCGATGCGTTCAGGCGCGGGTCGCAGGCGGTGTGGTAGCGGTCCGACAGGTCCTCTTCGCTGACGGCGCGGACGCCGCCGGTGCATTCGGTCACGTCCAGACCGGTCATCTCGAAATGCACGCCGCCGGGGATCGTGCCCTCGGCCTGATGCACGCCGAAGAAATCCCGCACCTCGCGCAGGACCGATTCGAACGGACGGGTCTTGTAGCCGGTGGCCGACTTGATCGTGTTGCCGTGCATCGGGTCGCAGACCCAGGTCACCTTGGCGCCCTCTTCCTTGACGGCCTTGATCAGGCGCGGCAGGTGCTCGCCCGCCTTGCCCGCGCCGAAGCGCGCGATCAGGGTCAGGCGGCCTTCTTCGTTGTCCGGGTTCAGCTTGGACATCAGAACCTTGAGGTCTTCGGCCGTTGTCGTCGGGCCGCATTTCAGACCGATCGGGTTCAGCACGCCGCGACAGAATTCGACATGCGCGCCGTCGGGCTGACGGGTGCGGTCGCCGATCCAGATCATATGGCCCGAGCCGGCCAGCCATTTGCCCGAAGTCGAATCCAGTCGCGTCAGCGCTTCTTCATACTCCAACAGCAGTCCTTCGTGGCTGGTGTAGAACTCGACGGTCGAGAATTCATGCGTGGTATCCGCGGTGATGCCGGCGGCCTCCATGAAGTCGATCGTGTCCTGAATGCGGTCGGCGATCTCGGAATACTTCTGCACGTCCTGTTCGTTGGTGAAGCCCAAGGTCCAGGAATGCACACGGCTCATGTCCGCGAAACCGCCGGTCGAGAACGCGCGCAGCAGGTTCAGAGTGGCTGCAGCCTGGGTATAGGCCTGCAGCATCTTTTCCGGGTTCGGGATACGTGCTTCGGGCGTGAAGGCCAGTTCGTTGATGATGTCACCACGGTAGCTGGGCAGTTCCACACCATCGATCACTTCGGTCGGCGCGCTGCGCGGCTTGGCGAACTGGCCAGCCATACGGCCCACCTTGACCACCGGAACCTTGGCACCATAAGTCAGAACCATCGCCATCTGCAGCATCACCTTGAAGGTGTCGCGGATCGCATCGGCGCTGAACTGGTCGAAGCTTTCGGCGCAGTCCCCACCCTGCAGCAGGAAGGCCTCGCCACGGCCGGCCGCGCCCAAGTGCTGTTTCAGACGCCGGGCCTCGCCCGCAAAAACCAGCGGGGGATACTGCGAAAGCTTGGCCTCGACTTTGGCCAGCGCGGCCGCGTCGGTATAGTCTGGCATCTGAACCCGCGGCTTGCTGCGCCAGTTCGTTTTTTGCCACTCGGTCATAGCTTTGATCTCCGCTGAGGTAATTCAGGTGGTCTCTATACAAAATCCATAGACCAGAGACCATATCCGATTTGCGCCTCTTGACGTCGGAAACAAGCTTTGAGCATGGTGTCGGTCAAATTCGCCGCAGGCCTCGGGCCTCGGCCCGCCGAATCAAGGACAGTTCGCCATGCAAGAGCAACGCCAAGTTGTCACTGTGGACAAGCGCGCGGCCAAGCCGCTCAATTTCGTATTCGTGTTGCTCGACAAGTTTTCGTTGCTGTCTTTTGCCTCGGCACTGGACAGCCTTCGGATTGCCAATCGGATGGCGGATCAGCAGATCTATACCTGGTCGCTGGCCGGTGAAGGCGGAGAGGTGGTCAGCTGCTCGGCCGGGACGACGTTCGAGCTTGACCGCGACCTGGACGAACTGCAGCGGGACGAGGTGATCCTTGTATGTGGCGGCGTCGATGTTCAGGCGGCGACCACCAAAAAGGTTCTGAACTGGCTGCGCCGCGAGGCCCGCAAAGGTCTGAAGATCGGTGGCTTGTGCACAGCCGCCTATACCCTTGCCAAAGCCGGCCTGCTGGACGGCAAACGCGCCACCATCCACTGGGAAAACGCCGACAGCTTTGCGGAAGAGTTCGAAAACGTCGAACTGACGAAATCCGTCTTTCTGATCGACGGCAACCGGATGACAACGGCTGGTGGCACCTCGTCAATCGACCTGATGCTGAAGCTGATTGCCGATGACTACGGTGAAGAGTTGGCTAACGCCGTAGCTGACCAGATGATCTATTCCTCTATCCGCACCGATCAGGACACCCAGCGCCTTTCGACGCCCACGCGGATCGGTGTGCGCCACCCCAAGCTGAGCCAGGTCATCCTGATGATGGAGAAGAACATCGAGGAGCCGATTTCGCCCTCGATCCTGGCCAAGGATGTTGGCATGTCGACCCGCCAGCTCGAGCGGCTGTTCCGCCGGTATCTGAGCCGTTCGCCCAAGCGCTATTACATGGAATTGCGGCTGCACAAGGCGCGCAACCTGCTGATGCAGACCGACATGAGCGTGATCAACGTGGCCTTGGCCTGCGGTTTTGCCAGCCCCAGCCATTTCTCGAAATGCTACCGCGCGCATTACAACACCACGCCCTATCGCGAGCGTGGAACGCAGAGTGGACGGCTGTCGGTCTGACACCTAGAACTTCGCCAGAATGGACTCGGCGCTGGTGTTGATGCTGAACTGCAGAACCATCACGCCGTCGTCGCGTTGGTGCAGAAGAGCGTAAAAGTAGAGATAGCTGTTCTTGTCGTTCCAGTAGATCCGCATTTCCTGCGCGAACCCGTTCTCAAGCTCGACCCGTTTGGCAACGTCGGCATTGGTCAGGTAGTACGGAACAAGGTCACGTAGCTGCCCTTGCAGGACTTGCATCTGCTGCGGCGTGTATTCGTCGGCGCCGCCCAACCGGTTGATGACGTTCGAGAACTCGCGGTTCTTGATCTTGGTGTCGACGAAGGCTTCGTAATCGGCATAGGTCGCAAAGACCTCGTCGGCCGCGGCGGGAAGTGTCGAAAGGGACAAAAATATTGCTGCGAGAATGCGGAACATCTCAATCCTCTTAGAAGTGTATCGCTGCACTCCTAGGACGAACGGGAAATCCTGTAAACCGCACCCTGCCCGACCGAGATGAACCAGATCGCCCCATCCGGGGCCTGCACGATGTCACGGACCCGTTCGGTCTCGGGGCCTTTGATCTGCTCGACCTCGCGCAACGGGTTGCCGGACAGCCGTGCGATATAGTCGAATTTCAGCGAACCCACGAAGATGTCACCCTGCCATTCGGGAAACATCCCGCCGGAATAGACCATCAAGCCCGACGGCGCGATGGACGGATCCCAATACAAGCGCGGCTGTTCCATTCCGGCCTTGCTGGTGCCTTCGCCGATCTTCTCTCCGGAATAATGCGTCCCGTAGGAAATGACCGGCCAACCGTAGTTGGCGCCGGGTTTCACAAGGTTCACTTCGTCCCCGCCCTTGGCGCCATGTTCCGAGACCCACAACCGGCCACTCGTATCAATATCAGCGCCTTGCGGATTGCGATGACCAAAGGACCAGATCTCGGGGCGGATGCCTTCTTGCGCGACAAACGGATTATCCGCCGGGATCGAGCCATCGCGGTTGATCCGAATAACCGTCCCCATGTGGTTCGAGCGGTCCTGTGCGGTCGGCCTGTCGCCACGATCCCCCAAAGTGATGAACAGCGTCCCGTCCTGCGCCTCGACCACGCGCGATCCGAAATGCCGGCCACCCGAGCCGCCGGGAACCGCTTCGAATATCACCTTCAGGTTGGTCAGCCGCTTGCCGTTCTCGGACAGGCGCGCCACGGCAACCGCCGTACCGGCCCCGCCGCTCTGTGGCTTCGAGAATGTGAGAAACACCTCTCTGGTGCGGTCAAAATCGCGGGCGATGGTTACGTCCAGCAGACCGCCCTGCCCTTGCGCCGCGACTTTCGGAACGCCCCGTACCTTGGTGGCCTTGCCGTCACGCGCCAAAAGCAACTGGCCGTCGCGCTCGGTAACCAAAAAACTGCCATCAGGCAGCAGGCCGATCGCCCAGGGCGTATCGAGGCCGGCAAGCATGGTCGTCACCGAGACCTCGCCTGCGGATGTCTTCAATGACTCGCCCGACGCGACGCTGCCGCAAATCATCAGAATGAGAATCGTGAAAACCCTGATCATATCTATCGCTCCAATCCCGGTCAGAATGAGCCGCCCGGGAACCAAACCCTAGAAAACAAATAGAGTTGTTCAGCCAAAAGACACATTCCTGTTTGGACTTTTCTTTTCTGAACAGCTTGCCTAGGGTCTTGCTCAGAACGAATACGTTCCAACAAGGGAGTAACCTAATGAAAAAGCTGCTTACTGCGACTGCAGCAACCGCATTGCTGGCCGGTGCCGCAATGGCCGAAGACGTCAAACTGGGCGTTCTGTTCGGATTTACCGGGCCGATTGAATCACTGGCCCCGGCAATGGGTTCGGGCGCTGAACTGGCGATGGCCGAAGTGACCGAATCCGGCAAGCTGCTGGGCGGCGCCACCGTCACCCCGTCGCGCGCCGATACCGGCTGCATCGACAACGGCCTGGCCACCTCGAACGGCGAACGCATGATCGCCGATGGCGTCGCCGGCATCATCGGCGGCGACTGCTCGGGTGTAACTGGCGCAATCCTGCAGAACGTCGCTATTCCGAATGGCATGGTCATGATCTCGCCGTCAGCGACCTCACCCGGTCTGTCGACGATGGAAGACAACGGGCTGTTCTTCCGCACCGCCCCGTCGGATGCGCGTGAAGGTCAGGTTATGGCTGACATTCTGAAAGACCGCGGCATCAACTCGATCGCTCTGACCTATACCAACAACGACTACGGCAAAGGTCTGGCCGACGCGATCCAGTCGTCGTTCGAGGCCGTGGGCGGTGAAGTGACCATCGTTGCAGCACATGAAGACGGCAAAGCGGACTATTCGGCCGAAGTCGGCGCACTGGCCTCGGCGGGTGGGGACATCCTCGTGGTTGCCGGTTACCTGGATCAGGGTGGTCTGGGCATCATCCAGTCCGCTCTGGACAGCGGCGCGTTCGACACGTTCGGTCTGCCGGGCGGCATGATCGGTGACTCGCTGCCTGCGAATGTCGGCCCCGATCTGGACGGCTCGTTTGGTCAGATCGCCGGTTCCGGCGGTGAAGGCGCCGAGAAATATTTCGCGATGGCCGAAGCCGCGGGCTTTGACGGCTCGTCGCCCTACTCGCCTGAAAGCTATGACGCAGCCGCGCTGTTCATGCTGGCCATGCAGGCCGCAGGGTCGGCCGATCCGGCCCAATACGGTGGCAAGATCCTGGATGTGGCCAACGCCCCCGGCGAGAAGATCTATCCGGGTGAACTGGCCAAGGGTCTGGAACTGTTGGCCGCTGGTCAGGACATCGACTATGTCGGCGCTTCGGGTGTCGAACTGATCGGTCCGGGCGAAAGCGCTGGGTCCTACCGCGAGATCGAAGTGAAAGACGGCAAGAACGAGACCGTCAAGTTCCGTTGATCCGTCAGCTGACCGCATGATACCAAGCAGCCCGGGCCTTGTGCCCGGGCTGTTTCAATGACAAAAGGCGCCACCTTATCTTGGGGATGGGGCAACACGAAGAACCGCGAAAGCCGCGGACAGGGGAGCACATGATCGTCGTCGAGGACGTGCACAAGCATTTCGGCGGTTTCCACGCGGTGGACGGGGCATCGCTGGAGATCGAAAAGGGCTCGATTACCGGCCTGATCGGCCCGAACGGAGCCGGAAAAACCACTCTTTTCAATGTGATCGCGGGTGTTCTGCCTCCGACCAGCGGCAAGGTCTGGATGGATGGCGAAGACATCACCGGCCTGCCGCCCCATGATCTGTTTCACAAGGGGCTGTTGCGCACCTTCCAGATAGCGCACGAGTTCTCGTCGATGACATGCCGCGAAAACCTGATGATGGTCCCCGGTGGCCAATCCGGTGAATCGCTGTGGAACACATGGTTCGGCCGCAAGCGGATTGCGGATGAGGAACGCGCCCTGCGCGCCAAGGCCGACGAGGTGCTGGAGTTCCTTACCATCGAACATTTGGCCGACCACAAGGCGGGTCAGGTCTCGGGCGGCCAGAAAAAGCTGCTGGAACTGGGCCGCACGATGATGGTGGACGCCAAGATCGTGTTCCTGGATGAGGTTGGCGCAGGCGTGAACCGTACCCTGCTGATGACCATCGCCGACACGATCCTTCGGCTGAACAAGGAACGCGGCTATACCTTCGTCGTGATCGAACACGACATGGATTTCATCGGCAAGATCTGCGATCCGGTGATCTGCATGGCCGAGGGCAAGGTTCTGGCGCAAGGCACGCTGGACGAGATCAAGGCCAACGAGCACGTCATCGAGGCCTATCTGGGCACTGGGCTCAAGAACAAAGACCAGTTGGAGGCCGGGGCATGAGCGACAATCCCTATCAGGACGACAAGGGCAACAAGGACGCCTCGATTACCAACACGCATGGCATCGGCACAATGACGCCGGCCCATCGGGTCAGCGGCAAGACCCACCGGGTAGAAGGCGGTCCATTCCTGATCGGTGACACCATGACCGGCGGGTACGGCAAAGGCCCCGACATTCTGCACGATTGCACGATCGCCGTGGACAAGGGCGAAATCGCCGTGATCGTCGGCCCCAACGGTGCTGGCAAATCCACCGCGATGAAGGCCGTCTTCGGCATGCTGGACGTGCGCGCCGGATCGGTGCGGCTGGATGGCGAGGACATCACCAGCCTCAGCCCGCAGGACCGGGTGATCAAAGGCATGGGCTTTGTGCCCCAAACGCAGAACATTTTCACCTCGATGACGGTTCAGGAAAATCTGGAAATGGGCGCGTTCATCCGCACGGATGATTTCTCGGACACGATGGAACAGGTGTTCGAGCTGTTCCCGATCCTGCGAGACAAACGCAACCAGGCGGCGGGTGAGCTCTCGGGCGGACAGCGCCAACAAGTGGCCGTCGGCCGCGCGCTTATGACCAAGCCCAAAGTGCTGATGCTGGACGAACCGACTGCGGGCGTTTCGCCGATCGTGATGGATGAGCTGTTCGACCGCATCATCGAAGTGTCGCGCACCGGCCTTCCGATCCTGATGGTGGAACAGAATGCCCGCCAGGCACTTGAGATCGCCGACAAGGGCTATGTGCTGGTCCAAGGCCGCAATGCATACACGGGAACCGGTAAGGAACTGCTGGCGGACGAGGAAGTGCGCAAGTCGTTTTTGGGCGGCTAACCGACGGTTTTCAGAATTCGGTTTTTTCATGGGGCCGGTCGGGATTCTCGGCTGGCCCTTTTGCTTGATCGCTTTGCGCAAAATTGAAGGCCAGAAGATGGCAATCGGTGTTTCCGGCCACACCCTTCTTCCTGAGAACCCTTATTAGGCATCTGAAAAATATAAATTATTTCCTGGCAGCGCACCGGTTCAAAAAGCCTGTGGAATTTCTCGGAATGCCAATCTGCTGCTTTAATCAGGTCAAATTTCAAAAATATCGCTGCGCCCGAACCACTACACCAATCCCCGAAACGCGCCCCGGTTGGGGGCACAGAAATTGGAAGTCAAAATGAAGAAATGGATGATCGCCGCACTGGTCGCACACGTGGCAACTGGCGCTGTGGCTCAGCAACGCGAGTTTGTGTGCATATCGGATATTGATGGAACCGAGTACCGGCTGACACGGCTTGAAGGCGAGCAAAAGGGATCGGTCAAATTCGGTGACACGACCGGGGATGCTCAGGTATTTCCTGGCCTGAACAACATGACGTTCATCCTGGCGACCGAACAGCATGTCATGACCTTCTTCGTCAAAAGCCCTGATCTGTCCTACAACCTGTCCATTCGCCGTCCGGTCCTTCAGAATGACCGTGGTCAATGCACGGAAACCGGAGCCTAGTCCCGCAATCATCTGCGATTTCAGGCCGCGTCCCACATGGTGGCGCGGTCTTTTTCTTTCGGGGATCGGCAGACGGTTGGAGCGCGTGTGATGAATGTCCGCCAAACCGCATAAAAACATGCACAAAGCCGCAAAAATCATGCTCCAAATTGTTGTGTCTTTTGTCGGCGTCATGCCATAAAGCCGCACCCGGACAGTGAGAAGAACATAATGGACCTACTGAATGCGCTTGTTGCGCTTGCGAACTTTGTGATCGTGCCTGCGGTTGCCTATGGCAGCCAGTTGGCACTTGGGGCGCTGGGGGTCACCCTGATCTACGGCATCCTGCGGTTTTCCAACTTTGCCCACGGGGATACGATGGCCTTCGGCGCAATGATTGCCGTGCTGGTCACCTGGGGTCTTCAGGCCGCAGGGATCGGGTTCGGGCCCCTGCCGACGGCGCTTCTGGCGCTTCCGTTTGCGATCCTGGGGTGCATCCTTCTGGTGCTGATCACCGACAGGCTGGTCTATCGGTTCTACCGCGAGCAAAAGGCCAAACCTGTGATCCTGGTGATCGTGTCCATGGGCGTGATGTTCATCATGAATGGGCTGGTGCGCTTCATCATCGGCCCCGATGACCAAAGGTTCTCGGATGGGGCACGGTTCCTGATTTCTGCGCGGGATTTCAAAAAGATGACCGGGCTGGATGAGGGGCTTGCGATCAAGACCTCGCAGGGTATCACCGTGATCGTCGCCGTCGTTGCCGTCGCCTTGCTGTTCTGGTTCCTCAACAAGACCCGCACCGGTAAGTCGATGCGCGCTTATTCCGACAACGAGGATCTGGCCTTGTTGTCCGGCATCAACCCGGAACGTGTGGTGATGATCACCTGGATCATCGTTGCGGCACTGGCCACGACGGCCGGGGTTCTCTATGGGCTGGACAAGAGCTTCAAGCCATTCGTCTATTTCCAGCTGCTTCTGCCGATCTTTGCCTCGGCCATCGTGGGCGGATTGGGTAACCCGATTGGGGCTATCGCAGGCGGATTCATTATCGCCTTTTCCGAAGTCACGATCACTTATGCCTGGAAGAAGGTGCTGACCTACCTTGCCCCGGAAAGCCTCGAACCTTCGGGCCTGGTGCAGTTCCTTTCCACCGATTACAAATTCGCCGTCAGCTTCGTCATTCTGCTGATCGTGCTTCTGTTCAAGCCAACAGGTCTGTTCAAGGGGAAAGCGGTATGAACGAAGCAGTCAAAAACACCCTGCTTTTCGTGATTGTCGGCGGGCTGATCCTGCTGACCGGTTTCGTTCAAAGCTGGAACACGGCGATCTTGATTCTGAACATGGGTCTGATTTCCGCGATCATGGCGATCGGTGTGAACCTGCAATGGGGCTTTGCCGGACTGTTCAATGTCGGCGTCATGGGTTTTGTTGCGCTGGGCGGACTTGCGGTTGTGCTGGTCTCTACCCCTCCGACACCCGGAGCCTGGTCCGCGGGCGGATACGGGATCGTGCTGGCGCTTCTGCTGGGGGCGGCGACCGTTGTCGCAGCCGTGATGGCCGCGCAAAAAATGCCCAAGGGCCGGGCACGAACGCTGGCGATCATCGCAATCCTCGTCGTCGGGTTCTTCGTCTATCGCGCGGTGTTCGACCCGAGCATCGCAGCCGTCGAAGCCATCGACCCAGCCATTGCCGGAAATATCGGCGGGCTGAATCTTCCAGTGCTGCTTGCATGGCCGGCGGGAGGGCTGTTGGCCGCGGGCGCTGCCTGGCTGATTGGCAAGACGGCGTTGGGTCTGCGCTCGGACTACCTTGCGATTGCCACGCTGGGCATCGCCGAGATCATCATTGCGATCATGAAAAACGAGGACTGGCTGGCCCGAGGGGTCAAGAACGTCTACGGCATCCCCCGCCCCTCACCTATCGTGGGCTATGAGATTGACCTGCAGAGCGACCCGTCCTTCGTCGAACGTGCAGCCTCATTCGGGCTGGACCCGGTGACCGCTTCGACCCTGTGGGTGAAACTGGGTTATGCATTCCTGTTCCTGATCGTGCTTCTCATCCTGCTCTGGATGGCTCAGATGGCGCTCAAAAGCCCGTGGGGCCGCATGATGCGCGCGATCCGCGACAACGAGGTCGCCGCCGAAGCCATGGGTAAGGACGTCACCCGCCGTCATCTGCAGATCTTCGTTCTGGGCTCGGCCATCTGTGGCATTGCCGGGGCGATGATGACGACGCTGGACGGCCAGCTGACACCCAGCGCCTACCAACCGCTCCGGTTCACCTTCCTTGTCTGGGTGATGGTGATCGTCGGCGGTTCCGGTAACAACTTCGGCTCGGTCCTGGGGGCCTTTCTGATCTGGTTCCTGTGGGTCGAGGTCGAACCGATCGGTCTGTGGCTTATGAACCTGATCACTTCCAGCATGCCAGATGGCAGCGCGCTTAAGGCCCACCTGATCGAAAGCACGGCACATATGCGCCTGTTCACGATGGGGCTTATCCTGCTGATTGTTCTCAGATTCAGCCCAAGGGGCCTGATCCCCGAGAAGTAGACATCTTTCATCACGAAACCGTCAGGCCGCGCCATGCGAATGGCGCGGTTTCTTGATTGCGGCTTGAAAAATCAATAGACGCATTCACACTCTATGAACCATATCGGCGCATATTGTTCGAAACACCACTCACCTGATGCGCCGATCTTAACGAGTAAACTCTGACCCAGAAGAAAAGTTCTTGCACCATGAAGACTTCCACAAAGAAAATTGCCCTTATGGTTCCGGTACTGGCTGTTGTGGCCGGATGTATCCCGAGCCCACGTGAACTGGAAACCACACCCGTCCAGGTACAGACGCCCAAGGGCGTCGTGACCTGCCAACTGTATCGTCAGGATCGGGTTGACTGGGATCGTGCGATTGATTTCCCGGCCACCAAGATGTCGGTTCCCGAAGCTGACGCCTATTGCCAGCAGGAAGGACAGCGGCGCCTCAAGCGCTGACGCGGCACGCCCCGCCAGTTCCGGCTGGCAGGGCGATGAAACTCAACGGTTGCGAAACAGCCCGCCCAGAATGCCGCGAACGATGCGGCGTCCTGTGGTTCCTTTCAGCTCTTTGATGACTGCCTCGCTCATGGCAGAGGCAAAGCTGTCCTGCTTTCGGACCGATCGCGCAGACGATCGCCCTACCCTGCTGCCGCTGTATCTGCGCGCCGCCGAATACTCCCGCTCGGACACCGACCGGGTGTCGTCTTGCTCCTCGGGTTCGGCTTCCTCGGCCTCGGCCGCGGCCTTCGCCGCGCGCGCCTGCAGGATTTCGAATGCCGATTTGCGATCTAGAAACGTTTCGTACTTTCCGGCCATCGGAGACGCCGCCATCACAGCCTTGCGCTCGGCGTCGGTAATCGGGCCCAGTTGTGAACCCGGCGGACGTATCAATGTTCGCTCGACCATACCGGGGGCGCCCTTTCGTTCGAGCATCGAGGTCAACGCCTCGCCCACTCCGACCTCCCGGATCGCGGTTTCCGTGTCGAAGGCCGGGTTTTCCCGATAGGTTTCCGCGGCCAGCCGCAAATTCTTGCGATCCCGCGCGGTGAAGGCGCGCAAAGCATGTTGGACGCGATTGCCCAACTGCCCGAGGATATCTTCGGGAATGTCGGCCGGGTTCTGAGTAATGAAGTAAACCCCAACGCCTTTGGATCGGATCAATCGCGCGACCTGCTCGACCTTGTCCACCAGAACCTTGGGCGCATCGTCGAACAGCAGATGAGCTTCGTCGAAGAAAAAGACCAGCTTGGGCTTGTCGGGATCGCCGACTTCGGGAAGTTCCTCAAACAGTTCGCTCAGCAGCCACAAAAGGAACGTGGCATACAGCCCGGGCGCGCCCATCAGCTTGTCAGAAGCCAGGATGTTGACCATCCCGTGGCCGTTTTCATCCAGGCGCATCAAATCCGACAGTTCGAGCGCGGGCTCACCAAACAGCCGTGCGCCGCCTTGGTTTTCCAACACCAGCAATCGTCGCTGTATGGCACCGATCGAAGCGGTCGAGACATTTCCATAACGCAAGGACAGCTGCGACCGGTTTTCACCAATCCAGACCAGAAGAGCCTGCAGGTCCTTGAGATCCAGCAGCGGCATCCCTTCTTCATCCGCAACCCGGAAGGCGATGTTCAGCACACCTTCCTGCGCTTCGCTCAGGTCCAGAAGCCGGGAAAACAACAGCGGCCCCATCTCGGTAACCGTTGTCCGGACAGGGTGGCCCTGCTCACCAAACAGATCCCAGAACGTGACTGGGCACGCGGCATAGGAATAGTCGGCAAACCCGATGCGCTGGGCGCGGTCCATGAAGGCCTGGTGCAACTTGTGATCGGGGCTGCCGGGACGCGCCAGTCCGGACAGGTCACCTTTGACGTCAGACAGGAAAACAGGAACGCCCTGCTGCGAGAACCCTTCGGCCAGGATCTGCAGGGTCACGGTCTTGCCCGTCCCCGTTGCACCGGCAATCAGACCGTGCCGGTTTGCATATTTCAGCGTCAAACCCTGCGGCTGCTTGTATTCAACACCGCCACCGCCGACAAAAACGTTTTCCGTCATATTGATACGTCCCAAAACTTAGCGTCCCGGCACCACCATACAAACTTAACCTTTGACTGCGATAGTGATTTTGCCCGCCTCGCAATTCCCTCGTGTGGTGGGCAAACTTCCTCCCTGTCGACTGGCTGTGCTTTCGGGCACAGCCCTTTTTTTGAAATTGCCAAGTTTCTGCTTGTGGAAACATTAAATTTCGCTGTTAGCAGTTGACCACTGGGTTCGCCTCTCGTAACGTTCGGGCATAACTAAGTCGGCCAGTCCGACGGGGAGATACATTGATTGAAGGGAGCCGTACGTACGGCTCCCTTTGTCGTTTGTACTCAAAGGCTTCTCGGCGTCACTTCAGGTGGCCTATGATGGGTCGGCGAAAATCCGTCCAATCCCGCGTGCAGCGCGCGCTTTGCAACTGACATGGCCGAGCAGGAATGCTAGAGACGTTTGAAAAAGCTGTATCAGCACAATGAGGCACTGATGATCACCAAACTTGTTCCAGCCACCCTGGTAACGGCTGCATTGCTGGGCTCAGGCGCGTTCGCCCAGGAAGCCACGACTGAAACTCAAGAGCAGAGCCAAGCCGGTCAGACCACGGATACCGGCTCCGACTTGGATCTGGGTCAAAGCGGCCCGCGTGTCGGCGAGCAATATGTCCGCGAGAAGTCGGGCGACTGGGAGATCTCCTGCATCAAGGCGCAATCCGGCGATGACCCCTGCGCGATGGTTCAGATTCTCAACGGTGCGCAGAATGAACCTTTGGCCGAAATTACCGTTGGCAAGCTGCCCGCCGGTGGTGCCGCCGCAGCCTGGGCAAACGTCATTGTTCCGCTGGAAACCCTGCTGCAGGCACAACTGGCCATCTCGATCGATGGCGCACCGCGCAAGCTGTACAACTATCACCATTGTGTTCCGGTCGGTTGCGTTGCACAGCTGGGTCTGACCCAAGGCGACATTGACGCGATGAAAGCAGGAACGAAGGCTACCATTTCACTGGTGCCCGCACGCGCGCCCGATCAGGTTATCAACATGGATCTGTCGCTGAGCGGATTTACCGCTGCCTTTGACGGCCTGGAGGTCAACACCAACTGATCACGCCAAGATGAATGACCAAAGCCGC
The DNA here is from genome assembly GCF_056537205.1 of Ruegeria sp. CG3. NCBI lineage: Bacteria > Pseudomonadati > Pseudomonadota > Alphaproteobacteria > Rhodobacterales > Roseobacteraceae > Ruegeria > Ruegeria sp. CG3. Next base: position 948,535 of record NZ_JBQFRC010000001.1, on the reverse strand, counting down.
CATCCCCCGATGGCGGCTTTTTTCATACCTTCTTGAGGGCCAACACCGCGTTCAGACCGCCAAACGCAAAGGCGTTGCTCAATGCCACATTCACCTCGGCCTCGCGCGCCTCGTTTGGTACGACGTCCAAAGCGCATTCCGGGTCGGGTTCTTCATACCCGATGGTCGGAGCAATCACGCCGTCACGGACGGCCATGATACAGGCCAACAATTCAACCGCGCCGGTTCCGCCGATAAGGTGGCCGTGCATGGATTTGGTCGATGAGATCATCAGATCGTCGGCATGGCGTCCGAACACATCCGCGACTGCTGCGCATTCGGTCTTGTCATTGGCGGCGGTTCCGGTGCCGTGGGCGTTGATATAGCCCACGTCACTTGCGTTCAGCCCGGCGTCCTTCAAGGCCCCTGCCATGGCACGGGCCGCCCCCTGCTTGCTGGGCATTACGATATCCGTCGCGTCCGATGACATCGCATAGCCCGCAACCTCACACAGAATTTCAGCGCCGCGAGCACGCGCATGTTCGTATTCCTCGAATACGAACACACCGGCGCCCTCGCCCTGAACCATGCCATTGCGATTTGCGCTGAACGGCCGGCAGGCGTCCTTCGACATAACCCGAAGGCCTTCCCAGGCCTTGACCCCGCCAAAACACAACATGGATTCCGACCCGCCGGTAATCATCGCCGGGGCGGCGCCACTGCGCACCATCTGGAACGCCAGCGCCATCGCGTGGTTGGACGATGCACAGGCCGTCGAAACGGTGAAGCTGGGGCCTTTGAGGTTGTGCTCCATCGAAATGTGGCTTGCTGCCGCGTTGTTCATCAGCTTCGGCACGACGAATGGATGGACCCGGTTCTTCCCGTCTTCGTAGACAGAGCGGTAGTTGTCATCCCAGGTGGAAACACCACCGCCGGCCGTTCCCAGTACGACCCCCGACCGCACTGCCAATTCGCCGTGAAACTCCAGCCCCGACTGGTCGATCGCCTCTTTGGCCGCAGTCAGCGTGAATTGCGTGAACCGGTCATACAGCGCCATTTGCTGGCGATTGAACCGGCCTTCGGCCTCGAACCCGCGAACCTGGCCACCAATTTTGATGCTCAGTCGGTCGACGTCACGAAATTCAAGCTCGGAAATGCCGCAACGGCCTTCGCGCATCGCTTCCAGGGTGTCGGGCACGGAATGGCCCAGCGAATTGATCGTGCCAGCGCCGGTGATGACAACCCGTTTCATGACCGCGGATCAAACCTTTTCCGCGACCAGCTTTTCGATCCCGGCGATGATCGCCGCAACATTCGAAATGTCGAAATCACTTGCCGTCGGTTCGTTGGCGTTGAAGGGGATCGAGATGTCGAATTCTTCCTCGATGGCAAAGATGCTTTCAACGAGGCCCATGCTATCGATCCCGAGATCTTCCAAAGAGCTTTCGGGCGTCACGTCGGACGGCTCCAGCACGGCCTGCTCTGCAATGATTGCGATGACGCGGTCGCTGATGCTCATGTCGTTCCCCTGATTGTCGCGTTGCGGTTGATTTAGTCGCTCGACGAGGGTTTGAAAACCGTCTTTTTAAGCGCCTCTACGTCACGGGCCATGCGTGGAAGCCGACGCTGCGCCTTGTAGATTTCGGTGTGCGTTTCCATTTTCACGCCCGGATAGCCCATGATCACACGACCTGCCGGGACATTCGAAAGTATCTTGGTTCCACCGCCCGCGATCACGCCGTCACCGATGAAAATATTGTCGACGACTCCGGTCTGGCCACCCAAAACCACGTTGTTGCCGATCTCGACCGAACCGGACACTCCGGTTTGACCGCACAGCAGACAGTCTTTGCCGACCTGGGTGTTGTGCCCGACATGAACAAGATTGTCCAACTTGGAACCGTCTCCGATGACGGTGTTGCGGATAGTACCGTTGTCGACGGTGCAGTTCGCGCCAACCTCGACATCATTGCCGATCTGGACCGCACCGAGCGAATGGATGCGCAACCAGCTCTGCGCCTTGGCGTCTCCGGCGTCGCCCATGGTCTTGCGCACGTTTTCTACACCCGACACCTCGGGCGTGACAAAGCTGAACCCATCCCCGCCGATCCTGGCTCCGGGTTGCGCAATAAAGCGATCGCCGATGATGGAACGCGCGCCGATGCTGACCATTTCGCGCAACAGGCAGTTCTCGCCCAGCACGACATCCATACCCACGTGGCACTGGGCGCCGATCACCGTTCCGGACCCGATGCGGGCCCGGGGGCCGACAACGGCCAGAGGCCCGACGGACACATCTCCGGCGATCTCGGCCGTCGGGTCCACGACCGCCGAGGGATGGATCCCGGGCGCGACACCCTGCCCCCGGTCCAGCATCGTGGTAATTCCGGCCATTGCCATACGGGGGCGGCCAACGAACACGGCGCCCTCCAGACCCAGTGCGCGCCAGTCGGCACCCTCCCACAGAACGGCACAACGCGCCTGACCCTCAGCCAGGGCTTCGGCGTATTTCGGAGCCATCGCCATAGCCAAATCGGTCGGACCGGCATCCTTGGGCTCGGCCGCCCTCAGAATCGTCAGGGTGGTGTTTCCCTCGGCCGGCGCCCCCAGAGCATCGGCGATTTGCTGTAAGGTGAACTGCATCGCGGGCTTCCTTGTCGCAGGATTTTGCGCCCTGTGCTTACCCCTGAACGTTCGGCAGGGCCACCCCTGCTTTTTGCAGGGCATCCCAAATCTTCTGATCCCGCCCATAGACATCGCGCCGATACTGCACGTCGCCCTTCGGCCCGACGAACGCGGTGCGGTAAATCAGATGAACCGGAACCGGCTGTTTGAGGTCAACCTTGGTTTCACGTCCAGTACCCAGCACCCTGTGGAAAAAGGCCTTGGGATCCTCTTCCTGTTTTGCCAGCAAAGCATAGGCGAAATCAAAAGGTTGCGCCAAACGAATGCACCCGTGAGAGAAGGCGCGCACTTCCCGTGCGAACAGGCTCTTCTGCGGGGTGTCGTGCAGATAGATGTTGTACTTGTTGGGGAACATGAACTTGACCAGCCCCAAAGCGTTGCTCTGCCCCGGAGGCTGGCGCATCGCAAACGGGAAGCTGCGAGCCGTGAACTGGTTGAAGTCCACCGCATTGCGGTTCACCTGGCGCCCGCGCCGATCGGTGATCTCAAGATGCCGGACGGCATTGGGGTTGGCCCGCAACTTCGGCAGGTATTCCTTGGTGATGATCGAGCGCGGCACATGCCAGCTGGGATTGATCACCATGTGCTCCATCACATCCGAAAACTCGGGGCTTTGACGATCGCTGGTGTTTTTGCCGATCACCGCACGTGTTTCAAATGTCACCCGACCATCGTCGACGATTTTCGCGGAAAAGTCGGCCTGATTGACCAGAACATGCCGTGCCCCCCTCTCGCGAGGGAGCCAGCGTTCACGTTCCATCGCAACCATCACCGCCTTGAGCCGGTCAGAAGGTGAACGGTTGATTTCGGCAATCGTTCCCTGGCCAGCGACACCATCTGGTTCAAGTCCATGGGCGCGTTGGAAGGCTTGCACCGCTGCCACCATGGAGTCGTCATATTCCGGGCTGGCCGTGGGCTTGAGGAACCCCATCGCAACCAGACGGTTACGCAGCTTTATGACGCTCGGCCCCGTATCGCCGCGTTCGTATTTTCCGGTTGGTACGGTCGGCCCCCATTCACCGTGTTCGTTAAGTGACTGCAGCGCCATCTTCTGCTTGAGCAGCGCCCGGTACTGACTGGACTGCGGCGGAAGCTGCGCGAGATAAGAGCCGTCAGTGGATCTCATCATCGCCGCAAGATGATCCGAAGCCGGCTTCCGTTCGACCGCACGCACGAGGCCGGCATCGATCTGAGCCGGGCGCAGCAGCCCGGACTGAATATCCTGCGCATAGCGGACAAACGCCTCGCTCAGAGCCGCCTCAAGCGCCCCGAGATCGCGGTTTGACCGAGCGCTTTCCATCTTCGCCATCAGGCCGTCGACGTCATATCGTTCGGCCGGAAGCCCGTGCATCTGAGCATGGGACAATGCTTTGATAAGTGCCGACCGACGCGCCGCATGATCAGAGGTAGGACCGACCCAAATCGGCGCGAATTCCTGTTCTCGATAAAAGGACGCGATATCCGGGGTTGTCTCTGCGCTTTCCGCGACAGCCATCCGAAACGCGAAACTCTCAGCCTGGGTCGGAGCCGCCTGAACGGATGTGGCCGACACGGCGATGCTTGCGGCAAACAGAAAAATCGTACAGGTCCGACGGACAGAATTCATGGGATAGCCTTGGTTTTCAATAACTTGGAACACTAGTTTTCGCGCCCGACAATTATGTTTCACGCCTCGGGGGATTGTCCACTCACATTTCCAACAGCACATCACACCGCTGGCCCCCTGATGCGCGTTTGCATCGTCTGGAAAAAACGAAAGGGATTCAGGCCTGTCCGCCACATTTTTTGTCACTTGCGCAGATTTTCGCCGAAAATTCCCCGTAAGAAAGCACAAGACCAAAAGATCACTTGGCGCAAGAATCCCTCTGTGGCATAAAATCCGCATCTGGGATGGGAAAGAATTAAGAAAGCGCACGTAACATCGTGTGCAGGCAGGAACTGTACGGGACGAAACACGCTATGACCAAGAGCAGTACCTCGGGGATGACCCGGCGTGCCCTATTGGGCGCATTCGCGGCAACGGCAGTTGTTGCAGCACCAACCTACTCAAACGCAGCAGGCTTCCTTCGCGGGGGCGGAGACATCCGCAGGATCCGTATGTACTCGGGTCGTACGGGCGAGCGTTTGGATATGATCTACTGGGTCGATGGCAAATACGTCAAAGACGCGGTCAAGGAAATCAACCACTTCATGCGTGATTGGCGCACCGATCAGTCAAAGGACATGGATCTGCGCACGATCGACATCATGGCCGCGGCCTACAACCTGCTGGATGTGAACGAGCCCTACATGCTGTTGTCGGGCTACCGCTCTCCGCAGACCAACGCCATGCTGCGCCGTCGGTCGCGCGGTGTCGCCAAGAACTCTCTCCACGTCAAAGGTCAGGCTGCGGACCTGCGGCTTGCCTCCCGCTCGGTCTCACAGATGGCCAAGGCAGCCATTTCGTGCCGTGCCGGCGGTGTCGGCCAATACTATGGATCAAATTTCGTGCACATGGATTGCGGCGACGTTCGCTCCTGGCGCGGCTAATACACTACCACTCACCAACCCCGCAAAAAGCCCCGGCGCATCACTGCCCGGGGCTTTTTGCTGCGCAGCGCCTATCTGGCAATGACGGACACAGGCGCAGAAGCGCTACGCCTTGAAACGCTGGAAGAAAGTGGCGCACCTGAGAGGATTCGAACCTCTGGCCTCTGCCTTCGGAGGGCAGCGCTCTATCCAGCTGAGCTACAGGTGCGTTGGCCGTTAGCTAACCTTGTTCCGATCCGGGTGCAACTGGATTTTGCATGTCGGAACTCGGTTTAGCGACGAACAATCAGGCAAACAATTCGTGCGCCAGTTCCAGCGCATCGATCAGTGTGTCGACCTCATCGGTTGTGTTGTACAGACCAAAACTGGCGCGGCAGGTGGCCGTAACCCCGAGATGATCCATCAACGGACCGGCGCAATGGTGCCCCGCCCGAACGGCGACGCCCTTCTTGTCGAGAATGGTGGATACATCGTGCGCGTGGCCCGCACCATCCAGCGTAAAGCTGAAGATAGCGGCCTTGTCGGGCGTCGTCCCCTGAACCTGCAGCCAGTTCAGCCCGGTCAGGCGCTGCATTGCATAGTCGCGCAAGCCCGCCTCATGGGCCGCGATGTTGTCCATCCCCAAACTCATCATGTAGTCCAGCGCAACGCCCATGCCGATTGTCTGGACGATACCCGGAGTGCCGGCTTCGAATTTCATCGGCGGATCGTTGTAGATCACCCTGTCTTTCGACACTTCCTTGATCATATCGCCTCCTCCGATGAAGGGGCGCATCTCGGCCATGCGTTCCGATTTGATAAAGATCGCGCCGGATCCCGACGGGCCGTACAGCTTGTGTCCGGTAATAGCATAGAAATCACACCCGATATCCTGCAGATCCACCGGCATGTGAACCGCGCCCTGGCTTCCGTCGACCAGCACAGGCACGCCTTTGGCATGGGCGCCTTCGGTGATCGCCTTCACGTCAACCACGGTACCCAGAACGTTGGAACACTGGGTCACCGCCACCAGTTTGGTCTTGGGCCCGATGGCGTCGATCACGGCCTGCGGATCCAGCGCACCACTTGCATCCACGTCCACCCATTTCAAAACGACGCCCTGTCGTTCGCGCAGAAAATGCCAGGGTACGATGTTGGCATGATGCTCCATGACGCTCAGAACAATTTCGTCGCCGGCCTGCATCCGCGGCATGGCCCACCCATAGGCGACTAGGTTGATCCCCTCGGTCGTCCCGGAATTCAGGACGATCTCATCCTCATTCGCGACATTCAAAAACCGGGCGACGGTTCCGCGCACGGATTCGTACTTTTCGGTCGCCAGGTTCGACAGATAGTGCAATCCGCGATGCACGTTCGAATACTCGTGCGCATAGGCATTGGTGACTGCATCTATCACCACCTGAGGTTTCTGCGCCGAGGCCCCATTGTCGAGATACGTCAACGGCTTCCCGTTCACCTCACGCGAGAGGATCGGGAAATCGGCGCGGATTTTCTGGACGTCATACATGAACGAATTCCCTAAACAGGCCCGCTTGGGGTCATCAACAGGACGAAAGGTATCGCCAGCAATCCCGAGATGAGGATGACCACGAAGGATTTGCCCAGCGAGTTGAAGTGATGCGCCTGATTGATGAAATGCAGGCTGATGTAGAGGCTGTACAGGCTCATCCCCAATACGAGGATCAGGAACATCGTCGGCGCAACCATCACCATGACGAAGATGATCAATTGGCCCAGAATCTGCAGAAATTGCAGCCAGACCATTAGCAACATCATGCCTTCCAGGCTACCGGTGCCGCCAAGAATCCTGCCGACAAAATGGAACGCGAAGATGCCCAAGAGAACGGCCCCGGCCGAAGTCGCCAACGACTGCACAACCGGTTCAAACGCCATATCCAGCGATGGATCAAGCGCCGGAAACACAAGGGTCGACAGTGATTGAGACAAAGCGTTCAGGACAACGACCAATGCCAGCGCTGTCCAAAGCACATCCCGACCGGGTACACTGGTCAACAGACGCCTTGCCGCCTCGGCCGGATTTGCCAGTGTCAGAACGGCCAGATGTCCCAGAAATGCGGCGTTCATGCCGGCGCCCTTCGTGTTTGAGAAAACCCGGAAAACCAGAACCAGACGAATACCGCAACCCACAGGGCCCCGGTCAGCGTCTGGACAGGGCCCGGACCGATGAAACCCGCCACCAGCCCGTTCAACAACACCAGCGGCGATGAGGCGAGCAGAGCCCAGAACAGCGCAAGCCGCGCCTGATAGGACGTGGTTGCACCGCCGAACATGCGAGAAATCAGATAAGTCCCCCAGGCAAGGACGTAAAGCAGTAACGGCAGAATGAAGACCGACCCCAGCAAGGCCCCACCCATCAGCATGTTCAGGTCCAACCCCTCAAGATGGGCACGGCGCGCAAGGCCCGGCAACTGTGCGATAAAGCCAATCACACAGAACGCCATGACAAAGGCCAGCGCGCGGTCTTCGCGCGGGCCCATGTCCAGCAGTCGACGCACCACCCGACCGGGCCCGCGATACGAGGCGACGATATCGGTGGTCACCGGCATCAGCTGTGCCGCGCCAACCAGCCTTCCAGCCGCGAGACGATGTCCTCGGCCAGCGCTTCGTCTTCGATCTCTTCCACGGCTTCGGCCAAAAAGGCCAGCGTCAGCATGTTGGTCGCCTCCTTTGCCGGAACCCCGCGCGAGCGCAGGTAGAACAGCGCGGTCTCGTCGATCGCACCCGAGGTCGACCCATGCGAACAGGCCACGTCGTCGGCATAGATCTCAAGCTCGGGCTTGGCCAGGAACTGACTGTCGTCATCCAGCAGCAAAGACTGGCTGATCTGGTAGCCATCGGTCTTCTGAGCGCCTTCCTTGACCAGGATCTTGCCTTGGAACACGCCGGTCGCGCCGTTGCGCAGAACCTTCTTGAACACCTGACGGCTTTCGCAGTTCACCGCGTCATGGGTGATGAACACCGTGTCGTCATGGTGGAAGTCGCCATCGCCCACGCAGGCGCCGGCCACATGCGCCACCGCATCGTCGCCGGTCAGCTCGACCACCTGTTCATTGCGCGTCAGCACACCATTCACGGTCAGGGTGAAAGACTTGTAGACGGAGTCCTTGCCCAGCCGAGTGAACATATGCGTCGCGGCACGGCGCTGATGGTCCCTGCCCTGCGCCCGGACATGGTGCAGCCTGCCGCCATCGGCGATGTCGATCTCGATGCACTTGTTGAACCGCGAGGCCGCCGGGCCATTCTCGAGAATCGTCACCTCGGCGCCGCTTTCCACGCGGATCACGTGGTGCAGGATCGCGTCCGAGGTCTCGGAGTCGTGGCGATAGATCAGACTGATCGGCTTGGACGGGTTGCCGGTCACATTGATCGCCACGCCGTCCTGCGCAAAGGCGGTGTTCAGCGCCGCCAGCGGGCGTTGAACCGGGGTCTGGCCCCGCTCCTCGAGCACGCCGTACAGTTGCTTGGCCCAGTGGATGTCCTTGCAGCAGATATCCTCGAGCCGGTCGATGCTCACGCCTTCCAGCGTCAGGTCATCGCTGTCCTCGGGGCTGAACACGCCATCGACGAAGACGATTTTAAGGCGGTCGAACCCGTCAAAGACCATCGGTTCGTCGGTGTGGAATACCTCGGCCGTTGGGGCCTCGGGCGAGGTAAGCGTATCGGGACGCGTGTATTTCCAATACTCGTCGCGCCGCCCGGGCAAACCCGTGGCGCGCAGCCGGGCCAGGGCCGCCTCGCGTGCGTCGCGGGTGCAGCCGGCTTCGGGCATGCGCAGCGTGGCTAGCCGCGCCTCGGTCGCGGATTGTTTCACGTCGGGCAAGGCCATCAGTTCACCTCGGCAAGAATGTCGGCGTAACCGTTGTTTTCGACTTCCAGCGCCAGCTCGGGCCCGCCGGTCTTGACGATCCGGCCATCGGCCATGATGTGCACCACGTCGGGTTTGATGTGGTCCAGCAGACGCTGATAGTGGGTGATCACCAGGAATCCACGGCCTTCGTCGCGCAGCGCGTTCACGCCTTCTGCAACAAGTTTCATGGCATCGACATCCAGACCCGAGTCGGTCTCGTCCAAGATACACATCTTGGGCTCGAGCATCGCCATCTGCAGGATTTCGTTGCGCTTCTTCTCGCCGCCCGAGAAGCCCACGTTCACCGGGCGTTTCAGCATGTCGGCGTCAATCTTCAGCGACTTGGCCTTTTCGCGCACCAGCTTGAGGAAATCCGCGGCCGAGAGTTCTTCCTCGCCGCGCGCCTTGCGCTGGGCGTTCACGGCGGTGCGCAGGAACGTCATGTTGCCCACGCCCGGGATCTCGACCGGGTACTGGAACGCCAGGAACACGCCGGCGGCGGCACGCTCTTCCGGCTCCATCTCCAGCAGGTCGGCGCCATCCAGAGTCGCCGAACCCTCAGTGACCTCATACCCGTCACGGCCCGACAGCACATAGCTGAGCGTCGATTTGCCCGAGCCGTTCGGCCCCATGATCGCGTGCACCTTGCCGGCCTCGACCGTCAGATCCACGCCCTTGAGGATCTGCTTTTCCTCTTCCTCAAGTTTGACGTGCAGGTTCTTGATTTCCAGCATGATTTGTCCTTTTGCGTATCGTCGGGACGCGCCGGCCCCGGTCTGTTCCTATCCCAGCATCCTGCGCAGCAGCCGCGCCGCGATCCATCCCAGGACCGCCCCGCCGCCGATTGCCCAGACCGGGTTGATGAAATCGGTGTAGTTGACGTTGACATAGGCCACGCCCAGCAAGCCGCCCAGAACAGGCAGCGCATAAGACGCCGCGGTCAGGACATCATCCCTGCGGGTGCGCGGCGAGCGAGCCATCAGCCGACCGAGCCTTCCAGCGAGATCGCGACCAGCTGCTGGGCTTCCATGGCGAACTCCATCGGCAGCGCCTGCAGCACGTCCTTGCAGAAACCGTTGACCACCAGCGCCACGGCCTCTTCCTCGTCCATGCCGCGCTGGCGGCAATAGAACAGCTGATCGTCATCGACCTTCGAGGTTGTGGCCTCGTGCTCGACCCGGCTGCTGTTGTTCTTGACCTCGATATACGGAACGGTGTGCGCCCCGCATTTGTCGCCGATCAGCAGGCTGTCGCATTGGGTGTAGTTCCGGCTGTTCTTGGCCTTGGGGTGCATCGACACCAGCCCGCGATAGGTGTTCTGGGCCTTGCCCGCGCTGATGCCCTTGGACACGATGCGCGACTTGGTGTTCTTGCCCAAATGGATCATCTTGGTGCCGGTATCGGCCTGCTGCATGTTGTTGGTGATGGCGATCGAGTAGAACTCGCCTTGGCTGTCATCGCCCCGCAGGATGCAGGACGGGTATTTCCAGGTCACGGCACTGCCGGTCTCGACCTGCGTCCACATCACCTTGGACCGGTCGCCCCGACAATCGGCACGCTTGGTCACGAAGTTGTAGATGCCGCCCTTGCCGTTCTCGTCACCCGGGAACCAGTTCTGGACGGTCGAGTATTTCACCTCGGCGTCTTCTTCGACGATGATCTCGACCACTGCGGCGTGCAGCTGCGCGGTATCACGCTGCGGCGCGGTGCAGCCTTCCAGATAGGACACGTACGAGCCCTTGTCGGCGATGATCAGAGTCCGCTCGAATTGGCCCGTGTTTTCCGCGTTGATGCGGAAATAGGTGCTCAACTCCATCGGGCAGCGCACGCCCGGCGGCACATAGACGAACGACCCGTCCGAGAACACGGCCGAGTTCAGCGTGGCATAGAAATTGTCCGACACCGGAACAACCGAGCCCAGATATTTCTTCACCAGTTCGGGGTGTTCCTTGATCGCCTCGGAAATCGAGCAGAAGATGACGCCGGCCTTCTTCAACTCGGCCTGGAAGGTCGTGCCCACCGAAACCGAGTCGAACACCGCATCCACGGCGACCTTGCGGCCCTCGGCCGGGGCATCCTCGGCGCCTTCGACGCCTGCCAGAATCATCTGCTCTTTCAGCGGGATACCCAGCTTTTCGTAAGTAGCCAGCAGCTTGGGATCGACCTCGTCCAGAGACTTGGGCTTGGTCTCCATCGACTTGGGCCGGGCATAGTAATACTGGTCCTGAAAGTCGATTTCGGGATAGTGGACCATGGCCCATTTGGGCTCTTCCATCTGGGTCCAGCGCTCGAAGGCCTTCAGACGCCATTCGGTCATCCACTCGGGCTCTTCGTTCTTTTCCGAGATCAGTTTGACGATATCGGGGTTCACGCCCTTGGGCGCGTATTCCATCTCGATATCCGTATCCCACCCGTATTTGTAGGTTCCGACCTCGCGCACCGCGTCAACGGTTTCCTGATCGACACCTTCTTTTACCTGGGTCTGGTCCAAAGCGGCCATGTTCCACCCTCCGTCAGATCACGCGGCCCGCGCGCGATGCTTTTTCTCTTTTTCCAGCCACGTTTCGGCGAAACGTAGCACGTCTTCTTCACTCGTCTCGGGGCCCAGCGAAACGCGTACTGCGCTGGCTGCCGTGGCCTCGTCATATCCCATCGCGGTCAGTACCGCGCTTGCCTTCACCTTGCCGCTGGAGCAGGCCGAACCGGCGCTGATCGCAAAGCCCGACAGATCCATCTGCATCACCTGCGTTTCGCCCTTCCAGCCGGGCGTCGCAAAGCACAGGGTGTTGGGCAACCGATCCTGATCTTTCCCGACAAAAATAGTAGATTTAGAACCAGCCTCAAGGGCCTTTTCTAGAATATTTCTAAGTTCTGCAACCTTTTCCCAAACCCCGTTTGCCAGATCCCGCACCGCCGCTTCAGCCGCAGCGCCGAACCCCGCGATTCCAATGACATTTTCCGTCCCCGACCGGCGACCCATTTCCTGCCCGCCGCCCTTGATCCGGGCCTCCAGATCCGTACCGCGTTTCATAACCACGGCGCCCACACCCTTTGGCCCGCCCAGCTTGTGCGCCGAGACCAACGCGATCTGCACATCCAGCCAGTTGAACGCGATCGGCAGTTTCCCGAACGCCTGCGTTGCATCGGTGACGGCCAGACCCTTGGGCAAGGCCTGAATGATTCCGGTTTCCGAATTGGCAAGTTGCAACGTGGACCGGGCCGGGTCGGCAACGGTAACAGCGCCTTGGTTCGAAACCGGCAAATCCTCAACGGTCCAGGCCCTTACGGCATCATGTTCGATCGCCGCGCCATGCAGGTCGCGCCCTTCCAAGACCAACGCCGCGCCTTCGGTGGACCCGGATGTGAATACGACATCGGCCCCATCCGCGCCAAAGGCCGCGGCCACCTGAGCACGCGCCTTTTCGATGACGGCTTTGGCCGCTCGCCCCTCGGCATGGACCGAGGAGGGGTTGCCGCAGACCTCCATCGCGGCGATCATTGCGTCGCGCGCCTCGGGGCGCAGCGGGGTCGTGGCGTTGTGATCCAGGTAAACACGTTTCATGGACTCACCTTTTCATCCACGGCCACACCCTTCGAGATTCCCAATCCACTCACCGGTCAATCATCCACGACCGAGAACAGCCCCGGCACCGCTGGACACGGCGCAAGGTCGTTCTGGATCACATCGGACAAGCGTGTCTGGTGCAGGAACACGTAGACATGCGCGCTGAGACTTTCCCACAGGCGGTTGGTCAGCGACTGCGCCCGGCTGCCCGAGGATCCCCCCGAAGCCCCGGCCCCCTTGTGCATGGCATCAACTGTTTCATCCACGGCTGACAGAATCTCGACCACGCGGATCTCCGACGCCGGCCGCGCCAAACGGTAGCCGCCGCCCGGCCCGCGCACGGATGCAACCAGATCGGCACGGCGCAGCTTGACGAACAGCTGCTCCAGATAGGGCAGCGAAATGTCCTGACGCTCGGAAATCTCTCCCAGGGTCACCAGCGTGTCGGCGGGTTGAAGCGCGATGTCCGCCAACGCCACCATCGCGTAACGGCCCTTGGTTGACAGCTTCATTCTTCGATCCTCGTGGCTTGAACCGCGTGAAAACATTGACGTCGCCGCGGTCAGTGCGTATCTCCGACTGACAGCGTGTTCACGCTGCGATACTCAATTAGAACCGTTCTAAGGTGCCTGACGATAACCGTCAAGTATATCCCGGCGCCCGCGAGAAAAAGACAGGACAACCGCACACATGCCCGAGGTGATTTTTCCCGGACCAGAAGGCCGACTGGAAGGCCGTTACCACCCCCAAAAGGAAAAAGACGCACCGATCGCCATTGTGCTGCACCCGCACCCCCAGTTCGGCGGGACCATGAACAACAAGGTCGTCTACAACCTGCACTACGCGTTCTACAACATGGGTTTTACGGTCCTGCGCTTCAATTTCCGGGGCGTCGGCCGCAGCCAGGGCGAGTATGACCAGGGAGTCGGAGAACTCAGCGACGCGGCATCGGCGTTGGACTATCTGCAGTCGATGAACAACAACTCGAAACATTGCTGGGTTGCAGGCTTTTCGTTCGGAGCCTGGATCGGCATGCAGTTGCTGATGCGTCGCCCCGAGATCACCGGCTTCATCAGCGTGTCGCCGCCCGCGAACATGTATGATTTTTCGTTCCTTGCCCCCTGCCCCTCGTCCGGGCTGATCATCAACGGAACGGCTGACCGGGTGGCACCGCCGGCGGACACCACCGCACTGGTCGGAAAGCTGCACGAACAGAAGGGTATCACCATCACCCACACCGAGGTTGAAGGAGCCGACCACTTCTTCCAGGGTGAGCACATGGATACGCTGATGACCAACGTGACCGACTACGTCAAACGCCGCCTGACCGAGAACACACGCTGATGTCCGACACCATCACCATTCTCGCGGCGAAACTGGCCGAGGATACGATGAAGGTCATGGACGAAACCGGCCAGGATCGGTTCTATGTCGAAGTCGGTGACGTGCTGGGCGCGGCCTCCCAATCGCTTGAGGAGGCTTTCCTTACCGAAATCCGCGTCCGGTTGGCCGAGCGCAAGGCGCGGCAGTTCCTGATCAAGAGGCTGTCGGATCACCGGTCCAAGGTAAAGGCGATCGAAAAGCAATAGGCGCACAAAAAAGGAGCCCGCAGGCTCCTTTTTCGTTTCATTCGTGGCGTTCAAACTGTTGTTGCGCTTGACCTATCAACCAATTTGGCTGCGTCAGTATCGACGGACCCCCCGTCAGCAAGCCACCCAATCGCCACGATTATTGCCGAAGCAAACACGACCGTTTTTGCAAATGTCGTCATGAAACACACTCGTTAAAAAAGTAATCGAAAACGTGGAGTAGTTTACACGCTTTCCGGCCTTGCCATAGTCGGGTTTACCTGACCCTAGGTGAACCAACGAAAGGGGCGGCTGCCTGAATTTCCTTGCGCCGTTTCTGAATTCTGTGCTCAACGTCCCAGCAGATGCATCAAGGGTTCAAGAACCATGCCCCACGCCTACCTGATCCTCCTTCTCGCCGTTATTGCCGAGACAATCGGAACGACCGCATTGCAGGCCAGCCAGCAATTTACCCGGTTCTGGCCCTCGGTGCTGGTGGTGGTGGGCTATGGCTTTGCCTTCTACCTGATGGCGCTGACGCTGAAGGTAATGCCCGTCGGCATCGTTTATGCGATCTGGTCCGGGCTTGGCATCGCTCTGATTGCGCTGATCGGCTTTGTGGTTTTCGGCCAACGGCTGGACTGGCCCGCGGTTCTGGGCCTTGCGATGATTCTGGGCGGCATTCTGGTCATCCACCTCTTTTCGCAAACTGCGGGCCACTGATCGCGCGTTAGGGCTGGTAACTTGTGCCGCGCCGCGTTATGCGCGCGGCAACTTCCCGTTCAAAGGCTGACCTCATGGACATGCGCAACATCGCAATCATCGCTCACGTGGACCACGGTAAAACGACCCTGGTGGACGAGCTTCTGAAACAATCCGGTGCATTCCGGGAAAACCAGGCCGTGGCCGAGCGTGCCATGGACAGCAACGATCTCGAACGTGAACGCGGCATCACCATTCTGGCCAAGGCCACCAGTGTGGAGTGGAAAGGCACGCGCATCAACATCGTCGACACCCCCGGACACGCCGATTTCGGCGGCGAGGTCGAGCGTATCCTCAGCATGGTCGACGGTGTTGTGCTGCTGGTTGATGCCGCCGAAGGCCCGATGCCTCAGACCAAGTTCGTGACCTCGAAGGCGCTGGCGCTGGGCCTGCGCCCGATCGTGGTGTTGAACAAGGTCGACAAGCCCGATGCCGAGCCCGACCGCGCCCTGGACGAATGCTTTGACCTGTTCGCCAACCTCGGCGCCGACGATGACCAGCTGGATTTCCCGGCCATGTACGCCTCGGGGCGGTCGGGCTGGGCCGACATGGAACTGGACGGCCCGCGCAAGGACTTGTCCGCTCTGTTCGACCTGGTAGTCGACCACGTTCCCGCCCCCAAACAAGCTGAGCGCAAGGATGAACCCTTCCGCATGTTGGCGACCACTCTGGGCAGCGACCCGTTCATCGGTCGCATTCTGACCGGCCGTGTGGAAAGCGGTACGCTCAAGGCGGGTGACAGCCTCAAAGCGCTCAGCCGTGACGGCAAGCTGATCGAGAATTTCCGGGCCACCAAGATCCTGGCCTTCCGTGGTCTCAGCCAGCAACCGATCGACGTTGCCGAAGCGGGCGACATCGTAACCATCGCGGGCATGAGCAAGGCCACCGTCGCGGATTCGCTGGTGGCGCCCCAGGTGGTCGAGGCCCTGCCCGCCCAGCCGATTGACCCGCCGACCATCACTGTGACCTTCGGCATCAACGACTCGCCCTTGGCGGGGCGTGACGGCAAGAAGGTCCAGTCGCGCGTCATCCGCGACCGCCTGATGAAAGAGGCCGAATCGAACGTGGCGATCCAGATCACGGACACCCCCGGCGGCGAAGCCTTCGAGGTCGCGGGCCGCGGTGAACTGCAGATGGGCGTTCTGATCGAGAATATGCGTCGCGAAGGGTTCGAGCTCAGCATCTCGCGCCCGCAGGTTCTGTTCCGCGAGGAAGACGGCCAACGCCTGGAGCCCATCGAGGAAGTCACCATCGACGTGGATGACGAATTCTCGGGCGCAGTCATCGAAAAGGTGACAGGCGCGCGCAAGGGCGAGCTGGTTGAGATGCGCCCCGCCGGAGTTGGCAAAACCCGCATCATTGCGCATGTCCCGTCGCGTGGCCTGATCGGCTATCACGGTGAATTCCTGACCGACACCCGCGGCACCGGCGTTCTGAACCGCGTGTTCCACGGCTGGGCACCGCACAAGGGCCCGATCCCCGGACGGCGCGCCGGCGTTCTGATCTCGATGGAGAACGGACAGGCCGTCGCATACGCGCTGTGGAACCTGGAAGAGCGTGGGCGGATGTTCGTCGGCCCCCAGACCGATGTGTATCAGGGCATGATTATCGGCGAACATTCGCGGGACAATGACCTTGAGGTGAACCCGCTGAAAGGCAAGAAACTGACCAACGTGCGGGCCAGCGGTTCGGACGATGCCGTTCGCCTGACACCGCATGTCCAGTTCTCGCTGGAGGAGGCCATTGCTTACATCGACGACGATGAGCTGGTCGAAGTAACCCCGAACGCGATCCGACTGCGAAAGCGGTTCCTTGATCCGCACGAACGCAAGCGTATGGCCAAGTCAGCCTGACCCCCGGTCCGTTCGATTTTGGACGGGTCGGAAACAATGGCGCGAATGTGACATTTTTGCGTCCATCTGAAACGGTGTTTTCTCAGGGAAGCCATGAATGGTTCATGGCTTCCCTTTTGTTTTACCTGCAATTTCGTCCATAAGATGAGTTAATTCCGCATCGCTATCGCGGTGTTGCCCTTGAAAATGCGACGTGATAGGGGTGTATTTGTGTTCAAAGTGTGTCATCGCCAGGTTGTTCGGTGATGAGTTTAACGAGTTTAAGGAGGCGCGATATGCGCATCAAATCCCGTCTACTGACAATAGTATTTGCTTCAGCTTCATTGCCTCTGATGTCCGGTGGACCTGTTGTCGCCGCGGACAAGTGTACGATCCAGACAGCCCGGCAGTCGGTTTCCACAGAAACCCTGTGTGCCTGTACGGTCGTGGATGCACGGATGCTGCGTTACATCCAGCGTCGTGCCGATTTCGAAGATATTCTTGCCCGCACTTTGCAGACCTGTCCTGCCTTTGCGGCCGTACTGACGGATTTCCCGACCGCGTCGATTGGTACGGTTGATCAAAGATCCGGCGACGGCCCTTCGGAACAGAGCGGGAGCTCAGGCGGTGGTAGCTCCAGCGGCGGTAGCTCCAGCGGTGGCGGTTCCAGTGGTGGCAATCCTCCACCGGCGGCACCTCCGGGAGGTTCAGGCGGTAGCTCCAGTGGTGGCAGCTCCAGCGGTGGTAGCTCCAGCGGTGGTAGCTCCAGCGGTGGTAGCGCCAGCGGCGGCAGCTCCAGTGGTGGGTCCGGCGACGGCGGTGGCAGCTCCAGCGGCGGCAGCTCCAGCGGCGGTTCTGGCGATGGTGGAAGCTCCAGCGGAGGCAGCTCCAGCGGCGGTTCTGGCGATGGTGGAAGCTCCAGCGGAGGCAGCTCCAGCGGCGGTTCTGGCGATGGTGGAAGCTCCAGCGGAGGCAGCTCCAGCGGCGGGTCCGGCGATGGCGGTGGCAGCTCAAGCGGCGGTAGCTCCAGCGGTGGGTCCGGCGATGGTGGTGGCAGCTCAAGCGGCGGTAGCTCCAGCGGTGGATCTGGTGACGGCGGCTCTGGTGGTGGCGACGGCGGTGACGGCGGCGGCTCCGGCGATGGCGGCTCGGGCGGTGGCGACGGCGGTGACGGCGGCGGCTCGGGTGATGGCGGCTCGGGCGGCGGCGACGGTGGCAGCTCAAGCGGCGGCAACGGTAACGGCGGCGGCAACGGTAACGGCGGCGGCAACGGTAACGGCGGCGGCGTTAACGGCAATAATGGCGGTGGAAATGGATCGGAAGGCGCAAGCCCTGGTCAGGGCAACAACGCCAACAACGACGAGGACTAACCGCCTTTGGTCGTGATGCCACGTTTGAGTGGCAGTCTGGCATACAAATGACAAAGGGCGATGAATTCATCGCCCTTTTTTGCTGGAGCCTTCAAGAAACTCAAATTCGCTGTTGCTTCTTAGCTTCGCCCGTAGATCCCAACCCAACGCTGGGGCTGTTTCGGGTCCTGCATCCGCAGGAACAAATAGCGTGTGGCCGACCAGGGTTTGATCCGATTGGTCAGGTTGTCCAGCACGAGATCACCTTGATTGGAGCGGTAAACCAGAACCGCGTGAGGGCCGCGGCGGGTGTCCAAAACGGTCGCCAGCAAAAGCTTGTTGGGATCAATTCCAGCCTTGATCAGGTCACGCTTTTTCAGCAGCGCAAAATCCTCGCAATCACCGCCGCGCGATGTTGGCAGGGCCCAACGCTCCCGCGTCTTGTACTGCACTTGGTCCGTGACCTCACGCGTTGTCGCATTGACCTGGGCATTGATTTGCTTGACCAGTCGCAATTCCTGATGGCTGGGCAGCGAAACCGATTTCTTGTTCGCACAGGCCCACGCATACTGTCGGCACAGTGTCCGTGCGCCCGACGGCGGTGGCGAAGCCGAAAATCCCGAAATGAAAGCTGTCTCTGAAGCGCTGGCTTGTCCTGTCGTAAGAACGGCACCGCCGATCACTCCCAACACACCCAGAGCCAATGTGGCCTTTCTGGCTGCGCGACTTGCCACTGCGTTGAACCTGTCCAAAACCCGATTCATGCCTGTCCCTCGATCCCATACGTTCGACTGACTGCCGCTTCTGAGGACCATATTCTGCTTTTGGAAACTATCCGTTAACAGACTGGCTCTGGCAATCCTCGGTCAGGTTGTCGGCAAAAAACGGCGGAAATTCGTAACTCAATATGACCTTTTCTGCGCAAGAAAATGGCGAAGCCTGACACAATTAGAGGTAAAGCGTCATAATTTCACCGCCACAAAAAATCTCAACCAATTGAAAACATGAGGAATTTTTATTGCGGGACGTGATCACCGGAACAATTTTGGCCCAATTCCCGGATCGGCGTCGCAGCTTTGTCTGACGTTGCGTCATCCAAAGCGGGTTCCGGAGCCGATCCAAAACCGGCTCCGGTTGATTCTCACTCAGTCGTTTCGACGACCAGCAATTCACGTTCGCTTGCGCCCCGGGCGTGGCTCAGGGCTTCTTGGTATTCAGCCGAGTTGTAACAGGCGACGGCGGCTTCAACCGACGGGAACTTGGCCACGACATTGCGGGGCCGCTCTTTGCCTTCCAGTTGGACGTAGCGTCCTGCACGGGCAATGAACGTGCCCCCGTGTTTGGAAATGGCCGGGCCAGCAAGCTCGGCGTATTTGCCATAAGCTTCGGCATCAGTAACCGTGACATGTGCTATCCAGAGTGCTGGCATCTTATCCTCCCAAAACCTCTTCCGCGGCCTTGATGGCCGCCGCGGCGTTGGCGGCGTCGCGACCACCGCCCTGCGCCATGTCGGGACGCCCGCCGCCGCCCTTGCCGCCCAGTTCCTGCACCGCAGCCTTGACCAGATCGACGGCCGATATCGACTGCGTCAGGTCGCTTGTGACACCGGCGGCGACTGCAGCCTTGCCCCCCGTGTCGGCGATCAGAAGAACGGCGCCCGATCCCAGCCGCGCTTTGTGCTCATCAATGAGGGCCGGCAGATCCTTGCCCGACACACCATTCAGAGCCTGTGCCAGGAACTTGACGCCATTGATCTCTTTGGCCTCAGCGCCGCCGCCTTGACCGGCTCCACCGGCCATCGCCAGATCGCGGCGCAACTGCGCCACTTCGTTCTGCAACGACTTGCGCTCGTCCAGCAGAGCTTTGATGCGATCGACGACATCATCCGGCTGCGCCTTCAACTCGGCAGCAATCTGGCCAAGCCGCCGATCCTGCTCGGTCAAGTACCGCAATGCAGAGTCCCCGGTCAGAGCCTCGATCCGCCGCACGCCCGCGCTGCTTGCACTGTCACCCAGAATGACAAAGGTCCCGATATCTCCTGTCTGGCGCACATGCGTACCGCCACACAGTTCGATCGACCAGGTTTGGCCGTCATGGCCCTTGCCGGTCTGGGCCTTGCCCATCGAGACGACCCGGACTTCGTCGCCGTATTTCTCACCGAACAACGCCTGTGCCCCCAAGGCGCGGGCATCGTCCGGGGTCATGATACGGGTTTCGACCGTCGAGTTCTGACGAATGAACTCATTCACCTCGCGTTCCACGGTCTGCAACTCAGCCTGTGTCAGCGCTTTGGCGTGGCTGAAATCAAACCGCAGACGGTCGGCAGCATTCAACGATCCGCGCTGTGCAACATGATCGCCAAGCGTTTCTCGCAGCGCTTCGTGCAGTAGGTGGGTCGCCGAGTGGTTCGCTCGGATGGCCGAGCGCCGGGCGTGATCGACTTCGAGCTCGACGGCATCACCTTTGGCGATCGCACCGCTGTCCACGACGATCTTGTGTGCATAGACCTTGCCATCCGCGAACTTCCGGGTGTCTTCGACCGTCGCGCTCTGGGTGCGATCTTCAAGACGGCGGATGCTGCCGGAATCGCCAACTTGGCCACCGGCCTCGCCGTAGAAGGGTGTCTGGTTTACGACCACCCAGCCGGATCCGCCCTGCTCGATACGGTCCACAAGGTCACCGTCGACCACCAAGGCCACAACCTGACCCTCAGCCATTTCGGTTTCGTAGCCCAAGAAATCGGTCGCACCGCTTGCGTCCAGTATGTCGAACCAGACCGCCTGATCTGCTGCCTCGCCCGAACCAGCCCAGGCGGCGCGCGCCTTCGCCTTCTGCTCGGCCATGGCGGTATCGAACCCGTCGGTATCAACCGTCCGACCTTTTTCGCGCAGGGCATCCTGGGTCAGGTCAAGCGGGAAGCCATAGGTGTCATACAGCTTGAAGGCGGCATCCCCGGGCAGTGGCGCCCCGTCCGGCAGGCCCGCCACTTCGTCATCCAGCAGCTTGAGCCCCCGGTCCAACGTCTGCTTGAACCGGGTTTCCTCCAACAACAACGTCTCTTCGATCAGAGCCTGAGCACGACCCAGTTCGGAATACTGCGCGCCCATCAATTGAACCAGTGTCGGAACAAGCTTGTGCATGACCGGATTCTTGGCGCCCAGAAGATGCGCGTGGCGCATGGCCCGGCGCATGATCCGGCGCAGGACATATCCGCGACCATCATTCGAAGGCATGACCCCGTCAGCAATCAGGAAAGAGGTCGACCGCAAGTGGTCGGCAATCACCCGATGGTGCACATTCTGATCGCCATAGGGGTCCACATGCGTGACTTCGGCCGAGGCCTCGATCAGTGTCTTGAACAGGTCGGTGTCATAGTTGTCATGGCTGCCCTGCAGCAACGCGCCGATCCGTTCCAGCCCCATGCCTGTATCGATCGACTGCATGTCCAGTTCACGCATCGAGCCGTCTTCGAACTGCTCGTTCTGCATGAAAACGATGTTCCATATCTCGATGAACCTGTCACCGTCTTCCTCGGCTGATCCCGGAGGTCCGCCCCAGATGTGGTCGCCGTGATCATAGAAGATCTCGGTACAGGGGCCGCAGGGGCCGGTCGGGCCCATCTGCCAGAAATTGTCGCTGGTGGCGATGCGGATGATCCGGTCTTCGGGAACGCCGACTTTCTTCCATATCTCGAACGCCTCGTCATCGGTATGATAGACCGTCGTCAGCAGACGGTTCTTGTCGATCCCGAACTCCTTGGTGATCAACTCCCAAGCGAACGGAATCGCTTCCGATTTGAAATAGTCGCCGAACGAGAAGTTGCCCAGCATCTCGAAGAACGTGTGGTGGCGGGCCGTGTAGCCGACATTGTCCAGGTCGTTGTGCTTGCCGCCGGCGCGCACGCATTTCTGCGCCGTGGTGGCACGTGTGTAGTCGCGGGTCTCAAGGCCGGTGAACAGGTTCTTGAACTGCACCATGCCCGAGTTGACGAACATCAGCGTCGGGTCGTTGCGCGGCACAAGCGGGCTCGACGCGACCACTTCGTGCCCTTGTTTGGCAAAGTAGTTCAGAAAGGTTGAGCGGATATCGTTCAGCGTGGGCATTGGGCTCTCTCAGCGCGCATTCATGATCTATCGCGACGGTTTAGCCCCCTGCCCGCCGATAGTCCACAGGATTGCTGCACCGCAAACGAAACAAGGTGAACCCGAAGGCTCACCTTGCCAGTGTTCTCTCGGATCTTCCGATCAGGCTTCGAGGATATCATCCTCATCCGCCGCAGGCGGCATGTCGAAATCAAGCCCGTGCGCGGCACGGATCTTATCCTCGATTTCCAGCGCAACCCGGCTGTTGTCCCGCAGGTATTGCTTGGCGTTTTCACGCCCCTGCCCGATCCGCTCATCCCCATAGCTGAACCACGAGCCGGACTTTTCGACCACTCCGGCTTTGACGCCAAGATCCAGCAGTTCGCCCATCTTGCTGATGCCCTCACCATACATGATGTCAAATTCCACCTGCTTGAACGGCGGGGCCACTTTGTTCTTGACCACCTTCACGCGGGTCTGGTTGCCGACCACCTCATCGCGGTCCTTGATCGCGCCGATCCGGCGGATGTCCAGGCGGACCGAGCTGTAGAATTTCAGGGCGTTGCCCCCGGTCGTGGTTTCCGGGCTGCCGAACATGACGCCGATCTTCATGCGGATCTGGTTGATGAAAATCACCATGCAGTTGCTGCGGGCGATCGAGCCTGTCAGTTTGCGCATCGCCTGGCTCATCAGCCGGGCCTGCACACCCACGTTGCTGTCGCCCATGTCGCCCTCCAGCTCGGATTTCGGCGTCAGCGCCGCCACCGAGTCCACCACGACCATGTTGACCGCCCCGGAACGCACCAGCGTATCGGTAATCTCCAGCGCCTGCTCACCCGTATCGGGCTGCGAGATCAGAAGCTCGTCCAGATCCACCCCAAGCTTGCGGGCGTATTGCGGGTCCAGCGCGTGTTCCGCATCGACGAATGCACAGACGCCGCCGCGTTTCTGCTGCTCGGCGATACAATGCAGGGTCAGGGTCGTCTTGCCCGAGCTTTCCGGGCCGTAGATTTCGACAATCCGACCCATCGGAAGTCCGCCGATGCCAAGGGCAATATCCAGCCCAAGCGACCCGGTCGAACTGGCTTCGATCTCCTGCCGGGCGCCATCTCCCAGTTTCATGATCGAGCCCTTGCCGAACTGCCGCTCGATCTGCGCCAACGCGCTGTCCAGCGCCTTTTGCTTGTCGGGGTTTTTCTTGTCGTTCATTGTCAGAAGATCCGCCATTGTCCTGTCGCCTTCCCTTTTGTCACACCCATCACCGGGCGGCAATCGCTGCTTTGTTCGCCTCTTGTTCCTTATGAGATCAAAAAGAGAACATTTCAACAAAAACTTTCATTCCTTACCTTTCGATGAAGAGGTTAAAGAGTCGTTTACTCTGATCTCGAAACTTCTCAATCATGCCCAAGGCTCTGTCTTTGCAATGAAACTTTGCTTGCACAGGCTGGCGATTTTGTGCGGAAGCAATTGACCTCGGCCGCCGGGGCGGACAATCATGTGGCACGACAGCCTTCGGCGCAGGAAAGACATGAAATGCTGATCTTCTTCAAGGAACGCCTTGCGCTTCTGTCCCTGCCCAAAACCGGAAGCACCGCCTATCAGGTCGCGTTGCGGGACCGGGCGGATATCGTGGTGTCGGGTCCACCGGATCTGAAACATGCGCCGGTGCGTCGCTACGACCGTTTCTTCCAGAACATTTTCCGCAAGATGTACGACACGGAAATGGAAATCATGGCCGTCGTGCGCGAACCCGTCGATTGGCTGGGCAGCTGGTACCGGTACAGGACGCGCACCGAATTGACGGGCCACCCGCATTCGACCGACGGCATGTCTTTCGACAAGTTTGTCCAGGCCTATATGCAATCGCCCCGTCCCGCGTTCGCCGATGTCGGCAGCCAAACTGAATTCTTCCGGACCCGCAGCAATGGCGCCGGTGCTTCGCATATCTTTCGCTACGAACACCAGGACGAGATTCTGGACTTCCTTCAAGATCGACTGAACGCCCGGATCGATCTGACCCGCGAAAATGTATCGCCCAAGCGGGAACTGATACTTTCGGACCAGACCATGGATACATTCCGCAAGGCTCATGCCGCCGAGTTTCGTCTGCATCAGCAGGCGCGTTAGTTGAGGTGCTGAAACACCGCCTCGGTCAATTGTGTCAGTGAAAAGGGCTTGGGCAGGAAGGTCGAGTGTCTGATCTCAGGCCCAGCTTCCCCAAACGCGCCTTCGGTATAGCCCGACATGAAGACCACCCGCACATCGGGCCGACTTTCCAGCGCCTTGGCAACCCAGGTTGGACCATCCATTCCGGGCATGACCACGTCCGTAACGAAGACGTCGACGTGCAGGTTCTGATCCTCGAGAATGCGCAACGCGTCCTCGGCCGAGCCCGCCTCAAAGACGGTATAGCCCTTGAGGCGCAAGGCACGGGTGGCAAAGGCGCGTACCGGCGCCTCGTCCTCGACCAGCAAAACGACACCTTCGCCTTGATGCGCGTTCGGTTCCGGTTGTGCCGGCGGTTCGATCGCAACCTCGGTGTCCCGTGCCAAGCAGACCGGCAGCATGACGTTGAACTCGGTCCCACGCCCTTCGGTGCTGTCCACGAAGATGAAGCCGCCGGTTTGCTTGACGATGCCATAGACCGTCGACAAACCCAGCCCGGTCCCCTCGCCTGTCCGTTTGGTTGTGTAGAATGGTTCGAAAATCTTCTGCAGCTTGTCTGACGGAATACCCACGCCACTGTCGATGACCTTGACCGAAACATATTCACCCACCGGAACCGTCGCCCTGTCCCGCATCAGCGGCTCGGTCAAAGAAAACACCTCGGTTTCGATACGGATTTCTCCGCCGTCGGGCATCGCATCGCGCGCGTTCACAACAAGGTTCATGACGACCTGTTCCAACTGCCTTTTGTCTGCGCGGACGGGCTTGAGAACCGGATCATGACTGAGGATCAGCTTGACCTTCTCGCCCACCAGGCGGTTCAACAAGTGGATCAGGTCGGAAATGGTATCGCGCAGATCCAGCACTTCCGGTCGCAGAGTCTGTTTTCGGGAAAAGGCCAGCAACTGGCTGACCAACGCAGCGGCCCGGTTGGCATTCTGGTTTATCTGGACGAGATCGCCGTAGTTCGGATCACTTTGATCATGGCGCAGCAGCAGCAGGTCGCAATGTCCGGAAATGGCGGTCAGCAGGTTGTTGAAATCGTGCGCCACGCCGCCCGCCAACTGCCCGACCGCCTGCATCTTTTGCCCCTGGACGAACTGAGCCTCCAGCGTCTTGAGTTCGGTCGCGTCGTTCAACACGGCAACAAGGCGCACCTCACCGTTCTTGACGATGCGGGTCAGGGTCAGTTGCACGAAGACCTCTCGGTCCTTTCCACCCAGCCGCAGGAATTCGGAACGTGGTGGCCCATCACACGCGGCGACCTGAAGCAGCCAGTCCCGCAAGGGATGCCCCAATCCGCTCAGAATCGTGTCGATATTGGTCTGACCAGGTTCAACATCACCGATCAGCTTGCGCGCCAATCGATTGGCATCCAGAATCTCTCCGGCAGGAGCAAGGTGCATCATGGGCACCGGGACGTCAGCGAAAGTCGTGGTCCACTGATCTACAGGCGCGTCGTCAAGCACGATCAGCGCTATATCCCGGCCCGCGCTGGTTTTTTGAACCTCGCAGACGAGTACTCGCCGCGAACCTTCTTGAGCAGGCAGGCGCAGAACCGTTTCACCGGATATGACCTCCGGCGTCAGAGCCTCGGCCGCGCCAACCTCGCTGCCTCGGAGCATCGCCTCGGCCGCAGCATTCATGTTCAGGACCACGTCATTTCGCCCGAGCGTCACGATCGGAAGCGAAGTATACGCCCAAGGTTGCCGACCCGAGGCCTTGATCCGCCACAGGTACAGATCATCGCCAAGGTCGATCGCCAGAACTGGAATTGTCGTACCCTTTGTCACGATGTCTTCTGCCGCGCGCCCTTCGACTTGCGCCAATGACTGCATCCGAACCAGTATCGCCGCAGGATTGGCGAAAACGGACCGCAAACACATGTCCAGCCTTGCGCCTGTCGAGGCGTTGAACCTGTCCCGCGCTGCGGAGTTCACGATCAGCACCCGCCCGTTGGCATCCGTGATGAAACCCGGAGCGGGCTCTTTTTCCAGAAACGACGCGAGAATGGTCTGCGCCTGTTTGTCAACGCGATACGAGAACCATCCGCGCAACAGAACAAACGCGCCAACGGCCAGAAAAGACCCTCCAACCGCCAGCAGGCCCGAAACCAACTGGGGCGAGATCGGAAAGAGCTGTGCGAGAATGACCAACAAAAGCGCGACACCGACCAGAGAAATGGCCCGCGACCAGCTCGGAAAATGTCGTCCGGTCAAACTTGGCGTAAATTGAGCGACTTCGGTCATCAACAACTCGATTCAAAATCAATCCACGGCATATCGTGGCACAAAGAGTTAATATCCGCTTAAGGAATCCAGCGGATATTCTCCTTTAAGTTGTTTTCAGCGTATCAGCGTCGCGTCAAGTGGGCGGAGTAGAAGCCGTCGGTGCCGTGTACAACCTGCCACAATCGGCTGAACGTGCATTGCCATTCCGGATGCGACGACAGGAACGTGTCTATGACGCCTCTGTTTTCGACATCCAGCATCGAACAGGTGGCGTAGGCCAATACACCGCCATCACCGACGAGGGGTGCGGCTGCGTCCAGAATGGACAATTGTGTCTGAGGCAACTGGGTCAATTGCTCGGGCGTCAATGCCCATTTGCCCGCAGGTGCGCGCCGCCACGAGCCGCTCCCGGAACAGGGGGCGTCAGTCAGCACCACGTCAAACGGGCTGAGTTTTTCCAGGTCATCTGTGGACAGGATTGTAATACGCGCTCCCGCCCGTTGCGCTCGGTCAGGTAGGTCACGCATGCGCCCGGGGTTGGCGTCATGGGCGAAGACTTCGACACCGCCAGAGGCGGCCATGGCCAGCGCCTTGCCGCCACCCCCGGCACAATAGTCCAAAACCCTCATGCCGGGTCTAAGGTTCAATGCGGCAACGACAGCCTGGCTAGCCGCATCCTGCAACTCGACCAAGCCGTCACGATAGCTTTGGGATTGCGAAATCTTCCGGGCACCATCGACAACTTCAAGCGCCGTCTCGCAGGCCGGGTGCGGTGCAGTGGAAATCCCTTCCCGCGCCAGCGCATCCATCGCCTCTTGCATGCTCGTGCGGGCCAAATTGACCCGCAGGTGAACCGGAGCGCGTGATTGCAGCGCGGCCGCGGCCTCTCTGGCATTTTCACCAAGCGACCGCTCGAAGACCGGCCAAAGCCACTCGGGTATGTCAAACTGCTCGGCTTCCGTTTCGATTGGACGTCCGACCTCGTCCGCCGTTACGGGGTATGGGGCGTGACCAACTCCGTTGAACAGATCGACCGGGTCCTGGCCCCGGGACCGCAGGGCGCCCAACATCAGGCCTCGCCCGGTCCTTGCACCGCCGATCGCAGCGAAAGACCGAAGATGCCGAAGCACGTCAAAGACATGGTCGCGGATCGCCGCCCTGTCTTTCGATCCCGCAAAACGGCTGCGCCGCGCCCAGCCCGTCAACGCTTTCTCGGCGGGAGTTCCGCCCAGAAAATCGTCTAGGATTTCGATAGCGGCCTGAACGCGCGCGCCTGGGGTCATGTCGAGGTCCTGAGTCCGACGGAAACCGTCACATCACGCGGTAATTGGGGCTTTCGCGTGTGATCTGCACGTCATGCACGTGGCTTTCTTTCAGACCCGCTCCGGTGATCTTCACGAACTGACAATTGCGGCGCATTTCATCAACGGTCGCGCAGCCGGTATAGCCCATGGCCGCACGCAGACCGCCGACCAGTTGATGAACGACGGCGCTGGCCGAGCCTTTGTAGGGCACTTGGCCCTCGATCCCTTCGGGCACCAGCTTGTCATTCGCGGCGTCTTTCTGGAAATAACGATCGGCCGAGCCGCGCGCCATCGCGCCCAGGCTGCCCATGCCGCGATAGGATTTGAACGAGCGCCCCTGATACAGGATCACCTCGCCCGGGCTTTCATCGGTGCCGGCGATCATCGAGCCAACCATGGCGCAGGACGCGCCCGCCGCGATGGCCTTGGCGAAATCGCCCGAGAACTTGATGCCGCCATCGGCGATGACCGGCACGTCACCAGCCGCAGCCGAGCAATCCATGATTGCCGTCAACTGAGGCACGCCGACACCGGCCACCATGCGCGTGGTGCAGATCGAGCCCGGCCCGATCCCGACCTTGACCGCATCGGCACCGGCGTCGATCAGGGCCTTGGTCGCGTCGCCCGTTGCTACGTTGCCTGCGATGATCTGCACTTCGTTCGACAGGGCCTTGATCCGCTTCACCGCGTCCAGCACCCCTTGGGAATGGCCGTGCGCCGTGTCGACCACGATGATGTCGACACCAGAGTCGACAAGCTGCTCGGACCGTTCAAAGCCAGCATCGCCAACCGACGTGGCCGCCGCAACCCGCAGCCGACCCAGATGGTCTTTGCATGCCGTGGGGTTCAGCACCGCTTGTTCCGTATCCTTCAAGGTCAGCAGACCGGTCAGTTTGCCCGATCCATCGACGACCAGCAGCTTTTCAATCCGGCGAGCCTTCATCAGGCTTTTTGCCTCTTCCAGGTCGGCCGGTTCCTGCAGCATCGCCAGATTGTCCGTGGTCATCATCGCGCGGATCGGCTGGTCGTCCGACGTGGCAAAACGCATGTCGCGGTTGGTCACGATGCCTACGACGCGCCCGTCGTCATCCACCACCGGGAATCCAGTGAAGTTATAGCGCTCGACCAGGGCCTTGGCATCGGCCAGCGTTTGATTGGCGCGCAGGGTGACGGGGTTGTAGACGATGCCGGATTCGAAGCGTTTGACCCGGCGCACCTCACGCGACTGCTCCTCGACGGTCAGGTTCTTGTGGATCACCCCGATGCCCCCGGCCTGCGCCATGGCGATGGCCATGCGCGCCTCGGTCACCGTGTCCATGGCCGAGCTGAGCAGCGGTATGTTCATTGTGATCGCGCGCGTCACGCGCGTGGACGTGTCCGCCGTTGCCGGCAGCACCGACGAGGCCGCCGGAACCAAAAGAACGTCATCAAAGGTGAGTGCCTCACGAATCTGCATCTGCTAACCCCATGCAAAACCCCGTTTGGCGGTGACCCTATTGCATGGTTTCGACCAAAGGAAAAGCCCCTGCCCCCAACTTGTTCGCCCACAAACCGCCGCGATGGCGCGGAAAACGACGCAAGCCGCGCAAAACCTGCCGCGGATTGGCCTTTCCCTTTGCTGGGAAACCCATATCTTGCCGCCATACGCGCGAATATCGAAAAGGCAGGCCATCCATGACCACCGATCCCCTTGTCGTCTTTACCCCTTCGGGCAAACGCGGACATTTCCCCGTTGGCACTCCGATCCTGACGGCGGCCCGGCAGCTGGGGGTCGATCTGGATTCGGTCTGCGGTGGGCGCGGAATCTGTTCGAAATGCCAGATCACGCCCAGCTATGGCGAGTTTCCCAAACACGGCGTCACGGTCCGCGAAGACGCGCTGAGCGAATGGAACGCGGTCGAGCAGCGCTATGACGACAAGCGCGGGCTGAAACCGGGCCGGCGGCTGGGCTGTCAGGCCACCGTTCAGGGTGACGTGGTGATCGACGTTCCGCCCGAAAGCCAGGTGCACCGCCAGGTGGTGCGCAAGGCCGCCGCCGCGCGGGCCATTACCATGGACCCGGCCACGCGCCTGTATTTCGTGGTGGTCGAAGAACCCGACATGCACTCGCCCACCGGCGATCTTGAACGGCTGGAGCGTGCGCTGCGCGAGCAGTGGCAGATCGACGCCGTCACCGCCGACCTGTCGCTTCTGTCCAAACTGCAGCCGACCCTGCGCAAGGGCAAGTGGGAGGTCACGGTCGCCCTGCACAAGGGCCACAAGGACAGCGTGGCGCGCATCGTCGAAATCTGGCCCGGCCTGCATGAAGGCGGGTTGTACGGGCTGGCCATCGATTTGGGCTCGACCACCATCGCCGCGCATCTGACCGACTTGGAAACCGGCGAGGTGAAGGCCTCGTCGGGCCTGATGAACCCGCAGATCCGGTTCGGCGAGGACCTCATGAGCCGCGTCTCGTACGCGATGATGAACCCCGGTGGTGATCAGGAAATGACCCGAGCCGTGCGTGAGGCGATCAACGATCTGGTCACCTCGATCGCCGACGAGGCCGGGATCGACCCGGCCCTGATCGTGGAAACCGTTTTCGTGTGCAACCCGGTCATGCACCACCTGCTGTTGGGCCTGGATCCAGTTGAACTGGGCCAGGCGCCGTTTGCGCTGGCCACATCGGAAAGCGTCTCGCTGCCCGCGCGCGAGATGGAACTGACCACGATGAACCCCCGTGCGCAGGTCTACATCCTGCCATGCATCGCGGGCCATGTGGGGGCCGACTGCGCCGCCGTGGCGCTGAGCGAAGAGCCGGGCAAGTCGCAGGATCTGGTCCTGATCGTGGACGTCGGCACCAACGCCGAGATTCTGCTGGGCAACACGACCCGCGTGCTGGCCTGTTCCTCGCCTACCGGACCGGCCTTCGAAGGTGCGCAGATAAGCTCGGGCCAGCGTGCCGCGCCCGGCGCGATCGAGCGCATTCAGATCGACCCGGTGACCAAGGAACCCCGGTTCCGGGTGATCGGCTCGGACAAGTGGTCGGACGAAGAGGGTTTCGACGCCGACATCGCCACCACCGGCATCACCGGCATCTGCGGGTCGGGCATCATCGAGGCGGTGGCCGAACTGCGCATGGCCGGCCTGCTGGACGAGAGCGGCCTGATCGGCTCGGCCGAGCAGACCGGAACCAGCCGCTGCATCCCCGAGGGGCGCACCCATTCCTACCTGATCCATGATGCCAGCGCCGAGGGCGGCCCGCGCATCACCGTGACACAGGGCGACATCCGGGCGATCCAGCTGGCGAAATCCGCGCTCTATGCCGGGGCGCGGCTGCTGATGGACGAGATGGGCGTGGACAAGGTGGATCGCGTGGTGCTGGCCGGGGCGTTCGGCGCCCATATCTCGACCAAACATGCGATGGTTCTGGGCATGATCCCCGACGCGCCGCTGGACAAGGTCCAAAGCGCGGGCAACGCCGCCGGCACCGGCGCACGCATCGCGCTGTGCAACATCGCCGCCCGGGGCGAGATCGAACGTGTGGTACGCGAGATCACCAAGGTCGAAACCGCGATCGAGCCGAAATTTCAAGAGCATTTCGTCGCCGCCAACGCGATCCCGCACAAGACTGATCCGTTCCCGGAACTGGCCAAGATCGTCACCCTGCCCGCCCCGTCCTTCAACACCGGCGGCGACGCGGAAAAAACTGGCCGCCGCCGCCGCAGAAAGGCATAGTCCGAAAAACTGCGGAGGACCCCCATGCAAACAGCAAACGAAGATCAGGCTGAGTACTGGGGCAACTCCGAATCCGGCACCAAGTGGCTGACTTTTGAGGACAAACTGGATCACATGCTGGCCCCGGTTCTGGACCTCGTTCTGGAACAGGCCGAGCTGGATTCTGGAATGCGCGTGCTGGACATCGGCTGCGGGACCGGCGCCAGCACCATCGCGGCCGCCCAGCGTGTCGGACCGCAGGGCCATGTTCTTGGCGGCGACATTTCTGAGCCGTTCCTCAATCGAGCGCGGGAAAGGGCCTTGTCCGCAGGTGTTGAAAACGTCGATTTCCAATGCGTCGACGCTCAGGTCGCCCCGTTCCCCGTGGGCGCGTTCGACGCTGCGATATCGCGCTTCGGTGTGATGTTCTTTCAGGATTCGGTTGCGGCGTTCGCCAACATCGCCAAGGCTCTGGCCCCCAGCGGACGGATGACCTTTGCCGCGTGGGGACCGCTGGCGGACAATCCCTGGTTCAGGATTCCCCACATGGCCGCCACAGCGCATCTGGGCCAACCGCCAAAATACGGTCGGTTCGCACCCGGGCCACTGGCCTTTCATGATATCGATCATGTGACCGGGATGATGGAAACGGCAGGTTTGGATGACATCTTCGCCAACCCAGTAAGCCTCCGACTGCCGGGCCTTGGATCGGTGGAGGCCACCGCCGAGCTATGCACCCGGGTCGGGCCGGCCGCGCGCGTGATAGCGCATTTTGAAGGCGATGAGACCGACGAACGAAAAATCCAGAGCGCCGTGGCCCAAGAGTTTTCGAGTTTTCAAACGGCAGATGGGTTTGGCATCCCGGCGGTCATCAACGTCTTTCAGGCCCGCAAGCCCTCCTGACACACCAGAGCGTGTCGCCCTTGACCAATCATACCCGCTGACAGCCATTGTTTCTGACCGCCTGCTCTTTGCAGCCTTTTGGGCCGAATTGTCTGCGTTTTACGTGTGTTTTTCTCCACATCCGGAAACTTAATAAGATTCTTGGTGATTTTTGCGTAAAAATCGTAAAATATGAATGTATTGGGCAGAGTAATTCAAATCTACAGAAGCCGCTGAACCGGCTCGCTTTAGTGAGTAAGACGTTTACCAGTTGGTGCTATATGGACAGGGGGATGGGCCGTGCAGGTGCGTGGCTACCGAACACGCAACACACACGCGCATTGATCAATTTCATTCAATGGAGCCAGGGCGGAGTGGTTCTGGACGCTGCGTTGACCGAAGTTGTCAACGCGTTTGGAGCCGATTGCGGTACCCTCAGCCGTGTCTGGCTCAATAAAGGTGGCAGCCGAATAGCTGCGCGCGCAGATACCCGTGACCAGACAATAAGTCGGCCGCTTTTCCTTTCCTTCACGAATGACGTGATTGGTCCGTTTGCGAGCAAGCCAAAGAAAGGCGTCGTCTTCAGCCTCAAGGATCATGGGAAACCCGTAAACGAGCTTTCTGCCGTTGTTCTGGACTGGATCTCGCACCGCAAACTGCACGATATTCTGTTTGTCTGTCTCGACAACCAAGGCTGCGAAATCGATTTTCTGGAGCTGCATTTCGCCAAAGGCCTCGAACCCGGCTGGCGCGAAGCGATAGAGACAGTCGCACCCGAAATTTCCGAAATCTACCGCAACAGACGCGCCGGTCTGATTACCGAAGCAATTTCCCGCCAATCCGTAACGACCATCCAAAGGGCGGTGAATGACGCGCCGCTGATGAGCCTCGAAAACCCAGCGGGCCTGACACGGGCCGAATGGCGGGTCTGCGTTTTGATTTCCCGGGGACTGTCGCAACAGTCCATTGGATCCGAACTCGAGATTGGTCCCGCGACTGTGAGAACGCATCTCAAGCATATCTACGGCAAGACAGGAATGGAGAACTTCCACATGTTGGCCAGACGGCTGGTTTCGATCGAAGAACGCGATGCCTTGCACGGCAGACACAATCAGGCACGCGCATGATGATTGATCTGCCTTGGCATATCTGGGTACCACTGTGGTTGATGGTGCCGCTGTTCATGGCGGTGGCGTGGACGGACCTAACCGAATACCGGATACCGAACCTGTACTGCCTTATAGGGTTTGCCCTGTTTCTGGTCGGGTCCCCTGCCCTCGGTTTGCATGAAATTGGATTGCGATTGATTGCCGCCGGGCTTTGCTTTGGGATATGTTTTGCCCTTTTCGCCGCTGGTTGGCTGGGAGGCGGAGACGCCAAAATGCTACCGGTGATCTTTCTGGCGATACCGACCCAAGCCCTTTCGACATACATGCTGCTGCTATCTGCCGCGATGGCGTTTGGACTGACCAGCTTGACCCTGCTGCGCCTGTTCGTCCGGCAACCGACAGGAAAGCTTGCAGCAACGCTCAGCGGACGTGAGTTTCCTCTTGGGATTGCCATAGGCCTTTCAGGCCTGATCCTGGCCGGCTGGTCGATGCTGCTTTACAGCGCCTGAAAGAGCGCGGCCCAAGTCGGGAACGCACAGTTGACCTCATGCGGACCCGGGAGCGCCGCACCTACAAAAACAGCGTCATTTCACGAAGGTTTCGACGTATCGAATGATGATCGGTGCAAGGATCAGCCCCGCGATCGAGGGCAACATCAGGCTAGCCATAACCGCGGACATCTGCACCGGCAACTTGTTGGCTTTCTCCTGCGCGCGAAGCTCTCTCAGTTCGCGCATTTCTTCGGAATACGTAGTCAAGGCGGCCGACAACGGGACGCCGAACCGGGACGACTGGAGAACGACGCTCACGAACGAACTCATTTCGTCGATCCCCGTCCGGCGCGCCATTCTCATCAACGCAACTTCACGATCGCGCCCGGCCTGAATCTCGCTCAGGGCAATCAGAATTTCCTCGGACATTTCGGGCGATACAGTCTGCATTTCCACTGCAACTTTGAGAAGCGCCTGGTCAAAGCCCATTCCCGCCTCGATCCCAATCTGGAGCAAGTCCAGCATGTTCGGGAACGCATTTTCCATCCGACGTTTACGCTCCTTGATCCGAGCGCTCATCCAAAGTTGGGGGATGAAGAACCCGATGCCGCAGAGGATGCCAAGGTTCCGCAAAATCTGAAATGAATTCAGACCAGACACATATTCGTTGATCGTGGCGCCGATACTGGACGCAGGCTGCCAAGACATGAGGACAAGAAAGACAAGCGGCAGAAACGTCGCCAAGCCCAAACGGATCAGATAGAAATTGGCGATTGCATTCCGGCCGCGAAACCCTGAGCGCGCAAGCACTTGGCCAACTTCGAACCTGACACTTGCATCGCTGGGGATAAGTGCGGCGCTCAGCCCGGTCGGTGTATCGCCCTCCACCTTTTCCGGCACAAGACGTGCAAGGCTCTGGCCCCTTGTTCGTTTGGGCAGCATCCGTTCGGCTGCTGTAGACCGATCGCCGAGCGACGATGATATCCCAAAGAATGCAACGATCGCGCCGGCGGCAACAACGCCCAGGATCATAAGTTGGGAAAAAAGACCGGTGTCGAGTAGCGAGTTCACGATTTCCATTTCGACAACCCTCCCTCAGATCCGGAAATTGACAAGCTTGAACAAAACGATGGCGTTCAGAACGATGGCCGCTGAAATGACGCTCATGACGGGCCAGAAAATCGGGTATTGCACCACGCTTCCGTAATAGTCCGGCGTCATGACCGTCATCACGAGGGCAATCCCGACAGGAATGAACGACAGGATATAGGCGGTCATCCGGCCCTCGGCAGAAATGGCCTTGATCTTGCGCCGCAGGGACATTCGGGCACGGATGACGCGCGCCAATGTCCGCAGAATGCCGGCCAGATCGCCGCCAGTGCCGTGCTGCATCGTCAGCGCGACCGAGAGGTACTGGATATCTTCTTCATCTACCCGGTCTGCCATGTTGCGAATGGCGGTCGTCAACTCCTCCCCATAAGCGACTTGGTCGACGACCAGACCGAATTCAGTTCCGATCGGATCGGGCATTTCGTTTGCCACGCTCTGCAAGGTCGTGTTCAAAGGATGTCCGACCTTCAACCCACGCGACATCAGGTCCAACGCATCCGGCAACTGCTTGATCAGCGCGGCCTTGCGCCGTCTGAGGTTGGCGCCAAGGTAGACCAACGGGGCCAACAGGAAGCACACAGCGCTCACAGGTATGACCGTCAGTGGGTTGGCCACCAGTGAGCCTCCGATCGCCGAAACCAGAAAAGCACCCCCACATCCCAACAGGAACATTTCCGGCACCATGTGCAGGCCCGATGCCGCAAGGGCACCCGGCAAGTCGCCGACCAGCGGAAACGACTTCATGAGTGGTTTGCTCTCCCGCGGTTTGAGCAATTCCAGAACGTCCTCGCCAGTCTTTCCCTGGTTCAGCATCTGGATGCGCCGGTTTATCGCCTCTTCCCGGTTTTCTCCGCGCTTCAAAAGCTGACGGACCCCTTCGAAAGCAATCAGGGCGCCGAGAAATATCAAGAGTGACAGAACAAAGCGGACATCGTAACCGCCCACTTCCATCTCTGGTCCGATCAACGAGTCTATGCTGTGCGTCGAAAAGAAGGATCTGAGATCTTCCAACATGGCTGGGTCCCTCAGTTGAACTTGATCGATGACAGGTCGACACCCGCCGCCGCCAGCGCATCGCTGGATTTCGGTCGGATACCGGTCGGCATGAAGCGCCCGAGGATGTTGCCGGCCTCGTCCTTGCCTTCACGTTTGAAGACGAAGATGTCCTGCATGGTCACGATATCGCCCTCCATGCCGGTGATCTCGG
The DNA here is from genome assembly GCF_056537205.1 of Ruegeria sp. CG3. Taxonomy (NCBI): domain Bacteria; kingdom Pseudomonadati; phylum Pseudomonadota; class Alphaproteobacteria; order Rhodobacterales; family Roseobacteraceae; genus Ruegeria; species Ruegeria sp. CG3. The sequence goes on along the minus strand of NZ_JBQFRC010000001.1, from coordinate 912,120 downwards.
CAATCGAGGTGACACGGCGGGTACCATCAGACAGGCGGTTCAATTGCAGAACAAAGTGAATTGCCGAAGCGATAGTCGCGCGGATTGCTGCATGCGGCAGCTCCAGCCCGCCCATTTGCACCATCTGCTCGACCCGGGAAAGTGCATCGCGTGGGCTGTTGGCGTGTACCGTCGTCATCGACCCGTCATGGCCGGTATTCATCGCCTGCAACATATCGAATGCTTCGGAGCCGCGCACCTCGCCGATGATGATCCGATCCGGACGCATCCGCAGCGCGTTTCGCACAAGGTCTCGTTGGGCAACGGCGCCAGTACCGTCGAGGCCAGCAGGCCGCGTTTCCATGCGCAAGACATGTTCCTGCTGAAGCTGAAGTTCGGCCGCGTCTTCAATCGTGACGATCCGCTCCCGAGGGCTGATATACGACGACAATGCATTCAGCATCGTGGTCTTGCCCGATCCGGTTCCGCCCGAGATCAGCACGTTCATCTTGGCTTCAACCAATCCCCGCAGCAGTTTGGCCGCGCTTTCGTTCAAGGCCTCGTTTTTGATCAAGCGTTCCATCGTCAGCGGAACCCGCGAGAATTTTCGAATGGAAAGCGCCGGCCCGTCCAGTGCGCAGGGCCGAATGATCGCGTTGACGCGGCTGCCATCTTCCAACCGCGCATCCACCCACGGTTGCCGTTCATCAATACGGCGACCGATCCGGCTGACGATCTTGTCGATGATCCGCAGCAGATGACGTTCGTCACGGAAACGTGCCGATGTCTTTTCGAGGATGCCCGAGCGCTCGACAAAAATCTGCGTGTGGCCGTTCACGAGGATATCGTTGATCGTGGGGTCGGCCAACAACGGTTCCAGCGGGCCCAAGCCAAGCACCTCGTGCATCAGCTCTTCGACAAGCTGCTTGACCTCCTCGCTGCGCATCGCACGGCCTTCGGCGCGCAGCAGTTCGGTGACATGTCGCCCAATTTCGCCCCGCAGTGTTTCTTCCTCGACCTTTTCGATAACGGCGAGGTTCAGCTTGTCCAGCAACGAGTTATGCAGTCGTGCCTTGAGATCTATCCGATCGTTCTGGATGTCATGCATCAATACGAGGTCATCGCCGGAGCCATGAACCGGCTTGCCGATCTGAGCAAACTGCTTGGTGTCCAACGGCACAACTTTCGAAGCGTCCGGTTTTTCCTGGCCTGGTCGGTCGAATTCTCGAAACATCTACTTAACCTTCTGCAAATATTTAACTATTCTGAAACACTCTGACTCAGTGCTGGCCGACCCGAGGCGGCAAAGACAGGCATGTCTCGTGTGCCAGCTTTCGGATTGCGCGTGTCATCGGTGCGCGGGATGAAACATCTTCCAACGGCACGCCCCGATCGACCGACTCGCGTACTGTGCGCTCGTCGCGAGGCACCCAAAATGCAAAGTCCTTTTCAAGGAGTTTTGCCGCCGCTCTGTGGTGCGCCGCCGGAATGATGGGTTTCTTTTCAAGGTTGGCGACCAGTTGAATTTCCAGTGCTGGGTTTTCCGCTTGGTAGAAATCCATCAGCTTGCGGGCCGAGCGAACGGACGGAACGGCAACGTCCGTCACCAAATATAGGCGGTCCGCTTGCGTCAGGACGGGCGTAATCCATTCCACCAGCGCCCGCGGCAAATCCACCACGACGTAGTCATGGGTACGTTTCAGGGAATCCAGAATGGCCGAAATCTGCTCTTCCTTGATCGCAGTCAACGGACCATAGCGCGACGGAGCCGCCAGGATATCGACCCCGCAGGGCGACTTGACCATCGCCTGTTCCAAAAAGGCACTGTCGGGAATGCTGCCTTCCATGGCCATGCGCCACATCGCGTCGCTTTCGGCGACATCCATCAAGGCAGCAATCGAGCCGAACTGAAAGTCCAGATCCACCAGCGCAACCGAGTTCGACGCCGTCTTTTTCAGGAAGCCGGCCTTGGATTGAAGCTCGTTCGCCATATTGGCGGCAACCAAGGACGATCCGACGCCACCGCGAGATTTGCCAACCGCGATCAACTTGCCAAGTGTGGCTTGTCCACCCCAAACGGCGGGAAGCTGCGCCTGCCGTCGGGCACGGATCGCATCCACCTGCGGAATGATCTCCTCATGGATTGCATTGCGCGGCAGCACGTCATCGACTCCAAGCTTTTTGAGCTGTCGGGCCTTCTCAAGCGGCAGATCTTCGGACGCCAAGGCGATAATGATCGCATTGGGCATGCGCGCGTCACAAATTTGCTGTGCGGTCTGCAACAGCTCGGGCGAACTGTCATCCACATCGAACAGGACCACGTCATGACGCGCTGACAAGGCAACGGCCGTCCCGTTGACCCGCGCGACAGTGTCCTTTCGGCCCGTAAAGCGGCAATTGCTCAGCCCCTCCAACGAGGTTTCGATTGCCGCGAAAATCTCTTCGTCCGGTGAAATCAACAGCACTGAAATCTGCTTGGCACTCATGACTCTTCTCCTTACTCAACGGCACCGATGGCAAGATCCTCGGCCGGGACGGATGTGCTCATCGTTGGGATTGAAATGGTGTTGGGGCTGCTGGCGGCTATGGCAGGGTTGCCTGCAGCAAGGGCGACCAGCGGCCCAATTGGCAGCGCGAAATCGTAGTCCAGGTTTACCAGTTCGGCTGTAACCACCGGCGTATAGGGTCCACCAAGAAAACCAAGACGAGGATCGTGCGAATAGGTAATTTGCACATTTGCCGCGGTGGCCCCGGGTGGCAGCAGCATTTCGATCTCGTCCCAGATCCGGCTGCCATAGGCGGTTGATGCGTCAAGCTGACATGGCGCCGGCAGGTTCGGAGTGGCGCAGATGCTGCCGCTGCGGCACAGCGCGCCGAACTTGGTTGTTGCAGGGGCGCCACCGGCCAGCGTGTGCGTATTTGGCATCGCACCACACAGTGGCGGCCCGACCGTAGCAAGCCGAGAGGCTTTTTGCATCGCTTTCTGCGCCATCGTCGTGGACCAGTAGAGCCGTCCGTACTCGAGAATTCCAAACACGAGCACCAGGAACAACGGAACGACCATGCCCAGCTCGACCAGTGCCGATCCGTTTTCACGCCGCCAGAAAGAGCGCAGCATATGCAGGTTACCCGTCATACCCCAAACACCCGGCTCTGATCCGAGATCTCGGTGTCAAGAGGCCCCAGCGCTGCCCCGAAAAGGCTGAAAACGTTTCCAAACAGGTACTCGATCCGGATCTGAGCCGTGACCTCGACCACCGAAGTCGGATTGATCCGGTACACGCCAGCCCGCGAGATACAGCGCGGCGTGACGTCGATGACGGTTGTGCCATGCGGCATGATCGACGAACCGCCCAACTGGTTCTGGACGATGTCCGTGGCCAGCGCGTCATAGCTCCCGACCCCGCCCGCTGCGCACAAGTCCAACGGCGCGATCCGCGCGATCATACGCGAGGCATCGCGCACCCCGGCCGAAGTTGCCTGATGGATCCAGGTGATACGCCCACCTTCGATGATCACGGCAAAGAACAGCAGGATCAACGGCAGTACGATCCCGAACTCGACCATCGGGGCGCCGGCCTCGCACGACCGCAACCGTCGGATATGCCGAACAAGCCGAGTCATCGATACAACCTCACGACATCGCGAAAGATGCCATCATCGCTGCTGCCACCGACTCCACCGCCGACCTGCTCGACCACCTCGACATAGATGTCAAAATCAGTCCCCGAGGATTCTTCGAGCGGCTGGATCAGGAAAACCTTTACAAACTCCTGCACCGGAACGTTCTCCGCGCGTCCCGCGACCGGATTGGCACCGCAGTTTATGGCGGCTGCGATAAATGTGCGGCGGTCAGGGTCGTCCAGCGTTGTGCTCGCGCATTGCGGGCGGCCGGACTCGCTGCGCCCAAACAGCACATCACCCGTACCAGCCCTGGTGATCTCGTCGAGATACATTTCGTATCGCGTGTTACCCGTCGGGTTGCCCAGCGGGTGCGGCGTCAGATCATTGGCCGGACCGTCGCCATAGTTCATGTCCAAATAAGCCGCTTTGCCGGAGGTCCAGACACCGTTTCCAAAACGGCCGCCATGCGCGCAGGTGCCGGCGGCGAAGCAATCGTCGGGCGGAAACGGCATCGAGTCGGTCGAAACCTCGGGATTGTTCTTCAGACAGCTTCCGCCAGAGTTTTCCCAGCCCGCGATGACCTGCGGTCCGGGCGCATAGTCTTCATCATTCTTGAGGTTGCTCATCGTCGAGTGGAAAATATCGAACCGTGAATTGTAGATTGCGCTGCCAATGCCATTGCGCTGACCGGGCTCGGTATCGACCCCGCGCTGAGACACGCATTGCGTCAGGTTTCCATGCGCCGCGATCAGGCAGATATAGAGTTTTGATCCGGTCTGCCCCGCGCAAGGACCGTTGGGGTTTATGCCGATGTCCGTCGGGTCGAGAAAACCAAAATTCCCCGGCCCCCAAGCGGCACCGTTGCCTCCAGTGCGCAACTTGATGGTCGATCCCTTGTTTGCATTCGCTGTCCAGCCGGGAGGGATGCAGAACATCAACGGCGTCACATCACAGGCATATTGGGTGTAACCCGCAATCGCGACAGCCTCGACATCCTCATCCGGGCGAGTCACGCCCAACAAGTCAGCGAGCGCCCGACCGAACGGAAGGAAAACGGCTCTAGGGGTCGCGGTCACCTCAACCAGAACGGCCAGAGCGGGATCGGTCGTAACAAACCCATCGACTGGATCATTGTCATCCGGATCGGCGGCAGGATCGGGCAGTCCCGACAGAAACCGCAGCGAATAATCTGCGGCCGTCCCCAGATCTTGGCTGCCCTCGGCAAAGAACTGGGAGTCTTCGATCATTCCGGCTGCTGCAGCCGTGGCGCGTGTGATCGCGTCACTGCCGCCATCCAGTTCTCCGGCGGCGGCCAGAGCCACGTGATCGGTATAAGCCTGCAGGTCGGTCTGCGTAGAAGCCAGTCGCCCAAGATCAAAGGTCAACGCCGCCATGCCAACGATCACGGTCATGCAAATTCCGACGAAAACCAGAATGGTCCCCTGTTCGTCGTCCTTTATGTTGCGCAACGTGGGCATGAACAGACCTCGCGAGCGATCAGTTGGACACGGTTGCATTCGAGGGGTTGCCGGCAACAGGAACTTCCTGGACGTCCGTGGTACCCCGACGCACCTTCACGATCGGCTTGGGCGCGCCCTCTGCAACCGGCGACTTTTCAAGCAGAATGTCGCTGAGGCGGATGGCCTCCAACGGCTTGTCTTCCTGGATTTGCAGGGACCGCAGTGACAGGCTGAGTTGCCCGGCCTTCTGAGCCAATGCCAACCGCTGTCCCTGGTCCGGCGTGACTTCGACAGTCACCGTTCGGGCAATCCCGGGCTGGTCGACATCTTCATCAGCCGTCTGATCAACACCAATGACACGGATGTTTTGCAGGATCGTCACCGCCCGCAGCGACTCGTTCTTGCCCTGCGTCAGCACGATATCAACAAAGTCACCTGGTGTGACGAACCCGCCAACACCGGTCTGCGCATCCACATTGATGGCCATTGCACGATTGTTCTCGCCCAAGGTCTGAACGATGGTGACCTTCTCACCGAAGTCAGAAACCTTTGACGCCAAAAGGATTTCACCCTGCGCCAACGCGCGCTTGGCGCGTCGCGGATCGACACCTGCTGTGGGCAGAACATCTTCGAAACTTGTAAATACACCTGCCGGCACGGAATCCGCCGGCCAGTCGATGGCGGTCAACTTGTGACCTTCAATCGGAGATCCGAACGGGATCTCTTCTGCTGCGGCGACCACGCGAACGATCGTCGGATCAGCGGCGGCCTGGCTGCGTCTCAGCTGCTCCTGCGCAATCATCACGGCGCCACCCGCCAGACCCACGCCAAGAATAGTCATCATCAAGGATTTCAATCGCATAGATCCCTCCAAATAGCCGGGGCGGTCATTTTGAAAACGTGGGGCCAAGCCTCGGCCGAAACTGAGTCACGCGGGACACCGAATGCCGTGACTGGACTGGTTCTGGCTTCCCGCCCTCTCCGCGGCGGAAAACCAGTTGCTTTTAAGGCCAAAACAGCAGGATTACGGCCGTGTTGCAGCCGTGTTGGCGTCATTGAAGTTGGTGTTGGTTGTGCCGCCCAGACCGGTCAGCAGGGTCCCGCCAACAGCGATCGCAATGAACAGTGCGATACCGTATTCGACAAGAGTGGCGCCACGCTCGTCACGGCGCAGACGAATGAAAAGACTACGAATTGCCTTCGACATGATTTGAACTCCAGTTTGTACTCATTAATGTGCGAATTTCGCACAGGAACGAGGGTTCCCCCGTCAGTTCAAATCGTAGCGAGCCCGCATCTGGCAAACCTCCCCACAAACGAAAAGGATTTCCCGTTTAACGCGAGAATTCGTTCATTTTGGCATTTTTGTGGCGGAATTTTGGCGCGAAATGGCCCCAGTCCACCTCAGCTTTTGAGCTTCAAGCGGGCCAATATCAAAGTGCTTGGAGCGGGTAGCGGGAATCGAACCCGCGCGTTCAGCTTGGGAAGCTGACAGGCTACCATTACATCATACCCGCCTTGGGCACCTCGGTAGCATCGCAGTTGAGGTTTGATCAAGCCGATTCCCTACACTACTTTACAACTCAATCTGCATAGGCAGGCTACTCGTCGCTCGGCCTGCAATCCATAGGCTCGCGGAGTTCCAAGGAAACTATAAATGCGGCATTCGATCCCTTCGAAATTTGTCCGAAACAAAAACGGCATCGCCGAACCGGCGCTGACCATTCCGGAAATACCTGCCTGGAAATATGTCGAACATCGAGTAACCGTGGCTGTGCAGTTCAGTCCACAAATCCAGAAGTAGGGGACAGTTTTCATAGTGTTGAACTGCGAACCATTCGAACATGATCATGTCGACGCTTTGCGAGCCCAACATTCTGGAAGCCCCGCGGAATATGTTCAACTCGGATCCCTGAGCATCGATTTTCATACACGAAATCTTCGAGATGCCATGTTCTTCGCAGAAAGCATCAACTGTATTCAAGGTGACCGGTATCGAATAGTCTACCTCTGCCTCGGGATGCGCCGCCAAACTTTCGTCATTCATGCGCAACAGTGAAGAAGTGCCAACCCGTTTGCCGACAAAAAACTCCGCAGACCCCGCCTCGTTACTCAGCGCCTGTTGGATGATCCGGACATTCGGAAATTCCGAGAAACGTTTCCCCACGTAGGTCGCCTGCTCGGGCAAAGGTTCAAAAAGATAACATGTGTTTCTTGGGAACATACGGATTAAGTGGCGCGCGATCGTTCCGCGATTAACCCCGACGTCAAATACCACCCCGCTTTCGTCGGAAACCGCCGACAGTTTCGCCAAAGCCCCCACGGGTCCGCCCTTTCGGGCCAATACATTCGCGCGTCTAGTAAGTGGTTTTTTCATTGAGTGTGCATTGGCCTTCAAGTTTTGTGTTTTCGATCAGTTGAATCGTTTTGGCTGTATACTTGACCCAAACCGCTGGAAAAAAGAGGCCGAGCACCAAGCCCGGCTTCTTTTTAGATGATCGTAAATAAATTGTTCAGGCCCGGCGACGTCGGGCACCGCCCCGGCGGCCGCGTGCGCTCTCGCCTTCGGCGCCTGCAGCATCGGCCGGTTTGTTGAACTTGATCCACTCGCCGCCATGCGGGTCGTTGTTGGTCAGCAGGTTGGCGGCGCGAATGGCCTCCATCTCCTTGCCGGCGCGCGGCTTGGTCGAGCCCAGGCCGAACATCTGAACGAAGGTTTCGTCGTCCATGCCGTCGGGCAGGATGATGCCCGCCGCCGCAACCTCGGCCTTTTTCTCGGCGATCTTCTTCTGCGTCACCGGCAGCGCCACCGGGTTCATGATGGCCGAGGTCATGCCCGCGCCCATCGCCATCGGCAGGAAGGCGTTGTTGATGCCGTGACGGTTCGGCAGACCGAACGAGATGTTGGACGCACCGCAGGTGGTGTTCACGCCCAGCTCCTCGCGAAGGCGGCGTACCAGGGCAAAGACCTGCTGGCCGGCAGTAGCCATCGCGCCAATCGGCATCACCAGCGGGTCCACAACGATGTCGTGGGCCGGAATGCCATAGTCAGCCGCGCGCTGAACGATCTTCTTGGCAACCTCAAAGCGCACGTCGGGGTCTTCGGAAATGCCCGTATCGTCGTTCGAAATCGCTACGACCGGCACGTTGTATTTCTTGACCAGCGGCAGCACCAGTTCCAGGCGGTCCTCCTCGCCAGTGACCGAGTTCAGCAGCGGGCGGCCTTCGGCAGCCTCCAGCCCGGCCTCCAACGCACCCGGAACCGAGCTGTCGATGCACAGCGGCACGTCGACTAGACCCTGCACCAGCTGGACGATCTGTCGCATCAGCGGCGGTTCAGTCTCATTGGGGTTGGGGTTCGAGTTGTAGACCACACCCGCGTTGATATCGAGCACGGTCGCCCCGGCCGCGACCTGCGCCAGCGCGTCCTGCTCGACGGTCGAAAAATCGCCCGCTTCCAGCTCGGCGGCCAGCTTCTTGCGGCCGGTCGGATTGATCCGTTCGCCGATCACGCAGAACGGCTGATCGAAGCCGATGATCGCGGTTTTGGTCTTTGATTCTACGACTGTACGGGTCATGTCCGGTCCTTAGGAGTTTGCAGGCTTCGCCGAGGCGCCGCCGTTTTCGATGGCCCAGTTGGCATTGGTCTTGATGCCGCCAAGCGGGAAGAAGTGCACGTTGGTGATGTTGAAGTCGGGGTTGGCCGCCTTGTGCTCGGCCAGCGCGGTGATCACGTCGGTCGGCTCGTAGGGCAGCAGCAGCTTGGACACGTCCATGGCGCGCTTCTGCAGCACCTTCAGCGACGGGCCCACACCGCAGGCGATCGCGAATTTGATCAGGGTCTGCAGCTTGGCCGGACCGGCGATGCCGATGTGGATCGGCAGTTCGATCCCGGCCGCCTTCAGGCCGTCGGCCCAAGCGATGATCGGCTTGGCGTCAAAGGCAAACTGGGTGGCCAGCGCCATTTCAGCGTCAGTGGTTTCGCTGAATTTCTGCTTCCAGCGCAACGCCTCGTCCACGTTTTTGGTCGAACCGTCCGGGTCAATGTCCTTGTTGCCCTCGGGGTGACCCGCGACGTGCAGGCGCTTGAAGCCCGCCTTGTCGAGCAGCCCCGTTTCCAGCAACTGCATCGAGCTGTCGAAGTCGCCATGCGGCTTGTCCACGCCGCCTGCCAGCAGCAACGCCTGCTCGACGCCGGCCTCGCCCTGATACATGGCGATCCAGTTTTCCAACGTCGCCGCGTCCTTGATGATGCGGGCCGGAAAATGCGGCATGACAGGATATCCCTCGGCCGCGATCCGCTTGGCGGTCTTGACCATATCCTCGATCGGGGTACCCTCGATGTGGGCAATGTAGACGCGCGTGCCTTCGGGCAGCAGGTCGCGGAAATCCTCGACTTTCTCGGCAGTGCGCGGCATGACTTCGATCGAATAACCCTGCAAAAAGGCTTCGACGGTCGGGTTCACCGGGGCCTTGTCGGCCGCATCACGTTTCTTGAAGTTCAGCAAAGCCATTGCGGCCTCCCATAAAGATCTGGGGCTCATGCCCAACCGTCATTTGCGATCAGGGCCTTGATGCGGTCCTGATCGTATTCCGTTTCCAGGCGTAGCGCTTCAGCCTCGGCGATTTCGGTCGGGTCACCCTCAACCTCGAACGGCTCGGCTTTGCGCCACTCGGCCAGATAGGCATCACTGTCCTTGGCGTTCACCTTCATGGCGGCGCGGTCGATGGCTTGCTCGAACCGCATATCCAACTGTCGCTTTGCGCCACGGCGGCCCTTGCCCACGATGACCTGAGCGGGGATGTCGCGCCAGTAAACGATGGTGACGTCAGGCATTGATCTTGATTCCTCCTAACCAGATGGTCCGGTTCTAAACGGCTATGTGGGGGCGGGTCGGTCGGATTTCGACACCCGGGGCTTTTACAGCGACGTTTTGCAGTTCGGGATACAGGCCCTGCACCGGTTTCTCCAGTGTCGGGGTCCATCAAAATCCTCATGACTTTAATGAGCGTCTTGCACGACGCGCGCCCGCGACCTAAGGTCGGGGTAACTCGAAAATCGGAGGGCGTGACGATGGCGCCCAAGCGTCCCAAAGGTGCGGGCGCGTTCCCGAAGGTGGTCGAAAGCCCCGCGCCGGCAAGACCCGATCCAGATGCCCTGTATGCCGCGCTGGATTTGGGGACTAACAGTTGTCGCATGCTGATCGCCCAGCCCAAGGGCAGCGGCTTTCATGTGGTCGACAGCTTCTCGAAGTCCGTGCAGCTTGGTGCCGGGCTTGAAAGGACCGGACGGCTGTCGCGGTCCTCGATGGCGCGCACCATCCAAGCCCTTCGGATTTGCCAGCAAAAGCTGAAACGGAACAAGGTCAAGCGTATGCGGCTTGTGGCGACCGAAGCCTGCCGCCGCGCCCGAAACTCACGCGACTTCATACGTCAGGTGAAGCGTGAGACTGGCCTGACCCTTGAAATCATCCAACCCGAGGAAGAAGCCCGTCTGGCGGTCATTTCCTGTGCTCCGCTGGTCAGCACCAAGACCGAGCAGTTGCTGGTCGTGGATATCGGCGGCGGCTCGACCGAGCTGGTCTGGATCGACCTGTCCTCGGTTCCGCGACGCGACCGTTCAACGGCGATCATGCGGCTGCACAACGGGTTTCACACGGTCGACAGTCCTTTTCCCGCCGCCAAGGTGGTGGACTGGATCAGCGTTCCACTGGGCGTTGCCACACTGCGCGATCAGTTCCACGATGTCGAAGACGATGCTGCCCGCTTTGCCCTGATGAGTTGGTTTTTTGAAGAAAACCTCGCAGATTTTGCGCCCTATAAGGACGAACAGGCCCGCGAGGGGTTTCAGATCGTTGGCACCAGCGGCACCGTCACAACAGTCGCTGCCTCTCATCTGGGCCTGAAACGCTATGACCGGACCAAGGTGGACGGCCTGCGCATGACCAGCGATCAGATTGACAAGGTCATTCGCGGCTATCTGGAGCTTGGCCCTCAAGGCCGCCGTCGCGATCCGCGCATCGGCGAGGACCGGCAGGCGCTGATCATGTCCGGATCTGCCATCTTGCAGGCGCTGTTGCGCTGCTGGCCGACCGACCGCCTATCGGTGGCGGACCGCGGGCTGCGCGAGGGTTTGCTTTATGCACAGATGAGCGCCGATGGCGTCCTGGAAGACGGGCCGTTTTGAGAAAGCTCTGCGCTGCATGCCGCTTGCGACCATAGCGATCGCCTACCGGGTTTCGACGGCCGCAACCACGATCTGTGCGCTTGAGGCTGCCGGGTTCAAGGTATTCAGCCCGGGTTTTCACATCGCCAATACCGTTCCGCACTATGCTTTGGCGATTGGCGGCATTGGGATCGCCGTGCCAGCGGTCGACTCGGCAGAGGCGCTAGAACTGCTGCACTGTTTTTCGGCGTCACCGCCGACATCTGGCGACCTCGGCGGGAAGCTCTTGAACGGTCTCGGATGGGTGGCATTTGGTGTTTCTACGCCCTGGCCCGATCTGCTATTGAGGGAGCGGTCGATATCATCGGCTTGATGCCACATGAACAAGCGGGTAAAGGCCTCGCAGTCTTTAGGAGACCTTTTCAATGGCCAAGAAACCCAGCGGCAAAAACACTTCGGGACGCGGGCAGCGTGACCTGAAGGTCAAGGTCAAAACCGCGCGCGGACGCAAGCTCAGTTCGACCCGCTGGCTCGAGCGGCAGCTGAATGATCCGTATGTTAAGCGAGCGCAGGCCGAGGGGTATCGGGGTCGCGCGGCCTACAAGATTCTGGAGTTGGACGACAAGTTCCGCTTTCTGGTTCCTGGCGCACGCGTGGTCGACCTTGGCTGCGCGCCCGGTGGCTGGTGCCAGGTCGCGGTGAAACGCGTGAATGCGCTGGGCGAGAAATCGGGCAAACGGATCGGGACGGTTCTGGGCATCGACCTGCAAGAGGTCGAGCCCGTGGCGGGTGCCGAAACCCACGTTCTGGACTTCATGGAAGACGATGCCGACGAGAAGGTAAAACAGTGGCTTGGCGGCAAGGCCGACGTTGTCATGTCGGACATGGCCGCCGCGTCCTCCGGGCACAAGCAGACCGACCACCTGCGGATCATGGCGCTGTGCGAAACGGCCGCCTACTTCGCCTTTGACGTGCTGGAGGTCGGAGGAACCTTTGTCGCAAAAGTTCTGGCCGGTGGCGCCGAAGGCGATCTGCAGAAACTGCTGAAGCAAAAGTTCGAGAAAGTGGCAAACGTCAAACCGCCAGCTTCACGGTCGGACAGTTCGGAAAAATTCGTGGTGGCAACCGGTTTTCGGGGCTGATCAATCGTCGTCCAGCGCGATCTTGTCGGCCACAATACGCTGCGGCCGCAACGACGCCGCCGCCATCCCCTGCAGCAGCAACGCCTCGCCATGGTTGAGATACGTGGCCGGCTTGTTGCGCAACTCTTCGATCCGCTGATCCAGCGAGACCCGGCGCGTGGCCACAGGTTGGTCGAGCTTTGTCGACGGGCGTTTCAAATACAACATGGATTACCACATCCTGAACTGGTCAATGCCTTGACCATGGATGTTGGCCGGTAAATGGGACTGCAAAATGGCGCAACTGCGTCGCTTCGATGCCGGTTTACCGGCCCAGTTGCCGCGCAAGATCCTGAAGCGCTGGGCTGTCCGGCAGAGTCCGAAGACCCTCATCCAATATCTGTCGGGCTGCGTCCGTGCCGCGGTTGATTTGGGCCAGCTGGATCAACATGGGCCAAGCATCCTCGCGCTGGGGATCCATGGATACCACCTGACGAAAGGCCTGTTCGGCGGCGACAGGGTTTCTCAGCGTCAGCGCCATCCCCCCAAGGACCAGGTGGGTTTCCGGGAAATCCAGACGGTTGGACAACGAGCGCTGCCAATCCGCCATGTTCTCACGCGCGTTGTTGCGCTGCAGGGGCGTCAAAGCCGCGGCGGGAATGGGCAGGAACTCCTTGGCAGCGGCAAGGCGTACACTTCGCACTGGGTCGGACAACAGCGGCGACAAACGGGCCACCCTGTCGTCCAGCCCTGCCGCCCGCTGCAACACCGCCGCGTTGGCGCGAACCAATGGGTCTTCGTCCGTCAGCATCGTTGCTGTTTGCTCGGCCATTTCGGGGGTCGCGAAGGGTTGCAGCAGATAGGCGGCCGTCGCCCGCACGATGCCGGGTTGCGCACCGTCTTGAGCAATAGCCAGCAACGCGGCCGGGTCCTCGACCTCTCCGGCGAATGCGGGGGCGAATGAGGTCCCGAAATGGGGCGTACGATGATCGGAGTTCGGGAACCAGTCATTGATGGCGGCGGCCGCCCATGGCTGATCCTGATCGGTGTGGCAATCAGTGCAGGCATCCTCTCCCAAGCCCAGATCGGGGCGCGGCACACGGAAACTGTGATCGCGCCGACCATCCACGCCCATATAGAGGCGTTCGATCATGTGGCAGCTTTTGCACTGCGCCCCCTCGCCTCCCTCCGGGTGGTGGTGGTGTGAGGGATCGTCGTATTGCGCCTTTCGCAGTGACGGAAAATCGGGATTGCCAGCCGGGGAATGGCACTGCGTACAGACCGCATTGCCCTCGGCTTTCAAGGTTGCACTGTGCGCCTCATGGCAGTTCAGGCAGCCGACGCCTTGCGCATACATTTTGGACTGCAGAAACGATCCATAGACATAGACCTCGTCCAGTATCTGGCCGTCGGGCTGGTACAGACCCGGACGCAGAAGCGCCAGATTGTAGGCATCGTGGAATGGCGTGCCAGGCAGCGGGTTTCCGTCCTCCATCGCTTCGCGGCGGGAATGACAGCCGGCGCATTGCTGAATCTCGACCTCGGTGTCGCCCGTACCCCAGATGGCAGGAAAGCCAAACTCGTTCAGCCCGGCAGGCGCGGGCTGACCTTTTGTCCAATCCAGATGGGCCGAGCCGGGGCCGTGGCAGGCCTCACAGCCCACGCCGATCTCGACCTGGTCGGAAGCAAAGGACTGGGTCTGCGGCTGGAAGTTCTTTTCGAACCCTGTCGCGTGGCACTCCGCGCAGCGGCCGTTCCAATTCTTGTAGGGGCCGGTCCAATGCAGCCCATCGTCTGGCGGCAAGTCCTGATCCGGATACAGGTGGTACCAGCGCTCGGCCTGCGTGTCCCAGACCACATCAAAGCTCTGCAATCGGCCGGGCTCGGTTTCAAACAGATATTGCTGCAACGGCTCAATCCCAGCGACGGAATGAACCCTGTATTGCTGGCTTTGGCCGTCCTTCTCGGTCACGTCGGCAAGATAGTCCGACCCCTCCCGCCGAAACGTGACGGTCATGCCATCATGAGAAAAGGTCGTATCATCGAAATCGGCCACAACGGTGTCTGACGTGGGCTCTGTCCAGGCCAAGGCGTGGTGGGATCCCGCCCAGGCTTGCACCTGTTCGTCATGACAATCACGACAAGCGTCCGAGCCGACATAGTCCTGCGCCCACGCCCAACCGCTGTTTTGCAAGAGGGCGCATCCGGAAAACGCAATGATCCAGGCGATGCGGTGCCAATTTCTCATGAAGGTCCGACCTCGCCCTGGTTGTCGATGTCCATCAGCGCGCCGTTGAACTCTGCGCCGAAAATAAGGATGGCGGCGCACAGATACATGAAAATCAACGCGGCCATGGCCCCCGCCAGGCCAGCATAGGTGGCGCTGTAGGTCGCGAATTGCGCGATATAGACCGAGAACCCCCACCCTCCGGCCGCCCACAACAGAAGGGTCAGCGCCACACCGGGCAGGATTTGCATGATGCGGTGACGCTTTGTCGGCAGGATCAGATGGGCCAGCAGAACCGTTCCCGCCGGCACCGCCACCGTGAAGGTCCACCGCAAACGGTCAACCGACAGCCATTCGCCCACGTCCACGGCAGTATTCTCGGACACCAGACGTGTGTAGACCGGCAGCACCAGTTCAACCGCCGCGATCAGCAGGATCGCGGCTCCGCCCAAAATGACCAACCCGAGGCACAGCAGGCGCGTCTTCCAGAATGGCCAGCTGTCATTGTCATGATAAGCCTGGTTCATGGCGGCACGTACGGCCGCCACTCCGTTCGAGGCGAAGTACACGGCCAGCAGACCGCCCAGCGTGATCACACCGGAACCCGACCCGTCCAGAACCGCGCGCAATTCGGCCACGATGGGTTGGGCTACGTCCTGTGGCCACGCACCGAATATCAATTCGATCAGTTCGTCCGTCACATATCCCTGCGACAACGATCCGGCCAAAGCGACGGTGAACAGAACAAACGGAAACAGCGCCAGCATCAGCGACATCGCCACATGGCTGCTCATGACGAAACCGTTTTTGTCGCCGAAGCGTTGGACCGCCAGCCACAGCGCCCGGCCAAACCGGCCAAAAACGGGAATCGAAAGACGTGTCATTGGGAAACTCTAGCCTGCAATCCGCGTTGGAAGAACCAGCCAATGTGCCAATTGCACGAGATTCTTCCGAATAACTGTCTGGCCCGATTGCAAAAAGCCCGCCGCCTGTGCAGGATTGCCCCACAAAACTCCAATCGCTGCCGGCTTGCGCCGGTATAGCCGAGGCCCCGCATGACGCCATCAGAGCCCCCCACCCGCACACCGCTGAGGTTGAGTGTCGTACGCGACGTCACCATCGTGCTGACGCTTGTGGTTCTGGGGCTTTACGCCGGCGCCAGCTTTCTGATTCCGCTGACCATGGCCTTGCTGATCAACGTGCTGATCATCGCACTCAGCGATCGGGTTATCGCGCTGACCCGTGCTCCGGTCTGGCTTGCCAACCTGGCCGCCGTCACAGTGGTTCTGGCAGGCCTGTTCATGATCACCTACATCCTGGGCAGTCAGGCCACGCAGTTCGCGCGGACCGCGGGCACGTATGAAAGCCAGTTCGACGGCGTGATCAACCGCGTCACCGGTCTGGTCGGGAATGATGTCACCTCTTTTGTCCGGGACAACCTGATCAGCATCGACATGACCTCGGTCGCGCGGATTTTGCTGGGCAGCGCCACCTCGATGCTGAACCAGTTTTTCCTGATCAGCCTTTATGTGGCCTTCCTTATGGCCGAACGGCTGGCCTTCCGCAAAAAGCTGCGGATTGCGGCCGGCAACCCCGTCACCGGAGCCGAGCTTTCCTCGGTACTGGATGCGATTACCTTCAGCTTGCAGCGCTATGTCGGGGTCAAGACCTTCATCAGCCTCGTTACCGCTGGAATCAGCTATTCGGTTTTTCGCGTATTGGGTCTGGAATACGCGGAAACCTGGGCCGTTCTGACGTTTGCCCTGAACTTCATCCCATCAATCGGGTCGATCATCGCCGTGATCTTTCCCGCGATGATCGCCCTTGTTCAGTTCGAGACGATCGGCCCGTTCCTGATCATCGTCTTCGGGTGCGGTACCATCCAATTCCTGATCGGCAACTTCCTTGATCCGGCCCTGCTGGGCCGCTCGCTGAACATGTCGACCTTTCTTGTCATCCTCGCACTGACGTTCTGGACGACGGTCTGGGGCCTGATCGGCGCGTTTCTCAGCGTTCCGTTGACCGTGTGCATTCTGATCATCTTCAGCCACATTCCGGCCCTGCGCCCTATCGCCGTCCTCATGTCGCTGGATGGACGTCTGGCCGACGACGTCAAGTCGCACGGTCCTGATCGGGGCTGAACGCCCTGAAATCGGGGGTGGATCGGCCCGAGGTGCGCTGCTAACTTTCAAATATTGCAATGGATTGACCGAAAAGATCCAGCGGGTCCGGCGCAAACGCATGATTGACCATTTCTGATGATTGGACCGCCATGACACCGCTTGACCAAATCAACGATCTCAAAGCCCGGATGGCCCAATCGATCATTGGACAGACACAGGTCATCGACCGCCTTCTGATCGGGCTGCTGGCCAACGGGAACCTGCTGATCGAAGGTTTGCCCGGCCTGGCCAAAACCCGTGCCGTCAAGGCGATGGCGCGCAATCTTGATGCCGAATTCAGCCGCATCCAGTTCACGCCCGACCTGCTGCCGTCCGACGTGACCGGGACCGAGGTCTATACCCAGACCGACGCGGGCGGCACCTTTCGGTTCGAGCCCGGTCCGATCTTCGCCAACATCGTCCTGGCGGACGAGATCAACCGCGCGCCGGCCAAGGTTCAGGCCGCGCTGCTTGAGGCGATGGAGGAACGGCAGGTCACAGTGTCCGGCACCACCCACAAGATGGAGCCGCTGTTCATCGTGATGGCCACCCAGAACCCGATCGAGCAGGAAGGTACCTATCCGCTGCCCGAGGCGCAGATGGACCGGTTCCTGATGCATGTGCAGATCACCTACCCCCCGGTAGAGGACGAGGTGCTGGTGATCCGTCTGGTCCGCGGCGAGGATACGGCCGCCAATTCCGGGACCACCGCCGAGAAACCCTCACCGATCCCGCAGGATGCCGTTTTTGCCGCCCGGCAGCAGATCGGGCAGATCCATGTCTCGGATGCGATGGATCGGTACATGGCCGATCTGGTTCAGGCCACCCGGACGCCGTCCGCGCTTAGCGATGAGCTCGCCGCGTGGATCGAGATCGGCGCCAGCCCGCGGGCATCGCTGGCGCTGGACAAATGCGGCCGGGCACATGCCTGGATGAACGGGCGCGACTATGTGGACCCGGCCGACATCCGTGCTATTGCCCATGACGTGTTCCGCCACCGCATCACGCTGAGTTTCGAAGCGCAGGGGGACGCCAAGACCGCCGATGACGTGATCGACGAGATCCTGAAGCTCGTCGCCCTGCCCTGATCGCAACAAAGGAGAGCCGCGTGTCCCCGACCGCAGCGACATCCCGCGACCCACGCATCCACGTCGATGCCCGCCACCTGCTGAGCCTGGGCGGGCGCACCGGCGCGCTCAGCCTTCTGCCCCGACAGCCGGCCCGTTCAGTGCTGAACGGCCGCCATGCCTCGCGCCTGCGCGGGCGCGGCCTGAATTTCGAGGAACTGCGCAGCTATCTGCCCGGCGACGACATCCGCACGATCGACTGGAAAGTGACGGCCCGAACCGGCGAGCCGCATGTGCGCGTCTATACCGAAGAGCGCGACCGCCCGGCGCTGCTTCTGGTGGATCAGCGGGTCTCGATGTTCTTCGGCACACAAGTCTACATGAAATCGGTGGTAGCGGCCGAGGCTGCGGCCATCGCCGCCCATCGGGTTCTGGCGCAAGGCGACCGCGTCGGCGGGATCGTGTTCGGCGATGCCGACCTGGCCGAACTTCGGCCACAGCGCCGCCCGGCGGCCTTGCGGAGATTTCTGTCCTCGCTCGGCGCGCTCAATTGCAGCCTGCACGCTGGGTTGCGCCCACAGACCACGGTCTCGCTAAACCAGGTGCTGCAACAGGCTGCGCGCATCGCACATACCAATGCCTTGGTCTGCGTGTTCTCGGACTTTGACGGCCTGACCGACGGGTCCGAACGGCTGCTGCGCCGCCTGGCCCATTCCAATGACCTGATCCTGTTCGACATCTCCGATCCGATCTCGCGCCACATGCCGCCCGAGCTTCGCCTGACGGTCTCGGACGGCGACCAGCAGATCGAACTGGACGCGTCAGACCGCCAGATGTCGGACCGCGTGACACAGGCGATGGAGCAACGGCTGGCGCAGCTGCAATCCTGGTCGCGCCGATACGGGTTTCCCGTCGTCCCGCTGACCACCGCCGAGCCCGCTCTGGCCCAGATCCTGAGACTGTTCGGCCACCAACGGGGGCGGTCATGACCCCGGACACCGAAGGCAAATCGCTGGTCGAGCTGCTGGACATGCTGAAACCCGCGCCCGAGCCGGCTCCGATTTCCATGGTACCGCAGACCTGGGGCTGGGTTGTTCTGGCAGTGGCACTGTTGCTCGTGGTTGGTCTGATCCTCGTGGCGATCCTGCGGCACCGGCAGTCAAATGCCTATCGGCGGTATGCACTGAAGGAATTGGACTGGTGTCAGAATGACCCGGCCAAAGCCGCCGAGATCGTGCGCCGCGCGGCGCTTGTCGCCTTTCCCCGGTCTCAGGTGGCCGGTTTGACCGGTGACGACTGGACGAATTTTCTTGGCCAAACCGCTGACCTGTCCGGGTTTTCCGCCTCGGCCCTCGGCAATCTGGCGGCCGCCCCATACCGCAAGGGGGTCACCGACCCGGATGCCGCCGAACTGGCGCGGCAATGGATCAAGTCGCATCGGTCCAAGGGGGCGGTCTGATGTTCAGTTTCGCCGCGCCTTGGGTGTTTCTTCTGCTGCCACTGCCGGCACTGGTCTATTTCCTTGCTCCGCCGCACAGGCAACGGGTCGATGCCATTCGCATCCCGTTCTTTCGCCACGTCGCACATGCAGCCGGGGCCGAGCCGCAATCCGGCTCGGTAACCCTGAGACGGACGCGGATGCAAGCCGGTCTGGCGATCCTGATCTGGGTGCTTCTGGTTCTGGCAATGGCCCGGCCCGAACGGTTGGGCGACCCGATCGTCATCGAGAAATCCGCCCGCGACGTGGTGCTGGCCGTGGACATCTCGGGCTCGATGGACCAGCGCGATTTCAAGGCCGCAGACGGCACACCCAAGCAGCGACTGGAGGCCGTCAAGGACGTTCTGCGCGCCTTCATCGCCGCGCGGGACGGTGACCGGATAGCGCTGATCATCTTCGGCACCCGCGCTTTCGTTCAGGCCCCGTTCACCGAGGATTTGCAAAGCCTCAACGGCTTTCTGGACCAGACTGCCGTCGGCATGGCAGGTCCGAACACGGCGCTGGGCGATGCGATCGGGCTGGGCATCCGCACCTTCGAGTCGAGCGAGGTGGACCAACGCCTGATGATCGTCCTGTCGGACGGTGCCGACACCTCAAGCCGCATGACGCCGGTCAATGCCGCGTCGATTGCGGCGGACAAGGGGGTCGTGATCTACACGATTGGCGTCGGCGACCCGAATGCCACGGGCGAAGACCGGGTCGACCTGGACGCGCTGAAGGACATCGCCAACAAAACCCAAGGCCAATATTTCTTTGCCGATGATGAGGCCGCCCTGACCGAGGTCTACCAACAGATCGACGCCCAGAACCCCCGTGTGGTGGAAACCCAAAGCTACCGCCCGAGGGTCAGCCTTGCGCATTATCCACTGGCGGCGGCGCTGCTCCTCATCCTCGCCAGCACCCTGGGCTTTCGCCTTTCACAGGGTCGGAGGCGCGTGGCATGATAGACGCTCTTGCCCAGTTTCATTTCCTGCGCCCCTACTGGTTGCTGCTGTTGCTGCCGATTGCCGCTGTCTGGTGGCTGACCCGGCCGCGCAGATCGGGCAGCTCGGACCTGCCTGCAGGCATTGCACCCCACCTCGCTCAGGCACTGCGTCTGGGGGCCGAAGATCAACGGCGGGTCGGTCCACTGGACCTCGCCGCGCTCGCTGCCGGTCTTCTGACCCTTGCCGTGGCGGGGCCGACATGGTCACGGGCGCCGAACCCTCTGATCGCGGATACCGCGCCGCTGGTGATCGCGCTCAAGGTCACCGACAGCATGGAGGAGGCAGACCTGGCGCCGTCACGGCTGGACCGTGCCAAGTTGAAGATCACCGATCTGATCAACACCCGCGCAGGTGCGCCCACCGCCCTGATCGCCTATGCCGGAACGGCGCACCGGGTCGCGCCGCTGACCGAAGACGCCAACATCCTGCGCCCCTTGCTCGAAGGGTTGACCCCGGCGGTCATGCCGGTGGCGGGCGATGCAGCCGGTGACGCGCTGACGCTGGCGCAGGACATTCTGGGCGATCAGACAGGCACAGGCGCGGTTCTCTTCGTACTTGACGATATCGATCCGCAACAGGTTTCCGCGTTGGGACAATCTGATACCCCGTTGTTTTTTCTGACAATGCTTCCGAATGGCCGCCAGATTCCGCAACTGGACGGCCTGCGCAGCGCCACGATCGTTCCCTTCTCGGGCGACGACCGTGACATCTCCCGGCTGAACCGCGCGATCACCCGCAGTTTTTCCACGGCCTTGGGCGAGGATGACCGCGTCGACTGGCAGGACCGCGCCTGGATATTGGCTTGGCCCGTCGCCTTGATCGCGCTGCTGTGGTTCCGACGCGGCTGGGTCATCCGCTGGGGGTTTGTGACATTGCTGTTTCTGCCACCGACCGGCGCGCGCGCAGACGGTTGGCGGGACTGGTTCCTGACCCCGGACCAGCAGGGCCAGATCGCCATGAATCGCAAGGACTACGCCGCCGCCAGCACGCTGTTTCAAGATCCGTATCACCGAGGCTACGCCCAGTTGAAAGCCGGGCAATATGCCGAAGCCTCCGAGACCTTTGCCCAGCTTTCCACGCCCGAAGCAGCGTTTGCCGAAGGCATGGCCCGCATCCGAAATCGAGAGTATCGTCCGGCCATCGCAGCCTTTGAAACCGCGCTGGAGCGCCGCCCGGATTGGCCGGAGGCCGCGTACAACCTGGCCGTCGCCCAGGCCATTCTGGCCGAGGTCGAATCCACCCGCGAGCAATCCGATACCGGCGAGGAGGCGGGCATCGGGGCGGATGACGTGGTGTTCGACAACGAAGCCGGTTTGGGCGCGGACACCACGCAACAGGCCGAGACCGGGGACGCCGCGCCCTTGTCGGCCGACCAGTGGATCAGCGCCATCGACACCGACATGCAGGACTTCCTGCGCAGCCGGTTTGTTCTTGAAAATCAGGAGCGTTCCCAATGAGGTACTTCGCGCTCTTGATGCTGCTTCTGTGGCCCGCCCAGGCTTCGGCGCAAGCACCAGACATCCAGCCCCGCGTCACGATCGAAGTGCCGCCGGATCCGACAATCGTCGGCCAGCCCGCCATCGTTCGCCTGAAGGTGCTGGTACCGACCTACATGCCAAATCCGCCGGTCTTTCCATCGCTTGAACAGGAAAACCTTCTGGTACGCCTGCCCGATCGCGCTTCGGGGCCGGTCAGCGAGAGCGTCGAAGGCCAAACATGGTCCGGGGTTCAGCGCAGCTATCGGCTGTATCCGTTGGCCCCCGGTACGTATGAATTTGCGGCGGCCGAGGTGCAGGTGACATTTGCCGATCCCGAAACCAACGATCCCGTTCAGGTCTCGGTTCCCCTGCCCGCCGTTCGCCTGACAGTCGGGATTCCTGACGCAGCCCGAGGATTGGATCCCCTGATAATCGCTGACTGGTTCGAACTGTCGCAGGAGATTGAGGGCGATACCAGCCTTCAAACCGGAGACGCACTGACCCGCACCCTGACGGCAAAGATCACCGGAACGACCCCGATCATGATCCCGCCTTTGTTGCCCGAGATCGAGGACCCATTGTTGCGAGCCTATCCCAATGAACCCCGATTGTCGGAAACCGAAGACCGGGGCGTTCTGTCCGGCCAGCGCACCGACCGCGTGACCTATGTGGCCCAGGACGGCGGACAGACCCAATTGCCGGCTGTCGAGATCGATTGGTTCAACCTCAAGACCAACAAGGTTGAAACTGCGCGCGCCGATTCCGTCGACCTCGTTCTTGCGCCGCCGCCTTGGCAGCCTCCGGACCGGGAAACCGTTCTGCAGCTGGTCGGCTATTTCTTCATTGGGGTCGTGATATTATGGTTTGTTTTTCGCAAACTACATCCGGTTCTTTTGGCACGCTGGGCAGCGGCCAGGCAACGCAGGCTGGCCTCGGCAGCGCATGCCTTTTCGGAACTCAAGCAGGCTGTGCGCCAACAAGACTTGGCCCGTGTTTATCAAAAGTTGGAAGTCTGGAAACGGCGACTGGCCGACCCGCCAGACACTGCAGAATTCGAGGCTTCTCTGGCCGAAATCGGCGCGTCCAGATATGGCGGCGGCGATCAACAAGCGGAAAACTGGAGCAAGGTCCGAGATTGCCTTGACCGTATCGCCCGCCCCCTAGGCCACTCTAAATCCGCCTTGCCCCAGCTCAATCCCTGACGCGGCTGCCAATTACTTACCTGACGTCAACCCAATCTGAGCCAAATCCCAGGGCGCTATCTTCAAACATAAGTATTTTTAGATTGGTCTTTGTGATAGTTATCAATTGCCTAGAGGGGCTTATCTTGATTCCCCCTTTTTGCCGAACCGCCTGACCTGCGAAGGGCGTGTTGAATGATTGACGGATCGGGGGACGCAATTTCCCCTTTTTGACTTTCCTGCAAGGCCGTTTTTGCCTGACCACATAAGGAGAAAAAGATGTCATCACAGGGAAATTTAACGCATCTATGGCGCAGAGGACTGCGACGATTGGCAGTTGCTACGGTTTCTGTCGCGCTGGCCGCGCCGGCCTGGGCGCAAGATCAGAAACCCAACATTCTGGTCATCTGGGGCGACGACATCGGTCAGTCGAACATCTCGGCCTATACCAAAGGCATGATGGGATACCGTACGCCCAATATCGACCGGGTCGCGAATGAAGGCATGATCTTCACCGACTATTATGGTGAGCAGTCCTGTACCGCAGGGCGGTCGTCTTACATCATGGGTCAGTCAGTGTTCCGCACAGGGCTGTCGAAGGTTGGCCTGCCAGGTGCCGATCTTGGTATGCAGGTCGAAGATCCGACCATTGCTGGTTTGTTGAAGGACCACGGCTATGCCACCGGTCAATTCGGCAAGAACCACCTGGGAGACAAAGATGAACATCTTCCGACAAACCACGGATTTGACGAGTTTTTCGGAAATCTCTACCACCTGAACGCGGAAGAGGAGCCCGAGAACGAAGACTATCCGGGTGACACCGTTTTGCCCGATGGCCGGACTTTCCGCGAAGCCTTTGGTCCCCGTGGCGTCATCAAGTCCAAGGCCGACGGAACCATCGAAGATACCGGACCGCTGACCAAGAAGCGGATGGAGACCGTGGATGAGGAAACGGTGGCTGCGGCGATCGACTTCATCAAGCGGGCCCACGAGCAAGGCCAGCCCTTCTATGTCTGGTGGAACGGAACGCGCATGCACTTCCGCACTCATGTCAAAGACGAGATGCGCCAGCAGGCCAATGACATGACCGGTCGTGTGATGGACGAATACTCGGCCGGCATGATCGAACATGACATGCATGTAGGCCAGTTGCTCGATCTGCTGGACGAGTTGGGCATCGCCGACAACACGATCGTTCATTACTCGACAGACAACGGACCGCACTACAATACGTGGCCCGATGCTGCGTCCACGCCGTTCTGGGGCGAAAAGAACACCAACTGGGAAGGCGGCTGGCGCGTGCCCTCGATGGTGCGTTGGCCCGGCAAGATCGAACCTGGATCGGTCACCAACGAGATCGTGCATCACATGGACTGGCTCCCGACCTATCTGGCGGCGGCCGGAGACCCCGAGATCAAGGACAAGCTGAAGGCAGGCTATTCGTCCTCGGGGATGGGTCGCGACTACAAGGTGCATCTGGACGGCTACAACATCCTGCCACTCTTGACGGGTGAAACCACAGAAAGCCCGCGCAAGGAGATCTTCTATTTTTCGGATGACGGCGACATGACGGCGCTGCGCTTCGGAGACTGGAAGCTGATCTTCCTGGAGCAGAAGGCTTGGGCCACCCTGCGCGCCTGGATGGAGCCATGGACCGAACTGCGCGTTCCGATCATCGTGAACCTGCGCCGCGATCCCTATGAACGCGGATATCGCACGTCCAACACCTACTATGACTGGATGATCGACCGCGTGTATTTCTTGGTGCCCGCGCAGCAATACGTGGCGAATTTCCTCGCAACCTTCCAGGAGTTCCCGCCGCGCCAGAAGGCGGCGAGCTTCAGCCTGGATCAGGTGATGGAAAAGATGCTGACGCCGACCAACAACTGATAAAGGTCGGTTCTACTCTCGAGGGTCGCCGGCTTGATCGGCGACCCTCATTTCTTTGATGCGAAAGGATATTTCATGTTCCGCCTGATCTTCTCAGCCGCCGTTTTCGCGTTGCCTGCGGGCCTTGCGGCGGACCCTCTGCCCAGTTGGACCGACAGTCCGGCCAAGGAACGGATCATCGCCTTTGTCGATACGGTGACGACGCCGAACTCGGACGGCTATGTCACCCCTGCAGACAGGGTGGCGGTGTTTGACAATGACGGAACGCTCTGGGCCGAGCAGCCGGTCTATTTCCAGTTCATCTACGCGATGGATGAGTTGGCCGAGATGGCGCAGGACGATCCCTCGGTCCTGACCACGCCGACCTTGGAGGCCGCGGCCAAGGGCGACGCCGAAACCGTGCTGAAGGGCGGTGAAGATGCCTTGATCGAAGTCGTCAGCGCCACGCATTCGGGGCTCAGCGTCGATGCGTTCCAGGCTTCCGTCGCCGAATGGCTTCAGACGGAACGCCATCCCGATACGGGGCTGGCCTATGACCAGATGACGTATCAGCCCATGGTCGAACTGCTCCGGTATCTGCGTGACGAGGGGTTCACGACCTACATAGTTTCGGGCGGAGGCCTGCATTTCATGCGCGTGTTCGCCGAGGACGCCTATGGAATACCGCCCAACCAGATTTTGGGAACCTATGCGGACAGCACCTACGAAATTGTTGACGGCACGCCCACGATCATGAAGGCGCCCGCGCTGGCGTTCATCGACGATAAGGAGGGCAAACCGATCAATATCGAGCGTACGATCGGGAAACGACCGATCCTGGCGGTCGGGAACTCGGACGGTGATTTTGCCATGCTGGAATGGACCACCGCTGGCGACGGGCCGCGGATGGGCGTTCTGATCCACCACACAGATGCCCAACGGGAATGGGCCTATGATCGCGACAGCCACATCGGGCGGCTTGTCGACGGGCTGGACAAAGGCCCAGAAATGGGCTGGGTTATCGTGGATATGGCCAAAGACTGGTCCCGGGTTTTCACCGGCTCGAACTAAAGCGCGGAAAGGTCGGCACACACATGTGGACATTCATCGCCTCGCTGTCCGTCTTTGCCATCTACTGTGTCGCGGTTTTTTTTGCAGTACGGGCCGCTCAGACGGCGCGCACCCCGCAGGGCGCCGTGGGATGGGTGGTGTTTCTGCTTTCGGCACCGTTTCTGGCGGTGCCGCTATACCTGTTCCTGGGACATCACCGGTTCAAAGGGTATCGGATCGCCCGCAAGGAAAGCGAGCGCGTGGTCGAAGGGATCCGCAGCTTTGCCGATCACTCAAAACCCGATCCCGCGACGCTGACCGTCAATCCGCGCCCGTTTGAGGCGCTGGCTCACCTGCCCCTGTCCCGCGGCAACGGGGCCGAACTATTGATCGACGGAGAGGCGACGTTCCAATCCATCTTCCGCGCGATCGATGCGGCCAAGAACTATGTCCTCATTCAGTTCTATATCGTGCGCGATGACGGGCTGGGGCTGGAGCTGCAAGACAGGCTGATCGATGCGGCCAAACGCGGGGTCAGCGTCCGGTTCATGACTGACGCGGTGGGCAGCTATGGCCTGCCGTCCTCATACCTGGAGGAGCTGCGCTCGGCCGGTGTGGATGTCGCTGATCCACGGGACCAGCGCGGGCCGAAGTTCCGGTTTCAGCTGAACTACCGCAACCACCGCAAGACCGTGATCATCGACGGCGAAACCGGGTTCATCGGCGGGCACAATGTGGGCGTCGAATACCTGGGGCAGGATCCGTATTTTGGCCGCTGGCGGGACACCCACATCAAGATGACCGGCCATATCGTTCGTCAGTTGCAGCTGATTTTCACCGAGGACTGGCACTGGGCCCGCGGAGAAGACCTGATTGACGTGCTGGACTGGGCCGGATCGGAATCCGATCAGGACATGAACGCGCTGCTGGTCGCCACCGGACCGGGCGACGCGACTGAAACGGGGTCGTTGATGTTCTTTTCCACGATCGCTGCGGCACAGGAGCGGCTGTGGATCGCATCACCCTATTTCGTGCCGGATATCGACGTGATGACGGCACTGGAACATGCCGCGCTGCGCGGCGTCGATGTCCGCATTCTGGTGCCGGACATGATTGACCACCGCCTGCCCTGGTTGGCCGCCTTTGCCTATTTCGATGAAATCCGGGATTCCGGCGTGCGTGTATTCCGCTACACCGACGGGTTCATGCACCAAAAGGTAATTCTGGTGGACGACACGTTGGCCGCAGTTGGCACCACCAACCTGGACAACCGCTCGTTCCGTCTGAATTTCGAAGCGATGGCGCTGTTCTTCGACAGCCGGGCAGCCGCTGCCGCCGAGGACATGCTGAAGACCGATTTCGAAGCCAGCTACGAAATGTCCAGAAGCCTCGCCCAGCAACCGCCGCATATCCGCTATGGCGCGCCTTTGGCGCGGCTGTTCTCGCCGATCCTCTAGGTCAGGAACCGTTCTTGGAATACGCGCGTCATCAGCGCGACCATGAATGCCGTGGAAAGACCGAAGGCCAACAATCCGGTGACCGAGGCGAAGGCCCCGAAAATCCGCAAGCCCTCACCCAATACAATGTCGCCATAGCCCAGCGTCGTGAAGGTCACGAGCGAAAAATACAAGGCCGAGTTCCAGTCCGGCAGGACATCTCCCATCACCCAGACGATCGCCCAGATCCACACCTGAATCGTATGCGTCGCCACGATGACGGCCAGCGCCAAGGCGATCGGGCCTGCCGTGGGCAGAAAGGTTCCCTGCCCTTCCCATCTGTCGATCACCTTGCGCACCACGATGGTGCACCATGTGAGCAGCCCGATCTCGATCAAGAAACACAGCCCCAGATAGAAGCTGCCCCAAAGGATCTGCTGCGACAACGTCATGGTAATACCCTGCATCGGCCCGGAAACTGAAACTGCACAATGGCGGCTCTGCCCTCAAGGCACAAGGCCGGACAGCGGGCAGTCGTGCGACGAAAAGAACCGAAACTTTTTGAAGGCTGGACAGCGGATCGGCGCGCCGCACATTGTAGAGCGCACTAGGTGAGACTGATCATGTTGTTGGAAATACAGAATATCCACAAAACCTACCCGCGCGGGCGGCCTGTCCTGAACGACGTATCGTTGTCGCTGGAACGCGGTCAGACGCTTGCCATCACCGGCGAAAGTGGCAGCGGCAAAAGCACGTTGCTGAACCTTGCCGGCGCGCTGGACAGTTTTGACAGCGGTGAGATCGTTCTGGATGGCACGGCGTTGTCGCGACTGGACGATCGCGGCCGCGCATTGCTAAGGCGCGAAGACGTGTCCCTGGTGTTCCAGCAATTCAATCTGATCCCGTCGCTGACGGTTGCGCAGAACCTGTCATTTCATGCCCGGCTGGCAAATCGCGTTGACCCCGAGTGGGTCGCGCATCTGACCGCGACGCTCGGTCTCGCCGAATTGACCCAACGCTATCCCGAACATCTGTCGGGCGGCCAGCAACAGCGGGTCGCGATTGGCCGGGCCCTTGCCGTCCGTCCCAAGCTGCTGCTGGCGGACGAGCCAACGGGAAACCTGGACGAGACTGCAAGCGCGGCGGTTCTGGAGCTGATGCTGTCCTTGGTTGCAGATACCGGGGCAGCCCTGCTGTTGGTCACGCATTCGCCCGTGATCGCAGCCCGGCTTGATCAAACGGCACACCTGGCAAACGGGCGGATCGCATGACGCGCACCGTGATCCAAGCCCTCTGGTCGCATTGGCGTTGGCACCGTATCCAACTGGCCACGCTGCTGATCGGAATCGCGCTTGCGACAGGCCTTTGGTCGGCGGTCCAGGCTATCAACGCCGAAGCCCGTGCCAGCTATGCGCGTGCCAACCAACAATTGGCGCTTGGGCAGATGGAGATGCTGCGGCATCCATCCGGCCACATTCCTTTGGACACATACGTAAATCTGCGTCGCGCCGGATGGCAGGTTGCGGCCGTTCTGGAAGGTCGGTACAGGGTTGGGGACCGATCGGTTCTTTTGACCGGAGTGGACCTTGTCGCCCACCCGCCGCTTCCGGCGGTAACGCGACTGGAACAGGAAGAAGCCCCACCCGACCCGGCGACCATGCTGACCGCGCCCGGCCGACTGCTGGCGCCACCAGACTTGGTGCCAATGCTGCAGGATCAGCCCGATCTTCCACCGGCGATCGCCAGCACTGCGCTTCCCCCCAATGTGGTTCTGACCGATATCGGCGTGGCTGAGACACTGTTGAACAAACCGGGTGAGATTTCGCGACTTGCCATCCTGCCCGATCAGCCTCGCGGCATTGCGCCCCTGTCCCAGGTTGCGCCGGAGCTGAACCGTCAGCCCCCTTCCAACAGCGTCGACACTACACGCCTGACCGACAGCTTCCACCTGAACCTTTCCGCGTTCGGCCTGCTGTCCTTCGCCGTCGGGCTGTTCATTGTGCATGGAACGGTTGGACTGGCCTTTGCGCAGCGTCGTGGAATGGTCCGCAGTCTGCGGGCGATGGGAGTCCCGATGGGGACGCTTTCCCGCATCATTCTGGCCGAACTTGTAGGTCTGGCTTTGATCGGTGGATCCATGGGCCTTCTACTGGGTTTCTTCTTGGCCGGAGCGTTGTTGCCCGATGTCGCCGCAACCCTGCGCGGGCTCTATGGGGCTCCGGTGGATGGTCAGTTGCAACTGAGGAGCGGTTGGGTGCTGACCGGACTGGGTATGTCCATCGCAGGAACCCTAGCGGCCAGCGGATACGCCCTGTGGCGTCTGGGCCGAATGCCGGTATTGTCCGGCCCAGGCTTGCAGGCATGGCGTGGCCGCAGCACACGAGCCGTCGTGACCGGACTGGCGGGTGTTGGGCTCGCTCTTGGCGGGGTCGTGATCTTTCTGCTCTTTGACGGATTGGTCGCTGGTTTCGCTCTGATGGCAGGCATTCTGACCGGCAGCGCCCTTTTGCTGCCTCTGGTTCTGTCCAGCATATTGCACCTGTGCGCGGGGCGCGCCCGTGACCCGGTTCGGCAGTGGGTGCTGGCCGACATGCAGGCCCAGCTGCCGGGCCTGTCGCTTGCACTGATGGCTCTGCTGCTGGCCCTGGCCGCCAATATCGGTGTCGGAACCATGGTGTCCAGCTTCCGGCTTACCTTCGTCGGTTGGCTGGACCAGCGCCTGATGGCCGAGCTGTACATCACGGCAAAGGACTCGGATCAAGGTCTCGAGATCGAGACATGGCTGACCCCGCGCGTTGACGCAGTCCTGCCGATACGGAATGTGGAGCTGGATCATCCCACAGGCCCGCTGTTTCTGTACGGAGTGGTCGATCATGCGACCTACCGGGACAACTGGCCCCTTGTCGCCGCTGCCCCGGACGTATGGACCAAGGTTCTGGCCGACGGCGCCATCCTGATCAACGAACAGCTGGCCCGCCGTGCTGATCTGTGGCCGGGGGATTCAATTGCGCTCACCGCCGATCATACTTTGGCAATCGCTGGCGTCTATTCCGACTACGGCAATCCGACCGGGCAAGCGATCGTCTCAATGGACCTGTTCGGCAGGATCGCACCAAATGCCGAAAACCGACGGTTTGGTATTCGCATCGCTCCGGAGCGCGTAGATGAGCTGGCGGCGGATCTACAGAACAGGTTTGATCTGGACCCAGGCGCGATCATCCGGCAGGCCGCGCTGAAGGCGCAGTCCATGGCGATCTTCGAAAAGACATTTGTCGTGACATCCGCTCTGAACATCCTGACGCTTGGCGTGGCCGGCTTTGCCATACTGACCAGCTTGCTGACCCTCTGGACCCAGCGGCTGCCTCAGATCGCTCCGGTCTGGGCAATGGGGCTGACACTGTCGCATTTGTCCAAACTGGAACTGGCGCGGAGCATGGTTCTGGCATTGCTTACCGTCTGCCTCGCCTTGCCGCTGGGTCTGGCACTGGCTTGGATTCTGCTGGCCGTCATCAATGTCGAGGCGTTTGGATGGCGGCTACCCATGCACCTTTTCCCGTTGTCATGGGTGCAGCTCATGCTGTGGACACTTGTGGCCGCGGCCATTGCCGCGGCGCTGCCTGCCTGGCGTCTTCGGCGGGTGCCGCCGGCCGATTTGCTGAGGGTCTTTGCCAATGAACGCTAAACTACTCGTGTGTGCGCTGTTCTGGCCCCTTGCGGCAATGGCGCAGGGGTTTGCCGGTTTGGGCGGTTCTGCCGACGGGTTTGACGTACCACAACCAGAGTACCAGTTCGATTTTCCCGCCGACCACGGCCCGCATCCATCCTATCGGATCGAATGGTGGTACCTGACGGCCAATCTGACCGGAGAGGACGGTCGGGACTACGGCATACAGTGGACCCTGTTTCGCTCTGCCTTGAAGCCATTTGGAACCGCTGGATGGCAAAGCCCACAGATCTGGATGGGCCACGCCGCGCTGACAACTCCGGAACGCCACTTCTTTACCGAGCGCTTGTCTCGTGGTGGAATTGGGCAGGCCGGTGTCACGGCGGACCCGTTCGAAGCATGGATCGACGAATGGCGCATGGCAGGACCAACGCTCCAGACCCTGACCCTGACTGCAAACGGAACCGATTTCGGGTACGACCTGAACCTGTCTGCTTCGGGGCCGCTGGTTTTTCATGGTGAGAATGGGTTTTCCGTGAAATCCGCTGATGGGCAGGCCAGCTACTATTATTCGCAGCCGGGCTACGCCGTCCAGGGCACGCTGTATCTGCCCGACGGCGATGTAGCGGTCACCGGGAACGGATGGCTGGACCGAGAGTGGTCTTCGCAGCCTTTGGCTGCCGATCAGTCAGGATGGGACTGGTTCTCACTCAGTTTCAAGGACGGCGACAAGTTGATGGCGTTTCGCCTGCGCGGCGGACGTGGGGACTATACTTCGGCCACCTGGATCAACGCGGACGGTTCCAGCCGCAGCCTGCCGGACGGGTCAGTAACCTTCACACCACTGGAAACCAGCCGGGTGGCGGAGCGCGATGTTCCGACGGATTGGCGCGTGACCATCCCGGGCGAGGATCTGGATATTCGCGTCCAAGCTCAGAACACCCAAGCTTGGATGGGAACGCGCTTTCAGTATTGGGAGGGTCCGGTCACCGTGTCAGGCAGCCACAAGGGGCGCGGCTACCTTGAGATGACCGGCTACTAGCGTGACTTAGCGGACCACATAGACCGAAACGTTCGAGTGGCGCACCACTCGCGCCGCGTTCGGCCCCAACAGGTAATCCTTGAAATCCGGCTTGTGCGCACCGATCACGATCAAATCGCTGCCGGCGCTTTCGGCGGTCTTCAGGATCTCCTGATAGGCCGTGCCGGTTGCAACGACATGGCGGATCGTGGCGTTGCGCTCTGACCCGACCGCATCGACACACAGCTCAACCAGCTTGTCATGCGCTTCGTGCTGCGCCTTGTCGTGGAAGTCGGGCCGGAAAAAGCCGGACACCCAGCTTTCACCGAAATCCGGCAGTACGGTCACCACGTCCAGCTGCGCCCCGTCGAGATCGGCCAGTTTCGCGGCAATTTTCAGGACAGGAGCATCGATATTGCCATTGCTGATGTCAACGGCGCACAGGACGGACTTTGTCATGCGGGCACCTCTTGTCTGGCGGCACGGCCGCGTTGCAGGAAGGCGATCAACCCCAGCAGCAGCATGGCCGGGATATAGATCAACTGTTTGGGCGGCTGGCTGACCGGCAGATCGGCGGATGCGATGCGCACCGGCTCGTCCGCGTAATAGTCGAAATTGGCCAGATCATCGGCGATTGGCGAGCCGAACATCGGTTCGTCCATCTTCACCAGGCCATCTTCCTCGATCAGCAAAAAGCCCATGGCATCAACACGCGCCGCACCATCAGGTTCGGACCCTACGGTGACGACGACCGTGGTCTCGGTCATGTTGCCGGTGTCGAAATCCGGCCCGCTGACCACGACCCGCACGTCGGTGCCGGGTTCAGCCTCACCAATGGCCTGAACGAATCCGGCCGGCTCGACCTCGAGGTGCGAGGGCGAGATGCGATCCATAAAATAGTCCGGCCGGAACAGCGCGAAGGCGATCGCAATCAGCGCAACGCTTTCGTAGATGCGGCTGTGGGTCAGGAAGTAGCCCATCGTGCCGGCCGTGAACACGAGGATCGCAATCGTGGCGAATATGGCCACTATGATCCCCTCAACCCAAGTGACATCGATCAACAGCAGGTCGGTGTTGAAGATGAACACGAAAGGCAGCGCCACGGTACGCAGGCTGTAGAAGAACGCGGTGAATCCGGTCTTGATCGCGTCACCGCCCGATACGGCGGCCGCAGCAAAGCTGGCGAGGCCCACAGGAGGCGTCACGTCGGCCATGATGCCGAAGTAGAACACGAACAGATGGACCGCGATCAGCGGCACGATCAGGCCGCTTTGCGCGCCCAGTTCGACCACAACGCCCGCCATCAGCGAGCTGACGACGATGTAGTTTGCCGTGGTCGGCAGCCCCATGCCCAGGATCAGGCTGAGCAGCCCGACCATCACCAGCATCAGGATCAGGTTGCCGCCGGACAGGAACTCGACCAGATCGGCCATCACCTGCCCCACACCGGTCAGGGTCACGGTACCGACGATCACGCCGGCCGTGGCCGTGGCCAGCGCAATGCCGATCATGTTGCGCGCGCCGTCGATCAGGCCCTGCCACAGATCGGCAACCCCATCGACAAAGGAGTTTGCCAGATCGCTCTGCCCCCGGAAGATCGCCTTGAGCGGTTTCTGCGTCAGCAGGATCACAAACAGCAGCGCGGTCGCCCAGAAGGCCGACAGACCCGGCGACTTCTGTTCGATCATCAGGAAGTAGACCAGAACGATAATCGGCAGCAGGTAATGCAGGCCGGCCTTGTAGATCTCGGAGATCACCGGCAGCTTCACTTCGGTCGCGTTCGGGTCATCGGGCTCAAGGTCGGGAACCTGAGCCGCCAGGTACAGCAGAGCAACATAGACGGCGCACACCGCCAGGCTCAGGATCAGACCAGCGCTGGACGGCGCCCAGCTTGTGACAGCATCCACCGGGAACTGCGAACCATAGCAGAGCCCCGCAAACACCAGGAAGAACATCAGCATCCCCACGACCGTCCGCGCCAGATGCACGTCGCGGTCGCCCAGAGTGGGCATGTTCCGCTTCACGGCCTCGAGATGGACGATGTAGACCAGCGCAATGTAGGAAATCGCCGCCGGAAGGAAGGCGTGGGTGATGACCTCGACATACGAGATGCCCACGTACTCCACCATCAGGAAGGCGGCGGCGCCCATCACGGGCGGCATGATCTGGCCGTTGACCGAACTTGCAACCTCGACCGAGCCGGCCTGCTCGCTGGTAAAGCCTACGCGCTTCATCAGCGGGATGGTGAAGGTGCCGGTGGTGACGACGTTGGCGATGGACGAGCCCGAAATCAGGCCGGTTGCGGCCGAACCGACAACGGCGGCCTTGGCCGGACCACCGCGCAGGTGACCCAGCGCGCCGAAGGCCATCTTGATGAAGTAATTCCCTGCCCCGGCCTTATCCAGCAAAGCGCCGAACAGAACGAAGAGGAACACGAATTTCGTCGAAACACCCAAGGCGATGCCGAACACACCCTCGGACGTGATCCACATGTGGCTCATCGCCTTTTTCAGGCTGGCGCCTTTCCAGCGGATCACCTCGGGCACCCACTCGGACGAGCCGAAGAACACATAGGCCAGGAAGATCGTCGCGATGATCGCCATGGCGGGGCCAAGCGCGCGCCGCGCGGCTTCGAACAACAGGATCAAGCCACCGAGGGCGATCCATTTGTCGACATCATCCGCCAGACCGCCCGCATTGACGATCTTGTCATAGAAGAAATAGCCGTAAAGGGCGACACCGGCTCCCAGTACACCCATGATCCAATCCTGGATCGGAATGTAGTTTCGCGGACTGGATTTCAGCGCTGGATAAGCCGCGAAGGCCAGGAACATCGCGAAGGCCAAATGAAACTGACGCGCGTTGTTCACAACGCTGCCGGGCAGCACATAGTTGGCAATCGGTGACGCCAGAACGACTTGAAAGATCGACCAGATCGCGGCCACGATCGCCAGGAACAAGCCGACATTGCCAGCCGGGTCCCGCGCCCCCGCATCCGAGGATGCGACCAGTTCCTGTAGTTCTTCTTCGGATAACGGACGATTGCCCTGTTGATCAGCGCTCATCAAATGTCTCCCCGTCCAACGGCCGGTTTCCGGCGCAGTTTTGGTATTACCGGCCTCTCACCGGTTGAAAACGAGGCGCGAACAGCGCCTCGTTTCTGGACTTGAAGGTGGATTACTGGATCCAGCCTTTTTCTTTGTAGTACTTCTCGGCGCCCGGATGCAGCGGAGCCGACAGACCGTCCTTGATCATTTCCTCAGGCTTGAGGTTGGCGAAGGCCGGGTGCAGCTTTTTGAAGTCGTCGAAGTTCTCGAAGACCGAGCTGACAACCGCGTACACCGCATCGTCAGACACGTTTGCCGAAGTCACGAAGGTCGCGCCCACACCGAAGGTCTGGGTGTCAGCGTCCGAACCGCGATACATGCCGCCGGGGATGGTGGCCGTACGGTAGAACGAGTTGTCGGCAACCAGCTTGTCAACGGCTTCGCCGCTGACGTTCACCAGAACCGAGTCGCACGCAGTGGTGGCTTCCTGGATCGAACCGGACGGGTGGCCGACAGTGTAGACCATCGCATCGATCTGGTTGTCACACAGCGCGGCCGACTGTTCGGCGGCCTTCAGCTCGGTTGCCAGTTCGAAGTCATCCGTGGTCCAGCCCAAGGCTTCCATCAGAACTTCCATGGTGCCGCGCTGACCCGAACCGGGGTTGCCGATGTTGACGCGCTTGCCCTTCAGGTCTTCGAAGTTCTTGATGCCGGAATCAGCACGCGCCACCACGGTAAACGGCTCGGGGTGAACAGAGAATACGGCGCGCAGCTCTTCGAACGGGCCGTTTTCCTCGAATTTCGAGGTGCCGTTGTAGGCATGGTACTGCCAGTCGGACTGGGCCACACCGAATTCCAGCTCGCCTTCGCGAATGGTGTTGATGTTGTAGACCGATCCACCCGTCGATTCGACCGAGCAACGCACGCCATGTTCTTTGCGGCCCTTGTTCACCAGGCGGCAGATCGCGCCACCGGTGGGATAGTACACGCCGGTCACACCGCCGGTGCCGATGGTGATGAATTCTTCGGCATAAGCCGCCGGAGCCATGAGGGCAGCGGTCACGACCGCGCCGAGGCTGAGCTTGCTTTTCTTGATCATTTAGGAACTCCCAAGATTCTTATTGTGGACGGAAGACAGGCCAAAGGCCCCTTGTCCGGGGGACGAGCCATTATGACAATCCGCATGAGCAGGCAACGGATGAGCTCAAATTTTCCCGAATTCTCCCAACAGTCACGATGGTTTGTTGCCCGTACCGCTGTTGTCAAGCGTTATGCGCCCGACCCCGGCGCCGGGACGCACATATGACGTAGAACCCGAAAATTTCCCCGGCTTGACCCCGCAACTATGGGTGTCGCACCGTGTTGACCGGTCCGCGGCGCGTCAAGTATGATCTCTCAGGTCGCTGAGTTCGAAGATTTTTTGTTTTCTGACAATCGGTTATTTGTTTTTTTCCTGTTCGTGTGAGTTCACAGCGTGATTGGTTATTCTTCTTTGCAAAGCAAATCGTCATCAATCAGCGAGTTCCGCTGGCATTTGTTTCTGGCGCTGGTCTTTACGGTCGCCGCCGGAGAGATGTTTTTCGACACATATCGCGTCGTTTACTTCGGCGCGGTCTCTTTCGACGACTATTCCCACTACCTGCTGTATCTTCTGGATGAAGAGCGTGGCCGCGTTCCCCCTTCGCCGCATGTTTACCGCATAGGCTCGGTCATACTTGCGCTGCCGTTCTACAATCTGCCGTTCGTGTCACTGTCTACCGGGTCAGGAGAAGTCTTTCTTCCTGACAGCGTTGCCGACGCCAAGGCTCTGGCCGCGATGTGTGCCGCCAACGTCTTCTACCTGGTCCTGACGGCGCTTCTGGTTTACGCCTATTTGCTGCGGCGTGTTGGAACCACTGCGCAATGGGCATTTATCGGCGCCGCATCAGTTCTGTTTCTGGGGCAGTTTCTGGCGCTGGAAGGCAATGACGGCATCTCGGT
Source organism: Ruegeria sp. CG3 (assembly GCF_056537205.1). Lineage (NCBI taxonomy): Bacteria > Pseudomonadati > Pseudomonadota > Alphaproteobacteria > Rhodobacterales > Roseobacteraceae > Ruegeria > Ruegeria sp. CG3. Next base: position 875,104 of record NZ_JBQFRC010000001.1, on the reverse strand, counting down.
CTTTCCCTTGACAGTGGCCCTTTTGTTGGCTGCCGAGAAGAAATGGAAGTGGTTTGTTCTTACCGTGTTTCTTGGCGCGTTCATCAATGAAAAGATCATCATCGTGACGCTGCTGATCTTTGGTCTGCGCGCATTGGCAATGATGTCCTTGCGCAGCGACGAGGCCAGGGTCACGGCCGCCCTGTTCTGCCTGTTCGTTGGATTTCTGGTTGTCATTACCGCATTTCCGTTTCCCGGCGTGAACGACAATCAGAGACAGGTTGGGCAATTCATCTCCAGCGCGCTGTCCACTTTAAAAGGCAGCACAAGTGTCAAAGGACTGTATCTGAACGTCTGGCCGTTGTTGGTTCTGACCGCCTGCTGGTGGATTGCCGTAACCGGTCAAGCTGCAAATCAGGTCCTGCGCCGGACGGACGTTTTGGCGCTGCTGGCGTTTTTCTCGCTCATCGCCATGTTGAACGTACAGTTCAATATCGGTCGGCTGGTCATGTACTTCATGCCGTTTTTTGTCGTGGGCTGCATTCAGGCCCTCGCAGCCAGCGACAACTCGCGCGCTGCTACGTCCAGAGACGGCAATGAGTGACGAGGCCACCCGGCAACGCGAGGTCAGATGCTGAGCTTCTTGAACACCGGCTCGGGGATGTTTCGGATGATCGCCATGATCAGTTGCCAAATCGGCTTGACGTAGATCACGTTCCGACCGCGCTCGACCGCCCGGGCCGTTGCGGCGGCAACCTCGGACGGTTGCGCGGTCAGACGCTCGGGCAAGTCCATTCCTTCGGTCATTTGTGTGTCGACGAATCCCGGAAGAACCGTCACGACATGCACGCTTTTCTTGGCAAGCCGGTTGCGCAACCCGGACAGAAATGCGGTCAGGCCGGCCTTGGCTGATCCGTATACATAGTTGGTCGCCCGGCCCCGATCACCGGCCACGGAACTGACACCCACGATCGTACCCGACCCGTGCTCTTCGAACCGGTTGGCAAAGGCTCCGAGGATCTGAGCCGGCCCTTCGAAGTTGCTACGCATCACCAGAGAAGCTGCGGCGGCGTCCTTTTCGTTCTCGGTCTGCTCGCCCATGTACCCGACAACGCATACAACGATACCCGGCAATTCAGGCAACGCATCGATGAACCCATCGAAGCTGTTGGCTTCCAGAACGTCGAACTCGTGCAACGTTGCCCCGACACCATAGCGCAGCTCGATATCGGCCTTGTCGGCCTCAAGCGTCTCAGCATTCCGGGCGGCCAGCTGGACCGGGTGCCCCCGCTCGGCAAACTCATGAGCGATGGCCTTGCCGATATCCGACCGGGCACCAAGAACGAGAACGTGTTCCATTGTCATATTTCAAGCCTTTCTGACTGGGCCGAGCGGAACCGGTCCCGCCACCCATTGACGTTGCGCGCCTCGCGGAATCGGGTCACGCGATCGTCTGATCTGTTCAAAGTATTGGCCGACATCCTGCTGTCTTTGGCCAGGTAGAACCGTCCACCATGTTCCAGAGTGATCCGATCCAGCTTGTCCATGAGAATGAGCGTTTTGTCGGAAATCGGGAAATCAAGCGCCAGCGTGTATCCCTCCATGGGGAAGGAAAACGGACTGTCCTGCGGGCCGAACCGTTTCAGCACGGACAGAAACGAACCCATGCCCTTGCCAGCGATAGCTTGCAAAAGCTGGGTCAGACCGGCGCGTGAACGGTGGATAGGCAACGCGCATTGAAACTGGGCAAAGCCGCTACGACCGTAGATACGGTTCCATCCCAATATGGCGTCCAGCGGATAAAAGAACGTATCCCAGTTCACCAGCTTGGTGTCGCCGTTTCGAACCCCCATCCAATAGTAACCGGCGTTGAATGCCCGAACCGTATGGCGGTTCAAGGCAAACGACGGCAGATCCATCGGCACGGATTTTTTGCGCTTGGTCGGGCAGATCAGGGGTTGCCTGGCATACCGCCCCGGCAGGTCCGAGACCGCAGCGTGTTCTCCCAGCATCACCAGAGACCGCCCCAGGTTTCGGCCTGTGGACAAGCAGTCGATCCACGCGACCGAGTATGTTGCATCCTGTGCGGCCTCGAATGCATTCATCGCATCCTGAAGGCTGGGTGCGGCTATGGTCTTTTGCTTGATCCAACCTGTCTCGACCGGCTGCAACCGAACCGCGGCCCGTACGATGATCCCGGTAAGGCCCATGCCGCCCAAGGTGTGGTCGAACAATGCGCTGTTCGAGGCGCGGCTGCATCGGGTGATTTCCCCATCATCGCCCATGACCTCAACCCATTCGACGCAATGGCGGAAACTACCGACACGGTGGTGGTTCTTGCCATGAACATCTGCGGCGATGGCACCGCCGATCGTGACGAATTTGGTGCCCGGTGTAACGATCGGAAACCAACCCCGGGGCAGAAACGCTGCGATCACGTCGCCCAGCAGAACCCCCGCCTCGGCAACCAGCACTCCGGTCTGGTTGTCGAAGGACACCATCCTGTTCAGATGCCGGGTGTGTACGGTTGTCGTGCGCCCAATTGCGCTGTCTCCATAGGCGCGTCCATTGCCACGCGCGATCACATCGGGTCCCTCCCGCACGACCGACCGAAGGCTTTCGACGCTGCGCGGCGCGATCACTCTGGTCTCAAGAACGGGGTACCTGCCCCAGCCGGAAAGCCTCATGCCCGCGCCTCTGCCGAGCCGGTGTTGAATACGAAGCGCTTATCGAGATGGTACTTTATCACGTAACCCACCGTCAGCCCGATAACCGCGCCAACCTCCCGCATGAGATCGGTTTTCCAAACCACCCAAAAGGCCGTCTCGGTGCCCCAAAAAATTGCGGTGGTGACCACACCCATCGCCGTATACAGCGAAAATTTCTGACCGTGGGCCTTCAGTCCCGTCTGCCGGTCATAGAAAATCCAGTGCTTGTCGAGGGTATATTTGACCACAAGGCCGACCAGAGTACCCGCAAACACTGCAGCCGCGAAGTACCAGCCACCCTCGCCAAGCGACAGCACTGCGCGCTGCGCGGCCAGGTTCAAGGCCATCGCCACGATGGCAAAGGCGGAATAGCGCAGAATCAATCCCTGAACCGTCACAGCATTGACCCCGCGACAACGAACAGCAGAATTATGGCAAAGCAAAGCAGGCTGACCGGGTCCTTGGCCGCGTAGATCACGGGATCATCGTGCATGTTGCCACGATGCGTAATCATGACGGTCCGGGTGATCCAGAACAGCAGAACAGCACACACGCCCCACAGGGCCTGCGGGTAGGAGTAGAGCTGCACCACCACCGGCGAGCTGACGTAGAGTGCCATCACCAGAACGGCGACATAACCCGCGCTGACGGCGATCATGGAGATAATCGGAAGGTCATCCACGTGATAGCCGCGCCCGGTTGCCGACAATTTACCGCGCGCCGCATAGTCCACCAACTCGGCCTGCCTTTTGACCGCCGCAAGCGACAGGAACAGAAACATCGAAAATGCAAGGAGCCAGACTGAAAGCTCCAACCCGGTTGCCGCTCCACCCGCCACGATCCGGGTCGTGTAAAGGCCGGCCAAGACACAGATGTCGATGACCAACTGGCGCTTTAGATACAATGAATACCCGGTCGTCAGCGCATAATACGCCACCATCACCAGGAAAAAATCCAGCCCGACCATGGCTGCGATGACCGAGCCTGAAATCAGCAGACCGGCAGCCATCCACGTTCCGGACGAAATCGGAATGCTGCCCGAAGCAAACGGCCGCGCGCGTTTGCGCGGATGCGCCCGATCTGCTGCAAGGTCCAGCAAGTCATTCAGAACATAGACACTGGATGCGATCAGGCTGAACGATACGAAAGCCAGCACAGACAACCAAAAGACCTGCCCGGTCAGTTGATGGGCCGCCAGCATCGGCAAAAAGACCAGAAGGTTCTTCATCCATTGATGCGGACGCAGCGCCTTGAGGTAGGACTTGGCGGTCACTTCGTGTGTGTGCAGATGCTCGACCTTGGGTGCGACCGCTTCCGCTTGTTTCGCCAGTCCTGGCCCCGCGTTTACGGAAACCGCCAGATTGGCCCTTCGCCACACCGCCAGATCGGCGTGGGAATCGCCCATATAGGCGTATCCGCCCGGACCAAAGCGTTCGTCCAGAAACTCGGCCTTGTTTTCACCTTTCAGGTTCAGCGACCCGTCGGAGCCATAAACCTCGTCAAAAATACCCAGATGGGCTCCGATGCTTTGGGCAATGCCCTCATCCGAGGCCGTCACAAGGGCGGTCTTGCCGCCATCAGCGCGCCATTTCTTGACGTATTCCACCACCTTGGGATCATAAGGCAACGAGGTGACGTCAATTTCGGCCTCTTCGGCCAGGTAACGTTTCAATGAAGCGCGTCCACCCAACAGAGCCGCGGCGGAGTGAAACGGGCTGCGCCAGTTCCGTCCGAAAGCCGACCAAAAGCTTTCGTACAGCATGTCACTCTTCAAAAGAGTGCCATCCAGATCTACCACAAGGATTTTGCACATAAATCAACCAACTATAATCATTACCCGGGACGGGGAACTATGAGGTCCGTTATTGCAAAGCTCAAAAGGCATGGCAACTGCACAGCCGTGCCAGCCAACCCTTCTCGTCATAGCCTGCTTCGATATCACGTCAGTGCCTGTCACGGCTCTTTGTTTCACCAATTTCTATGGCCAAATGATGGCGTCACGGCCTGTCCCGGTGACGCTGTACCATAATCGCGTTCTTTCAAGTGTTTGACGGCTCTGCACCCAAAGCGGCCGTATTCATATTGCGCGAGCTTAAAGGATCACGTCACTCTGGAATGCGCCCACTTCAGCGCCCAGACACGCGCGGATACGCTGCCAGAGACACCGTGCAGCGGAGACACAGACGACCCTTGTTGTAGCTATAGTTGACGATCTGGAAACTCTACCGCCGCGCCCGATATTGCATCGAAGACGGTCCAGATCCCGCTAGTCCGCGTACAGTTTCGTCGCCCAATTCGAGGCTGGATGCCCGAGTCGCAGTCAACCGCACACGCCACAATTGACAGAGCAAATGCCCTGAACACTATACCAAAACGGGTGCGGTGGTGGTGCCCAAGGAGAGACTCGAACTCTCACGCCCGTGAAGGCGGGGGATTTTGAATCCCCTGCGTCTACCATTCCGCCACTTGGGCCACGCGCATTGAATTACCGCCCATCTTGCCGAAGGTCCAGAGGCAAAAATCGGTCAATCGACGATCAGCCCGAGACAGATCGGTTGACGCCCCGTCGGGCGCGTGGTTTGCCTCGTCATGACTAAGCTTGGGAACTCGCGCTGATGCTGCAATCGCTTTATGATCGGACGATCCGACTGGCCGACCACCCACACGCCCTGTGGGTGTTGGCATTTGTGGCATTCATCGAAAGCTCGGTCTTTCCGATTCCACCCGACGTGCTGATGATCCCAATGATTCTGGCGCGCCCATCGCGGGCATGGCTGATTGCCACCGTCGCGCTGGTGTTCTCGGTCCTGGGCGGGCTTTTGGGATACGCAATCGGCGCGTTTTTCTACGACAGCATCGGACAACCCATCCTCGAAGCGATGGGCAAGGGTCACGCGATGCAGGAATTCAACCAGCGGTTCAACGATTTCGGGTTCTGGGCCGTTCTGACCGCCGGTGTCACGCCTTTCCCGTACAAGGTCATCACGATCATGTCCGGTTGGACGGGAATGCCGCTGGGAACTTTCATCGCCACTTCGATTCTCGCCCGCGCTTTGCGGTTCTACATCGTCGCGGGGTTGCTTTGGGGCTTTGGCGAGCCTATCCGGGACTTCATCGAAAAGCGGCTTGGGCTGATGTTCACCTTGTTCATCATTCTTCTGATCGGCGGATTTCTGGTGGTGAAATACATATGACGCGGGAACGGACACTCATTTTGCTGGCAGCGGGTGGGTCTGCAGCATTGCTTCTTGCGGCTTGGGGGTTCCAGTACCTGGGCGGCATGGCACCGTGTAAATTGTGCATCTGGCAACGCTACCCGCATGGTGCGGCTGTGCTGCTCGGCGTGCTGGCTTTTGCATTTCCGGGCGTGCGCCTGCTGCCCCTCCTCGGCGCAGCCGCTGCCGCCGCCACGTCCGGCATCGGCGTCTATCACGCCGGGGTCGAGCGCGGCCTGTGGGAAGGCCCGTCCAGTTGCACATCGGGCAGTATCAGCGGCCTGTCCGCCGAGGAGTTGATGGAGCAGATCATGGCCGCCCCGTTGGTACGGTGCGACGATATCCCGTGGGAAATGTTCGGGCTGTCCATGGCTGGGTGGAACGCACTGCTGTCCGCAGGTCTGGTTCTGGTGTGGCTGGCCGCCTGGCGCGCGCGCTGACCCTACTGTGCGTCCAGTTCCGCATCCCAATACAGAAAGTCGATCCAGCTTTCGTGCAGGTGGTTCGGCGGAAATTTCCGTCCGATATTCTGCAGCATACTGGCGTCAGGCTGCCGAGGCGGCTTGCGCAGGCTCATCCCCGCCTGACGCAGCGATTTCGACCCCTTGCGCAGATTGCATGGGCTGCAGGCGGCCACCACGTTCTGCCAACTGGTGACGCCCCCTGCTGCACGCGGCACGACGTGGTCGAAAGTCAGTTCGCCCCGGCTACCGCAGTACTGGCAGCGGAATTCATCCCTCAGAAATAAATTAAAGCGCGTGAAGGCCACGCGCTTTCTGGGTTTCACATAGTCTTTCAGGACAACCACCGACGGTATTCGGATCACCGTACTCGGGCTCCGGACCACTTCGTCATACTCGGCGACGATATCGACCCGGTCCAGCCAGGCGGCTTTTATCGCCTCCTGCCAGGGCCACAGCGACAGCGGATAGTAGGAAAGCGGGCGATAATCGGCGTTCAAAACCAATGCCGGATGGTGCTTGAGGGCACCTGGCTCCCTGACAAATTCGGTCCTGAAATCTCCGTCCATGGCTGAATCGCTCCTCGCTCTCGGCTGCCTGTATGGGACACCAGAGCGGGGAGCACCCGCCCCGGTCTTAACTTAACTATATATCGTGTTAAAACTCTGACAAGTCCTGTTTTTCCACAACATCTCGGTAACGGACTATTCCGAATCCGTAACAATCACGTGACAGTTATCCACAGCTTGCGCAGGTCCGGAACTGAGAGTATGGCGGAGCTCATGTCATGGTTCATTCGCTTCAACAAACCCTTTGACGTGCTGCCGCAGTTCACCGACCGGCAAAATGCCGAGTCGCCCCGCAGCACCCTGTCGGATTTCATCGACCTGCCGGGGGTCTATCCGGCCGGGCGGCTGGACCGTGACAGCGAGGGGCTGATGCTGCTGACCGACAATGGGCGGCTGCAATCCCAGATCTCGGATCCCAAGCACAAGATGCCCAAAACCTATTGGGTCCAAGTCGAGGGCATCCCGGATGCGGCGGTCATCCGGGCCCTGCGTGACGGGGTCGAGTTGAATGACGGCATGACCCGCCCAGCCAAGGCGCGGCTGATCGACGAACCCGAGGGCCTGTGGCCGCGCACGCCGCCAATCCGCGAACGCAAGACGGTGTCGGACTGCTGGCTGGAACTGACCCTGCGCGAGGGGCGCAACCGGCAGGTACGCCGCATGACGGCCGCCGTGGGCCACCCCACCCTGCGCCTGATCCGCGCCCGGATCGGCGACTGGACGCTGGACGACCTCGCCCCCGGCAGTTGGGACAGCCTGCCGATGCCCGTGGTGGAAACGGCCCCCCAACGCAAGCGGGACCGGCGCCCGCGGCGGTGACTTTTTCGGCGATGTCCGCTATCATGGCGCCATGAAAGTGGCAGCCGGAATCCCGTCGCCTTCGGGCATTCTCGAGGCCGCGCTGTATGTCGATGATCTGGACGCCGCCGAACGGTTCTATGGCGAGGTTCTGGGCCTGGAACGCATTCAGCGCGTCAAGGGCCGGCACGTGTTCTTCCGGGTCGGCGCCTCGGTGTTGCTGTTGTTCAACCCCGACCAGACGAAACAGCCCACGACCAACCCTGACCTGCCGGTGCCGCCGCATGGCGCACGCGGTCCGGGGCATGTGTGCCTGATCCTGACGCGCGACCAGATCGCGTCGATGCGCAAGCATCTGCTGAACTGGAACGTCCCGGTCGAGGCCGAGTTTGACTGGCCCAACGGGGCACGATCGCTCTATGTGCGCGACCCGGCCGGAAATTCGGTGGAGTTTGCCGAGGGTCACCTGTGGGGGTGACCCTGCCGCGTCACAGGCTCAGCTTGTCGCGCATGAAGGCCAAGGCGACGCCCAGCCCGTCGGGCGCGATACCGTGGCCGGTGCCCTTCATGACATGAGCAAAGACCTCCTTGAAGCCTGCGCGCTGCAGGGCCTCGGCGGCCTCGGGCAGCGATTGCGGCGGCACCACGTCATCGGCATCTCCATGAACCAGCAGCACGGGCATCCGGCTGACCACCTCGTCGGCCAGCAGGTCCGGCTCCAGCAGGCGGCCCGAAAACGCGATCACGCCGGCCACCGGGTCTTCGCGGCGCGGGGCCACGTGCAGGCTCATCATGCTGCCCTGGGAAAAGCCGAACAGCACCACCTGCTCGGGCAGCACGTCCTCGTCCACCATCAGGGCATCGAGAAAGGCGTTGAAATCCTCGACCGCCATTTCCATGCCGCGCCGAGCCTCTTCCTCGGACGAGCCGTCGATCCACGGGATCGGAAACCACTGATACCCGTTGGGCATGCCGGGGATCTGCTCGGGCGCGTCGGGGGCCACGAACAGCGTGTCGGGCAGGTGTTCGCCCAGAACATCCGCAAGCCCCAGCAGATCGGCCCCGTTGGCGCCATAGCCGTGCACGAACACCACGACCGAGCGCGTGTCGCCCGAAACCGGCTCTTTGCGGAGCGCGTTCAAAACCCGTGTCATCTGATCCCTTCCCTATCCTTGGCCACGCGGTAATAGGCCCACAGAACCCGGGCTGCAACCGACCGCCACGGCGACCACGCCTCGGCCATTTGCCGCAGCGCCTTGTCGGTCGGCCGATCCGGCAGGCCGTACAGCATCCGTGCGGCCTCCTGCAGGGCCAAATCGCCGGGCGCGATCACATCCGCCCGCCCCAGCGAGAACATGGCATAGATCTCGGCCGTCCAGACCCCGATGCCCGGCACTTGCGTCAGGGTCGCAATGACCACGTCATCGGGTGCCTGGCGCAGGGCCTTGTAGTCGATCCGCGCATCGGCCAGCGCACGGGCATAGCGGATCTTCTGGCGGCTCAGCCCCACGGCGCGCAGCTCATCATCGGTGGCCCATTTGATCTTGCGCGGCCCGGTCAGGCCGGCCTGCTGCATCCGCCCCCAGATCGCGTTGGCCGAGGCCACGCTGACCTGCTGACTGATGATGGCGCTGAGCAGTTGCGCGAAGCCGTCGGGCCGGCGGCGCAGGGGCAGCGGGCGGGTCAGTTCGATCGCGTGCGCCATGCGCGGACAGGCGTCAGACAGCCACTCGGCCCCTTCCGCAACGCATTCTGGTGTCTCGATAATTCGACCAACGGTCATGGCTGCTCCGGGTGGCGGTTCGGGGCGCAGGTTAGGCTGCTTTGTCGCATATGCAACCCGCTTGTATGTCTGTCGGTTCGCCGATACCCATTTGCGCATGACGATGACCAGCACCGCCCCCGACGATACCCGCGCCAAACGGAATGTTGCCGTTCTGGTGGCGGCCCAAGCGATTCTGGGCGCGCAGATGCCGATGATCTTCATCGTCGGCGGATTGGCGGGCCAGTCGCTGGCCAGCAACGCTTGCCTCGCCACGCTGCCGATTTCGCTGATCGTTCTGGGTTCGATGCTGGCGGCCACGCCGGTCTCGGCCATCATGCAGCGCTGGGGCCGCCGCGCCGGGTTCCTCGTCGGCGCCACCGCCGGAGCGGTGGGCGGCGCCGTAGGCGCCTATGGCCTGTACCTGGGGTCGTTTCCGGTGTTCCTGTTGGGCAGCCTGCTGACCGGCATCTACATGAGCGCACATGGCTTCTATCGCTTTGCCGCCGCCGATACAGCGTCGGACGCGTTCCGGCCCAAGGCGATCTCGTACGTCATGGCCGGCGGTCTGGCTGCGGCCATCATCGGGCCGCAGATCGTCAAGCTGACCTCGCAGGCCTATGTCATTCCGTTCCTGGGCACCTATTTCGCGGTGATCGCAGTGAACGTCATCGGGTCGGTCCTGTTCCTGTTTCTGGACATTCCGACCCCCGACCGCCCGTCACAGGATGAACCCAAAGGCCGGTCGCGGCTCGAACTGCTGAAAACCCCGCGCATCGCCGTGGCCATCATCTGTGCCATGGTCTCATACGCGCTGATGAACCTTGTGATGACCTCGACGCCGCTGGCCGTTGTCGGCTGTGGCTTCTCCGAAGGTGATGCGGCGGATGTGGTCACCAGCCACGTTCTGGCGATGTATGTTCCCAGTTTCTTTACCGGCCATCTGATCGCCCGGTTCGGGGCCGAGAAGATGGTCGCCATCGGGTTGGCGATTTTGGGCTGCGCGGGCGTTGTGGCGCTGCAAGGCGTTGACATCGAAAACTTCTTTCTGGCCCTCGTGCTGCTTGGCATCGGCTGGAACTTCGGCTTCATCGGCGCCACCAGCATGCTGGCGGCCGAGCACGATGTACATGAACGCGGCCGTGTGCAGGGCCTGAACGACCTTCTGGTATTCGGAGGCGTGACGATTGCGTCGCTGGCCTCGGGCGGGCTGATGAACTGTTCGGGTGGGTCCCCGGTCGAGGGATGGACCGCCGTCAACCTGGCGATGGTTCCGTTGCTGACTTTGGCGGGCGGCGCGCTGCTGTGGCTGGTGCTCAGACCCCGCGAGGCCAAACTCTCCTGATCACCACCGACCGGTGGTCGCGGTCCAGATCAGTGACACGCGCCGTCGGATCTCGCCCACGTCCAGCGCAGCAGCAGCGACCCGACCGGGCTCAGCCAGCACATGACGCAGGACGCGGTCTGCCTGCCAGCCGACATAAAGCGCAGGGCGTGCCTGATCCGAAACATCGGCGCGACGCGCCCGGGCCGTGGCCATCCGGTCCAGCGCGCGCTCGGCCAATTGGCGCACCCCGTCCGGCGTCCCGTCCAACAGGGGAATGCGCCCGCGGGCCTCAAGCTCGGGGATGGCGCGAAACCAGTTCGCCACACCGACCGCATAGCCAAAGTCGCGCAGGACCGTTTCGTCGGCGGCACCCAGGGCTTGCGCCGAGGCGACCATCAGCGACCCTGCGCTGTGCGTCAGGTAGACCTCGAAGTGTTCCTCATCTTCGAACGGATCCCGGTAGATATCCCAACGCCTTACGGCCACATATTCATCCAGCATCGCCGCCAGATGCGGGGACAGGACGCGCGACAGGGGCGTGACCACCTCGTGCCGCCGCACCGTGGGCCCTTCGGCGATCTCCTGCAGCGCGTCGCGCCACCATTGCAGGCGCATTTCCGCGATCATCGGCTCTTGGGTGACCCAAGGCGCGCGGGCGACCTCGATATTCATCGCGTAGATCGGAAACAGCACGGCCCGCGCCTGAACCGGCGCCGCCATCGCGGCCATGAACCGATCGGGGTCGACCCGGTGGACCAGCGCAGCGCAGGCCTTGACGTCGTCGTCGAAGGGCACGCTCACTCGGCCACCACCGATTGCGGGCTGCAGTCGCGTACCAGCTTCCACTGGATCGCTTCCAGCAGCGCCTCGAACGAGGCATCGACGATGTTCGCGCTGACCCCCACCGTGGACCAGCGCCGCCCCTGCCCGTCTTCGCTGTCGATGATGACGCGGGTCACGGCTTCGGTCCCGCCCTGGGTGATGCGCACCTTGAAGTCCACCAGGTGCATATCGTCCAGAATAGGCGAGTATTGCCCCAAATCCTTGGCCAACGCCTTGGCCAGCGCGTTCACCGGGCCACGGTCGCTGCCGATCTCGTCCATCGACTCACTGACCGACAGCTTCTTCTCACCATCCACCTTCACCACGACGACCGCCTCGGACAGGCTGACCATCTGGTTGTACTTGTTCTTGCGCCGCTCGACCGTGACCTTGTAGCGCTTGACCTCGAAGAATTGCGGCAGCTGGCCCAGTTCATCGCGGGCCAGCAGCTCGAAACTGGCCTGCGCGGTGTCATAGGAATACCCCTCGGCTTCGCGCGCCTTGATCCGCTCCAGGATGCGCCCCAGCGCCGGATCTCCCGGCTCGACCTGCAACCCGGCCTCGGTCAGGCGTTTGCGCAAGTTCGACTGGCCCGCCTGGTTCGACATCGGAATGATCCGCGCATTGCCCACGGTGGCCGGATCGACATGTTCATAGGTCGAGGGGTCCTTGAGGATCGCGCTGGCATGCAGCCCCGCCTTGTGCGCAAAGGCCGAGGCCCCGACATAGGCCGCCTGTTTGCTGGGCACCCGGTTCAGGATGTCGTCCAGCATGCGGCTGATGCGGGTCAGACCGGTCAGCGCGTCGCGGCTGACCCCGATCTCGAAGGCCGAGGCATAGGGTTCCTTCAACAAAAGCGTCGGGATCAGCGCGGTCAGGTTGGCGTTGCCGCACCGCTCACCCAACCCGTTCAATGTGCCTTGGATCTGGCGTGCGCCGGCATCCACGGCCGCCAGGGAACAGGCCACGGCATTTTCGGTGTCGTTGTGGGTGTGGATCCCCAGCCGGTCGCCGGGAAAACCCGCCGCGATCAGCTCGGACACGATCCGCCCCACTTCGGCCGGCAGCGCGCCGCCATTGGTGTCGCACAACACCACCCAGCGGGCACCGGCCTCTAGCGCCGCCTGGCAGACCTGTGTGGCATAGGCGGGGTTGTCCTTGTAGCCGTCAAAGAAATGCTCGGCATCGAACAGCGCCTCGCGCCCCTGCGCGACGATATGCGCGACCGAGGCGCGGACGTTCTCGACATTCTCCTCAAGCGAGATCCCCAGCGCGTCGGTCACGTGATAGTCATGTGACTTGCCCACCAGACAGACCGCCCGCGTGCCGGCGTTCATGACGGCGGCCAGCACGTCGTCATTCTCGGCCGAGCGCCCGGCCCGCTTGGTCATGCCAAAGGCGGTCAGGCGCGCGCGCGTCTTGGGCGCGGCGTCAAAAAACGCGCTGTCGGTGGGGTTCGCGCCGGGCCAGCCGCCTTCGATATAGTCCACCCCCAAAGCATCCAGCGCCTGCGCGATCTGGACCTTTTCGGCGGTCGAGAACTGAACGCCCTGCGTCTGCTGCCCGTCGCGCAGCGTGGTGTCATAGAGGTACAGGCGCTCTTTGCTCATTCCACGGCCTCCAGCCTGCTGGCGTCAAAACCCGCGCCGGGCACCAGTTCGACCCCGTCCTTGCTCATCCGCACTTCCAGACCAGCCGCCAGATAGACGGCCTTCAACCGATCCACTTCCGAGAAATCCTTGGTCTGCATCGCCTCGGCCCGAACACGGGCCAGCCGGTCGGCATGGGCCGACAGATCCACGTCGTCGGTTTCGGCCCAGGCCCCCATGTCAGGCTCCAACAGGCCCAGGACCCGCGCACTGGCCAGCAAGGTCGCGGCGTCGCCGTCCGAGGCCAGCCGATGCAGCTCGGCCAGGGCGCCCGCCGTGTTGAGGTCATCGGCAAGCGCCTCGATCACCTCGGGCGCCGCGCTGGGTGCGGGCTCGATGCCCGCAGTCAGCGCCCGCCACTTGCGCAACGTGGCCTCGGCCTCGCGCGCCTTCTTCTCGGTCCAGTCCATCGGCTTGCGATAGTGGGTCTGCAGGAAGACGAACCGGATCACCTCGCCCGGCACGCCCTGATCCAGCAGGTCATGCACGGTGAAGAAATTGCCCAGTGATTTGGACATCTTCTTGCCTTCGACCTGCAGCATCTCGTTATGCAGCCAATAGCGCGCAAATTCGCCGTGCGGATGGGCGCATTTGCTCTGGGCAATCTCGTTTTCGTGGTGCGGGAACATCAGGTCATTGCCGCCGCCATGGATGTCGAAACTCTCGCCCAGCAACTCATAGCTCATGGCCGAGCATTCGATGTGCCAGCCCGGACGCCCCCGGCCCCAGGGCGACTCCCAACCGGGCAGTTCATCGTCCGAAGGCTTCCACAGCACGAAATCCATCGGGTTCTTCTTATAGGGCGCCACCTCGACCCGCGCTCCTGCGATCATGTCGTCGACCGAACGGCCTGACAGCTTGCCATACTCGTCGCGCCAGCTGTCCACCGCGAACAGAACATGCCCCTCGGCCTCATAGGCGTGCCCCTTGGCGATCAGGTCCTCGATCATGGCGATCATCTGGTCGATATACCGCGTGGCCCGCGGCATCTGGTCGGGCTCCAGCGCCCCCAGCGCGCCCATGTCATGCAGGTACCAGCCGATCGTCTCGTCCGACCGCTCCTGCACCAACTGCTCGAGCGTTCCTTCGGCCCCGGCCCGCTTGCGCGCCAGGGCCGTCGCGTTGATCTTGTCATCGACGTCTGTGAAGTTGCGCACATAGGTCACATGCGCGGGCCCGTAGACGTGACGCAGCAGACGGTACAGCACGTCAAACACCACCACGGGCCGTGCATTGCCCAGATGCGCCCGGTCATACACGGTGGGACCACAGACATACATCCGCACGTTGTCGGGATCGAACGGAACGAAATCTTCCTTCGTCCGGGTCCGCGTGTTGTGCAGTTTGATCGTCGTCATGCGTCTGGCTCCTGGATACAGCAATAGCGTGCGCGTTGACGCGGGCTTAGCAACTTGTCTCAGGGAAGAAAACGAAAGAAACCGGCCCGCGTGAAAGTTCAGCAGGGAATGCAGCAGATAATGATGCAGGTCTTCCGGTTCATGGCCCATCGCATAACACGCCCGGTCCCGCGCGCCAAGACTTCTATTGCCGGCGGGGGAAGCTGATTGACAAATCATCGCGGCTCTGACCCATTCGGCGGACTTGCTGCAACGGAGGCGCGCCATGAAACTTTCGCACCGCATCACGCATCTGACCGGAGGCGGTTCGGACGGGTGGGACGTGTTCTATCGCGCGCGCCGCATGATTGCCGAAGGCCAAGCCGTGACCGAACTGACCATCGGCGAGCATGACATCCGCACCCGCCCCTCGATCCTGGCCGAGATGGACCGGTCGGCGCGCGCGGGCCATACCGGATACGCCATGGTGCCGGGCACGGATCTGCTGCGCGATACCGTAGCCGCGCGGGTGCAGACCCGCACGGGCGTTCCCACCACGCGCCACAACGTGCTGATCACCCCGGGCGGACAAGCCGCACTGTTCGCCGCACATATGGCAGCGTGCGACCCGGGCGATGTGGGTCTCTATCTCGATCCATTCTACGCGACCTATCCCGGCACGATCCGCGGAGCCGGCGCGATCGCGCGCGCGGTTCAGACCCGGGCCGAGGATGCCTTTCAGCCCGACGCAGCCTTGATCACGGAACAGGCCGAGGGTGCCGCATCATTGCTGATCAACACGCCGAACAACCCGACCGGGGTCGTTTATTCCCGCGAGACCCTGACCGAGATCGCCGATCTGTGCCGCGAACGCGACATCTGGCTGATTTCGGACGAGGTCTATGACACGCAGGTCTGGGACGGCGCACACCTGTCGCCCCGCGCCCTGCCCGGTATGGCCGACCGCACCCTGGTCGTGGGCTCGATGTCGAAATCCCACGCCATGACCGGGTCGCGCTGTGGCTGGATCGTTGGCCCCGAAGAGGCCATCGAACATCTGATCAACCTTGCCACGCACACCACCTACGGGGTTCCGGGATTCATTCAGGGCGCTGCCAGCTTTGCGCTGACCGCCGGGGACGAACTGGAGGAAGAGGTCGCGGCCCCCTTCCGCCGCCGCCGCGCCCTGGCGATGCAGGTTCTGGCCCGACAGAACACGGTGGGCCTGATCCCGGCTCAAGGCGCGATGTATCTGATGCTGGACATCCGCGCGACGGGGCAAAGCGGCGAAGACTTCGCCAATGCGCTGCTGGACACCCACGCCATCGCGGTCATGCCCGGAGAAAGCTTCGGCCAAGCCGCCGCTGGACATGTGCGCGTGGCCATGACCATTGACGATGACCGGTTCGCCGCCGCCCTTCAGACCCTATGCGATTTCGCCGCCCGGTTGGCGAGCCAGACGGCGGCCGAGTGACCGAGACGGGTTTTGTTCAGAACCGGAAGGTCGTGCGCAGATTGAAGGTGTTGGTATCCAGATCGCCGCGCGACCGCGTGACATCGTTGAAATTCTGCCGCAAGGCTTCGCCACTGATGATCAGCCGGTCGCCCAGAGGATAGGCTACGCCGATCCCGTAGACGGCCGCCGTGTCGCTGTCGCCCGAAGTATTCGCCCGCGCGGCACCCACCACGACGTAGCCCAAAGCGCGCCCGAACTCGTACCCGCCGCGCAGTTTCACGCGGGATACGCTGTCCAAACTGCCCTCCGAAGCGCCCAGGTCGAGGTTCAGCCGGTCATATTCCAACTCACCCCCGACGACGAAGCTGCCCAGATCCAGATCGTATCCGATATTCGCGCCGATGCTGCCCGAGTTGCCCCCACTGCCGCCGGGGCCGTCCGCGTCGGTATAACCGAAGGTGAACCCGGCATAAGGCCCGGTCCAATCCTCGGCCAATGCCACCTGCGCCGCTGGAATCAGCAGGACCGACAGCAAGGCGCGGATCAGTTTCATGCAGACCTCCGGTTTTTGTTCAGCACCCTTTGCGATTGCAACAGATGCGGTGATGTGCACCTCAATTAAACATGTGCTTTGGTGCCGTCAGATCAATTCAAGTCACGCAAATCTTAACAATAAGTAATGGAAGCATAACATATTTCGCCCTTTGCGTGAGGATTTCCTGCGGCGTTCATCGAAGTTCCAAATTTTCGGGGCCAAAAGCGACATCGGTCGCAAACAGGACAGATTGCTTGCGCGGACCCTGACACCATTCGTCACAGGAGTTGAGGACCACATGCCAAACGATATCTGGAAGATCTGCCTGATCAGCCGCACCATCGGTGCCGATCGGGGGCGTGCGGCACGAGGACGGCCGTGACGGGTTGAAGCTTCCCCCTTTTGACCTGACTTTCAATTTGGAATCCTCACCATGAACGACCACTCCCGCTCAACGTCCCGCAGTGGCGGCCGCGCCGCCCGACGGGCCGCCCGTGCCGCGGCCCTGCCCGAACATCTGCGCCCCGTCCGCCCGGGGCTTGAGGGCGGCACCTACAAACCGCTCAGCCAACAGGACATGGAGCGTATTCACTCCGCCGCTCTCGATGCGCTCGAAACCATCGGTCTGGCCGACGCGCCACCCAGCGGGATCGATTACCTGGTCAATGCCGGCTGTACGCTGGGCGATGACGGACGCATCCGTTTTCCCCGGACGCTGGTCGAGGACACGATCGCCCGCGCCAACCGGTCGGTAACGCTGTACAGCCGCGACGGCAAAACCGATCTCGAACTGTCCGGCGGTCGCGTTCATTATGGAACCGCCGGTGCAGCCGTCAGCATGGTCGACGCCCAAGGCCGCAACTACCGCGACTCAACCGTGCAGGACTTGCACGATGCCGCGCGGATTTGCGAACAACTGGACAATATCCATTTCGTGCAGCGCCCCATGGTCTGCCGTGACATCACCGACAACCGCGAGATGGACCTGAACACGATTTATGCTTGTTGTTCTGGGACTTACAAGCATGTCGGAACATCCTTCACAGACCCCAGCTATGTAGCTCCGGCCATGGAAATGCTGCATATGATCGCTGGCGGCGAGGATAAATGGCGTGAACGGCCCTTCGTCTCGAACTCGAACTGCTTTGTCGTGCCTCCGATGAAATTCGCGACCGAGAGCTGCCAGGTGATGGAAGAATGCATCAAGGCGGGGATGCCGGTCCTGTTGCTATCCGCTGGGATGGCGGGTGCCACGGCCCCGTCAACGGTGGCCGGTGCGATTGTCCAGGCTACGGCGGAATGCCTGGCAGGTCTGGTTTATGTAAACGCCGTAAGCCCAGGCGCCCCAGCGGTTTTTGGCACTTGGCCTTTTGGTCTTGACCTCAGGACCGGCGCGATGAGCGTCGGGTCTGGCGAGCAGGCCCTGTTGACGGCAGGTTGCGCCCAGATGCACAAATTCTACGACCTGCCCGGCGGCGCTGCAGCCGGTGCGTCGGACTCCAAACTGCCCGACATGCAAGCCGGATGGGAGCAGATGTGTTCCAACGTCATGGCCGGGCTGTCCGGCCTGAACATGGTCTACGAAGCAGCCGGCATGCACGCTTCGCTGCTGGGTTTCTGCTTTGAAAGCCTGATCCTTGGTGACGATCTGATCGGTCAGGCCCTGCGATGCGTTCGTGGGATCGAGGTCACGGACGACACGCTGGCGCTGGACCAGATCGCGTCGGTCTGTCTCGGTGGCCCGGGTCACTACCTGGGAACCGACGCAACACTCAGCCGGATGCAGGCCGACTATGTCTATCCGGCGCTTGGCGACCGGACCTCGCCCAAGGAATGGGCCGAGCTGGGCAAGCCGGACCTGGTCGAAAAGGCAACCGCGCGCAAAGAAGAGATCCTTGGCGCTCCGTCTCCGGCGCGTTTCGATCCGGCGCTGGATGCGGAACTCAGAAGCAAATTCAACATTCATTTGCCTGCATAACCAATTGAAAAGCAGCCCAGATCACTCTGGGCTGCCTCGTTTTTCAAACTGTTAACCGTTGCTGGGCGGCAGCAGACCAGCTTCTTGCGCGGCTGCGATTTCGGCCTCATCCAAAGCGCCGTCACCATTCGCGTCCAAAAGCGAGAACGCATCGGCATCCATGTCGGGCACAACGGCCTGAACCTCTTCGATGGTCAGAACGCCGTCGCCATTTGCGTCGGCCGAGCTCTGCGCGAATGCAAGCGCAGGGAACCCGAGGGCAACTGCGGCCAGAACGGCCAGTTTCTGAGAGTTCATTTTCAGTCTCCTGATACGGGGTTTGTGGTAGTCTGTCCGGACAGGCACACAAAACACCTGCTCAGCCGCACTGTCATCGGCCGCAAAGATTTTCCAGCAATTCGCGCCAATCCCTGCCCGTTTGGGCCATTTGGAGTCGCAAGCTTTCGCTGCGCCAAGCCGCTTGCCGGCCTATCGGCACAACTTCCCTCATCCGTACCCCTGTTCCCGGCAATCTGCCGCTCAGCCCGACTGAGTCGAAAAAAGAAAGGGGGCCGAAGCCCCCTGTCAGTTTTGCCGTCCAGGCTCAATTCGTTGACCGCCCGGTGTTTTTTTGCCTGCGGCCTGGACTGCACATGGGACGAGCGCACCCGCCCCGTGAGAGAGTGGGAAGGACCGATATTCCGCCCCACCCTGTTCCCGGCCAGCACGGGCATGCCGGCCGAGTGGACCAGGGCGACCTTGGGTAAGTCTCAACGCCCTGATCCGTATTCGTCGGGACCGGAAGTCCGGGGGGAAATCCAGGTCCCTACACCCCGCCTGGCGGGGCGTTTGCCTTAGCTACACCCGCTGGTTGCCCCGCAGGTGTTGCATTTCATGCAGGTGCCGTTGCGCACCAGCGTGTAGTTTCCGCATTCGCCACAAGGATCACCCTCGTATCCCTGCATTTTGGCTTTGGTCCGGGCATCCATCCCGGTGGCCGTTTCGGTGACGACGGTGGTTTCGCTCTTGGTTTCAAAGGTCACGGCCGCTTCGGACAGTCCGGTCGCTTCGGCGGTACCGTTGAACATCATCAGGTCCTGCGGCAAACGCTTGCGCAAATAACCGGTCGAACTGATCTGTTTCAGAACCTCCAAGGATTTCGAAGCCGCGCTGTCGCTGATCTCCGAGACGTTCGATACACCCTCTTCTTCGCCACGACCCAAGTCGTCGAATGTTGCGCCCTCGGGTTTCACATGCGCCAGGTCGGTGCGATCGAGGTACGACACGGCCAGTTCGCGGAAGATGTAGTCGAGGATCGACGTCGCGTTCTTGATCGAGTCGTTGCCCTGAACCATCCCGGCCGGTTCGAACTTGGTGAAGGTGAAGGCGTCGACAAACTCTTCCAGCGGCACGCCATATTGCAGACCGACCGAGACGGCGATGGCGAAGTTGTTCATCATCGCACGGAAGCCAGCGCCTTCCTTGTGCATGTCGATGAAGATCTCGCCCAGCTGCCCATCTTCGAATTCGCCGGTGCGCAGATAGACTTTGTGCCCGCCCACGATCGCCTTTTGGGTATACCCCTTGCGACGATGCGGCAGTTTTTCGCGGTGACTGCGGATGATCTCTTTGACCACCACCTTTTCGACGACCTTCTCGGCCAGGGTCACGGCCTTTTCCTGGATCGAGCCGCTTTCGAGGATTTCAGCCGCTTCGTCGTCATCCTCGACCAGCGCCGCTGCCAGCGGCTGGCTGAGCTTGGACCCGTCGCGATACAGCGCGTTGGCCTTGACGCCCAGGCTCCAGGACAGCTCGTAGGCCTTCTGGCAATCTTCGATCGTAGCATCATTGGGCATGTTGATCGTCTTGCTGATCGCGCCCGAGATGAAGCTTTGCGCCGCAGCCATCATGGTGATGTGGCTGTCAACACCGAGGAACCGCTTGCCCTTCTTGCCGCAGGGGTTGGCGCAGTCGAAGATTGCATAGTGCTCGGGCTTCAGATGCGGGGCCCCTTCCAGGGTCATGGTGCCGCAGACATGGTCGTTGGCCGCGTCGATATCCGACTTGCTGAAACCCAGATGGCGCAGCATGTCAAAGGTCGGATCGTTCAGCTTGCTGGCCGGGATGCCCAGGACGCCGGTGCAGAAATCCTCGCCCAGCGTCCACTGGTTGAAGACAAACCGGATGTCGAACGCGCTTTCCAGCGCGGCGTCGATCTTGGCCAGTTCGTTCGGGCCGAACCCGTGACCGGTTAGCGAGGTGTGGTTGATCCCCGGCGCGTTGCCGATGGTGCCATGCCCGACTGCGTAGGACACGATCTCCTCGATCTGTGCCGAGGAATAGCCAAGCTTTTCCAGCGCCGACGGCACCGAGCGGTTGATGATCTTGAAGTAGCCGCCCCCGGCCAGCTTCTTGAACTTGACCAGCGCAAAGTCGGGCTCGATGCCGGTGGTGTCGCAGTCCATCACCAGTCCGATCGTGCCGGTCGGCGCGATCACCGTGGCCTGCGCGTTGCGGTAGCCGTTCTTCTCGCCCAGGCTCAACGCTTCATCCCAGGCGCTCATGGCCAGATCGATCAGGCGTTTGTCCGGACAGTTGGCGTGATCCAGCGGCACCGGCTTGACCGACAGCTTCTCATAGCCCTCGGTCACACACTGGGCAGCGCGACGGTGGTTGCGGATGACACGCAGCATGTGCTCGGCATTGCGCTTGTAGCCAGCGAACGGCCCCAGCTCTCCGGCGATCTCGGCCGAGGTGGCGTAGGCAACGCCGGTCATGATTGCGGTCAGTGCGCCACAGATCGCCCGACCCTCGTCCGAGTCGTAGCCATAACCCATGTTCATCAGCAGCCCGCCGATGTTGGCATATCCCAGACCCAGCGTACGGAAGTCATAAGACAACTGCGCGATCTCTTTCGACGGGAACTGCGCCATCGTCACCGAGATTTCCAGCGTCAGCGTCCAAAGACGGGCCGCGTGCATGTAGTCGGCCGCCTGGAACTCGCCATCCTTCAGGAAGGTCAGCAGGTTCATCGACGCCAGGTTGCAGGCCGTGTCATCCAGGAACATGTATTCCGAGCACGGGTTCGAGCCGCGAATCTCGCCGTCTTCGGGGCAAGTGTGCCATTCGTTGACCGTGTCGTGGAATTGAATGCCCGGATCGGCGCAGGCCCAGGCCGCGTGGCCGACTTTTTCCCACAGATCGCGTGCTTTGACCGTGCGGGCAACCTTGCCGTCGGTACGATTGATCAGCTCCCAATCGGCATCTTTCTCGACCGCCTTCAGGAAGGCATTGGTCACACGGATCGAGTTGTTCGAGTTCTGCCCCGAGACCGAGCTGTAGGCCTCAGAGTCCCAATCGGTGTCATAGGTCGGGAACTCGATGCTGTCGTGGCCCTGCTTGGCGTAATCCAGCACGCGCTTGATGTAAGTCTCGGGTATCGCGACCTTTTTCGCCTCGCGGATCGCCGTTTTCAGCGCGTCATTCTTCTTGGGATCATAGGCGTCGTCCTGTGCGCCGTCCCAAGCGCGGATGGCCTCGAAAATGCCGTTCAGCATCTTCTCGTGCATCTTCGATCCAGCAACGATCGAGGCCACCTTCTGCTCTTCGATCACCTTCCATTCGATGAATTGCTCGATGTCAGGGTGATCTGCATCGACGATCACCATCTTTGCTGCTCGACGGGTTGTCCCGCCTGATTTGATCGCGCCAGCGGCGCGGTCGCCGATCTTGAGAAAGCCCATGAGGCCCGAGGACTTGCCGCCACCCGACAGCGCTTCGCCTTCCGCGCGCAGATGGCTGAAGTTGGTCCCGGTACCCGAGCCGTATTTGAACAGGCGCGCCTCGCGCACCCACAGATCCATGATGCCGCCTTCGTTCACCAGGTCATCGTCGACCGACTGGATGAAGCACGCATGCGGCTGCGGATGTTCATAGGCCGATTTCGACTTGGTCAGTTTGCCGGTCTTGTAGTCCACATAGTGGTGACCTTGGGCCGGGCCGTCGATCCCATAGGCCCAGTGCAGACCGGTGTTGAACCATTGCGGGCTGTTCGGCGCGGCACGCTGTGTCGCCAGCATATAGCGCATCTCGTCGAAATAGGCGCGCGCGTCCTCCTCGGTCGAGAAGTAACCGCCCTTCCAGCCCCAATAGGCCCAGGCACCCGCGAGGCGGTCAAACACCTGCTTCGAAGACGTTTCGCCGCCAAATTCGGCATCGTCGGCCGGAACCGAGCGCCACAGAAACTCGGGCACGTCCTTCTCACGGACTTTTTTCAGTTTGCTGGGAACGCCGGCCTTGCGGAAATACTTCTGAGCGATCACGTCGCTGGCGACCTGGCTCCACCGAGAGGGGACCTCGATGTTATCAAGGCGGAACACGATCGTTCCATCCGGATTGCGGATCTCGGACGTGACGGACACGAAGTCCAATTCTGCGTATGCGTCCTGCCCTGCCTTGGTAAATGTTCTTTCAATCTTCATGTCCGCCGCCCTAGATCAATCAGCCCAAATTCGGTTGTCCGGCACCAATTCCGTTTTCTGGCGGGGTGCCGCCCGCCTTGACCGCCGATCAGGGACGCAGAGGACCGGGCGCTGCCTTTGGCAGCGCAAACCCGTTTGCACGGTTGCACGTCAGTTTGGAGTGCTTTCCGACCCTCGCCCTATGCCAATTCCGGCTATTCCTACCAGATTTAGTGGCAACTCACTCGGCCCATACAATCTGGCGTATCTACCCATAGTTGGTCAACGGCATTTTTTGGCTTCTAACCAAAACTTTTCTGTTGACCGCAAAACCGCAGGATGGGCCAAGGCACAACGCGCCGATTCCTCCACAACGCTGTCCACAAAACCGTGCAGATCGGTCAAATCGGATTTTCTTTTTTCCCGGCCCGGTTACGAGAAAATGGTCACCTGCCCGCCCGTGCCCCATACTGTGAGGAGAATCACCAATCTTCGTGGCAGCGCAACGCGACGCATCACGACACACAAATGACGGAGTGCGCCGTGAAAACCTCGATTATCCGTTTGTTTCCGGTCCTTACCTTGCTGGCCGCTTGTGCGACGCCCGAGCCGGAACAATCTTCACGCAGCGCTCAGTTCGCCGAATACCCCGATCAGTTATTCAGCACGTTCGAGATCAGCTGCGAAGGTCCGGAGGAACGGTTCACACGCCCCGAGCGCAGCAGTTTCGAGTGCCGTTCCTCTCTGCCTCCGGAAACCACCGCGTTCTTGATCCTCAACTATGACGGTTACCCGCAGGACTTGCCCAAAGGGGTGCGCCGCATGTCTTCGACCCGCAATCAGGCCGGTTACCGGGTCGATGCCGAGTTGTTTTTCCTGGTCCCCCAGAAGGACGGAGCGACGATCAAGGTTCCCGTCGAAAGCTCGGTTCTGGATGATGAATTGACACGGCTCTACCGGTATTTCGGTGGAACTCCGTTGTAAGGAAAGTGGTCGGGGCGGCGAGATTCGAACTCACGACCCCCTGTACCCAAAACAGGTGCGCTACCAGACTGCGCCACGCCCCGGACCGTGCGCCTTCCTAACGGCGTCATTCGGATTTGAAAAGCCCTAACAGGGCCAGATTGCAGGGCCTTGCGAAAAAATTTCGTGGCGCATGGCCGTACCTGGTGCGATCGAGTAACGGGCGGCAAGCCCCGCATTCACCTCAAGAACCGCAAAGACCGAATCGCCGCCCTCGATTGGGGTCAGATCCCCCGGTACGGCATCGGAATGAACACGGGTCACCAAACCTGTGCGATCCAGAAAGATCATGTCCAGCGGGATCAAGGTGTTCTTCATCCAGAATGCGACCTGCTGGGGCGGATCGAACACGAACAGCATCCCTTCGCCCTGAGGCATGCTTTCGCGGAACATCAAACCCTTTGCCCGCTCCTGCGGGGAAACTGCCAATTCGACCAGAAACCGGACCTGTGCCTTGTCATTGCGAAGGTCCACCCGGTCAGACCGGCATTCAGCAAAGGCGCCTTGTGACAGAAAAATACTCAGAAGAAGACCGGCCAGAATCCGCATCACGCGCAGCGCTCAGTCATTGAGCGCGGATTCCCACGCAAGCACTTGTGCGGCCATGCGGCCCCGCTTGCCGTCGATGACCCGCATCGCCAGCGCCTCGCCCGGTTGGAGATCCGCCAACCCGGACCGGCGCAGAACTTCGATATGCAGAAACACGTCCTCGCTGCGACCAAAGACATTGGCAAAGCCGAAACCCTTGCTCTTGTCGAACCACTTGACCCGCGCGGCCTCGAGCGGCGCATGCGCGATCTCATTGGGATCCATTTCGGCGAAATCCGCCAGCATCACCGAGTCGGCCCGCTCGGGCGGATCAATGCTCACGACCTCAACCGCTTGAACGCCACGATCGGTGCGGTGAGTCATGATCTCAATGCCCGCGCCATCCGCGACCGAGCTTTGCCCGAAGTTCCTCAGAACGTTCACGTGCAGCAGGATATCAGGACCGCCATCGTCGGACACGACAAAGCCATACCCCTTTGCAGGGTCAAACCATTTTACGTGTCCACGAACGCGGTACATGCTGTTCAGGTCTTCTGGCACGGTGTTCCCATCACGAGATTCAAAGGGTCGTTAGGGGTCTGATGTGTATGGAAACGTCGGGCAAATTCAAGCTGAAAAAATTCAGACATTTCCGGGTGTTGCATTTCACGATACGCGAACGTCATGGATTCAACCTCTGTACGTTCCACTTTTGCTCGGACGGGTCGCGCCGCCAGCGGAACCTGTCGTGCAGCCGAAAGGCACCATCCGCCCAAAACTCGATTTCAACCGGCGTCAGCCTGTAGCCACCCCAGAATTCGGGCCGCGGCGGGTTGGATCCCAGCTTTGCCGTCACCTTTGCAACTTCGGCCATCAAAGCAGCCCGGCTGCTCAGAGGTTCCGACTGTCGCGATGCCCAGGCACCCAGCCGGCTTTTCAGCGAGCGTGACGCATAATATTCGTCGGCCAAGGGGCCGTCTTCTTTGGTGATTGTACCACGAACCCGGATCTGACGCCGCAGTGATTTCCAGTGCATCACAAAGGCGGCTTTGCCGGCCGAATCCAGCTCTTGGGCCTTGGCACTGTGATAGTTGGTATAGAAAACGAAGGAGTCCACCTCGATATCCTTCAGCAACACCATCCGTGCGTTCGGCATACCATCGGGGTCCACGGTCGCCAGGGCAATCGCGTTCGGATCGTTCGGTTCCGTCTTTTCGGCCTCGGCCAACCAACGGGCCGCGATCACGAACGGATCGTCACCGGCAAAGATGCCGTTTCGCTCACTCATGTCCATCCCCTGGAACGAATTGAACATGACCCTACGGCGAGAACCCGCCCCGGGCAAGAGTGCATGGCCTTGATGCAGCGCAATCAATGGCATAAACCAACGCAACACATCGCGACGACAGGCGGAGAACCGAACATGTCAAATCAGTTGATGGCCGGCAAGCGCGGCCTCATCATGGGACTGGCCAATGACAAATCAATCGCATGGGGAATCGCCCGCGCCTTGTCCGAAGCCGGAGCCGAACTGGCTTTCTCTTATCAGGGGGATGCACTGAAAAAACGGGTCGACCCGTTGGCGGCCCAACTGGGGAGCGAGATCGTCCTGCCCTGTGACGTCAGCGACGAAGAGTCGATCGACGAGCTGTTCGCGGCACTGAAAGAGAAGTGGGGCAAGCTGGATTTCGTCGTCCACGCCATTGGTTTCTCCGACAAGAACGAACTTCGCGGCCGCTATGTCGACACGTCGCGCGCGAACTTCAAGCTGACGATGGACGTGTCGGTCTACTCTTTCACTGCGGTGATGCAACGCGCCGAGAAGCTGATGACCGACGGCGGCAGCGCCATCACCCTGACCTATTATGGTGCCGAGCAGGTCATGCCGCACTACAATGTCATGGGTGTGGCCAAGGCCGCGCTCGAGGCGTCGGTGAAATACCTGGCCGAGGACCTGGGCAAAGACAACATCCGCATCAACGCGATCTCGGCCGGGCCGATCAAGACCCTCGCCGCCAGCGGCATCGGCGACTTCCGCTACATCATGAAGTGGAACGAGTACAACTCGCCCCTGCGCCGCAACGTGACCATCGACGACGTGGGCAAATCGGCCCTTTATCTTCTGTCCGACCTCAGCAGCGGCGTAACCGGTGAAAACCTGCACGTTGACTCGGGCTATCACATCGTCGGCATGAAAGCCGTCGACGCGCCGGATGTGGAAAAGGGATAAGACCATGAGCGCAAAGGACCGCCTGCCCCACGAAAAAGGCTTTCACATCAGCTGGGACCAGATTCACCGTGACTCGCGCGCGCTTGCCTGGCGGCTGGACGGTCAGGGCCCCGATGACGGTGCTTGGCGCGCCGTCGTCGCGATCACGCGCGGCGGCATGGCACCGGCGATGATCGTCAGCCGAGAGCTGGACATCCGCACCGTCGATACCATCAGCGTCAAATCCTATCACCATCAGGAGCGTGGCGAGGCCGAGGTGCTCAAGGCCCCCGATGCCGATCTGATGGGGGATGGTGAGGGCGTGCTGATCATCGATGATCTGGTCGACAGCGGCAAGACACTGGAACTGGTGCGCAAGATGTACCCCAAGGCTCATTTCGCCACGGTCTATGCCAAGCCCAAGGGCCGCCCGATGGTTGACACCTATATTACCGAGGTCAGCCAGGACACCTGGATCTTCTTCCCTTGGGACATGGCCCTGCAATATGTCGAGCCCTATCGCGGCACCGACTGATCCCACTTATCCACCACAAATCAGCAAGACCGGACACCCGATGACATTGACCCGCACCGCCGCCACCTTCGCCCCTCCGGTGATGGAGGCGCGGCGTTGGCTCGAGGGGGTCACGTTCTCGGAAGACCGCCCGTTGATCAATGTCAGCCAGGCGGCGCCGGTCGATCCGCCGCCTTTGGCGCTGCGGCAGGCGATGGCCGATTTTGCGATCAATCAGGACGCCGCACATCTCTACGGCCCAGTACTGGGCAACCCCGATCTTCGTGCGGAACTCGCGCGTGAGATTGGCGATCACTACGCTGCCGAGGTTCGGCCGGATCAGACAGCCATCACCTCAGGCTGCAATCAGGCCTTTGCCTCGGTCATCTCGGCGATCACCGATCAAGAGGATGAGGTCATCCTGCCAACGCCATGGTATTTCAACCATAAAATGTGGTTGGACATGGCCGGTGTCAAAACGGTTGATCTGCCGACCGGGTCGGACCTGCTGCCCGATCCGGAACAGGCGCGCGCGCTGATCACCGAGCGCACACGCGCGATCGCGTTGGTCACACCCAACAATCCGGGTGGGGTCGAATATCCGGCGGATCTGGTCCGTGCCTTCTATGATCTGGCGCAACAGCATGGCCTGCGCCTGCTGGTCGATGAAACCTATCGTGATTTCGACAGCCGCAGCGGCCCGCCACACGCGCTGTTCCAGCAGCCCAACTGGGACCGGACGCTGGTGCATCTCTATTCCTTCTCGAAGGCCTACCGCCTGACCGGCCACCGCGTGGGCGCGATCGCCACAGGTGCGCCGCTGCTGTCCGAGGTCGAGAAATTCCTCGACACCGTCGCCATCTGCCCCGGCCAGATGGGCCAGTTCGCGGCGCTGTGGGGGATGCGGAACCTGTCGCAGTGGCTGGCGGGCGAACGCGCCGAGATTCTGGATCGCCGCGCCGCAATCACCGAGAACATGCCCCGCCTGACCGACAAGGGTTGGCGGCTGCTGGGTCTGGGGGCTTATTTCGCCTATCTCGAACATCCGTTCGACATGCCGTCGGACGAACTGGCGCGCAGATTGGTCTCCGAGGCCGGTATTCTGCTGTTGCCGGGCACCATGTTCATGCCCGACCACGACCCCGCCGGGAAACGTCAGGTGCGCATTGCTTTCGCCAATCTGGACCGTGCCGGAATCGGGTTATTGTTCGACCGCTTGAAGGCCCTGTCCTTCTGAGCTTGCCCCCCGGCATCCCGCGTCGTATTCAGGGCCGCAACAGTCACGGCAGAACCCTGCCGCAAGATCCAAGAGGGCACTATGGCCGCAGGCATTAACAAACTCTCCAAAACCTTCGTCTGGATTCTCATGGGCATGCTGATGCTGGGTCTTGCCGGTTTTGGCGCCGTCAACCTCAGCGGAACGGTTCGCACAGTCGCCCAGGTCGGGGATGAGGACGTTTCGGTCGATGCCTATGTCCGCGAGCTGCAGCGCGAAATCCGCGCAGTCGAGGCGCAGACCGGTCAACCGATGCAGATGTCACAGGCCCGGGAACTGGGGTTGGATCAGCGGGCCTTGGGGCGTCTGGTTTCGCTGGCAGCCCTGAACAACGAGGTCGCACAGCTGGGTGTTTCGATCGGTGATGCCAACCTGCAGAAGGAAATCGTCGGCATTCAGGCCTTTCAGGGCCCTGACGGATCTTTTGACCGCGAA
The DNA here is from genome assembly GCF_056537205.1 of Ruegeria sp. CG3. Taxonomy (NCBI): domain Bacteria; kingdom Pseudomonadati; phylum Pseudomonadota; class Alphaproteobacteria; order Rhodobacterales; family Roseobacteraceae; genus Ruegeria; species Ruegeria sp. CG3. Next base: position 846,084 of record NZ_JBQFRC010000001.1, on the reverse strand, counting down.
GCCTACCGCTTCCAGCTGGAACAGATCGGCATGACCGAAACCGAGTTCGAGGAAGACCTGCGAAAGGAAACAGCACGGACAATTGTCCAAGGCGCGATGATGGACGGTGTTGAAATGCCCGCAATCATGACCAAAGCCTTGGCCGACTATGTTCTCGCTCGCCGCAGCTTTACCGTCGCAACTCTGTCGCCGGACGCTCTGACGGCCCCGATCCCCGAGCCGACAGAGGCCGATATCCAAGCGTATTACGACGCGAATACCGATCGGTTCACCCTGCCGCGCACCAAAAAGATCACCTACGCCGTTCTGTCGCCGGAGATGCTGCAGGATACGGTCGAAATCGACGAAGACGCACTCAAGCGTCTGTATGAACAACGCAAGGACCAGTATCAGCAAGCCGAACGTCGTCTGGTTGAGCGGCTGGTCTACCCCTCGGAGGAAGAGGCGACTGCGGCGATGGCACAGCTGGAAGTCGGCGGGGCGGATTTTGAGCAGCTGGTACGCGAGCGCGAACTTGAACTGAGCAGTGTCGATCTGGGTGATGTGACCCGCGAAGATCTGGGCGAGGCCGCGGATGCCGTTTTTGCCGCAGAGATTGATCAGGTCGTGGGCCCCCTGCCCTCGGTCTTTGGTCCGGCCCTGTTCCGGGTCAACGGATCGCTGGCCGAACAGAACGTGAGCTTTGAGGACGCCGAACCGGAACTGCGTGCAGAGCTGGCCGGCGAACGCGCCCGGCGCCTGATTGAGAGCCAGGCCGAAGACATCAACGACATGCTGGCCGGCGGCGCCACGCTGGAAGAGTTGGCCAACGAAACGGAAATGGAGCTTGGCAAGATTGACTGGACCCGTCAAAGCGACGACGGCATCGCCGCGTATGACGGCTTCCGCCAGGCTGCGCAGGCCGTCCGCGAAGATGATTTCCCGGAAATCGGATTCCTCGAGGATGGTTCGATCTTTGCCTTGCGGCTGGATGAGGTTCTGCCGCCGCGCCCCGAGCCGCTGGAGTCCGCACGCGACCGCGTCGCCGCCGCATGGGTACAGGAACAGACGGCCAAGGCGCTTGAGGAACAGGCCAACGGCATCGTGACTCAATTGGCCGTCGACGGTGATTTCACGGCGACCGGGCTGCCATTCCGTGTCGAAAACGCACTGACTCGTACCGCGTTTCTGGATAACGTTCCGGCCGATTTCATGACCCAGATCTTTGAGATGGAGCCCAATGAACTGCGCGTGATCGCGGGACCGGATGCGGCATTCATCGTGCGGCTGGACGAGGTTCTTCCGCCTGCGGAAACCGACGAACAGCGCCTGATGCAAGAGGCCGCTGCCGCTCAGCTGAACCAGGCACTGGCCCAAAACATCTTCGACATCTATGTGCGCGACGCTCAGACACGCGCGCGGCCGACCCTGGACCAACGCGCGCTGAACGCGGTTCAGGCCAACTTCTGACCGGAACGAAAATGGCTCTGACACCCGATTTCGACAGCTTTGCCCGCGCCTATGAGGCCGGACAGAACCAGGTCGTTTATACCCGTCTGGCCGCTGATCTGGACACACCGGTTTCGTTGATGCTCAAGCTGACGGGCGCCCAGAAGGACGCCTTCGTCCTTGAATCGGTGACCGGAGGCGAAGTTCGCGGGCGGTATTCGATCATCGGGATGAAGCCGGATCTGATCTGGCGCTGTCGGGGCGAAACCTCGGAATTGAACCGTTCGGCGCGGTTTGATGCGGATGCGTTCGACGCGCAAGATGGCAACCCGATGGACAACCTGCGCGCGCTGCTCGCCGAAAGCCGCATCGACCTGCCCGATGACCTGCCCCAGGCTGCGGCCGGCCTGTTCGGTTATCTGGGATACGACATGGTGCGCCTTGTCGAACACCTGCCGGATGTGAACCCCGATCCTTTGGGGCTGCCGGATGCGATACTGCTGCGTCCGTCGGTGGTTGCGGTCCTGGACGGCGTGAAAGGCGAAGTCACCATTGTGTCTCCGGCCTGGGCCAGCGACGGGCAGTCAGCCAAGGCCGCCTACGCACAGGCGGCCGAGCGTGTGATGGACGCGGTGCGCGACCTGGAACGCGCAATGCCCTCGGAGTCTCGAGATCTGGGCGAAGCACACGAGATCGCGCCGCCGGTATCCAACTTCACCAAGTCGGGCTACATGGAAGCCGTGGAAAAGGCCAAGGAGTACATCCGGGCTGGTGACATCTTCCAGGTGGTTCCGGCACAACGCTGGACACAAGATTTTCCGCTGCCGCCCTTTGCGCTGTATCGTTCCTTGCGCCGCACGAATCCGTCGCCGTTCATGTTCTATTTCAACTTCGGTGGCTTCCAGGTGATCGGCGCCAGCCCCGAGATACTCGTGCGCGTGTTCGGCAACGAAGTGACCATCCGGCCGATCGCCGGAACACGTCCTCGCGGTGCCACCCCCGAAGAGGACAAGGCGAACGAGCTGGATTTGCTGGCCGACAAAAAGGAACTGGCCGAGCACCTCATGCTGCTGGACCTGGGCCGCAACGACACAGGACGCGTGTCCAAAATCGGCACCGTCCGCCCGACCGAGGAATTCATCATCGAGCGCTACAGCCACGTGATGCACATCGTGTCGAACGTTGTGGGCGAGTTGGCCGACGACAAGGATGCCCTGAACGCCTTCTTTGCCGGGATGCCGGCGGGCACAGTGTCAGGTGCACCGAAGGTCCGGGCGATGCAGATCATCGACGAGTTGGAGCCCGAAAAGCGCGGTGTCTACGGCGGCGGTGTCGGCTATTTCAGCGCCGGTGGCGACATGGACATGTGCATTGCGCTGCGTACGGCCATCGTGAAGGACCAGAAACTGTATATCCAGGCCGGTGGTGGTGTCGTCTATGACAGCGACCCCGAGGCCGAATACATGGAAACCGTGCACAAATCGAATGCCATCAGGCGAGCCGCGGCGGATGCGGCGCGGTTCACCGGATCCGGGAATTCATAAAAAAGGCGGCCAATCTGGCCGCCTTTTCTTCTTTTTCTGCATTGATTACTGGATCTGGCTTTTCATCACCGCCGAGATCGGGGCCAGGGCAACTCGGTTGCCGCGATCCTCAAGCCCCCAGAGCAACAACGCCGAAATTGTCTCGGGCCGCAATCGGCCCAGCATCACAACTGCGCCTTCCTGCCCGGCACGAAAAGCTGCCTGGTCCAGGAACCGGCGCATGACCGTTGGATCCTGACGCGCACCGTCGATGTCGCGGAACACCACACTTGATGGAATGCCATTCCGCGCGGCCAGCTTTTGGACGGTGTTCAACCCGTTGTCCTGCACGACCAGCCCACGGCCCGTTCCTGCCGCGATGGCAGCCACCTGATCGGCCAACTTGCGGTTGCCCTGTATCCCGGTGTTCACGCCCTCGAGCAGGCCAACGGTTTCAGGCAAGGTTTCAAGCCAGACCGCCAACGAGACTTCGGCATCCTGCGCACTGGCCGCCTTTGGCAGGTCGGTCAAGGCCAGAACCTCGAACCCAGCCTCGCGATAGCGCTTCATCTTCTCCGCCGCTTGCGGATCCGAAGGGCTGACCGCAAAGCTTAGGGGATACGGAAAATCCTTCAGCGCCTCAGCCCCGAACGCACCTTCGTCATCGATCAGGATGATCGACATCAGCGGTTTGGCATCCGGGTTGTCAAAGGCGGCGGCATAAGCATCGATCGGCTTACCGGGCATGCCCTCACCCTCTGCCGGCTGATCGGCCGGGGCATCATCGCGTTCGGTCAGCGGGATCACGCGTTTGCCGGCAATCGAAGATGAGGCCGTTGCCTGTTCGCCGCCGATCTGGGGCAAGGCCGCGATCCGGGCCCGTTTGCGGGGCTGCGTGTCTTCGTCCCCCTCGACCGCGATCGGGCTGTCGCCGGTTCCGGTCGGTTGATCCGGCTCAGGTGTCGACGGCAGCGCGGCTGTTTCCGGCGCCGGGGTCGCCTCGGGTTCCGCATTTGCCGCAGTCTCTGGTTCGGCGGTCTCTGGCTCGACGGTCGTGACCTCTTGCGCCGGGGGCTGTGGTGCGGCCGGCGGTGTCGCGTCCACGGTGACGGGCTGGACCTCCTCGTCCGGGCTCGACGGAACCGGTCCGGGCGCCGGGGGCGCGGCTGGCGCGTCGGTCGTCACATCGACCGACGCGGCGTCTCCCGCACCCGGGTCGTTCAGGCCTGCCAGGGTGTCACCGACCTGCGGACGATCATCCGGCTCGGCCTGAATGCCATCCAGTCCAGTGGCCCCATCCGCCGTATCGTCCAGCGCCTCCAACGCTCGTGGTGCGATTTCGACAAGATCGGAATCCGGACCAGCGCCCTGCACTTCCGTATCCGCCTTGGGCAGATCGGCTTCCACCGCGGCTGGCGCCGCTGTCTGAATATCCGGTTTGCTGCCAAGTGGCGTGTTCAGGGAAAGCACTGCGCCCAGAACCAACACAACGACCGCGCCGGCGATCATTCCACCGATAAATCCGCCCATCTGTTCTTGCCTCTCGTCTTTCATCCTGCCTCGGCAGCCCGTGCACCGTCTCTGCGGCACTCACCCGTCCGGTCGCCTTGTTGGGGTTGTCCCCTTGACGCTGCCGCACAAGCCTGAGCATGTATGTCCCGACACTATACCGTGGCGCGGGGCTGTATCGCCAGTCCGAATTGCCCAAACACAAGACAAGTGCCAAATGCTGCTGCTGATCGACAACTACGACTCGTTTACCTACAACCTTGTCCACTATTTGGGCGAATTGGGCGCGGAAATGGTCGTGCGCCGCAATGATGCGCTGGATGTGCAGGAAGCGATGGCCATGAACCCTGCCGGCATCTTGCTGAGTCCCGGCCCTTGTGATCCTGACCAGGCAGGGATCTGCCTCGCCCTGACCGAGGCAGCTGCGGAAACGCGCACGCCTTTGATGGGTGTTTGTCTGGGTCACCAGACCATCGGTCAGGCCTTTGGCGGCAAGGTCGTGCGGTGCCACGAAATCGTGCACGGCAAAATGGGAACCATGCATCACACTGGCAAAGGCCTGTTCGCCGGCCTGCCGTCACCGTTTGAGGCGACCCGCTACCACTCACTGGTCGTCGATCGGGAGACCCTGCCCGATTGCCTCGAAATCACGGCAGAGTTGGAAGACGGCACCATCATGGGCCTGCAACACAAAGAGCTGCCGATCCACGGTGTTCAATTCCACCCGGAGTCGATCGCCTCGGAACACGGCCACGCTCTGCTGAAGAATTTCCTGAACGAAATGAAAGTCCCCGCATGAGTGACGCGCTGAAACCGCTGATCGGAGCTGCGGCCGATCGCGCCCTTACCCGTGCCGAAGCCGAACAGGCCTTTGAGATCCTGTTTGAAGGCCGCGCCACGCCCAGCCAGATCGGCGGTCTGTTGATGGCCATGCGGACGCGCGGCGAAACGGTCGAGGAATATGCCGCCGCTGCCGCCGTGATGCGCGCGAAATGCAACGCGGTCAAAGCGCCATCTGGCGCGATCGACATCGTTGGAACCGGCGGCGATGGGAAAGGCACGCTCAATATCTCGACCGCAACGGCTTTTGTCGTGGCTGGCGCGGGCGTGACCGTGGCCAAGCACGGCAACCGGAACCTCAGCTCGAAATCCGGGGCCGCCGACGCATTGGGACAGATGGGAATCAACGTGATGGTCGGGCCGCAAGTCGTTGAAAAGGCTTTGCAGACCGTCGGCATCGGGTTCATGATGGCGCCCATGCATCACCCGGCCATCGCCCATGTCATGCCCACCCGGCAAGAGCTTGGTACCCGAACCATCTTCAACATCCTTGGCCCCCTGACCAACCCCGCCGGTGTCAAGCGGCAGCTGACCGGAGCCTTCAGCCGCGACCTGATCCGACCGATGGCGGAAACCCTTGGTCTGCTCGGGGCCGAGCACGCCTGGCTGGTACATGGCTCGGACGGGACCGACGAGTTGACGATTACTGGCATCAGCTGGGTCGCGTCGCTTGAGGACGGACGGGTGAAAGAGGTCGAACTGCATCCCGAAGATGCGGGCCTGCCGGTTCATCCGTTTGAAGATATTCTGGGCGGAACACCCGAGGAAAACGCCGTCGCGTTCCGCGCATTGCTGGATGGCGCGCCGTCGGCCTACCGGGATGCGGTCCTGCTGAACGCGGCTGCGGCCCTTGTGGTCGCCGAAGCTGCACCGGACCTGAAACAAGGCGTCGAAATGGCCGCCGAAAGCATCGACAGCGGCAAGGCGAAAGACAAGATTGCTGCTCTGGCACAACTCACACAGGAAGCCGCATGACCGAAACCGTTCTGGATAAGATCAAGGCCTACAAGCTGGAAGAAGTCGCCGCCGACAAAGCCCAAGTTCCTCTGGACGAGGTCGAGCAACAAGCCCGCGAAGCGTCTGAAACGCGCGGCTTTGTGGAGGCTCTGCGCACGGCCAGTCGCCGCGGTTATGGTCTGATCGCCGAAATCAAGAAGGCAAGCCCGTCCAAAGGGTTGATCCGTGAGGATTTCGATCCGCCCGCGCTGGCAAAAGCCTATGAAGAAGGTGGCGCCGCCTGCCTTTCGGTTTTGACCGACACGCCCAGCTTTAAGGGTGCCAAGGAGTTCCTGACCGCCGCCCGGGCTGCATGCTCGCTTCCGGCACTGCGCAAGGACTTCATGTATGATCCCTATCAAGTGGTCGAAGCGCGGGCACTGGGTGCCGACTGTATCCTGATCATCATGGCATCAGTCGACGATCAGCAAGCCGCCGAACTGGAACAGACCGCGTTTGACTGGGAGATGGATGTCCTGATCGAGGTACATGACGAGGCCGAGCTTGAGCGAGCGGCCGATCTCAAAAGCCCCCTCATCGGGATAAACAACCGCAATCTCAAGACGTTCGAGACCTCGCTTGATACCACTCGACGCTTGTCCAAGCTGGTTCCTGCTGACCGCATGATCGTGTGCGAAAGCGGGCTGAACACCCCGGAAGACCTTGCGGATATCGCCCGCTATGGTGCCCGGTGTTTCCTGATCGGAGAAAGCCTCATGCGGCAGCAGGACGTCGCCGCCGCAACCCGTCACATCCTGTCGAACCCGCTGGTGCCGGGGGTCATGTGATGCCCCTGACGCATTTTGACAGCGACGGCCAGGCCCATATGGTCGATGTATCGGACAAGGACACGACAAACCGCGTCGCCGTTGCAACGGGTTACGTGAAAATGGCGCAACAAACATTTGAAATCATTTCCGAAGGCCGCGCGAAGAAGGGCGATGTTCTGGGGGTTGCCCGGTTGGCCGGGATCATGGGGGCAAAGAAGACACCGGACCTGATTCCGTTGTGCCATCCCTTGCCTGTCACCAAGGTGTCGGTTGACCTGACACTGGACCCGGACCTGCCCGGCGTGCAGATCGAAGCGACGGTCAAGACCACCGGTCAGACTGGTGTCGAGATGGAGGCCCTGACAGCCGTGTCTACCGCGGCGCTGACCGTCTATGACATGGCCAAGGCCGTTGACAAGGCGATGGAAATTGGGGGGATCCGCGTTCTGCTGAAAGATGGCGGTAAGTCAGGTCGTTACGAGGCGAAATGATAACGGTTGAAGAAGCCCGACAGTTGCTGTTCGGCCTGGTAGCCACCATGCCCGAAGAGCAGATTGCGCTTGCTGACGCGGCCGGTCGAGTGCTGATGCGGGATGTCAAAGCCGAGCGGGACCAACCCCCGTTTGCTGCCTCTTCAATGGATGGATATGCGCTGAAGTCGGCCGAGGTTGAGCGTCACGCAATGTTCAAGGTCATCGGTGAGGCCGCCGCTGGCCAGCGTTTCACAGGTACAGTTGGCCCGGGCCAGGCGGTTCGGATCTTCACCGGGGCTCCGGTCCCAGACGGGGCAGATTTCGTCGTCATCCAGGAAGATACCGACCTGCGCGGCGATCTGTTGACGATCACGGAAGAACCCGGCCAAAAAACCAACATCCGACCGGCAGGCGTGGACTTCACCATCGGTGATGTAGTTAGTGCGCCACGAGTCCTCTCGCCCGAAGATCTTGCATTGCTGGCGGCGATGAATGTTCCAACCGTCTCCGTGGCCAGCAAACCTCAGATCGCGCTGATCGCCACCGGAAACGAGCTGGTCATGCCGGGCGAAACTCCGGGACCTGACCAGATCATTGCCTCGAACTCGTTTGGCATCAAAGCGTTGCTCGAGAAAGCTGGCGCACATGTTCGCATGTTGCCAGTGGCACAGGACACACTGTCATCGCTGGAAACCGCGTTTGGCTTGGCCGAAGGCTCCGATCTGGTCGTGACAATTGGTGGAGCGTCGGTGGGTGACTACGACCTTGTGGCCGAAGCATCGCAACGGCTGGGGCTCGAACAATCCTTCTACAAGGTCCTGATGCGCCCCGGCAAACCACTGATGGCGGGGCGGCTGGGTGATGCGGCGATGATCGGGTTGCCCGGCAACCCAGTCAGCGCGATGGTTTGCGGATATCTCTTCCTGGTCCCCTTGGTCAAAAAGATGCTGGGCATCCAGACTGTTGACCCGATTCTCCATCAGGCCATCTTGTCGGATGCCCTTCCACCAAACGGCCCGCGCGAGCATTACATGCGCGCTCGATTGGAAAGCGATGGAATACGCGCGTTCGAGGATCAGGACAGTTCGCTGCTCAGCGTTCTGGCGCGGTCGAACGCCTTGCTGATGCGTCCTCCAAACGATCCCGCACGGGCTGCGGGGGAAACGGTGTCCTACCTGCCGATTTAGGTTCAGCCGGCAAATCCATTGACACAAAACGTGAACATGCGTAGAACAAAAGAAAACGCATGGGCAACGAGGTGTGAGCGATGCTGACCAAGAAGCAATTGGATTTGCTGGAATTCATCCACAAACGCGTTCAGGCGGACGGTGTTCCACCCAGCTTTGACGAAATGAAAACGGCGTTGGACCTGAGATCCAAATCCGGCATCCATCGGTTGATTACTGCACTGGAAGAGCGTGGGTTCATCCGGCGTCTCGCCCACAGGGCGCGCGCGATCGAGATCGTGAAACTGCCCGAGAGTCTTGGAGGCGAGCCGACCGCCGGCTTCACGCCTCGCGTGATCGAAGGTGACAAGCCCAGCGTGCCCCGCCCCGCCAATGTCGATCCTGTGTCGGTGGACGCTCTCGAACTTCCGGTGATGGGCAGAATTGCCGCCGGTGTTCCTATCGAGGCGATCAGCCACATTTCCCATCATGTTGCGGTACCGGGCACGATGGTATCGGGCCGTGGCGAACACTATGCCCTTGAGGTGCGGGGAGACTCCATGATCGACGCCGGTATCAATGACGGGGACGTGGTCGTGATCCGCGAAACGTCTTCGGCAGACAATGGCGACATCGTCGTGGCTTTGGTCGAAGATCAGGAGGCAACCCTGAAAAGGTTTTTCCGGCGCGGCCAGGCGATCGCGCTCGAGGCCGCCAACCCCGCTTACGAAACGCGGGTATTGCCCGAGGACAAAGTCAAGGTTCAAGGGCGTCTCGTCGGACTTATTCGGACTTACTGAAGCCGTCAGGCCGAGCCGGTGACCAAAGGCGCGGCCCCGTCGCATCAGCGCTGCTGAACATCTTTCCTTGGCGGATCGCAAGGCTGCCGGTCTTTCGCAGTCGGTCAGGATCAAAAACGGCGCAGTCACCGGTCAGTTTGATCGGCACGGCAGAGACCACGAGTTCGCCCGGTCGGCAAACGGTGACCTGCTGCGCCGCGCGCTTGCCCGTGATGTGGACCAGCTGGAAATCCTCTAAAGGATATCGCTGAACAAGATCTGGGGCCGATGGCCACCGGCCCGCAGCCTCCGGCTGGGTTGCTCCGTCTCCATCGTTTTCAAGCCAGACCGAAGCGACGAACCCAGCGCCTTTTTCCTTGCTCAACGCGCGGCCCTTCTCGGTCATCACCCCGACCAAACCACCTGAATCGGCGATCAGCACCTCGGGCCGCTGGCCTTGTCCCCAGAATACTGCGGCGAATGCCATCGGAAAAACTCCGACCCAGCGGCTGCGTCCCTGCCACAAAATGACCCACAGCGCACCCAAGGAAAACAGCGGCAGGACAAAACCGGGCGAGCTGGCAACGAAGCCCCGTGCACCATCGAGGCCGGACACCCAGTCCGAGACGGCCAGGATCCACGCCAGTCCGATACCCATCACATGGATCGCAACGGCCTCGAGCCCGAAAGGCGCGAGGATCGCTGCCAGAACTGCCGAGGGAACCACGACGGATCCCATAACCGGCACGGACAGGGTGTTGGCCAGCAAACCGTAGTGCGAAACCATGTTGAAATGCGCCGCACCAATTGGGGCCGTCGCCAAACCAGCGACCGCCGAGGAGCACAGAAGCCCACCCACCGGGCGCAACCACTTGGGCACTCTTGGAACCTCGACGTCGCGAAGGGCACCGAAAACCGCGACCAGTGCTGTCGTGGCGGCAAAGGACATCTGAAAACCGGGGCTGAGCAATGATTCAGGGCGAAGAAACAGCACCAACAGCGCGGCAACCGCGACGGCCCGCAACGATATGGCACGCCGATCGATCAAAACCGCCCCAAACAGAACCGATACCATCACAAAGGCGCGCTCGGTCGCGACATTGCCCCCAGAAAGCAACAGATAGAGCGTTGCAGCGATCAGCGCGCAGACCGCGGCAACCTTGCGAACCGGCCACCGCAACGCCAAGGCGGGCAAGGCCGCAAGCAGTACCCGGCAAGTCACAAAGACGAACCCCGTCAACAACCCCATATGCAGGCCGGAGATTGCAAGCAGATGGGCAAGGTTCGACGCGCGCAAATTGTCCAAAGCGGCGGCGCTGATGCCGCTGCGATCCCCGGTCGAAACAGCTGCGGCAAAGCCGCCGACATCACCTGGCAGCACTTCTCTCACTCTGTCGGAAATGGCCATGCGCACGGCAGCGACACGCACCCCGGCCTCAAAGCGGGACGGAGCGGCGGTGACCACTGGCGTGCGCGCGTATCCGACCGCGCCCAAGCGCTGAAACCAGGCGTGTCTGCGAAAATCAAAGCCGCCGGGTTCGACTGGACCTTGCGGCGGTGACAGATGGGCCGTCGTCATAACGCGTTGCCCTGGCACAATCGGTACATGGTCGCCATGCAACGAAAGTCGGATGCGCCGCGGGGCTTGGTCCGACGGCACGTCCCCGATCCGTACCTGGTCCAGCGTAACCCGCAGCGCATCCGAAGCAGAGCGATCCAACGCCACGACCCTCCCCTCAACCGGGCCGTAATAGCGCCATTTCAAAACCGGCTCTGCAACCATGTGAGCGCGAGCACCCGCCAGGATGAACCCAACGGCGACCAGCGCCCCCCCTATTGCCAACGGAGCCCAGGCAGACGACATCCGGCGACTGGCCCAAATGGCAAGCAGGGCCAACCCGGACAGGCCCGAATAAATCCGCGCTTCCGGCTCGAACCGGATTGCGAAATACAGGCCTATGCCGATGGCCAGACAAACCGGAGACCAAGGCAAAAGGTGCCCTCGCTGGTTTAGCAACGCACCTTCGACCAACGCCACAACACGCATGGTTGCCCCCGTCCTTGAGGCTCGTTAGACAGGCTCAACTCTACGCTCAACGCGGTTACCAAAAGGTTAATCACTACAATGTCCGATCAGGTCGTCACCCGATTTGCACCCTCGCCCACCGGCTATCTGCACATTGGCGGAGCCCGTACTGCGCTGTTCAATTGGCTTTACGCCCGCGGTCGAGGCGGAAAGTTCCTGCTGCGGATCGAAGACACGGACCGCGAACGGTCAACGCCCGAAGCGACCGAGGCAATCCTCAATGGCATGAGCTGGCTCGGGCTCGACCACGACGGAGATGTCATCAGCCAGTTCGAGGGCGCAGCTCGTCACGCCGAAGTCGCGCATCATCTGCTGGCAGAAGGCAAAGCATACAAGTGCTTTGCAACCCAGGAAGAGATCGCGGCCTTTCGTGAGCAGGCCCGGGCCGAAGGCAAGTCGACCCTGTTCCGCAGCCGGTGGCGCGACGCCGATCCCAGCACCCACCCCGATCGCCCCTTCGTTGTGCGGATCAAGGCTCCGCAGGACGGCACAACCGTCATCCGCGACAAGGTCCAGGGTGACGTGACCATCCGAAACGATCAGCTGGACGACATGGTCCTCCTGCGTTCGGACGGCACACCGGTCTATATGCTGGCGGTGGTCGTTGATGACCACGACATGGGTGTGACGCATGTCATTCGCGGCGACGACCACCTGAACAACGCGGCGCGGCAGATGATGATCTATGAAGCCATGGGCTGGAAGGTTCCGGTTTGGGCGCACATCCCGCTGATCCACGGCCCTGACGGCAAGAAACTCAGCAAGCGGCACGGCGCGTTGGGCGCGCAGGAGTATCAGGCCATGGGCTATCCTGCCGCCGGTATGCGAAACTACCTGGCGCGCCTGGGCTGGAGCCACGGGGACGACGAGTTCTTTACCGATGAACAGGCCAAGGAATGGTTCGACCTGGACGGAATCGGGAAAAGCCCGGCGCGGTTCGATCTGAAAAAGCTCGAGAACTTGTGCGGACAGCACATCGCCACATCCGAAGATGCTGCATTGCGGCACGAAATCGAAGAATATCTGGACGCCGCTGGCCTGCCTGAGCTGACAGGAACACAATCGGATGATTTGGAACGTGCGATGTATTGCCTCAAGGATCGGGCGCGTACATTTCCAGAACTCCTTGAAAAGGCGCATTTTGCACTGACCTCGCGGCCGATCCAGCGCGATGAGAAAGCAGAAAAGGCGCTGAGTTCTGTATCCGACGGTATACTGGATCAATTGACGCCGCAGCTGCAAAATGCTAGCTGGACGCGGAACGAACTGGAGGAGACCCTCAATTCGTTTGCCGAGGCAAACGGGTTGAAGTTCGGCAAGCTGGCTGGCCCCCTCAGGGCTGCGTTGGCGGGTCGGGCCGTCACACCTTCGGTTTTTGACATGATGCTCGTGCTGGGTCGGGATGAGACCATTGCACGGATTTCTGATGCAGCGGCACAGTCCTGACTTCACATTCGGGTAATGCTGCTCCGCTACGACCTGACTCGCGCAACCTTGCGCGATCACCGCCCGTTTTGTCGGTCAGCGAGCCGGCATTCGTATGATTGAGGAAGGGAAAACATGACCGAGAGCAACAAGACAGCGACTCTGACCGTCCACGGAAAAACCTATGAGTTGCCGGTTCATTCGCCAACGGCAGGACCCGATGTAGTCGACATCCGCAAGCTCTATGGTCAGGCCGGCGTGTTCACCTACGACCCGGGCTTCACTTCGACAGCAAGCTGCGACAGCACCATCACCTATATCGACGGTGAAAAGGGTGAGTTGTTGCACCGTGGCTATCCGATCGACCAACTGGCCGAGAAATCGCACTTCCTCGAAGTTTGCTTCCTGCTGCTGTACGGATATCTGCCCAAGGCCGACGAGCTGGAACAGTTCGAATCCACCATCACCCACCACACGATGCTGCACGAGCAGATGCAGTATTTCTATCGCGGGTTCCGTCGTGACGCGCACCCGATGGCGATCATGGTGGGTGTCGTGGGCGCAATGTCAGCGTTCTACCATGACTCGACCGACATCTCGGACCCGCGCCAGCGCGAGATCGCGTCGCACCGCCTGATCGCCAAGATGCCCACCATCGCGGCCTGGGCCTACAAATACCATATCGGCCAGCCCTTCGTGTATCCGCGCAACGATCTGGACTATGCGTCGAACTTCCTGCGCATGTGTTTCGCGGTTCCGGCCGAGGATTACGAGGTGAACCCGATCCTCAGCCGCGCCATGGACCGGATTTTCACCCTGCACGCCGATCACGAACAGAACGCCTCGACTTCGACGGTGCGTCTGGCCTCGTCTTCGGGCGCAAACCCGTTCGCTTGTGTTGCAGCCGGTATCGCCTGCCTCTGGGGCCCTGCGCACGGCGGCGCCAACCAGGCCTGCCTGGAGATGCTGGAAGAGATCGGCAGCGTCGACCGCATTCCCGAGTTCATTGAACGTGCCAAGGACAAGAACGATCCGTTCCGCCTGATGGGCTTTGGCCACCGCGTGTACAAGAACTTCGACCCGCGCGCCAAAGTGATGAAGCAGTCGGCCGATGAGGTTCTGGACTTGCTGGGCATCGAGAACAACCCGAAACTGCAGGTCGCCAAGGCTCTTGAGAAACAGGCACTGGAAGATCCGTATTTCGTCGACAAGAAGCTGTTCCCGAACGTCGATTTCTACTCGGGCATCATCCTCGAGGCGATGGGTTTCCCGACCTCGATGTTCACCCCGATCTTCGCGCTGTCGCGCACCGTTGGCTGGGTCAGCCAGTGGAAAGAAATGATCGCCGATCCTCAGAACAAGATTGGCCGCCCGCGCCAGCTGTATCTGGGCGAAACTCTGCGCGACTACGTCGACATCGAAAACCGCTGAGACAGACAACAGGCCCCGCCATCGAGCGGGGTCTTTTCTTATTGGAACAGTGACAATTGATCCCCGGCCCGCGCGGGCCGGGCAAAGAGGTCGCAACGCAGTTTGGGAGTTGTGGTCGCCAAGCCAAGCCTCGCAATCGCAGACTTGAACCGCTTGGCGACCATTTCGGCGTAGATCCCCTCGCCGCGCATCCGATGCCCCCACCGCGGGTCGTAGTCCCTGCCCCCGTGCATTTCGCGCAACCGCGCCATGACCTTTTCGGAGCGACCGGGCTCGTGTTCGGACAACCACTCCTGCCACAGTTGCGAGACTTCGCGGGGCAACCGTAGCATGATCCAACTGGCCGCATCCGCGCCTGCTTCGCGGCCGGCCTCCAACAGCGCTTCAAGCTCGTGATCGGTCAGTCCCGGAATGATCGGGGACGTCATGACGCGCACGGGAATCCCGGCCTCGGTCAGCTTTCGGATCGTGCGCAGCCGACGTTTTGGCGCAGGGGCACGCGGTTCCATCCGCCGCGACAGGCCAGAATCCAACGTGGTCAGCGAGATGCCGACCCGGACCAGCCCGAGGGCGGCCATCGGCGCGAGAATGTCGATATCCCGTTCGATCAAAGCACCCTTTGTCACGATCGCAACCGGGTGGTTGAAATCTCTCAGAACCTCCAGGCAGGCCCTTGAGATTGAACGTGTTTTTTCAATCGGCTGATACGGGTCCGTATTTGTACCCAGCGCAATCGGCGCCACCTTGTACCGCGCGGACGAAAGCTCGCGCGCAAGCACATCAGGCGCGTTCGGACGTGCGATCAGTCGCGTTTCGAAATCCAACCCGGCAGATAGACCGAGATATGCATGTGTGGGTCGGGCAAAGCAGTAGACGCAACCGTGTTCGCACCCGCGATACGGGTTGATCGACCGGTCAAATGGCAGATCGGGTGACTTGTTGTAGGTGATCAGAGACTTCGCGACCTCGTCCCGAACCGAGGTTCGCAAGGGAGGCAGAGGCTCGGGATCCTCCCAGCCGTCATCGACCGCTTCGTGCGCATACGCCTCGTACCGACCAGCGTCGTTCGATACGGCACCTCGCCCGGAAATAGTGTGGCGCAACGGCATGCTTGTTCCCTCTTTGTTCACGCAATTCCTAGCATCTGCGGGTTTCCGCGGCAAGTCTGCCATCACAGTTGCCCGCCTTGTCTCATGCACAGAACCCATGAATACCGCTCAGAAAGATCATGTGAAATTTGGCGTCGAGCGCGGCAAGATTTTCACCTATAGGTCGGTCTCGGAACCGCCGAGGTCGCAATCGTCACAGTCTAACTGCGGCGAAATGGCCAAAACGGGAAAAACAGCCACCAAGGGCGCAAGGCCCGCCAGCTCAGGGAAATGACCCATGTCCGATGAAGAAGACATCGTCCTGTCGGAACTCAACGACGACGAACTCGTCGAACAGATGTTTGATGACCTCTACGATGGTCTGAAGGAAGAGATCGAAGAAGGTGTGAACATCCTGCTGGAACGTGGATGGGCACCTTATGACATTCTGACCAAGGCGCTTGTCGGCGGCATGACTATCGTCGGCCAGGATTTCCGCGACGGCATCCTGTTCGTGCCCGAAGTTCTGCTGGCCGCCAACGCGATGAAGGGCGGCATGGCCATCCTCAAGCCTCTGCTGGCGGAAACCGGCGCTCCGCGCGTTGGCAAGATGGTGATCGGCACCGTCAAGGGCGACATCCACGACATCGGCAAGAACCTCGTCTCGATGATGATGGAAGGCGCCGGTTTCGAGGTTGTCGATATCGGCATCAACAATCCGGTCGAAAACTACCTGGAAGCGCTTGAAACCGAGCAGCCTGATATTCTGGGCATGTCGGCCCTGCTGACGACGACCATGCCGTACATGAAAGTGGTCATCGACACGTTGGTCGAACAGGGCAAGCGTGACGATTACATCGTGCTGGTAGGCGGCGCCCCGCTGAACGAAGAGTTCGGCAAGGCGATCGGCGCTGACGCCTATTGCCGGGACGCGGCGGTTGCGGTCGAAACCGCCAAGGAGTTCGTCTCGCGCAAGCACAACCAACTGGCGGGTTGATCCTGCACGCCTTGTTTTGTCAAAGCCGCCTGTCCGGGCGGCTTTTTCATTTCCGGGCCGTGGCATCACAACGAGATCGAAACTCAGGTGCCGAGTGTGTGATCCCAAAGGCCGCGAACTTGCATCCGGGGCTTTTTCGCAGTCATTTGACATTGGAACCTTGCGGAGGCGAAACATGCCGCAGCACGACATGCCTGACGACAAACGCCTGACGGAACAGGGGTTTGACGAGATGGATGCGCAGCAAAGCATCCTGTTGATCGCCTGCGGTGCCTTGGCGCGCGAGATTCTGGACCTGAAGACACGCAACGGCTGGCACCACCTTGCACTGACGTGCCTGCCTGCCATCCTGCATGTCTATCCCGAACGGATCACTCAGGCCGTCGAGGATGCCGTCGCCAAGCATCGCAACCAGTATGACCGGATTTTTGTCGTCTATGCCGATTGCGGGACCGGCGGACTGTTGGAGCAGGCGTGCAAACGGCTGGGTGTCGAGATGGTGCGGGGGCCGCACTGTTATTCCTTCTTCGAAGGAAACGACAAATTCGCCGAACGCGGCGACGATGAGACTACGGCCTTTTACCTGACCGACTTTCTGGCCAGACAATTTGATGCGTTCGTCTGGAAGCCGCTGGGACTGGATCGGAATCCGGAACTGCGCGACATGTATTTCGGAAATTACACCAAGCTGATCTACCAGGCGCAGACAGATGACCCCGAACTGACCCGTCGGGCACAGGAATGCGCGGATCGGATGGGGCTGGAGTTCGAACGGCGTTTCACCGGATATGGCGATCTCGAGACCACGCTGAAAGACTGGGCCGGCGCACGCCCCAATTCTTCCTGATTGGCCACCGAGTGGCGAATCCGGCTCAGGCGTTTTCGCGCGCTACGTCTCGGATTCGGTCGATCATCGCACGCACACCGTTCGACCGCTGGGCCGACAGATGTTCATTCAACCCCAATCGGGCAAGCTCGGCCGCGGCGTCGACCTTCTCCACTTCGGCAACGGGCAAACCGTTGTAAAGCGAGCGCAATACAGCGATCAGACCGCGCACGATCAGCGCGTCGCTGTCGCCGTCAAACCGAAAAACACCATCTTCGATCACCGGATGGAGCCAGACCTGACTGGCGCAGCCATGGACTTTGGTTGCCGGCACCTTCAAGGCGTCATCCAGCGGCTCCATCGCCTTGCCCTGCTCGATCACGTGGCGGTACCGGTCTTCCCAGTCCTCAAGGAACTCGAAATCCTCGACAATCTCCTCAAAGGCAGGCGTGGCCATGAACGTGGGTCCTCTGGTTGCGGTTCTGGTTCTGACCTAAGTCGCCCGATGTCCGGTGTCCACCCCCATGGGCGCCTTTTCAAACGACCGAAAGTAGGCTAACCCAGTGCGGGTAATACCTTGCAAAGCTTTGGGTCCATGCAAAAAACTGTTTCCGTCCTTCTTGTCGCCCTGTTGACCCTGTCCGCCTGCAGCAGCTGGCGCGATTCCCGGGCAAACCCGTCGAACTGGTTCGGGAACAGCACCCCTGCCCCGGTCGAGACATCGGCCAGCGACGCAGATGCGCTGGTGCCGAAGCAAAGCTCGGGCCGGGGACTGTTCGCGCGCCCTGAACCCGAAGATACCAGCGTACCGATCACCACCATCACCGAGCTGCGGATCGAACCGAACGCCTCAGGGGCAATCGTTGTCGCGCAAGGCACCGCCTTCCGCCAGGGCGCCTATGACGCAAAGCTCACCTTCGTCGAATCCGAGGAAAACCGGAAGAACGGCGTTATGGAGTTCGTTTTCCGCGTGAACTACCCGACCTATGCCACTGCGCAGGGGCCCGAACGTACGCGTGAAGTGACCGATGCGGTCAATGTCAGCCGTCAGGATCTTGAAGGCATTCGTCTGATCCGCGTGGTCGGTCAGCAGAACGCCCTTGAATCGCGTCGGCGCTGAATTCGATCTTACAGGGGGACGACCTGAACAGTTTGTCCCTTCGCTGCCAAGGCAATCTCGCCTCTGCAGAGTTTGAGCGCGTCCTCGCCAAAAACCTCGAACCGCCAGCCGGACATCGCAGCAACGTCACGGTCCCCAGCCGCGATCTGATCCAGCTCCGAGCTGGTCGCGATGAGCTTGGCCGCGACCCCTGCGGTTTCCGTCTTTGACTTCAGCAATACCCGCAGCAGGTCAGCCAGCGCGGGGTTCACCTTGATCTTGTCCCGGCTGTTGTCCACCCGCGGAAGATCCTCAGGCGGGCAATTCACACCGGCCTGAACGGCGGCCAGAATACCGTCGGCGATGGCACCTTTGCGCGCTTCGCGCAGCAGCAAACGCGAGCTGCCCAGATCAGCATGCGTGCGTGGTTTGGTCGACGCCAGTTCGACCAGCGCATCATCCTTGAATACACGGCTGCGTGGCACGTTGTTCTGCTGGGCATATTCCTCACGGAACCGGGCAAGCTCCCGCACCACCGCAAGGAACTTGGCCGAGTTGGTTCGGGTCTTGACCCGCCGCCATGCCTCTTCGGGGCGGATGTCATAGGTTGCCGGATCGGTCAGAACGCGCAACTCCTCCGCTACCCAATGGCTGCGCTTGGACTTCTCCAGCTCGGCGGCCAGATGTTCATAGATTTTGCGCAGATGCGTCACGTCCGCCAGCGCATATGTCTGCTGGGCCTCGCTCAGCGGGCGCCGCGACCAATCAGTAAACCGCGAGGTCTTGTCCAGACCCTGTTTGCAGATTTTGCGAACCAGCGTTTCATAGCCAACCTGTTCCCCGAAACCACAAACCATTGCAGCGACCTGCGTGTCGAATAGCGGCTTGGGGAAAATACCGGCTTCCACCCAGAAAATCTCAAGGTCCTGGCGGGCGGCATGGAAAACTTTGACGACGTTTTCGTTCTGGAACAATTCGTAAAGCGGCTCAAGCGACAGTCCTTCTGCCAGCGGATCGACCAATACCGCGCTGTCCTCGTCTTCAGAGGGCACGGCCAACTGGACCAGACATAACTTGGAGTAGTAGGTCCGCTCGCGCAGGAATTCGGTATCGACGGTCACATAGGGGTGTTGGGCGGCAGCCTTGCAGAAGTCAGCCAACTCTCGCGTGGTTTTGAGGGTCTTCATGCGCTTGCTAATCTTGCTCTTGCTCTGGTCATTGCCCGTTGGTTTCTTCTGCCCCGAGCGCTTGGCCAGACCATAGGCCGAATTGGCCGCTCATGTAAATCTCTGGCGCAAGATCAGGGGAGTAACACCGGTGCGCGATCGCCACGGGAAAAGCGCTCCAGAACGGCCGGATACAGCTTGTGTTCCCAGGCCAGCACCTTCCGAGCAAGCGAATCCGGGGTGTCGCCGGGTTCGACCGGAACCCGGGCCTGCCCCAGGATCGGACCATCATCCAGCGCCGCGGTGACCTCGTGGACGGTGCAGCCGTGTTCGGCATCCCCGGCGGCGATGGCGCGGGCGTGGGTGTTGAGCCCTTTGTACTTGGGCAGCAGCGAGGGGTGGATATTCAGCATCCGCCCCTGAAACCGGGACACGAAATCGCCAGTCAGCACGCGCATGAACCCCGCCAAGCAGACGATGTCTGGCCGCGCCTCGAGCAGCGGCTTGCAAAGCTCAGCCTCAAACGCCGCGCGGTCACCGCCGAACGGTCGGTGATCGACCACGGCTGTGGCAATCCCGCGATCCGCCGCCTTGGCCAGTCCGCCAGCATCTGCATTGTTCGACAGAACCAGACAGGGGCGCGCCGGATGGTCACCGGTCATGCTGTCGACCAGCGACACCATGTTCGACCCGCCCCCGGAAATCAGGATGGCGACGCGCTTGTGGCTCACAGCAGCTTGCCTGCGTAGCTGACGCCCGCGCCTTCGGTGACCGCACCAATGCGCGCGACGCTCTCGCCGGCACCCGACAGCAAGGCGGCCAGGTCATCTGCGCGGTCGGCGGCACAGACGACGATCATGCCGATCCCGCAGTTGAAGGTCTTGAGCATCTCCGCCTCGGCGATGCCCCCGGTTTCCGCCATCCAACGGAACACCGGCGGCAGATCCCAGGCGGTCAGGTCGATCTGGGCGCCCAGATCATCGGGCAGCACGCGCGGCAGGTTCTCGGTCAGCCCGCCGCCGGTGATATGCGCCAGCGCATGGACGCCACCGGCCCGGATCGCGGCTAGGGCAGGTTTGACATAGAGCCGCGTGGGCGTCAGCAGCGCCTCTCCCAAGGGCCCGTCACAGAACGGTGAATCCGCATCCCATCCCAGGCCCGAGATCTGAACCAGTTTACGCACCAGCGAGTAGCCGTTGGAATGCACCCCGTCCGAGGCCAGCCCCAGCAGAACATCCCCGGCCTGCACACCGGCGGGCAGATCGCTGCCGCGCTCCATCGCGCCGACAGCAAAGCCTGCCAGGTCGAAATCGCCATCGGGGTACATCCCCGGCATCTCGGCGGTTTCACCCCCGATCAAGGCACAGCCCGATCGGACGCAGCCCTCGGCGATGCCCTCGATGATCCGCGCGGCGGTCTCGGTGTCCAGCTTGCCCGTGGCGAAGTAATCCAGGAAGAACAACGGCTCGGCCCCCTGGCAGATCAGGTCGTTGACGCACATGGCCACCAGGTCGATCCCCACACCATCGACCACGCCCGTGTCGATCGCAATCCGCAGCTTGGTGCCCACGCCATCGGTTGCCCCCACCAGGATCGGGTCGGAATACCCTGCCCCTTTCAGGTCGAACAGCGCGCCGAACCCGCCAAGGCCGCTCATGACGCCGGGGCGGTTCGTCCGCTTGGCGGCGGGCTTGATCCGGTCGACCAGCGCGTTGCCCGCATCGATATCCACGCCCGCATCTGCATAGGTGATGCCGTTCTTGCCCGCTGTCATGGCCGTTCCCTCATGAATGCTTTCAGCGCGGGTTAGTCGATTGTGCGCCGCGTTGCAACGGTCAGGCTTGACGCGGCTGTTCTGCGTGGTACCCAAGCGCTCAGGCGGGCCTGTAGCTCAATTGGTTAGAGCAGAGCGCTCATAACGCTTTGGTTGGGGGTTCGAGTCCCTCCGGGCCTACCAAATACGGCCGAAATCACCGCCCGATGATGATGTCTGCGCACAAACCGCCCAAGCGTTCGCTTTGGCTCAAGCGCAAAACACCGCCGTGGACACGAGCGATATCTGCAACGATCGCCAGCCCGAGGCCCACCCCGCTGCCCTGATTCTGGTTCCGCGACGGGTCCAACCGGCTGAACGGCTTAACCGCCTCGGTCCGCTGTTCGGGCGGGATGCCGGGGCCATCATCCTCAACCCGAATGCGCAGCGATTTGTCAGTCAGGGTCATGCTGACCATCGCGTGCGACCCGTAGCGCACCGCGTTGCCGATCAGGTTTTCCACGGCGCGGCGGATTGCAGTCGGACGCAGCATCACTGCACCCTGCCCTTCGGGCGGCAGCAACTCGACACTTTGTCCGGCCCGTTGCGCATCATCCACGATCGAGCGCAGAAGCTCATCCGGACGAACCTCGACCTGCTCGCCCTCGGACGCGCCGCGCGAGAAATCAAGGAAGGCATCCAGGAGTGACTGCATTTCGTTCACGTCCTGAAGCAGCGGCTTTGCATCTTCCTCGGGCAGCATCGACAGGCCAAGCTTGAGCCGGGTCAGAGGCGTTCGCAGGTCATGGCTGACACCCGACAGCATCAGGGTCCGCTGCTCGATCTGCCGCTCGATCCGGGCGCGCATGTCAAGAAACGCGCTACCGGCGGCCCGCACCTCGACGGCCCCTCCGGGGGTGAACGGCACTACCCGACCGCGACCAAAAGCCTGCGCCGCATCGGCCAGCCGAGTGATCGGCCGCAACTGATTGCGCATGTACAAGAACGAAATCGAGGTCATGATCACCGCAAAGAACAGCATCGTGACGATCAACTGGTGCGGGGCGACCGTCGACAGACGCCGGCGATCGAAGCCAAGCTCCAAAACACCCAGATGGGTGTTCAAGAACAAAGTCGCGACCTGACTGTCCGGCAACGATACCGCTACGAGGTTCGGCAGCAGCTCTCGAAGATCAGCGTCGATCTGCGGTGCGATGAAATCATACCAGCGCTGAGGTTCAATCGTAGGCGTTTCGTTGATCCCCAGAAACCGGGCCTGCATGTCCAGCACCCTCAGATCCGGGCGCACCGCGGCCAACGCCTGCTGTTGGGTTTCGGCACCCTGAATATCTTCCAGAACCAGCCGCACTTCGCGCGACGCTGCGCGGGTCATCTGACCGGTCACATCCTCGAGGTGTTCACGCACGAATGCCACCGACACCACCAACAGAACCACGATCACCGGCAGCACCAGAATCAGGGCCGCCCGGGCATACAAGCTGCGGGGCAAATAGGGTTTGAGCCAGCGCGAAGACATGCGCTAAACCTAGCGGGCTGCCCCGCCAAGAGAAAGAGGCCAAGATGCTGCCAGCAGACGATTTCAACCCGAAACCGGGGATCCCTGTCGCCCTGCAGCCGGGCCTCAGGCTCTTGCTGGCCCCAAACCCGTCGCCGATGACCTTTCTAGGGACAAACACATACCTCCTGGGCACCAACGACCTTGCCGTAATCGACCCCGGACCGTTGAGCGACAGTCACATGCAAGCCATTCTGGATGCGCTGCTGCCCTGGCAAAAGATCAGCCATATCGTGGTCACCCACAGCCACCTGGACCATTCGCCGCTGGCTGCTCCGCTGTCAGAGCGGACAGGTGCCCCGATCTACGCCTTTGGCGGGCCACAGGCAGGGCGCAGCGCGATCATGTCCCAACTGGCCGAGCAAGGCCTCGCCGACGGCGGCGAGGGAATCGACTCGGAATTCCGCCTGGACATCGAGTTGGCGGACGGCGACAGGATCGAGGGGGACGGATGGGGCCTTGAGGTCATTCACACGCCGGGTCATCTGGGCAACCACATCGCGCTGGCCTGGGGAGACGTGTGTTTCACCGCCGATCACGTGATGGGCTGGGCCAGTTCGCTGGTTTCGCCTCCGGATGGCGATCTGACAGACTTCATGAAAGCCTGCCACCGGCTACGCGCACGCGACTGGTCCGTCTTCCATGCCGGACACGGCGCGCCGATCACAGACCCTTCGGGTCGGCTTGACTGGTTGATCCGCCACCGGCTCGAACGTGAGGCACAAATCCTCGACGCGCTGGCCGAGCGCCCGGGCACAGCCCGGGATCTGGCCCAGCGGATCTATGTCGAAACCCCACCTGCCCTGCTTCCAGCGGCCGAGCGCAACGTGTTTGCCCATCTGGTGGACCTGACCGGAAAAGACCGCGTCGCCCCCCGGGGCGCGCTGTCGGTGCAGACCAGTTTTCATCGCATCTCCTGAACGCACAAAAAATTCGCCCTCGGTGCTTTTCCCCTCTGGACGCCGAAAAACCGGATTGCTATATGCGCCTCAGTTCCGGCGTAGCTCAGCGGTAGAGCAGTTGACTGTTAATCAATTGGTCGTAGGTTCGATCCCTACCGCCGGAGCCAAAATCCTCTGATTTCAGAAGTTTGTGGCACACCCAACCGCTCGCGTCCCGTGTATGGTCGGTTGCCGATCCGACAGGCCGGGTTTTCAGCTGGTTCCAGGCATACAATCAGCCTGCCCCCAAGGACCTGCGCCGTTAGTTTGGAGTCGGTCTTTCGATCAGCCCAATCCTGTCAATCACACCCGCGAAACATCAGAGAATTTTCCAGCGCCTGTGACGCAAGTTTGGTCCGCCATGCATTTGCACAGCAGATCGTCCGCTACAGTTCGTTTTTGTAGATCACCCCGCCCTTCATGATCAGATCGAAGCGCTCTTCGTATTCGGTCATGACAGACATGTCCTCAAGGGGGTTGCCGTCGATCAGAAGGATATCCGCATGAGCACCTTCCGCAATGACACCCAGCGCCCCGGGATAAGGATTGCGCGGCCCCGACAAGGCAAGCAACTCGGCTGATTTCGAGGTTGCCTGACGGAGTATTTCGGCATTGTCGAACCATTCCGTTCTCAGAACGAACTCCTCGTTTGCGCGCTTGATCATCTCAGGAGAAGTGATCACGTCCGTGCCGAAGACGATATTCTCGAATCCAAGCTCCTTGGCCATGGTGAACATCTGGTTGATGCCGTCATAGGCTTCGTCATGCTTGGCTTTTTGTTCGTCGTTGTAGCCTGCCGGATGGAATGTGTAGACGATGACCTGCGGCGACAGCCAGGCATCATGCTCCATCATCACGCGCATGGCCTCTTCGCTCATCAGATTGCCATGCTCGATGGACTTCACCCCATTCTCGACGGCGCGGATGATGCCATCCGAGTTGTAGACATGGGCGGTAACGTAGGTGTTCCAGTCTTCGGCCGCCTCGACGGCTGCACGGATTTCGTCTTCCGTGTACTGCGTGGTGTCCAATGGATCAGCAAATGACCCGGTGCCGCCACCGACCGAAATCTTGATCTGCGAGGCCCTGCGGCGCAACACCTCGCGTACGGTTTTCAGAACCTCGTCACGCCCATCGGCAACTGCGACATGGAAGTATTTCATCGGAATGCTGGGCTCGAACACCAATGACCCGGGCTCGTTTGCGTCCGTCCGATGATCCGAGTGGCCCGAGCTCTGCGAGATCATGGGACCCGAAGGATAGACCCGAGGCCCCCTCAGGATGCCCTCGTCTATGGCGCGTTTCAGTGAAAACGAGTTCCCGCCGACATCGCGGACCGTCGTGAACCCCTGCATCAGGTATTGTTCGGCGACGGTTGCGGCAACATAGGCCCAGTATTCGCGATCGGCATTGAATGCGATACCGAACGGCATCTGAAACATCAGATGCGCATGCATGTCGGCAAATCCGGGCATCAGGAACCGACCCTGCGCATCGATCACCGTCGCCCCCTCCGGCGCATCCAGATCAGGACCAAGGGCCGTGATCATGCCGTCTTGGATCAAAACGTCCTGACCCTCGATCAGGTCGGAACTGACCCCGTCGAAAATCCGAGCGCCGGTGATCAGGGTTCCGGCCTCTTGGGCGATCCCCGGCGCGGCAAGAACAAAGAAGAAAAGCTTCGCTACAATCCTGCAAGCTGTCCGCATCTTGGGTTCCTTTCCGGTTTCAACAGGTTCACCGAAGCATGGTGCATTATCGAGAGGCTAGTCTCTTTCTGATCCGGATGAAACGATCACGTCGCGACCGGCGCGTAGATCAACGCAACGATTCACTGCCGCAGGAAACAACAAACCTGTGCAGCCCGATTGAAATCCGAAACGGAAACCTGGAGCGCGCAATTCGTCCGGAGAAAACAATTTTCGTCTGGACCTCGTCTTTGCAGATTGGTACACGCGCCTCAGTTCCGGCGTAGCTCAGCGGTAGAGCAGTTGACTGTTAATCAATTGGTCGTAGGTTCGATCCCTACCGCCGGAGCCAAAAATCCTTAGAAATCAAGCGTTAACCTGCCAAGGCGTCCTTGAATTCATCCCGCAGTTTGCGTTTCAGGACCTTGCCCGTCGCATTGAGTGGCAGCGCGTCGACGAAGACCACTTTGTCCGGCACCTGCCACTTGGCAATCTTGCCGTCGAAAAACTCCAGCAGCTCGGCCTCGGACGGATCTTCGCCCTCGGCCTTGACCGCCACCAGCAGCGGGCGTTCGTCCCATTTGGGATGCGGCACGCCGATCACCGCCGCGGTGGCCAGTTTCGGGTGCGCTACGGCGATGTTTTCCAGCTCGACCGAGCTGATCCACTCACCGCCCGACTTGATGATGTCCTTGGAGCGGTCGCGGATGGTCATGTAGCCATCGGGGTCCAACGTCGCCACATCGCCGGTGGCGAACCAGCCGTCCTGCAGAAGATCTTGATCCTGCAGCTGAAAATAGCTGTCCAACACCCAATGGCCGCGCACCATCAGGTCGCCCTGCGTGACCCCGTCATGCGGCAGGTCGTTGCCGTCGTCATCGACGATCTTCAGCTCGACCCCAAAGGGCGGACGACCCTGATTCTCGCGCAGTTTGTGCTGTTCCTCGATCGGCAGCTTGCGATGCTTGGCCAGCGGAATGTTGCCAGTGCCCAGCGGGCTCATCTCGCTCATCCCCCAGGCATGCACGGTGTCGACGCCGTATTTTTCCCGGAAGGTCGCGATCATCGAGGGCGGGCAGGCCGCGCCGCCGATCACCGTACGTTCGAGGCTTTCCAGCTTGGTGCCGCATTTGGCGGCATGGGCCAGCAAACCCTGCCAGATCGTGGGAACCCCCATCGCCAGAGTCACGCCATAGGTGTCGATCAGGTTCACCAGCGCCTCGCCATGCAGGTCCGGCCCGGGCAACACCATCTGCGAACCGGACATGGCGCAGCCATAGGGCGACCCCCAGGCATTGACGTGGAACATGGGCACCACCGGCATCACCACATCCATCGCCGAATACCCGATCACGTCGCGGGTGTTCGAGGCAAAGCTGTGCAGAACGGTCGAACGGTGCGAATACAGCACGCCTTTGGGGTGGCCGGTCGTGCCCGAGGTGTAGCACAGGCTCGAGGCGGTGTTTTCATCGAAGACCGGCCATTCGAAATCGGCGTCGCCGGTCTCGATCAACTCGTCATAGAATTCCAGTCCGGGGATCTGCTGCAGAGCATCCTCGCTGCGCGGTCCCATCAGGACGAAATGCTTCACTTCGGTCAATTGATCGCGGATCGCGGCGACCAGCGGGATGAAGGTGGCGTCGAAGAACAGCACCCGGTCCTGCGCGTGGTTGATGATGTAAACCAGCTGTTCGGGGAACAGGCGCGGGTTGATCGTGTGGCAGACGAAACCCGCACCCGAGGCCGCATAGTAGATTTCCAGATGCCGGCGGTTGTTCCAGGCCAGGGTGCCGATCCGGTCCTGCGGCTGCAAGCCCAGCTTGGTCAGCGCCGACCCCAGTCGCCGGGCATTGGCGGCGATCTCGCCCCAGTTCGTCCGGGTGACGGTTCCGTCGGTTTCGACCGACACGATCTCGGTCTGACCATGATAGCGCGCAGCATGATCGATCAGTGACGAAATCAACAGCGGCTGCGTCATCATCTGTCCCAGCATGGACATCCTCCCATTCATCGCGCCGGCCTGATGCGGCGTCTGTTGCGGCCAGGCGACACGGCGGCATGGCCGGCCCCAGGGCTTCTCCTCGGGGCCGATCCTGCCAATCATTTAATTGTCTGACAATAAAAGAATGCGGCCTGCCGTGGCGGCAGGCCGTCAGATTTGCAGGGCTTCAGCCCCGGTGCCGCAGCGCATAGGCCACAAGTGCGGCGGTCGAGCCGTCCTTGCCCTCGGTGCCCGCATCGCCATCGACGATTGGCCCCAGCGAGGTGGCCAACTCCTTGCCCAGCTCCACCCCCCACTGGTCGAACGAGTTGATGCCCAACAGCACGCCTTCGACGAACACCCGGTGTTCATACAGCGCAATGATCTGGCCCAGAACGAAGGGCGTCAGCTGCGGATAGATCAGCGTGGTCGAGGGCCGGTTGCCCGGGAACACGCGATGCCGGGCCTGACGCTCCAACTCGTCGCCATGCAGGCCCATCTCGGCCATGCGCGCTCGCGCTTCCTCAAGCGACCGGCCACGCATCAACGCCTCGGACTGAGCCAGGCAGTTGGCCAGCAGCAGACGGTGATGATGGGCCAGTTCGGGCTCGTGGCCTTCGGCGGCCACCATGAATTCGCAGGGGATCACGTCGGTGCCCTGATGGATCAGTTGGTAAAACGCGTGCTGCCCGTTGGTGCCGGGCTCACCCCAGACCACCGGCCCCGCAGGCACGCTCAGCGCCGAGCCGTCCATCGCCACCGATTTGCCGTTCGATTCCATCTCGAGCTGCTGGAAGTAGGCCGGCAGCCGCAGCAGCCGTTGGTCATAGGGCAGAACCGCGCGGCTGGCATGACCCAGCACCTGACGGTGCCAGAAGCCCACCAGCGCCAGCATCACCGGCATGTTCTCGGCCCAGCCCGCGGCGCGGAAATGCACGTCCATCGCCTGCCCGCCGCGCAGGAACGCGTCGAAGGCGTTCGAGCCCACCGCAATCATCACCGGCAGTCCAACCGGACCCCAGACCGAATAGCGCCCGCCGACCCAATCGGCGAAGCCGAACACGCGGTCAGACGGGATGCCGAAGTCCGCCGTCTTGTCCACGGCGCTGGACACGGCCGCGAACTGCCGCCCCGGGTCGCCGCCGCCGTCCAGCATCCAGGCCCGCGCCGTCCGCGCGTTGGTCATGGTTTCGATGGTGGTAAATGTCTTGGACGCCACGATCACCAGCGTCCGCGTCGGGTCCAGTTCGCGCAGCGTGTCGGCGATGTGCGCGCCATCCACGTTCGAGACATAGTGCAGGCGCGGCCCGTCGTGATAGGGCGCCAGCGCCAGCGTCGCCATCACCGGCCCAAGGTCCGAACCGCCGATGCCGATATTCACCACGTCGGTAAAGCTGCCCCCTGCCCCCTGGGCCGTTCCGCCCCGGACCTCTTCGGCGAACACGCGCATGCGCTGCAGGGTGTCCAGAACGTCGGGCATCACGTCCTGGCCATCAACCTCGACCGGGCCGCCGTCCAGATTGCGCAGCGCCGTATGCAGCACCGCGCGGCCCTCGGTTTCGTTGATCTTGTCGCCGCGGAACATCGCGTCGCGCCGCTCGGCCAGACCGGCTTGATCGCACAGGTCGATCAGCGCCGCGCGGATGTCCGCGTCGATCAGGGTCTTCGAATAGTCGAACAGCAAATCGCCGGTCGAGGCCGAGAAGCTCTGCGCCCGGTCGGGATCCTGCGCAAACAGGTCGAGGATGCGGGTATCCGCCGCCTGCGCGGCAAGGGTTCTGAGAGTGTCCAGTTGCATGAGATCAATCCGCCCAGTGTACCGTCATTCCATCCAAGACTGCCGCAATTGGCGCCTCCTCGGGCGGCAGGCTCATGGCACGCTCAAGCGCTGCGCGCTTTTTTTCACCATAGATGACCAGGTGTTTGGACAGGGCCCCATCCAGAACCGGACCCGTCAGAGTGATGCGCGTCTCGGGCTGTGTCTGGGGCCGAGCAACGGCCAATGCCGGTGCGTTGCTTGCCAATGCCTGCGCCAGCCCCTCCATCCCCGGAAACAACGAGGCCGTATGCATGTCGTCGCCCATTCCAAGAACCAGCACCGCCAACGGGCGCAGCGGCTCGATCAGAGCTTCGATTTGGGGCAGAACCTCTTCGGGCGCCTTGCCGGGAATATAGAGCGGGACATAGTCCGCCGCCGCCGCCCGGTTGGTCAGAAGACGGTCGCGGATCAAGCGTTCGTTCGACCGGTCACTGTCTGCCGGGACGCAGCGTTCGTCGGTGGGCAGCACACGGACACGCTCCCACTCAAGATCCGCGGCGCACAGGCTGTCGAAGATCGGTCCGGGCGTGGTGCCGCCGGGAACTGCAAAAGCCACGACATCGTTGTGCAGCAGTGCGGCCTCCAACTCTCCGGCCAGAACGTTGGCAACATCAATGGCCAGCATGTCCCTGTCGGCATATTCCTGAATCTTCATGGCTTGATCCCTTGCCAATGGCGACCGTCGCGTTTCATCAGCAGTTCGGCGTCGCCGGGACCGGTACTGCCGCTGTCATAGGGTTTTGGCACGTCGCCGCGTGCCTGCCACCCCGCAATGATCGGGTCGGTCCAGGCCCAAGCGGCCTCGACCTCGTCTCCGCGCATGAACAGGGTTTGATTGCCCCGGATCACGTCCATCACCAAACGCTCATAAGCATCCGGCGCTTCCTGGTTTTCGGGCCCGAGCGCTTCGGCAAAACTCATATCCAACGGGACGTCGATCAAACGCATTCCGCCCTGCCCCGGCTCTTTGATCGTGACTTTCAGCGTTATGCCTTCGTTCGGCTGCAGCCGGATCGACAGCGTGTTGGCATGCCGCCCGGCCTCGGCCCCGAAGATCGAATGCGGCGCATCCTTGAAGATGACGTTGATCACCGAGGACCGCGCCACCAGCCGCTTGCCGGTGCGCAAGTAAAACGGAGTCCCCGCCCACCGCCAATTACTGACATGCGCCCGCAGCGCCACATAACTTTCGGTGGTCGAGCGCGGATTGCCCACCGCTTCGCGGTAGCCCGGCCCGTCGGGACCACCCGAATACTGCCCACGCACGATGTGGTGCGGCTGCACCGGGTCCAGCGCGCGGATTACCTTGAGCTTTTCATCGCGCACGGCGTCCGAATCGAACTTGGCAGGCGGCTCCATCGCGATCAGGCACAGAAGCTGCATCAGGTGGTTTTGCACCATGTCGCGCATTGCCCCAGCGCGCTCGTAATACTCTTCGCGACCATCCACGCCGACGGTCTCGGCGACGGTGATCTGGATATGGTCGACATACTGACTGTTCCACAGCGGCTCGAACAGCATGTTGCCGAACCGGACTGCCATCAGGTTCTGGACGGTTTCCTTGCCCAGATAATGATCGATCCGGTAGATTTGGTTTTCGCTGAAATACGAGGCCAGCGTGGCATTCAATGCCCGCGCGCTGTCCAGATCGTGACCGAATGGTTTTTCGACGACGATCCTCGTCTGCTCGTTAGCCAGACCGTGTTGGCGGATTTTCTCCGCCAACGGGGCGAACAATCCGGGTCCGACCGAGAAATAGAAGGCGTGGATCCGCGAATCCGTCAACAGACCTGAAAGGTTTTCCCACCCATCATCAGAGCTTGCATCCAGCCGCAGATACTGCAGCAGGTTCAGGAACCCATCAAGGTTGCCGGGATCTGCCGCTTGACGAGGTGCGTGCTGGGCCAGCGACTCGGCCACGATCGCACGATAGCCCGCCTGATCATGTGCGGACCTTGCTGCGGCGATTATCCGAACATCGTCATTCCACTGTCCCGCGCAATAACGGCGAAACAAGGCAGGCAAAATCTTGCGCTGCGCCAGATCCCCGGTGCCACCAAAAATGACCAGATCAAATGGGTCGACGGGTATAACGCGAGAAACCATGAGCCGTCCTTAACGCGCCATCGCCGGCATGTCCAATGTTAGCGCAATCATATCCTGGACTTTCTCTGGTTTTCCAATCTGTACCAATCGTGTGCGCCGCACCGGACCGCCACCGAAACGCACAAGAATATTCAACCGCTCAACGCGTCCGCCGTCAACGGATTGCCAAGATCTGGTTGTGTTCAGAAATTGTGAGAGTGAGTAACCTGCGCCGAAACGCAGGTCGGCATTCATTCGATGATCCATTGGCCGGATCAAGGCGCATTGGCCTTGAGCGCAACCTAGCCGAAACGCTAGTTCAGCCGGTATTCTCCGACGACGTTCCGCCATTCTCCGGGTGCGATCATCTTGCGGTGGGTAAAGCGCACCGAATGCAGCGGACCCTCGATTTCGCGCTGCCAGAACTCGATGAAATTGAACAGCTTGGGATGATCCGGCGCCAAGTCGTAATCCTGCCAGATGAACGTGTTCAGAACATGGATGTAATCCGGCATGCGATAGAAGATTTCAGCCGTTGTCAGGCCATACCCCTTCAGCATCAATTCGGTTTCGTTTTTCTCCATTCAGACCTCCAGATTTCCTCAAAGGTCCCTTCAGGGTAACATGATTCCTTTTCAATCCGTATTAAAACAATGTGTTACCCGAAAAACACCGCGGTTTCAGGCCACTTCCGGGTTGCTTGCTTGCACCCTATGTGCCGGGTCTGATAAGATGCATCCACAAGATATAGACCCAGCACAAAAAACGGGCAGTTTACGTGAGCGATACGCCAGAAATCCCCGAAAACATGGATGAAACCCCGCCCGAGCGCCCGGTTTACGATGGCCCGACGGTATCCATCGAATCCGAGATGCGGACGTCCTATCTGGACTATGCGATGTCGGTCATCGTGTCGCGTGCGATCCCCGATCTGCGCGACGGCTTGAAACCGGTGCATCGGCGCATCCTCTATGCGATGCACGAGACCGGGAACACCCACGACAAAGCTTACCGCAAATCGGCCCGTCCCGTGGGCGACGTCATGGGTAAGTACCACCCGCACGGTGACAGCGCGATCTATGACGCGCTGGTGCGGATGGCGCAGGATTTCTCGATGTCGCTGCCGCTGCTGGATGGTCAGGGCAACTTCGGCTCGATGGACGGCGACAACCCGGCGGCCATGCGCTACACCGAGGTCCGCATGGACAAGCCCGCCGCCGCTCTGCTGGCGGATATCGAGAAAGAGACGGTCGATTTCCAGGACAACTACGACGGCAAGGACAAGGAACCCACCGTCCTGCCCGCGCGGTTCCCGAACATGCTGGTCAACGGAGCCGGCGGTATTGCGGTGGGCATGGCGACGAACATCCCGCCGCACAACCTGGGCGAAGTGGTCGACGCGACTCTGGCACTGATCGAAGACCCGGACCTGACCAGCGAACAGCTGATCGAATACATCCCCGGCCCCGATTTCCCCACGGGCGGCGTGATGCTGGGCCGGTCCGGCGCGCGCAAGGCCTATCTGGAGGGCCGCGGCAGCGTCATCATCCGCGCCAAGACCCGTGTCGAGGAAGTGCGCAAGGACCGCTATGCCATCATCGTGGACGAGATCCCCTATCAGGTGAACAAGGCCTCGATGATTGAGAAGATCGCCGAAGCCGTGCGCGAAAAGCGCATCGAAGGCGTCAGCCACGTTCAGGACGAATCCGACCGCAACGGCGTGCGGGTGGTGGTCGAGCTGAAGCGCGACGCAACGCCCGAGGTGGTGCTGAACCAACTGTACCGGTTCACGCCGATGCAGACCTCGTTCGGGTGCAACATGTTGGCGCTGAATGGCGGCCGCCCCGAGCAGCTGACCCTGCGCCGGTTCCTGACCAGCTTCATCGACTTCCGCGAAGATGTCGTTGCCCGCCGCACTGCATACGACCTGCGCAAGGCACGGGAACGCAGCCATATCCTGTGCGGCCTGGCCGTGGCGGTCTCGAACGTGGACGAGGTCGTTGCCACGATCCGGTCTTCGGCCGACGCGGCAGAGGCGCGCGAAAAGCTGATGACCCGCCGCTGGCCCGCAGCCGAGATCGAGAGCTATCTACGGCTGATCGACGATCCGCTGTCCAAGATGAATGACGACGGCACCTACAACCTGACCGAGGTTCAGGCCCGCGCGATCCTTGATCTGCGCCTGCAACGCCTGACCCAGATTGGTGTCAAAGAGGTCACGGACGAGCTGGAAGACCTGGCCGCCAAGATCAAGGAATACCTGGACATTCTGTCCTCGCGCGAGCGCATCATGAGCATCATCGCCGACGAGTTGCGCGAGGTTCGAGAGCAGTTCGCAGTGCCGCGCCGCACTGAAATCGTCGACTGGTCCGGCGATATGGAAGATGAGGACCTGATCGAACGCGAGGACATGGTCGTGACCGTGACCTCGGGCGGCTACATCAAGCGTACACCGCTGGCCGACTTCCGCGCGCAGAAGCGCGGCGGCAAGGGCCTGTCAGGGATGCAGACCAAGGAAGAGGACGTCGTCACCAATCTGTTCGTGGCAAACACGCATACGCAACTGCTGTTCTTCACCACCGATGGGATGGTCTACAAGCTCAAGACATGGCGCCTGCCCCAATCGGGGCGCACCGGCAAGGGCAAGGCCATCGTCAACATCCTGCCGATTCCCACCGGTGTTTCGATTGCGGCGATCATGCCGGTCGATGTGCCGGATGAAGAGTGGGAAAACCTTCAGATCGTCTTCGCCACCAGCGCCGGCGACGTGCGCCGCAACGCGCTGAGCGATTTCACCAACGTCAAGCGCAACGGCAAGATCGCGATGGATCTGCCCGAGGGTGTGGAACTGGTCAACGCGCGCATCTGTTCCGAAGATGACGACGTTATGCTGGTCACCAACTCCGGCCGGGCGATCCGCTTCCCGACCACTGCCGTGCGCGTGTTCAAGGGCCGCAAGTCGACCGGTGTGCGCGGCATCAAACTGACGAATGGCGATCGGGTCGTCTCGATGTCCGTCATTCGCCACTTCGAGGCCACGGCAGACGAGCGCGCCGCCTACCTGAAGATGCGCCGCCTGATGGCCGGCGTCACCGAAGAAACCGAAGCCGACGAAGACGAAGGCAACGCAGACAGCATCCTGCCTCAGGAGCGCTATGCCGAGATGTCTGCGGCGGAAAACCTGATCCTGACCATCACTGCCGGCGGGTCGGGCAAGCTCAGCTCGTCGCATGACTACCCGGTGCGCGGCCGCGGTGGAATGGGCGTGATGGCGATGGACAAAGCGATGCGGGGCGGCCCGCTGGTGGCCTCATTCCCCGTCGAAATCGACGACCAGATCATGCTGGCCACGTCCAAGGGGCAGTCGATCCGGGTTCCGGTCGACGGTATCTCGTTCCGGTCCCGCAGTGCGGGCGGGGTCAAGGTGTTCAACACCGGCAAAGGCGAGGAAGTCGTCAGCGTCGCCTGGATCGCAGACCAGGGTGACGAGGAAGACGATAGCGAAACGTAAGGATGGCCGCCGCTGATCGGCGGCCCTCATTTCAACGACGACGGAGCGGCTCTGCAACAGCAGCCGCTCCTTTTCGTTTCGGCGGATGTCGAAGCTTTCTTTCTGGGGTCAAGCCGGGCTTTGCGATAGGCTCATCCAATGAGACCCGAACCCAGACTGGACATCATCGGCGCCGCCCTCGCCGACCCAACCCGCGCACGCATCCTGTGCGAACTGATGGACGGGCGGGCATTCACCAACAAAGAGTTGTCCTGCGCAGCCAACATAACGCCACCAACTGCGACCTCCCATCTCAAGCAGTTGGAGCGGGCCGGCCTGACCACTTCGATACGCAGCGGCAGGCACGTTTATCACCAGATCGCAAACGCACAGGTCGCATCGGTTTTGGAAAAGCTGTCGACGCTAACGCCCAGCGATCATGTCCGGCGAGCCGCGAAACGGGACTCGGGCGTCCTGTTGGCCCGTTGCTGCTATAACCATCTTGCCGGGCGTCTCGGTGTGTGGATCACGGACAACCTGCTGGATACGGGCGTTCTGCAACTGGCACATGGGGCTCTGGCGCCGGGTCCGCGATATCACGCGTTTCTGACCGATCTCGACTTGGACCCACCGCGGGTCAGCGCCCATCGGCCGGTCGCCAAATTCTGTCTGGATTGGACGGAGCGCCGCCATCATATTTCAGGTCCCTTGGGAATCGCGATTCTGGAAAAAGCTCTGAAAGAAAAATGGTTGACGCGCCAAAGGTCCAGCCGCTCCCTGACCATCACGCCGGACGGCAAGACCGCTCTGGCTCGTCATTTCGGCATGTCGGACGCGGCGCTTGATTGCCTCGGGCCGTCAGTTCGGTCGATGGCGAAGCGATAAGTCACACTTGAGGTGCAAACCCGGCCATTCTGACGTTGCTTGGTTAGGAGACTGGAATGACGCAAAAACCACAGGATACCGAACGGTATCTGACAGACGAAGGTTGGCGCGTGATCGTTCAGGTTCCCGAGGACCGCGCGCAGGCGGTGATTGATGCTGTTCTGGCCGAAGCCAACCTGGTTTACGGCGATTATGATCACGTCACCTTCCGGTCGACGCCCGGAACTCAGAGCTTTCGGTCACTCGGGACCGGACGCAATGCCGTCACCTGCGACACGGTCGATGTTCCCTGCGTCGAAGTCTCGTTCTTTCTGGATGTGTCGGACGGCGTGCGTTCGAAGGTGCTGCGCGCAATCTACGCGGCCCATCCCTATGAAGAACCGGTGATCTTTCTGCACCCGTGTTTTCGAACGCTGCACATCCGCGGGCAGGACGAAAACAACCCGAACCGGTTCTGGAACCGGCCACTGGAAGACTGGGTGCCTGATGCACACCGCGGCTAGATGACCCCTATCATACCCATAGCGGTCATCTTTCGAGGTCAAAGGCCGTAGAGCGTGCCGAATTTGTCTTCGAGATAAGCCAACAGCGGCTCGGGTCCGGGTTCCATGCCGCTGGCGCGGCGGATAACATCGCGTGGGGCATACAGACCGCCATGCTGCTGAACATGCTCGCGCAGCCATCCGGTTGCCGCGGAGGTATCGCCCTGCGCCAGTTGATCATCCAGACCTGGAACTGCCGCCCGCAGAGCCTGATACAGACAGCCTGCGTACACATTGCCCAGCGAATAGGTCGGGAAGTAGCCAAACAGGCCGACCGACCAATGCACGTCCTGCAGGCACCCGTTCGACGGCTTGTCGACCGCATAGCCGAAATCGGCATGGAAGCGGTCGTTCCACGCGGCCTCGAGGTCCTGCACCTGCAGATCGCCCGACATAAGTGCGCGTTCCAGATCGAACCGCAGCATGACGTGCAGATTGTACTGAACTTCGTCCGCTTCGGTGCGGATGTATCCGTTGTGCACCCGGTTGACGGCGGCATAGAAGGCATCTTCATCCGCTATGCCGAAATCACCGAAGGTGCCCGTCATCTGCCGGAACAGCCAGCCCGTGAAGGCACGCGAGCGGCCCAGTTGATTTTCGTAGATGCGGCTCTGACTTTCATGGACGCCCATCGAAACGCCCTCACCCAGCGGTGTCAGAGCGTAAGCCGGATCGATGCCCTGCTCATAGCAGGCGTGCCCGACCTCATGGATGGTCGAATAGAAACAGTTGAACGGGTCGGTTTCGCTGGTCCGCGTCGTGATCCGCACGTCATCCCCGCTGCCCGAGCTGAACGGGTGCACCGCCTTGTCCACCCGACCGCGGTTCAGGTCGTACCCGAAAGACACGGCCAGCTTTTGCGTCAGCTTCATCTGCGCAGCTTCGTCGAACGTGCCGGTCACCCCCGCCGGGGACGGCCGGTCCAGCACAGCCGCGCGCAGCGCAACCAGGCGTGGGCGCATGGCATCAAAGATCGCACCAATCTGGGCAGCGGTCGTGTAGGGCTCGTAATCCTCGACCAGTGCGTCATAGACATCGCCGCCTTGCGCCAGAGCCGCCCCTTCCTCGCGCCGCAGCGCCACAACTTCCTCCAGAACCGGAAGAAACGCGGCAACATCCTCGTCGGCGCGGGCCTGTGCCCACTTGCCCTGCGCGGCCGATGTCACGCGGGCGATGGCGGTGGCCAGATCAGCGGGCACCTTGACCGTGCGCTCGAATGTGCGACGGATTTCGCGCAGTTGCGCCTGACCAACCTCGGTGTCGGCATGGGCGTTTTCCAGCCACTCGGCCACGCGCGGATCCGAGCGGCGCGCATGCAGGACGGCTTCGATCGCGGCCATCTCCTCGGCGCGCTGGTTGGCGGCCCCGCGCGGCATGACGGTCTCCTGGTCCCAGCCCAGGCGCCCGGCGATCTGTGCCAGTGCCGAGGTTTCGCGCTGAAAGGCCATCAGGTCATTGAATGCAGTCATTGGGTCAAGCTCCGCGCAGCGAGGTTGCGATGGGATAAGCGGTCAGGAACCGGGCGCGCAGGATCAAGGTCCAGACGACCACGGCCATGAACTGGTGGAAGATGGCGATCTGCCAGGGCGCGCCATAGACCACGGTGAGGATGCCCACGACCACCTGCAGCGACAGCGCCGCGAACATGGCGTTGAAAGCGAACCGGGTCTGCGGGTGGGCGCTGCTGCTGCCGCGCCGCCAGACGAAGATGCCGAAGGCGAACAGCACATAGCCCACGCAGCGGTGGATGAACTGCACCAGTCCCGGACTTTCGAAGAAATTGCGCCACAGCGGTTCAAGCGCGGTGGCGTCCGGCGGCAGCAGTTGCCCGCCGATCAACGGCCAGTCGGTATAGGACCGGCCGGCGTCGATGCCCGCCACCAATGCGCCGATCAGGATCTGCAGAAAGGCAAAGTGCAGCAGCCCGGTCGACAGCGAGAACAGCCGCGCCTCTTTGGCGCGGCGGGCTTGCATCAGGTCGCGTTCCTCGCGCCCCAGCATGAAGATGTACCAGGCCAGAAAGCCGAGGATCACGAACGCGAGGCCAAGATGGGTAGCCAGACGATAACTGGCAACTGCGGTCATCCCCTCGTCCTGCGTCACGCCCGAAGCCACCATCCACCAACCGACGGCACCCTGAACGCCGCCCAGCAGTCCGGGGATCGCAAGGCGCCCGGTCCAGCCTGCGGGGATCTTGCGCAGCACCAGAAAGCCAAAGAAGCCAAGCGCCCAGACAAGACCGATCACGCGGCCCAGTTGCCGGTGACCCCATTCCCACCAGTAGATGGTCTTGAAGTCATCCAGCTCCATCCACTGGTTCATGATCCGCCACTGGTCGATCTGTTTGTACTTGTCGAACTCGGCCTGCCAGTCCGCCTCGGACATCGGCGGGATCGCCCCGGTGACCGGGCGCCATTCGGTGATCGACAGGCCGCTGTCGGTCAGGCGGGTCAGCCCGCCCACCGCGATCATCACGACGACAAGCGCGAACAGGATCATCAGCCAGATACGGATGGCCTTGCGTGCGCCACCCCGGCCGCGGTCGATCATGCCGGGCTGGACCGTTTCCTGCTTTTGTTCACCCGAGACTTCTTCGAAGATGCTGCGCTTGCCGCTCATGCCGTCCTCATGTCCTTGATTTTCCCGCAAGCTAGGGCCAGTGCCCGGGAAGGTCCAGCCTCAGCCCTTGTCCTTCCAGCGGACCATCTGACGCATGATCCCGTGCAGCATCTGCACATCGGCCCGCGTCATGCGCATGCGCGACCACAGGTTGCGCAGGTTCACCTTCATCCCTTCGGCCTTTTCCGGCGGGTAGAAGAACCCGGCCTCCTCCAGCCGCTGTTCGTAGTGTTCTACCAGTTTCTCGACCTCGATGCCGGTGGCCCAGTCGCCTTTGCCCAGATCGGTGGCCTCGTGCACCACGTCGCCGGTCTGGCGCATCCACTCATAGGCGGTCAGCAACACGCACTGCCCCAGGTTCAGCGAGGCGTATTCGGGGTTCACCGGCACTGAGATGATCGCATTGGCCTTGGCGATGTCTTCATTCTCCAACCCGGCCCGCTCGGGCCCGAACAGCACGGCCACTTTTTCGCCCGCCGCCACTTTTTGGGCCGCGATCTGCATGGCGCGTTCGGGGCTGTAGACGGGTTTGGTCAGGCCACGCTGACGGGCGGTGGTGGCGAAAACGTATGTGCGGTCGCCCAACGCGCCGGCCAGATCGTCGAACAACTGCGCCTCGTCCAGCAGCCGCCCGGCACCACTCGACATGGCCACGGCCTTGGGGTTGGGCCAGCCGTCGCGCGGGGCGACGATGCGCATACGGTCCAGACCGAAATTCCACATCGCCCGCGCCGCGGCGCCGATGTTTTCGCCCATCTGCGGGCGGACAAGCACGAATGAGGGCTGGGGTCTGTCGATGGGCATTCTGATCTCCGAAAGTTGCGCCTGCCATACTGCCGCCGCTGGCACAGGGCAAGCCCGGCCGCCCTGCCCGATTGCAAATCACGCGGTCTGCGGGCAATAAAGTTTGCTTCGCCGCCGCAATCGGCTAAACCGCGCCAAAGACCAACCGCGAAGGATCCGCCAATGGACACCCCCGAGCAGCCTCAGATCTATCTGATCACCCCGCCGACCATGGACCCGGC
This sequence comes from Ruegeria sp. CG3, assembly GCF_056537205.1. NCBI lineage: Bacteria > Pseudomonadati > Pseudomonadota > Alphaproteobacteria > Rhodobacterales > Roseobacteraceae > Ruegeria > Ruegeria sp. CG3. The sequence continues at coordinate 806,078 of NZ_JBQFRC010000001.1, read as the reverse complement.
CACCTTTCCCGACCGGTTGGCCCGCGTTCTGGACGGGACCGAGATCGCCTGCATCCGGCTGGCGCTGGCCGGCAGCGACGAGGACGCCATCGCCCGCGCGGCCGACGCCTGCCGCGAGGTGGCCCATGCGCGCGACGTGGCGCTGGTGATCTCGAACCATGTCCTGCTGGCGCAACGGCTGGGGCTGGACGGGGTGCATCTGGACGATGCTGCCCGCTCGGTCCGGGCCGCGCGCAAAGAGCTGGGGGCGGATGCTATCGTGGGCAGTTTCTGCGGAACCTCGCGCCATGATGGGATGAACGCGGGCGAAGCCGGGGCTGACTATGTGGCCTTTGGGCCCGTGGGGGACGTGTCCTTGGGTAAAGGAATCCGCGCCGAGCGCGATCTGTTCCAATGGTGGTCCGAGATGATCGAGGTTCCGGTTGTCGCCGAAGGCGGCCTGACACCCGAACTGGTTGCCGAACTGGCTGAATGTACCGACTTCTTCGGTATCGGAGACGAGATCTGGGCCGCAGAGGACCCGCTAAGCGCCCTGAACACGCTGATCGCGCCGATGAATACCGGCGGTTAGGACATAACCGCCCAGTACAGACCCAAGCCCGCCAACAACAGCGAGGCTACTGTGGAAATACGGCCGCGCAGCCTGGGCGAATCCGGCAAGAGCACGGTCAGGGTGGCGAGGATCAGGATCGCGACTCCGCTCAGCGCCAACAGGATGCCAGCGGCAAAACCCAGCACCGCCGGCGCGACATGGTGCGGCGGCACACCAAGGCGCGACGATGCTTCTGACAGTGTCAGGCCAAGGACTGCACCGGCCGCCAAAAGGAACAGCACGCGCCAGACCCCCAACCGGTCGGTGACGAGGTTCCAAAGCGCCAACAAGGCGATGGCAGCCGGCACGACCGGCCACGGCAGGAACGGCCTCGCACTCAACACGTCGAACATCCCAAGCGGCAGCGTCACCAGAACGCCCAGCCCCAGCGCGGCAAGTTGAACAAGGACCGGGCGCAACTTCAGTGACAAGAAAACCAGCACCGAGGCCAGCGCCAGAAGCTGTGCCCCCGCGCCCGCGACATGCAGCAGCCCGGCCCGGAAAAAAGCCTCGGCCGCTTGCTGCGCCCCCAGCCCGGCCCCGCCTGCCAAGGGAATGCGAGGACTGACCTCGCCGCCGCTCAGAAACCCGGTATAAGGCGCCTCGACCCCTTGCTGGCGCAAGACCACGGGGCCGATTCCTTCAGGCCAGGTCAGGCGCAGACTGCTTGCATCGGGTGGCAGAGGACCGGCCAACAGCACTCGGGAAATCCGCGGCACGTCCGGGTTGCCGACCACTGGAATACTTGCGCCTTCATAGGACAATGCAACCGGCCCGTTCACGTCGATCTGCAAGGATTGCTTCCAATCCGTTACAAAATCGTGGACGTGTTCCTCAAGCTCGGACGAGACAAGCCGGCGCAGCTGTGCGTAACGCGCGCTCCCGCCGTCGCCGCCCTGCGCGACTTCTTGCGGATCGAACCCGGCCAGAACGGCCTCGGCGTTCATGGCGATTTCGACCAGAAGCCGACCGTCCCGAACCTGAAAGTCAACGATTGTCCGTCCGCTCTGTTGCGCCCATGCTGGCATTGCCAAAAAAATACATGCCAGCAATGGCGCAATGATCCAGGCGCGAAACCGCAGGAAGGTCAGCAAACGGATATTGAGACCCATCCGAAAATATCCAAAAGAACCAAAAAACACTGGGTCCGAGTGTTTCGTCCTTCCAAACAATTGGCAAGCCAAATCGCCGACGTGGACCCAGCCCGGGCAGCTTCCGGCTTGCGCGCGCCCTGCACCTGCGGCATGACGAGGAAATGACTCAGAACAGCGATATCCTGTGTATCGGGTCCGTCCTGTGGGACGTGATCGGACGATCCGCCAGCCACATGCGGCAAGGGTCGGACGTGCCCGGCCGTATCACGCGCCTGCCCGGTGGCGTGGCGATGAACATCGCCATGACGCTTGTGCGCTTTGGCATGACCCCGACCCTGCTAACCGCCATCGGCAGCGACCCCGAAGGCGACGAGCTGGTCCATGCGTGCAAACGGCTGGGTATGGACACGACACATGTCTACCGCTCGCAGGACCTGCCCACCGACCGTTACATGGCGGTCGAAGGCGCAAACGGCCTGATCGCCGCCATCGCCGATGCCCATTCGCTCGAGGCCGCCGGTGCCAAGATCCTGCGCCCGCTGATCCATGGCCCGCTGGGCTATGAAAACACCCCGTTCGAAGGCCAGATCGCGCTGGACGGCAACCTGACGCTGGACCTTCTGGAAGAAATCGCCGTCAGCCCGGCCTTCGCCCGTGCCGACCTGCGCGTGGCCCCGGCTTCGCCCGGCAAGGCCGAACGGCTGTCGCCCTTCCTCAAGCACGGCCGGGCCACGCTGTACGTGAACCTCGAAGAAGCCGGGCTGCTGTGCCAGCGCGAGTTCGCCGATTCCGAAACCGCCGCCCGCGCTCTGCTGGACCGGGGCGCGCTGCGTGCGCTTGTTACCGACGGGGGCAACTCGGCCACCGTGGCCAGTGCCCAAGCGGTGATCACCCAGAAACCCCCGTCGGTTCTGGTCACGCGCGTGACCGGCGCAGGCGACACCTTCATGGCGGCGCATATCGCCGCCGAAGCCAATGGCGCCAGCATCGACGAGGCTCTGACCCGCGCCCTGCATGCCGCCGCAACCTATGTATCCGGAGAGACCCCCCTGTGATCGACATCCAGTATTCCGCCGAAGTGCGCGCGGCCAAGAACGACGGAACCCCCATCGTTGCCCTGGAAAGCACCATCATCACCCACGGCATGCCCTACCCGCAGAACATCGAGGTGGCGGCCCAGGTCGAGCAGGACATCCGCGACGCGGGCGCCGTTCCGGCCACCATCGCGGTGATCGACGGCCGGCTGCATGTCGGGCTGGAACCCGATCAACTGAAGGATCTGGGACAGGCGCAGGGTGTGGCCAAGATCTCGCGCGCGGACATGGCCGCCTGCATCGCATCGGGCGGGACCGGGGCCACCACCGTTGCCGCCACGATGATCGCGGCCCATTTCGCGGGGATCGAGGTCTTTGCCACCGGCGGCATCGGCGGGGTGCATCGCGGCGCGGAAACCAGCTTTGACATCTCGGCCGACCTGCACGAACTGGCGCAGACGCCGGTCACGGTCGTGGCTGCCGGGGCCAAGGCCATCCTCGATCTGGCCAAAACGCTCGAAGTGCTTGAGACGCTGGGCGTGCCGGTCATCGCCCATGGGCAGGATGAATTCCCGGCCTTCTGGTCGGCCAAGTCGCCCTTTGCCGCGCCCCTGCGGATGGATACGGCCGAGCAGATCGCCAAGGCCCATGCGACGCGTCGCGCGCTGGGTCTGCCCGGCGGGCAGCTGGTGGCCAATCCGATCCCGCTGGCCGATCAGATCCCGTCCGAGGAACTGGACCCGATCATCGCCTCGGCCCAGCAGGACGCCGAAGCGCATCGCATCACCGGCAAAGCCGTCACGCCCTATCTTCTGCAGCGCATTTACGAGCGGACCGAAGGCAGGTCCCTGATCGCCAACATCGCGCTGGTGCGCAACAATGCGCGCCTGGCGGCTGGTATCGCCAAGGCTTTGAAGGCTCAGGCTGACTGAACGTCAAACGGACCTATTGTACCAAGGCGCCGGACTGATTAACTAGTCCGGCAAACCGCTCGGAACCGCGATGAACACACCGTTTGATGAAGAACCCCACCGCCGCCCCGGCCTGCTGTCGCGGCTACGCGCGTCGTTTCTGACGGGTATCGTCGTCATCGCACCGGTCTGGCTGACGCTGTGGCTGATCCTGTCGGTGGTTGGCTGGATCGACAGCGCGGTCCTGCCCCTGATCCCACACCAGTTCCGCCCCGAGCAATATGTTGGCATCAACCTGCGCGGCGTGGGCGTGCTGTTCTTCCTGATCTTCACGGTTCTGGTCGGCTGGATCGCCAAAGGTATCCTGGGCCGGTCACTGATCCATTTTGCCGAAAGCCTGGTCAACCGGATGCCCGTCGTCCGGTCGATCTATTCCGGGATCAAGCAGATCTCGGAAACCGTCTTTGCCCAGACCGAGCGGTCGTTCGAGAAGGCCTGCTTGGTGCAGTATCCCCGCCGGGGCATCTGGGCCATCGGCTTCGTCTCGACCGAGGCCAAAGGCGAAATCAACAAACGCGCCGAAACCGGCGGCGGTCTGCTGAGCGTGTTCATCCCAACCACGCCGAACCCAACCTCGGGTTTTCTGCTGTTCTTCCCCGAGGAAGACGTGATCCTGCTGGACATGTCGATCGAGGATGCCGCCAAGCTGGTGATCTCGGCGGGGCTGGTCTATCCGAACCAGACAGACCCAACCCAGCCGCCCGAGTGATCAGCCGAACATCGCGGGCAGATCAACGGTGCTGCGCACTCCCAGATCGGGCTTGTGATCGGCCAGAAACCGGCCGGCCGCGGCCCGTCCGGCCTGTTTCAGGCTGTGCAGAACCACCGGGTTGGGCACCGTCTTGGTCGCCACCGACAGGCTGTTCATCAGAGAGTCATCGGCGATCATGTGCACGAAGACCCGGCTCATCTCGCCCGCCTTCAATTTGCCCTCGGCCAGCAGGCGCTGCACGAAGTTGATCGCCCGCAATTCGCGCAGAAGGGACGAATTGAAGCTGATCTCGTTGATCCGGTTCTGAATCTGCTGCGGGGTCTTGGGAACCTCGTCGCGCTCCAGCGGGTTGATGTTCACGATCACCACATCCTCGGGCAGGCCCGCGTTGAACAGCGGAAACAGCGCCGGGTTGCCGGTATAGCCGCCATCCCAATAGGCTTCGGTCCGGTCGGTTTCGGGGTCGTGGATTTCAACCGCCTGGAACAGGTTCGGCAGGCAGGCCGAGGCGAGAATCGCGTCAGTCGTCACCTCATCGCCCGTGAACACCCGGATCTTGCCGCTACGCACGCAGGTGGCGCAAACGAACAGGCGCGGCCCCTGATCGGCGCAGACCTCGCCAAAGTCAAAGGCCTTGACCACCGGGGCCAGCGGATTTCGGTAGAACGGCCCATAGGCATAGGGCGACACCATCCGCGACCAGGTATCGGCCACCGAGAAAGGCAGGGAATACTCCATCGCCTGCGCGATCTGGGCGGGTTCCATCCCGGCCAGCCAGTTGGCGATGCGCATGTCGCCCACCGCTCCCATCCTCTCCCACAGGGCGTTCAGGGTCTCGCGCGCGCCATCGCGACCGGCATGCACCATGCCGGCCTTGAACGCGGCTCCGTTCAGCGCCCCGGCCGAGGTTCCGGTGATTGCCGCAACCTCGATGTCTTCGTCGTCCAGCAGACGGTCCAAAACGCCCCAGGTAAAGGCGCCATGCGCGCCGCCGCCCTGCAGGGCAAGATTGATGCGCTTTACCATAGCGGCCAGCCCCGGCGCGCGCCGCGGATCACAACGCGGTCCACCCGCCGTCGACCGAGATCGTGGTGCCGGTGATCTGGGCCGCGGCGTCCGAGCACAGGAACACGGTGGTTCCGCCCAGCTGTTCGACGGTCGCGAACTCTTTCGAAGGCTGCCGTTCGAGCATGACATTCTTGATTACGTCCTCGCGGCTCATGTTGTATTCCTTCATCGTGTCGGGGATCTGCGCATCGACCAGCGGTGTCAGCACATAGCCCGGACAGATGGCGTTGCAGGTGATCGGCTCCTGCGCGGTTTCCAGCGCAACGGTCTTGGTCATGCCGACGACCCCGTGCTTGGCCGCCACATAAGCCGCCTTGTAGGGCGATGCAGTCAGCCCATGCGCCGAGGCGATATTGACGATCCGCCCCCACCCGGCCTTGCGCATCATCGGGAGCGCCGCCGCCATCGTGTGAAAGGCCGAATTCATGTTGATGGCGATGATCGCGTCCCATTTCTCGACCGGGAACTGGTCGATCGGCGCGACGTGCTGAATGCCAGCGTTGTTGACCAGGATGTCGCAGGCTCCGGCCTGTTCGATCAGCGCGCGGCACTCCTCGCCCTTGGACATGTCGGCCTTGATGTAGCGCGCGTTGGTTCCGGTTTCCTTGCTGATCTCGGCCGCCAGCGCATGATCTTCATCGCGATCAGTGAACGAGTTCAGAACCACGTCGGCCCCCGCCTTGGCCAATTCGCGCGCGATGCCCAACCCGATGCCCGAGTTCGATCCGGTGATGATTGCTGTTTTTCCCGACAGGTTCATTTGGGGTCTCCCACAGACTCATGATTTGGAGACACAGTGCCATGCTGCACCTGCAAAATAAACGGGAAAGACCCGGTTGCGGATACGGTCGATTTATGGGCTGGAATCAGGGAGCTCGAGGCAGAAAAAAACGCCCGCACGAAGCGGGCGTTAAGTTATTGAGGCAGGTTTCATACAGGCAAGAAACCTATCGAGCAGTGGAACCTTTATAAGCAATTCCGCGCCGTCATCCAAGCTAAAAGTTTGATAATAAGAAAAATCATCGGTACGGTGAATCCCAACAAAATAAGGCCAGAGCAGGATTGTTTCCAAAATGAGCCCCGATATTCTCCGTCCCATCCGCCCGTTGATCGCGGGAATCGCTGCCTCGGTTGTCGCCACGTTAGCGCAAGCAGAATCGACCCATGGCATAGCTATGTATGGAGACCCGGCCCTACCACCGGATTTTGTGTCGCTGCCTTATGCCAACCCCGACGCGCCCAAGGGCGGCAAGGTCGTGTTCGGCAACACCGGCGGCTATAACAGTCTTAACCCGTTTGTGCAAAAAGGCACCGCCCCGTGGCAGCTGAGATTTTGGACCCACGAGGGGTTGATGGGCCGTTCCTGGGACGAACCTTTCACTCTTTACGGGCTTTTGGCCGAATCAATCGACACCGCACCGGACCGATCCTGGGTCGAATTCACCCTGCGTGAGACTGCCCGATTCTCTGACGGATCGCCGGTCACGGTTGATGATGTGATCTGGTCTTACGAGACCCTCGGAACGCAGGGGCATCTGCGCTATCGCGGTTTGTGGTCCAAGATCGACAGCATTCAGCAGACCGGACCACGCTCGGTCCGGATCATCTTCAACGAGCCAGACCGCGAGCTGGCCCTGATCGCAGGGCTGCGGCCGATCCTCAAGAAGGCCCAATGGGAGGGCAAGGATTTCGCCGAGGCAGCGCTGCAAGATGTCCCGATCGGCACCGGCCCCTATGTCATCGATGACTACGAGGCCGGGCGTTTCGTGAACCTCAAACGCAATCCGGATTATTGGGGCAACGATGTCCCGTTCCGCCGGGGTACCATGAATTTCGACGAGATGCGGTTGGAGTTCTACGGCGACCAGACGGTTCTGTTCGAGGCCTTCAAGGCCGGCGCGCTGTCGGCCGTCCGCGAGTTCAACGCCGACAAATGGGCCACACAATACGATTTCCCGGCCGTTCAGCGCGGCGATGTCATCAAAACCGAGATCCCGCATAAAAAGCCCTCGGGCATGACAGGTCTGGTCATGAACACGCGCAAAGCGCCTTTTGACGATTGGCGCGTGCGCGAGGCGCTGACCCTTGCGTTCAATTTTGAATTCATCAACGGCACGATCACGGGCGGTGCTCAGCCTCGGATCACCTCGTATTTCTCGGGGTCTGAACTGGCGATGCAACCCGGACCGGCAACCGGTCGGGTGGCTGAGATGTTGCAACCCTACGCGGCTGATCTGCTGCCGGGAACCTTGGAAGGGTATGTTCTGCCCGAGGGCGACGACTCGGTTCGCAACCGAAGGGACATCCGCAAGGCCGCTGATCTGCTGGAGCAAGCCGGATGGACAATCCAGGACGGCGTGCTGAAGAACGCAGCGGGAGAGCCCCTCAAGATAACCCTGGTCATCAGTCAGGGAAGCTTGAATGTGGTTCAGAACGTGGATGCGATCGCCGAGATGTATGCCCGTGCGCTGGAACGGCTGGGGATCGAGCTGACCGTCGACAAGGTGGATGACGCACAATACACCCAGCGGGTGTCCGAGCTGGATTTCGACATGACCCCGTTCCGCCGCGCGCTGTCGCTGTCGCCGGGCAACGAACAACGCCTCTACTGGGGCAGCGATGGCGCGGATGCTTCAGGGACACGCAACCTGATGGGGGTCACCTCTCCGGCAGTGGATGGGCTGATCGATGCGATGCTGGCCTCGGAAAGCCGTGAGGATTTCGTGGCCGCCACCCGCGCGCTTGACAGGGTTCTGACCGCCGGACGGTATGTCATTCCGATCTGGAGCTTTGATGTTGGCCGCATCGCCCATGTGAAGGAAATGAAGCATCCTCAGATCTTGCCAATCTACGGCGACGGACCGCAGTTCATGCCCGATGTCTGGTGGTACGAGGAGTAGCAGGCAACCAGTAGGGGCTTGTGCCCCTGCCCATTTCAAGTGATGCACTTAGCTCGGATCGGACGCCGCGCGGGCGTCGGCAATTTTCGGCACATGTGACCAAACACCAAAAGGCGATCGAACAAATCCGCTGGCCGCTATTTCTAGAGCATTTGACTACTTTTTGCGGGTGGAACGCCTATTACCACGATATCTCGCAATCCAAGTGAGGATCGACGCAACGGACACCTGCACCGAAAACAGATTTCTTTGATAGAACAAAGCCCTGTATTCGGCGCAGTCCAGAGTGCGAGCATTTGAACGATCGCCAAAACCGACAGTGAGTGGGAAAACGAGCCGAGCACGGCGTGAAAAACCGCTTTGATTTTGCAGCACCCACACCTGCGACATTTTGTCATGTCTTCGCGCGGGCTGCGCGCTCCGTACGCTGGTCTGGGGAAGAGCAGTCCTGAAACCCGAACCACGGAAGGCTCGCAGATGTTGAACTGGACTGATTTGACACAAGACTGGAGCGCGTCCTACGCACGTGCCAAGCGCCGTTTTCCGAACCTGCGCGATCAGGATATGGCGCGCGTGAGGACGGACAGGAAACGCTTTGAGGCCTATCTGGCCGAGCGGCACCACCTGACGGTGAACGAGGCCCATGAAGAGGTCGAGGATTTCCTTTACACCGAAGGCCTGAACCGCGAGCTTGCCCGGCGTTAGGCCAGCGACGTGACCCACAGGATGGTCGCATCCTCATCGCTTACCGAGATCACGTTGTGCCCCATGCTGCCGTCGTAATAGGCGCTGTCGCCCCGACGCATCTCAACCGGTTCATAAAACTCGGTGTACAGGCGGATCACGCCGGTCAGCACATACAGGAATTCTTCGCCATCGTGACGCACCCAGCCGTCGAACTCGTCCATTGACCGGGCGCGCACGCGGGCCCGATAGGGCAGCATCTGCTTCTTGGTCAGCGTTTCGGCCAGCAACTCGTGCTCGTAGGTCGTAGTGGCGTGCGCGGTGCCTTCACCCATCTTGGTCACCGCCATGCGACCGATCACTTGATCCCGCTCGGGCGGGGTGAACAGCTGCGGTACAGAGATTTCGAGACCGATCGCCAGCTTCTTGAGCGCATCATAGGTCGGCGACATTTGGCCATTTTCGATCTTGCTGAGCGTGGACCGGGCCAACCCGGCCTGGTTCGCCGCCTGCTCGAGGGTCCATTTCCGCGCCTTGCGCAGTTCACGCACGCGGGCACCCAGATCTACCGGCTCCAGCTCGGTGCGGGAACCGTTGTCGCGGGCGATGCGTACGATGGATTTGTGGTCTTTGCTCGTCATGCGTCATTCTATAGGGCCAGCGCCGCGCGCTTGCAACGCGTGACAAAGGGCAATAGCCAAGGCGCATGTTGTCGATCTTCGATCAGGGGCCGCCGACGCCCTGCCCCGCGCTGTTCAACCTGGCCGCCCATGTGTTGCGCCGCGCCGATGCCACGCCCGACAAGGTGGCCCTGTCCGTGCTGCGCCCTGACGGTTCGGACGACTGGACCTTTGCGAAGTTGAAATCCGCGGTTCTGGGCACCGGAACCGGGCTGCTGCGTGCGGGCCTGGTGCCCGGCGACATCGTGCTGATGCGTCTGGGCAATACGGTCGATTTTCCCATAGCCTATCTGGGGGCGATCGCCGTCGGGCTGATCCCGGTACCGACCTCCTCGCAACTGACCGAGCCGGAAACGGAGCGGATGATCCGGGAGCTGGACCCAGCCGCAGTTCTGCGCGATCCGACCGTAGCCTGTGCCGCGCATCCCAACCAGATCGGCCTGACCGACCTTGCCGCCATGCGCGACCTGCCGCCCGCGTCGTTCGACATGGGCGATCCGGAACGCATGGCCTATGTCGTCTATACCTCGGGCACCTCGGGCAAGCCACGCGCCGTGGCCCATGCGCATCGCGCGATCTGGGCGCGGCAGATGATGGTCGATGGCTGGTACGGCCTGCGTGAGGCCGACCGCCTGTGCCACGCGGGCGCGTTCAACTGGACCTACACGCTGGGCACCGGCCTGATGGACCCGTGGACCATCGGCGCCACCGCGCTGATCCCCGAACCCGGAACCGACCCGGCCGCCCTGCCCGGGTTGCTGCGCCGCCACCGCGCCTCGATCTTTGCGGCCGCCCCCGGCGTGTACCGAAAGATGCTGAACGCGGCGGACACGCTGCCCCTGCCCGATCTGCGCCACGGCCTAAGCGCCGGCGAGAAACTGTCGCGCGCCCTGCACGAACGCTGGGTACAGGCCACCGGGACCGAGCTGTACGAGGCCTACGGCATGTCGGAATGCTCGACCTTCATCTCATCCAGCCCGTCCCACCCCGCGCGCGGCGATGCGCTGGGACGGCCGCAACCGGGGCGCCGCGTGGCGATCCTGGGGCCCGACGGGCCGGTTCCGCAGGGGCAGGAAGGCACCATCGCCATTCACCGCTCGGACCCGGGGCTGATGCTGACCTATCTCAACGCCCCGGACGAGGCCCGCGCGCGCATGCAGGGCGACTGGTTCCTGACCGGCGATCAGGGCGCGATGGCCGTGGATGGGCAGATCACCTATCTGGGGCGAGACGACGACATGATGAACGCAGGCGGATACCGGGTGTCCCCGGTCGAGGTCGAATCCGTCCTGTCGCGCTTTCCCGGAATCTCTCAGGTCGGCGCGACGGCGATCGAGGTCAAACCGGACACTTTCGTGATCGCCGCCTTCTATTCCGGGCCGGAAAAACTGGACGAAACCGCCCTGCGCGCTTATGTCGAGGCCAACCTGGCGCGCTACAAGCAACCCCGCGCCTTCATCCATCTTCCCGAACTGCCCACCGGGGGCAACGGAAAACTCCTGCGCCGTGCTTTGCCGGCCTATTTCAAGGCACCCGAAGAATGACCCAGACCGTCAAGCTTGATATCCTGTCCGACCCGATCTGCCCGTGGTGCTATATCGGCAAGACCAACCTGGACAAGGCGCTGGCCTCGGTCCCGGACCATCCCTTCGTGATCGAATGGCATCCGTTCCAGCTGAACCCCGACATGCCCGAAGGCGGCATGGACCGGCGCGAATACCTGGAACGCAAATTCGGTGGCAAGGAGGGTGCGGTTCGCGCCTATGCGCCGGTGGTGGAGCATGCCGAAAAGGCCGGCCTGAACATCGATTTCGAGGCCATGAAACGCACCCCGAACACGCTGGACACCCATCGCCTGATCCATTGGGCAGGGATCGAGGGCAAGCAGAACCAGGTGGTGGATGCGCTGTTCACTGCGTATTTCGTGCAGGGCCGCGACATCAGCGACCACGAGGTTTTGGCCGACATCGCCGACAGCGTGGGCATGGACGCCGCAGTTGTTCTGAAGCTGCTGAAATCCGACGCCGACCGGGACGACATTCGTCAGCGGGATACGCACTCGCGTGAGATGGGCGTAAACTCGGTCCCCACCTTCATCGTCGCCAACCAGCACGCGGTCCCTGGGGCGCAACCACCGGAATTGTGGGCGCAAGTGATCGGCGAAATCATGTCTCAGCTTGAGCCTTCCTCTGCAGATTAGCACAGAGTTCTGTGCGCGATTGCACCTAGCCCACCTTGCCCTGTCGTGTTAGCGCGTTGGGGCAAGGAGTCCCCGCATGGCTGACCGTATCTCCAAGGCCGAATTCATCGCGCTGATCGCGATGATGTTTGCCACCATCGCATTTTCGATTGATTCAATGCTGCCTGCCCTGCCCGAGATCGGCGCGCAGCTCAGCCCTGATGACGTGAACCGGGCGCAGTTGATCCTGACCAGCTTTGTTCTGGGAATGGGGATCGGCACGTTCTTCACCGGCCCGATCTCGGATGCGGTCGGACGCAGGCCGGTGATCTTTGCCGGAGCAGCAGTCTATATTCTGGCATCGGCCGTGGCCTGGGCCAGTTCGTCGCTCGAGTTGGTTCTGGCCGCCCGGGTGGTTCAGGGGCTGGGGGCCGCCGGGCCCCGCGTAGTCGCCATGGCCATCATCCGCGATCTGTTCTCGGGCCGGGAAATGGCGCGGATCGTGTCCATCGCAATGATGATCTTCACCCTGGTGCCCGCCATCGCGCCGATGGCCGGAGCCGCCGTGATTGCCTTCGCCGGTTGGCGCGGCGTATTCATGTCGTTCATCCTGTTCGCGCTGGTCATCATTGTCTGGATGGGGTTCCGACTGCCGGAGTCCCTCGCGCCGGAAAACCGCCGCCCGTTCCGCCTGCCGCTGATGGTCGGTGCGGTGAAAGAGATGTTTGCCCACCCCACTGTGCGCCTGTCGATCTTTGTCCAGACCCTGTGCATGGGCATGCTGTTCACCATGCTGACCATGGTGCAGCCGATCTATGACGTGATCCACGACCGCGCCGACAGCTTCCCCTTCTGGTTCGGATTCGTGGCGCTGATGTCCGGCTCGGCCAGCCTGCTGAACGCGGCCGTCGTGGTGCGCGTGGGGATGCGCCGTATGGTGACCTGGGCGCTGGCCGGACAGATCCTGATCACCTCGCTGGTGATTGCCCTGAACATGTCGAACCTGTCGTCGCAGGCCTCGTTTGCACTGTTCGTATTCTGGCAGACCACGGTCTTTTTCATGGCCGGCGTCACGATGGGCAACCTGAATGCCATCGCGATGGAGCCGATGGGCCATATCGCCGGCATGGCGGCCTCGGTCATCGGGTCGATCTCGACCGTGCTGGCCGCCGCGATCGCCGCGCCGGTGGGGCTGCTGTTCGACGGTACGCTGGGGCCGCTGAGTATCGGCATCCTGACCATGTGCGTGCTGGCCTTCGGGCTGATGGTCCACATGGGCCGGATAGAAGACCGCGTTCCCGCCTGACCTGTGCAGCGCACCTGAACTGCGCTAGGCTCGCCCCAGTCAGGGGAGAGTTCGGCATGAGCGACTATTACGATCTGGGCACGCATGGCTGCCCCGTCACCACGTCCTCGGATCAGGCGCAGCTTTGGTTCAACCGGGGCCTTGTCTGGACCTACGGCTACAACCATGAAGAGGCGGTCGTGTGTTTCCAGCGCGCACTGGAACATGACCCGGACTGCGCCATGGCCCATTGGGGCGTGGCCTATGCCGCCGGGGCCAACTACAACCTGCCCTGGGATCTGCTGGACGATGCGGGCAAGGCCAAGGCGCTGAACTGCGCCTATGACGCGACCCAGTGCGCACTGGCCTTGCTGGATCGCTGCACGCCGGTCGAGCGCGAACTGATCCGCGCCCTACCTGCCCGCTATCCCCAGCGTGATCCGGCGCCCGACATGCACCGCTGGGACCACGACTTCGCCGACGCCATGCGCGCCGCCTTCTTGGCCCAGCCCGACCATCTGGACCTGCGCACCATCTATGTCGAGTCGCTGCTGAACCTGACACCGTGGAAGATGTGGGACCTGAGGACAGGCCAGCCCGCCGAGGGCGCCGCCACGCTGGAAGCGCAGGAGGCGTTGGAATGGGCCATGGCCAACGATCCGGCGGCGATGTCGCATCCGGGTCTGCTGCACCTTTATGTGCACCTGATGGAGATGTCGCCCACGCCCGAAAAGGCGCTGAAGGCCGGTGACGTGCTGCGCACGCTGGTGCCGGATGCCGGGCATCTGGTGCACATGCCCACCCATATCGACGTGCTGTGCGGACACTACCAGAACGTCGTCCACTGGAACGAACAGGCGGTCATCGCCGATCTGAAATATTACCAGCGCGAGGGCGCGTTCAACATCTATACCGGCTATCGCCAGCACAATTACCATTTCGTCATCTATGGCGCGTTGTTCCTGGGCCAGATGGAGCCGGCCCTGCGTGCCAACAAGGGCCTGTGGGACACCACGCCCGAGGAAATGCTGCGCATCGAAAGCCCGCCCATGGCGGATTACTTCGAAAGCTACATGGCCATGGGGCCGCATATCCTGATCCGCTTTGGCCGATGGGAAGAAGCCAAGGCCCTGCCCCTGCCCCCCGATCCCGACCTGTATCTGACGGTGACGGCCACCACGCATTACGCCCGCGCCATCGCCCATGCTGCCACCGGCGACGTGGCCGAGGCCGAGGCCGAGGAACTGCTGTTCCTCGCCGCCAAGGACCGCGTGCCCGAAACCCGTCTGCTGCACAATAACCGTGTAATCGACCTGCTGGAGATCGCGCGCGAGATGCTGCGGGGCGAGATCGAGTACCGCAAAGGCAATTTCGACACGGCCTTCGCCCACCTGCGCCGCTCGGTCGAGCTGGACGACAATCTGCCCTATGACGAGCCCTGGGGCTGGATGCAGCCCACCCGCCACGCGCTGGGGGCGCTGCTGTTCGAGCAGGGCCACGTGGCCGAGGCCGAAGCCGTCTATCGCGAGGATCTGGGTCTGGGCGGCACCCTCAGCCGCGCCTCGATCCATCCCGACAATGTCTGGAGCCTCAAGGGCTTGCACGATTGCCTCAAGGCGCGTGGCGCGGTAGAGGAATTGCAGCTGATCCGACAACGACTTGAACTGGCCCTGGCGCGGGCCGACCGCAGCGTCGGCGCCTCGTGCTTCTGCGCCCAGGCCGCGATGAGAGCCGCTGAATGAAACTGTTGAACGCTGCGCTGATCGCGCTGTGCTGCGGTCCCGCTTGGGCCGACCGTCAGACCTTTCCGCCTGTGGACGAGGCCAGCCAAGACCCGGCACTGGAAGCCTTTCGTGCGGACCTGCGCGCAAAGGTCGCCGCCCGCGACCTCGAGGGCGTGATGGCCGCCACCTGCCCCGAGATCTACACCAGCCACGGCGACGAGGACGGCCCCGAGACGTTCCGCGCCAATCTGACGGTCGATCCCGAGAGCCTACCCGAGTCCGACCGCCGTCATGCCGCCACCATCCGCGAGGACTACTGGCGCGACCTCGAGACCACGCTGGCCCAGCCCGGCTATTTCGACGAGGATGGCGAATTCTGGATGCCGCACCAGTGGCGGCTTACCCTGCCAGCGAAGCTGGATCCGTTCACCGCCTATTTCGTGACC
Source organism: Ruegeria sp. CG3 (assembly GCF_056537205.1). NCBI lineage: Bacteria > Pseudomonadati > Pseudomonadota > Alphaproteobacteria > Rhodobacterales > Roseobacteraceae > Ruegeria > Ruegeria sp. CG3. Next base: position 790,709 of record NZ_JBQFRC010000001.1, on the reverse strand, counting down.
GGTCAGGATGTCACCCTGCGCCAGGCCCCAAACCGCGGCGCGCCCATTCTGGACCTGATCAGCCACGAGGTGGTGATCGTGCCGGACTATCTGGAAGAGGCCGAATATCAGGGCGTCATCCTGACCGACGGAACGCGCGGCTATATCTATTCCGAATTCCTGTGGTCGATGGTCGGCTATCGCGCGGCCTTCGTGAAGTCGGACAGCGGTGACTGGCAGCTGTGTACGTTCGTGGCCGGGGACTAGGCCGCGCCCTCAGGCGCTGGCCTTCTTCTTTTTCTCGGCGGCGACCTTCTCGGCCAGATCGCGGGCAATGGCAAAGGCGCCCTTGATCTTGTCGCTGTCCTTCTTCCAGTCGCGCCGCACCACGATCTTGTTGTCCTTGACCTTGGCCAGCCCGCGCTGGTTCTGGATGAACTCGACCAGACCTTGCGGTGAGGCGAACTTGTCATTGTGGAACTGGATCGTTGCTCCCTTCGGTCCGCCGTCCAGCTTGGCGATGCCGGCGCGTTTGCACATGGCCTTGATCCGCACCACCAGCAGCAGCGTGTTCACCTCTTTCGGCAGCGGACCGAACCGGTCGATCAACTCGGCGGCAAAGCCCTCGAGCTCGACCTTGGTCGACAGCGACGACAGGCGGCGGTAGAGGCCCAACCGCACGTCCAGATCGGGCACGTAGTCCTCGGGGATCAGCACCGGAACGCCCAGGTTGATCTGCGGCGCCCACTGGTCGTCGGCCTCGCTCAGCCCCTCCATCTCGCCGGCCTTGATCTTGGCGATCGCCTCTTCCAGCATCGACTGGTAGAGCTCGTATCCCACGTCGCGCATCTGGCCCGACTGTTCCTCGCCCAGCAGGTTGCCCGCGCCGCGAATGTCCAGATCCTGGCTGGCCAGCGTGAACCCCGCCCCCAGCGTATCGAGCGAGCCCAGAACCCGCAGCCGCTTTTCGGCCGCCGGGGTGAGCCGCGCGCGCGGCTTGGTGGTCAGATAGGCATAGGCGCGGGTCTTGGACCGCCCCACCCGGCCCCGGATCTGATAGAGCTGCGCCAGCCCGAACATGTCGGCCCGGTGAACGACCATCGTGTTCGCGGTGGGAATGTCCAAACCGCTTTCCACGATCGTGGTGGCCAGCAGGATGTCATACTTGCCGTCATAGAAGGCGTTCATCCGGTCGTCCAACTCGCCCGCGGCCATCTGGCCGTGGGCCACCACATAGGTCAGTTCCGGCAGCTGTTCCTTCAGGAATTCCTCGATCTCGGGGAGGTCCGAGATGCGCGGCACCACATAGAAACTCTGCCCGCCACGATAGTGCTCACGCAGCAGTGCCTCGCGGATGGTGACGGCATCGAACTCGCTGACATAGGTGCGGATCGCCAGACGATCGACGGGCGGCGTGCCGATGATCGACAGGTCGCGCACGCCGGTCAGGCTCAGTTGCAGGGTGCGCGGGATCGGCGTTGCGGTCAGTGTCAGCACATGCACGTCCGAGCGCAGCTGCTTGAGCCGCTCCTTGTGGGCCACGCCGAAATGCTGTTCTTCGTCGATGATCAGCAGGCCCAGATTCTGGAACCGGATGCCCTTGGCCAGCAGCGCATGGGTCCCGATCACGATATCGACCGTGCCCTTTGCCAGCCCTTCGCGGGTCTGCTGCGCCTCTTTGGCCGAGACGAAGCGTGACAATTGCCTGACTTCCAGCGGGAAGCCCCGGAACCGGTCCTTGAAGCTGGCGGCGTGCTGACGGGCCAGCAGCGTTGTGGGCGCAATCACCGCCACCTGCAGGCCGGACATGGCCGCAACAAAGGCCGCGCGCATGGCGACCTCGGTCTTGCCAAAGCCCACGTCGCCGCAGATTAGGCGATCCATCGGCGTGCCCGAGTGCAGGTCCTCCATCACGTCGGCGATGGCGCGCAACTGGTCTTCGGTTTCCTGATAGGGAAATCGGGCGCTGAACTCCTCCCACGCGTGGGGCGGCGGGTCCATGATCGGGGCCTTGCGCAAGGCGCGTTCGGCGGCAATGCGGATCAGCCGGTCGGCCATCTCGCGGATGCGTTCCTTGAGCTTGGCCTTCTTGGCCTGCCATGCGCCACCGCCCAGCTTGTCGAGCAAACCTTCCTCGTGCCCGTATTTCGATAGCAGTTCGATGTTTTCGACCGGCAGGTACAGCTTGGCGCCTTCGGCATATTCCAGCAGCAGGCATTCATGCGCGGCGCCCAGGGCGCTCACGACCTCCATGCCCATGTACCGGCCGATGCCGTGATCGACATGCACCACCAAATCGCCGGGGCTGAGCGACTGGGTCTCGGTCAGGAAATTCTCGGCCTTGCGGCGTTTCTTGGGCTGGCGGATCAGGCGGTCGCCCAGCACGTCCTGTTCCGAGATCACGGTCATGTCGGGCGTCTCGAAGCCGTGCTCCAACGCCCAGACCGCCAAGTGCAGGCCGCGTTTGCCGATGCGCGAGCCGTCGGAAACGGGAATTGCCTCGGCCAGGCCCTCATCCTCGATCAACCCGGTCAGGCGTTCGCGCGCGCCCTCGGAGTACGAAGCGACCAGAACCGGCCCCTTCTCAAGCTTGTTCTTGATGTGGCTTGCCAGCGCGCCGAACAGGCTGATGCTTTCCTGCTGGCGCTCGGGGGCAAAGTTGCGCCCGATCCGACCGCCCGCGTCGATCACCCCCGGGCCGCTGGCCTGCGGCAGGGGGCTGAACTGCAGCACCCGCCGCTGCGCCACCGCCCGGGTCCAGGCGTCATCGTCCAGATACAGCAGGCCCGGCGGCGTGGGTTTATAGACCGAATCCATCCGCGAGCGGTTCTCGAGCGCCAGACGCCGGGTTTCGTATTGATCGGCGATGCTGTCCCACCGGGCCAGACGCGCGGGCGTGACCTGATCGTCCAGCGTGATCGTCGCATCCGGCAGATAGTCGAACAGCGTTTCCAGCTTTTCGTGGAACAGGGGCAGCCAGTGCTCCATGCCCTGATGCTTGCGCCCGGCGCTGACCGCCTCGTACAGCGGATCATCCGTGCCGGCCGCGCCGAATTCGATGCGATAGTTCTGACGAAACCGGGTGATGGCGGCCTCGTCCAGTATTACCTCGGAAACCGGGGCCAGCTCGACCAGATCAAGCTTTTCGGTTGTGCGCTGGGTGGCCGGATCGAACCGGCGCGCGCCGTCCAGCACGTCACCGAACAGGTCCAGCCGCACCGGCCCTGCCTCGCCCGGCGGGAAGATGTCGATGATCCCTCCGCGCACGGCATAGTCACCGGGCTCCATCACCGTGGGGCTTTGGCTGAAACCCATGCGCACCAGAAAATCGCGCAGCGCGGCCTCGTCGATGCGCTGACCGACCCGAGCGGTGAACGCCGCCTGCCGCAGCACGTCGCGCGCCGGCACGCGCTGGGTGGCCGCGTTCAGCGTGGTCAGCAGAACGAACCGCTCGGGCATCTGGTGCACCAGTGCCGCCAGGGTCGCCACCCGCGCCGCCGCGATGTCGGGGTTGGGCGACACCCGGTCAAAAGGCAGGCAATCCCAGCCGGGAAACAGGATCACCGGCATGTCGGGCGCAAAGAAACGCAGCGCCGCGCGCATCGCCTCGGCACGTTTGTCGTCGCGCGCCACATGCAGAACCGGCCCGCCCGAGCGGGCAACCTCGTTCAGCACCAGCTGCGCGTCAAACCCCTCGGGGGCGCCGCCGACTGTCACGTGGTTCGGAGCCTTCATCACGCTGCCTTTCTGAATCTGCTATCCCAGAACGCCTATCGAAAGGTTCTGATACATGCCCCACATCGAAGTGACCAGTATCGCAAACATACCGATGACCTGCGTCGCCAGCCGGCACCGATGCAGCGCCTTGGACACAGCTTCAATCGACAACTCCTGCCGCCGCAGGTTCCGGGCCACCCGCAGGCTGTTTGCGCCGACAAGAACCATCGGGAACAACAGCAGGAACACCGCCTGGGCGAACTCGACCTGATAGTAAAACCCAAGTGTCGCCAGCCCCGCGAACAGGAAACAGCACAGCGCAAGGATCACGACCCCCGAAACGTCGGCAATGTAGAGGATGCGATTGGTGTTGATCCGCACGATGTCCAGCAGGTCGGTCTCGGCCTGGCCTCCGACGCGGCGGGCGCGCACGACCAGATCATAGGGAACGCCCATCACCCAATGGCTGGCTGTCGACCACAGCACCGCAAGCGCGATCCAATACCACAGATTCGAGAAACTGCGCATGTCGATGAGCTCGAAGATCGTGGAGTACCAGTCCAAACTCGGTCCTTTAATTCAAAATTCTCAGGCGGTTCTATCGCAACGGCGCGGCTATTGGTACCCTTGAGACCTGTGCAAATTCATGCCACCCAATGCGCGAATGTTCAAGGAGAACGCGCCATGAAACCGACAATCGCCCCCTACCCCCACGGCCGCTTTCGTCGCGCCCGCCAGTCCGAGGCGATCCGGGGCCTGATGCGCGAGAACACCCTGACCGTTGATGACCTGATCTGGCCGGTGTTCGTTCGTGATGGCGAGGGCATCGAAGAGCCCGTGCCCTCAATGCCCGGCGTGGTGCGCCGCTCGGTCGATCTGATCGCCAGGGCCGCAGCCGAGGCGCAGGCTATGGGCATCCCGGCGATCTGCCTGTTTCCTTACACCGATCCCAGCCTCAAGACGCAGGATTGTGCCGAGGCGTGGAACCCCGACAACCTGTCGAACCGCGCCATCCGCGCGATCAAGCAGGCCGCGCCCGAGATCGCGGTGATGACCGACGTGGCGCTGGACCCCTACAACATCAACGGCCACGACGGATACGTGGTGGACGGCAAGATCGTGAATGACGAAACGGTCGAGGCGCTGGTCAAGATGACGCTGGCCCAGGCCGAGGCCGGAGCCGACATCATCGGCCCGTCCGACATGATGGACGGCCGGATCGGCGCGATGCGCCAGGCACTCGAGGCCGCCGGCCATCACGACGTCATGATCCTCAGCTATGCCGCGAAGTATGCCAGCGCCTTCTACGGACCTTTCCGCGATGCGGTGGGCGCCTCGGGCGCGTTGACCGGCGACAAGAAGACCTATCAGATGGACCCGGCCAACTCGAACGAGGCGCTGCGCTTGATCGAACGCGACCTGACCGAGGGCGCCGACATGGTGATGATCAAGCCCGGCATGCCCTATCTGGACATCTGCCGGAGGGTCAAGGACACGTTTGGCGCACCCACCTATGCCTATCAGGTGTCGGGTGAATACGCGATGATCCAGGCCGCGGCGCAGAACGGTTGGATCGACGGCGAAAAGGTGATGCTGGAAAGCCTGCTGGCCTTCAAACGCGCGGGCTGTGACGGCATCCTGACCTATTTCGCACCGCAGGTCGCCCGGCTTCTGCACGGCTAATCCCGCGGGACTCCGCGATTTTTCGCCGATCGGCCGGCCTTGGCCTGCCGGTTTTCCCGTGACACCCGACGCCGTTCGGCGTATTCTTGCACACAAGACCGGGACCACCCGGCTTTTCAGGCACATCGACAGAGAAAAAGAAACATGAGCAGTTCCAACACACCACGACTGAGCCGTCGCGGCTTTGCCTTTGGCATGGCCGGACTGACCCTGACCGCCGCTTGCGGCAACGGCGTCGGAAACTCGAACGCGGCAACGATCGATGCCCGCGTCGATGCCACGCTGACCGAGATGTATACCCGCTACCCGAACACCCAGGAAATCGCCAACAAGGCCAACGGGATGCTGGTCATGCCGCTGATCACCGAGGCGGGCTTCGTCTTTGGCGGTGGCTACGGAAAAGGCGCCTTGCGCATCAATGGCGCGACGGTCGACTACTACTCGGCCGTCAAAGGTACCGCGGGGCTGCAGATTGGCGCCCAGCAATATGCCCATGTCCTGTTCTTCATGACCGAGGACGCCCTGAACGATTTCCGCCGCTCAAGCGGATGGACCGCCGGCGCGGACATTGGATATGTCGTCAGCGACCAGGCGGACCAGTTGTCGACCGACCTGACTACCCTGCGCAAACCTGTGCTGGCGGCGGTCTTCGGTCAGGCTGGGCTGCAATTGGGCGCGACGGTCGAGGGCATCAAATACACGCGCATTATTCCCTGACCCCCTGCCCCCCCTCAAGAAAACTCCGTCACTGGCCAATGCCGTGGCGGAGTTTTTCGTTTCAGACGCAGATTCCGCGGCGCGGCCTCTTTCGGTCGCCAGAGCCATGAATTAACCTTCGCCTGATCTGCAAATTCAAATGGTGCGCTGCTGATGGGTGTCGTCTTTCGCTGGTTGATGCGTATCGCCTCGGGTCTGGTCCTGCTGACCCTCGCGGCGATCGGTCTGGTGTATTTCCTGGCCAGCCAGTCGCTGCCTGACTACGATCAAACGCTGCAGGTCAAAGGCCTGAACGCCCCAGTCGAGATCGTGCGCGACACCGCCAACGTGCCTCACATTCTGGGGCAGACCGACCCCGACGCGTTCTTCGGTCTGGGCTATGCGCATGCCCAGGACCGGTTGTGGCAGATGACAGTCATGCGCCGGACCGTGCAGGGGCGCCTGTCCGAGGTTTTTGGCCAGCGGACCGTGCATATCGACAAGCTCATGCGTCGACTGGATCTTTACGGGCTGGCGCATCAGTCCTTCGAGGTTCAGAACGATTACACCAAGGCCGCTCTTCGCGCCTATGCCGCGGGTGTCAATGCGCGGCTGGACGAAATCAACGAAAACGCCTTGGGCCGCGGCGCGCCCGAAATGTTTTTGTTCAACGCACCGGTTGCTCCTTGGCAACCTGGTGACAGCATAGCCATGATCAAGCTGATGGCGGTTCAGCTGTCCGGGCACTTGCAGGACGAAGTGCTGCGGGCGCGCACCTCGTTGATGCTGAACGATCCGCAGCGGCTGTCAGATATTCTGCCCGACGTGCCTGGCGCGGGTATTGCAGCGCTGCCCGAATATGCTGCGTTGTTTCCCGACCTGCCCCGCTATGCCGCCAGTTCTGAACCCGCGGCCGCATGGCTGAACCCGGTCCCGCAGCGCGGGTTGGCGGGTGCCTCGAATGCATGGTCTGCGGCTCCTTCGCGTTCGGCCACCGGTGGAACCCTGTTGGCCAACGATCCGCATCTGGGCCTGACTGCTCCGGGGATCTGGTATCTGGCAAGGCTTGAACTGGCCAAGGGCGGCGTGATCGGCGCCACCATCCCCGGCATTCCGGCGGTTATGTCCGGCCGCAGCGACCGGCTGGGATGGGGCCTGACCTCTTCCTATCTGGACGATCAGGACGTGCATATCGAAAGAGTGAATCCCGACAACCCCGAGGAATACCTGACGCCCGAAGGCTTCAAACCCTTCAAGTCGCGCCCTTCAATCATCGAGATCAAGGACGCCCCACCGATCACTCTGACTCTGCGCTGGACCGAGAACGGCCCCGTCCTGCCCGGCACCCATTACAACCTGGAAACCATCACACCGCCGGGGCATGTCGCCTCGCTGTCCTGGACGGCGCTCAGCCCGCGCGACACCTCGATCAGCGCGTCGATGGCGCTGATGAGCGCGGATACCGTGCGTGAAGCGATCGAAGCTGCCGAGCGGTTCATCGCACCGTCGCAAAACCTGTCGGTGGTCGACAAGACGACCGTCGGCATGAAACTCATCGGCGCAATGCCCAGCCGCGACCTCAACAACCAAAGCCGCGGCCGCATCCCGACGCCGGGCTGGATCGCGGCAAACCGCTGGCAGGGGCGTCTGCCCTATTCCGACAACCCCGAATTCGTGGCCCCCGCCGGCGGCGTTCTGGGCAACACCAACAACAAGATCATCGACCGGCCCTTCCCCCTGCATGTGTCCTATGAATGGGGCGATACGCAGCGCGTCCATCGCTGGGAATTCCTGATGCAATCCCGCGAGGTGCACACCCGCGACAGCTTCATCGAGGCGCAGCTGGACACGGTCAGCTTCACCGCGCGGTCGCTGCTACCGTTGATCGGGGCCGACCTGTGGTTCACCGGCGAGGCCGCGCCCGAAGGCACCCCCGAACGCCAGCGCCAGATCGCCCTGACCCTGCTGGCCGAATGGAACGGCGAGATGAACGAGCACCTGCCCGAGCCGCTGATCTACGCGGCCTGGGTCCGCGCGCTGCAAAAACGCCTGATCGCCGATGACCTCGGGCCGCTGGCCAAGGAATTCAAGCATGTCGAGCCCCTGTTCATCGAACGCGTCTTCCGCGACATCGACGGGGCCTCGGCCTGGTGCGACGTCCGGCAGAGCGCACCGGTGGAAACCTGCACCGACATGGCCCGGCTGGCCCTGGACGATGCGCTGGTCTGGATCTCCGAACGTTATGGCAGCCAACTGGAATCCCTGCGCTGGGGCGATGCCCACCAAGCCACCCATGACCACCCGGTGCTGGGCGAGGTTCCGGTGCTGCGCTATTTCGTCAACATCCGCCAATCGACCAGCGGCGGCGACAACACCCTGCAGCGCGGACGCACCTCGGGCGAAGGGCCGGACCCGTTCCAGAACGTGCACGGCGCGGGCTATCGCGGGGTCTATGACTTTGCCGACCCCGACAGTTCGGTCTTCATCACGGCCACCGGGCAATCGGGCCACTTCCTGTCGCGCTATTATGACGATCAGGCGCAACTGTGGCGCCGGGGTGAGTACATTCCCATGTCGCTGGACCTGGATCTGGCCCGCGCCGCCGCCGTCGGGACCACCCATCTGATGCCGCAATAGGCAGGTTTTCGGCGGACCCCCGCCCCTTTTTTGCCGCCCCGTGGACGCGGCCCCGTGGCTTGGCCTACCATTCCGATGCGCCCGGACTGCAGCGCGAGGGGGAAAATCATGGCCAGTTTGCGCGATACCCTGAACAATCTAGCCCGCGACTATGCCATCGCCTGGAGCTCGGGTGACGCCGATGCCGTGGCCGAATTCTTTACGTCGGACGGGCAGATCACGATCAATCGCGGCGACCCCATTGTCGGGCGGGCAGCCATCGCCGACATGGCGCGCGGGTTTCATACCGACTTTCCCGATCTTGAGGTGCGCTGCGACATGCTGCGATGGGCCGGTCCCCACGCCATTTTCGTGTGGACCCTTGAAGGGCACCACGCCCGGACCGGCAATGCGGTGATCACGCGCGGCTGGGAAGAATGGGAGCTGGATGCAGAGTACAAAATCCGGTCGTCGTTGGGCTGGTTCGATGCCGACGACCATCAGCGCCAGATCGAAGGGGCCTGACCGTCAGAGACCCGCGAACTGATTGGCCTGCTTGTCGGTCCACAGAACGGTGATTTCGAACCCGTCCTCGGTCTGTTTTTCGCCGCGCACCACGTCCTGCCGGAATAGCCAGGCGCGTTTGTTGCCGTCGGCAAACCCCAGTTTCAGAATCTCCTCCCGGCGCACGCCCCGCAGGGTCGTGGCGATCTCGGTCAGCAGCAGATCGATGCCCTCACCGGTCACGGCCGAGATCGGGAACACCGCCGGATCGCGCTCGGCCCGGGCCTGCACGGCCTGCCGGTCTTCGTCGGACAGCAGGTCGATCTTGTTCCAGACTTCAAGCTGAGGGCGGGTATCGTCCACACCCAGCGAGGCCATGATCGTGCGCACATCCTCGGCCTGCTCTTCGGTCTCGGCATGACTGATGTCGCGCACATGCACGATCAGGTCGGCGGCCAGAACCTCTTCAAGCGTGGCGCGGAAGGCCGCGACCAGTTCGGTCGGCAGGTTCGAGATGAACCCCACCGTGTCCGACAGGATCACTTCGGGTCCGTCGGGCAGTTCGATCCGGCGCATGGTCGGATCCAGCGTGGCAAACAGCATGTCCTTGGCCATGACTTCAGCCCCGGTCAGGCGATTGAACAGCGTAGATTTGCCCGCGTTGGTGTAGCCGACCAGCGCCACGATCGGATAGGGCACCTTGGCCCGCGCGGCCCGGTGGAGCGTCCGTGTCTTCACGACCTTCTGCAGTTGGCGGCGCAGTCGCACCAGTTGATCGTCGATGGCGCGGCGGTCGGCCTCGATCTGAGTTTCCCCGGGACCGCCGACAAATCCAAGCCCGCCGCGCTGGCGTTCAAGGTGGGTCCAGGCACGCACCAGCCGCGTGCGCTGATAGCTCAGCGCGGCCATCTCGACCTGCAGCACACCCTCGCGCGTGCGGGCGCGGTCCGAGAAGATCTCCAGAATCAACCCCGTCCGGTCGAGGATCTTTACCTTCCAGGCCTTTTCCAGGTTGCGCTGCTGAACCGGGGTGACCGGCCCGTCAATCAATACCAGCTCGATCTCGTTTTCGGCAAAACGCGCGCCCAGTTCCTCGATCTTGCCGCTGCCGAACAGCAGGCCGGGCTGCGCCCGCGGCAGGCGCACGATCTCGGACCCGACCACATCCAGATCGGGCAAGGCGGCAGCCAATGCCACCGCCTCTTCCAACGCCGGAACGGGGTCGCGGCGTTGATCATCTGACTTGATATCGGGATGCAGCACCCAAGCCCGGGTGCGCCTCCGGTCATGTTCCATCAAGAGGCGTCTTCGCCCTCATACAGGTTGATCGGCTGCGACGGCATGATGGTCGAGATCGCGTGCTTGTAGACAAGCTGCGACTGTCCGTCGCGGCGCAACAATACGCAGAAATTGTCGAACCAGGTGATGACACCCTGCAATTTCACGCCGTTGATCAGGAAAATTGTAACGGGAACCTTTGCTTTCCGTACATTGTTCAGGAAGGCATCCTGAAGATTCTGTCTGTCCGAAGCCATATTTTGTTATCTCGCCGTTGTTCTTGCTTACGCGCTGCGGACCAACGCGCTCCCTCCGCGCGAGTATGGAGTGACGCGCAGAGATATTCCAGATGAAAAATCAGGCAGTAACGTGAAGGCCCGAATTGGCGGTTCAATCCCGCCACAGGGCCGGAGTGATCAACGCGATGATCGCCAGAGTCTCCAGCCGGCCGATCACCATGCCGGCGCACATGGTCAGCTTGGCTCCGGCCGACAGATCGATCAGACGGATCGGCAGATCGGTGGCCAGTTCGATCAACGGACCGGTCGTGCTCAGCACCGCGACGCTCAGCACCATGGCGCGTTCGAACCCAACCCCTTCGGCAGCGAGAACGACATCAAGCAACGCAAGCGTCAGCGCGAACATCATCAGAAAGACCCACGCGATGAACGCGCCCTGGCTCTGGATGCGGCGGTTGCCACCGCCTGCCCCGCTTACCGATGACGGGTGGATCAGCCTGTCCAGTTCACGCGCGCCATTCAGGTACAAGGCATAGACCCGCAACAGCTTGACCCCGCCGGCGGTGGTGGCGACCCCGCCCCCGATAAGCGCAAGCCCCATCAACACAAGCCCCGGTGTTCCCAGGCCGGACAACTGTTGCGCGTCGTTCCAATAAGCGCTTTCGAACCCGGCCGTCGTCAGGAACGACATCACCGTGAACAACATGCCCCAGATGACGTTCAGCGTTTGCAGGCCCGTCACCTGCCCGCCGATCTCGGCAACCCCCGCCAGCACTCGGAAGACCAACAGTGCCGCCACGCCGACGACGATCATCAGGCCGATCCGGAATTCTGGATCGTGGTCCAGCCGGGAATAGCCCGTTGTTGCGGTGTCCTTTGAAAACGTCAGGCGGGACAAGGCAAAGAACAGGAACAGAAACAGGATGGCCTCGCCGGTGATCCCGGCGGTGGATCCTTCCAACCCGCCCACTGGCGATATGCCGGACGTGGCCATCACCGACATTGCGTGGCAAATGGCCGTCAGGCCCTTTTCTCCGGCGATCAACAGCAAGACCCAGATTACCGCTGTGAGGCTGGCATAAACCGGGGTCAATGTCGCCGTCACACGGAGCAGTCGCCCCCGCGGGTCGACCCTTTCGCTCTGGGCTACGCCAGAAACCGGGCGGCCCGGTTGTCCGCGCGCGGTAATCTCGAACCCGCCCAACGACAGAGGCGCCAGGATCGCAGCCGCCGAGATCCACATCAGCAGCCCACCCATCCAGCCGACGAGTGCCCGCCACAGGTGAACCGGCGCCGACAGGCGCTCGGGGTCGGGAAACAGGTCCGCTCCGGTGGTGGTGATGGCGCTGACCATGTCAAAATAGGCGTTCAGAAAGGTCGTGTTCCCCAACGCGTCATGGACCGGAACGGCCAGAAACAGCGGCAATACCGTCAACGAGCCCAGCAGGACAGCCAACTGCCCCAAGGTTCCGCGCCGCGGTTGCCGGCTGGCCGTCGCCAGACCTACGATCGTGACCAGAAACAGCCCAACCAAACCCGAATAAAAGAACGACCGCGACGTTGGATGGTCATCCAAGGCAAGGGCGTAGATCGCCGGGACCCACATCGCCAAGGACACAACCGCCGTGATCAACAGAAACAGCGGCAGCCGCCGAATTACGCTGATTTTGGGTGCGCGGGCGACAGCCATCAGAAAAAGTCGATCGAAACCTGCATCAGGCGTTCGACCTCGGGTACATCATTGGCCATTGCGAAAATCGCAACCACGTCCTTTTCGTCAATCCGCAGACTGCCAGTGGGCCGCAGGACCTCGTCGCCCTTGCGCACGGCGCCGACCAAGACGCCTTCGGGAAAGTCGATGTCGCGCAGTTTCTGCCCGGCCATTGGCGAGGTCGACAGCACTTCGGCCTCGATCACTTCGGCCTCGGCATCGCCGATCGAATAGACCTGTCGCACCCGGCCATGCCGGATATGGCGAAGGATCGAACTGACGGTCGTGGCCCGCGGGTTGATATAGGCGTCAATCCCCAATGGCCCCATCAAGGCCACCATGCTGGGGTCGTTGATCAGCGCAATCGCCAGCGGACAACCTTCGGCCTTGGCCCGTACCGCAGCCAGCATGTTGGTCCGATCGTCATCGGTGACGGCCAGCATCGCGTCCGCGCGCTCGATCCCCGCTTCGCTCAACAGCGCGGAATCCAGGCCGTCGCCGTTCAGAACGATCGTACGCTCCAGCGACTCGGCAGCCAGTTCCGCACAGCGCCGGTCACGTTCGATAACCTTTGCACGGATGCGGCCCTCGCGTTCTTCCAGCGTCCGGGCGACTTCAAGGCCGACGTTTCCGCCGCCCACAATTACCACGCGATCCTGCTTCTTCTGTGATTTACCAAAGACCTCCATCGTACGATCAACGTCTTGGACACTGGTAAAGACATAGCATTCGTCACCGACGAACAATTGGTCCTCGGATTCCGGCGCGAACAGCGTTCCGTCCCGGCGAATACCCACCACGATGGCGCTGAGCGTTGAAAACAGGTCTGTCAGTTGGCGCAAGGGCGTGTTGACGATCGGGCAATCCTCGGCGATCCGAATGCCCAGAAGCTGCGCCTTGCCATCCATGAACAGTTCTGTGTCAAAAGCCGCAGGCGCCGACAGGCGGCGCATGGCTGCGGCGGCCACTTCACGTTCGGGGCTGATCACCACGTCGATCGGAAGATGGTCGCGGCGGTACAGGTCGCGATGGATCGCTTCGAGGTAGGATTTCGACCGCAACCGCGCGATCTTGCGCTGGATCGAGAACACCGAATGCGCCATCTGGCAGGTGACCATGTTCACCTCGTCAGAATGGGTCGCGGCGATGATCATGTCGGCGTCACGGGCTCCGGCCCGCTCGAGCACGTCGGGATAGCTGGCAAAGCCGGCGATGCCCTGAACGTCCAGCGTCTCGGTCGCCCGGCGTACCAGGTCAGGGTTGTTGTCCACAACGGTGACGTCATTCAACTCGCCCGAAAGGTGCCGAGCAATCTGCCAGCCCACCTGGCCGGCGCCACAAATGATGACCTTCATGCCTTTGGCCTTTCTGCCTGAGCGTTTTGAATGACAGATGCCCACAGAGCGGTCAATCGAATTGTCATGACGGCCTGTGTGATGCAAGATAAGCGAATGAAAACAGTGCTTCGATTGCTTGTTCCCCTTGCCCTGCTGGCCGGATGCGGGCCGTTGTCGATGTATTATCGCGAAGGCGAAAGCGTCTCGCGGATGCAGGCAGAAACGACCGAATGCCAAGTGCAGGCGCTGAAGGATGCACCGGTTGCAAACCAGGTGCGCCAAAGCCCGCCCACCTATTGGCCGGGCCGCACCTATTGCGACGGGCGCGGGCGATGCTACCGCACCGGAGGATGGTGGGAGCCGGGCCGCGTTTACACCGTAGATGTAAATCAGGGGCTGCGAAACACGGTCGAGGCGCAGTGCATGGCCAAGAAGGGCTACCGCCCCATCAGCCTGCCGCCCTGCAAACAGTCGGTCAAGTCGGGCGTTCCACCGACCCGAACAACCGTACTGCCGCCATTGGGCACGGCCTCTTGTTTCGTCAAATTCGACGACGGCTCATTCCAGATCATCACGCCGGGGTTGCCGGGATGACCGGCTGACTTCAGGCCAGATCGCCAGGCGACGATCGCCGGCGGAGTGACAGGAACAGATGTGCTGCGATGGCGGCTGCATAGAATACAAGTACGGCCACGAACATCGAGCTCTCTCCGGCGCGCCAAAGGATAGCAAGCAGAACAGGTGTGCCCAGCAGGTTGCCCGCATTTCCCATCTGCGCCATCGCCCCATAGCTCAGCGCCTGATCCCGGACCGAGCCATTCAGTTGAGGAACCGCCGCGAAACTGCCGCCCTGTACCAGGCCCAACACCGCAAACAGCGCAATGCCGACAACGGGCAGAGGCGCTCCGAAAAACAGCAGGGCAAGGGCAGCCATCCCGGCCGCAAAACCAAGATTTACAACCGTGACCGCGGTCAGGAAAGTCAAGAGCACGGGCACCGCGACCCACGACAGCACGATTCCTGCCAGCGGCATCAGACTGGCTACAAGAACCGACTGATCCTCGGGCATACGGCCGGGCAGGATCGCCAGCAACGACACGAAGGTCAGAGTGTAGAAGAACCATCCGATCGCCGGTGCTGCCATGCGGGGCGAGCGGTAGGTTTCAAGATGCGTCTTCAGGATGGACCCCAGCCCCCACCCCTGCCGTTCCGTCGCGATGGGCGGAACCTTTGGCGGAAACACGGCGACCAGTCCTGCAATCAGCGCCATCAGGAACCCGTGGCCCATGAAGAAATCCGCCAATCCAAAACGCTGGATCATCGGCAGACCGAACCAAGCGTTCAGCGCAAAGGCAACTCCAAAGAAAGAACTCCACAAAACCATGGCGGCATTGCGCGCGGCTCCGCGTGTGATCTGTGCGATCAGCGTCGGAGCGGCAACCACGATCGCCAGATGCGAAACGCCCTCGATGATCCGGCTGGCCAGCATCACTTGAAAGCTAGGCACGGTGGACTGGAACACCGATACAACGCCGCCCAGCAGCAAACCGAACACCAGCAGGCGGACCGGTCCGAACTGCGCGGTAATGGCGCCTGACATGGCCCCCAGAACGGCGCCCATCAAACTGATGATCGACAACAACCAGCCGATCGAATCCCCATAGCCTGGGTACAATGCACCGACCGCGTCGAAGGCAACGGCGATCTTGGCGAACTGCGTGGCCGCGCCCAGTCCAGCCACCCATAACAGGATCACCTGCAGGAATATGCGAAAAGATTGAGTCACACCCGCGTTCTACCCTCGGCCTCTGGCGAGGTGAACGCATATATTATGCGGCGCGTACGCGCGTGCCGCTGACAAGGCGCACTGGGGTTCCATCGGCCAGATACAGCCGCTCCCATACAATTTGGCCTGCGCTGATGGTGATCTGGTCGTGCACGGCCTGAGAAGTAATGAAAGCCTTGGGATTTGGCACTTGCAGGTCCCACCAACCCTCGTCCGTCAGCTCCATTTCGGCCTGGCGGATCTCGTCGGTCGCAAACTGCCACAGCGACACCCCCAACAACGAGTGCTGGCTGGCTGACCAATCCCGTGCGCGGCTGGGTGAATAGGCCAGACAAACATGGCTCGCTTCGTCCACCAGATGGAGACAGGCTTGCGAACTGCCGACAAGCCGCTTCAGTGCTGCATCGTCGGCGCGGTGATACGAAAGCGCCGTGAAAACCGCAGCTTGTTGTTCAGGGCTTGGGGTCTGGACCCCGTTTTCCCAGCGCGACACCGTGGCCTGATCGACCCGCATCACATGTGCAAGCGCCGACTGCTTCATCCCGGTGGCCCGCCGAAGCCGTTTGACACGACGACCAAAGGCGGGAAATCCCTGCTGGATCATCGATAGCGTCATAGCCGGGCGCCTCCCGTTGACCTGCCCCGGCCCCTATTCCGCCGGTTCAGGCTCGTCTAGTTGCGCCACCCGCGCGCCCGACTTGTTCGACGTGACTACACCCAGCGATTTCAGCTTGCGGTGCAGGGCGCTGCGTTCCATTCCAACGAAACTGGCCGTGCGGCTGATATTGCCGCCAAAGCGATTGATCTGGGTCAGCAGATACTCACGCTCGAACGCCTCTCGTGCCTCGCGGAGTGGCAGCGTTGCCAAAGCGCCCGACAGCACGACCCGGCCGGAATCGTCGGCCTTTTCCTCTTCATTCGGCAATTCCCGCGCTTCGATCGGTCCGGTGCCATCACCAAGGATCAAAACCCGCTCGACCAGGTTCTTCAACTGGCGCACGTTGCCGGGCCAACTCATGGTCTGCAGCAGAGCGACGGCCTCTTCCGACAACTCGCGCACGGGGAGGCCTTGGGTTTCGTTGCACATCTCGATGAAATGCTTGGCGAGGACAGGAATATCCTCGCGCCGTTCTTCCAAAGACGGCACCGCAATCGGGACGACGTTGAGGCGGTGATACAGCTCTTCGCGGAACCGGTCCGCGGCAATCTCGGTTTCAAGGTCGCGGTTAGTGGAAGAGATCACACGCAGATCGACACGGACGTTGTCCGAGCCACCCACCCGCTGAAACTGCTGATCGACGAGGACACGCAGGATCTTGGACTGCGTGCCCAACGGCATGTCGGCAACCTCGTCGAAATAGACCACACCGCCATGGGCCTGTTCGAGCAGACCGGACTCAACGCCACGCTCGGCGGATTCACGGCCGAACAGCACTTCTTCCATGCGTTCGGGCTCGACCCCTGCGCAGTTGACCGTGACAAAGGGCGCGTTCGCCCGGTTCGAGTGCGCATGAATGTAGCGCGCGGCGATTTCCTTGCCCGATCCAGCAGGACCACGCAGCATCACCCGACCGTTGGATTTGGTCACCTTGTCCAACTGGCTCAGCATCGCGCGGAACGCAGCCGACTTGCCGATCATGTCGGAATTGCTGACTTCCTTGCGCTTGAGCGAGGCATTCTCGCGACGAAGGCGCGAAGTTTCCATCGCGCGGCGGATCACCACCATCAACTGGTCGATGTTGAAGGGCTTCTCGATGAAATCATATGCCCCCTGCTTGATCGCCGCGACGGCGATTTCGATATTTCCGTGCCCCGATATGATCACCACCGGAACATCCGGATTGTCGCGTTTGACCGCCTTCAGAATGTCGATTCCATCCATGCGGCTGTCCTTGAGCCAAATATCCAGGATCAGCAGCCCGGGTGGTTCTGCGTTGATCGCGGCCATGCACTCGTCCGAGTTGCCGGCCAGCCGGGTGGAATATCCTTCGTCCTCCAGAATGTCGGACACCAGTTCGCGAATATCGCGCTCGTCATCTACGATCAGAATGTCACTCATCTTTGGCCTGCTTTCAGTGTTTTGGTTTTAATTGCCTGCTTTTGCGGCGCTGCGACCGGGGCCGTGTTGGCCTTCGGCAACCGGATCACGGCCATTGCGCCAAAATGGTCCTGTCCGTCGAACACGGGCGCATCCTCAAGGGTCAGCGTACCGCCGTGTTCTTCAATGATTTTCTTGACGATGGGCAGGCCCAGGCCAGTCCCTTCGTCGCGCGTGGTCACATATGGCTCGAACAGCCGCGCCCGGTCTTCGGGCAGCCCGATGCCGTTGTCCGCGATGGTAATCAGTGTTCCGTCGTCATCCGTGGACAGGCGCACCTTTATCTGCGGGCTGAGGTTGTCGGGCGGACCCTTCTTTTTCAGGGTTTCGATGGCTTCGCCGGCGTTCTTGATCAGATTTGTGAGCGCCTGGTTCAGCATCGTCGCGTCCACATCGGCCAATACTGGCTGGTCCGGGATCTCCGCGTCGATCTGAACGTCTGGCTGACCGGCCTGCTGCAGCAGAACCGCCTCGCGCACCAGGCCCGCGATATCTTCCTCGTGCCGGTCGGGCTCGGGCATTCGGGCAAACTTCGAGAATTCGTCGACGATCCGGCGCAGATCGCTGGTCTGGCGAACGATCACGTCGGTCATGGATTCAAGGCTGGCGCTGTCCTCTTCATCCAGTTTCCGCGCGAACTTCCGCCGGATGCGTTCGGCGCTCAGCTGAATGGGGGTCAGCGGGTTCTTGATCTCATGCGCGATGCGGCGGGCCACATCACCCCATGCCGCCATACGCTGGGCGCTGACCAGATCGGTCACGTCGTCAAAGGCGACCACGTAACCTTCCAGCCTGCCGTCCTCGCCGCGCCGGGTTGCCATCCGGACCAGCAGGTTTTCCAGCTGTCCCTTGCGGGTGACCTTGATTTCGTCCTGAATTGCTTCCTGGTTGCCTTCTTTCAGCGCTTCGAACAAAGGCAGGAACTCGGGCACGGCGATGCCGATTGCCAATTGTTGCTCATGGCCCTTCCAGTCCAGCAAGCGCTCGGCCGATCGGTTGACGAATGTCACCTGACCATCCGGATCCACCCCGACAACGCCAGAAGTCACCGAGCTGAGCACCGAGTCGAACAGTCGGCGGCGGCTTTCGATCTGGCGGGTGTTTTCAAGCAGCGTACCCCGCTGCGCCTTCAATTGCCGGGTCATCTGGTTGAAATAGCGCCCCAGCATGGCGATTTCGTCGTCGCTGGCCTCCTCGATGACCTGCACGTCCAGATCACCGGCCCCGACCCGCTGCGCGGCGGTGGTCAGACGACCAACCGGGCGCGAGAGCCGCTCGGCGAACCACATACCCAGCGAAACGGCCGCCAAGATGAGGATTACCGCAAACCCCAGATACAGCAGCCCGAACTCGAACAGCACCCTGCCCCGTTCGTTTTCCAACTGTTGATAGAACTGCGCGGTTTCCTTGGTGTCATCCAAAAGGGTCAACAACTGGCCATCTACGGCGCGACTGACATACAGGTATCGGTCCAGATAGGCGCGCAGCGGCACCAGAGCGCGAAATTCGTTGTTGGGCCAGTCCGCGATGATCAACAGACCCTCTTCTCGGGCCTGCTCCAACTGCTCGGGTGTCGGCGGTTCGTAGTTGAACAGATAAGACCTGTCTCCGCGGGCCCGGATTTCACCACTGCCGTCAATCACGTAGGCTTCGCGCAGTCCGCGCTGAATCTGTGCCTGCCCCTGGGCCAGCACCTCGCGCAGCTCGGCATCCGAGATGTAGAAGTCCAGCTTGCGTGCATTGTCAAGAAACCGCGCAAGAACCGTGGCATCCTGCGTCAGACCCTGTTCGTGCTCTTGTTCATAGGCCTCGGCGGCCGTCAGCGAAGATCCGACCACCTGCCTGACCCGGTCCGAGAACCATCCCTCAAGCCCGATATTCACGGTCAGACCGGCAAAAATCGCAACCGTCACCGTGGGCACCAGCGCCAACAGCGTGAACGCACCGATCAGCCTCAGGTGTAGGCGAGAGCCCGCCGATTTGGCCCGGCGCGCCGCAATAAGATTGCCCAACTGCCCCAGAACCAGGGCCGCCACGACCAGAATGTAGACAAGGTCTGCCAGCAGAATCAGCCGAAGCGTGGGGGCATTCGCACCCAGGTCAAACGGCCCGATTACAAGGTAGGTCGCAAGGGTCAGGACCGGCCCCAACACAACCAGCCCCAAGGTGCCGAAATTGCGCAGTTTCCGGGACTTACGCCACCGATTCAGGGATAATGCCGGCCGTTTCTGTGCCCGGGATACCACCGTCTGCCCTCATCCTGATGTGCCGCTTTCGCGGCGTACCGCCATATGTCGTGGTCTTTTCCGGGGCTGTGCCCGGATGCCACGGTTTGTGTGGCGAGATTACATCAGTTTGCGCCGACGTGTCACCTGAATATCGAGATCAGTGATTTTTTTGCGCAGCGTATTCCGATTTATCCCCAGCAAATCGGCACATTTTGCCTGATTTCCTCCGGTCGCATCCAGCGCGATTTCGATCAGCGGAGCCTCGACCTCGCGCAGAATGCGCTGGTACAGACCCGGTGGCGGCAGCATGTTTCCATGAAGGTCGAAGTAACGACGTAGATGCCGCGCAACCGACGAAGACAGCTTCTCTCGTTCGCTCCCGCTCAGCAGTGGTTCGGCCTCGGGCTGACTGCCCAAGACGGCCTCGACCTCGGACTTGGTGATTTCGTCGGATCGGCTGGTCAGGCTCAGCCGCCGGATAGCGTTTTCCAGTTGCCGCACGTTGCCGGGCCAGGAATACCGGCGCACAAGTTCGATCGCGTCAGGGCCCAACCGCCGCTTTGTGCCGTTTTCGCGTTCTTCGCGGGCCAGAAAATGCTCGGCCAGCAACAGGATGTCGTCGACCCGCTCGCGTAGGGCTGGCACATGGATGGTGGCACCGCAGAGGCGGTAGTAAAGGTCCTGCCGCACCCGCCCGCTTTCCATCGCCTCGGTCAAGTCCGACTGGCTGGTCGCCATGAAGCGCGGAACGTGGTCGCCGGGCGTGTCCATCATCCGCACGATCCGAGCCTGGATTTCATCGTCCAGGTCTGCAATTTCGTCGATCAGCAACGTACCGCCGCGCACCCGTGCCATGACCCGGGCCGGACCCTCCAGGTCGCGCAGGTCTGCTGCAGTAGCAGTCACAAAGGGCAGTGTCCGCCGGTCTGAGAAATCGTGAATTGCCCGCGCAATCAGAGACTTGCCCGTTCCACTTTCACCTGAAATCATTACCGAAAGATCGGTGTTCATGACCCGGGCGACCAATCTGTACAGGGCTTGCATCACCGGGGTCCGGCCGACCAATGGCAGCTCGTCGGGGCGGTCTTCGGATGTGTCCGCGGGTTCGATCTGAACACGTTGCTTGCGGTCCAGAGCCCGGGCGGTGCGCTTCATCAGATCCGGCAGGTCGAACGGCTTGGGCAGATAGTCATAGGCATCCGCCTCGGCCGCCTGGATCGCCGTCATGATCGTGTTCTGGGCCGAGATCACGATCACCGGCAGGCCCGGCCGGTCCTGCGCGATTTTGGGCAGCATTTCCAACCCGTTGCCATCGGGCATGACCACGTCCGAAATCACCACGTCGCCCTTGCCCTCGCCGACCCAACGCATCAGCGTCGTCAGGGACGAGGTCGCATGCACCTTGCAGCCCGCCCGCGTCAGGGCTTGGGTCAGAACCGTCCGGATCGTTCTGTCATCATCTGCAACCAGTACCGTGCCATCCATCTGGTGTTCTCCTTGATTATTCTTTGTCCTGCCCTGCCTCGCGCGGCGCGCGGCGCAGCGACAGCCGGAAGACTGTCCGCCCCGGTACCGACTCGGCCGTGATCCAACCGTCGTGGTCGGACACGATTTTGCTGACCAGCGCCAAGCCAAGGCCGGTGCCGTTTTCCTTGCCGGAAACGAATGGGTCGAAAATATCGCCGCGGATATCCTCGGGCAGGCCCGGGCCATCGTCGATGATCTCGATCTGCAGCGGCAACGAGTGGCCCGAACCGTCACTGCGCCGCAGACGGAAGGAATGTTCAAAATAGGTGTGCAGGCGGATCGTTCCGCCCTCGGGGCCAGCGGCCTCGGACGCGTTCTTGAGCAGGTTCAGAACCACCTGCAACAGCTGATCCGGGTCACCATAGGCCAGTGGCAGCGAGGGGTCGTAATCCTCGATGATGGTCATGTCCGCGCCAAAGCCCAGCAGAGCCGAGCGGCGCGCACGGTCCAGAACATCGTGGATGTTGACCGGCTTGAACTCGGGCCGCGAGAGGTTCCCGAACTGCTCGACCTGCTCGAGCAGCTTCACGATCCGGCGGCTTTCGGCCACGATAAGATCTGTCAACTCAAGGTCTTGCGGGCCGATATTCATGCTCAGCAACTGCGCGGCACCGGTGATCCCGGCCAGCGGGTTCTTGATTTCATGCGCCAGCATCTCGGCCATGCCGATCGCCGATTGCGCCGCCGATTTGACCGTGTTGCCGCGGGTCATGCGGCTGGCCAGTTCGCGCGGCGAGACGATCATGATCATCGACCCCGGATGCCCCAGCAGCGGCGCGATCTGCAGCGCGCATTGCAGCGGCGCGCGATTGCCCGAGCCCACGTCCACGTCATTAACGAACAGCGGCGTTCCCTGCTCGCGGGCGCGCGTGAACGCCTCTTCCAACGGCGCGTCCACGGCGATCTGGTCCCAGACCGGATGCCCGACCACCGATTTGCGTGAGGCGTTCAGGAACCCCTCACCCGAGGAATTGACGTCGGCGATGCGATCCTCGGGGTCGATGATGAAGGCGGGAACCGGTAGCGATGCCCAGATGACCTGATCCGAAATCATGCTGCCACCTCGGCATTTTCCGTCAAAGCGTCGCCGATCAGCCGCAGAACTTCGGCCGGATCGCGCGAGGTCAGGACAGCGCGGCGCAGCGACGCAGGCGTTCCGGCCTCGTCCATGTACCAGCCCAGATGCTTGCGTGCGACACGCAGCCCCAGATCGGTGCCATAGAACCCCAGCATCGCTTCGTAATGCGCCCGCACCATGTCGGCCAGATCGTCGCCCTCGGGAACCTCCGGCGCTGGCGTCCCCCACAGCTCGTGCGCGATCTGCGCAAGCAGCCACGGTTTGCCCTGCGCGCCGCGGCCCACCATGACGCCTTCCGCGCCCGACTGCTCCAGCGCTGTCTGCGCACGCCCGGGGCTGGTGATGTCGCCATTGGCCACGACCGGAATGCTGACGGCATCCTTGACGGCGCGGATCGCGGCCCAGTCCGCCTCGCCCTTGTAGAACTGACAGCGCGTGCGCCCGTGGATCGTCACCATCTGAATGCCGGCCTCCTGCGCCCGCCGCGCCACGTCCGGCGCGTTCAGCAGCGTGTCGTCCCACCCCAGCCGGGTCTTGAGCGTCACCGGCACCTCCACCGCGTCCACGACCGCCTCGATCAGGGTGAGGGCGTGATCGGGCGTCTTCAGCAGGGCCGAGCCGGAATAACCGTTCGTCACCTTCTTGGCCGGGCAGCCCATGTTGATGTCGATCACCCGCGCGCCCCGGTCGGCAACCTGCCGCGCGGCCTCGGCCATCCAATAGGCGTCGCGCCCGGCCAGTTGTACGGCGGTGTTTTCCACATCCGCCGACAGCTCGGCCCGTTCGCGCACGCCGGGCTTGGCCTGCACCATTTCCTGGCTGGCGACCATCTCGCTGACCACCATCCCGGCGCCGAACCGCATGACGAGGTCACGAAAGGGTCGGTCGGTGATTCCGGCCATCGGCGCCAGCAGAACCGGCGGGGTCAAAGTTTTCTCGGCAATGCGCAGCGTCAACGTGCCTAATCCTTGAGCAATTGCGGTTTTCATATCGAATCCGGGGCATATGAACAACAAATCCGCGACCAACAAGCCCGCAAAATCATCATATGCCTATTTTTTAATCAGCTTACCGCGAGTGATTGCCTCTGCTTTCACCGCCGCCTAAACACGGAAGCCAAACGAAGGTCGGAAATTCAAACATGACAACCGCCGCCATCATCGTCGCCGCCGGGCGCGGCCTGCGCGCCGGAGGGGGCCAGCCCAAGCAGTGGCGCCCCTTGGCCGGGCGGCGTGTGGCCGACTGGACGATCGAGCGGATCAAGGCGCAGGTGCCACTGGTTGTGCTGGTCCTGTCCCCCGACGACCCCGAGGCTTGGGCGGAATTCGCCGACAGCGGCCTGATTCTTGCGCCCGGCGGCGCCGACCGCGCAGAGTCCGTGCGCAACGGGCTGCAGGCGCTGGCCGATCGCGGCGTCAGCAAGGTTGTGATCCATGACGTGGCTCGGCCCTGTGTCAGCGCGCGGATCATTGGTGACGTGCTGGCGGCCCTCGACACCCACGCCGCCGCGGCGCCGGGGCTGCCGGTCACCGATGCGCTGTGGACCGGGGCCGAGGATCGGGTAACCGGCACCCGAGATCGCGCGGGCCTGTTTGCCGCGCAGACGCCGCAGGGGTTCCGCTATGACGCCATCGTCGCCGCGCATGCGGCGCATCCCGGCGGGGCCGCCGATGATGTCGAGGTTGCGCGCGCCGCCGGACTTGACGTGGCCATCGTGCCGGGCGACGCGGACAATCTGAAAATCACACGGCCCGAGGATTTTGTCCGGGCCGAAAGGATATTGAGGTCAGACATGGATGTAAGGCTGGGCAACGGATATGACGTGCACCGGTTCGGGCCGGGCGATCACGTGATCCTGTGCGGCGTCGAGGTCCCGCATGATCGGGGGCTGCAGGGCCATTCCGACGCGGATGTGGGCATGCACGCCGTCACCGACGCGATCTATGGCGCGCTGGCGCAGGGCGATATCGGTCAGCACTTCCCCCCGTCCGACCCGCAGTGGAAAGGCGCCACCAGCGAGATCTTTTTGCGCCATGCGGTGGATCTGGCCGCGCGCATGGGCTTTCGCATCTCGAACGTCGACTGCACGCTGGTCTGCGAGTACCCCAAGATCGGCCCGCACGCTGCGGCGATGCGGCAGAAAATGAGCGAAATCATGGGGCTGGAGGCCGACCGCGTGTCGATCAAGGCCACCACGTCCGAACGTCTGGGCTTTACCGGCCGCAAGGAAGGCATCGCCGCTATCGCGACCGCCTGCTTGGTGAAACCATGACCCTGGCGCGCCTGATCGGAACCGTCGGCGGGGTCGGATATCTGCGCCCTGCCCCCGGCACTTGGGGTTCGCTGGCCGCACTGCCTTTGGCCTTGGTGCTGCACCTGCTGGGCGGCTTCCCGCTGCTGGCCGTCGCAACCGTCGCCGTATTTGCGGCCGGCACTTGGGCCACGGGCGTCATGACTGCCGGGCAGGACGATCACGACCCTTCAGAGATCGTCATCGACGAGGTCGCGGGCCAATTCATCGCTATCTGGGCCGTGTCTTATCCGGCCTGGGCGCATGACATCGCGGTCACCGCCCTGTGGCCGGGCTGGATCGCCGGGTTTTTGCTGTTCCGCTTGTTCGACATCTCCAAGCCAGGCCCCGTCGGCTGGGCCGACCGTCGTGGCGACCCCTTGGGCGTGATGCTGGATGACGTGATCGCGGGCTTGTTCGCGGCCGTGGGCGTTCTGATCCTGGCCGGGATCTCACATGGAGTACTGGGCTTATGACCGTCGCCGAACTGCTCGACCGCGCCAAGGCGCTGAACGTCATGATCGCCACAGCAGAAAGTTGCACGGGCGGCATGGTCGCCGCCGCGCTGACCGACATTCCCGGCAGCTCGGCCGTGGTTGACCGAGGCTTCGTCACCTATACCAACGCCGCCAAGCAGGACATGCTGGGCGTGCGTGCCGAGACGCTGGAGGCCCATGGTGCCGTTTCTGAAGAGGTCGCCCGCGAAATGGCCGAGGGTGCGCTGGCGCATTCCCAGGCGCAGCTAGCGGTCTCGATCACCGGCATCGCGGGGCCCGGCGGGTCCGAGTTCAAGCCCGAGGGCCGGGTCTGTTTCGGCCTCGCCGTCACAGGCCACCCCACCCTGACCGAAACCGTCGAGTTCGGCGCCGCGGGCCGCGCCAACGTCCGACGCGCGGCGCGGGATCATGCGCTGAAACTGCTGGAAAACGGCCTTTCCGAACTCGCCTAAATTTTTGGCAACCGCCCGGATACGGCGCACTTTTTGTCACCAATTGGAAAAAGGACGCCAAAACAGGCACCTTTTTCGCACCCTGCCTCTTTTTTCCTCGGCCGCCGTTCAGTTGAACCCTCGGCACGTCACTCACACCGCGCCCCTTGGCGCAGCTTCAGGAAAGAGGAGAACGGCCCAATGAACGGAGCCGATACCGCCTGGATCATCGTCGCGACGGCGCTGGTCCTGTTCATGACCTTGCCGGGCTTGGCCCTGTTCTATGGCGGGCTGGTGCGCGCCCGCAACGTGCTGAGCGTTTTCATGCACTGCTTCGCGATCGCCTGTCTGATGAGCATCCTGTGGCTGGTCGCCGGGTATTCGATCGCCTTCGGTGACGGCGGTTCCGGCCTGTGGGGCGGGTTGGGCAAGGCGTTTTTGAACGGCGTCGATGTCGACAGTCTGTCGGGCACCCTGCCCGAGGTGCTGTTCTTTGCCTTCCAGATGACCTTTGCCATCATCACCCCGGCCCTGATCGTCGGCGCCTATGTGGAACGCGTGGGCTTTGGTTTCGTGCTGGTCTTCTCGGGCCTTTGGATGCTGCTGTGCTATGCGCCGGTGGTACATTGGATCTGGGGCGGCGGCATCCTGACCGATGGCGGCATCCTGGGCGAGGTTGGCGTGCGCGACTTTGCCGGTGGCATCGTGGTGCATGAAACCGCCGGTCTGGCCGCTCTGATCATCGCGTGGGTCCTGGGGCCGCGCAAGAACCGCACCACCCCGCCGCACAACCCCGGATACGTCATGATCGGGGCCGCGATGCTGTGGGTCGGCTGGTTCGGCTTCAACGGCGGCTCGCAGCTGGCCGCGGATGGCGGCGCGGCCATGGCGCTGACGGTCACGCATATCTCGGCCGCCACCGCATCGCTCAGCTGGGCGCTGTGGGAGCGGATCAAATACGGCAAGGCCTCGCTGGTCGGTCTGGTCACCGGGACCATCGCGGGTCTGGCCTCGATCACGCCGGCCTCGGGCTATGTCGATCCGGTTCAGGCGCTGATCATCGGCGCGGTTGCCGGCATCCTGTGCCAGGAGGCGGTGAACGTGGTCCGCAACGTGCTGAACATCGACGATACGCTGGACGTGTTCGCCGTGCATGGCGTGGGCGGCATTTTCGGCACCATCATGATCGCCGTCTTCGGCTTGGGCGCCTGGACCACGCAGTTGGGCGGGCTGGTGATCGTGGGTGTCTTTACGTCAGTTGTCACGTTTGTGCTGATCAAGGTGGTTGCGCTTGTCACCCCGCTTCGCGTAGACGCCGAGACCGAAACGAACGGGCTCGACCTGTCGGTCCACGGCGAACGGGCCTATGACATGAGCAGCTAAGCCCACCTTGGCTGGCTCGACTGCCCATCCGGGCATCAAGCGGACCTCTTGGGAGGTCCGCTTTTCTTTTGCGCCAACCCCTCTCGACATCGGGCCGGTCGGCAGGCTATCAGCCCGCAACGTCATTTCAGCACCGAGGTCCCGCCATGATCCCCAGTTCCTTTCCCGACAGCACGGAAATCGCCCGCCTGACCGCGCGGATGCTGCTGGAGATCAAGGCGGTGCATTTCAACGCGCGCGAGCCGTTCACGCTGGCCAGTGGCCTGCCCAGCCCCACCTATATCGATTGCCGCAGGCTGATCTCGTACCCGCGCATCCGGTCGACCCTTATGGACTTCCTGACGGTCACCGTCATGCGGAATGCCGGGTTCGAAGCCTTCGACAACATCGCCGGTGGTGAGACCGCGGGCATCCCCTTCGCCGCTATGGTGGCCGAGCGCATGGCCCTGCCGATGACCTATGTGCGCAAAAAACCCAAGGGCTATGGCCGCAACGCCCGGATCGAAGGGGCCATGACCGAAGGCCAGCGCGTGCTGCTGATCGAGGACCTGACCACCGACGGCGGCTCGAAACTGTCCTTCGTGGACGCGATCCGCGAAACGGGCGCCACCTGCGGACATACGGCGGTGATCTTCTATTATGGCATCTTCCCCGAAACCGAAAAGACGCTGGGCGATCATGGCGTGCAGTTGCACCACCTGTGCACCTGGTGGGACGTTCTGGCCGAGGCCAAGGCACAGGGCACGTTCGACGCCGAAACGCTGGACGGGGTCGAGGCCTTCCTGAACGACCCGCGCGGCTGGCAGGACGCCAACAAGAGCTGACTGTCGAGCCATTGTTGCCGGCCAGGAAACACTGGCCGTCAGCCTTGCTACCTATCCACAAGATGTTGACGAATGACCGATCCCTGCGGCAAGATGCAGGAGCGGAAGATATGCACAGCATATCCCCAGAAAACATACAATTTGCCCCGACTCACGGGGCCGCGATATGACCTTTGTCCCATGGGGACAGCGAGAGCAGCAATGAACGAGATCAGCAGTATCGAGCAGGCAGCGGCGCAGATTCAGAACGCCGAGACCATGCCGCATTCCATCGAAGCCGAACAGCAGCTTCTGGGCGCGATCCTGACCAACAACGACCTGTATGACCGGGTCGCCTCGATCATCGGGCCCGAGCATTTCTATGACCCGGTCCATGCCCGCATCTACGAGGTCGCCGCCGCGCGCATCGCCAAGAACGCGCTGGCATCGCCGGTGACGCTGAAATCCTTCATGGCCGAGGACGAGGGTTTGAAGGAACTCGGCGGCCCGGCCTATCTGGTCAAGCTGGCCGGGGCCTCGATCAGCGCCTTCGCCGTGCATGACTATGCCCAGATGATCTATGATCTGGCGATCCGGCGCGAACTGATCCGGCTTGGTCGCGACATCTCGGACAAGGCCGCGCGGGTCGAAGTGGCCAGTGAGCCCAAGGAACAGATCGTCGAGGCCGAGCAAAAGCTCTACAAGCTGTCCGAACAGGGCCAGACCGAACAGGGGTTCAAATCCTTCCTCAAGGCCGTGACCGAGGCGGTGAATGTCACCAACGAGGCCTATCAGCGCGGCGGCGGCATGGCCGGGATTTCGACCGGGCTGGTCGATCTGGACAAACAGCTGGGCGGGTTGCACCCGTCGGACCTGATCATCCTTGCCGGGCGTCCGTCGATGGGTAAGACCTCGCTGGCGACCAACATCGCGTTCAACGTGGCCAAAGCCTATAAGCGGGGTCAGCGCGCCGATGGCACCGAGGGTGCGGTGGACGGCGGCGTCGTCGGATTCTTCTCGCTGGAAATGAGCGCCGAGCAGCTGGCCGGACGGGTTCTGGCCGAGGCGTCCGAAATTTCCAGCCACAAGATCCGTCAAGGCGACATGACCGAGGACGAGTTCCGCCGTTTCGTCGATGCGGCCAAAGCGCTGGAAGCCTGTCCGCTTTACATCGACGACACACCGGCTCTACCGATCTCACAATTGGCGGCCCGGGCGCGGCGGCTCAAGCGGACGCATGGGCTGGACCTGCTGGTCATCGACTATCTGCAGCTGTGCCGCGGCATGTCCGACAACCGCGTGAACGAGATCGCCGAGATCTCGATGGGCATGAAGGCCATCGCGAAAGAGCTGAATATTCCCGTCATCGCCCTGTCGCAGTTGTCGCGTCAGGTGGAAAACCGCGACGATAAGCGCCCGCAGCTGTCCGACCTGCGCGAATCCGGCTCGATCGAGCAGGACGCCGACGTGGTGATGTTCGTGTTCCGCGAGGAATACTACAAAGAGCGCGAAAAGCCCGGCGATCACGAGTTGGAGAAGATGGAAGAGTGGAAGCAGGCGATGGAGCGCCTGCACGGCAAGGCCGAAGTCATCGTCGGCAAGCAGCGCCACGGCCCCATCGGCACGGTCGAACTGTCCTTCGAGGCGCAGTTCACCCGATTTGGCAACCTTGTCAAACCCTGGCAGCAGGGTGGCCAGATCGAAGGCTACTAAGCCCATCAGGCCCGAATCCATGTGCCGCGGCCCAATGCGCCGGATGAACGATCTGGATCAGCCAACGGTTTTGGCCCGGATATTCGGACAATGCTGGCAGGCTGTCTTGCCCGCGTTCAAGCCCGCACGGACCTGCGCAACCCGGCTACAAGCCGCCCATGGCAAGGACTTTACGCGCGTTTGCAGCGCATTCCCCCTTGACCTCGTGCGGCGCAATGTCATGAACGGGTCATGAGTACTGCACGTTTGACGATCAACCTTCATGCGCTGGCCAGTAACTGGCGGGCGCTGGACGCAAAAACCGATGTCGAGACCGGAGCCGTGGTCAAGGCCGACGCCTATGGTCTGGGCGCCGGACCAGTTGCCAACACGCTGGCCGAAGAAGGCGTCCGCAAGTTCTTTGTCGCCGTTGCCGAGGAAGGTGCAGCCGTCCGTCAGGCGATTGGCCCCGGCCCGCTGATCTGCGTCTTTTCAGGCCATATGGAGGGCGACGCCGACCTGTTGCGCGATCACGACCTTGTGCCGCTGATCAACTCGCCCGAGCAATTCCAACGCCACCTGCAGGCGCTGCCGGTCCATCCGTTCGGGATTCAGTTGGACAGTGGCATGAACCGCCTCGGGCTGGAGCCTTCCGACTGGGCCGCTCTGCGCAGCCGGACCGAGGCGCTGAACCCTGTCGTGGTCATGTCGCACCTAGCCTGTTCGGACGAACCGGACCATCCCATGAACCGGCAACAGCTGAAAACCTTCCGCGAGATGACCGATGGCGTATCGGCTCCGCGTTCGTTGGCGGCCACCGGTGGCCTGCTGCTGGGGCCGGAATTCCACTTTGATTTCTGTCGGCCCGGCATCGGCCTGTATGGCGGCTTGCCCTTTGCGGGCGCCAAACCTGTGGTCACCGTCGATCTGCCGGTGATACAGGTGCGCGACCTAGCAGTCGGAGAAACCGTCGGCTACGGCAACACGTGGAAAGCCCGGCGCCCCTCGCGGATCGCAACCGTGGCCGCGGGTTATGCCGACGGGCTGCACCGCGCCATCGGTGGCGGCATCGACACCTTCGCCGGCGACCTGCCCTGCCCCGTCGTCGGACGTATCTCGATGGATCTGATCACCGTCGACGTCACCGACCTACCGCACACGCCCGAACGTCTGCGAATTCTGAACGGCCATCAGACGGTGGACGACCTGGCCGAGGCCGCAGGCACCATCGGGTACGAGATCCTGACCTCACTCGGCAGCCGCTACTCGCGGGGCTATGTCGAATGAATCCACTCGCATGGCTTGGCGAACTGGGCCGCGCGGTCCTGAACCTGCTGGCGGCGTTCGGCCGCGTGGCGCTGTTTGCATTGGATGCTCTGTCACACATCTTTCGACCGCCGTTCTACCCGCGTGAACTGGGCATGGCTCTGCTGAACATCGGCTGGCTGTCGTTGCCGGTGGTGGGGCTGACCACCATTTTCACCGGCGGGGCGCTGGCGCTTCAGATCTACGCCGGCGGCGCGCGTTTCAACGCCGAGGCCGTGGTGCCCCAGATCGTCGCCATCGGCATGGTGCGCGAGCTGGGTCCCGTCATGGTTGGCCTGATGATCGCAGCCCGCGTCACCTCGTCGATCGCGGCTGAAATCGCCACCATGAAAGTGACCGAGCAGATCGACGCGCTGGTCACCCTGTCGACCCACCCGATGAAATACCTGGCGGCCCCGCGCGTTCTGGCCGCATTGATCACCGTCCCTGTTCTGGTTGCCGTGGGCGACATCATCGGCATCGCGGGCGGCTACGCCGTGGCGACGCAGAACCTCGGCTTCAACCCGGCAGCCTATCTGAAAAACACGGTCGATTTCCTCGAGCCGCTCGACATCCTGTCCTCGCTGGTCAAAGGAGCGGCGTTCGGCATGATCGCGGCCATCATGGGCTGCTATTTCGGCATGCATTCGGGGCGCGGCGCGCAAGGCGTGGGCCGCGCAACCAAGGGCTCGGTCGAGGCCGCCGCTGTCCTGATCCTTGCCGCCAACTTCGTTCTTACAGGGGTGTTCTTCTCGCTATGATCCGGATGGAGAACGTACACAAGGCCTTCGGCGACAACCACGTGCTCAGGGGCATGAACCTCGAGATTGCAAAAGGCACGTCCATGGTGATCATCGGTGGCTCGGGCACCGGAAAATCCGTGGCGCTGAAATGCATCCTTGGCCTGATCAAACCCGACAGCGGCAAGATTTTTGTCGATGGGCAGGACGCCCAGACCGGTGACCGAGACGCCTTTCTGGCCAGGTTCGGGATGCTGTTTCAAGGCGCGGCCCTGTTTGACTCGTTGCCCGTCTGGCAGAACGTGGCCTTCCGCCTGCTGCGCGGCTCGCTGAAACGACCGACGGACGAGGCACGTGAAATCGCGATCGAGAAACTACGCCGCGTGGGCCTGCGCGCCAAGGTGGCAGATCTCTACCCGTCCGAACTGTCGGGCGGCATGCAGAAACGCGTAGGTCTGGCCCGCGCCATCGCCGCCGAACCCGAGATCATTTTCTTCGACGAACCCACTACGGGGCTGGACCCGATCATGTCCGGCGTCATCAATGACCTGATCCGCGAGATCGTGACCGAAATGGGCGCCACCGCGATGACCATCACGCACGACATGAGCTCGGTCCGCGCGATTGCCGACAATGTGGCGATGCTGCATGACGGGGTGATCCAGTGGACCGGGCCCGTCAGCCAGATGGATTCCTCGGGTGATCCCTATGTGGAGCAGTTCATCAGTGGGAGTGCGGAAGGGCCGATTGAGGCGGTGCGGTGAACCAACCTTTCTTAAGTTACACAATTCTTTACGGATGGCCTGCTTTTTGGTTGTACGCGTTGTGTTTGATTATCGTTTGCTTCAAGAAAATGCCCGTGCACTCTGTAAGCATAATTCTGGCTGGCTTAACGATATTTGTTTCCCTGCTCGCACAGTCGGCAATAGTCTTTTTTCTAGGCAACGTTTGGGCGTTGGTGTCTGTCGTAATCATCGCGAGCTTTCCAACAGTCAAAAGTGAATTGCCCGGTTGGGCGCGGGTACTCGGTTTTGCCTTTGTTCCGGTAGCGTTAGTAACTGGAATTGGTTTCTATCAGGTGCTCCAAGCATTCGGATATTGATTTTTGGGCTGCTTTTGACTTCGCTTTTTTCTGCAAGGCTCAACGATTTCTACAATGAAAGAAGATATCTGATAGTTTTGGGAACTCATGACCCTACGCCTCGCCACGTTGTCCCTACTGATCCTTTACCCCATCGCGTGGTTCGCCCCGTTGATGCGCGCTGGCCTGCTGCCGATCTTCGGCCTCAGCGAGATCAGCGTCATCACCGGCCTCCAATCCCTCTGGAAATCCGACATCTTCCTCGCGCTGGTCGTCACCGTCTTTGCCCTGTTCGCCCCATACATCAAAACCATCGGCACCGCGCTGGTCCAATGGGACCTGCTGGACCCGCGTGTCCAACCCGCGCTGAACATCATGGGCAAGCTGGCCATGGCAGATATCTTCCTCATCGCGCTCTACATCACTTTGGCCAAGGGTATCTCATACGCAACGATCGAAACAGCGTGGGGCCTGTACCTTTTCACCGGCTGCATCCTTGCGTCGATCGCGCTGGGATACGTTACCGAAGTGAAACTTGGTTCACGAAACCTCCGGACCTGATTGATTGAAAACGCATTTCTGGCTATGATGGCCAGTATTCGAGCAGCCAAGTCATTTTTGTTTCAGGGTCCGACGCGGACCGTCTTGCACGTTTGATGGATACTCCGCCCGGGCCCGGTATTGCCGGTTTCCAAAGGAGTAGGACTGTCATGGCCGCCCTCCATTCGATTTCAATTCATTTCCAGAACGTATTCCTGCGACTGACTTTTTTCCTGATCTGTGCCGCCGCCCTGTTTGCCGTATCCGCCACCCTGCTTGCCGCCGTGAATGTCTGGCCCTGGCTGACGATGCAGGCTGGATTGGGCGGGCAGGACATCCCGAACGCAGGCATCTACATCCAGATCGGTCTGACCGCTCTGGTTCTGATGCTCGCCTTCTATCTGCCCTCCAGCGCGCGCATGATGGCGTTGGAAAACGCACATCGGAAGTTCTCGCTGCAGATGCAGGACGTGGTCGATGCCTACCAGATCGCCCATGCGTCCGACCGCAGCGGCGTGTTCGCGCTGGCCTCGGAGTTTGACGCGGTCAAGGAGCGCATGGCCTTCCTCCGCGATCACCCCGACCTGCAATCGCTGGAGCCCGAGATCCTTGAACTGGCCGCGCAGATGAGCCAGGTCAGCCACGAACTGGCCGAGACCTACGGCGCGGCCAAAGTTGCCCGAGCGCGGGCGTTCCTGCAACAGCGGCAGGAAGAGGTCGAACTATTCCAGCAACGGATCGAAGACGCCCAGACCATACAGCATGAATTGCGCCAGTGGACCCGCGACATCGAGATCGAAGAGTCCATCGCCAAGGCGCAACTGGCCCGCCTGCGCGAAGAATTGTTCGAGCTCTTGCCCGAGCTTTCCGCCCAGTTGCAGACACCGCCGGACGACAGCGACCCGACCGCGTCGAGCGTCATCGCCATGCCACCGCCCCGCGCCGCCGAATAGCCACTCACTCACCAGGTGCGCCAGCACCCGCCGCGAAGGATGGCCCGCCCGGGCCTGACGCCGCGGCCCGTCAGTCCGGATTGAACACCGGAAGGGCTTGAAGAACAGCGCAAGCTCGGGCACGAATTGCGCCATGGCAAAGACGACGACTTTCACCTGCTCGGCCTGTGGCGCCTCGCATTCCCGCTGGTCCGGCCGCTGCGATGGCTGTGGCGAGTGGAACACCATAGTTCAAGAGGCCCCGTTGTCGGCGGGCCCAGCCAAGAAATCACTGGGCGGCAAACGCGGCCAGGCCGTCACCTTGACTGACCTCTCCACCGAGGAGGCCCCGCCCCCCCGCACAGTCTGCGGTGTCGAGGAACTGGACCGTGTCCTAGGCGGCGGGCTGGTCCCGGCCTCGGCCCTGCTGGTGGGCGGCGATCCGGGCATCGGCAAATCCACCCTACTGTTGCAGGCCGCCGCGCGGTTTGCCCGGTCGGGCCTGAAAACCATCTATATCTCGGGCGAGGAAGCCAGCGCCCAGGTTCGCATGCGCGCGCGCCGGCTGGGGCTCGAGGACGCGCCGGTGCAACTGGCGGCCGAGACCAACCTGCGCGACATTCTCACCACGCTCGAGGCCGAGAAACCCGGCCTGGCCATCATCGACTCGATCCAGACCATGTGGGCGGACAATGTCGACAGCGCACCGGGATCAGTCAGTCAGGTCCGCGCCGCCGCGCACGAGCTCACCAGCTTTGCCAAGCGCCACGGCGTATCCATCATCATGGTGGGTCACGTCACCAAGGAAGGCCAGATCGCCGGCCCCCGCGTGGTCGAACACATGGTCGATACCGTCCTCTATTTCGAGGGCGAGCGCGGCCACCAGTTTCGCATCCTGCGCGCGGTCAAGAACCGCTTTGGCCCCGCCGACGAGATCGGCGTGTTCGAGATGACCGGTAAAGGTCTGGCGCAGGTCACCAACCCCTCGGCCCTGTTCCTTTCGGAACGCGGCAAACCCAGCCCCGGCTCGGCCGTTTTCGCAGGCATCGAGGGCACGCGGCCCGTGCTGGTCGAACTGCAGGCGCTGGTCGCGCCCTCGCCCCACTCACAGCCCCGCCGCACGGTCGTCGGGTGGGACAGCGGGCGGCTGGCGATGATCCTCGCCGTGCTCGAAGCGCGCTGCGGCATCCCCTTTGCAGGGCTCGACGTCTATCTGAACGTGGCCGGAGGCCTGAAGATCAGCGAACCCGCAGCCGACCTTGCCGTGGCCGCCGCTCTGCTGAGCGCGCGCGAGGACACCGCCCTGCCCGCCGACACCGTGGTTTTCGGAGAAATCTCGCTATCCGGGGCACTTAGACCAGCGCCGCAGACCGAAAACAGGTTGAAAGAAGCGCAAAAACTTGGTTTCACAGCAGCAATTGCTCCGGCAGGCGGCAAAACCGGTACTGTGGCAGGTCTGACACTCACCCGACCCTCTGATTTGGTTGGGTTTGTTGGCGAAACCTTCGGAGCAGGTTAAAGTCGCGCCTCGAGGGGCAGAAAAAGAACAGGCGAGGACCATGGAAGGTTTTACAATAATTGACGGGCTCGTTGCCCTGATCATCGTGCTGTCGGGGATTCTGGCCTATTCGCGCGGCTTCATGCGCGAGGTCATGGCCATTGCAGGTTGGGTCGCCGCCGCAGTCTTGGCCTTCATCTTTGCTCCGCAAGCCGTGCCGCTGGTCAAGGAAATCCCTGTGGTCGGAGACTTCTTGCGTGACAGCTGCGAATTGTCAGTGGTTACGGGCTTTGCCGCAGTGTTTGCCATTGCGCTCATCGTGGTCAGCATCTTCACCCCGTTGTTCTCGTCCCTGGTACAGCGCTCGGCGCTGGGTGGGCTGGATCAGGCGCTGGGTTTCTTCTTCGGCATTGCCCGCGGCATTCTGCTGGTTGCCATCGCCTTCTTTGTCTACGACACCGTGATGACCGGCCAGTCCTACACGATCGTCGACGAAAGCCGATCGGCCAAGGTATTCGAGCAGTTCAGCGACAGGATCGAAGAACAGAACCCCGAGGCTGCCCTGGGTTGGGTGACCACCCAGTACGAAGAGCTTGTTGCATCCTGCACAGCGGATTCTCAGGGCCAGTAACAGCTACCAGCCAAGCAAAACGAACCAGCCCGGCTGCCAGCCGGGCTTTTCTTTTGTCAGAGGGTCAGACGAACCCTTCGCCCCCACAAACCGAGCAGCGGTTGGTTTTCAGGCCAAAGCATCCGTCACACCGGCTGAACTGGGGCTTGCCCAAGTGGTCTCGGCCCTTCAGGACTTCGCCCTTCCCGTTGCATATCTGGCAAGGGGCACGCCCCATTCCGCGGCACCGATGGCACCGGCGTTTGACGTGCTCGTCTTTTTTCTGGCCCGGTCGTCCCTGCCACATACCTGTTTTGCCCTCGGTCAAATGCTGCCGGCATCATTCCACGCAGCGCCTTCAAAACACGGGAAACACTCATGTTCGCGGCCCCATAAAACCAGAAACCCAGCCTGCGGCAAAACGAATTATGATCCTTTGGTGACATGGGGGGCATTAGGCATTATGTGAGGGCCAACTCGCCATGGAATCGGAGCTGCCTGTCTTGCATAGCCCGCAGATGCCCCCCGCCCACCCGTTCGATGATGACAAGCTCCGCGAGGAATGCGGGATTTTCGGGGTCGTCGGCGTCAAGGATGCCGCCAATTTCGTTGCTCTTGGTCTGCATGCCCTGCAGCACCGCGGGCAGGAAGCGGGCGGGATCGTCACCCATGATCCCGAACTCGGTTTCAACTCGGCCCGTCGATTTGGCTATGTGCGCGACAATTTCACCTCGTCCGACGTGATGGAAAGCCTGCCCGGACCGATCGGGATCGGCCATGTGCGCTATTCCACGGCCGGGTCCAAGGGCCAAACCGCCATCCGTGACGTCCAGCCGTTTTTTGGCGAGTTTTCGATGGGCGGGGCCGCGATTGCGCACAATGGCAACATCACGAACGCCAATGCTCTGCGGCGCGAGCTGATCGAGCGCGGCTCGATCTTCCAAAGCTCGTCCGACAGCGAATGCATCATCCACCTGATGGCACGCTCGCTACAACGCAACATCCCGGAACGGATGGAGGACGCGCTGCGCCGGGTCGAGGGCGCCTTCTCGGTGGTCGCCATGACCCGTACCAAGCTGATCGGCGTCCGCGACCCGTTGGGCGTACGCCCGCTGGTCTTGGGCAAAATCGGCGATGGCTGGTGCCTGGCCTCGGAAACTTGTGCCCTGGACATCATCGGTGCCGAATTCCTGCGCGAGATCGAGCCCGGCGAAATGGTGGTGATCAATGCCAAGAACGGTGTTGAAAGCCACTTCCCGTTCCGCCGACAACCCAGCAAATTCTGTATCTTCGAGCATGTCTACTTCTCGCGCCCCGACTCGATTCTGGGTGGACGCTCGGTCTATGAGACACGCGAAGCCATCGGGCGCGAGTTGGCCAAGGAAAGCCCCGTCGAGGCGGATCTGGTCTGCCCCGTGCCCGACAGCGGCACGCCCGCGGCGATTGGGTACTCGCTGGAGTCGGGCATCCCCTATGCGATGGGGATAATCCGCAACCAATACATGGGCCGCACCTTCATCGAACCCACCGAACAGATCCGCAACATGGGCGTGCGGCTCAAGCTGAACGTGAACCGTGCCCTGATCGAGGGCAAGCGGGTGATATTGGTTGACGACTCGGTGGTGCGCGGTACGACCAGCCGCAAGATCAAGGAAATGATCCTGGATGCCGGCGCGAAAGAGGTGCATTTCCGCATCGCCTCGCCGCCCACGGCCTGGCCTTGTTTCTACGGCGTGGACACGCCACAGCGCGAAAAGCTGCTGGCCGCCACGATGACCGAGGAAGAAATGACCAAGCATCTGGCGGTCGACAGCCTCAAGTTCATCTCGCTGGACGGGCTGTACCGGGCGGTCGGCGAATCGCAGGGCCGCAGCAAGGACTGCCCGCAATACTGCGATGCATGCTTCTCGGGCGAGTATCCCGTCACTCCGGCGGACATGGTTGAACAAGGGTTCAAGATGCAACCGGCGGCCGAATAAGGCCGAAATTCAGAGACTTCGCAAAGGGGCCGCATGGCCCCTTTTTTCATGGTCCGGATCAGCGTGGCGAAACATGGCCGAAACCTGCTGCATCGGCTTTTCCTTCCCCTTTGGCTCTGCTAGCCAACCGGCTGCTCACTCACGCAATCACACGGAGGCCGGGCCACCGGGCCGGCCAGTTTACATGGCAAATCCCAGAGTCGACAGCGCGGCCACCCAAAAGGGCGCGCTCAGCAAGAATGGTACGACCGTCCTGGGCGTCTTTGGCCCGCAGAACGACATGCGCGCCCTGATGCGCTCATCGTCTGGACGGGTGAAAGAGGTCAAGACAGGCAGCCGCTTTGGTTCGGGCACGATCGTGGCCATCGACAAAGACGGCATCATGCTGCGACAAAGCGGCCGGACCCAGCGCATCGCCATCCCCGGAAGCTGATCCGGGCTTGACGGGCTGCGCGCTTGGGTTCAAACCCCGCGCATGACCGATCAGACCAAAATCGCACTTGTCACCGGCGCCTCACGCGGCCTTGGTGCCTCTCTGGCCGAGGCGCTGGCGCCCGAGTATCACATCGTCGCCGTTGCCCGTACCACCGGCGGGCTGGAAGACCTGGATGACCGCATCAAGACCAAAGGGGGCGCGGCCACCCTGGCGCCGATGGACATCGCCGACCCCAACGCCATGGCCACGCTGTGCCGCGGCATCCATGACC
This sequence comes from Ruegeria sp. CG3, assembly GCF_056537205.1. Taxonomy (NCBI): domain Bacteria; kingdom Pseudomonadati; phylum Pseudomonadota; class Alphaproteobacteria; order Rhodobacterales; family Roseobacteraceae; genus Ruegeria; species Ruegeria sp. CG3. The sequence goes on along the minus strand of NZ_JBQFRC010000001.1, from coordinate 751,744 downwards.
GCTGGGGCAAGCTGGATCTGTGGCTGCATACGGCCATCCACGCCGCACCGCTGACGCCCGCAAATTTCATCGACCCCAAGGATTGGCAGAAATCCGTGGACGTGAACGCCTCAGCAACTTCGGTGCTGATCCCCTATGTCGCGCCCTTGCTGGGTGAGGCTGGACAGGCCGTGTTCTTTGACGACCCGCGTGCCGGCGAGAAGTTCTGCGCCACCTACGGCGCAACCAAGGCCGCGCAGATCGCCATGGCGCGCAGCTGGGCCGCCGAAACCGTTCGCACCGGGCCGAAGGTTCATGTGTTGCATCCCAAGCCGATGGCCACAGCCCTGCGCGCGCGTTTCTTCCCCGGTGAGAACCGGTCGAAGCTGGCCAGTCCCTCGGACGAGGCAGCGCGCCTGCTGTCCATGCTGGGCTGAGACCTTTCGGTCAGATCGACGGGAAAGATGCTGCGGCGCCCCAAGCGAGCGCCGTTTTCATTCGATGTGAACGCCCTTTCGGCCCGCCAGATCGACAAAGAACTGCCACGCCACGCGGCCCGAACGCGCGCCGCGCGTGGCCTGCCATTCGATCGCCTCGGCCCGCAGAACGTCGGCATCGACGCTGACGCCATAAGCCGCGCAATACCGGTCGATCATCGCAAGGTATTCGTCCTGATCGCAGGGGTGGAACCCCAGCCACAGGCCGAACCGGTCGGACAGCGAAACCTTTTCCTCGACCGCCTCGGACGGGTTGATCGCGCTCGAGCGCTCGTTCTCGATCATGTCACGCGGCATCAGGTGGCGGCGGTTTGACGTGGCATAGAACACCACGTTTTCGGGCCGGCCCTCGATCCCGCCGTCCAGCACGGCCTTCAGCGATTTGTAGTGCTGGTCGTCATGGCTGAACGACAGGTCATCGCAGAACAGGATGAACCGGTACGGTGCGGCGCGCAGGTGGTTCAGCAGCCGCGCGACCGAGCCCATGTCCTCGCGCTGAAGTTCGACCAGCTTCAGGTCGGGAAACTCGGGCTGAAGGGTCCCATGCACCGCCTTGACCAGGCTGGACTTGCCCATGCCGCGGGCACCCCACAACAGCGCGTTGTTGGCCTTGTACCCGGCAGCGAAGCGGCGCGTGTTGTCCAGCAGCGTATCGCGCGACCGGTTGATGCCCACCAGCAGATCCAGATCGACGCGGTTGACATTGTGCACCGGCTCAAGCCGGTCGGGCCCGATGTGCCAGACAAAGGCGGGCGCGGCCGAGAAATCGGGCGCGGCCAACGGCGCCGGGGCCATGCGCTCCAAGGCGTCGGCGATGCGGTTCAGGGCTTGGTCGTCCATGGGTCCTCCGAAGTCTTGCGGCCGATTTCAACCACGTTCACGGGCCGCCAACAAGACCCGGATGAAGAAAGGGCGCACCCGCCAAGGCACGCCCTTCCCCATTTACTGCTCAAGTTTATTTGCCGTCTTCTGCGTCAAACTCGTCCATCATCGCATCATCGGCGGCTTCTTCATCGTCATAGTAGCCTTCGGCCCGCAGCTGTTCTTCACGCTTTCTCTCGACCCGGGCCACTAGGAAGATCGAGATCTCGTACAGGCCATAGACCACGACGAACAGGATGATCTGGGTGATCACGTCCGGCGGGGTCACGATGGCGGCCAGAACCAGAATGCCCACCACGGCATATTTGCGCACCGCGCCCAAGCCTTCGGCGCTGACCAGCCCGGCCTTGCCCATCAGGGTCAACAGAACCGGCAGCTGGAAACACAGGCCAAAGGCCACGATGAACTTGATCGTCAGGTTCAGGTATTCCTGTGCCGAACCTTGGAAAACCACGCTCAGCGGCGCAGTGGCACCATCCGCTAAGGCCTCACCCTCGGCCCCGAATTGCTGGAACCCAAGGAAGAAGTCATAGGCCAGCGGCGTGACCACGTAAAAGGCAAAGCTCGCGCCCAGCAGGAACATGAAGGGCGAGGCCAGCAGGAACGGCAGGAAGGCGTTCTTCTCGGATCGATAGAGCCCCGGCGCCACGAACCGCCACATCTGCATACCGATATACGGAAAGGCCAGAATGAACCCACCCAAGAGCGAGACCTTGATCGCCACGAAGAAGCCCTCCTGCGGCGAAATGAAGATCAGGTCGCAGTCCTGTCCCCGCTCGGACAGAACATCGCACAGGGGCTGGGTCAGAAAGTTGAAGATCGGCGTGGCTACCGTGAAACAGATGATCATACCGATCAAAAATGCCACGACGCTGTGGATCAGCCGCGTGCGCAGCTCGGCCAGATGCTCGATCAGGGGGGCCGAGGTATCTTCGATCTCGTCGGTATTGCTCATGACTTGCCTTCGGTTTTCAGCGCGGCTTCGGCCTCTTCGGCCTTGGCCAGGGCCTCGGCGGCTTCTTTCGCTTTGCGCTCGGCGGCGGCACGGGCGGTTGAGGCCTGGATCTTCTTGGCCTGCTCGGCCCGCTCAGCGGCCAGTTTGCCGGTTTCGCTGTCGGGGTCGAACTTGGTCGGGTCCATGCTCTTGGCCATGTCCTGGGCCGCCTGCTTGACGCCGTCCATCGCACTGCCCACCGGGTTGGTGGCCGCGTCCAGACCTTTCTTGATGTCGTTCACGCCCGCCTGGTCGGCCGCCTCGTTCATGGCGCTTGAGAACTCGCGCGCCATACCGCGGGCCTTGCCGACGAACCGTCCGACATTGCGGAACAGAACCGGCAGGTCCTTGGGCCCCACGACGATCAGGGCAACGATGCCGATGACCAGAAGTTCGGTCCAGCCCAGATCAAACATGGGCGATTAGACCTTGTCTTTGTCGGACTCGGGCGTGACATCCTTGGCCAGCTCGGACGCGTCTTGTTCGATCTCTTCGGTACCGTCCTTGACGCCTTTCTTGAATGCGGTGATGCCCTTGCCCACTTCACCCATCAACGAGCTGATCTTGCCGCGGCCGAACAGCACCAGCACCACGACGGCGATCAGCAGCAGGCCGGGAAGGCCGATATTGTTGAGCATGTCTCTTCTCCTTCTACGTCGGCGCGTCGCGCCGGGAATGTGATCTGGAAGCCTGTCTACGCCCACCGGGCAGCCGAAAAAAGTGACGCAAGTCAAATCCGCGTTCAAATCCGGGCCGCTCGGGCGCTTTTTGCGGGCTGGCAATTCTCTACTGACAGGTTTATGTCAGTTGCAGGCGACTAGGAACAGGGCATCGAAACCTGGTCAACGGAGACTCACATGACCCATGTTGCTGAAATCGTCACCTTCACCCTCGCCGATGGCACCACGCCGGAAGAGTTCGTCAGGCTCAGCCAGACGACCGAGGCGTTTGTGCGCGCGGCCCCGGGCTTTGCCCACCGACAGCTGAGCCAGGGCGAGGATGGCAGCTGGACTGATTATGTCATCTGGACCGACATGAAGGCCGCACAGGACGCCGCCGCGCAGTTCCCGCAGCAGGATTTTGCCGCCGGTCTGATGGCGGCCATCGACCCCGCCAGCATCCAGATGCGTCACGAGAAAGTGCTATGGAACATGACTGCCTGATGGCGGTCCGGACGGCGTGTCATGCGCCGCACTGACCGCCTGTTCGACATCATCCAGATCCTGCGCGACGGCAAACTGCACCGCGCGCAGGACATCGCGGACCGGCTCGAGGTTTCGGTTCGCACCATCTATCGCGACATGGACACGCTGGTGGCGTCGGGCATCCCGGTCGAGGGCGAACGCGGTGTCGGTTACATGGTGCGCGAGCAGATCACCCTGCCCCCGCTGAACCTCACCCCGGCCGAGCTTGAGGCCCTGAACCTCGGCATGGCGATCGTGGCCGAGGCCGCCGACCCCGACCTGAAAGCCGCCGCCGAGTCGCTGGCCGCCAAGATCGACGCGGTACTGCCCACCCAGGTGGTAGCCGAGGCGGATGCGTGGAAATTCGCCGTCTACCCCTTTGCCGATGCCGCGCGCGGGCTGGCGCATATGGCTCCGATCCGGGCGGCCATCAAATCGCGCCAGAAGCTGCGGCTGACCTACCGGCGAATCGACGGAACCCTGACCGAACGCACGATCCGCCCCCTGCACATGGAATACTGGGGCCGGGTCTGGACCCTGACCGCCTGGTGCGAGCTGCGCGACGCCTTCCGCGTGTTCCGCATCGACCTGATCGAAAGCGTCACACCGCTGCCCGAGATATTTGCGGACGAACCCGGAAAGCGGTTGGCTGACTACAACCCGACCGCCTGATCCCGTTTTTCGCGCAAGGCTACTTGGAACGGCGCTCAGACCCTCAGCGCAGATAGGTTTCGGGGTCGACGGACTCGAACCCTTTGCGTACCTCGAAGTGCACATAGGCGTTCTCACCCCCGCGCAACTTGGCAATGCTCTGGCCGCGGTTGACCCGGTCGCCCTTCTTGACCGAGATGTTCTCGACATTCGCGTAGACCGTCAGCAAATCGTTGGTGTGCTTGACGACGATGATCGGGATCTGATCCGCATCCGCCGTAATGGCCGCCACGGTACCGGCTTCGGCCGCCTTGACCGATGCACCGGGCGAACCGGCGATGTCGATCCCTTCGTTCTTACCCTTGGCATAAGGGCGAATGATCTTGCCAGTTACCGGCAGAGCCAAGGCTGACGAGCTGGAATTCGTCGGGGCCTCGGCCGTCACGTCCGGAGCGGGCGTCAACGGCGCAACTTTTTCGTCCGGCAACGGCTGCGTTGCACTGGGCGGCGTCGGGGTGGGCGATCCCTGCCCCGGTTCGGTGGTCGCCGTGGGCGCTGCGGCGGCAGCTTGGCGCGGTGCAGCCTGATTCTTGACGGGGATCAGCAGAAACTGCCCTTCGCGCACGGCGAAGTCCGAACCCAAACCGTTCCATTCAGCAAGCGCATCGACCGGAACCTGATACAGGCGCGAAATGGTATAGGCCGTCTCACCCCGCTTGACCTTGTGCCGGATCGGCTCGTCCGTCGAGGTGACGGGTGCCGGTTTGGCCGGCTCAAGGTTCGTGACCCGCACGCCGCCCGTGTCCGGCGCCTGATCAATCGCGGTCGTGGCAATCGAGGCGATATCGACGTTCCCCGCTCCGGCGCCGACGGACCGTGGCAAGGCCAGCACCTCGCCCTCGCGCAGCTGGTCGGTGGGCTTGAGACCGTTGAACCGGGCCAGCTCGGCCTCGGGCAGACCGACCCGCGCAGCCACGGCGGCGACGTTGTCACCCCGTTGCGCGACGGCAACCTGATATGTCGGATAGGTGATCACGCCACGGCTGTCCGGCGCCGGTCGGTTCGTGGTGGCTGATTGTGCGGCCGGAGTGGTCGAAAAACCGCCGACCTGACCGCGCAGGTCGTAATCCAGCGGGCCTTCGCAACCGGCAAGCACCAGCGCGGCAACCATCGCCGTTGTTCCACGACCCAAGACTGACTTGGAAACTGCTCTCATATCACTGTCCTCAACACCTGCCCCTGTTTGCCGGGGTTCTGGCGCCCAATTCCTAAACCTACGTTACGCCTCGTCCTTTCCAAGCCCTTCCAGCAAGGGCACGAACCGAACAGGCAACAGTTCGTCATATTCCAGCCCGGTCTCGGTTCTGGTGACCCGTATCAGGGTCTGAACCGCATCCGACTGCCCAACGGGCAAGACCATGATACCGCCGATTTTGAGCTGCGCCAAGAGCGGGCCCGGTGGGTCCTCGGCCGCGGCGGTGACGATGATGCGGTCAAAAGGAGCCTGTTCGGGCAACCCGAAAGATCCATCCGACAGCATCGCCGTGATATTCGTCAGACCCAACTCGCGAAACAGCTCACCGGTTTCGCGCACCAGACGCTTGTGGCGTTCCACGGTGTAGACCCGCCGCGCCAGCTTGGACAGCACTGCAGCCTGATACCCCGAACCCGTCCCCACCTCGAGCACCTTGTCGCGCGGCGTGACCTGCAGCGCCTGCGTCATCAGACCCACGACCGAGGGCTGGCTGATCGTCTGGCCGCATGCAATCGGCAGCGGCGTGTCCTCGTAGGCACGCTCGGCGAACAGGCCGCGCACGAACTTGCCGCGGTCGATCTGCTCCATCGCGTCCAGAACACGCGCATCCGTCACCCCGCGAGACCGCAGGGCGAACAGGAACTGCATCTTGGTTTCGGGGTCCAGTCCGGTCATTCGATCGTCTTCAACGCCTCCAGCGCATCATCGGCGGTCAGGTCGGCCCGCATCGGCGTGACCGAGATATAGCCGTCCAGATTCGCCGCCGCATCCGTTCCCGGAGCCGTCGGGTTGTGCTGATAGCCCCCCTTGATCCACAGGAAACGGCGGCCCGAGGGCGAGCTGTGCGGTTCCACCCCAAAATGCGTGTCGCGTCGGAATCCCTGACGCACGACGCGGGTACCAAGAACTTCATCGGCAGGCACCGGAGGGAAATTCACGTTGTAAAACAGGCGGTAGTCTTCCTGCGCGGGCGGATCGGCCTCAAGAATGCGTCGTACCAGGTCCGCTCCGAACCGCGTGGCGGCCTCGAACGGGTCTTCCAGCCCAAGATTGCGCGGGCCAAAGTACTGCGACAAGGCGATCGCCGGAATGCCCTGAAGTGCGGCCTCCATCGCGCCGCCGATCGTGCCTGAGTACAAAGTGTTCTCGGCCGAATTGTTGCCCCGGTTCACGCCTGAAAGAACCAGATCAGGTCGCGCGTCCTTCATCACGTCATGAAGCCCGGCCAGTACGCAGTCGGCCGGCGACCCTTCGGCCGCGAAACGACGCTCGCCCAGTTTGGCCACCATCATGGGATGGGTATAGCTGATGCAATGCCCGACCCCCGACTGTTCGAAAGCCGGAGCCACGATCCAGACCTCTCCATCCGGGCCGGCCACATCCGCGGCAATCGCCTCGAGCGCGATTAGGCCCGGGGCGTTGATCCCGTCGTCATTTGTCAGAAGTATGCGCATTGCCTGCCTGTGCCCCCGCGTTTCGCCCTTGATAGACGGCCCCAAAGGATGCGGCAAGCGATGCCCCGGCGCATTCTGCGGCATTCGCGCACCACTCGCCGGGAAATCGACCGGTTGCGGCGTCTAGGCTGGAAAAACGAAGCAGCGATCCCGCCGGATGGTCAACCACATCACCCGGCCCGGATTGGGCACGAACACGTTCGGGACGGTCGCCTTGAGGATCGAGCCGTCATAGTCCATCCGAAACTCGATCAGGCTTTCGTTGCCCAGAAAGCGAGCGCGCTCGACCACGCCGCGGGCCGCAACGCCATCGGTCGCCGTCGGCAGCGGTCCCTTGCCGTTGCGATCAAAGTCCAGCCGCACATGCTGAGGGCGGAAAACGATTTCGACGTCCGTGCCATCGGGAACGCCCGGCGCCAGGAATTGACCAAATGGCGTTTGCGCCAATGCTCCATTCACCTGGGATTGCAACACATTGACATCACTAAAAAATGCCACGGCAGCCTTGTCTACGGGTCGGGTGTAGACATTGTAGGGCGCGCCCTGCTGCACGATCTTGCCGCGGCGCATCAGTGCAATCTCGTCGGCCATGCGCATCGCTTCTTCGGGCTCGTGCGTGACCAGCAGCACGGCGGCGTCCTCTTCCTTGAGGATGGCGAGGGTCTCGTCGCGGATGCCGTCGCGCAGACGGTTGTCGAGGCCAGAAAACGGCTCGTCCATCAGCATGATCCGCGGACGCGGCGCCAACGCTCGGGCCAGCGCGACCCGCTGCTGCTCGCCCCCTGACAGTTGATGCGGAAACCCGTCGATATGGCGGATCAGGTCGACCTTTCTCAGCAACTCTTCGACACGTTCCCGTTTTTGCTCTTTGGCCCCCTTCAGGCCAAAAGCCACGTTGTCGGCCACGCTGAGGTGCGGAAACAAAGCGAAATCTTGGAACATCAGTCCGATCTCGCGACGTTCCGGCGGCACCCTGAACACCGTGTCACAGACCAGCTTGCCATCGACGTAGATTTCGCCCGAGTCCTGCATTTCGACGCCAGCAATCATCCGCAACGTCGTGGATTTGCCGCAGCCCGACGGGCCCAGCAGACAGGTCACCTGCCCCGCCTGAACGGTCAGCGAAACATCATCCACCACCGTGCGCCCGCCGAACCGGCAGACCAGATTGCGGATTTCCAATCGCGGAGGAGCTGTGTTGATTGCCACCGACGGACCCCAGTTGCCTTTTCCCGATCAAATTCATCGGGCTTGCGCCGGGATAACAACCCCGCCCATCGGGCGCAAGAGAGGCGCTAGGCCAGCAATTCGAACGGCACGCCCGCGCGGACCTTGCCGTTGACCTGAATCTCAAGCCGATGCGGCCCCGGCACCAACCGAAACGTCGTGGCGTCGCCCTTGAGTTTGTGCCGCTTGCTCAGCCGCAGGCAGCCATCTGAAAGATTGGCTTGCTTGAGCTTGTGAACCTTGGGTGAGATTTTCCCTCCAGGCCGCTGAAAATGCACAATATAGTCTATCAAGACCGGCTGATCATCGGGCCCTGAAACCGACACGGTGAACTCCAGAACCCCGCCGATGCGGGCCTCGCCAATCACCGCAACGTCCACCTCAAGCGGTGCGTCAGAGTCATAGCCCAGCAGCGCCATCGCCCCGCCATGGCCGGACTTGACCAGCCCGCGCAGCGCATGTGCGGTGATCCACCGCATCTCGTCGCTGTCTTGCGCGCCCGAGGCATGCCACGCCTTCAGGCGTTTCAATGCCAAGTCGGGGTCTTTCTTGGTGATGTCGTTGAGATGGTTCGCCACCGACCGCGTGACATAACGCGTCGGATCCGAGTGCAACCGATCCAGCAGCGGCAGCGGGTCCGTCAGGTCCAGCCCGACCGCCTGCCCCCAAGGCAGCCGTGGGCGCGTGCCTTCGGAGACCAGCCGCCGGACGTGATAGCTGGAATGCCCGCACCAGTCCTTCATCCGGTCCAGCACCAGATCGGGATGGCTGTTCAAAAATGGCCGGATCGCCCATTCCATCGAAAACCGCTGAGTGATCTCTGCAAGCACATCCAGCGCCAAGTCGGGGCGGTCCGCGCCGACCTGCGCCACCCACTCGCCCAATGGGGCAAAGATGAAGTCACCGAAATCGTCATCACTCAAGGACGGGTCCAGAGGCGGCGGCAAGGCCCGCAGGATCACCGGGGCCACATCGGGCAGCGCGCCGGGAAAGGCCGTCTGCAAACAATCGGCAAACCACGCGATCCGCTGCTTCAGCTCCAGCTCCGGCAGGCGCGACATGACCCGCGCTTGGAACGCCTCTCCGTCAAAACCGGCGTCGGCCTGCGCGAACAGGCCGGCTAGGTAACGGGTCTTTTCCGCGTTGAAAAGCTGATCCTTCAGCGAAAACCCCTGCGCCACGGTCACATCGTCAGGTTGGTCGCGCCGCCATCCAGCAGGATGTTCTGCCCAACGATGAACCCGGCATGTTGCGAGCACAGAAACGCACAGGTCGCGCCGAATTCCTGCCGCGTGCCATAGCGCCGCGCCGGGATCGTGGTTGCGCGCTCGGCCCGTGCCTCGTCCAACGAGATGCCCTTCTGCGCCGAAACTCCGGCATCCAGCGAGTCCGCCCGGTCGGTGGCATGAATGCCGGGCAACAGGTTGTTGATGGTCACGCCGTAGGGCGCCACCTGCCGCGCGGTTCCGGCGACATAGCCGGTCAGCCCGGTGCGCGCCGCGTTCGACAGGCCCAGTACCGCGATGGGCGCCCGCACGGATTGCGAGGTGATGTTCACCACCCGGCCCCAACCCTTGTCCATCATCGACGGCAACAGCGCCTTCATGAAGGCGATCGGCGTCAGCATGTTGGCATCCAGCGCCTTGATGAAATCCTCGCGGTCCCAGTCGGACCACAGACCCGGCGGCGGGCCACCGGCGTTTGTTATAAGGATATCAACGCCCTGCGCGACCTCGATCACCTGCGCTTGGCCTTCGGGCGTGGTCACGTCGCAAGCGACTGTCTGCACCTCGACACCGTAATCGGCGCGCAACCGGTCGGCCTGCGCCTCCAGCGCGTCAGGCCCACGTGCGTTCATCACCAAATCGACACCTTCGGCGGCCAGCGCCTCGGCGCAGCCCAGCCCCAAGCCCTTACTGCTGGCGCAAACCAGCGCGCGTTTTCCTTGTAGTCCCAGATCCATGTGATCCCCCCTGTCAGTTGTTACCCGCATGTCTAGCACCGGCCAGACAGGGAAGACCAGATTGGCGTCGGCAAATCAGTAGAAGAACTCTTCCCGCACGATCTTGCCGTTGACCACGTGATAGACTCCGACCTCGCGCATGTCGAAAGCTTCACCGCTTTCCTTCACCTTGCCCTGCACTTCAAAAATCACGGCAAAGCTGTTTTCACCATGCAGGAACGGGTCGCTGACCGACGCGCCCGAAACCTCGTGCGCGCTTTCCCACCAATCATGTTTGCCGCGGATGCCCTCGATGCCGTGGGTCTCGCGGCCCATGCCCTGCATGTCCATCGCCTCGACCGAGACGGCATCGGCTGCATACAACTTGTCCAGATTCTCCTTGGCGCGGTTTTCGCGGCAACCCGCCACCAGTTCCTGGGCGATTTCTTTCAAATTCATTGATCCACTCCATTATTTGTTCACTATATGTTCTTATTGGCATATCCACCTGATTCGAACCACCCCCTTTGTCTTGCCTCGGCAGGATTCCCCGCCTATACGCGCCTTCATGCTTGATACCGCCTCGAACCAACCCACCCTGCCGCCCGAGATCGCGCGGCGCCGGACCTTTGCCATCATCTCGCACCCGGATGCGGGCAAGACGACCCTGACCGAAAAGTTCCTTCTGTATGGGGGTGCTATCCAGATGGCCGGACAGGTGCGCGCCAAGGGCGAGGCACGGCGTACGCGCTCGGACTTCATGCAAATGGAAAAGGACCGAGGGATCTCGGTCTCGGCCTCGGCCATGTCGTTTGACTATGGCCCCTACCGGTTCAACCTGGTGGACACGCCCGGCCACTCGGACTTTTCCGAGGACACCTATCGCACGCTGACCGCCGTGGACGCGGCCGTCATGGTGATCGACGGGGCCAAAGGCGTGGAAAGCCAGACGCAGAAGCTGTTCGAGGTCTGCCGCCTGCGCGACCTGCCGATCCTGACCTTCTGTAACAAGATGGACCGTGAGAGCCGCGATACGTTCGAAATCATCGACGAGATCCAGGAAATGCTGGCCATCGACGTGACCCCGGCCAGCTGGCCCATCGGCGTGGGGCGCGATTTCATCGGCTGCTACGACATGCTGCGTGACCGGTTGGAACTCATGGACCGCGCCGACCGCAACAAGGTGGCCGAAAGCATCGAGATCAACGGGCTGGACGACCCCAAACTGGCCGAGCATGTGCCCGCAGAACTGCTGGACAAGCTTCTGGAAGAGGTCGAGATGGCGCGCGAATTGCTGCCTGCGCTGGACCCGCAGGCGGTGCTTGAAGGCCACATGACCCCGATCTGGTTCGGCTCGGCCATCAACTCGTTCGGCGTCAAGGAACTGATGGAAGGTATCGGTGCCTTTGGACCGCAACCGCAGGTGCAATCGGCCGAACCGCGCCAGATTTCGCCGGACGAGAAAAAGGTGGCGGGCTTTGTCTTCAAGGTGCAGGCCAACATGGACCCCAAGCACCGCGACCGGGTGGCCTTTGTCCGCATGGCCAGCGGCCACTTCAAGCGCGGCATGAAGCTGACCCATGTGCGCAGCAAGAAGCCCATGGCGATCACGAACCCGGTGCTGTTCCTTGCATCCGACCGCGAACTCGCCGACGAAGCCTGGGCCGGCGACATCATCGGCATCCCCAACCACGGCCAGCTGCGCATCGGCGACACCCTGACCGAGGGCGAGGCGATCCGCGTGACCGGCATCCCGTCCTTCGCGCCCGAACTGCTGCAGGGCGTGCGCGCGGGCGATCCGATGAAGGCCAAGCACCTGGAAAAAGCGCTGATGCAGTTTGCCGAGGAAGGTGCGGCCAAGGTGTTCAAACCTTCAATCGGCTCGGGCTTTATCGTCGGCGTGGTGGGCGCGCTGCAGTTCGAGGTTCTGGCCAGCCGGATCGAGTTGGAATACGGCCTGCCGGTGCGGTTCGAGGCCTCGCAATTCACCAGTGCGCGCTGGGTGTCGGGCGACAAGGCTGAGGTCGAGAAGTTCGTAAATGCGAACAAGCAGCACATTGCCCTCGATCACGATGGCGACATCGTCTATCTCACCCGCCTGCAATGGGACATCGACCGCGTGGTGCGCGATTATCCCAAACTGACGCTTACCGCGACCAAGGAAATGATGACCTGATGCTGACCCCGCCCCCCGCCAAAGCAACAGAGGCCGTCATCGCATGACCGCAGCCGGGCCGAGCTGGGGCATCGTCTCGACGGTGCGTGGATCGGCCCGCGACATTCTGAGTTTTGCGGCCTACCACCTGGATCTGGGCGCGGATCACCTCTACCTCTACCTTGATGAGCCCAACCGTCGGGCTTTTCGCCCCCTGCGCCGCCACCCCAAGGTGACCGTCCGCATCTGCGACGATGCGTTCTGGGCAGCGCGCAAACGGGACAAGCCCGAGCGCCACCAGGTCCGCCAGACCGTTCATGCGACCTTTACCTATCGCCACACCGATCTCGATTGGCTGGCGCATATAGATGTGGACGAGTTCCTGTGGCCCACGGCCCCCATCGCGGACTTGCTGGGCGAAGTGCCCGAAACGGTGCACGCGGTTCGGGTTCGTCCGATCGAGGCCCTGGCCTGCGGCAACGATCTCTACAAAGCGTTCATCCCCCAGGGCCCCGAACGCGAAGCGCTTGTCGAAACGATCTATCCAAACTACGGCGCCTTCGTTCTGGGCGGCTTTCTGAGTCACGTACAGGGCAAGCTGTTCGTGCGCACAGGGATGGAGAACCTCAATTACCGCATCCACAATCTGTTTCAGAACAAGGTCATCTTGCCCTGCAAGACCGAGATGCCGCAGATCGACCTGTGCCACCGCCACGCCCCGGATTGGGAGCATTGGTGGTCACACTATCGGTTTCGACTGGAACGCGGCTCGTACCAGCCCGGCATGGCTCCGAACGTACATCGCGATCGGGGCGGGTTGAACATGAACGAACTGCTCAGTTGGATCGAAGCCGAAGAAGGCGAGAAAGGTCTGCGCAAGTTCTTTGACGAACTCAGCGCCACCGACCCGCAGGTTCGCGCGCGCCTGCAGGAACGGGGCCTCATCAAGCACCGACCGCTTGATCTTGAGGAAAAGCTGAAGAAACACTTTCCCGGAAGCTGCTGAATTGTTGCACGAAATCGCCAGTGACGCGATGTAGCGGTATAGATGAAACTGTCTTCATTTGACCCTGCCACACCTTTTTGTTATGTCCGCATCCAAGCCGAAACGCGCATGGTGCGCATGGCCATCCGGGCCCGGCATTTTTCATACGCGCGGGCCAGGTCAGTGTCCGCATGAACCGGACATACATGACGAAATTCAACGATCTGAACCTGAACCCCAAGGTCCTCAAAGCTATTGAGGAAGCCGGCTACGAAACCCCGACCCCGATCCAGGAAGGCGCCATCCCACCGGCGCTGGAAGGGCGAGACGTTCTGGGCATCGCCCAGACCGGCACTGGCAAGACCGCCAGCTTTACCCTGCCGATGATCACTCTGCTGGCGCGCGGCCGCGCCCGGGCGCGGATGCCGCGTTCGCTGGTGTTGTGCCCGACGCGGGAACTGGCGGCGCAGGTGGCGGAAAACTTCGACACCTACACTAAGCATCTGAAGCTGACCAAAGCGCTGCTGATCGGCGGCGTCAGCTTCAAGGAACAAGAGGCCCTGATCGACCGCGGCGTCGACGTGCTGATCGCCACGCCCGGCCGTCTGCTGGACCATTTCGAACGTGGCAAGCTGCTGCTGACCGGCGTGCAGATCATGGTCGTGGACGAGGCTGACCGGATGCTGGACATGGGGTTCATTCCCGATATCGAACGCATCTTCTCGCTGACGCCCTTTACCCGGCAGACGCTATTCTTCTCGGCCACCATGGCGCCCGAAATCGAGCGGATCACCGACACGTTCCTGTCGGCCCCGGCCCGGATCGAAGTGGCCCGTCAGGCCACCGCGTCCGAGACCATCGAACAGGGCGTCGTAATGGTCAAAGGCGGCCGCCGTGACCGTGAGGGCAGCACCAAGCGCAAGGTCCTGCGCGCACTGATCGATGCCGAAGGTGACAAATGCACCAACGCCATCATCTTCTGCAACCGCAAAACCGACGTGGATATCACCGCGAAATCGCTGAAGAAATACGGCTATGACGCGGCCGCGATCCACGGCGATCTGGACCAGTCCGTGCGCACCAGGACCCTTGAGGGCTTCCGCGAAGGAACGCTGCGTTTCCTGGTGGCGTCCGATGTCGCCGCGCGGGGACTGGACGTTCCGTCGGTCAGCCATGTGTTCAACTTCGATGTGCCCAGCCACCCCGAGGATTACGTGCACCGCATCGGCCGTACCGGCCGCGCCGGGCGCGAAGGCAAGGCCATCACTCTGTGCACGGCCCGCGATGAAAAGGCGCTGGACGCGATCCAGAAGCTGATCCAGAAGGAAATCTCACGTCTGGACAACCCGGTTCAGGCCGAACCGGCCGGGGACGAGGACAAAAAGCCAGAGAAGAGATCGCGCGCGTCGACCCGCAAGGGCGAGGGCAAATCCGAGGCCAAGGACACCGGGAAGGACAAGCCCGCCAAGGACGCTACGCCCAGGGAAACAGCCCCCAAGGACAAGCCGGCACGAGAAAAGGGCCAACGGGGCAAAAGCCGTGGACGCCGCGAAGATGGCGGACCAGCCGTCGTCGGCATGGGCGATCACCTGCCCAGCTTTATCGCTCTCAGCTTTGACGAACGCCGCGCGGGCTGACCCGCCTGCATGGCAAAAAGATCAGAAGGCGCACGGACCTCCGCGCGCCTTTTTGCATCTCAGATCGCGGCGACCAGGATCAGGATCGAGAGACCCAGCAGGACCATCCCCATAATCTCGCGCCGCGTCACCGTCTCGCGGAAGACTAGGACCGAGGCCATGAGGCTGAAAATCAGCTCCACCTGCCCCAGCGCCTTGACGTAGGCCGCGTTCTGCAGGCTGAAGGCCCAGAACCAGCAGAACGACCCGCCCAGACTGGTCAGCCCGACGAAGACGCCGGTGCGCCGCGTGTCCCACACCGCGCGCAGCTCGGCCCGGTCGCGCCAAACCAGCCACAGCGCCATCGACAGGAACTGGATCGAGACCACGACCGCCAGCGTCACCAGCGCCCGAAACCAGGCCTCGCCATCGCCCAGTTGCAGCGACGCGCCGCGATAGCTGACCGCGGAAAAGGCGAACAAGACGCCCGATCCCAGCCCCAGTTGCGAGGCGCGGTTGGTCAGGTGACGCCACCACGCCCCACTGCCGCCCGGCGTCTTCGACAACAGCAGAACCGCCAGCAGCCCCAGCAGGATGGCCGCGAACGCACCGGTTGAAACCCGGTCACCCAGCACGACAAAGCCGACGATTGCGGTCTGGATCACCTCGGTTTTCTTGAAGGTGATGCCGACGGCAAAGTTGCGCTGCTTGAACAAAGCCACGACGCAGATCGTGGCAAGTATCTGGGACAGCCCTCCGATGGCGGCATAAAGCCAGAACAGAGGCGGCAGCGTCGGCAGCGGCAGACCGCTGAGACACATCGCCCCCACCAACCCCAACAACACCAGAGGCATCGAGTAGGCAAAGCGCGCAAAGGTCGCGCCGGTCGCCGACAGCTTCACGCTGCTCAGCGACTTCTGCAGCATGAAGCGCACCGTCTGAAAGGTGGCGGCGGCCAAGGTTACGGGAATCCACATACTCATGGATCCCCTTCTGTCGTCAAATCAGGGTTTTGGCCAGAGCGGATGCGCCACCGGATCCTTGGCACGCCAGAAATACTGCCGGAAAACCTGCCCGTACGAGCGATAGACATAGGCCTCGTTGCAGGCCAGATAGCGCTCTTTCCCTCGGCGATAGAGCGCGGGCAACCGATACCATGGCGCCGCCGGGTTCATGTGATGAACGACGTGCAAGTTGTTGTTCAGAAACAGAAAGGCAAGCGGCCCTCGTTCTTCGACAATCACCGTGCGGGCGCGCGACTCTTCGTGCGCGCGGTGTTCCAGAAAAGTGCGGATCTTGACCAGCGCCAGTCCCAGATAGGCCGAAAGGACAAAGGCCCAGACCGGCATCGCTGATTGCGCCGCGATCCACAGAACCACCGCCACGCCCGGCAGATGGAAAGCCCAGGCCAGCCAGATGTCGCGGTCCCCGCGCACCGCACCGCGCCAGTCGTCGCGCAGAAAAGCCAACTGGCCGATGATCGGACCCAGCGCCATGCGCCCCAACAGCGTGTTGTTCGCCTGATAGACCCACCGCTGCCACCGCGGCAGCCTGACCCAGACCGCCGGGTCCAGATAGTTGGTTTCCGGATCGTCATAGGGGTCGGTCAGGTTGGCATCCTGATGGTGCGCCAGATGCAGATCGCGAAAGCGGATGTAGGGGATGAACAGGGTCAGCGGCAGAGCCATCAGCGCCTCGTTCAACCACTTTGCACGGAACGGGTGGCCGTGCAGCGCTTCATGCGTCAGCGAAGAATGCAGCGCCGCGACGACACCCATCATCGGCACCGCCAGCCACAGCGACCACGCCGCGACGCCGAAAATTGCAATCAGCCAAAGGGCATAGCAGGCAATGATCAGGGCAAAGGTCGGCCATTCGGGAGATTTGGGGGTGGTCGCCTCAGCCATGTCGCCCCCAGGAGATTCCGGCCCAGATGCGTTCGTAAATCACGTAGAGCGTCAGCCCGATGGCCGTGTTCACCACCGCCAATGCGCCTCCGATAGCGGCCGAGCCGGTGGCGACCAGCCCCACCACGGTCATGACCGCAAGGCCCATCGCATTCCAAATGATTGCCTTCACGACAGATCTTCGCCGCGTTTCCATTCCGGTCCCCAGTCTTTTTTGCTTTTCAAACAAGCGTTACCTGCCGCCGGCCTTGTCGAGAATTCCGAATATGATTAACAAATCTTAGCGACCGTGATATTTATCATCACATGCAGGAAAATTTCGACAAGCGAGACCGCGCCGCGCAGTTCCGCCTGCGCCTGGCCCGTGCGATGGACCAACGGAAGATGAGCCAAAGCGCACTGGCGCGCACCATCGGGGTCGATCGCTCGACCGTGTCCCAGTTGCTGACCGATACGGGCGCGCGCCTACCCAACGCCCATGTGGTGGGCAGCTGCGCCTCGGCTCTGGGAGTGTCGGCGGATTGGCTGCTCAGCCTCTCGGATCGCCCCGAGAGCGCGGCCGAGCTGCTGGCCAGTTCGCTGACCATGACCGAGGCCCCCCGCGCGCTGGTCGACGAACGCATCTTTGAATGGCACCAGCAGGCCGCGGGCTACAAGATCCGCTATGTTCCGGCCACCCTGCCCGACATGCTGAAAACCCGCGCCGTGCTGGAATGGGAATACGCGCCGCATCTGGGCCGAACCGCCGACCAGGCCATCGGCGCCTCCGAGGACCGACTGACCTGGATGCGCGGTGCCCAGTCGGACTATGAAATCGCCATGCCGCTGTACGAGATTCACAGCTTTGCCCATGGCACCGGCTACTATGACGGGCTGCCCCTGCAGGTGCGGCTGGACCAGATCGAACACATGCTGGAGCTGTGCGAACAGCTGTATCCGCGCATGCGCATCTACCTGTTCGATGCCAAGCGACTCTATTCCGCGCCGGTCACCATCTTTGGGCCGCTGCTCTGCGTGTTCTATGCCGGCAGCCACTACATGGCCTTTCGCGACCGGGACCGGATCGAGGTTTTTACGCGCCATTTCGATACTTTGGTCCGCGAAGCTGATCTGACCGCCCGGCATTTCCCGACCCATCTGCGCCAGCTGCGCACGGCCATTTCGGTAGGGTGACATCAGCGCACGGGTGCAATTTCCCGCCCGATCGCCTATATTGAGTTGCGCGAAAATCCGAACGATCCGACCCAAAGGAGGATATCAGGAATGGACGCTCTCAAAACCGCTCAATACGCGCGCGCCCTGTATTCGGCGCATGGCGACAAGGCCGAGGCCGAAGCCGCCCAGAAAGCCCGCGAATTCGAAGCCGCAGGAAACGTGGAAGAGGCACAGAACTGGCAGGCCGTCCGCGCCTCGATCCGCCAGATGCGCGGCCCAAACCAGGGCTAAAGCTTGGGGTCGGGGTTAACGGTATGCCCATCGACGGCGATGACCTGCCCCGACACCAACCGTGCCGCATCCGAGGCCAGGAACACCGCCATGGCGGCAATGTCATGCGCTTCGACGAAGCGGCCCATTGAAGTACCCGCCGCATAGCCCCGATAGACCTGATCGCGGGTCATGCCCTTGGCGGCCGCTTCGCGCTGCAGCACGCCCTCCATCCGAGGGCCTTCCACCGCGCCGGGGCAGATGACGTTGCAGCGCACGCCGTGCGGCCCCAGCTCCATCGCCAGGGTCTTGCCCAACCCGATCACCGCCCATTTCGCCGCCGCATAGGGCGCGCGGTTGGGATAGCCGTACTGCCCGGCGGTCGAGGATGTGATCAGCACCACGCCGCGCCCCTGCCGTTTGAGCATCGGCGCCGCGTATTTCGCGCACAGAAACGCCCCGTCCAGATTGACGGAAATACATTTTTGCCAATCGCTTAGCGCCACATCTTCGACCAATGCGGTCGGCCCCGCGACCCCCGCATTCGCGCACAGAACGTCCAAACCGCCCCACTGCACCGCGATCTCGCCGAACAGCTCTGCGACGGCAGCCTCATCCGACACATCTACCTGCGACCACCCCCAGTGATCCGGGCAGGCCCGTAACGCCTCGGCGTCCACATCCGCCACCCAGACCTGCGCGCCGGCGGCGTCGAACGCTTCGGCCATCGCGCGCCCCACGCCCGAGGCCCCGGCGGTGATCAGAACCCGACCGGTCATGACGGTTTGCGGATCGCCGCCCCTGCGCCCTCGGGATAGGGCAACCCGGCCTGCGCTTCGGCGATGCGGGCCATTGCGGCTTCGATCTGCGGCGACGGCGCACAGGGCCGACGGGTTTCCAGGCTGACATGCAGCAGAAAGCTCTCGCCCGTGGCCAGCAGTTTGCCGCCCTCGTACATGCTGTGGAACAGGTGCAGCTTCTTGCCCTGCCCCAACAGCATCTGCGTGCGCACCTCGATTTTCGCCCCGGCATGGGCCTCGTCCAGATACCGGATGTGGTTTTCAGCCGTGAAATAGCTGCCGCCCGAGGCGATGTAGTCGGCATCGCAGCCGATGATCTCCATGAAACGGTCGGTCGCTGCGGCAAAGGCCTCGAGATACCGCGCCTCGTTCATGTGACCGTTGTAGTCGGTCCAGTCCAGCGGCACCGCGCGGGCCAGCGTCAGGATCGGCTGGCTCAGATCGGCCTGATCCAGCGTCGGCAGGGCACCCGGCTTCAGCAGCGCGTCATGCCGGTTCAGCACTGCGCCCGCGCCCCAGTCGCGCGCCTTCAACGCCCGCATCATGCCCACCAGATTGTTGTCGCGAATGCGCTCCAACTCGCGGATCGAGTGCATCCCCGATTGCGCGTCCGACTGGTCGGCGATCATGTCGACCAAATCGTCGGTGAAGTCAGGCACATCCATCAGCTTGGTCCAGGGCCATTTCAACGCCGGGCCGAACTGGGCCATGAAGTGCCGCATCCCGGCCTCGCCCCCGGCCACGCGATAGGTCTCGAACAGGCCCATCTGCGCCCAGCGGATGCCAAAGCCCATCCGGATCGCCTCGTCCACCTCCTCGGTCGTGGCCACGCCGTCCTTGACCAGCCACAGCGCCTCGCGCCAGACGGCCTCGAGGAACCGGTCGGCGATATGCGCGTCGATCTCCTTGCGGACCTGCAGCGGGAAAAAACCGACCGAGCGCAACACGTCCTTGGCCTGCCCGACCTGTTCAGGCGGGTTGACGGCCGAGGGCACCAATTCGACCAGCGGCAGCAGATAGACCGGGTTGAACGGGTGCGTCACCACGATCTGTTCGGGCCGCAGCGCGCCTTCCTGCAGCTCGGATGGTTTGAACCCGCTGGTCGAGGACCCGATGATCGCCCCCGAATCACAGGCCTCCTGTAGCCCCTTGTAGACCTTCCGCTTCAGATCCAGACGCTCGGGCACGCTCTCCTGTATCCAAGTGGCCCCCTGCACCGCGTCGGCCATGTCGCCATGAAAGCTCAGCGCGCCTTCGGGCGGCAGCGGCACATCGCTCAGCCCGGGCAACGACCGCCGCGCGTTGTCCAGGACCTCGCCGATCTTGCGCTCGGCCTCGGGGTCCGGGTCGAACACCCGCACGTTCCAACCATTCAGCAGAAACCGCGCGGCCCATCCGCCGCCGATCACGCCGCCACCGATGATCGCTGCCGTCTTCATCTTCTCTCCTTCGCCCCGAACGTTCACGCCGCACCGGGGGCCATCGTTGTTCGACAGAATTTCCGAGGGTCGCCCCGCCGTCAGGTCGCCACAGGCGCCCGTTTGACCAATCCCAGTTTATCGCGCACCTCAGCCGGCCCGATCACCCGCGCGCCCATGTTCTCGATGATCGTTCCGGCGCGTTCGACCAGTTGCCAGTTTTCGGCCAGCACCCCCTTGTCCAGCCATAGATTGTCCTCGAGCCCCACGCGCACGTTGCCGCCCGCCAGAACCGAGGCCGCCACATAGGCCATCTGATGCCGCCCCAGCGAGAACGCGCTGAAGGTCCAGTCGTCGGGCACGTTGTTCACCATCGCCATGAAGGTGTTCAGGTCGTCCGGCGCGCCCCACGGCACGCCCATGCACAGCTGCACCAGCGCATTCGGGGCCAGAACGCCCTCTTTCACCAGTTGCTTGGCAAACCACAGATGGCCAGTGTCAAAGGCCTCGATCTCGGGCTTCACGCCCAGATCGGTCATCATCTGCCCCATCGCCCGCAACGCGCCCGGCGTGTTGGTCATCACATAGTCGGCCTCGGCAAAGTTCATGGTGCCGCAATCCAGCGTGCAGATTTCGGGCAGACACTCGGCCACATGGGCCACGCGTTCCGAGGCACCGATCATGTCGGTCCCCTCGGCCACGGGAAAAGGGGCTTCGACTCCGCCGAACACGATGTCACCGCCCATGCCGGCGGTCAGGTTCAGAACCACGTCCACCTCGGCGTCGCGGATGCGGTCCGTCACCTCGCGATACAGGTCAAGACGGCGGCTGGGCGCGCCGGTTTCGGGGTCGCGCACATGGCAATGAACCACCGCCGCCCCGGCCTTGGCGGCCGCGATCGCACTGTCGGCGATCTGCTTGGGCGAACGCGGCACATGCGGGCTGCGATCCTGCGTCCCACCCGAGCCGGTCACGGCACAAGTGATGAATACTTCGCGGTTCATTTCCAAAGGCATGGTGTTATCCCCAAGTTATACACGGCTTCGCCATGGGTTTTCCCCAGGCTTCTCCCCGGATTCCGATTTGCGTCTGGCCCCGACTCTGGCGCAGCCTTGACCAGACAACTTGCCAGAATGCGAATCAGACTTGATGAAATCCGCAAAAAACATCCTCCAGCCCGAGCACCGCGCGCTGAAAACCGCCGTTCTGGTGCTGGACGAGTGCAACACGCTCAGCTTCGCCTCGGCGGTGGACCCGATGCGCGCCGCCAACCGGCTGGCCGACCGCCCGGCCTTCGACTGGGACTACGTGACCGCCACGCCCGAGCCGGCGATGCTGACCAGCGCGTTGCAAGTGCCGGGCATCCCGCTGGCGCGTCTCGACCACTGCGACCTGATGATCGTGATCGCGGGGTTCAACCTGGTGCGCCACGCCACCCCCAGCCTTCTGGCCGGGCTGCGCCGCATCGCCAATACCGGCGCCACGATGGCGGGCATCGACGGAGGCCCCTGGCTGTTGGCCGAAGCGGGGCTGCTTGACGGTCACGCCGCCACCACCCATTGGGAAGATCTCGAGACCTTCGCCAGCCGCTTCCCCGAAGTCGACGTGCGCCCCGACCGGTTCACCGTGTCGGGCAACCGCCTGACCTCGGGCGGCGCGATCCCCGCGGTCGAGATGATGCTGCAAATCATCGCGGCACGCCACGGCGCCGGCTTCGCGGCCCGTGTCTCGGGCCTGTTCCTCTACGAAGGCGCCCCCGAACCCGGCAGACCACAGAGCCGTACTGGGGCGCCACACCGCCACAGTGCCCTGACCGCCCGCGCCAACGTGATCATGCAGGCCGCGCTGGACGACCCGCTGCCCCTGGCCGAGATCGCAAAGGCCCTGGGAACCAGCCCGCGCACCCTGCAGCAGCAATTCCGCCTGCGGCTGAACACCACGCCACAGGACCACTACCTGCAACTGCGCCTGGCCGAGGCCCGCCGCCTGGTCACCGACACCGACATGCCGCTGATGGATGTGGCACTGGCCACGGGGTTCACGTCACAATCCAGCTTTGCGCGCGCTTTCCGTACGGCGCATGGACTATCCGCCCGCGACCTCAGGCAGGACCGCACCCAGCCCACCCATCACTGACGGGCGAGCTTGATTTGGTCATAGATTGGGGGAGTTGGCTGCGACGACGGGGGCAGCGCCCCCATCCCTCAATACGGCATCGGATGCGCGCGATGGGCCGCGTTGATCTCGGCCAAAATCTCATCCGACAGCACGACATCCCGCCCCTCCAGGATCCGCTCCAGCTGCGCCTGCGTGGTCGCGCCGAAGATGACCGAGGTCATGAACGGCCGCGTCTGGCACCAGGCCAGCGCCATGTGCACCGGGTCCAGCCCGTGTTCCGCGGCAATCGCCAGATAGGCCTCGACCGCGTCGAAAACCCGGTCGCCCTTGCGCCCGCCCATCTGCGGCACGATCGACATGCGCGATCCTTCGGGCACCGCCCCGCTCTGATACTTGCCGGTCAGAAATCCGGCGGCCAGCGGCGAGAAGGCCAGCAGACCCACATCCTCATAGGCGCTCAACTCGGCCATGTCGGTGTCATACAGGCGGCACAGCAGGGAATACTCGTTCTGGCCCGACGCCACCCGCGGCGCACCCATCTCTTCCGACAAGCGCAGCCACTGGGCAGTGCCCCAGGCGCTTTCGTTCGACAGGCCGAAGGCGCGGATATTGCCCTTGTCCACCTGCGACTGCAGCGCCTCGAGGCATTCGCGCATGTTGTCCAGAACCGCCTGCCTGTCGCCGCCCGACGGGTCGTAGTCCCAATTCTGTCGGAACATGTAACTGCCGCGGTTGGGCCAGTGAAACTGATACAGGTCGATGTAGTCGGTCTGCAGACGCCGCAACGATCCCTCGATGGCCCCGGGGATCGTGCTGGCCGAGATCGGTGCTCCGTCCCGCGCATGGGCAAAGCCGGCGCCCGAATGCTTGGTCGCCAGAACATAGCTGCCGCGGCGGGCCGGATGTGCCGCATTCCAGTTGCCGATGATCTGCTCGGTCTTGCCCACGGTCTCCTTGGTGATCGGGTTGACCGGATACATCTCGGCGGCATCGAGAAAATTGATCCCGGCCGCCAGCGCCGTGTCGATCTGACGATGCGCATCCGCCTCGGGGGTCTGCGTGCCGAATGTCATGGTTCCGAGGCACAGGTCCGAGACCTGGATGCCCGTGCGGCCCAACGGTTTCATTTTCATCAATCAATCTCCTGTCGCGCGGATCGCCACGCCTGCAATCTGATTTCGGTCCCGTGTCAGCCGGATTCGGCCTTTTTCTCCCAGCGGCCGGATTCCTCCGACCAATACTGCGCCGCGCAACCCGCCGCGGTCAGCGTCTTCCATTGACCACGCGCATGATCCACCGCGCTTGGATCGTTGCCGTCGAACAGGATGCAAACCCGCTCCGAGGCGGTCACCTCATCCGGCGTCACCTCGGCCCCGTCCACCGCCATCAGGCAAGACGGGTTGTTCGCAGCGTCAGCCTCGGTGGTCAGCAGAATCGGCTGAACCGCGTCATGCGGCCCACCTGCCTGCCCATGCGGCAGAAACGCGTCTTCGGGGCCCAGCCAAAGCCTTTCGTCCAGCCAGTCCATCCGCGCAGGGTCAGTGCCCCGCACCGCAATCCGCCACCCGGCCTGCCGTGCCTTGTCCAGCAACACCGGCAAGGTCTGCTCAAGTGGATGGCGGGTCAGGTGGTAGAAGTAGACGGCGCCCATCGACCTACTCGAAATTGTCCTGCACGAAACGGCTGAGCGCACGAACGCCCCAACCCGTGGCGCCCTTGGGCGCATAGGACGTTTCCGCCGCGACCGAGGCCACGCCCGCGATGTCCAGATGGATCCAGGGTGTTTCTTCCTTGACGAAACGCTGCAGAAACTGCGCTGCGGTGATCGAACCGGCCGGCCGGCCGCCTACGTTCTTCATGTCTGCGATGCGCGACTTCAGCAGATCGTCATAAGCCTGCCCCAGCGGCATACGCCACGCGCCTTCATCCTCGGCCCGGGCCGCCTTCAGGAACGCGTCACAGAAGGTGTCGTTGTTGGAAAACACGCCTGCGTTTTCATGCCCCAGCCCGATGATGATCGCGCCGGTCAAGGTGGCCAGATCGATCATGCCGACCGGATTGAACCGCTCCTGCGCGTACCACATGACGTCACACAGCACCAAACGTCCCTCGGCATCGGTGTTGATGATCTCGACCGTATCGCCCTTCATCGACTTGACGACGTCGCCCGGCCGCGTGGCACTGCCCGAGGGCATGTTCTCGACGAGCCCGACCAGGCCCACGACATTGGCCTTGGCCTTACGCTTGGCCAATGCACGCATGGTGCCCGCAACGACGCCTGCGCCGCCCATGTCCATGGTCATCTCTTCCATGCCCGCGGCCGGTTTGATCGAGATACCGCCAGTATCGAAAACGACCCCCTTGCCGACCAGAGCCAGCGGCGCGTCATCGGCATCGCCGCCATTCCACTGCATCACGACGACTTTCGAGGGGCTGTCCGAGCCTTGCCCGACGCTCAGCAGGGTCCTCATGCCCAACTCGGCCAGTTTGTCTTCGTCCAGCACCTCGACCTTCAGGCCCAACTCCTGCATCTCTTTCAGACGGTTGGCAAATTCGGTCGTCGTCAGGATGTTGGCCGGTTCGTTCGTCAGGTCGCGTGTCATGCGCACACCATCAGCAACCGCATAGAGCGGCACGAAGGCGGCCTCGGCGTCGTCGGGCTTGGCGTGGCAGATGGTCACCGCGCCCTTTGCGTCATCGTCCTTGGTTTTGTGCGCGTCGAAATCATAGCTGCGCAAGGCAATGCCCAGGGCCAGTTCCTCGGTCCGTACCTGGTTGCCCGCCATGACCAGCAGGTCCTTGCCACCTGCCAGCTTGGCCAGCGCGGCTCCGCCCTTGCGGGCTTCGTCCGGTTCGGGGCGGCGTGGCAGGACGAGAATGTCCAATGCCTCTGCCTCCATCCCGCCGGGCCAAGCCAACGAGATCACGTCGCCAGTCTTGACCTTGGCGAAACGGTCGCTTTCCACCAGCCGGGCCACGGCACCACGGGTCAGTCGGTTTGCGCGGCGCGCGGCGGGGTTCATCTTGCCATCAGCGGGAATGAGAATGGCCACCCGGCCTTGGGCCTGCGCCATCAGGTCCAGTTCGAAGGTTTGAAAACGGATCGGTACCAGACTGCTCATTTCTTGCTCCTGAAAAACTCTGCCCACAGACCTAGCCCGCGCCGCCGCCATTGACCAGATAGCAGTTTTCCCCGCCCGCCAATTGCATTAAGGTCGCGCCAAAATGACCGGCAGGCTCGGGGGAGAAAACTTGGCATCATTCGGCAGGCATAGGCCGTCGCGCATGTTTTTGTGCCTTGGCGATTCTGGCAACAGGCCTGCTGGACGCCCCGTACCGGGGATGCGGCCGTGATTCTGGACCGGTACTTCGCCCGCCGCTTTTTGCAGAGCTTTCTGGTGATTGGGGCCATCTTCTTGACACTGATGATCCTGATCGACCTGATCGAACAGGCCCGTCGGTTCAATGACGCCGACCTGTCATTTGGCCAGGTTCTGCAGCTGACGCTGTTGAACACACCCGCTGCGATCAGCGAGATGCTGCCGCTGTTGATGATCCTGTCGACCATTGCCCTGTTTGTCGGCCTCGCCCGCAGCTCGGAGTTGGTGGTGACCCGAGCGATCGGCCGCTCGGGTATCCGCGCGCTGGTGGCACCGGTCCTTCTGGCGCTGATAATCGGAACTCTGGCGGTGGCCCTGCTGAACCCGATTGCGGCGGCCACGTCCGAGCAGTACCGGCATTTCTCGGATCTATACAAAAACGGTGGCAGTTCCGCTCTCTCGATCAGCCGCGATGGGCTTTGGCTGCGTCAGGGCTCGCCGCAGGGCCAATCGGTGATCCATGCCCGCGCATCGACCAACGACGCCGAGCTTGAATTGATCGACGTGACCATCATCACGTTTTCGCCCGAAGGTCTACCGACCCGTCAAATCATCGCCGACGGCGCTCGCCTCGACGACGGGGCCTGGATCCTGCGCAACACCAAGGAATGGCCCCTGTCCAGCGACACCAACCCCGAGACCCACGCCGTCACGCATGAGACCCTGCGGCTGCCCACTTCGCTGACCCGTCAGCGCATCTTGGAAACCTTGGGTCAACAGGACAGCGTCTCGGTCTATGACCTGCCCCAACTGATCCGCGACCTGCGCGAGGCGGGCTTTTCAACCAAGCAATACGAGGTTTGGCTGCAGGTGCAGCTGGCGCGCCCATTCTTCTTGATTTCGATGGTGTTGATCGGCGCGGCCTTCACCATGCGGCACGTGCGGTTCGGCGGCACCGGCGTCGCCGTGCTGACTGCTGTTTTGCTGGGGTTCGGCGTATACTTCGTGCGCAATTTCGCTCAGATTTTGGGAGAGAACGGCCAATTGCCGATTGTGATTGCGGCCTGGGCACCACCGTTTGCGGCCATATTGCTGTCGCTCGGCCTTCTGCTGCACGCGGAGGACGGCTGATGCGGCGCCTTCTGCCCCTTCTTTTGTCCAGTGCCGTGTTCTTTTCCGGTCCGGGGCTGGCATTGGCCCAGACCTCGGAGACCAGTACGCCCGCGTCTGACACGGCACAACAACAGGATCAGCCTGCCCTGCTGGTCGCCGACAGGATCTTCATCACCCCGGATCGCAAACTGGTGGCCGAGGGCAACGTCGAAGCTTTTCAGGGCGACGTCAAACTGTCCGCACAGCGCGTGGTGTTCGACCGCGAGTCGGGCGAGCTGACGCTGGAAGGTCCGATCCGGATGGATCAGGGCGGACGCTCGACCGTCCTCGCGGACTCAGCGCAACTGGATGACGGCATCCAGAACGGGTTGCTGACCGGCGCACGGCTGGTGTTCGATCAGCAGGTACAGATCGCGTCGGTTCAGGCGACCCGTGCGGCAGGACGCTACACGCAGTTCAGCAAGGTCTCGGCCACGTCCTGCCATGTGTGCGCCGACGGTCGGCCGCCCCTCTGGCAGATCCGGGCGCGCAAGGTCACGCATGATCAGCTCGAACGGCAGTTGTATTTCGAGGGCGCCCAGTTCCGCATTCTGGATGTGCCGGTTTTCTACTTTCCAACCCTGCGGCTGCCGGACCCGACACTGGATCGGGCAACCGGATTTCTGGTGCCGTCAATCCGCACGACCTCTCAGTTGGGTACCGGCGTCAAGACGCCGTATTTCTTCAAACTGGGCGATCACAGGGATCTGACGCTGACCCCCTACCTGTCGTCCAAGACCACGACGCTTGGCTATCGCTACCGGCAGGCCTTCAAGAACGGCCGCATCCAGTTTGAAGGGGCCTATACCCGCGACGATGTCCAGCAGGAGCAGGATCGGGGCTATTTCTTTGCAAATGGCTGGTTCAATCTTCCGAACGACTTCCGGCTGACCTTCGACCTCCAGACCGCATCGGACGACTCATACCTGGCGGACTACGGGCTGCCTGACTATGACCGCTTGCGCAGCGAGATCGCACTCGAGCGCATCAAACGCGACACGGCGTTCCGGACCAGCTTCATTCACTACAAGACCCTGCGCGACAGCGAGGAACAGGATGAAATCCCGTCGCAGGTCTTCGATCTGTTCTACCAGAAACGCTATTTTCCCGCGTCCGCTGTCGGCGGCGAGGTTCGGTTGGGCTTCGTCACCCACACCCACACCCGGACCAGCGACGAGGATATCATCGGGCGCGATGTGGCCCGCGCCACATTCGACGCCCAGTGGCTGCGCAGCTGGACCTTTGCCTCCGGGCTGCGCGCGGATGCGGAACTGGGGGCTTCGGTCGACACGTTCGACATTCGCAACGACAGCGCCTACCCCGACCAGATCACCCGGTCGACCCCGCGTGCGGCTTTGACACTGCGCTATCCGATGACCCGGCGCGAAGCCTCTGGCGCGACCCAGTTTCTGGAGCCGATCGCGCAGTTTGGCTGGACCCATGTTTCGGACACCGATGTGCCCGATGACGAAAGCACCTTCCAGGAATTTGACCAGGGCAACCTGTTGTCCCTGTCGCGCTTTCCGGCCGAGGATCGACGCGAAGACGGCACGACGGCGGTCGTGGGCGTGAACTGGGCTCGGTATGCCCCGGGCGGTTGGCGGGCATTGGCCACGGTCGGCCAGGTCTTCCGCTCGACCGCCGATCCGAACTTCACCGCTACGTCCGGCCTGCAGGGAACTTCCTCCGACCTGCTGCTGGCAGGGCAGATCAAGACGAACAATGGCCTGACGCTGGCCGCACGTGGATTGATGGATGGCGATTTCAGCTTTACCAAGGCTGAATTGCGCGGAACCTGGGCCAACGAGGGGACCCAACTGGGCGGAAGCTATATCTGGCAGCAGCCGGACCCGGCCGAAAACCTTGACATGGAAACATCCGAGATACGGTTGACCGCACGTCAACGACTGGATGAAAACTGGAGAGCCAACGCCCTGGCCCGCTATGATCTGGCAGAATCCGAACCGCTGCGGCTGGGCTTGGGTGTGACGTATGAAAATGAATGTGTGCAGGTTAACATGTCCGTCAGCCGGCGATATACTTCGACATCAAGTATTGAGCCTTCGACGGAATTCGGCTTTACCGTTGCACTGACAGGATACGCCGTTGAAGGCGGGGGCAAGAAGTATAAAAGAAAATGCAGCTGATTTCAGGTTTTTCCAGGTTCTTTCGTTCCCGTTGGCTGACGGCATTTGCGCCCGGCCTCGCGGTCGCCATGCTGTCAGTTGCGCCTCAGCAAGCCCCTGCGCAAAGCTTGTTTTCACCGGCGATCCGCGTGAATCAGGACATCGTCACCTGGTACGAACTGGATCAGCGCCAGCGGTTTCTTGAGATTCTGGGTATCCCCGGCAGCTCGGAGGCCGAAGTCCGCAAGGCGCTGATCGACGAACGCCTGCGCAAACAGGCGATGCGCGAAGCCGGTATCCAGCCCACACCCGAAGACATTCAGGTTGCGATCGACGAATTCGCTTCGCGTGGTCAGCTGACCCCGGATCAATTCCTGAAGGCGCTGGCTGACGCGGGTATCGACCGGGAAACCGTGCGGGATTACGTATCCAGTCAGCTGGCATGGCGCGACTATGTCAGCGCCCGCTTTATCTCTCAGGCCCGTCCGACGGACGACGAAATTGACCGTGCAATGGGTCAGACCGGCGGTGGCGGTCTCCAGGTTTTGCTGTCCGAAATCATCATCCCCGTGAATGCGCAAACCTTGGCACAGGCCGAAGCCTTGGCCGACGAGATCGCCCGTGTCGAAACCATCGATGCATTTTCGGCCGCCGCCACGCAGTACTCGGCAGCGCCGACACGCGAAAATGGCGGACGCCTGGACTGGTTGAACGTCAGCAACCTGCCTCCGGCGCTGCAACCGGTTATCCTTGGCCTGAAGAATGGCGAGGTCACGGCCCCGCTGAGCCTGCCCAACGCCGTAGCCCTGTTCCAGATGCGCGGCCTGCGAGAAGTGGCCGCCAGCACGCCGCGGTTCTCCAAGATCGACTATGCGGCCTATTACCTGCCTGGCGGGCTCAGCCCCGAAACACTGCAAAGAGCCGCCGAACTGAAGGAAACGGTGGATACCTGCGACGACCTGTACGGCATCGCCAAGGGGCAACCGCCCGAGGCACTCGACCGGGTCTCGGCAAGTCCGTCCGAAATCCCGCGCGACATCGCGCTGGAACTCGCCAAGCTGGACCCAAACGAGGTGTCGACCTCTCTGACCCGAAACAACGGCCAGACGCTGGTGTTCCTCATGCTGTGCAATCGGACGCGCGATCTGGGTGAGGACACGTCGCGCGAGGACGTGGCCAACGCGCTGACGCAGCAACGCCTGCAGGCATTCGCCAACAGCCTCGTCGAACAGCTGCGCGCCGACGCCACCATCATCGAGCAATGACCGCGCCCATCGCGCTCAGCTGCGGAGAACCTTCGGGCATCGGTCCGGAGATCGCCGCCAAGGCTTGGACCGCATTGCGCGACAGCTGCCCATTCTTTTACATCGGCGACGCCGGTCACCTGCCCGACGACATCCCCACGACCGAGATCGTAGACCCCGCCCAGGTGGCTGACATCTGCGCAGGGGCGCTGCCGGTGTTGCCGCTGACCTTTCCGGCCCCGAACCTGCCCGGCCACCCCGATCCAGCCAATGCGCCTTCGGTGATAGACGCCATCGAAACCGGCGTGTCACTGGTGCAATCGGGCGCGGCCTCGGCCCTCTGCACGGCACCGATCCACAAGAAGGCCCTGATCGACGGCGCCGATTTCGCCTATCCTGGCCATACCGAATTTCTGGCGGCGCTGGCAGGCCGTTCCCGCGTGGTGATGATGCTAGCCAGCGAGCAACTCCGCGTGGTACCCGCCACGATCCACATCCCACTGTCGCAGGTGCCCTCGCGCCTCACGCCCGACCTGCTGCGCGACACGATCGCAATCACCGCCGACGGCCTGCGCCGCCAATTCGGCATCCCGCATCCTCGCATCGCGGTGGCCGGGCTCAACCCCCATGCCGGCGAGGGTGGCAAGATGGGCCGCGAGGAACTGGACTGGATTGCCCCTCTGCTGGCCGATCTCACCCCCGAGGGCTACACCGTCACCGGCCCGCATCCGGCAGACACGATGTTCCACGCCGCCGCACGCGCCCGATACGATGCCGCGATCGCCATGTATCACGATCAGGCGCTGATCCCGATCAAGACGCTCGATTTCGACCGTGGCGTGAACGTGACCCTGGGCCTGCCCTTCATCCGCACCTCTCCCGACCATGGCACCGCGCTCGACATCTCCGGGAAAGGCGTCGCCAACCCCACCAGCTTGATCGAGGCGCTGAAACTCGCCCAACGCATGGCACAAAGCACTTGATCCTTCATCTGGCGCCAAATATCCCCGCCGGAGGCAAAAATTCTCTGGCGCACCGCCTGCCCCTCGCGCCACGGTAACCGGATCATGAGCGCAATCGACACCCTCCCCCCGCTGCGCGAGGTCATCGCCAAGCACCAGCTCTCGGCGCGCAAGTCGCTGGGTCAGAACTTCCTGCTCGATCTCAACCTGACGGCCAAGATCGCCCGGCAGGCCGGCGACCTGAGCCAATGCGACGTGCTGGAGATCGGCCCCGGCCCCGGAGGCCTGACCCGCGGTTTGCTGGCCGAAGGTGCGCGCAAGGTGGTGGCGGTGGAAAAAGATACCCGCTGCATCGCCGCGCTTCAGGAAATCGCCGCTGCCTATCCCGGGCGGCTCGAGTTCATCAATGGCGACGCTCTTGAAATCGATCCGCTTGAACATCTGAACCCGCCCATCCGCGTGGCGGCCAATCTGCCCTACAATGTGGGCACGGAACTGCTGGTGCGCTGGCTGACCCCGCCGGAATGGCCACCCTTCTGGCAGAGCCTGACCCTGATGTTCCAGCGCGAGGTGGCCGAGCGCATCGTGGCGCAGCCCGGCACCAAGGCTTATGGGCGGCTGGCGATCCTGGCCCAGTGGCGGGCCGAGGCGCGCATCGCCATGTCCCTGCCCCCCGGTGCGTTCACGCCGCCGCCCAAGGTCAGCAGCGCCGTGGTCCACCTGACCGCCCTGCCCGAACCCCGCTTTCCGGCCGATGCCGGTATTCTGTCACGTGTCGTGGCCGCTGCGTTCAATCAACGCCGCAAGATGCTGCGCGCGTCGCTCAAGGGGATGGCCCCCGATATCGAGGACCGCCTGAACGCCGCCGACATCAAGCCCACCGACCGTGCCGAGCAGATATCACTCGAAGCGTTCTGCGCGCTGGCGCGTGAGATACAAAAAACCTGATCCCGAACGAAAACGGCCCCGGACATCTCTGACCGGGGCCTTTGAACTCTGTGCGCAACCGCTATGGCTTATTCGGCAGCCTCTGGTGCATCACCGCCGCCTTGGGGGGCCTGCTCTTCTACGGCCTTAGGCTTGCGTGCGCGCGGTCTCCGGGCAGGTTTGTCCTTGCGCTCGGCCGCTTCGGCCTTGGCGCCCGCGCTTTCGGGCGTCTCGACAAGCCCGGATTCAGGAGTATCCGAATCGGCGTTCAGATCAACGATGTCCGGCTGCGGAGCCTCCGCCGGGTCCGCCTGGCGTGCGGCTTCACGTTCCTGCCGTTCCGCCCGCTCCCGATCGCGCTCGGCCTGACGCTCGCGGTTCTGGCGTTCCTGCTCTTCCCGACGCGCTTCCATTTCGCGTTGCGCCTCGCTCAGCAGGCGCAGGTAA
Source organism: Ruegeria sp. CG3 (assembly GCF_056537205.1). NCBI lineage: Bacteria > Pseudomonadati > Pseudomonadota > Alphaproteobacteria > Rhodobacterales > Roseobacteraceae > Ruegeria > Ruegeria sp. CG3. The sequence goes on along the minus strand of NZ_JBQFRC010000001.1, from coordinate 719,077 downwards.
TGCTCGGCATGTTGCTGAAAGTTTTCGGCAGCGACGCGATCATTGGCCAGCTGTGCATCGCGCGCCAGCTGGTTGTACTTGTCAATGATCTGCTGCGGCGTGCCGCGCACCTTGCCCTCGGGCCCCGAGCTGTCGAAAACCCGGTTAACGACGTTTCCACCAGAGGGACGATTGCGGTTGTTCTTTGCCCGCGAGCGGGATTTGGAGGATCTCATCTTACTGTACGTCAGCCTTGTCTTGCACTGTCGATCCACCCGTATTCTGCGCTGCTCTGTGGCCTGTGCCGTCACGGGATGTCGACTTTTTTGGGCTTGGCGTCAGGGGTGCGCCGAAGGGGCGTCAACCGCGCTGACTACTCTGAGTAAGCATGTCCTGACGGCGCAGACAAGGGGTTAATACACCAAATGCCGGGTTTTTTACCCCGACCGGCGTAAATCGGCCTCAGAATCCGCGGTTAGCCCGGCATTCTGGCGCCCACCACCCGGTCCCGCCCGTCCAGATCAGGAACGACACGGATATCCGCCAGCCCCGCCGCGTCGAACAACGCGCCGACCGCCTGCGCCTGTGTCGGACCGATTTCCACCAGAAGCCGTCCGTCGGGCACAAGGTGATCAGGGGCGCCGGCCGCAATCCGGCGATAGGCGTCCAGCCCGTCCGCTTCATCCGTCAAAGCCAGACGCGGCTCGTGCTCGCGCACTTCGGGCGACAGGCCATCCATCTCGTCGAGCGCGATATAGGGCGGATTGGAAACGATCAGGTCGAAATGGCCACCAATGTTCTCAAACCAGTCCGAGCGCTGGATTTCCGCCCGGTCCTGCACCCCATGGGCCACTGCATTCGCACTTGCCTGCAGACAGGCGGCCTCGCTCAGATCGACGCCCAGCCCGGTTGCGCTGGTGCGTTCTGCCAGCAGGGTGATCAGGATGCAGCCCGAACCGACGCCCAGGTCCAGCACGCGGTCGAACGGCTGGCTCAGGGCCGCTTCGATCAGCGCCTCGGTTTCGGGGCGCGGGTCCAGTACGTCGCGGCTGACGCGGAAGCGTCGGCCGTAGAATTCGCGCTCGCCCAGAAGATGGGAAACCGGCACCCGGATCGCGCGCAGCGACACCAGTTGCTCATACCGTTCGGCGATCTCGGGCGAGAGCTCTTCGGGCGCGATCAGGGTCACGCGGCTGGCCTCGATCCGGGCGGCATGGGCCAGCAGAACACGCGCGTCCCGCGCCGGGTCGTCCACACCTGCGGCCCGCAAGCGCGCGGTGGCGGCCACCATGGCCTGTGCCGCTGTCAGCGCCGCGATCATTGCGCCATCTCCGCCAACAGGCGCGCCTGATCATCGGCGGTCAGCGCGTCGATCACCTCGTCCAGATCGCCCTGCATGATCTGGTCGAGCTTGTAGAGCGTCAGGTTGATCCGGTGATCTGTCATCCGGCCCTGCGGGAAATTGTAGGTACGGATGCGCTCGGAGCGGTCGCCCGACCCCACCTGGCTGGCCCGGTCGGCCGAGCGCTCACTGTCGATCCGCTGACGTTCGAGGTCATAGAGACGCGTCTTGAGCACCTGCATCGCGATCTCGCGGTTGCGGTGCTGTGACTTCTCGGAACTGGTCACCACGATCCCCGTCGGCAGGTGGGTGATCCGTACCGCCGAGTCGGTGGTGTTCACGTGCTGCCCACCCGCGCCCGAGCTGCGCATCGTGTCGATGCGAATGTCATTCGGGTCGATCTGGATGTCCACGTCCTCGGCCTCGGGCAGAACCGCCACAGTCGCCGCCGAGGTGTGGATGCGCCCGCCGCTTTCGGTTTCGGGTACACGCTGCACGCGGTGCACGCCGGATTCGTATTTCAGCCGGGCAAAGACGTTGTCGCCCTTGATATGGGACACCACTTCCTTGATGCCGCCCAGTTCGGTCTGCTGTTCTTCGATGATCTCGAACTGCCAGCCGCGCGCCTCGGCATAGCGCTGATACATGCGCAGCAGGTCGCCCGCGAACAACGCCGCCTCGTCGCCGCCGGTGCCGGGGCGGATCTCCAGCATCGCCGGCCGCGCATCGGCCGCGTCCTTGGGCAGCAGCGCCAGTTGCAGCGCATGCTCGGCCTCGGGGATGCGCGCCTTGAGCTGCGGGATCTCCTCCTCGGCCAGCTCTTTCATGTCGGGGTCGTCCAGCATCGCCTCGGCCTCGGCCAGATCGGCCCGCAGCTGGCGCCAGGCTGCGATCTGTTCGACCACCGGCTTGAGGTCGGAATATTCCTTGGCCAAAGCCGCGATATCCCCGCCCGAGGCGCCATCGGACATGGCCGCTTCGAGGTACTGGAATCGCTGGGTGATCTGTTCAAGACGTTCTTCGGGGATCATTGGGGCGGTGTCTATCATCCGACGGCTTTGGTCAAGGCCCCGGCTTGTGCTAAGCTGCGTCCATGAAACGGATCATTGCCCTGCTGATCGTCTGCGCAACGCCCGGTCTGGCCGATGTCATCGGCCCCGGTGGGAAGGTGCAGGATTGCTATTGCACCGACACCTCCGGCGCGCGGGTGGAACTGGGCGAGATGGTCTGCCTGCAGGTCGATGGCCGCATGTTCATGGCCCAGTGCCAGATGTCGCTGAACGTGCCGATGTGGCGCGAGGTGTCCGAGGGGTGCCTGTCTTCAGGACTGCAGAGCCGCCAACCAACCGTCGACCCGGGTGCGGTTGACGTCGAAATCCCGTCGGCCAAATCGTAACCGTCCATAGATGCGCAACGAGTCGCCGTCCTGCTGGGCGGTGGTGTAGTCGGGAAAGCCGAACACCCGGCTGCGGGACACATAGGTGATCAGGCCCTCATCCACCGATCCGGCCAGCACCGTCGTACGCGGCGTCGCCCGCGCCATCTTGTCCAGCCGCGCGAGGCCGTCCGGCCCGGTCTGCACCACGCGGATCACGCCTCCGGGCAGGTCACGATCTGCCTCGGCCACGACTGGCACATGCCAGCGCGCGGGATCGGCCGGTGCCAGCCGCACATAGAGGCCAAGCCCGACAACCGCGGCGACGATCAACCAAAGAACCATGCGTTTCATTCCAATCAGACCTTCCGGCAGAACCCTAGCCGCCCGCCGGGACGGGGCAAGACCTGTCGGCCCCGCCTACCGTGGCGTCACACCGGGCAGGATGCACAGCAGCTCGAACAGAAGGTTGGCCGCCGTCAGCGCAGTGTTGCCCGACGGATCATAGGGCGGTGAGACCTCGACCAGGTCGCAGCCCACCACGTTCATGCCCCCAAGCGCGTGGATCAGCTGCAGCGCCTGCGGCGTGGTCAGTCCGCCGATCTCGGGCGTGCCGGTGCCGGGGGCATAGGCCGGGTCCAGGCTGTCGATGTCGTAGGTGACATAAACCGGATGCTTGCCGATTTCCTTGCGGATCAACGCCCCGATCTGGGTCAGGTTTTGTTGCCACAACTCCCACGCAGGAAACTGCCGGAACCCCCAACCCTTGGCCTCGGTGAAATCGCTGGCCGCATAGCCCGAGCCGCGGATACCGACCTGAAAAGTCTTGTCGGGCACGATCAGCCCCTCTTCATACGCGCGGCGGAAGACGGTTCCGTGGGTTTCGCGCTCGCCGAACATCTCATCATTGACGTCGGCATGGGCGTCCACATGCACCAGGGCAACGGGCCCGTGTTTCGCGGCAACCGCCCGCAGAATCGGCAGGGTGATCGAATGATCGCCCCCCATCGCCACCGGGATCACGCCCTGCGCCAGGATCGCGTCATAGCTTTCCTTGATGATCCGAAGGCTGTCGGCCAGCGAGAAGGTGTTGATCGCCAGATCTCCGATATCGGCGATCTGGAGGCTGTCGAAAGGCGCGGCGAAGGTGGCCATGTTGTAGGGCCGGATCATCGCGCTTTCGGCGCGGATCTGCTTGGGGCCGAACCGGGTACCCGACCGCCATGAGGTTCCGATGTCCATCGGCACGCCCAGCACCGCCACGTCCAGCCCCGCCAGCGTATCGGCCGCGGGCAACCGCATGAAGGTGTTCGGCCCGGAAAACCGCGCCAGATCATTGCCGCTGATGGGTTGGTTGTATTGGCTCATGGCGTGCGCGCCCCCTGTCCCGTTGGTTCACCTGATACCGGCCATAGCAAAACCATGGCTAACCAATGGTTAAAGCCGCCCGTCTTTCGCCAGCTTGGTCCATCCCAGCAGGCAGATGATCTGGGTCGCCACATGCGCCCCCGCGATCGCCGTTGCACCGGACGTATCATACGGCGGAGACACCTCGACCACGTCGCCGCCCTTGATGTTGATCCCGGAGATGTCGCGCAGGATGATCTGCGCCTGGATCGAGCTGAGTCCACCCCAGACCGGCGTGCCGGTGCCGGGGGCAAAGGCCGGGTCCAGCCCGTCGATGTCAAAGCTCAGATAGACAGGACTGTCGCCCAAAATGCCCTTGATCTTCTGCGCCACGGCGGCGGGGCCGGATTCATAGACCTCGCGCGCGTCGATGATGTTGACGCCCAGCGTGTCCTCGTTGGTGGTGCGGATCCCCACCTGGACAGAGCGTTTCGGATCCACGATCCCCGACTTCACCGCCTTGTAGAACATGGTGCCGTGGTCCACCCGGCTCATGTCGTCATCGGCCCAGGTGTCGGTATGGGCGTCGAACTGCAACAGCGACATCGGGCCGTATTTCTCAGCATAGGCCTTGAGGATCGGAAAGCTGATATAGTGGTCGCCCCCCAGCGTGACCGAGGCCACATCCGCCGCCAGAATGGTGCGGATATGATTGGTCAGCGTGTCGGGAAAGGCGGGAATGTTGGCATAATCATAGGCCATGTCGCCATAGTCGATGATCGCCAGCTCGCTGAGCGCATCGAAGGGCCAGCCATAGGGCGCATCGGGCGATTGCAGGGCGCTGGCCTCACGGATCGCGCGCGGGCCCAGACGGGTTCCGGGGCGGTTGGTCACCGCCTGATCGAACGGCACGCCGGTTACCGCGATATCGGCACCGGTCAGGTCCTTGGTGTACAGCCGCCGCAGAAAGGACGTGGCTCCGCCAAAGGTGTTTTCATAGCTCAACCCCTTCAGGTCGGGGTTGGTAAAGGCCTCATCGACCTGATTTTTTGCGTCTTCCAATGCCATTTTGGCCCGTTTCCTCCCTGATATCGACCGGACCGTCAGGTCAACGGCTGCGCCTTTTCGACGATGCGCGCAAAGAACGAGGCACCCACCGGTGCGATCTCGTCGTTGAAATTGTACTTGGGGTGATGCAGCCCCGGCCCGTCGCCCTGCCCCAGGAACAGATAGGCGCCCGGACGTTCCTGCAGCATGTACGAGAAATCTTCGGCCCCCATCTCGCGCCCGGCTTCGGCGATCACCCGATCGGCGCCCGAGACTTCGCGCGCCACCTCAGCGGCGAAACCGGTCTTGTCCGCATCGTTGACCGTGGCCGGATAGCCGACGACATAATCCAGCGTCGCCGTGACCCCGTAGGAAGCCGCCTGCCCCTGCACGATTTCCTCAAGCCGGGTCATCACCATCTTCTGCACCGCCGGATCGAAAGTGCGGACGGTGCCGTTCAGATAGGCGGTGTCGGGGATCACGTTGTTCACGGTCCCGGTGTGGATCTGGGTGACCGAGATCACCAGGTCGTCCAGCGCATAGTGGTTGCGGCTGACGATGGTCTGGATCGCCTGGGCGATTCCGCAGGCGGCCATGACCGGGTCGCGCGTCTCGTGCGGCATGGCGCCGTGGCCACCCACGCCCTGAATGTGGATGTCGAACGTATCGACCGCCGCCATGATCGGCCCGGGCGTGGTATAGAACGCGCCCTCGGCAAAGCCCGGCGCATTGTGCAGCGCATAGACTTCGGCGATGTCGAACCGGTCCATCACGCCCTCTTTGACCATGATATCGGCGCCGCCGCCCTCTTCCTCGGCGGGTTGGAACAGCAACGCCACCCGGCCGCGGAAATTCCGCGTCTCGGCCAGGTACCGCGCCGCGCCCAGCAGCATGGTCGTGTGCCCGTCATGCCCGCAGGCATGCATCATGCCGGGAGTTTTCGAGGCATAGTCCACACCCGTTTCCTCAGCGATCGGCAGCGCATCCATGTCGGCGCGCAGCCCGATCGTGGGGCCATCGCTCTGCCCGTTGATGATCGCCACGATCCCTGTCTGTGCGATGCCTTCGTGCAATTCGTCCACGCTGAACTCGCGCAGCCGCTCGGCCACGAAGGCGGCGGTCTGGTGGCAGTCGAACTCCAGTTCCGGGATCGTGTGCAGGTGCTGGCGCCATTCGGCCATGTCGGCGGCGTAGTCGGCGATACGGTTGACGACGGGCATCGGGGGTGGACTCCTGATCCAAGCTGCGGGATGGATGCATCTGACACCGGAACAAGGGGCTTCGCAATGGCTGAAAATCCACTGATCCACGATACCGACGCCGGAATCGAGCGGCTGCTGGAAATCATGCGCCGCCTGCGCGACCCGGAAACCGGCTGCCCGTGGGATATCGAACAGGATTTCGCCACCATTGCCCCCTACACGATCGAAGAGGCTTACGAGGTCGCCGACGCCATCGAACGTGAGGCTTGGGACGAGCTGAAGGGCGAGTTGGGAGACCTGCTGTTTCAATCCGTCTTTCACGCGCAAATGGCTGAAGAGGCTGGGCATTTCACCTTTCAGGACGTGGTGCGCACCATGTCGGACAAGATGGTCGACCGCCACCCGCATGTGTTCGGCGACGAGTCCCGCGACAAGTCCGCCGAACAGCAGACCCGCGACTGGGAAGCGATCAAGGCCGCCGAGCGCGCGGGCAAGGAACAGAAAGGCGCTCTGGACGGGGTGGCCGCCAACCTGCCCGCCCTGCTGCGCGCCTACAAGCTGCAGAAACGCGCCGCGCGGGTGGGCTTCGACTGGCCACATGCCGGCCATGTACTGGACAAGATCACCGAAGAAGCCGCCGAACTGACCGAGGCGCGCGACCAGATGGACGCCGACGCGCTCGAGGATGAATTCGGCGACCTGCTCTTCGTGATCGTCAATCTCGGTCGCCATCTGGGCGTCGAGCCCGAGGCCGCGCTGCGCCGCACCAACGCCAAGTTCACCCGCCGGTTCGAACAGGTCGAAGCCCGGCTGGCCGCTCGTGGCAAGACGCCGTCAGACAGCACGCTGGAAGAGATGGACGCCCTGTGGGACGCGGTGAAAACCGAAGAACACCGGGCAAATGGCAAACTCCCGCCGGGGGCCACCGGAACGGGGGCCTGAAACCGCTGGACAAGCCGGGCCGCGCTTGCCAGTGTCCGCCATTCAAGACCCCGGAGGCCCCATGACCGCGCGCAAGATCATCATCGACACCGACCCCGGACAGGACGACGCCGTCGCCATCCTGCTGGCGCTGGCCAGCCCAGACGAAATCGAGGTGCTGGGCATCACCGCCGTCGCCGGGAACGTGCCGCTGGAGCTGACTGCAAAGAATGCGCGCATCGTCTGCGAACTGGCCGGGCGCACCGACATTCCGGTCTTTGCCGGGTGCGACCGCCCGTTGAAACGTCCTCTGATCACCGCCGAGCACGTGCATGGCAAGACTGGGCTGGACGGCCCCATCCTGCCTGACCCGCAGATGCCGTTGGCCGAGGGGCATGGCGTCGATTTCATTATCGACACTCTGCGCGCGCAGGATCCCGGCACCGTAACACTCTGCCCGCTGGGGCCGCTGACAAACATCGCCACGGCCTTTCAGAAGGCGCCCGGCATCATCGGGCGCGTACAGGAAATCGTGCTGATGGGTGGCGCTTACTTCGAAGTCGGAAACATCACACCCACCGCCGAATTCAACATTCATGTCGACCCCGAGGCCGCTGATATCGTGTTCAAATCCGGCGTTCCGATCGTGGTGATGCCGCTGGACGTGACGCACAAGGCGCTGGTTACCAAACCGCGCAACGACGCCTTCCGCGCCCTTGGCACCAAGGTTGGAATCGCAGTGGCCGAGATGACCGATTTCTTCGAACGTTTTGACAAGGAAAAATACGGAAGCGAGGGCGCGCCCCTGCACGATCCCTGCGTGACCGCCTATCTGATCCGCCCCGAATTGTTCTCGGGCCGCCATGTGAACGTCGAGATCGAAACCCAGTCGGACCTCACGCTCGGCATGACCGTCGCCGACTGGTGGGGCGTCACCGACCGCAAGCCCAACGCGCTGTTCATCGGCGACGTGGACGCCGACGGGTTCTTTGCCTTGCTGACCGAACGGCTGGCGCGGCTATGAGTGCCGCTCTGCGCCTTGCCCGTCCCGAGGACCTTGATCGCCTGATGGGCCTGGTCGCCGCCTTTCACGCTGAGGCCGGGATCGAACAGGACCCCGACCAAAGGCGCGATGCGCTGACGCCGCTGCTGGAAGGCATCCCGCATGGCTGTATTTATCTGATCGGCCCGTCGCGCGCACCGTTGGGCTACATCATCCTGACCTTCGGTTGGTCGGTCGAGTTCGGGGGGATGGACGGGTTCGTCGATGAAATCTACATCCGGCCCGCCATTCGCGGCCGCGGAATCGCCACCGAGGTTCTATTGGACTTGCCCAAAGCGCTGGCGGGTGCCGGCCTGACGGCCCTGCATCTGGAAGTGGATCGAACCAACGAGGCCGCGCAGAAACTCTACCTTAGGACCGGTTTCAAACCGCGCGACCGTTACATGTTGATGAGCAAAAAGCTCTAGCGTGACTCACCGCGGAAGATCAGCCCGGGATTGTAGTACATCTCTTGCACCGGATCGTTCTGCGACACCGGCTCGCCGGTGATCGGGTAGGTGTCAGGCCCTGCGCAGGCCGCCAGAACCCCGACGGAAAGCACGGAAATAACGAGAAGGATTCTTGAAGCGGACATCACGTTCTCCTTTTCTGCTGTACCGTCAAGCTACGCCCGACAACGTCGCACTTGTAGGAACAAGTTCACACATAATCACATTTATGTTTGCATTTTTTCTCCCTGCCTGCCCTAAACTCGGGGGAAAAGGGAGATTACCCTGCAATTCCATCGGGTTCGGCAGAGTCGTCCGCCAGTGACATTTCGAAGAACAACAGCTGACCTTGGGCGATCTCGGGTATATCCGAATAGGCATCGCGCAGCTTGAACCCCAGAGACAGATACAGCCGAGTCGCCGCTTCCAGCGGTTTTCCGGTGTCCATCCGGATCATCTCAAACCCGTCCTTGCGGCACTGAGCGATCAGCGCCTGCATGATCGCACACCCCGCACCAGTGCCCCGAGCGTCATCGATCACGAACACGCGCTTGATCTCAGCGATACCCGGACCGATCGTCTGAAACATCCCGCAGCCCACCGCCTGCCCGTCCAGCATCGCCAGCCGCGTCCCGCCCTTGGGCGGCATATGCTCGACCTCGATGGCGGACAGAACGGCTGCATATTTCTCGGGTGGATAGAACGTGTTCACGACCTGTCGCGACCGTTCATCCAGCGTCAGCAGATAGGCGTGATATTCCCAACACAAACGCCGGACAGCATCGAACTGGTCCGGCGTTTCTGGTTCAACGATAATTAGCATGACGGACCCCCGGCCAATGTCGGGGGCCAGCCTAACAGCTTGCGGCCTACTTGCGAAGGATCGAACGCCCCGCGTATTCCGCGACCTCGCCCAGCGTTTCCTCGATGCGGATCAGCTGGTTGTACTTGGCCAGCCGGTCCGACCGCGCCAGCGAGCCGGTTTTGATCTGACCGCAGTTGGTCGCCACAGCCAGATCGGCGATGGTGGCGTCCTCGGTCTCGCCCGAGCGGTGCGACATCACGTTGGTATAGCCGGCCCGGTGGGCCATATCCACGGCGCGCAGGGTCTCGGTCAGCGAACCGATCTGGTTCACCTTGACCAGCATCGAGTTGGCGCAGCCCTTCTCGATCCCTTCGGCCAGACGCGCGGGGTTGGTCACGAACAGGTCGTCACCTACCAGCTGCACCTTGCCGTCCAGCTCGTCGGTCAGCGCCTTCCAGCCGTCCCAGTCATCCTCGGACATGCCATCCTCGATCGAGATGATCGGATAGTCGTTCACCAGGGCTGCCAGATAGGCCACGTTCTCGTCGCTGCTGAGGGTCTTGCCCTCGCCCGACAGGACGTATTTGCCGTCCTTGTAATACTCGGTGGCGGCGCAATCGAGCGCCAGGTAGATCTCGTCACCCGGCTTGTAGCCCGCCTTCTCGATCGACTTGAGGATGAAATCCAGTGCCTCGCGGGTCGAGGCGATGTTGGGGGCAAACCCGCCCTCGTCGCCGACACCGGTGGCCAGCCCGGCGGCCGACAGTTCCTTTTTCAGAGTGTGGAACACTTCCGACCCCATGCGCACCGCCTCGCGGATGTTGCTGGCGGCCACGGGCATGATCATGAATTCCTGGATGTCGATCGGGTTGTCGGCATGTTCGCCGCCATTGATGATGTTCATCATCGGCACCGGCAGAACCCGCGCCGAGGTGCCCCCCACGTAGCGATAGAGCGGCTGGGTGGTGAAATCCGCCGCCGCCTTGGCCACGGCCAGCGACACGCCCAGAATGGCGTTGGCGCCCAGGCGGCCCTTGTTCGGGGTGCCGTCCAGCTCGATCATGGCGGCGTCGATCGCCACCTGCTCGGTCGCGTCAAAGCCCACCAGCTCTTCGGCGATCTCGCCGTTCACGGCGGCCACGGCTTCGAGCACGCCCTTGCCCATGTAACGGGACTTGTCGCCATCGCGCTTTTCCACCGCCTCATAGGCGCCGGTCGATGCGCCCGAAGGCACGGCGGCCCGGCCCATGGTGCCGTCTTCCAGAACCACGTCCACCTCGACGGTGGGGTTGCCCCGGCTGTCCAGGATTTCGCGTGCGTGGATGTCGATGATGGTGCTCATGATACCGGTCCCTGAAAATGCGTTCGGTTGCATGCCTCATACCAGCACGCGGGGAAAAGTAAACCGGGTCCGTTATCGCTAACACGCATATTTTCCGGCCTTTAGCGCCAACAGCGGCGTGTTTGCGCCAACAGGTCAGCAGACCGCCGGAGCCATGGCCCGCGCAATGCGCCGTTCGCGGATGAACGTGTACATGCCCGACCCGATGATCAGCGACGCGCCGATCATGGTCATCAGGTCCGGCCGTTCGCCGAACATCCACATCCCTGCCAAGATCGAAAACAGCAGCCGCGTATAGCGGAACGGCGTCAGGGCCGAGGCCTCGCCCACGCGCATTGCGGTCACGATCCCCAGATAGCCTAGAACACCAAAACCAACGGCACCGAAATAGGGTCCGATCTGCCCCATCTGCAGCGGCGCCAGAGGCTGCGCCGAGGTCAGCATCAGCACGCCGCCGGCAATTGCGACCGCCGCGTAGGCCTGCAGCGCCACCACGGCCGAGGCCACCCGCGCGTCCAGCCGACGGGTGATCAGGTCCCGCGCGGCAATGGCGATGACGCTGGCCACCACGAACAGAGCCTCGGGCCGAAACCCGTCCAGACCGGGGCGGATGATCATCAGAACGCCGATAAACCCGACACCGATTGCGCTCCAACGGCGCCAGCCGACCTGTTCGCGCAGGAAAAGCGCGGCCCCCATCGTGACCACTAGCGGCATCGCCTGGAACACGGCCGCAACGGTCGACAGGTCGACAAGGGACAAGGCGGTAACAAAACTCAGCGCCCCGACCGCCTCGGTGCACGCCCGGATCACGAACAGCGGTTGCCAAGCGGCCGAGTCAAAGATCGGTTTGCGTGTCACGATGGCCATAGCGGCAAAGACTAGCGCGCAGAACAGCCCCAACAAGATCATGACCTGACCGGTCGGCACGGTGACCGACAAATGCTTGATGAACATGTCCTCAAGCGTGAAGGCGGCCATAGCGCCGATGACCAGCAGGATACCGTTCGCGTTGTTCATGTCGTTGCCTATTGATTTCGGAGGGCCTAATTGCCGCGTCGCAACTCAGAAGACCCGGATCGCGCCGCCGTGGCAAGCGCGAAGAGGGCTTGGAATCATGAATAGATTTTAGATGACCAATCGCTTTTGGTGATGTGTCCCGGCCGGATCAATCCTTGTCCAGCGGAACTCCGTACAACTCCAGCCGATGACCTTTCAGGCGATAGCCCAGCTTCGAGGCGATCTTTTCCTGCAGGGCTTCGATCTCGGGGTCCACGAATTCAATCACCTCGCCCGAGTTCATGTCGATCAGGTGATCGTGGTGGTCGCGCTCGGCGTCCTCATAGCGCGCACGCCCGTCGCCGAATTCCAGCCGTTCGAGAATCCCGGCCTCTTCGAACAGTTTGACGGTGCGATAGACGGTTGCGATCGAAATGCCCGCATCCAGAGCCGAGGCGCGGGCGTACAGTTCCTCGACATCGGGATGATCATCACTGTCCTGCAGTACCTGCGCGATGGTCCGACGCTGGCCGGTCATGCGCAGGCCTTTGGCTTCGCAACGCGCGATGATCGTGTCCGCCATGTCATCCCCCAGAATCCGTTCGGGTTTCTGTCTTAGTACGTCCGCGCGGATTTCGCCACTGTGATTTGCGCCCGCTGCGCCTTAGCCCGCCAGCCGCAGATCGGCCCAGACCGGCAGGTGGTCCGAGGCGATATGCGCGGGCCGTTCCCCATGCACGCCGTGGGCCAGCGCCTCGAGCCCGCCGCCCAGCGCGATCCGGTCGAGCGCGCCCAGAGGTTGCGCGGCGGGAAAGCTGGGTACTGGCGGCAGGAACCGCATGTCGGGGGCCAGACGGTCAAGGATCGGCTGGCGCGACCATTCGTTGAAATCCCCTGCCCAGACGGTTGGCATCCGGTCCAGCGCGCGGCCGTCCTGCCGCAGGTGGATGATCTGCTGACGGCGCCACGCCGAGAACAGACCCAGATGCATTCCCATCACCCGCAAAGGCCCGATATGGGTGTCGAACTCGACCCGGACCGCCCCGCGCGGCTCTAGCCCCGGCAGATCGTGATGCGCGGCGCGGCGCACCTGAATGTGGTCGCCCCGCCAGATCACCGCGTTGCCATGCCAGCCCAGACTGCCCGCCCCCCCCAGATCAACGATCTTCCACCCGGCCTCGTCCAGCATGAAATGCGGCAGCGCCGCCGGCCGCGGCGGCAAGCGTTTGTCGGCCTCTTGCAGCACCACGATATCGGCGCCCAGCCGATCCAGCACCTGCAGGATGCGCTGCGGCTGGCGTCGCAGATCCAGTCCGACGCATTTCTGGATGTTGTAGCTGGCAAGGCGCAGCTTGGGCAAAGTGGTCATCGGTTTTCTACGGTTGTACTCCGTCAGGATTCGCAGGATCGCGCCCGGACGCAAGCCGATAGTTCAGCACAGATGCCGAAACCCGCTCAGGTGCCGCAAAAGGTGGCATGCACCACCTCGTCCTGCGTGGGCGGGCGCCTCAGGTCGGCGGCGTCGGGCTGGTCGTCATAGGGCCGGGCCAACACTGCGTTCAGCCGGTGGAACGGGGCATAGTCGCCCCGAACGGCGGCCTGGATCATCTGTTCGACCCGGTGGTTGCGCGGGATGAAGGCGGGGTTGGCCGCGTGCATCACCGCGGCCGGGTCCGCCTCGCGCGTCAGTCGCGCGCGCCACCCCTCGGCCCAGCTGTCAAAAGCCGCCGGATCGGTGAATTGGTCCCGCGCCGCATCGCCGCCCAGCGCGCGGAAGGTATTGGTGAAATCGGCCTGATTCTGCGCCATCCGCGTCAGCAGGTCCGAGATCAGCGCAAGGTCGCCGTCCTCCTCGGTGGTCAGGCCGATCTTGGCCCGGAACCGCCGCAGCCAGTGCTGCTGCATCAAATCGGGCATCGCATGGACTATCTCGGTCGCCTCTTCCACGGCGGCCTGCTTGTCCTCGATCTGCTGGATCAGCGCCGTCGCAAGCTGTGCAAGGTTCCACACCGCAATCTCGGGCTGGTTGGAATAGGCATAGCGCCCCATCCGGTCGATCGAGCTGTAGACGGTGTTCGGGTGATAGCTGTCCATGAAGGCGCAGGGGCCATAGTCGATGGTTTCGCCCGAAATGGCGCAGTTGTCGGTGTTCATCACCCCGTGGATGAAGCCCACCGCCATCCACTGCGCGATCAGCGCGGACTGCGTGTCACGCACGGCGCGTAGCAGGCCCATCGGCCCGACGGCGCCCGGGTAGTGGCGCGCGATGGCATAGTCGGTCAGCCGCTGCAGGTCGGCGATCTGGCCGCGTGCGGCGAACACCTGGAACGTGCCCACCCGCAGATGGCTTTGCGCAACGCGCGTCAGCACCGCGCCGGGCATCGGGCCCTCGCGCAGCACGACCTCGCCAGTTTCTACCGCCGCCAAGGCGCGCGTGGTGGGAATGCCCAGCGCATGCATCGCCTCGGACACGACATATTCGCGCAGAACCGGCCCCAGCCAGGCCCGCCCGTCCCCCTGTCGCGAAAACGGCGTGCGCCCCGAGCCCTTGAGCTGAATGTCGCGGCGAATCCCGTCCGTGCCCACCACCTCGCCCAACAGCACCGCGCGCCCGTCGCCCAGCTGCGGGTTGTAGTTGCCGAACTGGTGGCCGGAATACAGCTGCGCCAGCGGCTCGGCCCCGTCCGGCAGGGCATTGCCCGCAAACACTTGGGCCATGTCCTGCGCGTCACCGGGCGAAATGCCCAGCACCTGCGCCAGATCGTCATTGAAAGCCACTAGCCGCGGCGCGCGCACAGGTTCGGGCGACTGGCGCGCATAAAAGGCGCTGGGCAGCCGGGCATAGGAATTGTCAAAGGGGATCGTCAGGGTCATGGCGCAAACATATGATCTGTGCGCAGTATTGCCAGCACCAAATCCCATCGCCGTGAAAGGCCCGCCATGACCGCCGACCAGATCATCGACCACCTGCAACTGCAGCCCCACCCCGAAGGCGGCTGGTATGCCGAGACCTGGCGCGCAGACAACACAGGCCGCCCCACCGCGACTTGCATCTATTTCCTTCTGAAACGGGACGAGGCCAGCCACTGGCACCGGGTCGATGCAACCGAGATCTGGCTGTTTCACGCCGGCGCGCCGCTGATCCTGTCGATCAGCGAAACCGATACTGGACCGGCAAGCGATCACATGCTGTCCCCTGACCTGAGCGCGGGCGCGCCGCAGGTCATCGTACCCGCCGGGCATTGGCAGGCTGCCCGCAGCACCGGGGACTACACGCTGGTCAGCTGCGTCGTCTCGCCCGGGTTCCAGTTCGACGGGTTCGAATTGGCGCCGCCGGAGTTCGACATTCCCAGGAACTAAACCTCAAGCCCCTGCCGAACCATGCTTGAACTTGCCCTGCCCGATGCGGCAAGGTTCGCGTGTGTATGATTGGGCAAAGACGAGGGCGCGATGCGGCTGATCAAGACTTTGGTGACCGTGGCTGTGATCCTCGGCCTGGGCGTGCTTGGGATGCGGTTGGCTTTTCCGCTGCCCGAGACCAATTTCTCGGAGCGGACATACCGCCAACCCGCGGATTGGACTGGTCCGCTGGGCCAAGCCATCGAGCCGGCGATGCAGCGCAACCCCGGACTGGACGGCGTCCGCCCCCTTGGTCAGGGGCATACCGCATTTGCTGCCCGCGCCATTCTCGCGCGTGAGGCGGTCTCGTCCATAGATGCCCAATACTACATCTGGCAGGATGACGTGACCGGCCTGATGTTGCTGGACGAATTGCGTGCGGCGGCGGAACGCGGCGTGCGCGTGCGCCTTCTGGTCGATGACAACGGCATCTCGGGGCTGGACCCGCTTCTGGCTGAACTGGATGCCATGCCAACGGCCCATGTCCGCATCTTCAACCCGTTCACGCTGCGCAATCCCAAGCTGCTGTCCTATGTGTTCGATTTCGGCCGGTTGAACCGCCGCATGCATAACAAGTCCATGACGGTGGATGGTGTGGCCACGATTGTCGGGGGCCGAAACATCGGCGACATTTATTTCGACTACGGGGCCGGGACGCATTATCTGGATGTCGATACCATCGCGATCGGTCCGATCGTGGACGAGGTGGCCGAGTCGTTCGATGCCTACTGGAACAGCGGATCAGCCTATGATGCCGCGTTGTTCCTGCCCGCTGCGACCGACCCAAGCCTGAAAGTACTGGCCGAGGCCGCGCGTCAGACCGCGGCCGGGGCCGGATACCAAAAGGCAATCCGCGACAATGAACTGGCCGACCGCATCGCCGCCCGCGATCTGCCGTTCGAATGGAGCGCGGTCGAACTTTTTGTCGATGACCCGGCCAAGGGGCTTGGAGAGGTCGAGGACGAGAACCTCATGGTCGAGCGTCTCATCACCTTTGCCGAAAGCTCGGAGACTTCGCTCGATCTGGTCTCAGCCTATTTCATTCCCGGTCCCCGCGGGGCCGAGCTGCTCGAACGGCTGGCGTCATCCGGGGTCAAAGTCCGGGTCCTGACCAATTCACTGGACGCGACCGATGTGATGCCGGTTCATGCAGCCTACATGGCCTATCGCGACGACCTGCTGGCAAGCGGGGTTCAGTTGCTGGAGCTGCGCGCGTTGCGCGACGAGCACAAGGAACGCAGCCTGCCCGAAATTCTTGCGGGCTCCGCCTCGGGCCTGCATGCAAAGGTGTTTGGCTCGGATGGCAAACGGATCTTCATCGGCTCATACAATCTGGACCCGCGTTCGGCCCGGCTGAACACCGAGATGGGGCTGCTGATCGAGAGCCCCACGATCGCGACAGATCTGGCCCGGCAACTGGACAAGCCGGAATTTGCCTATCGCGTCGAGATGGATGATGACGGTGGGCTGGTCTGGGTTCAGCAGACCAAGGACGGGACGACCACGACCTTTGAGACCGACCCGAACACCTCTCGGTTCCAGCGCGGCCTAGCCGCCGTCGTCAGATGGCTGCCGGTCGAGTGGATGCTCTGACCACCGCTGGCGTCAGTTCAGGACCGCGATCGACAGGTTCAGAACGGTCGCAAACGCCACCCATGCCAGATAGGGCACGAACGCCCAAGCCGAAACGCGATCCACCGGGCGGACACGTGTGATGAACAGAACAATCACCACCAGAAGCGCCAGGATCACTACCAATGCCAGCCAGGGTTGGTGCAGCACGAAGAAGGCGGGCGACCACAGGAAGTTCAGGCCAAGCTGCGCCCACCACAGGCGCATTGCGGGCGATCCCCGGTCGCGTTCGAACTGCCGCCATCCCGCCATCGCGATCAGCACGTACAGAACCGTCCAGACCGGGCCGAATACCCAGCCCGGGGGGTTGAAGACCGGTTTGTTCAGGTTCGCGTACCACTCACCCGGCCCCGTCAGAGTGCCGATCAGTATGCCGCCACCCAGTACCAGAACCAGAAATGCGATACGTGTCAGGGTCTTGGTCATGCCGGTTCCATCCGCAGGTGCACTGCCGCTCAGCAGGTCCCGACCGGTATAGCCGCGCGGGCCGCCGAGGAAAAGACGCCACGCGGCGGGTTCTGCGCGCCTTCCAAAGAGACCGTCGCACCCTGTATCTCGGCCCCCGAAACGGTGATCTCTCGTCCGCCGCCTGTGTCATCCACATCGATCGTGAAGGCGATTTCCGCACCGGGCGGCATGGCGCGAATGTCCAGATCGACCATCGACTGCCCGTCCTGAACCTGAGGCAGCCCGTTCAGATACTCGGACCCCGAAACCATTTCAAAGGGCTGAAACACTTCAACCCCTGCCCCCGCGCCGGTGACATCAAAGATCAGCCCGCCCTGCGACGAGGACAAATCCAGACGCACCGTTGCAGCAGACAGGCTGCAATCGCTGGCGTTGCGAAGCACGAAGCGGTCCTTTGGCGCTCCCTCGACGAACTCAACCTGCACATCAGCCATGGCGGGCACTGCGAGCATGAACGCGGCGGCACAACCGGCCGCATTTTTGACAAGGGAACCGATCATCTTCATCTCCGGCATTGTTGTGGCTACTGCTACAATTACGCCCGAGCGCCTTGGCAGGATCATTTTTCGCCGCGTTTCAGCGCGGTGCGCCCTGCGACACCCGGCTGACCGTTCCCCCGCCAACCAACGCCTTGACCCCGGTGGTGCCCGGGCAAGAGGTCGGCATTCCCCGCGCGACACGCACCGCCAAATAGGCAAAAGCCTGCGCCTCGAGCATGTCGCCATCCAGCCCCACGGCCTCGACCGGATCGACCGGGCAGTCCAGCGCCACGCGCAACATCTCCATCAAGACCGGGTTCTTACGCCCGCCGCCGGTGACCAGCACCTGCGCGGGCTGTTTGGGACAATGCTCCATCCCCTGCACCACCCCGGCGGCGCTCATTCCTGTCAGGGTGGCGACGGCGTCAGCGTCGCTCAATTCCTTCACCAGTCCGATCATCTCGGCGAAATCGTTGCGGTCCAGAGATTTGGGCGGCAGACGGTTGAAATAGGGCTCGGCCAGAAACAGCTCCAGCGCTCCGGTCTCGACTGTGCCCTGCCGGGCCAGCGCGCCGTCGCGGTCCATGGGCAGGCCCAGCCGCGCCTGCACCAGATCGTCGATCGGCGCATTGGCCGGGCCGGTGTCAAAGGCCAGCAGCGCACCGGGCGCCTCGGGCCCGTCAAAGGACGGGTCCACATACGTCAGGTTGCCGACACCGCCCAGGTTCAGAAAGCACAAGGGCGCCGTCGCCCCGACATATTTTGCGCAGGCAAAGTGGAAGAACGGCGCCAGTGGCGCGCCCTCGCCGCCCATGGCCACGTCATCGCTGCGGAAATCCCAGACCACGGGCACACCCAGCGCGACCGCCAGCCCTTCGCCATCGCCCACCTGCAACGTGCCCTTTCCCCGCGGCTCATGCGCAAGGGTCTGGCCGTGAAAGCCGATCAGCTCCACGTCCTCGAATTCCGACAGCAACTCGGCATGGGCGCGGGTCACCAGGTCTTCGGCGGCGTGCACCTCGGGGCCGCTCCATTTTCCCAGCGCGGCGCGCAGCAGCTTGCGCTCGTCCTCGGTATAGGGCCGGTAGGCACTGTCGCCGAACCGCAGGATCTGCCGCCCGTCGGTTTCCACCACCGCCGCGTCGACCCCATCGAGCGAGGTGCCCGACATGGCCCCCAGTGCCCGCACTGCCCCAACTTTGCCTCGGGCCTTATTCATGGCCTTTTCCTTCCCTCGTTCGCCGCCTATAACGTGCCCCGCAATTCAACCCCGAGGCAAGACATGACGTATCACCCCAAATCGGATTTCATCGCCACGATGATCGAGCGCGGCTTTCTGGCCGATTGCACCGATTATCAGGGCCTTGACGATGCTCTGACAAGCGGGGTGCAGACAGCCTATATCGGGTATGACGCCACCGCCCAGTCCCTGCATGTCGGGCATCTGATGAACATCATGGTTCTGCGCTGGTTCCAGAAGCTGGGGCACAAGCCGATCACCCTGATGGGGGGCGGCACCACCAAGGTGGGCGATCCGTCTTTCCGCTCGGACGAACGCCCCCTGCTGGGCCCCGAGCAAATCGACGCCAACATCGCCGGCATGCAGAAGGTGTTCGACAAGTACCTGTCTTATGACGACAGCGGCACCGGCGCGCTGATGCTGAACAATGCCGAATGGCTGGACGACCTGAACTACCTCGATTTCCTGCGGGACATCGGGCGGCATTTCTCGGTCAACCGGATGCTATCCTTTGAATCGGTGAAATCGCGGCTGGACCGGGAGCAATCCCTGTCGTTCCTCGAGTTCAACTACATGATCCTGCAGGCCTATGACTTTCTGGAGCTGAACCGTCGTTACAGCTGCATCCTGCAGATGGGTGGATCGGACCAGTGGGGCAACATCGTCAATGGCATCGACCTGACCCGACGCGTGCTGGATCATGAGATCTATGGCCTGACCACGCCCCTGCTGACCACCAGCGACGGGCGCAAGATGGGCAAAAGCCAGGGCGGCGCCATCTGGCTGAACGGCGACATGCTGTCGCCTTACGAGTTCTGGCAGTTCTGGCGCAACACCACCGACGCCGACGTGGGCCGTTTCCTGAAGATCTTCACCGAGCTTCCCGTAGACGAATGCGACCGCATGGGCGCGCTGCAAGGGTCCGAGATCAACGAGGCCAAGATCCGTCTGGCCAACGAGGTGACGACCCTGCTGCACGGGGCCGAGGCCGCGGCCAAGGCGGAGGCCACCGCGCGCGAGGTGTTCGAAAAGGGCGGCGTGGGCGACGACCTGCCCACCCTGACCCTGACCGCCGAGGATCTGGGCGACGGCATCTCGGTCGTGCAGCTGATCGTGAAGTCGGGCCTGGCGAAATCGGGCAAGGAGGCCAAGCGCCTGATTTCGGAAAACGGCGCCCGTCTGGACGACGCGCCGCTGACCGATGCGGGGCTGATGATCGACGCGGCGGCCTTGTCCTCGCCCATCAAGCTGAGCGCGGGCAAGAAGCGGCACGCGCTGGTGCAGCTGGCCTGAACCGCCTGACACCGTACACGACGGCCGCCTTCGGGCGGCCGTTTTTCTATCCGCGTTCGACCGAGCCCAGCGGCAGGTCCAGACCGGCCGGCGTCACGAACAGCTCGATCTGATCGCGCGACAGCGCCCAGTGATCGGCCGCCAACTGCCCTGCCGCCGCCTCGTCACGCGCCTCGATCGCGGCGATGATGGCGTCATGCTGGGCGCAGGCCAGATCGAGGCTTTCGCCCATCCCGGCCTGACCCGGGCGGTAGAAGGTCATGCCGATGCGCGCATGGTCGATCAGCAGCCGCTGAAACGACGGCAGCAGGTAGACATTCGCCGCCATCTCACCGGTGATTTCGTGGAACTGGTTGTTGGCCAGCGCGCGATCTTCGGCCGAGCCCGCCCGCAAGGTTTCCCGAAACGCCGCCTGCGCCGCTTTCAACCGGTCGATCTGGTCGCCCGTGGCGTTCTGCGCCGCCAGCCGCAGCACCGCGCCATAGATCATCGGCGCCACCAGAAAGAAATCGCGCAGCGTGGCGTAGGACATCTGCGACACCCGCGCGCCCCGGTTTTCTCGCAGTTCAAGATAGCCCAGCCCGGCCAGATGCCGGAACACTTCGCGCAGGGGCGTGCGCGACAGGCCGAACGCCTCGGACAGCTGCGCCTCGTCCAGGTCATCGCCGGGGCGCAGTTTCAGCGTCATCACCGCCGCCTTCAGATGCGCGGCCAGCGCCGCCTTGCGGCTTTTCGTGTCGTCTTTCATCCCCAACTTTCGCTTTGGTCGAATCGCGACACCCAGGATGTCGCCTCTGCTCTTGCCCGATAAAATGCAAATTGTACACAATCAGTCTGACCGCCCATGATGGACTGAGCGCATGACCCGCCCGCAACACTTCTGTTTCATCCTCGTTCCCGAGTTCTCGCACCTGGCCTTCTCCTGCGCGGTCGAGCCGCTGCGGATCGCCAACTGGGTCAACGGCGCGGAGCTGTACCGCTGGTCCTTCGCCTCGGAGGACGGCGCGCAGGCGGTGTGTTCGAACGGGTCCGTGACACTGGTGCATGGCGGGTTGGCGGACCTGCCGAAATGCGACCAGATCTTCGTTTTGTCGGGCATTCACATGCGCGATCACGTCAGCCGCCCCCTGCTGGCCGCGCTGCGCCGCGAACGGGCGCGCGGTACGGCCATCGGGGCGCTGTGTTCGGGCGCATGGCTGCTGGCCGAGGCCGGGTTCCTGAACGGGATGCAGGCGGCGATCCACTGGGAATATCACGACGCCTTTATGGAGGCTTTCCCGGACGTTAACCTCGTGCGCAGCGTCTTCGTGGCCGATGAAAAGCACATGACCGCCTCGGGCGGCACGGCGACGGCCGACCTGATGCTGCACCTGATCGAGCGCGACCACGGGCAGGACCTGTCGATCGCGGTGGCCGACCAGATGGTCTACAACGCCGTGCGCAACGCGACCGCCGATCAGCGAGTGTCGCTGCAATCGCGCAACGGCATGCGCAACGCGCATCTGGCCAAGGCGATCCAGATCATGGCCGACCGCATCAACGACCCGATCTCGCCGGCGGTGATCGCCGAACAGATCGGCATCTCGACCCGCCAGCTGGAACGGCTCTTCGGCAAATACCTCAACGCCTCGCCCAAGAAATACTTCATGGAACTGCGGCTGGACCGCGCGCGCAACCTGTTGTTGCAGACCGAATCCTCGGTCACCGACGTAGCCTTTGCCTGCGGCTTTGAAAGCCCGGGCCATTTTTCACGCGTGTACCGCGCCGCCTTTGGCGTCACCCCGATGCAGCAGCGCAGCCGGCTGGACTGAGTCACTGCCGACTGGACAGGACGGGCCATCTCGGATTATTTGAACGAACGTTCAGATCACTGGGGAGGAGCCCGCCATGCAATTGTCCACCACCGCCGCCGTCATCACCGGCGGCGCCTCGGGCCTCGGAGAGGCCACCGCACGTTACTTTGCCGAGAACGGCGCGCAGGTCACCATCCTCGACCGCGATGCCGAGCGTGGCGCGCAGGTCGCGACCGAGATCGGCGGACATTTCGCCCAGACCGACGTGACGGACGAGAACTCGGTGGCCGCGGCCATTGCGCTGGCGATGGACAAGATGGGCAAGATCACCGCCTGCGTGAACTGTGCCGGCATCGCCTATGGCATCAAGACCGTCGGCAAGGACGGCCCGCACCCGCTGGACGCCTTTCAGCGCACCATCGACATCAACCTGGTGGGCACCTTCAACGTGTCGCGCCTGGCCGCCGCCGAGATGGCCAAGAACGCGCCCGAGTCGGATGGCGCGCGTGGTGTGATCATCAACACCGCCTCGATTGCCGCGTTTGACGGGCAAAAGGGTCAGGCGGCCTATGCGGCGTCCAAGGGCGGTGTCGTGGGCATGACCCTGCCGATGGCGCGCGATCTGGCATCGACCGGTATCCGGGTGATGACCATCGCGCCCGGCATCTTCATGACGCCGATGCTGGCCGGCCTGCCCGAAGAGGTGCAGCAGCAGCTGGCCGCCGACGTGCCCAACCCCGCCCGCTTGGGCGACCCGCGCGAATACGGCCGGCTGGCCGGGTTCATCGTCGAGATGGGCTATCTGAACGGCGAAGTCATCCGCATCGACGGCGCCCTGCGCATGCGCTGACATGACCGCATGGCGTGGGCAGAGCCGATCTGCCCGCGCCTTGGGTCGAGCCTGGCTAGGCCCCGGCCTCGGCCTTTTCTTCCAGTTCCAGCCATTCCTCCTCGGCGGCGGCCAGCTTCTCCTGCCGCTCGACAAGGGCCTCAGTCGCCTTCTGGAACTTCACCGGCTCGCGGGTGAACAGCTCGGGGTCCGACATCAGCTCCTCCAGCTTGGCGATCTCGGCTTCCAGCCGCGCGATCTCGGCGGGCAGCTTCTCGAGCCGGTGCTTTTCGGAAAAGGACAGGCCGGCTTTCGGCTTGGCTTCCTGCTTGACCTTCGGCTTGTTCTCTTTTGATTTCTCAGTCTTTTTCTCGACCATATCGCCGCGCTGCGCGACATAGTCCGACCAGCCGCCTGCATAGACCGTCGCGCGGCCGTTGCCCTCCATGGCGATCGTAGTGGTCGCCACACGATCCAGGAAATCCCGGTCGTGACTGACCAGCAGCACGGTGCCGTCATAGTCGTCCAGCAACTCCTGCAACAGGTCCAGTGTCTCGACATCCAGGTCGTTGGTCGGTTCGTCCAGCACCAGCAGGTTCGACGGTTTCGCCATAAGCTTGGCCAGCAGCAACCGCGCTTTTTCGCCGCCCGACAAGGACTTGACGGCCGCTCTTGCCTGCCGCTCGTCGAACAGGAATTCCTTGAGGTACCCCACCACATGCTTGGGCTGGCCGCGCACCATCACCTGATCGGCCTTGCCCGAGACTCGCATCTCGGGGTCGCCGGTCAGGCTGTCCCACAGGGTCATCTCGGGGTCCAGCTGCGCGCGGGTCTGGTCGAAGACCGCGATTTCCAGATTGGTGCCCAGGCTCACGGCGCCTTCATCCGGCGCGACCTCGCCCAGAAGCATCTTCAGAACGGTGGTCTTGCCCACGCCGTTCGGGCCAACAAAGGCCACGCGATCGCCGCGCTGTACCAGCAGGTCCAGGTTGCGCACGATGGGCTTGCCGTCGAACGCCTTGCTGACGCCACGCGCCTCGATCACCTTGCGCCCGGATTTCGGACCAGACTCCAAGGACATGGCCGCCGAGCCCTGACGCTTGATCTGCGCCGCGCGTTCGGCCCGCAAGGCCTGCAGCGCCCGCACCCGGCCCTGGTTGCGCTTGCGGCGGGCGCTGATCCCTTCGACCGCCCAACGCCCCTCGGATTTGATCAGCCGGTCCAGCTTGTGGCGTTGCTGATCTTCCTCTTCCCAGATCTTGTCGCGCCAGGCCTCGAAGGCCTCGAACCCCTGCTCCTGCCGGCGAACCACACCGCGGTCGATCCACAGTGTTGCCCGGGTCAGCGCCCGCAGGAACGCGCGGTCATGCGAGATCAGGACAAAGGCCGCCCGTGTCGCGCCCAGTTCACGTTCAAGCCAGCCGATGGCCTCGATGTCCAGATGGTTGGTCGGCTCGTCCAGCAGCATCAGGTCGGGGGCCTCGGCCATCAGCTTGGCCAGCGCCGCGCGCCGCCTTTCACCGCCCGAGGCGGTCTGAACCGCGCGCGAGGGGTCGAATTTCAACCCTTCCCCGGCCCGTTCCACCTTGTACAGCTCGCCGGGTTCAAGCCCGCTGGCCGCATAGTCGCCCAGCGTGGCAAAACCCTCCATCGTCGGGTCCTGCTCCATGTAGCCGACGGATTTGCCGGGCGGCACCACGATCTCGCCCCGGTCCGGTTCGACCAGACCGGCCATGACCTTCATCAGGGTGGATTTGCCCGAGCCGTTCCGCCCGACCAGCGCAACGCGGTCGCCGGGCTGAACCACCAGGTCCAGGTCGGAAAACACCGGCTCGCCCCCGAAGGTCAGCGAGATACCGGACATCTGCAACAAAGGAATACGTGCCATACGCGCCAGCTAAACCGGCAGGCATTGGGCGTCAACGCCCCAGCCTCACCTTTTGACAGCAGCGCGGCTTCAGCCCGCGATCATCCGCAAGAGGCGCTTCCGCGCCGCGGGAATCGCGCCGATCTCAACGCCGGTGAAGACATGCAGGGTGTTCAGTTGGCGGTCCACCACCGCATGATCGCTGACCCAACCACCCATCATAAGATAGGTGCGCAGCAACGGCGGCATCCGCAGCATGGCCTTTCTGGCATCCGGGCGTCGCCGCAGCCGCGCGGCAAAGCGGAACACGTCCGGCGCCTTGACCCGCGGCAACCAGCGCTTGGGCGCAAGGTGGCGATGTTTGAGCATCGCGAAAGCATCCAGATATTCCGCAGTCTCAGTCCCCGCGAAGGACGAGCATCCGAACAGCATCTGGACGCCGTTTCGGTCGACGAAGGCCGTCATCGCGCCCCAGGCCACCCTCAGGATATCGGGGTCCGTCCAATCGGGATGGATGCAGAACCGCCCCATTTCCACCATGCGCCCATCAAAGCTCTGCAACGCGGAAAGGTCGTAGAACTGGGCCGAATAACTGCGGCTGATTTCGCTGCCGCTGTCCATGACCAGCATCCGGAAACAGCAGACCAACTGGCCGCCTGCCTGCGAATCCTCGACCAGAACATGGGCGCAGGTAACGTCGAAGTCGTCCCGATCCGTCTCGGCTGTTCGGAATGCAAGAGTACGAAGATTCTGGGCCGCCCGCACGTCCTCGGGACACCGCGCCAGGCGCGCGCGGTAGCGGCCCTTGTCCAGCAAAATATCATCGGCCATGGTCGCATCCTCCACGGTTTGTCACCGATTGCGATCTGCCTGATCCCATGCACCAATAGTGTGACCGCCGTGTGAAGCTTTCAACCGGCGGCCGGAAATTAGCTGGCCCCCGGGATGTTCGACGGGCTGAATTGGCCGATGTTGCCCAGCAGCTGCCGCAGGAATCCTTTGTCCTGAACACTGGAGTCCGTCACACGGCGATCCAGCACGATGACATAGCCGTCTTCGAGACCGAATTTCTCGATATTGCGGACGACGCCACGCTGGTCAAAGCTGATCGCCACCAATTCGCGCGAGACGACCTCGGGGCGTTTGGGGCCATAGTGGCGAACGCGCGACGCCACATAATAGAAACCCGAATCCTTCAACACACCTGACGAGCTGGGCGCGCCAGCCTTTTCCAGAACCGTGTCGCGGGTATCGACGCCAACCTTGATCTCGGCCAGCTCTTCCGGGGTGGGGATATAGCCGTGTTTCTTGTAGACCGGGGTACAGGCAACAGCGGTGGCCAGAACAAGCGTGCAGGCAACCGCCCTGGACGCCGGTTTCAGCCTGTTCAGTACTTTCAACATGTTCACCCTCTTGCCTTGGTCCCTTGCGGCTTCTATCCGATTACAGAAACCCATGCCCCGGTTCAACACAGGAAAGGGTCACAATGTCCGACCTCTCAACATTGCGCGTCGCCGATCTGCCGCAAAACAGCCCGACCGCGTTCGAATTGCGCCCCCCTGCCCGGCAACTCGAGGAAATTCGTGATGCGTTGGGCCTGCTCGGGCTGCGCAAGCTGAGTTTTGTCGGCGAGCTGCGCGCGAAGGGCAAGCGTGATTGGGTGTTGACCGCCAAGCTGGGCGCAACCGTCATTCAGCCCTGCGTGGTGACGCTGGACCCGGTCACGACCCGGATCGAGGCTCCGGTGCGGCGCATTTTCCTGGCCAATTGGATCGAACCGGACGAACCCGAGTTCGAAATGCCCGAAGATGACGAGACCGAAGCCTTGGGCCCGGAAATCGATCTGGACCAGGTGATGCGCGAGGCATTGTCCCTTGCGTTGCCCCAATACCCCCGGAAAGACGGTGCACATTTGGGCGACGCGAACTATACCGAACCGGGCAAACAGGCGATGACCGACGACGATGCCAAACCCTTTGCCGGGCTGGCGTCCCTGCGTGACGCACTGAAAAAAGACGAGTGACAGGGGATCGATTTCCTGTCATAGCAGGCGCTCAGAAAAATCGCTTGAACATGTCGAGAATCGCAGTATTTTCGCGCGCTCATCGGAATTTGGGTTGGACATCGCGGGGCTTGTTCCCTAAACGCACGTCACACCACGAGAAAACGAAGAATGAAACCCGGCCTGCAGCGAATCTGCTGGCCCTTAGTAGACAAAGGTTGAGACCATGGCCGTCCAACAGAACAAAGTTTCCAAGTCGCGTCGCAACAACCGCCGCGCACACGACGCTCTGGTTGCTGCAAACCCGAACGAATGCGCGAACTGCGGCGAGCTGAAGCGCCCGCACCACGTTTGCGCAGCCTGCGGCCACTATGACGATCGTGAAGTCGTCGCTCAGGCCGACGACATCGACCTGGACGAAGACGCGGCCTAAGCCTGATTGAACGCAGGTTCTGGCATGACAGCGCAGCCCACGCAGACCGGAAAGATCATCATCTCGGTTGACGCAATGGGCGGGGATTCAGGTCCCGGCGTGGTCGTGGCTGGAATCGCGAAGTCAGCAAAGAAGAACCCCGAGATCGGATTTCTTCTGCACGGCCCGGAAGATGTGCTGAGCAAGCTTGTATCGAAACGGCGTGTCCTCGACGGACGCGTCGTTTTTCGTGATTGCCCGGACGTGGTCACGATGCAGGACAAGCCCAGCCAGGTCGTGCGCAGCGGCAAGAACACCTCGATGTGGTCGGCGCTGGAATCCGTGCGTCAGGGCAAGGCCCATGGTGCCGTGTCCTGCGGCAATACCGGCGCGCTGATGGCGCTGTCGATGATGCGACTGCGCAAACTGCCCGGGGTAAACCGCCCCGCCATCGCGATTCTGTGGCCATCCCGCAACCCTCAGGGCTTCAACGTCATGCTGGACGTGGGCGCGGATGTGCGGGCCGACGCCAAGGATCTGCTGCAGTTTGCACTGATGGGCGCTTCTTATGCGCGCAACGGCATGGAACTGACCCGCCCGCGTATCGGGCTGCTGAACGTTGGCACCGAAGAGCACAAAGGCCGCGCCGAACTCAAGGAAGCCCATGCCCTGATCACCGAATTCGCGGATCAGGCAAACTTTGATTTCGTGGGCTTCGTGGAAGGCAGCGACATTCCAGGCGACAAGGCGGATGTCATTGTTACGGATGGGTTTACCGGAAACGTCGCCATCAAGACCGGAGAAGGCACGGCCAGCCTGATCGGTGACCTGCTCCGCGAGGCCTTCAAGTATTCGCCCCTATCTCGCCTGGCCTCGGTTCTGGCCATCACCTCTCTGCAGCGATTGAAGAAACGCATCGACCCGCGCCGCGTCAACGGCGGGGTCTTTCTTGGCCTGAACGGCACTGTCATCAAATCCCACGGAGGCGCCGACGCCACCGGCGTGTCGGCCGCGATCAAGCTGGCTTTCACCCTGGCCAAGTCCGGCTTTGCGGAAAAATTGGCAGCACGGGTTGCATCCACGGCTGAGCTTGAACAAGATGCAGCGCAATCTGCGCTGCAGACCAAATAAGAACAAAGAAGGCAGTACCCCAGATGGCAGGCCGTTCAGTCGTTGTAGGTGTCGGGCATTACCTGCCCAAGCGGGTGGTTCCGAACTCCGAATTCGAAAAGACGCTTGATACGACCGATGAATGGATTCGCACCCGTTCCGGTATCGAACGTCGGCACTTTGCGGCCGAAGATGAAACCACGTCCGATCTGGCAACCTATGCGGCCAAAGCCGCTTTGCAGGACGCCGGCCTTACAGCTGATGACATTGACGCAATCGTACTGGCGACCTCGACCGCGGATCTGACGTTCCCGTCGGCCGCAACCATGGTTCAAGCCAATCTGGGCATGACCCGGGGGTTTGCCTTTGATGTTCAGGCCGTCTGCGCCGGTTTCGTGTTTGCGCTGAGCAACGCCAACGCCCTGATCCTTTCGGGTCAGGCCAAGCGGGTGCTGGTGATCGGCGCCGAAACTTTTTCGCGGATCATGGACTGGACCGACAGATCGACTTGCGTGTTGTTCGGGGATGGGGCCGGTGCTCTCGTGCTCGAGGCGCAGGACGGTGCCGGAACAAGCGATGATCGAGGTATCCTGTCCACGGATCTGCATTCGGATGGACGTTACAAGGACCTTCTGTACGTGGACGGCGGGGTGTCGACGCAATCGACGGGCCATCTTCGGATGCAGGGCAACCAGGTGTTCCGCCATGCGGTCGAAAAGCTCACCGCCACGGCCGAAACCGCCCTGGAACGCGCCGGACTGAACAGCCAGGACGTCGACTGGATCGTGCCGCATCAGGCCAATATCCGCATCATTCAGGGCACCGCAAAGAAGATGGGCCTGCCCATGAATCACGTTGTGGTGACCGTTCAGGACCACGGAAACACATCGGCCGCCTCGATTCCCCTGGCCCTGTCGGTGGGCAAGGAACGGGGCCAGATCAAGCAAGGTGATTTGATCGTGACCGAGGCGATTGGCGGCGGTTTGGCATGGGGCTCGGTGGTCCTGCGCTGGTAACCGGCGCAATCCGGCTTACACAGCCGCCCGCAATTCATTGATATTGACAGCGAATTTGCGCTACCCCTATGCTCGAAAATCAATAGGGGAAATGTCATGGGCGATAATACACTGACGCGAATGGATCTGAGCGAAGCCGTGTTTCGCGAAGTTGGGCTGTCACGCAACGAAAGTGCACAGCTTGTCGAAAGCATTCTGAACCACATGTCGGACGCGCTGGTGCGTGGCGAACAGGTCAAGATTTCGTCCTTCGGCACTTTCAGCGTTCGTGACAAATCAGCCCGTATTGGACGCAACCCGAAAACCGGTGAAGAGGTTCCGATCCAGCCGCGCCGCGTGCTGACTTTCCGCCCGTCGCATCTGATGAAGGATCGCGTCGCCGCCGGGAATCGCAAGTAAACCCGGGGCCAGGAGGATATGAGCAAGTCACCCGACGCGTTTCGCACCATCAGTGAAGTTGCGGATTGGCTCGGTGTTCAGGCCCATGTCCTGCGATTCTGGGAAAGCCGGTTTGCACAGGTCAAACCGGTTAAACGGGCTGGCGGTCGCCGTTACTACCGCCCCAACGACATGCGCCTGCTGGGCGGCATCAAGAAGCTGCTGCATGAGGACGGCATCACGATAAAAGGCGTTCAACGCATCCTGAGGGAACAGGGCGTGGCCCATGTGGCGGCGCTGTCACCAGACATCGATGTCAGCGCAGAATCACCACAGACGCCACAGGACGTGGTGGTGTCCTTTCCGCCCAAATCGACCAGTCAGCAAATCGACCTCGATCTTCAGGCCGACACTGATGGTCCCGGGTCGCCAGAGCCTCAGGAAACACCCAGTTCCCCAGACCCCGAGCCGGCGCCCGCGCCCACTGCGGTCAACGGGGACGACGGCATCAGCCCTGCCCCGCTGTTCGGCGGCATCGCCTCCAAAGCTTGGCAGACTACGGATTTTGACGCTGAGGCGCTGCGCCAGATCGCCCCGATCGCGAGGGACCTCAGGGCATGGCTCAGCCGGGTCGAAGGTCAAAAGGCGGGATAAGAAGAAAGGCAATGTTTTCCTCTTGCCCCTGCCGGGAAAATCATTATGAACAGCCCAACGTC
Source organism: Ruegeria sp. CG3 (assembly GCF_056537205.1). Lineage (NCBI taxonomy): Bacteria > Pseudomonadati > Pseudomonadota > Alphaproteobacteria > Rhodobacterales > Roseobacteraceae > Ruegeria > Ruegeria sp. CG3. The sequence goes on along the minus strand of NZ_JBQFRC010000001.1, from coordinate 688,593 downwards.
GGGCTATGGCGCAGCCTGGTAGCGCGTCCGTCTGGGGGACGGAAGGTCGCAGGTTCGAGTCCTGCTAGCCCGACCAAATCACACCGACGTTTATGGCAGACAGGCCAGATCCCGCTCTGGCACCAGGGGGGATCGGAATGACAGGTGTATGCCCGAACCAGCAAATCGAGGCGATGATCGCGCGCGGTGAGATCTCCGCCGAGCCGGCCATTCTGCCCGCTCAGATCCAGCCCGCCAGCCTTGATCTTCGTTTGGGAACAGTTGCTTACCGCGTCCGTGCGTCATTTCTGGCGGGCGAAAGCCGTTCGGTGTCCGAACGGCTGGCCGAGTTCGAAATGCACCGGATCGACATCACCGACGGCGCCGTTCTCGAAAAAGGTTGCGTCTACCTTGTGCCCCTGATGGAAGCGTTGTCCCTGCCCGGTGACGTGACCGCTGTCGCCAACGCCAAAAGCTCGACCGGGCGTCTGGACCTTCTGACCCGTACCATCACCGACGGCGGAACCGAGTTCGACCGGGTGCCCGCAGGCTATTCTGGGCCCCTCTACGCCGAAATCTGCCCGCGGTCCTTTTCTGTTCTGGTGCGTCCGGGGATGCGGCTGAACCAGATCCGTTTCCGGCAAGGCCAGGCGGTTTTGTCCGATGCGGACCTGACCGCTCTGCATGCGGAATCACCATTGGTCGATGGTCCGGCCGTCATTCAGGACGGTCTGGGGTTTTCGGTCGACCTGCGCCTGCCCAACACTGACCTTGTTGGCTATCGCGCGAAACCGCATACCGGCGTGATCGACCTTGACCGGATCGGCGAATACGACCCACAGGAATACTGGGAAGAGGTGCGTACCAAGGACGGGCGGATCATTCTGGATCCGGGCGCATTCTATATCCTGGTCAGCCGAGAGGCGGTTCACATCCCACCGATGTACGCGGCCGAAATGGCGCCCTATCTGGCGATGGTGGGCGAATTCCGGGTGCACTACGCGGGCTTTTTCGATCCGGGCTTCGGTCATGCCGAAGCCGGAGGCGCCGGGTCACGTGGAGTTCTGGAAGTTCGCTGTCACGAAGCGCCCTTCGTACTGGAGCATGGACAGGTCGTCGGGCGGCTGGTCTATGAGCGTATGGCCGAGATGCCGACACAGCTGTACGGCGCAGGAATTGCTTCGAACTATCAGGGCCAAGGCCTGAAATTGTCGAAGCATTTCAAGTCCGCACAGTAAACCTCAGAACCGCATGAACCGCCGCATCTGGCGGGTCAGCTGCTTGGCCTGTTTCATGCTGGGACTCTGTCCGCCCGCACTTTGCGCCATGCGCCGGTCGGTCTGAGGACCGCGCGGCTGGCTCTGTTGGCCCGACTTGCGGGTCGCACGATCGGCAAGGTCAAAACCTTTGTCGACACCGCGCGTGACCAGCCTGCGCATGACTTGCCGAACGATCATGTCGATGATGCGGTTTGCGTTCATTTCGGTCTCCGTTCCTCTGCGCCGAACCTAACGGCGATATGCGCCGACAAAAGGGCGACGCAATCAATCTTCCTCGAACAGTTCGGACTGATCTTCGTCACCCGTTTCATCTTCGTTGGCCTCGCCGATCGGCATCGCCCCCGGCGGTGGCCGGTTTTCCAGCAAGCCAGCAGCGCGCAGTTCCTTAAGGCCCGGCAAGTCACGCGCGCTTTCCAGACCGAAATGGTCCAGGAACTGAGGCGTTACGACAAATGTCACCGGACGGCCCGGCGTCATGCGGCGACGGCCCAGCCGAATCCACTCCATCTCCAGCAACTGGTCGATGGTGCCCCGCGACACGGACACGCCGCGGATTTCTTCGATCTCGGCGCGGGTGCAGGGCTGATGATAGGCCACGATCGCCAGGGTCTCGATGGCGGCGCGGCTCAGCTTGCGGGTCTCGACCGTTTCCTTCTGCATCAGGAAGCCCAGATCGGGGGCCGTGCGGATGGCCCACGCCTCGCCCACTTTGACCACGCGGACCCCGCGCCCTTCATAACGTTTCTGCAGCAGTTCCAGCGCTTGCGCGGCGTCGCAGCCATGCGGCATCCGCGCCTCAAGATCGGCCACTGTCACCGGCTCAGCGCTGGCGAACATTACCGCCTCGACCATACGCTCCTGCTCAGCCAGCGGAGGCGCTTCGAACAGGGTGCCGGTGCCGTCGTCTTCGGGGGCGTCAGTCACGTTTGTCAGTCCTTCTGCGCAGTTGGATCGGAGCAAAGGTTTCGCTTTGCTTGATCTCCATATGTCCTTCCTTGACCAGTTCCAGCGAGGCCGCAAACGTCGCCGCCGTGGCCGAGCGCCGCCGCACCGGGTCAATGTCCCATCCGTCGGGCAGGTAAGTTTCCATGTCGGTCCAGGTTCCGGCAAATCCGATCAGCGGGCGCATCCGTTCCAGCGCCTGTTCCATCGTAAAAACGGCGTCGCGGTCCATCACGAAGGGCCGGAACTCGTCTCGGGTGCGGATGCGGGCATAGCCCTGCATCAAGTCCAGCAAGGTGGCGGAATAGGTGACCGTGCGGATGCGGGTGACATCCTCGCCCTGCCCGCGCCTGAAGAAATCGCGCCCCAGCTGGTCGCGCGCCATCAGGCGGGCGGCCGCGTCGCGCATCGCCTGCAAGCGTTCCAGCTGAAAGGCCAGGTGCGCGGCCAGTTCTTCGCCCGTCGGCCCCTCTTCATCGGGGTCGGGCGGCAGCAGCAGGCGCGATTTCAGAAAGGCCAGCCACGCGGCCATCACCAAGTAGTCGGCGGCCAGTTCGATCCGGAGGGCGCGGGCCCGTTCGACAAAGGCCAGATATTGCTGCGCCAGCGCCAGAACCGAGATCTTGCGCAGATCGACCTTTTGCGTCCGCGACAGGGTCAGCAGAACGTCCAGCGGGCCTTCAAACCCGTCGACGTCCACGATCAGCGCCTCGGCGGCCAGCCGATCGGCGACCGAAACCGGGTCTTCGCTGAAAAGGTTATCCGTCATATACCTGCCCGCCCATCAGACGGGATAGTTCCGTCTCGGCGGCACGGATGTCAAGTTCCTCGGGCGATTGCCGCTGTGCCAGCGCCTTGTCTGCGCGGGCTTGTGCCGCCACGGACATCTCGCCCGCAGCTTCCATGACCGCCGCCCTGTCGGCAAGCGAGCCGTTGCAGTGCAGCACAACATCGCATCCTGCGGCCAGCGCCTGACGTGACAGGTCGGCCAAAGACCCGCTGAGCGCCTTCATCGAGATGTCGTCGGTCATGATCAGGCCATCAAACCCGATCTGATCTCGGATCACAGCCATCATCTGCGGAGAGATCGTTGCCGGTCGTTCATCGAGCTGCTCAAAGACCAAATGGGCTGTCATGCCCATCGGCAGGTCGTTCAAGGCGCGAAACGGGGCAAAATCGGTCTGCAACAGATCGACCAACGGCGCATTGACGTGTGGCAGATCGAAATGGCTGTCCAAGGTCGCCCGCCCGTGGCCGGGAATATGCTTGACGATGGGCAACACGCCACCGTCCAAATGACCCTGCGCAACGGCCCGGCCGATTTTTGCGACCGTAGCAGCATCGCCACCGTAGCACCGGTTGCGCAAAAACGCGTGGGTGTCTGGACGCGCCAGATCCACCATCGGTGCGCAGTTGCTGTCGATCCCCATGGAATACAGTTCATGCGCGATCAGGCGGTACCGCAGGTACATGGCCCGCTCGGCATGGTCGCCGGCACGTTCCGCATGATCCAATGGGGGCATCCATTGCCGGGCAAGTGGCGCGCGCAAACGTTGGACCCGTCCGCCTTCTTGATCGATGGTGATCGGACAGTTTCGGCCGACAGCCTCGCGAAAGTCGCCACACAAGGCACGGACCTGATCCGCGGTTTCGATGTTGCGGGCAAACAGAATGAACCCGAACGGGTTCATTTGGCGAAACAAGGCCTTTTCTTCGGGTGTCAATCGCAGCCCGGCCGCATCCGTGATCGTGGCGCCAAACCTCACCGCACGGCAACCGGGATACAGTCAGCGTCCTGTGCGACAAGGGCGGCGCAGAACTGGCGCGAGTCGCTCAGGTCATCGAACCCCAGGACCCGCAGACGGTAAAACGTGCGGCCTCCGCTTGAGGTTTTCTGGATAACCCTCTGCTTTCCATCCATATATTCGCCAAACCGACGATACAGCCTGTCCCATTCGGCCTGCGCGACCTCGGGGCTTTCAAACGCACCCAGCTGCGCCAGCCGGGTACCCTTGGTCAAGGTGTTCGGGTCGACATCCAACCCTACAGCAGCCTTGACCGCGGCGTTGATCGCGTCTTCGTTGACCGCAGGGCGCACAGCGGAAGCCGCGCGCGCCGGGCGGCGGATCGGACGCAGGGACCGGCGCACGCCCGGCAGGGCCGCGATTTCGGGATCCGGCAACTGAGCGGCGAGATCGGCCGGATCAATGGCTGGCTCGTCATCGGCCAAGTTCAGGGATGCAAGCTGCACACCCGCTTCGGTCTGCGGTGTCTCAACGGCAGGCGCGCCGGACAGTTCGGCCACCACGGCGTCAACTGCGCCTTGACGCAGTTCGGCCGCTTCCTGGTTCGAGATTTCTTGTTCGACAACATGCACGGCAGGGGTCGGCTTCAGCTCACCCATCGCCACGTCTTCATCCGTCAGAGAAACGGGGCGCGGCGCAAGGATCAGCCGGTCGGCCGGAGGCGCGGCGGTCCCGACCGCCGCAACGGCATTGACCGCAAGTCCCTGGTGATCGGCGGGGGTGCCGCCCGGAGTTTCCGGCTGCACCCGCATCGGCCCCTCGGCCGCGCGTACGACCGGTACGCCGCTCACATCGCGCATGACCAGCTTGTACCCCCAGATCGCGACACCGGCGACAAGCGCCAGAGACGCGGCAGCGCCCAGCAGGTTGACCACCCGCCCAAGGCCCGCTCCAGCCGGCGCACCCTCAGCCTGATCCATCATATCGTCGGGATATTCATACCCATCTTCGGGGTGGAACTGATTCGAGTAATGCGCGTGCTCGGGGCTGGTCTGCCCCGAGAAATCGTAACTGGTCATATCCGCCTCACTGCCCGTTTCGCGCCTGAAATTGGGGCGCGCGGGTCATTTCTTGCCTACCTCGGGCCGGCGGTTCGGGCAGTGTTGGTTACCGCATCTCCTGCGCCGGCGTGACACCAAGAATACCCAAGCCTGCTGAAATCACAACAGAAACGGCCCGGGCCAGCGCGATTTTTGCCTGGCTTGTTGCCGCGTCACCATCTTGCAGGAAGCGCAGCGACAATTCTTCGTTGCCCTTGTTCCACAACGCATGAAAATCCCCTGCAAGTTCATATAGATAGAAGGCAACCCGATGTGGTTCATTGGTACGCGCAGCGATCTCGACCAGCCGTGGCCATTCGGCCAGCTTTTTGGCAACAACCAACTCAGCCGCGTGGTCGATCTTGCTCAGATCGGCAGCTTTGAGGGTCGCGTCGTCCGCGGCAATGCCCGCTTCGGCGGCACGGCGCAGCACGCTCATGACCCGGGCATGGGCGTATTGCACGTAGAACACGGGGTTCTCGCGGCTTTGCTCAAGCACCTTGTCGAAATCGAAGTCCAGCGGCGCATCGTTCTTGCGGGTCAGCATCACGAACCGGGTTACGTCCGGGCCAACCTGGTCGACCACATCACGCAGCGTGACGAAATTGCCGGCCCGCTTGGACATCTTGAACGGCTCACCGTTTTTCCACAGTTTCACCAACTGGGTCAGCTTGATGTCCAGCGGCACCTTGCCGTCTGACAGGGCCGAAACGGCGGCCTTCATCCGCTTGACGTAACCACCGTGATCTGCGCCGAATACGTCGATCAGAGCGTCAAATCCGCGGCTCACCTTGTCGTAGTGATAAGCGATGTCCGGAGCAAAATAGGTCCAGCTGCCGTCGGATTTCTTGACAGGGCGATCCACATCGTCGCCATGCGCGGTGGACTTGAACAGGGTCTGCTCGCGCGGCTCCCAGTCTTCGGGGGTTTTGCCCTTGGGCGGCTCAAGAACGCCTTCATAGATAAGACCCTTGTCGCTGAGCGACTTCAGTGCGGCCTCAATCTTGCCGGTTCCGTACAGCGACTTCTCCGAGAAGAACACGTCCATCTCGACGCCCAGCGCCTTCAGATCGGCGCGGATCAGATCCATCATCGCATCGGTTGCGAAAACGCGGACCTCGGCCAGCCATTCGCTTTCAGGCTTGTCCAGCAAGCTGTCGCCGTATTTTTCCTTCAGCGCCTCACCGATCGGGATCAGGTAGTCGCCCGGGTAAAGGCCTTCGGCGATCTCCGGGCTCAGGCCGTTGGCCTCGCGGTACCGCTCGAACGCGGACCGGGCCAATACATCCACCTGCGCACCGCCATCGTTGATGTAGTATTCACGGGTCACGTCGTGGCCGGAATAGGCCAACAGGCTGGCCAGCGCGTCGCCGAACACCGCGCCACGCGTGTGGCCCACATGCAGCGGTCCCGTGGGGTTGGCCGAGACGTATTCCACGTTCACCTTCAACCCCTGCCCCATGGTCGAGCGACCATAGTCCGTGCCCTGTTCCAACACCGCACCCAGAACGCCCTGCCAGACCGACGGAGCGAGCCGCAGGTTGAGAAAGCCCGGACCTGCAACCTCGGCACTCGTGATCCGCTCATCGGCGGCCAGTTTCGCGGCCAGCGCATCGGCAATGTCACGCGGCTTCATCTTGGCCGGCTTGGCCAACACCATCGCGGCATTGGTCGCCATGTCTCCATGGGCGGCGTCGCGCGGGGGTTCGACCGCAACGTTGTCAAAGCTCAGCCCCTCGGGCAGCGCGCCTTCGGACTGCATCTGCGTCAGCGCGTCCAGAACAAGGCCGCGGATCTCGGAGAACAGGTTCATTTCGGATGTCCTTTTGCTTGCGCAGCGGTTTACCACGCAAGGCGGCAAGGTCAATGCGGGCAAGCGGTCCAAACCAGCATTCGCAGCATGCAGCCCTAAACCTGCGGGGGCTGCGTGCCGGTCAGGCGGGCATGATCCTGCAAGGCAAACCGATCGGTCATGCCCGCAATATAGTCTGATACGATCCGGGCCAGCGCGGTCTCGTCCGGCGCCGCTTCGATATCCGAATGCCAATGCCGAGGCATCTGGCGCGGGTCGCTCAGATAGATCGGGAACAACTCCTCGACTACGCGACTGACCTTGGCGCGCACCTCCATGACGCTGGGCGCCCGGTACATGCGGGTGAACAGAAACGCCCGGATATCGTTGAGCTGCGCCCAAAGATCATCCGAGAAGCGGATGACAGGAGCCCCGAGGTGACGAACATCTTCGACTGTTTGCGCGCCCGATCTCTCCAAAACCTCGCGCGAGGTGTCGATTACATCCGAAACCATCACGCCGAACACCCGCCTCAGCGCCTCGTGACGACGCCGGTAGAAATCCAACCCGGGATACTTGCGATCCACCTCGGCATAACACTCCCGGACAATCGGCAATTGGGCGATCTCGTCGTCGGTAAAAAGTCCGGCCCGCAGGCCGTCGAACAGGTCATGATTGTTGTAGGCGATGTCGTCGGACAGTGCCGCAACCTGCGCCTCTGCGCTGGCATGGGTGTGCAGTTCAAGGTCAAAATCGGCATTGCACTCGGCCAGCGCCCAGGGCAGCTCGCCCGTAACCGGGCCGTTGTGCTTGGCGATGCCCTCAAGGCATTCCCATGTCAGGTTGCACCCGTCGAAATCCGCGTAATGCTGTTCCAGCTTGGTGACGATGCGGATCGCCTGGGCGTTGTGGTCGAAGCCCCCGTAGGGCGCCATCAGCGCATGCAGAGCGTCCTCGCCGGTATGGCCAAACGGCGTGTGGCCCAGATCATGCGCCAGGGCCACGGCCTCGGTCAGTTCGGGGTTCAGCCCCAATGCCCCCGAGATCGTGCGCGCGACCTGCGCCACCTCGATCGAATGGGTCAGGCGCGTGCGATAGCTGTCGCCCTCATGCTCGACAAAAACCTGTGTCTTGTGCTTAAGACGTCGGAACGCGCTGGCGTGTATGATCCTGTCCCGGTCCCGCTGAAAGCACGACCGGAAACTGCTTTCTTCCTCTGGCACCAGCCGCCCGCGCGCCCGGCCCGGATCGGCAGCAAATCCTGCTCGCTCCAATGGTCTTGTCCTTGTCGCCTGTCTCCGGGGTTTCTATATTGTAGACCAACGAGGAAATAAACCTTTGGAGCATGGCATGAATCTGCCTCCGAGAGTCACAGAACGCGCCTTCGAGAGGCTTGCCGAGATCGGCGCCGCCGACAACGGCAAGGCCCTGCGCATCGCCGTTGAAGGCGGAGGGTGTTCAGGCTTTCAGTACGAAATCGCATTGGACGAGCCCAAGGACGATGATCTGGTACTGGAAGGCAAAGGCCAGAAGGTTGTCGTCGACGAAATATCTTTGCCGTTCCTGGAAAATGCGACGATTGATTTCACTCAGGAACTGATCGGCGCCCGGTTCGTGATCGACAACCCCAACGCAACCTCTTCCTGTGGGTGCGGCACGTCTTTTTCGATGTGATCAATCGTGGGGGCGTTGCGCCCCCGTCCTCTGAATATCTCTATGATCTGCAGGAGCGCCCGCTGTCCCGCGATCAGGCCTTAGGGCGCGGTTGACCGATTTTGGTCCCGCGCCCACTGGGCCAGTTCGTCATCGCGTCATCCGTCCCCAAACGCCCCCGGTGCCCGCGGCAGGCCTGACTGACACCTTGTGATGGCCTCCGTTCTGGGCGATAGGTTTCGGCAGAGCTTCGGAGGGACCGGGATGAAAATCGCAACATTCAACATCAACGGCATCAAGGCGCGGGCCGAGGCTCTGCCCCGCTGGTTGGACGAAGCCCAGCCCGATGTGGTCCTGCTGCAGGAAATCAAATCCGTCGACGAAAACTTTCCCCGCGAGATCTTTGAGGAACGCGGCTACAACGTCGAAACCCATGGCCAGAAAAGCTTCAACGGCGTGGCGATACTTTCGAAATATCCGCTGGAAGACGTCTCGCGCGGGCTGCCCGGGGATGAAGAGGACGAGCAGGCGCGATGGATCGAGGCAACCGTCATCGGCAAGCGGGCGCTGCGGATTTGCGGGCTTTATCTTCCCAACGGGAACCCTGCTCCGGGGCCGAAATTCGACTACAAGCTTGCGTGGATGGAGCGGCTGTACGAGCGCGCCCGTGATCTTCTAGCCACGGAAGAGCCGGCCCTCATGGCCGGGGACTACAACATCATTCCGCAAGCCGAGGACGCGAAACGCCCGGAGGCCTGGCGCGAAGACGCCCTGTTTCGGCCGGAAAGCCGCGCGGCGTTTCGCAAGGTGCTGAACCTTGGCTTCACCGAAGCGTTCCGCGCGCGGACACAAGGCCCGGGCCACTATTCGTTCTGGGATTATCAGGCCGGCGCGTGGAACCGGAATGACGGCATTCGCATTGACCATTTCCTTCTGACACCACAAGCGGCGGACCTGATGCGCGATTGCCAGATCGACGCCGCAGTGCGCGGACATGAAAAACCGTCCGATCACGTCCCTGTCTGGGTGGACCTCGACATCTGACCCGTCAGGCCGTCGGATCGTAGTCGTAGATCCAGTCGTATCGACGCGTCAGGCGAGGACCAATCAGGGCCAAGGCCGCCTGCGCCGCCAGTCGTGCGGGACCGCGCAAATGAAAGTTCCGCGCGTTGGCACCGGCAGCTGCGACCACCTTGCGCGCGCGGGGTTTCCTCGTGCTTTCATAGGCTTCGAGTGCGCGGCGGACACCCGACTGTTCGTCAAAAGATCGGGCCAGGATCCAAGCATCCTCAAGCGCGAGGCACGCCCCTTGAGCCATAAACGGCAATGTGGGATGCGCGGCGTCCCCCAGAAGGACAACGCGACCATTCTGCCATTTCTGTGCCACCGGGCGCAGAAACAAAGCCCACAGATGGACATCCTGCACCTGCGCAAGCGCGGCGCCGGCCGGACCGCCGAAATCGGAAAAACGCGCCCGCAGGTCCTCGGGGTCACCGCGCAGGCGCCAGTCCTCTTCCCGCCAGTCGGACCGCTCTTCTACCGCCACGATGTTCAACATGGACTGCTTTCGCAGCGGATAGGTCACGACATGACGCCCGGGGCCCATCGTCAGCGATGCCATGGGCTCGGCTTCGTGGTTGATCCAGGGCACCGTTGCCCGCCAGGCCACCTGATGCGTGAACGCGGGCGCTTCGGTTCCGTTCAGGATGGGCCGGATACCGCTGCGCCCGCCATCCGCTGCAACGGCGAATTCCGCGCGTAGCCGGGTGCCATCCTGCAGCGCAATCTCGGCGTCGGCTGGATGCTTCCGAACATTGGAGACGCGGGCATTCAGCCTGATCGACACCCCTGCGCGCTCGGCCGCCATTTGCAACGTTTCCAGAAGATCAGCACGGTGGAAATACCACGTGGGTCCGGCCGAGGGTGCCGGAAGACGGCTGACGACGCGGCCCCGCCGATAATCGCGCAGAACAGTGCCGTGAGAGAGTTGTGCGACCCGACCGGGATCATCCACAACACCCAGCGCACGCAGGACCGCCATGCCGTTGGCGCTGATTTGCAGGCCGGCCCCGACCTCGGTCAAGGCCTCGGCCTGCTCGAGCACGGTCACCCGTGCACCGCGTTGCTGCAAGGCCAGCGCAGCGGCCATTCCGCCGATCCCGCCGCCGATGACACAGATTTGCAAACCGTCGATCTTCATGGCACCGGCCTAACGCAAAAAGGCCGGAGCCACAGGCCCCGGCGCATGTCTCTTTTGAAAGAACCCAGCGATCAATCGTCGCGGTGAACTTTTTCGCGACGCTCGTGACGCTCTTGCGCTTCCAGCGTCATGGTCGCGATCGGACGCGCATCCAGACGCTTGAGCGAGATCGGGTCGCCGGTTTTTTCGCAGTAACCGTATTCGCCCTCGTCGATCCGGCGCAGAGCCGCGTCGATCTTGGCAACCAGTTTGCGCTGACGGTCCCGGGTGCGCAGCTCCAGCGCACGGTCGGTTTCCTCGCTGGCGCGGTCTGCAACGTCGGGAATGTTACGGGTGCTGTCCTGCAGCCCCTCGATCGTGTCCCGGCTGCCTGCCAAAAGTTCGTGTTTCCAGTTCAGCAGCTTGCGGCGGAAATACTCAAGCTGGCGTTCATTCATGAAAGGTTCATCTTCGGCCGGACGATAGTCCTCCGGCAGAAAAACTTCCTGCTTCATATTGGCTCCCTCGGTATGGCCAGAAACGTCTTTTGCGGTCGTGTCGCCTGACATTTGGCACCCCCTTCTGCGCAGCGTTTAACTGACGGGACGGGGAATGTCACTATCCAAACGCAACCCCGACGCGCCGTTATGAGAACCGGTATAAATATGAGACTTTGGGCACCAAATCGTTGCCATTCTGTGAAAGCGAAAGGACCATTTTGCGGCAGAACACCCGCGAGCGGATGATGGAATCGGTGCGATTCGTCCCTCGCGCCGGTCGTTGGCAGCCCGCGACGCTGCGGCCCGGCTTGTCATTCGGCCCCGCCCTAGGTAACCCGGTTCCCGTCTCCTGTTGCTGCGACCATCATACGAGGGCCCCATGACCGCACGTTTCAAAGGCACAGCCGAATACGTTGCCACCGACGACCTGACCATTGCCGTAAACGCAGCCGTCACGCTGGAACGACCGCTGCTGGTCAAGGGTGAACCTGGCACGGGCAAAACCGAACTGGCCAAACAGGTCGCCGGCGCACTGGGTCTCAGGATGATCGAGTGGAACGTCAAGTCGACCACCCGCGCGCAGCAGGGTCTTTACGAATATGACGCCGTCAGCCGTCTGCGCGACAGCCAGCTGGGCGACGAACGTGTGCACGACGTGTCGAACTATATCCGCAAAGGCAAGCTGTGGCAGGCCTTCGACGCCGATGAAAAGGTCGTGCTGCTGATCGACGAGATCGACAAAGCCGATATCGAGTTCCCCAACGACCTGCTGCAGGAGCTCGACAAGATGGAGTTCCATGTCTACGAGACCGGCGAAACGATCCGGGCCAAACACCGCCCAATCGTGATCATCACCTCGAACAATGAAAAGGAACTGCCAGACGCTTTCCTGCGCCGATGTTTCTTCCACTACATCCGCTTCCCCGACGAGGCTACGATGCGTCGCATCGTCGAAGTGCATCACCCCGGCATCAAAGAGGCGTTGCTGACCACCGCCCTGACCCAGTTCTACGAAATTCGCGAGACGCAGGGGCTGAAGAAAAAACCCTCGACCTCCGAGGTGCTGGACTGGCTCAAGCTGCTCCTGGCTGAGGATCTGGATGCCGAGGACCTGAAACGCGACGGGGTAAATGCCCTGCCCAAGCTGCACGGAGCACTGCTGAAGAACGAGCAGGACGTGCATCTGTTCGAACGGCTGGCCTTCATGGCGCGCGCCAAGCGCTGAAGCCCGCCCATTCATGAATACTTGGTGATCACGGCTTGCCTTGCGGCAAGCCTGATGCCAGCATTGCTGCAACAAAGATCAAAGAACACGACACCGAGCACGCTGAAGAGCAGGACCGCCCGAATTGACCCAAGCGCCGCGCATTCGCCCCCTCAAGCCCGAAGACCGGCCGAGCTGGGACTTGTTGTGGCGGGCATATCTTGAATTCTACGAAACGGTCTTGCCCGACGAGGTCTACGACAGCACGTTTGCGCGCCTGCTGGGGGATGATCCGCAGGACTTTTCATGCCTTGTGGCCGAGTTGGACGGCGAATTGATCGGGCTGACCCACTTCCTGTTTCACCGCCATGCCTGGAAGATCGAAAACGTCTGTTATCTGCAGGATCTCTATGCCAGCCCGCATGTACGCGGCACCGGTGTCGGTCGGGCGTTGATCGAGGCCGTCTATGCCGAAGCCGATCGAAAAAGCGCGCCCGATGTCTATTGGTTGACGCAAGAGTTCAACCATACGGCGCGCCAGCTTTATGACCGCGTCGGCCAACTGACGCCTTTCCTCAAGTATCGGCGTCCATGAAACGTCTTGCTGGCATATTTCTTGGCTTTGTCCTTGCCGGCTGCAGTTCGGTCGACCGGATTGAGCTGCCCGATGAAATCAAAGTGACCGAGGCCGCGGCACCGGTGACTCAGGCTTTCGGCACGCCACGTCCTTTCCCGCCGGCCCGGTCGAATACGAACATCGCGGCGGATTTCGTGGACCTGCATTTCTCGCTGGAAAGCGGCACTGCCCTGCCCGTGTTCACGCGGTTCGAGGGTCCGATCACAGTTCGGCTGACGGGCGCCCCTGCCCCCACGATGCAATCCGACCTGACGCGTCTGCTGACCAGACTGCAGCGCGAAGCCCGGATCGACATCCGCCAGGTCAACGATGGGCAGGCCAACATCACGATCGAAGCAGTGACCCAGCGCCAGATCCAGCGGCTGCTGCCGCAGGCCGCGTGTTTCGTCGTGCCCAACGCGTCCAGCCTCGAGGAATACAATCGCGACAAGCGCAAGACCAAAAGCAGTTGGCGCGCACTGCGCAGCCGCGAGCGATTGGCGATCTTCATTCCCAACGATGTCAGCCCCCAGGAAATGCGGGATTGCCTTCACGAAGAACTTGCACAGGCGATCGGGCCTCTGAACGACATGTACCGCCTGCCGGATTCGGTCTTCAACGACGATAATTTCCACACTGTCCTGACCGGGTTCGACATGCTGATCCTGCGCGCAACCTATGTGCCGGAGCTTCAGACCGGCATGACCCGGGAACAGGTGGCGCAGGTCATACCCGGGGTCATCGCCCGCCTGAACCCGCGCGGCGCCAATCTGCCCGTCCAGCCAATCTCGGAGACCCCGCGTGAATGGATCGACGCCGTGCAACTGGCGGTCGGCAAGGGCCGGGCCTCGCCGCGGCAAATGCGGGCCATCGACCGCGCGATGCGGATCGGCCGAGAGCAAGGTTGGACCGATCACCGCCGGGCGTACCCCCATTATCTGAAGGCCCGTTTGGGTGAATTCGACGCCCCCGAGGAAGCGCAGCGCGAATATGCCATCGCTCTGCAATACCTGCGCGCGACCCCCGGAACCGAGCTTCAGCGCGCGCATATCTCGGTTCAGACGGCGGCCTATGCCCTGACCCAAGGGCGCGGCCCCGCAGCCCTGCAGGACCTCGACCGGGCCATCGCGACGATGACGCGGGCCGAAAACGCCTCGATGTTGGCGACGCTGCTGCTGCTGAAGGCCGAGGCCCTAAAGCAGGCCGGCAAACCCGAACAGGCACGCTCCGTCAGACTGGACAGTCTGGGGTGGGCGCGCTACGGGTTTGGCTCGGAATTGGTGGTCAGCTCGTTGATGCAGGACGTCGCGCTGGGGGCCCCGTAACATCGCAAAAGGCGGATGACGAACACATGCTAGTGGTTGTGGGAATGGCGGTCCTGGGGGCGGCTCTGGGCGCGCTGACGGCACGAAAACGCAAAGGCAGCGGCGCGGATATCGCCCAGTATGCGGCCGGCTACGGCATTGCATTTGCATTGGCGGGACTGGCCATTTCGCTTGTTCTGGTGCGGGTGATAGGCTGAGCCGATGTTCATCCCCTTTTTCGAAAACCTCAGAAAAGCAGGCATCCCCGTCTCGTTGCGGGAATACCTGACTTTTCTGGAGGGGATGAAAAAGGGGCTGGCCACCTACGACATCGAGGCGTTCTACTACCTCGCCCGTGTCTCGATGGTGAAGGACGAGCGCAACATCGACAAGTTCGATCGCGCCTTTGCCGCCAGCTTCGAAGGGCTGTCCGAGATCACCTTCGATCAGGTGCTCGAGGCCGTGGACATCCCGGCCGAGTGGCTGGCCAAGATGGCCGAGAAGCACCTGTCAGACGAGGAAAAGGCTGAGATCGAAGCGCTTGGCGGTTTCGACAAGCTGATGGAGACGCTGCGCGAGCGGCTGAAGGATCAGCAAGGCCGCCACCAGGGCGGCAACAAGTGGATCGGAACGGCGGGCACCTCGCCCTTCGGCGCTTACGGCTACAATCCCGAGGGCGTGCGCATCGGCCAGAAGGAAAGCCGCCACCAGCGTGCGGTCAAGGTCTGGGATAAGCGCGAGTTCCGCAATCTGGACGACACGGTCGAACTTGGCACCCGCAACATCAAGGTCGCGCTGAAACGCCTGCGCCGCTGGGCCCGTGAGGGCGCCGCCGAAGAACTGGACCTCGACGGCACCATCCGCGCCACGGCCGAGCACGGATACCTGGACGTCAAGACCCGGCCCGAACGGCACAATGCGGTCAAGGTGCTGCTGTTTCTCGATGTGGGCGGCTCGATGGACCCGCATATCAAGGTGGTCGAGGAATTGTTCTCGGCCGCGCGGTCCGAGTTCAAGCACCTGGAATATTTCTATTTCCACAACTGCCTGTACGAAGGCGTCTGGCGCGACAATCGCCGCCGGTGGGATGCGCAGACCCCCACGCATGAGGTGCTGCGGACCTACGGCCCCGACTACAAGTGCATCTTCGTGGGTGATGCGTCGATGTCGCCTTACGAGATCGCCTATCCCGGCGGCGCCAACGAGCACTGGAACGCCGAGGCCGGGCAGGTCTGGCTGCAGCGCGCGCGCGAACAGTGGACGTCGAACCTGTGGATCAACCCGGTGCCCGAGAAATACTGGGAATACACCCATTCCATCGGCATGATCCGCGAGATCTTCGAAGACCGGATGGTGCCGATGACGCTGGCCGGGCTGGAACGCGGCATGCGCGAGCTGACGCGATAGCGCCAGCCCGGCTTTGCTTTTATCCGGCGATTGCCTGAATTCCCAGGAACAGCAGACCTGACAGCAGGGCCGCCGCGGGCACGGTGATCACCCAGGCCGCGATGATCGTCAGGAAATGCGACCGGCGCACCAGCTTGCGGCGGCGGCGCTCTTCGGGGGCCAACACCGGGCGTTCCGGCACAGCGCCGCGCGCCTTGATCAGGCGCCGCTCGGCGTCCCATTCCCGGAAGAACCCGACACCGAACACTGCGCCCACGGCGATGTGGGTCGAACTGACCGGCAGGCCAAGCCAGCTGGCCACGATCACGGTGATCGCCGCCGACAGCGCCACACAATAGGCGCGCATCGGGTTCAGCTTGGTGATCTGGCTGCCGACCACCCGGATCAGCTTGGGCCCGAACAAGAACAGACCGAACGAAATGCCGAAGGCGCCGATGATCATGACCCAGGGCGGAATGTTCACCGCATGGGTGAAATCACCCACCGCCGAAGCCTGAACGATGGCGGCCAGAGGTCCGACGGCATTTGCCACGTCATTGGCCCCATGCGCAAAGCTGAGCAGCGCCGCCGAAATGATCAGCGGGATGCCGAACAGGATCTTCAGCGACTTGTTGCGGTTCTCCAGCCCTTCGGCCTGACGGCGAATGACAGGAATCGTCGCCATCCAGATCAGCACTCCGCTGACCAGACCGATCACCAGGGCCGTCTGCAGGTTGATCTTGAACAGATGTTTCAGGCCTTTCAGCGCAAGGTACGAGGCAAACGCCCCGGCCATGATGCCGACCAGAACTGGAACCCATTTGCGCGCAGCGGCGATCTTGTCGTCCTGGTAGATGATCCGCGCCTTGATGAACCACAGGAATCCGGCAGCGATGATGCCGCCCAGAAGCGGCGAGATGACCCAGCTTGCAGCGATCTGGCTCATCTTGACCCAGCTGACCGCGCCGAACCCCGCCGCCGCGATCCCTGCCCCCATGACGCCCCCCACGACCGAATGCGTGGTCGAGACCGGAGCGCCAACCCAGGTGGCCAGGTTGATCCAAAGCGCAGCAGACAACAGCGCGGCCATCATGGCCCAGATGAAGACGGTTGCCGTTCCCATGCTTTCGGTATTGATGATGCCCTTGGCGATGGTCGAGACCACGTCTCCACCCGCGATCAGGGCGCCGGCGCTTTCGAAAACTGCGGCAATCGCGATGGCGCCGCCCATGGTCAGGGTGTTCGCGCCCACCGCCGGGGCCATGTTGTTGGCCACATCGTTCGCCCCGATGTTGAGCGCCATGTAGGCTCCGAACATGGCCGCAATCACGACGATCATCGTGTTGCTGGCCTGTCCGAACAACAAAGCAGCCGTGATCCCGGCGATCACGATGAACACGAAGGCGATGCCCGATCCGACGAACGGCCGCCCGACCTGCGCCGTTGCAACCTCGAGGCGGGAAAACCGCCGCAGGTCACGATCCAGTGTTTCAAGGTGCCGGGCTTCTAAATCATTGTTGGCCATTTGTCCCTCTTGCAAAGCGCGCGCTCGCACAGCGTGCGCCGTGCCCTAGAAGGCTTTTGCCTTCATTTCAACCTTTGAAATATGGAAACTGCGATCTGACGCCGCGCGATTTCCGTCTCACGAACTGCCCCAGGTCGCCCATGTTGCCCGAAAGTGATGAGGAACGACTTGCCCCCGCATCCCGATCCGCCCATATCTGAGATATGTTGCGTCTGACCCCAATTCTGCTGGCGATCGCCTATGCCATTGTGATGTATCGGATTTCCGTCTGGCGCACCCATCGCGAGCTGGATGCGAAGTCGACCGAACTGGCTGATCCCGAGTTGAAGCGTATGACCGACCGCCTGGCCGCCGCCTTGGATGTGGCGCGCGTGCCGGTCTATATCTATGAAATCGACCCGGTGAACGGGCTGGCCGCACCGGACGGGCGCATTTTCATCACCCGAGGCTTCTATCGCAAGTTCCGCAACGGCGAGGTCTCAGCCGAGGAGATGGCCAGCGTCCTCGCGCACGAGCTGGGACATGTTGCGCTGGGCCACGCCCGGCGGCGGATGATCGATTTTTCCGGTCAGAACGCGATGCGGGCGGCGCTGATGATGCTGCTCAACCGGTTCATTCCCTTCATCGGCGCGTGGATCGCAAATGCGCTGACCGCGCTGCTGGCCTCGCGCCTGTCGCGGGCGGACGAATACGAGGCGGACGAATACGCAGCCGCCCTGCTGACCAAGGCCGGAATCGGGATCGGGCCGCAGAAATCCCTGTTTCACAAGCTTGAGGATCTGACCCAGCAGCGGGCGGGCGTGGTTCCGGCCTGGCTGATGAGCCATCCCAAGACGGACGAGCGGATTGCCGCGCTGGAGGCCCTTGAACAACGTTGGGAGCGTGGCTGAGGGTCAGAGTGCGAGAGGCCACACTCTCGCGATATTTGGAGCCAGGGGAAGAGGTCAGGCCGCCAAAGCCTTGCCGAGACGCGGCAGGCGGGCTTTTTTCATCAATGCGCGCAGAGTCCATCTGTCGCCCGACAGACGGTTGGCTTCGGTTAGGACCGATTGAGCCACCTCTTCGACACTGCTCGGGTCACTCTGCCAGATGCCGTGAAGGAAGCTGTCGGGGTCGATACGCGCAAGGCCCTCTTCCGCCAGAATATTCCTTGGAAAGTCTTTGGCATTCACGGTGATGATCGTGTCGGCCGAAGCGGCGACCGCGGTGGCCAGCACATGCGTATCGGCCGGATCGGGAAGCCAGAGGCGCTGTTCGAGGCCGGGTGCCTCGGGGCGTACGGCCTGCGGCCAATTTGCCTGCACCAAGGCGATTTCGGCCCGGGCCTGCGCCTCGCCCTCGGGACCGAGTTTGCGGGCGGCGCGGGCCCATTCTTCGAGGATGCGAGCCGACCAGAGCGGGGTGAAATGGCCCCGCGCGGCCACGCCCAGCAGCATCTCGCGCATCACCGTCGGGTAGATGACGCAGGTGTCGAGAACCGCCTTCACAGCCGGTAGAACACGGATTTCAGATAGCCGCTCTCGGCCAGCTGCGGCAGTTGCGGATGGTCGGGTCCGGCAAAGCCGGTGTGAATCATCTGCGCCTGACGCCCGGCCCGGCCGATACCGCGGGCGCAGGCCTCGCGAAAACGGGTCAGGTCGGCGGCATGCGAGCAGGAACACAGGCCCAGATACCCCCCCGGTTTGACAAGCGGCGCGGCCAGGCGGGCGATCCGCTCATAGGCCCGCAGCCCGGCATCCAGCGCCTGTTTCGACGGCGCAAAGGCCGGCGGATCGCAGATGACCACGTCGAACTGCGCACCGTCCTCACCCAGCTGGGTCAGAACTTCGAAGGCATCGCCCTGTCGGGTTTCAAAGCGGTCGCCAAAGTCCGATGCGGCGGCGCCCTGCTCGGCCAGAGTCAACGCGGCGGCCGAGCCATCGACCGACAGCGCATGATCTGCCCCACCGGCCAGCATGGCCAGGCCAAATCCGCCCACGTGGCTGAACACGTCCAGCACATGCGCGCCGGGGCCCGCCAGCCGGGCGGCAAGAGCGTGGTTGGGGCGCTGGTCGTAGAACAGCCCGGTTTTCTGGCCCCCGGTCAGGTCGGCCATGTAGGTCGCGCCATTCATCGGGACGGGCAGAGGGGCATCGGGCGCGGTGCCGCGCAGTGTCTGGTTCACGTCATCCAGACCTTCCAGCCCGCGGGTGCGGCCCGAGGCGTTCTTGAGCACGGTCGTCACCCCCGTCACCGAGACCAGCGCGTCGGTCAGAAGGTCCAGATGCGCCTCAGCCCAGGCGGCGTTGGGCTGGATCACGCAGGCATCGCCAAAGCGGTCGATGATGACACCGGGAAAACCGTCGGCCTCGGCATGGACCAGCCGGTAGAAGGGCGCATCGAACAGCCGTTCGCGCAGGTCGAGCGCGCGGCGCAGGCGGGTTTCGAACCAGCCGGCGTCCAGCTGTGCCGACAGGTCACGATCCAACACCCGGCACATGATCTTGGAATCAGGGTTCACTGCCACCAACGCGATCGGGGCGCGTTTGTCATCCTCTAGCACGGCCAGCGCACCAGGCGCGATCTTGCGGGTGCGCCGGTCGGTAACGATGTCATTGGCATAGACCCAAGGAAAGCCGTGGCGCAGACCGCGCGCATTGGCTTTGGGTTTCAAACGGATTCTGGGGCGGTCGGGCATGTCGGCATGGGTCATGGCGCCCTCATAGTCGCGATTGCGCGGGCAGAAAAGCCCCTCTGGCGATCCGTCAGCGTTGGCGCGCCCGCCAGCCGCCGCGCCGGCGCGGAGCCTGCGCGGTGTCCAGCCCTTCGCGCAGAACCTGTGTCATGGGATGGTCGGCATCCTGTGCGGTATAGACAGCATGCAACTCGGTCAGCGCCTGCTTCTGGTCGCGCCCGTCCGGCAGGCTGAGCGCCCAGTCCAAAAAGATGCTGCGACACTCGGGCAGCGTGATTCCGTCGATGCGATAGGCCTCGCGAATCAGGCCCTTGGGGTCGTTCGGGTCGTCACTGCGCGCCATCCGCACTCTCCTCGATCACCGCGCCGATCACTTCGGCTGCGGCAGCATAGCTGTCCTGCAAGGCGGACTGTAACTGCTCGACCTGCTCGAACCCGGTCGCCCGGCACAGAAAGGCCGTGCCCCCCTGCCCGATCTTGTCG
This sequence comes from Ruegeria sp. CG3, assembly GCF_056537205.1. Classification (NCBI taxonomy): domain Bacteria; kingdom Pseudomonadati; phylum Pseudomonadota; class Alphaproteobacteria; order Rhodobacterales; family Roseobacteraceae; genus Ruegeria; species Ruegeria sp. CG3. Next base: position 668,231 of record NZ_JBQFRC010000001.1, on the reverse strand, counting down.
GCCTCGATCACCTTGCCAGACAGTAGCCGCGCCGCGCATTGCACCGACCAGCATAGGTCATATGCGTCCTTCAACACCTGCGCCTGAGCGACATACAAAAGACCCGCAGCGACCGCTCCGTCCAAGCCCGAGTCGACGTCGCGCTGTGGCGCTCCGGACAACAGTGCGCCGGTTTCGGCCATCAGTTCGATATCCAGCAGACGGCCGGGGCCGTTCTTGACATCCCAGACACCGGCGGGAGATTTCGCGGCCGCGAGGCGTGCGCGCATGTCGGACACTTCGCGCAGGGCCTGATCCTTGTCGCGCGGGCGAGACAGGAACTGCGTTCGGAAAGCTTCGAAATCGTCTGCCAGATCCGTGTTGCCTGCAACTGCACGCGCGCGGGTCAAGGCCAGATGCTCCCAAACCCAGGCTTCCTCCTGTTGGTAATGAGTGAAGCTGGCCCAGCTTGTGGCGACTGGCCCCTGATTGCCGGACGGCCGCAGTCGCATGTCGACCTCGTACAAACGTCCTTGCGCCATCGGTGCCGATAGGGCGGTAATCAGCGCCTGTGTAAAGCGCGCATAGTAGGTGCGCGTGGCCAGTGGCTTGGGGCCGTCGGACATGTCCACCGCTTGCGGGTCGTAGATCACGATCATGTCCAGATCGGATTGCGAGTTCAGCCGAGCGGCCCCCAACGACCCCATGCCCAGCACCACAGCGCCACGCCCTGGGGGGGAGCCGTGCTTCTGCGAAAACTGCCGCTCTACGCAGGGTAAGATCGCGGCGATGACAACCTGCGCGAGGTCCGCGTATTGCCGCCCGGCCTGCAACCCGTCGATCAGACCGCGCAGGTGGTGCACACCGATACGGAAATGCCATTCCTTGCACCAGCGCCGCGCCAGATCCAGCTGCGTTTCATAGTCCGACTCAGCCGCCAGCGCGTGGGACAGTTCAGCCTGCAAGGCGGACTGACCGGGCCAATCGGCAAAGAAGCTGCCACCGATCACCGCGTCGAACACCTGCGCATTGCGCGACAGGTGCGCGGCCAGTGCATGCGAGGTTCCGACGATGTCGACCAGCAGGTCGATCAGATGCGGGTTGGCTTCGAACAGCGAAAACAGCTGCACACCAGCGGGCAATCCGGCCAGAAACCCATCCAGCGCCAGCAGCGCCTCGTCGGGACGGGCGGTCTTGGCCAGCCGGGCCAGCAATTCGGGTTTGAGCCGCTCGAAAATGCGCGCGCCCCGTTGCGAACGCAGCGCGGGATAGGTTGTCCACCGGGCCAGAACGCCGGCGTCGAACTCGACCGGGGGAGCTGCGGTCGGCGCGGGGCCGGCGCCGGGCGCGAAAAAGCCCTCGGTCAGCTCGTGCACCTCGGTCAGGCGGCGTGTCAGATCGGCTGTCAGGTCGGCGCTGGTGGTGCCCATCAGGCAGGCGATGCGCTCGATCCCGTCGGACGACTGCGGCACCTTGTGGGTCTGCGCGTCATGCACCATCTGGATGCGGTGCTCGACCTCGCGATGTGCGCGGTAATGGTCGGTCAACTTGTCGGCCACGTCCTGCGGTACCCAGTCCTTGGCTGCCAGCGCGGCCAGTCCCGGCACCGTGCCGCGCACGCGCAGGTCGGGGTCGCGGCCCCCGGCAATCAACTGCCGCGTCTGGGTAAAGAACTCGATTTCGCGAATGCCGCCCTGCCCCAGCTTCATGTCATGGCCGGGGATCGTCAGAGCCCCCCCGGTGCCCTTGTTCTCGCGGATGCGCAGGCGCATGTCGTGAGCGTCCTGGATGGCGGCGAAATCCAGATGGCGGCGCCAGACAAAGGGCCGCAGGGTCTCCAGAAACCGCTGCCCGGCGGCGATGTCACCGGCGCAAGGGCGGGCCTTGATATAGGCTGCACGCTCCCATGTGCGGCCCAGGCTTTCGTAATAGCGCTCGGCCGCCTCGGTCGCCATGCAGACGGGGGTGACCGCAGGATCGGGGCGCAGGCGCAGATCGGTGCGGAACACGTACCCATCGGCCGTCTTGTCGCTGAGCGTAGCGCAGAAATTGCGCGTGGCCCGCACCATGCCCTGCCGCGCCTCATAGAAATCGTCGGGATCGTACCGGGTTTCGTCGAACAGCACGATCAGGTCGATATCCGAGCTGTAGTTCAGTTCGTGCGCGCCCATCTTGCCCATCGACAGGATCACCATCCCGGCGGCGGTCTCGACGTCGTCTTCGGTCATGCCGGGCAGCTTCTTGCGCCGGATCAGCGCCGCGATCTCGGCCTTGGCCGCGATATCCACGGCAAGCGCCGCAAAGTCGGTCAGCGCCGTCGTGACCTGCTCGAGGTTCCAGGCTCCGGAAAGGTCGGCCAGGGCCGTCAGCAAGGCAAGCCGATGCTTGGCCTGCCTCAAGCCCGGTTTCAACTGGTCAGGAGCCAACGCGCGCGCGTCGTCCATGATCTGCGCAAGGGCGTGCTGCGGCCGATCCAGCGCCGGGGCCAGCCAATTGCGCTCACGGTCGATCAAGCTCTTGAGGTACGGGCTGCTGCCTGCGGCACCGGTCACCAGTTCGGACTGATCAGCGGTCAGATCCGGCACTGCGGCGCAGGCTTCTCGCCCCAGTTCGGGGTCGTAGGGGCGCGGGACGCGGCGAATGGTAAGATTGTCGGTCATGGGCGAATTCCGGTCAGGTAACCTCGACCGGAGTGTCCTGGCTGAAGGTATTGATCCAGCCATCATCCCGGCGTTGCCACAACGAAGAAATTAGCATCGCCTCGCGCGCGGACGCGCCCGGCCGCTGATAGTCCGCCCGGTAGGACAACAGGACGATATCCGCGGTCAGAACGCGCAATTGCGCCGCGCTCAACTCATATGACTCCATGGTCGGGCTGTCTGCGAACTGACCCACATGATCGTCGCGATTGGCGAAACCGGATGGGTAGACGCCCAGAAAATCGGCGCTCAGCAACGCCCAGTCCGCCTGCGCATCACCCTCGACCAAAGCGGTCCAGACCTGCTGCTCCAGGTTCAGGATTTCTTCAAGCGTCGGGACGGCCTTGTCGTTGTGCGTGTTCATGCCCGCACGTTGCGCAGGATCAGAACTGCCGTCAACCGGGGCACTAAATGTAAATCTTTTTCACATCGCCCCTTGCATCCGGGCCGGGCCACCCCATCTAGACCAATGTGAACACAATTTACATCAACCTGGAGAGCCCAAATGACCGCATTGTCCGAACACGCCGTCCCCCGCAACCCGGGATGGTTGCACCGTGCAGAGGCCTGGCTTGACGACAAGGGTAAAGGCGCCTGGATCGCTGCCATGGTCCTTGGTTTCATCTTCTTCTGGCCCGTCGGCCTGGCCCTTCTGGCCTATATGATCTGGAGCAAACGCATGTTCAGCAAATCCTGCAGCCGCCGCCATTCCTGGCACAGCCACATGAGCGCGATGAAGCCCTCGGGCAACAGCGCATTCGACGCCTACAAGGCCGACACGCTGGCCCGCCTGGAACGGGAACAACAGGATTTCGAAGCCTTCCTGCACCGCCTGCGCGAAGCCAAGGACAAGGCCGAGTTCGACCAGTTCATGAACGAACGCGCTCAGGAGAATACGGCGGACGACAAGGACGAAACCGCCTGATACCCTACCGCCCTGCCCCCTCTCTGTGGGACAGGGCAAACCTCAACAACCGACTGGAAATTCCTTCATGTCTCATCTGCCCGACCCGGATCGTCAGCCGGACTTCTACAAATCCGTGGCGATCAAACGCTTTTTTGCGTGGCTGTTCGATATCGCCTTCATTTCGCTGCTGTGCACGGTTGCCATTCTGCTGACCTTCGGCATGGGCCTGTTCGTCATCGCGCTGATCTATGCGGTCGTCAGTTTCATCTACCGAGTCGTCACCATCGCAAACGGGTCTGCCACGCTGGGCATGCGCTTTATGGGGATTGAGCTGCGCGACGCATTTGGCGAACGTATGGATACCGGCAAGGCCGTCGCGCATACAGCCGGTTACTTTGTCAGCATGGCGTTTCCGATCCTGCAGATCATCTCGGTCATCATGATGCTGACCAGTGCCCGCAACCAGGGCCTGACCGATGCCTTCCTCGGCACCGTAATGCTGAACCAGCGCGCCTGACACGGCCCGTTTCTGGGACTTGGCGACCCCAGAAACGGTTGCTATCATCGGCCCCGAGGAAACACGGGGCCTTCATGCGACACACGCTGCCGATTGCGCCGCAGTTCTATGTGACTGCACCACAGCCCTGCCCTTATCTCGAGGGCAGGATCGAGCGTAAGCTGTTCACCGCCCTTCAGGGCGAAGGCGCGGATCAGCTGAACAACTCTCTGTCGCAGCAGGGTTTTCGCCGGTCTCAAAACGTACTTTATAGGCCTTCCTGCACCGATTGTGCGGCCTGCCTGTCGGCCCGGATCGACGTCTCGGCATTTTCTCCGACCAAAAGCCAGAAACGCGCGGCGCGGCGCAATGCGCATCTTCAGCGACGCGCGACCTCACCTTGGGCCACCGACGACCAGTACGAACTGTTTCGGCGGTACCTGGACACACGGCACGCCGATGGCGGCATGGCGGATATGGACGTGTTCGAATTCGCCGCGATGATCGAAGAGACCCCGATCCGCAGCCGCGTCGTTGAATATGCCGACCCCAAAACCGGAAACCTGATCGCCGTCAGCCTGACCGATGTTCTGGATGACGGGTTGAGCATGGTCTATTCCTTCTATGACCCGAACCAGCCGCAAAGCTCGCTGGGGACCTATATGATCCTCGATCATATCGACATCGCGCGCGAGGCCGGGCTGCCATATGTATATCTGGGCTATTGGGTCCCCGGCAGCCCCAAGATGGGCTACAAGGTGAAATTCGCCGGGCTCGAGGTCTATGTCAAAGGCGGGTGGCAGCGTGTGGACGACCCGGAGGCGTTCACCGACTCAACGCATCACCCGCTTTCGACGGCTCCGATTGCCGAGCAGGTCGCGAATATCCAACTTCCCGATCGCCACCCTACCAAAGGTTGAATTCCGATGCAGCAAGGTTTGCACGCCGTCACCTTGGTGGTGCCGGACTATGATGACGCGATCGCGTTCTACACCAAGACGCTTAGGTTCCGGCTGACCCAGGACATCGATCTGGGCGAAGGCAAACGATGGGTTTTGGTTACGCCCCCCGGCAGCGATGGGGCTGCTCTGCTGTTGGCCAAGGCTGACGGAGACAGCCAACGGGCCGCAATCGGTAATCAGACCGGAGGTCGTGTCGGGTTTTTCCTCAGAACCGATGATTTCGCCCGCGATCACGCAGACATGCTGGCCAACGGGGTCCGGTTCGAGGAAGAGCCCCGCCATGAACCCTATGGCATCGTTGCCGTCTGGCAGGATCCGTTCGGGAACCGTTGGGACCTGATCCAGTTCACCTGACAACCGGCGTCAGCCGGGACCAAAGCAAAGGGGGCCTCGCGGCCCCCTTTTCACTTTGATAACGCCATCACCGATCAGTTCGGGATCAGGTCCGGCACGATCGTCACGATCGACGGGAAGAACCACAGGATTCCGATGCCAACCACCTGGATCAGCACGAAGGGGATGATCCCGCGGTAGATATGGCCCGTCGTCACTTCTTTCGGCGCCACGCCGCGCAGATAGAACAGCGCAAAGCCAAATGGCGGCGTCAGGAACGAGGTCTGCAGGTTCACCGCCACCATGATCGTCACCCATTTCGGGTCGAACGACCCGCCATAGATCACCGGACCCACGATCGGGATCACGATGTAGATGATCTCGAGGAAGTCCAGCACGAAGCCCAGGATGAACAGCACCAGCATCACGATCAGGAAGACCGTGAACTCGTTGTCAAAGCTCTTGAGGAACTGCTGGATATAGTGTTCCCCGCCGAACGAGATCACCACTAGGTTCAGCAGCTGCGATCCGATCAGGATGGTGAACACCATCGAGGTCACCTTGGCGGTTTCCCGCACCACCGGTGTCAGAACACCGCTGGCATACAGCACCCAGCAGGCGAACAGCAGGCCGAACAGCGCATAGAGGTAGGTGGCATAGGCCAGGATGAACGCAATCCAGGTCTCGACGCTTACATCGCCTTGGTTCACGCGGAGGTCAAAGTTGACACCCAGCAGAAGGCAGATGATGACAGCGAAGGTGGACCAGATGATCACTTTGCCCGACCGTCCCTGATCCTGCAGTTTGCGATAGGCCGCCAGCATGATGGCCCCGCCTGCCCCCAGCGCTGCTGCCGGAGTCGGGTTGGTCACACCACCCAGGATCGATCCAAGTACCGCGATGATCAGAACCAGCGGCGGGAATACCACGCGGATCAGATCATTGGTCGCACAGCGCGCCGCCGCTTCCTTGCAGCCATACATGGCAAGCCCGAAAGGCAGCGCCAGCAGCAGGAAGGTGGCCCCCGACGAGGTGGTCGGCGCAATCAGCAGCACATCGACCAGCAGCATCAGGATCAGCCCGATTGCACCCACGATCAGCGGCTGCGGCGATTGCGAAGGCGCAATGCCGCGACCCAGAACCAGCGTCAGACCCAGCAGTACGACCATGACCGCGACACCGGTGCCGATCGGGGCGGCAGCCGCAATCTTGGCTTCACGGGCCGAAGCCAGTTCTTCTTCGCTCAGTCGTTGCGCTTCGGTTGCGCCGCCGGCAGCATCGATGGCTTCCTGCTCGGCCACGGCCTTGTCCCAGGCCGCCTGACCATGCAGGTCGATCATCGAGGCCTTGCACTCCTCGGATACGTTGGTGCGCAACGAGGCCGCCTCACCGATATCCGAGAAGCCGGAAACCGTGATGTTCTGGCTTCCGATGACACCGGCGCTTCCCAGCAGAACCGCGCCCACGATCAGTGCGACCGGGGCACCCAGCAGCCAGGTCAGGCCTTCCGAGCGGGTGATGGTCTCGCCGCTGCCCCCTGACAGTTCGACCGCAGGTGCCTTGTGCGGGTTGAGCAGCGCGTATCCAAAGGCATAAAGCGCATAGAGCAGCGCTAGCATGATCCCCGGCAGCAGCGCCGCCTGGAACAGCGTCCCCACCGAAACCACGGCAGGCTCGCCCAGATAGGTCAGCGCGTCGGTACAGCCCGCTTCGACCGCGCGTGTCTCCTGCGCCGTCGAATACAGGTCACCCGCCAGCGTGCCCAGCAGAACGATCACGATCGAGGGCGGAATGATCTGCCCCAGCGTGCCCGAGGCTGCGATCACACCCGTCGCCAGTTCTGGCGAGTAGTTGTTGCGCAGCATGGTCGGCAGGGCCAGCAGGCCCATCGTCACCACGGTCGCGCCCACGATACCGGTCGAGGCCGCAAGGAATGCCCCCACAACCACGATCGACACCGCCAGACCACCCGGCAACGGGCCAAAGACGCGCGCCATCGTGGTCAGCAGATCGTTGGCGATTTTCGAGCGTTCCAGCGTGATGCCCATCAACACGAACATCAGCACCGCCAGCAGAGTCTCGATCGACTGACCGGCCAGAACTCGTTCGTTGATACGGTTCACGATGAAGGACACGTTGCGGTCCAACGCGGTTTCCCAACCCTGAACAAAGACCGGCTCGGCGATCCTTGGCAGGTCCGGGTATCGGAACACGGATATCACATCGGGTTTCACACCCGAATTCACGATGTCCCGATAGGCTTGCGAGCTTGTGTCGATCGCCTGGTGGATCAGCAACCCGGCGCTGTCCAGCGCGGCGATGATCCCGAAAGAGATGATACCGGCCCCGCCGATGGCAAACGCCACCGGAAAGCCGCTGAGAATCCCGCCAAACAGGCAGAGGAATACGATAATGAGGCCTATCTCGACGCCATCAAGTCCGAATAGCATTGTCTTGGTCTCCGTCCTTAATGTGTGCCTTCGTAGGCTTCTTCACCCTCGCCAAGGCTGTCCTTGTCGAGGTATTTTCCAGCGCTTTCCGGGCCTTCGACATATTCGAGATAGGACCGGTAGAAGAACGCGATCGCGTGCAGGAACACCATCGCGGCAAAGGCCACAAGCAGGATCTTGAACAGGAAGTAGGCATTGAAGCCGTTGGGGCTGAAGCCGATGGTTTCGACGTTCCAGCGCAGCGCGCGGGATTTCATCACCAGCCGATCCAGCGTGTCGCTGGCCGAGGGCTTCGGCACGATCAGGTGACGCCACATGAAGTACCAGCCATACATCCAGGTCAGCACGGCGATGGGCATCATGAACAGGATCGAGCCCAGCATGTCGACCACGCGCTTGGCCCGGTGCGAGATGCCGGCATAAACAAGGTCCACACGGACGTGGCCGCCCTGCACGAATGTGTACGTGCAGCACAGGCAAACGACGAGCGCGTTGTACAGCTTCAGCTCTTCGGCATACCAGCTGATATCCATCTGGAACGGGATACCCAGACCAAACGCCATGTCAGGCCGCGCGAACACACGCTGCATGAATACGATGACGATTTGCTGGATCACCATCAGCAGGCCCGCCCAGGCAAAGAAGCGCCCGGTCGTGTTGGCGAACCCTTCCAAAACGCGCACCATGCCCCACATGAAGCCGCGGAAGTAAAGCCCGATCGCGGTCAGCACGAGGAAGATCGTGAAGACCACGAAAAAGAACTCGACCGACCCGCCGTAGTAGACAAAGCGCATGATTGCTTCTTTGTCCGACCAGTTCAGCCACAGCTGCGGATGCGTGATGGCGTATCCGAAATTATAGAAGGCTTCGGCGATGCTCTGAACGAACCAGACCAGTCCGTTCCACAGGGCGCCGAAGAACGAGATACCGTTTTCGTCCTGCATAATGTCCCCAGGTCCCGTTGGTTGCGACGCTGATTATAGCGGAAAACCGTGCGATCCGCGCATCTGCAACAGGAAAGGTTTCCCCGCACGTGGCGGGGAAACCGTTTGATTGCCAGACGGCCAGTTAGCCCAGAACGCGGTCGCGCTGCGCGGTGTAGACGCCCGACGACATGTTCAGCCACGACGACGAGGCTTTCATCGATGCCATCGCGCTGTCGTGGATCTTCTTGAACAGCTCGTCGCTCATGTTCTCGGCCAGAACTTCCTGGCTGGCTTGTCCGAAGGCATCCCAGACACTGTCGGGGAATTCCATGACCTTCACGCCACCGGCCTGCAGACGCTGCAGCGCCGCGCCGTTGTTGGCCAGGAACTGTGCCAGGTTCCACTGGTGCGCTTCGCCGGCAGCGATTTCGATGATCTTCTGGTGCGCCGGCGAGAGGCTTTCGAACACGTCGCGGTTGGTGGCAAGCGACAGGCCTGCGCCCGGCTCGTGGAAACCGGCGGTGTAGTAGATCTTTGTGATCTCCTGGAAACCGGCCTTTTCGTCGGCCCAGGGACCGATCCACTCGGTGCCGTCGATGGCACCCGAGGACAGTGCCTGATACACTTCCGAACCCGGAATGTTCTGAACCGATGCGCCCAGTTTACCCAGAGCCTTGCCGCCCAGACCCGGCATACGGAACTTCAGGCCATTGAAGTCTTCGGGGCTGTTGATCTCTTTCGAGTACCAGCCGCCGGCCTGCGCACCGGTGTTGCCTGCCAGGAACGATTTCAGGCCGAAGATCTGGCCCAGTTCGTCATGCAGCTCCATGCCGCCATCGAAATAGTACCAGTTCACCAGTTCCTGCGCGGTCATGCCGAACGGAACGGCCGTGAAGAACGCGTAGCCCGGGTGCTGACCGACAAAGTAATAGTCGGCGGCGTGATACATGTCAGCCTGACCCGACGAAACGGCGTCGAACACTTCGAACGCACCCACCAGCTCGCCCGCTGCCTTGATGTCAACGGTCAGGTTGCCGTCGGACATTGCGGTGATGCTGTCGGCGCAACGCTGCGCGCTGTCGAACACGCCAGCCAGACCGCGGCCCCACGAGGTAACCATGGTCAGCGTGCGCTTGCCCTGCGCATAGGCGGGTGCCGCCAGTGCGGTTGCCGCTGCGGCCGAGCCGCCCAGTGCCGACGTTTTTAGAAACTTACGACGATCCATAAGAGTAATCCTCCCCTTCATAGTCACGACTCGGGCAGCGCCCGAGCCAGTCGTTTACGGTAGCGTCACCCTAATGAAGGCCGTTTGAAAAGGAATACCTATTACTACGTAGATCAGATGGTTTTTTCTGCGGAACGCGCAATTGAGGGGCTCATTTTGACCCGCAAACCGCGAGTCCTGGGCGTTTCAAGCGCCGGAATGCCCAATCTCTTTGCAATTTCACCCCCGCTTGCGTATCGATTCGACCATGGGGAAACTCCGCGCTCTGCTTTCACTGACCTACGCTCAGAAGCTGTCGCTGGTGGCGGCCATTCCGCTGGTCGTGGCCGTGGCCGCAATCGCGGTCATGGTGGCCTACGAATCCCGCGCGACTGCTGAACGCGAGATCAAGGCGTTGGAGCGTCGGCTGATTGAGGCCAAGAAGGAAGAGCTGCGCAATTACGTGACACAGGCCCGAAACGGGTTCGCTTATATCTACGGACGCGCGTCTCCGGATGACAAGGTCGCCCAGAATCTGGTGACCCAGATCCTGTCGGCGATGATCTACGGAAAGGACGGGTTCTTCTTCGTATACGATTATGACGGCAACAACCTTGTCAGCCCGCGACAGACCGAGTTCATCAATCAGAACTGGGAGGGCCTGACGGACAGCAAGGGCGTTCCGGTCGTCGACGAGTTCATCCGCTTGGCCCGGCAGGGTGCCGGGTGGCACAGTTTCATGTGGCAGAAGCCCTCGACCGGGGAAGAGGCGATGATGATCGCCTATGTCGTCGGCCTGCAGGATTGGCGCTGGGCCGTGGGAACCGGTGTATTCATCGACGACATCGTGGCCACCGTTGCAAATGCCCGCGCCGAAGTCGAAGCGCGGGTGCAACGCACGTTCCTGTACATCGGCGGAATCGTTCTGGCGGCGGTTCTGATCGTCTTCGCCTCGGGGATGCTGTTGAACATCCGCGAACGCCGGCTTGCGGATGCCAAGCTGAAGGAACTGACCAAACGGGTCATCGACGCGCAGGAGGAGGAGCGCGGCCGGGTGGCGCGTGAGCTGCATGACGGGATCAGCCAGATCCTGGTCGGGGTACGCTATGCGCTGGACAATGCCCGGCGGCGCCTGTCCAAGGGAGATCACGACGGCGCACGTGCGCCGCTGGACAAGGGCATCGACAACCTGGGCACCGCGATTACCGAAGTGCGCCGCATTAGCCGCGATCTGCGGCCCGGCGTTCTGGATGACTTGGGACTTGGCCCGGCCCTGAAGGCGCTGACCGACGATTTCCGCGAACGGACCGGGATCGAGACAGAATTCTCGACCGTCGTGTTCCGCAATCGTCTGGACCAGGACAGCAAGATCGCCCTTTATCGTATCGCGCAAGAGGCCCTGACGAATATCGAACGCCATTCTGGCGCAACCCGCGTCACGATCGACCTGCGCGGCCACAAGAAGGGCGCGACCATGCGCATTACCGACAACGGCCGTGGCCTTCGGTCACGACCGGGCCGGGTCAGCACCGGGATCGGGCTGCGCAACATGCAAGAGCGCATAGAACAGCTTGACGGATCCTTGCGTATCCTGTCATCACGCGGCGCACAAAGTGGTACAGTGATCGAAGTCAGCCTGCCGCTGAGCCACCTGTTGCCGCCGCAGGAAGACGCGACACCCAAAGGAAAGGCCGGTTCCTGATGACCGAAACGATCCGAGTCCTTATCGTCGACGATCACCCCATGGTCGCCGAGGGCATCCAGTCGATCCTCGAGAGTTTTGACGACATCAAGGTCGTCGGCACGTTGGGCAATGGCCGAGACGCGGTGGATCAGGCCGCGCGCCTGCAGCCCGATGTCATCCTGATGGATCTGAACATGCCGGGGCTCGGGGGGCTCAGCGCCACGGAGCTGATCCTCGAACGGCTGCCCGACACCCGCATTCTCATTCTGTCGATGCATGACAGCCCGGAATACATCTCGACCGCATTGAGCCACGGGGCCAAGGGCTATGTTCTCAAGGATGTGCCGACGGACGAAATCAAGCAGGCCATAGACGCAGTCATGCGTGGAGAGCGCTATCTGTGCACCGGGGCGATCGGATCGCTGGAACCGAAAGAGGATGCGGCGCGCGAAGCACTCACCGGACGCGAGCAGACGATCCTTCTGGAATTGGCGCAGGGCAAGTCGAACAAGGAAGTCGCGCTGGCGCTGGATATTTCGGTTCGCACGGTCGAAACTCATCGCAAAAACATCAAGCGCAAGCTGGGCATCTCATCGACTGCCGGCCTGACCCGATATGCGCTGGAACATGGCGTTCTGCAAGGAACCGGCGTGGCCTTCTGACGGCCGCGCCATCAGCGCAGCTTCCGCGCTTCAGCGGATTCCCTCGCCGAAAAAGACCAGCGTGCCGTCCTCATCCAGAACGTGAAACTCTCGCTGTTGATATGGCTGATCGAATGGCGCACGAACCCGCCCTTCGGGGAGATCTTCGAGTTCGGGACGCAGGCTTTCATACAAGTCGTCTATATCCTCGACATCGATATAGAAGGATTGCTCGTGACCCAGCGGCAGGCCATCCGCGCGCGGCGGGCATTCCAGCAGGCGAATTGCAACCGGGCCAAGCCTGAGAAAAGCATAGTTGTCTTGCGTGAACCCACACGCGAAACCCAGACGATCGCAGTAGAATGCAATTTGCCGGCTCAGCGAGGAACACAGGACAAAAGGGGTCAGCTGAAGAATACGTGGCACCTTGCACTCCCTGGCAGGATCTGACTGCTCCACCCTAGCACGGGTCAGTCCAGAAGCTCATCGTTTCGCAACCCCTCCCTGTCGTGATGACACGGCAGCACACGACCATAGAGCTGCCGGGTACGCTCGACCCCGCCACACATGCCTTCGGCCTCGACAAAGGAGAATATCCCCACGTAGCGCGGCCGTGCACCCGACACCGGCGCCACGCGATGCAAGGAATAGCGCCCCCGAAAGATCTGCAGATCACCGGGATTGAGCTCCAACTGGCGTACCATTCCCATATTGCCGTCTAAAACCATCGCCACCTTGTCAAAGTTCTCCTCCTCGGCGGTGCGCAGGTTCGGCGCGTATTCGAAGGCGCCGCCTTGCTCGCCATTCTGGATCGCCAGAGTAACCGTGTAGTTGTTCGTATCGAAGTGCCACGGAAAGCCCTGCCCCTCTTCGACCACGTTGATGATCACATCCGCCAATGGATCATCGTAGCGAAAGAACCGATCCTCGGGTTCATTCAGCGCTTCGCGGATGAAGGGCAGAAAACCTTCGAACTCGTAAATTCTGCGCAGGGGACCGGTTGACGGGAAATTGTCGGCCGGAACAAAGGCGTTCGACCGGTCATAGAACCGACGGATCGGGTGGGCGATACCAAAGCGGGGATCGTCCTTGGTGAAATAGGCGTTGGTCCGGTTGAAACTGCGATGCGCGCTCGGCGCGACGGCTTCGGCTTCGGTCAGCAACTGGCTCAACCCGTCTTCGTGGACAAATCCGGGCAAAACTGCGCAACCATCTTTGTCGAGGTCACGACGAATGTCATCGATCAACCGATCATAGGCCGCCGAATTCGGACGATCTATCGGATAGCGCCCGAGGTCCACCAGATCCACCAGCATGCCGTCCTCCCTGACTTGTTCGCAGCTCCAGCCTGTCCCACCCCGGACCCCGCATCATGCCCGTTTCAGACATCGCTCTGACGCATTCTGACCTCGACCACCGCTGGGAACTCGGTAAAACTCGGCCAGTATTTCCGGAAATTTCTCGACATGCGGCAATCTGCGCAACAAAATGTCGCAAAATTCGACATCAGAGTCAGGAAATTGGCCAGATTGCCTGTTGACGCCCCTTCGCGCCGCCCATAATGTCTGCCCCACGCAAAAAGGAGCCTCTGGCGATGAGAGCGCTAGTCGTAATCGTAGGAAACACGCGCATGGGCCGGTAACGGTAAGCCATAATCGAACCCATGCGCCTCCGAAACTTCGGGGGCTTTTTTTTGTCAAACGCAAGACACATGTCGCGAACGGAGCAAAGCAGATGACACGTGAGATGACCGGCGCAAAGATGGTGGTCCAGGCCCTCAAGGATCAGGGCGTGGACACGGTATTCGGATACCCCGGCGGCGCCGTGCTACCGATCTATGACGAGATCTTTCTGCAAAATGACATCCGTCACATCCTGGTGCGGCATGAACAGGGCGCGATACATGCCGCCGAAGGCTACGCCCGTTCAACCGGCAAACCCGGTGTTGCACTGGTGACCTCGGGGCCCGGCGCGACCAACGCGGTGACCGGCCTGACCGACGCGCTTCTGGATTCGATCCCGATCGTGGTTCTGACCGGTCAGGTGCCGACGTTCATGATCGGCTCGGATGCGTTCCAAGAGGCGGATACGGTGGGCATCACCCGGCCCTGCACCAAGCACAATTGGCTGGTCAAAGACACCAACTCGCTGGCGGAAACCATGCACGAGGCGTTTCACGTCGCCACCGCGGGCCGTCCCGGTCCTGTGTTGATCGACATCCCCAAAGACGTTCAGTTTGCCACCGGCAAATACACCGCGCCGAAACCATCGACCTCGCATTATCAACCGGCGCTCAAGGGCGACATCGAAGAGATCACCGAACTGGTCGCCGCCATCGAAACCGCCAAGCGGCCCGTGTTCTACACCGGCGGCGGCGTGATCAACTCAGGCCCCGCTGCCAGCCAACTGCTGCGCGAGCTGGTCGACGCGACCGGGTTCCCCATCACCTCGACCCTGATGGGCCTGGGCGCCTATCCGGCATCGGGCAAGAACTGGGTCGGGATGCTGGGCATGCACGGTCTGTACGAGGCGAACATGGCCATGCATGACTGTGATCTGATGATCAATGTCGGCGCCAGGTTCGACGATCGGATCACGGGGCGTATCGACGCCTTCTCGCCCAAGTCGAAAAAGGCGCATATCGACATCGACCCGTCCTCGATCAACAAGGTGATCCGGGTGGACATCCCCATCGTGGGGGACGTGGCGCATGTTCTGGAAGACGTGCTGAAGGTCTGGAAGGCGCGTGGTCGCAAAACCAACACCGAAGCGATCGCCAAGTGGCAGGCCCAGATCTCGGACTGGCGCAAGGTCAACTGCCTTGCCTACACCAACAGCGAAAAGGCGATCAAACCCCAATACGCGCTGGAACGGCTCGAGGCGCTGACCAAGGATCACGATCGCTATGTCTGTACCGAGGTAGGCCAGCACCAGATGTGGGCCGCGCAATTCCTTGGGTTCGAAGACCCCAACCGCTGGATGACCTCGGGCGGGCTGGGCACCATGGGCTATGGCTTCCCGGCTTCGATCGGGGTGCAGATGGCACACCCGGACGCGCTGGTGATCAACGTCGCGGGCGAGGCCAGTTGGCTGATGAACATGCAGGAGATGGGCACCGCCGTCCAATACCGCCTGCCGGTGAAACAGTTTATCCTGAACAACGAACGCCTGGGCATGGTGCGCCAGTGGCAGGAACTGCTGCACGGCGAACGCTACTCGCATTCGTGGTCCGAGGCCCTGCCCGATTTCGTCAAGCTGGCCGAGGCCTTCGGGGCCAAGGGGATCATCTGCAAAGACCCCGCCGATCTGGATGACGCGATCATGGAGATGATCAATTACGACGGTCCGGTGATCTTTGACTGTCTGGTGGAAAAGCACGAGAACTGCTTCCCCATGATCCCGTCGGGCAAGGCCCATAACGAGATGCTGCTGGGCGAGGCCGAAACGAAGGGTGTCATTCAGGCTGGCGGCGCGGTGCTGGTTTGATATTGCTTGCGGACACAGGGCCACGCTGTTGGCCCTGATGGACGCTCACAGGACAGGACGGAACATGCCCGGCATCCCCACTCAGACATCTCCACGCGAGAACCTGCAGATTTTTGCGGGGCGTCGCGGCTGGCAGTTGGGCATTCTTGTCCCTGCGCTGGTGCTTGGGGTCTTTGTCATCTGGCTCGGCCTCAGCTGGAGCGAGATCGCGGCCAATGGCAGCGCCGGCTTTCCGATCGACTTTCGGGTCTTCTGGGCCGCCGGACGTCTGGCCCATCTGGGTGAGCCTCTGTCGGCTTTCAGTGTCGACAGCCTGACCGCCATGCACAACGTCATCAAGGAAGATGATTGGATGCCCTGGTCTTACCCGCCCGCGTTTCTTGCAACGCTTCAACCCTTGGGCGCCCTTCCCTTCCCCATTGCCTGGCTGGTCTTCTCGATCGCGTCGATCGTCGCGATGATATTCGCCGCCCGGCCGTTCGCGGAAGGCATCACACCGGTCTGGTTCGCATTTGCGCTACCACCCGCGATATTGCCGACCCTGTTCATGGGGCAGACCGCAGCCTTGTGGATGGCCGGTTTGCTGGCGGCACTTGCAGCGCTCAAGAACCAACGTTTGGTTCTTGCCGGCTTTTTTATCGGCCTTCTGACGCTCAAACCTCAGCTGGGCATCCTGATCCCCTTTGCTTTGCTGGCGTGCCGGGCGTGGCCGACCATCATTTCGGCCGGCGTCACGACCCTGGTTATCTCGGGATTGGCGACCGCGCTCTACGGTCCGGAATACTGGCTGGAAATGCGCAACATGATGGCGGTCCACTTTTCGGTGGTGCGTGAAACCATCGTCGAAAACAATCTGATGCTTAGCCCCTATTCGACGCTCGCCAGCTTTGGGCTGCCCGAGCCTGTCGCCTTGGCCGTTCAGTGGACGATCACAGCCTGCGCGGCCATCATGGTCACGATCACATGGCGCAGCCCCCGGATCGGTTTTGACCTGCGAGCCGCGGTGCTGGCGCTGGCGGTTATGCTGTCCACCCCATACCTGTGGTTCTACGAATCTGCTCTGATCTCCGCTGCGGGACTATTCCTCTTGCGCGCAGGTGTATTGACGAACAGCCCATGGGGCCTGGCGCTGGCCGGAGCGATGTGGCTGGGTGCCGCCCCCGCTTTCTTCGCCTTTCTGTTCCGCGGCGAGGCCGACATCTCGATCCGCCTGCTTTTTGCACCGCTTTTGTATCTTTCCTGTCTGGTTTGCATCGGTGCCGTTGTTCAACGGCTGCGGGCGCCAGACTATTCCTCTGCCAACGATGAGGTCTTCCAATGACTGCACTCAAGATCCGAAAAGGTTCCACCCGCCACTCGGCTTACAACCTGCGCCCGACCTTCTCGGACGTGCAGGAACGCCACACGATTGCTGTTTTGGTCGAAAACGAACCGGGGGTTCTAGCCCGGGTCATCGGGCTGTTCTCGGGGCGCGGCTACAACATCGAAAGCCTGACCGTGGCCGAGGTTGACCATACCGGACACCTCAGCCGCATCACGATCGTCACCACCGGTACACCGCAGGTGATCGAACAGATCAAGGCTCAGCTGGGCCGTATCGTCCCGGTGCATGACGTGCATGACCTGACAGTCGAAGGCCCTTCGGTCGAACGGGAACTGGCGATCATCAAGGTCGTTGGCGAAGGCGACAAGCGGGTCGAAGCGTTGCGCCTTGCCGACATTTTCCGGGCCAATGTCGTGGACAGCACGTTGAATTCGTTCATCTTCGAAATCACCGGCGCGCCGGACAAGATCGATGCATTCGCCGACCTGATGCGCCCGCTGGGCTCTGTCGAGGTTGCACGAACAGGTGTCGCGGCCCTGCTGCGCGGCAACTGATTTTTCGCGAACCCATCAAAACGCCCCGTCGCCCTCGTTGACGGGGCGTTTTGCGTTGTCGGATCGTTTCCTGCAGGTGCGCAACTGAGCACTGACAGGAAAAAGACCATACAAATGGGCTTAATGCCTATTGCGTTCGCGCCTGAGCGCGTTACGCTTGGACCAGAACAAGCAAACTGCGTGTTCCATGGGGTCAATTTTACGATTTCTTGACTGGCGACCGGCCTTTCTGGCCGCTCCGGTCGTGTTTCCCGAACCGTTGCAAACCAGAGTGAGACATGGCCGTAGACACTCGCACGCCCGCCGAGCTGCGCAGCATGCTGGGGGCGAATCTCAGGCAACTTGCCGACCGCTATCCTTCGGTCGCCGAACTGTGCAGACAGCTGGGTGTCAACCGCACGCAGTTCAACCGGTATCTTTCTGGCGAGAGTTTTCCACGCCCGGACGTTCTGGACCGGATCTGCCGGTTCTTTGACGTGGACGCCCGCATTCTGCTGAAACCGCTTGAGGAAATCCCCGCGCCCCGGCGCTGTGACCTGCCCGAAAGCGTGGTCCAGTTCCTTCGGCCCGGACTGGCAGCCTTGACCGAGGACACGTTTCCAAGCGGCGTCTATCTTGTGACGCAACATGGCGGCGAAGCCGATCCACGCGCCCATCATTGGCTGGTTCAAACCCGGCACCTGCATCAGTGTGCTGTCCTGCGCGGCTTCCTGCCGCCGGCCATGGCCGGTACGCGTTCCGCCACGGGCCGTGAACTTCGTGGCTTCGCCGCCTGCGCCGGACCCAATATCTACGCAGTCTTGTCGCGCGAGGCTGGTCGTGACAGCAAGACGATGGTGATCCGCAAGGACATGACCGATGGCAACGGCGTCTGGATCGGTTCGTGCATGGAGCACTCTGCGGCTACTCCGCACATCTACAGATTGGAAATCCGCCATCTGGGCCACGATTTCCGGGCAACGCTGGAGGCAGCAAGACTGGCACGCAGGACATAGGAAACCGCCCAAACTCCCGTGCATGTCGTTGTGAGAAAAGCCGGAGTCGCAGAAGTGTAAGCGAGGGCTGGCCCCGGATGCCTAGGCTGGTGGAGAAGCGAGGAGAACCAGATGGCCAGCACCCCAACCGAACTGTCGGCTGTTCGTCAGAGCATTGAAACCGCTCTGGGCCTGCCCAACGCACATTATACGGACCCTGCCCTGCACGCCGAAGAAACTCGCGCCCTGCTGCTGGATGGCTGGGCCGGTCTCGCGGTCACCGCCGATGTCCCCGAGCCCGGTGACGCGGTTCCGCTGGAGTTCATGGGTATTCCGCTCCTGTTGCTGCGTGACCGTTCCGGTACGGTCCGTGTGTTTCAGAATATCTGCCGTCACCGCGGCATGATCCTGGTCGGAGAGCCCCGCAAGATCGAAGGCGCCATTCGCTGCCCCTATCACAGCTGGTGCTATTCCACCGAAGGCCGGCTGGTCGCCACGCCGCATGTGGGCGGCCCGGGCCAGAACGCACATGACGCGGTCAGCAAATCGGAACTCGGCCTGATCGAGGTGCGTAGCCATATATGGCGCGACGTGGTTTGGATCAACGTCTCGGGCGACGCGCCGACGTTCGAGGATGCCAACGCCAGGCTGATCGAGCGTTGGGCCGAGTTCGACAAGCCGCTGTACCACGGCGGCCCGGAAAGTTCCTTTCGGTTGGACGTCAATTGCAACTGGAAACTGGCGGTCGAGAACTACTGTGAAAGCTATCACCTGCCGTGGGTGCATCCCGGGTTGAACAGTTACTCGCGGCTTGAGGATCACTATCACATCCAGGAGCCCGGCCTTTATTCCGGTCAGGGAACCTTGGTCTATCGGCAACTGAAAACTGAGGACGGTCGGGTTTTTCCCGATTTCGAAGGTCTCAGCGAGAAATGGGACACCGCAGCCGAATACATTGCCGCCTTCCCCAACGTGCTGCTGGGCGTGCACCGGGACCACGCCTTCGCCATCATTCTGCGGCCCGAGGCCCAAAACCGGACCTCGGAGCACATCCACCTGTTCTATTCGGCGCCGGATACCGATGCGGATCTGCGCGCCCGCAATGCCGAGCAGTGGAAAGTGGTCTTTGAAGAGGATGTGTTCGTCGTAGAAGGGATGCAGCGTGGCCGCGCGGCGCCGGGGTTTGACGGCGGACATTTCTCGCCGGCGATGGACGGGCCGACCCATCTGTTCCACGACTGGGTGGCGCAGCGTCTGATGGCACATCGCAACGAACTGGCCGCTGAATGACCGACCTGCACACCCGCCTTCTGCAGGCGCATGCGGCGGGTGACATCACGGCTTTGGCTGAATTGTACGAATTGGCCGCCGCCAGCCAGCAGGACGACGACGCCCGGAGCTTTTTTTTGACCCACGCCTATGTCCATGCGCTTGAAGCCAACCTGCCCGGCGCGGGACGTCTGCGTCAGATGCTGGTCGACATGGGCCGCGAAGTGCCCGATTCCTGACCCCGAGAACCTAGGCTTGGGCCGGCTCGGCGACCGGCCCCGCCGCTGCATCGTCTTCGGTGATCTGCCGATACAGGTGCCAGCTGGCATGACCGAACAGAGGCAACACGATCAGCAATCCCAAAAACCAGGGCACCATGGCGACAAAGGTCGTGACCGCAATGAAGGCACCCCAGCCCAACATGACCCGCTTGTTCACGCTGACATAGGCATAGCTCGAGATCATGGCAGTGACGAAGTCGAGTTCCCGGTCCAGCAGCATCGGGATCGACAACACGGTGATCATGTAAAGCAGGATGGCAAAGATCGCGCCTACAGCAGTGCCGACAGCCAGCATGGCCAGACCGTTGGGTGTCAGAAATACCTCAAGCGATGACGACACGTTTGTCATTGTCGACAGCCCCATGAACAGCGCAAAGATCATGTGGCCGAGAAAGAACCAGAACAGAAACATCACGACGATGATCGCGCAGATCGACGGCAACTGACGGCGGCTCTGCTGGATCACGACACCGAAGATGGCGCCATAGTCCAAAGGCTCATTCCGCTCGAGCCGGTGCGATACCTCGTACAAACCCACGGCGGCGAATGGCCCGATCAGCGGAAAGCCGATGGCAGCCAGCACCAGCCAGAACGAGGTGCCCGTTTGCACGGTTACCCAGGCCATCAACCACCCGACCAGAACGTAGAAGCCGCCGAACAGCAGGCCAAAGACCGGTGCGCGGCGATAATCCTGCCAGGCGCGATGCAGCGCCGTGCGCAACATGCCGATATCCGCCGGTTTCAGCGTTGGCACTCCGAATGGCTTTTCCATGTTCGGTTTCTCCTCCCCTTGCCCTCAGGCCATGGCCGGGCGTTTTTGCGGCCAATGCGTCACGGCGTGATAGGCGGCCCCCAAAGCCAGCAGTTGCGCGTCGCTGCCGCGCGGCCCGAACAGTTGCATTCCCATCGGCAGTCCTCCGGGGCCAAACCCCGCCGGTATCGAAAGGCAGGGCAGACCAATCAGGCTGACCGGTGTGACCACCTGCATCCAGCGATGATAGGTGTCCATCGCGACCCCACCAATGCTGCGCGGATACGGCTGATTCACAGGGAACGGCCACACCTGAGCTGCCGGCAACACCAGCGCATCATACTCGGCGAACAGTTCAACCGCCCGACGGTACCAATCCGAACGGGTGACGCTGGCTGCATGGACCTCCATCGCTGTCAGGGCCAGACCTCGCTCCAGCTCCCATTGCGCGGTGTCCTTCAGGGCGTCGTTTCGGTCGGCCAAGGGCAGCAGACTTGCTGCTACGCTCCACGACCGCAGGGTGATCCAGCTGTTCCACAGGCGTTCGGCATCGAAGGGCGGCGGTACGTCCTCGACGGTTGCGCCAAGTCCCTCAAAAATCGCCAACTCGTTGCTGCATTGGGTCAAAATCCCTTCCTCAGTCGGGAATGCGCCGCCCCAATCGCCCAGCCATCCGATCCGCATCCCCTCCAGGCTTTCGACAGACAATGGGGTGACGGGTTCGCAGGGAACGCTCAAAGGCTGCCTCGGATCGGGGCCAGAGATCACATCCAGCAATAGTCCGATATCCTGCGGGCTGCGGGCCATCGGTCCCAAGGTCGAGAGCTGGTGCAGGAACAAATCACCCTGTGGTTCCGAGGGAACCCGGCCCCAGCTGGGCCGGAAACCGTACACGTTGTTCCACGCGGCCGGATTGCGCAGGCTGCCCATCATGTCCGACCCATCCGCCAGCGCGACCATCCCAGTGGCCAAGGCCACCGCTGCGCCACCCGACGACCCACCGCAGGATCGGGCCGGATCGTATGGGTTCCGGGTTGCGCCATAGACCGGATTGAAGGTGTGCGAGCCCAACCCGAACTCCGGTGTGTTCGTCTTTCCGATCAGGATAGCCCCGGCAGCCCGCAACCGTGCTGCGATCAGGTCGTCGACGGCTGGGACGTGATTGCGAAAAACCGGCGACCCCTGGGTCGACGCGATGCCAGCCACATTGACCAGGTCTTTGACGGCAATCGGAAGCCCATGCAGCGGCCCGCGGCCCGACTTGTCGTCGGCGGCCCGGGCTTGTGCCATAAGCACATCCTCGTCCTGCAACGCGACGATTGCATTGACCTGCCCGTTCACCTGGGCAATCCGGTCGAGCGTCGCGCGCATCAACTCGACGGCTGACAAATGCCCTGTCGCGAGTTTCTCGAGAAGATCAGCGGCTGAAGTATCGCTTAGGTTCATGGGGTTACGTCCGAGCTTTGCATGCGCTCAGCCTAGCGACCCCATGTGTGCATTTAAACCCGGTGTTTTGGATATATCTTTTCCACGCGGATCAACCGCGCGGCATCAGTCGTCCGACTGCGCCTCGGCCCGGCTTTTGCCCGAGACCTTGAGGGCCAGAGTGGCCGCCATGAATCCATCCAGATCACCGTCCAGAACCCCTTTGGTGTCCGATGTCTCGTAGCTGGTGCGCAAGTCTTTGACCATCTGATAGGGCTGCAGAACATAGGACCGGATCTGGTTGCCCCAGCCGGCATCGCCCTTGGCTTCGTGCGCGGCGTTGATCTCGGCGTTGCGGCGGTCCAGTTCCATCTGGTACAGGCGCGATTTCAGAGCCTTCATGGCGATGTCGCGGTTCTGGTGCTGCGATTTTTCCGAACTGGTCACCACGATGCCGGTCGGGATGTGGGTGATCCGCACCGCCGAGTCTGTGGTGTTTACGTGCTGACCGCCCGCCCCCGAAGACCGATAGGTATCGACGCGGATGTCAGCCGGGTTCACTTCGATCTCGATATTGTCGTCCACCACCGGATAGACCCAGACCGAGCTGAACGACGTGTGCCGCTTGGCCGCCGAGTCATAGGGCGAGATGCGCACCAGCCGGTGCACGCCGCTTTCGGACTTCAGCCAGCCATAGGCGTTATGGCCCGAGATCTTGTACGAGGCCGACTTGATCCCCGCCTCTTCGCCCGGGGTTTCCGACTGCAACTCGACCTTGTAACCCTTCTTCTCGGCCCAGCGGACATACATCCGCGCCAACATCGAGGCCCAGTCGCAGCTTTCGGTGCCCCCGGCGCCCGCGTTGATTTCCAGGAAGGTGTCGTTGGCGTCGGCCTCGCCGTCCAGCAGCGCCTCGAGCTCTTTTTCGGCCGCCTTGTCGCGCAGCTTCTTCAGGGCCTCTTCGGCATCCTTGATGACCTCTTCATCGCCCTCCATCTCGCCCAGTTCGATCAGTTCGACGTTGTCGTTCAGATCGGTCTTGATCGACTCGTAGGTCTCGATGGCATCGACCAGAACCTGCCGTTCGCGCATCAGCTTCTGCGCGTTTTCGGGGTTGTCCCACAGGTTGGGGTCCTCGACGCGGGCGTTGAATTCCTCCAGCCGGTGCGGCGCGGTTTCATAGTCCATACGCTGGGCCAGCAGCTCCAGCGATTTTTGGATCTCGGCCACGATGTTCTGGATTTCGGCGCGCATGGTCAGGTCCCAACTTGCTCAATCAGGCCTGCGTGATAGCAAGAGGTTCAGGCCACCACAAGATGACCCGAAAGGCAAATGCAGCACGGACCGGAGCAGTTCCTGAAGAAATGGCATCTGGCCGACCCGCGGCTGGCGGCGGATACCGGCGCGGCGCGTGTCTGGCGGGCCAAACGTGAGGACGGGTCTGAAGTCGCGCTCAAACTCTATCGCCGCGCCGATCGCGGCAACGAGGCGCCGGGATGCCGCCTGCTGGCTGCCTGGCGCGACCGGGGCGCCGTCGCGATCCTGGCCGAAGACCGCCGGGCGGTCATGATGGAGTGGCTCGAGGGTCCGACCCTCGGCGATCATGCACGGGCGGGCAACGTGGCCGACGCCCTGACACTACTGGCTGAAACGGCGCGGAACCTGCAGACTGATCCGATTGTCGAAGTGAGCGGGTTGAGGCCTTTGGAGCAAGTGTTTGCACCGCTTTTCGGCGTCGGATTTACCGATCAGTGTACGCGGCCCCTGAAAACCGATATGAGGCGCGCCATAGCTTTGGCTCAGGATCTGCTGCAGATGCAACCCGTGCATCTCCCCCTGCATGGAGACCTGCACCCCGACAATGTCATCTTGACTGCGTCCGGCCCGCGCGTGATCGATGCCAAGGGTTATGTCGGGGATCCGGCGTTCGAACTGGCAAATGCGCTGCGGCACCCAAAAGGCATGCCGGACCTTGTGCGCGAAGTCGGGCAGATTTCCGCGTGCCTGGATCTATACGCCGCGGCGATGAATGTTTCGCGGGCGCGTCTGGCCCGATGGGCGGCGGCCAAATGCGCCCTGTCCATATGCTGGCGGTCCGGCGGATCGGTCGAGAGTGACCCGGAGGCCGATCTGCTGCGCCTGTTTCTAAGCGCTGCAGATCAGTAAAGTCCGCCGCCCTGAAGATCGCCCTGGCTGGCCTTGGGCCCCACGATGATGGTCTGCCCGGTCGAGGTCTGGACCTGGCGCCCACCATTGGTCACCTCTTCGAACAACGGCAGATCGGACCCCATCGCAAAACCACCGTCATAGACACGGTCGATGAACCCGTCGACGCCATCACGGAAGTACTCGGCCACCACATAATCACCCGATGCGTCATCCGGCAGACGGGCACCGCTGAACCGGTCGATCTTGATGAAGTGCCCACCCGGCGGCACTTCGAACGGACCGCCACCGTATTTCTCGACGGCCTTTTCCATAAAGCTCTGGAAGACCGGACCGCACAGCGTGCCGCCGTAAGCACCCCGCCCCATCGGGCGCGGGCGATCATACCCGATATAGCACCCGGCGACGATGTTCGAGGTGAACCCGATGAACCAGGCGTCCTTGGATTCGTTGGTCGTACCGGTCTTGCCAGCCGTCGGAACCGGCAGGTTGACCACGCGAGAGGCGGTGCCGCGATCGACCACGCCCTTCATCATCGACGTCAGCTGATATGCCGTAATTGCATCCATAACCTGCTCTCGGTCGGTCACGATCGTGGGTGAGGCATCGGGCTCCAGCCAACTGGAGTTGCAATCCAGGCACTGCCGGTCATCATGCCGATAGATCGTTTTGCCGAACCGGTCCTGAATCCGGTCGACCAAGGTCGGTTCGACCCGCTCGCCGCCGTTGGCGAACATCGCATAGGCCGCCACCATCTTGTAGAGCGTCGTCTCCTCGGCCCCCAGCGCATTGGCCAGGTAGGGACCCATGTTGTCATACACACCGAACCGCTCCGCGTATCCCGCAACCACCGGCATCGAGACCTCTTGCGCCAGTCGAATGGTCATCAGGTTCCGCGACTGCTCGATCCCTGTGCGCAGGGGCGTCGGCCCGTAGAATTTGTTGGTCGAGTTCTTGGGGGTCCACAGGCCCTGCGGTGTGTTCACTTCGATCGGGGCGTCCACGACGATGGTCGCGGGGCTGTAGCCACTGTCCAGTGCTGCCGCATAGACGAAAGGCTTGAAGGCCGATCCCGGTTGGCGCTGCGCCTGGGTTGCCCGGTTGAACACCGAGTCCTGGTACGAGAACCCGCCCTGCATCGCCAGAACGCGGCCCGAGTTCACATCCATCGCCACGAAGCCGCCTTGGACCTCGGGAACTTGACGGGCGGACCACTGGCCCTCTTCCCCGGCAACGACCAGGATCACGTCGCCGCGTTTGAAGTTTGCCTTGAAGTCACCCTGCATCCATTTGATGTCGCTGCGCGGGATGATGCCGTCAGCCGGACCGTTCTCGATCCCTACCGTCAACTGCTGATCGGCCACATCCAGCACCACCGCGGGGTACCATTGCGTGGGCAGCACCACGTCCCGCGGAATTTCCATGATCGCCAGAGCTTCGCGCCACTGCGCTTCGTCTGCCAGTTTTTCCTCGGGGATGGTTTCACCCGTGCCGCGCCACTTGCCGCGCGACTGGTCATATTTCTGAAGCGCCTCGCGCAGGGCGCGTGCGGCTTCAACCTGCATCTCCTCGTCAACCGAGGCCCGGACGGTGAAACCACCGGTAAAGAACTCACCCTCGCCGAAGTCCTCGCTCAGCTGGCGGCGGATTTCGTCGGTGAAATAGTCGCGCGGTGGCAGTGCGGTGCGGAAGCTTTCGAAATCATCGTTCTGAACCGAACGCAGCGGTTGCGCCACTTCAGTCTCATAGGTTGCCTGATCGATATATCCGTTCTGATACATCTCGCGCAGCACGTAGTTGCGGCGATCCAACAGACGCTGTTTCTGGCGCACCGGGTGATAGTCCGAAGGCGCCTTGGGCATCGCAGCCAGCGTCGCGGCTTCATGCGGGGCCAGTTCCTGCAAAGTCTTGTTGAAATACGTCTGTGCAGCGGCGGTCACGCCGTAGGAGTTTTGGCCAAGGAAGATCTCGTTGAGATACAGCTCAAGGATCTGTTCCTTGTTCAGCGTTTTTTCCAATCTGGTCGCGAGGATGATTTCCTGAATCTTGCGTTCGACCCGCCGGTCGCCGGACAGCAGGAAATTCTTCATCACCTGCTGGGTGATGGTCGACGCGCCGCGCAGCGTCTCGCCCTTGGATTGGACCGCCTCGATTCCGGCTGCGATGATCCCGCGTGGGTCGTACCCCTGATGGGAATAGAAGTTCTTGTCTTCCGCCGAGATAAACGCGTGCTTCACTAGGTCCGGGATTTCTTCGGACGGGGTGAACAGACGGCGCTCCTGCGCGAATTCGTCGATCAGTTGACCCTTGCCCGAATAGATACGGCTGATGGTGGGCGGCTTGTACTGGGCCAGCGACTCGTGGCTGGGCAGGTCGCGGCCATACATCCAGAAGACCGCGCCAATCACCAGCGCGACCATGAAAATACCCAAAGTGACGAGGCTGAAAACCGCCCCGAAAATCGAAAGAATGAACCGGATCACGTTGCTGCCTTTTGTTCGCGGTGACGCCTATATAGTGTCGCTGCACCCAAGGGTCAAAACACACGGGCGCATTCTAGCCACTTTGCGCCGCAGGGTCACTGCCCAATCAAGCCGCGGCGGATCAGATCCTGCTGGCGCCAGGCTTCAAGACCTTGGTGGATTCCCTGCGCCATTCCGATGCGCCACTCGGGATTTACAAGGTTTTTCAGGTCTCTGGGGCTGGAGATGAATCCGATCTCGACCAGAACCGAGGGAATGTCGGCTGCCTTGAGGACGGAAAACGACGCACTGCGGATCGGGCGCCGATTCATGGGGCCGCCCTGCTGCCCCATGCCGTGCGCCAGCGCATGGGCCAAAGCTTCCGAGCGCGGCTGGGTCTCCTGCCGTGCCATGTCCAGCAAAACGTCAGCGATCTGGTCGTCCGAGCCGCTCAGGTCGATACCCGCGATCAGGTCGCTGCGGTCGTGCCGCTCGGCCAGTTTCTGGCTGGCCACGTCCGAGGCCTCATCGGAGAGGAAATAGACAGTGGCCCCATGAGCCTGCCCCTCGGACAATGCATCCGCGTGCAACGAAATGAACACATCGGCGCTGGCCCGATGGGCCAGAGATATTCGGCGTTCGAGCGACACGAAGTGATCGTCCACCCGGGTCATCACGACCTCGTATCCGCCAGCGCGCAGCAAGTGTTCCCGCAGTTCGCGCGCAAACGTGAGCATCAGGGTTTTTTCGTTAACGCCACCCGATTCCGCGCCGGGGTCGATGCCACCATGCCCCGGGTCCAGCATCACGCGCAGCGGTCGTTCGCCATCTCGCGGCACAACCGGGGGCAAGACAGCAGGCGCAGGCAAATCCCAGCCCGGATTGCGCGGCGCACCCGCGCTGGCGGCAAAACTGTCGAAATCCGTACCTTTCAGGTTCAGCGTCAGAACCGCGGCCCCGCTGTCGGGGTCCACGCGCATAGCCGCCGTATCGACGGCCAAGGGCGCCCCCAGATCCAGCACCATCCGGGACCAACCGGGCACATAGGCGCCGAACTGGACCCCGCTGATCCGACGGGTCTGCAACAGCTTGGCCCGGTCAAGACCGCTCCAGTCGACCTCCTGGAAATCGATGACCATACGGTACGGGTCTTGAAGTGTGAAAACGCGATACGGGACGCCCTGACTGAGCCCCAGCTCAAGCGTCACCCCCGCCCCCTTGCCGTCTGTGATCCGGCTCTGCTCGGGCAGTACCCGCGCCAAGGCGTTGAACTCCTGCGCCAAAACGGCACCGGCCAGCGCCCAAATCAGCGCACATACGAAAAATATCCTGCTCATGGCCTCAAGTTTTTTCGAGATCGTTTGGCAGGAGCCTATCGCAGCGTGGCCGGTTTGTGAACGCCTCAGGTCGACTTCTGCGCGGTCCGGCGATCCGCCATGAAGCTGAGCAGCCGTTCAAGGCCCTGCTCGATGTCTTCGGTCGACCGCGCGTAGGAAAAGCGCAGGGTCGTATGGCCGCGCACCGGGTCGAAATCCTGCCCCGGCGTCACGGCGACGCCGGCCTTGTCCAGTATCTCGGTGGCAAAGGCGCGGCTGTCATCGGTCAGGTCCGAGACATCGGCATAGACATAGAACGCCCCGTCGGGTGGCGCGATGTTGGTGAACCCGGCCTCGGGCAGGCCCTTCAGCATCAGGTCGCGGTTGCGGCGATAGACGGCCAGGTTGCCCTGCAGTTCGTCTTCGCAATCCATCGCGGCCAGCGCGGCGACCTGGCTGGCATGGGGCGCGCAGATGAACATGTTCTGGGCGATGCGCTCAACCACGCGCACCTGATCCTCGGGCACCACCATCCAGCCGACCCGCCAGCCGGTCATCGAGAAATACTTGGAAAACGAGTTGATGACAAAACACTCGTCGGTCAGTTCCAGCGCGGTCACGGCCTTGGCATCGTATTCCAGCCCGTGATAGATCTCGTCGCTGATGAACGAGGCCCCCTGCCCCCGAGCCGCCTCGATCAGCGCACCCATGGCGGCGTGGTCCAGCATGGTTCCGGTCGGGTTCGCGGGCGAGGCCACCATCAGCCCCTGCAGGTCGAGCCCGGCAAAGTCCTGTGGTACCGGCTGCAGGCGGTTTTCCGGTGCGGTCGGCAGATCGACCGGCACCAGACCCAGCGCCCGCAGAATCTGCCGATAGGACGGATAGCCCGGCGCGCCGATTCCCACCCGGTCGCCGCTGTCGAACAGCGCGGTGAAGGCCAGCAGGAATCCGCCCGAGGATCCGGGCGTGATGACCACCCGTTCGGGGTTCAGGTCGACGTCGTACCACTCGCCATACATCCGGGCGATGCGTTGCCGCAGCGCCGGCAGACCCAGCGCGACGGTATAGCCCAGCGGGCCTTGCCGCATCGCGTCGGTCAGCGCCTCCAGCGCGCCTTGCGGGGCGCCGGTTCCGGGCTGGCCGACCTCCATGTGAATGATGTGGCGCCCGGCCTCTTCAGCGCGGCGCGCGGCCTCCATCACGTCCATCACGATGAAGGGATCAACGCCCGACCGGGTTGAGTTTCGCATGCCCATCTCCCATGTTGCGACCATGGCTTTTGAACGCGGATCCCGGCTGGCGTCAATCCCGGCAATTCTGCTGGCGGTGGCGCTGTGGATCGCAACCGTCGCACAAAGCCACGCGCAAAGCCTGATCCGCGACCCCGATATCGAACACGGGTTGCGAGAACTGGCCTTTCCGATCTTGCGCGCTGCCGGCTTGAACACCAACCGCGTGCGGGTGATGGTCGTCAAGGACGGCACGTTCAACGCATTCGTCATCGACTACAACACGATCTACCTGAACCACGGACTGATCCTGACGGTCGACAGCCCCGAGATGCTGCAGGCCGTGATCGCCCATGAGGCGGCCCATATCGCCAACGGGCACCTTGCCCGCCGGGCCGAGAACCTTCGGGCGGCTCAACGCGCGGCCGGTTTCGGTACCGCGCTGGCTCTGATTGCCGCCGTTGCGGGCGGCGGAGAGGCCGCCGCGGGCATTGCCGCCGGCACCCAAGGGGCCGCAATCCGCAGTTTTCTGGGCCACACGCGGGCCGAAGAATCCTCGGCGGATCGCAGCGCCGCCAGCTACCTGCGTTGGGCCGAGATTTCCCCCATCGGCATGGTCGAACTGCACCGCAAATTCGCAGGCCAGGAATTGCTGAGCGAGATCAATCAGGACCCCTATATGCGCTCGCACCCGACCAGCCGTGAACGCCTGCGCGCTGCCGAGGAATTTCTGTACCAATTCGGGGATCGGGCGAAATCTAACCCCAATGCCGGCTACTGGTTTGCGCGGGTCAAGGGCAAGCTGTCCGCGTTTCTGCGCTCTCCCGACTGGACCCTGCGGCGGGCCAAGGAAGAAACGGCGCAGGATATTCGCCTGATGCGCGAGGCCGCCGCCCATCATCAGAACCGAAACCTTTCGGCTGCGCGGGCAGCCATCGATGGTGCGCTGGCAATCCGCACTGACGATCCGTTCTATCACGAACTGAAGGGGCAGATCCTTTTGGAGAACCTTCGGGTCTCGGAGGCGGTCACGGCCTATGCCAGGGCGTCCGAACTGGCTCCGACCGATGCATTGATCATGGCAGGCTACGGGCGCGCCCTGCTTGCTGACGGACAGACGAAAAAGGCTCTGCAGGTGTTGGAAAGCGCACGCGCCCGCGACTACCGGAACGGCCGCCTGATGCAGGATCTGGGAATGGCCTATTCCAAGGTCGGCAACAACGGTATGGCATCCGCCGTCACTGCCGAACGTTTCGCTCTTGAGGGGCGCCTACTGGATGCCGGAATTCACGCAAGACGAGCCATCGGTCAGTTGCCAGAAGGCTCGACGGGTTGGCAACGGGCACAGGATGTGCTGATTGCCGCAGAACAAGCTGAGAAATCGAAAAGGAACCGGAAATGATCCTCAGACACGCAGCACCTGCCCTTCTGGGGCTTTCCCTGATTGCCGGTCCGGCCAATGCGCTGGATCTGTCCTCGATGACTGAATCCGAAAGAGCAGAGTTCGGCGCGCAAGTGCGGGAATACCTCCTGGAAAATCCCGAAGTCATTCTCGAGGCGATCAACATCCTTGAGCAACGCAACGCCGCAGCCGAAGCACAGGCCGACCAGCAATTGATCGCTGAAAACGCCGACGAGCTGTTCAATGACGGCTATAGCTGGGTCGGTGGCAACCCGGACGGCGACATCACCCTCGTCGAGTTCATGGATTACCGTTGCGGATACTGTCGCCGCGCGGTCCCCGAAGTGGACGCGCTGCTGGCCGAGGATGGCAACATCCGCCTGATCATCAAGGAGTTCCCAATTCTGGGCGATGCGTCGGTACTTTCGTCCCGCTTTGCCGTCGCCACCAAGCAGGTCGCCGGGGATGACGCGTACAAGCAAGTCCATGACGCCCTGCTGGAATTCACGGGCGAGCCTTCGGAAGTGACGCTGCGCCGCATCTCGGACGGGCTGGGACTGGACAGTGACGCCATCCTTGCGGCGATGGACAGCGACGAAGTAACCGAAGAAATTGCCAAGACGCGGGCACTGGCGCAGCGCATGCGGATTTCGGGCACCCCATCCTTTGTTCTGGGCACCGAGATGCTGCGGGGCTTCCTGCCAGCAGATCAGATGAAACAGATCGCCGACGGTGTGCGGGCTGAACGCGGCTGAAGCAGCTGGGGCGGCTTGATCGCCGCCCCGTTGAAACGACGCCCTAGTCGTTTGGATACGGGGCGTCGCATTTCATCGACACGACCCATGTCGGAGTTCCAGTTTTTCTAAATTGGGTCGCGGGTACGGATTTGCCCCGAATTCCCGATGGAATGACGTCACGCCCCTGCCGTTTGCTTTCAGCCAGAATTGCCTGCAGGTCCTGGGGATTGTCGTACTTGCGAATACCGGTGTTTTCAGAAATTGGGCCGGTTGGGCAGTAGGTCGCCCTGGCGATCTGTTTCGCCAAAGCATAGGCCGCCTGGGCATCCTGACCGGTTTTGAACGATACCGCGACCCGAGACGCCAGCTGCGGGTCGACATTCATGATCTGGGTCAAACGGCCCCGCGGTTTGCCGGTCCCGCCCGGGCTGAGCCGGACGTCTGCGCGCGTTGTCACTCCGTCATTTCCGAAACCGGACACATGCACCGACATATACCCAAGTTGCGTCCCCGGTGCAGACTGCGGAACTGGAACACTGAAGAAACCGGGGCGTTTGTCCGACCCGGTAGAGGGGCTGCTGCACGCAGAAAGAAGGACGACGGCAAGGGCCGTCACGAAAGGCATTGGTTTCAAAGAATCGAACTCCGGTCCAGACAGTCGATATCGCGATTGATACCGCAAAAATGGGCCTAAAAATGGCTTATGATGAATTAGTTCCGGATCGAAGTTAAAGTACTACTCCGCCGCCTCGGCCGCGGCTTCCAGCTCGGCCGCCTTCTTTTCCACCTGCTCGACGATGTGGTCGATCATCTGTTCGTTCGACATCTTGTGGCTGGCCTTGCCCGCCAGATACACCATGCCCGAGCCTGCGCCGCCGCCGGTAAAACCGACATCGGTCATCAACGCCTCGCCCGGGCCGTTGACGACGCAGCCGATGATCGACAGGCTCATCGGCGTCTTGATATGCTCCAGCCGATGTTCCAGCGTCTCGACGGTTTTGATCACGTCGAACCCCTGCCGCGCGCAGGACGGGCACGAGATGATGTTCACGCCCCGATGGCGCAGGCCAAGAGACTTGAGGATCTCGAACCCGACCTTCACCTCTTCGACCGGATCGGCGGACAGGCTGACGCGGATCGTGTCGCCGATGCCCATCCACAGCAGGTTGCCCAGCCCGATGGCCGACTTGATCGTGCCGCTGACCAGCCCACCGGCCTCGGTGATGCCCAGATGGATCGGGGCGTCGGTGGCCTCGGCGATGCCCTGATAGGCCGCGGCCGACAGGAACACGTCGCTGGCCTTCACGCTGATCTTGAATTCGTGGAAATCGTTATCCTGCAGAATACGGATATGCTCCAACCCGCTTTCCACCATCGCTTCAGGGCACGGCTCGCCATATTTCTCCAGCAGGTGCTTTTCCAGGCTGCCCGCGTTCACGCCGATGCGGATCGAGCAATTGTGGTCGCGTGCGGCCTTGATGACCTCTTTCACCCGCGCCTCGTCACCGATATTGCCCGGATTGATGCGCAGGCAGGCGGCACCGGCCTCGGCGGCCTCGATCCCGCGGCGATAGTGGAAATGGATATCCGCCACGATCGGCACCGGGCTTTCGCGCACGATCTCCTTCAACGCTTTCGACGACGCCTCGTCCGGGACCGAAACGCGTACGATATCAGCCCCCGCCTCTGCCGCAGCTTGTACCTGCGCCACGGTCGCGGCGACATCGGTCGTCAGCGTGTTGGTCATGGTCTGAACGGCAATCGGCGCGTCGCCACCTACCGGGACATTGCCCACCATGATCTGGCGGGATTTGCGGCGATAGATGTCGCGCCAAGGGCGCACATGGTTCAGAGACATGAAAACGGATCCGCGTCAGCCTGGGGTCTGGCCTTTAGATAGTCCGGGGGCAAGCCCGCCGCAATGGCAAGATCACTCTGCCGGCGTCTCAGCGGATTGTGTCTGAAGCTCGGCCACCAGTTGTTTGAGCGCAATGTTTTGCTCAGCCTCAAGATCCGCCACGGCATAAGTCTCGGCCACAGCGTCCTTGGACAGAACCACACCCTTGGCGACGGTTCCCGGTGCACCGGCCGGCCCATAGAGCTCGCCGTTCATCGAGAAATACACGTTGCCCGACGCACCGGCCCGCAGTTGCGGCGGCTCTTCCGTCAAGGGAACTTCAAAGCTCTTGCCGTTTTCGACGGTTCCCAACGTGCCTTCGAAGATCACGCTGCCATCCGCTGCGGTGACCCGCATCCAGGCCGGTTCGACCGCGACGATTTTCAGCGACGTGTCGACCTTTTCAACCACCTGTGGAAGGGTCGCGGCAGTTCTTTCGACGGTATGAATTTCAGCCAGCGCGATTTCCGGGACTTCCGGCGGACGGAACGTGCCTACGGTCCGAGGATCGAGTGTGGAAATCGGGGCATCCCGTGCAACCATCACCGGTACATCCAGTGCTTGGGGGCGGTAGAGACGGTCCAGCGCTTCGGGGCTGGGAATTTCAGCGGCCGCAACCTCGGTCGTTCCGGACTCGGTCCGGATGGCCGACAGCGGGTCAAGATCGGACAGCACGACCGGGGCCTGTTCGACGGGCGAGACCTGAACCTGCTGGATCTTGTTCAGAACCGACCAGCCGCCATATCCGATCCCGGCAATCAGCGCGAGGAGGACAAGCGACGAGCCTACGGCACGCGGCTCGATCTGGCTGAACACGGACTCGCGGCCGGGAATGTAGGGCGTGTTCGGCGAAATGAACGGATCGCGCCCCATCGGGCCACGGTTCGGAAGGTCCCCGACCGATTTTTTGACGACCGATGCCTGTGCGGACATTCCATGGGCCACTTCGAACCCGCTTTCCTTGCAGAACGCAGCAAAAGTGTCGTCAGGGTTCATCCCCAGATAACGGGCGTAAGAACGCACATACCCGGCGATGAAGCCGGGTGTGTCGAATGCGTCGGGATCGGCATTCTCGATGGCAGCGATGTAGTTGGCCTTGATCCGCAGTTCGCGCTGTACGTCGAGAAGAGACTTGCCCATCGTTGCGCGCTCACCGCGCATCACGTCGCCAAG
The DNA here is from genome assembly GCF_056537205.1 of Ruegeria sp. CG3. NCBI lineage: Bacteria > Pseudomonadati > Pseudomonadota > Alphaproteobacteria > Rhodobacterales > Roseobacteraceae > Ruegeria > Ruegeria sp. CG3. The sequence continues at coordinate 633,504 of NZ_JBQFRC010000001.1, read as the reverse complement.
CCGTACTTCGTAGTCGTCGAACCCCTTGGGCCTGACGTCCACGTCTTCTTCGGAATTGCGCTGTGTCCTGCGCCCAATCATTCCTGCTGCCCCATTCTGCCCATCGCGTGTTTCACGCTAACGGCGAATCATCCCCATAACGATTCGTCCGCTACTTTTGTTAGCGTAAGCTTAACACGCGGCAAACAAGTTGCACATGTCGGCGTTAGGTTAACCAGCAAGTTCGGCGCGATTTAGCGCACAATGTGACCAAAGTTCGTCCATGGCCTGGACCAGACGGTTCATTTCGTTGGGTCCATGGACCGGCGAAGGCGTAAAGCGCAGACGCTCGGTTCCCCGAGGAACGGTCGGGAAATTGATCGGCTGCACGTAGATCCCGTAGTCATCCAGCAGCATGTCGCTGAGCTTTTTGGTGTGCACCGGGTTGCCCACGATCACCGGAACGATGTGGCTGCCGTGATCGATCAGCGGCAAGCCCAGACCCTTCAGTCGCAGCTTGAGGATCTTGGCTTGGGTCTGATGCTGCTCACGCAGTTCGGGCGCTGTCTTGAGATACGCCACCGAGGCCGCAGCACCGGCCGCGACCGATGGTGGCAGCGATGTGGTGAAGATGAAGCCCGGGGCATATGAACGGACCGCATCGCACATCTTCGCGCTTGCTGCGATATACCCACCCATCACGCCGTAGGCTTTGGCCAAAGTGCCATTGATGATGTCGATCCGATGCGCCAGGCGGTCTCTCTCGGTCACACCGCCGCCGCGCGGGCCGTACATCCCAACCGCGTGCACTTCGTCGATATAGGTCAGCGCGCCGAATTCGTCGGCCAGGTCGCAGATCTGTTCGATCGGACCGAAGTCGCCATCCATCGAGTAGACCGACTCGAACGCGATCAGCTTCGGCGCCGCCGGATCGTCGGCTTGCAGCAGCTCGCGCAGGTGCTCAACGTCATTGTGACGGAAGATCCGCTTGGCCCCGCCATTTCGGCGGACACCTTCGATCATCGACGCGTGGTTCAGCTCGTCGGAATAGATGATCAGCCCGGGAAACAGCTTGGGCAGCGTGCTGAGCGTGGCGTCATTGGCGATGTAGGCGCTGGTGAACAGCAGCGCCGCCTCCTTGCCGTGCAGATCGGCCAGTTCGGCCTCGAGCCGCTTGTGGTAGACGGTCGTACCCGAGATGTTGCGCGTCCCGCCAGAGCCCGCTCCGGCTGCGCCGATCGCCTCGTGCATCGCCTCCAGCACGACGGGGTGCTGCCCCATGCCAAGGTAGTCGTTGCCGCACCAGACGGTGATGTTCTGCTGTGACCCGTCGGGACGCGTACGCACGGCATGGGGAAAATGTCCGTTGCGGCGTTCGATGTCGATGAAGGTCCGGTAACGGCCTTCGTCGTGCAGCCTGGCAATCGCTGAGTCGAGCTGAGCAGTGTAGTCCAAAGGACCCTCCTTCGTGACCCCGCCGCAGGGTGATTGCACGGCAAGGCTGTGTTCCGATGCGTATCATAACCGATTTTTCGGCCGCATCCGCGCCTATTTTCAGGTTTCCTGCCTAACGCCCAGACAGGGGTCGCAACTTTGATTTGCATCAATTATCGCCTTGAACCCGCAGCGACAAGTAAAGTTGAGACCATAAGGCGCGAGGAAACGACGCAGGTTACGTGCCGTTTCGCGCAGAATGTTTCCGATCAGACGCGCGTTTTCCCGCCGCTACGGGCTGGACGGCGCTGCCAGCGCTGTTAGGGTCCGCCGCAATATCTCATCCATTCAGGAGTACACCCATGTCGCTTGACGCCACTCTGAGCAAAATCGACTCTGACCTCTCAGCCTCCATCGAGCGGCTGATGGAGTTTCTGCGAATCCCGTCGATTTCCACCGATCCGGCCTTCAAGAAAGACGTGGACAAGGCGGCTGACTGGTTGGTCGACGACCTCAAAAGCATCGGGATCGATGCGAAAAAGCACCCGACCCCGGGCCACCCGATGGTCGTAGGCCATGTCGGCGACGATGCGGACGCCCCGCACGTGCTGTTCTACGGCCATTATGATGTGCAGCCCGTTGATCCCTTGGACCTGTGGAACCGTGACCCGTTCGACCCGGCGCTGGAAGAGACAGAACACGGTCAGGTCATCCGCGGACGGGGCTCTTCGGATGACAAGGGCCAGTTGATGACATTTGTCGAAGCTTGCCGCGCCTGGAAGGCGGTCAACGGCAAGCTGCCTTGCCGCATCACATTTTTCTTCGAAGGCGAAGAGGAATCCGGTTCACCTTCGCTGGTCCCATTTCTCGAGGCCAACAAGGAAGAGTTGAAGGCCGATCTGGCGCTGGTCTGCGACACCTCGATGGTCTCACGCGGTGTGCCCTCGATCGCATCGCAACTGCGCGGCATGCTCAAGGACGAATTCACCATCATCGGTCCGCGCATCGACCTGCATTCCGGCCATTACGGCGGCCCCGGCTTGAACCCGCTGCGGGAAATCTCGCGGATCGTTGCCTCGTTCTACGATGAGGAAACCGGACGGGTCGCTGTGGAAGGTTTCTACGAAGGGGTCCACGAAGTCTCCGCCGAGCAGCTGCGCCAGTGGGAGAACTGTGGTTTCGACGAGGCCGAGTACCTCAACTCGGTAGGCTACACGCGACCTCATGGTGAGAAAGGGTACTCGACCCTGGAACAGCAGTGGGCGCGCCCGACGCTGGAGATCAACGGGCTGTGGGGCGGCTACAACGGCGCCGGTTCGAAAACGGTGATCCCCAGCCAGGCGCACTGCAAGATCACCTGTCGCCTGGTCGGTGAAATGGACCCGGACAAACTGCGCGACAAGATCCGGAAGCATGTTGAAGACCGGCTCTCGCCTGACGCCAAAGTCGTCTGGGACAATGATCTCGAAGGCTCCCCCGCATCCGTGATGAACCTGGATCGCCCGGAATTCGAAGCGGCACGCGCCGCACTGTCCGACGAATGGGGGCGCGAAGCCGTTTTCACCGGCATGGGAGGATCGATCCCGGTGGTGGGATATTTCAATACGGTCCTGGGTCTGGATTCAATGTTGGTCGGCTATGCCAACGACGATGACGCAATCCATTCGCCCAATGAAAAATACGACGTGAAGAGCTTTCACAAAGGGATCCGCTCGTGGGCCCGAATTCTGGACGCTCTGAGCCGATAGCCGCGAATATCGCAAGGCGCTGCCTTGCGCTCCGGGATACTCCGAGCCGGGTGAAGCGCGGATGCGAACTTCATCTGGCCGGCAGTATCCCGAGGGTGTCGCGGGCAACGCGGCCGGGGGCACCGCCCCCATAAGCCGCAGCCCGCGGACAGACCGTTTTACATGTGGATCACGCGCCCGTAGGCGTCCAAAACCGATTCATGCATCATTTCCGACAAGGTCGGGTGCGGGAAGACTGTATTCATCAGGTCTTCTTCGGTAGTCTCCAACTGGCGACCGACGACATAGCCCTGAATCAGTTCGGTCACTTCCGCACCAACCATATGGGCGCCCAGCAACTCGCCGGTTTTCGCGTCGAATACGGTTTTTATCATGCCTTCCGGCTCGCCCAATGCAATTGCCTTGCCATTGCCGATGAACGGGAAGCGGCCCACCTTGACATCAAAGCCAAGCTCCTTGGCCTTGGCCTCGGTATAGCCAACCGACGCGACCTGGGGATGACAATAGGTACATCCAGCGATGCTCTCCGGTTTCACGGGATGGGCATGTTTGCCAGCGATGAGTTCTGCGACCATCACGCCTTCGTGGCTGGCCTTGTGCGCAAGCCAAGGCGCCCCGGCGATGTCGCCGATTGCATAGAGGCCATCGACCCCGGTCCGGCAGTATGCATCCGTCACCACATGGGTGCGGTCAATTTTGACGCCCAGCGCCTCAAGCCCGAGGTTCTCGACATTTCCGACGATCCCAACGGCAGAGATGACAGTATCGAAATCGTGCTTTTCGACCTTGCCGCCGGTTTCGATATGAGCCGTCACCTTGCCTTTGCCGCGATCCAGCTGCTTGACGATGGATTTCTCCATGATCTTCATGCCCTGTTTGACAAACGATTTCTTGGCGAACGCGCTGATCTCGGCATCTTCGACCGGCAAGACCCGATCCATCACTTCGACCACGGTCGTGTCTGCGCCCAACGTATTGTAGAAGCTGGCAAACTCGATCCCGATCGCTCCGGACCCGATAACAAGCAGCTTTTTCGGCATCCGGGCCGGTTGCAGCGCATGTTTGTAGGTCCAGACCAGATCGCCATCTGCTTCCAGGCCCGGCAACTCGCGCGCACGGGCACCGGTGGCCAAGATGATGTTCTTCGCCGTCAGATCCTCGGTGCCCTTGTCGGTCTTGACCGTCACTTTGCCTTTCGACGGGATTTTCGCCTCGCCCATCACGACGGTGACTTGGTTCTTCTTCAGCAGATGACCGACGCCGCTGGTCAGTTGCTTGGCAACCCCGCGCGAGCGTTTGACGACCGCGTCCAGATCGTAACCGATCTTGTCGGCACTCAGACCGAAGTCCTTTGCGCGCTCCATCAGGTGGAACACTTCGGCCGACCGCAGCAAGGCCTTGGTCGGGATGCAGCCCCAGTTCAGGCAGATGCCGCCCAGATGCTCGCGCTCGACCACGGCGGTCTTGAGGCCCAGTTGGGCCGCACGAATGGCAGCCACATAGCCGCCGGGGCCCGCACCGATTACGATCAGATCAAAGGATTGTGCAGCCATGTTTACCTCTCGGCGCAGGTCGATTGAAAACTAGTTTACCGTTAAACTATTTTTTTGAACGCATCAATATGCTGCCCCGCGACATATGTGACGCAGGGTCATCAAAACAGGAGCGCGCGGTATTCAGCCTATACCCCGCGTCCCTTGAAGGCTAGAAAAGACCTGCAACCATGTTCGAATTTCGGATCTGCAGATTTTAGGGAAACCAATCATGGCCAAGACTCTCAAAGATTTGTTGCTTGCCCTTTTGAACGCCACACTGATCCTTGTGGCTCTGTGTCTGTTCCTTGGTTGGAAGCTGGCGCGAAGCGTCGAGAATATTCAGGACAACTTCAGAGAAAGCCTGCAAATCGTTCAGCCGCTGCGTGAACAGGCGCAGGGCGTCCGAGAGGATCTTGCAAGTCTGCGCGCTGATCTGTCCGGTATTCGCATCCTGGGAGATGATGAGCCGGAGTTGAAGCAGAAGCTTCAGCAGGCGCTGGTGCGATTGGACGAGGTCCAGGCCAAGCTGGAAACCACGCAGGCCCGCCTCAACGAACTGGTCGAAAACCCTCAGCTACTGATTGATTACGCAATCACCACGGCCGTCGATGCCACAACGGCCAGGCTGATCGAATTGCGCGGATGTGGAGAGGCGGCTTAACCCGCCGCCTGCAACTCACGCACCGTTGTGCCGTATCCGCCGCCGCTGACATATGCGGCTTCGGGTGCCGTGGTCTCACGGGCAAGCGCCGCGTTGCGGTATGGGAAACGCCCAAACTTGCGGATCACCTCGCGATGGGCGCGGGCATGCAGCAGATTGCTTGCACCATGTTCCGGCATGCGCTGGCACATCAGGCGCACACAGCGCTCCTGATCGCACAGGTTCTCTGAGTGCATCATCGGCAGGTAGAAGAACTGTCGGGCGGGCTCGTCGATCTTCAGATCCCATTCCTTGTCGACGGCACATTTCGCTGCTGCCAGTGCCGCCTTGTCGGATGAGAAGGCTTTGCCGCTGCCTCGGAACATGTTGCGCGGAAACTGGTCCATGAGGATGATGTAGGCCAGCGATCCGCTGGGATATGTCAACCACAGAGAGAACTTACCCTCGCACGCGGCTTGCCATGTCTCAAGGAAGCGGTCCCGTATCTGCGCATCCAGCGCTTCATCTTCGCGGTACCACCCCTCGGGGCCTACTTCATCCAACCAGAAACTCAGTACTTCTTCAGGACCAACCATTGCCCTTGACTCCGTCTGTTCCCCCCCGAGGGACGTAACGTCATATAAGTCGGTTTTGCAGACTTGTTACAGTAACATATTGCAACATTGACGACATAAATCCGGCGGTCAGGCAGGTTGGTGTTCTTCCTCTTCGTCCTGCGCCGCTTCGATCGCGACTTCTTGCGCAACTTCCAGTGCGACCGGCGATGCCGTCGGGTACAGCGGCGACATGGTGCCGGTTTCGTCCACGGGCACCGAGGCCCGCTGGGTCATCCGGTAGACCGCATAGCCCGCCATGGCAAACAGTAGTGCGGCAATGAACAGGAAGAAGCCGGACGGCCCGAACACGGCATCCCCCATCAACCAGCCGGTGATCAGCGGGCCGGCAATTGCGCCGAGCCCGTTGATGAAAATCAGCCCGCCGGACGCGGCCGCCATATCTTCGTGCTCGAGGTAGTCGTTGGTGTAGGCGATCAGCAGGGAATACAGTGGATTGGACATGCCGCCGATGACAAAGGCCGCAGCCAGCAAAACCGGGAAGTCGACCCCGAAAACCATGCCCACCGCCGCACTGATGCCGCCAACGACCGACACCAGCAGGATCAACAGGCGCCGGTCCATACGGTCCGAAAACCAGCCCAACGGGTACTGCAGAACCAATGCGCCGATGTAGAATGACGCCACAAAGGTTGAAATCTCGACCAGTGTCAGCCCTGCCCGCGCGCCATAAACCGCGGCCATGCCGAACTGAGCCGAGAAGATACCACCCAACAGGAACATGCCGACACAGCCCAAGGGCGACGTGTCCATCAACTGCCTGAGCGTCATCGGCTTGGTCGTATCAAAAGCCGGGGTCGGAGAAATCGACAACAGGATCGGAGCAAAGGAAACGGAAACCAGAATCGAGGCAATCACAAAGGTTTCGTACCCAGCCGGGTCACCCGCAAGCATCAGTGCCTGCGCGCTGACAATACCGATCATCTGGACGATCATGTAAAGCGACAAAGCCTGGCCACGGTTTTCGTTGCTCGCGGCGTTGTTCAGCCAGCTTTCGGCGGTCACGTACACGCCGGAAAAGCAGAACCCGATCACAACACGGCCCAGCGACCACGCGATTGGATCGGTCAGCATCGGATAGCTGATCATCACGGCAGAGATGAAGGACGCCAGCGCCGCGAAGACCCGCACGTGCCCGACCCGCCGTATCATCTCGGGTGCAAGACGGGATCCGCCCAGAAAGCCCACAAAATACGCGGACATGACAAATGACATCTGCAGGGTCGAAAACCCTTCGATCTCGCCCCGGACACCCAACAGGGTGCCCTGCAGGCCGTTGCCGATCATCAGCAGACCCATTCCGAGTAGAAGCGCCCACGCGCTGGCAAGTACCTGAAGCATGTTTGCACTCCAAATCCGCTGAACAATGGCTTTCGTTAAAGGATCAAACGATGTCCCGGTCGCGCTTGTCTACGACATTCACCAGATTCGATCCCGCGAACCCGCCCTCTAAGGGATCAAAAGCGACGCGTCACCATAGGAAAAGAAGCGATAGCCACTTTTGATCGCATGATCATAGACCCGCAGCATCCTGTCCCGTCCCATCAGCGCCGAAACCAGCATCAGAAGCGTCGATTTCGGCAGATGGAAATTGGTCATCAGCGCGTCGGTGACCTGAAACTGGAAGCCGGGGTAGATGAAGATGTCGGTCTCCCCCTCCCAGGGCTGGATCGATCCATCGCGCGCGGCACTTTCGATCAGTCGCAAGGCGGTGGTGCCAACCGGGATGACACGGCCACCCGAGGCTTTGGTCGCCTGAATCTCGGCTGCGGCCTGCGGGCTGACCTGTCCCCATTCGGCGTGCATCTTGTGGGTCGTCACATCCTCGACCTTGACCGGCAGGAACGTTCCGGCCCCGACGTGCAGGGTAACATGGGTGAACTCGACACCTCGATCCGCAAGGGCCTGCAACAATGGCTCGTCAAAGTGCAGCGAGGCGGTCGGTGCCGCCACAGCCCCGGCCTGCCGCGCCCAAACGGTCTGATAATCGGTCTTGTCACGCTCGTCCGCCGGCCGCTTGGCCGCGATGTAAGGGGGCAAAGGCATTGCTCCGGCCTGCTCGAGCGCCCGGTCGAAATCATCGCCCTTCAGATTGAAGCGCAGATTGGCCTGGCCGTCGGCGACCCCTTCCAGAACCGCGCTGAGGTCGTCGGAGAACACAATTTCTTCGCCCACCCGGATCTTCTTGAGCGGTTTCAGCAATGCACCCCAGGTCCCGTCGGCGCGGGGCTCCAGCAAGGTGGCCTCGATCGCGGCCGAGACCGGACCCTGGGCGCTGTCGCGATGACGCCGGCCGCTCAGCCGGGCCGGGATGACGCGCGTGTCGTTAAGCACCAGCCGATCACCGGGGCTAAGCCAGTCGGGCAGGTTGAACACCCGATCATCCGAGATCGCGTCACCCTGTGCCACCAGCAGGCGCGCCGAAGACCGCGGACTGGCGGGCCGCGTGGCAATCAGGTCATCAGGCAGGTAGAAATCGAAATCACTCAGCTTCATGGCCGCGCCATACATCGCCCGAACAGATTCGGCCACACTCTGCGTCAGCGGTCCTCGCCCCGGCTTCCCACCGACGGGCTGGGTCCGTCCGGTGCGACAGGCGTTGCGTTGGGGCCGTCGGAAACGGTTGGGGCAGGTTCTCGTAGCAAGTTGCGCAGAAACAGTGGCGCCAGACCGGACAGCGGGTTCACGGACACTTGCGGGTCCGAGATCGGGCCTACCAGCGAATAGTTGAACGCGAATACGCCCTCGCCCTTCTTGGTCAGGACGCTGCCAATCGCGTTCACCATATAGATCGGAGAGATCGCGCCGCGCAGGTTCAGGAACTTTCGTTCGGTATCCACCGTCCCGTCGAAGGACAGCCCCATCGACGGTCCGACCGCACTGCCGCTGAGAATCTTGACCTCGGTCGGCGTGATCCGCATCTCGCTGTCGATTGATGAGAAGTAGATCCCCTGCCCGGCCATCTCGGTCAGTAGACCGACAAGGCTGATGGCATTCAGCAACGCCGCCATGGCCGGAGCATCCTGAATCCTCGTGTCCGTGATTTTCAGGGTCAGATCGTAGTTGCCCGGGCCAGCCACCGGATTCAACCGGAGTTGCAGCTTTCCTCCTCTGGCCTGGGTCAACAAACCGGCAGACCGCAATACCGCACCGGCGTCCACGGATTGCAGGCTGACCGCACTGCGCGATCCGCTGGGCACAACCTGCCCCTGGACCGGGGCGCCTCCGTTGACCTGAGCGGAAAATCCACCCTTCAAACCTCCGGTCGTTTCGAAATTGCCCTTCAAACCGGTCAGGGCCACTTCCTCGGTCACCTGCAGCCGGTCCAGCGCCACGTCAAGGTTCGGGCCTCGACCGGATGACGCGCCGCCGCCGCTGCCGCTGCCGAACGTCGCTTTGCCCAGGTTGAGAACGCCGCCCAGAACGCGGATATCCGGCGCTGCTGCGCCACGGCCGATCAACTCGGCCGGAACAGCCAACCAATCGCCCAGTTCAAAAGAACTGAACTGAACCCGATCCAAAGCGCCATTTGCGATCGAGATCGAAGCCACCGCGCGCAATCCGGCGGCATCAATCCGCAGGCTGTCCACCCGCAGTTGATCGCCCAGCGTCGCCTCGGTGGCCAGCGTGCCGGCAGTGGCTGCGGATTTTTGCCAACCCAGTTCGGGAATTGCCATTCCGACGCCGACCAGATCAGAGGTCGCGGTCAGCTTTGTCGGCTCTCCCCCACCAATTCCGAGACTGATCTCAGCCACGCCTTGCCCGGTCAGCATACCGGACGGCAATCCGGCCTTCAGTTCATCCATCAGCCGCGGGGACAGTTCGATCTGCCCGCTGAGTGTGCTGCGTTGCGCTGTCTTGCCACCGATCGGTTGTCGCCAAGTTGCCTGTATCGGCACCTCTCCGAACAGACCGTCTCCGTCGATGGCCACCTGGGTCTGATCCCCGCTCAGGCGCAGTTTGGCGGCGCTGATGCGGAAGCCCGGAACCAGTTTTTCCGTATCCAGATCAATCAATTCTCCCAGAAAGTGAAATTGCGTGTCCTCGAATTTCAACCCCTTGATCAAGGGCAGAGACAGAGTGCCGCCCAGTCGCACGCTGCCCGAAGCCAGATCAACCGGAAGGTTTGCCTTGGTCAGCAATTGCAGCGGCGCCCGGTCAAGCAACGACAAGGCCGAGGTCACACTGCCACTGGCCTGAACACGCACAATGCCCGGTGTATTCTTTTTGATGTCTGTATCCGGGATGATGAACGACGTCCCAGAGGCATCAACCGCGCCACCGTCATCGGCGATCACCACGCCCTTGCGGGCGGTCACCGTGAATCGACGGCCAATCAGCGTGGCCTGCCCACGCCCGCCTTGGATCGGCGGCAAGGTCTTGGCAAACCGAACCAGCGCATCATCGAAATCGAAATCAAGATACAGTTCGGGCTTGGAATCTCCGGGCCGCAGCCTCAGAACGAAGTCCATGTCCGACAGATTGCCTTCGTACAGGTTCTCGGTCACCCATTTGCGCGGCTTCGGAGCCAATCGGGGCGGCCAGTAATGCAGCAGCTTGTCTGATGCCATGTGCCCCAGCCGCGCGTTCAGATCCACGCTCCACCCCTCCGGCAGGCCCACAAGCTCGCCCGAAGCGCGCAATAGGTCTTCGCCATCCTCGACCACGACCTGCCCCAGCTGCAGCCGGAAGGGGTTCAGGCGCACTTGAAAGTCCAGATCGGCCTGCTTGACCTCTAGCGCATCAACGAACAGGTCGGCTGGGTTCACCCGGATACCGTTCAAACGGAACTGCACCGCCATGCTTTCCAGCGCGCCGGCCTCTACACCCTTCAGATAGGCTTTGCCCTCGCCCTGCACGCTGCCCCAGCCCGACACCACGGAAACCTCGTTGAAATCCAGAACCTGCTGCGCCGGGTCATAGGTGAAATACGTGCGGGCCGAGTCGAACGGAACCGGTCGGGTCTCGGGGTTGGGCTGAACGGCCCCGGCCCCAAGGTTCAAGGTCGCAAATACCGGCCCGAGCGCGCCGGCCCCGTCGATACTGCCGCGCAATGCGCCCGAGATCGGCGTGTCCAATACCTGCAACCAGGCCAGTGCCGGGGATTGCGCCGCCACGTCGGTCGCCGGAAGATCGGTGATCGAAATCCCGAACTGCGCCTCGGGTGAGCCGAGCGTGCTGGTGTAGTTCGCTTCGATCATGCTGACATAGTCACGGCCCGCCAACACCGAGAACCCGGTCGCCAAGCGCAGGGCGCCTTCGCTCCGCGTCGCCAGAATATGCCCGCCGTCCAGAACCCAGGACCGCCCAAGGCGCAAGTCGCGGTAATCCAGCGTAATGGCGTCAAGCTCGACCGAGGTCAGAGACGACAGGACCGGTGACAGGAACACCTGATCGGACTGTTCGATCAATTCGGCCAAGGTTGGCGCATTCTGCACGGGCGCGCTGCCGGAACCGACGGTCAGCGAGAGCGATCCGTCCTCGGCTCGGGTCAATGCGATCTGCGCGCCGTTGAGGGTGATCCGCTTGGGCCGGACATGGCCGCGCAGCAGCGGGCGCATCGCCAGGCTGGCCTGCATGTTTGAGACCTGAGCGATTTGGCGCCCCTCGGCGTCGCTGATCGAAACATCGCTGAGCCGCAGACGCGGGCGCCATTCCTGATTGATGATAAAGCTGACATCGCCGAACCGGATCTGCAGGCCGCCCAAAGCGTTTTCCAGACGCGTTTCGCCCCGGTCGCGCAGCCATTCCGGCGCGTGGATCCGATGGCCAAACACCATGACCCCGGACAGGACGGCCAGAAACACCAGCAGGAACACCCCGCGCAAGGCCCACAGCCCGGCTGTCCGCCGACGGGATCGGCGGCGCAGCGGTTTCCCGCCCTTCTCAGCCTCGTCCTGTTCGTCTTGCGCCAATTTGCCGTCCACGTCTTTCAACCTGCCCGAGCCGCCCTATGATACGCGGCATCACCTACAAATCCTGACCGGAGTTCAAAATGCCTGACGTTGCAGACATCGCCCCCGATTTCACCTTGCCCCGCGATGGCGGCGGCACGGTAACCCTGTCGGACCTGCGCGGTCGTCCCGTTGTTCTGTTCTTTTATCCCCGCGATGATACGCCGGGCTGCACCAAGGAATCCATCGGTTTCTCGGAGCAGCTTCAATCCTTTGCCGACGCCGGTGCACAGGTTTTCGGCATCTCTCGCGACAGCGTTGCCAAGCACGACAAGTTCGTCGCCAAGCACGGGCTGACCACTCCGCTGCTGTCCGACGAAGGTTCGACCGTGTGCGAGGATTACGGCGTCTGGGTCGAAAAAAACATGTATGGCAAGAAGTCGATGGGGATCGAGCGCTCAACCTTCCTGATCGACGCCGACGGAAAGATCGCCCGCGTCTGGCGCAAGGTCAAAGTTCCCGGCCATGTGGATGAGGTGCTGGAGGCCGTACGCGCGCTTTGACGCTGCGAGCCATCCGGTCTAAGAGGCGGCAGTTTTCATCCAACCCGAGGATTACCGTGGCCAAAACCCTGACCCAGATGGCAACCGAGGTTCTGACCACTGCGGATGGGCGGTCCAAGACCGCCCTTTCCAAACGCTATGCCGCCGACTGGTTTGCGGCGCGCAACGGCGACGCCTCCGCGATCGAAGTCGGGACAGCCACGCCACCGTTGCATCCGTCGCGTCCTGACAAGCCCGAACTGCTGTCGCCGCGCGACGTGCCGCGCCGTCGCCCCGGCTCGGAGGCTGGGCGCATCGCGCTGCTGCACGCTGTGGCCCATATCGAGTTGAACGCAGTAGATCTGCACTGGGACATCATCGCCCGGTTCGGGCATGTGCCGATGCCGATCGGATTCTACGACGACTGGGTCAAATGCGCCGAGGAGGAGTCGCGCCATTTCGAGATGGTCTGCGACTGCCTGGAAGCAATGGGCAGCCACTACGGCGCCCTCCCGGCCCATGCCGGGATGTGGCGTGCGGCCGAGGACACCGCGGAAGACCTGATGGGCCGGCTGGCGGTGGTGCCGATGGTGCTCGAGGCGCGCGGCCTCGACGTGACACCGGGCATGATCGACATCTTCCGCAAGGCCAAGGCCGATCAGGCCGTGGCCGCGCTTGAAGTGATCTATGCCGAAGAAGTCGGGCATGTAGCCTATGGCTCGAAATGGTTCCACTTTCTGTGCGGCCGCGAGAATGCCGACCCCAAGGACGTGTTCCACCAACTGGTCCGGCGCTATTTCCATGGCGCGCTCAAGCCGCCCTTCAACGAGGAAAAGCGGGCCGAAGCCGGCCTGCCGCCCGATTTCTACTGGCCTTTGACCGAGGATCTGCCGCCCCCGGGAGACGGGAAGCGCTGACGGAAACGCGCCGATTTCGGCAATTTTCTGCCGATGACGTGCGGGAAAACACCGTAATTGTCGACCAATCGGTTAACAAACTTGCCCAACCGGGACCGGCCCTTTAAGCAATCGGCCCAAGGGGCGGCGATCCACTCACGACCGTTCCCGACATTGGGGATGAGAGGTAAGGCGCGTGAGAACACGTCTGGCAATCAAACTACACTCACTGCTCGAACGGCACTTCCCGGAACGCCGGGTCTTCCTGAAATCCGACAATGACACACGCTTCATCCGGCTCAGCTCGGAGACGCAGATCGTGGCGGCGCTTGGCGTTTCGATCATGGTCGGCTGGACGGCGGTTGCCACGGCGATCCTGCTGATGGACAGCATCGGGTCGGGCAATTTCCGTGAACAGGCCAAACGCGATCAGGCAACATATCAGGAGCGGCTGAACATCCTGTCGCAGGAACGCGACGCGCGGGCCCAGGAAGCACTGGCCGCACATGCCCGGTTCAACTCGGCGCTTCGGCAGATCTCGGCGATGCAGTCGGAACTGCTGGAATCCGAAAACCGTCGACGCGAGCTGGAAACCGGCATCGAGGTCATTCAGACCACCCTGCGGTCGACCATGAAGCAGCGTGAGGAAGCCCGGGCCCAACTCGCCGAGCTTCAGGAGAAATCCGATGGCGCATCGGTTGCGATGTTCGCCTCTGCCGCTCCGGCACAGATCGAATTCATGGCCGACGCCCTGACCCGGACAGCAAAGCAGCGGGACCAGATCGCCACGGATGCACAGGCGGCACTGGACCAGCGCGATGAGCTTGAGCTGGAAATCCTGCTGATGCAGGAACGCAATGACGAGATATTCCGCCAGCTGGAAGAAGCCATGGTGATCTCGGTCGAACCGCTGGACAAGATGTTCCGCGAGGCCGGAATGCCCACCGACCGGATGCTTGACGAAGTGCGGCGCGGTTACAGCGGCATGGGCGGCCCGCTGACGCCGATTTCGTTCAGTACCCGCGGCGAAGAGCTTTCAGCAGACGAGGTGCGCGCAAATCAGCTTCTGCAGCAGATGGACCAGCTGAACCTGTATCGCATAGCGGCCGAAAAGGCCCCGTTTGCCACGCCGGTCAAATCGGCCTTCCGGTTCACCAGCGGCTATGGTTATCGCCGCGACCCCAAAACCGGCGGGCGCCGGATGCACAAGGGCACAGACTTTGCTGCCCCGACGGGCACGGATATCTTCGCCACCGCCGACGGTGTCGTGGCCCATGCGGGCTGGCAATCCGGCTATGGCCGTCTGGTCAAGATCAAGCACGCCTTCGGGGTTGAGACACTTTATGCCCATAACTCGAAGATCCGCGTGAAGGTCGGCCAAAGGGTCTCGCGCGGGGATCACATTGCTGATATGGGTAATTCCGGACGGTCGACCGGAACGCATCTGCACTACGAGGTGCGCGTGAACGGAAAACCTGTAAACCCAATGGACTTCATCAAGGCTGCGAACAATGTTTTCTAAAAGCAAAATCAACGAGCCCGCACCCAAGGCATCCGAAACGGCCAAGCCGGCAGCCCCGGCGCCTCAGGCGACCCCTGCCCCGACCGAACAGAAGGCCGCAAGCACCGCGCCCAAGCCCAAGCCTCCGGCATCGGTTCTGTCGTCGGACCTGCACATCACCGGCAACATCAAGACCACCGGTGACATCCAGGTCGAAGGCACCATCGAAGGCGATATCCGCGCGCATCTGCTGACCATCGGCGAAACCGCGACCATCAAAGGCGAAGTCACCGCGGACGACGTGGTCGTGAACGGCCGCATCGTGGGTCGCGTGCGGGGTCTGAAAGTACGTCTGACCTCGACCGCTCGGGTTGAGGGCGACATCATCCACAAGACCATCGCCATCGAAAGCGGCGCGCATTTCGAAGGCTCGGTTCAGCGTCAGGACGATCCGCTGAACCCAGGACGCAGCGGCAAAACCGGAGCCAATCCGGCGGCTGAAGTCAGCCAGTAAACCGCTTCGAGTACCGGGTTCCAAGAACGCCGCGGCCACTGTCCGCGGCGTTTTTCTATGCCCATCAGGCAACAATCCGGACCCCTATCAGGGCCGCAAAGCCCTGCGCGCGCGATACATTTTCACAAAAGGTGTTTTTTGAATTAAACTTCACCTCGTTGAAATTGGGAGGTTTTATCATGCGAGCAAAACTGATGGCCGAATTTTTCGGCACGTTCTGGCTGGTTCTCGGCGGTTGTGGCAGCGCGGTGCTGGCTGCCGGGGTCGCCGATGTGGGCATCGGATGGCTGGGCGTGTCGTTCGCCTTCGGCCTGACGGTCCTGACCATGGCCTTTGCGGTCGGCCACATATCGGGTGGTCACTTCAACCCCGCCGTCAGCCTCGGGCTGATGATCGGTGGGCGTTTCCCGTCCAAGGATCTGCTGCCCTACTGGGCTGCGCAGGTGCTTGGAGCGATGCTGGCCGCAGCCGTTCTGTACGTGATCGTCAGCGGCGCACCCGGCTTCGAAGGCGTTGGCAGCTTTGCCTCGAACGGGTATGGCGAGGCCTCGCCCGAAGGATACTCGATGATGTCGGCGCTGGTGATCGAGATCGTTTTGACCGCCTTCTTCCTTATCATCATTCTGGGCGCGACGTCCGAAAAGGCTCCGGCCGGGTTCGCGCCCATTGCCATCGGTCTTGGGCTGACGCTGATCCACCTGATTTCGATCCCGGTCACCAATACGTCGGTGAACCCGG
This sequence comes from Ruegeria sp. CG3, assembly GCF_056537205.1. Lineage (NCBI taxonomy): Bacteria > Pseudomonadati > Pseudomonadota > Alphaproteobacteria > Rhodobacterales > Roseobacteraceae > Ruegeria > Ruegeria sp. CG3. Next base: position 617,448 of record NZ_JBQFRC010000001.1, on the reverse strand, counting down.
CCCGCTCGACAGGGGTGGCGCTGTTTGCCGATGGCCCCGCCTTGGCGCAGCTGTGGCTGTTCTGGGTCGCCCCGCTGATCGGTGGCGCTTTGGGAGCCGCGATCTGGAAAATGATGGCCTCGGACGAATAGAAACCCGTCCTACTAATGCAAACCCCCTCCCGGCCTACGCCGGGAGGTGACTCTGTTATACGGTTGCGTGGGCCACACCCGCGGCAAGAATTCGACCGGTCGGATCAGGGTGGTTGAATTTCCGGAACGAACCGCCAGAATTCGCAGAACTCTGTGAAAGACCTGATCATGATTTCCTGGCCAAAGTTCCGGCGCCCCGCTTCCGCAATTCCCGCATCCACCGCATGGATTGCGATGGCCAGTATTCCGCTGGTTCATTATTTCTGGCCAGACCTCGGCGCGGTCTCTGATCGGGATCAGACTGTTCTGTTCGCTCTGACGATCTTCGCCATTCTGGCCCTATCCGAGATTTTCATCGCCAGAATCCATCGCAAGCCGGGCAGCGGTTTGGTCTACAACCCGGAAAACTTCAAAAACCCGGCGTATCTGGCTGATTTCTGGATCAAACTTATTGGTCTGGCGGCCAGTCTTGCGCTGCTTGCGCTGTTCTACTCCACCGCCGACCTCTACCGGGATGAATGGTATCAGCCGTTCTTTTCGCTGTTCGGCGACTACTGGCCGCTGATCCTTGCGATTGTCCTTTCCGTTGTCACGGCGGTTCATTTCTCGATGCGACATCCTCGCGACGGCATGTGGCATCTGGGACGTGTGGTTTTGTCTTTTGGTCGCCAATCCACCGGGGCCCGAGAGTTGAAATCCTTTCTTCTTGGGCTGGGCGTCAAAGGGTTCTTTCTGCCACTGATGTTCTGCTATCTGGTCTATGACTGGAGCTTTCTGCAGACCCGTTCGCTGTGGGATGCGCAGGACTTTCAGCAGGTCTATGCATATCTCTACCGCTTTGCCTTCTTTCTGGACCTGACAATCGTCACCATCGGCTATGCCACCGCCACCCGGCTTCTGACCTCTCATATCCGCTGGACCGAGACGACGGTGAGCGGGTGGCTGGTTTGCGTGATCTGCTATGCCCCGTTCTGGCAACTGCTGTCTCGCAGCTATTTCAACTATGTCGAGGATGGGTTCGCCTGGGGTGTCTGGCTGTGGGACTACCCTGTCCTCTACGGATTGTGGGGCGGCGCCATCCTGTTCTTCCTGGCGGTCTATTGCCTGACCGCCGCACGGATGGGTCTGCGGTTCTCGAACCTGACCTATCGCGGGCTGGCCTGCGACTTTCCCTACAACATCAGCAAACACCCGTCCTACATCAGCAAGAACATCACCTGGTGGATGATTTCGATCCCGTTCATCGCGGTCGACTTCTGGGCAGGCCTGGCCAACTGTCTGGCCCTGCTGGGTGTGAACCTGATCTATTTCGCACGGGCCTGGCACGAAGAGCGCTGCCTGTCACGCGCGCCGTCCTACCGAGCCTACAAAAAGCACGTGAACGAATACGGTCTTCTGGCCCGCATCCGACGCGGCCTGAGCGGCTGGACCCGGAGCGTTGCCAGACAGGTGAATTGATCGCGCGGCGTGCGGGTCAACGCCCTGTCATCCAGATACCGTCGGGCCAGAAGGCGTGGAAGGCAAACGCGAACATCACATCATGCACGACATCCCGTCCGGCACCATCCGTGACGCGGATCGATCCTATTTCGCGTCCCTTGTCGACGCGCCCGGCGTCCAGAGCCGAAGCCTGCCCCGCCGACCAAACGATGACAACGCCTGCTTCTAACAATCGCCCAGCCGCACGCAATCGCGTCAGAGGCCAGGCCCGCTCACCGACACGCACCACCCGTTCGAGCGGTTGAATACCATGCGGAGGCAGCGCGCCGTCATACAGGAACGGTCTGCGCGCGCTGTCATACCCTCGGTAAGGGTTGCGCCCGTAGTCCCGCGCAAAATTCGGCTCGGCCATCACCAGACCGTCGGGATTGCGCTTGCGGAACTGATCCCACCCTTCCATCCACGCTGGCAGTGCTGTCAGCTGAGTACCGGTCAACTTGCCCACGATCGCTTCGCCGGTGGCTTGCTGCCACCAGCTTTCGGTTTCGCGGTCATACATGATCATGTCCGAATTTCGCAGCTTGCCGGACACGCCAAAACTGAGAACCCGTCCCGGGATACGCCGATCAAATACCAGCCCCGAATTGCACAGTGGACAATAGGTAACCGCGACTGGGCGGTTGCCGATGCGATCATTCACGATCTCATGCCAGATCAGGTAACGCAGGGGATAGGCGCGCGGGCGCGTACCGGGCAGTTCCACCGTGATCACGGCCTCGGTCAGCCCCAGCCCGGTTTCCGCCGAAGCTGGGACAAACTCGGGTTTGTCGATGGCAGGGATGCCGTCTTTCGGCGGCCCGCCGGACCGGACCTCGGACCAGTCACCGATCGAGGTGACCGCAAAATCGGTTTTGGGCCATTCGTCGCGCCACAGGTTCGGGTCCGCGGACACCGCGGTTGCGCAGAACAGCAGAAGGGCAAACAGACGGCATCGCATGAGGCACCTTTGGCTACCTGCCATCGTGCGTCAGGCCGTGCGGCCGGGCCAAGCCCCTTACACAAGGACGTGAAGCGCCGTGCGCGGACAACCCGGCGCGCAATCCGCGCCGGGTCTAGGGATCATTCGGTGACGGTCACCTTGGTCATGACGTCCGGTTGGCCGACCACCGCGCCGTTCGGGCCTGTGCCGCGTTTGATCGCATCAACAACGTCCATGCCGTCGGTCACCTTGCCCACCACCGTGTACTGGCCATTCAGGGTCGGGGCCGGTTCGAACATAATGAAGAACTGCGAATTTGCGCTGTTTGGATTGCTGGCGCGAGCCATTCCGACAGTGCCGCGCTCGTACGGAACTTCGGAAAACTCGGCTGGCAGGTCCGGACGGCTTGAACCGCCGGTGCCGGCGCGACGCATGTCGCTGCCCAGTTTACCGTATTCCACGTCCCCGGTCTGTGCCATGAACCCCTCGATCACGCGGTGGAAAACCACCCCGTCATACTTGCCTTCGGCGGCCAGAGCGGTGATCTGCTCGACATGCTTGGGCGCGACGTCTTCGAACAGGTCGATGGTGATCGTGCCGTTGGCCTCACCCTCGACTTCGATCTGCAGGCCTGCGGCCAGCGCGGGGCTGGCCAACAGGGCAAAAACGGCGGCCAGCTTATACATCGGCGGCCACCTTGACGCTGATCATACGGTCGGGGTTCGCAGGCGGCTCACCACGGGTGATGGCATCGACATGCTCCATCCCCTCGATCACGCGGCCATAGACGGTGTATTGGCCGTTCAGGAAATGGTTGTCCTTGAAGTTGATGAAGAACTGCGAGTTGGCCGAGTTCGGGTTGGCCGAACGAGCGGCACCCAGCGTGCCCCGGTCATGCGGCAGCTTGGAAAACTCGGCTGGAAGGTTCGGCAAGGACGACCCGCCAGTGCCTGCCATGCGGATGTTGAAGCCGTCTTCCATATCGCCGTGCTGCACGTCGCCGGTCTGCGCCATGAAGCCGTCGATCACCCGGTGAAAGGCCACGTTGTCATACTCGCCCGCGCGCGCCAGTTCCTTCATGCGCTCGCTGTGCTGAGGCGCCACGTCTGGCAGCAGCTCGATGACGACGTTGCCGTCCTTCAGCTCGATGATGATGGTGTTTTCGGGATCCTTGATCTCGGCCATGGGGCCCTCCTGTGGAATTGATTTGCGCAAATACCTATGCGCCGGACGCGCGAAAGCCAAGTGACGCATTGACCTGAGGGCAAAATGCAGGAAAAGAACCGCTTACGCGTGGTGACAACGGCGAGGATGACACGATGGGCTGGAAAACTCTGGACGACATGGATTTGCAGGGCAAACGCGTTCTTGTGCGCGTGGACATCAACGTCCCGGTTTTGGATGGCGCCGTGACCGATGACACCCGGATCCAGCGGATCGTGCCCACGGTGCGCGACATTCTGGCCGCTGGCGGCAAACCCATCCTGCTGGCCCATTTCGGCCGGCCCGGCGGTGAGCGTCGGCAGAACCTGTCGCTGAAACAGCTGGTGCCCGCGCTGGAAGCCGCCTTTGGAACCAAGGTCCGCTTCGGAGAGGATTGCGTCGGATACGAGGCTGAAATCGCTGCCGCAAACCAGGGTGACGGCGAGGTCTTGCTGCTGGAGAACACCCGCTTTCACGCCGAAGAGACCCAGAACAGCATGACCTTGGCCGAAGGTATGGCCAAGATGGGAGACATCTACTGCAACGACGCTTTCTCGGCGGCTCATCGGGCGCATAGTTCGACCGAGGCACTGGCGCGCCTTCTGCCCTCCTGCGCCGGGCGCCTGATGCAGGCAGAGCTCAGCGCACTCGAAGCCGCTCTGGGCAACCCTCAGCGTCCGGTGACCGCCGTGGTCGGTGGGGCCAAGGTATCAACCAAGCTGGATCTGCTGGGCAACCTGATCGAGAAGGTCGACAACCTGATCATCGGCGGCGGCATGGCCAACACCTTTCTGCTGGCCAAAGGGCTGGACGTTGGTAAATCGTTGGCCGAGCACGCGATGACCGATACCGCAGCCGAAATCATGGCAAAAGCAGACAAGGCAGGCTGCCGGATCGTCCTGCCCAGCGATGTTGTCGTTGCCGAGAAATTCGAAGCACACGCCCCACACAGGGTCGTCCCAGCGAACAAGTGCCCCGCAGATTCGATGATCCTGGACGCCGGGCCGGACAGCGTCGCCGCGATCTGCACCATCTTCGAACAGAGCAAGACTCTGATCTGGAACGGCCCATTGGGGGCATTCGAACTGGAACCCTTCGATGCGGCGACAAATGCCGCTGCATTGAAAGCCGCAGAACTGACGCGGGCGGGCAAACTTGTGTCGGTCGCCGGTGGCGGCGATACGGTTGCAGCCCTCAACGCCTCGGGTGCCGCGCAGGACTTCACCTACATCTCGACCGCCGGCGGTGCGTTCCTGGAATGGATGGAGGGCAAAACCCTGCCCGGTGTGGCAGCGCTGGCCCAATAACCCAATTCTAGTTGGCGATCGGCATTCGTGGTATTCTCTCACAGACCGGGAGATGGGCCATGAAAGCCGTTGCCACGTTTGCTGTTATCCTCTTGCCCAGTGTTTCTGGCGCGCAGTCCCATTGCGCCGGGCAAACTCAGATCGACGCCACTTTCTGTGCCAAAGAGAAATGGGAAATCGCTGATAAAGAACTGAACCGCCTCTGGAAAGAGGTCAAATCAGCGGCGGATAGGCGCGGAAACGGTGAGGCTTTGTTGAACGAACAGCGCGCTTGGTTGAAACGCAGGGACGCAACTTGTGACCCCGAACTCAAAAGCGATGGCAGTGCCGCGCAAATGTTCTATTGGTCTTGCATGGAAGAACAGACCCTGAATCGAAATCAGGAACTGTCCGCTTTGCGTTGAGCGGATACCTACGCGGTCATGGCTCTTCGAGCATCACTTTTTTCGTCGAATTAAAAAAAGTGCGAATCGGGGGATTCACAACCCGAATCACCTGTGACATAGTGCCGACAGATGCCCGCAAAGGGCACGTTTTTGAGGCAGTATTCATACGGCGGTCAACAGAGTGTCCCGTTCCAATCGGCCCGGTCTGGGCGCAGTCGCATTCTTTTCGGTGGCCTTCATGCTGGGTGTCTATTTCACCTTTGCTGCCGTTCAGGGCGACTACGGCCTGTTCCGACGGATCGAGATTTCAGCGGAACGGGACGCTCTGTCACGCGACCTTGCGGCGCTGAACGCCGACATAGCTCGGATGGAAAACCTGACCCGACGCCTTTCAGACACCTACCTGGATCTCGACCTTCTGGATCAGCAGGCCCGAACCGTTTTGGGAATGATCCGGGCTGATGAAATCGTCATCCGCTAACTAGCTGTTTGCCCAACCGCCCCGGGTTCCTCTGCAGTTGGCAACTGATACCCGAAAGCATCGATTTCCCTTCGGAACAGGTCAGCCACCAGGTCCACGGCTTCGCCGTCCCAGTTTTCACCGTAGAAGACATCGAACTGCTTTGATTTCCGAATGCCGGAATTCAAACGCTTGTCGCCGAGACTGACATCGCCAAGGCCGAAGTCATCCAACACCTGCGCCAAATCGCTGTCCAGGCTTTCGTATCGCAACACCCGATCAACCGCGATCTCCCCGCCCTCAGAATAAAGACGGAAGTCAGAGAAGAACTTCAGGCGAGTCCTGCAAAAGCTCAGGAACAGTGCATTTGCGTCGTTGATCTGTGTTCCGCGCTGATGCATCCAGAAATAGAACGCTGAGACAGCCTTGTCCCAAGGGTTTCTCTCAACGCAAATGCTGCTGCAGCCCTCCGCAATATCAGACAGATACCGATTGGCCACGCCGATCCCATTGTGGGGATACCGAGCATGGACTTCGCCCTTGGCTCGGTCTGTTAACTGCCTATCTGAAAGGCGAAAACCTGCCGGATTTCGGGTGGAAACAGATACTCCCATCCGGTCCAGGACGCTGCGTCACATTTCCGCTCGCCAGAAAGCACGAAATGCTTTATGAGATAGTTTAACGCTAAACTATCTTGCCGGAAGGGAGAGGTCGCCACGATGGCTGCGCGAAAAACCACAAAGAAACCAAATGTTTCTGCGGAAGAACTCAAAACCTACTACCGCGAGATGCTGTTGATCCGCCGATTCGAGGAAAAGGCAGGTCAACTGTACGGCATGGGTCTGATCGGCGGTTTTTGCCACCTTTACATCGGTCAGGAAGCCGTCGTCGTGGGGCTCGAAGCTGCGGCCGAGGATGGCGACAAGCGCATCACCTCCTACCGCGACCACGGCCATATGCTGGCCTGCGGCATGGATCCGGGCGGCGTCATGGCTGAATTGACCGGACGCGAAGGCGGTTTGTCCAAGGGCAAGGGCGGCTCGATGCACATGTTCTCAAAAGAAAAGCATTTCTATGGTGGCCATGGAATCGTCGGCGCACAGGTTCCGCTGGGTGCGGGCCTTGCCTTTGCAGACAAGTACAAAGACAACGGCCGCGTGACCTTTACCTATTTCGGTGACGGCGCAGCGAACCAGGGTCAAGTCTATGAAACCTTCAACATGGCGGCCATTTGGCAATTGCCGGTGGTCTTCGTGATCGAGAACAACCAATACGCGATGGGCACGGCGCAATCGCGCTCAACCTCGACCAAGGACATCTATCACCGCGGTGAGGCGTTCGGCATCCCGGGCGAAATCGTCAACGGAATGGACGTGCTGGCAGTGAAAGAGGCCGGCGAAAAGGCCGTGGCGCACTGCCGGGCTGGGAAGGGCCCTTACATCCTCGAGGTCAAGACCTACCGTTACCGCGGACACTCGATGTCGGATCCCGCCAAGTACCGCACCCGCGAAGAGGTGCAGAAGGTGCGCGAGCAGAGCGACCCGATCGAACACGTGCGCGAGCTGCTGCTGACCGGCAAGCACGCCACCGAGGATGACCTGAAGGCGATCGACAAGGAAATCAAGGAGGTCGTCAACCAGGCCGCCGAGTTCGCCAAGGAAAGCCCCGAGCCGTCGCTGGACGAGCTCTGGACCGACATTTACGCCTGAGAGGACGAATAAGACATGGCAACCGAAATTCTCATGCCCGCCCTTTCGCCGACCATGGAGGAAGGCACACTGGCCAAGTGGCTGGTCAAGGAAGGCGACACCGTAAGCTCTGGCGACATTCTGGCCGAGATCGAAACCGACAAGGCCACGATGGAGTTCGAAGCCGTCGATGAAGGCATCGTCGGCAAAATCCTGATTGCCGAGGGCACCGAAGGCGTGAAGGTCAACACGCCGATCGCGATCCTGGTCGAAGAGGGCGAAGACGCCTCGGCCGTGACCGCGGCTGCCCCCGCAGCCGCAGCGGAGGCCGAAGCCGCCCCGGCGGCGGTTGAGGCCCCCGCTCCTGCCCCTGCTGCACCGGCCGCGCCAACCGTGGACCTGTCGCCGGACTGGCCAGCAGATGCCGAGATGAAATCGATGACGGTCCGCGAGGCTCTGCGCGACGCGATGGCCGAGGAAATGCGCTCGGACGAAGACGTCTACCTGATGGGCGAAGAAGTCGGTGAATACCAAGGCGCCTACAAGGTGAGCCAAGGCCTGCTGGACGAATTCGGCGCAAAACGCGTGATCGACACCCCGATCACCGAGCATGGTTTTACCGGCATTGCCGTGGGTTCCGCCTTTGGCGGGCTGAGGCCGATCGTCGAGTTCATGACTTTCAACTTCGCCATGCAGGCGATCGACCAGATCATCAACTCTGCTGCCAAAACGCTGTATATGTCCGGCGGTCAGATGGGCTGTCCGATCGTGTTCCGCGGCCCCAACGGCGCCGCCGCGCGCGTGGCGGCCCAGCACTCTCAGGACTATGCCGCCTGGTACATGCAGATCCCGGGCCTGAAGGTGGTGATGCCCTTTTCGGCAGCCGACGCAAAAGGTCTGCTGAAATCGGCGATCCGCGACCCCAACCCGGTCGTGTTCCTCGAAAACGAAATCCTCTATGGCCGCTCGTTCGACGTGCCACAGGTCGATGATCTGACCGTGCCGCTGGGCAAGGCCCGCATCTGGCGCGAAGGCACCGATGTGACCATCGTCAGCTTTGGGATCGGTATGCAATACGCATTGGAAGCCGCCGACAAGCTGGCTGAGGATGGCATCAGCGCCGAGGTGATCGACCTGCGCACCATCCGCCCGATGGACACCGGTGCGATCATCAACTCGGTGATGAAAACCAACCGTCTGGTCACCGTGGAAGAAGGCTGGCCGCAAGGCTCGGTCGGCAGCTACATCAGTTCCGTGGTCATGCAGGAAGCGTTCGACTATCTGGACGCGCCCGTCATCACGCTGACCGGCAAGGATGTGCCCATGCCCTATGCGGCGAATCTGGAAAAGCTGGCGCTGATTACCACCGACGAGGTGATCGCCGCCGTCAAACAAGTGACCTATCGGTAAGGAGCGACTGACAGATGCCCACCGAAATTCTGATGCCCGCCCTTTCGCCGACCATGGAGGAAGGCACGCTTGCCAAATGGCTGGTCAAGGAAGGCGACACCGTCTCCTCGGGCGACCTGCTGGCCGAGATCGAAACCGACAAGGCCACGATGGAATTCGAAGCTGTCGACGAAGGCGTCGTTGGCAAGATCCTGGTTCCTGAAGGCACCGAGGGGGTCAAGGTGAACACCCCCATCGCCGTGCTGCTGGAAGAAGGCGAAAGCGCCGATGACATCGCCGAAGCCCCGACCAAGGCACCCGAGGCTGCGCCCGCAGCCGACGCGGGCAACGAGGCTGCCGCCCCTGCGGCATCCGAGGCGCCCGCCCCTGCCCCGGCACCGGCGGCCCCGGTCAAAGCCGATGGCGGACGCATCTTTGCCTCGCCGCTGGCCCGTCGCATTGCCGCCCAAAAGGGTCTGGACCTGGCGCAGATCAAGGGCTCGGGCCCGCATGGCCGCATAGTCAAAGCGGATGTCGAAGGCGCAACCGCTCCGACAGCGGCACCGGCTGCTTCGGCAAGCGCGGCGCCCGCCCCTGCTGCTGCTCCTGCAGGCCCCTCGGCCGACATGGTGGCCCGCATGTACGAAGGCCGCGAGTACGAAGAGGTCAAGCTGGACGGCATGCGCAAGACCATCGCCGCCCGTCTGGCCGAGGCCAAGCAGACCATCCCGCATTTCTACCTGCGCCGCGACATCAAGCTGGACGCGCTGCTGAAATTCCGCAGCCAGCTGAACAAGCAGTTGGAAGCCCGCGGCGTTAAGCTGAGCGTCAACGACTTCATCATCAAGGCCGTCGCCAACGCGCTGCAGCAGGTGCCCGAGTGCAACGCCGTATGGGCGGGCGACCGGGTTCTGCAGTTGAAACCTTCGGACGTGGCCGTGGCCGTGGCGATCGAAGGCGGGTTGTTCACCCCGGTCCTGCAGGACGCCGACACCAAATCTTTGTCGGCCCTTTCGACCGAGATGAAGGACCTGGCCGCGCGTGCGCGCGAACGCAAGCTGGCCCCGCATGAGTATCAGGGCGGCACCTTCGCGGTTTCGAACCTGGGCATGTTTGGCATCGACAATTTCGACGCCATCGTGAACCCGCCGCACGCAGGCATCCTGGCCGTCGGTACCGGCGCCAAGAAGCCGGTCGTGGGCGAGGACGGGGAACTGACCGTGGCGACCGTGATGTCGGTCACCATGTCGGTGGATCACCGCGTGATCGACGGCGCGCTTGGAGCACAGCTCCTGCAGGCCATCGTGGACAACCTGGAAAATCCGATGGTCATGCTGGCCTGATCCACGCCACAAGAATCAAAAAGCCGCCTCGGACCCCGAGGCGGCCTTTTTCGTACCTGAGAACAGGCTTACTGATCCTTGCCCAGCATGTGATCCATCGAGATCGAGGGCTGGTCACATCCCGCCTCACCCACGATCTTGGCTGGGATACCCGCCACGGTCTTGCAGGGCGGCACGTCCTGCAGCACCACCGAACCGGCGGCGATGCGGCTGCAATGACCGACGCGGATATTGCCAAGAACCTTGGCCCCGGCCCCGATCAGAACGCCATCCTCAATTTTGGGATGGCGGTCCTCTTCTTCCTTGCCCGTCCCGCCCAGGGTCACCGAATGCAGCATCGAGACATTGTCACCCACAACCGCAGTTTCACCGATCACGATGGAATGCGCGTGGTCGATCATGATGCCCTTGCCGATCTTCGCGGCGGGATGAATGTCGATCCCGAAGATTTCCGAACTGCGCATCTGGAAGAAATAGGCCAGATCGTGCCGGCCCTTCTGCCAAAGCCAGTGGGCCACGCGATAGGCCTGCATGGCTTGGTAGCCTTTGAAATACAGAATTGGCTGCAGCAGACGGTGGCAGGCCGGGTCGCGCTCGTACACGGCCATCAGGTCCGCGCGGGCGGCATTCATCAGCGCCTTGTCATCGGCATAGGCCTCTTCGACGATTTCACGCAGAACCATCATCGACATCTCGTTCGAGCACAGCTTGGCAGAGATGCGATAGGACAACGCACGTTCCAGAGACTTGTGGTGCAGGATACAGGCATGCACCAGTCCGCCCATCAAAGGCTCTTTTTCGACGGCGGCCTGTGCTTCGGCCGTGATCCGGTCCCAGACGGGGTCAACTGACGTAACTTGGGTGCGCGTTTCAAACATGGCTTTTGATCCTCTGCTGCGCCTAGAATAGCCATCTAGGCCCAAAAAGGCCAAACGCAAACCCTTGATGTGCAACACAACAGAAAATGAACCGGTCCGAACTCAGGGAATTTGAAACACTTATCCTGTCCCGGCTGGAGGAATTGGAACGCAATTCCCTCGCCGGTCAGGACGCTCAATCCGTGGTCGAGCTTGACCAGCAGGCGGTCGGGCGGCTCAGCCGAATGGATGCGTTGCAGAATCAGGCCATGGCCAAGGCGCAACAAACGCGACGAGATCTCGAAGTCCGACGGCTGAGAGCCGCCCTCGACCGGATGGCCGAGGGCGAATTCGGGTATTGCGAGGATTGCGGTGACGACATTCCGCGCAGACGGCTGGACCTGGACCCGGCCGCCAGCAAGTGCGTCAGCTGCGCGGCCGGTTGAGTTGAAACCGGATAAGATGGCGCAGTACCGTCTCGAAACACCGGCAATACTCGGTGTCGCTGAAACTTGGCTCGTCTGCCAACGGGCGGCTGCGTGCAGCTGCCATCAATGCTCCGTTCCCGTAAACAGGATGCAAACGACCCGTCGCGGCCACGGACGGTCAGCCAACTCGGCCTCGGCGATCATGCGCGCGCACAGCCGCTCACGCTGGGCTTGCGGCACGGTCAGCAAAACCCGCGCCGCAGAACTGACATCGCCGTGCAAAACAGGGCGCATGATCCCTCTACCCCACACTCAGACTCGCGGCCGCGCCCGGCCCGTAGCTGGCCGAAACCTGCGCCACCTCGACCTCGTAGAGGCCCGCGACGCCGTCCGAAGACTGTGCCGCCGCGGAATAGGTCCAAATTGGCGTCGTGGCGATCTCTTCTCGAACAAGGGCGCCACCTGACCGAATGCGGATCAGATAGGTCTCGGACTCCTCGCCCAGCGGCACGTCCAGCACGTCCCAATCGTCGCCGTCGATCCGGGTTCGGCGTACCCAGGTGAACAGGTCATCGCCCCCGTGCCTTTCGACCTTCAGATGAACTGGCGCGTAGGGGCGCAGACCGTTTCCATCAAAGGCCTCAACCTTATGGACATAGGAATCGTCGTCGTATCCGCGAGTTGCGGGCCCGATCCGGTAGTGCCGCGCAATTCGGCGTTCGGTCCGCAGCAGACTGGTCTGAAGAACCCTCTCGTCAAGCAACACGAACACGGAACCCTCCGGCCAGATTTCGGGCATGACTGCGTCCGTACCCAATTGGCCACGCAGGCGGCCAGACAGGGCATAGACCCCGGGTTCCTGCAAGACGGCATCCGCGAATTGAAACACTTCCCAATTTCCGGGCGTGCCGTCTCCGATCGCGGCCAAGTTGGCGCCGGTCAGAAGTGAGTCACGCGACCGCGACTGCAAGACGCCATCGACAAAGCGCACGCGCAGCGGCTCACCTTCATCCCAAACCCCTGCGCTCGCGGAAGGCAAGGAGGATTCGGTGAACCCGATCACAGCCCGACCAGTCACCAGATCGCGCAGCGCGTAGCCCTCGTCACTGTCCGAGGAATAGACGGCGACGCTGCCTTGCCAGGGATCGGCCGTGACGGCCAGATAAGGGGCGTGCGGCTCTTCGGCGCCGGTAATGAGTGGCAGGTCCAGAAAAATCGGCAGAACCGGGACTGGGGCCACAAAGGGTTGTGAGACATACCCATCATCCGCCATGTCAGACGGGGAATAGACCCCGGGCTCGATCCGCACGGCATCTGCCAGCTGGATGTCAGCCTGTTCCAACCTGTCTATGCGATACAGCGCACCGGCTCCCCCATTCCAGGATGGAAGTCGAACAATGTCGCCGGCGCCCAGATTCATCTGCGACGGCGGCAGCGCAAAGCGAGCGGTATTGCGCGCGACGCGGGCCTCGGCCAGCCAACGTTCGACCGTCTGCCTCCCTTCGGCGCGGGTCATCGACAGAGGCATTTCGTTCACGGCAACATAATGTGTCCGATCATCGGGCAGCACGGCCTCCTCTGATACCACATCGTGGTCCGCATCCGACTGCACGAAGCGCAGACGCACGCGGCCAGCCATTTCGGCCTCGGCTTCGCGCTGGTACTGGACCCTGCCATCGACCTCGGGGCTTTCCGCGACCTGATCCAGCGACAGATCGAATGCCCGGCGCCCGACCCTCATGCGGAATGTCAGAACACCGTCCCGCTCGATCGCATCAAACCCGTAGCGTAGCATCAGCGGCTGCAGGGCCGCCCGCGCGTCCGAAACATCTTCGATCACGTATCCACGGACAACTCCGTCAAGCGCAGACACATCAAAGTCGGCAACGCCTGCAGCCTGACAAATCTCGGCCACCACCGAGGCCAGTGTCCTGGCACCTGAACGCCCGTTCAACCAATGACCACGGGCGTAGTTTTCGCCGTCACTCCACTGCGAACGCAGGTTCGGGAATGTCGGGTAAGGTCTCGCGTCCCACGCCCATACATAGGCATTCGAAACGTCCACCATCGGACCATCGTAGATGTCCGAAACCGGGTTGATCTGCGGATCGGCCCAATATCCAAGAACTGCCTTCAAATACTGAACCTGAATGAAATCGTCGCGTTGACCGTTTGAGTATTTGGGCAGATCGGATTCCGAGGATTTCGGATCCAAGAACTTGTTGGGTTGGTTCGTTCCCTTGTCTATGGCCGCACAGCCCAGTTCCGTGAACCAGATCGGCTTTGATCCCGGAACCCAATCGGTCGGGTCAGCTTGGCGCACTCCTCCGATCCGTTCGTGGTGCAAGTTCGACCACCAGTTGCGGATGTCCTTATATCTCCACACCCATGGCTCTGCGTGTTCGCCGTCCTCGATCGGATACCTTATCTGCGCGTCCTGCTCCTCGGGCGTTGGATAGTACCAGTCGTATCCTTCACCGCCTTCGATGTTGCCGCGCAAATAATCCAGGTCGTAGATTGACCGGGCACCATTCATCGCATCACGATGATCGTTGCCATCCCGCCAGTCCGAGACCGGCATGTAGTTGTCGATCCCGACGAAATCGATGTTTTCGTCTGCCCACAGAGGGTCCAGATGGAAGTATCGGTCACCGCTGCCATCGGCAGGCTGGTACCCGAAATATTCCGTCCAATCCGCGGCGTAGCCTATTTTGGTGTCTGGCCCCAGTATCTGCCGCGCTTCCGCCGCCAATGCCTTCAGCTGAGCAACGGCCGCGAACCCGGACGCGCCGCGTATCTGGGTAAGGCCACGCATTTCCGAGCCGATGCAGAACGCCTCGACCCCGCCTGCTGCCTTGCACAACGCCGCGTAGTGAAGAATGAAACGGCGCATGCTCCATTCTTCCGGTCCGGTATAGGTGACAGTGCCATTACCGATGATGAAATCCGAGGCTTGGGCTGCACCAAAAAAGCTTGCCACCTGAGCGTCCGCACCTGCGGTTCCGTCCAACGACCCCGGACGCCCCGGAGCCACGTCCAGCGTGATCCGGCCGCGCCACGGCAGATGCGGCTGATCGCCGGCATCCGACCATGGGTCTGGAAGACCATTACCCTGCATCTGATCCATCAGGATGAAAGGATAGAACATTACCCGGCTGCCGGAGCCCTTGAGGTGTTGAATGGCTTGAACCACCGACGCATCGGCCGGGGTACCGCCATAGACGGGTCGCCCGTCCACATGTTGCACGACCTGGGCCGATTTGCGCTTTAGCCCAGAGACTTTCCACGGCATGTTGGCGCCGTCCACGTCGTCGCGGATCACCTTGGGTCGAACGCTGCAAGCGCCGCAACGCAAGTCATCTCCGAACCAAGAGACCACCAGCGACGCAGCCTTGCAGCCCGGAAGTTCTTTGTTCAGGGCACGCACCGAGGCCACCAGATCGGGCTCGCCCGAGGGCGAATTGACGTTGGCGGCCCAGCTTTGGCCCGACCCTTTGGAATAGTTTACCTGCGTGCTGGCCAGCGTGTATTCCCCGGTGCCAGGCATCAGGGCCACGGCCCGGACAATCTGTTGCAATTCGGATTCGTAGTCTGGTGCGGATTTCTGATCAGGCCGAACAACCTCGAAAGAGAACTGGGGAACGCGATTGCCAAATTGCGCCAGCGGCAGGTCTTCAATCACAACATACGCAGTGCCGCGATAGGCCGGAACCGTTCCGGCACCTTCGATCGTTTCGATCAATGGATCCGGCAGCTGATCCTGGCTACCGGTATAAACCCGCATGTTCAGACTGTTGCGCTCAAGCTCTTCCCCATCGGCCCATATCCGCGCGATGTCCGCGATCTCTCCGACGCCGACAGCAATCGCCAGTGATATCGAGTAGCTGTAGCTATGGGTGGTCGTGGTGACTTCGGCTGGTTTTGGCGTTCCTTTGCCGCCAGCAGACTGCGTAGACGTCGTGGTTTTGCGGGTCTCAAGGAAATTCGACGCCCAGATCACCTGCCCACCGACCCGCATTCGGCCGAACACGGTGGACAACGGCGCGCCCTCGCCTGTTTCCGTAAGTCTGAACCGGTCCAGCCGGCCAGACTCGACCACCTCGCTTCCAGCACCCATGACCGACTGGCTAATCAATCGCTGGTCGATAACCCGCCCGAGCGTCGCGCCGACTGCCCGCCCCACGATGGCCGTTGACAGCCCGGCAACGGTTCCACCGATGGACCCGCCCAGCGCAGCCCCCGCCGCAGATAAAACTATCGTCGCCATCAGTTGCCCTCCAAAGGAAATTCAAAGCAGGCGACCACCCGGCGGCGCCAGGGGTCGCTCAGTGCGTTTTCGACAACGCCATGTCCGGAATAGGCATGGATGAAGCGTGGCACGGCGCCCGCTTCACTCACGATACCAAGGTGTTTGGCCACACCGGCATCGCGCATCCGGAACAGCAGCACGCATCCAGGGGCCAGAAAGTTGCGCGGGCGTTCGACCAGATTGCGCCGCGCAGCCGCCCACATGCGCTCTTCGCCCTGCGGTTCGGACCAGTCCATGCTGTAGGTAGGCACCGCCTCGGGCTCGCGGCCGATGACGGATCGCCAGACACCGCGCAGCAATCCCAAGCAATCGGTTCCCGCTCCCTTGACCGAGGCCTGATGCACATAGGGCGTTCCCAGCCAGCCTCGCGCTTCGTCCACGATATCCTGCGCCGTCACCATGACCGCCTGCTGCCTCCATTGTTCGCGTTGCCCTGTTTCGGCACGGCCATCACCCAGTCTTCGCTCGGCAGATCCGGAAAACCCTGGAAATTTATGATGTTGTTGAATTTCAACCGACAGGTCTCCATCCGCTTGTCGCAGCCCGCCAGCACCCGCACACGGTCACCGGCGGCCAGACCCGAGCCCAGAGCGGTCCAAAGGTGCAATTCCCGCCCGATCTTGATGCTTCGGTCCGTCTTCACCGAAGCCCAAAGACCCTGAGAGCGGCCGGTCAGCACATCGACGCGGCCACGTTCGAACCAGCCGTCCTCAAACGCCTCCGCCCCCTGCAGTCTGAGGATCGGACCCTCGTCGATCTCGGCAATCTCGGCCTCGGCCCAGTAGCCGGGCGTCAACCTGTCGAAGCCGCAGGCTTTGTCACCCAAAACGGCCGTACAGGGTTTTTGGTAGATCCGCCCCAAGGGTCGGTTCAGCAGATCGGTCAGCCCGCGCAATTCGGCGTGAAACGCGCCCCCTGCGCGGCGCAGCTCGCCGATTGAGCCACGGAACTGCAACATGCGCTGTTCCGGCGCGGCCCAGTTGACCAGCCATGCTCGGACATCGGCACCGTCAAAGCGGCCGTCTTCGATATCCTCGTCGCGCACGGCCGCATCAGACAGCGCCCCCATGGCCTCGGAATTGTCGATCGACAGGCCCGTCGCCTGTTCGATGGCCGAGGCTGTGAGACCGGTGCTTGCCTTGAAAACCAGCCCGTCAAAGGCCAGTTCGCGGTCATGGTCGGTGAACCCGAAGGACATGCCATCGGTTCGGGTGATCGCCCAACAGCGGCAGACCGTAGTCATGCCGGACTGAAGATGGGTCAGCAATGCCTGCTTGTCGCCGCTCATCAGACCCGCACCTCCACCACCGGAACATTGGGTACGTCGCCTGCCTGAAAGCTGGCCACGCTGACTTGGATCCTGTCGGTGTCAAACCGCACCGGCACATCGAATTCAAACCCGGCGGTCACGTCGACCCCCTCGGATGGCGGGACGACGAATTGGATCAGACCGCTATTCAGGTCCACCTCGAAATCGACGCCTTCTCGGGCCTCATCCTGATCCAGCCCAATCTTGACCGTACCCAGCACCGGCTTGACGATGGGCCTGACATAGCTGACCCCGCCCGAGGCATAGGTCTTGACCAACTGGAACTCGGTCGTGACCCCGTCGCCTTGCCCGATCACCTGGTCGCCCTTGTCGACCTCGGCGGATGCTGCGCAGGACTTGTAGTCCGACCAGTCCTTCCATCGGAACCCGTACATCTGCCCCTGGCGCGCCTCGAAAAAGGCGATCAACGTCTGGATATCGTCCAGCGACCGCATTCCCAATCCGGCGTCATAGCGCCGCCGTGAATGCGCCCAGGGCGTGTTGCGCTCCTCGAACCCGTTGGCCAGCGTCACGATATCCGTGCGCCGCTCGGGTCCGCCGACCGAGCCGAAACTCAGGCTGGCGGGAAATCTGACTTCGTGGAAATTCATGCCTGCTCCCCAATCTACCGGTTGCGATTGCCGCGCCCCAGCGCGCGGCTCATCTGGGCTGCGATCTGGCCCTGGCTGCGACGAAAGCCCTGAACGTCGGGTGTGGTGATGTTCATCACCACGTTCACCGCCCGTCCGCCGCCCGAGTTGCGCACCCCCAGTTTGCCGTCGGGTCCGCGCGCCAGCGGCATGATCGCCTCGGGGCCGGCCTCGCCCATCAACCCGGTCGCACCGCGCATCGGAAAGGTGGTGGGCCCAGTAACCACGCCGCCATTGGCAAAAGGCATGACGCGCCCCTGCGCGAAACTGCCGCCATCGGCAAAAGGCAGAAGCCCCTGCACCAGGCCGCCGACCGTATTGGCCAGCATGCCGCCGAAATGATCCGTCACTGGTTTGATCGCCGCCGAATAAGCTGTGCGGATCATCGAGTTCTTCAGCACGTCCAGCGCATCCGACAGGTTCATGCCGTCCAGCACCACACCGTCGAAGGCCTTTCGCAGCCCGCTCGACATGCCGCGTTCCAGGGTGGCGACATCCTTGCCGGTCTCCTCAAAAGCGGCGCTGATCCGCTTCATCTGGGCGTCGAAGGCCGCCGCCATCGTGGCGGCATCGCCCAGGGCGTCGCCCAGCGCCTCGCCGCGCTCCTGCAGGTCGTCAAACCCGTCCCGATCCGTCATCACGCTCTCCTTGTATCTTGTCCGGCCAGGCGGCCAGCAACTTGTCCAGCCGCGCCCGGTTCATCGCCGGCATCCCGCGGCCCTGCCCCAGCATCAGCCGCAGTTCGGCCGGGGTCAGACGCCAGAACTGATCCGGCGTCAGCCGCAGCCCGTGCAGCCCGGCCCGCATCAGGCCGGGCCAGTCAAAGCCGCTCATGACTCACCCGGCACCATGAAGGCCCGCGCCAGCAGTTCGGCCGCCGCCCGCGCCGCGGCCATCGGGCCGCCCTCGATCTCGGCCCGCAACATGTCGGCGCGGGTCACATCCGTGCCGCCTCCGCGCAGCCCCGCAACGATCAGCCCCAGCACGTCGCCACTCGAATAAGCGCCGCTCTCGAACCGCTGCACCAGTTCGACCAGTGACCCGGCACCCAGCTCCTGCTCCAGCTCGGCCAACGCGCCCAGCGTCAGCTTCAGCACCCGGCGCTGGCCATCGACCACCAGCGCCACCTCGCCTGTCCACGGATTGACCATCACAGCGCCGTAAAGGTCAGGGCGCCGGCGCTGGCCAGGCTCATCTCATAGGTCGCCTCGCCATTGTGCGAGCCCGAATACTCGATCCCGGTCACCTGGAACGGTCCTTCGACGATGCCGAAATCGGGAATGATCACCTGGAAGGCGGGCGTTTCACCGTCAAAGAACAGCTGCCGCGCGCGTTCATCCGTGCCGGCGTCCTTGAACACGCCCGATCCGGAAATCGAGGCCGACTTGACCCCCGCCCCCGATAGCAGCTCGCGCCAGCCGCCCTGGCTTTCCAACGAAGTGACATCCACGCTTTCTGCGTTGAAACTGATCCGCGTGGCCCGCAGCCCCGCGATGGTCTGGAACAGACCCGTGCCGTTCATGTCCACTTTGACCAGCAGGTCCTTACCGTTCTGGGCACCCATTTTCTCTCTCCATTGATTGCTTAGTTGTCTTCCACGCGGGCGCGGAATCTCAGGTCGATCTGCCGGATCGCGCCACCGGTCCCGGTGCGCCGGGCCGAGGCCCGCTCGAACCACAGCCCCACCAGCCGCCCCCGATCCAACGTCAGCGGGGCGCCGTCCAGCGCGTCGCACACGGCCCCGGCCAGGGTCTTGGCCGCGCCGAACCCGGCGGCCTCCGAGACCACCGATACGGTGAACCGATGCAAAGTGCCCTGCCCGGTCTTGTCCGAGGCGTCGCGCACCACTTCCGGACCCAGGGTGATGTAGGTCTGCGGCAATGTCCCCGAAGGCACCGCGTCATAAACCGCATCGCCCACTTGGGCCAAAATGCCCCTGTCATTGACAAGTTGCTGGAACATGGCCGCCTGCAGCGCCGCCGAAACGCCATAGCTCATGCCGCCACCTCCTCATCCGCGAAACAGGTCAGATAGCGCCCGGCCGCGTCGTATTCGGCCACCGCGCGGATCACGAAGCGCCGCTCACCCTCCCGGAACCTCTGATCGGGCGCCGGACGCATCGACGACCCCTCGGATGCGCCACGCACCACGATGCGGTAACTCACGCGCGATACCGGAACATTCGCGACCGCGCGCTCGGTCCCGGTCCGGGCAGACACCTCGGCCCACAGCGTGCCCAGCGGCGCCCAGGTCTCGGCATAGCCGCCCGCACCGTCGGCCACCCGCACAGGGGCCTCCAGCACCAGTTGCCGGTTCAGACGGGGCGCGTTCATTGCATCACCCCCGCGCCAAAGCGCACCATGCGATAGCGCTGGATCAGACTGGTCACACCGAAGGGCATGCAACCGTCGCCCAGGCTGGTCTCGTCGCGATACTCATAGTAATGCGCCGCCAGCAGCAGCACCGCCTGCCCCAGATCCGCCGGCAGCCCGCCCCAATCCGCCGCCATCCCGGCCGTCAGCGCGATGGTCACCTCTCCACCGGTGGGAATGGAGGGCAGGCAAGCCCCCATTGGCCTCAGGCAAGGGCGCTGGCTGTCCCGCTCCAGGCGGTAGGTCCCGGGCGCCACCACCTGCTGGGTGCCCTGCGCGTCGGTCAGCGTCACTGCGTCGATGCGCGTCACCGGCGCGACCGGCAGAACCTCGCCCGCGTCGTTGCGCCAGCGGCTCAGCGTCCAGGTGAAACTGCGCGATATCAGCACCTTGCCAGTGCGCGCCTCGATCGCGGCCATCGCCGCCCTCAGGAACCCTTTCAACACGTCATCCTGCAGGCTGGTCTCGGCAAATCCCGTGCCCAGCCGCAGATGCGCCTTGAACTGATCCACCGGCAGCGCCGCATCCGCGATGGCGGTTTCTTCGATCAACATCATCCATTCACTCCGCAATCTCGGACCCCTCCGGGGGCCGCATCCTTGGAAAATGGCGGGCACGTGCCGCCCCACGTTGCTCGGACGGAGGGGAGCAGCTAGACAACGCGGGGGATCTCACCCCGGCCCGCGCCCGCCGCCCGAGGGACCGGCCCACCGGCCCCCCGGATCCGTCACCGCTCAGGCGGTGCCGAATTTCACCAGCTTGATCGCGGCAAAATCGCTGATGTCGCCGCCCACGCGCTTGGTGGCATAGAACAGGACATGCGGCTTGGCGCTGAACGGATCGCGTAGCACGCGCAGGTCGGGGCGCTCGGCGATGGTGTAGCCGGCCGAGAAGTCACCGAAAGCGATCGAGAAACTGTCGGTGCCCGGATCGGGCATGTCCTCGGCGATCAGCACCGGATAGCCCATCAGGCGCGCGGGCTCACCCGCGGCCAGGCCGTCCGACCACAGGAAGCGGCCGTCGGCATCCTTCAGCTTGCGGATTACACCCGCGGTTTTTGAGTTCATCACGAAGGTGCCGTTCACGCGGTACTGCGCGCCCAGCGCATAGACCACGTCCACGATCGCATCCGCGTCGATGCCGCCCGCGACACCGGTGGGCGCATAGCCCAGGTTGCCCCAGGTCCAGACGTCGTTGTCCACCGCCGGATGGCTCAGGATGCCCTTGGGTTTGTCGATGCCGTCGCCGTTGATGAAAGCCGCCGCCTCGGCGCGGGCGAACTTGTCGGCGATACGGCCAGCCAGCCAGCCCTCGACGTCGAATGCGCTGTCATCCAGCAGCCGCTGCGAGGCCTTGGGCAGCGCGCTCAGCTCGTGCAGCGGGATCGAGATGCGGTCGATCGACGGGGTGCCTGTCTCGGCGGCGGTGGCGTTCTCGGCAGCCCAGCCCGCGCCCACATCGGTATGATCGATCAGCACGTCGAACGAATTCGCCTCGACATTCACGACCGACGCGATCGAACGGATCGACGCGGTGGATTTCAGCACCGACTTGATCATCTCGGCGGTCTGCGGATCGACAAGGTAGCCGCCATCGCTGTTGACGGCCGTCGACAGCGACTTGACCTCGATCTCCAGCCCGCGCAGGGCATCGTCATCGCCCGAGCGCACATAGGCATCAAAGGCCTTCTGGTGCGGCGCCTCCTCCAGGGTCGAGGCCGCAAGATGCGGGCGCGCCGCGATGGTTGATTTACGATCCAGCATGGTCAGTCGCTCTTCTGTCTGTTGCAGTTTGTGTTGAACTTCAGCCTTCAGGCCCCTGAATTCTCTTACGAAGCCAGCCATCGCCTGCTTCACCTCCTGAACCAGGGGCACACCCTCTCCGGTCAAGGCCGCGGTCTCGGTCTTGCTCATCAACACTTCCTTTCTGGGTGGGGGTTGAGGCGCGCTAGGGTCGCGCCAGCTCCTGCCGGGCGTTCTCGAACACCTCGGCGATACTGCGCCAGGTGTCCTCGGCATCGGGGTCCGTCCCCTTTGCCGCCACCCGCGCACTGGGCAGCATCGGGAAGGTCACCAGCGACACCTCCCACAGCTCCAGTTCCGTCAAGAGCCGCCGGCCCTTGTCATCCTTCACGGCCCGCTTGGTGCGATAGCCGATCGACAGCCCGTCCAGCGCACCCGCGCGGATCAGCTCGGCCGCTTCGCGCCCCTTCTGGGTGCTCTCCAGCAACCGCCCCTTGACCCACAGGCCGCGCTCATCCTCGCGCACCTCGTCCCACACGCCGATGGGCTGGGCCGGGTCGTGCTGCCACAACATCTTGACCCGCTGACCGGCCGCCTTAAGCCCGGCCAGCGACGCGGCATAGGCACCTTTCTGCACCACGTCGCGGCCCTGATCGACCTGGCCGAACAGGCTGGCATAGCCCTCGATCACCGCGTCTTCGGTCACCGACAGCCCATCGCCGAACCGCGCGAACTTGCGTTCCAAATCCATGAACAACTCCTCGTAAGCCACTGAATTCATGGCGCCACCGTCAGGAAAGACTGGAACGCCTGCGCCAGGATCACCGCCGCCACGCCATAGACCGTCAGCCACAACCGCCGCTCCAGCCGTTCCATCATTTCCTCGATCTGATCCAGTCGCCTGCACAGATGCGCATGCTGGATCTCGGCCACCCTCTCGTGCGCGGCCAGACGCAGGCCCGGCGCGCAGTCAAAGGGCGGGTATCCCGGCGTGTCAGCCATCCGCCGTCTCCGCCAGCGCCGGCAGGCCCAGCAGAGCACGCTTTTCGGCATCCGTCAGGAAATCGGCATTGGCCACCCGCGCCCATTGCGCGTCACGCTCCGTCGCCAGCGCCGGCACCTGGTCCAGATCGGGCTTCAGCACCAGATCTTCGCCGGTAAAGCCCGACAACCAGTCCGACAACGCCGCCGCCACCCGCGTCACCAGGGGCAGAACGGTCAGGCGATAGAACGCCCGGTTGGCCTCCTGATAGTTCGAATAGGTCGCGTCCCCCTGGATCCCCAGCAGCATCGGCGGGACACCGAAGGCCAGCGCGATCTCGCGGGCGGCGGCTTCCTTGGTCTTCTGAAACTCCATGTCCGAGGGGGAAAAGCCCATCGGCTTCCAATCCAGCCCCCCTTCCAGAACCATCGGACGCCCGGCGTTGCGCGCCCCGCGATAGTTCGCCTCGATCTCGTCGCTCAGGCGGCGGAACTGTTCCTCGGCCATCGCGCCCTGCCCGTCGCCGCCCTTCCACACCAGCGCGCCCGAAGGCCGCGCGGCATTGTCCAGCAGCGATTTCGACCAGCGCGAGGCGCTGTTGTGCACGTCGATCGCCATCGCCGCCGCCTGCATGGGCGAAAAGCCGTAATGGTCATCCTGCGGATGGAACGACTTGATATGGCAGATGGCCTCGGCCGGGAACCGGTGCGTCTTGCCCCCGGCGGTATAGTCATAGGCTCTGGGCCAGCCATCTGCCCCCGGCACCACGCTCATCCTGTCGGATCGCAGCACATGCAGCTCGACCGGCAGTCCGCCCTCGGCCTGCACCGCCTCGACATAGGCGTTGCCCGACAGCAGCAGCTGCCCGAACAGCGCCTCCAGCAGCTCGGCCTTGCCCTGCGCCGCGTTCGGCCGGCGCATCAGGCGCAGAACCGGGTGGGTCTCGTACCGCTGCGCGTCGTCCTGCAGAACCAGGGGCAGCGCCGCCGCGGCCTCGGCAATCAGCTTGACCGACCGGAACCCCACCGGGTTGCCCGAAAACCCCGTGCGCGTCAGAGAGGCGGTGTCGCGCGGGCTCCAGGCGACTCGCCCGCCGGTCTGCCAGGCCACCACCGGCCCGGCTGCGCTTGCTTTTGCCTCGGGGGCTTTCTCAGCCGATCCACGACGCAAGAAATCGAATACCATGTCCAGATGCTCCTTTCTGCCGCCGCTCTGCCCGGCTTGTTGAAAGGAGTTATGACGGAAAGATCTTTAAGCCTCGGGAATGGGGCGTACGGCCGTTGTGCAACGGCTGGGGAAAATGTGCCCGCAGGATAAACCTCGGCATCCGACAGAAATGCGCTACCCTCTGCATATGAGCATCACGAGGGACCAGCCATGTATGAAAGCGCAGTGAAAACCGGAGGGATCGCCGTCGTGACCGGCGCCGCCAGCGGAGTCGGGCGCGTCGCGGCACAACGTTTTGCCCAAGCCGGGCTGGACGTAATACTGGCCGATCTTCCGGGACAGGCGCTCGACGCAACAACGGAAGACCTGAAGGCAGGCTTTGACGTGGTCAACATCACCGCGGTGCCGACGGATGTCACCTCTCAAGCCGACATGGAAAACCTGGCCGACACAGCTTTCGCCGCCGGGCAGGTTGCCGTCTTGATGAACAATGCAGGGATCAGCCTGCCTACAAAAACATGGGAGTCATTCGACAACTGGCGGAAGCTTCTCGACGTGAACTTTCTGGGGGTCCTGCGCGGCATCCACGCCTTCCTGCCTCGCATGATCGAGGCTGACCGCCCGGCGGTCGTCGTCAACACCGGGTCAAAGCAGGGGATCACCTCCCCGCCGGGCAATCCCGGCTACAACGTGTCCAAGGCCGCCGTCAAAACGCTGACCGAACAGCTCGCGCACGAGCTGCGCGAGGCCGGCGCACCGATCACCGCGCATCTCTTTGTTCCGGGCTTCACCTATACCGGCATGATCGCGTCATTCCTGCCGGAAAAACCAGCCGCAGCCTGGACCAGCGAGCAGACCGTTGACTATTTCCTCGACCGCATGTCCCAAGGCGATTTCTACATCCTCTGCCCCGACAACGACGTCGATGCCGAACGCGACCGCCGTCGCGTTCAATGGGCCGCCGAGGACATCATCCACAACCGCCCCGCCCTCTCGCGCTGGCACCCCGACTACGCCGAGGCCTTCGCCAAGTTCGAAAAGCCCGAGGGCTGATCACAAAACCCGCACCCTCGGCCGCCGGTATGCCGCTGCCGGCGCCACCACCAGCTCATGCAACGCCCAGACCAGCGCATCGACCCGGTCGGGCGAGCCCTGCCCCTCGAACCCCCGTGCGGTCATCTGGCACATCTGCTCCTCCAGCGCGTCCAGCCCGGCCACATGGAACACCCGTCCCTGTTCATACAGCGCCGCCACAGGTTCGGCCCGCGCCACCTTCCCGCGCGAGGCCCGCACCGCCCGGAACGGGACCAGAGGGTCCACCTGCCGCACCACCTCTTCGACCAACTGCCCGCCCTGGTTGACCTCGGCCACCAGCCGCTCGGCCCCGAATCCGTCCATCGCGTCAATCGCCGCGCGCGCCCAGCCTGCCGGGCCAACGCCCTGCACCGTCCGGTCGGCCAGCACATAGGCGCGCCACTCCTCGGGCGGCCCCTGCACCTGCGCGCCGACCACCACAATCCCGCAGGCATCCGCGCCCGACCCGCCCGTCACCGCCGGGTCCAGCGCCACCACCACGCGGCCCAGCTCGGGCACCGCCCCGACCCGCGCCGCATCCAGCATCGAACCGGTCCACAGCGCCCCCTCGGCATCGGCCAGCAGCACCCCGTCCAGTTCCTGCCGCCCCAGCCGTGTGCCCGCATAACGCGCGCGCACCTCCTCCAGAAATGACTCCGCCAGGTTGGCCCGGTTCGCCTCGGTCGGCGCATGGGTCATCACCGTCGACGGCGCCGCCAGCAGATCCTTCAAAGCCTTCACATTGCGCGGCGTCGTAGTCACGCAGACCCGAGGCCGCTCGCCCAGCCGCAGCGCGAATTGCAGCATGTCCCAGGTCTCGCCCGCCTTTTTCCACTTGGCCAGTTCATCCACCCAAGCCGCATCGAACTGCGGCCCTCGCAACCCCTCGGGATCATGCGCCGAAAAGGCCTGCGCTTCGGCCCCGTTGGGCCAGACCAGCTTGCGTTCCGACGCCTTCCACTGCGGCCGCCGGTCGGGCGGAGAGCACTGCATGATCCCGCTGTCGCCAAAGATCATCACGTCGCGCACCTGGTCAAAGGTCTCGCCCACCAGCGCCACGCGCCGGGCCTCGCCCTGATCAAACGGCTTGGCCCCCTCGACCATCGACCGCACCCATTCGGCCCCGGCCCGCGTCTTGCCCGCGCCGCGCCCGCCCATGATCACCCAGGACCGCCAGTCGCCCTCGGGCGGCAACTGATGCGGCAACGCCCAGAACTCGAACAGGATAGGGAGGGCACACAGCCCCCCCTCCCCGATTTCACTCAAAAATCTGTCCCGCACCGCAGCAGGCGCGGAGGCGAGCCAATCGGCACCCGACCTCAGATCGGGCCCGCTCCAGGTCGAGCGCATAGCCGCCTTGGGCAATTCCTGCTTGTCTGTGACATTGTTCGACAAAGCTTGTCTCCACTTTCTGGCAACTTCGGATCAGCCCCTCTAGCTGTCCGAGTTGTCTGGCTGAACTCGCCAGGTCTGCATCCTCCCCGGTCTCGATCCGCTTGCGCAGGTCTTCCGCCGCTTGCCGCAAACCGCGAATGGACACCTCCAACGACTGCAACAGCTCGGCCGTCCGGGACATCCGCTCTTCCGGGGTAATCAAAGTCATGTTTGCCTGTGACCTCATGCGTGAGTGATCTCCGCACGAGAGAAATGAAAAACGGCCGCCGGGTCGCCCCGGGGCCGTTGCCCACTTCTTCTAGCATGACACAACTTATACGCGAAACCGGGCGCTCAGTCAAGCTCCGGCGCAACAGCGCGCAACAAGTAACGCACTGCCAGTTTTAACAAAATCCTAATTCAGCTCAGGGACCGCAACCAATTCTGTGATCGGCAAGATTTCCGCGACGGAGTAATTCCCGTCGTGCGTTTCAAAAACGGATTGCACACGCAATCTGCACCAACACCAAGAACCGCAAGCATACGAAAAATTACTGAAGGACAAAAAATGTACCATCCCCTTAGCTATGTCTCGGTAATCTGTTTGGGAGGCCTGATGCTCTTCGGCACAGTTGCGCAGGCTCAGACAGGGCCGCGTGGGCCTGATCTTGGCAAGATCGCCAGCGAGATTGGCGTTCCGCAATCTGCGCTCCAAAGCTGCCTGGGCGATCGTCCCAAGCCCGGCAAGCGCCCCGAGCGCCCTGACGCGGGTACAATTGCTTCGTGCCTGTCCAAGGCCGGTCACCCCTCCACCGCACAGGCAGTCGAAAAGGCGCTGGCGGCCGCCGCCCCGACGCCTCGTCGTTGACCATCCATTTGCAACGGATAGGACACCGGCAGCATTGACTACCGGTGTCGGCTTGACATTCGCCTCAGCAGCGCTCATCTACGCCACAGCGCTGCCGCGTGAGCACGCGGACCGAACCGAGGTCCGAGATAGCGCCCATTTTTCCCAGTTCCCATTCACGCAGGGTTCTTGACGCAAAAGCCGGATTTTGCGGGACTCGCCCGCAAATCCTGAGGCTGCGCACACTCCCTGCCGGTCGTGCAATCCGCACGGCCAGCTACTCTTGTTCGCGCACGGCCAATGCCGGCGCGGATCACAAAGGAAGACGACTTGTTCGATTTCGACATGCTCGGCCTCGCGCCGGCACTGAACGACGCGCTTGAGCGCGCAAATTTCACTCAACCCACACCGATCCAGAACCAGGCCATCCCGTTGGCCTTGGAAGGACATGACATTCTGGGCCTTGCACAGACCGGCACCGGCAAGACGCTGGCCTTTGGCCTGCCGCTGATCGACCACCTTCTGGCGCAACCCGGCAAACCGGCACCCAAAACCGCCAAGGCGCTGATCCTAGCCCCAACCCGCGAACTGGTGAACCAGATAGCTGACAGCCTCCGCACGCTTACCAAAAAGACGAAACTGCGCGTGGCCACAGTTGTCGGCGGACAGTCGATCAACAAACAGATCATGTTCCTGTCGCGTGGGACCGATATTCTTGTCGCGACCCCCGGTCGTTTGATCGACCTGATGGAACGTGGCGCGGTCGATCTCGGCTCGGTTCGGCACCTCGTTCTGGATGAGGCCGACCAGATGCTGGACCTTGGCTTCATCCACGCTCTGCGCAAAATCGCGCCGCAACTGGGCACTCCGCGCCAGACCATGCTGTTCTCGGCCACCATGCCGAAACAGATGGAGGAACTCAGCCGCGCCTACCTGACCAACCCGCAACGGGTACAGGTCTCGCCTCCGGGCAAGGCGGCCGACAAGATCACCCAGTCGGTGCATTTCGTTGAAAAGCCGGGAAAACCCGCCAAGCTGCGCGAGATCCTTTCGCGTGATACCGACGCCCTGACGCTTGTGTTCTCCCGGACCAAGCATGGTGCGGAAAAGCTGATGAAAGGGTTGGTGGCTGACGGCTACAACGCAGCATCGATCCATGGCAACAAAAGCCAGGGCCAGCGGGACCGCGCGATCAAGGCCTTCCGCGCCGGCGAGATCACAGTCCTGGTTGCTACAGATGTGGCGGCCCGTGGCATCGATATTCCCGGGGTGGCCTATGTCATCAACTATGACTTGCCGGACGTTCCTGACAACTATGTGCACCGCATTGGCCGCACCGCTCGGGCCGGTCGCGAAGGCGAGGCCATCGCCTTCTGTGCACCGGATGAATTTGATCTGCTGCGTCAGATTCAGAAATTGATGAAGATCGAGATCCCGGTGGCCAGCGGAGCGGCACCCGAAGCCGCAGAGGCCGCCAAGCCCGGCAATCGCCAGCGCAATCGACGACGTGGCCCGAAACCGCAGGGCACAAATGGCCCCGCCAACCGTCGGCGCCGTCCGCGCCGCAAATCGGCCGCATAAAAAAACTGCGCGCATGTCTCCTTGCGCGCAGTCTTTTTCCAGGATTTTGACTTTTCATTTCTCAGGCGGGTTGTCCGCCTGATTTATGCTGGCCCTGCTCTCGACCAACGAGCGGATCAGTTACCCGAATTGTTCCGCTCGGCTTCGATCTCACGCCATTTGGCAACGTTTCGGTTGTGTTCCTGCAGCGTCTTGGCGAAGGCATGGCCGCCAGTTCCATCTGCGACGAAGAACACGAAGTCGGTTTCGTCTGGAGCCACGGCAGCTTGCAAGCTGGCCAGTCCCGGGTTGGCAATCGGCGTGGGCGGCAAACCGTCTATCAAATAGGTGTTCCAGGGCGTGTTCCGCCGAAGCTCGCTGCGGCGAAGGCCTCGGCCCAGCGGACCCTGACCCTTGGTCACGCCGTAGATCACTGTGGGATCCGTCTGCAGCTTCATGCCTTGCTTCAGGCGGTTCACAAAGACACTGGCAACCTGACCGCGCTCTTCCGGAATGCCTGTCTCCTTCTCGATGATCGAGGCGAGGATCAGCATTTCTTCGGGGCTGGACAGGGGCAACCCGTCTTGACGCGTCTCCCAAACCCGGGCAATCCGCTCTTGCTGTCGGTCCTGCATCTTTTGCAGCAAAGCCGTTCGCTCATCACCCGGTGAGATTTCGTAGCTGTCCGGGGCCAACATGCCTTCAGGCGGAATTTCCGAGACCTCTCCGGTCAGGGCATCCACGGCCTTCAGCCCCTCAACGACCTGCCAACTGGTGACACCTTCTGCCAAGGAAACGCGGTATCGCGTATCGGCTTGGTTCCGCTTTTCCTGATAGACTTCAGGGACTTCGTCCTCACCAACGACAAAAGATGCGACCTCGACGAAATTCAATGTTGCAGGGTCCAGCTCGCGAACCCGTGTCTGAGTGCGGGTCACACCGATGCGGTACTCGACCTCGGTTCCACAGGTGCTGGCGCCGCTGCGGGTGACTTCGTCGATGATTTCCGCCATCGAAGCGCCTTCGGAGATCAGGAAACTACCCGCTTTCAGCTGCTGCGACTTGTCGGTGTAGTCTGCCGCCATACGAAAGATCGTTGCGCTGCTGATCGCGCCCTGATCCTCCAGGTCTCGGCTGACCTTGTTCATGTTCGAACCACCCTTCACCCGAAGGCAAATGGCGGTATCGAGCGGGCCCTCGGCCTTGTACTGCGACTGCCCCCAAAGGATCAGACCGCCAAGAAGAAACATGGCGACCACAAGAAAGGTCAGCGCATTGGATGCCAGAGCCCGCCACATTTACGATGCTTTCCCGAAAATCACGCTGGCATTGGTGCCACCGAAGCCGAACGAATTCGACAGCGCCACGTTGATTTCCCGCTCGCGCTTGGCATTCGGCGCAAGGTCGATCGGCGTTTCCACGGCTGGGTTGTCTAGGTTGATCGTCGGCGGGGCGACCTGATCGCGGATCGCGAGTATCGAGAAGATCGCCTCGATCGCACCTGCAGCCCCCAGCAGGTGACCGGTGGCCGATTTGGTCGAGCTCATCGTCGCCTTGCTGGCATGTTCGCCGAGCAGCCGTTCAACGGCCCCCAGTTCGATCGTGTCGGCCATGGTCGAGGTGCCATGCGCGTTTATATAGTCCAGATCCTTCGGTTCGAGCCCTGCGCTGCGTAGCGCTGCCTTCATCGAACGTTCCGCCCCGTCGCCATCCTCGGCCGGCGCCGTGATGTGATAGGCATCGCCCGACATGCCATAGCCCAGAACCTCGGCATAGATCTTGGCGCCGCGGGCCACGGCATGCTCGTATTCTTCCAGAACCACGATCCCGGCGCCCTCGCCCATCACGAAACCGTCGCGGTCGACGTCATAGGGGCGGCTCGCGGCCTTGGGGTTGTCGGCATATTTGGTCGACAGCGCCTTGCAGGCGTTGAAACCGGCAATCCCGATCTCGCAGATGCAGCCTTCGCCGCCGCCGGCGATCATCACGTCGGCATCGCCCGACCGTATGATCCGGCTAGCATCGCCGATCGCGTGAGCACCGGTCGAACAGGCGGTCACTACTGAGTGGTTCGGCCCTTTGAAGCCAAAGCGGATCGAGACCTGACCCGAGGCCAGGTTGATCAGCGCGCCCGGGATGAAGAACGGCGACACGCGGCGCGGACCCTTGTCACGGATCAGGTTGGCGGTTTCCGCGATCGACCCCAGACCACCGATACCCGACCCGATCAGAACGCCGGTGCGCAGACGTTCTTCCTCGTCCTCGGGCAGCCAGTTCGCGTCCTTGCAGGCCATCTCGGCAGCAGCGATCGAATACAGGATGAAATCCTCGATCTTGCGCTGTTCCTTGGGCGGCATCCAGTCATCGGGATTGAAGGTCCCGTTGGTCCCGTCACCGCGGGGCACCTCGCAGGCATAGGTCGTGGTGACCCCTGCGGCTTCGGCATCGAACAAGGTGATCGGGCCGGCACCTGACTCTCCGGCCAGCAGCCGCGACCAGGTTTCCTCGACCCCACTGGCCAGTGGAGTGACCAATCCCAGACCGGTTACAACGACTCTGCGCATGAAATGCCTCTTGCCTGCTTCCTGTTTGAGAAACGCTCATACCCCGGCCCGGGGTCCGGGGGCAAGAGCAACAGCGTATTCCGCACCGGCAGCTTGCCGCCTGCCTCCGCGCTGCACACGGCGCGCGGCCAAAGCAGAACCACACGAGCCGCCCCCGACGACCTGTCAGGGGCGGCTCGGACGGATTAGGCCGCGTTACTGGAACTGTGCCACTGGTTCATGGGCGGTTTTGGCTACCGCCAATGCCTCGGACAGGTCGACCGTCTTGCGGAACAGCGCCCGTCCGACCAACACACCCGAGATATTGGGAATGTAGGCCAGACGCGAGATGTCGTCGCTGCTGCGCACGACGCCGCTGGCGATCACCGGTGTGCGCGAATGCGCGGCCAGCCCCGAAATCAGGCCCAGCTGCGCCTCGACATCCACCATGTCGCTGTCGATATCGGTGACCAGAATGGCAGCCAGCGGAGCATCGGCAAACGCTTCGATGAAAGCCTCCGGGGTGAACGCGCTTTGGGTGCGCCAGCCGTCCGTCATCACGTAGCCCTGCCACACGTCCACCGCCAACACGATCTGGTCTGGGTATAGCTTGGCCAACTCTTTGAACAGATGGGGATCACGCGCCGCCAGGGTGCCGATCACGATGCGGCCTGCCCCTTTGTCGATCCAACGCTCGACCTGCTCGCGCGAGCGGAACCCGCCCGCCAGTTGAACAGGCAGCTCGGCGCTGCGGATGATCTGTTCGACCAGCGCAGAGTTCGTGTCCCGCCCCTCGATCGCATCGAAATCGGTCAGGTGCATCCACTCGGCACCTGCGGCGGCCCAGCCTTGGGCCGTTTCCACCGGATCGACATGCCAGATCATCGGTTCGTCCAGACGGCCCTTGTCCAGCGTGACACAGCGGCCGCTCTGCAATTCCATTGTAGGATAAACCCTCATGAGCACACTCCTCCGCTCAATCGTTCCGGATATCCATGATAGCATACTGGTCGCGCGCAGGTTCGCGTTTCTCAGTTTCGGCAAACGACGATCCGTTTGCGGCACCGCAAAAAAAGAAGCGTTTCAGTTCCGGGCCGGAGGGCCGTCGCGTCGAAACAGTTTCACCGGGCTGTCCCGATACTCTGTCTCCCGCAGCAATTTATATCCAAGCTTGGCCGCCAGCTTTTGCGAGGCCTTATGATCCGTGTCAATCATCGACACCAAGGGCCCGGGCATGATCCGGTCGAACCAGTCATGCGCGGCCTGAACGGCCTCGTGCCCGTATCCCAGGCCATGCGCCTCGGGCGCCAACACCCAACCGGCCTCGGGGAAGGTGTCGAAATCCTCTCCCAGACAGCGGTTGCCGTAAAAGAACCCGGCCTGACCTATCAATTTGCGATTCGCCTGCAAGAACACGGCCCATTGCCCGAACCCAGCCATCTGCCAGTGTCCCGCATTGCGCAGGAACGCGTCCCACGCCTCGCCACGGGTACGGGGTTTGCCGCCGATATGGCGCACCACGCAGGGGTCGCGCCAAATCTCCGCGAACCTTTCAAAGTCCTCGGGACGCATTGCGCACATCATCAGGCGCGCGGTGTTGATCATCGGGGCGGATCTTTTCATGCCCTTACCCGGTGCTTTGTTGCCTCATCGCAAACAGTGCAAACCGATTTTCCACGAGGCAAGCGGGAATTCGAGCGGGCAAAAAAAAACGGCGCTTCCGTTGCCCGGAAGCGCCGTTTTCGGTCAAATTCAAAGCGATCAGGAAGCTTCGCTGATGAACTTCACGGCGTCGCCGAAGGTTTGGATGGTCTCGGCTGCATCATCGGGGATCTCGATGCCGAACTCTTCTTCGAAAGCCATGACCAGCTCAACGGTGTCCAGGCTGTCCGCGCCCAGATCGTCGATGAAGGACGCGTTCTCGGTGACTTTGTCCTCTTCAACACCCAGGTGCTCAACAACGATCTTTTTAACGCGATCTGCGACGTCGCTCATGTCTATTCCTCATTCCATTTCAGGGCGGTCTGCCCGGTTCTGCCCTTGCCCGCTCGGGGTGGCCTTGGTTTGCCCGATCCGGGCGGTTTGGGTCCCGGGTCTCCGGGAAAGTAGAAGGCCGACCTGAACGACCGGCCCCTGATTACATGCGCCGCCTATAGCACAGACGACGCAAGAGGCAAACGCTTTCGCATCTGCCTCTGGCTGCGCCTACAACATGGCCATGCCGCCGTTCACATGCAAGGTGGTTCCGGTAACATAGCCCGCTTCGGGGCTTGCAAGGTACAGAACGGCCGCCGCAATTTCAGATGGCTCGCCCATCCGACCGGCGGGAACTTGCGTCAGGATGCCGGATTTCTGCTCATCGGTCAGCTTGTCGGTCATCGCGGTCGTAATGAAACCCGGCGCGACGGCATTGGCGGTGATGCCACGGCTCGCGACCTCGTAGGCCAGCGACTTGGTCATGCCGACCATGCCCGCCTTGGACGCGGCATAGTTCACCTGACCCGGGTTGCCGGTTGCACCAACAACGGACGAGATGTTGATGATGCGGCCCCAGCGCGCCTTCATCATGCCCCGCAGCACACCCTTGCACAGCTTGGCGGTAGCGGTCAGGTTCACGTCGATCACGCTCTGCCATTCCTCGTCGGACATGCGCATGAAGATGTTGTCGCGGGTGATGCCTGCATTGTTGACCAGAATATCAACGGACCCCATGGCATCGGCGGCCTGTTTCGGCAACGCGGCCACGGCCTCGGGATCACCCAGATTGCACGGCAGGACATGAGCGCGCTCGCCCAGTTCATCCGCCAGCTTCTGCAGCGGTTCGACGCGCGTGCCGGACAGACCAACAGTAGCCCCTGCGGCGTGCAAGGTGCGTGCAATCTCGCCCCCGATCCCGCCCGAAGCCCCGGTGATAAGGGCGCATTTTCCAGTCAAATCAAACATACCGGTATCCTTTTCGAGTGTCCTGTCGGACCAGCTTTGAGTTAATCGCCTGCCTGCAGCGCTTTTTGAACGTCTTCCGGCGTACCAACGGCGGAGCAGGCAATGGACCGGTCGATTTTGCGGATCATGCCCGACAGAGCCTTGCCCGCACCGATCTCCCACGCTTCGGTCACACCCTGCGCCACCATGTACTGAACGGATTCGCGCCACCGGACCGAACCGGTGACCTGTTCGACCAGCAATTGCCGGATCAGGTCGGGATCGGTGACCGCCTCGGCGCGAACATTGGCAACCAGTGGAACCGCCGGCGCCTTGATTTCGACCCCCGCCAGAGCTTCGGCCATCACGTCGGCGGCAGGCTGCATCAGGGCACAATGGAACGGAGCGCTGACCGGCAGCATCACAGCGCGCTTCGCGCCCTTTTCCTTGGCGATTTCAGCGGCGCGTTCAACGGCAGCTTTGGCACCCGAAACCACGACCTGCGTGGGGTCATTGTCATTGGCAGCCTGGCACACCTCGCCCTGTGCGGCCTCTTCGGCCACGGCGCGAACGGCGTCGAGATCCAGTCCCAGGATCGCGGCCATCGCGCCCTCGCCCACTGGAACGGCGCTCTGCATGGCTTGACCGCGAGTGCGTAGCAGGCGGGCCGTATCGGCCACGCTCAGCGCGCCAGCTGCGGCAAGGGCCGAGTATTCGCCCAGCGAATGACCGGCCACGAAGGCGGCCCGTGTCACATCGACCCCTTCGGCCTCAAGCGCGCGCATCGCCGCCATCGATGTGGCCATCAACGCCGGCTGCGCGTTCTGCGTCAAAGTCAGGGTCTCGATATCGCCATCCCAGATCAGGCTGCTGAGGCTTTCGCCCAGCGCTTCGTCCACCTCGTCAAACACGGCCTTGGCGGCCGGATAAGCGTCGGCCAGCGCCTTGCCCATGCCGATGGTCTGGGCGCCCTGCCCCGGAAAAACGAACGCAAGTGTCATTGCAACCTCTTGGATGACGTTAGGTTGCGCCGGGGTGTAAACCGAGTGAGGGTCCGGCACAAGCACTGCCTGCACTCTGCGTGACGGCACCGGGTCTGTGCGCCACACGCTATTGTCTATGTGCGTCACACGGTTACCTTGGCCACAGCAGAAAACCCGGAGCGCAAGATCGATGTCCCTAACCAACACCAATGTCAGCTATGGCAGCGTGACCAAGACATTCCACTGGCTGACCGCATTGTTGATCTTCACCGCCTTGCCCTTGGGGTGGTTCGCCAACAACCTGGCCCATGCAATCTATGACCCGACCATCCCCACCACCGAGGCCGATCTTGCCCAAGCCGCACGGCTGTTTTCCCTGCACAAAACCGTTGGGATCACCGTCTTCTTCGTTGCGCTGGCACGCATTCTCTGGTCGCTCACCCAAACCAAGCCTGGACTGCTGAACGCCGACAACAAGCCCGAGGCCTTTGCGGCCGAGACGGTCCATTGGCTGCTGTACGGGTCCTTGGTTTTGGTTCCGCTGTCTGGTTGGATCGACCACGCTGCCACCGAAGGCTTCGCGCCCATCCTTTGGCCATTTGGGCAGAACCTGCCACTGGTGCCGAAGTCCGAGCATCTGGCCGAGGTGATGGCAACGCTGCACTGGCTTTTCATGCTGGTTCTCGTCGCAGCTTTGACCCTGCACATCGCCGGAGCACTGAAACACCACGTCATCGACAAGGACAGTACTTTGCGGCGAATGTTGCCCGGGGCGTCCTCTGCGCCGGTTCCGCCGGAACAGAAGCACTCGATGGTTCCCGCCGCAGCTGCTGGGCTTGTCTGGGTTGGCGTTCTGTCAGCCGGCCTGCTGACCGGCAGTTTTTCAGACAAGCCTGATGCCGAGGTTGCAACGGCCGAGTTGGCGGCCGTTCAATCGGATTGGCAGGTGGAAGAAGGCACGCTTGCCATCACGATCACACAACTGGGCAACCCGGTTACCGGTCAGTTTTCAGACTGGACCGCCGCAATCACCTTTGACGACCCCGTCGAACCCGGTCCGGCCGGGTCGGCAGAGGTCACGGTCTCCATCGGATCTTTGAGCCTGGGTACCGTGACCGATCAGGCCATGGGGGCTGATTTCTTCGACAAGGCGCAATTCCCGACGGCCAAGTTCGATGCCGAGATCTACAAAACCGAAACGGGGTATGAAGCAAGGGGACCGCTGACCATCCGCGATCAAACGCTGGACGTTGTATTGCCCTTCTCTTTGGACATCCAAGGCGAGACTGCCAAAATGTCCGGCACGGTGGACCTCAACCGCCTCGACTTCGGGGTTGGCCAATCGATGCCGAAAGAGGATTCGCTGGCCTTCGCCGTCACCGTTTCGGTCGAGTTGACGGCAACACGCAACGCTCAGTAAGCCGACGACACGAAAAAACCGCCGGGGCATCGGCCACCGGCGGTTTCTGTAGTTCTGAAGTCCGGCTCAGTCGGCCTTCTGCGCCTCGATCGAAATCGCGATGGCAACTTCGTCTCCGACGAAAGGCGCGAACTTGCCCAGTTCGAAATCGCTGCGCACCAGGGTGGTGGTGGCATCGAACCCGGCCCAAGGCTTGCCCGCCATCGGATGCTCGCCGACCTGATTCAGCTTGGCGTCCAGAACCACTGGCTTGGTCACACCATTCAAGGTCAGGTCCCCGGTGATCTTTGCGGTGTTCTCACCCGTCACCTCGATCGAGGTCGAGGTAAATGTCACCGTTTCCTCGGCAGTCGCCGCGAAGAAATCTTCGGACATGAAATGATCTTCACGGGGTTTCCAGCCGGTGATCATCTCGACCACGGGCATCGAAACCGTCACGCTCGACGCTGCTGGATCTTCCTGATCAAACATGATTTCGCCCTCGAAACCCGAGAACATGCCGGTGGTGGTCGAAAAGCCAAGATGGTTGTAGCTGAAAACAACCTGGCTGTGGCTTGGGTCCAGAACGTATTTTTCCGGGGCCGCGATGGCCGAGGTCGCCGCCGTGGCAATTGCTGCTGCAATAAGGGTGGATTTCATGACAATCTCCGAAAGTTTTCAAAGCGCAAACCGGTT
The DNA here is from genome assembly GCF_056537205.1 of Ruegeria sp. CG3. Lineage (NCBI taxonomy): Bacteria > Pseudomonadati > Pseudomonadota > Alphaproteobacteria > Rhodobacterales > Roseobacteraceae > Ruegeria > Ruegeria sp. CG3. Next base: position 579,908 of record NZ_JBQFRC010000001.1, on the reverse strand, counting down.
GGGTTGCTCCAAAACAAAGATGTGCCGCCCATGGGCGGCACACAACCTTCATTCTCTCACAAATTCTGTTCCTCAATGAACAGAATAAAATTCAGGCGAAAATTGTTACGCTTCCGCTGAGTTGCCCTTTCAGCGCTCGGCTGACATCCGCCGATTCCAGCGGCAGCTTCATCAGAAGGCTGCCATCGACTTCAAAGAGTTCAACCTGGTCGTCCACGAACCGGGCTCCGCCCAACGTATCGTAGCTGCGGCGCAGTACGGTCTGCGGACGCCCGTTTTCGTTCTTCTGCAGCACCCGAACTTCGCGGCGGATCGGGTCGAAATATGCGTCGGGACGCGGATCCAGAACCTCGATGGTCAGCAGGCTCACCCCGAGGATCAGGAACATCAGCGATGCGACCAGCTTGATGGTCCAGACGTCGGCCCCGATGACCGAACCCGGCATCAGCCACATCGAAAAGGCCGATACGATCAGAAATGCACCCAGCACACGGAACAGGACCAACCGGGCCTTCCAATTCGGTGCAAAGGAAATAAGCACGGGCACGGATTTGTCGTATGCTGCGCCGGCTGCGGACTGTTGAAATGTGTTCGTGTTCATGACGGCCATCGCTTTTGCCCTGTCCAAGTTTCTTTAGACCCCCCGGGTAACGCCGGGCTTGCAAACAACCTCAAGCCGAAAAGCGTCAGGATTTGGGCAGCCCAAAGGTAATTGGGCGGCGTGAGAAAGGCATTCATGGCAGGGCTTGCCCCCCATCCAGAAACGTGTATACGGGGCCATCCTTCGCAATACGCATAAACCGCGCAGCCTCTCGTGGCAGGGTCGCGAAGGGTTGCTGGCCCCGCCTATGAAATGCGCCTTGATATAAACAGGAGTGAACATGCCACTGTATGAGCATGTAATGATCGCGCGTCAGGATCTGTCCAACGCGCAGGCCGAGGGCCTGATCGAACACTTTGGCACCGTATTGGCTGACAACGGCGGCAAGATCGTCGACAGCGAGTACTGGGGCGTCAAAACGATGGCCTACAAGATCAACAAAAACCGCAAGGGCCACTATGCCTTCCTGAAGACCGACGCACCGTCGGGCGCCGTTCAGGAAATGGAGCGCCTGATGCGCCTGCATGAAGACGTGATGCGCGTTCTGACCATCAAGGTCGACGAACATCCCGAGGGCCCCTCGGTCCAGATGCAGAAGCGCGATGAGCGCGATGGCCGCCGCGAGCGCCGTTGATCAACGCCTGAGGAAAGGACACCAAATCATGGCCGCAAAACCGTTTTTCCGCCGCCGCAAGGTCTGCCCGTTCTCGGGCGAAAACGCGCCGAAGATCGACTACAAAGACACCCGTCTGCTGCAGCGCTACATTTCCGAGCGTGGCAAGATCGTGCCTTCGCGCATCACCGCCGTTTCGGCAAAGAAGCAGCGTGAACTGGCCCGCGCCATCAAGCGCGCCCGCTTCCTCGCCCTGCTGCCCTACGCCGTGAAGTAAGGAGAGACTGATATGCAAGTTATCCTTCTGGAACGCGTTGCGAAACTGGGTCAGATGGGCGATGTCGTCGACGTCAAGCCCGGATACGCCCGCAACTTCCTGCTGCCGCAAGGCAAAGCGCTGAGCGCGTCCGAGGCCAACATCGCCTCGTTCGAAGCCCAGAAAGCACAGCTGGAAGCCCGCAACCTGGAAACCAAGAAAGAAGCTGAAGCTCTGGCTGAAAAGCTGGACGGTCAGCAGTTCATCGTGATTCGCTCGGCATCGGACGCCGGTGCGCTGTACGGCTCGGTCACCCCGCGTGACGCAGCCGATGCCGCGACCGCTGCTGGCTTCACTGTTGACAAGAAGCAGGTCGTTCTGGTCTCGCCGATCAAAGAGCTGGGTCTGCACACGGTTTCCGTCAAGCTGCACCCCGAAGTCGAAGTCGAAATAAAACTGAACGTTGCCCGCTCGGAAGAAGAAGCCGAACTTCAGGCATCGGGCAAGTCGATCCAGGAACTGGCCGCTGAAGAAGAGGCCGCCGCCGATTTTGAAATCGCGGAACTGTTCGACGACATCGGCTCGGCCGCTTCGGAAGACGAAGAACTGGTTGCCGCCGATGCTACGACCGAGGAAGACGAACCCAAAGCCTGATCCGATCAGGTCGGTTTATCTTAAAGGCCGCGCTGCATTGCGCGGCCTTTTTCTTTCTACTGGCAATTTATGGCCACCGCAGCGCGCCGGACTTGCGACCCGGGGCCACTTTCGTATCATCCAGCCGCGTAACAACCCGGAGAAGTTGCATGGCAAAGGTCCTGCGTCGAATATTGCTTTCAGTGCTTCTGGCTGCCCCGATTGCCGCCTGCAGCGACCCATCTGGCAAAGCGACGAAGGAACAGGCATTCGAGCCGCCGCTTTTCCCTAACGAAACGCCTGAATTGCGCGAGTCGATCAACAAATGGGCTGATCACTATGAACTGCCGCGGGAACTGGTCCATAAGCTGGCGATCCGCGAAAGCACGCATCGCCCCTGGGCGACGAACCGGCCATATTACGGCCTGCTGCAGATCCTTCCCGCCACCGCTCGTTCGATGGGCTACAAGGGCGACGCCAAGGGGCTTCTGGATGCGGACACCAATCTGGAATACGCGGGCAAGTATCTTCGCGGGGCCTGGATGCTGGCCGACGGCGACCAGCAGCGCGCGATCTTCCTCTATGCAAAGGGGTACTACCCCGAAGCCAAGGCTCGCGGAATGCTGGTTGAAACCGGCTTGCGGTCCGAATAGCGTAAATGGGGCAATCGACATCGGTCTATACAGCGTTCAATTTGACCGCGAATACCTCACAGGACGAAATAATCCGGAGGTTGTCTGTTGCCATTAGCACTCAATAACTCCATGTGATATGTACAAATGGGTTGCGCAATCTGTTCAGATTGACGCAACGTAGGCTGTGATACGGGCAGATACGGCATTTTTCGGGGGAAATGCCGTAGGGACAGAGGTTGGACGAGTGAAACTTATTGACTTGGCCACAATTGATCATGATGAACGGTCGGCTTACGACATCATCAATTCTGTCTGCAACGAACTTGGGTTCGACTATGCGTCCTATGCGACGACCCATCCCGTGAATGGTGACGTCCAAGGTTACGCGAACTACCCGGACGAGTGGAAGATCCACTACGCCACGCAAGGCTACCATCACCTTGATCCCACCCTATATCAGTCGGCGCTCAGCATCGCGCCGGTGGACTGGGGCCGCTTCAATCACGACGACAAGTTCAACGCGGTGTTCCGTGACGCTCATGATTTCGGGATCACCGACCGCGGCCTGACGGTTCCGGTTCGGGGACCTTATGGCGAAACTGGCTTGCTCAGCGTGACCAAGGATTGCACGGACGAGGAATGGAAAAAGCTTAAAAAGCACGTGATGGGTGACCTGCAGATGGCCGCGGTTCACGCACATGACACCGTCATGCAATCTGGCCTGCTGGCCAAGGCTCTATACCTTCCGACCCTATCCTCGCGCGAAAAAGAAATCCTGCAATGGGTCGCCGAGGGCAAGTCCCAGCAGGATATCGGAGATATTCTGTGCATTTCGCACCGGACGGTCGAGGTGCACATGCGTTCCGGACGAGAGAAACTGGGCGCACTTACGACCGCCCAGGCGATCGGCCGTGCCATTGGTCTGGGGTTAATTTACCCCGGTTAACAATTAAGGCAGAAAAATACGGGATATCCCCAATAGTCTTGTTTCGAAACTTGGTTAATCTGCTCCTTACGGTAACCAAACTGTAGGGGGATGGAATGATCATCGTTATTGATGGCATCAACCAGCATAAGTTCAAAGACGTCTTGGATGAGATGTTCAAGCTGCGAGCACGCGTGTTCGGGGATCGCTTGGGCTGGGAAGTGAACATCCAGGACGGGCGCGAATTCGATCAATTCGACTCGCTCAATCCTGCACACGTGGTCAGCATCAACGACGAGGGGGACGTCGTTGGGTGCATGCGCCTCTTGCAGACGACCGGCCCGCACATGCTGGCCGATGTGTTCAGCTCGATCCTTGATGACGAGCCGCCAATCCGCAGCGCCCAAGTCTGGGAAGCTACGCGGTTCTGTGTCGACACGAAACGGCTCGGCCGGGGACGTGGCAAGAATTCAGTATCCTACGTGACCAGTGAGGTCATGATTGGGTCATTCGAATACGCCCAGGAAGCTGGAGTGCTCGACTCGGTCGCGGTCATTGATCCGGTTATGAACCGGGTGCTGCAACGGTCCGGAAATGCTCCGTACGACTATGTCGGAACGGCCAAGCCGATGGGCAAAGTGGTCGCAATGGCCGCCCTGATGGATTGTTCGGACGAGCGTATCCAATCGATCCGCGAGTATTCGAGCATCGACTACGACGTGTTCCTGACCGACGATCAGGCGCTCGAACTGTTCAATTCGGGTCAGCAAGCCAAGCTTGCACAGGCCGGTGCCGCCAATCTTGACCACCAGCCACTGACCGATCTTGAGAAATACTTCGTCGAGCAGATGCACGCTGCGACGACGAAAGAAGAAGTCCAGGCCGTACTCAAATTGATCGAGAGCCTGTCGGACCGCTTCACCCCAGAGCAGAAAACCGCTCTGTTGCAAACCCCCCGTGCTTTTGCTCATGAGGCCTGACCCCCTCACCTCATAAGTCCAAAAGCCACCCATGCGGAGCCGTCCCATTACAGGCGGCTCCGCTCTAATTTTTGCAACCGATCCGCCGCTGACGCCATACGTTCCGGTTCTTGGCAGCAACAAAAAAGGCCCTCCGAAGAGGACCTGATTTCATTTCTTTCTGTCCGGACAATCGCCGTTTGACCGGCCCGGGTGCAGCGGCACCCGGACCGACCTGAAAACGCGGCTTATTCCTCTTCGAGGGCTTCGATTGCCTTCTGCAGCTCTTCCTTGCTGACTTCCTTTTCGGTCACTTTGGCCAGCTCGACCACGTAGTCTACAACCTTGTCCTCAAAGATCGGCGCGCGCAGTTGCTGCTGCATCTGAGCGTTCTGCTGAACGAACTCGAAGAACTGACGCTCCTGACCCGGGTACTGGCGAGCCTGGTTCATGATCGCCTGGGTCATCTCGGCGTCGGTGACTTCGACTTCAGCCTTCTGGCCCAGCTCGGCCAGCAACAGGCCCAGACGCACGCGGCGCTCAGCCAGTTTGTTGTGCTCTTCGGTCGGCTCGATCTCATCGTGGTTGTGATCGGTCACCTCGGGGTTTTCTTCGTGCCACAGCTGATGTGCGATCTGCTTGGCTTCGGCTTCGACCAGGGTCGGCGGCAGGTCGAACGACACTTTCTCGTCCAGCGCGTCCAGTAGAGCGCGCTTCATCACCGCGCGCGACGCACCTGCGTATTCGGCTTCCAGACGTTCGGCAATCTGTGCCTTCAACGCAGCCAGATCCTCAGCGCCGAACTTCTGTGCCAGTTCGTCGTTGATCTCGGCGGCAACAGGTTCCTTCACCTCTTTGATCGTGCAGGTAAACACGGCCTCTTTGCCGGCCAGGTGCTCGGCGCCGTATTCTTCGGGGAAGGTAACGGTGACGTCTTTGACTTCCTCGGCTTTCACGCCAACCAGCTGATCCTCGAAACCGGGGATGAAGCTGTTCGAGCCCAGCACCAGCGGGTAATCCTCGGCCGAACCGCCTTCGAAGGCCTCGCCGTCAACCTTGCCGACGAAATCGATGACGACCTGATCGCCTTCCTTCGCCTTTGATCCCTTGCGGCGGGCTTTGAAATCCTGAGCGGTTTCAGCCAGGTTCTGCAGGGCTTCTTCCACGGCTGCGTCGTCCGCCTTGACGACCAGCTTTTCCAGCTCGACCGATTTCAGGTCAACTTCGGGGATTTTCGGCAGGGCTTCATAGGACATTTCTACGTGAACGTCGTCGCCTTCTTTCCAGTCTTCGTTGGTCATCTTGACCTGGGGCTGCAGCGCCGGACGATCACCACTGTCTTCGAAGTGCTTGTTCATCGCACCGTCGATGGTTTCTTGCATTGCTTCGCCCAACAGGCGCTGGCCAAACTGCTTTTTCAGCAGTGCCATGGGAACCTTGCCCTTGCGGAAGCCTTTCATCTCGATTTCCGGCTGAGCTTCGATCAGTTTCTCATTGACCTTCTCGTCCAGCTCGGCGGCGGTGACAACAATGTTGTAGCCGCGTTTCAGACCCTCGTTCAGCGTCTCGGTAACCTGCATTCTGGTAGTCCCCATAGGATTCGGGGCGCGCAAAACGGGCGCGCCGGGCAAATTTGACGCCTTCTATTTGCCTAGCCGCCGAAGGGCAAGGGGCAAGGTGCCAGATTGGCCTTGTTTTGCCACCCTGCCCCACAAAAAACGCCCCGGACAGAGCCGGGGCGCCATGAATTCACAACAACATCAGGATCAGAACTTCCAGCGGGCCCCCAGGACCCAAGCTTCGTTCTTGTCAAAAGACGTTCCGTCGTTGAAGTCGTGGTTGCGATATTTCAGGTAGGCATCGGTGTTGATGCTGTCGATGCGCTGCACCACTGCGATACCCCAGGACTCGGTGCTGGACCCGTCCGTGTTGAAATCGGAACCATCATAGTAGTCGATGCCGATACCGGTCTTGCCCCAGGACACCCAATTATCCTCGTAGGCGATCTTGGTGTACCAAAAGTTGGGATCGCTTTCGCCCGACACGTTGTTTCGGGTACCGGCAGCAGCGGTGAAGCTGAAGCCGCTGGGCAGCAGTACCGATGCCGAGCCGATCGTGTCTTCACGGTCGCCGGAACCATCGTCAAAATCACGCACCGCATAGGCCACGCTTGCCGCGAACTCGACTCCACCGGCAAAGGTGTTGTTGTAGTTCAGTGCAACGTCGTAATAGTCGTCGTCATCACTGCTGGACAGGATGTTCTGACCATAGGCGAAGCTTGCCGAAAAGCCGCTGAAATCCGGCGTGTCATACCGCACGCGGCCACGACGCGCGCCGTCAAAGTTGCTGCTGGAGTCGCCAACGGTGATGTCGCTGAGGGTTCCGTCGGTTCCGCGGTAGAAGAAGCCCGAGTTTTCATCGTTGGTGAACGAATAAAGCGCGGTGCCGACATAAGACAGGTCAGTTTCCGCTGCACCGTCAGACGCCATGCTGCCCTGACCGGCCGAGAATTTACCCCAGCCACCTTTCAGCGCAAAATCCACGTGACGAATGTCTTCCCGGGTCCAGCCGCTGAAATCGGTACCCAGCTGGTTCCACTCACTGGAGTTCGGCAGACCCAGCGCGGTTTCAAAGCGGAAGGTGAATTCGTTCTGGCCAAACGGCTGCATCAGGCTCAGGCCGACGCGGCTGTTGGACAAGTCGTTGTCCAGCAGGCGGGTATCGGTCTCTTGGCCGTCGTCAACCGAGATAATTGCCGGGTTGAACTGCCCATATAGCAGAACATAGCCACCGCTGTTGTTCTCGTATTTCAACTCTGCCGCGGCGGGGATGGCCGTGGTGGCCGCAAGAACAGCGGCGACTGAGGAGAGTTTGATATTCAATGTCATAGCACTCACCATGAAAGGTTCGGGTTTCAGGTACTGCCCAGATGTTCAGTGGAACTGTCCGGTTCCAGAGGCCCCTACGCCATTCAGCTCGATCATTGCAAATCCGCCACAAAGACAGAGTGGCAGCAAAGCAAAATTTCCGTGTTATCAATATTTTAACAACAAACGCATGCAGGCTTCAGACGGCCCGCAAGAGAATTCTGCCATCCGGCCATGCGTTTGGCAAACACTCGCTATGCATTTGCGCAGTCTTGACAGCAAAATCCTGCCGATATTCTAGCCTTGCGCCTTGGGAACACGCAAGAACTTCATATCTGAAGACGTTTGAGCACACCGGGCAGTTGCTCGGGAAGGTCTTCCGCGATCAATCCCGGGCCAAAAGCGCGCGCGCATTCCACGTGAAGCCAGACGGCGGTTTCGGCGGCATTCAGCGGGTGCAATCCACGTGCCAGCAGCCCGGTCAAAAAACCCGCCAACACGTCGCCCGCTCCTGCGGTCGCCAGCCACGGCGCGGCCCGATCATAGTGAGCCGAATGGATCGAGCACCGACCGTCCGGACCCGCAATCACAGTGTCCGGTCCCTTCAAAAGTACCACGCAACCTGCCCTGCCGGCCGCCTCGCGCACGGCATCAACCTTTGAGAAAGCTGGGCCATCCTTGGGGTGCAAGGAAAGCTTGGCCGAGATATCGGGGAACAGGCGGGCGAATTCGCCGCCGTGCGGTGTCAGGACGCAGTTTTCATGCAGGATCGCCATCAGTGACGCTTGATCTTCAGCAAATGCCGAAAGAGCGTCGGCATCCAGCACGGTTGCCCTTCCGGACTCCAATGCCACGGGGACCAGCGATCGGGCCTTGTCCAGGCCCAATCCGGGCCCGAGGCACAGCGCGTTCAGGCGTTGGTCCCGCAATGCAATGGCCAGCCCATCCGCGCCTGCGATCTGCTCAATCATGACCGCGGTGACTTGGCTGGCGACTTCCTGCAATGCGACGGGAGGGACGCCCAGTGTGACAAGACCGGCGCCCACGCGCAACGCTCCGCGGGCAGCCAATCGCGCGGCACCTGTTCTACCTGTGTCGCCTGTCAGGATCAGCGCATGACCGTGACCGTATTTGTGATCGAAAGCCGATTTCCGCAGATCAGGCAGATTTTCGGGGTCCAGCAACACACTCGGCCGATCATCTGGCGTTTCTTCAACTGACAGAGCCGGCAGACCGATGTCGACAACGGACATCCTGCCACAGCACTCTGGTCCCTCGGCCAGATAATGGCCCGGCTTTGCGGTATGAAACGTCACCGTCAGGTTGGCCGACACGGCGCAGTCTTCGGGGGCAAATCCCTCTGACACCAGACGCCGACCACTGTCCGCGCATAGGCCGCTGGGAATGTCCACACAAACGACACGGGGGCAACCACCTTCCGACTGTGACGCTTTCCACTGGCCCAATTTACGCATTGTCCGTGGCAGCCCGGCTACCGGTCTCGTCAGCCCGGTTCCGAACAAGGCATCAACCGCCAGAACAGTATCCGAACAGGCCGCGCCGTAGGCATCGAGCGCGTCATCAGACAGCACATGGCACGAACCCATCGCGCACCAACGCTTGTAGTTCGCCCGCGCGTCTGCAGGCAACTTCTCGGGGTCGCCCAACAGGAAAAGGTCCACGGTCCACCCCCACTCTTTCAGAATGCGCGCCACTACAAAACCGTCGCCGCCATTGTTGCCCGGCCCGCAGAACACAACGGCCCGGCCGGACCCGGCCGCGAGGTCAGGCCAGGTTTCAAAGACGGCCTCCACCACACCACGACCTGCGCGCTCCATCAGTTCCAGGCCGGTGACAAGGCCGGATTCGATTGCGGCGCGTTCAGCCGCCCTCATCTGGGACGAACTCAGCAGTTTTGGCATCCGAAACCCTCACGCGATTCAAATCTGATTACTTTTTGTGCAACTTGCCTAAAAATTGGCCCGCTGCCCAGAATCCCTTCACCAGCAGACGGTCAATTCGGCAATCGCATTGCCGCCCGATCTTAGACGTGATCACTGCCATTCTGACAACCATGCGAGGTGAGCCCGGATGAAAAAGATCGAAGCGATCATCAAGCCGTTCAAATTGGACGAAGTGAAAGAGGCCCTGCAGGACGTTGGTGTCCAGGGCCTCAGCGTGATCGAAGTCAAGGGCTTCGGACGCCAGAAAGGACACACCGAACTGTACCGCGGCGCGGAATATGTGGTGGACTTTCTGCCCAAGGTCAAAGTCGAGGTCGTTTTGGATGCCGATCAGGTCGATGCGGCCATCGAAGCCATCGTTTCGGCCGCCAAGACCGACAAGATCGGGGACGGCAAGATCTTTGTCTCGTCCGTTGAACAAGCCATTCGCATCCGGACCGGCGAGACCGGCTCGGACGCGCTGTAAAACCAATTCTGCAATCTAGAGGAACATAGTAATGAGCAAGGACGCAGTTCTTCAGCTGATCAAAGACGAGGGTGCCGAGTATGTCGACATCCGCTTCACCGATCCGCGTGGCAAGCTTCAGCACGTGACCGTCATGGCCGACCAGGTCGACGAAGACTTCCTTGAGGAAGGCTTCATGTTCGACGGTTCGTCCATCGCCGGCTGGAAGTCGATCGAAGCATCGGACATGAAACTGATGCCCGATACCCAAAGCGCGTATGTCGATCCCTTCTATGCAGAAAAGACTATCTGCCTGCACTGCTCGGTCGTGGAACCCGATACCGGCGAAGCCTATGAGCGTGACCCCCGCGGCACCGCGCAGAAGGCCGAAGCCTACCTGAAGTCTTCGGGCGTTGGCGACGTGGCTTACATGGGCCCCGAGGCCGAGTTCTTCCTGTTCGACGACGTGCGCTTCTCGAACAGCATCAACAAGGTATCCTACGAAGTTGATGCAACCGATGCGTCCTGGAACACCGACACCGAATACGAGATGGGCAACATGGGCCATCGTCCGGGCGTCAAGGGCGGCTACTTCCCGGTCAACCCGATCGACGAGGCACAGGACCTGCGTTCGGAAATGCTGTCGACCATGAAGCGTCTGGGCATGAAGGTCGACAAGCACCACCACGAAGTGGCCTCGTGCCAGCACGAGCTGGGCCTGATCTTCGACAGCCTGACCAAGCAGGCCGACGAGCTGCAGAAATACAAGTACGTCATCCACAACGTCGCGCACGCCTACGGCAAGTCGGCCACTTTCATGCCGAAGCCGATTGCAGGCGACAATGGCACCGGTATGCACGTCAACATGTCGATCTGGAAGGACGGCAAGCCGCTGTTTGCAGGCGACAAATATGCCGATCTGTCGGACGAAGCCCTGTGGTTCATTGGCGGTATCCTCAAGCACGCCAAGACCCTGAACGCTTTCACCAACCCGTCGACCAACAGCTACAAGCGCCTGATCCCGGGCTTCGAAGCCCCCGTTCTGCGCGCCTACTCGGCCCGCAACCGTTCGGGTTGCGTCCGTATCCCGTGGACTGAATCACCGAAGGCCAAGCGCGTCGAGGCCCGCTTCCCCGATCCGTCGGCAAACCCCTACCTGGCGTTTGCGGCACTGCTGATGGCCGGCCTGGACGGCATCAAGAACAAGATCGATCCGGGCGAAGCCATGGACAAGAACCTGTACGATCTGCCCGCCGAAGAACTGGCCGGTATCCCGACCGTCTGCGGCAGCCTGCGCGAGGCGCTGGAATGTCTGGCGGCCGATCACGACTTCCTGCTGCAGGGCGACGTGTTCACCAAAGACCAGATCGACGGCTACATCGCACTGAAGATGGAAGAGGTCGAAACCTACGAGCACACTCCGCACCCGGTCGAATACGGCATGTACTACAGCTGCTGACCCCGGTCGGAAGTCCAATCAAAAGACCTTGGGGGCGTCCTGTCGGGCGCCCCTTTTCAGTGGTGCAGGGCCCCCATATTTCCCTTTGTGACAGGCGCCTTTGCCGCTAGGCTGAAGATCAATTCAATTATCAGGATTATTCATGCGCCTTCTCGCCCTGACCCTCTCCGCTGCACTTCTTGTTTCAGGCGCTGCTGCGCAGACGATCGACCGGATCAAAGAAACGCGCGAAATCCGGTTTGGGTTTCGTACAGATGCCGCCCCACTTTCTTACATCAACGACCAGGAGCGACCCGACGGGTTGTCCGTGATGGTCTGCGATCAGGTTGCCCGAGCCATCGCCAGCCGACTGGGTGCGGATGACCTCACCGCACAGTTCATTCCGGTGCAGTCGGATACACGCTTTGACATGGTCGCCTCTGGCCAGATCGACCTGTTGTGCGGCGCGGCGACAATCACCCTGTCGCGGCGGGAAACCGTTGATTTCTCGATCCCGATCTTCGTGGACGGAACATCCGTTTTGCTGCCGATAGATGCGGAAGTCACGATGGCGTCGCTTTCCGGCAAGAAAGTCGGCATGCGCAGCAGCACGACCACAGAAGAAGCCGTGTTCAACTCATTCGGATCAGCGGGGATCGAGGCAAAGCTCGTTCGGTTCGCCTCTCATCCCGACGGGATCAAGGCTTTGAGGGACGGAGAGATCGACGCCTATTTCGCCGACCAATCCATTCTTTTGGTCAACTATTTGGCAGCCGGATTGAAGGACGACTTCAAAATCTCGCAAGAGATTCTGACGATTGAAAAGCAAGGTCTGGCCCTTGCGCGCGGCGACGATGACTTTCGCCTGATGGTCGATGAGATCCTGTCGCAGATGTATGCCCAAGGCACGATGGAAGAGATCTTTCGCGCCGCACTGCCCGGGATTGAACCCAGCGAGGCCCTGAAAGCCCTGTACGTTATCGCACCCACCCTGCCCTGATTTCCAGGAGGTCCCCATGCGCCTTACGGTCCTGTCCGTTTTCATTGCACTGAGTGCCCCCGTGGCGGCGCAGTCCGCTCCCTGCGGGAACACAGGCGCTGGTTTTGAAGCCTGGAAGGCCGATTTTGCCAAGCAGGCGCGCAAAGCCGGAGTAAAGAAAAAAGGGCTGCAGGCTCTGGCGCAAACCCAATACGCCACACGGACCATCGCCGCGGATCGGGGGCAGAAAAGCTTCAAATACTCCCTCGACAAGTTCATGAAGGTTCGAGGGGCGGATACGATCGTGGCCCAGGGGCGCAAGCGCAAGGCCCGAAACCCGGAATTCTACGCGGCGCTGGAGCGTCAGTACGGTGTCCCGGCCGGCGTTCTGATTGCCATTCACGGCATGGAAACCGGGTTCGGAAACTTCATGGGCGACAGCCAGGTTGTTTCCGCAATCACAACATTGGCCTACGATTGTCGACGGTCCGACTTCTTTGTTCCCCATGCCATCGGAGCGCTGAAACTGGTCGATCAGGGGGCGATCACGGTGGCAACAAAAGGGGCAAAACATGGCGAGTTGGGCCACACCCAGTTTCTGCCCGGCAATGCTCTGACCTATGGCGTGGACGCCACGGGTGACGGGCGCGTGGACTTCTACAACATGACGGATGCGTTGGCCTCAACCGCAAATTTTCTTCGGCAGAAAGGGTGGAAACCCGGCCGGGGCTATCAACCCGGCGAAGCGAATTTTGCGGTGATCCAGCAATGGAACGCCGCCTCGGTTTACCAAAAATCGATAGCGATCATGGCAGCTCGAATCGACAACTGAGGCTTTGTCGGCAACCGGACCACCGCACTCAATTCCGCCACATTGCTGCCACAGTGTCAGGCGGAACGCTCTAATTTCTTGGTTTCCAAAGCGTAATCAATCGTCGCAAAAATTCATTTTTTTGCAATATGGTCAAAATTTGACCCTCATCACCGACTAAAGTGTTGGTTCAGTATTCGTACGGCAGAGGTCAAGACTGTGACCACGAAGCACAGATACCACGGTGGCCTGCAATTCAACGGCGACACGAACGGCGCGTTGGAGCGGTTCGGCCATATCGTGGTGGCAACTCTTGAGGACTACGGGCATCTTGTGGAACGCAAGACCCTGCTGAGCCAGACCGAGGCAACCATCGTGTCCAGCCAGTACCTTGTCCGTTTGACCCTCGAGTCCGAGCCCCGGGAGACCAGCGACCGCTTTGGGCGTCTGGACCGTACGGTTGGTCTGAAGACCATGGTGCGCCCCTCGGCGACACGCCCGCGCAACCGATTGGTGATTTCGGTCTCGCCTGTTTCAGGCCTGATGGATGACCCTGAGATTTCCGAGTTGATGCTTGTCGTCATGCTGTATCGGATGGTCGACATCTGCTCGACGCAACGAGTGGAATGGCTGTCGCCGAAAACCGTTTTGACGATCGAACAGTTCATGGGCGCGTTTGACTCGTTGATGCCACGCAAGCAGCGGAACCGCCGCGAGGCGTTCGAGGCGGTCAGCGGACCTTTTGCGGGCCTTGAGCCCGCAGCAACTGATGACCACGAGGCCGTCAAAGCACCGGCAAAGCCGCCTCGCCCGATTCAATTGACCGATGAGCAATTGCTCAGCATCGCCTTCCGTTCCGACGAGGCCGACGCACCCGTTTCTGATGCATCGGCCGCGACGGATAACGATGACGACCGCCCCAGTGACGCGTTGCGCCTGACCAGCTGGGCCCTGACCGGTGCCGTTGCCAGCCTGTCGGCGCCGATCGCTCTGTCGATGGCCGCTGTGAACCTCATCCGGGGCGAAGACTTTCGCCTGAACACTCAGGTCTTGGCCTATACGGTCGCCATCGTGTCGCTGAACTCAAGTGGTGCGTTTGCCGATGTGGCCAATGCGATCGGACTGTAACTGAATTACCAGAAGACCCTCCTTGGAGGCCCCGCCATCAGGCGGGGTTTTCCATTTCTGGCAGGTGCTCGACCGGCACGACATAGGTGTGGATCGAGAACACCACGGCCCGTGTCTCGGGCAACCGCAAAAGCGTTTGTCGCTCGCTGCGCAGATACCGGGTGGTACCACGGTCACGGATCTCGCGCGGGGCGCTGGCGCTTCGGGGCTGGTGCAGTTCGGGGTCGTCGTACCACAGCGCGTTGAAGCGCCACAAAGGCCGGTCGACCTGAATCCCGTCGAACAGGCGCTGAACCCGGCGCGCGATGTTGGGGTCATAGCTGTCGACCGGCTCGTGAATGGCAATCAGCGGGCGCATGAATTTCTCGGACAGACGCCAGCTGGCGGGAAAGCACAGGATGGCACCGGTCAGTACATGCTCGTCGCCCTGTTTCTGCAGGATGCAGAAATCCTCCTGCGCCAGAAGGCAAAGCGTATCCAAAGGGGTGTCGCGGTCAATCGGCACAGCGACCCCGTCCGGGCGCCGCGCGGTGTCGGTCGCCTCGGGATAGGCCTGCGCCAAGACCAGATCCAGCAGTTCGACGGCGGCCGGGTGCGCCTGCGCGTCCAGCGCCAGAACGTCGTCCCGGCGGGTTTCAAGCAGTTGTTGGCGGTGGCGCATCTGCGCGGAAAAGGCATCATCGCGATGCAGCCAGTCCTCCATCGTGGTCGGCGCGATCCCCGGCAGCGGGCGCTGTTGGGTCGGATCGTAGGGCAGAGTCTGTTGCAGAATGACTGTCATGGCGTTGGGTTAGCACTCAAAACAGGCCATGTCGGTCAAAAAGCGACTGGCAAATCGTCGCAATTCACCCAGACGGGGCCGCCCTGCCCCTTCAGGCTGAACCGGCAAGCAGGGAGGCGCGCCGTGAACCACCACTACCGAGACACCCGCAAGATCGACCCCAGCCGCGGCGCGAAGCTGGGCGACGGCACGCCGAACGACAATGACCGGATCGAGATCGGCCCCACCCAACTTGCATTCAGCGAATGGGCCGCCGCCGGGTTGCAACTGCCCAACCTGAACCGCATGCGCGACTATCGCTGGAAGCGGCTGACCCAGGCGATCGTCGACCGGGGCTATGGCGGGCTGCTGATGTTCGACCCGCTCAACATCCGCTATGCGACCGACAGCACCAACATGCAGCTTTGGAACACGCACAACCCGTTCCGAGCGGTGCTGCTGTGCGCCGATGGCTACATGGTGATCTGGGACTACAAGAACTCGCCCTTCCTGTCGAAATTCAACCCGCTGGTGCGCGAGCAGCGCTCGGGCGCGGACCTGTTCTATTTCGACCGGGGCGACAAGGTGGATGTACAGGCGGACGTGTTCGCCAACGAGGTGCGCGTGCTGATGCAGGACCACGCCCCCGGCCACACCCGGTTGGCGGTGGACAAGATCATGCTGCACGGCCTCCGCGCGCTCGAGGCGCAGGGCTTCGAGATCATGGAGGGCGAGGAGGTCACCGAAAAGACCCGTGCCATCAAGGGCCCTGACGAGATTCTGGCCATGCGCTGCGCCAGCCACGCCTGCGAAACCGCCGTGGCCGAGATGGAAAAATTCGCCCGCGCCCATGTGGGCGACGGCAAGACCTCCGAAGATGACATCTGGGCCGTTCTGCACGCCGAGAACATCAAGCGCGGCGGCGAGTGGATCGAAACCCGCCTGCTGGCCTCGGGGCAGCGCACCAACCCGTGGTTTCAGGAATGCGGGCCGCGGATTACTCAGAAGAATGAAATCATCGCCTTTGATACCGATCTGATCGGCAGCTACGGCATCTGCGTCGACATCTCGCGCACCTGGTGGATCGGGGATGAAAAACCCCGCCCCGACATGGTCTATGCCATGCAGCACGCGCACGAGCACATCATGGCCAATATGGAGATGCTGAAACCCGGCGTGATGATCCCCGACCTGACCGCCAACTGCCACAGGCTGGACGACAAGTTCCAGGCGCAGAAATACGGCTGCCTGATGCATGGCGTGGGCCTGTGCGACGAGTGGCCTTTGGTGGCCTATCCGGACAAGGCAGTGCCAGGCTCATATGATTATCCGCTGGAACCCGGCATGGTTCTGTGCGTCGAGGCCGCCGTGGGCGAAGTCGGCGGCGATTTCTCGATCAAGCTGGAAGATCAGGTTCTGATCACCGAAGACGGCTACGAGAACCTGACCCGCTATCCGTTCGATTCCGCGCTCATGGGGCTCGACTAGGTCTCAATCCGCCCAGTGAGAGCGACGCACATTTCCGTGCCAGTCCTCAAGCACCGGCTCTGCCGATGCGCCCGGCGAAAACGCGTCTTGGGGCCAGTGCAGTCCGGCGGCAAATCCGATGGCCGTGGCCAGAAAGACGGCAACCGCCGTACCGACCTGTGCAACTTCGAAATGCGCTGCGTTTGTCGAGTGTGTCATCTCCGGGCTCCTTGATCTTTTTGTTTCGGTTAGGCCGAACATGGGATCTCCTGACTCATAATTAAAAAGAATTGTTGTTCGCTTAGACTTCACAAATTGTGATCAACGCCCTTACAAAGGGCGGCTCACGATCACCGCCTGCGCCCTCACCTTCCCGTGACGGTCCTGTCACAAGGGTTGAGACTGCACTGCCTTGTTCACAGTATTGCGCCTAGCATCACAGCCTGAGGACCCGACATGCCCACAGAACGCGTCACATTTTCCGGTCACGATGGTGGCCAACTGGCTGCTCGGCTGGATCTCCCCGATGGGCCGGTGCTGGCAACTGCGTTGTTTGCGCATTGCTTTACCTGCTCCAAGGACATTCCCGCGGCCCGGCGCATCAGCGCGCGGCTTGCAGCGATGGGATTTGCCGTTCTACGGTTCGACTTCACGGGCCTTGGCCATTCCGAAGGCGAGTTCGCCAACACGACGTTCACTTCGAACGTTGAGGATCTGATCGCCGCTGCGCAGTTTCTTGCGGGTCGGAACATGGCGCCCGACCTGCTTGTCGGGCATTCATTGGGCGGGGCCGCGGTCTTGCGGGCGCGGGCCGGTATACCCTCGGTAAAGGCGGTGGTCACGATCGGCGCCCCGGCCGACCCCGGCCATGTGGCTCATCACTTCGAAGACGCGCGGGGCCAGATCGAACAGGATGGCAGCGCCGAGGTTCTGCTGGGTGGGCGTCCCATCCGCATCGGCCGAGAGTTTGTGCGCGACATCTCTGAATCCGAACTGACGCCCTCGATTGCCGAGTTGAAGGCCGCGCTGCTGATCCTGCATGCGCCGCGTGACGAAACAGTCAGCATCGACAATGCCAGCACGATCTTTCTGGCTGCCAAGCACCCCAAAAGCTTTGTCACGCTGGACGACGCAGACCACCTGATCACCCGTCCGAAGGATGCAGAATACGCCGCCGATGTCATCGCCGCCTGGGTATCTCGCTATGTGCCGCTGTCGCCGCCCGCCCCGCCGCCGGGCGCGCCCGAAGGCGTTGTGCGCGTGACCGAAGTGGACCCGGGCGGTTTTCTTCAGGACATTCAATCAGGTCCAAGCCATCATGCCGTGGCGGATGAGCCGGCCTCTTACGGCGGGACTGATCGCGGCATGTCGCCTTATGGCTTCGTTTCTGCCGGGCTTGGGGCGTGCACTTCAATGACCATCCGCATGTATGCGCGACGCAAGCAATGGCCCCTGACCGGGATCAGCGTGGATGTCTGTCACAACAAGGTGCACGCGCAGGACGCGGGGTTGGCGGGGGATGGAAAGGTCGACCAGTTCCGCCGCAAGATCCGACTGGACGGACCGCTGAACAATGACCAGAGGACCAAGCTTCTTGAGATCGCCGACAAATGCCCGGTGCACCGCACGCTTGAAAATTCGGCGCATATCACCACCGAACTGCTGCCGCCGGAACCTGTTACGGCTCCGGCTTGAACCGATACCCGTTCCGGATGGCCTATCGCCGAGGCGCAGGCCTGTGGATCGGGGGCCGTGCCGCTGGTGGGCGGGCGACGGGCGGTCGAGGACGCGCCGGCGGCTTGGCGATCGGAGGTTTCGGCCGCGCAGGCGGTTTCGCAATTGGCGGCTTGGGTTTGGGCGGCGGTTTTCCACCCGGCGGTTTACCCGGCGGCGGAGGACGGTCCACGTCAATGTCGACATTCACGTTGCGGTAATAGTCGTTCCACAGCATCGAGTCATAGAACGGGTCATATCCGTATCCTACACCGACCGTGACGCCTTCACAGCCCGAGAGGGTGAATCCCCCGGCCCCAAGCCCCAGAACGATGACGGATCGCTTCAATAGTGTTCCTGCCATTTTCACGCCCTCACTGTACTGACCGGAATGACGCGAAGATGGCATTCAGATCCTCGACAAAGCCAGGATCTGCACCGTCGCGCAGGATGGTCACCACAACCGCAACACGGTTGCGCGGCAGGTCGATCACCGTCGCGGTGAAGTTGATCCCGCGCCCGTCACGGGTGCCGGTGCCGCGAATGACCCGGGCCGGCAAACCGCCGATGCGCATGTTCGCATCACTTGTCACCTCTGGGTTTTTGACCAGAAACTTGTCGACATCCTGCAAGTAACGGATCCCGTCCTCGATGCTGGCAACGCCTAACGGCGAAACGAACCCGATCCAGACCGAGTCATCTGTGACCGGGCGCGCAGCCATCACCCGGCTTACGGACCGGGTATCGCCCAGTTGTGTATCCTCAAGATCGCGTGGGCCGCCCGTGCGCAGCATCCAGAAATCCGGGACATCGAACTGAAACAGCGCACGCCCCCCTTCGGTGTAGGTGACCGGCGTATCGCTCAGCCCCGCACCCGTCATGCCGACCCAAAAAGCCGCGCCGATGGCAAAAAGGTTTTTCTTAAACAAGCTGATATCTCTATTTGTTGGTGTCATCGTCCCGAGGATGAGCGATGCAACCCGCGCTTGTCCAGTTTTTAAAGAGTTTTGCTCAGGGGCCCGCCCGACCTGCATTGCCGCCTAGTCTGCATATACGCCGACTGTCACATCGCCGGCCTCTCCCACAAATCGGATCCGCGTACCGTCCGACTGAACATCGTAGCAGGCCCAAAAGTCAGACGGTGGCCAGATCGAACAATATCGGTCATCCCGCACGGCCCAGCGCCCCGAGCTGGGTCGACCCGAGAAATACTGCGTGGCCATAAATGGCTCGAAGACCTGTGTGGCTCCGTTGTCATAAGCCAGCGTCCGGCCCGACAGGGCGTCGAGAATCTGCGCGCCCGTCAGCGGTAGGAACGTGTCGGCCGCCAGAATTCCCGGCCAAACCAACAAAATCAGGGCAAACCGTCTCATCCCGCGTCTCCTGCCTTGTCCCAAAGGTCCGGCGAGTCTATCACCCGCGCCAACACCCATTGCCAACCGAAAAAGGTGCCGCCGCCCATGATTCCCCGCTATTCCCGCCCCGAAATGGTTGCCGTCTGGTCGCCCGAGACCAAGTTCCGCATCTGGTACGAGATCGAGGCCCACGCCTGCGACGCGATGGCCGATCTGGGCGTCATCCCGCGCGAAAACGCCGAGGCCGTCTGGAAGGCCAAGGACGTGAAATTCGACGTGGCCCGCATCGACGAGATCGAGGCCGTCACCAAGCATGACGTCATCGCCTTTCTGACCCATCTGGCCGAGCATGTCGGCAGCGATGAGGCCCGTTTCGTCCACCAGGGCATGACCAGCTCGGACGTTCTGGACACCTGCTTCAACGTGCAGCTGACCCGCGCCGCCGACATCCTGATCGCCGATCTCGAAGGCCTGCTGGCCGCGCTCAAGCGCCGCGCCTACGAGCACAAGGACACAGTCCGCATCGGCCGCAGCCACGGCATTCATGCCGAACCCACCACCATGGGCCTGACCTTCGCGCGCTTCTACGCCGAGATGGACCGCAACCTGTCGCGCATGCGCGACGCCCGCGCCGAGATCGCCACTGGCGCCATCAGCGGCGCGGTCGGCACCTTCGCCAATATCGACCCGCGCGTCGAAGAGCATGTCTGCGAAAAGCTGGGTCTGGTGCCCGAGCCGATCAGCACGCAGGTCATCCCGCGCGACCGCCACGCGGCCTTCTTTGCCACGCTGGGCGTGATCGCCAGCAGCATCGAGAACATCGCCATCGAAGTCCGCCACATGCAGCGCACCGAGGTTCTGGAGGCCGAGGAGTTCTTTTCCAAAGGCCAGAAGGGCTCGTCGGCGATGCCGCACAAGCGCAACCCGGTGCTGACCGAAAACCTGACCGGCCTGGCTCGGCTGGTGCGCATGACCGTGATCCCGGCGATGGAGAACGTGGCGCTGTGGCACGAGCGCGACATCAGCCACAGCTCGGTCGAGCGCAATATCGGCCCTGACGCAACCGTAACGCTGGACTTCGCCCTGTCGCGCCTGACCGGGGTGATCGACAAGCTGGTGGTCTATCCGGACAACATGCTGGCCAACATGAACAAGTTCCGCGGTCTGGTCATGAGCCAACGCGTGCTGCTGGCCCTGACCCAGGCCGGCGTCAGCCGCGAAGACGCCTATCGCCTGGTGCAGCGCAACGCGATGAAGGTCTGGGAAGAAGGCAAGGACTTCAAGACTGAACTGCTGGCCGACCCGGACGTGACCGCAGCGCTGAGCAAGGAAGAGATCGAAGAAAAATTCGACCTTGGTTATCACACCAAACATGTCGACACGATCTTCGAGCGGGTGTTCGGCGAGTAACCCTCGACGCAGGAACGGCTTTTGCCGGGGCCCGGGGCGCGCTGCGCGATCCGGGCCCCTGTCTTTTGCGGAAACGTCCGAAATCGGCTATGCTGGATGGGCAATTTCCGTTCAAGGAGAGCCCATCATGATCCGCACGACCCTCTGCGCACTGGCCCTTGCCCTGTCCGCCTCGTCCGCATTCGCCTGCCAAGGCCACAGCAAGCAATCGCAATCCTGTGCGCCCGGTACGACTTGGGATTCGGCCTCGGAAAGCTGCGTGAAAAACGCCAGCAGCTGAATTCTTGTCCTACTTGTGAATAAAAGCGAGCCCTTGGCTGTTAGCTTTTTTGAAGAACGCACTATGCTTCTTGCGAGCAGCCCTTGGAACGGAGTAGGACAATGCGCCTTTTGATGGCCACGGCACTAGCCCTTCAGACCTTTGCCTTTGCCCCCGCGGTCAGTGCCGCCGGCGGTGACAGCAGCCCCCCAAAACCGACGAATACCACCAAGAAATGCCTGTTCGGCCGCGTCTATGACGAAGCAGCCGGCCGTTGCGTCAAGCCGAACAAGACCAATTTCAGCGAAGAGCAATTGTATCAGGCCGTGCGCGAGCTTGCTTATGACGGCCAGTTCGAAAATGCGCAGAACGTGTTGCGGGTCATGGATCAAGACGATGATCGCGTTTTGACGTATTGGGGTTTCACCTACCGCAAAATGGGCGAAGCCGAGCTGGCCAACACCTATTACCAACGCGCAATCGAAACCAATCCTGACAACATTCTGGCCCGCAGCTACATGGGTCAGGGATATGTCACCGAAGGGAAAACCGAACTGGCCATCGCGCAATGGCGCGAGATCAAGGCACGTGGAGGAGAAGGCACGTGGGCCGAAGCGTCTCTGCGCGAGGCGATCCGCACGGGGCTGACTTACAGCTACTAGGTTCAGTCTTTCTTTACTCGACTCTCGCTAATCTTCCTGCGGAACAAAAATTGACACCGCAGGCAGATGCAAGATTCACATGCTTTGGTACAGACCGCGCCGGGCAATTCTGCTCCGGCCGAGAAACAGACGGATGACGCCCCTCGCGTCGTACCTCGCCAACTCACGCCCGGCCAGAAGGCCGCCATCATCGTACGCCTGCTGTTGAACGAGGGGGCCGATCTTCCGTTGGAGGAGTTGCCCGACGAACTGCAGGAACGGCTGACCCTCCAACTGGGCCGGATGGGGCTGGTTGACCGCGTAACCCTCGCAGCGGTCGCGCAAGAATTCGCAGATGCGCTGGACAGCGTCGGGCTTGCCTTTCCGCACGGCTTGGCCGGGGCGCTGGACGCGGTAAATGGCAAGATTGCCCCGGCGACCGCGGCCCGGCTTCGCAAGGTCGCGGGTGTGCGCCAGGTGGGTGACCCATGGCTGCGCCTGCGTGACACCCCTGCAGAAGACCTCGCGCGTATGGCTCAGTCGGAAAGCACCGAAGTTGCAGCCGTCATGCTATCCAAGCTCGATACGGCAAAGGCAGCAAAGTTGTTGGCGCAATTGCCCGGGCCGGTGGCCAGACGGATTACATATGCCGTTTCAAAAACCGCCAACGTGACGCCCGAGGCGGTGGAGCGGATCGGCTGGTCACTAGCCGCGCAACTCGATCAACGCCCGGTTCCGGCCTTCACCGATTCACCCGACACGCGCGTCGGGGCGATCTTGAACCAATCCCCCCCATCTACGCGTGACGGGCTGCTGGACGCGCTTGACGAGGAGGATTCTGAGTTCGCCAGCGCTGTTCGCAAGTCCATTTTCACCTTTGCGCACATCGCCATGCGTATCGCTGCACGGGATGTGCCTGCCATCCTGCGCGAAGTCGATCAATCACTTCTGATAACCGCTCTGGCTGGCGCAAGAGCCGAGGATGACAAAGCCTCGGTCGACTATCTGTTGTCCAACGTATCCGCACGGATGGCCGACAGCCTGCGCGAAGAAATTGCTGAACGCGGCAAGGTCAAGCAGGCCGAAGCAGAGGAGGCCATGACCCAGATCGTCGGGGCGATCCGCACACTCGTGGACGCCGGCACAATCACCTTGGTCGAAGCGGACGCCGATGGCAACGACGACTAAGGGCTGCCTGCCGCTGGCTCGGATGCCGTAGAACCCGGGATCGGGACAATACTTGTGGTTGTTGCGCGCCGGCTGTATGTCTGAATCCGCAATTCACAACACCCGGTGAGATCCCCCGATGCCCGTCGAAAAGTCGGAACTGAGCCGTTTTGAGCTTGGTCAATACTATGTCGCCAACCTGTTCCTAAAAGGCATGATCGGCGCAATGCGTCTTTTGCCCTATGAGCGGCGCATTGCGACGATGGGGGCGTTCGTGCGCGGGTTGGCTCCGGCGGTGGGGTTCACCAAACGCGTGCGCAGCAACCTGAAACTGACCTGCCCTGACCTGCCCGAGACCGAAGTGAAACGCATTTGCCGTGCGGTGCCCGATAACGCGGGCCGCGCGATCATGGAACACTTCTCGCCCGAGGATTTCACTGAACGGCAGAAGAACGCAAAAGTATCAGGTTCAGGAATCGCCGCCTTTGAACAAGCGGTGGCCGAAGGTCGGCCGGTGATGATGATCACCGCACATTTCGGCCACTACCTTGCTGCGCGGATCGCATTGCAGGCGCGCAGCGGCAAGCCGATTGGCTGCCTGTACCGCCGCATGGCCAATCCGTATTTCAACGAGATGTATGTCGACGCCTTCCACAAAACCGGCGAGCCGATGTTCGAACAAGGCCGGCGCGGCATGGTGGAAATGGTTCGGTCCCTGAAAAAGGGCGGCATCATCGCCATCGTATCTGACCTGCACGCCCATGGCGGTGAAGAGCTGACGTTTTTTGGCAAACCCGCAGTCACGTCGGTTTTGAACGCGGAATTGGCAATGAAATACGATGCCGTTCTCATTCCTTGTTATGCGGTGCGCCAAGCCAACGGTATCGATTTCGAGATCGTTTTGCATGATCCGGTGCCGCATACGGACCCCAAGACCATGACCCAGTTCATCAACGATGATCTGGAAGGCATAGTGCGGAAACACATGGGCCAATGGTTCTGGATTCACCGACGGTGGAAAGCCTGGAATGGGCTGGGTGTTCAGCCTCAGGACATGCCCTGAGTCGCCGTCTATTTTACCCTTGTTGAGGCGATGATCGGGCCATTGCCGGTACCCTGAATCAGAACCACCGCAGGCAGGTCCGCAGACAGTTCGATCTGAAAATCCTGTTCAGCCGACCCGTTCCATCGGCCCGCATTGTGCCATTCCTCAACGACATTCGCGTAGTCCAGATCGTGTCCGGCCAGCTCGCCCCGTCGAATCGACGCGTGGCGCAAGGGCGTGTATTGCACGACCACGACGTCATAGTTTTTCGCGTCGACGAGGTCGACCGGGGCAACGCGGACCGTAACCGTGTTCCCGGACCTCTGCGCCGAAACCGACGCGGTGGGCGCAGCAGTCAAATGCGCGTCGATCAATCGGTTCAAGTCACGGGATTTGGCACCAACGACATCCTGCTGTCCGTTGATCACCATCTGAGGGGTATAGATCATCGAACGGCCGCCGCGCCGCGCATACGCTCGTTGACGGTCCGTATGCGCCGGATCGGCATACTCGTCCTTCCAACCGATGTAGTCCCAATAGTCTACGTGCAGCGCCAAGCCGATCACGTCGTCGCGCTTGGCGAGATCGTGCATGATCGCATCTGCCGGCGGGCAGGACGAACACCCCTGCGAGGTAAACAATTCGACCACCACCGGGCTGTCCGCCCAGGCCGAAGACGCCGACAGGAATACGGTCGCAAGAACTGTGGTCAGGGCTGATCTTTTCATTTCACTCTCTGTTTGAGGAGCCTGCAAGCACCGGTGTACTCCGCCACCGGATCAAGCGCCAATCAAGGTTTCTTGAGACAGGTTTCGGCGGCAATTCGCAAAAATGTGTGCAATGGTATACAAAAATTGCCGCACCCGCCCTGTTGGACCTTGAACCGCAGGCCATGGTGATGCAGATACCGCTCAGCGAATCCCAATTCCACGTCATTTGAGAGGGAGGCCACAGATGCCCATCAAAGTCGGACAGGATACCGCCAAGACACGCCGTAGCCTGAGCGTGAATGGCAAGTCCATCTCGTATTACTCGATCCCCGCCGCGCAAGAGGCCGGCCTGGGCGATTTCTCCAAGCTTCCCGCCGCGCTGAAAGTGGTGCTGGAAAACATGCTGCGGTTCGAGGACGGCGGTTTTTCGGTTTCCGTCGATGACATCAAGGCCTTTGCCGAATGGGGCGCCAACAACGGGAAGAACCCGCGCGAGATCGCTTACCGCCCTGCCCGCGTGCTGATGCAGGACTTCACCGGCGTTCCGGCCGTTGTCGACCTGGCCGCGATGCGCGACGGCATCAAGGCGCTGGGGGGCGATCCGCAGAAGATCAACCCGCTGAACCCCGTAGACCTGGTCATCGACCACTCGGTCATGATCGACGAATTCGGCAACCCGCGCGCGTTCCAGATGAACGTGGACCGCGAATATGAACGCAACATGGAGCGCTACCAGTTCCTGAAATGGGGCCAGAGCGCGTTCAACAACTTCCGCGTGGTACCGCCGGGCACCGGCATCTGCCACCAGGTGAACCTGGAATACCTGGCCCAGACCGTCTGGACCGACACCGACCAGAACGGCGAAGAAGTCGCCTACCCCGATACACTGGTCGGCACCGACAGCCACACCACCATGGTCAACGGCATGGCCGTTCTGGGCTGGGGCGTCGGCGGGATCGAGGCCGAGGCCGCGATGCTGGGTCAGCCGATCTCGATGCTGATCCCCGAAGTGATCGGGTTCGAACTGACCGGCGAGATGGTCGAAGGCACCACCGGCACCGACCTGGTTCTGAAAGTCGTCGAGATGCTGCGCGCTAAGGGCGTGGTGGGCAAGTTCGTTGAATTCTACGGCGAAGGCCTGGACCGTCTGCCGCTGGCCGACCGCGCAACCATCGCCAACATGGCGCCGGAATACGGCGCGACCTGCGGCTTCTTCCCGATCGACAACGAAACCCTGCGCTACCTGCGCAACACCGGCCGTGACGAGGACCGCATCGCGCTGGTCGAAGCCTATGCCAAGGAAAACGGGTTCTGGCGTGGGGCGGACTATGCTCCGGTCTACACCGACACGCTGTCCCTGGACATGAGCACGATCGTTCCCGCGATCTCGGGCCCCAAGCGTCCGCAGGATTATGTGCCACTGACCAACGCCAAGGCCGCTTTCCGCCAGGAGATGGAAAACACTTTCAAGCGCCCGATGGGCAAGGAAGTGCCGGTCAAAGGCGAAGACTACACCATGGAATCGGGCAAGGTCGTGATCGCTTCGATTAC
Source organism: Ruegeria sp. CG3 (assembly GCF_056537205.1). Lineage (NCBI taxonomy): Bacteria > Pseudomonadati > Pseudomonadota > Alphaproteobacteria > Rhodobacterales > Roseobacteraceae > Ruegeria > Ruegeria sp. CG3. Next base: position 553,576 of record NZ_JBQFRC010000001.1, on the reverse strand, counting down.
GTCGTGCACCAACACCTCGAACCCCTATGTGATGATCGGTGCGGGCCTTGTCGCACGCAAGGCGGCGGCTTTGGGCCTGGACCGCAAACCGTGGGTCAAAACCTCGCTGGCGCCGGGATCGCAGGTCGTGTCCGCATATCTTGAGGCCGCTGGCCTGCAGGAAGATTTGGACAAGGTCGGCTTCAACCTCGTTGGTTACGGCTGCACCACCTGCATCGGCAACTCGGGCCCGATCCAGAAAGAGATCTCGGAAGCCATCGCCGAGGGTGACCTGGTGGCGACCTCGGTCCTGTCGGGCAACCGCAACTTCGAAGGCCGGATCTCGCCGGACGTGCGCGCCAACTACCTGGCTTCGCCGCCGCTGGTGGTGGTCTATGCGCTGGCCGGTACGCTGGACATCGACCTGACCTCGGAACCGATCGGTCAGGACAAGGACGGCAACGACGTCTACATGAAAGACATCTGGCCGACCCAGAAAGAGATCGCCGAACTGGTCGAGGCAACCGTAACCCGCGAGGCATTCCAGTCGAAATATGCTGATGTCTTCAAAGGCGACGAGAAATGGCAATCGGTCGAAACCACCGATGCCGAGACCTATGACTGGCCGCCGACGTCGACCTACATCCAGAACCCGCCCTACTTCCAGGGTATGGGAGCACAGCCGGGCACCATCTCGAACATCGAAGGCGCCAAGGTTCTGGCCATTCTGGGTGACATGGTCACCACCGACCACATCTCGCCGGCTGGTTCGTTTGCAACCACCAGCCCCGCGGGCAAATACCTGCTGGAGCGCCAGGTGCAACCACGCGAGTTCAACTCGTACGGATCGCGCCGCGGCAACCACGAGGTCATGATGCGCGGCACCTTCGCCAACATCCGCATCAAGAACGAGATGCTGGACGGTGTCGAGGGTGGTTACACCAAAGGCCCCGATGGGCAGCAGACCTCGATCTATGACGCATCGATGGCCTATCAGGCAGAAGGCACTCCGCTGGTCGTGATCGGCGGCGAGCAGTATGGCGCCGGTTCCTCGCGGGACTGGGCGGCCAAGGGCACCGCGCTGCTGGGTGTCAAGGCCGTGATCGCAGAAAGCTTCGAGCGTATCCACCGCTCGAACCTAGTGGGCATGGGGGTCATCCCGTTCGAGTTCACCGCCGGCGACAACCGCAAGACGCTGGGCTTGAAAGGCGACGAGACCTTCTCGATCCACGGTCTGGACACGATCCAGCCGCTGCAAGAGGTGCCCTGCACCATCACTTATGCGGACGGGACCGAGAAAACTATCACACTCAAGTGCCGCATAGATACCGCGCCCGAGATCGAATACATCGAAAACGGTGGCGTGCTGCACTATGTGCTGCGGAACCTGGCCAAGGCCAGCTAAGCCGGCACAAAGCCAAGAACGCAAGGGCGCCCCGACCGGGCGCCCTTTTTCGTTTCAGGTCTGGCCACTATCGCGTTGTGTTCCGTGCAGATAAGCGGTCTGCTGGGGACATGGAAAAAGTTGCCTTGATAACGGGTGGTGCTCGCGGAATTGGCCGGGCTATCGCGGTTGATTTGGCCGTGGATCATCGCGTCGCCCTGACGTGGCACAAGACCGAACCGCAGCCCTTGCCCGATGACCGACCGGCCCTGACCCTGCACAGCGATCTCACGCAAGAAGGTCAGCCCGAAGACGTGGTGCGCCGCGTCATCGACAGGTTCGGCCGGCTGGATGTGATCATCAACAATGCCGGGCTGGTTCAGGCCACGCCGAAGGACCGGTTCAGCCAAAAGGATCACAGGGCTATTCTTGATCTCAACCTGCTCGTTCCGGCCGCGCTTCTGGCTGCCGCGTTGCCTCACCTTCGGCGCGGGGCGTCGATCGTCAGTATCTCGTCAGTCAACGCCGAACTTCCCCCGCGCGACGCCGCGACCTATGGGGCCAGCAAGGCCGCGCTGAACTTGTGGACCCGCGCCATGGCGAAAGAATTGGGCCCGAACGGCATTCGCGTCAACGCGGTGGCGCCCGGAGCGATCAACATCCCCGAAGCCCCAAGGCCCGACGATCTGACCGACCTGTTCGTTCAGAACACAGCGCTGGGGCGTGTTGGGATACCCGAGGACATAGCGCGCGCAGTTCGCTTTCTAGCATCCGAAGACGCGTCCTTCATCACCGGAGAGGTGCTGACCGTCTCAGGCGGGTATCGCCTTTAACCCCGGCGTTACTGCGCGGCGGCTTTTTCCAATGCGGGTCGGATAGTGCTCTCGATCACGCGCTGGGTGATCGGGCCGGCAAACCGCAGGATGATCGTGCCGTCACCGTCGATCACATAGGTCTCGGGCACGCCGTAGACGCCCCAGTCCAACCCCATGCGGCCATTTTCATCGCGCCCGATGGCGGCGTAGGGATCGCCCAGCTCAGCCAGGAACGCATCGGCATTCGCCAGTTTGTCTTTGTAGTTGATGCCGTAGACCGGAATGCCTTCCTGCGCCAGTTTCTCGAGGTTCGGATGCTCGGCGCGGCAGGGAGCACACCAGCTGGCCCAATAGTTCACCAGCTTGACCTGGCCGTCGCGCAGGGTTGCGTCGTCGAACCCCTGTTTGCCCGGAAACTCGACCAGCACAACAGGCGGCGCGGGCTGGCCTTCGCGGGCCGAGGGCAGCGCGTTGGGATCTTCGCGGAACATGCCAATGGCCGCCAGCACTGCAAAGGCTCCGAAAATCAGTGGTGGAGCAATCATCAACGGCGAGATCTTAGCCATTGCGCGACATCCTCTGTTCGATCTTTTCCATCTCGGCCCGAACCTTGCGACCACGCAGGATGCTGAAAACCACCAGTGCCACCAGCAAAACGATCGAGGCCGCGTAGGAAGACAGAACCGTTTCCGCGTATTTTCCCAGATCAGGCATCATCCGTTTACCCTTTCCCGTGCCAGCAGCGCCTTGATGCGCCGCGCGCGGATTTCGGTGCCGGTCCGGTACAGGACCAGCGCGATGAACAGCAGCACGAAGCCGATGATGCAGGTCAGCAGCGGGTAGAAGTACACGTTGCTGACCTTCTCGGTGGTGTCCGTGCCGGTTATCGCCCCTGCGCGCATCACCGATGCGCCCTGATGCAGGCCCTGGTTCCAGAAGTTCACCGCATAGCGGCTGAGGATGGCAAAGACCGAGCCCACGATGCACAGGACCGAGGTCAGGTCCGCCGCCGTATCGGGGTCTTCGATCGCCTCCCACAGGGCGATGTAGCCCAGATAGAACAGGAACAGGATCAGGAACGAGGTCAGGCGCGGATCCCAGGCCCACCAGGTGCCCCACATGGGCTGCCCCCAGATGGCGCCGGTGGCCAGCGCGATCAGGGTCATCACGATGCCGATCGGCGCTGCGGCGCGTGCGGCAAGGGCACTGACATGGTGCCTGCGCACCAGCCAGACCAGCGAGGTGACCAGCATCATCAGCCAGCAATTGATGGCCATCAGCGCCGATGGCACATGCAGGTAGATGATCTTGACGGTAGACCCCTGCTTGTAGTCATCCGGCGTGAAGAAGAACCCCCACACCAGCCCGACGACCAGAAACAGGGCCGAGCTGATCCAGAAGAACGGCAGGACCCGCTCGCTGGTGGCGAGGAACTTGCGCGGGTTGGCGTATTCCCACAGGGCGTTGGCTTTGGCTGCTATCGACATGGGCCTTATCTAGTCCGAGTCGGGGGCGTTCTCAATTGACATCGGTCAACGTGCCCCAATCATCTGAGGTTGATGCGCAGCACCGCCGCGCTGGCAAAAGGCAGAAGGGCGACCGTGGCGGCGGTGATCCCGGCCAGCATCAGCAGCGGGGTCTGGACCTCCATCCCGGTGGCACCACGGCGCGCGACCTCGGCCCCGAAGATCAGCGTGGGCATATATAGCGGCAGCACCAGCAGCGACAGCAGCAGGCCGCCGCGCTTGAGCCCCACGGTCAGGGCTGCGCCAAAGGTGCCGATCACGCTGAGCGCGGGCGTGCCGATCAGCAGCGAGACGACCAGCCAGCCAAAACCGGGGCCGGGCAGGTTCAGCAGCACACCCAGCACCGGCGCGGCCAGCACCAGCGGCAGGCCGGTGGTGATCCAATGCGCCAGCGCCTTGATCGTGACCACCGATTCCAGCGGCAGCGGCGCGGTGGCCAGCAGATCGAGCGACCCATCCTCCCAATCCAGTGCCAGCAGGCGATCCAGCGACAGCAGGCAGGCCAGCAATGCGCCCAGCCACAGCACCCCCGGCGCGATGGTCGCCAACAGCGAGGATTGCGGACCCACCGAAAACGGCACCAGAACGGTGACGATCAGGAAGAAGGCCAGCCCGAGGCCGAACCCTCCGCCCGCGCGGAAGGACAGTTTCAGGTCACGCAACAGCAGGGCGATCACAGGAAGCCTCCGTCGAAGTCATCCAGCGCCTTCGGGCGCGCCTTGTTGGGGCCGACATCCAGGACCTCACCATCGAGACCCAGGTCGATATGGGTGGCAATCAGGGCCGAGCCGCCGTGCCCCAGATGCGCCCGCACTGCATCGGCGAACATTGCCACGGCGGTCTTGTCCAGTGACACGGTGGGTTCGTCCAGCATCCAGATCGGTCGGCCGGTCACCAGCATTCGGGCCAGACCCAGGCGGCGTTTCTGGCCCGCCGACAGGTTGCCTGCGTGACGATCGGCCAGTTCGTTCAGGGCGAAGGCCTCCAGCGCCGGCTGTATGTCACGCGTGCCAAAGACCGAGGCCCAAAAGGTCAGGTTCTCGGTCACGGTCAGGGTGGGTTTCAGCCCGTCGGAATGGGCGGCATAGGCGATCCGGTCCTCGGCCCCTTCGATCCGGCCCGAGAGCGGCGGTTGCAGACCGGCCAGCGTGCGCAGAAGGGTGGTCTTGCCGATCCCGTTCGGGCCGCGCAGGATCAGCGCCTTGCCCGGGGGCAGCGCGAAACTGAGGCCTTCGAGCACGGGCACACCCCCTCGGGCGATGGCAAGGTCGGTCACGGTCAGTGTCATGAGACCCGCTTATCCGATTGGTTGCGGGGGAAAAAGGACGGATTTGCCGCAGGGCCTGTTGGCGGGGCGAGATGTGAGGGGCCAGATGAAGCGGTCAGACCGGCAACAGGGCCAGAGCGATGCGGCGGCCTTCGGACAACAGCACGTTGTAGGTGCGGCAGGCGGCGGGCGAGTTCATGATCTCGACCCCGATGCCGGCGTCTTCGAGGGTCGACCGCAAATCAGAGGGTATGTGAGACAGATCAGCGCCGGTGCCGATGAACAGAACGTCAACCTGATTGGCCAGCCCTAGAAGGCTCTCGCTGTCCGCAAAACCGCCCCACGGTCCCGTGCCTCCGGGCCCTGTCAGAACACTGCCTTCGTGAACCTCGCCGCCTATCCGGAAAAATCCCGGCCCATAGCCATCAATCGGAACTGCGTTGGTATATGTGATCTCGTTCAGGCGCATGTGATCTTCTATCCCCAAAGCGGCAAGCCCGACAAGGCCGCAGCAGCGATGACTGCATACGCGATCACGCGGTAGACCCGCTCCCTGGCAGGCTGAAACATCCAGCCGCCCAGCCAATTTCCTGCCAGATTCGGAACGGCAAGCGCCAGCCCCAGCCCAACCGTTGACCAGGTCAATTGCCCGAACACAGTGAGATACCCAAAGATCAGAAAATCAAACGCCAGAAGGAACAGCAGGATGGTGGCCCGAACAACTGCCACAGGCAACGGGCGAGACATGTAGAACAGGATTACCGCCGGACCCGGGATGCCTGCAACGCCCCCCAAAAAGCCGGCCGCAGCGCCGATGGCAGTTACCATGTTGCGCCGGACTGCGCCGTTGTACCGCAGCCCCGAAATCAGCACGACCAGCATGAACAGGGTCACGAGGCTTACGGCGTAGCGGAAAACCTCAGGCTGGACTCGGGTCAATATCGACAGTCCGACCGGCAGCAAAATTGCACACCCGACGACAAGTCGTACGAGATCGCGTTTGTCGACATCAACCCAGGCGCGGCGCAGATTGGGAAGTGGCCCGAAGACATCCATGCAGGTCAACGCGATCAAAGCCCCGAACGGACCAAGATAAGGCGTCGACAGCGGCAGAAAGATCAGCGCGGTGCCGAACCCGGAAAACCCTCGAACGATTCCACCCGCGAGGGCTGCAAAAATGATGACGGCCAATCCCGTTGGGGATTGGCCGAACACATCAGGCATCAATGTTGGCAAACTGGTTGCCGGCCGTGTTCGACGGCTTGGACCAATCGCGTTTGACCCCCAGCCACAGCAGGATGGTCGAGGCCACGAAGACCGACGAATAGGTCCCCACGATCACGCCCCAGATCATCGCGAAGACGAACCCGCGGATCACGTCACCGCCGAGCACATACAGCGAGACAAGCGCCAGCAACGTGGTGACCGAGGTCATGACGGTTCGGCTGAGCGTTTCATTGATCGAGAGGTTCAGAACCTCTTTCAGGTCCTTCTTCTTGTATTTACGCAGGTTCTCACGCACCCGGTCGAATACGACCACGGTATCGTTCAGCGAGTAACCGACGATTGTCAGAAGCGCGGCGATAATCGCGAGGTCGAACCGGATCTGCAGCTCGGAAAAAATACCGATCGTCAGCAACACGTCGTGCACCAGCGCGGCGACCGCCCCCAGCGCGAACTGCCATTCGAACCGAAGCCAGATGTAGACCAGCACCGCTCCGATCGCCAAAACCACGGCAATCACGGCGGTTTGGATCAGCTCGCCCGAGACTTTCGGGCCGACGGATTCCACCGAAACGAACTGGATATCTGGGATTACCGCCTGCAAGGCGCCTTCGACTGCCGCGATGGTGTCGGCCGTAACCGACTCGGCACCGTCCTGCGCTTGAATGCGGATCATGGCCACGTTCTCATCAGGCCCGAATGTCGGGTCGAAGATTTCGGTGATGGTGACATCTCCGAGGCCCAGCGGCGCAATGGCGTCGCGGTAAACACCGACGTCCAGCTCCTGCGTGCTCTGGGTCCGGATCGTGGTACCGCCCCGGAAGTCGATCCCGAAGTTCAAACCCTGCAGCATGAACGAAGCGAATGCGACGACCATCATCAGGCCCGAAATGCCCAGCCAGACCTTCCAGCGGCTGAAGAAATCGAACGAGGTGTTTTCGGGTACGAGTTTCAGTCTCATGTCAAACCTCGATCGTTTTCGGGCGGCGCCGTTCGAACCACATGATGATCATCAGTCGCGTCACGAAGATCGCGGTGAAGACCGACGTCAGAATGCCCAGGCCAAGCGTGATGGCAAAGCCGCGAACCGGGCCGCTGCCGATAGCGAACAGGATAACGGCGGTGATGAAAGTCGTGATGTTGGCATCCAGAATGGCCGACAGGGCCTTTTCATAGCCCAGGTCGATTGCCCGCGCGGGGCCTTTGGCCGATTTCAGCTCTTCTCGGATACGTTCGAAGATCAGCACATTGGCATCCACCGCCATACCGACCGTCAACACGATCCCGGCAATGCCCGGCAACGTCAATGTCGCGCCAATCAGTGACAACAGCCCAAAGATCAGCCCGACGTTAATCAGCAAAGCGATGTTGGCGAAGATGCCAAAGAGACCATAGCTGAGCGCCATGAAGATCAACACTGCTGCAAAAGCGACCGTGGTGGCGACCTTACCCGCGTCGATGCTGTCCTGGCCCAATTCCGGGCCGATCGTACGTTCTTCGAGGAACTCAAGACCCGCCGGCAGCGCGCCTGCACGCAGCAGAACAGCAAGGTTCGTGCTTTCTTCGACGGTGAAGTTGCCGGTGATGATGCCGGAACCGCCGGGGATATGGCTTTGGATCACCGGGGCCGAGATCACCTCGTCATCCAGTACGATCGCAAACGGAGCACCGATATTGTCACGGGTGTAATCGCCGAATTTGCGGGCGCCGGATGTGTTGAACCGGAAGCTGACCGCCGGGCGTCCGTTCTGATCGAATGAAGGCTGTGCGTCGACCAATTCCTCGCCCGTCACGACGGGTGCGGATTCGATGGTGTAGTACACGCCGTTTTCGTCGATCGACGGCACGACCTCTTCACCGACGCCAGGCACGACGTCCGGATCGGTGCCGCGGGCCACGACCGGATTGAAGGTCAGTTGCGCTGTGGTACCGATAATGTCCTTCAACTCGCTGGCACTGCCAATCCCGGGCACCTGAATCAGGATCCGGTCGGTGCCCTGACGCTGGATGGTCGGCTCACGAGTGCCGACCTCGTCGATCCGGCGGCGCACGATTTCCAGAGCCTGACGCACCGTGCGATCATCCGAGGCCAGTTTCTCCGCCTCGGATAGTTTTACGATCAGGGTGTCACCGTCTGCGCTGACTTCGATATCCGTGGCGCCGACCCCGGTCAGCGTCTGCACCTGACGGGCCAGCCCGCGCACCGCTTCCAGAGCGCTTGGCATCCCGTCCGGCTGGCTGATGCGAACACGAATCTCATCCGGGGCCGAGGGTTGGCGGCGGATGGTTCCGACCGTCGCCCGTTCGTCCCGCAGGGCGTCACGAACTTCGGGCCACATGGCCTCCATCCGTGTCTCGTAGACATCGCCAACCTGAACTTCGGCCAACAGATGCGCCCCACCGCGCAGATCAAGCCCCAGGTTGACCAATGACGACGGCAGCCAATCGGGCCATTGCCCCGCTTGCGCCTGCATCTCGGGCGTGTCGATGCCCAGTTCGATGGCGGCCTTGGCGTCGTTCGATTGTTCGACCCGCGTGTAAAACGCGTTCGGCAGGGCCATCAGCAGGCCAACCACGCAGACCAGCCAGATCAGGACCCGTTTCCAGGTATCAATTTGCAGCATTACCCTGCCTTTTCAGGAAGTTGCGACGCGAAGTTACTTCGCCGGTTCGGTCTTGTTCAGCACCTGAGCGATGGTCGACTTGACCACACGAACCCGGACGCCGTCCGCGATCTCGACCTCGATCTCGTTTTCGCCTTCCTTGACCTTCGACACTTTGCCGATGAGGCCACCCTGAGTGACGACCTGATCGCCGCGGCGCACTGCCTCGACCATGGCCTGATGTTCCTTCATCTTCTTCTGCTGCGGACGGATCAGCAGGAAGTACATGATCGCGAAGATCAGGATGAGCGGGAGAAACTGGGCGATTGCGCCACCTTCCATGGGACATTCCTTTTTTCTTGAGGTCGCGGAGTGAGCACCGCGAATTTGCCGGGAAACTATGCCTTGAAATCAACCTTTGCAAGCGATGGCCGACTTGGCATGCCGTGCAACAGTGTCACGATCCCCGAAGATGATGAATTACACCGCAGATATCCACTAGGATGGTGCGGGGCTTTGGGTATAGTCAAAGTCAGGGAGGACCCATGCGGAGTTTCGTCAAGTCCCCATTTCCATTGGGTGTTTTGCTGTCCATGCTGTTCGCGGCTTGGGCCTTTTCGGTGCCTGTCTTGGCGCAGGATGCCCCGCAGGACGTACCCGAAGCCGACAGCGCCGCCGCCGAGACTTTCATGGCTCCGGTCATCGTTGACGGCGACACCTTGTTCCACATTCGAGGCTCCAGCGCCCTGCCCGCGCCGGAAAGGGCCGAGAACATTCAGGATGCGATCATCAAGGTCGCCGAATCCTCGGATGCCACGGATGTCGACATCACCTATCAGGACACCGAGATAGGCACCCGCATTCTGGCGGACGGGCAGATGGTCACCATCGTCACCGAGGCCGATGCCGAGCTGGAGCAGATGGAACTGAGCGTCCTGACGGTCTTGCATGGCGACGCCATCCGTGACGCGATCATGGCTTACCGGGCAAACCGCACGGACGAGGCGCGTGTGTCCGGTGCGATCGAAGCGGCGGCGTGGACGTTGGGGTTCATCGTCTTCGTCCTGGTGATCCTGTGGCTGCACAGGCGCATTCGGCGACGCACGCTGATCTTTGTCCGGCGATACCTTAGGGACGTGGAGGAAGCCACCGCGAAAAGTGTACAGGCCGAGGCGATTGCCGCACTGATCCGATACGGGCTGAATTTTGGCCTGCTGATCATCTTCTTTCTGGGTTTCTATTACTATCTGTCGTTCGTTCTGCTGGCATTTGCCGAGTCGCGGTACTTTGCGCAGCTGCTACTGACCTACCTGACCGAACCGGTTCTGCTGATCTTCCGGGGTATCCTCAGCTACATCCCGAACATGATCATGCTGGCGTTGATCGCCTGGGTGACGATGTACATCATCAAAGGCATGCGGGTGTTCTTCGACGCGGTCGAGGCCGGCACTTTCGACATGGGCGATTTCGAGAAACACTGGGTCAATCCCACGTTCAATATCGCGCGTGTCGTGGTGATCCTGATCGCCCTTGTCTTTGCGGTTCCCTACATTCCGGGCTCGGATTCGGCGGCCTTTCAGGGGCTGACCATCCTGGTTGGTGCAATGCTCTCTCTTGGCGCGAACTCGGTTGTCAGCAACATGCTGGCTGGACTGTTCGTAATCTATCGCCGGTCGACCTCGATCGGTGACCGCATCCAGATCGGTGACCACATCGGTGATGTCGTGCAGATCAAACTCATGGAAACCCACCTGAAGTCCATCAAGAACGAGCTGATCTCGATCCCCAACGCCCAATTGATGAACTCGGACGTGGTCAATTTTTCCAAGCAGACCGACGGAAAGGGCCTGCTTTTGCACACGACGGTCGGGATCGGCTATGAAGAGCCCCCCGAAAAGGTCGAAGCCATGCTGATCGAGGCAGCCCGTCGCACCGATGGCCTTCGCGCCCGCCCCGAGCCCTTTGTCCTGTGGACCGCGCTGGCCGATTACGCGATCAATTACCAGATCAACGCCTACACGACCCGTGGCAACTCGATCCCGCGGATCAAGTCCGACCTGCACCGCAACATCGTTGAAGTGTTCAACGAGAACGGTGTTCAGATCATGACGCCGTCCTACGTTGCCGACCCTCCCGAGCCGAAGATCCCGACCCATCCATGGGACGGTCGACTGGCACATGACACGGTTGAAGACGCGGACAACTAGGCCGTTTTTCCAACCCGGTGCTACACCCTGCCCGTCAGATGGTGCATAAGCGGCCCTAGTGATTCATTTGCCAAGGATCTGACCTATGCACGACATCCGCGCAATTCGCGACAACCCAGCAGCTTTCGACGCCGCGCTCGCGCGCCGGGGGGAAACTCCGGTATCGTCAGACCTGCTGCGCCTGGATGAAAGCCGTCGGGCCAAGATCCTGGCAGCCGAAACGGCGCAGGCCGAACAGAACAAGGCCAGCAAGGAAGTCGGCGCAGCCAAGGCGCGCGGCGACGAAGCCGAGTTCGAGCGTCTTCGGGCACTTGTGGCCGAGAAAAAGGCCGAAATCGCCCGTATGCAGACCGAGGCCAAGGATATCGACGCCCTTCTGACTGACCAGTTGGTTCGCATCCCGAACCTGCCGGCCGAGGACGTACCCGACGGCAAAGACGAGAATGACAATGTCGAAGTCAAACGCTGGGGCACGCCGCGGGACTATGACTTTGAACCGAAAGAACACTTCGAGATCGCCTCGGTTCAGAACGGCATGGATTTCGAAACCGCGGCCAAACTGGCAGGATCTCGTTTCGTGCTGCTGTCGGGCGGTGTGGCGCGCATTCACCGGGCGCTCGCGCAGTTCATGCTGGATACGCATACCAACGAGAACGGTCTGACCGAAGTGAACGGCCCGGTTCTGGTGCTCTCCGAGATGATGCAGGGCACCGGCCAGCTGCCGAAGTTCGGCGAAGACAGCTACCAAACCCGCGAGGGGTGGTGGCTGATCCCGACCTCCGAGGTGTCGCTGACCAACATCGTCAACAATTGCGTCATCGAGGAAAGCTATCTGCCGCGCCGCTACACGGCACATTCGCTGTGCTTCCGCTCCGAGGCGGGCTCGGCCGGCAAGGACACGCGCGGCATGCTGCGCCAGCACCAGTTCGAAAAGGTCGAAATGGTTTCGGTCACGCATCCCGACAAATCGGACGACGAACAGCAGCGCATGCTGCGCTGTGCCGAAGGCATCCTGGAAAAGCTGGGCATTCCTTATCGTACCGTCGTCTTGTGCACCGGCGACATGGGGTTTGGCGCGCGCCGGACCTTCGACATCGAGGCCTGGCTGCCCGGCCAGAACACCTATCGCGAGATCAGCTCGGTTTCGACCTGCGGAGATTTCCAGGCCCGTCGCATGAATGCGCGCTTCCGGCCTGAAGGTGGGGGCAAACCTGAATTCGTGCACACGCTGAACGGATCGGGCCTGGCGGTGGGGCGCTGCTTGATCGCGGTTCTGGAAAACGGCCAGAACGTCGATGGCACCGTGACCTTGCCCGAGGTTCTTTCGCCGTATCTTGGCGGCAAGCTGACCCTGCAGGCTGACGGCACGCTGGCGTAACCTTTGGCGGTCACCCCAGCCGCGACCGCATTGCTTCAGATCAAGGCAAGGAAGTGACTAATTCTTTGCCTTTTTCTTGGCCTTCTTGTCCTTTTTGTCTTTCTTGGACTTACCGTCGGCCTTCTCTTTTGCCTTCTTGGACTTCTTGTCTTTTTTCGACTTGGCCTTGGATTTTATCTTTTCCTTCGCCTTCGAGATCGCCGCTTCCATCTCTTTCTTTTTCTTTGCTGCCTTTTCGGCCTTGGCTTTGGCCTTGGCCTTCTTCCGGGCCTTGGCCTCTGCTTCGGCTTTCTCGGCTGCCACCTTGGCTTCTGCCTCGGCCTTGCGCGCAGCAGCTGAGGTCCGAGATTGCGCCGTCTTGCGCGTTGGGGCCTTCGGTGGGCGGGTCTTGGCCACGAGTGCAGCGCCGGAGGTGGCCTGTTTGGCGGCGGCGATCAATCCGGGCCCCCGGCGCGCTCCGATACCGGGAATGGCGACCAGCGCAGCCGGCTTGGCCTTGGCCAGGTCCTCGGCCGTCTTGAAGCCATTGTCGTTGAGAGCGCGGCCAAGTGCTTCTCCGATGCCGCGAACCTTGGTCACCGCTGTCATTCCAAAACTCCTAAACGATCCAACTTAAAAACTACGTCCGACAGGCCGCAAGACAAGGCTTCGGTCTGCACAACCTTTGGAAAACCGTCCTTAACTGCCCCGGGCCAGCTCACCGGTTTCACCCTGCCGCGGAAAGGGAACCAGCCGCTTGGCATCTTCATCCCACAGCTTCAGGTTCAGCGCGGCCACCGCCTCGGGAAACTTGATCCGGCGGGGTGTGTATTCGGGTGGCAGGTTGTAGTGACAGGCGCGCAGCCGGTAGGACGGGATGCGCGCATTGAAATGGTGGATGTCATGCAGCGTGATGCAGGCGACCGCATTGTCAAACCACCATCCGAAATCCAGCGCTGACGAACCCTGAAGCGCCGCCAGTTGCGGGTCCAGATCCGGGCGGCGATCCCAGTAGGTGTCCTCGAAATTGTGCTGAAGATACACCAGAAACACACCCAGCATTCCGCCGAGAAACGAGAAGGCCAGCCAGACGAGTATGCCTGTCATGCCAGCAATCCAATACAACAGCCCGAGGAAAACCACGATGGACAAGTTGTGCAGCACGACCCCACGGACGCCGAACCGCACCGTGTTTTTGGGCCAGCGATAGCGGATGAAGTACGTGAACAGGGCCCCGACCGGCACCAGGATGAAGGGATTGCGGTAAAGCCTGTAGAACAGACGGGTTTTCCAATCCGCTTCATTCCATTCCCGCAAGGTCATCGTGTTGATTTCCCCGGTCTCCCGATGCTCGAGATTGCCAATGCCCGCGTGATGCAGGTTGTGGTTCTGTTTCATCACTTCGAACGGAGCGAAGGTGAACGGCGACAGCACGTGGCCAGCCCATTCATTCTGCCGTCGGGTTTCGAACAGAGAATGATGACCGCAATCATGCTGCAGAACATAGAGACGCACTGCCGAAAAGGCGAACACGATCCCGGCCGGGATCATGATGAACCACTGATCCACATAGACGATCGCCAGCGTCAGCGATGCGAAATACATCACGAACGTCCCGAAATAGCTGAGCGCGGCCAGCCGATTGTCCTGCACCGCGTACTGTCTCGTATATTCTCTCAGGTCCATCCAGCCAGCTCCCCACGATGGTCCGGTTCAATAGTCCTTGCGAAATTTTGCACGTCACAGGTACGCGCAAATCGCGCGCGAAATGAATGCACGCATGCGAATGCTAGCGCGATGCTTGGGGGCTGTCACGCCCCAAGCCCGAAAATGCTGAAAATTGGCGCAGTTACGCCTTGCCCTTGAGATGTTTGGCCAGCGCACCCGCGTTTTTCTTTCGCCGCCCCTTGTAGGGGTTCTTGTCCCCCTGGCCGCGCAGCGTCAGCCGGATCGGTGTTCCGGGCATGTCGAAATCCTCGCGCAGACCGTTGACCAGATACCGCGAGTAGCTTTCCGGCATCTTGTCCGGGTGCGAGCACATGACGACAAAGCCCGGCGGGCGCGTCTTTGCCTGGGTCATATAGCGCAGCTTGATCCTGCGCCCCTGGGGGGCTGGCGGTGGGTGCTGCTCCAACATGGCCGTCAGCCAGCGGTTCAGGGCCGCGGTGGGAACCCGACGGTTCCAGACATCGTGGGCGCGCAGGATCGCATCCCGCAGCCGCTCCAATCCCCTGCCCGTCTTTGCCGACACGGTCACCAGAGGTGCGCCGCGCAGTTGGGGAAGCAGACGTTCGAACGAGGTTTTGAGCTCGCGCAACTTCTCCTGCTTGTTATCCTCGACATCCCACTTGTTCACCGCGATCACTACGGCACGGCCCTCACGCTCGGCCAGATCGGCAATGCGCAGGTCCTGCTGCTCGAACGGGATCGCCGCATCCAGCAGGACAACCACGACTTCGGCGAACTTGACGGCGCGCAGGCCGTCCGACACCGAGAGTTTCTCGAGCTTTTCCTGTACCTTGGCCTTCTTGCGCATACCGGCGGTGTCAAAGATGCGCATGGGGGTGCCACCCCAGTCCAACTTCAGACTGATGGCGTCACGGGTAATGCCGGCCTCGGGACCGGTCAGAAGACGATCTTCACCCAGGATCTTGTTGATCAGTGTGGACTTGCCCGCATTCGGACGCCCGACAACGGCCACCTGCAACGGCTTTTCCGCAGTAATCGCAGGGGTTTCGCCCTCGGTTTCCCCATCCTCGTCCAGATCGATATCCGTTTGCGGAACGTCCTCTGGCTGCTTTTCTTCCATGGCGTCAGCCAAAGGCATCAACGCCGCATAAAGGTCAGTCATGCCTTCGCCATGCTCGCCCGACAGGCGGATCGGCTCGCCCAGACCCAGGTTGTACGCCTCGAGCACACCGGCATCCGCCGCCGCCCCCTCGGCCTTGTTGGCCGCCAGGATCACATGCTTGGACCGCTTGCGAAGAATCTCGGCAAACATCTCGTCGGTCGGGGTCAGGCCCACACGGGCGTCGATCATGAACAGGCAGACATCGGCCATGTCCACGGCACGCTCGGTCAGGCGCCGCATCCGGCCCTGAAGGCTGTCGTCGGTGGCATCCTCCAGCCCGGCCGTGTCGATCACGGTAAAGCGCAAGTCACCCAGCCGCCCTTCGCCCTCACGCAGATCGCGGGTAACGCCGGGCTGGTCGTCCACCAGCGCAAGGCGCTTGCCCACAAGGCGATTGAACAGGGTGGATTTGCCCACATTGGGGCGCCCCACGATGGCGAGGGTCAAAGACATGATACTCAACTTTCAAGACTCAGACGCGCCCTTTAACGCATCTCGTCGTCAACGGAAAGCGTGCAGTTGCCCTTTGGTCGAAACCACGTAGAGGGTCTGGTTCGCAACCACCGGTGCCGTTGTCGCCCCGCCCGGAACCTCGACCTGATGCACTAGCGTGCCGTCGACAGGGTTATAGAACCGCAGATAACCGTCGTTCGAGCCGATGACGATGCGTCCACCCGCCATGATGGGGCCGTAATGCGCAAAGATCGGTCCGCGACGGTTGGGCTTGTCCTTGACGAAGCCCGGCAGGTCGATGGCCCAGACCACAGACCCGTCTGACACGTCCAACCGCACCAACTGGCTGCGGTCGCTGATCAGGAATACGCTGTTGCCGACCGGCCAGACGGTATCGACCGCGCCTTCGAAAGCGGTCCAGATCCGTTCGCCCGAGCTGGCGTCGAAGGCGACCGTGCGTCCTGAGTGGTTGCCGATGTAGATCGAATTTCCGGATACGATCGGGCCGCCCGTCACATCCACGATCTGCGCTGCGGCCCGCCCCCTGCGGCCGCCGGCGACCGACGCGTTCCAGCGACGGATACCGCCTTTGCGGAAAGCGGCCGCCACATCACCGGACCCAAACGCAAAGACTGCAAACTCGTTCGCCAATACCGGCGCCGGAGCTCCCAGGACATTGCCGACGCTGGGCGTGCCCTCGATCTGCCAGGCAATGCGCCCGTCCTTTGCATCAACCGCCCAGCCAGTCTGATCCCCCGCCACAAGGTAAAGCAGGCCGCCAGATACCAGCGGCGCTCCGCTACCGGTCGCGTTTAGTTTCTTTTGCCAGCGAATACCGCCGGTGCGCGCATCCAGAGCGGTCAGACGGCCGAAACCGGACGAAACGTACAACGTGTTGTCTGCATAGGCGATGCCGCCCCCGGTTGCCTGCTCTTCGCCATCCGTGGCGGGGACCAGGTTTGTGCTCCAGACCAGTTGCCCCTGAGGAGAAACCGCGGAAACGGTTGCCGCCGCGTCCAAGGTGTAGATCAGGCCACCTGCGACAACCGGATCAGCAGTGATCCTTTGTTTGCGCCCGTCGCCGGCCCCGATCGAGGTTGACCAGATGCGCTGCGGCGCGGGGCTGAGCGCCGCGTTGGTGGTACGGAAAGCCGCGGTTCCCGGGCTCTGCGACCATTCGGCATTGCGCTTTGCGGCCGGCAGGCTGATCGGTTTGGCACCGGTTGTCTGAACGGTTTCCAGATCCTGGGCCGGGCGAATGTCTTCACGCTCGCCAGGCAGGATCACTTCGGGTTCCTCGCAGGCGCTCAGCGCCGTCAGCGCCAGGGCTGCGACCGGCAAACCAAATCGGAAAAATAGTCTTTTTGCCATGAAACTCCGAACTCGCCTGTCTTGGTTCACTGAAATGGGCCGCGTATCAACCCTGCTGTGCGGTGATCGGTTCGGGCGTTCCGCCCAGCGCGACGATCAATTGGGTTGCACGCTGCTGGATGTCGGCACTGACCTCTGCATCCTGACGGATGGCCTGCAGACGTTCCAGCGCAGCCTGAGTGTCACCATCGGTGAGGTCGATCAGGGCCAGTTGCTCTTCTGCCAGCAGACGCAGCGGCGCGCCCGGAGCGGCCAGCGCCTCGAACTGTTGCCGGCGCTCGGCGGCGGGCATGGTTTCGGACTGCAACAACAGGGCCTTGAATGCAGCGATCGAGCGGTAGATTTCCGGCAGATCACCCTGAACCGCAATCGCGTTCAGCTGTTTAACCGCCTGTTCGGCCGATCCCGACTCGGACAATGCGCCCGAGAGGAGAAAGCCCAAAACAGCCTGCTCGCCGGCCGAATTGGCCGTGACCTGCGCCAACGCTTCCGCACGTGCGGAAGCGTCGTTCAGCTGCATCGCGGCCAGAATATCGTCGCCCAGCTTCTGGGCCTGACTGGCGTCGCGCGCCTTGCGGTATTCATTGAAAGCCGCACCGCCCACGATCAGAACAACGGCCAGAACACCGACCCAGCCCCATCGACGCAGCTGCAGGTAGAGCCGGTCGCGGCGCACCTCTTCGGTGACCTCATCAATGAAACTGTCGACGTCGCTCATTCCTGCCCCCGGGCGTTGCATTCAGCTTTCTGGCGCCATGTCATACCTCGGCGCCATCAGCAAGCCAAGTACCCGAAATGCACAATTGCTCAGCGTCAGGGCGCTCTTGCGAAAAAAAATAAACCGAACTATTCAGTTCAGTATGGACTTCGCGCACGCACGCCCCCATGTCATTGCGTGCTCACCGGCATTTGTGCGGACATAATATTTTAAGGAGAATGACGGCATGCGATTGATATCCCTCGTCAACGCCGTATTGGTCATCGTTGCATTGTATTTCGTGGTTTTCGAGCGCGATGCCCTGTTTGTATTTGCCGGTCGCGAAGATGCTGCGAGCCAGTCTGACGCTGGCGCTGAGGCAAGCGACGCCTCCGCCGTGCAGGCCGTTGGGGTTGTCGCGTTGCGCTCCACTGCGCGCGAAATCGACAGCGCCGTTCTGCTGCGCGGTGAAACCAAAGCAATCCGTCAGGTCGAAGTTCTGGCGGAAACCACGTCAACCGTCATTTCGGAACCCAAGCGCAAAGGCACCTTCGTCGAGGCCGGCGATCTGCTGTGCGAATTGGATCCCGGCTCACGCCCGGCACAGTTGGCCCAAGCCAAGGCCGCCAAGCTGGAGGCGGAAAGCCGTGTGCCCGAAGCCGAAGCACGACTGGAGGAAGCGCATGCGCGCGTTGCCGAGGCCGAAATAAACCTGATTGCAGCCCGCAAACTGTCGGAAACTGGCTTCGGCTCCGAAACCCGGCGGATCGCGGCAGAGGCCGAGATGAGTACCGCAAAGGCCGGTATCAAGGCGGCCGAGGCCGAGTTGAAGGCCACCGAAGCCGGCATCGAGGCGGCGGAGGCGGCGGTTGCGGCTGCCGAACTGGAATTGGACCGCATCACCATCGAGGCCCCGTTTCAGGGCCTTCTGGAAAGCGATGCCGCCGAATTGGGCAGTCTGATGCAGCCCGGATCGTTGTGCGCGACCGTGATCCAGCTTGATCCGATCAAGCTGGTTGGCTTTGTTCCCGAAACCGAAGTGAACCGTGTCACCGTCGGCGCTCCGGCGCAGGCACAATTGGTGACCGGATTGCAGGTCGAGGGCCGCGTGACCTTCCTCAGCCGTTCGGCGGACGAAACCACACGCACGTTCGAGGTGGAAGTCACCGTCCCGAACCCCGAGCTTCTGATCCGGGACGGGCAGACCGCAAGCATCCGCATCGCGGCCGAAGGCGCCAAGGCTCACCTGCTGCCGCAATCGGCGTTGACGCTGAACAACGAAGGCCAGCTAGGCGTTCGGACGGTCGGAGCCGGTAATATCGTCGATTTCGTACCCATCCGCCTGTTGCGCGATACGGCCGACGGTGTTTGGGTCGGCGGTCTTGCGGAAACCGTAGACATTATCGTGGTCGGACAAGAGTTCGTGACTGCGGGTGTGGTCGTAGCGCCCACCTACAAGGACGTTTCCCAATGACGGGCATAGTCAGCTGGGCCGCCGACAGGGCCCGAATGGTTCTGGCATTCATTGCCATCTCGCTGATCATCGGCGGGTTTGCCTATGTCAGCCTGCCCAAAGAAGGCGAGCCGGACATCGAGATTCCGGCCCTGTTCGTGTCGGTTCAGTTTCCGGGCATCTCGGCCGAAGACAGTGAAAACCTGCTGATCAAGCCGATGGAAACCGAGCTTGCGGATCTGGACGGCCTGAAGGAGATGACCGCCACTGCCGCCGAGGGCTATGCCGGGATCGCGCTTGAGTTCGACTTTGGCTGGGACAAGACAGCCATTACCGCTGACGTGCGCGACGCGATGAACAGTGCGCAGGCAGACTTCCCCGAAGGCGCCGAGCAATACACGCTGACCGAGATCAACTTCTCGGAATTCCCGATCGTCATCGTGAACCTGTCGGGTGCCGTGCCCGAACGCACGATGGCGCGGGTCGCCAAGGATCTCCAGGACGAGCTCGAGGCGCTGGATTCGGTCCTTGAGGCCGGGATCGCCGGCAACCGCGATGAAATGCTGGAAGTGGTCATCGATCCGCTGCGGCTTGAGGCGTACAACGTCACCGCGGCCGAGCTGATCAACGTCGTGCAGAACAACAACCAGCTGATCGCCGCTGGTGAGGTCGAAACCGAACAGGGTGCGTTTTCGGTCAAGATTCCTTCGTCCTTCAAGACCGCACAGGATGTCTATGGACTGCCGATCAAGGTCAATGGCGACCGGGTCGTGACCTTGGGCGAACTGGCCGAGATCAACTACACCTTCGAAGACCGCGAAGGCACCGCCCGGTTCAACGGCGAACCGACCGTGGCGCTGCAGGTCGTCAAACGCAAGGGTTTCAACCTGATCGACACCGTGGCCCAGGTGAAAGAGACCGTCGCCAAGGCCGAGACCAAGTGGCCGGCCGAGCTGCAGGCTGCCGTGAATGTCGGCACGTCGAATGACCAGAGCCGCATCGTCGGCTCGATGGTCAGCCAGCTGGAAGGCTCGGTTCTGACAGCCATCGCGCTTGTGATGATCGTGGTACTGGCTTCGCTGGGTACCCGCGCGGCGCTGCTGGTGGGCTTCGCGATTCCGACCTCGTTCCTGTTGTGTTTCGCGTTCCTGGCCATCATGGGCGTCAGCATCTCGAACATCGTCATGTTCGGCCTGATCCTGGCTGTGGGGATGCTGGTCGATGGCGCGATCGTGGTCGTGGAGTATGCCGACAAACGCATCAAGGAAGGCGTCGGCCCGATGCACGCCTATGTCGAGGCAGCCCAGCGGATGTTCTGGCCCATCGTCTCGTCAACCGCCACGACGCTGTGCGCTTTTCTTCCCATGCTGTTCTGGCCGGGCATTCCGGGCGAGTTTATGGGTATGCTGCCGGTCACGCTGATCTTCGTTCTGTCGGCCTCGCTGATCGTGGCGCTGATCTACCTGCCGGTGATGGGCGGTGTCTCGGGCCGGTTGAGCCGCGTGTTCGACCGCAGCTCGGATTGGTTGCGCGCGCGGACGCCCTGGTGGGTGCGTGCCATCATGGTTCCACCGTCGGTCTACATGATCTTCCTGGGCGCAATGCAGCTGCTGAACCCCACGTATCTATTGCCGGAAGGCGCAGGCGGTGGGTTCTTGCTGGGCGCGGTTCTGTTCCTGTTCGGCGCCTTCGCCGGATCGGTCACGCTGAGCGCAGCCCGAATCGAGCGCAAGCCGGACGAACGTGTCCACACAGCCAAGGAACATACGCCCTTCGGCTATGTCATCAAGTTCCTGGTCGGCAATCCGATCATGCCGATCGTCTCGATCGTGGCGGTAGGCTTTGCGGTGATGACGGTGATGACCATGTATGGTCAGAACAACCGCGGTGTCGAATTCTTCGTCGAAAGCGAGCCGGAACAGGCCACCGCCTATGTCCGTGCGCGGGGCAACCTGTCGCTGGCCGAAAAAGACGCGCTGGTCTTTGAGGCCGAACAGGTGATCAGCCAGCATCCGGCGGTGATCAACGTGTTCTCGTTCGCCGGTGAAGGCGGCCTTAACCAGAACAACGGCGGGGCGCAGGCTCCGGCGGACACGGTGGGCCGCGTGCAGTTCGAGATCATCCCGTGGGAGGATCGCCCGAACGTGTCAGAACCTGTCGCAGGCGGATTGTTCGATAAGCACACCGTCGCGCCCGAGTATGACGGCGACTTCGTGATCGAGCAGTTGAACGCCGAGCTTGCCAAGCTGCCGGGTTTCGTTGTCGAGATCCTGCCGCTGGAACAAGGTCCGGCCTCGGCCAAGCCCGTGCACCTGCGGATCAAGGGCGACAACTGGGATGACCTGACCCGCGCCACGCTGACCGCGCGCGAGGTGTTTGAAAACACCCCGGGCCTGATCAAGATCGAGGACACCCTGCCCTTGCCCGGTATCGACTGGCAGATCGACGTCGACGTGGCCAAGGCAGGACGGTTCGGGGCCGACGTGGCAACCGTGGGCGCGATGGTGCAGTTGGTGACCCGTGGCATCCTGCTGGGCGAAATGCGCCCCGAAAGCGTGGATGAAGAGATCGAGATCCGCGTCCGCCTGCCCGATCAGGATCGGGTCCTGTCCACGTTGGATACGCTCAAGGTGCGTACTCCGGACGGGCTGGTGCCCTTGTCGAACTTCATCACCCGCAAGCCGGTGGCAAAGCTGGCCGAAATCAACCGCGTGGATCAAGAGCGCTATTACGACGTCAAGGCCGACGTGGAGTCCGGTCTGAGCAAAGTGGTGATCGACACCCCGGATGGAGAACAGCGGCTGGCCGTGGTGCGCGAAGTGACCGAAGGCTCGGAACCCGAAGGTGCGACGATCAATGGTGCCGATGGAACGGCTTATACTCTGGTTCAGCTGACCGGTGAGGACAGCTTGCAGGAGGTGCAGGCCGCCATTGATGACGGCGACGCCCGCCTGACGCTGATCAATCCGAACGAGCGGATCGCGGTATTGACCGAGTGGCTGGAGACTCAGCCCTTTGCCAACACGATCACCTGGGAATGGACCGGAGACCAGGAAGACCAGGTCGAAAGCCAGGCCTTCCTCTCCAGCGCCTTTCTGGCGGCGCTGGGTCTGATGTTCGTGATCCTCCTGGCGCAGTTCAACTCGTTCTACAACTCGGTGCTGGTGCTGCTGGCGGTGGTTCTGTCCACCACCGGGGTGCTGATCGGGATGATGGTGATGCAACAGCCCTTCTCAATCATCATGACCGGGACGGGCATCGTGGCGCTGGCGGGGATCGTGGTGAACAACAACATCGTTCTGATCGACACCTATCAGGAATACAGCCGCTACATGCCCCGGATCGACGCCATCGTGCGCACGGCCGAGGCGCGGATCCGTCCGGTTCTGCTGACCACCCTGACCACGATGGCCGGCCTGACACCGATGATGTTCGGCCTGTCG
Source organism: Ruegeria sp. CG3 (assembly GCF_056537205.1). NCBI lineage: Bacteria > Pseudomonadati > Pseudomonadota > Alphaproteobacteria > Rhodobacterales > Roseobacteraceae > Ruegeria > Ruegeria sp. CG3. Next base: position 530,946 of record NZ_JBQFRC010000001.1, on the reverse strand, counting down.
CTGGACTTCATCAATGGCGGCTATTCCATCGACAGCCCCACCGCTCTGTGGTGGAAACAGCTGGCGACGGCGGTGGTGTTCGGCTTGGGCATCGCCACGGTTCTGACGCTGATCGTGACGCCCTCGTTCCTGGCGTTGCGGGTGTGGGTGACCACCTACGCCATATGGCTGGGCAAGCTGTTGGCCCGCTTGACCGCCGGCCGTTCCAGCCAGATCGCGCAGGATATGGCGATCGGAGACTCGGCCCGCCGCATGCAGGCGACGGAAATCGTCTGGACCGAGGATGAGGCTGCTGATGCCGAGGAAAGCCCGGGCGACACACCGGGGCATCCGCTGAAAGCGGCGGAGTAACACCACAGGAAACGGGCCGGTACTGCCGGCCCGTTTTCATTTGGAACCCTAGCTGACGAGGTTTCAGGCCGCCTGCGTATCCGATTGTTGGCGGTTCCACAGTTGGGCATAACGCCCTTCACGGCGCAGCAGCTCATCATGGGTGCCCTGCTCGATGATTTCGCCCTTTTCCAGAACGACGATCTGATCGGACTCGGCAATCGTGCTCAGGCGGTGGGCGATGGTGATCACCGTGCGCCCTTCGCCTGCGCGGGCCAGGGCATCCTTGATGTCCTGCTCGGTGTCGGTATCCAGCGCGCTGGTGGCCTCGTCCAACAGAAGGATCGGCGGGTTCTTCAACAGCGTCCGCGCAATGCCCGCGCGCTGCTTCTCGCCGCCAGAGAGCTTCAGGCCACGCTCTCCCACCTTGGTCTCGTACCCCTCGGGCAGAGAGATGATGAAGTCGTGGATTTGGGCGGCTTTTGCGGCGGCTTCGATCTCGGCCTGCGAGGCCCCCTCGCGGCCATAGGCGATGTTGTACCGGATAGTGTCGTTGAACAGCACTGTATCCTGCGGCACCACGCCGATGGCGGCGTGCAGGCTTTCCTGCGTCACGTCGCGCACATCCTGCCCGTCGATCCGCAACGCGCCCTTGGTCACGTCGTAGAACCGGAACAGCAACCGCCCGATGGTGGATTTGCCCGAGCCGGTCGCGCCCACGATGGCAACGGTCTGCCCCCCCGGCACCACCAGAGAGACACCGCGCAGGATCTCGCGGTCCGGATCATAGCCGAAATGCACATCGTCCAGTTCGACCCGGCCTTCGGTGATCTGCAGAGGTTTTGCGTCTGGCTTGTCCACCACCTCGGCCGGCTGCTCCAGCAGCTGAAACATCTGGCCCATATCCACCAAGGCCTGCCGGATCTCGCGATAGACGGTGCCCAGAAAGTTCAGCGGCACGGTGATCTGGATCATGTAGGCGTTGACCATCACGAAATCGCCCACCGTCAACTGCCCGTTCTGAACGCCGATCGCGGCCAGAACCATTACTCCGATCAGGCCACAAGTGATCAGGAAGGACTGACCAAAATTCAGGAAGGCCAGCGAGTATGCCGTTTTCAACGCGGCCTGCGCATAGGCCTTCATCGACACGTCATATCGTTCAGCTTCGCGCCGTTCGGCGTTGAAATACTTGACGGTTTCGAAATTCAGCAGGCTGTCGATGGCGCGCTGGTTGGCCTCGGTATCCTGGTCATTCATCTCGCGCCGCAGCTTCACGCGCCATTCGGTGACCGTGAAGGTGAACCAGATGTACAGCGCGATGGTGACGGCCACCACGACCAGGTACCAGACGTCGAACAGCCACATCAGAACCACCGCTACCAGCAGCAGTTCAAGGATCAGAGGGCCGATCGAAAACAGGAGAAAGCGCAGCAGGAACTCCACACCCTTGACCCCGCGCTCGATGATCCGGCTGAGGCCGCCCGTACGGCGGGTCACATGATAGCGCATCGACAGCTGGTGGATGTGCTGGAAGGTTTCCAGCGCCAGCGCCCGCAGCGCGCGTTGCCCCACCGGCGCGAACAGCGCATCGCGCAACTGCTGGAACCCCACCGTCATCATCCGCGCCACGCCATAGGCCACGGTCAGCCCTACGGCGCCCAGCGCCAAAGGCGGCACGCCCTCGCCCGCCAACGCGTCAACCGCGCCTTTGTACAGGATCGGCGTATAGACCGCGATCAACTTCGCCAGAACCAGCATGGCCATCGCGAAGACCACCCGCCGTTTGACCCACGGCTCATCTTCGGGCCACAGGTACGGAGCCACTTTTCGGATGGTCAGCCAACCCGACTTGCGTTCGTCCATCTGTGGCATGTCTGCGGAATGCATAGGCGCAAGTCTTCTCATGTCTGACCCGGAAAGCTTCGAGGCCGGGCGAAAACCCGGCCCCGCAAGACCTAAGCCTTTATTCCGGGATGGTGAAGACCTGGCCCGGATAAATCAGGTCGGGGTCGCGGATCAGGTCGCGGTTCGCATCGAACAGGCGGACATACAGAACACCGTCGCCAAAACGCTCTCGCGAGATCGCCCACAGGGTATCGCCCTTTTGCACGGTAACGGACCGGATCGGCGTGCTCTGGTCGGCGCCCGGCACCGCATCCTGCGCCTCGGCCGCCTGCAGAACTTCAACCGGCTCGCGCTTGAACGGCGTTTCCAGACGGCTCAGCACCGTTCCGTCCGTGTCGACTTCGTCAACGCGCAGCGTATAGACACCGGGATCGACTTCTTGGATTTCCCCGCGCCAATCACCGTCCTGCCCTGGCGTGATATCGGCCACCAGCTTGTTGTTCAGATAGAGCCGAACCGCAGCACCCTCGGACACACGGCCGGACAATTGGACATCGCCAGCGTCGGAATAGCCGATCGTATCAAGCGCAACCTGCTCGGGCGACGCGTCTTCGGACGACGGCGACTGGACAAGCTCAACCCCTTCCTCACCGGACCGCAAAACGGCCACCTGCTGGCTTTCGCTGGATTGAGTCTCGGTCGTGGCCTCGGGTGAGGTTGCTTCTTCGTCCTGCGCCCCGGAAACGGTCTCGTCCGCTTGCGCGACCTCGGTGTCCTCTGCGACTGCGGCCACAGACGGCTGTTCCGCCGTTTCGTCCTGCGCTTCGGTGTCCGTGCTGGCGACTTGCTCGTCCTTAGCGGGTGGCGCAGGCGGCTTGGGCAACGCGGCGATCAGATAGTCATCCGATTGCGCAGACCGGGTACCGTCACCGGCTTCAAGAACCAGACCTCGCGCGGCCTCGCTGAAGGGGATGGTGACGAACTCGGCGAACTGGCCGCTGCCATCGACCGTGAAGCTGTGGATCGGCTCGCCATCCAGCAGGATACGAATTTGACTGCCCGGGTCGCCTTTGCCGGACAGCAGCGCATTGCCGTCGGGCTCCACGAATATCTGGTCGAGCGTCGGAGCAGTTGCGGCCGCGTTAGCCTCGGGTGTGGGAGCAGCCTCTGCCGGCTGTTCTTCAACCGTCGCGTCCTGCGCAGTCTGCTCGTCGGTCGCAGTTTTCTCTTCGGCTTCCGGCGCTGTTGCTTCTTCGGTCTCGGTCGAGGTCTGAACCTCGTCCGCGTTGTCAGGTTCCGCAACGACCTGCGAGTCCTCTGCATCCGGGCTTGGTGCCGGTGCAGCGGCTGGCTCAGTCGTCTCTTCGCTGGCGCTTTCGGCGACGGCCTCTTCCGTAGTGGACTGTTCAGACTGCGGCGCAGGACCGAAGACACCCGAAAGATACAAGCCCCCGGCGCCAATCACAGCCAAGATACCCGCAAGGATACCCCAGACGAATGCACCCGACCTACCGCTTCCCGATTTGGCGTCCATGTTTTTTCCTTCACTCCGCAGCGCAAATGCCTTGACTCAAAAGCTTTCCGCCGAACGGTTGAGCCAATTTACCAATCCCGCTATCACGGGTCAAAACCTCTGACACAACCCCGGAGTCGCTGTTTGATGTCCCAGAAATCGATCTGTGTGTATTGCGGGTCACGCAATGGCGCGAATTCGGCCTACACGAAGGCCGCTGGCACCTTTGGACGGCTGCTGGCCGCCGAAGGCTGGCGGCTGGTCTACGGTGCGGGTGACGTGGGCCTGATGGGCGAAGTCGCGCGGGCCACGCAAGCGGCCGGAGGCGAAACCTTCGGCGTGATACCGGTTCATCTGCTCCGGCGGGAAGTGGGAAAAACAGATCTGACGCGTTTCGTGGTCACCGAAACGATGCACGAGCGCAAGAAAGTCATGATCATGAATGCGGATGCCGTGGTCGTGCTGCCCGGCGGACCCGGGTCGTTGGACGAGTTGTTCGAGGCACTGACCTGGCGCCAGTTGGGCCTACATGACAAACCCATTCTGGTGATGAATGTGGACGGATACTGGGACGCGCTTCACACGCTTTTGGATCAGGTGATCGACGCAGGTTTTGCGGATGCCTCCTTGGCCCGTTTCATCACATGGGTAGACGACGCCGATTCCGCGATGAACGAATTGCGCAAGTTATTGAAATAATAGACGTCACGGGCGTCTTCCCCGCCCGTGAGTCCCGAACCAGCAAGATCAGGCGGTCGAGGTGCGCAGCTGACGTTGCAGCACCTTTTCGACCTTGTGCAGTGGATGATTGGTCAGGGTCTTGTCGACTTCGGCTACGACTTTGGCCAGAACTTCGCTGTGAAGGCGCCGGCGCAGCAGACCCAGGACCTGTGGGCTGGCAACCAGAACAAGCCGCTTGTACGCGCCCTTCAGCCCTTTTTTGTTGAGCAGGTTGGCCACGTCCTGAACGAACAGGGATTTGGCATGGGTGCGCCAGGTGTCTTCTTCCACCGCAGATTTCTGGTTCGGCCCGGTATCATTTCGCCGTCCCGCCCGATCCGAGGGCTTGCTCCGCGCGGCGAGATGATCCTGTTCCTCAACCGATACGACCACCAGATTGGGGTTCTCGGCATCCGTCACGTTTTCCGTGAACAGCGCTTTTTCCCCGTCGGCGATGATGACCCAAGTACCCTGTGCAAGTGCGACCATTGCGATCTCCCGTTGTGGTTTTCGTGGCCGTCCCCCGCCCGAACAAGAACAGCCAACATCTTGCACCCACGGCACAATTCGGCAGCTATTCCCTCATTGTTTTGGTTTTGGCGGTTCTCTCCTCCCGCATCTACCAACTAATCACTCTTTGGCGTCTTGCAACGGCGCATGCGCGCAAAAGTTGACGTATCGGCAAGTTTCCACCCGAAGCGCGGATCAGGCAGAAATCTCGACAAGCGTAATCTCGGGTGTAACACCAAACCGGACCGGAAGGATCGAGCACCCGATGCCGCCGGAAACTACCAGATCCCTTCCACCTTCACGCACAGGGCCATAGGCATAGCGATTGCCAAACCGCGAGGGCACCACGGGCGACCACCCAAACAGTCTGATTTGCCCACCATGCGTGTGACCGGACAGTGTCAAGGCAACGCGATCTGGCACTTGGGGAAATATGTCCGGTTCATGCGCCATCAGGATGACGGGCGCGTCATCGGTAATCTGCCGCAACGTGCCGGACAGATCGTCCAGGCCGCGGTATCGCCCATTGCCCTCCACGATGGCCAGTTGGTCTTCGAGGCCCGCCAGCCAGATTCCCGGACCATCCAGTTTCTGCGCAGAATTGGATAGGACCGGGATGCCACTCGCGGCCAACGCATCGGCATATAAGTTGGGCCCACCGCCCCGGCGTTGAGCGGCCGTATCATCCCACCAGTCATGGTTTCCCAGCACCGCGAAAACCCCATGGCGCGCGGTCAGTCCGGCAAGAACCGGGGTGATGTCCGCCATCGCGACAGGTTTCGAAACCATCCTGTGGCTGGCGGTGAAATCCCCCAGCAGCAAGACCAGATCGGCATCCAGCGCATTTGTGCGCCTTACGACCTGCTTGATACGCTTTACGGTAACGAATGGCTCGCCGGCATGAAGGTCGGCGATGACCGCGATCCGCAGCGGAGGCGCCGTCCAGTCCGCGCGCTTGAGCTTCCATTTGCGAACCCGCAGCCGCATAGCCGGTTCGATAAAGAACCCGTACAGCGAAACAACAAGGCCTGCCAGCGTCACCGCCAGCAGGCCCTTGATGAACCCTCGTCGGGTCAAGAGTTACATCCGCGATGCAACGTTTTCCCAGTTCACCAGGTTGTCGAGGAAGTTCGAGAGGTAAGCCGGGCGCTTGTTGCGGAAGTCAATGTAGTAGGAGTGCTCCCACACGTCGCAACCCAGCAGTGCCGTCTGGCCGAAGCACAGCGGGTTCACACCGTTTTCGGTTTTGGTAACCGCCAGCGAGCCGTCGGCATTCTTGACCAGCCACGCCCAGCCCGAACCGAACTGACCGGCTCCCGCCGCGCTGAACTGCGATTTGAACTCCTCGACCGAACCGAAGCTTTCAACCAACGCCTTTTCCAGCTCGCCCGGCATCTTCGACTCGCCCGGACCCATCATTTCCCAAAACTGGTTGTGGTTCCAAAGCTGGCTGATGTTGTTGAAGATCCCGTTCTGTGCGACGGCCGACTTGTCATAAGTCCCGACGATGATCTCTTCCAGCGTCTTGCCGTCCCACTCGGTCCCGGCGATCAGCTTGTTGCCGTTGTCGACATAGGCCTTGTGGTGCAGATCATGGTGATATTCCAGCGTTTCCGCCGACATGCCCTTGGCTGCCAGCGCGTCATGTGCATAAGGAAGATCAGGAAGTTCAAAAGCCATCTCGGCCCCCTGTAAATTTGTGTTGCGTTCCCAAGGTTAAATGCTTTGGCAACCGCCGCAGGTCAAGGCCCGAGCGCAGAAAACCCGGAGGTCCGCGATGCTGACGCAGGCGCGCAAGATGTTCTACCGTGCCCGCGGTCATTATGCAGGCAACCTGAATGGCGAGGTGTTCCGGCTGGACCCCTACCATTCGAAATTCTGGCGCAAGGCCTCGGCCGGCAACTGGGAGCCCGAAACCTTCGCCGTGCTCGACCGCCATCTTTCGCCAGACCGCGACTATCTGGACATCGGCGCATGGATCGGGCCGACGGTTCTGTATGGCGCGCGCAAGGCCCGGCATGTCTGGTGTTTCGAACCCGACCCGACCGCCTATCGCCACCTGGCCTGGAACCTCGATCTGAACGACATCCGCAACGTCTCGGCCTTTGGCGTGGCTTTGTCCGACCGGTTCGGCGTGGCCCGCATGGCCTCGGTCAGGGGCGAGCGTGGCGATTCCACAAGTTCGCTCTTGCATGACGGCGCGCATGGAACCGACGCGCTGACCATCGCCTGGGATCTGTTCGCCACAGCGACCGACCTGTCGGGCGTGTCGCTGGTCAAGATGGATATCGAAGGGGCGGAGTTTGCGGTTCTGCCAACGCTCTCTGACTGGCTACGGGACCAAAAGCCAGCCCTGTATCTGTCGCTGCACGCGCCCCTACTGGACAAAAACAACCGCGCCGAACGGGTCGAAGCCCTGCTTGCGACGTTGTCTTTCTACTCGAACATGCACGATGAAGCCGGGCGCCCAATCTCGGCCCAGGACTTGCTGGACCCGAGCGCTTTGACCCAGTACCGCAGCGTCCTGTTCACGGAATAGAGTTCCGTAACGGAAACTCTACCCAAACGAGAGTTTGCCCTTGAACACCCGACGACGCGGTGTTCATTTTCCTGTATTGATCATTGAAATTACAGGAAAATTGACTTGCGACTTATTCCATTTCTCGCTGCGGTCCTGACAGCACAGGCGGCTGCCGCATCCCCCACGGCTTACAAGTGCACAATCACGAAAAAGGATAGCCACGGCTGGGTTGCACCCGAATATGCCTTTCAAATCGACCCCGAGGCCGGCACGGCCCAAGCCGCCAGCAAATACCATGACTGGGCCAACGCGCAGCTTCGGGATCGTGGGTCCAAGGGCTATCGGATGATCTGGAACGTGACGCTCAAAAGCACCGAAGGTCAGGCCATTCGCATGCGCTATCAGGCGAATCTTGCGGCAGATGGCGGGCTGAAGGTGAGCGGCAGTTTCGTGAATGTCGGGGCATCGAACAAACCTTACGGAACCGGCAGATGCGAGGCCGTCAAAAAATGAAACGCCCCGGTGATGTCCGGGGCTTTTTCTGTCTGCCAAGGTGGGGTCGGGTTCAGTAGTATCCGACCTCGCTGCCGGGCTGCGCCGCAACCTTCAACAGCTTGAACACGTAATCCGCAACTGATCGGAAGCACACCAGGCGAAAGGATTCCGCGTCGTCCATCCAGAACGCCCCCGCAACCTGCGCCAGGCGCGTGCGCCGGATCTGGCCGGGCTGGAAGGCATCGGACGAGAAATCGACGGGCGCAACCTTGCCCAGCACCTCACGCGCGGTCGCCCCCGAGACCCGGAACACCGCCCGCGCGTCCGAGACGTTGACCGCCAAGGCATGCACACCGCTCAGCGCGTCCTGCATGGCGGCCAGTTTGGCCTCGACCTCGGCGTAGGGAACAAGCACCAGCAGCTCGTCCGGCGACATCCAGCAGACGCCGGTCTCGCCATCGACGAAAGCCTCGCGCTGGCCGGGCATCTTCTGGCCGGTGGCATCCTTGACCGCCTTGGTCACCAGCTTGTCGGACAGATCTCCACGCAGGGTTATCATCCCCTGCAGGCCGCATTCCTCGATCCGGGCGATGCCGTCAAAGCTTGCGTGGTTCAGTGCGCTGATGGGTTCAGACATTCTGCTTCTCCCCGTCCTTGTCGTAGAACACAGGGTCCACGATCTTGGCCTTGTAGATTTTGTTGTCGGTGCCCGGGAATTCGATCACCTCTCCCATTCGGTTCGGTCCATTCTTGACCAGCCCCATGGCGATGCCCCGGCCCAGGTTGGCCGAGTAATAGGTCGAGGTGACGCGCCCGATCACGTTGCGCTGACCGTTGGCGTTCACGCCCTCGCCCACTGCATAGGCGCCGTCGGGCAAAACGGAACCATCCACAGTTTCCAGACCCACCAGCTTCCAGCGGTCCGGATCGGTCATGTGAGAGCGTTCCTGCGCGCGCTTGCCCAGGAAATCCTCTTTCTTTTTTGAGATCGCCCAGTGCAGCCCCAGATCCTGCGGGATCACGGTGCCGTCGGTCTCGTCCCCGATCATGATGAAGCCCTTCTCGGCCCGCAGAATGTGCAGACATTCCGTGCCATAAGGCATCACGCCGAACTCTTTTCCGGCTTCCATCAGAGCGTCCCAGAACGCCTGCCCCTGGCTGGCGGGCACCGCGATTTCATAGGACAGCTCGCCCGAGAACGAGATGCGGTAGGCCCGGCAGTCAAAGCCGCCGATCTGGCCGTCACGCCATTCCATGAAGGGCAGCGCCTCGCGGCTGACATCCATGCCGCCGAGCTTCTCCAGCACCTTGCGGGCGTTTGGGCCCACTACGGCGACCTGGGCGTATTGCTCGGTCACGTTGGCGACATAGACCTTCCAGTCCCACCACTCGGTCTGCAGCCATTCCTCCATGTGGGCATGGATGCGCTCAGCCCCGCCGGTGGTGGTGTGGCACAGCCAGGTGTCCTCGTCGATGCGGGCGACAACGCCGTCGTCGATCAGGAAGCCGTTTTCCGAGCACATCAGGCCATAGCGGCATTTGCCGACCTTCAGCGTGGACATCATGTTGGTGTACATCATGTCCAGAAACTTGCCGGCGTCCGGGCCCTTGACGATCAGCTTGCCCAGCGTCGAGGCATCCAACAGCCCGAGGTTTTCACGGGTATTCTTGACCTCGCGGTTCACCGCGTCATGCACGGTTTCCCCGGCTCGGACATAGGCGTAAGGGCGACGCCAGTGGCCCACCGGCTCCCAATCGGCACCATTCCGGTCATGCCAGTCATGCATGGGCGTGCGGCGGATCGGCTGGAACACCTCGCCGCGCGCCTCGCCCGCGATGGCGCCCATCGAGATGGGCGTGTAGGGCGGGCGGAAAGTGGTGGTGCCGACCTTGGGAATCTCCGACTCCAGCGCATCAGCAAGGATCGCCAGACCGTTGATATTGCTCAGCTTACCTTGATCCGTCGCCATGCCCAGCGTGGTATAACGCTTGGTGTGCTCGACGCTTTCATAGCCTTCGCGCGCGGCCAATTGCACATCCGAGACCTTCACGTCGTTCTGGAAGTCCAGCCACGACTTCATGCGCAGCTGCACCTCGGCCTTGGCGGGCATCAGCCAAACGGCCGGCATGGGCGCTTCGGTCTCGGCCTCGCCCTGCGGTGCCTTGGTGTTCTTCGGCTTGAACCCGGCGACCTTGGCTGCGGCCTTGCCCGCGGCGTGGGCATCGGCCAGCACCTCGCCCAGCGCCAGCGGCCCGCTTGCCGAGCCTGCGGCCACAACAAAGCCTGCGCCATCCGCGCCCAGCGGCGGACGGTCGGGGTCGGGGCGGAAATGGGCGTTGGCTTCGTCCCAGATCAGCTTGCCACCGCAATGGGACCACATGTGCACCACCGGAGACCAGCCGCCCGACATGGCGACCGCATCACATTCGACCTCTTCCCGAGCGCCGCCGATGCCTTCCTGGTTGCAGATCGCGACCTTCTTGACCCGCTTGCCGCCCTTGACCTTGGCGATGGCCTTGCCGGGATCGACCCGGATACCGAGGCTGCGCGCCTCGTCCGCCAGCGGCCCGGCCGAGGGACGGGCATCGACGACGCGCAACACATCCACCCCAGCCTGTTTCAGGATGATCGCGGTTCGGTAGGCGTCGTCATTGTTGGTGGCGACGATCACCCGCTCGCCCGGAGTCACGCCCCAGTTGACCACATAGTCGCGCATGGCCGAGGCCAGCATCACCCCCGGCACGTCATTACCGGCAAAGGACAGCGGGCGCTCGATCGCGCCGGTGGCCGTAACGACCTGCTTGGCGCGGATGCGCCACAGGCGGTGGCGCGGGCCCTGGGTGCCGGGTTTGTGGTCGGTCAGACGCTCGTATCCCAGCACGTAACCGTGGTCATAGACCCCGGCCCCCATGCAGCGTGACCGCAGGGTGACGTTATCCATTGTTTCGAGTTCGGAAACCAATTGTTCCACGAACTTATCCACAGGCTCGTCGTTGACGGTGCCGCCGTCGACAGGCGCGCGGCCACCCCAATGGGCGGTCTGTTCGATCAGCATGACCTTGGCGCCCGATTGCGCCGCGGCCTTGGCCGCCTGCAGGCCCGCAACACCGCCGCCGATCACCAATACGTCGGTGAAGGCATAGAAGTGTTCATAGGTATCCGCATCGCGGCTGTCCTTATCGGGCGCCTTGCCCAGACCGGCGGACTGGCGGATGAACGGCTCGTACACATGTTTCCAGAACGGCTTGGGGTGGATGAACGTCTTGTAGTAGAACCCCGCCGGCAGGAACCGCGCCAGAGCCGTGTTCACCGCGCCGATGTCATATTCCAGGCTGGGCCAGTGGTTCTGCGAGATCGCGGTCAGGCCGTTGAACAGCTCGGTCGTAGTGGCGCGCTGGTTCGGCTCGAACCGGTTGCCCTGCCCCAAACCGACCAGCGCGTTGGGCTCCTCGGCGCCGCTGGCCACGACGCCGCGCGGACGGTGGTATTTGAATGACCGGCCGACCATCATCTGATCGTTGGCCAGCAGGGCCGAGGCCAGCGTGTCGCCCTGATAGCCTTGCATCGCGGTACCGTTGAATGAAAACGTGACCGGTTTCGATCTGTCGATCAGGCGACCTTGATTTGCGAGACGGGTGCTCATGTTGCGGACCTTTCGCAGGTGGAGGCACCAAGGCCTCCGGCGGATGTGTTCTTGAAAAGACGAAGCATCAGGAGAACTCTCTCCACTTCCAACCCGGCCGTTTGGCCGAAATCGCATCGCGGATCTCCTGCGGCGGCTCGGTGACCTGGGCCGAATAGGTGCCGAACACCTCGAGCGTCGCGGTGCAGCGCGCGGCATGGAACCACTTGCCACAGCCGTTGCTGTGGCGCCAGCGTTCAAAATGCACGCCCTTGGGGTTTTCGCGCATGAACAGATAGTCATGGAACTCTTCGTCCGACGAGCCGGGACCGAAGCGTTTCATATGCGCTTCGCCGCCGGCAGTCAGTTCGGTCTCTTCGGCGTCGACGCCGCAATAGGGGCAACTCAGGATCAGCATGATGCCACTCCTCGCTTGAAAAATAGGGACCACACGCCCAGATTTAGCGCATGGATATTTTGACCATTGTTTTGACCGTTGCTGGCACGCTTGCCGTTTTTGGACTGATCGCCTTCGTCATTTTCCGATCGGAAGAAAGGAAAACGATCAAACCAAGATCCGACAGGGCGAACAGTTCCGAAACCATTCACGGGTCGCATTGGGGCGACTGACATCAGTGTGCCACCCCGGCGGCGACGCTTTCGTCGATGAAGCGGCCCTCTTTGAACCGGTCCAGCGAGAACGCCTCGGTCAGCGGGGAATGCCCGGTGGCCATCAGCTGCGCCATGCCCCAGCCCGAACCGGGGATGGCCTTGAACCCGCCGGTGCCCCAACCGCAGTTGATGAAGCAACCGCCCAGCGGCGTCTTGGACAGGATGGGCGACCGGTCGCCGGTCATGTCGACGATCCCGCCCCATTGCCGCAGCATCTTGAGCCGCGAGATCATCGGAAAGGTCTCGACCAGGGCCCGGACGGTTTCCTCGATATGGTGGAAACTGCCGCGCTGGGTGTAGTTGTTGAACCCGTCGGTGCCGCCGCCGATCACCATCTCGCCCTTGTCGGATTGCGACATGTAACCATGCACGGTGTTGGCCATCACCACCACATCCATGCAGGGTTTGATCGGCTCGGACACCAGCGCCTGCAGGGCCAGCGCCTCGACCGGAAGACGGAAGCCCGCCATCTCGGCCAGTTGGCCCGAATGGCCCGCGACCACTATGCCCAGCTTGTCACATTCGATGGCGCCCTTGGTCGTCTCGACCCCTGTGACGCGACCGTTTTCAGACCGGACGCCCGTAACCTCACACTGCTGGATGATGTCCATACCCATATTCGAACAGGCACGCGCATAGCCCCAAGCCACCGCATCGTGGCGTGCGGTGCCGCCGCGCTCTTGCCACAGCGCACCAAGGACCGGATAGCGCGGGCCGTCGATGTTGATGATCGGGACCAGCTGCTTTACGCGCTCGGGCTCGATCCATTCGGTCTTGACCCCCTGAAGCGCGTTGGCATGCGCCGTACGCTGATAGCCGCGCACCTCGTGCTGGGTTTGCGCCAGCATCATTACGCCGCGCGGGCTGAACATCACGTTGTAGTTCAGATCCTGGCTCAGATCCTCGTACAGGCCGCGCGATTTTTCGTAGATCGCAGCCGACGGGTCCTGCAGATAGTTAGAGCGGATGATGGTCGTGTTCCGCCCGGTATTGCCGCCGCCCAGCCAGCCCTTTTCGATCACTGCAACGTTCTGGATACCGTAATTCTTGCCCAGATAATACGCCGTCGCCAAACCGTGCCCGCCGGCACCGACGATGATCACGTCATACCGTTTCTTGGGTTCTGGCGAACGCCACGCGCGCTCCCATCCGGTGTGATAGCGCAGCGCCTCTCGCGCTACGGCAAAGGCTGAATAGTGTTTCATGAGCGAATCCGTCCGGTTCGTGATTGGCCGAAGATATGCCGTGCGGCGACAGATTACCCCTGCCGTGCAGCGCCGCAATATCGCACTATTGCGACATGTAGGCCATTCGCGGCCATTTGTCCCTTTTTTCCGGGCGCGCGCAGGTCTAAGTGAGGGCAACAATTCCGGAGAGATCATGACATTCTGGGTTCTGCTTCTGCTCTTTGCGCTGTCGATCACCGCATTCCTGGCCTTTGGCCTGACCCGAACCCGCCGGCGACAGGAACATCCGGCGGCCTACGATCTGCGGGTTTACAAGGAACAGCTGGCCAGCGTTGACCGCGATCTGGCCCGCGGTGTGATCGCCAAAGCCGACGCCGAGCGGGTCCGGACCGAGATTTCGCGCCGTATCCTGGCTGCCGACGCGCAAATCCGCACGGGTGACGCGGCGACCGGGCCGTCGACCACTGTTCGGGTGACCGCCATCGGGTTCGTTGCCCTGGTTCTGATCGGCGGAGCGTTTGCTCTGTACCGCCAGCTGGGTGCTGCCGGATACCCTGATCAGCCGCTTTCAGCGCGCATGGAAATGGCCGCCGAACTGCGTGAGAACAGACCCGGCCAGGAAGAGGCCGAGCAGATGGCCCCACCCGTCGAAGCGCCTCAGCTTGAAGACAGCTATGCCAACCTTCTGAACCAGCTGCGCACGACCGTGGCCGACCGACCGGACGATCTTCAGGGTCACATTCTATTGGCGCAGCACGAAACCAACGCGGGCAATTTTCAGGCCGGTTATGCAGCCCAACGCCGTGCAATCGAGTTGATGGGGGATGAGGCTCCGGCGGACGCCTATTCGAACCTGGCAGAAATGCTGATCCTGGCGGCAGGGGGCTATGTCTCTCCCGAAGCCGAAGCGGCCTTGCGACAGGCACTGGAACGCGACCCACAATCGGGACCGGCGCGCTATTACTGGGGACAGATGCTGCTGCAGATCGGACGGCCGGACCAGGCCTATCGCGTCTGGATGGACACGCTGCGCACGTCGCCGCCGGGCGCGCCTTGGGCCAACGCCATTCGCGCCCAGATCGACGAACTTGCCTGGCGCGCCGGCGTCTTCAACGCGCCCGAAATGGCAGCTGCTCCGGCAGGTGCCGGCCCCAGCCAGTCGGATATGGAAGCTGCGGCGGAATTGACGCCCGAGGAGCGTCAGGAGATGATCCGCGGCATGGTTGACGGATTGTCGGACAGGCTGGCGACCGAAGGTGGTTCTCCGCAGGAATGGGCTCGACTGATCTCGGCGCTTGGGGTGCTGGGAGAAACCGAGCAGGCCGCCGCGATCCGCGATGAAGCCGCGACCAAGTTTGCCGAAGACCCTGCCGCGCTTGAACTGATCAACTCGGCCGCGCAGCAGGCTGGCCTGTCGCAATGATCCAGGACGTGTTCGATGATTTCGCAGCCGCACTGCCCCCGATGCAGGCGTTGATGGGTCTGGACCTCGGCGAAAAGACGATCGGCGTGGCTGTTTCCGACCGCATGCGCGGTGTGGCGAGCCCACTTGAGACCGTGCGCCGCAAGAAATTCAAGCTGGACTCTGCCCGCCTTCTGGAAATCGCTGCCGACCGCGGGATCGGAGGGATCGTTCTTGGCCTGCCCATGAATATGGACGGATCCGAGGGTCCAAGGTGCCAATCGACCCGCGCGTTTGCCCGCAACCTGTCCCAACTGACCGACATCCCGATCGGGTTCTGGGACGAGCGTCTGAGCACAGTTGCGGCAGAAAAGGCACTTTTAGAGGCGGATACGACACGAAAACGTCGCGGACAGGTTATCGACCACGTCGCGGCGGGTTATATCCTGCAAGGAGCGCTGGACAGGCTGCGCTTTCTTTAACGAGCCCGGAGACCGGCGATGACGAACATGATTTGGAAAAGGAACGAGGTCGAAAGCCCCTGTGTCCAGATCTGCGTCGTGCATCCGACCGAGCGTATCTGTACGGGCTGCTATCGCACCATCGACGAAATCACGCGCTGGTCGAAAATGGACAGCTCGGAACGCGCCGAAATCATGAATGACCTGCCTGCCCGCAAGCCTCGCTTGGCCAAGAGACGGGGTGGTCGCGCGGCCCGTCTGGACAAATCCTGACAATCAAAGGGCTTTGTCGGTCTTCCGACCGTCTTCTTAATCTTTCGCAGTGTCTGCGCATGTCTTCACACCGGACCGTTGCCCGGCCTTCAATTCACTGCGGAACAAACGGGTGATTTCCGACTTGCTGGTCTGCGCCCGCCGAAGAGTGGATGCCTGGAAATCAACTTCGACAGCCGCGCTGGTCATGGATTTTCTTTTCAAAAACTTGATCAGCCGCATACGAGCCTTCCTGAATAAATCTG
This sequence comes from Ruegeria sp. CG3, assembly GCF_056537205.1. Classification (NCBI taxonomy): domain Bacteria; kingdom Pseudomonadati; phylum Pseudomonadota; class Alphaproteobacteria; order Rhodobacterales; family Roseobacteraceae; genus Ruegeria; species Ruegeria sp. CG3. The sequence continues at coordinate 515,146 of NZ_JBQFRC010000001.1, read as the reverse complement.
CGTCGCTGCGGGCCGGTCGAGAGCTCGGGAAAAGGGGGATCGAGCCGTATGACTATGCGTGAGTGAGTGGCGGCCCGCAGCGACGATTTGCGCATACCGGAGTCAGGCTTTTGAGAAAGGGGGAAAACCTGCCGTCGCGCTTCAATTTTTTTACCAATTAGACAAATCAGCCGGAGAGACTCAACAGTTACAATGCCTTCGCGCCTCGCGGTTGGGCAAAAAGGACGTAACGTAACAAGTTGGACCGGCCCGCGACAGCGTCATGTGTCAATCCAGGATTTGCCCCGGACGCGCAGCGCGGCCCAATCATTCGGGCCGCGCGCCATCGTCATCCGGCAGCCAGCCACGCTTTGGCGTTTTCAATCTCTTCGGACGGGAAAAACTGGGTACGTGTACCCAGAATGTGGCCACCCACGCGCTGCGCGATGTTCTGCCATGCCTTGTCGCCGACGATGGCTGCCCGATCCAGCATTCCAACGTGACCGCGGGCCAGACGGAAATGCGCGGCCAGAGCGGTCAGCCCTTGCCAGCCATCAAACTCCCTCAGATCGATCAGCAACCGGAACGCATCCCGGTCGCCCAGGATGGCATCCAGATCGGCTTCGGCCTTTTCGTATTCCTCGGGATCCAGCTTACCCATCAGGCTGACCTGCACGCATGGCCCGCCCAAATCCACAATGTGGATCACGCCCAGGGATTCACGGATCCAGCGGCGCGCTTCTTCCAGCTCGGCCAGCTCGAATACCTGTACCGGACAGGGCATAAGCGGCGCAGCCAGACGCACGCTGGTCTGGACCCAGCCCTTGTCTGCGACGACCGCGGCGCGATCGAACCCGCGCCAATGGCTTAGGCCCAGCTTGGTATCTTCCCAAGCAGCGCCCAGATCGTAGCCTTTGAACTCGGGGCCGACGATAACCAGCAGGCGGACGGCGTCATGTTCCGACAGCGCAGCCTCGATTGCAGGAACCAGAGTGCTTGTGTAATCGGCGCTGGTTACTTCGCCGGACAATTCGATTTCGATCAATGCGCCGTCGGAATTCTTGTGGACCGTAATCATTTTGAGCCTCCAAAGCCAAAGAATGGCAGAAGGTTACGGGGATTCGACCCATTCGGCCACACCGCCCGGCAGCTCGGGCCGGAAATAGGCAATCATCCGTCCGTCCGGCCCCGCCGTTGCCCCTGCCCCCCAAGGCGCGACCCCATGCAAACAATGGCGATGCAACACGTAGGTTTCGCCGGGCGAGGCCGACACTTCGATACGCGGGCAGGCTTCGAACACTTTGCGGCGAGCCGCCTGATAAGCCTCGGTGATATCAGTCTGCGCCCACCGGGTACGCGGGACACTGGCCAACGCAGCCCGGAATGCCGCGCCCATGATTTTGTGGCTGCCATCCCAAACGACCAGAGGCGCGGCGTTTGCGCTCGCCTGTGTCAGCGGGATACCCAGGACCCATGCGTGAGGCTCGTCGATCTTGCGCCGGCGGTCCGGACCGCCGGGTTTCAGACCATCCACATGCGCCGCATCGCGCTTGGCCCGGTATCGGGCCGCCGCCTCGTTCTCGCCCCTGCGCGGGCGCGGATAGCCGGGATAAACGACCGAGACCTGCCCCTTGTGCAATTCGATCGACCCATATTGTTCAACCAGAAACTCGACGGCCTGCCCACTCAACGGGGCTGAGGCGCCGACACGCCCTGCGCCGTCATTGGGCAGTGCATCGACGCCGATGAACCAGGTGCTTTCGCAATCCAACCACTGCCGGTGGGCCGGGTCACTGGCGGCCTGCTGCGCCAATGGTAGGGCGTGGGTCACCCAGTCGGCTACGGGCTTGTCGTAGGGGAATACTTCCCAACCCCGCGACCAGAAAGGCCTTACCACCCCACTGCCTTGCGCAGCATGTTGAGCGCCACCAGCGTGAGGAACACGGCAAACACCCGTTTGAGCGGCTTGGGGTCCATCGCATGGGCCAGTTTCACCCCCCAGGGCGCGGTGATCATCGTCATCGCAACAACCACACCAAAGGCCACAAGATTGACGGCGCCGATTGTCAGCGGCGGACGGTGTTCAGCTGCGATCGGCAGAAACAGAAAGCCCAGTACCGAGGGTACGGCGATGATCACGCCAAACCCCGCGGCCGTCGCAACGGCCCGATGGATCGGTGTGTTGTAGAGGCTCATCAGAGGCACCCCAAAGCTGCCGCCGCCAATTCCCATCAGCACCGACAGAAACCCGACCAACGGCGAAATCACCAACCGCTTCAGCCCGCCGGGCATGGCATCACCCAATCGCCATTCGGACTTGCCAAGTCCCAGATAAGCGCCAATCACCATTCCAAGGATACCGAACAGCGCCTGCAACGCTTCCGTGCGCAGGGCCGAGGCGACCAGTACGCCAACAATCGCACCGACTGCGATACCCGGACCCCAACCGCGTAGAATATCCCAATCGACGGCGCCTTTCTTGTTGTGACTCAGCACCGAACGAACCGAAGTCACGATGATCGTGGCAAGTGACGTCGCAAGACACAGCTGCATCAGCTGCGGGCCACCATATCCCAGCGTTTGAAAAGCGTAGAAGAAGGCCGGCACCAGAACGATCCCGCCACCGACTCCCAAAAGGCCAGCCAAAACACCGGCCAGCGCGCCGATCACAAGCAAAAGGCCCAGCATCTGGGCCAGCAACATCGTATCGGGCATCCGTCCCCCTTGGTCCCCGGCCCTTGGGCCGTCTTAAACTACCTGCGCCGCCTCGGCATCCGGTGTCACGCGGGACAGCGCGCCCAGAACCACCTCGGGTCCGGCATGGTCTTTGACCGCGCCTTCGGACAAAGCGCGCCTCCAACCACGAGCACCCGGGCGTCCTGCGAACAATCCCAGCATATGTCGCGTGATCTGGTGCAACCGCCCCCCGCCGGCAAGATGCCGATCGATATAGGGCAGCATTTTCATCACGACTTCAACCGGATCCGCCTTTTGCCCCGACCCGTAGATCAGCGGGTCGGCATCGGCCAGAATATCGGTTGGCTGATGATAAGCAGCCCGGCCGATCATCACCCCGTCCAGTCCGGCGTCCAGATGCACTTGGGCTTCGGCCAGTGTCGTGATGCCTCCGTTGATCGAGATGTGGAGATCCGGAAAATCGGCTTTCATCCGGTGAACCAGATCGTAGTCCAGCGGCGGTATTTCCCTGTTTTCTTTGGGGCTAAGCCCCTGAAGCCAAGCCTTGCGGGCGTGGATCGTCACGCGCCGACAGCCGGCGGCGCGAATCCGATCCAGAAAGTTAGGCAATATGTCCTCGGGGTTTTGGTCATCCACGCCGATCCGACACTTGACCGTGACATCGACGTCAACAGCATCCCGCATGGCGGCCAAGCAATCGGCGACACGACCCGCCTCTTTCATCAAGACGGCCCCAAACGTTCCTGATTGAACCCGATCCGACGGGCAGCCGCAGTTCAGGTTGATCTCGTCATATCCGGCCTCAGCCCCCAATGCGGCCGCCTTAGCCAGCTCCTGCGGGTCAGATCCGCCCAATTGCAGAGCGACGGGATGTTCCTCGGGGCTATGGTCCAGAAGATGCAGCGCTCCACCCCGTACCAGAGCAGGGGCCGTCACCATTTCCGTGTACAAAAGCGTTTCAGCACTGAGCAAACGGTGCAGATACCGACAGTGCCGATCGGTCCAATCCATCATCGGCGCAACCGACAAGCGCGCAGCGCGAGTGACTTCGCTGCGATCAGCAAGTGCCCGAGATTGAGACCCCGCCATCAGTGCACGTTCCTTTTTGTGGCCCAGACAAAAGTGCGGCGCCCGGTCAAGCCGGGTCCGCGCTAGGCGTCTACCACTGTTTGACGCCGGACTTCCACCGTCGGATTGCTAGGCCCGGACGTCCTTTGGAGATTGTTCCGAACGCTGGGCAAAACTGCCGCGCGTCCGGTTGGCGAAAGCCACCAGCGACAGCATCACCGGCACCTCGACCAGAACACCCACCACCGTGGCCAGAGCCGCCCCCGAATTCAGGCCGAACAGGCTGATGGCGACGGCCACCGCCAGTTCAAAGAAGTTCGATGTGCCGATCAGCGCGCAGGGCGCCGCAATCCGGTGCGGCACGCGCAGGGCAAAGGCCGCCGCATAAGCCACCGCAAAGATTCCGTAGGACTGGATCAGGATCGGCACGGCGATCAGTGCGATGACCATCGGGCGGTCCAGGATCACCTGCCCTTGCAGGCCGAACAGGATGACGACGGTGGCAATCAGGCCGACAACGCCCCACGGCTTGACCCGGTCGCGGAACGCCTCGATCCGCTCGGCCGAGCCCAGCCGGTTGCGCGTCCAGACACCTGCCGCCAGGGGCAGCGCCACGAACAGGACAACCGACAGGACCAGCGTCTGCCACGGAACCGAAATGTCGGTCACACCCAGCAGGAAGGCCACGATCGGAGCGAACGCAAAGACCATGACGATGTCATTCACCGACACCTGCAGCAGGGTATAGTTCTCGTCCCCCTTGGTCAGATGCGACCAGACGAACACCATTGCCGTGCAGGGCGCCGCACCCAGCAGGATCAGCCCCGCGATATATTGCTGGGCATCGGCGGGCGCGATCAGGTCGGCGAAGACGTATTCGAAGAACAGCACGCCCAGCGCGGCCATGGTGAAGGGCTTGATCAGCCAGTTGACCACCAGGGTGATCGCCAGCCCCTTGGGCTGTTTCACCACGTCGCGCAGGCTGCTTGGGTCGACCCCCACCATCATCGGATAGACCATGGCCCAGATCAGCACCGCCACCACCAGGTTGACATTGGCCACCTCGGCCGCGGCGATGGCCTGGACCAAACCCGGCGCGAATGAGCCGATGGCGATCCCGGCGACCATGGCCAGCGCGATCCACAGGGACAGATACCGTTCAAATACACTCATGCAGAGATCTCCGAAGTTGTGTGGGGCTGCAAGCGCCCCGCAGCCAAGGCGGAAAGCGCGACCATGGCGGCCGCCGTCCCGAGCATCAAGGGCAACCCGCCCCATTGATAAGTCAGGCCGGACAGCAGCGTACCCAACAGCCGCCCGCCCGCATTGGCCATGTAGTAGAAACCCACATCCATCGTCACCCGCTCGGCCCGGGTGAAGGCCAGGATCAGATAGGAATGCAGCGAGGAATTCACCGCAAAGACCGCGCCAAAGGCCAGCAGGCCACCCACCAGCGTCAGCGTCAGCCACGGCGCGGGCCCAGAGGACATCAGCGCAGCCACCGTCAGGACGGCCGGCACGCAGGCCAGCCCCCAGGCCCAGCTGCGCGCCGCTGCGACCAGATCGGCCTCATCCCGCGCCCCTGCCCGCAGCAGACGCGGGGCGGCAGCCTGAACAATGCCGTACAGAATGATCCACAAGGCCATGAACCCGCCGATCAGAAAAAAGGCCGAGCGGTTGCCCGCTTCGCTGCCATCCGACAGCACGGCGTAGAAATAGATCGGGATGCCGACGACGAACCAGACGTCGCGCGCCCCGAACAGGAAGACCCGCGCCGCGGACAGCCAGTTCACATTGGCCGATTTCGAAAAGACCTCGGAAAATTTAGCGCCCTTGCGGCCCTTGGGCAGCCCCGGCGGCATCGCCAGCAGCACCGCCACCAGGATCAGGAACAAGACCCCCGCCATGCCCAGCACGGCGCCGGCAAAGCCGAACCCGGCCAACAAGGCCGCCCCCAGCAGGAAGCCCAACCCCTTGACAGCGTTCTTCGACCCGGTCAGCACCGCGACCCAGCGGAACAGCCCGCCGCCCTCGGTGGGGGCCAACAGCTTGACCGCCGATTTCGACGACATCTTGGTCAGGTCCTTGGCCACGCCGCTGGCGCCCTGCACGACCATCACGAAGGCGACCGACACACCGATGGTCCAGCCCGGATCCAATTGCGCCAGCGCCAGCAATGCCAGCACCTGTATCGTCAGCCCCGCGTACAGGGTCGCGGTCAGACCGAACCGCGCGGCGATCCACCCGGCGGCCAGGTTGGTGGCCATCCCGGCGATCTCGTACAGCACGAACAGATAGGCCAGCTGAACCGGCGAAAAGCCCAGCGTGTGAAAATGCAGCAGCACCAGCATCCGCAGGGCGCCGTCGGTCAGCATGAAGGCCCAATAGGCTGCCGTGACGGAGATATAGGCCGACAGCCCGTCCGGACGTTGGGAAGCGCTGGTCAAAGTGATGCCCCGACCATCATCGCGACATCCACCAGACGGTGCGCATAGCCCATCTCGTTGTCGTACCAGGCATAGACCTTTACCTGCGTTCCGTTCACCACCATGGTCGACGGTGCATCCACGATGCTGGACAGGGTGTCATTGGTATAGTCGGTCGAAACCAGAGGACGCTCCTCATAGCCCAGAATGCCGACCAGAGGCCCTTCGGCCGCGGCCTTGAACAGGGCGTTCACTTCTTCGGCCGTGGTTTCGCGTTCAACCTCGAACACGCAATCGGTCAGCGAGGCATTCAGCAGCGGCACCCGCACCGCATGCCCGTTCAACCGCCCCGTCAGTTCGGGATAGATCAGGGTGATCGCCGTGGCACTGCCAGTGGTCGTGGGGATCAGCGAATTCAGCGCCGACCGGGCACGGCGCAGGTCCTTGGCCGGACGGTCCACGATCGTCTGCGTATTGGTCACGTCATGAATCGTGGTGATCGAGCCGTGCCGGATGCCCAGGCTCTCGTGGATGACCTTGACCACCGGGGCCAGGCAGTTCGTGGTGCAGCTGGCCGCGGTCACGATGCGGTGGCGGGCCGGATCATAGGTGCCTTCGTTCACGCCAAAGACGATATTGGCCGCATCACCATCCTTGACCGGCGCCGAGACCACCACCTTCTTCACACCGGCGTCAAAGTAAGGGGTCAGTTTTGCCTCGGTCTTGAAGACCCCGGTACAGTCGATGACGACGTCGACGCCTTCAAGCGGCAGATCAGACAGGTTGCGGGTCCCGATGAAGGGCAACCGAACGCCGTCGATGGTGACCGAGTTTTCGTCATGACTAAAGTCGGCGGCCCAGCGGCCATGCACGGTGTCGAACTCCAGCAGATGCGCGTGCATCGCGGGGTCCCCCACCGCGTCATTGATCCAGGCGATCTGCGCGCCTTTCTCAAGCAGGGGTTTCAAGGCCAGCTTGCCGATGCGGCCAAGGCCGTTAAGAGCATAAACGGTCATGCGGTTTCTCCGGTATGGGTCTGGCCGATGTCATCCACGGCCTTCTGAAGGGACATACGGTCTAGGGTTTCGAACGGCAGCGACGAAAAGGTCAGGATCCGGTTGCGCAACGCGCCGTAGGCCTGCTGGAAGGCAAGGCGTTTTTGGGCCTCTGTTCCCTCGGCCTTCACCGGATCGGGCATACCCCAATGCGCGCTGACCGGCTGCCCGGGCCAGGCGGGGCAGTCTTCGTTCGCAGCCTGATTGCATACGGTGAACACGAAATCGAACTTCGGCGCGCCCGGGGCCTGGAACTCGCTTACATTCTTGGCGCGCAGGTCCGAGATGTCGTGCCCATTCTGCCGCAGCACCTCAAGCGCCGCTGGGTTCAACTGGGACCGCGGACGTGTACCGGCAGAAAACACGTTGAACCGGTCGCCGCCAAGCTGCTTCAACAGGGCCTCGGCGAAAATCGAACGCGCGGAATTCCCGGTACATATGAACAATACGTTGTAGGTACGCGGGGCCTTGGCCGCATGCGCGTCAACGCCGTTGAGTGGACTGGGCGCGCAGAGTTCCGGACGCCCACGGCAGCAATCCAGCAGAAGGTAATCGAACGTCTGCCGCACGGCGTCCATATCCACCGAGTAGCGCAAGGACGTCCCGACCCTTTCCTGCGTCACAAGGCCGGCCTGCATCAGCGCGTTTACGTAGTTGGACAGCGTATTCGGCTTGAGGTCCAACGCCATGGCAATCTCGGTCGCGGGTATGCGATCGGGATACCGGCGCATCAACAGCCGGAAAACGGCCAACCGAGCCGGATGACCCAAGGTGGACAGGCGGTCGGGAATCACTTTTTCCATAATTCATGGATATTCGAATTACAGACGAAATCAAGTGCCCGTTTTTGGCGCGTTTAAACCGCAGGCAAGATTTTACGATTGGCCACAAAGATGCCCCTCGCCCAAAATGGAACGACGGGTGAATTGATATTGAAGAAAATGGTGCGGCCGAGAAGACTCGAACTTCCACGGGTGTTACCCCACAGCGACCTCAACGCTGCGCGTCTACCAATTCCGCCACGGCCGCACTGCCTGTGACTTGGTAGGCGGCGTATAGACGCTTGGCAAAAGGATGTGAAGAGGCAAAAGCAACCGCATTGGAATTCCCGGCCTGCAACCATATCTGTGGGGTCATGAAACCCGATGCCACATCGCAGCAGGAGCATCCGATGACCACACCCGATCCCCGCCCCGTCATCCAAGTCGACATCGTATCCGATGTCGTATGCCCGTGGTGCATCGTCGGGTTTCGCCAGCTTGATCTGGCGCTGGAGCAGGAGAACGTGCTGGCGCAGCTCCGGTGGCACCCGTTCGAGTTGAACCCCGCAATGGGGCCAGATGGCCAGAACCTGCGAGAGCACATCATGGAGAAGTACGGCTCGACCGCCGAGCAGAGCCAGCAAGCCCGAGACCGGCTGACCGCGCTGGGTGCGGATTTGGGTTTCACGTTCAATTTCAATGACGACAGCCGCATAGTGAACACCTTCGCTGCACATCAACTTCTGGACTGGGCCGAAACGCAAGGCAGGCAACACCCTCTGAAGCTGGCCTTGTTCAAGGCCTATTTCACAGATCAGCGGGATGTTTCGAAAGTTGAGGTATTGCTGGATGCCGCTCAGACCGCCGGCCTCGACCCAGACGCCGCCCGCGCGGCGTTGGAGTCGGGCGCGCATGCAGGCCCGGTAAGGCAAAAGCAACAATTCTGGACCAGCCGAGGCATCACCGGAGTTCCGGCAATGGTTTTTGGCGGCAAGTACCTGCTGACGGGTGCGCAGGGCACCGAGACCTACGCCCAGATCCTGCAGCGATGCCTGGCCGAGGCCGCCTAACCTCTTTCGCTTGGACAGCAGGACGGCTATGAGGCGCGCATGGAATGGAAGATCACCGACGGACTGACCGACTATGACAGCGCCGTCGCCTTCATGGAGGCGCGGGTAGCCGAGATTGCGGCCGGAACTGCGGACGAGTGCATCTGGTTCTTGGAGCATCCGCCGCTCTATACGGCCGGGACATCAGCCAAACCCCAAGACCTGACCGACCCGGATCGATTTCCGGTCTACGCCAGCAAGCGCGGGGGTGAATACACCTATCACGGACCCGGCCAGCGGGTCGTCTATGTCATGCTGGATGTCGGGAAGCGCGGCCATGATGTCCGCCGCTTTGTCAAACAGCTGGAAACCTGGGTGATCTCGGCACTGGCCGAGTTCAACGTCCACGGAGAAATCCGCGAAGGCCGTGTCGGTGTGTGGGTGCCGCGCAAGGACAAGCCGCTGACCGTCAGCGGCGAACCGGCCGAGGACAAGATCGCTGCGATCGGCATCCGCTTGCGGAAATGGATCAGCTTCCACGGCATCTCGATCAACGTTGAACCCGACCTGGAGCATTTTTCGGGCATCGTTCCCTGCGGCATCCGGGAGTTCGGCGTGACCTCGTTGGTGGATCTGGGATTGCCGGTGACAATGGCCGATGTCGATGTGGCGCTGCGCAAAACCTTTACTGAGGCTTTTGGCCCTGAGGCGGCCTGAACCCCTCGCATCGACCATGGTCTCGAATCGCAGAACCTGACCCTGCGGAACGACAATCCTCGATGCAGGGTTCTTCTGTTTCTCAATACGGTCGCAAATTTCCGAAGATTGCCGCGAATTGCCTTAAAATTTAAGGAATCTCCTTCTTCCTTCCACACAACAGCCGCAGTTTGAGGTATCATGAATATACCGTTCAAGAGTGAGTGGTATGTTAACCGGTGATCGCGGCCAGCCCGCGAAAATCGATCAAGTGTTTGGTTACGAGTCTGCCGTTCCGACCCCATATCGGAACGGCAATTCTCGTTTTTGGGGCCTCAGTTTTCGCCTGATTGGTTCGTGGCATGGCCGAACCGCATGGTCTGTGGGCAGGCCCGACCAGCCATTTCCACCTCAAGCGTCAGGTGGCCGATCCCAAAACTGTCGCGCATTGCCTGTTTTACCAGACCGCGCACCTCTTCAGCCTGCGACCAGGCCCAGTCTTCGACCACCAGATGCGCGGTAAGAGCGGGCTGGTTTTCCTGCATGCTCCACAAGTGGACATGGTGAACTTCGCGCACGCCGTCCATTGCCTCAATGGCCGAGGCGACCTCCTCGGGGTCCAGATCGGGCGGCGCGCCAAGCATGAGAACCCGGATCGTTTCTCCGATCTCGCTCTGGACATGCCACAGGATGTAGAGCGAAATCAGAATGGTGACGGCCGGGTCGACCCAGGTCCAGTTGAATAGGATCACAGCCACCCCGGCCACGATCACTGCAACCGATCCCAGCGCGTCAGCAACGTTGTGGATAAAAGCCGCGCGGATATTCATGCTGGTTTTGGCCATGCTATAGGTCAAAAGCGCGGTGATCAGATCCACCACCAACGCCAGCATGGCTATCCAGACCACAAGCCAGCCGTCAATCGGCTCGGGCTGAAAGAACCGGGTCACACCTTCGTACATCAGGTACACGGCGATGACGATCAGTGTGGTATAGTTGACCAGCGCCGCGACCACTTCGACCCGACCGTATCCGAAGCTCATGCGCGGGTCGGCTGGGCGTCGCGCGATCTTGCGGGCAAAGAACGCGATGATCAGTGCAATCGCGTCGGAAAAATTGTGCAGAGCGTCAGCGATGAGCGCCAGCGACCCCGAAAAGATCCCGCCGACCACCTGTGCCAGCGTCAAAAACATATTGACCGCGATGGCCCATGCCACCCGCGCGTCTCCGGCATCGGCGTCGATTTGGGCGTGGTGTTTGTGTCCGGCGTGGGAATGATCATGCGCCATGATGTCGTGTCCTTGTCTGGGTCATGGTCCATACCTAATTCCTCTAGTGACTAGAGGTTCAAGGGGGATTGCAGAAAATGTTCTCGATCGGGGATTTGTCCCGGCGCACAGGCGTCAAAGTCGCCACGATCCGGTTTTACGAAGAAAGGGGCCTGCTGCAACCGCCGGAACGGACCGCCGGCAACCAAAGGCGTTATGACCGCGCCGCGCTCGAGCGGCTGCACTTTGTCAAACACACGCGCGATCTCGGACTGCCATTGGCCGATGTCGAGGCCCTGCTGTCATTGGAAGGCGCCCAGGGCGCCGATCTGAACCGGGCACACGAAATCGCCGAGCGGCAACTGGCGGACCTGCAGGATCGGATTGCAAAGCTGCGCCGGCTCGAGACCGAGCTTGCCCGGATCGCGGCCGCCTGCGACGGGCAGCACGACCACGTCTGCTCAGTCTTGCAGGCGTTTGGGGATCACGATGCCTGTTCAGGGACGCATCAGGCGCCCCCACCCGTCACGCCAGCGCAGCCCTGATGCGCTCGGCGTGTTTGGCGATCTCGTCGAAATCGCCCATCTTTCCGGGCGGGCGCAGAGAGACGCCCTCGTGCCGGGGCAGGACATGGAAATGCAGGTGAAACACCTCCTGCCCTCCGGCCGCCTCGTTGAACTGCTGGATGGTCACCCCTTCGGCGTCAAAGGCGCGCATGACCGCACGCGCCAGTTTCTGAACCGTGGTCATGACTGCGGCCAGTTGCTCGGGTGTGGCATCCAGCACGTTGCGGCAAGGCGTTTTCGGGATCACCAGAAGGTGCCCGTCCGCACGCGGCATGATATCCATGAAAGCCAGCGTGTCCGCATCCTCGTAGACGCGGGTCGAGGGGATCTCGCCCCGCAGGATCTTGGCAAAGATGTTTTCGGGATCATAAGCGGTCATGGTGGGTCTCCGACAAAGGGGCTGCGTGTTGTTCTGCGGCCAAGCCCGCAGCGGGTCAAGGCGTGATTCCGCCCTTGGACAGCCCCTGTCCTTGCAATTCGCCCGATCATCCCCAGATACCGGTCATCCAAGGCCGATATCGCGTGGGTGACCTCCTGCCCCGCGACAATTAATCTTGATCCAGATCAAACTCGGCCATTGAAGGCCGCCCCCTTGCATTCTAAAACCAGCAGGAATCCCGCGCGCCGGAGAGGTCCGGCTGCGCGGTCTATTTGCAACAGGAGGCACCTAAATGGCAGACGCAGCCATTCATGGTCACGATCATGAAGACCAGCGCGGATTCTTTACCCGGTGGTTCATGTCGACCAACCACAAGGATATCGGGATCCTTTACCTGATCTTCTCGGCCTTTGCCGGGTTCATCTCGGTCGCGATGACCATCTACATGCGGCTTGAACTGATGCATCCGGGCGTTCAGTACATGTGCCTGGAAGGCTTCATGGCCGACCCCTGCACTCCCAACGGACACCTTTGGAACGTGATGATCACCTATCACGGTGTCCTGATGATGTTCTTTGTGGTCATTCCCGCCCTGTTCGGCGGTTTTGGAAACTATTTCATGCCGTTGCAGATCGGTGCACCGGACATGGCGTTCCCGCGGATGAACAACCTGTCCTTCTGGCTGTATGTCGCCGGCACCTCGCTGGGCATCGCGTCGCTGCTGGCCCCCGGCGGCAACGACCAGGCCGGCTCGGGCGTGGGCTGGGTTCTTTACCCGCCGCTGTCGACGACCGAAGGCGGCATGTCCATGGACCTGGCGATCTTTGCCGTGCACGTATCGGGCGCCTCCTCGATCCTCGGCGCGATCAACATGATCACTACCTTCCTGAACATGCGTGCCCCGGGCATGACCCTGTTCAAGGTTCCGCTGTTCAGCTGGTCGATCTTCGTCACCTCGTGGCTGATTCTGCTGTCGCTGCCGGTTCTGGCGGGCGCGATCACCATGCTGCTGATGGACCGCAACTTCGGCTTCACCTTCTTTGATCCGGCCGGTGGCGGTGACCCGATCCTGTACCAGCACATCCTGTGGTTCTTCGGTCACCCCGAAGTGTACATCGTGATCCTGCCAGGCTTTGGCATCATCAGCCACGTAATCGCCACCTTCTCGCGCAAGCCGATCTTTGGCTATCTGCCGATGGTCTGGGCGATCATCGCAATCGGCGCGCTGGGCTTTGTCGTGTGGGCACACCACATGTACACCGTGGGCATGTCTCTGCGCCAGCAGGCCTACTTCATGCTGGCCACGATGGTCATCGCGGTTCCGACGGGCGTGAAGGTGTTCTCGTGGATCGCCACCATGTGGGGCGGCTCGATCGAGTTCAAGACGCCGATGCTGTTCGCCTTCGGCTTCCTGTTCCTGTTCACCGTCGGCGGTGTGACCGGTGTGGTTCTGTCGCAGGCCGGTATCGACCGGGCCTACCACGACACCTACTATGTCGTCGCGCACTTCCACTACGTGATGAGCCTGGGTGCAGTCTTCGCCATCTTTGCAGGTGTGTACTTCTACTTCTCGAAGATGACGGGCCGTCAGTATTCCGAGTTCTGGGGCAAGGTTCACTTCTGGATGTTCTTCATCGGTGCAAACCTGACCTTCTTCCCGCAGCACTTCCTGGGCCGTCAGGGCATGCCGCGCCGGTACATCGACTATCCCGAAGCCTTCGCTCAGTGGAACTTCGTCTCGTCGATCGGTGCGTTCATCTCGTTCGCTTCGTTCCTGCTGTTCTTCGGCATCGTGATCTACGCCCTGCTGCGTGGCGCCAAGGAAACGCGTCCGAACCCGTGGAACGAATATGCGGATACGCTGGAATGGACCCTGCCCTCGCCGCCGCCCGAGCACACGTTCGAGCAGCTGCCCAAGCAGGAAGACTGGGACAAGGGCCACGCGCACTGATCCCTTCCCGAAAACAGGAAACCCCGCCTTCACGGCGGGGTTTTTCTTTTTCTGTTCGCGCTCTACCGGCCATCGCATTCCGCGGGCGGTCGCAATATCGTTGAAAATCGGGTATCCTTGGCGCGCCGCATGTCCGGCCAATCTCCGAGGTCACCATGCCCGATATTGATTTCTGGTACTCCATCGGCAGCACTTACAGTTTCCTGACCATCATGCGTCTGGACGATTGGTGCGCAGAACATCAGGCGCAGGTTAACTGGCGCCCTTTCGACGTACGCGCGGTCATGTCTGAACAGAAGAACATTCCGTTTGCGGGCAAACCCGTCAAGTCGGCCTACATGTGGCGCGACATCGAACGCCGCGCAGCCAAGTACCATATCCACGCCAAGCTGCCCGCCCCCTATCCGATTTCGAACCTCGAATTGGCCAACCAGGTCGCGCTGCTGGGAATCCGGGAAGGATGGGGCAAGAGCTTTACCCAAAACCTTTACAGGATCTGGTTTGAGGACGGTATCGAAGCCGGCAGTGAAAACGCCATCTCCGAGGCTCTGTTCCGCTGCCAGCTGGACCCGCTGCCGGTCATGGCCCGCGCGCGCAGCCCCGAAATCGAAACCGCGTTGAAAGCTGAAACCGAAACGGCAGTAGCCCTGGGCGTATTCGGCGCGCCAAGCTTTGTTACGCGGGGCGAAGTGTTCTGGGGCGACGACCGGCTTGAAGACGCGCTGTCCTGGGCGCGGGTCGGACACGTCGTTTAAAATTGGCAATCGACACCGGATCAGCAGGCGCTATTTTTGCAATATGCCCTACCATTGGAACATCAGCTCGAACTCGGAACAGGAATTGCGCCTTTGGCCGCACAATTCCCTGCCACCGCGCGGCGCAATGGCCGTCGTACTATCGGTTTTCCTGTTTGGACTTATACCCCTACTGGCAGTTCTGGGATCGGTTCTGCTGTGGGGGCTATTGCCGTTCCTTCTGTTGACGGTGGCGGGCCTATGGCTTGCGATCCAGTCAAACTATCGGTCCAGAAACGTGTTTGAGGTACTGACCCTTACCGGAACCCAAGCACGCCTGATCCATCACAGCGCCCGGACCGGGCAGCAGGAATGGAGTTGCAATCGATACTGGGCGCGTCCGGAAATGCACAAGGCCGGCGGTCCGGTCCCGAACTATGTGACCCTGTCGGGTGAAGGACGGGTGGTCGAGATTGGCGCGTTCCTCTCAGAGGAGGAACGCATTTCCTTGTATGATGATCTGGTAAAGCGGCTGCGGGAACCAGCACCCGAATAAAGTGCGTCAGCAGTCGCCGTTCGACGCGGCGCACAGGTGGTCTTTGACCAGCGGCCCCACCTTTCCAAAGTCCATCTGGCCTGTGTAGTTGGCCTTGAGCTCGCCCATGACCTTGCCCATGTCCCGGATCGACCCGGCACCGGTCGCGGTGATCGCCGTCTGGATGGCCTTTGCGACCTCATCATCATCCAACTGCTTGGGCAGGAATTCCTCGATGATCTTCACCTCGCGCAGTTCGCGCTCGGCCAGGTCCAAACGACCACCTTCCTCATAGGCCCGCGCGCTTTCTTTGCGCTGCTTGCTCATTTTCCCAAGAATCTCAAGAACATCTGAGTCATCACAGCCCTTGGCCTCTTCGTTTCCAGCCGCACGCAGCGCGATGTCCCGATCCTTGATCGCGGCATTGACCAGCCGCAGCGTCGACAGACGCTCGGCATCCTTGTCCTTCATTGCTTGCTTCAGGGCAGTGGTCACCCGAGTTCGCATATCCATCTGTTCTGTCCATCCCCATGGCAACGGAACCCCGAACATATCTAAACAAAATCCGAGGCACAACAGCAGACACATAAGGCTAAATCATTGAAAAACAACAATAGCCCAAAATTTGAACAGGGTTGACCCGAGACCCCAACCCCCTTAGTTATGCGCCGATTTACCCGATAGGAGAGTCGCGCCATGGCCCATCAAGCCACGTCCAAGCCCACCGCATGTCTGGCTCTGGCCGACGGAACGCTCTTCTTCGGAACCGGGTTCGGCGCCACGGGACAAACCGTGGCCGAGCTGTGTTTCAACACCGCGATGACCGGATATCAGGAGATCATGACCGACCCGTCCTATGCCGGGCAGATCGTGACCTTCACCTTCCCGCATATCGGCAATGTCGGCGTCAATCCCGACGATGACGAAACTGCCGATCCGGTGGCCGCGGGCATGGTCGTGAAATGGGATCCGACCGAGCCGTCAAACTGGCGCTCGGCCGAGCGGCTGACCGACTGGCTGGCCCGCCGCGGCCGGATCGCCATCGGTGGGGTCGATACCCGCCGGCTGACCCGTGCGATCCGCCAGCAAGGCGCTCCGCATGTCGCGTTAGCCCATGACCCGCAAGGCAACTTCGACATCGAAGCCCTGGTTGCTGCAGCGCGTGGTTTCGCCGGGCTGGAGGGCATGGATCTGGCCAAGGATGTGACCTGCGCCCAGAGCTACCGCTGGGACGAGATGCGCTGGGCCTGGCCGGATGGCTACCGGCGTCAGGAAGCGCCCGTGCACAAGGTCGTCGCGTTGGACTACGGCGCAAAACGGAACATCCTGCGCTGCCTGGCTTCGGCCGGTTGCGACGTGACGGTACTGCCCGCAACCGCAACCGCGGCTGAGGTGCTGGCGCACGAACCTGATGGCGTGTTCCTGTCCAACGGCCCGGGAGACCCGGCTGCCACTGGCACTTATGCTGTGCCGATGATCAAGGAAATTCTTGAAACCACGGATCTGCCGATTTTCGGGATCTGCCTTGGTCACCAGATGCTAGCACTGGCGTTGGGCGGCAAGACCATCAAGATGAACCACGGACACCACGGCGCGAACCACCCGGTCAAGGACCTGGAAACCGGCAAGGTCGAGATCACTTCGATGAACCACGGATTCGCGGTCGACGCCCAATCGTTGCCTGCGGGGGTGGTCGAAACCCACCGGTCGCTCTTCGATGGCTCGAACTGCGGCATCCGCATGTCCGATCGCCCGGTGTATTCGGTTCAGTATCACCCCGAAGCCTCGCCCGGCCCGCAAGACAGCTTTTACCTTTTTGAACGGTTTGCCGCGGCCATGGCCGACCGAAAAGTGCGCGCTTGATCCCGCAGGTTTGCGGACCGCGTCAACGTTAACCCGGAATTAACCTTGATTGAGCAACTCTGACCCGACATCTCGGGCAGGGTTTTCTTATGGTTGAATTGAATTTTCTGGGTCACGGGCCCGCGACCCCGGTTTCTGGCATTGGCCCCCGCAAACCTTTGGGCACTTGCCTGATCGACTTGGGGGTGATCACCCCCGCTCAACTGGATCACGCCCTGAAACTGCAGGAGCGGCAGGACGCTCCTCTGGGCGAAATTCTGGTTGGCGAGCATATGGCCTCGCGCAGCGATGTGTTGTTGGCGCTGGGCCAACAACATGGGCTGCAGATCGCCGATCTGGAAAACACGCCGCCACCCGCTGACCTTTGCGCGCTGCGCCCGATGCAGTTCTGGCTGACGCACAACGCCATTCCGTGGCTGCGAGTCGGACCCGTGCTTTTGGTCGCGACAGCCTACCCAGACCGCTTTGATGAAATAAGGTCCGGGTTGGCAGATTGCGCCCAGACCGTCCTGCCGGTTCTGGCCGCACCCGATAACATCGACCAAGCCATTGCCCGACACTACGCAAAACCTTTGGCCGAGGCGGCGGAAACACGGGCGCCGCTATCGCAAAGCTGCCGCTCATGGACTGCGAGTTCACGTCTCCTGCCTACCCTCTTGGCGCTGGCTGCGCTTGTGGGCTTGGGTCTGCAACCGAATGCCGGGCTATCCCTGCTGTTCTGGGCAGCAGTTTCAACGCTGATCCTGTTCCTGATTCTTCGGCTGGCCGGGTTGATATCGTATCTCTTCCCCAAAAAGGCCGAGAAACCAGACGGTCTGCTTGCGCAACAGCGCCTGCCCTGCGTGTCCATCCTGGTACCGCTGCACAAGGAACGGGAAATCGCTGGTGCGCTGATCCAACGGCTGAAACGCCTGACCTATCCAAAGGCGCTGTTGGACGTGATTCTGGTCTTGGAAGAGCATGATGACGTCACCCGGTCAGCGCTTGCGCAGACCACCCTGCCCAGCTGGATCCGAACGCTGGAGGTGCCCGATCTTGGCAACCTGACCACCAAGCCAAGGGCGATGAACTATGCGCTGGATTTCTGCCGAGGAGAGATTTTGGGCGTCTGGGATGCCGAGGATGCGCCTCTGCCAGACCAAATCGAGACCGTGGTGGAGCAATTCGCCCGCGCGCCCGATGATGTGGTCTGCCTGCAGGGTGTTCTGGACTACTACAACCCGCGCACCAACTGGCGCTCGCGTTGCTTCACCATCGAATACAGCGGTTGGTTCCGCGTGATCCTGCCCGGAATCGCGCGGTTGGGTCTTGTGGTGCCGCTGGGTGGAACGACGTTCTTCTTCCGCAGGGACAAGCTGTTGGAATTGGGGGGCTGGGACGCTCACAATGTGACCGAGGACGCGGATTTGGGGGTTCGGCTCAGTCGCGCGGGCTATCGCACCGAAATCGTGAATACCGCCACGTATGAAGAGGCCAATTTCCGCGCCTGGCCTTGGGTGAAGCAACGCTCACGCTGGCTCAAAGGGTTTATGGTCACGTACCTTGTCCACATGCGCTCGCCCCTGGCATTGATGCGCGATCTGGGGATGTGGCGCTTTTTGGGAGTCCAAGCCTTTTTCCTGGGGACGGTCGGACAATTCCTGCTTGCCCCGGTGCTGTGGGTCTTCTGGCTGACCTTTTTGGGGCTGACGAACCCTTTCGAAGCTGTATTGGCACCGCAAATCTTGAACGCCTGTGTCTACCTATTCCTGACCGCCGAGGCCGCGAACATCCTAGTTGGAGGCTTGGGCGTGATCGCCGGAGGGCGCCGTTTCCTGCTGCCGTGGGTCCTGACCATGGCACTCTATTACCCCTTGGGTGTGGCGGCAGCTTACAAGGCGCTGTGGGAACTGGCGGTCAGACCATTCTTCTGGGACAAGACCCAGCACGGACAGGCCAGCGAAGAAGTGCAGCCGGACGAGGAAGCTATTTCTCGCGCCGGATTGCATCCTGCTTCAGCCGGGTCATGAACGCGACCGAGATATGTTCCTTCAGGGCTCGGTCGGCGGCTTCTTCGTCATGAGCCGCGATTGCCTCGACGATCCCCTTATGCTCACTCTGAGCGATCTCACCGCGGCCCTGCGCGGCCAATGAAGTCGTTGCCATCAGAGCCATGGTGCGATGGACAAGGTCCAATTGCTGCACAAGGTAGCGGTTGTGCGACGCAAGGTGGATCTGCTCGTGGAACCGCCGGTTGGCCCGGGACAGCGCCACTGGATCATCCACAAGCGCGTCATCGGCTTCGACCATATCCTGCAGGACTTTGATTTCCTCATCCGTGGCATGGCGCGCGGCCAGTCGGGCCGCCAGCCCTTCCAATTCGCGCCGCACGACATACAGCTCGGCCATCTGGTTGTGGTCCAGCGAGGCCACGATCAGCGAGCGCCCGTCACGTTCCAGCAGCGACTGCGTCTCGAGCCGCTGCAGCGCCTCGCGGATCGGGGTGCGCGACACGCCGAACCGCTCGGCCAGTTCGCTTTCCACCAGCCGGTCGCCGGGTTTGTACACCCCCACGTCAATCGCTTCGAGGATCAGGCTGTAGGCATCGGTCTGCGGCTGTTTCGTCTGGTTCATCGGGTGCTGTCTCTCCTCGTTCGGACATGTCTATCCGCGCCACGGGTCTGCAATCAAGTGCGCCATTGAAAACCCGGTGGCCGCGGCCTAAACCCAAGCCTATGGTCAAGCCTGCATTTTCACATGTCACCCAATGGGTGTTCGATCTGGACAACACCCTCTATCCGCCACAGATGCGCCTGTTCGATCAGATCGAGGTTCTGATGACGGAATACGTGGTCGAAGCCCTGCGCGTCGACCGGGCCGAGGCTGACCGGCTGCGCCAGCACTATTGGCGCGAACACGGCACCACGCTGGCCGGACTGATGGCCGAACATCACTTGGACCCCGAGCCCTACTTGCACGCGGTTCATCAGGTCGACCTGAGCCACATGGAACCCGACCCTGCGCTGGCCGCGCATATCCGGGCCCTGCCCGGGCGGCGCATCGTCTACACCAACGGCAGCGCGCCCTATGCCGAGCGGGTTCTGGCCTCACGCGGATTGGACGGGCTGTTCGACGCGATCTATGGGGTCGAACATGCGGGGTACCGGCCCAAACCGGACAAGGCCGCGTTTGAAACGGTCTTTTCCCGCGACGGCATCCACCCCGACCGCGCTGCGATGTTCGAAGACGAGCCTCGCAACCTGAAGGCCCCGCATGACATGGGCATGCGTACCGTGCATGTTGCCCCCGATCCGCATGACGCGGATCATATCCACCACCACACCGATGACCTGACCGCCTTTCTAGCGCGCCTGATCTGAACCACCCGAGACTGCGACGAAATGCACCTGCGCGCGGCCTGAAACTGCGACGATCCGCGCATTCTGCGGGTGCACAGTCGTTCCTACATCAGGCCCAGCGACGAACAGAACTGGAGACCCTGATGACCGCGATCGAGATGCCCGGCCGCCTGCCCTTTTGGCAGCGCCTGCTTTTTGCAATTCCCCTGTTTGGCTGGCTGGCCCGCGATGCGGCCAATGGCAAGCCCGAGGATCTGGGCTATACCGTTGCGGCGCTGGTCAGCATGTGGGGCTGTTCGGCCCTGTTGTTCGGCCTGCCGGGCCTGTATCTGCCGGCCCTGGCGATGGTGCCGGTGATGTTCCTGATTCTGGTCCTGATCTCACGCGGCTAGACCACGGGACAGGATGTCACTTGGCGCAGGCCCCAGAACCGCACTAGGGTCCGCAGGCAACGGAGAGTGACGCGATGACCGACAGTTGTGACATCCTGATTTCCGGCGGCGGCATCGCCGGGTTGACCGCGGCGGCCGTATTCGGCGCCGCAGGGTTCGACGTGATCTGCGTGGACCCGACCCCGCCCGTCACCGACCGCGACGCCGACGGATCCGACCTGCGCACCACCGCGTTTCTGCAACCGGCGCACGGACTTTTGCAGCACTGCGGTTTGTGGGACCGGCTTGAACCGCACGCCGCGCCGCTGCAGATCATGCGCATCGTGGACGCGGGCGGTGACATCCCCGAGCCGCGCGTGGTGCGCGATTTCAACGCCGCCGATATCTCGGATCAACCCTTTGGCTGGAACCTGCCCAACTGGCTGCTGCGGCGCGAGATGGTGGCCCGGCTGCACGAACTGCCGAACGTCGATTTCCGCCCCGGCACCGGCACCGTCAGCCTGTTCACCCGCACCGCCGAGGCGCGTGTGGGCCTGTCGGACGGTACGCGCATCCGCACCAAGCTGGTGATCGCCGCCGATGGCCGCAACTCGCCCATGCGCGAGGCTGCGGGAATTAAGGTCCACACTACGCGTTACGGGCAAAAGGCACTGGCCTTTGCGGTGACGCATCCGTTCGCCCATGAAAACGTCTCGACCGAGATCCACCGGTCCGGCGGGCCGTTCACTCTGGTCCCCCTGCCCGACTGGCAGGGCCAGCCCTCGTCGGCGATCGTGTGGATGGAGCGCGGCCCGCGCGCGGTCGACCTGCAGAACCTGCCCGAGGCTGAGTTCGAGGCCGCGATGACCGAGCGGTCCTGCGGCCTGTTCGGACCGCTGAAACTGGCCTCGCGCCGGACGATCTGGCCGATCATCAGCCAATCGGCCGAGCGCCTGTCGGCCCAGCGCGTGGCCCTGATGGCCGAGGCCGCCCATGTGGTGCCCCCGATCGGGGCGCAGGGGCTGAACATGTCACTGGGGGATCTACGCAGCCTGCTGGACCTGGCCCAGGCCCGACCCGAGGGTCTGGGAGATGCCCAGATGCTCGATGCCTATCACAAGTCCCGCCATGCCGAGATCGAACTGCGCGTCAAGGGGATCGACCTGCTGAACCGCGCCTCGATGGTCGAGGCACGGCCGTTGCGCGATGCACGCGCTGCCGGGCTGAACGCGCTTTATTCGATGCCGGTGGTGCGCAAGACGCTGATGCAGATGGGCCTCGGCGTGCGCTAAGGCCCGTTCCGGCCTACAGCACCTGATCCAGCACCCGCTTGAGCCGAGCCACCGTGCCGTCGACGTCATACAGCTTGTCCAGACCGAACAGGCCCAGGCGGAAGGTGCTGAACCCTTCGGGCTCGTCACATTGCAGCGGCACACCGGCCGCGATCTGCATGCCCAGCGCGGCGAATTTCCTGCCGTTCTGCACCTCGGGGTCGTCGGTATAGCTGACCACCACCCCCGGCGCGCCAAAGCCTTCGGCCGCGACCGAAACGACCCCCTTGTCGCGCAGCATTGCCCGCACAGCATTCCCCAGCCGCCATTGCGCATCGCGCAGCTTTTCGAACCCATAGTCACGGGTCTCCTGCATCGTATCACGGAACGCCCGCAGCGCATCGGTGGGCATGGTGGCGTGATAGGCATGGCCGCCGCCCTCATAGGCCTGCATGATCTGGCGCCATTTCTTCAGGTCCAGCGCGAAACTGTCCGAGGTGGTCTCGGCCAGCCGCGCCTCGGCGCGGTCGGACAGCATGACCAGACCGGCACTGGGCGAGGCGCTCCAACCCTTTTGCGGGGCCGAGATCAGAACGTCCACGCCGGTGGCCTTCATGTCGATCCAGGCACTGCCCGAGGCGATGCAGTCGAGCACCATTAACGCGCCGACCTCGTGCGCTGCGGCAGCCATCGCGGTGACATAGTCATCCGGCAGAATGACCCCGGCCGAGGTTTCCACATGTGGCGCGAACACCACGCTGGGTCGTTGGCTGCGAATGGTTTCGACCACCTGGTCGATCGGCGCCGGCGCAAAGGGCGGCGGGCTGGAATTCCCCGTTTGACGGGCCTTCAACACGGTGGCCGAGGCCGTCAGCCCCCCGGTTTCGATGATCTGGCTCCAGCGATACGAAAACCAGCCGTTGCGCACCACCAGCACGTCGGCGCCGCGGGCGAACTGACGGGCCACGGCCTCCATCGCGTAGGTTCCGCCACCCGGCACCACGGCCACGCCGTCCGCGCCATAGACCTCACGCAGCATCCCTGAGATGTCGCGCATCACCTGCTGGAACGCCTGCGACATGTGGTTGAGCGAGCGGTCGGTGAACACGACCGAGAATTCTTCGAGCCCGTCCGGATCGACTGTATTCAACAATGCAGGCATGCTGTCTCCTTTTCTGGGTTGCTCACTTTCTGAAGGCTTTGCATCTGTTGGTAAAGTGCTCATTGACCCTCATGCGCTTCCCTTAAGTCAACGGTCAGAAGCCTGGCTGCACACCCGATTCAATAGCCTGATAGGCCGAATTGACGCCAATTAGTGTCACCTCTCCCTTTACACCTTGACGTGTTTCTGAACAGATACACACATCTTGAGCTTGAAAGGATATTTTAGACCGTGAACGTTCAAAAGCGGATCAGTTTTCAATTCGTTCGGGACGAAGTGAAGCGGCGGATCGAGACACGGGTCTGGCCCCAAGGTTCCTTGCTGCCGACCGAAACCCAGCTTGCCGAAGAGTTCAACTGCGCGCGTGCAACCGTCAACCGTGCGCTGCGCGAACTGGCAGAGCAAGGGTTCGTCGAGCGCAAGCGCAAGAGCGGAACGCGGGTCAAGAAATCACCCAGCAAACAGGCCAAGCTGGAACTGTCGCTGGCCCGTCAGATCGTCGAAGACCAGAACCAGACCTACCGCTATGCCCTGGTCGAGCGCAGCATCGACAAGAGCCCGGGCTGGCTCAGCTCGCAACTGGGTCTGCCGCCGCAATCGCAGATCCTGCATCTGGTGTGCATGCACTATGCCGACAACCGCCCGTTTCAGCACGAAGAACGCTGGATCAACATTTCGGCCGTCCCCGAGGTTGAAGATGCCAATCTGGAAGAGGTCGGGCCGCATGAATGGCTGTTGAATGCGAACCCCTTCATTGACGCCGAGCTTGCACTCTACGCCATTTCCGCCGACAGCCACTTGGCAGATTATATGGGAACGACGACCGGGGCCGCGATGATTCAGCTTGAGCGCACGACATGGAAAGACGGACAGCCGGTTTCGTTTGCCCGCCTGACCCACCATCCTGGCTATTGCATCCGTACCCGCTACTGACCGCTAGCCTATCGGCCCGGGCAGGCGTTCTTCGCTCAGCAGTACATTTGCTTCGACGTCCCCGGCCCCCGGCAGGGTCATGATACGCCGACGCAGAACACGCTCGAAATCTGCCAGATCGCGTGCCACCACCCGCAGTCGGTAGTCATACAGGCCCAGTACGTGTTCCACGGTTTGGACTTCGGGAATGGCGCTAACGGCGCGTTCGAAATCCTCGAGGCTGACCTGGCCTTTGCGCGCCAGCTTGACGCCCAGAAATACTGTGACACCGAACCCCAGTGCCTCGGCGTTCAAGCGCAGCCTGCGCCCCTTGATGATGCCCGCCTGCTCCAGCCGCCGGATCCGGCGCCAGGTGGCAGGCTGCGACAGACCGAAACGCCGCCCCAGCGCACCTGCACTCTGCGTCGCGTCCTGAGCCAAAGCGCGCAGCAGTTTGCGGTCCAGTTCATCCAGTTCGATCATACCGGCAGCACCTCGTCCCGCTTGACCCGCGCGATGTGCATCAGGGCCTCGATATCGGCGATATGCGGCAGGGTCAGGATACGATCGCGATAGACCTGCTGATAATGCGCCATGTCCCGCGCGATGACGGACAGGCGGACATCCACCCGCCCCAGAAAGGTCTGGATCTCGATCACCTCGGGCACTTTGCGGGCGGCTTCGGTGAATTCGTCGAAGGCGCGCGGCTGGGTCTTGTCCAGGGTCACCCGCAGCGACACCTCGACCGCATAGCCCATGGCGGACCAGTCGATCACGGCCTCCTGCCCCTGAATGATCCCGGCGGCCTGCATCTTCTCGATCCGCCGCCAGCACACGCCATTGCTGATCCGGCACCGCTCGGCCAGTTCGGCGGTGCTCAGGCTTGGGTCGGCCTGAAAATGGCGCAGGATGCGGCGGTCGATGTCGTCAAGCATGACTTTTTCAAGTTTTCCGGTTTCTAAGAATTATTCTTCGCTTCTGTCGTCAATATCCAATGCCATCGCTCTCGCCAATAGCAATCACTGCAGATAGAACCGCAGCAATCGAAACAGAAAGGACCGGCAAAATGCGCGTCTATTACGATCGCGATTGCGACATCAACCTGATCAAGGACAAGAAAGTGGCCATTCTGGGCTATGGCTCTCAAGGCCACGCCCACGCGCTGAACCTGCGCGACTCGGGCGCCAAGAACCTGGTCGTCGCCCTGCGCGAAGGCTCGCGCTCGGCCAAGAAAGCCGAAGCCGAAGGCCTGCAGGTGATGGGCATCGCCGAGGCCGCGGCCTGGTGCGACGTCATCATGTTCACCATGCCCGACGAGCTTCAGGCCGAGACCTACAAGAAATACGTGCATGACAACATCAAGCCCGGCGCGGCAATCGCCTTTGCCCACGGCCTGAACGTGCATTTCGGCCTGATCGAGCCGAAAGAGGGCGTGGACGTCATCATGATGGCCCCCAAAGGCCCCGGCCACACCGTACGCGGCGAATATGTCAAAGGCGGCGGCGTGCCGTGCCTGGTGGCCGTTCACACCGACGCGACCGGCAAGGCGCTGGAAATCGGCCTGTCCTATTGCTCGGCCATCGGCGGCGGCCGTTCGGGCATCATCGAGACCAACTTCCGCGAGGAATGCGAAACCGACCTGTTCGGCGAGCAGGCCGTACTGTGCGGCGGTCTGGTCGAACTGATCCGCTGCGGCTTTGAAACCCTGGTCGAGGCCGGCTATGCACCCGAGATGGCCTATTTCGAGTGTCTGCACGAGGTGAAGCTGATCGTGGACCTGATCTATGAAGGCGGCATCGCCAACATGGACTACTCGATCTCGAACACCGCGGAATACGGTCAATACGTGACCGGCCCGCGCATCCTGCCTTACGAGCAGACCAAGAAGGCGATGAAAGAGGTTCTGAACGACATCCAGCAGGGCAAGTTCGTGCGTGACTTCATGCTGGAAAACCAGGTCGGTCAGCCCACGATCAAGGCTTCGCGCCGGGCCAATGACGAACACCAGATCGAAGAAGTCGGCAAAAAGCTGCGGGGCATGATGCCCTGGATTTCGGCCGGCAAGCTGGTCGATCAGGAAAAGAACTAAGCCCGAACGGCTTGGACCCAAGGGCGGCCCCGGTGGCCGCCCTTTTCATGCGGAACGGATGAACGGCCAGCAATGGTGCCTCAACCCAACATACGCGACTGGAGCGGCGTCATTGCCCTGGGCCTGATCTGGGGCGGCACCTTCATGGTCGTCGCGATGGCGCTGGAAGGCTATGGCCCGATCACGGTGGCCACGGCGCGGACGACGCTGGGCGCGGTGATGCTGCTGGCCTTGATGGGGCTGACCCGGCGGCGCATTCCCAGCCTGACACCAAGTCTCGCGTGGTCGGTAATCCTGATCGGCATCCTGTCCACCGCGCTGCCTTTCGTGCTGCTCAGCTGGGGGCAGCAATATGTACCCTCGGCCTTTGCCGGGCTGTCCATGGCTGCAATTCCGCTGATGGTTCTTCCGCTGGCGCATTTCTTCTCGGATGAACCCCTGAACGCACGTCGTTTCGTCGGGGTATCGCTGGGCTTCACCGGAGCGCTGGTGCTTACCGGCCCAGGGCTGGCGCAACTGGGCAGCGGGGCCGAGCCGCTGGCACAGCTGGCCTGCATCGGGGCGGCGTTCTGCTATTCGGTGGCGTCGATCCTGACCCGGCGATGCCCGCCGATCGACCCGGTGGTTCTGGCCGCACTGACATTGGTGGTGGGCGCAGTGATCCTGGTGCCCATCATGCTGGCGACCGAGGGCGTGCCCGCACCGCAAGGCCTGCGCCCCACGCTTGCGCTGATCGTGCTGGGCCTTGTGCCCACGGCCTTTGCCACCCTGCTGCGGGTGTCGATCATTCGCAGCGCCGGGTCGGTCTTCATGACTCTGGTGAACTATCAGGTGCCGGTCTGGTCGATGATCTTCGGCGCGTGGATCCTGTCCGAGGCACTGCCGCTGCGGTTCTACATAGCATTGGCGCTGATCCTGACAGGCATGGCCATCAGCCAATGGTTCAGCCTGCGCAAGTTGCTGTTGGGCTACTGACGCGCGGCGGCTTCGACCTCGGCCACGATCCCATCGACCACCTGTGCCAAAAGGGCGTCATCCTCGCATTCCGCCATCACGCGGATCAAGGGCTCGGTGCCCGACTTGCGGATCAGCAACCGCCCCTGCCCGTTCAGCCGCGCCTCGGCATCAGCAATCGCGGCCTTGACTGTCTCCGCTTCCAGCGGGGCCTGACCTTCGCCATAGCGCACGTTCTTCAACAGTTGCGGCACCGTCTCGAACTGCTGCGCCAGATCCGAGGCCTTGCGCCCCGAATTCACCATCTCGGCCAGGAAATGCAGCCCCGCCATCAGGCCATCACCCGTGGTGGCATAGTCGCTCATGACGATATGGCCGGATTGCTCACCGCCAAGGTTGAACCCGCCGTCCCGCATACGCTCGACCACATAGCGGTCACCGACCGCCGTCCGTTCCAGCCGCAGCCCGCGCGCGCCCAGAAACCGTTCCAGCCCCAGGTTCGACATGACGGTCGCAACAAGCGCGCCGCCTTTCAGCCGTTCGGAAGAGGCCCAGGCGGTGGCCAGAAGGGCCATCAGTTGATCACCGTCGGCGACCTGCCCGTTCTCATCCACGATCACCACCCGGTCGGCATCGCCGTCGAGGCAGATGCCCACATCCGCCCCATGCGCCACGACGGCCTCGGCCGCAACGCGCGGCTGGGTCGAGCCGCAACCCAGGTTGATGTTCTTGCCGTTGGGCGCAGTTCCAACAGGGATCACCTCGGCCCCCAGTTCCCACAACACCTCGGGTGCGGTGCGGTGCGCGGCGCCGTTGGCGCAGTCGATCACCACCTTGAGGCCATCCAGACGCAGCTCGCGCGGCAGAGATGACTTGACCCGCTCGCCATAGCGGAACCGCGCGTCATCGACACGCCGGGCGCGCCCGATATTCTGCGCCTGCGCGGGTTTGACCCCCTCTTCGATCAGCTGTTCGATTTCAAGTTCGGCCTGGTCGGACAGTTTGAACCCATCGGGTCCGAAGAACTTGATCCCATTGTCTTCGGCCGGGTTGTGGCTGGCCGAGATCATCACACCCAGATCGGCCCGCATCGACCGGGTCATCAGCCCGACCGCCGGTGTCGGCACCGGCCCTAGCAGCAGCACGTTCATGCCGGTCGACGTCAGACCCGCCGTCAGCGCGTTTTCCAGCATATAGCCCGACAGGCGCGTATCTTTTCCGATCACCACCCGGTGAACGCCCGAGCCATCCCGGCGGAAGTACCGCCCCACCGCCGCGCCGATCCGCAACGCCATCTCGGCCGTCATCGGATAGGTGTTGGCGGTGCCCCGCACCCCGTCGGTTCCGAACAGCTTGCGCATACCTGTTACTCCACAAAGTCCTGCCTGCGACCCGATTACCGGACAGCGGCCCACAGGCGCAAGGCCTGAGCGGTCTCGGCCACGTCATGCACCCGGATGATCTGCACACCTTGCGACAATCCTGCCAACGCAACGGCGATTGATCCCGGCGCGCGGGCATCCTTGCGCGGTTCCGCACCGATCCGGCCGATGAAGCCCTTGCGTGACACTCCTAGGAGGATCGGGCAGCCCAACCCGTGAAACAGGCTGAGATTGCGGAGTAGGCTTAGGTTGTGTTCCTCAGTCTTGCCAAAGCCTATGCCCGGATCAACGATGATCCGGCCCCGATCCAGCCCGAGGCCTTCCAGCCGGGCCACCTGCCCGGACAGGAAATCGTAGACGTCCAGCAGAACGTTGTCATAGGTCGGGTTGTCCTGCATCGTGGCCGGGTCGCCTTGCATGTGCATCACGCAGACCGGCGCATTGATTTCAGCGCAGAAAGCCCCAAGCGCGGGATCGAAGGTAAAGCCTGAAACATCGTTGATCAGCCCTGCCCCGGCCTCGACTGCGGCCCTGGCCACGGCGGATTTGCGCGTGTCGATCGAGATCAGCGCCGGTGTCTCGGCCCGGATCGCGCGGATCAAGGGCTGGGTGCGGGCGATCTCTTCGTCCTCGGGTACAAAATCCGCACCGGGGCGAGTGGATTCACCACCGATGTCCAGAATGGTCGCACCGTGCGCGACCATTTCCCGGGCTGCTGTACACGCGGCGTCGGGGGTGTTGTGCTTGCCACCGTCGGAAAAGCTGTCGGGCGTGGCGTTCAGAATGCCCATGATCTGCGGCTGCGCCATATCCAGTCCGGCAATCGCGGCGCGCGGTTGCGTCAGCCGGTCCAGCCACGTTTCAGGGATATCGGCAGCCGCAACGATCCGGGGTGCCGCGTCACGCTGCAGACATTCGGCATGGGTGAACCACAGGTCCTGCCCCGCCAGCAGCAAGGCCCCGTCCGGGCGCACAGGCCCGTGTTGCACCAATGGGCGATAGTAGCTGGTCACAGTTGCGCCTGCTCCACCGGAACCGCCCGAAGCGGCGTTTTGGGCGACTCGGGCAGTTCCCCGCCAATGACCAGCATTTCGCTGGCCTCAAAGGTGGCGGCGAACCAGGCGGCCAAGGCCACCGCATCGGACGGCGCCGCCGAAGGCCCATCGACCGCATCCAGCACGATCTTGGACGGTGCCCAGACACAGATCTGACCGTTCTTCATGGCCCAGTCCAGTTCGGTCCGGGTCGAGACGACGACGCAGCGATGATCACGCGCGGCCAGCACCCAAGCGTTCTGCTCGATCGCCAGCAGGTCGATCCGGCGCTGGGTCATGGCATGGCCGGTCTGCGGCACCGGCAGATCGGAGGCGCCCACGCAAAGAATCAGCGGTCGCTGCCGGTTTTCCAACTGGTCGATCCAGCCCGACAAATTTTCGGACTCAATCGCTGCGTTCGACAGAAAGACCAGCCGGGGTTGTGGGCGCTTTTCTTCGATGACATCGTGATGGACGGCATCCTTGCCACGAACGATTTCGACGCCCAAAGCACCCGGACCGCGATCCAGTTTTTCAATGCGTACAAAAGCTCTTACCGCCTGAGGTTCAAGCAAGATCCGCTCAGCTATTCGATCCGCCAGCGTTTCGAGCAAGTTCAGACGCTCGGCCGCCAGTTCATAGGCGATGGCCTCGGTCACCCGGTCATAGGACAGGATGCGATCGACATCATCGTCGATGTTTTCGGTCAGCGGACGCACTTCGACCACAATGTTGAAACAGATGCGCTGGGTGGTGCCCCGTTCGGCCTGAAAGGCGCCGATCTCGACCTCGACAATGTGGTCGCGCAACGAGATACGATCCAGCGGCCCGCGTGGCGCAGTCGCCTCGGACCGTTCGGACGGGTGCGCAAAGGCAAGGCGGATTTCAGTACTCATGGCACGGGCCTTTTCGGGCAGCTTGGACAGGTTTGCCCAATTTAGTGGTTCCGCGCGGCTATAGCATTCAAGCAAACGCCATTCCAGCCGCCGAATGCGGCGTCAGGTGACGCGGTACCAACTCATCATACCCGATGCGGCGTGTCCAAGCATATGGCAATGCAGCAGCCAGTTGCCCGGGTTATCGGTGACCAGCGCGATCTCGCGAGTCTCGCCACGTTCGACCAGAACCGTATCGCGCCATGGCCCAAGACTTCCGTCCGGCAAGATCAGCCGAAAGTGGTGACCATGCAGGTGCATCGCGTGCGGGAATACCGTTTCGTTCACGAAGGCGATCCGGTGAACGCTTCCCAAGGGCGCGTCCATAAACGGGTCATCGAGTCGCTCGGCGAAGCCATTCAGCGCCCAGAACCGCCCCAGCTGAGCCAGCTCCCGACCCGAGAGCTCGGTCTCGCCAATCCGCGCGCTTTCAAGCCAGCGCATGGCACCGCCCTGCAGCCTCATCTCGTGCCGCGGTACGTTGTTGATATCCGTCAATTCCGGAAGCGGGTTCGGCGGCAATTGCCGAACTCCCGACCGGGGAGTAGAAGCCGCCTGCCCTGCCACAGAAAATCGGGCCAAACCAAAGGCGCCGTCACGTTCCTGACTGAACAGGTTGGCCGTTTCCGCATCCGCAGCCAGCACATCCACCAACAAATCCGCACGTTGTGCCGGGGCCAGCGGGAACGTGTCCTCAATCGGGATCGGCTCGGCCAAAGGCATTCCATCCAGCGCGACGATCCATCCGGACATTCCGTCGAGGCCCACGGTGAAGACACGCGCATTCGCGGCGTTGACCAACCTCAGACGCAGGCGTTGGTTTTGTTGAACAGGAAAGGATGGGTCGAATGCTCCATTGACGGTAGTGAGGTTTCCCAGCCGACCAGCATGGCTGAGGTCATGACCGTTGTCGAAGTCTTGGGTAATCTGGGCCGTTTCCGGATCAAGTCGCCAGTCATCGAGCATCAGCACCAGATCCTGCTCCACATCCGGCGCTTCGGACTCGTGCACGATCAAAGGGCCATACAGGCCACGGGCCACCTGTTCGACTGACTTGTTATGCGCATGATACCAATAGGTTCCGGCGTCCGGCACGATGAAATCATAGTCGAAGGTCGCGCCGCTTGGAACCGCTTCCTGAGTAAGACCCGGCACGCCATCCATAGCGTTGTCGATGCGGATACCATGCCAATGAACCGAGGTGGCTTGCGGTAATTCGTTCACCAAGCGGCGCTGAACCCGCTCGCCTTGCTGCAGATGGATTGGGCTGCCTGGCACCGACCCATCAAAGCCCCAGATATCGGTTTCCGGAAACCCCGGAGGGGCAATCAACTGAGCGCCCTCGCGCGCAGTCAGGGTCAGCGGCGCGGAGCGCGCCAGCGTTGGAAACACCGCAAGCGCGGCGGCAGATTTCAAAAGGCTTCGGCGGCTCAGATTCATTGCGGATCTCCTTGACCGCAATATAGCCCTTGGTTTCACCCGCGCCATCAACGTTCCAGCGCGGGTGCGTCAATGCGCGCTAGTTGCTCGCAGTGCGGTAGTTGTGGCGGTAGAAGATATGCACACCGATGCGCGCAGTTTCCTTGTAAACGCGCGACCACGACGGGCGCACCGCCTTGGTGTGGTAATGCGTGGCCCCCGACGTCAGCGGGTCGCTGACCCCCTCGATCGCCGCCTTGGCAACTTTGGCCACGCGCTCATAGGCTTTCTTCTCGTGAATGACTTCCTTGCGGCCGTCACAGGTATAGGTGAACTGGCACTGATATTTCTTGCCTGTTCCCTGACGGATCACGCCGCAGACGGTGTTCGGGAAACGGGTGCTTTCCACCCGGTTCAAAATCACCTCGGCAACCGCGAATTGGCCGCGCACGCTCTCTCCGCGCGCTTCGAAATACAGGGCCTCGGCCAAGCATTTCAGATCTTCGCCACCGCTGGCTTTGGGCTGTTGGTCCAGCCAGGCCTTGGTGTAGGAAATCTCAACCGGTTGGACCTCTTTCCTAGGTTGGAACAGCTTCAGATAGTCGCGAAAGCTTTGTCCCGGCACCTGGTTGCGCGACACCAGTTCGCGCTTGGCAGTCTCGGTGGCTTCCCTCTCGGCAACGGACGCACTCGGCATCACGGTTGCCGCCGCAATGGCAACAGCCAGTATATATCGTAGCATCAGATAACCTCGCACAGGCACTTCACGCGCCATACCCTCCCCCGGCGGGCGCGACGGGGTCATAACGCAGAAGGCGCGAAAGGTCCAGTTCTGAGGAAAAAGCAAGAAAAATCTTGCCCGCGGGGCCAAAATTAATCAGCCACAGGTCCATCCCGAAACCACTATTCCTAGGGCTTTGACGGCCTGTCAACCCCCAAGTTTTGACGAAATCGCCAACTGAGCGGCAGCCAGCCGAGCGACCGGGACTCGGAAGGGTGAACAGGACACATAATCGAACCCCAAATCCCGACAAAGGGCGATTGATTCGGGGTTGCCGCCATGTTCACCACAGACCGAAAGCGTGACATCGGGCCGAGCTGTACGCCCCCGCTCCGAGCCCAGCTTGAGCAGTTCGCCGACCCCATCGGCGTCCAGAACATGGAACGGATCCTCGGTGAACACCCCCTGCCGAACATAGGCTGACATGAAGCGTCCCGCGTCGTCGCGTGACAGACCATAGGTCATCTGCGTCAGGTCATTGGTGCCGAAACTCAGGAACGAGGCATGAGGAGCGATTTCCTCGGCGCGCAAACAGGCCCGGGGCGTTTCGACCATCACACCCAACCGGTATTCGAACTCCTGACCACGCTCGGCCGCAACGGCTGCGGCAACCGTGTCCACCCGCGCCTTGATCAGTTCGACCTCGCGCTTGGCCGAAACCAGCGGAATCATGACCTCGGGCACCACCGGCGCGCCATTTTTGCTGGCTTCGAGCGTCGCCTCGAAGATCGCGCGGGCTTGCATGTCATAGATCTCGGGCACCGTGATACCAAGGCGTACGCCCCGCAACCCCAGCATGGGGTTGTATTCGCTCATTTCGTCCACCCGACGCTCCACATCCGAAACCGGAAGATCCAGCGCTTCGGCCAGTTCGCGCTGCCCGCTGCGCGTGGTCGGCAGAAACTCGTGCAGAGGCGGATCGAACAGTCGGATGCAGACGGGTTGCCCTTCCATGATCCGGAAAAGCTGCACAAAATCATCGCGTTGCATCGGAAGCAACCGCTCCAGAACCGCCGCGCGTCCCGATGAAGTCTGAGCGAAAATCATCTCGCGCATCACGATCAGACGACCGGGGTCGAAAAACATATGCTCGGTTCGGCACAACCCAATCCCCTGCGCCTGGAAGTTTCGCGCAGCCTGCGCGTCGGCAGGAGTGTCGGCATTGGCACGAATTGATATGTCTCGCTCGGCGTCGGCCCAGCTCATCAAGGTCTGAAAACAGTCATCCAGTGCAGCTTCGAGCATCGCCGGCTCGCCCGCCAACACCTGGCCCGAGCTTCCGTCAATCGTCAGAATGTCGCCTGTGGTGAAAACGCGGCCGTCCGGAACGGTAAGCTGCTTTTTCTTGGTCTGGAACCGCATCTCGGACGCGCCGACGATACAGGGCAGCCCCAGCCCACGCCCGATCACGGCCGCATGGCTGGTCATGCCACCCTTTTCGGTCAGTACGGCGACCGCGGCGTGCATGCCGCGCACATCCTCGGGCGAGGTTTCACGGCGCACCAGAATGCAGGGCTCGCCGCGCGCCGCGCTGGCCTGTGCCTCGGCCGAAGTGAACACGATCCGGCCGGTGGCCGCCCCGGGACTGGCCCCGATACCCGTGGTCAGCACGTCACGCTTGGCCTCGGGATGCACCTGACGGTGCAGTAACTCATTCAGAGAATGCGGGTCGATCCGCATGACGGCTTCCTGCGGGGTGATGATGCCATCCTCGGCCAATCGAACAGCGATCCGCATGGCGGCGCGGGCGCTGCGCTGAACGCGGACCCCGTCCAGAATATGCACCTTGCCGTTTTCGATCACGAATTCGACCTGCATCTCTTCGCGCAATTTGCGCCGCATCAACGCCGCATGGGCCTTGAGGTCGGCAAAGGCCTGAGGCGCAACATCCTCGAGCGCTTGCCCGCGCGGGTCCTTTTCAAGGTAGAGGGCCGCAACCCCCTCGCCCAGCGCATCGCGCCCTTGGCTTTGGCTCAGGTAGCGGCCTGTGATCTGCGGCATGCCGGTCGAGGTATCCACCAGCTGCAGCACACCCGATCCGCATTCGCCCTGACCGACGCCCGGGATCATCTCCTGAATGACAAGGCCCAGTCCGGCATCCGCCGGAGCGCCCTTGGCCTGCCGCAGCAGACGGGCGGACGTACCATCCCACGCCCGCGCCATCGAGCGCAGGACCGCCAGCAACTGCTCGCCCCGGTCCTGGGGGAACGCTTCGTCCGTTTCGTCCTCATAGGCGCGCAGGGTCTGGCGCAGGCCTTCGCGACCATCGGCTTCGATGTCGTCGAAAACGTCCGCGTCCAGTCGCGCAACGTGGATCGCATAACTTTGGACGAACCGCAGATACAGTGCGGCAGCGGCCTCGGGACCCATCTTGTCGGACAATTCCACGAAACGGGCATCGTTCATCCCGATGTTCAGAACCGCGCCGGGGCCACCCCAGTCAGGGTCCTCGGAACTGGGGCGAACGCACAGCAACGCCGATGCGTCGAACTGTTCAAGTATGGCTTCGATTGCCGGGATATCGCCGTCAGCGATCCGCCGCACCTGATCGAAGGACAGGGCCACCGTACGCGGTACGGGAAGGTCCAACCGCACAAGGCGCTGCAGACATTTCGCCCGGCCGCCATGGGTGTCGGCGGCGACAGGAGCATCAGGAGTGATGAGCGTGGTATGCGGATTATTCTGCACTGCGGCACCTTTTGGTTTCACCGCAGCATAAGCGCCCCAGCCTTCCGCGCAAGGGCCTTGTGGGCGCGCCAGAGCGCGCCCTTTGGGTCAGCCTTCGATCTTGGTCAGGTCCGCGACGCTGGAGCAGATCTGGCGGATCTGGCTCAGCA
The DNA here is from genome assembly GCF_056537205.1 of Ruegeria sp. CG3. NCBI lineage: Bacteria > Pseudomonadati > Pseudomonadota > Alphaproteobacteria > Rhodobacterales > Roseobacteraceae > Ruegeria > Ruegeria sp. CG3. The sequence continues at coordinate 479,634 of NZ_JBQFRC010000001.1, read as the reverse complement.
GATTCAGGCGGTTGCGGCGCAGCACGGCATTGTCGGAATTGACCTGGACGTCCTCGAAGAACGCGTCGATCGGCCCGCGCAGCGCGGCCATGGCCGCCATCGCCGCCGGGAAATCCTCGGCCTTGAGTGCCGGTGCAATCTTGGCCTGTGCCTGATCCAGCGCGGCGAACAGGGCCTTTTCGCTGTCGGTCTCGGCGAATTTCAGGTCGGCACCGAAAGAGTATTCGACCCCGTCCTTCTCCTCGGCCTGGGTCAGGATGTTGTTGGCGCGCTTGAAGCCCTGCACCAGGTTTTCGCCATCTTCGGTCGCGATCACCGCATTCAACGCGCGGGCGCGTTTGACCAGCAGGTTGAGGTCGTCATTGCCGTCCATCGCGATGCAGGCGTCGATCACGTCGTGGCGAATGCCCTCGTCGCGGAGGAAGACTTTGAGGCGGTCGTGGAAAAAGGAGAGGAGATCGTCAGATGCGTCTGGGACCTTTTTTTCAAGTTCAAGAAAGGCCGTGGCAGGCAATCCTCCGATTTTGTCCTTGACCGCTTGGAATGCAGCACCAAAGACACCTCGCTCTGCAATTTCTTCCAACAGATCAAGAACGTTAGCTTCCGGCAACGCCTCATTGATTACGCTTTCTGCTCGAATAAGTTGGCTGTCAAAGAAGCGATCCAACGACAGCCGCAGATCGTTTTCGAGAACCAATCGAGAGATACCCAAAGCAGCGCGACGCAAAGCAAACGGGTCTTTTGAGCCGGTGGGCTTTTCATCAATCGCCCAGAACCCGGTCAGCGTGTCCAGCTTGTCGGCAAGCGCCACGGTCACCGAGAGCGGCGCGGTTGGCACGTCATCCGACGGGCCCAGCGGCGAGTAGTGCTCCTGCGCCACGGCGGCCACGGCGGCGTCTTCTCCAGCCGCCTCAATGTAATACCGCCCCATAAGCCCCTGAAGTTCGGGGAATTCATAGACCATCTCCGAACTCAGATCGGCCTTGGCCAGCCGCGCGGCCTTCTCGGCCTGGTCCGGGTCGGCGCCCGTGACCGTGGCCAGTTCGCGGGCCAGCGCGGCAATGCGGTCGATCCGCTGCGCCTGGGTGCCCAGCTTGTTGTGGAAGGTCACGTTTTCAAGTGCACGGGTCCATTGCGTGATGTCTGCCTTGGCAACCCGCAGGTCGTTCTCCCAGAAGAATTTCGCATCGGCCAGACGCGCCGACAGCACCTTCTGGTTTCCAGCCAGGATGGTCGCGCCATTGTCGGTGGTCTCGCGGTTGGCCACGGTGATGAACCGTTCAATCCGCCCCGTTGCGGGGTTGCGGACCGAGAAGAATTTCTGGTGCTCTTTCATCGAGGTCTGCAGTACCTCGGGCGGCAGGTCGAGGAATTCATCGTCGATCTGCCCCATCAGCACCACCGGCCATTCGACCAGCCCGGCCACCTCGGCCAGCAAGCTCTTGTCCTCGACCACCTCCAGACCGGCGGCAAAGGCCATGTTCTGTGCGTCGTTCCAGATGTGCTCGGCCCGTTCCTCGGGCGACAGCACGACGAAGGCGCGCTTCAGCTTGGCGGCGTAATCCTCGAACCCGGTCACGGCAAACCGGCCCGGCGCCATGAAGCGATGGCCCTCGGTGGTGTCGCCGGCGGTGATCCCGTCGATCTCCATCGGCACGACCTGCGCGCCGGCTTCATCGCTGAGGATGCACAGGATCGAATGCAGAGGGCGCACCCAGCGCAGGGAGGAGCTGCCCCAGCGCATGGATTTCGGCCAGGGGAAGTTGCGGATCGTGTCGGCCAAAACCTCGGCCACGATCCCGGCCGCCGGGCGGCCCGGTTTCTCGATGGTGGCGAAATAGACCGCACCTTTGGGCGTGTCCCGTTCCTCCAGCTGGTCGCGGCTGATCCCCGCGCCACGCAGGAAACCTTCGATGGCCTTGTCCGGCGCGCCAACCTTGGGGCCCTTGCGCTCCTCACGGATGGTGGGGCTTTCGGCCAGTAGCCCCTCGACCGCAAGCGTCAGGCGGCGCGGCGTGGTCAGGGCATGGGCATGGGCATAGGTCAGACCGGCCTCGACCAGACCATCGGTGATCCGTTTTTTCAGATCCTCGCCGGCGCGGGTCTGCATGCGCGCGGGGATTTCCTCGGAAAACAGTTCGATCAGCAGGTCGGGCATTTTCGATCCTTAGAAATAGACGATCGTCTGGATGACGATGGCATTGGCGATATCCACGAAGAATGCGGATACAAGGGGGAGCACGATAAAGGCAATAGGCGAAGGCCCGTATCGCTTGGTTACGGCGGTCATATTGGCAATTGCGGTCGGTGTCGCGCCCAGCGCGAAGCCGCCGAACCCCGCCGCCAGCACGGCTGCGCGGTAGTTGGCGCCCATGACCGGGAACAGAACCCAGATCACGAAAGCCACCGCAAACAATGTCTGCGCCATCATGATCACCACGATGGACAGGCCCAGATCGGCGATGGTCCACAGCTGCAGGCTCATCAGCGACATAGCCAGAAACGCGCCCAGCGCGAATTCCGAGATCAGCGCCAGCGACGGCGTGCGCGACACTGGCGCGGCGCGCGGGGCCAGCAGCGGGCGTAGGTTGCCAATTACGATGCCCATGATCAGGCAAGGCACGAACAGCGGCAGTTTCAAACCCGCCGCCAGGATCACCTCGGACAGAGCATAGCCCGCGATGATGGCTATGTTCAGGTACAGCAGCACCCGCATCACCGTCAGGTGGTCGATCTTCGCGGCCGCGTCTGACGGCTCGTCGGGTACGCCGATCGTGTGTTCCTCGTCCGGGCGGTTTGGCGACAGGTCGCGCCCTTCGATCAACAGACGCGCGATGGGGCCACCGACCAGCGCCGCCAGAACCAGGCCCAGGGTCGCCACGGCCACCCCCAGTTCGGTCGCGCCCTCAAGCCCGGTCACCTGCCCGACCTCGGGCGCCCAGGCGATGGCGGTGCCATGGCCGCCGATCAGGGCAGCCGAGCCGAACAGAACGCCGGACTGCGCCGGATAGCCGAAGGCCGCCGCCCCAGCTGCGCCGATCAGGTTCTGCGCCACGATCGTCACCAACGTCAGGATCAGCAGCAGCAGCAGAGGCTTTCCGCCTGCGATCAGATCGGACAGCCGGGCATTCAGGCCGATCCCGGCAAAGAACAGCACCAGCAGGAAATCCCGCGCGGTCAGGTCGAACTCCAGCTCCATCCCGAACAACAGATAAAGCGTCAGAACCACCAGCGAGGCCAACAGACCTCCGGTTACGGGTTCGGGAATGTTGAATCGGCGCAGAACCTCTGTGCGGGCGTTGATCTCGGCGCCCATCAGGTAGACGGCAAAGCCCAGCGTTGCCGTCAGAAATCCTGGGATTTCAACGATGAACCCCATCCCGCCCACTCAGTTTTCCAGTCGGGGCGGACACTCTTCGCCGACAACCGTTCCGTCATAGGCCTTTTCGCCGCAGTTGTTCAGAGCATGCCAGGCAAAGCCCGAGCCGTCCTGCATCACCGCGACGATCCGATCAACGCCGTAGTGGACGTTCTTGACCCCTATGAAAGCGCGGGCGGATCCGTTCGCCAACGCCTCGGCCAGAGCAGCCGCATCATAGCAGTCGAACCAACCCGGGGCCGTCAGCGGCTCGGCCTTTTCGGCGCTCATGTAGCGGACGGCCAGCTGTTCCGGCTTCAGATCTGTCTGAAAACACGCCCGGTACCGGATCGGAGAGCTGTCGGCGTCGATCGCCTGAAACGCGCTGTAGGCTATGGGCACAGGTTGGCCGGTCGCGGTTTCGGTCAGAACAACATCCTGACCGGGTGAGGGTTCGACCTCATAGTAGTAACCGTAGACCTGAAGGTAATACATGCTGACGCCAGCAATGACGGCGCAAGCGACCAACAGAATTGCCAGCATTTTCCCGGTCATGCGCGATCCTCCTGTGGGGTGCGACGGGCCATCAGGCCTCAAAACCTGCGGCTTCGGTCTGCACGAAGGCATCGGCGCATTGCTTGGCCAGCGCGCGCACCCGCCCGATATAGGCCTGCCGCTCGGTCACCGAGATCACGCCGCGCGCGTCCAGGAGGTTGAAGATATGGCTGGCCTTGATGCACTGGTCATAAGCAGGATGCGCCATGATGATGCGCTTGCCCGTTTTGGGGTCAACGTTTTCCTGGCTCAGGATCGCGGCGCATTCTTCCTCGGCCTCTTCGAAGTGGCGCAGCAAAACCTCGGTGTTGGCCACGTCAAAGTTCCAACGGGCGTATTCCTCTTCGGTTTGCTTGAAGATGTCGCCATATGTCAGCGGGCTGGGTGATTGTGGGTCGTTGAAGGGCATGCCCATTACGTGGTCGATGCCCAGCACATACATCGCCAGACGTTCCAGACCATAGGTCAGTTCGCCCGAGACCGGCGCGCAGTCATGGCCGCCGACCTGCTGGAAATAGGTAAACTGGCTGACTTCCATGCCGTCGCACCAGACCTCCCATCCCAGGCCCCATGCGCCCAAGGTCGGGCTTTCCCAGTCATCCTCGACGAAACGGATGTCGTGCAGGTCCATGTCGATGCCAATGGCCTGAAGGCTGCCCAGATACAGCTCCTGCAGGTCCGGAGGGCTGGGTTTGATCAGCACCTGGTACTGATAGTAATGCTGCAAGCGGTTGGGGTTTTCACCATAACGGCCATCGGTCGGACGGCGCGACGGCTGAACGTAGGCCGCAGCCCACGGTTTGGACCCCAAAGCCCGCAGGGTGGTTGCAGGGTGGAAGGTACCGGCACCGACCTCCATGTCGTATGGCTGCAGGATGGCACAGCCCTTCGAGGCCCAGTAGTTCTGAAGCCGCAGGATGATTTCCTGAAATGAACGTGGTGCGCTGGACGGTTCGGTCATGACATTCCCTTTGGGCGCGGATTTGCCCGGTTCCGGTCGGTTTTGCCCTTCCTATGCAAGGGGCCAAGGGGCGTCAACGGGCCAATGCCCGCCTGCTGTCACTGTGCCGCCACACCAGAAATTCCCCGTATCGTGGGCATAGCGTTTTCACCCCTGAATCGCGTAAGTTGGGGCAAAGCCAAAACGCTGCATAAAACGGGCAGAAAATGACACGCATATTCGTTGCAATTCTTTTACTGATTACAGTCGGCCTGCGCGCTGCGTATGCTCAACAGGGGGCTGACGCAGGGGTCTGGGTTCAGGTCGAAGCGCAACCATCGCTGCGCGAGGCGCAGGACCGGGCGCAAGTCTATGCCAATGCCCTGCCCGACGTGAACGGGTTCCGCCTGAACAGCGGCTGGTACGCCATCGTCATCGGCCCCTATCTGCGGGCCGACGCCGAGCAGGTGCTGCGCGTCTACCGGGCCGAACGGCAGATCCCCTCAGACAGTTTCATCACCTTTTCAGGCGCCCTTGGGCAGCAGTTCTGGCCAATTGGCGCAAATGTCCTAAACCGCGGGGCGATCACAGCGCCCGTTCAGCCCGAGCCGCAGCCAGAGCAGCCACAGGCCGGTCTGACGCCGCAACCTTCGGACGAGACGAGATCACAGGCCCTGCAGTCCGAGCGGCTGCTGAGCGGACAGGAACGAAAAGACCTGCAAACCGCATTGCAGGCTGCCGGGTTCTACAGTTCGACCATCGACGGGGCATTCGGCCAGGGCACACGTCGGTCGATGGCTGAATGGCAGCGATTCAATGGCTTTGAACCGACCGGTGTCCTAACGACGGCACAGCGCAAGGCTTTAATGGATGACTACAATGCTCCACTGATCAGCGTCGGCATGGCCCGTCACGTCGATGATCGCGCCGGAATTTCCGTCGATCTGCCGCTTGGGGTAATTGCCTTCGACCGATACGAGGCGCCGTTCGCGCATTTCAATTCCAGCGGGGATCTGGACGCACGGGTGGTATTGATCAGCCAAGAAGGCGGCAAAACCACTTTGCGTGCGCTGTTCGAGGCGATGCAATCGCTCGAGATCCTGCCGCTGAACGGTCCGCGTGAGCTGCGCGGCGACAGGTTTACCATCGAAGGCCGTGGCAACGGGATCGTATCCTATACACAAGCCAATCTGAGCGACGGCAAGATCAAAGGCTTCACCCTTGTCTGGCCCGAAGGCGATGACGCACGCCGCGCCCGGGTTCTGGCCGCAATGACCGCCAGCTTTGACACCACCGATGGTGTTCTTGATGCTGCGGCTGGCGCCAATGCCGAGCAAAGCATCGACTTGATGTCCGGTCTCCAACTCAGAAAACCACGGTTGTCGCGGTCGGGCTTTTTCGCCGATCCCAACGGTCTGGTCCTGACCGTGGCCGAGGCGGTGCAGAACTGCACCCGCGTCACCCTTGAGGACGGTCAGGAACTGCAAACCGCGTGGAGCGATCCCGAACTGGGCGTGGCGGTCCTGCGCCCCAACAAGACGCTGGCACCGATGGCCGTTGCGGCCTTGAACGAAGCCCAGCCTCGCCTGCAATCCGAAGTGGCCGTCGCGGGATACTCATATGAGGGCGCTTTGGGGGCTCCGACGCTGACCTACGGCAAGATCGCCGATATCCGCGGGCTGAACGGAGAGGCCGGCGTGACCCGCCTGAGCCTGACCGCACAACCCGGAGACGCCGGCGGCCCGGTATTCGATGATCACGGCAACGTGGTCGGAATGCTGCTGCCTGCGCGGACCGAGGGGCGCACCCTGCCCCGCGATGTCAGCCTGGCTGCCGCGGCCGACCGCCTTCACGAGATCCTGTCAAAGGCCGGGGCAACGGCTCAGACCGCGCAGGAAACCGGGCAAGTTTCGCCTGACGAGTTGAACCGCCGCGCGACTGGCATGACCGTGCTGGTGAACTGCTGGGGCTGACCGAAAGTCGCGAACAGAATTTGAAGGCGCCGCAGGATGTTGCGGCGCCTTTTCTTAGCCCTTCAAGATATCGGGCGTGACGTGCACAAGGGTCGGCACGGGCGCGTCAAAGGCCGCGCGAACGGCAGCCTGCATTTCCGGCAGCGAGTTCGGAGCGGCCGACCGCGCACCGAAAGCCTCGGCCAGCTTGCAGAAATCCGGGTTGCGCGCGACAACCGCATTCGGAGCGATCTGGCTGCCGACCATGCTGTCCTCGATCTCTTTCAGCTTACCGTTGTCCCAAAGGATGATGGGCAGCGACAACCCCAGCTCGACCGCCGCACCCAGTTCCTGCATCGTATAGTGGAACCCGTAGTCACCCGCGATCACGGCAGTTGGCTTTCCGCGCCGCGCAACCGCGCCGCCGATCCCGGCCGGCAGCGCATAGCCCAGAGTGCCGAACCCGGTCGGGTGGTGCCAGTGGTATGGGCGCGCCATGTCCCAGACTTCTTTCGCGACATAGGCGAACTGGGTCATGTCGGAATAGATCATGGTGTCGGCGGGCATCGCTGCACGCAAGGCGTCGGCAACCGGCACGATACCCGGTCTTTCCGCGTCGACCTCGGCGCGCCAGCGCGCTCGGGCTTCGGCCACCTCTTCCGGCGACCAGCCGGTGGCCGGTTTGCAGTCTTGGGTCGCGGACCACAGTGAATGGGCAAAACTTTCGCCGTCGGCCTGCAGCTTGACCGCCGCCCGGTGCCGGTCGGCCAGCACCTCGGGGTCGAGGTCAACCCGCACCAAGGTCGCCTTGTGGCCCAACCGGTGGCGCCAAAGGTCGACCTCACCCAATTCGGCACCGACCGCGATGACCAGATCGGCCGACCCAATCACCTCGGCACTGCCGGGTCGCGGCAAGGTCGCGCCGAAATCCAGGGTATAGCCGGTGCCGACCAACCCACGCCCCGCATAAGTGGTGAAACAGGCCGCACCGAGCTGAGACAGAATCTGGCGCCACAGGTTAGACCTCGACCCACCACCCAATATGAACAGCGGCCGCCGTGCGATGTTCAGCAGCGACAGAACCGGCGCAATGTCCGGCGCCAGAGCCTTGACCCGCACCGCGTCCTGGTTCGGAAAAGGAGCGGGGTCGGCCTCGGCCTCCAACTGCGCGATCGGGACCTGGATATGCTTGGGGCGCGGACGTTTCAGCGCGAACTCCTCAAAGGCGCGTTCGATCAGGCCATAGGCTGATTGCGCGTCGTTTGCCTGGCAGGACCAGTCGGTCACGCATTCAGCGGCCGCGCGCTGGTCTTTCATCTGGTGCAACTGGCCGCGCTGTGCCTGCGTTTCGCTCAGACAGGAGGACAGAACCAGCATCGGAACCGAGTCGGTATAGCCCTGCCCCATCGGCGTCATGACGTTGCACAGGCCAGGACCGGTGATCACGTAGGCCACGCCGGGCTTGCCCGTCGCCCGTGCATAACCGTCAGCCATGAAGCCCGCGCCCTGCTCATGCCGCGCCAGCACATGAGTAATGCCCGCTTCTTCGATTCCACGGTACATTTCCTGATTGTGCACACCGGGAATGCCGAAAATGACTTCGACCCCCCGATCCTTGAGCATGTGCGAGATTTGGGCGCCCAATGGTCTTTTCATCAGCCTCTCCAGAACCGAATGGTGAACAGGACATACACGGCCATCAGCTCCAGCCGGCCGGTCAGCATTCCGAAGGTCAACAACCACTTGGCCGTGTCGTTCAGCCCGGCAAAATTCCCTGCGGGGCCGATCTGATCACCCAAACCGGGGCCGACATTTGCAAGCGCCGTCGCTGCACCGGATACCGCTGTGATGAAATCCAGACCAGTCAGCGCCAGCGCCCAGGACAGCGCCCCCAGCGACAGCGCGAAGAACATGAAAAAGCTCATGACCGATGTCAGGACATCGCGGCTGATGGCTCGGCCATCATATTTGGGCACGAACACTCCGTGCGGAGACCGAATCCGGCTGATCTGAGCCTTGATGGAAGCAATCAGCAACTGATACCGGAAGATCTTGATGGAGCAGGCCGTCGAACCGGCGCAACCACCGATCAGGCCGATCATGAAGAACATCATGATCGGAAAACTGCCCCAGGTCATGTAGTCGACACTGGCATAGCCGGTGCCGGAAATGATCGAGGTGATGTTGAACAGCGACTCGCGCACCGCCTGTTCCCAGTGATGCGGAAAGACCGATGTCAGAAAGACCGCCATGATCACCACCAGAACGGCAATCGTGGCCAGAAAGGCCCTGATCTGGCTGTCTTCCAGGATCGAGCCTGTCCGGCCGTTGACGAACTGCACATACCGCACGAACGGCAGAGCAGCCAGGATCATGAATACGGACGCGGCGTATTCCGCGGGCCCCGAAAACGTTCCGAACGAAGCATCATAGTTCGAGAACCCGCCAGTGGACACGGTTGTGAACGCATGAACGACAGCGTCGAAAAAGTTCATGCCCAAACCGGCATACACCAAGGCGCAAGCTACGGTCAGGAAAACATAGATCAGCGAAATCTGGCCCGCGATCTCTTGCGCGCGCGGAAGGATTTTCCCCATGGTTTCAAACCCTTCCGAGCGGAAGATCTGCATACCGCCGACCTTGAGCTCGGGCAGGAAGACCATGGCCACGACGATGATGCCGATCCCGCCCAGCCATTGCAGCAAACCGCGCCACAAAAGCAGGCCACGCGGCAGATCATCCAACCCGGAAATAACGGTCGAACCGGTGGTGGTCAGCCCGGACATGGCTTCGAAATAGGCATCGACAAATCGCAGTTCGGTCTCACCGAACACGAAGGGGATTGCCCCGAAAAGCGGCAGCGCGACCCAGACGCCAGTGGTCAGCAAAAAGGTCTGACGGATGGTCAGCCCCTCGCCCACACCGTTCGAGCAGCTCATGGCCAGAACCACGCCGGTCAGGATCGTGATGACACCGCTTTCAAAGAAAACGTTCCACTCGCCCCGACCCTCGATGATGTCCGCAAGCATCGGCAATAGCATGGTCGCCCCAAGTATGGCGACCAGCAAGCCAATCACATATCCGACCGGGCGAAGATCCATCATGACGGGCAGCGTTGGCGCGCCGGCCCGAAAGTGTCAAGCAGATGATCTGTGATCAGTCGTCCATTTTTTCAGCCACGGGTGGCATGGCCGGTGGCTTGGACGGCGCACGCGTGCGGCGCGTGGCCGGTTTCGGTGCCTCGGCGGGTTTGGTTGTTGCAGCCGCTACGGGCTTTTTGGCCCTCGCTTCTTCGGTTGAAGCCGCGGGTTTTGCCACGCTGGGCTTGACCTTGGGCGTCACGGCCGTTGCGGGTTTCTCCGATGCGACCGGAGTGACGCGCTGTGCAGGGGTGGCCGTTGCGACGGGCTGCGACGGTTTTTGAGGCGTTGCGGGCGGCGTTTTGGGCTTGGCTGTGGCCTTCGTGACCGGTTTCGGTGCGGCTTTTGCGGGTGCCTTCGGCTTCGGAGCCGGCTTTGCGACCGTCTTGGCCTTGGCCCGGACCACAGGTTTCGCCTTCTTCGCGGCGGGTTTGGCCGTGGCTCGCGCCACCGGTTTCTTGGCCGACTTCACGGCCGGCTTCGTTGGTTCGGTGACCGACGCAACCGGGATCGGGAACACGGTTTGAGCAAATGCCTGCATCATTTTCATCTGGCTGGTCACGGCATAGCCGGCCAGACGCACGGCGGCGGCCTGCAGCTCAAGCTGTTGGGCAATGGGATTCATTCCAAGTCTCTCCTGTAGCAATGAAGCAGCCCGATTTCCGAGGTAGAAAAGCCCTTGCCGTTCCGATCGCGCGGACGGACGAAGGTGTATTGCAGTCCAAGGCGTAACACGTCCCGGCTTCCTTTCGGGGTGGTGCGCCACAACTGACATGGCGCGCCACAGCTGCATTCATCTTCAATGTATGCAAATAATCGCGCGCATGCAGCATTTTCCGCTGCATTGCGGCAAAAAGGCGCCTACCGCCCAATATACGCCGGTTTTCGCGGCGTTTTTTGGGTCAGCCGACGTGGAACAGCGTCGTGAACAGGCGCGGGTCCAAGCTGGTGGATGCAAATGTCGGCCCCTCGGTCAGAATCGACACCGCATCGTGGCTGTGCAGACTTTCCTGATGGCTGGCGATGACGCGGAAGTCACCCACGTGATGATCGGCCAGCAGCTCGGCACAGAACAGACGCGCGGCGTCTTCGACAAAGATGGGGTTGGCGGCGTTCAGCTCAGCAAAGGCCTGTTCGTCTTCGCGCTTGACCATCACCTGGGTTTCGGTGGGGACGGCACGGCGGCACAGGGCGATCAGATCCTCGAACCACAGGCAATCGGCGTCACAATCGACCACGACCGAAATGCGCGCCACGGAACGCTGCGAATGCGGCGTCGCAAGCTGTCCGCGCACCGACCGGGCGTGTTCGCTGAGTTCCAGCGAGCATGGGCAGGTCGAAGAATAGACATAGTCGAGATGCATGATCTTCTGACGCACGCCGCCCTGTTCGACCAGTTCAAGCGCGATGTCGTAATACTGATATCCCTCAAGACCCGAACGCAGGCTTTTGACCCGATCGGGATAGGAGAAGCGCATCTGAAGCCTTGCATCGAAACTGTCGAGGTCGGTCAGATAATCGCTCAGCGCAGATTCCATCACCTCGAAACTGAACGTACGCTCGGCATGCTTGTAGAAGGACCGCATGATCCGGGACATGTTGATGCCCTTTTTCTCGGCTTCGAGGCTGACGGTGCCCGTAACCGAGGTTTCCAGCGTCAGGTCCGGACCGTTCTTGCTGTGAAATCGGATCGGCAGGCGGAAATTCGAGATGCCCACATGCTGGATCTGCTGTTTCGCACCGCGGATCAGGCTGGACGGGCCGTTCTGGAGATCGGGCAACGCAGATTTGTAGGCTTCGTCGACTTTGAAGTCTTCGGGGTATTCACGCGACATCGAAGGGTAGTTGTCCGGAATCAACCCGGGCACCAGGCGGGCCACCGCCGGATCAAGCTGGCTGATCTCGGCCTCGCTGGCGCCCTTTGCCCATTTCCGCAGAACCTTGAGAGCCTCAGCGGCCTCGTTCCGATCTGGTTTTTCGTCAATGTCGCGCGAATGAATGTTCATTGGCTGCGTATCCTCGGTGTGTCGTCAGGCTATCTCTGACTGCGGCGGAAACCGCAGTGTAACCCAATACGGGTCAGATAGCAGCCCGGATCGAAAAAACCATCGCAAAACCGCCATTTCCGAACGGATTGCGCCCTTTTACCCGGGCGACATTGCGCGGTTGCCGATGTGTTCAACGGCGCGTGTCCGCCGTCACACCGCAGCAGCCGACAATGCCTGCCGGATATCCTCCAGCAGATCGTCGGCATCTTCGAGTCCGACAGAAAAGCGGATCAAACCGGGCGTGATGCCCAATTCGTCTTTCTGCGCATCGCTCAACCGCTGGTGCGTGGTCGTTGCCGGATGGGTTGCGATGGACTTGGCATCGCCCAGATTGTTCGAAATTACCGGGATCGTCAGCGCGTTAAGGAACCGGAAGGCCGCGTCCTTACCCCCCTTGATGTCCAGCGACAGGACCGTACCGCCCTTGCCCCCCAGTTGGCTCTGCACCAGAGCGTTCTGAGCATGAGATTTCAGGCCCGGATACATGATCCGCTCCAGCGTCTCATGGCCTTCCAGCGCGTCGGCCAGTTTCTGCGCCGTCTCGGCCTGGGCATTGACTCGCAGGGCCAACGTTTCCAGCCCCTTGAGCATGATCCAGGCGTTGAACGGGCTGAGTGCACCGCCCGTGTGTTTGAGGTACGGTTCGACCGTTCCGCGAATGAACTCCTTGGTGCCCAGGATCACGCCGCCCAGCGCGCGTCCCTGCCCGTCGATATGCTTGGTGGCCGAGTAAACCACCACATCCGCGCCCTGCGCGATCGCCTGCGAGAACACCGGGGTCGAGAACACGTTGTCGACGATCACGGTGGCCCCCACCGCATGGGCCAGTTCTGCCACCGCGCGAATGTCGATCACTTCGAGCGTGGGGTTCGACATGGATTCGAAGAACACAGCCTTGGTGTCGGGCCGGATCGCGGCCTTCCATTGGTCCATGTCCGTACCGTCGACAAAGGTCACCTCGACACCATAGCGGGTCAGGATATTCTCCAGAATGTACAGGCACGACCCGAACAGGGCCTTGGCCGAAACCACGTGGTCGCCCGCCTTCAGCATCGAGGTCAGCGCCCCGTTCACGGCCGCCATACCGGACGCCGTCGCAAAACCATCCTCGGCCCCCTCAAGCGCAGCGATGCGCTGCTCGAACATCGCAACCGTCGGGTTGCCATAGCGGGCATAGATGAACTCGTCCGGGCCAGTCTCGATGAACCGAGCTTCGGCCTGCTCGGCGGTGTCGTAGACGAACCCCTGCGTCAGGAAGATCGCCTCGCTGACTTCGTTGTACTGGCTGCGACGGATACCGCCGTGGACGGCTTGGGTGCGTTTGTTCCAGCTTTCGCTCATGTCTTTACCTTTCGGCCCCGAAACCCGAGGGCAAATCAAAAAAACCCCAGACGCGGTCAAGCGAAAGGGGTCTTTCATCCTGACCTTTTAGCGGTGTTGTTTAGCGTGGCCCGCAATCCGGTAACAAATCGCCACGTGGTTTCTGGATTGCGCATACGCCTCGGGCGCGCGGGCGTCAAGCCGCGACATCCACCGCGCACTTGCCCTTTGCGGCGAATGGCTCATGATCGTCCCACAACACGGAGGCCCCATGACACACTCGATCGACCTGTATTTCTGGCCCACGCCAAATGGCTGGAAAGTATCCATTGCCCTTGAAGAGATGGGGCTGCCCTACCAGACCCACCTCATAAACATCGGCAAGGGCGATCAGTTCGCGCCCGAGTTTCTGAAAATTTCGCCCAACAACCGGATGCCTGCGATCGTCGACCCAGACGGCCCGGATGGCGCACCGATCTCGGTTTTCGAAAGCGGCGCGATCCTGATGTATCTGGCCCGCAAGACCGGCCGGTTCTACGGGTCGACCGAGCGTGACCGGATCGCGGTCGAGGAATGGCTGATGTGGCAGATGAGTGGCGTCGGACCGATGGCCGGACAGGCACACCACTTTCTGAAATATGCCCCCCAGTTGGACCCGCCGCAGGACCTGCCCTATGCCAAGGACCGCTATCGCACCGAGGTTGCACGCCTGTACGGCGTTCTGGACCGGCGCCTTGCCGACAACGAGTATGTTGCCGGCGACTTCTATTCGATCGCCGATATGTCAATTTGGGGCTGGGCGAGCCTGTGGGAGGGTCAGCAGCAGACGCTGGAGGACAAGCCCCACTTTGCCCGGTGGCTGGAAACCGTGGGAGCCCGCTCCGGAGTTCAGGCGGGACGTGCCCTGCATTCCGAACTACGCGGAGACCATCGCAGCAAAGACGCGCAGAACGTTCTGTTCAAACGGTAGTGTTCACCAAATGCTGAAATTTCAGGCAACTTGGAGCGTATCGCACCTCTTTCTGCATCAAGACCCTGACGACAGTTGAATTGCGCGTTTGTCGCTCTGTAACTTCAAGCGGTATCAAGGAGTTAAGGTTTGGCGACATTCAATTTCACGGTTCCGATTTACGGGTTCGACCAATGGACCGGCGCATCGACGAACAACACAGTCGGCTATCCTGTCGGAACGACCTTTTCCTTGAATGCCGGTGCCGCACTGACCGTCATCAACGTTCAGGATGACGACGGCACGGGCAGCCAGCTGTTTTCGGACGGTTACATCGACACGCCCGGAGACGGGTCGTCGCCCAGTACGGCCAACAACGACCAGGTATTGAGCCAGGCGGTGACGATCAACGGACAGACCTTTCAGCCCGGCGATCAGGTCGAGCTTGAGTTCGGTTTTACGACAACCTCCGGCGACACGTTCTGGGTCATTCGCATCGACGGTGTGAATGTCGGCATCAGCGGTCCCGTCCTGCCAACGCCCGGTACGACCTATGAGGTTGCGGGCAGCAGTGACGGTCAGGCATCGCCGATTTCGAATGTCCCATGCTTTACCGCCGGCACACTGATCACCACCGAGAGCGGGACAACAAGGATCGAAGACCTGTCGGTCGGAGATCTGGTTCTGACCTACGCCGGCAGCTATGAACCGATCCGCTGGATCGGGCGCCGTGAGCTGGACAGCGTCGACTTCTCCGCCAATCCGAAACTGGTTCCGATCCGGATTTCCGCCAGCGCGCTCGGCGCAGGGCTGCCAACGCAGGACCTGACCGTTTCACCCCAGCACCGCATTCTGGTGCGGTCAAAGATCGCGCAGCGCATGTTCAACACCAACGAGGTGCTGGTTTCGGCCAAGTCGCTGCTGCCGCTGGACGGCATTGACCGGGTCTGTGCCACGGAATCCGTTTGCTATTTCCACCTTCTTTTCGACACGCATCAGGTCATCTTTGCCAACGACACCCCAAGCGAAAGCCTCTTCGCCGGTCCCGAAGCGCTGAAATCCATCCCTGAGGCGGCCCGCGCCGAGATATTGGCCCTGTTTCCCGGGCTTGAGGACCCCGGCTTTGAACCTCGGCCAGCCGCCCTGATCCCAAAGGGTCACAAGCAGCGCGGTCTGATTTCGCGTCACCTCAAGAACGGTCAGGCGCTGTTGACCTGATCGTCATTGGGTTTTTTTCTGACCCGGGTCGGAGTGTGCGCGACCTACCGTCAGGTCTTTCGGCAGACGAACGTGGTCGCTGACAGTGGCATCGTCATGCCCTGCGGACCAAAGACGCGCTTCAATTCAGAGAACATCCGCGCCGCCACGTCCGTGGGATCCACGCCGCCGCGCTCTCGTATTTCATCGACCAACGGGTTGCCGAAAACCAGAGCGTGGGCAAAGGCTTCCGGGTTGACGATGGTCTTCGTCAACCGGATCGTTTCGTGTTCGATATCCGTCCAGCCTGCGGCCCTCAGATCAGCCCGGACAGCCTCTGGGTCACCATAGTGAAACGGTACCTTGTAGAATCCAGGTGGATCCTGCGGAAAGAAATGCGCCCCCACATCGTGCGCCACCTGCGAGAACGGGTTTTCGGACATCGGGCTCCACACGTTGAAAACATAGCGCCCACCTGGTCTGAGCACCCGCGCCGCCTCGAGGAACGAGGCGGGTTTGTCGGGAAAGAACATGACCCCGAACTGGCAGGTAATCAGGTCGAACGCGCCGTCTTCGAACGGTAGATCCATCGCGTTGACGACCGCGAACTCGACGTTGTCCGCCGCCGTGAACTTGGCCTTTGCAACCTCCAGCATGGGCGCGTTCAGATCCGAGATCAAAACTTTGGCCTCACTCGGCAGCACATCGCACAGCTTGCGGCTCAGGATCCCCGTACCTGCGGCCAGTTCAATGGCCTTGGCCACCGGCTCTTCGGCGCAACGGGCGGCAAGTCTGTCTGCGTAGTCAGTGAAGATATTCGGGCCCAACCCCGCGTCGTAATGACTTGGAATATTGCCCACGAAACCAGCCGAATTTGTTGACATCTGCGCTCCCCCCCCCGGCAACCGCATGATGCAAAAGACTAGCCGAAATTGCGCGTTTTGGCGAACTCATTGTGCTCTGCAGTCGGCTGGGGCCGGTAGGCATCCGCCCCGTCACCCCGCACCAGCAGGTCCAGCATGCCCGATATGTCCTCGATCTCTTCCGCGATCACATGGGTCACCGCATGGGCCCGCTGCATCCGCCCGGTTACCCGCAGCAACCGCCCCGAGATCACCGCTCGGCGGAACCGCTCATAGATCTTGCGCCAGACAATCACGTTCACGATGCCGGTCTCGTCTTCGAGCGTGATGAAGATCACCCCTTTGGCCGTACCAGGCCGCTGCCGCAGGATCACCAATCCCGCCACAGCAACCCGCGCACCCTCGGGCGGGTCGTCCAGTCGGTCGGCTGGAAGGCAAGCCGGTGGTCTGGGCCATGGGCGGCCCGAACTGGGCTGTGGTGTCGATGCGATACGCATAAGAACAAAAATAGAACAAATGCCCTGAATGTCCAGATGCAGGGGACCGAAACCACAGCCAGAAAGGTCATGCGCTACGCGCGACCGCAGCGCAGACAAGGGTCACTTGGCGTCATGCGCGTTGAACGTGGCCAAACCTTCCCGCAGAACCGCCTTGGCCTTGGCCAGGTCATCCCCGTCCAACGCATCCAGCGCCCGCAAAACGTCACTGCGCAACCGCAGAGCCTTGGGGCCCGGTGCTCCGACCGGATGAAGCTCATCGTCATTCGCTGCTGCCAATGCACCATGGCTGATCCCGTCGATCACCTCCACGATTTTCGCCTGGCTTTCGCCAAACCACGCGGCAATGTCATGCTCGGCATCGCCCCGCTCGTTCATCCCAACCACAATCTTTGCGTCCTGAACCGTCAACGGCATCTGCTCACTCCCTTATCAAATCACGGTCACACGACCAGAACACAAATCCATGCACGCAACAATCGAAACCGCTATCCGAGCCTCAACCTTTGATGGAATAAACCGGTCAAACCACTCGGTTGCGGCGCGAACGCGTGGAAATTGGGCGACAATGACGGACCGTTTGCCCGATCACGCCTCGATTGGTCGCAAATGGCACTGGAAAGACCTAAATCCCTTGACTAATGAGGAACCTGAACACCGCAGAAGGAAGACGCGAGCAATGGCAAAGATCACCTATGTCGAGCATGGCGGCAACGAACACACAGTCGAGGTCGCCAACGGCCTGACCGTCATGGAAGGCGCCCGTGACAACAACATTCCCGGCATCGAGGCCGATTGCGGCGGCGCTTGCGCCTGCTCGACCTGTCACGTCTACATCCATCCCGATTGGGTCGAGAAACTGCCTGCCAAGGACGACATGGAAGAAGACATGCTGGACTTCGCCTACGAGCCCGACCCGGCCCGTTCGCGACTGACCTGCCAGATCAAGGTGACTGACGAACTGGACGGGCTGGTCGTCCAGATGCCGGAAAAGCAGATCTGATGCGACGACGCATGCCCCGCTCGTCCGGCGGCATGCGCTGCGGCTTCAAAGCGCCGCGTCCGGCGGTGCGCTTTTGGCCATGCCGGGTGCGCGGCGCGCTGATGGCTGCATGCCTGTGGCTAGCAGGTCCTGCCTTGGCCGCCGAAACCATAGCGACCGCCCGCTACACGGATCCGACCACCCGCTATCCCCACGGCGTTCTGGGTGACCAGATCGAATGGGGTTCGATTGAACTCACGCTTTCAGATGGTAAACACCGCAGCTTCACGCTGCCCGATCATCTGGTCTTCGAAGACCTCGCGCCCCGCGTGATCGACGTCACGGGCGACGGGCTTCCAGAAGTCATCGCGGTGGAGAGTGACGCGCGACGGGGCGCTCGGCTTGCCATCTACGGCCCGCAGGGCCGCATGGCGGCGACACCGCATATCGGCAGCCGTTTCCGCTGGCTAGCTCCGGTCGGAGCGGCAGACCTAGACGGCGACGGAAATATCGAAATTGCCTATGTCGATCGTCCCCACCTAGCCAAGACCCTGCGCATCTGGCGCTTCTCAGACGGCCAACTGACGGAAATCGCCGCGCTCCCCGGCCTGACCAATCACCAGATCGGAGAGGATTTCATTTCAGGCGGGCTTCGCTCCTGCGACCGCCAGCCTGAGTTGATCGTCGCCAGCGGCGATTGGCGCCGGATCATTGCCGTCCGCTACGATGGCGGCTGGCAAACCCAGGATCTTGGCCCGTTGAAAAACCGACAAGCCCTTATGAGCGCGCTGAACTGCTGATCCGGGGATTCATCTGGTCAAGAAATCCCAAGGTGAGGCCGCCGGCCGAGCCCCCATTTTCCAACGGGCCCTCAAACCGTCAAAGCGCCCGCCACCCGATATCGCGGCGATAGAAGCCGCCCGGCCAGTCAATGGCCTCGACCATCGCATAAGCGTTGTCACGCGCCTCCTGCAGTGTCGCTCCGCGCGTCGTCACGTTCAGAACCCGCCCCCCTGAGGCCACAATCTGCCCGTCCTGCGCTTTGGTGCCTGCGTGAAAAACCATATGGCTGCTGTCCTCGGGCAAGTCATCCAGCCCGTTGATCACGCTGCCTTTTTCATACGCCCCGGGATAGCCCAGCGCGGCCATCACTACGGTCAAGGCGTGATCGTCGGCCCAATTGACCCGCACCTCGCCCAGCCGTCCCTCGGCCGCCGCATGCATCAGGTCCAGCGCCTGCGCTCCCAACCGCATCATCAGCACCTGACATTCCGGGTCGCCAAAGCGGACGTTGTATTCCACCAGCCGCGGTTGCCCATCCTTGATCATCAACCCTGCATAGAGAACGCCCTGAAATGGCGTGCCGCGCCGTTTCATCTCGGCCATAGTCGGGCGCACGATCTGTTCCATCGCACGCTCCTCAATCTCAGAACTCAGAACCGGTGCCGGAGAATAGGCGCCCATGCCGCCGGTGTTCAGGCCGGTATCGCCCTCGCCAACGCGCTTGTGGTCCTGAGCGGTGCCGACCGACAGGATGTTCTCGCCGTCGCACAGCACGAACAGCGAGGCTTCTTCGCCGTCCATGAACTCCTCGATCACCACCTCAGCCCCGGCCCCGCCGAAAGCGCCGCCGAACATGTCGTCCACGGCCTCCAGCGCGGTCGCCTCATCCATCGCCACGATCACGCCCTTGCCCGCGGCCAGACCGTCGGCCTTGACCACGATCGGCGCGCCCTGCTGACGGATATAGGCCTTGGCGGGCTCGGCCTCGGTGAACCGGGCATAGGCGGCGGTCGGTGCACCGGCCGCATCGCAGATTTCCTTGGTGAAACTCTTCGAGGCTTCCAGCCGCGCCGCCTCGGCTGAGGGACCGAACACCAGGATGCCCGCCTCGCGCAGCCGGTCGGCCACCCCGGCGGCCAAGGGCGCCTCGGGGCCGATGATCACGAAATCAATCGCGTTTTCCTCGGCGAAACCGACCACCGCGCCGCCATTCTCGATATCCAGCGCGGCACAATCGGCGATCTGCGCGATCCCGGCATTGCCGGGCGCCACGATCAGGCGGTCGCATTTGGGGTTCTGCATCACCGCCCAGGCCAGGCTGTGTTCGCGCCCGCCGCTGCCGAGAATGAGGATGTTCATGAAAGTCTCCGATCTGCTTGGCCTTGCCTGCGCGGCGTTCTAAGCTGCGCGGGCAATCGAAACAAGGCGCTGAAATGTCCGACCTGCTTGACGATCCGATTCCCGGCCAGAATACCCCCGAATACTCCGTGTCCGAGATCTCGGGCGAGGTGAAACGCACGCTGGAAGGAACATTTGGCCGAATCCGCGTGCGGGGCGAGGTCGGGCGCGTGTTCAAGGCGCGCTCGGGGCATTTGTACTATGACATCAAGGACGACCGGAACGTGCTGGCCTGCACCACGTGGAAAGGCCAGATCGCGGGCCTGTCGGTGGTGCCGGAAGAGGGGCTCGAAGTCGTCGTCACGGGCCGCCTCACCGCTTTTGGCGCGCAGTCGAAATACAACCTGAACGTCGACGAGGTGGCCGTAGCCGGGCAAGGCGCGCTGATGGCGCTGCTGGAAAAGCGCAAGAAACAGCTTGAATCCGAAGGGCTGTTCGCGCCCGAGCGCAAGAAACCCCTGCCCTTCCTGCCGCATATCATCGGCGTCGTCACCTCGCCCTCGGGCGCGGTGATCCGCGACATCCTGCACCGGCTGCGCGACCGCTTCCCACGCAAGGTGCTGATCTGGCCCGTGGCCGTGCAGGGCGCCAATTGCGCGACCGAGGTCGCCAACGCCATCCAGGGTTTCAACCGCCTGACACCCGGCGGCGCTCTGCCCCGCCCCGACCTGATCATCGTCGCCCGTGGCGGTGGCTCGATCGAGGATCTGTGGGGTTTCAACGAGGAAATCGTGGCCCGCGCGGCCGCCGCGTCCGAGATCCCGCTGATCTCGGCTGTGGGGCACGAAACAGACACAACCCTGATCGACTATGTCTCGGACCGCCGCGCGCCGACCCCCACAGCCGCCGCCGAACTGGCGGTGCCGGTACGGATGGAGCTGCTGGCCTGGACCGGCGAACAGGGCGCGCGCCTGTCCCGCGCGGCCACCGACGCGGTACAACGCCGGGCGCAACGCCTGCGCGATCTATCGCGCGCCTTGCCGCGCCCCGAGACCCTGCTGGACGGTCCGCGCCAGCGACTGGACCTTATTGCCGATCGTCTGGCCCCGGCGTTGCAACGCGGTGTGCAGAACCGCCGCTTGCAGGTGGTGGAACTGTCGGGGCACCTGCGCCCGTCAACGTTGCGCAACCTCGTGGCCGCGCGGCGCGACACGCTGCGCAACCTGTCCTCGCGCCTGTCGATCCGCCCGATCCAACGCGACATCCAGCAGCAGCGCGACCGAGTCAACCAACTGGCCCAGCGCATGACGGCCGCGCAGACTCTGCGGGTGGACCGGCTCCGCCAGCAACTAGATGCGACTGACCGGTTGCGCGAGACGCTCAGCTACAAAGCCACGCTTCAACGCGGCTACGCCGTGGTGCATTCCGAAAGCGGCGTGGTCACCACAAAGGCGCAAGCCAGCAAGCACGCTGCTCTGACCATCGAGTTTGCCGATGGAGAACTGAAGACCGCACCGCTGTCCGGGACGACCTCGACCGCCAAGAAACCGTCCAAGCCAGCAGCCCCGGATCAAGGATCGTTGTTCTGACGAAGGCACACGTTCACACGCCGACCTCGGGCCCGTAACAGACCATATCTTCGTCGACGTCGGCTGCTTCGTACAGTTCGGTGGCTTCTGGGTTGCCCTCGAACTGCGCGATTAACCCCTGGGACGAGCGGGTAAAGACCCAGCATTGCGGGTCTGGGCGATCTTCGTAAACAAAGCAAATCTGGCCGTTCTGTTCGTACCAGATGCCCTCCTTGCAGTCGCCATCCAAAAACGACCAGACTACGCGCCGGTTGGGCAAATACCGTTCGACGCCATAGGTCGTTCCACCGAAGCCGTAGAACAGGGTTTTGCCGCGTGTATAGGCATCGAATTCTGCCCCTGACAAAGTCTGCGCGACGACCGGCTGGGCCAGCAAAGATCCGAGAATCAACGAACGTATCCACATCGTTTCATTCTGGCAGATGCCACGGCCGCGCGCCAATCTTGGAACGCCCTGCCCCAACGTTATGGGTTGAGCGTGAACTCAGTTCGCGGCGACACTGAATCGCATCGGAGCCATCGGAAGGCAGGACATGACGATACTCGTACTCGCAGCGCTGGCCTGTGCCCTGGCCTACCTGGCCCTGACGGCCCGTCCGGCCAGCCTGCTACGCACGGCGTTGAAAACCGCCAGCGTCGCCCTGCTGGCGGTCGAGGCGGCGGTGCAGTCCGGCCCTCTGCTTCTGATCCTCGCGCTGTCTCTCTGCGCCTTGGGCGACGCCCTTCTATCGCGTGAGACCGAAGGCACCTTCATGGCCGGCATCGGGGCGTTCGCCGCCGGGCATCTGGTATACATCGCCCTGTTCCTGACCCATCCGTCAAGCGACACCGACCTGATCCTGGACAAACCCGGATACGCCTGGACGCTGGTCATTCTGGGCATCGTGATGGCCACGCTGCTGGCCCAGCGGGCCGGTGATCTGCGCGGACCGGTCCTGGCCTATATCCCGATCATTCTGGGCATGGGCATCACCGTTCTGGCCCTGCCCGAGGCCGGAGCGCTGCGATGGGCGCTGCCGGCCGCGATGGCCTTCATCGCCTCGGACCTGATCCTGGCAACCGAAAGGTTCCTGCTGCCGTCCGGCCACCCGGCCCTGCGGCTGACGCCCTATCTGGTCTGGCCGCTCTACTGGGGCGCGCAGTTCGGCTTTTTCCTGGCCTTCACCTGACCCTTTGCAACTGCCGCCAATCCGCATTAGGTGAAGGGAACACCTGCGGAGACCAAGATGGCGTTTTTTACCAAGCTCAAGGACCGGCTGTTCAAATCCTCGTCCCGCCTCGAACAGGGGCTTGAGGCAATCGTCGAGGACGGCGGTGAAGAAACCGCCGCCCCTGACCCGGTCATCCCCCAGCCCGAGCCCGAGCCGCAACCCGTTCCGGAAATCCCCGAACCCGCGCCCACACCGCAGCCGGTCGAGACACCGTCACCCGAGCCGGCCGACCCAACGCCCGCCCCGCCTCCGCCGGAACTGCCGGAACAGGCGCAATCCAAGGGCCTGATCGGGCGTCTCTTCGGTCGCGGCGATGCCGGGCCGGTGGTGCGCCGCGCGCTGGACGACGACATGCTCGAACAGCTCGAGGAACTGCTGATCGCCTCGGACATGGGTGTCGACACCGCTCTGCGCGTGACCGCCAACATGGCCGAGGGGCGCTATGGCCGCAAACTCTCGACCCAGGAAATCAAGCAACTGCTGGCGCAGGAAATCGCCCGCGTAATGGAGCCGGTTGCCAAACCGATGCCCCTCTACCCCAAGCGCCCGCAGGTGGTGCTGGTGGTGGGCGTCAACGGCTCGGGCAAGACCACGACGATCGGAAAGCTGGCCAGCCAGTTCAAGGCCGCGGGCAAGAAGGTGGTCATCGCCGCGGGCGACACTTTCCGCGCCGCCGCCGTGGAACAGCTGCAGGTCTGGGGCGACCGCGCCGGTGTGCCGGTCCTGACCGCGCCCGAAGGCTCCGACCCCGCCTCGCTGGCTTTCGACGCCCTGACCAAGGCGCAAGCTGAAGGCGCCGACCTGCTGATGATCGACACAGCCGGCCGCCTGCAGAACCGCGCCGACCTGATGGAAGAACTGGCCAAGATCGTCCGCGTCATCCGCAAGATCGACGAAACCGCGCCCCACAACACCCTGCTGGTGCTAGACGCCACCACCGGCCAGAACGCGCTCAGCCAGGTGGAAACCTTCCGCAAGCTGGCCGATGTCTCGGGCCTCGTGATGACCAAGCTCGACGGCACCGCCAAGGGCGGCGTGCTTGTGGCGCTGGCCGACAAGTTCGGCCTGCCGATCCACGCAATCGGCGTCGGCGAACAGATCGACGATCTCGCCCCATTCGACCCCGAGGAATTCGCCGCCGCCCTGACCGGCCTCGACAGCAACTGACCTTCATCTGGCCCCAAATATCCTCGGGAGTCTGGGGGTGGAAAACCCCCAGCCTCTCCACCAGCGAAAGACCCGCAGAGTGAGCGACTGGCTGATCTCCCTCGAAGGCACCGAGGCCGGGCACAGGCTGGCCCTTGGCCTCGCCCTGATGGCGGCCTTTCTGCATGCGGTGTTCGGCGCGCTGCAGAAGGGTCGGCACGACCCCTGGCTGTCGCGCGGCGCGATCGACGCCTGCTATTGCCTGATGGCCGCGCCCTTTGCGTTCTTCGTCGTGCCCTGGCCCGAACCTTTCATGTGGCCGATATTTGCCGTGGTCTGGCTGATCCATGTCGCCTACAAGACGCTGCAGGCGATGGCCTATACCAAGGGGTCCTACACCGTGGTTTACCCGGTGGTGCGTGGCACCGGCCCGCTGTTCACCGTCATCGGCGCCTATCTTCTGTTCAACGAAACCTTCTCGCCCACCCAATGGCTGGGCGTTGCCGTGCTGCTGACCGGCATCTTCGGGCTGGCCGCCTACAATTTCCGCTTCCTGGAAACCAACCGCGAGACTTTAGGCATCGCATTGGCCCTTGCGGTTGCAACCGGCCTCTTCGTGGCGCTCTACACCACGTATGACGCCTACGGCATCCGCGCCACGGCCGATCCGTTCACCTTTCTGGCCTGGTTCTTCATGATCGACGGGGCGACAATGCCGATCTACGCCTTCCTGCGCTGGCGGGCGATGGTTCACCGTCCGGCAATCGGGCCGTTGATGCTGCGGGGGCTTGCAGGCGGGCTGATCGCCCCCATGTCTTTCGGAGCGATCATGCTGGCCACCCGGCTGGACAAGGTCGGCGAAGCCGCGGTGCTGCGCGAAACCTCGACCGTCTTTGCCGCCCTGATCGGCTGGCTGGCCCTGAAAGAGACCGTGGGGCCTCGGCGCATAATCCTGATGGCATTGATTGCATTGGGCGCGGTAATAGTTGAAATGGGCGGGTGAACAGCAGGACGACAGGCATGGCAGACAAGAAAGAGATCAATCCGTTTCTGAAACAGGTGCTGGAACTGGGACCACCGCTGGCCTTCTTCTTCATCTACCTGCGCCTGCGCGACGACAGCTTTCTGATCGGCGGCACCGAATATTCCGGCTTCATCGTGGCCACCATCATTTTCGTTCCGCTGATGCTGGGGGCGATGGGCGTCCTGTGGTATCTGACCGGCAAGCTCAGCCGGATGCAGATCTTCACCGCCATCATGGTCATCTTCTTCGGTGGCCTGACCGCCTGGTTCAACGACGAGCGGTTCTTCAAGATGAAAACCACGCTGGTCTACGGGTTCTTCTCGCTGATGCTGGGCATCGGCCTGCTGCAGGGAAAATCCTACCTCGCCTATGTTCTGGACGAGATGCTGCCCATGCGCCACGAGGGCTGGATGATCCTGACGCGCCGCCTGTGCGCCTGTTTCGCCGTGCTGGCCGTGGCCAATGAACTGGTCTGGCGCACCCTGTCCACCGATCTGTGGGTCAAGATCGAAACCTTTGGCTTCCCGATCGCCTTGATGGGGTTCCTGATGCTGCAATTCAGCACCCTGCAAAGCTATATGGACGATCCGGACAAGCAGTAATGCGTCCCTGACACGGGCCGGCGAACCTTGGGGAAACCTTCGGAAAACCGGATAAAATCCTTGGCTAAGCTCCAAAGCTGTGGAAAGCTGGGAAACCACCCACACCACTCATCCGGAGAACCGTGTCTTCCATGACCGCCTTTCCGAACAGCGGGTTCCTGTCCGAAGCTTCAGACCGGCTTCGTGATATGCTCACTGCGCTAGCCACTTCTGTCTCGCTGGACCGCGGCGAGGTCTTGTTCGAACAAGGCGACGAGGGTGACGCCCTCTACGCTTTGCTGGAAGGCGCTTTGGAGGTGTCCTTCCTGGCCATGAGTGGGCGCAAGTTGGCGCTCAGCCTGATGCGCCCGGGAGAAGTGTTCGGCGAAATCGCCCTCTTCGACAGCGGCCCGCGCACCGCCACCATCACCGCAGCCGAGCCGTCGCGTGTACTGCGCGTGCGCCGCAAGGATCTGATGGAACAAATCCGCAAGCACCCCGAACTGGCCGAGGACATGATCCGGCTGGCCGGACTGCGCATGCGCTGGATGGGGGCGCAGTTGAACGAGCAGGTGTTCCTGCCGATGCCTGTGCGACTTGCGCGAAAGCTTCTGCTTCTGGCCAACCAGCAGGACGCGCCGTCCGAACGCATTGCCCTGTCGCAGAGCGAGCTTGCGGAATTTGTCGGCGCAACGCGCGAGGCGGTATCCAAGACGATCTCGACGTGGAAGCGGTCGAACGTGGTCGAGGCTTCGCGCGGTGGGCTGCAGATCCACGACTTTGACGCCCTGCGCCAACTCGCCGAATCCGATCTGATCTGACCTGCTGCCCGGAAAATGGCCCGGATGTGATCCGCTTCACATACAACGGGATTCGCTTCCATTAGGTAATGAATTGTTACCGTAGGGTGCCAGAGTATCATCCCCGATATCTGTCCACTGGCATCTCCCTGCACCAGAGCCACGCGCCTCCCCGGCGTGTGGCTCTTTTGATTTGCGCAGCCAAAACGAAAATCGGCCGGAGCATCTGCCCCGGCCGATCATGTTGACCAAACTGGCTGTCCTACTCTTCGAGGCTCAGCGCGACGAAGCGCGGATCGCCACCGCGGCGCACCAGCAGCAGCAGCGACTTGCGCCCCGCCTCCCGAGCCTCGTCCATCCGATCCTCGAGATCGGAGATCGACGACACTTTCTGCTGACCAGCCTCGGTGATCAGGTCGCCTGCCCGCAGGCCTTTGGCGTAGGCTTCGGAGGCTTCATCCACATCCGTCACAACCAGACCATCCGCGTCCGCGTCCAGACCCAGATCCTCGCGCAACGCGTCGGTCAGAGGCGAAATCGTCAGGCCAAGGATGTCGGCATTCTCGTCCAGCGGCGCCTCTTCCGCACCATCATCATCGCCGGTTTCCGCACGCTCGGCATCCTCGCGACGCCCCAGAGTGACAAGCACGGTCTGAGTGCTGCCGTCCCGCTGAACGACCACGCGCACGGACTTGCCGACCGGCGTCTCACCGACCTGCCGCACCAATCCGCGCGTGTCCTTCACCTCAACACCATCAAAGCTGAGAATCACATCGCCTGCGAGCAGACCCGCCTCTTTGGCAGGGCCGTCCGGCACATCGCTGATCAGAGCACCGCCCGGCTTGTCGAGGCCCATCGCCTCGGCCATATCCTCGGTCACATCCTGAATGCGGACACCCAGCCAGCCGCGGCGGGTTTCGCCGAATTCCCGCAACTGATCGACAACCTTGGACACCACGTTCGACGCCATCGAGAACCCGATGCCGATCGACCCGCCATTCGGCGACAAGATAGCGGTGTTCACACCGATGACCTGACCGTCCATGTTGAAGAGAGGACCGCCCGAGTTGCCTCGGTTGATGGCCGCATCCGTCTGGATATAGTCGTCATAGGAACCGCTGAGCTCGCGATTACGCGCCGACACGATCCCAGCCGACACCGAGAAGCCCTGGCCCAGCGGGTTACCCATGGCAACCACCCAGTCCCCCACAAGCGCTGTGTCGCTGTCGCCGAAAGTGACGTATTTCAGCGGACCCGACGCCTCGACCTTGAGCAACGCAATGTCCGTTTTCTCATCCGTTCCGATGACCTTGGCCGGCAGCTCTTTTACCGGCTGACCATCGCCGGGGAAGAACTCGATCAGAATTTCATCCGCCTCTGCGATGACGTGATTGTTGGTGACGATGTAGCCATCCTCGGAAATCACGAACCCCGATCCCAAGGCATTGCTGCGGCGCGGGCGATTGTCCTGGTCGCCATTGCGGTCCTGGAACTCGCGGAAAAAGTCCTCGAAGGGGGACCCTTCGGGAACGATCCCCTGCGCGCCCGACTGCCCCTCGATCAGGGTCGTCGTGGTGATGTTGACCACGGCCGGGCTGATCCGGTTGACCAGCGGCGCCAGGCTTTCCTGACGGGCCTGTGCAGCCAACGTCTGGAGCAACAAAAGGGAAACCGCGGCAAAGGCCAGCCACAAAAGCCGCGCCATCGTCACCACATCGTCCCGGCGGACGGATACACTGCGTGCTACTGCCTGCACTTGGTCTCTCCTTGTCGACATTGTTCTGTTGGTGGCTGCCTGAGCAGCTTGCTGGGAAACAATGTAGTCAGTTTGTGACCGCCCGCAACTCGGGAAGTTGAGGAATTCACTGCCAGTTTACTTCAACCGATCAAAACCCCAGCCGATTGGCCGTCCACAACAGGACGAAGCCACTGACCACACACAGAAGTCCGACCAGTCTGCGGGCCGGTTCGGGGATGCTGCGCAACGCCTCAAGCATCCGCTCGACAAGCGAAGGGGCCAGCGCATAGGCCAGCCCCTCGACAATCAACACCAGCCCGAAGGCCAGCAGGATCATACCCATTACTGGGAGGCCGGCGCGGCGGGCGCCGAACGGCCTTGTGGAGATCCGAGGTAGTTGAAGAACTCGGAATCCGGGCTGAGCACCAGCGAGCTGTTGCCGCCTTTCAGAGCGTTCTCATAGGCCGAAAGCGAGCGGTAGAACTCGAAGAACTCCGGGTCCTTGCCATAAGCTTCCGCAAAGATCGCGTTCCGTTCGGCATCAGCCTCACCGCGAACGATCTCCGCCTCACGGCGGGCCTCGGAGACCAGTTCGACCACGGTCCGGTCAGCCTGGGCACGGATCCGCTGTGCAGCTTCTTCACCGCGCGCCACTTCGTCGGCCGCCTCACGTTCGCGCTCGGCGCGCATCCGGGCAAAGGTCGCTTCGAGGTTGGCCTGCGGCAGGTCGGTACGTTTCAGGCGAACGTCGATCACCTCAAGGCCCAGATCGCGGGCCTCGGCGATCGCGCCGTTGCGAATGCGCAGCATCAGCGCCGCCCGGTCCGAGCTGAGAATGTCATTCGAGCTTACCGAACCCAGAACCTCGCGGGTTTTGGCGCGCAGGATCGAATCCAGACGCTGCTCCGCTGTGTCGATGCCACCGGCACCCACGGCCTCACGGAACTGCCGCACATCGGTGATCCGATAGCGCGCGAAGGCGTCGACCACCAGGCGGCGGTCATCCAGCGGCGTGACTTCCAGCGGCCCGACCTCGCGGCTTAGAATACGGTCATCGTAGCGCACGACCTCCTGAATGACCGGAATTTTGAAGGCCAGGCCCGGGTCTTCCTTGACGTCGATCACGCGACCGAATTGCAGAACCAGCGCTTTTTCACGCTCGTCCACGATGAAGATCGCTGAGAGGGCGATCACAATAACCACGAAAATGGCAGGTAGGAGAAAGGTTGATTTACGCATGTCTTAGTTCCCCTCACCCGAGTTGCGGCGCAGTTCGTTCAGCGGCAGATAAGGCACGACGCCCTGCCCCTGGCCTGTTGCGCTGTCATCCAAGATGATCTTGTCCACGTCGCCCAGAACCTGCTCCATCCGTTCAAGGTACAGACGTTTGCGGGTCACATCCGGAGCTTTCGAGTATTCTTCGAGAACCGCGCCAAACCGGCTGGCCTCACCCTGAGCTTCGTTCACGACCTGTGCCCGATAGCCTTCGGCCTCTTCCAGCACCTGCGCGGCTTCACCACGCGCGCCGGCCAAAACCCGGTTCGCATAGGCATCGGCCTGCTTCTCCAGCCGGTCGCGTTCCTGTCCAGCCGACTGAACCTCGCGGAAGGCATCCTTTACCGGTTCCGGTGGGTCGGCGCCGTCAAAGTTCACACGGACGATGTTGATACCCGAGTTGTAGCTGTCCAGAGTCGACTGGATCAGTTCCTCAAGCCGTTCGGCGATGATAGCACGGTCGCGGTTCAGGATCGGCGCGAGGTCCGACTGCGCGATGATCTCGCGCATGGCCGACTCAGACACGGCCTGGATAGTTTGTTTCGGGTCGCGCAGGTTGAACAGGTAGTCCGCAGGATTCGAGATATTCCAGACCACCTGGAAATCGATATCGACGATATTTTCGTCGCCCGTCAGCATCAGCCCGGCGTCCGAACCGCGCCCGCCCGATCCGATGGTTTCGGTCTGCTCGACCTTCACCGGGATGACTTCGGCCGTGACGACAGGCCACGGGGCAAAGTTCAGACCTTCGGTGCCGATTCCGGTAAAGCGACCGAACAGCAGCTCAACCGACTGCTCTTCGGGCTTGACCGTATAGGCGCTGGCAAAGCCCCACAGAACCAGAGCGGCAACCCCGCCCAGCAGGATGGTGCCCTTGGTAATCGCAGGGCCGCCACCGCCGCCCTGACCGGATCCGTTGCTGCCTCGGCCACCGCCGCCGCGCCCGCCCATCAGCACGCGCAGCTGCTCCTGGCCTTTTTTCATCAACTCGTCGATCTCGGGGATCTGCGGCCCGTCGCCTTCGGGCGGGCGTCGCCCGTCCCCATTGTTTCCCCGGTTTCCTCCGCCACCGGATGAGCCTCCGCCCCCCCAGGGGCCTCCGCTGTTGCCCGCCATGTGTTTCATTTCCCTTGTTTTGGCCCGTGTGCTTACGGGATCACTTGTAACCTGTGTGCGCGCGCTTGCAAATCAAGCGGTACGCACGGGTTGCCGCATGGTTACCAGTTCTTCGGCCATCACCGGATGAACCGCAACCGTGCGATCGAAATCTTCCTTTGTCGCGCCCATTTTGACCGCGATGCCCGCCAACTGGATCATTTCGCCCGCGCCGGGGGCGACAATGTGACAGCCCAGCACCTTGCGGGTGGCCTGGCTGACGATCAGCTTCATCAACACCCGTTGCGTGCCGCCCGCGAACGCCTTCTGCATCGGCTTGAACGAGGTCGCGTAGACCTCGATCGGCTCCTGCTCGGCGGCCTGCTCCTCGCTCAGGCCCACGGTTCCCATCTCGGGCTGGGTGAAGATCGCGGTCGGGATCAGCTCATGATCCACCGGGGTGGGGTTGCCCTTGAATACGGTCTCGACAAAAGCCATGCCCTCGCGGATGGCGACCGGCGTCAGGTTTACCCGGTCGGTCACGTCCCCGATGGCATAGATCGAAGGCACCGCGGTCTGGCTGTATTCGTCCACGACAATCTGCCCTTTGCGGCCACGTTCGACGCCCAGCGCCTCAAGGCCCAGATCATCCGCATTTGGCGCCCGGCCCGTGGCATACATCACCACATCGAACAGCTGTTCAGACCCGTTGGTCGCCTTGACCCAGATCTTGTCACCCTGTTTTTTCATCTCGAGCACATTGGTGCCCAGATGCACGTCGATCCCGTTTTGGCACATCTCTTCGCAGATCAGCCCGCGCGCCTCGTCGTCGAAACCCCGCAGGATTTGCGCGCCGCGATAGAACTGAGTGGTCTTGACGCCCATGCCGTTCATGATCCCTGCGAATTCGCAGGCGATATAGCCGCCGCCGACGATCAGCATGGTCTCGGGCAGCTTCTCAAGGTGGAAGATTTCATTCGAGGTGATGGCCAGATCTGAACCGGGGAATTCCGGCACCACCGGTCGCCCGCCGGTGGCGATCAGGATGTGCTTGGCCGTCTTGCGAGTGCCGGCGGCCAGTTCAACCGTATGCGTGTCGACCAGTTTCGCACGCTGGTCAAAGGTTTCGACACCGTTGTTCTTGAGGATATTGCGATAGATGCCTTCCAGTCGGTCGAGTTCGGCATGCAGCTTGCCGCGGAACTGCGGCCAGTCGAAAGCGCCCGGCTGAATATCCCAACCATAGGCACGAGCGTCCTCGACCATTCCCGCGTATTCGCTGGCAAACACCATCAGCTTTTTGGGAACGCAGCCACGGATCACGCAGGTTCCGCCATAGCGGTCCTCTTCGGCCAGCGCGACCTTCGCGCCGTTTTCGCCCGCCGCCACACGCGCCGCGCGGACACCGCCCGAGCCGCCTCCAATGACGAAAAGATCATAGTCAAAGCTCATGCCGCGTTCCTTTTGTCAGCCTGCCTGAAATTGCCCTGAGTATTTGGGGGCGTGAATGATCGTGCCAACCCCTTGGCCCGGAAATCGCACACCGCTGTGAAGCCGGGTGCGCGGTTGGCTCAGTCGGCCAGGTCCGAAAACAGGTTGTCGTGTTCGTCGCCCAACCGATCCAGCTCGATCGTACCGCTGTTGAAA
The DNA here is from genome assembly GCF_056537205.1 of Ruegeria sp. CG3. NCBI lineage: Bacteria > Pseudomonadati > Pseudomonadota > Alphaproteobacteria > Rhodobacterales > Roseobacteraceae > Ruegeria > Ruegeria sp. CG3. The sequence goes on along the minus strand of NZ_JBQFRC010000001.1, from coordinate 447,606 downwards.
TCGCGCAGCTCGACCCGGCCGTCGCCGTGGCCGATCACGACCTTGTCGCAGATGTCGATGAACAGCCCGTTTTCGACCACCCCCGGTATCTGGTTCAGCACCAGTGCAAGTTGCCTCGGGTTGCCGATGCGTTGCAGGTGCAGGTCGAGTATGTGATTGCCCTCATCCGTCACGGTCGGCGCCTCGCTGTTCATCCGCAGGGTCGCCGACGTGCCCAGCACGTCCATCGTGTCCAGCAACTCCTCGATCAGGGTGCGCGTGGTCTGCCAGCCAAAGGGAATGACCTCGACCGGCAGCGGGAACGCGCCCAGCGCCTCGACCTCTTTCCCTGCATCGGCGATCACGATCATCTGGTCGCTGGCCGTGGCCACGATCTTTTCCTGCAGCAATGCCGCGCCGCCGCCCTTGATCAGGTTCAGCTCGCCGTCGAACTCGTCGGCGCCATCGATCGTCACGTCCAGCCAACCCGCCTGATCCAGCGAAACAACCTCGATCCCGACCTCGCGCGCAAGCTGCGCCGTAGCCGTCGACGTCGGAACGCCTTTTATCCGCAGACCTTCGTCCCGCACCCGCTCTCCCAGACGACGCACCAACCATGCCGCGGTCGAACCGGTGCCCAGACCCACGCGCATCCCGTCTTCGACCATCTCGGCCGCGCGATAGGCGGCGACACTCTTGGCCCGGTCGATGGGTGACAACTCTGCTGTCATTGCGGCTTCCCCTCAGTTCTTTGGGGAACTTATACGGAAAGCCCTGCCCGACTGCGAGGCCCAAAATCCGCGGGACAGGCGCAATAATCGATACATGAATACGCGTTTCCCATCGGAAACGTCGCAATCAAATCTTCAGTGCTCGGCTCGGTTGTGTAAATAAAGCGCATACAGATTCCCAGCGGTTCGGGCGGTTCAAATCGGCCCGGCCGCCAACTCGCCACAAGGCTCCGCGACCAGACATGTTTCTATCCGTCTTCGATATGTTCAAAGTGGGCGTTGGCCCATCCTCGTCCCACACGATGGGGCCGATGGTGGCGGCCGCGCGGTTCCTCGATCTGATGCGCGCTTCGCCGTTCGAATTTGCCGGCTTGCGCGCTTCGCTGCATGGATCGTTGGCCTTCACCGGCGTCGGCCACGCCACGGACCGCGCCACGATCCTTGGGCTGGCTGGGTTTGTCCCCGACAGCTATGACCACGACCGTGCCGAAGCGGCATTGGCTGCAATTGCCGAAACCGGCACTGTCACACCCGAGGGTCTGTCGACCCTTCAGTTCGATCCAAAGGCCGATCTGGTCTTCGACTACGACAACACCCTTCCCGGCCACGCCAACGGCATGATCCTTATGGCCACCGACGCCCAGGGCGACGTGATCTTGCGGCAGGTCTATTACTCGGTCGGCGGCGGCTTTGTCCTGACCGAAGACGAACTGGCCGAAGGCAAGGACACCAATGACGGCCCGCCCGTGCCCTTCCCGTTCAAGACCGCCGCCGAAATGCTGGAAATGGCGCGCAGCAGCGGCAAGACCATCGCCGAGATGAAACGCGCCAACGAGATCGCGCGTGGTTGCGCCGACAGTTTCGCGAAGGGCACCGCTCGACTGTGGGAGGTGATGAACTCCTGTATCGAGCGCGGATTGCGCACCGAAGGCATCCTGCCCGGCGGCCTCAAGGTGCGGCGCCGGGCCAAGGCGATCCACGATGCACTGATGGCCGAGCGCGGCATGAACCTGAACGCGCCGCACACGATCAACGACTGGATGAGCGTCTATGCGATGGCGGTGAACGAGGAAAACGCCGCCGGCGGTCAGGTCGTCACCGCCCCCACCAACGGCGCTGCGGGCGTACTGCCGGCGGTGCTGCGCTATTACCTCGACCACGTTCCCGGCGCATCGGAAAGCCATATCGAGGATTTCCTGCTGACCGCCGCCGCGATTGGTGGGTTGGTGAAGTACAACGCCTCGATCTCAGGCGCCGAAGCCGGCTGTCAGGCCGAGGTCGGCAGCGCGGCCGCAATGGCCGCGGCGGGTCTTTGCGCAGTGATGGGCGGCACACCAGAACAAGTGGAAAACGCCGCCGAGATCGCACTGGAACATCATTTGGGCATGACCTGCGACCCGGTCGCCGGGCTGGTGCAGGTTCCTTGCATCGAGCGCAACGGGCTGGGCGCGATCAAGGCGGTTTCGGCGGCGTCGCTGGCCCTGCGCGGGGACGGGCAGCATTTCGTGCCGCTGGATGCGGTGATCGAGACCATGCGCCAGACCGGCCATGACATGCACGAAAAGTACAAGGAAACCTCACTGGGCGGACTGGCCGTCAACGTGCCAAACTGCTGAGGGATCAAACCGGGAGGGCAGCTCAATGCGCGGACATTGCCTGTGCGGCAGAATCGGGTTCGAGGTCGACCCTCCGGTCCTGTCTTGTGTTTCCTGCCATTGTGATAGCTGCCGCCGCCAGTGTGCCGCGCCGATGACCACATATTTTGGGGTGCGCGACGGTCAGTGGCGTTGGACCGGAAAGGAACCGAAGCGGTTCAATTCTTCTCCCGGTGTCGAGCGCAGCTTTTGCCCGCATTGCGGAACGCCGATCTCGTTCCGATCCACTACGATGTCCAACGTTTTGCACCTTTATGTAGCGACACTGGAGAACCCCGAAGCCCTGCGGCCAACGCTGCATGTCGCCTATGAAGAGAAACTGACGTGGCTCGAACTGGGTGACGGGCTGCCCACTTGCATCGGTCCGGACTACACAAAGGTTCAGCCTTTGCCCGAGGACTGACGACGGGCCTTTCCCATTCTTCGGGAAACGTCTAGCGTCGCGCCCATGACACAGGATCGTCCCGTCTTCGGCATCGTTTTGATGCTTGGTTTCTGCGTGCTCGCACCGCTGGGCGATGCCTTGGCCAAGCTGTTGGGAGAAACCACTCCGCTTGGCGTTCTTGTGCTGGTGCGTTTTGCGGTGCAGGCGGCCATCCTGATCCCGCTGGTGGCGCTGACGGGTCGGACCTGGCGAATGCGCGGGCGCGTGCTGCGGCTGACCGTGCTGCGCACTCTACTGCACATTGTCGGAATAGCCGCGATGTTCAGTGCGCTGCAATATCTGCCGCTGGCCGATGCCGTCGCCATCGCCTTTGTCATGCCATTCATCATGCTGCTGCTGGGCAAGTATGTGCTGGGTGAAGAAGTCGGGCATCGTCGTCTGATCGCCTGCATTGTCGGTTTTGCTGGCACGTTGCTGGTCATCCAACCCAGCTTTGCCGAGGTTGGTGCTCCGGCCCTTTTGCCGCTGATCGTGGCTGTCGTCTTTGCCCTGTTCATGCTGGTGACCCGGCAGATTGCCAAAGAAACCGATCCAATTGCCCTGCAGGCTGTGTCAGGGCTGCTGGCCACCGCGGTCCTGGCTCCAGTGCTTGCGATCGGGGCCCTGACAGGTCTTCCGGATCTGGCATTGACCCTGCCGCAAGACAACGCTCATTGGTTGCTGTTGGCGATCGGTGTTCTGGGAACCGTGGCACATCTGCTGATGACATGGGCGCTTCGGTTCGCGCCTTCGGCAACGCTGGCGCCGATGCAATATCTGGAGATTCCGGTGGCGACGTTGATCGGCTGGCTCATCTTTCACGATCTGCCAAACGGCCTGGCGGCCCTGGGGATCGCCATCACGATCGCGGCCGGGCTTTATGTCATCCTGCGCGAGCGGGCCAGCGCCCGGTCTGCGCCGACGCAAACGCCCGCATGACAGCATCAAGAGCGTCGCGCGGCACCATGACCAGCAACCCGGGTCCGTCGACCTCGAGGGTAACCTGAGCCAGCGCACGGTTCGATGTTCCGACTCGCCCGTCCGGCTCAAGCACCAGACCGTCGATCGGCCACTCCAACCCCGAACTGCGTCCGGTTACACGCTGAAATGGAAACAATGACACTGTGTCGCCCGGCGTGAGAGACAGTGATACGCTGGGCGGGGCGTGAAAGACCACTTCGCGTGCGCCCAGCAGGACGCACGGCCTGTCTTGGTGGCAAACCAGCGTATTGAGCACCGCCAGTTGGTGGTCCAGCCGACCTCCGAGAAACCCGACGCCCAAGACCAGCGGCGCGCGGATATTGCGTAAGGCCTTGTCGAAATCAGTGCTGTCCTGTTCCCGGATCGGAAACAAACGGTCCTCTGGTATCCGTGCAAGATAGGCGCGTTCCAACGAATCGAAGTCGCCTATTACCGCATCCGGAACGCGCCCCGATTCGATCAACGCGGCGGCCCCGCCATCCGCAGCTACAGCGCCATTGACGCGATTCAGCGCCAGATTCAGGTCATCGGGGCCGATTTCCCCTCCGCCGAACAGGGCAATTGGTCTTTTGGAATGAACAATTTCGCCGTTTTTTCCAAGATTGACCATTTTTCCCGCTTTTGGACACATTGAGACCACAAAATGGTAGGTTCTTTAGAACAGGTTCGAGCTGACAGACGCGCCCAGCGTCGCGCGGGTTGGCTCTGTGTAGTTTGTAGAGGACGTGCGTCTGATGGTACAGAACAACAAGGTATTGACCGTTTCCTACGGAACCTTCTCATGCACTTTGGAAGGCTTTGACGATTCCTTTGAGACGATGAAGGCGATTGCCGAATACTTCCGCGATCTTGCTGCGGATGACAGGTATTTCGGCTCCGAGCCTCCGCAACCAGACGCAGAAATGTTGACCCGTATCGCTCAGCGTGACGCTTCGCGCCGTGTGGAAGCCAAGCAGAACGACACCGGACTGCTGCTGCGCGCCACGGATGAAGCCCATGATGCGGCCCCGCAACAAACCGCACCCGCAGCCAGCACACCGGCGCCCGCCAGCCCTGATCTGAGCGTGGTCGACACGGCACCGGCGGCTGGTGCTGCCGCATTCTTTGCCGATGCCGAGCAGGTCGAATCCGCAGCCCCCCAAGGCGCCGACAGCATCGCCGCCAAGCTGCAGCGCATCCGCGCGGTCGTCTCGCACAATGACCAGACGCCCCCCGCCTACAGCGAAGACGAAGACAGCGGTTTTCTAGCGTCGCCCGAGCCCCAGATTGACGCCATCTCGGCCGCATTCGAAGCCGGAGCGCTCAGCCCCGACGATTTGGATGCAACCGAAGAGTTGACGCAGGAAGATGCTGAAGATGCTCCGGTAGAAGCCACACAACAGCCCACGGACCCGTTTGTCGACCTGGCCGAGGAAGAACCTCAGGCCGCGGTCGAATTCGAAGCGGCAGAAGAATTCCCGGCAGCACCGGAAGTTGAAGCGGAGGCTGAAGTTGAAGCGGAGGCTGATGAAGCTGCCGAGGATGCTCCGGAAGTTGAAGCTGATCTGGAAGAGGCTGAGGAAGCCGCGGCGGAAGAAACGTCCGAAGACGACCAGGCCGCCAGTGATGAAGAAGGCTCGTCCGAGATTCTCTTCGCGGATCTTGAAGAGGACACCGACTCGGAGCCCGAGGCTGACGACATCCTCAACATTCTGGGTGACCAGCCCGAAGATGCCGATGAGGAAGTCTCTGAACTCGCGGAAGACGGCGTCCTGACCGCCGAAGACGAAGAGAGCATCCTGGGTGAGATCTCGGAAATCGAGGCGGAAATGGATGCGCGCTCGAAACGCGACGCAAACAAGCCTCAGGACATGGACTCGGACGTGTTGCGCCTGATGGAGAAGGCCGACGCCCAAATGGACGACCCGGCCACTTCGGACAAGCGGGAAACTTATTCCCACCTGCGCACAGCTGTAGCAGCCACCGAAGCTGAAGGCGGCAAGGCCCGCGATGCGGATGAGGACGAAAACCAGAAATATCGTGGAGACCTGGCCTCGGTCGTCAGCCCCCGTCGCCCCGAAATCCATGTCACCAGCATGCGCCCCGAGTCGGATACGGCCGCGCCGCTCAAGCTGGTTGCCGAGCAGCGCATCGATACGCAGGACGCGGACGCCGGTCCGGTCACCCCACGCCGCGTGACCGCAGCACAAGACGACGACGCATCCGAAGAAGGCGGCTTTGCCCATTTCGCTCAGGAGCAGGGCGCACAATCCCTGCCCGACCTGCTGGAGGCGGCGGCGGCCTACCTGTCTTTCATCGAAGGTCAGGAGCAGTTCTCGCGTCCGCAGCTGATGAACAAGGTGCGGTCACTCAAGCAGGATGAGTTCAACCGCGAAGAAAGCTTGCGTTCGTTCGGCCAGCTTCTGCGCGATGGAAAGATCGAAAAAGCCGGCGGAGGGCGCTTTGCCGCCTCGAACCAGATCGGCTTCCGCCCCGACGACAAGCGCGCCGCGGGCTGACAAGCCCCCCCAACTGCCCAAGACAGGCCGGAGATCCTCTCCGGCCTTTTTTGCATTTTGCGTAAAAGCTCAGAACTTGAACGCCAACGCCACGTACGGGCCGGTCAGTATAAGGTCGACAACGTTGCGGCCGTCCTCAAAATCAACGCTCAGATGACGGTAGCCGGCTGCAACATCGATGGTCTCGGTCCAGCTCCAATTGGCTTGAACCAGGGCTTCCCACTGGAATTTCGACCCATAGCCAAAACCACCGATGTTGCCCATGGCCGCAAGTTTCCACCGCTCATTCAGCGCACGAGAGTATCGCGCCCCGACGATTGGATCTGTCCAGCTTTGGTCAGTGCTTGCCGTGAAACCGGCCACGGTTGTCGACAGATCAAGATCCCAATGGCGCAGCCCGCCCAGCACCTCAATCCGGGACTGGCTGTCCTCTGCCACCGCGTAGCTGCCCGCAAGCGAGGTCATGATCCCGTCCAGCTCCCAGCTCGCGGCGTTGCTGAATGGTCCGATGGAAACGGTGTCGCCCAAATTCAGATAGTTGAACTCGCCTCCGATCGTCCAACGCCCTTTCCGGGCCTCGCCCGCGATCAGGAAAGCACTGTTTAGAATGTCGAAGATGGATTTGCTGCCATCAACCGGAGGGTTCGGCCCAATATCCAGAGAGGTTCTGAAATCCGGTCCCCAGAGGTAAGGTGCAATGACGAACTCCCAATCATCAGCCCAGACGGCGCCTGAACTCAGGGTTGAGAGGCTGGTCAATGTGACCAAAACAGCATTTTTCATCAAGGATCCACCTGCCGAGTTGTGCTTACCGAAACTGTTTTTCGGACAAGCCTGTCACGTCGGCAGGTTTCTTACAACGGTCCGGTCTATTGCTCATCTTGATCCGGGTCTTCTTTGCCAACGCCACGAAACACAAATTTGAATGGCAGCGCCCACAGAACACCCAAAACCACATAGACCAGTAGTTCGACCAAGATTGATGGTCGGTCCAGCCAGTTCACGATGGTGACCACCGCCACAATGTACAGCGGCAGCCCCACCAGCAACAGAACCAGTGACCACCGCCTGCGGGCCTTGTAGCTGAGGCTGGGTTTGTCCGCGCCTGCCATCAGTCGGCAAACGGGTCGGTCACCAGGATGGTGTCGTCCCGCTCCGGGCTGGTAGACAGCAGCGCCACCGGGCATTCGATCAGTTCTTCCACCCGGCGGACATATTTGATGGCGTTTGCCGGCAAGTCTGCCCAGCTGCGCGCGCCTTCGGTGGACTCGCTCCAGCCCGGCAGTTCTTCATAGATCGGTGTGCACCGCGCCTGCTGATCCGCAGCCGTCGGCAAATAGTCCAAACGCTGGCCGTCCAGTTCGTAGGCGACACAGATTTTCAGCGTCTCGAACCCGTCCAGAACATCGAGCTTGGTCAGGGAAATGCCGTTGACGCCGCTTGTGGCGCAGGTTTGCCGCACGAGGCAGGCGTCAAACCAGCCGCAGCGCCGCTTGCGGCCTGTCGTGGTGCCGAATTCATGTCCGCGCTCTCCCAGTCGCTGCCCGTCGGCGTCGTGCAGTTCGGTCGGGAATGGGCCCTCGCCGACGCGAGTGGTATAGGCCTTGACGATACCCAAGACGAAGTCGATCGAGCCCGGGCCGATCCCCACGCCCGTCGCCGCTTGCCCTGCAATCACGTTCGACGAGGTCACAAACGGATACGTGCCGAAATCGATATCCAGCAAGGCTCCCTGAGCGCCTTCGAACAGGATGCGCTTGCCCGCTTTGCGCTTTTCGTTCAGCACTTTCCAGACGGGGGCCGCAAAAGGCAGGATCTGCGGCGCGATTTCCTTCAATTGGGCGATCAGTGCGTCACGATCCACGGCGTCGATACCCAAACCCTTGCGCAGCGGGTCGTGGTGTTGCAACGCCCTATCGACCCGGGCCTCGAGAGTCGCCTCATCCGCAAGATCGGCCACACGCACCGAGCGGCGACCGACCTTGTCTTCATAGGCCGGGCCGATCCCGCGTCCGGTCGTGCCAATCTTGGTGCCCTTGCTCGCTGCTTCCTCGCGTGCGCGGTCCAGCTCGCCGTGGATCGGTAGGATCAAGGGTGTGTTTTCGGCGATCATCAGCGTTTCAGGCGTAATCTCGACGCCTTGCGCACGGATCGTTTCGATCTCTCTCAGCAGATGCCAGGGATCCAGGACAACGCCGTTGCCGATCACGCTCAGCTTGCCACCACGCACCACACCAGACGGCAGTGCATGCAGCTTGTAGACCTCACCATCGATGACCAGCGTATGCCCGGCGTTGTGCCCGCCCTGAAAACGCGCGATCACGTCTGCCCGCTCGCTGAGCCAGTCGACGATCTTGCCTTTTCCTTCGTCACCCCATTGGGCGCCGACAACAACCACATTGGCCATATCCGGTCCTTTTTGCGCTGAATTACCAAACCCGGCTCATATAGCGGGGCGCAGGCAACAGGGAAACCGGTAATTCGCCGCAGCCACCAATCGCGCCGACGCGCAATGCTGTTGTCGGGGATCATGGCCACCGGACGGAGTCCGCGCCGCTGTTCATTTGGCTAAAAAGATGCCGGGATACCCCCCGGAACGGGCAGCACCTTGAAAGCCAACTTGCGCTACAGGCGTACCGGCATTCCGTGAGGCGTCTTCAGATACGCCTCCTCCCAAGCTGCGCGCATTTCGTGGACTTCTTCGGGCAATGCCGTTTCCTGCTCTGCCAAAACCGACTCGAGCGTTTCGAGCCAGGCCATGAAATAGTCATCGCCCCCGTCCAGCTCGCGGTTCAGCCCGTGGCGCCGCAAAGTCTCGGAGAACCGGGCGGCCCAATCGGTCCAGGAAATCCGACCGGCTTCGTTCAACGCCACCGTCACCGCAAACACCTGAGCGTGCCAGGGGTTCTCAAAAACCGGACTTGGGGCGTTGTGATCGGGACAGATGCTCATGCGGGTTCCAGATAGCTTTGCCAGAGATCCAGAATCACCTCGTCATCCGGGTGTTCGGGATTGGCCCACAGTTCCGACGCGGGAAAAGCAACGGCATAAAGCGGCTCGGGCGCTTCACCCAGACCATGCGCGCTGGAGTCCGGCAAGACATGTGTGCCGTGAAACCGCAAAATGCGTCCGGTCGCGCCCGCTCCGTATGCGGGCAGCCGCGTGTGTCCCCCTTCAACAAGACGATTGGCAGAAGGGCGCAGCGTGCGAACGGTCTGGCCGACCTCAAAAGCGACAGGGATGTTCGACGGGCGATCGGCCGGTCCACCTTTGGCCAGAACTCTGGCCACCGCATCTGCCGGCAGCTTTCGCGGAGCGAGTGGATGTGGCCCGTCAACGCCCTGCCCGCGCAGATCCTCGATCCGCAGAACCCCGGTCTCGACCAACAGGTCGGCCAGGGCCGAAATCCATTTCTCGTAATAGCTGTACAGGGCATAGTCCTTGGGGGACAGCCTTTCCCGCGCATGGCGCGAAGTGTCGATGTTCCATTGGCCCAACGCGCCCGCAGCCAGCGTCACGGCAAGGGCCCGCGCGTGCCAGTCTTCTGCGAAAACCGGCGCGTCCTCAGGCTCGGGGCGTACCGGCCCGTCACCGAACCGCCCGCCCATGTCGTGGACACGGGTCATGCCGACACCTTCGGCAAACCCGTGCCGATCATGCTGTCGCGCGTGACCAGCGCGGCCAAGTCCTCTTCGCTCAGACCGTCAGTGCCTTCTGGGCGCATGGGCAAGACCAGATACCGTATTTCGGCGGTCGAATCCCAGACACGAACTGCGGTACCCTTGGGCAGTTCAACTCCGAACTCAGCCAGGACGCGGCGCGGCTCGCGCACAGCTCGGGCGCGGTATGCGTCAGATTTGTACCAACCCGGGGGGATACCCAACAGCGGCCATGGGTAACAGCTGCACAAGGTGCAGACGACCATGTTGTGTGTCTGGGGAGTATTCTCGACCACGACCATATGTTCGCCCTGCCGGCCATAAAACCCCATCTCAGAGAGCGAAGGCGTAGCGTCGTCGAGCAGGGCGCGTTTGAACTCCGGGTCCGACCAAGCTTTGGCAACAACCTTCGCACCGTTCTGCGGACCGATCCGGTTCTGATAGGTGTCGATGATCTCGTCCAGAGCGGCCGGATCGATCAAACCCTTGCGGGTCAGGATCGTCTCAAGCGCTTTGACGCGCAAAGCGGGGTCCGGGGGCAGCAACGCGTGCGGGTGGTCGTGGTCGTCATGTGGCATGGCCGCAGCCTGAGCCAGGCACCGCCGGGTGTCCAGCCCCATTTGGCCTGTTCGGCACAATCCCCTGCGGTGATGGCAACTCGTGGCTTGCCCCCGGCCTCAAACTTGCTTAAGTACCCGGCGATACACGCCACGCCGCACAGGAACACCATGGAAAACGTCGTTCTCATCATCCACCTTCTTTTGGCTTTGGGCCTGATCGCCGTTGTTCTGCTGCAGCGGTCCGAAGGCGGTGGCCTGGGCATGGGTGGCGGCGGTGGTGGCGCCATTGCAGGACGTTCGGCAACGACGGCACTGGCAAAGGTGACCTGGATCCTTGCAGCCTGCTTCATCGTCACCTCGATCACCCTGACGATTCTTGCCGCGGAAAAATCGGCTGGAAGCTCGGTCATCGACCGACTTGGCGTTCCGGCTCAGGACGCGACCGAAGAGAGCACACCTGCTGTTCCCTCGGCCGAGGACCTGCTGCCGCCGGCGCAGGGCGACAACGCGCCGCTGATCCCACAGGCCGACTGATCCACAAAACCTAGAAATCTGAAAGAGAACCACAACAGCATCTTGCGGTTCTCTTGCGCTTTTTGCGCGAATCCTTTATACGTAAAGTCCCGTGATGCTGCGGTTTTTTCGAACCGCCGGGCAGTTGATATTGACGTCTCACGGGGGCAGCCGAAGAAACATGGCACGATTTATTTTCATCACTGGTGGTGTTGTTTCATCCTTGGGCAAAGGGCTGGCGTCCGCTGCTCTGGGTTCGCTTCTGCAGGCTCGGGGATACTCGGTTCGGCTGCGCAAGCTGGATCCCTACCTGAATGTCGATCCCGGCACGATGTCGCCGTTCGAACATGGTGAGGTTTTCGTCACCGACGACGGGGCCGAGACCGACCTGGACCTGGGACACTACGAGCGCTTCACGGGTGTTGCCGCACGAAAGACCGACTCGGTCAGTTCGGGGCGGATCTATTCAAACGTTCTGGAAAAGGAACGCCGCGGCGACTATCTGGGCAAGACCATTCAGGTGATCCCGCACGTGACCAACGAGATCAAGGACTTCATCGCCATCGGCGAGGATGAGGTCGATTTCATGCTGTGCGAGATCGGCGGCACCGTGGGCGACATCGAAGGCCTGCCCTTCTTTGAAGCCATCCGCCAGTTCAGCCAGGACAAACCGCGCGGCCAGTGCATTTTCATGCACCTGACCCTGTTGCCTTACATCAAGGCCTCTGGCGAGCTGAAGACCAAGCCCACCCAGCACTCGGTCAAGGAACTGCGCTCAATCGGCCTGGCGCCCGACATTCTGGTCTGCCGTTCCGAAGGACCGATCCCGCAGAAAGAGCGCGAAAAGCTGGCCCTGTTCTGCAACGTGCGCCCCGACGCGGTAATCGCCGCGCAGGATCTCTCGACCATTTACGACGCGCCGCTGGCCTATCACCGCGAAGGTCTCGATCAGGCCGTGCTTGACGCATTCCAGATCAGCCCGGCGCCCAAGCCAGACCTGTCGAAGTGGGAAGACGTCAGCGACCGAATCCACAACGCCGAGGGCGAAGTGAAGGTCGCGATCGTCGGAAAGTACACCCAGCTGGAAGACGCCTATAAGTCCATAGCCGAGGCGCTGACCCATGGCGGTATGGCCAATCGCGTCCGGGTCAAGGTTGAGTGGGTCGATGCCGAGATCTTCGACACCGAAGACCCCGGCCCGCATCTGGAAGGGTTCCATGCCATTCTGGTGCCGGGCGGTTTTGGCGAGCGCGGCACCGAAGGCAAGATCAAGGCTGCGCAATATGCCCGCGAACACAAGGTGCCGTATCTGGGCATCTGTCTGGGCATGCAGATGGCAGTGATCGAAGCCGCGCGCAACGTGGCCGGCATTTCCGGCGCGGGGTCCGAGGAATTCGACCACGAGGCCGGCAAAAAACGCTTTGAACCGGTGGTCTATCACCTCAAGGAATGGGTCCAGGGCAACGCCAAGATCGAACGCAAGGTTGGTGACGACAAGGGCGGCACCATGCGTCTGGGTGCCTACAACGCGGTTCTGACCGAAGGCTCGAAAGTGGCCGAGGTCTACGGCAGCACCCAGATCGAAGAACGACACCGCCACCGCTATGAGGTGGACACCAAGTATCGCGAACAGCTTGAGAAAGCTGGCCTTAACTTCTCGGGGATGTCACCCGATGGACGCCTGCCCGAGATCGTCGAATGGTCGGATCACCCGTGGTTCATCGGCGTGCAGTACCACCCGGAACTGAAATCCAAACCTTTCGATCCGCACCCGTTGTTCCGCGACTTCGTTCGCGCGGCCAAGGTCACGTCACGTCTGGTCTGAAGCGGACTGTACGGCTTGGTCTTGCTTTGCAAAGCGTTCCGGTTCAGTTTGAGCCGGAACGGACAAAAGGAGCAGACCGCGTGAGCAAAGGATACTGGGTGGCCCATGTCGATGTAGACGACATGGAGACCTACAAGACCTACATCGCTGCCAATGGCGAGGCGTTTGCCGAATACGGTGCCCGTTTTCTGGTACGCGGTGGAGATCGGCAGGTGCGGGAAGGCGCAGCGCGGGCGCGAACCGTCGTTATCGAATTTCCCAGCTACGAGGCCGCCCTGGCCTGCTATGACAGCGACCTGTACCAAAAGGCTAAAGCCTTGCGCGATCCTGTTTCATCCGGTGATCTGGTGATCATCGAAGGGTATGACGCCTAGCACTGACACGGTGACAGAAATACGGATTCCCCAATGCCACTGCTAAAGAACTTCCTGCAGGCTTTGCGCCCTCCTCAGCAGACCACGCTGCCGGACCCTGATGCGGAACTGGCGCTTGGCGCCTTGCTGGTGCGTGTCGCGCAGGCCGACCGCGACTACAAGATCGAGGAAATCAGCCTGATAGACCGCATCCTGGCACGGCTGTACCAGCACAACGCGATCGAGGCCGCCAAGGTCCGCGCCACCTGCGAGAAGCTGCACGCCGCAGCCCCCGACACGGATACGTTCGGCAAACTGATCCGCGAAACGACGGATTTGCACGAACGTCTGGCCGCGATGGAGGCCCTTTGGGAGGTTGTGCTGGCCGACGGCAATTCGGACGAGGGCGAGATCAAGATCGTCGAAGAAGCGCGTATCGCAATGGGCCTCAGCTACAATGACAGCCAGGCCGCGCGCGAACGGGTGCAAAGCCGCTTGGACGCGGGCTGAGTGACGGCTATATCTAGGCCATGTTCAACGCCTTCCTGTCCCGGCTGACCCAGCCGCAACCCGACCCACTGACCGATGACGACGCCCGGCTGGCCTTGGCCGCCCTGCTGGTTCGCCTTGCCCGGTCCGATGATGACTATGCCGATACCGAGATGTCGCGCATCGACAAGGTTCTGGCCGAGCGCTACGGCCTGTCCCCGTTTGAGGCCGCAGGGCTGCGCGCCCAGGCCGAAGATCTGGAGGCCGAGGCCCCTGATACCGTCCGCTTTACCCGTGCGATCAAGGATGCGGTGCCGTACGACCATCGCCTCGGCGTGGTTCAGGCGCTGTGGTCGGTGGCGCTGGCTGACGGTCAGCGCTCGCAGGACGAGGACTCGCTGCTGCGGCTGGTCGTCAGCCTCCTGGGCGTCAGCGACGTGGATTCAGCTCTAGCCCGGCAGAAGGCCGCCAAATCGTGACGGCGATGCTGGGCATGTACGACATGCCCGCATTGCAACCGGCCAACGATCGCTTTTGGAGTTTGATTCGCGCACATTTGGGCGAAGGTCCGAACCATCTGACCCGTGATCGCGATTTCTGGGAGATCTGGCAGGACCCTGACCTTGTCTTTGCCCAGACCTGCGGCATGCCTTATCGCACGCGCCTGCACGGCAAGGTGCATCTGGTCGGCACTCCAGATTATGACCTGCCGGGCTGTCCGCCAGGACACTACTGCTCGGTTTTCGTGGCCCGCGCTGAAGACGCGCGCGATCTGCCTGAACTGGCGGCCGGTTTTTTTGCTTTTAACGAGGCGCTATCCCAATCGGGTTGGGCCGCCCCGGTCACGCATCTGTCCGAACTGGGCCTTGCTCCGGCGCGCCTGCTGGAAACCGGTGGACACGCTTTGTCGGCGCAGGCCGTGGCCGATGGACATGCCGATTTCGCATCGCTGGACGCGCTGACATGGGTGCTGCTGCAAGAGCAGCATACCGATCTGGGCAAGCGCCTGCGCCCGGTGGAAAGCACGCGCCCCACCCCGGCGTTGCCCTACATCACCGCGATCAAGCGCGATCCGGGCCTGGTCGCCTCTGCGGTTCGCGCCGCGATCTCAGACCTTTCCCCGGCTGATCGGGCAGCGCTGCACATCCGCGGGTTGATCGACATTGCAGCTGATCTCTACCTGGCCGTTCCCAACCCGCCATCGCCTGCGGCTTTGCTGCCTGAAAGCTGACCAATTTGACCACTGACCGTGGCCGAATCGGAGGTTTCGGGACTTGAACTTGTCATTTGCGCATTGCATTGCTCTTGTTTTTCGGCCCTAGTACCGCACCAACGCAATCAACAACACCAGGACGACCCGTGACAGACAACACTCCCGTCATCGAGATCAAGAACCTGCACAAAAGCTTTGGCAATCTCGAAGTCCTCAAAGGAGTGGACATCACCGCCCATCGCGGCGACGTGGTGTCGCTGATCGGATCATCCGGGTCGGGCAAGTCCACCCTGCTGCGCTGTTGCAACCTGCTGGAAGACAGCCAGGAGGGCGAGATCCTGTTCAAAGGTGAGCCGGTGCGTTGGACCGGAACCCGCGATCACCGCCGCCCCGCCGATCCCAAACAGGTGCTGCGCATCCGTACCAACCTGTCGATGGTGTTCCAGCAGTTCAACCTTTGGGCCCACATGACCATCTTGCAGAACGTGATGGAAGCCCCGATCACCGTGCTGGGCCGTGACCGGCACGAGGTCGAGGACAGCGCCCGCAAATACCTGGACAAGGTTGGCATCGGCGACAAATGCGACGCCTATCCCGCGCAACTGTCGGGCGGCCAGCAACAGCGCGCCGCGATCGCGCGAGGCCTGTGCATGGAGCCCGAGGCGCTGCTGTTCGACGAGCCGACCTCGGCACTCGATCCCGAGCTGGAACAGGAAGTGATCAAGGTGATCAAGGATCTGGCCGCGGAAGGCCGCACCATGATCATCGTCACGCACGACATGCAGATGGCCGCCGACATCTCAAGCCACGTGGTGTTTCTGCACCAGGGCCTGATTGAAGAAGAAGGCTCGCCCGAAGATATTTTCACTGCTGCCGAATCCGAAAGGCTTCGGGGCTTTCTCTCCGCCACAAAGGCGGCATAAAATCAGGACAGAACCAAACAGGGGAGTTACCAATGAAAAACCTGATTCTGACCACTGCAGCGCTGGCGCTTGGCGCTGGTATGGCCATGGCCGACACGGTCCGCATGGGCACCGAGGGCGCCTATCCTCCGTACAACTTCATCAACGACGCCGGCGAGATCGACGGCTTCGAGCGTGAGGTCGGCGACGAGCTGTGCAAACGCGCCCAGCTGGAATGCGAATGGGTCAAGAACGACTGGGATTCGATCATTCCGAACCTGGTCTCGGGCAACTACGACACCATCATCGCGGGCATGTCGATCACGGCCGAGCGTGATGAGGTCATCGACTTCACCCAGGACTACTATCCGCCGACCGCTTCGGCCTATGTCGCAACCTCGGCGGATGCTGACGTGACCGGCGGCGTCGTCGCCGCACAGACCGCCACCATCCAGGCCGGCCACGTGGCCGAGTCGGGCGCAACTCTGGTTGAGTTCGCGACGCCCGAGGAAACCATCGCCGCCGTGCGCAACGGTGAGGCTGATGCCGTTCTGGCCGACCGCGACTACCTGGTGCCGCTGGTCGAGGAATCGAATGGCGAACTGGTCTTTGTCGGCGATCCGGTTCCGCTGGGCGGTGGCGTCGGCATGGGCCTGCGCGAAAGCGATGCCGAACTGCGCGGCAAGTTCGATGCCGCCATCACCTCGATGAAAGAGGACGGCACCCTGAACGAGATGCTGAAAAAGTGGTTTGGTGAAGACACCGCCACCTACGCACCTGACGGCTCGGTCGTCACCAACTAAGCATCCGGTCCTGCGGTTCGGCGCCACGCGCGCCGAACCCACCCCGGCCCGCGCCGGACCCGACGTTCGAAAGACGCCCCATGTTTTCCTACTGCGCTGATCCCGACACGCTCGGCACGTTCCGCTGGTTTTCATGCTATCTGACCAACGGCGTGCACTGGTCGTTCTACCTGTCGTTCATCAAGGTTCTGGCCTTGCTGGCGGTGACGGCCCCGGTGGCGTTGGCTTTCGGCTTTGCGGGGGCCATGGCGGCGCGGTCGCATGTCCCGCCACTCGGTTGGCTGGGCAAGGGCTATATCGCCATCGTGCGCGGTGTGCCCGACATTGCGTTTTTCCTGTTTTTCGTGATCGCCCTGGACCAGGGGTTCGAGTGGATGCGACATCAGGTGCTGTGTCCCGACTGGACCGATCCGATCCGCCAGGGCAACGATTTCCTCGTCTGCCCCCAGGCCAAGCTGCCGCTGGGCACCGCACCGGAATGGGTGCACGAAACCTACGGCTTTTTCCTGGCCGTCATCACCTTCTCGATCGTGTTTGGTGCCTTCGCCGCCAACGTGCTGTTCGGCGGCATGCGCGCCGTGCCGCTGGCGCAGCTTGAAACCGCCGAGGCCTATGGCATGACGCGCCGCCAGACCTTCTGGCGCATTCTCGTGCCGCAGATGTGGGTCTATGCCCTGCCCGGCCTGTCGAACCTGTGGATGGTGCTGATCAAGGCCACGCCGCTGCTGTTCCTGCTGGGGGTCGAAGACATCGTCTATTGGGCGCGCGAGCTGGGCGGCACCAAGACCTCGAAATTCACCGCCTATCCGCATGGCGACTGGCGCATGTGGTACTTCCTGTTCCTGCTGGTTTTCTACCTTGGCATGACCCGCGTTTCCGAGATCGGCCTCGAACGGCTGATGCGCCGCCTGTCGCATGGCCAGGCCACATCGGGCGGAGAGTTGCTGCGCAAGGAGACCACCGCATGAGCTGCCTGCAGACCATCCAGGACTACGGCCTGCGTTCGATCGGGTTTGGTGAGCGCCTGCTGCCGCGCAGCGATTTCACCCTGTGCGAACAGTTCACCCTGATCGGCTCAGGGATGATCTGGAACATCTATTTCGGCGTGATGGCACTGGCCACCGGGTTCTTCCTGGCCACGGCCGTGGCCCTTGGCAAGGCGTCCAGCCGCAAGTGGCTGCGCAAACCGTCCGAGTGGTTCATCTTCATCTTCCGCGGCTCGCCGCTGTTCATCCAGTTCTTCTTTGCGTACTTCCTGTTCCTGTCGCTCAAAAAGACCTACCCGATGTTCGACGCCTTCACCTCGGCCTGGCTGGGGGCGCTGATCGTGCTGTTCCTGAACACCGCCGCCTATTCGGGCGAGATCTTCTATGGCGCGCTGCGGTCGATCCCCAAGGGTGATATCGAGGCCGCCGATGCCTATGGCATGTCTGGCTGGTCGCGCTTCCGCCGGATCGTGTGGCCCACCATGCTGCGACTGGCCTGGCCCGCCTACACGAACGAGGCGATTTTCCTGTTCCATGCCACCACCCTGGTCTTCTTCTCGGCCTTTCCGGCCTGGCAGCAACGCGGGGACGCGCTGTACTATGCCAGCTATTTCGCCGACAAGACGTTCAACCCGTTCGTTCCCTACCCGATCTTGGCGTTCTATTTCATCCTGCTGACGCTGGTGATCGTGGGCGTGTTCGGCCTGATCAACAAGCGGCTGAACCGGCACCTGCCGGTGGCGCGCAAGGCCAAGATGCGGTTTCGCCTGAACCTGGCGCGCTGAGGCGCCGGGGCTCAGGCCATCCGCAACCGGCCCAGCATCGGGCAGTCCACCGACCCTTCGGCGCAGTTTGCCGTCAGCTCGCTTAGGGCGGCCTCCAGCCGTTGCAGCTCGGCGATCTTGCGGCGGACGCTGTCCATGTGGCGTTGGGCCAATGCACTGACCTCGGCACAATCGGCCGCGCCGCCCTCGGACAGGTCCAACAAGGCCTTTGCATCGCCCAGCGAAAACCCAAGGTCACGGCAGCGTTTCAGAAACCGCAACCGCCCCACATCCTGCGCGGAATACAGCCGCCGATTGTTGGCCGCCCGCGCCGGGCGCGGCACGATGCCTTCACGCTCGTAATACCGGATGGTTTCGATTCCCACGCCGCTTTGACGGGCCGCTTCACCGATCGCAATCATGTGACCTCGTTTCGCTTGATCCTGCAGTGGCTACAGGATTTATACCTCTGCCCACACGCTGCGGCAATGCTGCGGCCCCTGAATGACGGAGGAACAAAATGCGCGGATTTCTCGGCCTCAGCTTTGCCGGATCCCTGTCGGCCCTGGGCGTGGGCGCATGCTGCGTGCTGCCGATGACGATGATGTTGCTGGGCCTTGGCGGCAATTGGCTGGCCGTCTTTGGTCAGATCGCGGCGCTCAGCTACTATGTTCTGGCGGCCTCGACGGTGCTTATCGCGGTGGCGTGGCTGGTGGCCTATCGGCGCGACAAGATGCGCCATCTGAAATGGGGCTTGGCGGCCAGCACCGCGATGACCGCCCTCGCCTGGGTCGTCGTGTTCAACGAGGCCCGCATCAACGAATTTCTGATCCAACAGATGTGAGACCATGACAGACACGCCCGTAACGCTTGAAAGCACTCTGACCTGCCCCGCCTGCGGCCACGCGCAGACCGAGACCATGCCCACCGACGCCTGCCAGTGGTTTTATGAATGCAGCGCCTGTCACACGGTACTGAAACCCAAGCCGGGTGATTGCTGTGTCTATTGCTCGTACGGAACCGTAGCCTGCCCGCCCATTCAGCAAGGCGACAGCTGCTGCGGATAATTTGATCAAATATCGTGACAAGGGCATAAAGCTCGACTAGGTTTGCCGCAGCACAGCTACGGAGCCCCAGATGGACCTTGCCGCCCTGCATACATTTCGCGTCGCCGCCTGTGACCTGAACGGCCAGATGCGCGGCAAACGCGTGCCCCCGTCTTACGCCGACAAGCTGGACAGCGGCGCGGTGCGCATGCCGTTTTCGGCGCTGAACGTCGATCTGTGGGGCGCCGATATCGAGGGCAGCCCACTGGTGTTCGAAACCGGCGACGCCGATGGAGTGCTGCGCCCGACCGAGCGCGGCCCGGTGTCGATGCCCTGGCTGACCACACCCACGGCGCTGGTGCCGATGTGCCTGTACGACGATCACGGCACACCCTTTGCCGGCGATCCCCGCCATGCGCTGGCCGCGGTCCTGTCACGCTATGCCAAGCGCGGATGGAAAGTTGTTGCCGCGACCGAACTAGAATTCACCCTGCTTGATTCCTCGGACGCGCAACCAAAGCCCCCGCATAACCCGGTTACCGGTCGTCGGCTGCGCGGCGAGGCGGTGTTGTCGATGGCCGAAATGGACGCCTTCGACGCCTTCTTCACCGAGCTCTATGACGGGTGCGCCGAAATGGGGATTCCCGCCCAGACGGCAATTTCCGAAAGCGGTATCGGCCAGTTCGAGATCAACCTGAACCATCAGGACGCCATGCGCTGCGCCGATGATACGTGGCTTTTCAAGGCATTGACCCGTGGGCTGGCCCGCAAGCATGGCTTTACCGCAACCTTCATGGCCAAACCCTATGCTGATGATGCGGGGAACGGGATGCATGTGCATTTCTCGGTGCTGGATGGCCAGGGCCGCAACGTCTTTGACAATGGCGGGCGTGAAGGGACCGAAATCCTGCGCTCTGCCGTCGCCGGCTGTCTGGCCGCCATGCCCGGCAGCACGCTGATCTTTGCTCCGCATGGCAATTCGTACACGCGACTCGTGCCCGGTGCCCATGCCCCCACAGGCGCGGCCTGGGCCTATGAGAACCGGACCGCCGCGATCCGCATTCCGGGCGGTGCGCCCGCCGCCCGCCGGATCGAGCACCGCGTGGCCGGCGGCGACATCAACCCCTATCTGATGCTGGCCGCGGTTCTGGGCGCGGCTCTGATCGGCATCGAGGACGGCCTTCAACCCCCGCCCCCGATCACGGGAAATGCCTACGAGATCGAAGGGCTTCCGCAATTGGCAGGGGACTGGGATTCGGCCATTTCGGCATTCGAGACGGACCCGATCATCGCGCGCATCTTCTCCGGGGATCTGATCCGAAACATGGTGATGACCAAAAGGCAGGAATCCGCACGCTTTGCCGACATGGACCCCGACAGTCACTGGTTGAGCTATCTGGAGTCCGTATGATCCTCTTGCCCGTGGATCGAGACTCGGGTAGATTGAATTTGATCAAATTTGGTGACTCATGAAAATCGGCATACTGCAGACCGGCCACGCGCCCGAACCGCTGGAACGATCGTTCGGCGACTACGACCTGATGTTTCAACAGCTTCTGGACGGCAACGATTTCGAGTTCGTGACCTATGCGGTGGTGGATGATGTGTTCCCCGACAGCGCAAGCGACTGCGGTGGATGGGTGATTACCGGCTCGCGGCATGGCGCCTACGAAGATCATCCTTGGATCCCCAAGCTCGAGCAACTGATCCGCGAGATCCAAGCGGCACGGAAACCGTTGATCGGGGTCTGTTTCGGCCACCAGATCATCGCTCAGGCGTTGGGCGGCAAGGTTGAAAAGTTCGACAAGGGTTGGGCGATCGGACGCACGGAGTATGACTATGACGGGCGCAAGGTTTCGTTGAACGCATGGCACCAGGATCAGGTGACGGCCTTGCCCGACGGCGCCCAGCTATTGGGTAGCAACGCGTTCTGCAAGAACGCGATGGTTGCCTACGGGGACACGATTTGGACGGTGCAGGCACATCCCGAATACTCCAACGATTTCATTCAGGGCCTCATGGAGACACGCGGTAAAGGCGTGGTGCCCGACGCCCTGATGGACGACGCAAAAACCCGATGGAACGCTCCGGATGACAACGCCAATATCGGGCGTTTCATGGCAGAGTTCCTGAAGAAAGAGAGGGCCTGATGGCCGACTGGACAGACCAACTTCCACAAGCAGCACGGGATTACATCGACGGGCACCGGCTGGACGAGGTCGAGTGCATCATCTCGGACCTGCCGGGGATTGCCCGCGGCAAGGCGGTTCCGGCATCGAAATTCGCCAAGCAGGCCTATTTCCATCTACCCGACAGCATTTTCTACCAAACCATCACTGGTGACTGGGGCGAGGCCGCGGGCGAGGATGGGTTCATCGAACGCGACATGATCCTCAAGCCCGATTTCAGCACGGCCTCGGCGGCACCGTGGACCGGTGACTGGACCCTTCAGGTGATCCATGACGCCTATGACCGCGACGGCGATCCGATTCCGTTCAGCCCGCGCAACGTGCTGAAACGCGTTGTCCAGCTGTACAAGGACAAAGGGTGGAAACCGGTTGTCGCGCCCGAGATGGAGTTCTTTCTGGTTGCCCGCAACGTGGACCCGGCCAAGGGGATCGAGCCGATGATGGGCCGCTCGGGCCGTCCGGCTGCCGCGCGGCAGGCCTATTCCATGACCGCCGTGGATGAATTCGGCCCCGTGATCGACGACATCTACGATTTCGCCGAGGCGCAAGGGTTCGAGATCGACGGCATCACCCAGGAGGGCGGCGCCGGTCAGCTTGAGATCAACCTACGCCATGGCGATCCGGTCAAGCTGGCCGACGAGGTGTTTTATTTCAAACGCCTGATCCGCGAGGCCGCGTTGCGTCACAACTGCTTTGCCACCTTCATGGCCAAACCGATCGAGGACGAGCCGGGATCGGCCATGCACATCCATCACTCGATCATCGACATGGAGACGGGCAAGAACCTGTTCTCGGGGCCTCAGGGCGGCGAGACGGACGCGTTCTACAACTTCATCGCCGGTCTGCAGCTGCACCTGCCCGCCGGGCTGGCGGTGATGGCGCCCTACGTCAACTCGTACCGGCGCTACGTCAAGGACCATGCCGCCCCGATCAACCTGGAATGGGCGCGCGACAATCGCACCACGGGGATACGTGTGCCGCTATCGGGTCCCGACAGCCGCCGGGTGGAAAACCGCATCGCCGGGATGGATTGCAACCCCTATCTGGGCATCGCCGTGTCGCTGGCCTGTGGCTATCTTGGTCTGGTCAATCAGGACCGCCCGCGCCGTCAGTTCTATGGCGACGCTTACGAAGGTGACGGCGACATCCCGCAGGTCATGGGCAACGCGCTGGATCTGTTCGACGAGGCCGAAGCCTTGCATCAGGTTCTGGGCCCCGAGTTCGCACGGGTCTACAGCATCGTAAAACGCGCCGAGTACGAGGAGTTCCTGCAGGTGATTTCGCCGTGGGAGCGTGAACACCTGCTGCTGAACGTCTGAGCCATGTGCGCCATGAACCTGCTGTACAGCAATGACAAACGCGGCACCTACCCGCCCAGCTGGTATGCCGCCACCGCGCACCCGCGAACCCCGACCGAGCCGCTGCGCGGCGATGTCACTGCCGACGTTTGTGTCGTGGGTGGAGGGTATACGGGCCTTTCGACCGCGCTGCACCTGGCCGAGGCCGGTTTCAGGGTGGTCCTGCTTGAAGCGCATCGCGTGGGTTTCGGCGCCTCGGGGCGCAACGGCGGGCAACTGGGCAGCGCCCAGCGCATGGATCAGGAGGACCTGGAAAAGCTGGTCGGGCGCGACGACGCGGCCAAGCTGTGGGATCTGGCCGAAGACGCAAAGACGCTGACCAAATCCCTGATCGAACGCTACGGCATCGATTGCGACTTGAAACCGGGCATCGCCACACTGGGCTTCAGCGACGGCGAACGGGGCGAATTGCACGCCCACGCCAAGCACCTGAAAACCGCCTACGGCTATGACCAATTCGAGCTGCTGGATGCCGAAGCCGGGCGCGTGCTTTGCCCCTCGCCGGCCTATGCAGGCGGATATCTGGACATGGGCGCGGCCCATCTGCACCCGTTGAACTATGCGCTGGGTCTGGCCGAGGCCGCCTTGGCCGCCGGCCTGACGCTACACGAAAACACCGAGGTTCTGGGCATCGAGGAAGGCCCACGCGTCACCGTTCGCACCGAACATGGCTCGGTCACAGCCGACCATCTGGTTCTGGCCTGCAATGGCTATCTGGGGAACTTGAACCGCAAGGTCGCCGCGCGGGTCATGCCAATCAACAATTTCATCGCCGCGACCGAGCCGCTGGGTGCCGAGGCCGCAAAGGTTCTGACGCAGGACGTAGCCGTTGCCGACACGAAATTCGTGGTGAACTATTTCCGCCTCAGCGCCGATGGGCGGCTGTTGTTTGGCGGTGGCGAGAGCTATGGATATCGCTTTCCATCCGACATCGCCGCCAAGGTCCACAAACCGATGACCGAGATCTTTCCACATCTGCGCGACGTTCGGATCGACTATGCTTGGGGCGGCACGCTGGCCATCACCATGCGGCGAATGCCCTACCTGACACGCCTGGCGCCGAACATCCTGTCGGCCTCGGGCTATTCCGGTCATGGGGTCGGCACTGCGACCCATGCCGGACAGTTGATGGCGCTGGCCATCCAGGGCCAGGCCGAAGGGTTCGACACGATGGCCCGCGTGCCCGCTCTGCCCTTCCCCGGAGGCTCGGCCCTGCGCAGCCCTCTGCTGGTGCTGGCGATGACTTGGTATGCCCTGCGTGATCGGCTGGGCTTTTGACCCACCACTTGTGACGGTTCGGTGAAATTTCGCCCAGCAGGCGAATGAAGGCTTGGTTTGCTCAGCTTTTCATTTTATCTTTTCCAAACATAGAATTTGGGATTATCAAATATGACGCTGCCACCCAACGTCCATGACGCCGAACCCATCCCTGCCGCTGCCAAAGACGCGATCGAGTCCCTGATGCAATCCGGGGACCTGTTCCGCTATACCGCGCCGCAGGACGCGCCGGTCGCTTTGCTTGAGGCAGAGTTCGCCGAGTTGCTGGGCAGCAAATACGCGCTGGCGGTGTCGTCCTGTTCGGCGGCTCTGTTCCTGTCGCTCAAGGCGCTGGGGCTGCCGCGGGACGCGCGGGTGCTGATCCCGGGCTTTACCTTTGCGGCGGTGCCCTCGTCGGTGGTGCATGCCGACTGCGTTCCGGTCCTGTGCGAGGTGGGCGACAATTACCGCATCGACATCGACGATTTCGCGGCCAAGCTCGACGACGTTCAAGCGGTGATCATCAGCCACATGCGCGGCCATACCTCGGACATGGACGCGATCATGGCGTTGTGCGACGCGCGCGACATCCCGGTGATCGAGGACGCGGCCCATTCGCTGGGCACCACCTGGCATGGCCGCAATATCGGCACCATCGGCAAGGTGGGCTGTTTCTCGTTCCAGTCCTACAAGATGATCAACGCGGGCGAAGGGGGCATCCTTGTCACCGACGACGCCGACCTGGTCGCCCGCGCCGTGATCATGTCGGGCGCCTATGAGCACAATTGGAAGAAGCACAAAGGCCCGCACGGCCAGAATACGCCTGATCTGGAGCAAGCCTTTGCCCGCTGGCAGAACAAGCTGCCGCTTTACAATCTACGTATGAGCAATCTCAGCGCCGCGGTGGTCCGCCCGCAACTGCCTGAACTGGCGCGGCGGGTGCGGGACGGGCTGGCCAACCACGATTATGTCGCGCAGCGCCTGAACAGCTCACCGCACGTCCACGTACCCGACCCGCTGACACCGGAACGGCGTGCGCCGGACTCGATCCAGTTCAACCTGGTCGACCTGGACAAAGACCAGATCAAGGCATTTGCCGCTGCCGCCGAGGGCCGCGGCGTCAAGGTGCAGGTCTTTGGTCTGAGCGAGGACAACGCCCGCGCCTTCTGGAACTGGCAGTTTCTGCCAGAGCAGGTCGAGCTGCCTCGAACACGAGCAATGCTGATGTCGGCCTGTGACGTGCGCCTGCCGGTGCGCCTGACCCGTGCGGAACTGGATGTAATCGCTGACATCATCCTGGCCTCGGTCGGCGAGGTTACCGCGCCCGAAGTGGCCTTCGGCACCTGACCCCAACGCCAGAAAGAAAAGGCCCGGATTGTCCGGGCCTATCTGGTATCAGCTGAGCTTGGAAAGCTTCTGCTGCAATTCAGCCAGTTGTTTCTTGATGTCGTCCAGGTCTTCTTTGGACTCGGACTTGCCTTCTTCGTCCTTGTCCGGCCCGGACCAATTGCCCGACAGCCCGCCTGTCATGGCCTTCAGGAACGCCTGCTGCTGCGCCTGCATTGCTTCGAACCCGGGCATGCTGCTCATGGGGTTCATCGCACTCATGTTTTCCATCATCTTGGCCTGGCTTTCGCGCAGCATCTCAAAGCTGGATTGCAGGAATTGAGGCATCATGCCCCCGCCCGGCACCATGTAGCTGCGCACCAGGTCATTCAGAACGTTCACAGGCAGGACGTTCTCACCCCGGCTTTCATGTTCGGCAATGATTTGAAGTAGATACTGTCGTGTCAGGTCGTCGCCGGTTTTCAGGTCGATGATCTGAACCTCGCGCCCGTCACGGATGAACCCAGCGATGTCCTCAAGCGTGACGTAGTCGCTGGTCTCGGTGTTATACAGCCGACGGCTGGCATACCGCTTGATCAGCAGAGGTTTATCTTTGTCCGACACCGTTTACCCTCCCCAAGGATGATGCGTTGCAGCAGAGGTTATGCGACTGCAGAACAAAAAGAAAGGGCAGGTCAATGGACCTGCCCTTAGCGATTGCACCAATTTGGGAGGGATGGGTGCGTTTCGCGGATCTTGCTTACTTGGCAGCCGTTGCTTTCTTGGCAGCAGCGGTCACTTCGTTGGTGGCTTTCTTGACGGCCGCGGTGGTTTCTTCCGCAGCTTCTTTGCCAGCAGCCATCAGCAGCTCGACAGTTTCCGACTGAACTTTCTTGGCGATTTCAGCGAAAGCAGCCAGGTTCTCGGCAGCAACTTCAGCCGAAGCGCTGGCGAAATCGGTTGCTGCTTTGGCGTAGTCGGCCGGCTCTGCTTTGGCTTTCGACATCTCGCTCAGCTTGGCCAGAGTTTCCTTGGTCCACTTGTTCGAGATTTCAGCCGATTTCTCGGCAGCTTCCAGAGCAACGCCCGACAGCTTTTCGTTCAGCGAAGCGGTCGATTTGAATGCATTTTCAACGGCGGAGGTGTCCACCGGGAACGCGCCCATCATGTCTTTCATGATCGCGGTAAAGTCTTGGGTCTTTGCCATTGTCCTAATCCTTTCAGCCGGTCCGGGCCCACCCCGGGTTTCATCAGCTTGAGGACAATATGATTGCTGCGGCGCAGCATTTCAAGTTTTTTTTGCTGCGACGCAGAATTTTTTAGTTTCAATGTGAAATCAAGACTTTGGTTTGACGACTACATAGGTTCCCGGCGCCGGAGCCAACGGTGGGTGGCTCGAATCACCCGGTTCGCGTGCCGGAACCTGCTTGCCAGACCGCTTCTTCAACCAAGCCTCCCAGCGGGGCCACCACGAGCCTTCGTGGAAGCTTGCCTCTTTCATCCAGGTGTCGGCATCCGCCTTGAGATCGGTGTTGGTATAGTGACCGTATTTCTTTTTGCTAGGCGGATTGACGATGCCTGCAATATGTCCCGATTCCGAAACGATGAAGGTTTTGCTGCGCGACCCCATTTTCTGCACGCCGCGATAGCAGTCTTTCCAAGCGGCGATATGGTCCGTCTCGCAGGTGATCGCCATCAACGGCACATCCACGTCGCGAACATGCAGCTTGTGGCCCATCAATTCGAACCCGTCCGAGGCGAACTCGTTGCGCTGACACAAGCCACGTAAATACTGCACAGCCATTTTCGCGGGCAGGTTCGCGCCGTCCCCATTCCAGTACAACAGGTCAAAGGCGGGTGGCGTCTCGCCCAGCATGTAGCTGCGGATCGCCGGTCCATAGACCAGGTCGCGAGACCGAAGGAACGACATCGTGCGCGCCATGATCCATGACCGCAGCACACCTTCCTTGTTCACCTCTTCCTCGATCCCGTCGATGAAATCATTCTGCAGGAAGGGGGTAAACTCGCCCTGATCCGAAAAATCGGTCAGCGCCGTAAAGAACGTGGCGGATTTGATCGACTTGTCACCGCGCTGCTTCAAAAGCGACAGAGTGAGGCTCAAGGTCGTTCCGGCAATGCAGTACCCGACCGCATTGACTTGTTTGACCTTGCAGATCTTCTTGGCCTCTTCGACCGCCGTCAGGAATCCGTCCTGAACGTAGTCTTCCATTCCCGTTTCGGCATAGCTGGCATCCGGATTGACCCAGCTGACGACGAACAAGGTATAGCCCTGATCGGTGATCCACTTGATCAGGCTGTTCTGTGCCTTCAGATCCAGGATGTAGAACTTGTTGATCCAGGGCGGGAACAGAACGACGGGGGTTTCATAAACCGTCTCAGTCGCAGGACTGTACTGGATCAGTTCCATCATCCGATTTCGATAGACGACTTCTCCGGGTGTTGTGGCCAGGTTGCCGCCCACCTTGAACGCGTTTTCATCCGCCAGCTTGACGATCAGCTCGCCATCATTGGCTTCGAGATCGGCAACAAGATTCTCCAGCCCCTGGATCAGCGACTGGCCATCGGTTTCTATCGCCTTCTGCAGAGCGTCGGGGTTGGTCGGCAGGAAATTCGTCGGCGACATCATGTCGACAATCTGCTGCGAGAAGTATTTCAGCCGCCGCTTGTCCTTGGCGTCCAAGTCCTCGACCGACTCCACCGCGTTCGCGATGGCTTCGGCATTGGTCAGGTATTGCTGTCGGACGAGACGGAAATAGGGGTTCGTATCCCACAGCGGGTTCGAGAAACGTTTATCCTTGCTCGGAGCCTCGTCCGCTTCTCCTTCACCCGCCATCAGGGCCTGCTGCGCCGCAGCAAAATTCAGGACGGACTTGCCCCAGTATTCCAGCTGTTGTTCCAACAACTTGGCCGGATTTTGCAGGGCCTCGGCCCAATAAGCTGTTGCTGCTCTTGCAAAAAGTTCCTGATTCGGGCCGTCCAGCGCGGGAGTATGAGCTTTTTTCGACGCCATCACCTCGATCAGCCGCTTGGACAGATCTTCGACTTTCAGCATGTTTTCCTTAAGGCGTTCAACGTGTTCGTCACTTAAGTCGGGCATGTGGCCTTCACTTGTTGTCATTTTAACAAATCCCCCCTAACCTCGCTGCTGTGCAGAATATCGTCGTGGGCACCGGGGGGCAAAGCGACGAATGGTCCGAACTCTCAGGCTGACATTTAGGAGGCCATTCCCGTGCGTTACATGATGACCTACGACCTGATGGAAACCATGCGCAACACCAACCAATGGCTTGGTGCAACCGCAAGCGCGATGGCGTCCTACCCCCAGTTTTCCATGATCCCCAATCCGGCATTCAACTGGATGGCCGCGTGGGGCGAAGTAACCGAACGCACGTTTCAACGCATGGTCGTGAAACCCGATTGGGGTATCCGAACGTTTACCTGCGAAGACGGCAAAGATCATCTGGTGGATGTCACCTCCGTGCTTGAACGCCCGTTTGGCGATCTGGTCCACTTTCGCGTGAATGGCCGCAAAGAGCAACCGCGCAAGGTGCTGTTGGTTGCGCCGATGTCCGGACACTACGCCACCCTGCTGCGCTCGACCGTCAAGAGCCTGCTGGTCAATTGCGAAGTCTATGTGACCGATTGGCATAACGCGCGCGACATCCCCGTGTCCGAAGGCAAGTTCGATGTCGAGGACTACACCCTGTACCTTGTCGATTTCATGAAGGAGCTGGGGCCGGACACGCATGTCGTCGCTGTCTGCCAGCCCGCGCCCCTGACCCTTGCGGCGACGGCGTACCTTGCCGAAACCGACCCCAAGGCGCAGCCCAGCACGCTGACGCTGATCGGTGGCCCGGTTGACCCTGACGCAACCCCGACCGAAGTCACCGATTTCGGCCGCCGGGTGACCATGGGCCAGCTTGAGGAAACGATGATCCAGCGGGTGGGCTTCAAATACAAGGGCGTGGGACGCATGGTTTATCCCGGGCTTCTTCAATTGGCATCCTTCATGTCGATGAATGCCGAGCGCCATGGCAAGGCGTTCTCCGACCAGATCCAGCGCGTCATGCGGGGTGAGGCGTCGGATCATGACGCCCACAACCGTTTCTACGATGAATATCTGGCCGTGATGGACATGACGGCAGAGTTCTACCTCTCGACGGTCGAGCGGGTGTTCAAGAACCGTGAGATCGCCCGGAATGAGTTCATCGTGGCTGGCCACAAAGTCGACATCGGCAAAATCACGGATGTGGCGGTCAAGACGGTCGAAGGCGCCAATGACGACATCTCGGCCCCCGGTCAGTGTATCGCGGCGCTGGACTTGTGCACCGGCCTGCCCGACAGCAAGAAGGCCAGCCATGTCGAACCCGGCGCGGGCCATTACGGTATCTTCGCCGGACGCAGTTGGCGTGACAATATCCGCCCGCTGGTCATAGACTTCATGAACGAAAACAGCCGCAAACCGCGCCGCCGCGCGGCCAACAGCAACAAGGTTGCTTGATGTCCGCAGACCCGGCGCCTGCCCTTCCGTTCGCCTGCAACTGCGGTGAGCTTAGCGGCGAGATCACGGCCAAAGGGGTGTCCAGTGGCACCCATGTCGTCTGTTTCTGCCCAGATTGCCGCGCCGGACAGCTGTATTTCGGTCAACCTGACCCCGCACCGGGGCCGGTAGACATTTTTCAGATGTCGCCCGAATATATCCGCATCACCAAAGGCGCCGAGAACCTGGCCGTGATGCGGCTGGGACCCAAAGGTCTGTTTCGATGGTACGCCAAATGCTGCAACGCGCCGTTGGCGACCACCACCAGCAGCATGAAATTCCCCTTTGCCGGATTTGATGTCGCCAGGTTTTCCGATCCATCCCCTCTCGGGCCTGCGAAGACCCGCGCCCATGTCCCGCAGGCGAATGGCAAATGGAAGCACGAGAATGTGGCTCCTGCTGTTCTCGGCATGATCCGCAGAGTCATTGCGGCGCGCCTTTCCGGTCGTTGGAAGCAAACTCCGTTCTTCGACGTCGTAACCGGCGATCCGGTCGTGGCTCCGCATGTCATCAGCCTTGAAGAACGCAAGGCGCTGTACGACTAGAAAGCCCGCACGGGTATGTTCAACCAGTCGGACAGCGCGTCGGTGGTTTCACCCGGCGCTTCAAGCGTCGGAAGATGCCCCGCCATGTCCACCACATGCAAGGCTGCACCGGGGATCAACTCGGCCATGAAACTGTGTTTTCTGACCGGCGTCAGAGTGTCGTGTGCCCCGCACAGAACCAATGTCGGCACCTTTATTCGCCGCAATGTGCCCTGCTGATCCGGGCGGCGCTGCAGAGCGCGCATTTGGCGCACGAACAGTTCCGGTCCCAGCTCCAGCGCCATTTCCAGCATGTCGTTCAATATCGGGATCCGCTGCGGTCCGGGGGCCAGCGTGTCCGAACCCAGAACCTTGCGCATGACATCCTCAAGACGGCCAGCCTGTGCCGCAACGATCAGCTCTTCGCGGTCAGCGGCGATCTGGGGGGTATCGGCCTGCGCATCCGTCGCCATGAGGCAAAGGCGGGTCACGCGTTCCGGGGCGCGGCGCACCAGTTCCAACGCAACAATGCCCCCCATGCTCAGACCAGCCAACGCAAAGCGGTGCGGCAACTGGTCCAAAAGCGCCGAGGCAATCTCTTCGATCCGATCACCGCCGCCGATCGGCGCGACCATTACCGGCCTGGTCTGAGACAGCCGGGTTGTCTGTGGCTGAAACAGCCGTGCATCGCACATCAATCCTGGCAACAAGACCAGCGGCTCGATCACGCAGGGCCTCCTTGTACTGGCCGATCGGCTCGGCCGTTTTGTTGATCAGGATGAGAGTTTCGGCGCAGACGGGCAAGAAAAACTTTAAGGATAGCGGATTGCGCGAAATTCGGGAAAGTCCGCATAGCGCCGACGGCGTTCACGCAGGGTCTCATCCGGATCGGCACCGGCCCTT
Organism: Ruegeria sp. CG3; assembly: GCF_056537205.1. Lineage (NCBI taxonomy): Bacteria > Pseudomonadati > Pseudomonadota > Alphaproteobacteria > Rhodobacterales > Roseobacteraceae > Ruegeria > Ruegeria sp. CG3. The sequence continues at coordinate 416,107 of NZ_JBQFRC010000001.1, read as the reverse complement.
AGCAGACTGCCCCGCGGCGCAATGTAGCTGTCGATCCGGCGCAACGGGGTGGGCCGCCACACCAGATTGAAGGCGCAGAGTTTGGGAAAGAACCAGATCTCGGAATAATCCAGATGATCGTGCATCCACCAGGCCAGATCGCGCCAGTCCCTGCCTTGTGCGTAACGGTCGGCAAACCATGGGATCACGATCGAGGCTCCGGCAATTCGCGCCTCGCCTGTGCCGCGATCCCAGATGTGGCATTCAAGTGGATGATCGTTGCGGGCGCAGTTCAACTTGTTCTCGTTTCCAAACCGGTTCAGCGCGGGTGACCGGTATCCAGACCGGACGGCAACACGCCCGAATGTTTCCTCCAACGGGTCCAGCAGGGTTTCGCAAAACGCACGGCCGGTTTCGACGGCCAGATCCGGGTTGTCCGGCAGGTTCTGTTTTTCGTGAAAGTTCCCGATCTCGGAATACAGGAAATCGCGCATGAAGAAATGGCGCGACAGGCGCACGCGGCCCAGGGTCTCGAGGCTCCAAATGCTGCCCGGTCTGCGCATATTCAGTACCCGTTCCAACGAAAGGCCCCATCCGGCGCGAGGGCCGAGTACGGGTTGAAAGCAACTTCCCAGATCGTGCCATCCGGTGCCCGAAAGTACCCATGGTGCCCGCCCCAGAACACGTCTGAGGCTGGTTTCAGGATTTTGGCCCCCGCTGCCTCGGCAGCTTGCAATAGTTCGGCGACACCCTCCTTGGATCGGCAATTGTGGCTGATCGTCATCGCGCCGCGACCCAGGGTTTCAACGCCAACCCCGATTTCTTCGGCCAGCGCGGTCAATGGGTACAGACCCAGCGTCTGGCCGATCAGGTCAAAAACGATCACCCCGTCCGGGCTGTCGGTGCGGCGCCAGCCCAGCGCCTCGTAAAAGCGGGCTGCGGCTTCGGGATCTTCGGCCCCGATCGTGATCAGGCTGACGCGTTGCTCCATCACTCCACCCCAAAACCGTTCAGCCATTGCAGAATACCTGCCACCGTCGCATCGGTCTGCCCCGGCGACATCAGCCGTCCGGCAATGACGTGCGATTGCGGGTCGTCACCCGACCCCATAGTTACGGTCTGAACGGTCGCAGGTGCCCCCCAGTCTTCTGCAACTTTGTGAGTCAGGTCGGGCCGAACCACCTGATCGTCATCCGAGAACCAGAACAGAGCCGGCACCAGTGCGCCTGAAAAATCCAGCTCGTAGACGGTATCGACCAGCACTGACATCGGAACCACCGCCTCCCACGGATAAGAGGACGACCAGTACAGATTCTTTTCCGGATCAGGGCCCGACACGTCGCGGGTTTCGCCCATCAGCAACGGCAGCCAGCTGCGCGCCCACGGCAGCGACGGGATCCAGGATCCGGCCGCCTGCACCCCGAAATTGGGCGAGATGAACACCATCGCGACCACGTCCTTGCTCAGTTCGGGGTCCAGCGCCGCGGCTGCCGCCAGGGTCCCCCCGGTCGAGGTCGAGACCACGATGACCTTGTCGCCCACGGCGCGGGCGGCGGCCAGGCCTTCGGCCATGTCCCGCATCCAGCCCGAGGCCGTGCCTTCGGCCATTGCCAGCCCGTCGCGCCCGTGCCCCTGCAGGCGCGTATAGACCAGATTGGCCCCGAGCGCGTCGGCGATCCTGTCGGGCACCGGGCGGATTTCCTCGGACGAGGCCGAGAACCCGTGCACATAAAGCACAGAATAGGGTGTGCGCCGTTCCTTGAATCCGTCCCGCCAGATCACCCGCTTTTCGACACCCGGCACGATATCGTCATAGGCGGACTCGATGCTTTCGAAATAGACCTGAATCCCCTCGCCGAACTTGCGCGGATCGAACCGCGGGTGCAGATCCACCTCTTCGCGCGGGCCCAACCAGTAGATCATCCCGCCGACCACCACCAACGCCAGCAAGGCCCGCCCGAGAAACCGCCCCAGCCGCCGCATCAGTTGCCCCCCATCACGTCGCGAACCGCATCTTCGATCAGCCCCAGACACGGCCCGTCCGAGAACCGGTGGTCGGCATCCTTGACCAACAACAGCCGCATGTCCGGACCGCTGGCATGGTCGAGCAGCCGTACCGCCGTCTCGGTGGAAACCGCCGTATCCGCCGTGCCTTGCAGGAACCGCACCGGAAACGGCAGGTTCAAGGGCGACCGCAACACCAGCCGCGTCCGCCCATCCTCGATCATCCGCTTGGTGATGATGTAGGGCTCCATGTAGTCCGAGGGCAGTTCAACATGCCCGACCGTCTCCAGCGCCTGTTTCTGTTCGTCGCTGAACGAGGCCCAATAGCCGTCCTCGGTGAAATCCGGCGCTGCCGCAATCGTGACCATGCCGGCGATCCGCTCGGGCATGGCCCGCGCCAGCAACAGCGCCTGCCACCCGCCCATGGACGAACCCACCACGATCAGCGGCCCTTCGGTCAGCGCTGAAACCGCCGCAACCGTGTCCTCATGCCAATCCCCGATGCACCCCTCCTCGAACCGGCCGGAGCTTTCCCCATGCCCGGAATAGTCGAACCGCAGATAGGCCTGCCCACGTGCCCGCGCCCAGTCCTCGAGATGCACCGCCTTGGTGCCCTCCATGTCCGACTTGAGGCCACCCAAGAAAACGACCGTGGGACCCGCCCCTTCGCTCTTGTGATAGGCCAGCCGCCGCCCCTGCGGCGTTTCCAGAAATGTCGTTGCTGCCATGAAATCCTCACATGCTTTTCCAGCATCATGCACGCGCCGCGCCCAAGTGCAATTCCCGCCCCTCCGTCATCTGGCGGCAGATATCCCGCGGCACGCTTGGAGCAGAGCCCTCTGCCCGCCAACGCTTGACACAGCCACCACCACCTGCCAAACGGACCCGACACCATAACCCGCAACCGGGCGTTCAGTGGGCGCCAAACCGACGAGGAGAGCCAGACCATGGCCCTGGATTCAAAATCCGTCTCTCTTACCTTCCCCGATGGCAATTCCCGATCCTACGCGGCAGGCGTCACGCCGGCAGAGGTCGCTGCCGACATCTCCACCTCGCTGGCGAAAAAGGCCATCTCGGCCACCGTCAACGGCCAGCATTGGGACCTGCAGTGGCCCATCGAACAGGATGCCGAAATCGCTCTCCATACGATGAAGGACGAGGCCCAGGCCAACGAGTTGATCCGCCACGACTTCGCCCACGTGATGGCCCGCGCGGTGCAGGAAATCTGGCCCGACACCAAGGTCACCATCGGCCCGGTCATCGAAAACGGCTGGTATTACGACTTTGACCGCGCAGAGCCCTTCACGCCCGAAGATCTCGGCCTCATCGAGAAAAAGATGAAAGAGATCATCAACAAGCGCGATCCCGTCACCACCGAGATCTGGGACCGCGAGCGTGCCATCGCGTTCTACAAGGCCAACAACGAGCCCTACAAGGTCGAGCTGATCGAGGCGATTCCGGGTGACGAGCCGGTGCGCATGTATTGGCACGGCCATTGGCAGGATCTCTGCCGCGGCCCGCACCTACAGCATACCGGCCAACTGCCCGGCGACGCGTTCAAGCTGATGTCCATCGCCGGCGCCTACTGGCGTGGCGACAGCAACCGCCCGATGCTGCAGCGTATCTATGGCGTTGCCTTCACCGGCAAGGAAAAGCTCAAGGCGCACCTGCACATGCTGGAAGAGGCCGCCAAGCGCGACCACCGCAAGCTGGGCCGCGAAATGGACCTGTTCCATATGCAGGAAGAGGCCCCGGGCCAGATCTTCTGGCACCCCAACGGCTGGACAATCTACACCCAGCTTCAGGACTATATGCGGCGTGCCCAGCACCGCGGCGGCTATGTCGAGGTCAACACCCCTCAGGTGGTCGACCGCAAGCTGTGGGAACGCTCGGGCCACTGGGACAAGTACCAGGAAAACATGTTCATCGTCGAAGTTGACGAGGAACACGCCCGCGAAAAGGCAGTAAACGCGCTCAAACCGATGAACTGTCCGTGCCACGTGGAGATCTTCAAGCAGGGCCTGAAATCCTACCGCGACCTGCCGCTGCGCATGGCCGAGTTCGGATCCTGCGCGCGCTACGAACCCTCGGGCGCGCTGCATGGCATCATGCGGGTCCGGGGTTTTGCCCAGGACGACGCGCATATCTTCTCGACCGAGGACCAGATCGGCGACGAATGTGCCCGCTTCATCGGGTTTCTGACCGATGTCTACAAAGATCTGGGCTTTGACAGTTTCAAGGTCAAATTCTCGGATCGCCCCGAACAGCGCGCCGGCTCTGACGAGGTCTGGGACAAGGCCGAAGAAGCCCTGCTGACCGCCACCCGCGCTGCAGGGGTCGAGCCGGAACTGAACCCCGGCGAAGGCGCCTTCTATGGGCCGAAGCTGGAATTCGTCCTGACCGACGCAATCGGGCGTGACTGGCAGTGCGGCACCTTCCAGGTGGATTTCGTCCTGCCCGAACGGCTGGACGCCACCTATATCGGCGCCGATGGGGCCAAACACCGTCCGGTGATGCTGCACCGCGCCTGCCTGGGGTCGTTCGAACGGTTCATCGGCATCCTGATCGAAGAACACGCCGGCAAACTGCCTTTCTGGCTGGCGCCGCGCCAGGTCGTCGTGGCCTCGATCACCTCCGAGGCCGATGACTATGTTCTGGAAGTGGTCGAAACGCTCAAGGCTGCCGGTGTCCGGGCCGAGGCCGACATCCGCAACGAGAAGATCAACTACAAGGTCCGCGAGCATTCGGTCGGCAAGGTGCCGGTGATCCTGGCCGTCGGCCACCGCGAGGTCGAAGAGCGCACCGTCAGTGTCCGCCGCCTGGGCGAGAAGCAGACCCAGGTCCAGCCGCTTGACGCTGTAACAAAAGAGCTGGCGCACGCAGCAACGCCCCCCGATCTTCTGTAACAATCGGCACAGTCTTGCCGCCAATCCGGCCCCCAGCACGGGGCCGGATTGAAACATTTCTGGATTTCCTAATTTATTACAGTGTGTTAACCTGCAAGGGGCATTAACGCTCCCTGACACAGCCGTGAGACACGGGCTCGTGAATTCAACAGAGCAGTGTCAGCCGTTACCTTTGTCACTGTCACAAGCAGACATACGCAATCACGAAAAGGATTACCTGAGATGTCGAACACCGCCAAAACCCTCGTAATCGCAAGCGCCGTTGCCGCAGCCGTTGCGGGCTCTGCAACCACCGCCGCCGCTCAGGCCAAAGAAAAATGCTATGGCGTATCGCTGGCAGGCCAGAACGACTGCGCCGCCGGACCGGGCACCACATGTGCCGGCACCTCGACCGTGGACTACCAAGGCAACGCCTGGACGTTGGTCGATGCGGGCACCTGCGCCGACATCGAACTGCCTAAATCCGCGGATGGAACGCCCCGCAAAGGCTCGCTCGAGCCGCTGGAACGCGATCTGCCGGCATAAGGCACGGGAAGGAATGTCAGGGGCGGGCTAAACCAAACAGCCCGCCCTGTTTCTTGCTGAGAAGGATCACGCGATGTTGGATGACGCCCGCAGAATGCAACGGCTGCCCGCCGCGCCCGGGGTCGGCTACAAGCCGCAGCACTATGCCGAGATCCTTGACCAGCCCGACCCCGTCGGTTGGCTGGAAATCCATGCCGAAAACTACATGGGCGACGGCGGCCGACCGCTGGCGCAGCTGCGTCACCTGTCCGAACGGTTTCCCATCTCGGTGCACGGCGTGGGCCTGTCCATCGGTGGCGAAGGCCCGCTGGACGCCGAGCACCTGGCCCGCCTGAAGAATCTTGTCGGCTGGCTGAACCCGGCCAGCTTTTCGGAGCATCTGGCATGGTCCACCCATGACAGCCAGTTCTTGAACGATCTGCTGCCCCTGCCCTATACCGACGCCACACTGGCCCGCATCTGCGATCATATCGATCAGGTGCAAGAGACCGTGGGCCGGCAGATGCTGCTGGAGAACCCTTCCAGCTATCTCGCTTTTGCCGAAAGCACGTGGTCTGAACCCGACTTCTTGCGCGAGGTTGCGCGCCGGACCGGATGTGGCCTGCTGCTGGACGTCAACAACGTGTTCGTCTCGGCCACCAATCTGAATTACAGCCCGCAGGCCTATATTGACGCCTACCCTCTGGACCACGTTGGCGAGATCCACCTTGGCGGCCATGACGAGGACGAGGACGATCACGGCCAACCCCTGCTGATCGACAGCCACGGCCGCGCCGTCGTCGATCCGGTCTGGGCGTTGCTGGATTATGTGCTCGACCGGTCAGGCCCCAAACCCGTGCTGATCGAATGGGACAACGACGTGCCCGACTGGCCCACCTTGCGCGCCGAGGCCGAACGCGCGCAATCCGCTCTGGACCGGATCCCGGCATGAGCGTTTCGCAATCAGAATTCCGGACGGCCCTGCTGGACCCGGCAGCGCCCGTGCCCGAGGGGCTGCTGGACGACCAGGCCCGCCCCGCCGGGCGCCGCTTCAGCGTCTATCGCAACAACGTGGCCGTGTCGCTGACCGAGGCCATGCACCAGGCCTTTCCCGTCATCGCCAAGCTGCTGGGCCCGCGGAACATGGATGGTCTGGCCGGAATCTATCTGCGTCAGCACCCGCCTAGCTCTCCGCTGATGATGTTCTATGGCGAGAACTTCCCCGAGTTCCTAGCCGGCACCGAACAGCTGGCGCATCTTGGCTATCTGCCCGACGTGGCACGGCTGGAACTGGCCTTGCGCCGGTCCTACCACGCCGCCGACAGCCAACCGATCGCGCCCGAACCGCTGACCGCCCTGCCGCCCGAAGACCTGATGCAGGCCCGGTTGGGCTTTGCCCCGGCCATGCAGCTGATCCGGTCTGACTGGCCCATCCATGCCATCTGGCGGTTCAACACCGAAGACGGCGCGCCAAAGCCCCAGCCCGGTGCCCAGGACGTGATGATCACGCGCCCCGAATTCGACCCGTCGCCGCACCTGCTGCCCCCCGGCGGGTTTGACTGGATCACCGCCATGCAGGCCGGCCAGACCATTGGTCAGGCCTTCGAGGCAACCACCACTCGGACGCCCGCGTTCGACCTGGGTGCCACCCTGGCACTGCTGTTGCAGGGCAGTGCAATTACTTCAGTGACTATCGAAAGGCCGGAAACATGACTGCCCTGATCTCTATGCACAATTCCGCACTTGGAAAGCTGGACCACACCTCGAACTGGCTGACACCGACCGTGGCGCGGCTGACTTTCATAGCGGTTCTTCTGGTCTATTACTGGAACTCGGCCATGACCAAGCTGGGCAGCGGGTTTTTCGGGTTTCTCTTCCCCTCGGATGGGGCCTATGTCCAGATCTTCCCCAAGGCCATGGAGGCCGTCGGCTACGACAGCTCGCAGCTAGGGTTCTTTACCTGGCCCGTTGCCGTCGCCGGAACCTGGGCCGAATTCATCCTGCCTGCATTGCTTCTGGTGGGGCTGCTGACCCGCCTTGCCGCCCTGGGCATGATCGGGTTCGTCTGGGTCCAGACCTTCACCGATGTCACCGGGCACGGGGTCAAACTGGGCGGTCTGTTCGACAACACCATCACCCTGATGGATCAGCGGGTCATGTGGACCTTCCTCTTCGTTGTGATCGTGATCAACGGCGCGGGCCCGCTCTCGCTCGATCGGGTTCTGCGCCTGAAATGATCTAGAAATGCGCCTTGGGTTCGTCCGGCTTGCCTGCGGCGATCCCAAGCAGTCCGGCCACGCCGGCGAAGGCAATCGGGAACATGGTGAACACGCCAAAGCCGAAGGCGTAGTACATCCCCGCCGCGGAAATCAGCAACAACACACCGGCCAGCAGCGCACGCGCATGCGCCATGGCACCCCCAGAAATCGCCAGCAACGGCGCCAGAAGCGATGCTGTCTTGATAAGCTGGGGGTTTTCCACCTGCTCTGCCAAACCCTCGATCTCGCCGTAACGATCCACAAGCTCGACAAACCCGTACCCAAAAAAACCGACGATCATTCCGACCAGACCGGCAATGACACCCAATATCATGGCTGCGTTTCGCATGAAGTATTCCTGATTGTTGCGCCGGCTCAGATAGTCACCCGATCAAGCAATGCCAAGGGCTGTGCGGGTTTGCGGGGTCCAGCCCAGGAACAAGTGCCCGTCACGTTCGATCAGCGGACGCTTCATCAGGGCAGGATGATCCGCCAGCAGTTCCAGCGGTGGGCGCGAGCGTTGATCGTCGTCCAATCCACGCCAGGTTGTCGAGCGGGTGTTGAGCAAGGCTTCGCCGAACTGGTCAAACGCTTTGGCCAACATCTCCGAAGGAACACCGGCGCCTCGGACATCAATGAATTCGGCATCAGGCAGTGATTTCAGTGCCTTACGGCAGGTATCGCAGGTCTTCAGGCCAAAAAGGCGCATGATGTATCTACTCCGGTCGTTGCAGCAATTTCGGGCAAAACGAATAGGTTAACCCAGTATTCCTTGATTTTTTACTTCACCGTGCAATGTTGAAAAAGGCGAAACACACAATTTACGCCGTCTCGTTCGTTCGGAACTGCGTGGGTTTGTGGTCGCTTTGACTATGCCCTGCCGATTTGCTGGGTGACGCGCAAGGAGAAGGAGACACGGGAAATGCCAACCGGCACCGTGAAGTGGTTCAATACGACCAAAGGCTATGGTTTTATTGCCCCCGATGAAGGGGGTAAGGATGTGTTTGTGCATATCTCGGCCGTAGAACGATCCGGCCTGACCGGACTCGCCGACAATCAGAAAGTCTCGTACGAGTTGCAGGACGGACGTGACGGCCGCCAAATGGCGGCTGATTTGAAGCCATTGTAAAAGGGCCCGCCAACTGGCGGGTGCGACGAAACAAGGTCAACGGCCAATTGACAGGCCGTTGTCCACCCTCTTCCCAGATAGTCTAACCTCGCGTCGGGTCGGCCTCGATGCGGCTTGTCCAGTTGTTGCCCATGGCCACAATGCAGGACGTCCCGGTCGCATAGGTTACGACAAGGGTCCAGTCGCCGCGACGGCTGGTCCACACTTCCATGATCTGCTCGGGTCCGCGAACACCAGAGGCGGTCTGCTGCGCGCCGAATTGGTGGCGCAGTTTGTCATGCATCCGCGCCGTGGGCTCACAGATCACTTCAGCGATCGGTGACTTTGCGTAGGCCTGCTGGCCCAGCAACAAAGCGATCGCCGCAGTTTTAAACTTAAAGCTGAACGTCATGCTCAAAGTGTAACAGGATCATGACAATCCGAACAGGTGGCGATCAACTTTCGCGGATTACCGCTTCGAACTCGCGCCATTCGCGCGCGGTCATGCCCGAGTTTTCCTGCGTCACCTGCTCGCCCTTAAGCATCCGACGCAGCGCTTCGACCATCTGCGCCGACAGGTTGACCGCACCCAGGCGATAGTCTTCGAACGCCTTGTACGCGAATGGTACCCAGTCGGCCACGATCTTGCACATGGTTTCGGCATAGACGCGGATCTCGTATTGCGCATGCGGATCTGCCCGCAGGCGCAGGAAGTGGAACAGATTGTGCAGGTCCACCTTCCAATACCACTGCGTGTAGATGTTTGCCGGCAGGTTCATCCGCGCCAGTTCGCGCGCCAGCCCGTGCTGGCCATCATGGCCGATCATCGCTTCGTAATTGTCGTAGCAGCGGGCGCTGTCGGCCTTGAGAATGTCCAGCACGCGCGCAGCCTCTTCGCCCTGCAGCGCCTCGCCCCGCCCCTGATTGTTGATCGCTGATTGCGCAGCCAATTGATCCGGCGCGGGAATGTAGAATTCCCGGTCAAGGATCGAATAACGGGCCGAGTATTCGTTCACGTTCGCCGTGCGGTGGCGGATCCACTGACGAGCCACGAAGACCGGCAGTTTCACGTGCAGTTTCACTTCGCACATCTCGAACGGGGTCGAATGCCAGTGGCGCATCAGGTAGCGGATCAACCCCTCGTCATTCTGTACGGACTTCGTACCTTTGCCGTAGGACACGCGGGCCGCTTGGCAGATCGCAGCATCATCGCCCATATAGTCGATGACCCGCACGAACCCGTGGTCCAGAACAGGATGCGCAGTGTAGAGGTGCTGTTCCATACCCGGAGCCACAACACGGCGGGTCGACTGCGTTTGTGCGCGTTGTTCTTCGATCTCGGCCAGTTGTTCGGCGGACAGCGGCATGGACATACCTCGTTTTTGAAATGAGTCGCCGACCACTATATATCGGCAACATCAGCACTGAAACCGCCATATGTGTGCTGCGTCGCGCATTTTTCGGTTTCTCTGCGACCGCCCCCTCGACACGCCCCTGCAGCGCGCTAAGCTGCACACAATCATCAACACCGAAAGGATCGCCGAGATGGGGCTGAGATACCTCCACACCATGGTGCGCGTGAAGGATTTGGAAGAATCCATGGCCTTCTACAAGCTGCTGGGACTCCAGGAAACCCGCCGTTACGACAGCGAGGAAGGGCGGTTTTCGCTGATCTTCATGGCCCCTCCGGGTCAGGAGGACAGGCCGATCGAGCTGACATGGAACTGGGATGGCGATGAGGGTTTGCCAAGCGACAGCCGCCATTTCGGCCACCTGGCCTATGGGGTCGACAACATTTACGAGACCTGTCAGCACCTTGCCGACAATGGTGTCGTCATCAACCGCCCTCCGCGCGATGGGCGCATGGCGTTCGTGCGCTCGCCTGACAACATTTCGGTTGAACTGCTGCAGAATGGCGATGCCCTGCCCCCGGCCGAACCTTGGGCCAGCATGGAAAGCACCGGCCACTGGTGATCCGCTGGCTGACAGGATTGGGGCTGGCCGTTCTGGCCAGCTCTGCTGAGGCCCAAAACTGCCGGCTGGCCTTGGCGCTTGCCTTGGACATCTCCGTTTCGGTCGACGCCAAAGAAGACGCCCTGCAGCGGCAGGGCCTGGCTTCAGCCTTGATCGCACCGGAAGTCCGGAAGGCGTTCTTTTCCTCGCCGCTGCCCGTAGCCCTGGCGGTTTATGAGTGGAGCGGTCGCGACGCCCAGTACATCGTCCTTCCCTGGCGCTTGATCGAGACCGAGGCTGATCTGCTTGTTGCAGCGACACAGGTGAGCGAGTCCCAAAGATCTGACAGCGGCTCGGCCACCGCCATGGGATATGCCCTGGCTTTCGGGGCCTCTCTGATGGAGCAGGCTCCGCAATGCCTGTTTCAAACGATTGACCTGTCCGGGGACGGCTCGAACAATGACGGCTACGGTCCGCAGATCGCCTATCGCCACTTTCCCTTCGACCGCATAACCGTGAATGGGTTGGTCATAAATGCGGCGGATTTCGAAGGGGAGCTGTTCCTCATCCCGTTTTTTGAGAACAACGTCTTGCATGGGCCAAACGCCTTTTTGGAAATCGCGCAAGGGTTCGAAGACTTTGAGCGCGCCATGCGACGCAAGCTGGAACGGGAATTGACCAGCCTTCAGGTCGGCGCGTTGGGGCGCAACGCAAAATGATTACCCGTGCGCTGGCTCTGTGTTGTTTGGCCTTGGGCAGCCCGGCCGCTGCTCAATGCCGGCAAGCCCTGGCGCTTGGGTTGGATGTTTCAGGCTCAGTCGACAGCAACGAATACCGACTTCAATTGGACGGCTTGGCCGCTGCATTGCAACGGCCGGAGGTGGAACGGCTGATCCTGTCGAATCCCGAAGCCCCCGTTCGGATCGCCGTTTTCGAATGGAGCGAAGCAGGTTTCCAGCGGCTGTTGGTCGGCTGGACCGACATTCGGTCCCCGACCGATTTGTCCGGGATTGCGCAAAGTCTGCAATCCACGCGTCGGTCATCGGCACCTCAGGGCACAGCGGTGGGGTCTGCCATGCAGTACGGGGCTGATTTGTTGGATGCCCAAGCCGCCTGCTTGAAGCGGACGCTGGACCTCTCAGGAGATGGCAAGCACAATGTCGGCCTCCATCCCAGAGAAGCTAAAGCCCAACTGCAGGCAACCGGCATCACGATCAATGGGCTCGTGATCGGAGCCGATGATCCCAGCACCGGGGACAAGCGGTATGTACAAATCGGAGAGTTGTCGGCCTATTACAACGCTTGGGTCATTCTGGGGCCCGGAGCCTTCGTCGAAACCGCTTTGGGATTTGAAGCCTACGAAGACGCGATGACGCGCAAGCTGATCAGAGAGCTGGATTCGCTGACCCTGTCCCAAGTTTTGCCATTGAACGGCGGTAGTCAGTAGATGTACCGGATCTGATCCGTCCAATACCGTTCAACCCGGCGCAAAGCGCTGGTAATCTCTTCGATCCCTTCGATGCCAAGGACACCTTTGGCCTGTAGCCCTTCGGCGTGCCGCGAGAAGAGATCGGCCACGATGTCACGGATTTCCCGCCCCCGAGGTGTCAGACGCACCCGCACCGAACGTCGGTCAATCTCGCATCTCTGGTGATGCATGAACCCCATCTCGACCAGTTTCTTGAGGTTGTAACTGACATTGCTGCCTTGATAATAGCCGCGGCTTTTGAGTTCACCGGCAGTCACCTCGTGGTCGCCGATGTTGAACAGCAGCAGCGCCTGCACCGCGTTGATTTCCAGAACGCCGACCCGCTCGAACTCGTCCTTGATGACGTCCAGAAGCAACCGATGCAGACGTTCAACCAATGCCAGCGCCTCGAGATAGCTGGACATGAACCCCTTGGTTCCGGGTGCGGAGACCTGCAATTCCAAACTCATCCGATCCTCCGATTCAATCGCGCCGTTCAGGAAACTCTGACGCGAAATCCCGAAGAATCAGTTAAGTCTGTTTTCCCATTACTTTTGAAATACTTGCGAGATATCGAAGATCATGCTCGCGTAGTGTTCAGGGGCGGCGACCTGCCCGGTTACCCATTGGTAGAGGTCCTGATCGTTTTCGTGCAACAAAGCTTCGTACAGGTCCAATTCGGCCGCTGACATCCGCTCAAGCCGCTGGTCGGCATAGGCAGACAGAATGATGTCCATTTCCTTGATGCCGCGCCGCATCGACCGCATCTTCAGCCGCTTGATCCGGATGTCGTTCATTCGCCTTTCTCCAGCTTCAGCCGCAGCGTTTTCTCGACCCGCGCAAGGCGCTCGGAACTGGCGCGCATCTCGCCTCGGATGGCGCGCAACTCCGCGACCAGCGGTGCCAGTTCCATATCCGCGGCTTCCGCGACGTCCGGAGCATCCATCCCCTCGCCTTCACCGGTCAGCAGCCACATGATCGACACGTTCAACATGCCTGCCATCATCGACAGCTTGTTGGCGCGCGGTTCTGACAGGTCATTCTCCCAGGCCACCACAGTGGACTTCTTGACACCCAGCCGACGGGCCAGTTGGGTCTGGGTCATGCCGGCGGCTTCGCGTGCGCCTGCAACGCGGTCTCCGAATGTCGCGGCCTCGGGTCCGAACCAGTCGGTTTCGTCGCTCATCAAACTCTCCAGTTCTTCAAAAGCATATCGCTTGATCGTGTTTCGGCGGCACCCTATGACAGTCCTGAGCAACATACAAACCGGGGCCCGCCATGAGCTTTCTGTCTGCGACACTGTCGCGCGTCAAACCTTCGCCGACCATTGCCATGACGGCCAAAGCCGCCGAGTTGAAGGCCGCTGGACGTGACGTCATCGGCCTCAGCGCAGGTGAGCCCGATTTCGACACGCCGCAGAACATCAAGGACGCAGCCGTAGCCGCAATCGCCGCCGGCAAAACAAAATACACCGCGCCGGACGGCATTCCCGAGCTGAAACAGGCCGCTTGCGCCAAGATGAAACGTGACCACGGGCTGGACTACACGCCCGCACAGATCTCGGTCGGAACAGGTGGCAAGCAGACGCTTTACAATGCGCTGATGGCGACGATGAACCCGGGCGACGAAGTTATCATTCCCGCCCCCTACTGGGTCAGCTATCCGGACATGGTGCTGCTTGCGGGCGGTTCGCCTGTCGTGGTTGAGACCACACTGGAAAACAGCTTCAAGCTGACCCCAGACCAGTTGGAAGCCGCAATCACGCCAAACACCAAATGGTTCATCTTCAACTCGCCATCGAACCCGACCGGCGCCGGGTACAGCCGCGCCGAACTCAAGGCTCTGACCGATGTTCTGATGCGGCATCCTCATGTCTGGATCATGTCGGACGACATGTATGAACACCTGGCCTATGACGGGTTCGAGTTCTGCACGCCAGCCGAAGTCGAACCCGGGCTGTATGATCGCACGCTCACGTGCAACGGTGTCTCCAAGGCCTATGCCATGACCGGCTGGCGTATCGGCTATGCCGCAGGCCCTGTCGAGCTGATCGCGGCCATGCGCAAGATCCAGTCGCAATCCACGTCGAATCCGTGCTCGATCAGCCAGTGGGCCGCGGTCGAGGCCCTGAACGGCACCCAAGACTTCCTTGCCCCGAACAATGAAACCTTCAAACGCCGGCGCGATCTTGTGGTCGGGATGCTGAACCAGATTGACGGCATCACCTGCCCCACTCCCGAGGGCGCATTCTACGTCTATCCGTCCATCGCCGGGTTGATCGGCAAGACCACACCGGCAGGCACGGTCATCGACACGGACGAAGCCTTCGCAACCGCCCTATTGGAGGAAGCCAACGTAGCCGTAGTGTTTGGAGCGGCGTTCGGCCTCAGCCCCAATTTCCGCGTCAGCTACGCGACGTCGGACGAAGCCTTGACCGAGGCCTGCACCCGCATCCAGCGGTTCTGCGCGTCCCTGAGCTAAGACCGAGGTTCAACATGTCCGCAGCACTGCCCGAATATTACTTTCGCGTTCGCGAGAACGGCGCGGTCGTGTTCAAGATCGACACGGAGAACCGGCAGCGCCGGATCGAAATGGACCAGATTGCGGTGATCAACATCCGCAACGGCGAGGTCAAGCCGCATGGTCAGGGTACCCTGACCGAAGCCGACAAAACCGAAATCGCCCGTTGGATGGACGAACGCAAAGCCCTGCTTGCGCGGCGCGACGTCGACGACATCCACCGCACGATCGATCACCTGAACCTGACCACGCAATGGGCCCAGTCCAAGGCGACCGATACCCAGTTGGAAGACATCACGGACCGGTTGCTGCTGGCGATGCACGACTTGCGCACGGTACTGGTGCGCAAGAAGGCCGACCGGCTGGACAAGGGTTGAGCCTGCCGGTTGTCGCTATGCGGCGGGCGCACCAACCACGCGGACGGATCGCAGCCAGAACCGTCCCATCAGCATGACCGCCGCGCAGGCAAGGCCCAGAACAAGGCCAAGCCAGACTCCGATCCCGGCCATGCCTTGCACGAAACCAAAGTAGTAGGATGCGGGGATCCCCACGACCCAATAGCTGAGGCCTGCCATAACCATGGGCACCTTGGCGTCTTGCAACCCGCGCAGAAGGCCCAGAGCGATTACCTGCGCGCCGTCCACCAGCTGGAACAGGGCCGCCATGGCCAGCAGACCGGTCCCGATGGCCAGAATCTGGGGACGCTGCGGGTCGTCCGGTTCGACAAATACCGAGATGAGCGGCTCGGCGCAGGTCAGGAACAGGATGATTGTCAGCACGGACACCACAAGGGACATGCCCGTGACCGCGATTGCGCCTTTCTCGAGATGCGGTCGATCCTTGCGCCCCAGCGCATTGCCGGCCCGGATCGTTGCTGCATTCGACAGGCCCAGATGCACCATGAAAGTGGCCGAGGCCAGGTTCAGCGCAATCCCGTGCGCCGCCAGCGGCACCTGTCCGATCCAACCCATCATGAAGGCGGACATGGCGAACAGAGACACTTCGGCCAACAAGGTCAGACCGATGGGCACACCCAGCTTCAGGACGCTCAGCAACATTTCCCAATCCGGGCGCCAGAACCGCTGGAACAGGTTATGCTCCGGCAGGACTTTCACCGCGTAAATGATCACCGCCACCAGCGACACGGTCTGCGTGACCACCGACGCAATCGCGGCACCCATCACGCCCAGTTCCGGCGCGCCCCAGTTGCCGAAGATCAGCGCATAATTCGTAAGTCCATTGACCACTGCCGCCGCGACGGTAATCCACAGCACGATCTGCGTGCGCTCCAGAGCGGCCAGATAGGATTTAAGAACCATCACCACCAGCGCCGGGAACAGGCCCCAGCCCGCAACCCGCAGATACTCGGACGCGGTTTGCGCCACTTGTGGATCCTGATCCGTGGCGATCAGAATCGGGTAGGACCACCACAGCAGCGGCATGATCAGCATGCCATACAGCAGCGACAGCCACAGACCCATTCGGGTGCTGCGCCGAATGCTGGTTTCATCCTCCTCGGCGGCCGCGGTCGCGACCATCGGCATGACGGCTAGGCCAAATCCGCCTCCGAAAAGAAACAGAACAAAGTAAAAGCTGCTGGCCAGCGTCACCGCGGCCAGTGCCTCGACGCCATACCAGCCCAGCATGATCGTATCCGTCAGGCCAATGGCGAATTGCGCCAGATGACCACCGATCAACGGCAGCCCCAGCACAGCAATGGCCCGGAAATGGGCGGGATATGTCATGACCTTTCTCATCCCGCCAGCCATATGCGCGGCCCCGAGCCGGGGCAAGGGGAGATCTCTGAAATTTCACTTCGAGACCTCGGTGACGCCCGTCGGGCCAATCAGGTGACGCGCGCCTCGGGGTGCATCGCCGTACCAAGGATGTGATCCGACCGGTGGACCACATGATGTGCCTGCCCCACGATCAATGGATCGGGCTGGCCCACGATGTCATGATCCTTGTCCGGGTAATCCAGCGTCGACAGGAAATGCCGCATGCAGTTCAGCCGGGCGCGTTTCTTGTCGTTCGACTTGACGATGGTCCAGGGCGCGTCGGCGGTGTCGGTATAGAAGAACATCGCCTCTTTCGCCTCGGTGTAGTCGTCCCATTTGTCCAGACTGGCTTTGTCGATGGGCGACAATTTCCATTGCTTCAGCGGGTCGGTCTCGCGGCTCTTGAAGCGGCGCAGCTGCTCATCCCGCGTCACCGAAAACCAGTACTTGTATAACTGGATTCCCGACCGAACCATCATGCGCTCCAACTCGGGCGTCTGGCGCATGAACTCGAGGTATTCGTTCGGGGTGCAGAACCCCATCACCCGCTCGACCCCGGCCCGGTTGTACCAGGACCGGTCATAGAACACCATTTCGCCTACGGTGGGCAATTCCTTGATATAGCGCTGGTAATACCACTGGCCCTTCTCTTCCCAGGTCGGTTTGTTCAGCGCCACCACCCGGGCCTGACGCGGGTTCAGATGCTCCATGAACCGCTTGATGGTGCCGCCCTTGCCGGCGGCGTCGCGACCCTCGAACAGCAGCACGAACTTCTGCCCGGTCTCTTGCGCCCACAATTGCACCTTCAACAATTCGGCCTGCAACTGGGCCTTCTGCTTTTCATAAGCCGCCCGCGACAGTTTCGAGCGATACGGATACTCCCCGCTTTCAAAGGCTTGCCGGATCTTTTCGCGGGTGGGCGCTTCGGTGTCCGCGTTCGGTTTGGCCATGACGGCCACGGGGGCTGCGGTCGTCTTTTTTCGGATCACTGCGTCCATATGCTCTCTCCTGTGTCACTGTCTGCCGAAACGCCTAGCAGATCTGCATCTTTTCCGCGTTGATCCGTATCAAGTTGACTTCGGCGACGGCTCCGAAAACTCTGCAGGTGTGAACTCAGTCAGGGGCATCCCGCATGGACAGCGAATTCTTCGACCTCAACGGCCACCCGTTCTTCGTCCGCCGCTGGGGCGATCCCAACCTGCCTACGCTTTTGATGTTGCACGGTTTCCCGGAGTATGGCGGCGCGTGGTCCGACCTGGCCCCGCACCTGTCGGACCGCTTTCACTGCATCGCGCCGGACCAGCGTGGCTATGGTCAAAGCTGGGCCCCCGAGGGTATTTCGAACTATGCGCTGTCAAAGCTGGTGTCGGACATGGCCGTGCTGATCGAGCAGGTTGGCGACCCCGTCACTGTGCTGGGACATGATTGGGGCGCCTCGGTGGCTTACGGAATTGCCATGTTCCACCCCAAGTTGGTCAGCCGCCTGATCATCGCCAACGGTGTTCACCCTGTCCCGTTCCAGCGCGAACTTGCGGCAGGAGGCAAACAATCCGAGGCCTCTCAATACATCAACCGCCTGCGCGCGCCCGATGCAGCCGAATTTCTTTCGGCCGACAACTTCGCCAAGCTCGAACAATTCTTTCGGCATGGCATGGGGTTGGACTGGATGAGCGACGCGCGCATGGGCGACTATCGCACCGAATGGGCCCGCCCGGAACGGCTCGACGCCATGCTGAACTGGTACCGGGCCTCACCCCTTGTGGTGGCTGAGCCGGGCGCGCCGTGCACGGACCTTCCGGAACTGCCCGTTGACAGATTGAGAGTCCGCTGCCCGCATTTGCTTCTGTGGGGGCCGCGGGACAAAGCCTTGCTTCCCGAATGCACCGATGGGCTGGAGGAGTTCGCACCCAACCTGACCCGCATGCAGATCGACGGTACAGACCATTGGCTGCATCACCAGAAACCTCAGGCGGTGGCCGACGCTATTCTCGATTGGGTTCAGGACAACTGAGCCAACTCTTCGCCCTGCACTAAAGGACGCAAGAGGCAGCGCCTTTCACCGATGGCCCCAGTCATCCGGATTGTCCGAATTGTTCGGAGACAACCCCAGAATGTCGCCCTTGGTCGAACAGCCAAGCCCCAGAACGGTCCGGTTGGCATAGGAGAAATAGGCGCAGACCTGATTGATCTCCAGGATCTCACCATCGTCCCAACCAACAGATCGCAACGCGTCGATATCCGCCGCCGCCAGGCCAGCCGGGTTCTCGGTCAGTTTTCGGGCATATTCCATCGCCGCCATCTGTGCGGGGTCCAACGGCGCCGTCTCGGGTGTTTCCGCCTCGACCGCCGCGCGGATGGCCAAGCCGCGCTGCTCGTCGCCCAAGAGTCGCTGCAACCCGCTGAAATGATGCTCGACACAATAGCCGCAGCGATTCAACGAGCTGACCCAGACCCCGAGCACTTCCAGAAACCACTTGGGAACCGAGTTTCCTGAATGGTGCAGCACATTCTTGTAGAGCGCCATGTGACCTTCCATCGAATGTGGACGCAGGGAATGCACCATCATGATGTTGTCCACATTGTTCCCAGGCCCCGTGACCCGGTCATACAGCGTCTTCAACCGACCGCGTGCCTCGTCAAATGGTATCGTCTTGATCCAGCTCATCACCTGCTCCTCCACGATTTCCGCAACTCAGCGGCAAAACCACCCGTTTTGCAACCCGCCACCGCCCGCAAGATTGATACAACACCTCGCGTCCCTCTTCCCCCGACCCACATCACCTGCCATAATGGACCAAACCCAAAAACAAGAGCAGCACCCATGCCCGACGACCTGTTGACGCCCGAATCCGCCACCACCTACGACGCCTCCTCGATCGAGGTCCTCGAAGGTCTGGAGCCCGTGCGCAAACGCCCCGGCATGTATATCGGCGGCACCGACGAACGGGCACTGCACCACATGGTGGCCGAAATCCTCGACAACTCGATGGACGAGGCCGTTGCCGGCCATGCCAACCGTATCGAGGTGGAACTGCACGACGATTACGCCCTGACCGTGCGCGACAACGGCCGCGGTATTCCGATCGACCCGCACCCGAAGTTCCCCGACAAATCCGCGCTCGAGGTGATCCTGTGCACCCTGCACGCGGGCGGCAAGTTCTCGGGCAAGGCCTACCAGACCTCGGGCGGTCTGCACGGCGTGGGCGCCTCGGTGGTCAACGCGCTGTCTGATTCGATGGTTGTACAGGTGGCTCGCAACAAGGAGCTGTACGAACAGCGCTTTTCGCGCGGCATCCCGCTGGGTCCGGTCGAAAAGGTGGGCTCGGCTCCCAACCGGCGCGGCACCACCGTCACCTTCCACGCCGACCCCGAAATCTTCGGCCACCACCGGTTCAAACCCGCCCGCCTGTTCAAATCGATCCGCTCCAAGGCCTACCTGTTCTCGGGCGTTGAAATCCGCTGGAAAACCGCCATCGACGACGGCGAGACGCCCACCGAGGCCACCTTCCACTTCCCGGGTGGCTTGTCGGACTACCTCAAGGAGACGATGAACGGCTCCTCGACCTATTCCGAACAGCCCTTCGCCGGAACCGTCGATTTCAACGAGAAATTCGGCACCCCCGGCAAGGTGGAATGGGCGATCAACTGGACGCCGTCGCGCGATGGCTTCATCCAGTCCTACTGCAACACCGTGCCCACGCCCGAGGGCGGTACCCACGTCGCGGGCTTCTGGGCCGCGATCCTCAAGGGCATCAAGGCCTACGGTGAACTGATTAACAACAAGAAAGCCGCCCAGATCACCCGCGATGACCTGATCACCGGGGGCTGCGCGCTGGTCTCGTGCTTCATCCGTGAACCCGAATTCGTCGGCCAGACCAAGGACCGCCTCGCCACGGTCGAGGCGCAGCGGCTGGTCGAAAACTCGGTCCGCGACCATTTCGACAACTGGCTGGCTGCCGACACCAAATCCGCCGGCGCCATTCTGGATTTCCTCATCCTGCGGGCCGAGGAACGCCTGCGCCGACGGGCCGAGAAGGAAACACAACGCAAGTCCGCCACTAAGAAACTCCGTCTTCCCGGCAAGTTGGTGGACTGTAGTAGTTCAACACGCGACGGCACCGAATTATTCATCGTCGAGGGCGACTCGGCTGGCGGCTCGGCCAAGATGGCCCGCGACCGAAAGACACAGGCCCTGCTGCCCCTGCGCGGCAAGATCCTGAACGTACTGGGCGCTGCCAGCTCGAAACTGGGCACCAACGCCGAGATCAATGATCTGACGCAGGCGCTTGGCGTAGGACTGGGCACCAAGTTCAACATCGACGACCTGCGCTATGACAAGGTCATCATCATGACCGACGCCGACGTGGACGGCGCGCATATCGCCTCGCTGTTGATGACCTTCTTCTTCACCCAGATGCGCCCGATGATCGACGCGGGCCACCTGTACCTGGCCTGCCCGCCGCTCTACCGCCTGACCCAAGGCGCCAAGCGTGTCTATTGCCTGGACGAAGCCGAGCGCGACGAATGGCTGGAGAAAGGTCTGGGCGGCAAAGGCAAAATCGACGTCAGCCGCTTCAAGGGTCTGGGTGAAATGGACGCCAAGGACCTGAAAGAGACCACGATGGACCCCAAGTCGCGGAAATTGATCCGCGTCACCATCGACGAGGACGAACCCGGCGAGACCGGCGACCTGGTCGAGCGTCTGATGGGCAAGAAACCCGAACTGCGGTTCCAGTACATTCAGGAGAACGCGCGCTTCGTGGAGGAGTTGGATGTTTGAGTTGGAAGGTGTCGATTGGAAAAAATCACTAGGCAAATTCGAAACAACATATTTGATGGCCTGCGCCTAGAAAAAGTATTTTATGCTGGTGAGTTGGGTGACGTTGATTTCTTGGGCCGCCTCTATGATCTACGTGCGCTTCCCAGTTACGATCAAAGATTCAAGACTGCTGATCAGGACATCTGGCAGCATTGCGAAAACAACGATGACTGGCCGATTGACTGGGTGTTTACGGACGCAAGGTTCAATTTACTTGGTTGTTCCGATGATGTTTTTCTGAGCTTCTTGTGCGAGACAGTTCACCCAGTTGTTCGACCAGACGTTTTTGAAGCTTCAAAGATCGTTGGCCACTACAATGATCAATTGGCCAGATCGGGTTGGAAACTAGTTGAGTCTCAAAAAATCGCAGGAAGAGCCGTATTCATTGCGCAACGAACTACAGAATTCCACAGCCAAATTCAGCGCGCTAGTACGGTTGCAGAGAAGCTTTCTTCGAATTGGATGCAGACGGAAATTAGGCGCATCCAAGACTCAATTGAAACCGATCCTGCTTTAGCAATCGGAACAGCGAAAGACTTAGTAGAATCTTGCTGTAAGACCATTCTTGCTCAATTGCCAGACGCAGAGATCCCCCAGAAGTCTGACGATTTGCCGACACTATCAAAGAAAATGTGCAAAGCATTGTCACTAGTTCCTGAGGGTATTCCGAATGAAGCAAAAGGCGCAGAGAGCATCAAACGAACGCTCAGCAACCTTGCATCAATTACGAAAGGGATAGCGGAACTACGCGGTTTGTATGGCTCAGGGCATGGGCGCGACGGAAAGCACGTCGGGCTAGAACCTAGGCACGCACGGCTAGCGGCCTCTTGTGCAATTGCATTTGTGGATTTCGCAACCGAAACATACCTGCAACGTCACAAGGACTGCTAAGCGCAAGCGAGCCGTAGGGGGTTTACCAACCCACTTCCCCTCGGACAAATCACCTCGCAACGGCGGGGTAAAACCCCATCCTACCCCAACCACAAACCCCGCGCCGCCCAAGGGGTGGCTCTACCGCATCTCTGTTACTTTGTATCGTTTACGGCAGTGAACAGACCGCCCCAAGTCACACACCTTGCATCCTAACCCCCTTGCCTAACCCGTTGATCCCGTTCAGACTTACCCTCAACCCGTCATTCAAGAACGACATTTGAGGTTCCGAGCGTCCAAGACCCAATTGAAAAACGGATATCCGAACGGGAGGACGACATGAAAACTTTGACCCTCGGGCTGGCGCTGACCCTGGTAGCCTCGGCAGCCCCCGCGCAGCAGATGCTCAGCACCGCATCCCCCATCCCCGACGGCGCCGAGACTCGGTTCTGCTATTACGAAGGCATGGCCTATTCCGAAGACGCCTTTGTGCTGATGGTTGGTGACAACACCGTTACCAGCACGGTGAGCACGGTGCAGGAACGCCTGTTGCGTTGTTACCGCGAAAGCGACGGCGTGCTGCGTTGGCGGCCGCAGAGCACGTTTCAGGTCAGCAAGTAACGCCTGAACGGCCCCTAGCCCAGCGTCTGGTCCAGCCAGTCCGCAATCTGTGCGGCTGGCTTTTCCCAACCGGGCTCCATGAACAGAAAATGCGCGTGACCTTCTGCGGACAGAAAGGTCGCGCGGTCGCCATAGAGTTTCGCCAAGGAACGGCAGGTGTTGGGGTTCACCGCCCTGTCCTCCGAGCCTGAAACGATCAGAACCGGGCAGTCGACCTTGTCGATATCAACCTTCATCGCGTGGTGATCGTCGAACATCCAGAAAAACATCTCGAACATCACCCGTCCGCTTTCCGGGCCGAGCTGATCGAACACCGCATGTTGCTGGGCTTTTGGCATTTTGTTCAATGCGAATGGGGCCATCAGGTCGAAATCGACGCGCATGGGCTGCTTCCAGAAGGCCCCGCCCTCCATCAAGGCGCGCGGCACGGCGCGTTCGTCATCGGTTTCCGGCAGGGTGCCCCAGGCCGCGTTCGGGTTGATCAACACGATGGCGCTGGCCAGCCCGCGAGACGCAACCTGCTGGGCAACGACGCCCGCAATGGCATGCCCGAGGATCACGGGTTTGCTGCCCAACCCCTGAACGAATTCGGCAATGTCGTTGGCATAATCCAGCACGCTGGTGTCGGTCAGACCCGCATCGGGCTCGGCTGCGGGATCGCCGCCATGGAATCTCAGCGCCGGGGTGTGCGCCGTCCATCCACGGGCGCGGAAGAACTCCGCATAGTCCGCCATGCACCACGGCCCTGCAAACGCCCCGTGGATCAGCACAATCTCTTTGGTCATCACGTTCTCCCTCCGGCTCCTGACCCGAGTATGGGCATCCTGACACGCGTTACAACTGCACGTGATCGCTGTTGCGTGGGAAGACTGACCACTTAAACTCGGGTGCATGAGCTTCATCACCGACTATCAGCTGCCCCTGCTGTTGCTGTTCTTTCTGGCCGGATCGATTGGCACCGCGTTCCTGTTTCGCAAACCAGCGGGCCACCGGGCATGGAAGCTGGCCGACCTCGTGTGGGTCGTGTTGGGTGGGCTGGGCGCGCTGGTGGCGGTCATGGCTGGGCTCTACAAATCCGACAGCTCAAGGTTGGACAGGCAGATCGACGTTGCCTATGCGGCGACACTGGCCTTCGATCGCGACGCCGCGCGGTTCCGGCTGCGGTTCTGCGATCCGGCCTACGATCAGGACACGGCGGTTTTGTGCGACAAGGTCGAGTTCCTGTCGGCTTCGACCGCCAGCAACGCCGACCTGCCGCTGTTCATCGCCGTCACCAACGAAGTTGCGCCGCTGCAGGGCCTGAACTTCATCTTCGGCGCACGATCCCGAGGCCAGATGGATGACATTCAGGACATGGCCGCCAAGGCCGATGCGTTCGACATCGAGCAATTCCTGGTATTCACCACGCTGGACGCGGAAACGCAGACCGCGATCGACAACATGCGGCGGAAAGTGCCGGCAATCGCCGGAGACTATATGATCCTCGCGCAAAGCTATGATGACCTGATCGCTCAGGTCGCCAAACTGAAGGGAGAGTGGGAGTACCTTCAGGAAAACGCCCACATTCTCGTGCTACAGATCATCGCGCTGTGTCTTGTCAGCTTTGCGGCACCATTCCGGTTGGGCAAATCTGTTGTCGAGTTGCGGTCCAACCTCATCGCCGAGCCGACGGCGCGGCAGCCACCCCCTGAAGCATCTGGGACCGGGGTTACTGAGGTGGCGCCTCAGGACGCGTCCGACCACGGCGCCCGGCACCTGTAATGGCACGCGCCCGCAACAGAGTCGCGCGCGGCAGAGAGCGCACGAGCGCCCCCTCCTTCCCCGGTTGATCCGGATATCCACCGGCGGCCTTGTACAATTGCGCCGGCAGCAGCAGGCCCTGATCAACAGACGCCAGTCCAAAGACCCGGCTGCGCAGATTGGCCCAGCCTGCCGTCAAACTCGGGCTCAGGCCTGAGGACCGGAACCCAAGGCGGAACACACCCGGACGCCGCGTTACAAGGTGCTCGGCCACCGCGTCGGTCCATCCGGGCTCAAGCTCGGTCCCCGGAAGGATGATCAGCAACCAGTCGCCCACTGCGGCGTCGCATCCCACGCGCAGCTGCGCGGTACGGGACCCGGCCCCGGCAACGATCCGGGCACCTGCTTCATCGGCAATACGCAACGTATGATCGGTCGACCCTCCATCGGCGATGACAAGTTCGCGGATCAGACCGGCGTGCAGACCTTCCATCAGGGTCATCAGCGTGCGCGCGAGTTCGGTTTGGGAATCGAATGTCGGAATCACGATACTGATCGGGGCGGACACGTTCGAAACCTCTGGTCTTGGCAACGGGTTCGCTTATATCACCGCTCTCAGGGCAATGACGAGGACCCAAAGATGAGCACCCGCCGCATTTTGCGCCTGAAAGGCACCGATACCAACAGCTTCTTGCAAGGTCTGGTCACCAATGACACCCGCAAGCTGGATGATGGTCTTGTCTACGCGGCCATCCTGACCCCGCAGGGCAAGTACCTGGCCGATTTCTTTCTGAAACGCGATGGCGACTCGGTGCTGCTGGACGTGGCTGAGGGGATGGCGGATGCACTGATCAAGCGGCTGAACATGTACAAGCTGCGGGCGGACGTGCGTATCGAGGAAACCAACTTGCACCTGCAACGCGGAACCGGGCCCGCACCCGAGGGCGCCCTGCCCGATCCTCGTCACCCCGATATGGGCTGGCGCGCATATTCTGACGCTCCGGAAGCCGATGATGGAACGGATTGGGACGCAATTCGGGTGCGTCATTGCATCCCGGAAACCGGGATCGAGCTGACACCGGACACGTATATCCTCGAGGCCGGATTCGAGCCGCTCAACGGTGTCGATTTCAAAAAGGGTTGCTATGTCGGGCAAGAGGTTACCGCTCGCATGAAGCACAAGACCCAGTTGCGCAAGGGGCTGCGGGTTGTCGCCATCGACGGCGCGGCTCCGGTCGGCTCCGAAATCCTCTCGGCGGGAAAGCCCGCTGGTACGCTGTTCACGCAATCGAACGGACAGGCCATCGCCTATCTGCGCCTTGATCGGGCGGGCGACGACATGCAGGCCGGAGACGCCCGGCTGCGTCTGCTGGATTGAGCCTGTTGCCCAACCGGCACGACCACTAACCGGGCTGCTTTGCAAACGTTTTATCCGGCCCGGCCACACGGTAAGACTTGAGGCACTTGGCTGATCGGGTGCCTGCATGCTCCAACTGTATTCAGCCATCTGGCGCGCCAGCGCCGGACGGCAAGTCATACTGATCCTGTTGTCCTTGTCGGTCGCGGCTCTTGCCGCGGCCCCGTTGGAGTTTCAACGGGACATCATCAACCATCTGACCTCGGACAATATCGAGGCGCCTCATCTCCTGCTGCTGGGTGCCGGCATGATGGGGGTGATCCTGCTGAGCCTCGCTCTGAAGTGGGTGTTGGGATATCGCGCGGGGACATTGGGCGAAGACATGATCCGTCGCATTCGCCAGCTTTTGCTGGCCCGCACCGTGGACGTGGACGAGTCGGGCGAGAATGTCCGCAAGGGGACCATGACGACGGCCATTTCTGCCGAAGCCGAAGAACTGGGCAAATTCGCAGGCGGCGCGTTCTCGGACCCGGTCGTACAAATCGGAACCTTGGTCAGCGTGATTGGCTACATCTCGTCGACGCAACCCTGGCTGGGACTGATTGCCCTTTCGATGATCGCACCGCAGATCCTTATCGTTCTCGTCTCGCAGAGAAAGGTGAACGTGTTCGTGGCGGACCGCGTCCGCATATTGCGTAGCGCGACCGACCATCTGACGATCGAAAACATCGAGGCCGTGACTCAAGAGGTGCACGACCAGTTCGACGCGATCTACGACACCCGGCGGCGGATGTTCCTGTGGAAATTGTCGGCCAAGTTTCTGCTGAGCGTGATCAACGGTGCAGGCACCGTCGGTGTTCTGATGCTGGGCGGATGGCTGGTTCTGCAGGGAGAAACCGACGTGGGAACCGTCGTCGCCGCGACCAGCGGTCTGGCCCGGATCCAGGGGCCGACCGGGTTTCTCATCGCTTTTTACCGGCAGGTCAGCGCCAATCGCATCAAGTTCGAGCTGTTGTTGGAACTGTTCGGCCCGGACCGCGCCCGCTACCGCCGGGGCGGGGCCGCCTCGCAAGAAAAAAACCGCGCCGAATAGCGGCGCGGTTTCTTGGTCTTTCTCCGAGTATGACGCAACGTTACGCGCGCTCGGAATATTCCATGGTCTCGGTGTTCACGACGATCATCTCGTCCTGCGCGATGAACGGCGGCACCATGACTTTGACCCCGTTGTCCAGAACCGCCGGCTTGAACGAGTTCGCCGCAGTCTGACCTTTAACGACCGGTTCAGTCTCGACGACCTTGCAGACGACTTTCTGAGGCAGCGTCGCGTTCAGCGCCTCGCTTTCATAGAATTCGACCACGATGGTCATCCCGTCCTGAAGGAA
Source organism: Ruegeria sp. CG3 (assembly GCF_056537205.1). NCBI lineage: Bacteria > Pseudomonadati > Pseudomonadota > Alphaproteobacteria > Rhodobacterales > Roseobacteraceae > Ruegeria > Ruegeria sp. CG3. The sequence continues at coordinate 388,840 of NZ_JBQFRC010000001.1, read as the reverse complement.
CGGACGACGGTCACCCAGCAAATCTGCAGGCAATTCAATCTGTTCATAGGTCTCGGCATCCATGAATACCAGCATCCCGTCGCTTTCATACAGGAACTGCTGGTCTTTCTGCTCCAACCGAACACGCTCGACCTTGTCCGCTGAACGGAACCGCTCGTTCAGTTTCGAACCGTTGCGCAGGTTCCGCAATTCCACCTGTGCAAAGGCACCGCCTTTGCCCGGTTTGACGTGATCGACCTTGACCGCCGCCCACAGACCGCCGTTATGCTCAAGCACATTGCCCGGGCGAATTTCGTTCCCATTGATCTTGGGCATGACATATTTCCTTCACACATGGTTGATGCGTCAGTTGTCGTCCCTATATCTGGCGGGACCGATCCATGCAATACAACGAAACCTAGTGCTGCACCTGCAGAGAGCCATGCAAATGACGCAACGCAACTATGCAAATTAGGTGTATCCGAATCGCACTAAATAGGTCATAAGGACCGCCACGCCGAAAATTACAAGAGCAAGAACAACAAGGAAAACGAGATGAGAGATTTCGTTGACGGCACCGCCTTTAACAATGAGCAAGGCAACCGTGCCCGCAAACTTTTCGCGGCCGTTGTGCTGGCTGCACTCGATGATGCCATCGCCGATGACAAGAAATACGGCAATGGCCCGGAACAAATCGCCCGCTGGGCACGCTCGCGCGATGGGCGCGAAGTGCTGTCCTGCGCTGGCATCGACCCGAACGAACGGGTTGTCCACGGACTGATGGAGTTCGTTGGCCGTGGCGTGCGTACGTCCGTCGCCCTGTCGCGCGAAGAAAGCGAACGCCGCAACGCTGCCCAGCAGGCCGAAGCCGCCTAAGGCTTTGCCCGACCCAAAAACGCGCGCCGGTACTTTCGGCGCGCTTTTTTTTGCCCTGTACGCAGCGGAATGGTCGCATTCGTCGTGCAAATGGCCCGATCCACGCTTTCGTCGGCTGAATAAATGCGGTCATCTGCCAACATCCGCAGGAGGCTCAGATGGTTCGCGCGATCATGATTCAGGGGACCGGCAGCAATGTCGGCAAGTCGATGCTTGTGGCCGGGCTGGCCCGGGCCTTTGCGCGGCGAGGGTTGAAGGTTGCCCCCTTCAAACCGCAGAACATGTCCAACAACGCCGCAGTAGCCGCAAATGGAGGCGAGATTGGCCGCGCCCAGGCGCTGCAGGCCCGGGCGGCGGGGCGCCCGCCGCATACGGACATGAATCCAATCCTTCTGAAGCCGGAAACCGATACCGGTGCGCAAGTGATCGTTCAGGGCAAGCGGGCGGGAACGATGCGGGCCAAGGACTATCGCAGGGACAAATCCAAGCTTCTGAACGCCGCGCTCGAGAGCTTTGCCAGACTTTGCCAAGATGCCGACCTTGTGCTGGTCGAGGGCGCCGGCAGTCCGGCCGAGACCAACCTGCGGGCAGGCGACATCGCCAACATGGGCTTTGCCTGCGCCGCGAATGTGCCCGTCATATTGGTGGGAGACATTCACCGGGGCGGTGTCATAGCGCAGATCGTCGGCACCCATGCAGTGCTAGAGAACGCTGACCTTGCAATGATCCGCGGCTTTGCGGTCAATCGCTTCAAGGGAGACGTCAGCCTGTTTGATGACGGGCGCGACGACATTGCGGCACGCACCGGATGGCCTTGCCTGGGCGTCGTTCCCTGGTTTGACGATGCTTGGAAACTACCGGCCGAGGACATGATGGATATCCGCTCGCACGCCGGCGGCACCTGCAAGGTTGCGGTGCCGCAACTGGAGCGCATGGCGAATTTCGATGATTTGGACCCGCTATCCGCCGAGCCGGGTGTTTCGGTCGAGATCATTCCGGCTGGCCGCCCCCTTCCCGGTGACGCGGATCTGGTGATTCTGCCGGGCAGCAAATCAACGATCGGAGATTTGACCTTTTTCCGCAAACAGGGTTGGGACATCGACCTGTATGCCCATGTACGGCGGGGCGGGCATGTTCTTGGCCTCTGTGGCGGGTATCAGATGCTGGGCCGGGTGATCGCCGACCCCGACGGAGTGGACGGCAGACCCGGCAGCGTCGATGGGCTGGGTTTGCTGGACGTGGAAACGGTTATGTCCGGGGAAAAGCGGGTCGAACTGCGATCAGCGCAGGCCTTGCCCGGCGGCGAGCCTGTCACCGGCTACGAAATCCACATGGGACGCACCCAAGGTCCGGATACTGCCCGTGCGTGGTTACAGGTGGAGGGTCGCCCGGAAGGCGCCGCATCGAGAGACGGGCGCGTTCTGGGAAGCTACCTGCACGGCATTTTCGCTTCAGACGCCTTCCGCGCGTCGTATCTGCAGCGGTTTGGCGCCAGGTCGGAACTGGCATACGAAGACAGTGTTGAGCAAACGTTGGAGGCGTTGGCCGATCACCTTGAACAGCATATGGACCTTGATGCCCTGCTGTCACTGGCAGCCGAGCCTCGGTTCGGCTGAGCGTCAATCCAAATTCTGAGCGGCCAAAGCGCGGTTGATCTCGCGCCGAACCAGCTTGCGAATGTTGCGGGTGATACGTTCACCCAGCGCGCCCTGCAGTTCCTGACGGACGATGTCTGCGATCAACTCGCGCAATTCGTCTTCATCCATCGTGCCGGTCGCCATCGCCGGCGTTTCCTGATCCAGCTTTACCTCGGCCTCAGAGGCATCCCGGTTGTCCCGGATAAACGTGGCAGGCGTTGATTCCTCGTCGCTGTCAGCGTCCATCTCCGCCTCAGACTCAGGCGCATCCTTTGATGCCGAAAACCCGGTGTCCGTGGCCCAACTGACCTTGTCGGTGCGCGTGCCGGAATAAGCGTCGTCGCTTTCGCCGTCGGGCTCCCACTGATCTTCGGTCCGCGCAATCGCAGCCTCAAGAGCCGCGATCTTGGCGCTCAGGCTGCCGGCCAGATCCCTGCGGCCTTCGCGATCATTCGAAGACTCGCCGCCAATGTCGTTGATTGCCGGGGTTCCGGGACGAACGATATCGCAAGACCGCAACCGCATAGGTTGTGACAGGTCGTTGGCCGGGCGCATAGCCTCGACATTCGCAGCATGCTGTGAGGCCGCCTCAGCCGAGATCTTTTGGGCCAGCTTCAAAGGTGCTTTTGGATCCTCGGCCGGTGTGCCAACCCGCAGGGCATCCGTCAAAACCAGGCGTCCCGGCTTGCGGGCCGCAGTCGCTTTGATCAGGTTCGGGACCTTGCGCCCTTCTTCGCTGACCAAACGCTTGATCGACGACAATACGTCTTCGACACCTGCTTTGACACTGCTATCCGTCATTGTTCTCTACCGCTCTGACCTTTTGGACCAGTGTATCCAATCCGGTCGAACCTAACAACAGATAGTGTGGCTGATCACTCGCGCCGCAAAGCTTTGAGAACTCGATCCAGGTCGCGGCTTTGCTTGCTGATCTGTGCTGGCGCCTTTTTGACCAGGTTGTAGTAGAGCGTCGGGTCGTAAATCTGTACCGCCAATCCAAGACGCTCGGCAGTCAACAGACCTTGTGCCTGCAACAACTGATAGGCAGCCAAAGACCGCTCCGTCCGCGAGGCAACTTCGGCCAATTGTGCGTCCAGCAAATCCTGCTGAGCGGTCAGAACGTCCAGCGTGGTCCGAGCCCCCAGCGTGGCCTCTTCGCGAATCCCGTCAAAGGCGACCTGCGATGCGCGTACCCGTTCGACGGATGCCCGCAGGCTGGCCGTGGCCGTTTCAAAGCGCACATAGGCGTCCGTCACACCCTGAGTGATGTCTTTCTGCACATTCAGAAGGTTGGCGCGCGATGCGTCCCGCTGAGCCATTGCGCGGCGCACGTTGGCCGCCAATCGGCCACCGGCATAGATGGGCTGATTGAAATTCAACGAGATGGACGCATCGTTGGTATAGTCGTCGTTGTCATAGCTTTCCGTGATCCCCGCGTCCGCGTTCAGGCTTACATTCGGACCCAGGCCCGCGCGCTGCTGTTGCACGGTCAGATCCAAGGCACGCACCTGATGCTGCGCCGAAAGGATTGCCGGGTGGTTTCTTTGTGCCAGGCTTATGGCCTCGGCCAGAGAACCGGGCAGCTTCGGCAGACGCGGCTGGCCCGCAGTACGGCCCGGCTGTTTGCCGACGGCGTTCACATATTCCGCTTGGGCAGTGCTCAGGTCGCCTCGCGCATCGGCCAGATCAGCCTGCGAGCTTGCCAACTGCGCTTCGGACAGCGCGACGTCGGTCCGGGTGACCTCACCGACTTCAAAACGGTCTTGCGTGGCCCGCAGTTCCTCGCCTGAGAGATTGACGTTGTTCTGGCGAATCTGAACCGTTTCTTCCTGTAGCAGAACACTCAGATAAGCCGTCGTTGCGCGGAACAGAACCTGTTGCTCAATATCGATCAATGCTTGGCGAGTTGCCAGAACTGTTTCCTGAGCCGACTGTTTCCCGAGAATCGATGCACCGCCGTCATAGACCAGCTGGCTCAGCGTGAGTCCCGAGAAGAAGCGCGACGGTTCGACCGTCGACACCACTGTTCCGGCGCGAGACTTGGCATAATCCTGGCTGACACGGACGGTCCAGTTGATGATCGGGCGCAGGGCCGACAACGCGATTGCAACGTCTTCGTCGGCTGCGCGCAGCAAGGCGCGGTTCTGTTCCAACAGCCCGCTTGTGTTGTATGCACCGATGAACGCGTCGGTCAGATTGTCCGCCAAAACCGAGCGCCCCGGCATCACGCTCAGCGCGATTCCCGCCGTCAGAGCGACTGCCTTGACCAGCTTCCCTCCAGCCGTTCCAAGCATACCCAAATCCTCTCAAATCAAAATAACGCAAGCCCGCAGGCAGTTTGCGCCTTTGTTTTCAACTAATCAAGGGACCGCGGAAAACCGCTGATCGACTATAGCGAAAATGCACACTCGGCCGAAAACGCCGGCAGTACCGGGGCGTTTGCGTTGAAGCCATGACGCCATGTCACCCGCCCATCGGACTTTCGACCAATGCGAACGGTGCCCAGGTTGCCTTCGACGAACAGGCAAGCGATGCGGCCATGATCTTTCAGTTGATCGAGCAGGGCATCGGGCAGACGTTCCACACCGCCCTGGATGATGATGACATCATAGGGGCCATGCTCGGCCGCCCCCTGCTCCAAAGGTCCGACATGAATGATCGCGTTGTCGATATCCGCCTCCATCAGGCGGGACTGCGCGTCGGCTGCGTTGGCCTCGTCATCCTCGACGCCCACCACAAGCTGCGCCATGTTCGCGGCCACGGCGGTCGAGTATCCGAACGCCGGGGCGATATCCAGAACCACCTCGTCATTCGAAATATTCAATGCATCCAGCATCTTCGCCAGAGTCCTCGGCTCCAGCAGGCAGCGCCCGTTTCCCAGGTCGATCAGGTCGCCAGCATAGGCCACTTCGCGACTGGCATCCGGCACGAAGTTCTCACGCTGGACCTTCAGCATTGAATCGATGATCGGGAATTTGGTGACATCAGAGGGCCTGATCTGAGTGTCTACCATCGTGTGGCGTCGGGCTGCGAAATCCGTCATGTGACCGCTCGTATATTTCCCATGGTTGCTCGGCTTTTGCCACATCCGATCCCGCCCGGCAACGGCCAGCCCGGCAAAAATTGCAGGCCGCGACAAAAGTTGCCACTGCGCTGACCGACCATCCAACGCCGTGGTCGGCGGAATTTTCAGCAACCCTCTGGACGTTGTTCGGGAAAGCTGCTAGAACCGCGCCTGCACCACGTCAAGTAATTGAAATTGCTTGAAAAGGCGAGTTGGCGGAGTGGTGACGCAGCGGATTGCAAATCCGTGTACACCGGTTCGATTCCGGTACTCGCCTCCAACTTTCCAGCCTCGCATTGCATCGCTGTTCTCTGGTCCTGTGATAGTCGCCTGGACCAGTTTGTTGATACGAAACGCCAAAATACGCGCGGAGATGGTTAGCGCAGCCGAGCTAACCAGTAATTTCCGGGCAAGGATTTAGTCCGCGCTGAGTCACCAGCGACGCGGTCGGTACATGCGAGCCCCCCCGGAAAGGGCGTGCCTTGCGCTGACCGTCGGCTCAAACCGTGCTTCGGCCTTGAGGAATCACCTCATACCCCGGCTCTTCCGGTTCATCGTCCTGCATCTCGGCCGGAAAACCGGGCGCGGTAATGCTCAACCCGGTTGCATCCTCGAGCCGTCGAATGACGTTGGGCGACAGCTCGCGCGCGCCATAGCGGGCGATGGCGTCGTCGAAGATCTTGATCATCAACGGGTTCATCTCCAACGGCACGCCAGCGCGGTCGGCGACCTCCTGGAACAGGCCGATATCCTTTTTCACCAGGTCCATGGTGAAGGAAATATCGCGCGAACCGTTCAGGATCACCTGGCTTTCGGTCTCATGCACGAAGGACGTGCCGGACGAAATCTTGATCGCCTCGTAGGTGGTGTTCAGGTCCATCCCGGCGGCCTTGGCGGTCACCAGCGCCTCGGCGCAGGTGATCAGGTTGGCGGTGGCCAGATAGTTGGTCAACACCTTCAGAACCGAGGCCGTGCCCAGATCGCCGGTATGCAGAATGCGCCGGCCCATCGTCGTCAGGAACGGCAGGATCTGCTCGAACGTGGCCCGGTCGCAGCCCGCGAAGATCGAGATATTGCCCGTGGCCGCCCGGTGGCACCCGCCCGAAACCGGGCAGTCCACCGCCGCCCCGCCGCGTTCGATCACCATGGCCCCCAGGCGTTTGACCTCGGCCTCGTCGGTGGTGGACATCTCCATCCAGATCTTGCCGCGGGTGACCTCGGGCAGCATCTGCTGCATCACCGCGTCCGAGGCGGCGGGCGACGGCAGGCAGGTGATGACCGCATCGCAATCGCGGATCATCTGAGCAGGGCTTTCGCCGGCCTTGGCCCCCTTGGCGGCGAACTCCGCCACAAGATCGGGGTTCAGATCGTATACCGTCAGGTCGATACCGTTGCGCAGCAGCGACCCCGACAGCTTGCCCCCCACATTGCCCAAGCCGATGAACCCGACCTTCATGTTCTGCCCTCCTGCAGGCGCGTTTTCGTTGGCCTGAGTATTTCCGTTGCCCACCGACAAAAGAAACGAATAAAAAGTCGATCTAGATGCAAAATATTTTGGTGATGAATGGACCGCCTGCCCAATCCGACCTGGCTGCGCAGCTTCGAGGCCGCCGCGCGCCACCTGAATTTCACAACCGCCGCGCAGGAGCTGGGCCTGACCCAGACGGCGGTGTCGCTGCATATCCGCTCGCTCGAGGCGGATCTCGGCCAGCCGCTTTTTGCCCGCAACGCCCGGCACCTGTCGCTGACCGAGCTGGGCCAGTCCTATGCGCTGACCGTGCGCCGGGCGCTGTCGGATATTGCGCTGTCCACCAACAGCCTGTTCGGCCCCGCCTCGCGGCAGGCACTGACCATCCGGGCGGCGATATCGACGATGACCTACTGGATCGCGGCCGAGCTGCCCGCGTTCAGCGCGCAGCACCCCGACATCCCGGTGCGGCTGGTGTCGCATATTTGGAACGACTCGGCCGCGCCCGCGGATGTGGACGTGGAAATCCGGCTGGGCCATGGCGACTGGCCCGGTGTCGCGGCCGAACGGCTGTGCTCGGAACGGCTGGTGCCCGTCTGCCGGGCGCAGGACCCGGCGCCAGACCTGCGCAACGGCCCGTTGATCCACATTTTGGGGTACGAGGACAACTGGGCGCGGTACTTCGAGGCCACGGACACCGACCTGCCCGACCGCCCCGCGCGCTATTCGGCGGATACGACCGTCACGGCGCTGCAACTGGTGATGGCCGGCGCGGGCTACGCCACCGTTCTGGAGCGGTTCGCGCGCAACGCCGTCGCCCAAGGTGCGCCGATCCGGATTGCAGGGCCGGCGATTCCCTTTGCCCAGTCGCACTATCTGATCCGCAGCGTCAGCGCGGCGCCTCCGTCCATCCCCGCCCAATTGTTCCTGGCCTGGCTGCGCGACCGGCTGGCCGGCGATGCCGCGGATTGACCCCGGCAAGTCGCTTTTTTGGTCCGAGGCAGGTCACGTGGCCCCGCGTGCTTGACAACCCCCCTGCCCGTGCCGCATGTCGCTTGCGTTGGTGTCTGTGCAAGCAGATGAAAAGGGAATGCGTCAGCGGTTTTCCGTCAAACGCAGCCGCCCCCGCGACCGTGACCGGAGAGGGTGCCCAAATGCCACTGGCCGCAGGCCGGGAAGGCGGGACATCCGACAGAGCGCCGCTCTGACATCCGCAAGCCGGGAGACCTGCCAACGCCCGAAGACAAACCGGACGGGGTGTTCCGGTGTCGGGCCCATGTCCGCAACGTGGCCCGCGCATACCCCGTCCCCCGACAACCGAGTAAGGGGGGATGAGAGACGTGACCGAGACCACACCAGTTGAACTGCTGGTCTGCACCACCTGCCGACGCGGGCTGCCCATCGAGGATGATGCCCAACGCCCCGGCACGCTGCTGCACAAGGCGCTGGCCGCTGCCGACCTGCCAGAGGGCATCACCCTGAAGCCGGTCGAATGCCTGTCGAACTGCGATCAGGGCTGCTCGATCGTTCTGCGCGGCGGGCCGTCGCGCTGGACCTTCGTCTATGAAAACCTGAACGAATCCGACCATGTCGAGATCATAGTCGACGGCGCCACCAAATATCTGGCCGCCGATGATGGCCTTGTGAAATGGCGCGACCGCCCTGAACATTTCCGCAAGAACTGCGCCGCCCGCATTCCCCCGATTGGAGCCTGAGCATGAGCACCCTCGAAAAACTTCCCGTCACCGTCATCACCGGCTTTCTCGGCTCGGGCAAGACCACGCTGATCCGCCACCTGATGTCCGAGCCGCAGGGCAAGCGGCTGGCCGTGGTGGTCAACGAATTCGGCGATGTGGGCGTAGATGGCGAGATACTGAAAAGCTGCGCGATCCCCGACTGCCCGGCGGAAAACATCATGGAACTGGCCAATGGCTGCATCTGCTGCACCGTGGCCGATGACTTCATCCCCACGATCGAGGCGCTGATGGCGCTGGACCCGCGTCCCGATCACATCCTGATCGAAACCAGCGGTCTGGCCCTGCCGAAACCGCTGCTCAAGGCGTTCGACTGGCCCGATATCCGTTCCAAGATCACCGTGGACGGCGTGATCGCCCTGGCCGATGCCGAGGCCGTGGCCGCAGGCCGCTTTGCCCCGAATGTCGCGGCGGTGGACGCCCAGCGCATGGCCGATGACTCGATCGACCACGAAACGCCCCTGTCCGAGGTGTTCGAGGATCAGATCTCGTGCGCCGACATCATCCTGCTGACCAAGCCCGACCTGGCCGGTCCCGAAGGCGTGGCCAAGGCGCGCGAGATCATCGCCGCCGAGGCGCCCCGCCCCCTGCCCGTGGTCGAAGTGGCCGAGGGTGCGGTGGACGTGCGCGTGGTGTTGGGGCTGGGCGCCGCGGCCGAGGATGACATGGACGCCCGCCCCTCGCATCACGATGGCCATGACGACCACGAACATGACGATTTCGAAAGCATCGTGGTCGAACTGCCCGAACAGACCGACCCGGCGCAGCTGGTCGCCAATATCGAACGTCTGGCGAACGAGCTGAACATCCTGCGGGTCAAGGGCTATGCCGCCGTTCAGGGCAAGCCGATGCGCCTGCTGGTCCAGGCGGTCGGCGCGCGGGTCCGGCATCAGTATGACCGCCCGTGGAAACCGGACGAGGAGCGCCGCTCGCGCCTTGTGGTTATCGCCGAGCATGACGACATCGACGCAGCCGCGATCCGTGGCATCCTGACGGGCGTCACCGAGGCCGCCGAGTAAGCATCAATGCACGTCGTCTTCCGCGAAAGCCACGGGCTCGAAGAAACCGAGACCCCGACCGATCTGGGCCAGAGCCCGGCGGATCTGGTGGTGCTGTCCTTTTCGGACAGCGATCTGGGGGCTTTCGCGGCCGGCTGGCATCGCGGCGGCGGGCCCGAGGGGCGGATGCCCTCGTTGCGGCTGGCCAACCTGACGGCGCTGAAACATCCGCTGTCGGTCGACACCTATGTCGAACAAACGCTGGAGGGCGCCAAGGGCATCCTGATCCGGCTGATCGGCGGCGTGCCCTACTGGTCCTACGGGTTGCAGCAGGTGCTGGCGCTGGCGCAGGCCAAGGGCATCGCACTGGCGGTGCTGCCCGCCGACGGGCGCGAGGATACGCGGCTGGACGACTATTCCACCCTGCCGGTCTCGACCCTGCGGCGGCTGGCGCATCTGTGCGACACCGGCGGCGAGGTTGCGGCACAGGCGGCGCTGGCGCAGATGGCGCTGGCGGCGGGGCTGTATGCCGGACCGGTGATGGGCGCCAAGACCCTGCCCGATTGCGGCGCATGGTGCCCAGATCGCGGTGTGATCGCACCCGAGGACGCCTTCGCGGGCGAAGGCCGGCGCATCATCGTAACCTTCTACCGCGCCTACCTGACCTCGGCCGATACCGCGCCGGTCGCGGCCCTGATCCAGGAAATCCGTGCGCGGGGTCATCAAGCGGCGGGGCTGTTTGCGCCCTCGCTCAAGGCGGCTGCGGCGGCTGAGTGGCTGGCCGTGAATATCCCAGCGATGGCACCGTCGGCGATCATCAATGCCACCTCGTTTTCAGGCAAGGGCGCGTCGGGCACATCGCCCTTGGACGTGGCGGGCGTGCCGGTGTTCCAGGTCGCGCTTGCGACCTCGCGCCGCAAGGCCTGGGCCGAGGCCGAACGCGGCCTGTCGCCTGCCGATCTTGCCATGCATGTGGTGCTGCCCGAAGTGGACGGGCGCATCTCGGCCGGTGTCGCCTCGTTCAAGGAACCGGGCAAGCGCGACCCGCATCTGGAATATTCCCGCTTCACTCACCGCCCCGAGCCCGACCGGATCACCGCCATCGTCGACCGGGCTATGGCCTGGGTGGACCTGGCCGAGAAACCAAAGGCGCAACAGGTACCCGCGCTGGTCCTGTCCACCTATCCGGGCAAGGACTGGCAGATGGCCCATGCGGTGGGGCTGGACGCGCTGGCCTCGGCCGAAGCGATCCTGTCTGACCTGCAGGGCGCGGGCTATGACACCGCCCCCGCCGAGCCGATATCCGATACCCTTCTGGACGCCCGGATTTCCTGGCCGGTCTCGGCCTACCGCGCGGCGCTGGCGCAAACGCCCGAAGCGTTGCGCGCCGATCTGGAAACCGTCTGGGGCGCGCCCGAGGAGGACCCGACCTGCGCCGATGGGGCCTTCCACTTCACCGCGCTTCGGCGCGGCAAGGCGCTGGTGGCGTTACAGCCCGAACGCGGCACGCCCGAGCTGCGCGACGACGAATATCACGACCTGTCACGCACGCCCCGGCATGGCTATGTGGCCTTCTACCTGTGGCTGCGGCACGGGCTGGGCGCGGATGCGCTGATCCATATCGGCGCCCACGGCACGCTGGAATGGCTACCGGGCAAATCGGTGGCTCTGTCGGCCGAGTGCTGGCCCGAGGCGCTGATCGGCGATCTGCCGGTGATCTATCCGTTCATCGTGAACGACCCGGGCGAGGCCGCGCAGGCCAAGCGCCGGATCGGGGCCGTGACGCTGGGCCACATCCCGCCGCCGATGAAACAGAGCAGCACGCCCGACCGAATGGTGCGGCTGGAATCGCTGCTGGACGAGTTTTCGAACGCCGACGGGCTGGACCCCAAGCGGCGCGACCGGCTGCAGGCCAATATCCGGGATGAGGCACAGGCCATCGGGCTCGAGGCCGATCTGGGTCTGGATCAGGCCACCAGCACCGCCGAGGCGATCACCCGTATCGACCGCTTCGTCTGCGACATCAAGGAAAGCCAGTTCGGCGACGGGCTGCATGTCTTCGGCCGCGCATCGCAGGTTGCGGGCAATTTCGACACTGCCGCGTCAGCACATACCGAACGGCAGGCCCTGCTGGATGCATTGGCCGGCAAGCGGGTCGAGGCCGGCCCGTCCGGCTCGCCCTATCGCGGGCGCACCGACGTGCTGCCCACGGGGCGCAACCTGTTCACGACCGATCCGCGGTCGGTCCCCACCCGCGCGGCTTATGCGCAGGGGGTGAAACTGGCCGAGGAACTGGTGCGCCGCCACCTGCAGGAGGAAGGCGATTACCCCAAGGGCCTGATCGTCGATCTGTGGGGCTCGGCCACGATGCGTACGGCGGGCGAGGAATTCGCCATGGCGTTGCACTTGCTGGGCGTCAAACCGGTCTGGGACCCGGGGTCCGAGCGCGTATCGGGCGTCGAGGTCTTGCCGATCACCGATCTGGAGCGCCCGCGGCTGGACGTGACCCTGCGCGTCTCGGGCCTGTTCCGCGACGTGTTCCCGACTCTTTCCGCCCTGTTCGGTCAGGCGGTCCGGGCGCTGTCAGAACGCGACGAGGCGCCCGACTGGAACCCCTATGCCGGCCACGCTCCCGCCGCCCGCGTCTATGGCCCGGCGCCGGGCAGCTATGGGCTGAACATGACCCACCTGTCCGAGACCTATACCGACGCGGCGCGCGCGCAGGCCGGTCAGGCCTGGCTGGACGCCAGCGCCTTCGCCTTCGAGGGCGAGCACATCGCCCATGACCCCGACGGGATCACCCAGCGCGTGGCGCAGGCCGATAGCTTCGTGCACCTGCAGGACCTGACCGAGACCGACCTGCTGCTGGCCAATGACTATGCCACGCATGAGGCCGGATTTGCCGCCGCCAAAAAGCTGACCGGCGGGCAGGCGCAGCTGTATCATCTGGACAATACCCGCCCAGAAACACCCCGCGCCCGCACCCTGCCCGAGGAAATCAGCCGCGTGGTCCACGCCCGCGCCGCCAACCCCGACTGGATCGCCGGGATGCAGCGCCACGGCTTCCGCGGTGCGGCCGAGATCGCCGCGACGCTGGATCACATGGCGTCTTTCGCGCATCTGTCAGGCAGCGTCGCCCCGCATTTGTTCGACCTCTATCACGATGCCACCCTCGGAAACCCTGAGGTGGACGCCTTTTTGCAGCAGGCCAATCCCCAGGCCCGCCAAGCCATGCAGGATCGGTTCCGCGCGCTCTACGAGGCCGGGCTGTGGAACACCCGCCGCAACTCGATCCGCGCGAATCTGGAGGGTTTGGGATGAGCGCCCCGGTCGTTCAGGGCTGGTGCCCCGGCGCGCATCGCCCGATGATGTCCGGCGACGGGCTGGTAGTGCGGGTGCGCCCGCGTCTGGCTCGGCTGAGCGCCGCGCAGACGCTGGGGCTGTGCGATCTGGCGCTGCGCTTCGGCAACGGCACTATCGACCTGACCAACCGCGCCAACCTGCAACTGCGGGGTGTGGCTGAAGACGATCACCAGCCACTGCTGGCCGAGTTGTCGGCGCTGAACCTGCTGGACGCCGAACCGGGCATCGAAACCCGGCGCAACATACTTGTGTCGCCGCTTTACCAACCTGGCGACCTGACTGCGCAGCTGACACAGTCGTTGATCGACCGGCTGAGAGATCTGCCCGCCCTGCCCGCCAAGTTCGGCTTTGCAGTGGATACCGGCGAGGCGCGGCTGTTGGCTGGGGACTCTGCCGATATCCGGCTGGAGCGGGGAGCTTCGGGCCTGATCCTGCGCGCCGACGGGGCCGAGACCGGCCGTTTGGTGACCGAAGATGAGGCGATCGATCGCGTGATCGATCTGGCCATGTGGTTCGCCGAGCGCTTCACTTCTGACACCCGCCGCATGGCCCGCCTGATCGCGGTGCAGGCTCTGCCCGAGGAATGGCAGGGCCACGCCCCCGGCCCCACGGCACCGGCGCCGCAACCCGGTAAAAGCACAATCGGCCCGATCTATGGCGCGGCCTTCGGGCAACTGCCCGCCGCCGAGTTGCGTGCATTGGTCGAGGCCTCGGGCGCCGCCGCCCTGCGCGTCACACCCTGGCGGTTGTTCCTGCTGGAAGGCGGGGCGGCGATCCCCGCCCCGGCGTTCGTGACGGACGGCGCCGACCCTCTGTTGACCACCGACGCCTGCCCCGGCGCGCCATTCTGCCCGCAGGCACAGGCCGAGACCCGCGCCATCGCCCGCGCGCTGGCTCCGCGCGTGTCCGGCAGCCTGCATGTCTCGGGCTGCGCCAAGGGCTGCGCACGCATGGCCGCGGCGGACTTGACGCTGGTGGGCCGCGACGGGCGATTTGATCTTGTAAAACACGGCCGCGCGGGGGATGAGCCCCTCCAGCGCGGGCTGGACCCCGAAACACTGAAGACCATGGACCTGACCTGATGCCCTATGAATACGAAACCGACGGCGCGGCGATCTACAAGCAATCCTTCGCCACGATCCGGTCCGAGGCCGATCTGGCCCGCTTTGATCCGGACGAAGAGCAGGTCGCCGTCCGCATGATCCATGCCGCCGGGATGGTCGGGCTGGAAGAATTCATCCATTTCTCGGACGGCTTCGTGCGCACCGCCCGCGCCGCGCTGGAAAACGGCGCGCCGATCCTGTGCGACGCGCGGATGGTGTCCGAAGGCGTCACACGCTTTCGCCTGCCCGCTGACAACCAGGTCATCTGCACCCTGCATGACGAGCGCGTGCGCGCGCTGGCCGAGAAGATGGGCAACACCCGATCCGCCGCCGCGCTGGAACTGTGGCGCCCGCATCTGGAGGGTGCGCTGGTGGCCATCGGCAACGCGCCCACGGCGCTGTTTCACCTGCTGAACATGCTGGAAGACCCCGACTGCCCCCGCCCCGCCGCGATCATCGGCTGCCCGGTGGGCTTTGTCGGTGCGGTCGAATCCAAGGACGCCCTGTGGGAAGCGCAGCCGGTGCCCTGCTGCATCGTCAAGGGCCGTCTGGGCGGCAGCGCCATCACCGTCGCCGCGATCAACGCCATCGCAAGCCGGGCGGAATGAGCATGGGCACGATCTATGGCGTGGGCCTCGGCCCAGGCGACCCCGATTTGATGAGCGTCCGGGCCGACCGCCTGTTGCGCGGCGCGAAACACGTGGCCTATTTCCGCAAGCCCGGCCGCACCGGGCAGGCGCGCAAGATCGTGAACGGGATGATCCGCGACGATGCGGTCGAGTTTCCCATGGAATACCCGGTCACGACCGAGATCCCGGTCACCGATCCGCGCTACAACGCACTGCTGGCCGAGTTTTACGAACGCTGCACCGCACGCTTGAAAGAACTGGCCGATCAGGGCGAGGACGTGGTGGTGCTGTGCGAGGGAGACCCGTTCTTCTACGGCTCGTTCATGCATCTCTACAGCCGCCTGCGCGACGTGGTGCACGTCGAGGTGGTGCCGGCGATCACCGGCATGTCGGGCGCGTGGACCGCCTCGGGCGATCCGATCACTTGGGGCGACGACATCCTCACGGTGCTGATGGGAACCCTGCCCGAAGATGTTCTGGCAGACCGCATGGCGCGCACCGACGCGCTGGTGGTGATGAAGATCGGCCGCAACATCGACAAGGTGAAGCGCGCGCTGAAAACGGCGGGCCTGTTCGACCGGGCCTGGATCGTGGAATACGCGCAGATGCCCAACCAGACCGTCCGCAAGCTGAGCGACGCCTGCACCGAGGTCACGCCCTATTTCTCGATCATCATCGTGCACGGACAGGGGCGGCGGCCATGAGCGGCTGGGTCAAGATCGCCGGGCTTGGCCCCGGAAACGAGGCGCTGGTGACCCCCGAGGTGACCGCCGCCCTGGCCGAGGCGACCGATGTGGTGGGTTACATCCCCTACGTTGCGCGGGTGGCCGAACGGCCGGGCCTGGCCCTGCACGCCAGCGACAACCGGGTCGAGATCGACCGCTCGCAGCACGCGCTGCGCATGGCGGCCGAGGGCAAGCGGGTGGTCGTGGTCTCGTCGGGCGATCCGGGCGTTTTTGCCATGGCCGCCGCCGTATTCGAGGCGCTGGAAAACGGCCCGGACACATGGCGCGAGATCCCTGTCGAGGTTCTACCCGGCATCACCGCCATGCTGGCCGCCGCGGCCCGGGCGGGCGCGCCGCTGGGCCATGATTTCTGCGCCATCAACCTCAGCGACAACCTCAAGCCATGGGCCGTAATCGAGAAACGCCTGCGGCTGGCCGCGCAGGCCGATTTCGCGATGGCCTTTTACAATCCACGCTCGAAGTCGCGGCCCGAAGGCTTTGTGAAGACACTGGAAATCCTGCGGCAGGAATGCGAACCCGAGCGTCTGATCCTGTTCGCCCGCGCCGTGTCACGCCCAGACGAGGCGATCTGCATCGCGACCCTGGCCGAGGCAACGCCCGACATGGCCGACATGCAGACGGTGGTGATCGTCGGCTCATCCCTGACCCGCGTCATCGAGCGGCCCATCGGCCCCATCGTCTATACGCCAAGGTCCACGCCGGAATGAGCCAGCCAGTCCAGAACCTGCGGCACGCTTGTCAACTCGACCCGGCGGGGCAGCCTGGGCCGGTCGATCATCAGCACCGGGATGTCCAACGCTCGCGCGGCGTCCAGCTTGGCGCGCGCGCCGGTGCCGCCGGCGTTCTTGGACACCACCAGTTCGGTCCGGTGCCGGCGCATCAGCGCCGTATCGTCTTCAACCGTAAAAGGCCCGCGCGACACGACCACGTCGCAATCGGCGAAGGGCAGCGGGCCGGGCTCATCGACCAGCCGCAGAAGATAGTGGTGCTGGGGCTGCGCCGCAAAATCCTCAAGATGCATGCGCCCCACCGCAAGGAACACCCGACGCGGCGGACCGGCCAGCGCGTCGACGGCGCTGGCGATGTCGGGCACGTGTTGCCACCGGTCGCCGGGCACGGCTGTCCATTCTGCGCGGGTCAGCGCGGCCAACGGCGTCTGCGTCTGTTGGCAGGCAGCGATGGCATTGCGGCTCATCTGCGCGGCAAAGGGATGGGTGGCGTCGATCACATGGGTCACGCCGGTGTCTCGGATGTAACCCGCCAAACCCTCGGCCCCGCCAAAGCCACCCACGCGCGTCGGCAGCGGTTGCGGCCGCGGGTTGTCGACCCGGCCCGCATAGGAATAGGTTGCCGCCACACCCAAATCCGCCACGGCGCGGGCCAATGCGTTGGCCTCGGTCGTGCCGCCAAGGATCAGGAGGTTGGGCATGTCTGAAACTCCGTGGCTGACCATTCTGGGCCTGGGCGAGGATGGACTGGATGGCCTCTCGGCCGCAAGCCGTCAAGAGCTGGAGCGCGCCGAGGTCATCATGGGCCCGCCGCGGCACCTGTCGCTGGTTCCCGAAACCGGAGCCGAACGCATCGAATGGCCGGTGCCGTTCGCCGACGGGCTACCCATCCTGCAAGGGCTGAAGGGCCAGCGCACGGTGGTTCTGGCCTCGGGTGATCCGTTCTGGTTTGGCGCCGGGTCGGTGATCGCGCGCAATTTCGCCCCCGAAGACTGGGTGGCACGGCCGGGGCAGTCGACCTTCTCGCTGGCGGCGGCGCGGTTGGGCTGGCCGTTGGAAGGCACTGCCACCTTCGGCCTGCACGCCGCCCCTCTGACCCGCCTGCGTCCGCATCTGTCACGCGGCATGCGCGCCATCGTCCTGCTGCGCGACGGGACCGCTGTGGCCGAGCTGGCCCGCTATCTGACCGAGACCGGGTTCGGCGAAACGACCCTGCACGTGATGGAGGCCCTCGGCGGCCCTCGGGAACGCGCGCGCAGCATGTCCCTGACCGAAGCCCTGCTGGACTCGTTCGAGCATCCGGTCTGCGTGGCGCTTGAGGTTGCGGGCGACGGGCCTGCGCTGCCGTTGGCCTCGGGCAAACCCGACGAGATTTTCGAAACCGATGGGCAAATCACCAAACGGCCGGTGCGCGCGCTGACCCTGTCGGCGCTGGCACCCGCGCGGGGCGAGCATCTGTGGGACATCGGCGGCGGCAGCGGATCGATCGGCATCGAGTGGCTGATGTGCGACCCGTCCCTGACCGCCACCACGATCGAGCCGCGCGCCGACCGCGCCGCGCGCATCCGCGCCAATGCGGACGCGCTGGGACAGGATCGGTTGCAGGTCATCCATGGCCGGGCGCCCGATGCGCTGGACGGCCTGCCCCTGCCTGACGTGGTGTTCATCGGCGGCGGGCTGAGCGACGCGCTGCTGGACTGGGTTGCCGCCAACCTGCCCTCGGGCACCCGGCTGGTGGCCAACGCCGTGACGCTGGAAAGCGAAGCAGTGCTGAGCCAATGGCACGCCAAGCTGGGCGGCGACCTGCTGCGGATCGAACTGGCGCATGCGGGCGACCTCGGCCCCCGGCGCGGTTGGAAATCGGCCTATCCGGTCGTGCAGTGGAGCGTGACCCTATGATCGTGGCCGGGCTTGGGTTTTCGTCCACCGCGACCTGCGCCAGCCTGCGGGCCGCGTTCGACCGCGCCACCGCCGGACAGGCGGTGGACGCGCTGGCCACGGCCGCCGACAAGGCCGGCCACCCGGCGCTGGCCGAATTTGCCGCCGCCTGCGCCCTGCCCCTGCATTTCGCGGAATCGGCCGATCTGGCCGGGCAACGCACCCTCACCTGCTCGCCCCGCAGCCGCGCCAGTCATGGCACCGGCAGCGTGGCCGAAGCTTCCGCCCTTGCCGCCGCCGGACCTGGCGCGCGGCTGCTTTCACCCCGACAGATCTCGGACGACCGGCTTGCCACCTGCGCGGTCGCCATCGGAGGACAGACATGACCGTTCATTTCATCGGCGCCGGACCGGGCGCCGCCGACCTTCTGACCCTGCGCGGGCGCGACATCATCGCCGCTTGCCCGGTGTGCCTGTATGCCGGGTCGCTGGTACCCGAGGAGATCCTGGCGCACTGCCCCGAAGGCGCGCGCATCGTGAATACCGCGCCGATGGATCTGGATCAGATCATGGCTGAAATCAAAACCGCCCATGACGCCGGTCAGGACGTGGCCCGCCTGCATTCGGGCGACCTGTCGGTCTGGTCGGCGATGGGCGAACAGATCCGGCGGCTGAAACAGATGGGCATTCCCGTCAGCGTGACCCCCGGCGTTCCGTCCTTTGCCGCCGCCGCCGCCGCTTTGGGCACCGAGCTGACCCTGCCCGGGCTGGCGCAATCGGTGGTACTGACGCGCACCCCGGGGCGCGCCTCGTCCATGCCCGTGGGCGAGACGCTGGAAAACTTCGCCCGCACCGGCGCGACACTGGCCATCCACCTGTCGATCGGCAATCTGGACAAGGTGGTGGCCGACCTGACCCCCGCCTATGGCGCCGATTGCCCCGTGGCCGTGGTGTACCGCGCCAGCTGGCCGGATGAGCGGATCATCCGCGCGACGCTGGGTACGTTGAAGGACTCGCTGGACGAAAGCATCTCGCGCACCGCGTTGATCCTGGTCGGGCCGGCACTGGCCGGTGAAGGCTTCGACGAAAGCTGTCTGTATTCAAAGACCTATGACCGTCGCTATCGCCCGCAAAGCGCCGACAGCCCGTGGTCGAGCTGGAGTCACGGCGATGACTAACCCGCCCGGACTGCTGATCTCGGCCCCGTCCTCGGGGACGGGCAAGACCACGGTAATGCTGGGCCTGCTGCGCGCGCTGGCCGAGGACGGGCTGACCGTGCAACCCTTCAAGAGCGGTCCCGACTACATCGACCCGGCCTTTCACCGGGCGGCGGCGGGGCGGGCCTCGTTCAACCTGGACAGCTGGGCGATGGGCGCGCCGTTGTTGGACGCGATTGCGGCGCAGGCCAAAGGCGCCGACATCGTGGTGGCCGAAGGGTCGATGGGCCTGTTCGACGGGGTCGCCAAACCGGGAGAACTGGGCCATGGATCCAGCGCCGAGACCGCGCTGCGCATGGGTTGGCCGGTGGTTCTGGTGCTGGATGTGGGTGGTCAGGCGCAATCGGCCGCCGCAACGGCGCTGGGGTTCCGGATGTACAACCCCGACCTGCCGTTTGCCGGCGTGATCCTGAACCGCTGCGCCAGCCCGCGCCACGAACGCCTGACCCGTCTGGGGATGGAACGCGCGGGCCTGCCGGTTCTGGGCGTATTGCCCCGGCGCGGCGACCTGACCCTGCCCGAGCGGCATCTGGGTCTGATCCAGGCGGTCGAGCACCCCGATCTGGAAAGCGCAATTGCCAGCTACGCGGCCTTTCTGCGCGCGCATGTCGATCTGGAGGCGATCAAGCGGGCGGCCTCCTCGGGCCCCGCGGGGCCGTCGTCGGCCGCGCTGCCGCGCCCTCCGGCGCAACGGATCGCACTGGCCCAGGACGCGGCGTTTTCCTTTACCTATCCGCACCTTCTGGAAGGCTGGCGGGCGGCCGGGGCCGAGATCCTGCCGTTTTCTCCGCTGGCGGACGAGGCGCCGGCCCCGGATGCCGATCTGGTCTGGTTGCCCGGCGGGTACCCCGAACTGCACGCCGGAACCCTGGCTGCGGCAGAGCGGTTCCTGACCGGATTGCGCAAACATGCCGAAACGCGGCCCGTACATGGCGAATGCGGTGGCTACATGGCCCTGGGGGAAGGGCTGATCGACAAGGACGGCACCCGCCACCGGATGGCCGGCCTGCTGGGTCTGGTCACCTCGTACGAGAAGCGCAAGTTCAACCTGGGCTATCGCCGGGCCGAGTTGCTGGCCGACATGCCCGGGTTCTCGGCCGGGACCGCGCTGCGGGGGCACGAGTTCCACTATTCCTCGATCGTCGAGCAGCCCGACGCGCCCCTGGCGCGGGTTTTTGACGCCGAAGGCGCCGAAGGCCCACAAACCGGATCGCGCCGCGGGCATGTCACCGGTACGTTCTTCCATCTGATCGCAGAGGCCAGCGCATGAGCGGTTTCGTTTCCTTCATCGGGTCCGGCCCCGGCGACCCGGAGCTGTTGACCCTCAAGGCCGTGGACCGGCTGCAAAAGGCCGACGCGGTTCTGTTCGACGACCTCAGCAGCGGGCCGATCCTGAGCCATGCGCGCAAGGAGGCCGACCTTGTGGGCGTGGGCAAGCGCGCCGGGCGGCCCTCGCCCAAGCAGGACCATGTCAGCCGCCTGCTGGTGGAGTACGCCCAGACCGGCCAGCGGATCGTGCGGCTGAAATCGGGCGATGGCGGCCTGTTCGGGCGGCTCGAGGAGGAACTGGTGGCCCTGCGCGCTGCCGGGATCGCATACGAGATCATTCCGGGCATCCCCTCGGCCATTGCCGCGGCTGCCGCGGCAGGCATCCCGCTGACCCGGCGCCTGACTGCGCGGCGGGTGCAATTCGTCACCGGCCACGATGTCAGCGGCAAGCTGCCCGAGGATCTGAACCTGCCCGCGCTGGCCGACCCGGGTGCGACGACGGTGGTGTTCATGGGCAAGCGCACCTTTCCCCTGCTGGCGCAGGCGCTGCACGCGCATGGGCTGCCGCTGGATACCCCCGCGCTGATGGCCGAGTCGGTCTCGACGCCTGAGCAGTCGCTGCACCGGTCCACCGTCGGTGCCTTGGCCGAGCGCCTGGGTTCCGAGATCGGCACCGCGCCAGCGCTGATCCTTTATGGTCCGTTGGCGGAGTTCGACGATGATTGATCTGGTCTTGATCGGGATCGGCACCGGCAACCCGGACCACGTGACCTTTCAGGGCGCGCAGGCGATCCGCGCGGCCGATCTGATCCTGATCCCGCGCAAGGGCGCCAACAAGGCCGATCTGGCCGGCGTGCGCGAGGAAATCATCCGCAAGGTCACCGGCACACCGCCCCAAATCGCCTATTTCGACATCCCCGAGCGCCGGTCGCAAGATGGCTACCTGCGCGGCGTGGATGAATGGCACGACGCGATCGCCCTGCGCTGGCAGGAGGCGATGGCCCGGCACCCCAAGGCGCGCACCGTCGCCCTGCTGATCTGGGGCGACCCGTCGCTCTATGACAGTTCGCTGCGAATCGCGGCGCGGCTGGACCCGCAGCCGAACGCCACGGTGATCCCCGGCATCACGGCGCTGCAGGCGCTGACGGCGGCCCATGCCATGCCAATCAACGAGATCGGCGCGCCTTATCTGGTGACCACCGGCCGGCGCATCCGCGACGAGGGCTGGCCCAGCGACGCCGATACGGTTGCGGTGATGCTGGATGGCGAATGTTCGTTCCAGACGCTGGACATGGCCGATTTTGACATCTGGTGGGGGGCTTACGTTGGTATGCCCGAGCAGATCCTGATCAAAGGTCCGCTGGCCGATGTGGCCGATGAGATCCTGCGCACCCGCACCGAGGCCCGCGCCCGGCACGAGTGGATCATGGATATCTATGTTCTGAAAAAGCGCGGGAATTGACGCGAAAGGTCGCAAATGGCGATTGCGCCACAGCGGCATTCACGTCTAAATGGACGGGTCTGGTCCTGCCGGAGACATCCGGATGCTAAGAGGGAATTTGGTGCGGCCTGCGCGCAGGTCAAATCCGAAGCCGCCCCCGCGACTGTAAGCGGTGAGCCCTGTTCAACCAGCCACTCCCGATCCGTTCGGGGGGAAGGCGAACAGAGGCGCTGACCCGCAAGCCAGGAGACCTGCCAGGCGAACAATGAAACACCGGCCGTCGGGTGCGGCGGCACAGGAGGACAGAAAATGACGACACAAACGCAAACCGCATCAACGGCACGCGCTGGCATTCTTTCGGCAGTGTTCGCGGCAGCCCTGGGCCTGGGGATCATCACCCTGGCTGGTCACGTTCAGGCATCGGCGCTGCATGACGCCGCCCATGACGTGCGCCACGCAACCGGCTTCCCCTGCCACTAAACAATGTTCAGTCGCATTCTGACCAGCGCGTTGTTCGCTGGTGCTGCAGCCGGGTTGATCGTCGCCCTGCTGCAGTTGGTATTCGTGCAGCCTGTGTTGCTGCATGCTGAACTGTATGAATCCGGAGAGCTGGTGCATTTCGGAGCCGAAGCCGTCTCGGCCCATCCCGAGCTGCCGGGCATGTTCTCGGACCTGACCCGCGACGGGCTGAGCGTGGTGTTCACGATGCTGACCTATACCGGCTATGCGCTGGTTCTGGTCGCCCTGATGTCGCTGGCCGAAGCCCAGGGCCACCCGGTTGACGGGCGCACGGGCGTGCTGTGGGGCCTTGCCGGTTTCATCGCCTTTCACCTGGCGCCGGGCTTCACCCTGGCCCCCGAGGTTCCGGGTGTTGCCGCAGCCGACGTGTTCGCGCGGCAGATCTGGTGGTGGGCAACCGTCGCGGCTGCTGGTGTGGCCATGTGGCTGATCGCCTTTGGTGGCAACATCGTCAGCTATCTGGTTGCGGCCGTGCTGTTGATGGCCCCGCACCTGATCGGCGCGCCGGAACCCGACGTGTTCACCGGGCCGGTTCCGACCGAGATCGGGGCACTGTTCGCCGCGCGCGCCTTTGGCGTCGGCCTTGTGGCTTGGGTGCTGCTGGGTTCGTTTGCCGGGTATTTCTGGCAAAGCGAGGGCAAGCGCGTCGAAGCCGCGGCCTGATCCCCGAAATCCCACGACCCGCCGGCGCCCAACCGGCGGGTCATTTGCTTTTCAAGGAAACATGATGACACGCTCGCTTGCTCTTTTCGCGATCGGTCTGGTCTTTGGTGGGGGTGCCGGGTTCGTGCTGGCCGCGGCCAACGGCTTCACCTTCGATGGCCACGACCATTCCGACCCCGCCCAACATGGCGGCCATCACGCCGAGGCCATGGCCCATGACCACAGCGCCGCCATCAACCTGCCCGCCGGACCGGACGCGCCGGGGCTGGAGATCGCCGTCTCCCCCGACCCGATGGCGGGTTGGAACCTGCATGTGATGCCAAAAAACTTCCGCTTCTCGCCGGAGAACGCCTCGCTGGACAACAAGCCCGGCGAAGGCCATGCGCATGTCTATGTAAACGGCGTCAAGCTGGCCCGGCTTTATGGCAACTGGATGCACATTTCGGACCTGCCCAAGGGCGACACTACCATCGAGGTCTCGCTGAACGCCAACAGCCACAGCCCGCTGGCCGTGGATGGGGTGCCGGTCAGCGCCTCGGTCACGGTTCAGGTGGACTGAAACGCGGGGATCCGCGCCCGCAGACACAAGCGAAGCCGCCCGCACGGCCGGGCGTCTTCGATCCAGCCATTCGGGCTGTTCAGAATGGTCCGGCAGGTCGCCGCAATGTCATCGGCATCGGCAACCGGATCGATCCCCGAAAACACGTAGGACGCCAGGCTTTCCCCCTGCATCGCCACCACGGTCGGCTCATTGCAACCGCTGAAACAGGCGTGCTCGGCGATCTCGACCTGCCCGACCACGCCCGCAGCGCGCAGGGCGTCCGATACGGCCTGACGCTCGGCCGGCAAGTCGCGCTCGCCCGCGCAGCTGCTGCAGATCAAAACACGCATGCCACTCGCCTGCCTTTTCCGTTTCACACTGTCGCTTGTGCGGGTTTCGCACCCCCGGCGCAAGCCCGCCGCCCACGATATTGTGACTGTACGCACCCGGGAATTCGGGAAGACTTGGGCCAACCACGACCTGGAGAGCCCGTGATGAAACGTCTTATGTTTTTCCTCGGCCTGCTGGCGCTGCCCGCGCTTGCTGCCGATATCGAACCGCGGCCGGGTTGGGCCGTCCACCCGACGACCAAGACCCATGACGCGCTGGTGGCCGACACGATCGCAGCGGTCAAGGCAAACGGTCTGATCGTGGTAACGCAGGCCGGGCCCACCAAGGCCGCCGCCGCGCGCGGCATCACCATTCCGGGCAATCGGGTGATCGGCGTCTTCAACAACGACTATGCGGTGCGGGTTCTGGAACAATCGGTGCCCGCGATGATCGAGGCGCCGATCCGCCTGTACGTCACGGAAAACGAGGACGGGACCGCGACGCTGTCCTACAAAACGCCCACTTTGGTCTTTGCCCCCTACAACGGTGGCTCCGACGCCTTGCCCGCGATTGCCGCAGAGTTGGACGCCAAATTCGCCGCCATCGCCGATTTGGCTGTCAAATAGTCACACTGACGTGATGCGGCTTGCGCCGGCCCGGAACCTCCGCAATCTGCTGCGAAACGGAACTTACGGAGCTTGTTCGATGCAGGACCTGTCCCCCCGCGCTGCGGACCTTTTGGCGCAACGGCTGTACGAGGCCGGGTGCCGCCACGCCTTCGGCATGCCCGGAGGCGAGGTGTTGACCCTGGTCGATGCGCTGGAACAGGCCGGGATCACCTTTCACCTGACCAAGCACGAAAACTCCGCTGGTTTCATGGCCGAGGCGGTACATCACCGCGATGGCGCGCCGGCGATTCTGGTGGCGACTCTGGGTCCTGGGGCCATGAACGGCATCAATGTCGTGGCCAACGCGCTGCAGGACCGGGTGCCGATGATCGTGCTGACCGGCTGCGTCGATGCCGACGAGGCGCTGACCTACACCCATCAGGTCATGGATCATGCGCAGGTCTATCGCTCGATCACCAAGGGTACGTTCACCCTGACGGCCAAGGGCGCCGACATCATTGCCGACAAGGCCGTGTCGCTGGCCACGCAGCCGCGCCCCGGGCCGGTGCATATCGACGTGCCGATCTCGGTCGCCGATACACGGGTGTCGGTCGCCAAGCGCCGACGGCTGACCCGGGCCGCCCGCGTCGCGCCCGAGGGCACATGCCTCGAGAAGGCCCGCCGCTGGGTGGCCGAGGCCGAGCGTCCGCTGGCGATCATCGGGCTGGACGTGCTGTATGACGACTCGCGCAGCGTTGTGCGGGCGTTTCTGGAACATTTCGGCATCCCGTTCGTCACCACCTACAAGGCCAAGGGCGTGGTGCCCGAGGATCACCCGCTGTGCCTGGGAGGCGCGGGCCTGTCGCCCCTGGCCGACGCGCAGCTTGTGCCTCTGGTCGAACAGGCCGACCTGATCCTGTGCCTGGGCTATGACCCGATCGAAATGCGCCCCGGCTGGCGCGAGATCTGGGACCCGGACGAGAAACGCGTGATCGACATCTCGGCCGTGGTGAATGACCACTACATGCACCAGGCGGGGCTGAACCTAGTGGCCGATACCGGCGCCACGCTCGAGGCGATCGCCAAGGGCAACCCCGCCCGACCGACCTGGCCCCAAGGCCAGCCGGCGCAGGTCAAGGCCGCCTTGGCCGCGGCCTTTCCCACTGACGACGACTGGGGCCCCGCCGCCGTGATCGCCGAGACCCGCGACACCCTGCCCCCCGAAACACTGGCCACCGCCGACAGCGGCGCGCACCGCATCCTTCTCAGCCAGATGTGGCAATGCTCCGAGGCGCGCGGCCTGATCCAGTCGTCGGCGCTGTGTACGATGGGTTGCGCCGTTCCGATGGCGATCGGCCTGAAACTGGCCGAACCCGACCGCCCGGTCATCAGCTTTTCCGGCGATGCCGGATTCCTGATGGTCGCCGGTGAGTTGTCGACCGCCGCAGAAATGGGCGGAAACCCGATCTTTCTGGTCTTTGTCGATGCCAGCCTGGCACTGATCGAGCTGAAACAGCGCCAGCGCCAGATGGGCAACCGGGGCGTCGATTTCGACCGGCATGACTATGCCGCGATGGGCCGGGCGTTCGGCGGCAACGGCCACACCGTGCGCAACCGCGCCGAACTGCGCGCGGCGCTGCAGGCCGCGATGACCGCCGACACGTTCACGGTGATCGCCGCCGAGATCGACCGCGGAGGCTATGATGGCCGCATCTGAAGGGCCGCTGAAGGGCGTCAAGGTTCTGGATCTGTCACGCATTCTGGCCGGGCCGACCTGCACGCAACTGCTGGGCGATCTGGGAGCCAGCGTGATCAAGGTGGAAAACCCGGCCACCGGGGGCGATGACACCCGCCAATGGGGGCCGCCCTATGTCACCGACGCGGATGGCAACCCGACCGATCTGAGCGCCTATTTCATGGCCGCGAACCGCAACAAGAAATCCGTCGCCATCGATATCGCCACGCCAGACGGGCAGGAACAGATCCGGCGGCTGGCCTCTCATGCCGACATCCTCATCGAGAATTTCAAACCCGGCGGGCTGGCCAAATACGGGCTGGACCATGAAACCCTCTCGCGCGAATTTCCGGGGCTGATCTACTGTTCGATCTCAGGCTACGGCCAGACCGGCCCGAACGCGGCCAAGCCGGGCTATGACCTGATGGCGCAGGGCTATGGCGGGATCATGTCGCTGACGGGCGAGCCGGACGGAGCCCCTATGAAAGTCGGCGTGGGCATCGCCGACGTGATGTGCGGCATGTACGCGACCGTCGGCATACTGGCGGCGCTGCGCCACCGGGATCAGACCGGCGAAGGCCAGCAGATCGACATCGCGCTGGTCGACAGCCAGATCGCATGGCTGATCAACGAGGGCGTGAACTATCTGACCTCGGGCCAGGTTCCACAGCGGCGCGGCAATGGGCACCCCAACATCGTGCCCTACGATGTTTATGAAACCGCCGATGGGCACGTCATTCTGGCCGTGGGAAATGACAGCCAGTTCCGGCGCTTCTGTGGCTTTCTGAACCTCGATCACCTGCCCGACGACACGCGGTTCGTCACCAACCCAGCCCGGCT
Source organism: Ruegeria sp. CG3 (assembly GCF_056537205.1). Taxonomy (NCBI): domain Bacteria; kingdom Pseudomonadati; phylum Pseudomonadota; class Alphaproteobacteria; order Rhodobacterales; family Roseobacteraceae; genus Ruegeria; species Ruegeria sp. CG3. The sequence goes on along the minus strand of NZ_JBQFRC010000001.1, from coordinate 361,455 downwards.
GGAACACCGCGACGCCCTGAACGCCGTTCTGCGGCCCGCGCTGCAGCGGCTGAAGACCAAGGCCGTCATCGATGGCCTTGAGGCGTTGAAAGTGCCGGTCGGCCCGGTTCAGACGCTGGATCAGGTCTTTGCCTCGGACCAAGTGGCAGCGCGGCGGATGCAAGTGGATATGCCAGCCCGGCCCGGCCCGGTGCGTCTCATCGGGAATCCATTGAAGTTGTCCCGCAGCCCGGTGACCTACCGCTCTGCTCCGCCCGAGTTCGGCGCTGACACGCAGACGGTTCTGAACGCGGAAAACCCCTTCGAGGATTGAAACACTCTGCCTTTTTCGGCGGCAAGTCGCTGAAACATGTCATTGAATCGGCGATTTTTTTCGCTTTTTGCGAACACAAGCTTTCACCAATTCGAGAGCAGGCCCGATACTGTTACGTCCCGTCTGCACACTCTGCTAAGTCCAAGAGTGTGAGTTTTTGCAACCAGATTGGACCCAAGCATGCAGCAAGATGTTTTCGGACAGATGAACACCCTGACCCACCCGGACAGCGCCGAAGCGTGGAATGGTGTTCTGCTTGGTTTCATGGCTCACGCAGCGGTCACACCTCAGCATCTGGGCAAGGTGCTTGAGCTTGAACCGGGCTTTGCGCTTGGGCATGCCATCAAGGGGCTGTTCATGGTTCTGTTGGGGCGCAGGGAAATGATGGAGGTCGCCCATCAGGCCGCCGCCGCCGCAAAGAGTGCGGCCGCTGAGCAGCCGATTTCGGCCCGCGAGACACTGTATGTTGAGGCCTTGGATCATTGGTTGGCAGGCCAACCCACCCGCGCCGTACAAACTTTCGAGGCAATTCTGCGCACTCACCCCGAGGACACGCTGGCCATGAAGCTCAGCCACGCGACCCGTTTCGTGTTGGGTGATTCCGCAGGGATGCGACGCTCGATCGAACGGGTTCTGCCCGCTTATGCGCCTGATCACCCCGGTCGTGGATACCTGCTTGGGTGCCATTCCTTTGCGTTGGAAGAAACCGGTGCCTATGAAAAGGCCGAGATCGCAGGGCGTCAGGCTCTGTGGATGGTTTCCGACGACGCGTGGGGCCTGCACGCAGTCGCCCATGTGCACGAAATGACGGGCAATGCGCAATCCGGCCTGGACTGGCTGGCCGGGCGCGAGGCTGCCTGGTCCCACTGCAACAACTTCCGCTACCACGTGTGGTGGCACAAGGCGTTGATGCATCTGGATCTGGGTCAGATCGACCAGGTGCTTGATCTGTACGACCACGAGATTCGCCAGGACAAAACAGATGACTATCGCGATATTTCGAATGCGACTTCGCTATTGTCGAGGCTCGAGCTTGAAGGCGTGGACATTGGCACCCGATGGGAAGAACTGGCCGACCTGAGCGCCGCCCGCACCGAAGACGGCTGTCTGATCTTCGCTGATCTGCACTACCTTCTGGCACTGACTGGTGACAACAGGCCCGACTCGACCGCCAAGTTGCTGGCCCGCATTCACAAGGACTCGCAACAGCCCGCAACCGACACGGCACGTCGCATGGCCGACCCGGGCTTGGCCGCTGCCATTGGCCTCGAGGCATTTGGAAAAGGCGATTATCTTCAAGCCTTCGAGCATCTTGCAAATGCGCGAAATTCGATGCAATTGGCCGGCGGCAGTCACGCCCAGAGGGATGTTTTTGAACGCATTACGATCGATTCCGGCCTGCGTGCCGGACGCCTCGACGATGTCGAGCGCATTTTGGACGACCGCAAGGCCAAACGGTCCGGCACCGAAGACAATTACGCCCTCGCGCGCCGCGCTCTGATCAGTTCGGCCCGCGACCAATCCGGTGTGCAAAGCGTACCGGCTGAATAACAAGACGACCACAAAGGACAGAGAAACGAATGGCGACCGCATCGCCCGCTTCTGATTTTGCACCGGTGGCGGCATCCTCCGCCCCTGCTGCCACAACCCGCGACCCGCGGCTGGATTTCTATCGCGGTATTGCGATGTTCATCATCCTGATCGCGCACATCCCGAATGACCCCTGGGCCCGATGGATCCCGGCCCGTTTCGGATTCTCGGACGCGACTGAAATCTTTGTTTTCTGCTCGGGCATGGCTTCGGCCATCGCCTTTGGCGGCGCGTTCGAACGCAAGGGCTGGTGGATGGGGACCGCCCGGGTCAGTTTCCGCATCTGGCAGGTCTACTGGGCACATATCTGCCTGTTTTTCTTTGTCGCAATGTCCATGGCGGCGCTGGATCTGTCCGGAGCCTTCGACAAAAGCTATGTCTCGGGATTGAACCTGCAGCATTTCTTCAACGACCCGATGCCACAGATGGTGGGGCTGTTCACCCTGACCTATGTGCCGAACTATTTCGACATCCTGCCGATGTACCTGGTCGTTCTGGCAATGATGCCGATGTTCATGGGGCTGTCGCGCCTCAGCATCTGGGCGGTCGGGTTGGTCTCGGTCGCGATCTGGCTGGTGGCGCAGACCGGTTTGTTGGCGCTTCCGGCCGAACCGTGGTCGGACCGCCAGTGGTTCTTCAACCCGTTTGGATGGCAGTTGCTGTTTTTCACGGGCTTTGCATTCATGCGGGGCTGGATCCCTGCGCCGCCGGTTTCCAAGACGCTGATCTGGGCCGCGGCATTGTTCCTTGTCCTCTCGGCCCCGTTCGGATCGTGGAAAGTGTTCTTGTGGGTCCAGGCGGCCGCACCGGATCTTGCCGAGAACATCCGAAAGGTCTGGCCCCTGACAAGCGAACTGCGCGAAAAAACCGATTTCGGCCTGTTCCGGTACATGCACTTCCTGTCGCTGGCCTACCTGGGATGGGTGGCTGCTGGGCAACATGGGCATCGCCTGATCGCCACCGGCAACACGATGGGCGCGCAGCTGTGGCGATGGATCCTGAAGCAGATCACCAAAGTGGGCCAGCAGTCCTTGGCGGTTTTCGTATTTTCAATGGCAGCAGCACGACTTATCGGCGTTTTCCTCGACGAATTTGGGCGGGATTTTGCCACCGTTCTGGCCGCAAATCTAATTGGATTTGCATTGATCATCGGCGTGGCTTATCTGGCCGCTTGGTTCAAATCACACCCATGGAAATCGAAGTCATGAAGTTCACGCGTCGTGCATTCCTTGCGTCGACTACGGCGCTGGCCTTCGCCCCGGCCACCTTTGCCACCGGTGGCGAGGTGCCATTCGACCGGGCCGACATCATCGCACTTGCCCGCGATCTGGCCAGCCGCCCCTACGAGGCGCGCGAAACCGTTCCGCAGGCGTGGCAGGACCTCACTTACGAGCAGTACCGCTCCATCCGTTTCCGGCTGGACCGTGCACTCTGGTACGGGACCGATACGCCGTTCAACGTCGATTTCTTCACCCCCGGCCTCTACTTCCCGCGAACCGTTCAGGTCTCGGCAGTTGAGAACGGGATGATCGCGCCAGTTGCCTTCGACCTCGAGATGTTCGACCGGGCCGAGGATGTCCCCGATCTGCCCGTGGACGAAACGCTGGGTTTTTCGGGTTTCCGGCTGCGCACCGAGATGCATCGCCCTGGCAAGACGGACGAGTTCTGCGTCTTTCAGGGAGCCAGCTATTTCCGTGCCATCGGCCTGCACGAGGTCTATGGTCTGTCGGCCCGTGGTCTTGCACTAAAAACCGGGGATCCCGAGGGCGAAGAATTTCCGGATTTCATCCGATTTTGGCTGGAGCGCCCAAAGCCCGGCCAGCGCAACATGATCGTTCACGCCCTGATGGACAGCCCCAGCGTGACCGGCGCCTACCGGTTCGACATCACGGCCGGCGCCGACTGCATCATGGAGGTGCAGGCGACCTTGTTTGCTCGGGAAGAACTTCCCCATGTCGGGATCGCTCCGGGGACGTCGATGTTCCTGTTCGATCAGACCAATCACAACCGGTTCGACGATTTCCGTCCGGCCGTGCACGACAGCGACGGGCTGATGATCCGAAACGGGGCGGGAGAAGTGATTTGGCGCCCGCTCGCCAATCCCAAGCGATTGCAGGTGTCCTCATTCGTCGACATGAATCCGCGCGGGTTCGGACTGATGCAGCGCAAACGCGCGTTTTCCGACTATGCCGACCTCGAGGCGCAATACCACAAGCGCCCCGGGCTTTGGGTCGAGCCGATGGGCGATTGGGGTAAAGGTACGGTCACTCTGGTCGAAATTCCGGCCGATCAGGAGATCTACGACAACATTGTCGCCTATTGGCGTCCTGCGGAACCGGTCGCTGCCGGTGCTCAGCTCGACTTGTCGTACCGCCTGATCTGGGGCGAGGAACCTCAGCGGACCGCCATGCCGCGGGTGATCAACACCGCAATGGGCGAGAACACTTTCGGCGAAGGACGGCTTGCGGTGATCGACTTCGAAGCCAGCGAGTTGTTCGACGATCCGGACGTCCTCAGCGTGTTCGTGCAGTCGCCTCATGCGGAAACCTCGGACGGGGTTCTGCAACGCAACCCGGATACGGGCGGTTTGCGTCTGGCCTTTTCGTTTCAACCCGGCGACCGCGACCACGTAGAATTGCGCGCGCAACTGAGGCTGGGTGACGAGCCCGCCTCGGAAGTCTGGATGTACAGATGGACAGCATAATCCCGGACCTGAAAATCATGCCGCCCGAGGCACCGCTGGCAATGCCGGAGCAGGACTTTGGCGCCGGGTTTCGGGACGCCCAAGCACCTGCGGATGCCCGCCGGTCGTCGGCTGGCCTTTGGCGCGCATTGGCGTTTTCCCCTGCCATGGCCGCCTCGGTTGCTTTGCTGTGGGTCATGGCGGACTGGTTCGACGCCGAAGGGATAAACGTGGTCGAAGCCATCCTGTTGGCATTGATTTCGTTCAATTTTTTCTGGATTTCCTTCACGGTCTGCACCGTCCTTCTGGGCATGGTCTCTCTGGCCCGGCAAGAGCGTCCGGTACGGCAGGGTCGCGCGCAACCACTGCGGGTCGCTTTGCTGATGCCCGTCTACAACGAAGTGCCGTGGAACGTGTTGGGCAATGCCCGCACGATGCTCGAAGAACTGCGCGCCCGAGGGGGCAAGCATCACTATGCGATGTTCATCCTGTCCGACACCCGCGATCCGGAAATCGCGGCCCAGGAACAGGCCAGCATCGAGGCGCTGCGTACCACGCTGGCCCCGGGTCTTGAGCTGTATTACCGACGCAGGGAACAGAATACGGACCGCAAGGTCGGCAATATAGCTGATTGGGTCAGCCGCTGGGGTGGCGCTTGGGATGCAATGCTGGTTCTGGACGCCGACAGCTTGATGACCGGGCGCGCGATCGCGCGGCTGACCGACGCGCTGGCCCGCGATCCCGGCGCCGGCCTGATCCAAAGCTATCCGCAACTGATCGGTGCCCAGTCCGTCTTTGCACGGATGCAGCAGTTCGCCAATGGTGTGTACGGCATCGCGTTCGCCGAGGGCCTGTCCCGTTGGTGTGGCCAGGAAGGCAACTATTGGGGCCACAACGCCATCATCCGCACCAAGGCCTTTGCGACCTGTGCGGGTCTGCCCAAGCTGCGCTCGCTCTCGGGCCAGGAACAACTGATCATGAGCCACGACTTCGTCGAGGCCGGGTTGCTGCGCCGCGCCGGTTGGGGCGTTCGCTTTCTGCCGCGCATCCGAGGCTCGTACGAGGAAACACCGCCGACATTGATCGACCACGCCCTACGCGACCGCCGCTGGTGCCAGGGCAACCTGCAGCATCTGCGTCTGCTCGGCTCGACCGGGTTTCGGGCCGTGTCGCGGTTTCATCTGTTCCACGGCGCCGTCGGATACCTGATGTCACCCTTGTGGTTCGCACTGCTGGTCATGTGGGCGTTGATCGGTCAGGGCAAGGATGCTTCGGTGCTGCACTATTTCAGCCCCGACAATCCGATGTTCCCCCAGTGGCCGGAAATGACCGAAACGCGGCATGTTCTGATCATCCTTGTCATGTACGCGATGCTGCTGGCCCCCAAGATTCTGGGTGCACTGGCATTGCCCCTCAGCGGTGTTCGCTATGAAGATTTCGGCGGCCGGACCCGGTTTCTTGCGTCATTCCTGTTCGAGGTCGTGCTGTCGATCCTGTACGCACCGATCCTGATGGTGCAGCAGATGATCGCCGTGTTCCGTACCCTTATCGGTGTGCAAAAAGGCTGGACTCCGCACGCACGGGATGGCGGCGCCTATGGGCTGCGGACGCTGATCGTGTGTCACGCGCTCGAAACCATCAGCGGCTTCGCGCTGAGCGCGGGTATCCTGGCCGGGTTGGTCTCGGTCTGGTTGGCTCCGATCGCCATCAGCCTGACCTTTGCGGTACCGCTCTCCGCACTCAGCGGCGTATCTGCGGCAGCAGCGCGTCGCATGGTCGGCATGCCCGAGGATTTCCACGAGCCCGCCATCACGCGGGCGGCACGTTCGCATCGCAACGAGTTGAAACGCCTGATCGAGGGCAAAGGAACCATGACCCCGGCGGAATGATCACCCGCCGGGCAACCCTTCGTACCAATCCAGCATCATGTCGGCCCAGCCCCGCGGAACTGTATGACCGCCGGGAAACAGAGCGAACTCCAATGCACTGCCGTCAGCACAGGCGGTCCACTTGCGGCGCATGAATTGGCCTGTCGTTGAAAACCCGTCCGGACGGTTGTCGGCGCATTCGTTGGCCTGCCGCCAGATTTCAAGCCCGGCGAAGATGTCGCCCTGAAGGAACCGACCGCCGCCCAGTGCGCGCCCCTCCAGCGGCACCACGTTGTCGGTCCAGCCATGTGTGTGGAACAGGCGCACGGGCCCCGCACAACTTTCGGGATGCGGACGCCAGAATCCGCCTGAGACAGGCACGTAGGCCGAGAATGCCTCGGGATCGGCGCAGGCCAGATAGTTCACCATGAAGCCGCCGGCCGAGAATCCCCCCAGCACCACGCGGTGGTCATCTACCCCGAACTGTTGGACCGCATCCGCAACAACTTCCTTCAGGAACGCGGCTTCGTCACGCCCGTCCCAACCCGGATAGAAGTTCCAGCTCTTTCGCCCGTTGCGCTCGGCCCCCTCGGGTGCCATGACCGCGTATCCCCGCGCCAGCAAGGGTTCGACCATGCCGCGGTTTTTCATGGTCCCCTGCGCGCTGCCGCCGTACCCGTGCAGGAACACGACCAATGGCGGGTTGCTTTCTTCCGGCAGCTCGATGCGATAGCTTCCGGTTGCAGTCTCGCAAACACCCTGATCCTGCCCACACGCGGCCACTGCCGGAGTTGCGGCGGTTGCGACCAACACAGCCAACAGATCCCTGAGCCTCATCACGCCCCCTCCGAATACGCCTGCACCGGCAGCCCGGCCCGCACCCAGCCCGGACCTGCGGCTGACCCCAGCATCCCTTCGGGCACGTCAAGAATGTTGCCGTAGCCCGCCTCGGTCAACCTGTTGCCCAGCCGCGCTGACCGCACACCACGGGCGCAGATCAAGGCAATCGGCCGCCCCTTGTCACCGCCAGACAGGCGATCCAACACATCCAGAAAGTCTTCACGGCGCATGTCCAGCGGTTGGGCGCCCTGCCCGATGCCTGAGGCCCGCCATTCGCGCGGGGTCCGAATGTCGAGCAACAGGATTTCCCCTGCAACAGCCTTTTCGTGCGCCTGAGCGACGGTCAACGTACCGCCAGAAAAGTCTTCGGGGATCAGACGGTATTCACGGATCGCAAAACCCGCGAGAACAGCGGCCGCGCCCCCAAGGAACACGCCTCTGCGGCTGAGCCTGGTTGTGATCGCCAATGTGCACCCTCCGGTTTCTCCAAGCCGGTTTTATCACGGGTCCGCCTCCGACGCTGCGCCGAAAAGCCGGGTACGGATCAAGTTCGCGTCATTTTCGCGCAGGCTTTGGCCAAAAATTCGCGGGGAGTAGTGCAAGGTGAAAAACTTGCAATAGCTGGACAGTCAATAAATTATCCTTACAAAATCAACAGCACCCTGACCGCTCAGCCCGGAGTATCGCAGTTGTCCCTATTCCTTATCGCGGCCCTTCCCTTCCTCGGAGCTGTCTTTCCCGCCCTGCTGATCCGCGCCGGGCGCAACGCAGCCGCATCGGCAGCGGGATTGACCACGTTTCTGGCCTTGATGGGGCTGCTGATTCATATCCCGGACGTCATGAACGGCACGGTGGTCACCGCGCGGTTCGACTGGATTCCGGGGCTGGGGTTGAACGCCAATTTCATGCTGGACGGGCTGGGATTTCTGTTCGCGCTGCTGATCCTTGGCATTGGTCTGCTGATCATCCTGTACGCGCGGTTCTACCTGTCGCGTGAAGACCCAATGGGGCAATTCTATACCTATCTCCTGCTGTTCCAGGGCGCGATGGTCGGTATCGTTCTGTCCGACAACATACTGCTTTTGCTGGTTTTCTGGGAATTGACCTCGCTCAGTTCGTTCTTGCTCATCGGCTATTGGAAACACCTGCCCGAAGGCCGCCAGGGCGCGCGGATGGCGCTGGCGGTCACCGGGTCCGGCGGGCTGGCGATGATTGCGGGGATGCTGATCCTCGGCAATATCGTGGGGTCCTATGACCTGAGCGTGATCCTCCAGAACCGCGAACTGATCCAGTCTTCGCCCTACTACCTGCCGGCGTTGATACTGATCCTGCTGGGATGTTTCACCAAGTCGGCCCAGTTCCCGTTCCATTTCTGGCTGCCGCATGCAATGGCCGCTCCAACGCCGGTTTCGGCCTATCTGCACTCGGCCACGATGGTGAAGGCTGGCCTGTTTCTGATGGCGCGCATGTGGCCGGTTCTGGCCGGAACCGAGGCGTGGTTCTACATCGTCGCCACCACCGGCCTGGTGACCATGCTGATCGGCGCGGTGATCGCGCTGTTCAAGGATGACCTCAAGGCGTTGCTGGCCTTTTCGACGGTGTCGCATCTGGGGCTGGTCACGATGCTGCTGGGCTTTGGCACCAAGATCGCGGTCGTGGCCGCCATCTTTCACATCATCAACCACGCCACCTTCAAGGCCGCCCTGTTCATGACCGCCGGAATCGTGGACCACGAAACCGGTACCCGGGACATCAAGCGCCTGGGCGGCCTGCGCCATTTGATGCCGATCACCTTTTCGATTGGAACAATCGCCGCATTGTCCATGGCAGGGATTCCACCTTTGAACGGATTCCTGTCGAAGGAAATGATGCTGGAAGAAACCGTGCACACGGTCTGGCGAAACTCGCACTATCTGGTGCCAGCCCTTGCCCTGGTAGCCGCGATCTTCTCTGCCGCATATTCCTTCCGGTTCGTGTCCCACGTCTTCCTGGGCCCTGAACGCGAGGATTACCCTGCGCACCCGCATGACCCGCCGGTGGGGCTGTGGCTGGCTCCGGCATTCCTGGTCGTGCTGGTCGTGCTGATCGGCCTGAACTCGGCCGCCATCGTCGGCCCCTTGGTTGCGGTTGTGTCTTCCGCGGTGATCGGCGGCGAGAAGCTGCCCTATTACTCACTGAAGCTGTGGCACGGGTTCACGCCTGCCTTGTACATGTCGATCGTCGCAACTTTTGGCGGCCTCTTCCTGTTGGCTTTGCACCGGCGCGGCGAGCACGTCTGGAATATCCTGCCCCGCCCCGAGGCCAAGACCATCTTCGACGCCGTGATCGGCGGATTGACCGCCGCCAGCCGGTGGATCACGGACGAGCTGCACAACGGTGTCATCAGCCGCTATGCGATCATCCTGATCGCCTTTACGGTCGGCCTTGGATACTATGCCTATTCGACCGGCACGATTGGCGTGGAAACGCGGGTTCCGCTGCCGGCTCCGATCATTCCGATCATCGGCTGGCTGTGCCTGATCGTGGCGACGATGGGCATCATGTGGTTCCACCGGAACCGTTTGCTGTCGCTTGTTTTGATCGGTGTCGTCGGCTTGATCGTGTCGATGGCCTTCAACTATCTGTCCGCGCCTGATCTAGCCCTGACGCAGATCTCGGTCGAAGTCGTCACGATGATCCTGCTACTGCTGTCGCTGAACTTCCTGCCGACCGAGACCCCATGGGACAGCAGCGCGGCACGGCGCTGGCGTGATGCTGCCATTTCAGTGGTGGCCGGCATCGGCGCAGGGGGCTTGATCTATGCGCTCATGCTGCGCGATTTCGCCTTCCCGACGATTTCGGAGTTCCACCTGGCCAATTCCTACAAGGGTGGCGGCGGAACCAACGTGGTCAACGTGATCCTGGTGGACTTCCGGGGGTTTGATACCTTCGGCGAGATCATCGTGCTGGGGATCGCGGCCCTGATCATCTTTGCCCTGACCGAGGCCGTGCTGGGCACCAGTGTCCGCGCCTATCTGCTGAACCGCAAACCGCACTGGCCCCAGTCAGGTGACTCGCACCCGCTGATGATGGTTGTTGCGACACGTGTGATGATGCCGATCGCCCTGATGGTAGGTGCCTACATCTTCTTCCGGGGGCACAACCAACCCGGAGGCGGCTTCATCGCCGGTCTGGTGGTCGCGATCGCCTTCCTGATGCAGTACATGGCCAGCGGCTATACTTGGGCGATCGAGCGGCAGCGGTTCTACTACCATGGCACCATCGGCTGGGGTGTTCTGATCGCTGCGGCCACGGGTTTGGGCGCCTGGTTCAACGAGCGGCCCTTCCTGACAAGCGATTTCGGCTATCTGCATTGGCCACCGCTGGAAGAATTCGAATGGGCCACGGCCATGCTGTTCGACACAGGCGTGTTCCTAGCGGTTCTGGGCGCTGTGATGCTGGCCTTGGACAGCCTGTCGCGCTTTGCGTGGCGGCCGGGCATGGCGCAGGAATTCCCGATGGACATCAACCCGTTGCGGGATGATCTGGCCGAAGAACAAGAAAAAGCGAAGGAGCAGGGCTGATGGAAGCACTCGTCGCATCGGCCGTTGGCGTTCTGACCGCCGCAGGGATCTTTCTGATCCTGCGTCGCCGGACCTTTCCGGTCATCTTGGGCCTGTCTCTGCTGACCTATGCGGTCAACGTGTTCCTGTTCGCCACGGGACGGCTGGCCGTGAACGCGCCGGCGGTGCTGAACAAATACGAAGAGGTTCCCTATACCGATCCATTGCCGCAGGCTCTGGTGCTGACGGCTATTGTGATCTCGTTCGGGATGACAGCTGTGATCGTGATGATCGCTTTGGGGGCCTACCTGTCCTCGAAGGATGACCACATAGACATGGCCGCGCAGGACAGCGTGGATGACGCGGGAGAAGACGCATGAACCACTGGATCGTTGCGCCGATCGTCCTGCCCGCGATCCTGGCCCCATTCATCATCATGGTTCTACGGTACCATCTGGACCTGCAGCGTATCTTTTCAGTCGCCGGTGTGGTGGGTCTGCTCGGAATCGCGCTGACCATCACTGCGCAGGCGGCGGGCGGCGAGATTTACGTCTACGAGTTGGGCGATTGGCCGGCCCCGTTTGGCATTGTTCTGGTCCTTGACCGGCTGTCCGCGATGATGGTGCTGCTGACGGCGTTGCTGGCCTTGCCTATCGTGCTGTACGCCATCGCGTCCGGATGGGACGAACGCGGCAACCACTTTCACCCGTTGTTCCAATTCCAGCTGATGGGTGTCTGCGGCGCCTTCCTGACCGGGGACGCTTTCAACCTGTTCGTATTCTTCGAGGTGCTGTTGATCGCATCCTACGGCCTGATGACCCACGGCGGCGGCGCCGTAAGGCTGAAAGCCGGGGTGCAATACGTCACCTACAACCTCTTGGGGTCAACCCTGTTCCTGTTTGCATTGGGCACGATCTATTCGGTTACCGGTACCCTGAACATGGCTGACCTGGCCGTGCGCGTCGCTGAAATTCCGGCCGAAGACACCGCCCTGTTGCGCGTGGGTGCGGTTCTGCTGTTGCTGGTCTTCTGCATCAAAGCCGCTGTCCTACCGCTGCATTTCTGGCTGCCCGCCAGCTATGCCAACGCGCCGCTGCCAGTGGCCGCGCTGTTTGCGATCATGACCAAGGTGGGGGCCTATTCGATCCTGCGGGTTTATACTTTGGCATTCGGCCCGGATGTTGCCGTCACCGAAGGACTGGTTGGTGACTGGCTACAACCTGCCGCGCTGTTGACCCTTGCCATCGGTTCGATCGGCATTCTGGGCACGCGGCACATCGCGCGCATGGTTGCGTTTTGCGCCATCGCCTCGATGGGAACGCTGCTGGTGGCTATTTCCTTGTTCACCGAGACGGCCACAGCCGCCGCTCTATACTACGTCTACCATTCAACCTTGGCGACCGCGCTGCTGTTCCTGGTGGCCGATCTGGTGATGGAACGTCGTGGAGGGGCCATTGCGCCCCGCCCCCCGATGCCGCAAAGCGGGCTGATCTCGGCGCTGTTCTTTGTTGGAGCCATAGCGATGGCGGGCATGCCGCCGTTGTCAGGGTTCATCGGCAAGCTTCTGGTGCTGGATGCGTCGTGGTATGCGCCGGATGCCACTGCGGTCTGGGCGGTCGTTCTGATCGGATCCTTTGTCACCATCGTGGGTCTGGCTCGCGCTGGGTCCCTGATCTTCTGGAAAAGCTATGACGCCAGCACCCAGATCGAACCGGAACCCGAAACCGAGGCCACCAACGATGATGAACCCCCGCACCGGCCCGCGCCTGAACCGCAGCCGGGGCTGGCGTTCACCTCGGTGTTCGGAGTGGTTCTGGGCCTCGTCCTGCTGACCCTGTTCGCCGGACCCTCGCTGGACTACACTCGCAAGACCGCCGCGCAACTGTTCGCGCCGGAACAGTACATCTCGGCCGTATTGGGAAGGGAAGACTGATGAAACTGCTGCGCCGGATATTCCCCCACCCGCATCTGAGCTTCCTGCTGACTCTGGTCTGGGTGCTGTTGGCCAACGCGCCCTCTCTGAACTCGTTGGTCTTTGGATTGCTTCTGGGGATCATCATTCCCTTCATCACCCAACCCTACTGGCCCGACCGGCCCGTCCTGCGGAACTGGCCCATGGTCGTTGAGTACATGATCGTGGTTCTGTGGGACATCGTGGTGGCCAACGTGACCGTGGCACGCATCATCCTGTTCAAACGCGACGCGGACAGACAGCCGAACTGGATCTCAATCCCGCTGGAACTGCGCACACCCGAAGCGATCACGGTACTGGCTGGAACCATCACCATGACTCCGGGCACCGTCAGTTGCGACCTCTCGGCCCAAGGGCATTGTCTGCTGGTCCATTGCCTGGACGCTCCGGATCCGGGCGCGGTACGAGACCAGATCAAGCAGCGTTACGAGCGCCGCCTGAAGGAGATTTTCGAATGATCGAATATGCAATCTATTTTGCCTTTGCCTGCTTTGGGGCCGCGATCATGATGTGCCTGTGGCGGATCATCACCGCCGACGGTGTGGGGACGCGAGTGCTCGCCCTTGATACGATGGTGATCAACACCATCGCCTTGATGATCCTGTACGGCCTGCATCTGGGCACCGAGATCTTTTTCGAAGCCGCCATGATCATTGCCATGCTCGGCTTTGTTTCGACCGTGGCCTATGCGCGCTTCATGCTGCGCGGCAACATCATCGAGTGAGGCCGCCATGGAATTCATCTTCGAGCTTCTGATTGCATTTTTCCTGATCGTTTCAGGGATTTTCGGCTTTGTCGGGTCTTTTGGCATGATTAAGCTGAAGGATCCGATGTCGCGGCTGCACGCCCCGACCAAAGCCACCACGCTGGGCGTGGGCGGCGTGTTGCTGGCCTCGATCTTTCATTCGATCCTGATCGAACAGCGCCTTTCCATGCATGAACTGCTGATCACGCTGTTCCTGTTTCTGACGGCTCCGATCACGGCTCTGTTCATTGCCAAGTGGCACATTCACCGCCATGAAGCCCCCGAGGATCTGCCGGACGCGGGCGAAGACAAGCTCTGGGCCACCCACGCGGTCGAGCAGGTCGAAGACGTCCCGGATCACAGCGCGAACTGACTTCATGAAAACACCTTCGTTGCCACTTACCCGCGATCTGGTTCTGGTGGGCGGAGGGCATACGCATGCGCTTTTCCTTCGGAAATGGGGGATGAACCCCCTACCCGGCGCGCGGTTGACCGTGATCAATCCTGGCCCGACCGCGCCCTATTCCGGGATGTTGCCCGGATATGTCGCGGGGCACTATGTCCGCCGCGACCTGGACATCGACCTGATCCGGCTGGCACGGTTTGCGGGGGCCCGGATCATTCTGGGTGCCGCGATCGGCCTCGACCTGAACCGGCGGCTAGTGAATGTGGCCGATCATCCTGATGTCGCTTTCGATGTTGCCTCGATCAATGTCGGAATAACATCGGACATGCCGTCTTTGACCGGGTTCACGGAACATGCCATCCCGGCAAAACCTCTTGGTCCCTTTGCCGCAAAATGGGCCCGGTACCTGGAGGCAACCGACCCTGCTTCGGTGGCGGTCATCGGCGGCGGTGTCGCGGGCGTCGAACTGGCGATGGCCATGGCCCATGCTCTGCGCGCCAAGGGTCGGCAAGCAACGCTCACTCTGATCGACAAGGGGCATATCCTGACCGCGATAAACCCCAAAGCCGCCCAGACCATTCGGCGGGCGATAGAACAACTTGGCATCGATTGTATCGAACAGGCCGAAATTGCGCAGATCACACCAAAAGGCGTGCAACTGACCGATGGGCGTCACATCTCGGCTGATTTCACAACCGGCGCGGCGGGCGCCCGTCCCTATGACTGGATCGGCCAGACCGGACTGGACCTGCACGACGGCTTTATCCGAGTGAACGGGTATTTGCAGTCCAGCGATCCATCGGTCTTCGCAGTCGGCGACTGCGCTCATCTGGATGACACGCCGCGCCCCAAGGCCGGTGTTTTTGCCGTGCGAGAGGCTCCTGTTCTGTTCAACAACCTGCGCGCAGCCCTCGGGGCTGGATCCATTCGCCGGTACAAGCCGCAGAAGGATTACCTGAAGCTGGTCTCGCTGGGGGAACGCTCGGCACTGGCCGAGCGCTTTGGGACGTCATTCAGCGGACCTGTGATGTGGCGGTGGAAAAACCATATCGACCAGAAGTTCATGCGTCGCTTTCGTGAGCTGCCCCAGATGTCAGCCCCCACAATTCCCCGTCACCATGCGGATGGACTGCACGACGCTCTGGGCGGCAAGCCCATGTGCGGCGGTTGCGGCGCCAAGGTAGGTCGAGGCGCCTTGCAGACCGCGCTGTCTGCAGTACCGCGATCCGATCGACCGGGTATCACGCCCCTGCCCGGCGATGATGCCGCAATGTTGACCTTTGGTGGCGTCCGGCAGGTGCTGACGTCAGATCATTTGCGCAGCTTCGTTTCGGACCCTGTTCTGATGACCCGCATCGCGGCCATTCACGCACTGGGGGACATCTGGGCGATGGGTGCGACCCCACAGGCCGCGACGGCCACTCTGATCCTGCCGCGCATGTCCTCCCAGCTGCAACACCGCACCATGGCTGAAATCGTGGCAACCGCGACCGAAGTCATGCGCAGCGCCGGCGCTGAGATCGTCGGCGGCCATAGCTCGATGGGCGATGAGCTTACCATCGGTTTCACCATCACGGGTTTGTGCCAGTCTGATCCGATCACCCTGTCGGGTGGGCGGCCCGGTAATGTGTTGATCCTGACCAAACCGATTGGCAGCGGAGTCCTGATGGCCGCGGAAATGGCAGGGCAAGCCAATGGCGAGTGGGTAGTGGCCGCCTATGACCACATGACGCGGCCGCAGGGTGACGCCGCACGCATTCTGACCCAAGCCCATGCCATGACCGACGTCACCGGATTCGGACTGGCCGGGCATCTCGTTGGACTGTGCGAGGCATCCAACTGCGGCGCAGTCCTGAATCTCGACGCAGTCCCGGTCATGGAGGGGGCGCTCGAGCTCAGCCAGCAAGGTGTCCGGTCCAGCTTGTTCAACGACAATCGTTCCATCGCGCCCGCAGTTCCAATTGACGGCAAAGCCGATCTGCTGTTCGATCCTCAGACCGCAGGTGGGTTGCTGGCTGCCGTTTCGGCCGACGACGCTCTAAATATCTGCGACCATTTACGTGCCGCTGGTTACCCGGCTGCAGTCATCGGTGTATTGAGCGACACACCCGGCCTGCGCCTTCAGAGCTGAGCCACAATCCCTTCAATTTCCGACGCGACCTGATCCAGCCCGTCTGTAGTCAAGGACGTGGCATGCACGCGCGCAATCACATCAAACTGGTGGTTTTTCCGCGACTTTTCGTAAGCCGGGTCATAGTGCTGCTCCATCAAGGCGCGCGTCAGAGCTTTCTTGTTGCCCTCGGCAATCTGAGCCATCCACGCATCCACGACATCATGCCCCCGGTGAAACCGCAGCGGCGACAGGCGGTCCTGCAAACGCTCGGCATCGGACAGAATGTCGTCATAGGCAGCGACCAGATAGTCCGTTCGCGCCTCGATATCTGCCGTGACAAGGATTCGCGGCGCTTGGCACAGGCTCTGCCAGACCGCTGGGGGCACGATCAACGAACCGATTTTTGACGACTCGGCCTCGACCAACACGGGCCGTGCCGGATCAAGGGCGCACATGGCCGACGCCAAGGCAGATTCGAAGGCTTTCTGGCTGGGTTGTCCGCCGGGTTGTTCGCCCAGCAGCGAACCGCGGTGATTGGCCAACGCTTCGAGATCCAGAACCTGCACCCCGCGCGTTTGCAACTGGGCCAGAAGTTCCGTTTTTGCAGTGCCGGTGTAGCCATCCAACGCCACCAGCTTGAACGGCAGCGGATCATCGTAGAGGTACTGCTTCACCAGACGCCGATAGCTGCGGTATCCGCCCTCGATGACCTCGGCTCGCCAGCCGATCTGCTGCAGCATCCAGGTGAAGGATCCTGACCGCTGACCGCCACGCCAGCAATAGACCAAAGGGCGCCAACCGCCCTCGTGGTGGCTGAGTTGCGTCTCGATATGGGTGGCGGCGTTGCGAAACACCAACGCGGCCCCCAGCTTGCGCGCCAGAAACGGGCTCTGCTGAACGTAGATCGTGCCGACACGTGCGCGTTCCTCATTGTCCAGAACCGGGAGGTTGATGGCGCCGGGCAGATGGTCTTCGGCAAACTCTGCCGGGCTGCGCACATCGATGATCGTATCGAACGGATGCGCGTACAGCTGCGACAGGTTTGAGAATTTCAGGGCCATGACAGGGGTTTAGCGCGCAGGATGGCAAAAGAAAAGAAGGCCCCGCTGATGTCATTCATCGGCTTCGGGCGCGATAAGGTCCGGCCCACTGGCCCGGTTGGAATTTACGGCCGTGCCGACCCTGTGAAACTGCAACAAATCCTCGGCGCCGGGTTTCATCAGGCGGGCTGCCCCCTTGCCGACCTCGCCCAGCCACAAGGCCCAATCCGCCTGTTCGATGATCAACGGCATCCGGTGATGAACCGCACGCACATTGTCGTTGGCTGCGGTCGTGACGATCGCGCAGGTCGCCTGCCGCGCCTCACCCTCGCCCCAGTTCTGCCAGATGCCGGCAAAGGCGATGGGCGCACCATTGCTGCGGTGGAAGTACCAAGGCAGCCGCGCACCGTCTTGGGTCTTGGTCCATTCGTAGAAGCCCGTGGCCACGATCAGACAGCGCCGATCGCGGCAGGCTGTGCGAAAGGCCGGTTTCTGGGCCAGGGTTTCGGCGCGGGCGTTGATCAGCAGCGGACCGTCGTTTTGGGCTTTGTACCAATGTGGCAAGAAACCCCATCGCAGCGGGTCCAACTGCCGCCCTCCCTCTCTGGCGCGCACGACATGCACCTGATTTGTCGGGCAGATGTTGTAGTTGGGCACCGCCGGCAACGCGTTTGAAGGCCGCGCAGCAAACAGCTGCGCCATGGCATCGTTGGGAAGAGTTATTGCAAACCGTCCGCACATGGGTAATGAACCAACAACAAAAGTTTCAATCAGGCACAGGGTCTCGCGCAGTCAGATGACAAATCAAGCACCAAATTCCCTCAAGGCCAAGGCGGTGGCGGATCTGGACTCCGGCAAACTTCCTCAGGCTCTGAAGAAAGCTACCCTCGGCATCAAGAAATTCCCAAAAGACGCGGACTACCACGCGATTGCCGGGTTCGTTCTGACCGAGATGAAGCAGTACAAGAAATCGCTGCCGCATTTCCAGGAAGCCGCCCGCCTGAAACCGGACGACCCGCAATTCGTCGAAAACATCGCGAATGCTCTTATGCAAACCGGCCAGATCGCGCGGGCGTTGGCCTATGCCGAAAAGATGGCCGAAAAGATGCCCGGCAACCGCGAGATCGTCCGGGTGATCGATGAAATCACGCTCAAGGGCAAGAACTGGCGTAGCATCATCGAGAACGCCACCAAGCGCCTGATGACAGATCCAGACAACCCCAAGCTGCTGTCCACCCGCAGCAGGGCCTATGGGCGCGTCGGCTTCGTGGATGCGGCCTCGGCCGATATTGCGCGTGCATACGAGCTGGATCCCGACAGCATCGAAATCGCCTTCCGCCGAGCGGTGGACCTGCACCAGGCTGGCGACAAGAAGGGCTGTACTGACATTTTGTGGCGTGTTTTGGACAAGGATCCGTATCACGCATCGGCGTTGTTCCAATTGTCGTCGATGGTAGACGCCGAACAGGCCGAAGCACTGTTCCCCCGGGTCGAGGCTGCGATCGCAAAGCGGAAACACCCCAATTCGACTCTGGAATTCACGCTGGCACAGCTTCAATCAAAGATCGGTGGGCTGGAGGCGGCCCTTGCGCAGTTTGCAGTCGCAAACAGGGTGCAACACGACGAAAACCCATACGATTTCGAAGAAGAAGAGCGCAAACTACGCCGCATCTGCGGCCTGTTCCCCGACAGCGCTTCGGTACCAAGTTCCGGCATCGAGGAAATGCCCCTGCCGATTTTCGTGATCGGACAGCCTCGGTCGGGCACCACCTTGATGGAAATGATGCTGAGTTCCGCCCCCGACATCGCGGGATGTGGAGAGCTGAACCTCGGGTCCGACCTTTCGGCGCCATACTCGAACGAAAAGAAGGCATTCTCGGACGCAGAAGCCGCGGAGTTCGCCAAGCATTTCCGCGAGTTGATGCCCCCGATCCCCGAGGGCTCGATCGCTTTCGTCGACAAGATGCCGCACAACTACCAGCGGGTTGGTTTTCTTTTGGCAGCGTTCCCCAACGCCAAGATCATCAACATGCTGCGTGACCCTCGGGACGTCGGCCTGTCGAAATGGATCCGGCGTTTTCCAGCGGGCGGAATGCGATACGCATCGAACCTGAACTCGATCGCGCACTCGGCCAACATGTATCGCCGCTATATGCAGCATTGGGATGCCATCTTCGGTGATCGCATCCTGACGGTACCCTACGAAAAGCTGGTGGCCGACCCTGAGACCTACAGCAAGCAAGTTGCAGACTTCTGCGGGATCGAATGGCGCGAAAGCATGATGCACCCGGAAGAAAACACGAAACAGGTGCGTACCGCCAGTATCGACCAGGTGCGCAACAAAATCTCGACCAAATCGGTTGGCGGCTGGCGTCAGGTTGCGGATTATATCCGGCCCATGTTGGACGGTTTCGACCCCGAGTTGTGGCCCGAATACGAATTCGATTAAGCCGAAACCCAACAAAAAAGGCCGCATCCAAGGATGCGGCCTTTTCTTTTTTGTGTCAGCAATCACTTCTGCTGAATACGTCCGTCCAGATAGGGCGTGTATGGCGCATTGGCCGCAAGGTATTCCGCGGTCACATCCGCAAGGTCGGGACCGAAGTCGTAGGCATTCTTGTCCTCGCCAGAGAACATCTTGTACCCGTCGCCACCGTTGCGGACATAGTTGTTGGTCACCACCAGATAGGTCTTGGCCGGATCGATTGGCACATAGCCATCACCTTCGACCACCATGACCTCGGTCACGCGGCCTTCGTTGGGGGCCACAGACGGATCCCAGGTGAATTTCAGCCCCGCCACCTGCGGGAAGCGACCCTTGACCTCTTCCACTTGGCTGACGCCGTTTTCCAGCGCATCGATGATGCCCTGACCGCTGATCTCAAAGGTCGAGAGCGTGTTCTGGAAGGGAAGAACGGTCAGCACCTCGCCCATGGTCACGTCACCCGCGTCGATCGAGGCCCGCAGGCCGCCCGAGTTGGCGATGGCGATCTGAACGCCCTGATCGGCGACCCGCGCCAGCATGGCATCGGCCACCAGGTTACCCATCTCGCATTCCTGCACGCGGCAGATCGACCGGTCGCCTTCGATCGGAGCCGCGGCGTTGGCCACGACCTTGTTGCGGATCTCGTCCAGCGGTTTGGCCAGTTCTGCGATGCGGTCCAGGGCAGCCTGATCCTCGGTCACGGTGTTGTCCATGATCAGCGGCTCACCGACCGCCTCGACCACGTTGCCGTCGTCATCAAAGGTCACGTTCAACTCGCCCAGGAACTTGCCGTAGGCATAGGCTTGAACGATCTGCACCCCGTTCACCACGGTGGGGTACGGCCCGGCGGCCTTGTCTGAAGTGTTCGACAGGTAGGTGTTCGAGTGTCCGCCCACGATCACGTCAACACCCGTGGTTTCCTGCGCGACCCGCTGGTCGACGCCATAGCCCGAGTGGCTGAGCACGATGATCTTGTTGATGCCTTCCGCCGTCAGCTTGTCCACCTCGGCCTGAACCGCCGGAACAGGATCAGAGAACACGACATTCGGCCCGGGTGAAGCCAACTCGTCGGTGTCTTCGGGGGTCAGGCCGATCAGGCCAATCTTCTCTCCACCCACTTCGATCACGGTCGATTTCTTGATCCGGTCGGTCAGAAGTTCCTCGTTCTCGATGTTCGCATTCGACATCAGAATCGGAAATTCGACCGCATCGACGAAACCGGCCAGAACCTCGGGACCATCATCGAATTCGTGGTTGCCCACGGTCATCGCGTCATAGCCCAGCTTGTTCATGAACTCGGCCGCGACCTTGCCCTTGTAGTAGGTATAGAACAACGACCCCTGGAACTGGTCGCCGCCGTCCACGAGGATCGAGTTCTCGGCCCGCGCGCGGGCGTCGTTGACCGCGGTCACCAGACGCGCCGAACCGCCAAAGCATTTGCCCTCGGCATTGTCCTCGGCGCCACAGCCGCTGTCATATTTGTTGATCGGCTCGAACCGGGAATGGAAGTCGTTGGTGTGCAGAATGGTCAGCTTGTAGTCGGCCGCCGCCATGCCTGCAGTCAGGCCAAGGGCCGCCACGGATGTCAGGAAACGGGTAATCATTTGAAACTCCCTGTTATTGATTGTCAGGATCGTGCGCCGAGGGCGGCAAAGAGTCAAAGGGGGAAATGCGGCTTGATTCTACCCCGCGCGCGGGGCATCACGGCGCCATGCTGATCTACAAGATATTCCGGGCCGAGGAATGGGCGGCCCTGCAGGCACAGGGCGAGACCCGGGGCGCACCCATCGACGTGACCGATGGGTTTGTGCATTTTTCCACCGCAGAACAGGCGGCGGAGACGGCGGCCAAACACTTTGCCGGGGCCGAAAACCTGACCCTCGTGGCCTGCGATGCCCAGAAAATGGGCGATGATCTGAAATGGGAGGTCTCGCGCGGCGGGGCCTTGTTCCCGCATCTCTATCGCAACATGCGCATGGCGGATGTGGTCTGGGCCAAGCCGCTGCCGCTGGAAAACGGCGCGCACCTCTTCCCCAAGGAGATGCAATGACCGGCCATGTCGACCCCGACCGCGCCCAGTTCGAGGCGTTCAAGGCGCTGGACCGCGACCACCCGATCGAAATGTTGAACCTTGTGCGGTTCCGCGCCAAGGCCGACTATCCCGCAGGCCACGACCTAGTCGGCGCGGGGCTCAGCGGCGCAGAAGCCTATCGCCGGTATGGGGCCGAAACCGCCCCAATCATCGCGCGGCTGGGGGCCTCGATCATCTGGCGCGGCACGTTCAAAACAACGCTGATCGGCCCGCAGGGCGAAGCGTGGGACGAGATGTTCATCGCCCGTTACCCCTCGGCCCATGCGTTTCTGGAGATGGTGACCCACCCGGCCTATCGCGCGGCGGTCATTCACCGGCAGGCGGCTGTGGCCGACTCGCGCCTGATCCGCACCGCCCCTACCCCAACCGGAGCGTCCTTCGGATGAAACTGACCGAGAAACTGGCCCTGGCCGCGCTACATCGCCTGGACCCAGAAACCGCGCACGGCCTGTCGATCAAGGCGCTGAAAACGGGTCTGACCCCGGCGCCCGGTCCCGTCACCTCGACGCGCTTGCGCACGCAACTTGCCGGGCTGGACCTGCCCAACCCGGTGGGGCTGGCCGCCGGGTTCGACAAAAATGGCGAGGTTCTGGGCCCGCTGTCACGCGCAGGCTTTGGGTTTATCGAGGTGGGTGCCGTCACACCGCGCCCGCAGCCAGGCAACCCCCAGCCGCGCCTGTTCCGACTGACCGAGGACCGCGCCGCCATCAACCGGTTCGGCTTCAACAACGAAGGGATGGAGGCGATGGCCCGGCGTCTGGCGCACCGCCCCAAGGACGCGGTGATCGGCCTGAACCTGGGCGCCAACAAAGACAGCACCGACCGGGCGCGGGATTTTGCGCATGTGCTGGCCCATTGCGGGCAATGGCTGGATTTCGCCACGGTGAATGTCTCGTCACCCAACACCGAAAAGCTGCGCGACCTGCAGGGGAAAGAAGCGCTGAGCGCCCTGCTGGCAGGTGTGCTGGACACCCGCGATGCCTTGGCGCGGCGGGTCCCGGTGTTTCTGAAGATCGCCCCCGACCTGAAGGATGACGAACTGCGGGACATCGCCGATGTCGCCCGTGACACGGGCATCGACGGTGTCATCGCCACCAACACGACCTTGTCGCGCGAAGGGCTGCGCAGCCTGCACAAGGATCAGGCCGGCGGATTGTCGGGCGCGCCCCTGTTCGAGAAATCGACCCGCGTTCTGGCTCGGCTGAGCCAGTTGACCGACGGGCAGATCCCGCTGATCGGCGTGGGTGGCATCGGCACGGCCGAACAGGCCTATGCCAAAATCTGCGCCGGGGCCTCGGCCGTGCAGTTCTATACCGCGATGGTCTATGGCGGCCTGTCACTGGCGGCCGAGATCGCGCGGGGGCTGGACGCCCTGCTGGCGCGGGACGGGTTCAAGTCGGTGGCCGACGCCGTCGGCAGCAAACGAGAGGATTGGCTGTGATCGAATACTGGCACAACCCACGCTGTTCAAAATCGCGCGCCGGGCTGGCCCTGCTGCAGGACCGCGGCGCCGAAGTCACCGTTCGCAGATACCTCGAGGACGCGCCCAGCGCGGATGAGCTGCGCGCGGTGCTGTCCCGGTTGGGCATCCCGGCGATCGAGATGATGCGCAGGGGCGAGGCGCGGTTCAAGGAACTGGGGCTGAGTAGGGAAACACCCGAAGAGGCCTTGGTTCACGCCATGGCCGAGAACCCGATCCTCATCGAACGCCCCATCGGGATCACCACCGACAAGGCCGCAATCGGTCGCCCGCCCGAGACCCTGCTGACCCTGCTCTAGGCCACCTGCGCCTCGAGCCGGGGGTAGCGCAGGCCCAGCGTCACCGCGCGGGCGGTGTTCAGCACCATCAGCGCGGCCCACAGCCCGTGATTGCCCATGGTCGGCACCAGCAGGAACAGCGCCACCACATAGATTGCCACCGACTGGATCATGGCGATGCGCATGGCGCGGGTCCAGGTGGCGCCGATGTAGATGCCGTCGAACATCCAGCTGGCAACGCCGACCACCGGGGCCAGCGCCGCCCAGATCAGGTATTCGCGCGCCGTGATCCGCACCTCGGGCGCGGTGGCCATCAGGTCGATCAATGCGGGCCCTGCCACAAAAAACGTGGCCCCCAGCACCAGAGCCCCACCGACGCCCCATTGCGACGCCATGACCGAGGCGCGCCGGACCTGGTATCGGTCCTTGGCTCCGACGGCGCTGCCTACCAATGCCTCGGCAGAAAAGGCGAACCCGTCCAACGCAAAGGCGGTGATTTCCAGGAACTGCAGCAGCACCTGGTTGGCGGCCAGCGTCACGTCGCCCAGATCGGCGCCCACGAACAGAAAGGTGGTGAAGGACCCGGTCAGCAGGACCGACCGGATCATGATGTCGCCATTGACCTGCATCATCCGGCGCAGGCGGGCGGGGTCGAAGATCCGCGCCCAATCGCGCCATTGATTACCCCCGAACGCATCGCGGCACAGCCACAGACCCAGCGCCAGACCCGTCCATTCGGCAATCAGCGTGGCCACCGCCACCCCTTCGACGCCCCAGCCCAGCCCCAGCACGAACCACAGATCCAGCAGGATGTTCAGCCCGTTCATCCAAACCTGCAGGACGAACACGCCGCGCGTGCGCTCGACCGCGATCAGCCAGCCGGTCACGGCATAAAGCGCAATGGTCGCGGGCGCGCCCCAGATGCGAATCTCGAGGTATTTGCGCGTCAACGCCTCGACCTCGGGGCTGGCGGGCGACAGCGCGAAGGCCCCTGCGAACACCGCCACCTGCGCCACGATAAAGAACAGCCCCGCCGCGCCGCCCAAGAGCAGGCCGCGCATGAGCAGCGCACCGGTTTCGGCCGTGTCTCCCGCGCCTCGGGCCTGCGCCGCCAATCCGGTCGTGCCCATGCGCAGAAAGCCGAACACCCAGTAGATCGTGGCCAGAATGACCGCGCCAATGCCAACCGCGCCGATCGGGGCGGCCTGCCCCATCTGGCCGACCACGCCGGTATCTACCGCGCCCAGAATCGGCACCGTCGCGTTGGACAGCACGATCGGCACCGCGATCTTCAGCACCCGTCTGTGCGTAATGGGTGCCGAGGCGTCCCGCATTTTGCTCAGCTCTTGGCCGAAGGCTCTTGCGGCATCAGGAAATGCCCTGTGGCCTGCGCGAACAGCTTGGCGTGGTTGTCCTGCCAAGCCTCGACGCGCACCGAGGCATACCGCCGCCCCGCCCGACTGATGAAGGCGCGTGCATAGGCATCGCGCGGCAGGCCCGAGCGCAGGTAATCCACCGTGAAGTCGATGGTCTTGGGAAAGCGGATACTGTGATCCGAGATGATGTCCTCGGCGTCAATCTCACCGCTTTCGATGCGCGGGAACAGGTGCTCCCAACTGAGCGTGATCACCGCCGTCACCTCGAGAAAGGCCGCCGTGACGCCCCCATGAATCGCCGGCAGGAATGGGTTGCCGATCAGCTTTTCGTCGAAATTCAGAACTCCGGTCAGTTCGTCTCCGCGCCGATCGAAACTGATGTTGAGGAACCGGATATACGGGACCCCATCGACCAGCGCCTTGAGGGCCGCGTCGCGGCGCTGTTTCACCACCTGCATCGGTTCGGGACGGGGTCTTGCCATCTCACTTCCCCTCGACCGTGAAGGCGCCCGAGGCGGTGGCCACCGGGCGATCCTGATCGTCGTCCATCGCGGTGGCGCGCACGAAGGCCACATTGCGCGTGATGTGATAGCAGGTCGCGCGGGTGGTGATCGTCTGACCGGGCGTTGCGGCGCGCATGTAGTCGATGCGCAGATCGATGGTTGCTGTGCCGCCGGGCGCGGCCGGATGGCTCATGACCGCAGCCCCGCAGCAGGTATCCAGGCTGGCCGACACAGCCCCTCCGTGAATCACGCCAGTGCGGGGATCGCCGATCAGATCCTCGTTGTAAGGCATGGTGATCTCGGCCTCACCCTCGCCGATATGGGTCAGGGTCAGGCCCAGGGCCCGCGCATGGGGGATCGCCTCGATGAACTGGCGGGCGAGTACTGTCTTGTCGACCATGAGGTTCAGTCCTGTTGTCCTGCCCCTTTATGATCTGCTCCGCGCGCAAAGGGCAAGCCCGCCTGTTGCGCTTGTCCGCACAACGCCCTAGGTTGCAACCGAGGAGAACAGGAATGTCCGACAAGCGTTTGTCATTCAAAGAGATGTGCGCCGAGTTCGACGTGACTCCGCGCACCCTGCGCTACTACGAGTATATCGAGCTGCTGCAGCCAGACCGGGAAGGACGGTCCCGGTTTTACGGTCCGCGCGAGCGTGCGCGGATGAAGCTGATCATGCGTGGCCGTAAGTTCGGGTTTCCACTTGAGGAAATTCGGCAGTGGTTGTTGATCTACGAAGATCAAGGCAACAAGGCCCAGATGGCCACCTTTGTCGAAATGGCCGACCGCCAGATGGAAGAGCTGCGTCAGCAGCGTCAGCAACTGGACGAAGCCATGGACGAGTTGCAGCGCCTTCGCGATCAAACGGCCAACTCGCTGACCTGAATCGGCCGGTTCGAGCCCCCCAAACCCATCCTTCATTACACCGGAAATCTGCATTTTTCGGCTGGCGCCCTGCCGCCTGCCCGTCGGATTGGAACCGCGCGGGTACAGTGGATTTGGCTGACCCAACGGAAAGAAAATTGCCAACCCGTCGCTTTACGCGACCGGAAGTTACGTCAATTTCTTTGTGACGCAGCGTCTGGATTACGTAAACGTCAATCTCATGTTGTAAAGCGGCCATCGACTGCGCAACTTTCTCATGACGCCAGCGACGAGAGGGTGACCAATGACCGAAGATCTTATGACCATCCGCGAGATGTGCGAGACCTATGACGTCACGCCGCGGACCTTGCGGTTCTACGAAGCCAAAGAGCTTCTGTTTCCGATCCGTGAGGGCCAGAAACGGCTGTTCACCAAACGTGACAGGGCGCGGCTCAAGCTGATCCTGCGCGGCAAACGCTTTGGTTTCAGCCTGGAAGAGATTCGACAGCTTCTGGATCTGTACCATGTAGGCGACCAGCAACTGACCCAGATGACCCGCACCTATGAAATCGCGTGCGAGCGTCTGGCGGATATGGAAGCCCGCCGCGAGGAACTGACTCAGGCCATTGACGATCTGAAGGAGCAGTTGCGCTGGGGCGAGAAGGTCATCGCCTCAATGAAACAGGAAAAGAAGGCGGCCGAGTAACTCCGCGCCGCCTGCCACCCGGACATCTGAATTAAGGGAGCTTCAAATGCCCGTTTACAACGCGCCTACCAAAGACACGCAATTCGTTCTGCATGACGTTCTGAAAATCTCGGCCTCGGATATTCCGGGCTACGATGAGCTGGAGCCCGAGTTCACGGGCGCCGTTTTGGAAGAGGCCGGCAAGGTCGCCGTCAACCTGCTGCACCCGCTGAACGTGGTCGGCGACACCGAAGGCTGCCGGCTGGAAAACGGCGTGGTCTACACCCCGACCGGGTTCAAGGACGCGTTCGAGCAGGTCAAGGAAGGCGGCTGGACCGGTCTGGACATGCCCGAGGAATATGGCGGCCAGAACATGCCTTATGTTCTTGGCACGGCCGTGGGCGAGATGTTCTCGGCCGCGAACCAGGCCTTCACCATGTATCAGGGCCTGACCCACGGCGCGGCCTCGGCCATCCTGGCGCATGGCACCGACGCGCAGAAAGACACATATCTGCCCAAGATGGTCAGCTGTGAATGGACCGGCACCATGAACCTGACCGAGCCGCATTGCGGCACCGATCTGGGCCTGATGCGCACCAAGGCCGAGCCGCAGGGCGATGGCAGCTACAAGATCACCGGCCAGAAGATCTTTATCTCGTCCGGCGATCACGACATGGCCGACAACATCATCCACCTGGTGCTGGCGAAGATCCCCGGCGGCCCCGAGGGCATCAAGGGCGTGTCACTGTTCATCGTGCCCAAGTTCCTGGTGAACGAAGACGGCAGCCTGGGCGAGCGCAACGGCGTTTCGGTCGGCAAGATCGAAGAAAAGATGGGCATTCACGGCAACTCGACCTGCGTGATGAACTATGACAGCGCAACCGGCTGGCTGCTGGGTCAGGAACACAAGGGTATGCGCGCCATGTTCACCATGATGAACGAAGCGCGTTTGGGTGTCGGCATGCAAGGTCTGGCTCAGGCCGAAGCCGCCTATCAGAACGCGCTGGAATACGCCAAGGACCGCCTGCAAGGCCGCGACGTGACCGGCGCCAAGAATCCCGACGGCCCGGCCGATCCGCTGATCGTACATCCCGACATCCGCCGCAGCCTGATGGACCAGAAAAGCTTTGTGGAAGGCGCGCGGGCCTTCATCCTGTGGGGTGCGACCCTGATCGACAAGGCGCACCGTTCGGGTGACAAGGATGCCGACGGGCTAATCTCGCTGATGACCCCGGTCATCAAGGGTTTCCTGACCGACGAAGGTTACGACATGACCGTTCAGGCCCAGCAGGTCTATGGAGGCCATGGCTACATCGAGGAATGGGGCATGTCGCAATACACCCGCGACGCCCGCATCGCCATGATCTACGAAGGCGCCAACGGCGTTCAGGCGCTGGACCTGGTCGGCCGCAAGCTGGCGCAGGACGGCGGCAAGCATGTCATGGCCTTCTTCGACATGGTCAAAACCTTCTGCAAGGAAAACAGCGGCAAGGACGAAGCCTATGACAAGGCGTTCATCGAACCTCTGAAGGCCGCCTCGAAAGACCTGCAGGCCGCCGGCATGTATTTCATGCAGAACGGCATGACCAACCCGAACAACGCTCTGTCGGGCTCGTATGACTTCATGCACATGTTCGGTCATGTCTGCCTGGGCCTGATGTGGGCGCAGATGGCCAAGGCCGCGCAGGAAGCCCTGGATGCCGGTGCGTCCGACAAGGACTTCTACGAAACCAAGATCGCCACCGGCCGCTACTACATGGCGCGCCGTCTGCCGGCCACGGGCATGCACCTGGCGCGGATCCAGACCGGCGCCGACACGGTGATGGCACTGGACGCGGCGAACTTCTGATCCCAGTCTGGTTCCGGGCGACCCCGCCCGGAACCAGCGCTCATGGAGGAGATGACATGCCCAAACGCTTTCGCCTGACCCGCCGCTTTCCCGTCGCCATGACCGAGGACGGGTATCGAAAACTCAAGGGATTTGCCCGCGAGGCGGGGCTGGACGAAGGAGAGGCGCTGTCATTCCTGTTCGAGAACTTCAACAGCGTGATCGACGAGGAGAACCTGACCCACCGGCTGCGCATCTTCAATTCCGAGCTTGAAGCGCGCAAACGCTAAACGACCCCGATGCCTGGCCCAGGCCCGGCGTGTTTCCAGCAAGACAAGTCCGAACGCAGCTGCGGCCCGCGGTCAGGTCTTCCTCGAAACACGTGCGTGACGAAACCGTACAAACCGCCTTGGGAGGGGTGAGTGCATGACGATAAAACTGCATTGCTTCGGAGAAAGCGGAAACTCATACAAGGCTGCCTTGGCACTTGAGATGTCGGGGCTGGAATGGGAGCCGGTCTTTGTCGATTTCTTCAACGGCCAGACCCGAACCCCCGAATACCGCGCCGAAGTCAACGAAATGGGCGAAGCGCCGGTGTTGATCGACGGAAATTTCCGGATCAGCCAGTCGGGCGCGATCCAGGCCTATGTCACCGAAAAATCAGGGAGATTCGGCGGCAAGACGCGGGAAGAGAACTATGACATCCTGCGCTGGGTGCTGTGGGACAACCACAAGTTCAGCTCGATGGCTGGCATGACCCGGTTCCTGATCAACTTTCTGCCTGAACAGCACCGCAACCCGGATGTGATCGCCTTCAACCAAGGCCGCCTGAAAGCCGCCTATCAGGTGCTGAACGCGCATCTTGACGGCCGCGACTGGATCGTCGGCGACGGCGTGACCAACGCCGATCTCAGCTGCTGCGGCTACCTCTATTACCCCGAACCGTTCGGCTTTGACCGTGCCGAATGGCCCCATATCGACGCCTGGCTGACCCGCCTGTCCGAGCAGCCCAGCTGGAAACCCCCCTATGACCTGATGCCCGGCAATCCGTCGGATCGAGCTTGAGGAGAGAAGTATGACCGAAGCTTACATTTATGATGCCCTGCGCACCCCGCGCGGCAAGGGCCGCAAGGACGGCAGCCTGCACGAGGTGACCTCGGTGCGCCTGTCGGCGGTGGCCCTGAACGCCATCAAGGAGCGCAACAACCTGGAAGGCCACGCCGTCGAGGACGTGATCTGGGGCAACGTCACCCAGGTAATGGAACAGGGCGGCTGCCTGGCGCGCTCGGCGGTTCTGGCCTCGGACCTGGATGAATCGATCCCCGGTCTGGCCATCAACCGGTTCTGCGCATCCGGCATGGAGGCTGTGAATCTGGCCGCCAACCAGGTCAAGGGCGGCGCGGGCGAGGCCTATATCGCCGGCGGCGTCGAGATGATGGGCCGCGTGCCCATGGGCAGCGACGGCGCCGCCATCGCCGTCGATCCGTCGCTGGCGATGGAGACCTATTTCGTCCCGCAGGGCATCTCGGCCGACATCATCGCCACCGAATACGGTTTCAGCCGCGACGATGCCGACGCGCTGGCCGTCGAGTCTCAGAAACGCGCGGCCAAGGCGTGGGAAGAGAACCGCTTTGCCAAGTCAGTGATCTCGGTGAAGGACCGCAACGGCCTGACAATCCTGGACCGCGACGAATACATGCGCCCCGGCACCGACATGCAGAGCCTCGGCGCGCTGAACCCGTCCTTCCAGATGATGGGCGAGCAGATGCCCGGTTTTGACAAGGTGGCGATGCTGAAATACCCGCATCTGGAAAAGATCAACCACATCCACCACGCTGGCAACAGCTCGGGCATCGTGGATGGCGCGGCGGCCGTTCTGATCGGCAACAAGGAATTCGGCGAGAAATACGGTCTGAAGCCGCGCGCCCGCATCAAGGCCACCGCCAAGATCGGCACCGACCCGACCATCATGCTGACCGGCCCGGTTCCGGTGACCGAAAAGATCCTGGCCGAAACCGGCATGAAGATCAGCGATCTGGACCTGTTCGAGGTCAACGAGGCCTTTGCCTCGGTCGTGCTGCGGTTCCAGCAGGCGTTTGACGTCGATCCGTCGCTGGTCAACGTCAATGGCGGTTCGATCGCCATGGGCCACCCGCTGGGCGCCACAGGCGCGATCATCATCGGCACCCTGCTGGACGAGTTGGAGCGCCAGGACAAGGAAACCGGTCTGGCCACCTTGTGCATCGCATCCGGCATGGGCGCGGCAACCATCATCGAACGTGTGTAACGGCGGGGATCAGGAGAAGAAAAATGGCTGATTTTACACTGACCAAAGACGCCGACGGCGTTGGCATCATCACCTGGGACGTCCCCGGCAAGACCATGAACGTGATGTCGTTCGACGGTCTGTCCGAACTGAACGACTGCATCGATCAGGCCCTGGCCGATGACGAGATCAAGGGAATCGTGATCACCAGCGGCAAGGAAGGCTCGTTCGCTGGCGGCATGGACCTGAACCTGCTGGCGGTGATGAAGGAACAGGCGGGTGACGACCCGGCCAAGGGCCTGTTCGAAGGCACGATGAAAATGCACGCCCTGCTGCGCAAGATCGAGCTGGCCGGCATGGACCCCAAGACCAAGAAAGGTGGCAAACCGATCGCGGCCGCCCTGCCCGGCACTGCCGCCGGCATCGGCATGGAGCTGCCGCTGGCGACCCATCGCATCTTTGCCGCCGAAAACCCCAAGGCCAAATACGGCCTGCCGGAAATCATGGTCGGCATCTTCCCCGGCGCGGGCGGCACCACCCGGATGGTCCGCAAGGTGGGCGCCATCGCGGCGGCTCCGCTGCTGCTGGAAGGCAAGATGCTGGACGTGAAAAAGGCCAAGGGCGCAGGCTACATCGACGAGATCGCAGCCGATCCGCTGGCCGCAGCCAAGGAATGGGTGCTGAACGCCAAGGATGCCGATCTGGTCAAGCCGTGGGACGCCAAGGGCTACAAGATGCCCGGCGGTGCGCCCTATCACCCGGCGGGCTTCATGAACTTCGTGGGTGCCTCGGCCATGGTAAACGGCAAGACCCAAGGCGCCTTCCCGGCGGCCAAGGCCCTGCTGAGCGCGGTCTATGAGGGCGCACTGGTCGATTTCGACACCGCGCTGAAGATCGAGGCGCGCTGGTTCACCTCGGTGCTGATGAACCCGTCCTCGGGCGCCATGATCCGTTCGCTGTTCCTGAACAAGGAAGCGCTGGAAAAAGGCGCCGTTCGTCCGCAAGGCATTCCGGATCAGTCGGTCAAGAAAATCGGCGTTCTGGGTGCGGGCATGATGGGCGCGGGCATCTCGTTGGTCTCGGCGCAGGCCGGGATGGAGGTCGTGCTGATCGACCGCGATCAGGCCGCCGCGGACAAGGGCAAGGCCTATACCGAAGCCTATCTGGACAAGGGCATGAAGCGTGGCAAGGTCACGGCCGAAAAGAAAGAGGCCATGCTGGCCCGCATCACTGCCACGCCGGACCTCGAAAAGCTGGCGGGCTGCGATCTGATCATCGAAGCCGTGTTCGAGGATCCCAAGGTCAAGGCCGAGATGACCCAGAAGGTCGAGGCGATCATCCCCGAGGACTGCATCTTTGCCTCGAACACCTCGACCCTGCCGATCACCGAACTGGCCAAGGCCAGCAAGCGGCCCGATCAGTTCATCGGCATCCACTTCTTCTCGCCGGTCGAGAAGATGTTCCTGGTCGAGATCATCAAGGGCAAGGAAACCGGTGACCGGGCCGTGGCCAAGGCGCTGGACTATGTCCGCCAGATCCGCAAGACGCCGATCGTGGTCAATGACGCGCGGTTCTTCTACTGCAACCGCTGCATCATCCCCTACATCAACGAAGGGGCGCGGATGATCACCGAAGGCGTCAGCCCGGTTCTGGTCGACAACGCCGCCCGTCAACTGGGCTTCCCGGTGGGTCCGGTTCAGCTAACCGACGAAACTTCGATCGACCTGGGCGCCAAGATTGCCCGGGCGACCAAGGCGGCAATGGGCGACGCCTACCCGGAAAGCCCGGCGGACGATCTGATCTTCTGGATGGAAGAACAGGGTCGCCTGGGCCGCAAGTCCAAGGCCGGGTTCTTCGATTATGACGAAAACGGCAAGCGCATCGGCTACTGGAAAGGTCTGCAGGACAAGTATCCGCTGGCCGAGCAGCAGCCCGACTTGATCGAGGTACAGGAACGCCTGATGTTCGCACAGGTTCTTGAAGCCGTGCGCGCGCTCGAAGAAGGTGTTCTGGAAGACATCCGCGAAGGCGATGTCGGCGCCATCCTGGCCTGGGGCTTTGCGCCGTGGTCAGGTGGTCCGTTCAGCTGGCTTGATATCATCGGTGCGCCCTACGCGGCCGAGCGTTGTGACCAGCTGTCGGAGAAATACGGTGACCGCTTCGCCTGCCCGCCGCTGCTGCGCGAGATGGCCGAAAAAGGTCAGACCTTCTACGGCCGCTTCGACCCCGAAGCCAAGGCTGCCTGAACAAGTGATGCTGGCGCATGATCCCATGCGCCAGCATCTTTCTTAGAGTGTTTGGTCAGGTCTGCCATTCAGGCCGCAGAAACAAGGCCGGCACGTTGGGCCGCCCCGGACGTCCCGGACGCCGCACCCCCGATGGGGGACGTATCGGAAAGATCGGTTCCTGCGGGATGGGTGCAGGCAGTGCACCCAACGGGTTTGCAAGGGCCGACAGTTCGCCGGCCTCTGCGATAGATGTGACGAGGCTCCGCGCCTCGGATTCTTCCAGCACCGCGTAGGATCGTCGGGACGGGCCAGACAGCGAACGGATGCGGCACGAGGAACAGAAGGCTTGAAAGCCACCCTCGATGAAGACCACTTCGTCCTGCTCAAAAAACAGCGATGTGACCTGGAATTCCTCTGCCGGTGTCCGAGAGGAAAAGCTGAAGTGCCCGCTCAGCAGACGCGCCGGAATGA
The DNA here is from genome assembly GCF_056537205.1 of Ruegeria sp. CG3. NCBI lineage: Bacteria > Pseudomonadati > Pseudomonadota > Alphaproteobacteria > Rhodobacterales > Roseobacteraceae > Ruegeria > Ruegeria sp. CG3. Next base: position 327,790 of record NZ_JBQFRC010000001.1, on the reverse strand, counting down.
TCGCCAGCCCCTCGTCTCTGTTGAAATCAGAAGACAAGGCTACGGCCATTCCCTGCTCGGGCATCAGCCAGACCGCACGACCGTTATATGCCGCGCGGGACGGCACGCGCACGGGCAAAAAGTCAGGTCGAACCTCGCCAGCCGGTACGGCTATTCTGTCGTGGGACACGCGTTTCACTTCCTGAAACCCGTTGTCCATCGTTCTGACCAGATCGCCGGCAACCAATGCCTCGGCCAGTTTCCAGCCATTGGTGGTGGCAACCTTCGTCCCGTGCAGCAATCCGCCACGCCTGACCGAAACGGCGTCACCCGGTACGGTCTGGATATTATTTTCGGAAAACCCCGAAACACTCACTACTTCCAACACGTGCCTACCCCCTTTTGGCACTTTCAAACTATCCCATTGTGCTAGCACGAAGTTTTCGGGAGTGACTTAGTTTTGCCATATTTAGGGCCAATTTGGGCCTTTTTCGCCCCATTAGTCGCGTTTTTTTATAAACAAAAGCCTGTATTTGTCAGCGTTTCGCGCAATTCGGGAAATAATCGACCAGCCTTATTCGAACCGATATTCGAATCTCTCTATGTCTTCGCGACAGGCGTCAAACACAGCCTTTTTTGCCTGGACCGAGTAGTAGTTGGCGTATTCCGCCCCCCGGGCTGACCGGTTTTCATGCGGAAGGTCCAGACGAAACCCCAGATGATCGAACAGTGGGGCCGCATCCCGCTGAAAGCTTTCGATCCGAATGTATGCGCGACAAAGATCGGTTCCGGTGGCGTCTCTGACATAGGATGGGAACGGGTTTTCCCGAAAGGACTGCTGGATTTTAGGGTGCAGAACAAAGGCCTCAAAATCCAGCCGCCCGGCCAGATGGACTGCTGGGTGATCAAAGGACTGATCCCTCAGCCAGTAGTAATAGCTGACCATCCGGTCCCACGGGTTGCGGATCAGCGTGAACACGAACATCTCTTGCATCTGCTGGTCGGGCAAAAGCCCCCGCAAATCGGTCAGACGGGAGTGTTTCCACAGCCTTCCCGCCGTCTTCAGTGACCTGTTGCGTTTGTTTCTGCGCTGCGCCTTGGGGGTGTCGCCCACCAGGATATCGTCCTTCATGGCCCGCTGCTCGAGCGCCAGCGCCAGTGATGTTCCCCCGGTCTTGGGAATATGTATGAAGATGTAGGTCCGCCCTGTTGATAGAATCATTGCGCCGGTTCCCGTTGGGGAACCACGCTCGCCCGCCACGCCAGCACTGCGCCGGCCGCGGCGATCAGGGCGATGCCCGCAATCTGCAGCGGTCCGATCCCCTGCCCCATCACCACCCAGGCAAAAACCGGCCCGAAGATCATGACCGAATACTCGAACACCGCGACATATGACGGCTCGCCCAGTTGGTAGGCCTTGATCAGCATGAATACCGCAGCCGTGGACCCAACCGCCTGCAATGCGACCCACGGCAGAGCGGCCTCCATCGGCCAGACCCATCCCCGGGTCACAAAACCGGCCGGGCCGTCAGACTCCACAACCGGCAAAACCGAAAACACGGCGAGGCCAAGGGCGCCGGCCAGCCCAAGCGTGACAATCATCGCAGCCAGCAAGGCGACGGTGCTTTCGTTTGCACAATGCGTTCGGGTCAGGATCGCACTGAGCGCATAGAAAAAGCCGCCTGCCACCGACAATAGGCTGGTCGCATCAAAGGCATTGGGGTCAGGCTGCAAAACACAGAGGATTCCGACAAACCCCATAAGCACAGCCAAGACCCGCCAGGGGCCGATCTTCTGGTCCAGCAACAGCGCGGAAATCAACAGAACGAAGATCGGTGATGTGAACAGCCCCGCAAGGGCCTGAGCAATTGGCATCAAAGCCAGTGAGCTGAAATAGAACAACATCGCCAGGGTGATCAGAACACTGCGCAGCAGGACCGCCCAAAACCTCTGAGGTCGCAGCCCTCCAAACCCAAGAAACGACAGTCCAACGATAAGAGGCAGCATCATCACGGCCCGGCTTAGGTGGAATTGCCACAGACCGATCGTTTCGGCCAGCCGAATGACGAAATTGTCCACGACGCCGATGATTGCCATGGCCGAGACCATCAGAACCGATGCAAGAACCGGTGAAGAAGGATGTGCTGTCTGCATGTGGCCTTGGCCTCCGGGCCCTTTGGCCGAAACTACGCGTCCCGGTTATCGAGCACATTTCCAAATCACCACGCAACAGGTTTGCGCGGATTAATCTCTCCGTGCTAGGAATCGACAAAAGAAAAAACGAGCAGACCTCATCGAAATGACGGCACTGAAACAATACCAGCGGATCGAGGCTACCGGTCTGTGGCGCCCGTCGCCCGACGAGCAGCGGCGCGAAGTGGTTGTTTCGATCGGCGAGGCGACGTTGACCATCACCGATTTCAACGATCGCGCGCTGACGCACTGGTCGCTTGCCGCACTTGAAAGGCAGAATCCGGGCAAGTTCCCCGCGATATTCAACCCCGATGGCGACCCGGATGAGACACTGGAGCTGCAGCAGTCCGAAACCACCATGATCGAGGCAATCGACCGCTTGCAACGCGCCATCGAACGGGCGCGCCCGCATCCCGGGCGGCTGCGGTGGGCCAGCGTCGGCGGAGTGGTTGCGGCGGTCGCGGCGGTCTTGCTGTTCTGGCTGCCCGGTGCCCTGCAAAGCCATGTCGAAAAGGTCGTGCCTGAGATCAAACGGCAGGACATCGGGAACACGATTCTGCAACGGATTGAACGGGTCTCGGGCCGGGCCTGCGCCTCGGCGGACGCGCAGCCGGCGCTGCAGAAGCTGGCCCAGAGAACAGGTGTGCGACGGATCGTTGTGTTGCCGGCCGGGGTGCAGGAAAGCCTGTCACTTCCCGGTGGGATCGTGCTGCTGAACCGAGCGCTGGTTGAAGACAGTGAAGATCCCGCGGTTGCCGCCGGTTACGTGATAGCTGAACGCACGCGGGCCAGGCTGCATGATCCGTTGGACGATCTCCTGGACAAAACCGGGCCCACTGCAGCGTTTCGTCTGCTGACAACGGGCGAACTGACACCCCAGATCGTGGACACCTATACCGAACAGGTTCTGGCCGAATCCCGCCCCGCAGTTCCGGAATCGGACCTGCTGGAGGCGTTTGCGTCCGCCAATTTGCCCTCAACCCCATATGCCTATGCGGTTGATATCACGGGCGAAACGGTACTGGGTCTGATCGAGGCCGACCCGATGGCGGGTCAGCCTTTGGATCAGGTTATGCCCGACCGCGATTGGGTGCGGCTGCAGAATATCTGCAGCGACTAGGCGTGCCTATTTGGTGCCGAACATCCGGTCTCCGGCATCGCCCAGACCGGGCATGATGTAGCCCTTGGAATTCAGCTCGCGGTCCAGCGCGGCGGTCACGATCTTGACGTCGGGATGCGCCTCTTTCATGCGGGCCACGCCTTCGGGGGCGGCCAGCAGGCACAGGAACCGGATGTCGGTGGCACCGGCCTGTTTCAGCAGGTCGATCGCAGCGGCCGAGCTATTGCCGGTGGCCAGCATCGGGTCGACCGCAATCACCAGCCGATCCTTAAGGCCTTCGGGGGCCTTGAAGTAGTACTGCACCGGCTGCAACGTTTCTTCATCGCGATACAGGCCCACAAATCCAACCCGGGCCGAGGGCACCAGTTCCAGAACGCCGTCCAGCATCCCGTTGCCCGCACGCAGGATCGACACCAGCGCCAGTTTCTTGCCCGCCAGGATCGGCGCATCCATCTCCTCCATAGGGGTTTCGATGTGGCGCGTGGTCAGGGGCATCTCGCGCGTCACTTCATAGGCCAGCAGCAGCGTGATCTCGCGCAGCAATTGCCGGAACGAGGCGGTCGAGGTGCCCTTGTCCCGCATGAGCGTCAGTTTGTGCTGAACCAGCGGGTGGTCGACGACGGTCAGATGTTCGCTCATGTGTTCTCCAGTCTTTTCCTGACCCTTGCGCGGGTCTCTTCATCGCAGAATGCGGCGTTCAGGGCGGTGTCGTTCAGCGCGGCGAAATCCTCGGCGTCCCAGCCGAAGGCCTGGGCCAGCATGTCATATTCGCGGCGCATGGTGGTATGAAAAAACGGCGGGTCATCGGTGGAAACCGTGACCTTCACGCCCGCCTCGCGCAGCCGCGCGATCGGGTGGGCTGCGAAATCCGGGTACAGACCCAGCACAACGTTCGAGCCCGGGCAGACCTCGAGCGTGATGCCCCGGTCGGCCAGTTCATGTACCAGATCTGGGTCTTCGATGGCCCTAACCCCATGGCCCACACGTTCGACCCCCAGCGCGCGCACCGCATCGCGCACGCTTTCGGGGCCGCCGAATTCGCCGGCATGGGTGGTCAGGCGCAATCCGGCCTCGCGCGCGCAGTCGAAAGCCCATTTGAAATCGGCCTGCTGGCCCATGGCCTCGTTCCCGCCCATGCCGAACCCGGTGATCCAGTCACCGGCGGTTTCGGCGGCGCACAGCGCGCTGCGCTTGGCCTTGTCGGGCCCGAAATGGCGCACGCAGGTCACCACACCGCGCAGGGTGATGTCGAATTTGCGCTCGGCCTCGTCGGCGGCGTCCTGAATGGCGGCCAGATAGTCGCGCCAGGCGTGCAGATCACCCCCGCCGCAGAAATCGGGGCTGAGGAAGGTTTCGGAATAGACCACCCCGTTCGCAGCACTTTCTTCCAGGATCGCCAGCGTCAGGCGGCGGAAATCCTCGGGGGTTTTCAAAACCTCGCAGGCGGCTTCGTAGACGCTGAGGAAATGCGCGAAACCGCGGAAGTCATAGCTGCCGTCGGGCTTGAAAATGCCGCTCAGGTCAACCTTCTTTTCATGCGCCAGCTGGCGGATGAAGGCGGGCGGGGCCGCGCCTTCGTGATGCAGGTGCAGTTCGATCTTGGGCAGGTCTGCGACGGTCATAGAAAGGTCCTTCCCGGCCCTTGCGCCGGAATGTTCAGGTGATTGGCGATGCTGGCGGCCACGTCGGCGAAATTGACTTGCCCGATCTGTCCGGCCCCCAGGCCGGCGATCAGCACCGGCACCTGCTCGCGGGTGTGGTCGGTGCCGACCCAGCTGGGGTCGTTGCCGTGATCGGCGGTCAGCAGAAACAGGTCGCCCGGGCGCAGCCGGGGCAGGATACGGCCGATCTCGGTGTCGAACCACTCGAGCGCGCGGGCATAGCCCGAGATGTCGCGCCGGTGGCCGTACTGGCTGTCAAACTCGACGAAATTTGCGAATGTCAGGCTGCCGTCCTCGGCGCTGTCGACAAGTCGCGAGAGGTGACCCATCAATTCGGCGTCCGAGCCCTTGTCCAGCGTGTCGATCCCCTGCATCGAGAAGATGTCACCGATCTTGCCCACGCCATGCACCGTGCGCCCGGTATCCTGCGCCCAGTTGGTCAGCACCGGAGCAGGCGGCGTGATGGCGAAATCCTTGCGGTTGGTGGTGCGGACAAACCCCTGTTCGGGCGATCCCACGAAGGGGCGCGCGATCACCCGACCCACCTTCATCTCGTGCAGCATGGGGGCCAGGGTCCGGCACATCTGGTACAAGCGCTCCAGCCCGAACGCCTCTTCATGCGCTGCAATCTGGAACACGCTGTCGGCCGAGGTATAGCAGATCGGCCAACCGGTGCGCAGATGTTCGGCGCCCAGTTCGGCAATGATCGTGGTGCCCGAGGCGTGGCAATCGCCCAGAATGCCCTCTGTACCTGCGGCCTGCGCGGCGGCGCGAGTCACATCATCAGGGAAGGCGGGGACCGTGTCGGGGAAATAGTGCCAGTCCCATGGCACCGGCAGCCCGGCCAGTTCCCAATGACCCGAAGGCGTGTCCTTGCCCGGCGAATGTTCGCGCGCGCACCCCCACAGGCCGGTCGGGTCGGCCTCCAACCCCGGCACATCCGCGCCCGACGCCAGCCGCACCGCCGCCCCCAGCCCCAGCGCATCGAGGTTGGGTAGGCGCAACGGCCCGGACCGGCCATCCTCGGCCCGCCCTTCGGCGCAGGCCTGCGCGATATGGGCCACCGTGTTCGCGCCCGTGTCCGGCACGTCGCCGTTGAAGAACCGGTCGGCATCCGGCGCACCGCCGATGCCCACTGAATCCATCACCACAAGGAACGCGCGGCTCATGCGAGGATCCTTTCTTGTACCAGCTCCGGCACCGGAACGGGCGCTGGGCCGATGGTGATCGCGGCACGCACGGCTTGCGCGGCCCGCTGCGCGGCGTCCTCGCGCGCGGCATGGACCACGGCCAGCGGCGTTCCGGCCGAGACCTTGTCGCCCAGCCGCACCAGCCCCGACAGGCCCACTGCCGGGTCGATCACATCGCTTTCCACCTGCCGGCCACCGCCCAGCGCCACGACGGCAAGGCCCAGCGCCTCGCCGTCCATCGCAGAGACATGGCCTTCGTCCTGCGCCGTCACCTCAAGGATCACGCTGGCCTCGGGCAGATAGCGCGCCCAGTCCTCGACCAGACCCAACGGCCCGCCCACCGCGGCCATCATCCGTCCGAACCGCTCGGCCGCGCGGCCATCGCGGATCACCTCGGCGATCATGTCCCGCCCGGCCTGCGCGTCGCCGACCACACCTGCGTCAGACAGCAGAACGCCGCCTAGCTCGGCCGAAATCTCGGCCAGGGGCGAAGGCTGCCCACCGGTCAGCACTTTCATCACCTCGGCGATTTCCAAGGCGTTGCCCAAGGCGGGCGCCAGCGGCTGGCTCATGTCCGTGATCAGGGCCGAGGTCCGGCACCCTGCCTTATTGGCCGTTTCGGTCAGGGCCTGCGCCAGCTTGCGCGCTTCGTCCAGCGTTTTCATGAAGGCTCCGCTGCCCATCTTGACGTCCAGCACCAGAGCATCCGGGCTGGCCGCCAGTTTCTTGGACAGGATCGAGGCGGTGATCAGATCGAGGCTTTCGACCGTGGCGGTCACGTCGCGGATCGCATAGAGCCGCTTGTCCGCCGGAGCGATCTGTACCGTTGCGCCGATGATGGCGGCACCGGTCTCGGCCAAAATCTGGGCCAGCCGGTCCTGGCTGATCTGGGTCGACACGCCCGGGATCGCCTCGAGCTTGTCGAGCGTCCCGCCGGTATGGCCCAGACCGCGGCCCGAGATCATCGGCACATAGGCCCCGCATTCCGCCAGCGCCGGGGCCAGCACAAGGCTGACGCAATCCCCCACCCCGCCGGTCGAATGCTTATCGATCACCGGGCCGTCCAGGTTCCAGGTCAGAACCTCACCGCTGTCGCGCATGGCCAGCGTCAGCGCGGCGCGGCCCTCGGGACCCAGCCCGCCCATGCAGACGGCCATGGCGAAGGCTCCGGCCTGGGCGTCGCTGACGCTGCCATCGGCCAGACCCTGGGCGAACCACACCAGCTCGCCGGCATCCGGCACTTCGCGGCGGCGCAGTTTCGCGATGATCGAACGGGCGTCCATGGGCGCGGCCCTTACATGAACGAGGCGTCGAAGGCGCCGGGCAGCAGCTCGCCGATGGTCGTGCGGGTCTCAATCCCGTCCACCGTCGCCATGGTGACCACCACATCCTTGTCCCCGAACTCGGCCAGTTTCTGCCGGCATCCGCCGCAGGGTGGCACCGGTTGCGGGCTGGAGGCCACCACATAGACATCGGCCAGCTTGTTTTCTCCGGCGGCGACCATCGCGGCGATCGCACCGGCCTCGGCGCATGTGCCTTCAGGATAGGCCACGTTTTCCACGTTGCAGCCCGCGAACACTTCGCCCGACGGGGTGCGGACCGCGGCGCCCACCTTGAAATTCGAATAGGGCGCATAGGCGTTTTCACGCACCTTGCGGGCTGCTTCTTTCAACGACATGGCGATTCCCCAATTTTTGATCATCTGGTCAGAATGCCATACCCTACTGGAAATCCGCGGGGGAATTGAAGCCCCCTCTGCACGGGAATGTCGGCGCGCCCGCGCGTTAGCCCAGATCAGTCTTGAAATACCCCGGCAGCGTGACCTCGAGCAGTTCGACATCGTCGCTGGGGTCGGCCAGCCGCGTGCGCATTCCGGGTGGGATGACAAAGGCATCGCCCTGCTCCAGCCGATACGGATCACGGCCTTCACCTTCCAGGGTGACTGCCCCGTTCATCACGAAGGTAAAGTGGATATCGGCATCATGGCTGGCCCAGACCGGGTCGCCCTGCCCCCGGCGCACCACCTGTACGCCGGCCACGCCCTTGGTGTTTTCGGCAATCGTCGTGTCGCGGCATTGATAACCCGGCAGGCGGAACGGCTGCCACTCTGCCCGTTCGGCCCGGTTGTAGACGAACCGCTGGCCCTGCCATTCCCGCTCGGGGCGGTAATGCGGCGTGGGCAGCTGCATTTCGTGGTCGATCTCGGTGACATGCTCGGCCGGAACGCCGATTTCGATCACCTGCACGTTGTCCGACGCCTCGAGCACGCGGTGCCTGATTTCGGGCGGCTGGATGAAACAGTCGCCAGCGGTCAGGCGCATCTTGTCGCCCTGATCCTCATAGACCACATCCACCCAACCGTGGATGCAGAAGATCAGCTGGAACCCGACCTTGTGGAAATGCACCATGTCCGGGACCGGGCCGCCGTCGGGAATGCGGATGTGGCTGGCGATGATCGACCCGCCCAGCCGGTCGGGCACCAGATCGCGGTAATGCATGCCCGCGCGCCCGATGATCCAGGGCGCCTGATCCTTGAGCCTGCGGACGACGAAGGAATGAACCGTCTCGGGCATCACCAAAGGGGGGTTGCGTTCCTCGATCTCGATGCGGGTGCCATTGGGGGCGACCAGGCTGCGCTGACCGCCGGCAAACCCGTCCGGGTCATCGGTGAGGATGCGCAAGGTGCCCGGCGCCTCGGGCGCGTCCTTTTCCACCCGCAGGCGCAGTCCATGCCCGGAAAACACCGCGACGCGAGGGTCATCCGCCGGATAGATCATGTCCATCCGCATGCCCAGAACCTTGGTGTAGAACGGAATGTCGTCTCGCAGTTCTTGGGTCGGAATGCGGAATTCGGCTATGGTGTCGGTCATGCTGGTCTCCTCTGCGCGGGACTGTGAGGGGCCGTTGGGGGATTTGCAAGTCGGGGTCGGATCCGCCGTCATGCGATTTCGAGGTTTCCCCTGCGTCAAAAATAGTTTAGCACTAAACTAAATTCCAAACGGGAAGTTTTGACATGTCCGACACACCCAGCCTGCGCCAGGCCGCACTTGATTACCACGCGCATCCAAAGCCTGGGAAACTGGAGATCAAGGCGACCAAACCCATGGCCAACGGGCGCGACCTTGCCCGCGCCTATTCGCCCGGCGTGGCCGAGGCGAGCCTTGAGATCAAGGCCGACCCGGCGACCGCCGAGATGTATACCGCGCGCGGCAATCTGGTGGCGGTGGTTTCGAATGGCACCGCGGTGCTGGGGCTGGGCAATATCGGCGCGCTGGCCTCCAAGCCGGTGATGGAGGGCAAGGCCGTCCTGTTCAAGAAATTCGCCGGCATCGACTGTTTCGACATCGAGTTGAACGAACCCGATCCCGAGAAGCTGGCCGATATCGTCTGCGCGCTGGAGCCGACCTTCGGCGCCATCAACCTCGAAGACATCAAGGCGCCCGATTGCTTTGTCGTCGAAAAACTATGCCGCGAGCGGATGAACATCCCCGTGTTCCACGACGACCAGCACGGCACCGCCATCGTGGTAGGGGCCGCTGCGCGCAACGCGCTGCACGTGGCCGGCAAGCGGTTCGAGGACATCAAGGTCGTGTCCACCGGCGGCGGTGCGGCGGGGATCGCCTGCCTGAACATGCTGGTCAAGCTGGGCGTCAAGCGCGAGAACATCTGGCTGTGCGACATTCACGGGCTGGTCTATGAAGGCCGGGCCGAGGACATGAACCCGCACAAGGACCAATTCGCCCAGAAAACCGACCTGCGCACGCTGGATCAGGTGATCGACGGGGCCGACCTGTTTCTGGGCCTCAGCGGGCCGAACGTGCTCAAGCCCGAGATGGTCGCGCGCATGGCCAAACAGCCGATCATCTTTGCGCTGGCGAACCCAACCCCGGAGATCCTGCCCGACGCCGCGCGTGAAGTGGCCCCCGACGCCATCATCGCCACCGGGCGCAGCGACTTCCCGAACCAGGTGAACAACGTCCTGTGTTTCCCGTTTATCTTCCGCGGCGCGCTGGACGTGGGCGCGACCGAAATCAACGATGCCATGCAGATCGCCTGTGTCGAAGGCATCGCCGAGATGGCCCGCGCCACCACCAGCGCCGAGGCCGCAGCCGCCTACAAGGGCGAGCAGCTGACCTTCGGCCCCGACTACTTGATCCCGAAACCGTTCGACCCACGGCTGGTGGGTGTGGTGTCTTCGGCTGTGGCCCGGGCCGCGATGGAAAGCGGCGTGGCCAGACGCCCCATCGAGGACATCGAGGCCTACAAGGAAAAGCTGAACCAGACGGTCTTCAAGTCCGCCCTTCTGATGCGACCCGTCTTCGAGGCCGCCGCCGCCGCCTCGCGCCGCATCGTCTTTGCCGAGGGCGAAGACGAACGCGTACTGCGCGCCGCTCAGGCGATTCTTGAGGAAACCACCGAAACCCCGATCCTGATCGGCCGTCCCGAGGTGATCGAGGCGCGCTGCGAACGTCTGGGCCTGTCGGTCCGCCCCGGGCAGGACTTCCAGATCGTGAACCCGGAAAACGACCCGCGCTATTATGACTATTGGAACTCGTACCACCAAATCATGCAGCGCCGGGGGGTGACGCCTGATCTGGCCAAAGCGATCATGCGGACCAATTCCACCGCGATCGGCGCAATCATGGTTCACAGGGGTGAAGCCGACAGCATGATCTGCGGCACCTTCGGCGAGTATCGTTGGCACCTGAACTATGTTGAGCAGGTGCTGAATGACGGCGACCTTCGCCCCCATGGTGCATTGTCCCTCATGATCCTTGAAGACGGCCCGCTGTTCATCGCCGACACTCATGTCCGGCAATTGCCCAGCCCGGAAGAACTGGCTGAGATCACTGTGGGCGCCGCGCGCCATGTCCGGCGTTTCGGGCTGGCGCCAAAGATCGCGTTCTGCTCGCAATCGCAGTTCGGCAATCAGGCCGAGGGCTCGGGCAAGCGCCTGCGCGAAGCGATTGCCATTTTGGACAGCAAGCCCCGAGATTTTATCTATGAAGGCGAAATGAACTTGGATGTGGCCCTCGACCCCGAACTGCGCGAGCGGATTTTCCCCAATTCGCGCCTGGAGGGGGCGGCCAACGTGCTGATCTTTGCCCATGCGGACGCGGCCAGCGGTGTGCGCAACATACTGAAGATGAAGGCCGACGGCATCGAGGTCGGCCCCATCCTGATGGGCATGGGCAACAAGGCGCATATCGTGACACCCTCGATCACGGCGCGCGGGCTGCTGAATATGGCGGCAATTGCCGGAACGCCTGTCGCGCATTACGGTTGACCACGGCGGCCCGACCGGTCTGGCCGCCCTGCCGAGGGAGGTCATCATGAAAGGTCACTGCCACTGCGGCGCCGTGCGATGGGCCAGCGATGCCGAGATCGCCTGGAGCTGTTACTGCCACTGCGCGGATTGCAGGCGCAATTGCGCCGCCCCAGTCACGGCGTTCATCGGGCTGCCGCACGGCTCGGTGACATGGTCAGGGGATGCGCCACGCGTGTACAACTCGTCTGAGGTTGTCGAACGCCTGTTCTGCGGAACCTGCGGCACGCCGATGGCATACCGCAATGCCCGCGACCGGGTGAATATTCACCTCTATACCGCCACGCTGGACAATCCCGAGGATGCCGCGCCCCGGTTTCACGTTTTTCACGCCGAGCATCTGCATTGGCTGAACATCCAAGACAGTCTGCCCCGATATGCGGGAACGGCGACCTGATCCGAATCTGACAAACCCACTTTTGCACCGGACGCTTTGCGAATTTGCAAGTTCTGCGGAAATTTCCCGCTTAGGCGCGCAAACAAGGATCATTTGCAAAACTTTGCAAGACAAATGGGGCAGTTCTGCAAATATTTCGCGATAAACTGACGCGCCGTCACGCGCGCCGCTTGCTCGGTTAGCCGTCCGCGCCTAACACAATGCGAGTAATTTTTGGGAGGAGGACCCATGGCATACCAGGACGTTTACGAGAGCTGGCAAAAAGACCCAGAGGCTTTCTGGATGGACGCAGCCAAGGGAATTGACTGGTTCCAACCGCCAAGCAAGGCCCTGTTTGACGACGACGCCCCTCTCTATGAATGGTTCTGCGATGCCAAGGTGAACACCTGCTGGAATGCCGTGGACCGCCACGTTGAAAACGGCCGGGGTGAACAGACCGCCATCATCTATGACAGCCCGATCACCCACACCAAGCGCGAAATCTCGTACATGGAATTGCGCAATCGCGTGGCGACCCTGGCCGGTGCGCTGCGCGCCAAGGGGATCGAAAAGGGCGACCGCGTCATCATCTACATGCCGATGATCCCCGAGGCGCTCGAGGCGATGCTGGCCTGCGCGCGGCTGGGTGCGGTGCATTCGGTGGTCTTCGGCGGGTTTGCCAGCAACGAACTGGCGGTGCGGATCGACGACGCCAAACCCAAGGCGATCATCGCGGCGTCGTGCGGGTTGGAGCCCGGTCGCGTGGTGCATTACAAGCCATTGCTGGACGGCGCCATCGACATGGCCAGCCACAAGCCCGAGTTCTGCGTGATCTTCCAGCGCGAACAGGAAGTGGCCAAGCTGATCGAAGGGCGCGACTTCAACTGGCACGGCTTCCAATACGGTGTCGAGCCGGCCGAGTGTGTGCCGGTCGCAGGCAATGATCCCGCCTACATCCTTTACACCTCGGGCACCACGGGGGCGCCCAAAGGCGTCGTGCGGCCCACGGCGGGGCACCTTGTGGCGCTGAACTGGACGATGAAGAACATCTACAACGTCGATCCCGGAGATGTGTTCTGGGCGGCCTCGGACGTGGGCTGGGTCGTGGGCCACTCCTACATCTGCTATGGCCCGCTGATCCACGGCAACACCACCATCGTGTTCGAGGGCAAGCCCGTCGGCACACCCGATGCCGGTACCTTCTGGCGGGTGATTTCCGAGCACAAGGTCAAAAGCTTTTTCACCGCCCCAACGGCGATCCGCGCAGTCAAGCGCGAGGACCCCAAGGGCGAGATGCTGGCGAAATACGACCTGTCCTGCCTCAAGGCCCTGTTCCTGGCCGGTGAACGCGCCGACCCGGACACGATCACTTGGGCGCAGGACGCGCTGAAGGTTCCGGTCGTCGACCACTGGTGGCAGACCGAAACCGGCTGGACCATCGCCGGCAACCCGCTGGGGATCGAGGAACTGCCGATCAAGCTGGGCTCGCCCGCCAAGCCGATGCCCGGCTATGACGTGCAGATCCTGGACGAAGGCGGCCACCCGATGAAACCGGGCGAGCTGGGCGCGATCGCGGTCAAGCTGCCACTGCCCCCGGGCACGCTGCCGACCCTGTGGAATGCCGAGGAGCGGTTCAAGAAATCCTATCTTGAGCATTTCCCGGGCTACTATGAAACTGGCGATGCCGGGATGATCGACGAGGACGGGTATCTGTACATCATGGCCCGCACCGATGACGTGATCAACGTGGCCGGCCACCGCCTGTCCACCGGCGCGATGGAGGAGGTTCTGGCAGCCCATCCCGACGTGGCCGAATGCGCAGTCATCGGTGTATCGGACCAGTTGAAGGGTCAGGCCCCGGTTGGCTTCCTGTGCCTGAACGCAGGCTGCAATCGTGACCATGCCGAGATCGCGAAAGAGGTCGTGCAGATGGTGCGCGACAAAATCGGGCCCGTTGCGGCATTCAAACTGGCCGTCGTAGTGGATCGTCTGCCAAAGACACGGTCTGGCAAGATCCTGCGTGGAACGATGGTGTCGATCGCCGATGGCAAAGATTACAAAATGCCTGCCACGATCGACGATCCGGCCATTCTGGACGAAATCACCGAAGCCCTGAAATCAATCGGTTACGCCCAGTAACCGGGCATCGGGCGGCCCCGGGCCGCCCGCCCTGCCCTGCGGGGTTGCAACCATTGGCAGACCGCCTACTGTGCCCTTGACGGAGGGCACATGGCAAATTACGACATCTGGCGCCTGAGCGCCGCAGAACTCGCAAAACAGACCCGTTCCGGGGACCTGAGCGCGACCGAAGCCGTCCAAAGCGCAATCGACCGGATGCACGCGCTGAACCCGGCACTGAATGCCGTCGTCGAAGACCTCAGCGCCGAGGCGCGGGAGCGCGCCCGCGCCCTCGATGCCCAGCGGGCCCGCGGCGAACCGACCGGCCCGCTGCACGGCGTTCCCGTCACGATCAAAGTCAATGTCGACCAGAAGGGCCATGCCACGACCAACGGTGTGACCGCTCTGAAAGACGTAATTGCCCCCGACGATGCGCCCGTCGTGTCGAACCTGCTGAAGGCTGGGGCGGTGGTGATTGGCCGGACCAACACGCCCGAGTTCTCATTCCGTGCCGACACCGACAACCCGCTTTATGGACGCACCCACAACCCTTGGGGCCGACATATTTCTCCCGGGGGCTCCTCGGGCGGGGCCGGTGTGGCGGTGATGACGGGCATGGGGGCGCTGGCGCATGGCAACGACATCGGCGGCAGCCTGCGGTTTCCGGCCGCGGCCCTTGGCGCGGTGACCGTGAAGCCGGGCCTTGGCCGCGTTCCCGCATGGAACCCCAGCCAAACCGCCGAACGCGGACTGCTTGCGCAATCCATGTCGGTGCAAGGCCTGATCACCCGCAGCGCGGCCGACCTGCACCTGGCCATGCCCAGCCTGATCGCGCCGGATCCGCGCGATCCGTTTCACGTCCCGCTGCCCTGGCGCGTGGCCGAGCCTGACCAGCAGCCGCGGGTGGCTTTCACCAAGAACACTTTCGGTTACGATCTCCACCCCGAGGTCGACAAGGCGCTGGACACGGCCCGTGATGCACTGGTTGATGCCGGGTACACCGTTGACGAGATCGACCCTCCGAACGTGTTCGAATGTGGACGGCTTGGTTATCGCGCATTGATGGGCGAAGTGCTGACCCTGATGAAAGCCGATGTCGAGGCGGCCGGGTCCGAGACCATCCAACGCATCTTTGCCACTTACTTCCAGGAATTTCCCCCGATCACAGGCCCGGACCTGATCCGGGCACTGGCGCAGCGCAGCCACTATGCGCGGGAATGGTCCCTGTTCATGGAGGACTACCCGCTGGTGCTGTCGCCTTTCCTGCCGCAGCCCTTTTTCAGACCCGACCGTGATACGGAAGGCTCGGAAGGCGTGCACGAAGTGCTGGGCTGCGCAGTCTATTCCTATGCCATGAACTTTCTGGGCCTGCCCGCCGCCTGCGTTCCGGCGCGTTTGGCCGAGTTGCCGAGCGGGCGCCAGCCAATCAACGTTCAGATCGCAGCGCAGCGCTGGCGCGAGGACTTGGCCGTAGATGCAGCCGTCGCGATTGAAGCCCGGGTTGGTCGCATGGCTGATCACCTGTGGGCCGGTCTGGCAAGCACGGGCTGAAACACCAACCGCCTTCAACTGCCCCAAAATAATTGACCCCGGGACTGAGAGCCCGGGGTCCAAGTGCTAAAATATGCCCGGATTGTGATGACGAGCGTAGCACCACCCACCCTCGCCAGCGCGAAAACTGCGCAATCATCCGAAAACACCATTTGGTGGCCACTCACTCCCACCGCGGCGTGTTCTCCGGGCAGGATTAGCATAGCTGAGAGGTGGTCAGCTTCCTGTGAACTGCTTCACATAAGTCCGAGAATCTCGGGAATTTATGTAAATTGTTCAATCGTTAGACGCTCTTCCAAGCCATGACCGGGATCAAACAGGATCCTGTGACGGATCTTGGGTTCCGACCGAATCTCGACCCAATCGATATCCGGAAAGGATATGGAATCAGCGTCTGCCATCACCGGGCGCTTGTCGGCCTCAAGCACGTCAAAGCGCACATGCGCCGTACTGGGCAGCAACGCACCGCGCCACCGCCGAGGACGAAAGGCCGCAATGGCCGTCAGCGCCAAAACATCCGACCCAATGGGCAAGATTGGGCCATGTGCCGAATAGTTGTAGGCGGTCGACCCGGCGGGCGTGGACAACAGCGCCCCGTCACAGACCAGTTCGGCCAACCGCACCCGGCCATTCACGCTGATCTTCAGGCGCGCGGCTTGCGGACCGGCACGCAGCAACGAAACCTCGTTAATCGCAAGGGCTTCGTGCACCTGTCCTGATTGGTCCATGGCCTTCATCGTCAAGGGGTTGATGACTTCTTCTTCAGCGGCTCTCAGACGCTCCATCAGATCGGCTTCGTGGAACTCGTTCATCAGAAACCCGATGGTCCCGCGATTCATGCCGTAGACCGGCACATCCAGATGCTGCGTGTTGTGCAGCGTCCGCAACATGAACCCGTCGCCACCCAGCGCCACGATGACATCCGCATCTCGGGGGGCCGCATTGCCATAGCGTGCAACCAGTTTGTTGCGGGCCGACTGCGCGACATCCACGTCGCTGGCGAGAAAAGCGATTCTCTTTGTCATGTTTTCCGGTTTCCGGTGCTACGCATTTGGTTCCGAAACAAACATACCTTTCCCCATTAGGCCAGACGTGACGCCGCAGCTGGCCATTTCGTCGCTTTAAAGTCTTTTTCATCCGTACAGTTTCCTATAGGAAATCCGCCAAACCAACCTCAGCCATGCGGAGCGCCCATGAACGCCAACCTTCGTGATACCGGTTTCTTCACCCAGTCCCTCGCGGATCGCGACCCTGAACTTTTTGGGGCAATCACCTCCGAACTGGGACGTCAGCGCGACGAGATCGAGCTGATCGCTTCGGAAAACATCGTCAGCGCAGCCGTCATGGAGGCGCAGGGCTCGGTCATGACTAACAAATACGCCGAAGGCTATCCCGGTCGGCGTTACTATGGCGGCTGCCAGTTCGTCGACATCGCCGAGAACCTGGCCATCGACCGCGCCAAGCAACTTTTCGGTTGCGAATTCGCCAACGTGCAGCCGAATTCAGGATCACAAGCCAACCAGGGCGTGTTCCAGGCGCTGATCCAGCCGGGCGACACCATTCTGGGCATGAGCCTGGATGCTGGCGGTCACCTAACCCATGGCGCCAAGCCCAACCAGTCGGGCAAGTGGTTCAACGCGGTTCAGTACGGCGTGCGCAAGCAGGACAACATGCTGGACTACGATCAGGTCGAGGCGCTGGCCAAAGAACACCAGCCCAAGCTGATCATCGCCGGCGGCTCGGCCATTCCGCGCCAGATCGACTTTGCCCGCATGCGCGAGATCGCCGACATGGTGGGGGCTTATCTGCACGTGGACATGGCGCATTTCGCCGGTCTGGTCGCCGCGGGCGAGCATCCCAGCCCCTTCCCGCACGCGCATGTGGCCACGACCACCACGCACAAAACCCTACGCGGCCCGCGTGGCGGCATGATCCTGACCAATGACGAGACGATCGCCAAGAAGGTGAATTCGGCGATCTTCCCGGGCATCCAGGGCGGCCCACTGATGCATGTGATCGCGGCAAAAGCCGTGGCATTTGGCGAGGCGCTGCAGCCTTCGTTCAAAGACTACATCAAACAGGTCGTCGTCAACGCTCAGGCGTTGTCGGATCAGCTGATCAAGGGCGGCCTGGACACGGTGACCCACGGCACCGACACCCATGTTGTTCTGGTCGACCTGCGCCCCAAAGGCGTCAAGGGCAACGCGACCGAAAAGGCGCTGGGCCGTGCGCACATCACCTGCAACAAGAACGGCGTGCCGTTCGATCCTGAAAAGCCGACCGTGACCAGCGGCATCCGTCTGGGCTCGCCCGCAGGCACGACCCGAGGCTTTGGAGAGCCCGAGTTCCGCCAGATTGCGGACTGGATCATCGAAGTGGTCGATGGGCTGGCCGCCAATGGTGAAGACAACAACGGTGAGGTCGAGGCGCGGGTCAAAGCGCAGGTCGCGGATCTGTGCGCCAAGTTCCCGATCTACCCGAACCTCTGACGCCACAAAGTCAGAAACAACAAAATGGCGCCTTTAGCGGGCGCCATTTTTCTTTAATGTCAGATGCCCTGATCAGATCAGATCGCGCCACCAAAGCACGACCAGAAACAGTGCGGCCAAGGCCAGAATGTTGAAGGCTAGCCCCCCGAGCATGCCCAGAAACCAACCCCAGCGGCGATCCGCCAGATTGATGGCGCGCAGATGCGACTGAACATCCTTCGCCGCCTTTTCCAGGGTCGGCGAGTCCAGGGTCAGCCGGAGCTTGGGATGCTCGACCAACGGCTCGGCACGGGCCAGTTCCATTGCCTGTTTGTAGACCTTGCGCGGCAAGCGGCGCTTGGCACGGCGCACCGACTCGGCCAGGGTCTTGCCCTTTGCCCCCAGTTTTTTGCGCAACAGAAATATCGTCTGAGCTATCTGGGTCTGAATTTCTGTTTCCTGAGCCATGCGCCCCTCCTGACGGGGCAATCTAACGGTCTGCGCAGGCGGTCACAATGGGGCTGGTTGTCCGGGGCGCCGGACGGTATCAGAAAGATATGCTGAACACGATCACACATGGCGAACCGACGTCCCGCACACCGCTGTTGATTGCCCATGGGCTATACGGATCGGCCCGAAACTGGGGGGTGATTGCGCGTAGGCTGTCAGATGAACGTCAGGTGGTGGCGGTCGACATGCGAAACCATGCCCACAGCTTCTGGGACGACCGGCACGATTATCCGGCGTTGGCGGATGATTTGGCTGAGGTCATCGAAAGCATGGGCGGCGTGGCAGACGTGATCGGGCATTCGATGGGCGGCAAGTCGGCAATGACATTGGCGCTCGAGCATGGCGAAATGGTCCACAGGCTGGTCGTGGCGGACATCGCTCCGGTTCGGTACAGCCACACGCAAATGCCATATATCGAGGCCATGCGCGCCGTGGACATGACACAGGTCGCGCGCCGCTCGGACGTGGAACAGCAACTGGCCGATCTTGGAGTCGAGAAGGCATTGCAGAGCTTCTTCACTCAGTCGCTGGACGTTCCCGGCAAACGCTGGCGGCTGAACCTGGACGTATTGGCCAAAGAGATGCCGAATATCATGGGTTTTCCGGACTTTACCTCACACTGGGACGGCCCGGCGCTGTTTCTCGCCGGTGCGGAGTCGGACTATGTTCAGGCAAGTCACCGCGAAATCATCAAATCCTTGTTCCCGAACGCCCGTTTCGCCAAGATTCCGGGCGCAGGCCATTGGCTGCACGCCGAAAAACCGCGTGAGTTCGAAGCTGCTGTCCGGACATTTCTGAACGCCACCTAAGCTCTCTATTGGTACAGGCGCTTGGCGACCAGCCAGGATGCGGGCAAAGCCGCGACCGCTCCGACGGCTGCGGCACCCACGATGGCCAGGGTCGAAACCATTCCCGCGGTCAGCACGGCGATAACGGCCGTACCCGCGAGGGCGGTCGCGATCAGGGAATACAGTAGCGCTGCAAGTCTCATCATTGCCAGTCGTCCTTGTTGATGGCGTCTGACGCGCAGATTGCCGAAGCGTAATACAATCGGCTTTGATGCAGATCAGGCTGGGTCCCTACATCCCGGAATCAACCGGGCCGACGTAGTCGCCCCCGCCGTTTACCCAGTCCGAGAACCCACCCAGGTTGTAGACATGCTGATACCCCATGTCCTTGAGCAACTTGCCCGCAAGAGCCGCCCGTCCGCCCGATGCGCAATGCAGAATGATCGGGCGATCCTTCCGCAGCTCGGGGTCATGCGACTGCAGCGCAGGATCGGCACGAAACTCGAGCATACCGCGTGAGATATGGTGAGATCCGACGGCGCGACCGGTCTTTTCCAGTTCAGGCGCATCGCGAATATCCAGCAGCAGCGCACCCTGCTGCAATAGCTCCCTGGCTTGCGCGGCGCTGATACGTTGAACATCAGCATTCGCGGCCTCAAGCATCTCTTTAACGGTCAATGGCATTCGTGCGGTCCCTCCCGGATTTTCACGAATGCTAGCACGGGGCCCTTTGAATTTGTAAGCGCTATGGTGGGCGGCTATTGCTCGCGAAAGGCCCGAGACATGCTGTCGACGATCGGCTTGGCGATATAGGCGGCAAAGGTGCGTTCCTCGGTCTGGATCATGATCTCGGCCGGCATGCCGGGGGTCGGAATGAAGCCCCGCACCCGGTCCATCTCGTCAGGCTCCAACGACACCCGGGCCAGATAGACCTCTTGAGGTATTCCGCTGGCTTCTTCCAGAACCGCGTCCGCCGAGACGTAAAAGACTTCGCCCGTCAGAACCGGTGTCGTGCGCTGATTCAAAGCCACCAACCGAACGGTCGCGGTCTGGCCGGTCACAACGCTGTCGATATCGGTGCGCGGGATCTGGGCCTCGATGATCAGCGGGGCATCAGCTGGCAGGATTTCGGCAATCGGCTTGCCGGTCTCGATGACGCCGCCCGGCGTGTAATAGTGCAATCGCACAACCGTGCCATCAACCGGGGCACGGACTACCGCGCGGGCAAGAACACTGCTGGCCTGGCGCGATTTTTCCCGCACGCTTTCCAGATCCGCCTCGATTACACCCAGTTCGTCCAGCGCCGCTTCGCGATAGGCCGACCGGGTCCGGGTGATCTGCTCTTCGTATTTCAGCAGCATCTGGCTGGTTTCCGAGGCCTCGGCCGCCAGTCGGGCCAATTGCCCGTCGGCTTCGGCCTGGACCCGCCGGATGGTGTTCAACTCACCCTTTCGAACAAGCCCTTTTTCGAACAACGCGTTCTTGGTTTCGTATTCTTCCTGAAGGATCGCCTTGCGGCGCTCCATGCTTTCCAATTGCGCCTCGAAGCCGCTGGCCCTGATCTTCAGCGCTTCGATATTGCGTTCGAGAAGGGCAATGTCATTCAGTAACGTCTTGCGCGAGACTTCGAAACTGAGCCGCTGGTTGTCGAGAATGGTCATCACTTCAACGTCGTCGGATGCCTCGATCAGGGCGGGTGAAAACTCCAAAGTGTCCTTTTCGGCGTATTCGGCCAGCAAGCGCTCGACCATCGCCTGAAGGCGGATCTTGCGGATGAACAATTCACGCTCATTTGCCTCGGCCGAGGTCCGGTCGAGTGTCATCAAGACCTGCCCCTCCTGCACGGTCTGACCTTCGGTGACCAGAATCTGTTCGATGATCCCTCCTTCAAGATGCTGGACGATCTTGTTGCGCCCAGTGGCTACAAAGCTGCCTTGCGCAATCACTGCGGCCGCGAGCGGCGCCTGAAACGACCACAGGCCGAACCCGCCGAAACAGGCGACCAGCAGCACGGTGCCCACGACTATGAACTTGGTTATCGATCTCGGAACCTCGGCGTACCAAAGGGCGGGATCGTCTACTTGGACCAATTCGTTCATCTTTACCCCCGTCTACCCTTTCAACTCGGGCTGCTGACGCGGCCCGTTCAGTTGCTGCAGCACCTGCTCACGCTTACCGAACAGGGCGACCCGCCCGTCCGTCAGCAGCATGATCTTGTCCACCACGTTCAAGAGCGTCGGTTTTTGGGTGATCACGACCACGGTAATCTTGTTTTCCCTCGCCTGCTCGATTGCCCGGGCAAGCGCCTTGTCGCCCGCGACATCCAGGTTCGAGTTCGGCTCGTCCAGAACCACCATCCGCGGATTGCCAAAGAAGGCGCGCGCCAGCGCGATCCGCTGTTTCTGACCGCCAGACAGGGGCGAGCCATCGGCAGCGACCACGGTCTCATACCCCTGTGGCAAGGTGGCGATCATGTTGTGCACGTCGGCCAGAACTGCAGCATCATGAATTTGCTCATCGGTGGCATCGGCGCGCATTCGGCCGATATTGTCCTTGATCGTGCCCGGAAACAGCTGAACGTCCTGCGGCAGGTACCCGATGCTTTCGCCGAACTGGCGCGGATCCCAGTTTCGGATATCCATCAGGTCGAGCCGCACGCTGCCCGAGGTCGGCAGAATCGATCCTACCAGCGTTTTGCCCAGCGTGGTCTTGCCCGCGCCCGAGTTGCCGATGATCGCCAGCGTCTCGCCCGGGTTGAGCGAAAAACTGATGCCGTTGAGAACCACGCGTTTGGTACCCCCGGGTACAAACAGAAGGCGTTCAACATCCACTCGTCCCTCGGGGCGGGGCAAGCGCAGCTTCTCATACTGAAGCGCCGAATTGGACAGCAATGCCTTGATGCGGCTGTAGGCACCGCGGGTCAGCAGGAATGTATTCCAGCCCTCGATTGACCCTTCGATTGGCGCAAAAGCCCGCCCAGCGATGATCGAGGCCGCGATCACCATGCCGCCCGTGATTTCGCCTTGCAGGGCCAGATAGGCCCCCCATCCCAGAATGCCGACCTGCGTCAGCAGGCGTACGGTGCGCGAGATCGCCGCGAACACCACGTTTCGGTCCTGCGCCCGGACCTGCCAGGTCAGGGAGTTGGCGGTGTCGCGTCCCCAGATCCGAACCGCCTCGGGGATCATTGCAAGTGCGTTGATGATCTGGCTGTTCCGCGACATCGAATCCAGATGCTGGTTGGCCAGAGACTGGGCCATGTTGGCCTCGGCAAACGGTTTGGCCGTCATCCGCTGGTTGATCAGCGCGATAACCATCAGGATCACGGCCGTCACCACCACGATCATGCCCAACTCTGGGTGAACCAAAAAAATCATAAGGATGAACAACGGCGCAAAAGGAACATCCAAAAAGGAGAGAAGGGTGCTTGAAACGAGAAAGCCGCGGATTTGCTGCAGATCACCCAGCGTCTGATACTCGCGTCCCGTCCCGTGCAACGAGGCATGCGCTGCGGCACTGAGGGTCGGAGCACCCAGTCGCGCCGCCACTTCGACCCCGGTGCGCATCAACATGAAGCGCCGCACCGCATCGAAAGCCGATTGAAAGATGATTGCCCCGGCCACGATCGCGGTCAGCATGATCAGCGTGTCCAACGAGCGGCTGGTCAGCACCCGGTCACTGATCTGGAACAGGTAGATCGGGATCGCCAGGATCAACAGATTGGTCGCGCAGGTCAGTACCAGAACAAAGGCAAGGTTTCGCCATATCGCTCGCATCGAGGTCCGAAGGGTGCGTTGAAAGTCTTCGGGCGGCGTGCGCTTGTGAAAAGTTTGGGGTGGCCCTTTGCCGCCGCCATCGCCTGAACCAGTGCGCAGCAGCGGCTTGTTCGCTTCGGCCTCGATAGTGGTGCCCATGCGATCCGTCCCACCCGACCGGGACGAGGGGGTCATGCGCGCGGTCGGGCTTTCGACGGTTTGCGGTTCCGAGTCCTCGGCATTGGCCACCCCTTCGCCGTCACCCGCACGCCCTTCCACAGCGACGGTCTCCGGCGTTTCGCGCCGTCGGGGAGAGGCGGCGCTGAATGTTGTTTCTAGTGTGTTGTCGTCTGTTATTTTCTGATCGGTTTCGTCCCGGGCTTCCGGTGCCGGAGCCGCTGCATTTCGAGCAACCTCTTGCTCCTTCTGCGCCGTGGCCGGGCCCTCCTGCGCTGCCTTGTTCTGGCTCTGCTCGGTCACGGGCACGCGCATCTCCTTGGTCAGCCTTAGCCGTGCGGTCAGCCGTTCCGTTGCAAATGACGAGCCAGACACCATGTCGCTGGGTCGCAAAGTCAGAGGCTGTCCGCTTCCCGACCGGTCCAGCGGGCTGGCATATCGGGTGCGGCGCGACGAAAAAACGATCGACATAAACAAACCTTCCGGTCACTCGTAAAAAAGGGAAAATCAGGTCAGGATGGATTGCATTCCTACATTGGCGTCCAAGTCTTCGGGCGTCAGGACAGGAGCGGTCGGGCCGCTGACTGCTTGCCCGGCGGTCATTGCCTCCTCCATCAGGATTGCGATGGCTTCATTGGCAAATTCCGGGCTGATCTCATTCTCAGGCAAGTCGATGAGACTGGCCTGGTGCAGCAAAAGCTCGGAATACGCGCCCTGCCCGGCCATGACCACGGAGTCCACGCCCAGCTTGTTGATATTGGCCGCATTCAGCATCGCGTTGCTGCCGGCCACGACTTCGGTACTGGCACCGTGCGGACCGGACAGGAAAATGTCATCCTGATCGGCGAGCATCGTGACCTGCTCAAGAATATTCACCTGCAGCAGGTTTCCGTCGATTTTCAGAACGCGCATCTGCTCCATACCCGCGAACATCGGATCGTTCAGCAATGCGTCCTCGAGCGCCGCCATGTTCATTTCATTCAGAGTCATGGCCTCGGCCATGTTCTCCTCAAGCGCCTCCTGCAGGTCCAGGCCGTTGGTCATCACCGAGGCCTGGTTCATCAGCAGGTTTTCGTTCGCACCTCCGGCAGGTCCGGCTAGGCCGCCTGACACCAGGTCGTCATCCATCAGGACAAGCGTCTGGAACAACATGTCGACCGAGATCATGTCGCCGCCGATCATGATCAGGTCATAGTAACTGCCGAGTTGAACAATATCGGCCACGTTGACCATCTGGTTGCCACCCATCGCATACATGGTCGAAGATGCGGAAATCTCGGTCTGGATATGGTCGATATCGGTGGCGTTGATGACCTGCTTGAGGAAGTTGGCAACCACCAGATCGCCATGGATCCAATCGACGGTCAAAAGGGACGGCTGCCCGGCCCCACCAGCGACGGCCGAGGTTCCGGCAAGCCACGGCGCAGGATTCGCCTCTGTTTCAATCTGGGCGGATTGGACGACGTTGGTGCCCGCGCCGCTGCCGGTGTTTCCGACATCAACATCTGATACCAGCGCGACCTGGCTGATCATCGTCAGGCTGATCGCTTGTCCACCCACGGCGATGAAGGGGGCATCCACCCAACCGACGTTCAGCGCGACTTCGTTGATCGCAAGATTGCCGCCGGTGACAACGGTATGACCCTCGTGTGACTCCGGCCCCTCGGACTGGTTCCACTCGGCCGGATAGGACTGTGACACCAGATTTTCCTCAGCCTCCTCGGGCTGGTGGTAGGCCGGCAGAAGATCGCTCCAGACCGGAGCCTCCGACACGTGTTGACCGTTGACGATGATGCCTTCCGCGTCTTCACCTTGGAATTGGTGAACCGTGACACCTTGGACCGATCCGTTCATCGGTGTCGTTATCTGTTCGACCAGCGTATCCAGGTATTCTGGCGTCATGTAGTCCGGTATCGCCAGTGAAGGCACCGCCATCGCATGAAGCGAGTGCGCCACGTCCAACGCGGCTTCGGCCTGCGCTGTCAGCATCGCCGCATCGCGGAAGTCGCCCGCGCCCACGGTATCATTGTCGCGCAGGACCAATGTCTGGAATGTGTAAGTGACGGCAGACCCTATCAGGTCGCTGACGACCTGAGGCTGCAACATCAAGAATTGCGGCCCGACCGAGATGGGCAATTCGGACTGCGGAACGAATCCGACCGGCGCCAACGGGTCACCGATCTGGATGTTCGACTCGAGCATCGGACCGGCTGGTGGCAGCGGCAACTGCGGGTCCGCGGGCGGTTCGGGGAAACGGTAGGGAAGCGGGTCGTAGTCCTTGGGCTTCAGATCCAGATCGGCCTTGACGACAATCCTGATCGGATCCTCCAGACCTTCAACTTCGGCCAGCCGTCGGAGCGCCGTAAACTCCTCGTATTGCTGCCGCAGGATGGCCTGTTCCATCGTGAGCTGAAAAGTACCGATAAAATGCGCGATCGTTTCCGTAATGCTGTCAAGTGACATCTGGACTATCCCTGTCACCCTTTCCGGCAGAAAATTTCCGGGTCTGGGTTAAGTTGGACCGAGGCCATGAAACACGGCCCCGGTGTTTTCATCAAAGACCGGAGGCCGAAATCGCGGCCTCCGGGGTCAGGCATTATGCCTCGGTGTCGTCGCTCGCGTAGGTCGAGCTCATCGAACCGCCAACCATCGTGGTATCTACCGAGTTGCCAAGCACGTTGGCGCCCATGACGATTGTCTGGTTGAAGGCCGAGGTATCGACCACTGCTGCTGCCGACGCGTAGGATTCACCAGTGACGATACCGTCGCCACCATTGTTGGAACCCCAGGTGCCGCCATTGCCGCCGGCTCCGCCGTCACCCGAATAGGCGCCGGCCGCGCTGCCACCTGTGACTGCGCCACCCGTGGTATCGCCGGACATGGCGCTACCCATGGCGTAGCCGCTGGTACCACCATTGGCCGCAGACGCACCGCCTGCACCACCGGCTCCCGAGCTGGCCGCGCCAGTCGCGCTGCCGGATCCGGTCGAGGTGGCATCGTTGTCGGTGTATGACGCGCCGCCGTATCCCGCGATGGCTTCGGCCAGGCTGTCGGCGGAACCGTTTGTGTCTGCGTCAGCAAAGACTTCTGCCGCACCGCCGGTACCGGCCGTGTTGACCGCATCCGCAGAACCCGCACCGTTACCGGACGAGGTGGACGTTGGCGTCGTGGTCCCACCGGCTCCGCCAGCGCCTTCTGCGCTGGACGAACCCGAACCGGTTCCATTTGCCGCGCCATTGGCTGCGTTCGAACCGCCGGCTCCGCCGGTTCCGGTCGACGTCTGCGGGTTGCTGGCCGCACCGTTCACGTCACCGGGCGACTGGCTGATATTCGGACCGCTTGCGGCCAGATCGCCGACGCCCTGTGCGCCAGAGTTGGCTGCCGAGCTGCCGCCCGTGCCGGCTCCGCCGGACCCTGCGCCACCGGTTCCGGCACCGCCGGTTCCTGCGCCGCCGGTTCCAGCACCACCGGTGCCCGCTCCGCCGGTACCCGGGTTGTTGCCCGTGGTTCCGCCGCCGCCGGTCGCAGCGTCGGTATCAGCCGCATTCAAGGCCGGACCACCATCCGCGATTTCCTGGTTCAGCGCCGCGATGGCTGCTTCGACCATGGCCGAGAATCCGCCGGATCCCTCGCCACCAGAGCCTTCGCCGCCAGCACCTTCACCACCCGAGCCCGAGCCGCCGGAACCCGTGCCACCGGAACCAGGCCCGCCGGTGCCATTCGCGCCACTTTGCGCGCCGCTGCCGGCCATGCCCGCACCCGTGTTGCTTCCGGCCGTCGCTTCATTCGCTTCGGTCGTACCGGTGCTGTTGTTCGATGCAGAACCCGAGTTCGATGACTCGCCGTTGCCGCCATTGGCGCCGTTCGCACCCGACTCGTTTCCGGCCAGGCCAAGGCCCGCGCCGATCGAACCAGTCGCGTTTTCACCACCGTTGGCATTGCCTTCCGAGTTGGCGCCGGACAGTCCCAGACCAAGGCCAAGACCGATCGAGCCGGCATTACCGCCTTCACCGCCAGTTCCCTGGCCGTTGGCATTCGAACTGCCGGTGTTGTTGGCGCTGGAGGTACTGTTGGCGTTGCCGCCATTGCCAGCCGTGCTTTCGCCACTGGCTTCGGCGCCCGACAGACCAAGACCCAGGCTCGTGTTGTTGGCGCCGCCCGAGGCCGCACCGTTACCGCCTTGCGAAGCCGCGCCGGCATTGCCGGTGTGGCCGCCCAGCGCGAATGCGTGGCTGCCATTGGTCTCGCCGCTTGCTGCACCGCCGTAGCTGGTTCCGCCAGAACCCGAGTTACCGCCGCCGGAGGAGGAACCGATGCCTTCTTCGGCATAGGCCGAACCGCCCGTCGCGCTGCCGTTCTGATAGAACGAGCCGTCATTCGACAGGCTGGGCGAATCCAGCGTGTCATCGTCACTCAGGCTGGCCAACTGGTTGTTGATCGACGACATGTCATTGCCGTCACCATTCATCGAGATGGACAGGTTCAGATCATCGCCGGGATCATAATTCACGTCGTTTCCGGCCGTGATGACATCACCGATCGATGCCGAGTCACCGATATCCAGATCGACCTGGTCATCGTCGCGCGGGATCCACTCGCCTTCACCGAAATCGATGTTGATCGAGTTTGCGATGCTGTTGCTGTCATCGCCGCCATTGACGTTCGATTGCTGCTGACCTTGCTGTTGGCCCTGCTGCTGCGCTTGGCCCTGATCCTGACCCTGGGCCTGTTCGTTTGCAACCTCGGTCGCCTGAGCCTGAGCCTGGTTCTGTTCGTCTTCGTTGTTTGCAGCGTTTTGAACTTCCTGACCCTGCTGCTGTTGCTGCGCGGTCAGTTCGGCCTCGATATTTGCTTCTTCAACGGGGATTTCCACCGAGATCGGAGCTTCGAGATTTTCAACATTAACTTCGTCAACGGTCGTGACATTTGTATTGTTCACATTGCGTCGCATAACAATCTTCCATTTTTGAAGCGCCAGACCGCCATTCATCTACAAAGCGATATTCGGCGCGGTTGAAAAATATTATTGAGCATCCATTCGCGAAACTGCGCATGTCTGCGGCCTTGTCTTTCGAATGATGTGTTGTCACCCCCCTTTCTCGGCCAAGCCGATTCCGTGACTGCTCAAAATCACGCGAAAATACGCGGGCCGCAGACACGCCAGGTACAAGTACACTTCGCAAATTGAAGCACGACACAGGGTACAGATGCCGTTCGGCCTGCCTAGCTGGCAGAAAGTATTAACATCACTAAAAGGCTGATTTGCTTGATGTATTACTCGAACACGCATTTCATGGCCGAGTTCGGAGCCGAATTGGCCAGCGACAAAGGTTGGTGAATTTAAGTTCTTTGAATCCAGATATTTAAGCGGTCCGACCGTCAAACGGCCTTAATCGAAAGTTCTAAAATCTGGTGATTCTCAAAGCCGTACAGTTGTCGAAAACTGAACTTTCTGGTATACTCAATACATATTTTTAATTGTTTTTATTCAGTTTCACCCCGGCCAATAACGGCCAATTCAGGACGTAATCTGGGGTATTTAGGGGGGCGCAAAAATGAGCATTTCTGAATTAAGTAACAGTTCCAGCACGATCGACAAAAGTGAAGATTTCATGATTGTTTTTGTTGGGAAAGAGCTCTTCTACTCCAACCAAACCCTGCGAAGCGTTCAGCACGAATTCGGCGTGGCAGCCCATCGGTTTGAATCCCTCGCGGCATTCTTGTCCGAGGCGAGCAATGCTGAGGGTTCCGGCAAGATTGTTGTCGTGGATCAGATCATGATGGAGGATCTGCTGGCCCATCCCTCCGATTATGTTCAATCGTCCATGCCGGGATGCCTTGCCTTCGCATACCGCAAAGAGGACGCAGCCCGTTTCGTTTTCGAGCGATGGGACCGATCCCGGTACGGACCAATCGGGTATCTTCCGATGAACGTCGCCCCGGACGCATGGCGCGCGATCCTGCGGCTGCTGATGCATGAAGAGTTGTACCTGCCGGGATTTGTAGCCAATTGCGTTGCATCGAAGCCGTGCGCGAAAACCCCAACTGCAGCCCGGGAAACTCCGAATTCCCCTGCGGCTGGCCCTCTGTTGTCTAAACTGACCAGGCGCGAGAAGCAGGTTCTGCAGCTTGTCTCCGAAGGCAAAAGCAACAAGGCTATCGCTGCCCAGTTGGGTATCACCGAACACACGGTCAAGCTGCACATGCACAACGTGTCGGGCAAGATCGGTGTCTGCAACAGAACGGCAGCGGCGCATTTCTTCTTTGAGGCGGCGGCGCAAGACGCGCACCGAACTTCGGTTGACTGACGACTTCGAAGCCAGGTTCGATCGGTTGATCCTTTTGGTCGGCCGCCTGAACTATGTCTGGACGAACACCGAAAGCCTGTTGATACATCTGATTGCCGGCCTCTCGGGGACCAGCAAAGACGTAGCCGTCATCATTTTCCTGACCCTGAACACAACCCGCGCCCGAATTGATCTGGTCGAGCGTCTGGCAAAGATGGACGGAAGGCCGGCCTCGGTTCGTGATCCGATCCTAGAGCACACGCAGCGGCTCAGCCGTCTGTCTGGCATCCGCAACAAGTTCAACCACTGCATCTATTCCTTCGACCAGGAAACCGGGAACCCCAAAACGATCCTGATGCGCATTGCCGATCGAAAAACCGACATCAAGCTGGGACGCGAAGATACGGTCGACGAACAGGCGATGCAGGAAATCGAGGATGTCGTCGCGCAGCTGTCGGCGGCGAACCAGGACATCTGGCGGCTGATCTCCAAGCTGGGTTATCCGGTCTGACGATCGCCCTCGGCCAAGTCGACCAGTGTGTTTGGTGCGGGCGGTGGGACTCGAACCCACACGGCGCTAGGGCCTTCGGATTTTAAGTCCGATATGTCTACCATTCCATCACGCCCGCATCCGGCCGGTCTGATGCACCGGCGCCGGATCACGTGCCGAACACTTACACGCACCCATACCGATTGCAAAGACCGCAAGCGGTCAATTCGCCAGCCAGATCAACGCCGTTTGGTTCAGGGCAGGTAGCCACTTTTCCCAGGGAACAGGAAGTGTGCATTTCTCGCATTTCACCCCTATGCCTTGACAGATTGACTGCATTTCTATGACGTCTGCCGGATCGTTGAGGGAGGCCGCGATGAAGTCCGTCACCAACCCGTATCGAGGCGAAGGCAAACTGTTTTCACAGGCCCCCTTCCCTTCAACCAATTCCAGCCGGTTGGCGCAGCTTTTGTCGCTGTGCCCTGCCTCCGGCGTGACACCACTGGCCGAAGCGCAGGGTTTGGCGCCCGTTTCCCGCCTTTGGATCAAAGATGAACGGACGCGGATGAATCTCGGGTCGTTCAAGGCATTGGGCGCGGCCTATGTCATCGCCTACCAAGCGAGCGAAGCCACCGAGACACCCGACAACACATCCCTTGCTGGCCGTACTTATGTAACGGCCAGCGCCGGGAACCACGGCCTAAGCATGGCTGCGGGTGCGCGCGTTTTTGGTGCGAATGCCGTAGTGTTCATTTCTGAAACCGTGCCCGAGAGCTTTGCTCAGCGCCTTTCGGCGCAAGGTGCGCGAGTGGTGCGCGAAGGCGTCGATTACGCCGCAAGCATGAGCGCCGCAAGCCGCGCGGCGAACGACAACGACTGGACGCTTCTGTCAGACAGCTCTTGGGAAGGGTATTATGACCTGCCCCATCTCTTGATGGAGGGGTACGTTCAAATGGCTGTCGAGGCGGTTGATCAGTGTCCCGAACCTCCGACATTGATCCTGCTGCAGGCCGGAGTAGGAGGCATGGCGGGCGCCGTTGCCGCATGTTTCCGAAAGGCTTGGGGAGACGACCCCAAGATCATCGTGGTCGAACCGGCCGCAGCCCCGGCGCTGATGGCCAGCATCCAAGCCGGCGCGCCGGTTTTTGCAGACGGTCCGGACAGCATCATGGGACGGCTGGATTGCAAGGAGCCATCGCTGATTGCACTGAATGGACTGGCGCGGGATGCCGATCAGTTTCTGACGCTGGAGGATGACACCGTGGCCGCTCAGCTTCCGGTCATGGCAGAGGCCGGGTTCGAAACGACTGCGTCAGGCGGGGCCGGACTGGCTGCCGTTCTGGATGCCGATAGCCGCAACTTGCTCGATATCGGACCACAGGACCGCGTTTTGTGCGTCGTGACCGAGCAAGCCTCATGAGAGGGTTCGAACAAGCCGAATTCGCGGAAAGAACTGCGCGTGCACAGGATCTCATGCGAGAGCATGGCCTGGACGCCCTGCTGCTGACGACCGAGCCCGACGTCCGGTATTTCAGCGGCTTTCTGACCCGGTTCTGGGAAAGCCCGACGCGCCCCTGGTTCCTTGTCGTTCCTGCCACCGGCAAACCTGTCGCGGTGATCCCGTCGATTGGTGCGGCCTTGATGGCGCAGACCTGGATCGAAGACATCCGCACCTGGTCCGCCCCGGATCTGGCAGACGACGGAGTATCGTTGCTGGCCGAAACCCTGCGCGAACTTGTTCCGGACGGCGGTTTGATCGGATGCCCCGACGGGCATGAAACGCACCTGCGGATGCCGCTTGCGGATTTCGGGCGTCTGAAATCCGAAATCGACCGCCGCAGGATCACCGGCGACCTTGGCATTCTGCGCGACCTGCGCATGGTCAAATCTCAAGCCGAAATCAAAAAGATCGAAACCGCCTGCCTGATCGCGGGACAGGCTTTTGAGCGGGTTCCTGAGATTGCATCGGCCGGTGTTCCTCTGGATCAGGTCTTTCGACGGTTCCAGATGTTGTGTCTCGACGCAGGCGCCGATTGGGTGCCTTATCTTGCCGGCGCGGCCGACCAAGGCGGATATGGCGACGTAATCTCACCGGCAACCCAACGACCGTTGAAGCCGGCCGACGTGCTTATGTTGGATACCGGGCTGGTCTGGGATGGGTATTTTTGCGATTTCGACCGCAACTGGTCCGTCGGCCCGGCCAGTCCCGCCGTGCGCGCGGCGCACCACGCGCTGATCGATGCGACCGAGGCGGCGTTCGAGCAGGCCAGACCGGGCGCGACGGCCTCGGACCTGTATCACACAATGAACTCGGTCCTGTCCCGTGGCGGCGGCGGGACCGAAGCCGGGCGCCTGGGCCACGGATTGGGCATGTCATTGACCGAGTGGCCTTCGCTCATCCCAACGGATCACACGGTTCTGAAACCCGGAATGGTGTTGACGCTGGAGCCAGGTATTGAGGTCGGTGGCAAAATACTTGTCCACGAGGAAAATGTGCTGGTCACCGAAGGCGCCCCGCGGTTCCTGAGCCCCAAGGCACGACGGGAGATTCCCGAGCTATGACAACACTGCCATTTTCTCTGGACACGGATGACCCGGACATATCTCCGCTTGGCCTGATCGTTCTGCAGACAGACGAGACGATCGAAGGCGATTTCCGCAGGCTTTTTGCCGGCGACCCGTCACCCATTTATGTCTCGCGCATAACTAGCGACCCGCAGGTCACGACCAAGACGTTGACCCGCATGAAGCATGCGCTTCCAGCGGCGGCAGATTTACTGCCCAAGGCGCGCCCCTTCCGGGTTGTGGGCTACGCCTGCACCTCGGCAAGCTCGGTCATCGGGTCGGAAAAGATCGAAGAACTGGTGAAGCAGACTTGTGATGTGCAAACGGTGACCAACCCGCTGCGCGCCGCGGTTGCGCAGGCGCGCGAATTGGGTGTGTCACGCTTTGCACTGCTGTCCCCTTATGAGGAGCAGGTCAACACGGCGCTTCGCGCGGCCTTCGCCGATCAAGGGATCCTGATGGATGTGTTCGGCACCTTTGGAATTTCCGAAGAATCAAAGGTCGTCCGGATTTCAACGCAATCCATCGTTGACGCCGCGGTGAGGTTGGGTTCGGACAGTGCGGTCGAAGCTGTTTTTCTCAGCTGCACCAACCTTCGCACGTTGGACGCCATCCCGCGGATCCATGAACAGATCGGCAAACCGGTCCTTTCCAGCAATCAGGCCCTTGCGTGGCACATGCGGCGCCTCAACACTGCGCAAAATCCTTGAATCCCACCCAATGAGGATTGGTTTTTGTCATTGAGTCTTGCCAGCCGGACATTGCTGCGTCTTTAATGTGCTCAGGGATCAATGAAATCCGGACCAACCGGATCAAGAATTGACGCAACAGGGGGTCTTGTGACCGGCACTTCTAGCGACGCCGCGTTTGTCGAATTTCAACGCGTTCAAAAATCGTATGACGGCGAAAATCTTGTCGTCAAAGACCTTAACCTCGCGATGCCAAAGGGCGAGTTTCTGACAATGTTGGGCCCATCGGGATCTGGCAAGACCACTTGCCTGATGATGTTGGCCGGGTTCGAAACTGCGACGCATGGCGAAATTCTGTTGGATGGGCGACCGATCAACAACATTCCGCCGCACAAGCGTGGCATCGGGATGGTGTTTCAGAACTATGCCCTGTTCCCGCACATGACTGTGGCCGAGAACCTCGCCTTTCCGCTGGAAGTCCGAAAAATCGGCAAATCCGAGCGCGAAGAAAAGGTCCAGCGCGCCCTCGACATGGTGCAGATGGGTGCCTTCGGCAGCCGCCGACCCGCGCAGCTGTCAGGCGGACAACAACAGCGTATCGCCTTGGCCCGCGCGCTGGTCTTCGAACCCGAATTGGTTCTGATGGACGAACCGTTGGGCGCATTGGACAAACAGCTGCGCGAGCACATGCAGTTTGAAATCACGCGTCTGGCCCATGAATTGGGGATCACGACCGTCTATGTGACCCACGACCAGACCGAAGCGCTGACCATGTCGGATCGCGTAGCGGTCTTTGACGATGGGCGGATCCAGCAGCTTGCACCGCCGGACCAGCTTTATGAAGAACCGGAGAACAGTTTCGTTGCGCAGTTCATCGGTGAGAACAACACGCTGGAAGGCGTTCTGAAATCCGTCGATGGCGGGAAATGCGTCGTAACGCTGGACGATGGGTCCGAGATCGACGCGGTTCCGATCAACGTGAGCCAACCGGGGGAACGGACCAAGGTCTCGATCCGGCCCGAGCGCGTGGAATTCAACAAGGATCGCCTCAGCCCCGAAGCGCATACGCTCAAGGCTGTGGTCAAGGAATTCATCTACATGGGCGATGTATTCAGGTTCCGCATGTCGGTGGCCGGCAATGATGAATTCATCGTCAAGACCCGGAATGCCCCTGACGCCGTCAGGCTGACACCGGGTCAGGAGATCGAGATCGGATGGCTGGCGCAGGATTGCCGCGCTCTGGACGCCTAGGCGCGCCCGGCTTCGCAATCCGCCCCCAAGCCGAAAGAACCGACCGACGAAAACCCGTGCGTTGGTCGACAAATCATAAAACGGGAAAAACTGGGAGCTACATATGAAACGTACCACCACAATGCTGACAGCTGTTGCTCTGGCAACTGCAGCAGGCGGAGTTTCCGCCGAAGAAATGACGATCGTGTCCTGGGGCGGCGCCTATTCCAAGTCGCAGCTCAAGGCCTATCACGAGCCCTATTCGGAAAAGACCGGCGTCACCATCCTGAACGATGACAGCTCGGCCGAGGCCGTGGCCAAATTGCGCGCCATGAACGAGGCGGGCAACATCACATGGGATGTGGTCGACGTGGTTGCCGCGGACGCGATCCGTCTGTGTGACGAAGGTCTGGCAATGGAAATCGACCCGGACACCCAGCTGGCGCCTGCGCCGGACGGCACCCCGGCTTCGGAAGACTTCGGCGATCTGCTGGTCAGCGAATGCTTCATCCCTCAGATCGTGTATTCGACCACCTTTGGGTATCGGACCGACATGGTCGGGGACAACCCGCCGACCGACATCTGCGCGGTCTTCGACCTGGAGACCTATCCCGGCAAGCGGTCGCTGGAAAAGCGCCCGATCAACAACATGGAATGGGCCCTGCTGTGCGACGGCGTCTCGAAGGACGAAGTGTATGACGTTCTGGCAACCGACGAAGGCCAGGACCGTGCTCTGAAGAAGCTGGACACCATCAAGGACAGCGTCGTCTGGTGGTCCGCCGGTGCCGATACGCCTCAGCTGCTGGCTGACGGCGAAGTCGTCATGGGCTCGACCTACAATGGCCGCTTGTTCAGCGTCATCGAAGAGCAGAAGCAGCCCGTCGCCATGCTGTGGGACGCGCAGGTCTTCGATCTGGACGGCTGGATCATTCCCGCCGGTCTGAGCGAAGAGCGCAAGCAGCGCGCGCTGGACTACATCATGTTCGCGACCGACACCCAGCGGCTGGCGGATCAGGCCAAATACATCTCGTACGGCCCGGCTCGCGCCTCGTCGGCTCCGCTGGTCGGCAAACATGCCGAACTGGGAATCGACATGGCTCCGCACATGCCGACCGATCCGGAAAACGCCAAGAACACGTTCCTCTACAACTACGAGTTCTGGGCTGACTACCGCGATGACATCGACGCCAAATTCCAGGCGTGGTTGGCGCAATAAGCGCTTGAATCTCTGAAGAAACGTCAGGTGGCGGTGCGCCGCCATCTGACCCGGGCACAACCAAGAGGCACTGATGACTGACGCAAGCCAAACCGCAGGACCCATGCTGGCAGCGGACGGAACGCCGCTCAAGCAATCGCTGGCGCGTTCATTGCGACGTCAGAAACTGCGCGCGCTTATGCTGATCGCGCCTTTGCTTCTGTTCGTGCTGTTTTCCTTCCTCGTACCGATTGCATCGATGCTGTTTCGGTCGGTCGAAAACGGAATTGTCTCGGAAACCCTGCCCCTGACGGTCGAAGCGCTGGACAACTGGGATGAAACCAGCGGCGAATTGCCGGGCGAGGACGTTTATGATGCCTTCGTTCGTGACATGGTGGTCGCGATCGAAAACAAGGAACACACCCGGCTTGGCACGCGTCTGAACTACGAAGAAACCGGCATGTCTTCGCTGTTCCGCCAGTCAGGCCGCAAGATCAAACGGTTGGATCCTGAAGCCGACGGTCCGTTCAAGGAAAAGCTGATCGAGATCCACGACGGCTGGGGGGACCCGCAGACGTGGCGCGTGATCAAAACCCATGCGGTTCCGATCACCAACGGTTACTTCCTGAACGCAATCGACATGCGGCGCACCCCGGAAGGTGCTCAGGCTCAGCCGGAAGACAAGCAGATTCTCATCAAGCTGTTCGGGCGTACGTTGTTCATGTCGCTGGTGATCACCGGGGCCTGCATCCTGCTGGCCTATCCGGTCAGCTACCTGCTGGCGACCCTGCCAATGCGCGTGTCGAACCTGCTGATGATTCTGGTTCTGCTGCCCTTCTGGACGTCGCTTCTGGTGCGGACATCCGCATGGAAGGTCATGCTGCAGCAGCAGGGCGTTATAAACGACACCCTCGTCTGGCTCGGGCTGGTCGCAGATGACGCCCGGCTGATCATCATCAACAACCAGATCGGCACGATCATTGCCATGACGCATATCCTGCTGCCGTTCATGATCCTGCCGATGTATTCGGTGATGCAGACGATTCCGCCATCCTACACCCGCGCGGCCAAATCCATGGGCGCGACGAACTGGACCACGTTCTGGCGGATCTACTTCCCGCAATCCATCCCGGGCATCGGAGCGGGATCGATCCTCGTGTTCATTCTGGCAATCGGCTACTACATCACGCCCGAAATCGTGGGCGGCACCAAGGGTGTCTTCATCTCGAACCGGATTGCCTATCACATATCGTCGTCGTTGAACTGGGGCCTGGCTGCAGCATTGGGGACGATCCTGCTGGCAGTGGTTCTGATCCTCTACTGGGTCTACGACAAGATCGTGGGCATCGATAACGTGAAGCTGGGGTAACCGACATGGCCGCACTGACACCAATTTCGCGCAAGCCCCTATCCATGGTCCTTCCCAGCGTCGCACTGGCCGGCGCGTTTGCCGGCATGTTTGTCGGCGCCGGAAACGGCTCGGTCCCCCTCGGAATGATCGGCGGCGCAGCGCTGACGGCCCTTTTGGCCTGGATCTACATCTCGGTTCTCAAGAACGAGAGGCTTGCCCACTGGATCAACATCATCGGTTTCGCGTCCGTCGGCTTCGCGGTTTCCGGGCCGATGGGCGGTGTGCTCGGCTTCTTGGGCGGCTGGTTTTTCGCATGGTTCACATTCTGGCTGTACGAGGGCCGATACCGCCGCAAGCTGCTCCCTTATCTGACGGCGCAGCAGGTGTTCTATCACTACCTGTTCCGGGTGATCTGCGGCGCAATCTTCGTCTTCTTGATCACGCCGATTCTGGTGGTTCTTCCGCTGTCGTTCAACGCGCAGGACTTCTTTACCTTTACACCCGAGATGCTGCGGCTGGACCCCGAAGGGTATTCGCTGAAGCATTACCAGGATTTCTTCACCAACAACGAATGGCAGCGCAGCTTCAAGAACTCGCTGATCATCGCGCCCATCGCGACTATCATTTCTGTAACGCTGGGAACGCTGGCGGCCATCGGTCTCAGCCAATCGCATGTGCCGGGGCGGCGCGCCATCATGGGGATCCTGATTTCTCCGATGATCGTGCCGCTGATCATCTCGGCGACGGGCATGTTCTTCTTCTACAGCGACATCGGCCGCTTCCTTGAAGGCACTTTGGGCATGAACAAGACCTTTGTGGGCTACCTTAAGGTGATCCTGGCCCACGCCGTTCTGGGCATTCCCTTCGTCATCATCACCGTGACCGCCACGCTGGTCGGGTTTGACCGTTCGCTGACGCGGGCTGCTGCGAATATGGGTGCGGGTCCGGTGCGGACCTTCTTCAAGATTCAGATGCCCCTGATCCTGCCGGGCGTGATCTCGGGCGGGCTGTTCGCCTTCATCACCTCGTTCGATGAGGTGGTCGTGGTGCTGTTCGTCGGATCGGCCAGCCAAAAGACGCTGCCGTGGCAGATGTTCACCGGCCTGCGCGAGCAGATCAGCCCGACCATCCTGGCCGTGGCCACGATTCTCGTCGTCATCTCGATCGCCCTGCTGACCACGGTCGAGCTGCTGCGGCGGCGGTCGGAACGTCTGCGCGGGCTGACGCCGGCTTGACCGGCGGCGTGGCCTGATCTAACGATTTCTCTGTTCGCCCCCTGCTGCGATGGCGTCGCAGCGCCCAAGGGGGTGATCGGCTCTCGGACCCCGAGACCGCCTGTCCTGTACGCCGGGACATGTGGCCGGGCTTTGCACGTCCGGCAAAGAAACGAGAGAGCACATGACAGACCTTTCAAATCGCCCCGAATTCTTCACCTGCCACAACGGTGACAAGGCGCCCCTGCCCTTCAGCCGGGCCGAGTACGACCGCCGGCTGGCCAAGCTGCGCGCCATCATGGCGCAACGGGACATACCCGTCGTTCTGCTGACCTCAATGCAGAACATCGCCTACTACTCGGGCTTTCTGTACTGCGCCTTCGGACGGCCATATGGCTGCGTGGTGACTCAGGACAATTGCACCACCGTGTCGGCCAATATCGACGCGGGCCAGCCCTGGCGCCGGTCGGTCGAAGACAACGTGATCTATACCGACTGGAAGCGCGACAACTACTGGCGCGCCGTGGCCAGCCTGATCGGGAATGCCCGCCGGATCGGCATCGAAAGCGACCACATGACGCTGGCTGCGCGCGACACGGCCCTAGCCATGCTGAACCAGCCCGAGCTTGTGGACATCGCTCCCGACACGATGGCCGCGCGGATGGTGAAATCGGCCGAGGAGATCGAACTGATTAAGGGCGGCGCCCGCACGGCGGATGTGGGCGGCGCAGCCATCCATGCCGCCATCCGTGAAGGTGCCACAGAGATCGAGATCGCCATGGCCGGTCGCGATGCGATGGAGATCGAGATCGCCCGCGCCTATCCCGACGCCGAATACCGCGACACCTGGGTCTGGTTCCAGTCGGGCCTGAACACCGACGGCGCACACAACCCGGTCACCAAACGGGCCTTGCAGAAAGGCGATATCCTGTCGCTCAACACATTCCCGATGATCTCGGGCTATTACACCGCGCTGGAACGCACCCTGTTCCTGGGCGAGCCCGACGCCGACAGCCTGCGCCTGTGGCAGGCCAATGTCGCCGCGCACGAGCTGGGGTTGAGCCTGATCAAACCCGGCGCGACCTGTTCCGGCATCACCGCCGAGATCAACCGGTTCTTCGCCGATCAGGGCCTGCTGCAATACCGCTCGTTCGGGTATGGGCACTCCTTCGGCATCCTCAGCCACTACTACGGTCGTGAAGCGGGGCTGGAACTGCGTGAGGACATCGACACGGTGCTCGAACCGGGCATGGTCGTGTCCATCGAGCCGATGCTGTGGATACCCGAAGGTCAACCCGGCGCGGGCGGCTATCGCGAACACGACATTCTGGTCGTAGGCGAGGATGGGGCCGAAAATATCACCGGCTTTCCGTACGGACCGGAACACAACATCATCAATGCGTGATGCAAAGGGGGCGAGGCATCGGCCTTGCCCCTGTTTCCGCCTGAAACGGGTGTCAGGCCAGGATGGCGTGGATTTTGTCCAGCGTCGCGACGCTGACACCAACCCCGTCCTGGCTGGCCTGCAGGCGCTTGGCGCGCCGACCATCGCCGGGCAGACGCGCTCCTTCCTGATACCGGATCGCCTCGACAAGTTCCGCGATATTGGCAGCAAACCCCGACCCGGCCGTAGCGCCGGGGTCGATGGCAATGAAGAACTGGCCGGTTTTTGGCGGGCCGCCTACGGTTCCTGAAAACGGTGAAGCATGGATACCCAAGGTGGCTCCGGTCAATGCGGCGGCCATTACCTCGGTCAGAAGTGCGACGCCCACGCCCTTGTAGCCGCCCGAAGGCGCCATAGAGCCCTTGAGGCCCACGGCGGGGTCAGTTGTCGGGTTGCCATCAGGGTCCAGCGCCCAACCGACCGGAATCGGCTTTGCCTCGCGGGCGTGCTTCATGACCTCGCTTTTTGCGATCGTGCTGGCGCTTTGGTCGATCAAGACGGCAGGTTGCCCATCAGCACCCGGAACGGCCAGCGAAAACGGGTTTGTGCCCACGACGGGCCGTGAACCACCCGACGGTGCAATGGATGCAGGTGCATTGGTGAACCCCAGACCAACAAGGCCCGCCTGAGCCAAGCGATAGGTGTGATACCCCAGCACACCACAATTGTAACTGTTGCGGATGGCCAGCGCGGCTATCCCCTGCTCGCGTGCTGCCGGGATCAACGCATCGAACCCCAAGTCGATCGCCGGGTGAGCGAAACCGGTGGCCGCATCAACCACCACCACGCCCGGTTTTGGGGCGGACATCACCGGCTTTGCTCGCCCGTCCACCTTGCCGCATTGTACATGCTCGCAATAGATCGGGATGTAGGCCAGTCCGTGACTGGCCACCCCATCCGCCTCGGTCGCGGCGGTCGCAACCGCCAATGGCCGGGCATTGTCCTCGGACGTGCCGGCCGCCATCAGAGCGCGCAGCGACAGATCCTCGATTTCGGCAAGGGACAGCGTTCGGGTTTCTGGCATCTCGGCCTCCTCAGTCATTATCGGACAAACCAGCACCGGCACCCAACCGGCGAGACTCCTCGGTTGCGGGGGCATAGGTGCGTTGAGCCAGAGTGTTCAAAAAAGCCAGAGCCGCGGGCGCCGGCAGGGCGCGCGTTTGCTTGGCGCGCAGTTTTTCAGGTGTACCGCCGATCCTTACGATGACCTTTGTGGCGCTTTCCGGCCAAAGATCCGGAGCGTCCACGACCTCCCCATCCGTCGTGGCGCTGAGTTCATCGCAGACGACGGCCACATTGGTCTGCAATCGGTGTGCGGCGTTGCCAGCGAACGGCAAGAGCAACAGTGGAACCGCCACGTCATGCAGAACGATCGGCCCGCAGCCCAAATGTTCCGAACAATCTGACAGCAGCATCCCCGCCCCCAACGGGCACATCTGCCCATGCGCCCGCCAATTCGCCCCGAGGGCCCGTGGCGTGTGCGCATCAAACAGAAGCGCAAAGTCCTGGCGCAGGACCGCCGACAGGGCGGCTGCACCGTCAAAACCATGACGACACAGCCAGCGGGTCGCCTTGGCGGCGTCCTCGGCCGGCCCCCAGTGATGACCCGCCCCACGTGCCGCGCGTTTTGCCAGTCCTTCGACCTCGTTCAGCGACAGGTTCATTCCGGCACCTCCGGATAAATCCAGAAATCGGCATTTTCGGGCGAAAGATCCTCGGGGTACGGCGCGCCTGAATACATGCAGATACGGACCCAACGGTCCGAGCGGGGATCGAAATGTGTCGCGCCGAAAAAGGACAGTTTGGCGCGGAGCATGTCGATCGGCAGAACCGATGCACCAATCGTGTTGTCTCGGATCTCGCTGTAGGGGGCCTTGCGGCTGATCTGCGCCCGGCGGATCGTGTGGCGATGTTCAGGGTGGCGCAGAAGAAATTCCGCGGTGGTCGCGGCGGTGTCCCAATCGGCCATTGCCGAATATGCCGCTGCCGCATCCCGCGCCGGGGCAAGCGGTTGTTCGTACTCGGCTACCGGCTCGTCAAAGCGCTCACCCAGTCTGGGTTCCAGCTTTTCTTCCGACACATACCAGACCCGTGCGCAGGCTTCCCGGGCGCCCCAGTCCAGATCCAGGGCCCAACCGAAACCGTCGCGGATCGCCTGCCGCACATCGGCCAGCGGCATGGCACCGTCAATCTCGTACAGATGCGGGCTTGAATCCGCCATGCATCCTGACAAACCGTCCACCAAGTCTGAATAGGGTTCGAGGATCAGGGAAAGAAGCAACTCCTGCCCCTCCTCGCTCAGCACAGTTTCCGACCACTCCGCCAGACGGTTCCACGGTCTTCGGCCCGTAAGATCGTCATGGCGGAGAAAGTCCGCGATCACCCCGAGGTCTGCTTTCAGAGCAGACAGTTTCCGCTCTTGTATCGGATGTTCCGAATGCCATTGGCCAATCGACAATTGGCAGCGAGCAAACACCGACCGGAACACACTGATTTCTTCTTGGGTCGCGGTGTCCAAGGATCGAACCCGGGCGATTGCCTCCTCGCGCGCCATGATCCAGTTGTTCAATAGGACCGGATGATTGATCAGGAACGGCGCCATGCCCAGCCCCGTGGAGTTCCCGATGCCAAGGCGGCGCGCGATATCAGGGGCCATCTTGACGGCCTTGCTTCCCCCTTTGGCGCGCGCCATGTGTTCGACCAGGTCCCGCACGAAGGCGCGGGTGAGGAAGACTGACAGCATCTCGGCCTGAAACGGCCCCTCGGTTTCCGGACGGTTTGCTATGTTTTCCCGGTCCGCGGCCCCGAATTTTCCGGATCCGTACACGGCCGTGGTTCGCATCAGGTAGCCAACCTTTTGGATCTGCTCCAGATCCGGCTGTAGACCGTCGGCCAGGGCTTCGACTACATGCGTCCACAATCGGACCGAGCGATTGGCCCGGGACAGCGACAGTTCGGTTTCGCTGATCCGGCCGGCCTCCTGCAGCGGAACATTGCGGGAAAGCCGGTCAAGGTCGGCTTCGGAAGGGATTCCGTCAAATAGGGTGAAGGTCGCGTCCCAGGCATCCGCGATCACCCGGTCCGACCGTTTTTCTGGTGGAAGATCATGGGCAAAGGCCACCAGAGAATACGCGCGCTCTGGTCCCTGGGCGACATACACGGCCCGTCCGACGCCTGCCTCGTCAATATCGAACACCGGCGTGGAAAACCGCCAGTTGTCGCGTGCCAGGCGGCGAGTCAGAACGCGCATGAAGCTGAGCCTGCACTGGTGCAAAGACCCGAGCCGGCTGAGCCGC
Organism: Ruegeria sp. CG3; assembly: GCF_056537205.1. Classification (NCBI taxonomy): domain Bacteria; kingdom Pseudomonadati; phylum Pseudomonadota; class Alphaproteobacteria; order Rhodobacterales; family Roseobacteraceae; genus Ruegeria; species Ruegeria sp. CG3. Next base: position 284,817 of record NZ_JBQFRC010000001.1, on the reverse strand, counting down.
ATAACGGTTGCCGGATCCCGGCGCGCGATATGCGGCCCCGGTCCGGTCAATTCTGGACAGGTCCGAAGTTGTCCGCAAAGAAGCGGTACCAGTTCTGCCCCATGATCCCGGCGACTTCGGTCGGGGTCATCCCAACCGCGAGAAGGCCGGCCTCGATCTTGTCAAAGTCACGATTGTCCCGGAACCACTTTGGCATCGGCGGAAAACCCGGGTTCGCCGACGATCCTTCGCCATAGTCTATTTCCTTGGTCCAGCGACCCACACGCATCCACTCAACAACGCTGTCGGGTTGGTCCTGACACAGGTCGGTTCCGATCCCGAGATGCTGTGTTCCGTATTTTTCGGCCGTTCGGGCAATCATGGCGCAAAAGCTTTCCAGCGTGCAGTCGGACTTGTCCTTCAGGTGATGAGGGTAGACCGAAAACCCGAGCATCCCACCTCTTTCCGTCACGGCGCGGATGACGGGGTCACGCTTGTTGCGCAGGGCGGGCGCCCAGTCGTGCGGATTGGCGTGGGTGATGGCGATCGGACGCGCGGAAAGGTCGGCCGCCTCGATCGTCGAGCGGTCGGCCGAATGGCTCATGTCGATGACCAATCCCACGCGGTTCATCTCCTTGATCACCTGCCGCCCCATCCGGGTGATACCGGTGTCTTCCGCCTCGTAGCAGCCGGTCGCCAGCAGGGATTGGTTATTGTAGGTCAACTGCATGAACCGGGCACCAAGGTCGTACAGTATTTCGATCAGCCCAATGTCATCTTCCATGGGTGATGGGTTCTGGAAACCAAAGAAAACGGCCGTGCGCCCGGTGTCACGCGCGGTGTCGATGTCACTGGCCGATCGTCCCTTCATGATCAGGTCCGGGAACAACTCGAACCAGCGGTTCCATTTCTCGAGGTTTTGAACCGTTTCACGAAAATTCTCGTGGTAGGCGACGGTGACGTGAATGGCATCCACGCCCCCTTCCTGCAATTGCCGGAAGATCTTTTCCGACCAGTTGGCATATTGCAGGCCGTCAATCCGCATCAGATCGGGGTCCCGGCGCTGATATAGGCGGTTTTGACCGTGGTGTAGAACTCGGCGGCCGCTTTGCCCTGTTCGCGCGGTCCATACGAGCTGTCGCCCCGGCCACCGAAAGGAACGTGATAATCAGTGCCTGCCGTGGGCAAATTGACGGTCACGACACCGGTTCTTGCATGCCGTCGAAAATGCGTCGCGCGTGCAAGATTCTGGGTCACGATGCCCGATGTCAGGCCGAAATTCGTGTCATTCACGATCGTCAAAGCCTCATCATAGCTGTCGACCTTGAGCACGCTGGTCAGCGGGGCAAACATCTCTTCCCTGTTGATCCGCATGGTGTTGTTCGTATTCACGAACACGCCGGGCGACATGTAATACCCGTCATGCTGCAGCTCCAGCCTTTGCCCGCCGCACACCAGCTCGGCGCCTTCGGATTGGCCAAGTTCGACATAGGCCAGGTTCTCTTGCAGTTGCTGCTCGCTAACGACCGGCCCCATCTGCGTGCCTTCCTCCAGGGCATGCCCGACCTTCAGTGCCTTGGCGCCGGCGACAAGCTTCTCGACAAACGCGTCGTGGATCGCGGCATGGACCACCAACCGCGAAGAGGCGGTGCACTTCTGCCCGGTGCCGCCAAACGCCCCGCCCAGTGCAAGTGACACCGCCAGATCCAGATCCGCGTCATCCATCACGGCCAACGCGTTTTTTGAGCCCATCTCCATCTGCACCTTGGTCAGGTTCTGGATGGCTGCTGCGGCAATGCCTTTGCCGACGGGCACCGACCCGGTGAACGAAATCGCATCCACCTGGGGGCTTTCAACCAGTCTTTGTCCGATTGCGCCGCCTGACCCCATGACCAAACTGAAAAGACCCTTGGGAATGTCCTGACGTTCAATGATCTCAGTCAACGCCATGGCTGAGGCGGGGGTCAGGTTGGCTGGCTTCCACACTACGGCGTTCCCATAACACAAGGCCGGTGCGATCTTCCACGCGGCCGTAGCTGTCGGGAAATTCCAAGGAGAGATTACCGCGACAACCCCGACCGGTTCGCGGCGCACGTCGATTTCGACGCCCTCACGTACGCTGTCCGCGTTTTCGCCGATCTGGCGCAGGCATTCCGCCGCATAATACGTAAAGAACTGCCCCGCGCGGTAAACCTCGCCCTTGCCCTCGGCAAACGGCTTCCCCTCTTCTCGCGACAACAACCGCCCCAACTCTTCGGCGCGGGACATCAACTCGGTCCCGATACTCATCAGAACCGCCTGCTTGCGTTCCAACCCATAAGCCGCCCATTCCAACTGCGCGATACGTGCCCGGTCGAGGGTCGCGGACAGCTGATCGGCGCTTGCCTGGGCGAACAGGCCAATCACATCCGTCAGATCAGAGGGGTTGCGGTTCTCGATCGCGGTGTCGCCGGCCATCCATTCGCCGGCAATCAGGTTCAATTTTGTCACAGGGGGCCTCGGGTCCGGTACGTTTCACGAACAGAATAGACCTCTGCCCGGACATCAGGCAAACTCAAACAAATTTAATGAACTTCAGGAAATCTGAAATTTGTCACTGAAACTGGAAATGCTCCGCAGCTTTTGCACAGTCGCCCAGTCCGGAAATCTTGCCGAAGCCGCAAGCCGTCTGGGTCGCACTCAGTCTGCGGTCTCGATGACCCTGAAACAGTTTGAAGAGCATCTCGGCAAACGCTTGTTCCTGGGTGAGCGAAAGAACCAGCTGTCGCCTCTGGGGGCGGAAGTCTTTGCCCTCGCCCAAAATCAGGTGCGCCAATTTGACGACACGGTCCAAAGTATCGAAGCCCTGGCCAAAGCGTCCCAAGGGCTGATCCGGATCGTTTCCGTCCCTTCGGTGGCAGCACTGCTGTTTCCATCGCTGCTTGACCACCTGTCCGGCGCCTTTCCCGGCCTGAAGATCGAGTTGAGGGACACCGACACCCGACAGGTTTTGGACAGCCTCGCCGAGGGGCGGGCGGATGTGGGGATTGCCTCGGGTCATCACCCGTTGAACGGAATACAGGCCGAGCCGCTGTTTCAGGACAGGTTCGGGCTTGTGGCCGCCGCTGATCACGCCCTGATCACCGCGCACGAGCCACCAACGCTGAGCCAGGTCGCGGCCAAGGGATTCGTGCACAACTCGCTGTGCCAACTCATTGAAAATCCCGGTTTCGAAGACGTAATCGCAGAGTCTGCGATCACGGTGCACAACACTCACTCGTTGATCGCCATGGTCGCAACCGGGCGGTGGGTGACCATACTGCCCGAAACGGTCGCACGGTTTTTGCCGGAAAACACTGCCTTCCGTCCGATCGAGGATTTGTCGGACGTTCGTGATGTCTATCTGTACACCCGCGAGCGAACACAGTTCCCAGAAGTGGCAGAAGAGTGTCGCAGCCATATCCTGAATTGGCCTCGCAATCGAGACCCCAGAGAACAACCCTGCCAAGCGCACCCAAACGAGCGGGGTAGGTATAAAAAATACGATGGATAGAAAACAACGTACCGCACCGCCGGAAAGCCGCTCAGACAAGGACAAGCTTTTTTGCGTTTTCGGAGAAGATGGTGCCCCCACACGGACTCGAACCGCGGACCTACTGATTACAAATCAGTTGCTCTACCAGCTGAGCTATAGGGGCAAGCATTACGCTTTCAAATACCTTTGCAGGCACAGGCAAGAACGGGCTACCACTCCCACCTTTTCAACCCACTGTGATTACATGGCTAACGAAAGACAAGTAATCCCATAGAGCCGATGGCGCTGTGATTAGGTGAAAGCCTCAATAAAGGCAAGCGGGTTTGCGACGGAATTGCGCAACAACATGCGGAAAATCGGCGCCAAATCAAATCGCCTCGATCATCTGCAACACAGACGCCGCAGATCGGTACACCGCAACGGTGGTTGCGAGGCATCTCGACCCGGTTGTTCCTGGCGCTGTCCTGTTGACCACAATCAAGTTTCGACGTTCTCAGGCAATCTTTATCATTGCGAAAGAATGGCAGGTTTGACTGTCTATCGTTCAACCTGTAACCCCGAAACGTATTCAATCGAAGGGCAAGGACAGCGGTCGACATGCATGTGGCCATTCACTCCGGTGTGGTTTATTCAGACGGGGGGCTCCTGCTCAAATCGCTTAAGGCGAATGCCAAAGTATTGCAGGAAAACGGCATTGTGCTGTTTGGTCCGCGCAGGTTCCGGAAGGCATTCAAGACGCCGCTGAATGCACTGGACGAAGGCAAGCTGACACCAGATGCCTTCGAGCGTTTGAGAGCCCAAATTCCTGATGATCCGGAAACCGGCCGGGTGGTCATGAGCACTGCGGACTTCATCGGAGAACTGAACAGCGCCATAAAGGACGGCCAATTCTTCCCCCATGCAGGTCGTCGGCTGGCCTTGCTGGATCAGGCTTTCGAAGAACACGAGGTCGAATTGTTTATCGGGCTGCAGAATCCGGGCAGCTTCATACCCAAGGTATTGATGGCATTGCCGGACGAAACCCGCGAGAGCATTCTGGCGTCAACGGACCTGAGTTGCCTGAGTTGGCTGACCCTTATCGAGGATATTCACGATCTTGCCCCCTCCGTTTCCATTACGGTCTGGGCCAATGAGGAGTGCCCGTTGATCTGGGGGGACATCATCCGCAGCCTGTGCGGTCTGAGCGCCGAAATACCGCTGACCGAGGAGTTTTCGCTGCTGTCCTCGCTGGTTGACGCAGACGGCAAGCGGGAGATTGAAGAGATCCAACAGGTCGGGCACACCGACCCCGCCCTCCTGCAAGACCGCCTCGCGGCCGTCTTTTCGCAGCACGCCTTGCCGGACAGAATCGAGGAGGAACTGGACTTCCCCGGGTGGAGCGCCGAAATCCACGCGGCGTTTTCTGAGCTTTACACACAGGATCTGGAACGGCTCAAGAAAATGCCGGGCGTGCGGTTTCTGGGGCGCTGACCGAAGCCTCAGAAGGCCCGAGGCTTACATGCCCAGGGCTTCCTTGTACATTTCCAACACCGCTTCTTCTTCGGCGATATCGTCTTTGTCACGCTTGCGCAGCGCGATAACCTTGCGCATCACCTTGGTGTCGTAGCCACGTGCCTTGGCCTCAGCCATCACTTCCTTCTGCTGGTCAGCGATGTCTTTCTTTTCGGCCTCCAGACGTTCGAACCGTTCGATGAACTGGCGCAGCTCGCCTGCTGTCACGCGGTAGTTCGCAGCGGCCTGGTCTTCGGTCATGTCTTCCATATGCGTCTCTCCCAAGTGGAATTCTCTTTAGCCGGGGTCACGGGCAACATGTCGGATACCGTGCCGGCGGGTCCGCCGCAAGCGAACAATGGGGCTGGTTGCCTTGTGCCGCCGGCAACGATCCGCTAAGCGCATCGGCAGCGAAACAGAACGATGCGGGGCGCAATGTTCGAGGTGTTCATCTGGGGAGGCGCCAGCCTGTCATTGGCCGGGCTGGCAGGATTGGTCTGGTGCATTCTGCGCGTGATGAAGGCTCGTCGGTCAGGCTTGACTGACGACGAATTGCGGGCTGCCGTTCAGCGGGTGCTGCCTTGGAACATGGGTGCGCTGTTTCTGTCCGTCATAGGACTGATGCTGGTTATCCTTGGCATATCGTTCGGCTGACCGCCGGCGTCAAATCGGCATATTGTCGAACTGGGCTTCAACCGCATCTTCGATCAAGGCAGCGTCCAGCCGTCGAAAGCGCGATGGTACGCTCATGCCCTGAGCGCGCATGCGTTCAATTACCTTGGTGACACTGGGCTGCAGTGCCAGACGGGTCTCGAGATTTGCCCCGTGCAGTTTCCGCTCCAGCCGCTCGGCTTCGAAAAAAAGCTCGTTCGTGGTCATGTCCATCCTCCCAAATGCTGCCATCCTGCCTGATATAGGTAACAGGACTGAGACCAACACAGGACCCGCCCAAACCCAGCAAGAAATCGCCCGCGCTCTATCCGGCGGCCGGCGCTGGGCCGCGAGTCGATCGAATATTAACCTGATTTCGACCAAACTGCCTTGACAGACATCAATCCGCAAAAGCCGCAGCGGAAGAAACCGCATTGCGCAAGAACGGTCACGCCGTGGAACTGGACAGGGCTGACTCTGCGACCTAAGAAATCGGCATGGAGATTCGACAGATCACGCCCCGCTATTTCGTCTCGCCGCAGATCACGGTCGAGGATGTGCCCGCCATCGTTGACGCCGGCTTCGTCAAGGTCATCTGCAACCGGCCGAATGTCGAAGTGCCTGCGGCCATGCAATCAGAGGCAATCGGCCAGGCCGTGCGGGATGCGGGTCTCGAGTTTGAGGTGCTTGAACTGACGCACCAAACCATGACGCCCGAGAACGTGGCACGGCAGCGCGACCTTGCCGAGTCTTGCGAAGGCCCGGTTCTTGCCTACTGTGCCTCGGGCACCCGCTGTTCCGTCGTTTGGGCCCTTGGGCAGTGCGACACAATGAGCCCCGATGAAATACTCGAAGCCACGGCAAAGGCGGGCTACGCGCTGGACGGTCTGCGCCCGGCATTGCTGCAGATGCGGGCTGCGAGCACCTGATTTCAAACGTCAGTCGTTGGGTCGTTCCGCAAGAGTCGGAAGACCCGCCAATTCGGATATTTCGGACGCGAGGCGGTCGGTGCTTGTTTGCGCGAAGTCTTCATCCACTGCGGATTGCGCATGCGATCGGTCTTGGGCAACAGCGTCCTGACGCGACAAATCAACATCTGCTATTTCAGCCGGCGCGTCCCTTCGCTTGTGCTCGACAAAGCTCTGCGCTTCGGGTCGTGTTGGGGCAGTTGGCTGCAGAAACTCGTTGATACGCACGGCCCGTTGACCGCCACATTGGCCCAGACGTCCCGTAGTGGCCTGGGTCCGATCAATCGCGGCAATGTCGATCCGATCAAGTCGCGCTCCCGCAAGTGGCAGCAGATCCCCGATGCCCAGCTCCGACAGCGTTGTCAGCGGAAGATGCATCCGACAAATCACCGCATTGAGTTCGGCCCGAACCACGCCTGCGGCTTGCGACAGTGTCTTGAGAGGCTCCAAATCTGCATGCCCGTGCTGCCCCTCGACCACCGAAATTTCCTGCAGCAGGATGAGGACCGTTCCTTGCCGTACACCGCCCTCGACTTCAACCGTGAACTCGAACGCATCATACCCGTCCTCGACCAGTGCCAAAGACAGCGTGCGCCGATCGACCGCCCTTGAAGCGAACTCATATCCGTTCAGGCGGGCTGCATCGCTTTGATCATCGACCAGTTCTCGGGCCCGTTCCAGCATGTCCTCGACCAACGGGACCACCATTGCCGCATCGGTGTCGGTGAGGGCGCGAGGCTGGGGCGGGTCCGGGAATACTTCGCCCATTGTCTGCTTCTGGATGACCGCCGAGACCAAACCGACGTCCAAGACAACACTGGCCACCCTGCCCTCCTTGGTCGCGAACAGCAGAAACATCTGACCGTCTTCCAGCCCGTTCGCGACGACTTCCTGGCATCTTCTGGCCTGTTTCGCGCCAATGACGGATGCTGATAGTTTGAACCGTTCGACCGCGGCGCGGGCAATCGCAAGGCGCAATGCCCGCAGCAGCGCCCGGGATTTGCTACCCGGCCCCTCTTGTCCTGCCGACAATTTACGCGCCAAGGCCGCGCTGACAGTCTTTGACATCGCAACGGTCCGCCAGTTTCGATTCTGCTCGTTACTGGTCTAGCCCATTTTTCGTTACGAATACCTTTACTTGGCCGTTACTGAGCGGCCTGGCGGTGAGGCAATGGCAGGCTCACGCGGAACGCTGCGCCGCCCTGCCCGGGCAGATAGGTGATTTCTCCCCCAAGCCGGTGCATGATCTCACGGCAAATAGCCAGTCCAAGGCCCGCACCACCCGCCTTGTCGAATCCGACTCGCGCGAATTTCTCAAAGATCATCGACTGGGCGTCCGGCGGGATGCCGCTGCCATTGTCGACAAAGTCGATCACCGCCTGGCCACCGACATCATGGGCTGAAATCGTCAGGACCGGCTCGGGCGCGTCACAGTATTTCTGTGCGTTCGAAATCAAATTGATGAAGACCTGCCCCAGGCGATCCAGATCGGAATGCAACGCGATGCGCTCGGCAGACAGATTGCGGCGAATGGTCAAAGGGCTGTCTGCTCCGGCCATAGTCGTTGAAACGGCCCGATCCAGAACCGTCCGCAAGCTGGCATCACCCATATTCAAGCTGACCTGACCGTTTTCCAGAACGCTCAGGTCCAGCAGGTCATCCAGCAGCCGCGTCAGTCGCAGCGCTTCGTCATGGATGATCGTCGCATAACGCCGGGAATCCTCAGCGCTCAGCCCGTCAGTGTCCCGCATGATCTCCGAAAAGGCACGAATGGACGTCATCGGAGTGCGCAACTCGTGGCTGACCTGCCCCAGAAAGGCATCTTTCTGACGCGAGATCTGGGTCAGTTTTTCGTTGGCCTCGCGCAGCTTGCGGGCCGTTCGGCTCAGTTCGGCCGACTTCGCCTCAAGCTGGCTGGAGTATTCGAGCAACTGCGCGGATTCATCGGCCACCGCCAACAGATCCTCGACCGAAACGGACGAACCTCCGACGATCTGCCCGATCATGGCATGAGCTGTGGCCGCACCGACCGAGCCGCTCAATTCGCGCTCCAGCCGCTCCAGAAAACCCGGCGTAGGTTCTGGCCAGCGCCCGCGCACGCCCTGCTTTTCCGCCTCGGCCTGAAAGAAATCCTGAGCGGGACCGGCCCCGAGGATCCGTTGGGTCATGATCATCAGGTCTTCACTCTGGGCAACGGACCCCGTCCACCCCCCGGGCGCGACAGAATGATCAAAGACATTGACGAACTGCGCCCCCTGCAACCGTTCAAGCGGGCTGGGAAAGCTCAGAAGTGACGCTAGGCAAAAGGCCAACGTGTTCAGTGACAGCGACCACAGCACCGTGTGGGTCATCGGGTCCAAACCATCAAGACCGAACAACGCTTGCGGACGCAGCCACCCCAGACCGAAAGGACCGTTTTCGATGACCGAGGCGGACATGACACTGCCGCCCATCCCCGGCAGCAACAGCGTGTAGATCCAAAGGAAGAACCCCACGCTCAGCCCAACAAGGGCACCTGTCCGTGTCGCCCCGCGCCAGAACAGGCCGCCGACCAGAGCCGGCAGAATCTGCGACACACCCGCAAATGCCACCAAGCCGATCGAGGCCAGCGCGGCGCCGCCACCGGACATACGATAGTAGAAGAACCCCAAGGCCATGATGGCGGCAATCGAAACCCGGCGCGCCATCAGCACCACGTTTCGCACATCGCCTGACATGGAACTGGCGTTCTCGCGTGTATTCAGCCAGATCGGCATCACGACGTGGTTCGAGACCATGGTCGACAAGGCCATCGCCGTCACGATGACCATCGACGTGGCAGACGAAAAACCGCCGATGAAAGACAGCATCGCCAGCCAGTCATTTCCCTGTGACAGAGGAACCGTCAGCACAAATAGGTCCGGATTTGACCCGGCCGGCAGCAGATCCAGCCCGACGACCGCAATGGGAACCACGAAAAGGCTCATCAAAAGAAGGTAGAGCGGGAACGCCCAGGCCGCCGTTCTCAGGTGACTTTCGTCATCGTTCTCGACGACCATGACCTGAAACATCCGCGGCAAGCAGACAAAAGCAGCCGCCGACAGGAAGGTAATGGCCATCCAACGTCCGGTATCCACGTTCCAACGCCCGATTTCCGACGCGTCGATCCGCTCCATCATAGGCGTGACGCCTCCGGCCACCCCCCAGACGACAAAGATACCCACCGCCAACAGAGCAAACAGTTTGACGACGGATTCCAACGCGATGGCGGTCACCACACCATGGTGCCGTTCATTGGCATCCAGATTCCGGGTGCCGAACAGAATGGCAAACACGGCCAGACCCGCGGCCACCCAGAATACGCTGGCGCCCTCGCGGTAAAGGCCCGAAGGATCGGCCTCGGCGAAAATCGAGAAAGACAGCGTTATCGATTGAAGTTGCAGCGCGATATAGGGTGTGCCCCCCAGCACGGCGAGGATAGTCACACAAATGGCCAAGGTGTTCGACTTGCCATAACGCGATGAGATCAAGTCGGCGACTGATGTCACCCTCTGGCTGCGACCCACACGCACCAGCTTGCGCAGCCCCCACCACCAGCTGATCATCACCAAGGTCGGCCCGAGGTAGATCGTCACGAATTCCAGACCGGACCGGGCCGCATTGCCAACCGCGCCATAGAAGGTCCAGGCGGTGCAGTAGATCGACAAAGACAGCGTGTAGATCAACGGTGACCGCAGCCATTTGCCTCGCCCCGCGGCGGCCATGCGATCGGCTGCGAACGCAACGCCGAACAAAAGCACGACGTAGCCCAGGCAAACAAGGATCAGGACATTCAGCGTGGCCATTGCTCACTCTCTGCCGCGGACCCTTCCGAGGACGACATCCGCCGGGCAGCAAAACCGAACAGAAGGCTGACCACGATCAGGGCGGCCCAGCATGAAAAGATATAAAGAATGGCTGACGACAATGGGATGCCAGAGTTTTCCGGCCCCGGATCCGGCCACAGCAGCGGGATGCAGATCAGGCCCGCGCCGACAAAGGGCAGCATTCGGGCCGCATCGGCCAGCCTTCGGCGGCGGTAACTCTGCCGTTCCAAAAACACCGACGGACGCGGGCCTGTCGGGCGGGCTGGCTCGTTTTCCGGTGTGTTCATGACTGTGACGCCTGCGCGTGCAAATCACGCACAGCCGTCAGCACTTCGGTATTCGAGAACGGTTTCGTCATAAACCGGCTGACGCCTGCTTTTTCCGCCATCTCGCGGTCCCGCGACTGACCGCGAGCGGTCAGCATCAGAACAGGCAGGGCGCGCATCTCCTCGTGCTCGCGCAATTCGCGCAGAACATCCATACCGCTCTTGCCGGGCAGCATCACATCCAGAATGACCAGATCAGGCTGCGCAGACAGTATCGTTTGAACCGCGTTTTCACCTTCGGCATGGGTTTCGACCTGCCACCCTTCGCGGGTCAGCAGAAACCTGATTGCCTCCGTGATGTTCGGTTCATCCTCGATCAACAGAACCTTGCGGCTCATATGTTCACTTCCTCCCCAAGACCGGTCGCACCTCCAGCCACCTGCCAAGTGCAGATTAATCGCTGTGTCAGGAAACTGTCAAAAACCTTCACTCAAAATCGACGGCTCCCGCCGGGAGTCGCACGGCTTTCGGGGGCAGATCCTGCAGCTTGTGCCGACCTGTACCGGCAAGTCGGTGGCCACGCCGGGCTCTTCTACCGGCAGCACCAGCATCGCCGATCTGTACACAGGTTCCTGACCGAAGGCGCTGACGGGCTGAGGCCAGGCGATTGCAAAGCAGTCGAAATCCGCCGGCGTCCGGCCCAACAGGGTCACACGTTTTCGGATCGGCACAAGGGGCCGGTTCAGCGCGCTGAAGACCGGCCACAAAGGACAGGCTTCGCCGTGGCGCGGCATTGCGAAACCGGGGACCGGCTTGAACAGCAAAATGCTTCCCGATGAATCGCATATGACCAAACCGGCCGGACGCGGCATGACATCCTCGGGCAGAAACGCAAGCCGTCGCAGGACTGTCGGCACTTCAACCGAAAACCGTGCGGCAAGACGCAGGGGATCAACGCCTTCGACCTCCAGTGCCTGCGAAACCGCCTCCAGCGGCATGGCCCGGGAATCCGCCGCATAGGCGTCGAGCACCTGACGCGCGACAGATCTTGAGGCGGAAGAGGCCATCTCGGCCTGCGCGAGGGATACCGGGTCCTGTCCAGTCTCAAGTTCCGGCAAATGAAACCCGCGCTTCTCCAGAAATGCCTCGACCTCCTCCATCGGCAACCCGCGCCGTTCGCCGGTGTCCTCGCTTTCGTCCAGAAAGGCGACCAGAGCTTTTGAGCTTTCGGCCAGACGTTCGGCATCCTGGTGCAGGTTTCGGTGGAATCTGTCGCGCCACTCGGCCTCGATCTCGCCCGGTTCCGCCAGGATGGCGGCTGTCGACCGAATCGCTGCTGCGGCGGACAGGACTTCGTGCATGGATGCCGCAAGGTGCGGGTCATGGGTCAGCCGGTCTGACAGGGTTTCCACGGTGCGCTCCAGCGAAACCACCCGACGATGCATCTGTGCCAGTACAGCGGCCCAGCCGGGAAACCGGCCGGCGAACTCATCCAGCGCCTCAACCTCGGCCTTTTGGCCGACCGCATCCGCCGCCGCCTCACGAAGAGCCGCGATCAGCGTCGCCTCGACCCCCTGCGTCAAAACCGAAGGCTCAACGGACAAAGCCGAAGCGATATCGACCAGCAGTTTGCCCCCGATGCGCCGCCGGTTGTGCTCGATCAAATTCAGATATGACGCTGAAATGCCGACCTGACGCGCCAGCTGGGCCTGACGCAATCCCGAGATTTGCCGCCTTTCGCGGATACGGCTGCCCGTCAATGAATCACGCATGATGCCCCCGCCGAAACGTGTTCGAGTTGCCCTCGAAACAACCCCGTATTTTCTGAATACTTCATGTATTTATATGATTTACGCCGCCCTTTTCAAAGCAGTTTTACAACATTGACAATGTCGTGGCTTTCGCCGGGCTCTGATCGCTTTCGGACGCCAAAGCAATCCTGTGCTGCAATGCCCTCTTCAATTCCGGCCGAATTGGCGGCACGATAGGCAAATGAGTGATCCGGCCTTCGAATACGCACCTATCGGGCTTGTCGAGCTTGAAAACCGCATCATCCGGCGGTGCAATTTGCAGTTTGCCCGGACATTCGGGGGCAACGAATCCGACTACCGCAACCTGCCTTTGCTGCACCTTTACCCTTCCGTTGCCGATTGGGAGAGAATTGGCGCACGAAGTCTTCAGGTCATGCGGGACACCGGCTACTACACGGACGAGCGGGTCATGCGCCGCCGCAACGGCGACTTGTTCTGGTGTCGCGCCCGCGGCCGGTCGCTGACACCCGATGACCCATTCCGCCATGGAATATGGAGCTTTTCCGACATTTCCGAGGAACGCCCGCTGGTCGAATTGACCAAACGCGAACGTGAAGTCGCGATCCTGTCCTGTCGCGGCCTGTCGGCCAAGGAAATCGGCGTCGAACTGGGGCTCAGCTACCGGACCATCGAAGCCTACCGCGCCCGGCTGCTCGAGAAATTCGGCGCGCGCAAGCTGCCGGAACTGGTCGCCAAACTGTCCGGCACGCCGCTCTGACCGTCGTGGACCCTGCCGATAACGCAGAAACCGGGGCCGAACGGCCCCAGTCGGCGCTTTTCATGGCCGCGCGGTTGCCTTATAACGCAGCGTAATTGACCAGAGCCCGCGCAGATAGACGGGCCAAAGGGGAACCTTCGAGGACACTCATGACAGACAACAGACACGAAGCGGATGTGACGTTCATCAAGGCACTGGCCGAACTCTTGCGCGAAAACGACCTGACTGAGTTGCAGGTGAAACGGGAATATGGCGAAGAAGACAGCCTGAACGTCCGGGTCAGCCGAGTAAGCCCGACAGCCGCGCCTGTGCAAGTTGCCGTCCCGGCACCCGCTGCCGCGCCGGCACCTGTCGCAGCCCCCGCTGCTGCCCCCGCCGAAGCACCCGCTGCCGTCGAGGACCCGGCGAGCCACCCTGGCGCGGTGACCTCGCCCATGGTTGGTACCGTCTATATGCAGCCGGAACCCGGCGCGTCCCCGTTCATTGCCGTTGGCGCATCTGTTTCCGAAGGCGACACGCTGCTGATCGTCGAAGCGATGAAGACCATGAACCACATCCACGCCCCCAAATCCGGCACCGTCAAGCGGATCCTGGTCGGGGATGGCGACGCTGTCGAATTCGGCACTCCTCTGGTCATCATCGAGTAAGGCGGGCCCATGTTCGACAAGATCCTGATTGCCAACCGAGGCGAGATCGCCCTGCGTGTGATCCGCGCCGCGCGCGAGATGGGGATTGCGACGGTTGCCGTGCACTCGACCGCTGACAGTGACGCCATGCACGTGCGCATGGCTGACGAGTCCGTGTGTATCGGACCGGCACCCGGCCCCCAGAGCTATCTCTCGATGCCCGCGATCATCTCGGCCTGTGAAATCACCGGCGCCCAGGCGATCCACCCCGGCTATGGCTTTCTGTCCGAAAATGCCGAGTTCGTTCAGATCGTCGAAGACCACGGCATCACGTTCATCGGCCCTACCGCGGAACACATCCGCATCATGGGCGACAAGATCACCGCCAAAGACACCATGAAAGAGCTGGGCGTTCCCTGCGTACCGGGCTCGGACGGCGGCGTTCCGGATCTTGAGTCGGCCAAGCGCATCGGTGAAGAGATCGGCTATCCGGTCATCATCAAGGCCACCGCAGGTGGTGGTGGACGCGGCATGAAAGTCGCGCAGACCGCGGCCGAAATGGAAAGCGCCTTCATGACTGCGCGGGCCGAGGGCAAAGCCGCGTTCGGCAATGACGAAGTCTATATCGAGAAATACCTGACCACGCCCCGCCACATCGAGATTCAGGTCTTCGGCGACGGCAAGGGCAATGCGGTCCACCTGGCTGAGCGCGACTGTTCGCTGCAGCGCCGTCACCAGAAAGTATTCGAAGAGGCTCCGGGCCCCTGCATCACTCCTGAGGAACGCGCCCAAATCGGCAAGGTCTGCGCGGATGCGGTCGCCAAGATCAACTATATCGGCGCGGGCACGATCGAGTTCCTGTATGAAAATGGCGAGTTCTATTTCATTGAGATGAACACCCGCCTGCAGGTCGAACACCCTGTGACCGAAGGCATTTTCGGCGTCGACCTTGTTCGCGAGCAGATCCTTGTTGCGGCCGGAGAACCGATGTCGTTCGGCCAGGATGATCTGGAGATCAACGGCCACGCGATCGAAGTTCGGATCAATGCCGAAAAGCTGCCGAATTTCGCGCCCTGCCCGGGCAAGATCACGGCGTATCACGCACCGGGCGGCCTGGGTGTCCGGATGGATTCGGCGCTGTACAACGGGTATTCGATCCCACCCTACTACGACTCGTTGATCGGCAAGCTGATCGTGCACGGGCGCGACCGCCCCGAAGCGCTGGCGCGGTTGAATCGGGCCTTGGGTGAATTGATCGTGGACGGTGTGGACACGACGGTTCCCCTGTTTCACGCACTTCTGCAGGAACCCGACATCCACAGCGGCGATTACAACATCCACTGGCTGGAGCACTGGCTTGCGGAGAACATGGCCTAGTATCGACCAAGCCGCGAGAGCACGCGCTCTCGGGCTTGTCGCCGCGGTGTGAGCCATGGGCCTGACGCCTGATCTGCTTTTGCACGGCTATTCCATTGGAATCTTCCCGATGGCTGAACACAGGAACGACCCGGATCTTTTCTGGGTCGATCCAAAGCTGCGGGGTGTATTCCCGTTGGACGGGTTTCACATCTCCCGCAGCCTTGCGCGACGCATCCGGAACTGCGGGTTCTCCGTGACCATAAACCGGGATTTTGCAGCCGTCGTAGACGGATGCGCGGACCGGGCGGACACCTGGATCAATGACGAACTGCGCAGACTCTATGCCCAACTGCACCACTCGGGCCGCGCCCATTCACTTGAGGTTTGGGAGGGCGAGGAGCTTGTCGGTGGCGTCTATGGAGTTGCCTTGGGTGCGGCATTTTTCGGGGAAAGCATGTTTTCGCGCCGTACCGATGCGTCAAAAATTGCGCTCGCCTATCTGGTCGACCGATTGCGCCAGACGGGCTTTCAACTGTTCGACACACAATTTCTGACGGCACATTTGGCTTCGTTGGGGGCGATCGAAATCCCCAGACAGCAATACCGCCAACTTCTGGATCAGGCCACTGCTTCCAGCGCAGATTTCACCGCCGAGGTGTGTCAGACCCCTCAGGGGGTGATACAACGGATTACCCAGACATCGTAGCGCGAGTGATCCAGGGCGTTGAGCGCCGGGGACGTGGCGATCATCCAGCCGTCGAACAGCTGGTCGGCCTTTCCCTTTTCCCAAATCGTAAGATAGGCAAACGCGTCACCGGTCGGGTTTTCAGACGGATACCGGCAATCACCCAAGGCGACATCCAAGCCGAAAACTTCGACCGTATCACCGGTCGGCACCTGCACGTCCACCGTCTGACCGCTGACCTTGTCCAGCC
The DNA here is from genome assembly GCF_056537205.1 of Ruegeria sp. CG3. Lineage (NCBI taxonomy): Bacteria > Pseudomonadati > Pseudomonadota > Alphaproteobacteria > Rhodobacterales > Roseobacteraceae > Ruegeria > Ruegeria sp. CG3. Next base: position 268,654 of record NZ_JBQFRC010000001.1, on the reverse strand, counting down.
CGCGCAGCATGGCCCCCGGTCCCGAGGAAACCTTCTGCTGCGCGCCGGCCGTCGTCGCGGCCAACAGCAGCGCCATCAGGGCGGCACGCATCATTCGCTGCCATCCCCGGCCACAAACTTGACCAGCAACGAGATCAGGCTGACGGCTCCTTGCGTGTCTTCAATCTGATCGCCCGGCTCAAAATAGAACGGAGATCCGCCGGGCATGACCTCGACGAAGTTGCCCCCCAGAAGGCCTTCGGACGAGATCACGATCGCGCTGTCATCCGGAATCTGGATGTTTTCGGCAACCGAGATCGTCGTATCGGCACGGTAGGTTTCAGGGTTCAACTCGACATCGGTCACGGTGCCGATCTTTACACCCGCGAGGCGCACATCTGTGCCCACCGCCACACCCTCAAGCGACCGAAAGGACGCCTCAAGGTGATAGCCCCCGTTTTCGCGCGACCAGCCCGTGGACTGGCTGGCATACACGCCAAACGCCAATGCACTGGCCAGCACGACACCGCCGACAAGAACTTCGGTCATGTTGTGGGTCGACATGTGGATCTCGCTTATTCTGGGCTCCAGGCTTCGTAGTCCTTGCGCTCGATCGGATCGGGACGGCGCAGGGACCCCGCCGGCACATAGGCCATCGCGGTGCCCGTAAGATTTTCCTGATGCGGCTTTTCCCACGCCTTGTGTGGCAGTGGCTTGTCGGTCGGAGGCTCATCCCAGGTGCGGTGCAACCAGCCGTGCCATTCCGGGTCGATCCGGCTGGCCTCGGCCTCTCCATTGAAGATCACCCACCGTTTGCTGTCATCGGCGTTGCGATAAAACACGTTGCCCTGATCGTCCTCGCCCACCTTGATACCTTTGCGCGCAGTGTAGATCTGCGTGTTCAGAGTGGCCCCGTTCCACCAGGTCACGGCCCGCAAAAGAGTGTTCAGGATTCCCATCGGCTGCCTCCGGCATTTCTGTCCATGCAGATATGGACCAAAGCCGAGCAGAGGTCCAGAGCCACAAAGAGCGCACCCATTACTTGGGCAAGAATGCGGTGACCTCGATTTCGATTCGGTATTTTGGATCAATCAAGCCGCATTCGATCATCGTCGCAACAGGCGGGTTGGCACCGAACGTCTCGGCCAGGACCGGCCAGCACGCTTCAAATTCGCGGCGATCGGGCAGCATATAAGTCACGCGCACCACGTCGGCAAAAGAGGCGCCCGCCTCTGCCAAGGCGTTGCCTATGATCGTCAGCGCCGAGCGGCATTGGTCGACGACGCCTTCGCCCTGCCCGACCGTTCCGGCAACATGGACCCAGCCACCCGCGACAACGGCCCGGCAGTAGCCGACCTTGGCTTCGAACTCACCGCCCGAGGAAATACGTTGGATCGTCATGACGCCCTCACATGAAAACGGCGCGGACTTTGCCGCGCCGTATCTGCATTAAATTTCAAACAGTTCAGCCGGCAGATGCCGATTCCGGCGCGGCATCCGCATAGATGATCAGCGGCTGCGCGTCCGACGTCACGGCCTCTTCGTTAACGACCACCTTGGTCACGTTCTTCATGCCCGGCAGTTCGAACATCGTGTCCAAAAGAATGTCTTCCAGGATGGAACGCAGGCCGCGGGCACCGGTCTTGCGTTCGATCGCCTTCTTGGCAATCGCCGCAAGCGCGTCGTCGGTAAAGTCCAGTTCGACGTTCTCCAACTCGAACAAACGCTGGTATTGCTTGACCAGCGCGTTCTTGGGCTTGGTCAGGATGGTGACAAGCGCGTCCTCATCCAGGTCCTCAAGCGTTGCCAGCACCGGCAGACGTCCAACGAATTCCGGGATCAACCCGAATTTCAGCAGATCCTCGGGCTCGAGATCCTGAAAGATCTCGCCCACGCCGCGTTCGTCATTGTCACGCACATCGGCGCCAAAACCCATAGCCGAGCCTTTGCCGCGCTGCGCGATGATCTTGTCCAGACCTGCAAAAGCGCCGCCGCAGATGAACAGGATGTTGGTGGTGTCCACCTGCAGGAATTCCTGCTGCGGGTGCTTGCGCCCGCCCTGCGGCGGAACGCTGGCCACGGTTCCTTCCATCAGCTTCAGCAGGGCCTGCTGCACACCCTCGCCCGACACGTCGCGGGTGATCGAGGGGTTTTCGGATTTACGAGTGATCTTGTCGACCTCGTCGATATAGACGATGCCGCGCTGGGCGCGCTCGACATTGTATTCGCTGGCCTGCAACAGCTTGAGGATGATGTTCTCGACATCCTCGCCCACGTAACCGGCTTCGGTCAGCGTGGTCGCGTCAGCCATCGTGAACGGCACGTCCAGAATCCGCGCGAGCGTCTGCGCCAGCAAGGTTTTGCCGCACCCGGTCGGACCAATCAGCAGAATGTTCGACTTGGCCAACTCGATGTCACCACCGGCCTTCTGCGCGTGGTTCAGACGTTTGTAGTGGTTGTGCACGGCAACCGACAGGACACGCTTGGCCCGAGCCTGGCCGATGACATAGTCGTCCAACACCTCGCAGATATCTTTGGGGGTGGGCACACCGTCCGAGGATTTCAGTCCGCTGGCTTTGGTTTCCTCGCGGATGATGTCCATGCACAGTTCGACGCATTCATCACAGATGAACACGGTCGGTCCAGCAATAAGCTTACGCACCTCATGCTGGCTTTTTCCACAGAAGCTGCAGTAGAGCGTGTTCTTGCTGTCGCCGCCTGAATTCGTCGCCATGTTCTACCTTTCGGGCTCCATCCCTGCGGCCCGGATCCGGACCGCGCTTGCCGCCTGTCCGTGCAGCTTAGGCCAGCACCGGGGCAGCTACAATGTCAAAATCGCACCCCGCACCCGTGGGTGCGGGGTTTCCGCATCACGCTTCGGTCGGTTCGGATTTGGAGCGGCTTTCGACGATCTCGTCGATATGGCCCCACTCTTTTGCTTCTTCCGGGCTCATGAAATTGTCACGGTCCAAAGCCTTTTCAATGGCCTTTTTCGACTGTCCGGTATGCTTGGCATAGATATCGTACAAACGATCCTTCAGCTTCTGCGTTTCGGCCGCGTGAATCATGATGTCGCTGGCTTGACCCTGGTAACCGCCGCTGGGCTGGTGCACCATGATGCGGCTGTTCGGCAGCGAGAAGCGCATCCCCTTCTCTCCGCCCGCCAGCAGGACCGACCCCATCGAGGCCGCCTGGCCGATCACCAATGTCGAACATTTTGGCTTGATGTACTGCATTGTGTCGTAGATCGACAGACCGCTGGTCACGACACCGCCGGGCGAGTTGATGTAGATCGAGATTTCCTTGTTGGGATTCTCGGCTTCCAGATGCAGAAGCTGCGCTACGATCAGGTGGCTCATCCCGTCATGGATCGGGCCATTGATGAAGATGATCCGCTCCTTCAGCAGGCGAGAGAAGATGTCATAGGCCCTTTCGCCGCGGCTGGTCTGCTCAACGACCATCGGGACGAGCGTATTCATGTAGGTGTCAACTGGATCGAACATTCGGAACCTGCCTGCTTTGGTGTGAACCGGGACCATACCCGATGAGAAGTTACATGAGTCTTAGTGTTGCCTTCGGGGGCCTGCAAGGGGCAGCGGACACGCGACGCCGATTGAGAAATACGGATCAGTCCGCATCGTCGGGATCCCGCAAAACAGAGCGAACAACCGCGCAGAACGCAAATACCCGGCTGTTTTTTGGCCTCGCCGCCATTCACAGCGCTTTCATCACGCCATTTTGATCCATGCATATGGAAATATCTGATCATTCTGTATAGAGACCCAATTCGCTCAGGCGAAACTAACAAAGGGAACACCTGCCCCACACTCACCAAGGGGCCAACAAGGACAAGAAGATGGCACTTCCCCAACTTTCCGAAGACATCTCGCGCGACGACATGGACCGGATGGCCGCTAACGCAACCCGCGCTTCGAATTTTCTGAAAGCGATCAGCCACGAGGGCCGGTTGATGATCCTCTGTCATCTGGTATCCGGCGAAAAATCGGTGACTGAACTCGAGTCACTGCTGTCCGCCCGACAGGCCGCCGTTTCACAGCAACTGTCGCGGCTGCGCCTTGAGGGGCTGGTCACGCCCCGGCGCGAAGGCAAGGCAATCTACTATCGCCTTGCAGACGACAGGCCTCGCAAAATGCTGGAAACGGTATACGAGTTGTTCTGCGACGAGGAATAAGTCAGAAAACCCATTGAACGGCGAAGGGCGCAACAGTTCGTTGCGCCCTTCTTTGTTCACGAGTTGCCGCTGCAGGCCTGGAAACTTGCGGCCATTGCGCGCAACAGGTCCGGATACAGGGTTGGACCCGGCTCGAGCGCAACCCCGATCGGGTCAAGCACGATGATTTGTGCATCCACCCCTTCGGTCGCGGCAGAGATCAGGCGAGTGTCAAATTGCGGCTCGGAAAAAGCGCAATCAATGCCTTCCTCTTCAATCCGGGCTCTGAGCTCGGCCAGACGTGCCGGTCCGGGTGCGGCCGCGTCGCCCAGGCTCACGGTGCCCGACGACGCCAGATCGAACCGGTGTTCGAAATACTGGTAGGCGTCGTGAAAGGTGACAAACCGCGGTTCTGACTGCGCCAGATCCGCCCGGATCTCGGCCTCCAAAGCACTCAGGCCTTCAACCGCCTTGTCCGCATTGGCTTGGTACCGCGCAGCGTTATCCGGGTCCTTCTCTGACAGGGTTTCGGCAATTGTCTGCACCCAGACGCGCGCGTTTTCCGGGTCCAGCCAGGCATGCGGGTCTACACCGTCATGGTCATGCCCGTGGTCATGGTCATGTGCATCGTGATCAGCGTGCTCTTCATGTTTCTCATGTTCATCGTGGTCCGCATGGTCGTCGTGACCTGCATGATCCTCGTGTTCTGCGTGATCCTCGTGATCATCGTTTTTTGCATGGTCATCATGGTCCGAATGATCGTCGTGATCGTCGCGGTCTGCATGCTCCTCTTCGCCCTCATGATGATCGGCCAAGTCGCGGAAATCGTGCCGCACGGTCCCCGCCACCTCCAGCAACTCAACCTGCGTCGCTCCCTCGGACAGGGCGCCAAGTGGTCCCGTCATCCACGGGGTCAATTCCGGGCCTACCCAAAAAACCACGTCCGCAGATTGCAACGCTCGCGCCTCGGACGGGCGCATGGCGTGATCATGAGGTGAGGCTCCGGGCGGGATGATCAGGGAAGGCTCGGCAACACCGTCCATGACTTGGGCAACCAACGCGTGAACCGGTGCGATATCGACGGCAACGTTGGGCGCATCGGCCGCCGCCTTTCCGGCCAGCACGACGCCGGCCAGCAACAAGAATTTTCGGGACATGTCACCTCCTTAAATGATATGTTATTACATTGCTGATCGGCTTGATATTGCCCACGTTATAACATATCAAGTCAAAAATTTCGGAGCGCACATGAGCACAGTAGGCTTCAGGCACCACAATCATAACCACTGCATGAAAACCGCGCTGAGCAAGGCCGAGGAAAAATGCGCCAACCAAAAGCTTCAGTTCACGGCGGTGCGCCGCCGGGTGTTGGAGATATTGTTGGAGCAGCACAAGGCAATGGGAGCCTATGACATTCTGGCTGTTCTGTCGGCCGAAGGCATGGGGTCGCAACCTCCGGTGGCCTATCGTGCACTGGACTTTCTGGTGCAGCATGGGTTCGTGCACCGTATCGAGCAGATGAACGCCTATGCGGCCTGCGCCCACCCCACGCACGACCACGTGCCTGCGTTTCTGATTTGCCGGGCGTGCAAGGCCGTGGCCGAAACCGAAACCGAGCTGACCCAGGGCCGGCTTGGTGCTGCCGCCGATACGTCAGGCTTCACCATTGAAAGGATCGTGGTCGAGGCCGAAGGTCTTTGCCCGGACTGCATTGGAACGCAGCCATGACGACCCCCCTCATTTCTCTACAGAACCTGTCGGTTCGCCTGGATGGCCGGCTCATTCTGGACAACGTATCCGCCCAGATCGCCGCTGGTGAAATCGTCACCATTGTCGGCCCGAACGGTTCGGGAAAATCGACCCTGCTGCGCGCCATGATCGGGGCAGTTCCCGCGGCTCAGGGCACTGTTCGGCGCGCTCCGGGTTTGCGGATCGGCTACGTCCCCCAAAAACTCGCGCTGGACGCCGCTCTGCCGCTGACGGTGCAACGATTCCTTGGTCTGCCGAAGCGGGTTTCGGCCAGCAAGGCCAAAACCGCGCTTGAACTGGCCGGCGTGCCGGACTTGCGTGACAGACAGATGACCCGGCTGTCCGGCGGTCAGTTTCAACGCGTCCTTCTGGCCCGCGCGCTGCTGGAAGAGCCTCAGGTGCTGCTGCTGGACGAAGCAACCCAGGGGCTTGATCAGCCCGGCGCAGCTGCCTTCTATGAACGCATTGAACAGGTTCGCACGGACCTCGGCTGCGCCATAGTCATGGTCAGCCATGACTTGCACGTCGTCATGGCCGCGTCCGACCGGGTTCTGTGCCTGAACGGGCATGTCTGCTGTGAAGGGGCACCCCAAATGGTCGCGGACGCGCCCGAATATCGGGCGTTGTTCGGCAGCGGAACGCGGGGCACGATGGCCTTGTACCAACACAAGCACAGTCATACCCACGATCACAATCACGCGCAGGATACGTCACACTGATGCTGGACGATTTCATGGTTCGCGCAGCCCTTGCAGGGCTCGGTGTTTCGATCGCCGCGGCACCGCTGGGGTGCTTTGTCGTCTGGCGGCGCATGGCCTATCTGGGAGAAGCCACCGCACATGCGGCCGTATTGGGTGTAGCGCTGGCGCTCAGCTTTTCTCTGCCGATGCTGCCCGCAATCATTGCCGCTGCGCTTGCCATGGGCTTGTCGGTCAGCCTGCTGCGCGGTCGCGGTTACGCCATGGACACGCTTCTGGGTGTGATTGCACACACCGCACTGGCCGCCGGCTTGGTAACCGTGGCGTTGCTGTCCGATGTCCGACTGGACCTGAATGCCTTTTTGTTCGGCGATATCCTTGCCGTCACAAAGTCCGATCTGGCCACGATCTGGATCGGTGGCGCCACGATTTTGGCGCTGATGGTCTGGCGCTGGTCAGCCCTTCTGGTTTCGACACTCAACCCGGACTTGGCTCAGGCATCCGGGATCGATCCTAAACGAGAAGAACTATGGCTGACTCTGGCGATGGCACTGGCCGTTGCGGTCGCCATCAAAGTTGTCGGAATTCTTCTGATCGCGGCCCTGCTGGTCATTCCAGCGGCCGGAGCCCGCCCTTTGGCCCGCACCCCAGAAAGTATGGCTTTCACCGCTGCGATCATAGGCTCGACGGCGGCGTTGGGCGGGCTGGGCGGTGCATATTGGGCGGATACACCCGCTGGACCAAGCATCGTTTGCGCGGCCGCGTTGATCTTTGTCGCGACGGCCATCCTTGGTCCCATCTTCCGCAAAGGCTGATCACCCAAAAAGGTTTGTCTGCATTGCCTGAATGGTGCTACCGATTGGTAGTCGACCAACCAAGGAGATATCGATGATCCGCACTATTCTGATCGGGCTGAGCCTTTTGGCCCTGACGGCCTGTGAAACCGCAAAAGGCGCGGGCAAAGACATCGAAAAAGCCGGCGACGCCATCCAGGGCGCGGCGACGGACGTTCAGGAAAGCCTCTGACACCCGTCAGCATCTAGCGGACAGCGGCGCAGCACTACCAACATATGGTTGAAAGTTCCGGGCGACCGGATTATTGTCCCTGCCACAGGTGCATAGACGCGGTAATGCATTACTGACACGACTGCGGGGTTCTCGTGCAATTGCGCAAGAACCCCGTTCCCGTTCTGACGGGCGGTGAGTGGAAGCCTGTACGAAACCGAAATCGGCAAAAGGAAAAGGCGCCAGGTGCGCAGACGCGGTCTTTGCATGTGCCCTTGCGGACACCCCTGACGCCTTGCCGGGTCGACACGCCCGAGGGACGCCCCGATCCAGTTGCTTCAGCCCCCGAGGGGACCTCGCTGCCGCAAAGCACCTGATGGCGCTCTGCCGCCCGCTCTGGCCTTCTGAGAAGCTGACCGCTCAAGCCGGGCTTGCGCCCCTCCTGACTGGTCACCTACCGGTAAGCCCTTGCAACCCGACGAAAATCCTAAGATCTGCCTGCGGTGCCAGGACCCCCTGACCTTTGCGTCCCGCCTTGGATCGTCATGAGCCTTGGCGATGTCTGAACCTTGGCACTCGCCCTCCCGTCCGGCAAGAAAATAGCACTGCAGCATGAAAATTAGCCGGGGATAAAATGTTGATATCCGACTGGAAGACGATGTGGATAAGTCGGGAAATGATGAAATCCGGCTGGGTTGCGCTGGGAAAAGCCGAAGGCCGATTTCTCTTCGTTCAATTGGGCGATTTCTGCGGGTGCGAAGAGAAAATCCCGGCCCTCATGGCGGACCTGACGTGACAGATACGGGCATATCGCTCGAATCGACATCGATGAGTCGCCACACGCAACGGTGAACGAACGTGCAGCCCACGAATTGAGAAGCGTTCCGACCCGGACGAGGCAACCTACTACTCTCCGTCTCCCGCAAAATCGGGCAACGGCAACTACCCCCTACAACCGCCTGGGCCGGAGACGCTTCAGTTCACCTGTCGTTCCAGAACCGTGCTGTAGGTGGTTCCAGTCCGCAGGCTACGGAAATCCGCATAGATCTTGCCGTCCTCGTACCGCGCATCGATCAGCGCATTGACGCCGGAGGTCGGATCAGCAGCGGTTTCGACAATGCCGATCTTGCCCGAACCATCCTGGCTGATCGAGCCGGTGGCCTCGTGCATCGTCCAGTCATCCATGGCATTGCGCCGCCACATGCTGGGCCCCCAGAAGACGTTTTCGTGCTGCGCCTGGATCTCGAGCACCCATTCCGAGGTGTTGAACCGCGGCGCGGTGGCGGTGTTGGCGTTCGACGGCGACACCGTGGTCTGGCTGGCCGTCCACGTGCCGCGCAGGTCGGGCATGGCATCGGCGAGGGCGGCAGAGCCCATGGTCAATGTCGCGGCCACGGCGGCGGCGCTGGCGGTCATGTATCTGGTCATGGGCTCTCTCCCTGTGATCGGCCGGCCTTGCTGGCCTGCTGAACAGATTGGAAGGGCGCGCGGCCGTTACAACTTACCTAAGGGAAACTTCATGAAGGGTTCATGCGGCGCTCACCGACGGGCTCAGGCCCAGGCCAGCGCGGTGCCCGCGATGACAAGGGCGATGCCCAGCCCCTCGCGGTAGGAAAAGGACTCGCCGAACAGGAAGAACGAGGCGATGGCGATCAGCACGACCTCGGCCCCCAGAATGCCGGTATAGATGATGCCCAGCCGTTCGTCGCGCAGCGCGGCGAGTTCCAGGGTGGCGGCAGCCAGCAAGGTGGCGACGATCAGCAGCCCCAGCCCGAAGCCGGGGAGTTTCCACCAGAACTTCATCGAGATCATGGCCACCGAATAGAGACCCGCCGATCCAAGCGCGATGATGGGGATCATGGACATAAAGGCCTCCGCCGCTGGTTTCCGTTAGGTCAACCTTAGCAGGTGCGGGTCGGAGGGGCTGTGAAGTGGGTCACGTTGTAGAGAGGCCCCTCCCAGAGTTGTCGACGGGTGGCAGGATCAGTTCAGGCCGAGCATGTCCTTGGCCTTGGCCAGCGTATCGACCGAGGCCTGGTGATCCCCGGCGTCGTGCAGTTGCTGGCCTTCGTCGCTGAGGTCGGTGCCTGCCGCCAGAGCCGCGCCGATGGCGGCGATGTCGGTGGGGCATTGGAAGGCGAAAGCGGGCATGGCGAACAGCCAGAGTGCGGAAGCGATCGTCAGATGCTTCATCGGTGTATCCTCCCATAATGAGGGCGGCAGGATATCACGAAACGCCTCCCGGCTCAGCGGACCTCGGTCGGGTGAAATCGCCCCCCCCCGGCGGCAAGCGCGGGTGTGGCGGTTGATTGGCAGAGATGAGGGCAGCGCCGGCCCGAGGGGAGGCGCAAACGCGCCGCCCCATGGGGGCGGGTCGGCGCGGCCCGGCGGTGCCGCCGGGCGGGGAGTAACTTTGAGCAATGCGCAATTGCAAAGGTTCAGATTAGTTTTGTAGTAAGGCCTTCAAGTACAAGCGATAGTTGATCGCAGCGACCTGAATGCTAATACTGTTCGCATAACTCCAACCAAAAACAAAAAACCTCAAATGACTCTCACCGAATTGTTAGGTTGCCATCAGGAACCCGATGGCCGTTGGAAGGTAAATTCTCGCGAGCGCACAGACCTAGAGTTCAAGGAAAACGGCGACGCAAACGCCATAAGAAAGTGTCTAAAAACCATTGCCGGATTCGCAAATGGGAAGGGCGGCAGGATTGTGTTCGGTGTTAGTGATCGCCCTCGCTATGTGACCGGTGTTAGAGAGTTTCCGGACGAAGCTACAATTCAGGATCTAATTCTTTCTAGCCTCTATCCCGCCCCAGAGATTCAAGTTGTTGAACACGAAATCGACGACCTTCGCGTCATAGAGATGCTAGTAGAGACCCATGCCAATCGACCGATAATCGCAATTAAAGACATTCAGACAAAAGAGAAGAAAAATACTACCGTTCTCTCTCAAGGCGTCGTATACGCTCGGCGGTCTGGCCAAACCAAGCCAATTTCAGGAGAAGAATTCGGCAGCATACTCGATTGGCGGGATACAAAAACTAGAAACTCAATCCTGTCATTGCTCAACCGCGCCGAGGAAATTGGCTACGAGAATGTAGCAGTTGCCGACTTCCGAAAATATGGAAGAGCGGATGAAAACGTTACTCTCTGGGTCCCGGAAGCAGCAGCAAAGAGCTTGAATATCATTGATCGCGCCAAACTAGTGGAAGACAACGGCGCGCCAGCCTTTCAGATTAGAGGACAAGTAAAACTTACCGTTCCCTCAGAGAAAGACCCGCGAAAACCCTTGCTACCCAAAAGGGCGGCGCGGGTCCTCAAGGACCCGATAGCAAAAATCTTTGGTGATTGGTTTCCTTGGACTGAACAACATCTAAGAAAGGCGGCGACACATCTAGGCTTTTGGGACAACCCCCGCGGGGATGAAAAAAACACTGGTTTTGAACATCTTTCGGAAAGACCCGTTTACTTTGAAGCTGGGCGCGCCGCCATCCAGCGTTTTGCAAATCGAAATCCAGCCGAATTTGTCGAAGTCGTCGGCTCGAAAGAAACGCAACGTAGATGGAAGGAAGAAGCGACCAAAGCGGCGGCAAGCGCGGACTAACTGTCCATCTTCAACGCCGAAATAAACGCCTCTTGCGGGATGTCGACCTTGCCGAACTGGCGCATCTTTTTCTTGCCGGCCTTCTGCTTTTCCAGCAGTTTCCGCTTACGCGTGGCATCCCCACCGTAACATTTCGCGGTCACGTCCTTGCGCAGCGCGGATAGGGTCTCGCGGGCGATGACCTTGCCGCCGATGGCCGCCTGGATCGGGATCTTGAACATGTGGCGCGGGATCAGCTCTTTCAGCTTTTCGCACATGGCGCGGCCGCGGGTCTCGGCGCGGTCGCGGTGGACCATGACCGACAGCGCGTCCACCGGCTCGTCATTCACCAGGATCGACATCTTGACCAGGCTGTCCTCGCGGTAGCCGGTCATCTGGTAGTCGAAGCTGGCATAGCCTTTCGTCACCGATTTCAGGCGGTCGTAAAAGTCGAAGACGACCTCGTTCAGCGGCAGGTCATAGACGACCATCGCGCGGCTGCCCGCATAGGTCAGGTCCATCTGAATGCCGCGGCGGTCTTGGCAGAGTTTCAACACGTCGCCCAGGTATTCGTCGGGCACAAGGATGGTGGCCTTGATGCGCGGTTCTTCCAAGTGGTCGACCTTGGACATGTCGGGCATGTCGGCGGGGTTGTGCAGCTCGATCATCTCGCCGTCTTTCATGTAGACGTGATAGATCACCGACGGCGCGGTGGTGATGAGCTCGATATCGTATTCGCGTTCGATGCGGTCGCGGATGACCTCGAGGTGCAGCAGGCCGAGGAAGCCGCAGCGGAAGCCAAAGCCCAGCGCGGCCGAGGTTTCCATCTCGAACGAGAAGCTGGCGTCGTTCAGGGCCAGTTTCTCGATCGCGTCGCGCAGGTCTTCGAATTCGGCGCTGTCCACGGGGAACAGGCCGCAGAAAACCACCGGCTGCGCGGGTTTGAAGCCCGGCAGAGCGGTTTCGGCACCGTTGCGGTCATTGGTGATGGTGTCGCCCACACGGGTGTCGCGGACCTGCTTGATCGAGGCGGTGAGGAAGCCGATCTCACCCGGACCCAGCTGGTCGACCATCTGCATCTCGGGGCGGAACACGCCCACGCGGTCGACATGGTGCAGGGTGCCGTTCGACATGAACTTGACCCGCATGCCCTTTTTCAGAACGCCGTCCATGATGCGGACCAGAACGATCACACCCAGATAGGCGTCGTACCAGCTGTCCACCAGCATCGCCTTGAGCGGCGCGTCGCGCTCGCCCTTGGGCGCGGGCAGCTTGTGCACGATCGCCTCGAGCGTTTCGTGTATCCCCTCTCCCGTCTTGGCCGAGACGCGGATGGCGTCGGTGGCGTCGATACCGATCACGTCCTCGATCTGTTCGGCCACGCGGTCGCAGTCGGAGGCCGGCAGGTCGATCTTGTTCAGCACCGGCACGATCTCGTGGTCGGCGTCGATGGCCTGATAGACGTTGGCCAGGGTCTGCGCCTCGACCCCTTGCGTCGAGTCGACCACCAGCAGCGAGCCTTCGACCGCGCGCATGGACCGCGAGACTTCATAGGCAAAGTCCACGTGGCCGGGGGTGTCGATCAGGTTCAGCACATACTTTTCGCCATTGTCGGCGGTATAGTCGATGCGGACCGTGTTGGCCTTGATGGTGATGCCGCGTTCGCGCTCGATATCCATGCTGTCGAGCAGCTGTTCCTTCATGTCGCGATCCTGCACAGTCCCGGTCTCCTGGATGAGCCGGTCGGCAAGGGTGGATTTGCCATGGTCGATATGCGCGACGATGGAGAAATTGCGGATATGAGCGAGGTCTGTCATAGCGTCGGGATATGGTTCGAAATCGGACGCTGGTCAAGGTGAGACAGCACGTCGGACGCCCCATATTTCAGCGCTATGAGGCCACGACGCTGCGGTTGGCTTCGTTCCAAGCCCTCAGCTGCATTCAGGCGACCGTACGTAGACAGAACTCGGCCGTGTTGCACCGTCCAAAACGGGGTTCGAAGGGCATGCCACGGCCGACCATAGTGCCAACCGCGGCACTTTCGACTCAGGTACGGAGTTTCTGAAAGCAAATTGTTGAACGGCAGGAAAACTTGGACGATACTGCGCCGCAAGCCGAGAGGGACACAAGACTCCTCCGGGCAGGCAAAACGAGGCATGAGCATGAAACAGTTCCTCATTATCGCGCTATGCGCCACATCGCTTATCACTTTGGCCCCGGCCATGACCGAAGCGGCACAGATCAAACGTGCATGTTTGGCGTCCGACCGCTCGGCGGCGACACGCGACAGGTGCAAGTGCATCCAGCGGGTGGCAGATCAGGCTTTGACCAACAAAGACCAGAAAACCGTGGCCAAGTGGTTCACCGACCCGCATCAGGCCCAGGAGCTGAAGATGTCGAAATCCGCTCGCGATGACGCGCTGTGGGAGCGGTATCAGAACTTTGGCCGCATGGCGCAGGCGATCTGCAGCTGACGCTGACCGCGATCCTTGACCTGACCCGCCCTGCGCCTCAGTAATGGCGCAGTGAAAGGGAAATCATATGGTGACGAAAGGGTTGACCCTGCGCGGTCTCGAAGTGTTCGAGGCCTTGGCGCGGACCGGTTCGGTGGCACAGGCTGCCGATATTACCGGACTCAGCCAGCCATCGGTCAGCCAGCAGTTGCGCAATCTCGAGAATGCTCTGGGCACGGACCTGGTGGATCACGGGCGCAGACCCATGCGCCTGACCCAAGCCGGGCGCAGCTTTCTGGCGCGGGCCGAATCCGTACTGGCCGAGTTGCAGATGGCCCAAAGCGAGCTGTCGGTCATGGACCTGGGTCATCTGAGCACGCTTTCGATCGGCCTGATCGACGATTTCGACAATGACCTGACCCCGCGTCTTGCCACGTTGCTGGCCGACAGCCTGACCCGTTCCAAGTTCAAACTCATAACTCTCCCCAGCCTCGAAATCTTTGAGGCGCTGGCTTCGCAACGCCTGCATCTGGCGGTTTCGGCCCATAGCGGCGAGGTGCTTGAAGGCGTGGTGGAGTACCCTTTGGTGCAGGATCCTTTCATTCTGGTCGCGCCGAAGGGCGGTGTGCCCAATGGGGGCGTAGAGGCTGCTTTGCAGACCCTGCCCTTTCTGCGCTATGCGCGGGAACAGTTGATCAGCCGGCAAATCGAAAGCCACCTGGCGCGGCAACAGCTGCAGTTCGAAGAGCGGTTCGAGATCGGGTCGCACTTGGCACTGATGGCGATGGTGGCACGCGGCCTTGGCTGGGCGATCACCACGCCGTTGGGATACATGCGGGCAGCCCGCTTCCACGAAGGCATGGATGTCTACCCGGCTCCGTTCGGAGAGTTCTCGCGCACTATTTCCCTGTTCACTCGGTCTGACTGGTCAGATCAGGTTCCGCGCGAAGTCGCGGGCATGACGCGCCGTTTGATGCAAAGCCAGATGATCGAACCAGCCCTTTCCCGCCTGCCCTGGTTATCAGGTCAGTTGAAGGTGATCGGCGGCTAGCCGTCCAGATATGCCACCAACCCATCCACGGCGGCTTCGATGAGGTCCAGCGCCCCGTCGAAATCACGGGTATAGTAGGGGTCGGGCACATGATCGGCGCCGGTGTGGGGCGCAAAATCGGTCAACAAGCGTACGGGTGTAGGATTGTCGGCCGGGCGCAAAGCCTCGATCTTGGCGATGTTTTCGCTGTCCATACCGATGATTAGGTCAAACCTGTCGAAATCAGACACCGCAAACTGGCGCGCGCGCAGATCGCTCAGCTCCAGCCCTCGGTTGCGAGCCGCGTGTTGCATCGGCGCATAGGGTGGATCCCCGACATGCCAGTCGGACGTTCCGGCACTGTCACAGGCATGATGAGGCGCCCTGACACGGAAAACACCTTCGGCAGCAGGGGAACGGCAGATGTTGCCGAGGCAGACAAACAGGATACGCTGTGACATGGCTCGGGTTTAACGTGTGGAGGGCGAATGGAAAAGATCGTGATTTTGACCGGAGCCGGGATTTCGGCGGAAAGCGGATTGGGCACCTTTCGCGATGAAGGCGGATTGTGGGCCCAGCACCGGATCGAAGACGTGGCGACACCCGAAGGTTTTGCCCGAAACCCTGCCCTTGTCCATGGCTTCTACAACGCGCGCCGGGTGCAGGCGGGTGGCGCCGACCCAAATGCAGCCCACACAGCACTGGCCCGGCTTCAGCACGACTGGCCGGGAGAAGTGGTGATCGTAACGCAGAACGTGGACAGCCTGCACGAAGCCGGAGGTGCGACCAGGGTTATCCACATGCACGGCATCCTGTCCGGCGCGCTGTGCGCCTCTTGCGGGCATCGCTGGACTGCGCCAGCGGAAATGTCCGTGGGCGAACCGTGCCCCGCCTGCCGCGCGGCAACCGCCCGACCCGACATCGTGTGGTTCGGCGAAATGCCTTACCACATGGATCAGATTTACGACCATCTGGCACAGGCCGGGATATTCGCCGCCATCGGAACCTCTGGCCAAGTCTACCCGGCTGCGGCCTTCGTGCACGAAGCCATAGCTGCGGGCGCACAGACGGTCGAATTGAACCTCGAGCCTTCGGTTGGTGCATCCAGCTTCGATCAGACGCTGCTTGGCCCCGCCACCCAGATCGTGCCACGCTGGGTCGATGACTTGCTGGGCCGCAGGTGACACGGATCATTCTGCTGGGCTAAGCTGAAAGAACCTGAACCAGGAGAAACAGATGACCGAGCCTGAAGCCCCCCGTGGTGAAATCGTTGACGACGAAGGCATCGACAGCCGCGAAGCGCTGGGCGACACCCTTGCGGATCTGTGGTGGACGTTCCTGCTGCGCGGATTGCTTGCGGGGGCCGTTGGCGTCGCCGCGTTGTTCTGGCCAACGGGCAGCATCGCTCTTTTGCTGCGGCTGGTAGGGGTGCTGCTGATCCTCGATGGCGGCCTGACCCTGCTTGGCTTTGGGCGGCGGGGACTGATCGGAGGCGCGGGTATCGGGGCGGTCTTGATTGGGCTGGTCTTTTTGATCTGGCCGGAAGGCACAGCACGTCTGACGTTCTTTCTGCTGGGCGCCTGGGCGTTGATCATCGGGATCGGCTCGCTGATTTCGTTGGGCCAGATGCATCAGCTGGACCCAGAACGTGCGACCGTCCGGAACTCGGGCATCGTGGCTCTTATCATCGGGCTGGTGCTGATCTTCTGGCCCGGAAGCGGCGTTGTCGCACTGGGCTGGGCAATCGCATTCTCCGCCTTGGCCTTTGCCGGCGTCATGCTGTTCATGGCCGCACGTTTCAAACGGGCCGGAGAACGGGTTTCGATGCGCGTGGTCAACAAGTGAAGAACAACGCTGATCGGCAGTTGAAACGCGAACAGGCCGGGGCTTGACCCGGCCTGACGCATGGATGACGGCCGCATCGCGGCCCGAAGACAGGCGTTCTGTTAGTTCGAGTGCTTCATTTGCCCGTGGCCGTCTTTCCGTTCCAGGTCCACGGGAATCTCGACAACGACCTCACCGGCCCGCTCAAAAACCAAAGTGACGGGTATGGTTGCGCCCTGCTCAAACGGCTGCTTGAGCCCCATGAACATCACATGGTCCCCGCCCCGCTGCAGCATATGCGCCTCGCCGGCGGGGATCGCAAAACCCTCCTCGACTTCCATCATCTTGGCCACGCCGTTGTCGTCAATCTTGTGCGTATGCAACTCGACCCGTGCAGCGATATCGGATTTGACAGCGACGAGTTGATCATCGGTGTCGCCTGAATTGCGGATCATCATGAAGGCCGCACCAGCCTTGGCATTGGCCCCCGAGGATCGGGCGTAGGCATCCTCAACCGAGATCACACTTTCCGCATGGGCGGCGGTGGACATGATTGCAGCGACGAAAATAGCGGGCAGAATTGATTTGAAGGGCATCTCGCCTCTCCTTTTTGACTGTCTGATTGTGTTGCGAAGGGTCTCAGACAGGGGCCGGCGGCGCGCGCGCCGGTCGCTGCGGGATCGGAGCCGCAACGAGGCTGTCGGAACGCAACGGTATGTCAGACTTTGCCCGCTCGGGCCCTTTCGGTGCCGGCGGAGGGGCATCCAGAACCGCACCCAGCAAGTTGAGCGCATAGTCGGGACAGAAATGAGGTGGTTTGGTGGGCTGGCCGTGCTCGTCCTTATAGACAACCACAGGACCGTTCCCGGTGCAAAGCACCATTTGACCGACCGCCGCATTCAATCCCCGTGACGCCGCAAAACCCTGGCCTGTCAGAACCAGCATCAGCGACAGTAGCAACGGCAACACGAGGCGATAGGATCGGGTCATCTTGGCAGAGGTTTAGGCCCGATCGGAAACGGACTTCAAGTGCCTTCGTGAACGCTGAGACAGTTTGGCGCGAACCAAGAAAAAGGGCCGGCCTGACTGGCCGGCCCCTGAATTTGTCTTGATCGAGACCTTCAAAGAATTCCGCGATCATCCGGACCGGTGTTGAGACCGGTATGCAGCCGGTTCACCCGCCGCTGCATCCGCGCACAGCTGGAAAATGAGCCAACCAGAAGAGTCGAAAGGAAGGAAATAATAATTGAAGTATTCGCAGACATTACCACACTCCGCCGTAGAATAACCGCATACATAAAACAGATTAAAAACCCTGTATGTGAACAATGTCACGTAGTCGCGCCCTTCTGCCTTCCGCACCGACGCCGCGTGCGGCACGCGCCCAACGGCAAAGTGATCCGGACGGTCTGGTTTGGGCGGAAATTCAGGCGTAGATCGTGGTCATGCCACTCAAAGCGCACACAGAAATTCAGTTCCTCAGGCTGCCGCAGATTGAGCCGGCTGAAATCGCACGGCACATGTCTGATCCCCGCGTCGCTCGGCATCTGCCTTTGCTGACGGGGCCCTGGGACATCGCGATGGCGCGGGCTTTCATAGACGCAAAAGAGGCCTGCTGGGAACGCGACGGGCTTGGGCACTGGGCGATCACGTCCGGCGGTTGCTATGTCGGCTGGGGCGGCTTCCAGCGTGAAGGCAGTGAATGGGATTTCGCTCTGGTCCTGACGGCGGATGCCTTCGGTCTGGGCACGCGCATCACCCGCAAGGCCATCGCATTCGCCCGAGCCGATGAACGCATTCCATATGTCACTTTTCTGCTTCCACCGTCCCGCCGCAATCTCTCCGCGCTACGGCGTATCGGCGCGCATTATGTCGGTCCGGTGACCTATTCCGGCGCGCAGTTCCTGAAATACAGGCTTGAGACAGGTTGAGGCCCACCGACAAACGAAAAGCCCCTGCACCAATGGGTACAGGGGCCACGAAACAGTCTTTGGGAAAATCAGGCCGAGGCTTGCGCCTTGGCGATTTCCTTTTTCACTTTCAGCGCGTTGGCGGACAGCTCTTCGTCCTTGGCTTTTGCCAGGAACGCGTCCAGACCACCACGGTGATCGACCGAGCGCAGCGCGGCGGCCGAGATGCGCAGCTTGACGCCACGACCCAGGGTTTCCGACTGCAGGGTCACGTCGTTCAGGTTGGGCAGAAAACGACGACGAGTTCTGTTTTTGGCGTGGCTGACATTGTTGCCAGTCATCGGGCCTTTTCCGGTCAGTTCGCAACGGCGCGACATGGTTTCTTCCTTTGTTTCTGGAGGCCGGGCATCAATCCGCAGCCAAATCACAAGGGGCACAACCCGAAGTCGCGCCCGAAAACTGGTTGGATGCGTTTAGTGGGAATCGCCGGAAGGGTCAAGACAGCAGCTGCGAAATCTTTCCTTGCCAATAAATGGCCCTGAAACGGCTCAGGCATCAACAAGCAAAGGCCTGTGATTTTTGAGGTGACGAGCAATCAGACGGGCCTGCTGATGGTTTATCGGGATCAACCTAGCGGGTTCGGATTCGTGGTTCTCATCAGCCAGTTCCGGAAAAATCGCAAGGATTTCAGTCCTTGCCGCGGGTCCCAGAGATTTCAGCGCCTCAGGGCCAGTATACAGGCTTTCGGTCGGCGCGGATTCGGCAAACAGAATCTCGTGCCGATCGAGCAGCAGATGGAAATACTCGATGCTGTCGACCGTGCAATCTACGAATATCCCCGGCAGCGCCGTCAGCTTGATCGCGGGAATCAGAACTTGAGACTGGCCGAACATGCGTTGCGCGATGCGAGAACCGACCATCATGCGGTGCTGGCGGGAAACCAACAGGTCCCGCGTGGGCAGCCCTGCACCCAAAGCCCCGGCGCAAATACGAACTGGGCGCAGTTTCGGATTGGCCCTCAGATCAACCGCATCAAACCTGCGCCGACCGATCCAGCGGATGGATTGGTTGCCGCTCTCGGCCGTACAGATCAGGTCACCGGTGCGCAGGTCTTGCACCTGTACCGGGCCGCGGTCAGTCAGAATGCTCGTGCCAGCGGTAAAGCAGGGAACGCCGGATCCGTTTTCAAATGCGGAATAGGTGACTGTAATACCCGACGGCAGGGTGAAACTGCCGCTGGTCAACGAATAGCTGGTGCCGGCAGACACGGTAAATGTCCCGAACGAGCTGTCATTAACCACGGTTCCAGCAGGCAGGTTCAGCGTGTCGGTACCACTGCCACCGCGCACGTCGCCGGACACGCTGGTGCTGCGGAAGTTCAGAACATCATTTCCGCCGCCCAGACGGATATTACCAATGACCGAGCCTTGCAGCGTGACCGTGTCGTCGTCTGATCCGGCTCTTACCTGACCGCCGATCGTGCTGCCGATCACCGTGATCGTATCGATCCCGGCATTTCCACGGACACTGCCAGAGATGGTACTGTTGGTGACAGTGATGATGTCGTTGCCTCCGCGCGCGCGGATATCATCAATCGGCGTACCCTGAGGGGTGCCATTCAGCGTACCGTTGTCATTGGTGACATCGATATCGTCGTCGCCGTTTGTCCCAAAGATATCGGGCATAAGAGGCGGGTCCTGTCTCTCCGCTTGGTCACGGCAAGTCAGCTGCGCTCTGGTTTTTCTATGTGCTGGGCGCCAAGACCAAGGATTTCACCTGCACTCAGGCTACAGAACTCTTGGGCGTTGCGCCAAGTTTTCCTGTCCGCGCGGGCATTGGTGTTACCCGGATGCAAGAGTCCTCAGCATCCGCTCGGCCGCCACCGAGGGGCTGAGCCGCCCCGACCCGACCTCGGCGCCCAGCCGGTCCATCTCGGATCGGGCCTGCGGGGTCTCCAGCTTGGCGAGCAGCGCATGGCGCACCTCCTGGTCGAACCAGTAGCGGGCCTGTTCGGCGCGGTTGGCGTCCCAATGGCCATTCTGTTTGCGCCAATCGGCCAAGGCCTGCATTTCGGCCCAGGCCTGGTCCAAGCCCTGTTCCTCGACCGCTGAAACGGTCATCGCCTTGGGAAAGCCCTCGGGGTCCTGCGGGCGTTTGCGCAGTAGGCGCAGCGCCCCGGCATAGTCGGCGCAGGTTCGGGTGGCGGTGGCTTTCAGGTCGCCGTCGGCCTTGTTCACAAGGATCATGTCGGCCATCTCCATGATGCCGCGCTTGACGCCCTGCAATTCATCCCCGCCAGCCGGGGCCAGCAGCAGCAGGAACAGGTCGGACATTTCCGACACCACAGTTTCCGACTGACCCACGCCCACCGTTTCAATCAGCACCACGTCGAACCCGGCCGCCTCGCACAGGGCGATTGCCTCGCGCGTGCGGCGGGCGACGCCGCCCAGATGGCTCTGGCTGGGCGACGGGCGGATGAAGGCGTTCGGCTCGCGGCTGAGGCGTTCCATCCGGGTCTTGTCGCCCAGGATCGAGCCGCCCGACCGGGCCGAGCTGGGATCGACCGCCAGAACCGCGACCCGCAGTCCCTGCCCGATCAGCATCATGCCGAAACTTTCGATGAAGGTGGACTTGCCCACCCCCGGCGTTCCCGACAGGCCGATGCGCAGCGCCTGCTGCCCGGCGCCCGACAGCGCCTCGAGCAGCTGCGCTGTCTGGGCGCGGTGATCGGCGCGGGTGCTTTCGACAAGGGTGATCGCGCGGGCCAGCGCCCGGCGGTCGCCCTTGAGGATCCTGTCGGCAAGCTCGGCTGTGGTCATGGGCGGGGTCCTTCGTCGAAATCTGCCTTAGATGACGGGGATGTGCCGGGTTTGTCCAGTACCGCCGCGCGCGGGATTTGACGCAGGCGTTCTGGACCTTGGCCGAGGCTTTGGCGATAAGGCGGCATGACCCGCCTACCGATCGACGATGCCCTGCCCGACCTGATCGCAGCGCTGCGCACGCGTGGCCGTGCCGTGCTGCAGGCTCCGCCCGGCGCCGGCAAGACCACGCGCGTGCCGCTCGCGATGCGCGACGCCGGCTTGTGCGACGGACGCATCGTGATGCTGGAGCCGCGGCGGCTGGCCGCCCGCGCCGCCGCCGAACGCATGGCCGAGACACTGGGCGAACGCGCGGGCCAGACCGTCGGCTATCGCGTGCGGGGCGAGGCGAAAGTGTCGAAAGCCACCCGGATCGAGGTGGTGACCGAAGGCATCCTGACCCGGATGCTGCAATCCGAACCCGACCTGCCCGGCGTTGGGGCGGTGATCTTCGACGAATTCCACGAACGCTCTTTGAACGCCGATCTGGGGCTGGCCCTGTGCCTAGAGGTCGCCGGTGCGCTGCGCGACGATCTGATCCTGCTGGCAATGTCAGCCACGCTGGATGCCGATCCGGTGGCCCGGTTGATGGACGCACCGCTGGTGACATCCGAGGGGCGCAGTTTTCCGGTTCAGACCCGCTGGCTGGACCGCCCTCTGGGCCCGCAGGCGCGGCGGCTGGACGCGTTGGTCGATCTGGTGGTGCAGGCCGAGCGCGAGACCCGCGCCACCGGCGGCGGTATTTTGGTGTTCCTGCCTGGCGAGGGCGAGATCCGCCGGACCGAGGCCGCGCTGGCCGGGCGGCTGCCCGGCGATTGCGCGATCCGGCCATTGTTCGGCGCCCTGCCCTTTGCCGCCCAGCGCGCCGCCCTTGCGCCGGCCGAGACCGGGCGCAAGGTGGTGCTGGCCACCTCGATCGCCGAGACCTCGCTGACCATTCCGGACATCCGGGTGGTGGTAGACATGGGCCAGGCCCGCCGCGCGCGGTTCGATCCGGGCTCGGGCATGTCGCGGCTGGTGACCGAGCGCGTCACCCGCGCCGAGGCGACCCAACGCGCGGGCCGCGCGGGCCGCGTGGCCGAAGGGCTGTGCTATCGCCTGTGGTCGAAGGGTGAGGAAGGCGCCCTGCCCGCCTTTCCGCCCGCCGAAATCGAAGCCGCCGACCTGACCGGTCTTGCGCTGGAACTGGCCCTGTGGGGGGCCGAGCCGCAGGATCTGGCCTTTCTGACACCACCGCCCGAGGGGGCGCTGGCCGAGGCACGCGCGCTGCTGCGGATGCTGAGCGCGCTGGACAGCAAGGGCCGGATCACCGACCATGGCCGCGCACTGGCTGGTCTGCCGCTGCATCCGCGGCTGGGGCACATGCTGGTCACGGCAGGCGCGCAGGCCGCCCCGCTTGCCGCGCTGATGGCCGAGCGCGACCCGTTGAAGGGCGCACCGGTGGACCTGTCGCTGCGGCTCGAGGCGCTGCGCGATCCGCGCGCCTATCAGCGAAACCGGGTCTGGCCCGCCAATCCCGGCGTTCTGGACCGGATCCGGTCCGAGGCGAAACGGCTACGCGGCCAGATCAAGACCGAAGGCGACCCGCTGAGCCCGGCGGCGATGGCCGCACTGGCCTATCCCGACCGGGTCGGCCAGCGGCGCAAGGGCGACGCGCCACGCTATGTGCTGTCGGGCGGCAAGGGTGTGGTGATGGACCCCGGCGATCCGCTGGCCGCGGCCCCGTATCTGGTGGCCATCGACACGGACGGCAACCCGCGCGAGGCCCGGCTGCGCATGGCCGCGCAGATCACCGAGGCCGAGATCCGCGCGTTGTTCGCCGACCAGATCGAATGGGTCGAGAGCTGCGCTTGGTCGAAACGGGACCGCCGGGTGGTGGCCCGGCGGCAGGAACGGTTCGGGGCGCTGGTGCTGGATGACCGCATCTGGAAGGACGTGCCCGACGAGTCCGTGGCCCGCGCGATGCTGGACGGCGTGCGCGATCTGGGCCTGCGGCTCGAGGGCAAGGCCGCGCGATTGGCCGCGCGGGTCGAGCTGGTGCGGGCGGCGGGCGTCGACCTGCCGGACTTTTCGGAAAACGGGCTGATGGACACGCTTGAGGACTGGCTGCTGTCGATGCTGACCGGCGTGCGCAGTGCCGAGGATTGGAAGCGGTTCGACCTGCTGCCCGCTCTTCAGGCGCGGCTGAGTTGGGACCAGACGCAGGAACTGGACCGCCGCGCGCCCCCGGCCTTCGTCACGCCGCTGGGGCGCAAGGTTCCAATCGACTATGGCAAGGCGGTGCCCGAAATCGCAGTTCGCCTGCAGGAGATGTTCGGGGTCACCCAGCACCCTATTGTGGGCGGCGAGCCGATGAAGATCACCCTTCTGTCCCCCGCGCAACGCCCGATCCAGATCACCCGCGACCTGCCGGGGTTCTGGGCCGGGTCCTATGCCGATGTGCGAAAGGACATGCGCGCGCAATACCCCAAGCACCCCTGGCCCGAGGACCCGACCCAGGCCGACCCGACCCTGCGGGCCAAACGCAGGGGTGCTTGAATACCGCCTGTCAGATTGATATCTCTCGCCGTCTGGAAGGCAGAACAACAAAAAAACGGCAGGCACCCGCAATGACATGGCTGCACAAATTATGGGAGGGGGTTGTGAAACCCCTGTTTCAGCGTCCGCGCCTGGTGCAGTTCGCGGCGCTGTGTACCCGTGGCGATGGCCCTGATACGCAAGTGCTGCTGGTCACCAGCCGCGACACCGGGCGGTGGATCATCCCCAAGGGCTGGCCGATTGACGGGCTGAACGGGGCCGAAGCCGCCGCGCAGGAGGCCTGGGAAGAGGCCGGCGTGCGCAACGCCGAGGTCGATCCAGAGCCGGTCGGCAGCTACTGCTACGGCAAGGTCCGCAAAAGTGGCGTGATCGATCCGGTCTGCACCACGGTCTATCGGCTGCGGGTCACCGACCTGGCCGATGAATTTCCAGAAATGCACGAACGCACCCGCGAGTGGGTCTCGCCGCAAGAGGCGTCTGAACGCGTCCATGAACCAGAGCTGAAAAAGCTGCTGTTGCGGATCTAACCGCCGGCACCGCTCAGCCCTGCCCGGATCTGATCGGCAGTCAGCGGACCCGTCTCGCCCCGCGTGATCAGCCCGGCCACCCGGTCGCAGATCGGAGTCGGCGTGCCGGTTTCACGGCCCAGGCGAATGATCTCGCCCTGCAGGCTGTCGATTTCGGTCGGACGACCGGCATCCAGATCATAGGCCATCGAGGTGCGCGCGGCGGGGTCGATCGTCAGCATCCGCGCCGCGATGCGCGAAAACAGCGGTGTGGGCAGGCGCAGGACATGCGGCGTCATCCAGGCCGGCAGCGGCGTGGTCGAGGCCACGGGGCGCCCGGAGGCGGCCAGAACCGCCAGCGCCTCGGCCATCTGGTCGGCCATCAGACGGCGCCAGTCGCGGTTCAAGAGCTGTTCGCGCAGGGTCAGGCCCGACAGCGCGTTCAGCGCGTTGTTGAGGTTGATGACCAGCTTGCCCCATTGCACCGCCTCGATCCCATCGGTTTCGGTGACGGGCAGATCGGACGAGGACAGGCGGCGGGCCAGCGCGCCAGGGCCGGACTGGATCACGATGTCGCCGGATGTCGCGCGATGCCAGGTGGCCGGACCGGCAGGCACAACGTTGAACGGCACCATCCCGGCGCGCACGTCCCGCCCGGGCAGCGCGGTGTGCAGGGTGCGGGCGTTTTCCATCCCGTTCTGCAACGAAATGACCGGGGCCGCAGCCGGGGTGTGCGCGGCGATCAGGCGGGCCATCTCGGCGGTGGCGCCGGTTTTTACCGTGACCAGAACCAGATCGGCGTCGGACAGGCAGGCCGGGTCATCGGACAGGGTCAGACGGTCGGCGGGGATCGTTTTGCGCATGCCGGAATAGTCAGTCACGGTCAGCTCGTTCTGCCGGATCGGATCCAGCACCCGCGCCCGGCCCAGCAGCGTAACGTCATGCCCGGCATCGGCCAACAGCCCCCCGCAATAGCATCCGATGCTACCCGCGCCCGCGATCACCAGTTTCATGCCGCCCCCTTCCCGTTTGCCGCCAAGGATCGCCGGGATCCCTCGGGCAGGCAAGCCGGGCGAGCGCTGACGTGACGTTCAGCGCGCGCGCCGGGGTTTGGTGCGTTCCAGTTCGGGAGTGATCGGAATGAAATCGTCTTCGTCCCCCGGCGGCAGGTGGAAGGCGCCGTTGGCCCAATCGGCGGATTTCCATTCGCGGATCGCGGTTTCGATCTTGTCCTTCGAAGACGAGACGAAGTTCCACCAGATATACCGATCCTCATTCATGGTGGCCCCGCCCAGCAGCATCAGCCGCGCACCCGCCGGCCCGGCGGTCACCGACAGGCGGTCACCCGGGCGGAAGACCATCATGCGGCCTTCCTCAAACCGGTCACCTGCGATCTCGACCGAGCCCTGAGTGACGTAGACGCCCCGATCCTCGTGATCGTCGGGCAACGGGAAGGCGGCGCCGGGGTCCAGTTGCACGTCCAGATAGAAGGTTTCCGACAGCATCGTGACCGGGCTGGTTTCCCCATAGGCCGAGCCGAGGATCAGCCGGGCGCTGACACCGGCATCCTGAATATGCGGCAACGCACCCTGCTTGTGGTGTTCGAAATCGGGGGCCATGTCTTCGTGCGCCTCGGGCAACGCGATCCAGGTCTGGATGCCGAACAGGCTGTGCCGCTTGGCGCGGGTTTCGGCGCTGGTGCGTTCGGAATGGGTGACGCCGCGGCCCGCGACCATCCAGTTGACCTCGCCGGGATAGATCATCTGATGTGTGCCGAGGCTGTCGCGATGTTCAAATTCGCCCTGGTACAGGTAGGTGACCGTGCCCAGCCCGATATGCGGATGCGGGCGTACGTCGATGCCGCCATCGGTGATGAACTCGGCCGGTCCCATCTGGTCGAAGAAGATGAAGGGCCCTACCAACTGACGCTTGACCGAGGGCAGCGCGCGGCGCACCTCGAACCCGCCCAGATCGCGGGCGCGCGGGATGATCAGGGTTTCAAGCGCCGAACCTTCGCTGACGCATTCGGGGCTGTGGGTGGGGTTCCAGCTCATGTCGGCCTCCAATCCGGTGCGGCGGGATGTTCACCCTTGCCAATCTAGCGCAAAATACCAGCGGACAAAGTGCATCTGCGCACAGACAGGCTGCACCCCGGATCAGCCCTGTGCGCGGGGCCAGAGTTGTGGAAAGAACGGGCCGGCGATCCGGTCGCCCTCGGCATAGCCGGCGGCTTCAAACTGCGCCCGCTCCTCCTTGGCCCAATCGCCGCGATACCGGATAACCCCGTCCGGCCCGGTCATGCGCAGGGTGAACCGGCGCACGGTTTCCGTGGGTGTGACCGAGGACAGCCCCCCGTGCAGCGTGCGCATGTCGAAATAGATGCAGTCGCCCAACTCCATATCCCATTGCAGCAGGTCATAGGCGCCGGGGTCGGCATTCACGTCCGGCGGCGGGTGATAGGTGCGGCCTGCAACCTGCGTGGGCTCATAGCTGGGGTGCCCGTCGGCAAAACGCACCCGCATGAACAGCTTGTCCCACAGGTGCGAGCCGCGCACGAAGGCGATCCCGTTGTCCTTGCCGACCGGTTCAAGCGGCAGCCACAGCACGCACATCGAGCCTTCGAAGTCGAAATAGGACAGGTCCTGATGGAATGGCGGGCGCGAGGTCGATCCGGCCTCGCGCAGGAACCAGTTGTCCATCACCAGATTGATCGGCGCGGCGCCCAGCAACTCGGAAGCGATTGGCGCGCAGGGCGAGTTGAGGACGAAGTTCTCGAACTGGGGGATCTTGCTCCAGGCCCAGTAATCCTCAAGATAGGCCGGCGCATCCGGGTCCTTGGTGTGGCGGGTGAAGTTCTCGGTCGGGGTTTGCAGATCGGCGTCGATGCCCGCGCGCAGCAACTCCAGCCAGTCCGCGCTGAATTTCTGGCGCAACACCACCGCGCCATCGCGGCGGAAGGCATCGATTTCATCCTTGGTCAGCAGGTTGGCATCGGTCATCGGTTTCCCCCTTGGTGACGCAAGGAAAAGGATCGCACCCGAATGGCACAGGCGTCAAAGATTATTGCCGCCTCGGTCCATTCCACGCGCTTTCGTCCGCTGGTTGGCCGGATTTTTCCCGGATCGCTCGGAATGAGCCGTGATCGTGCTATCCTTCCAGTGTGGCGGTTGGAACAGCTGCCGGGTCAGCACAGGAGAGGTTTCGATGCCCGGAGATTCACTGAACCGAAGAACCATGTTGGTGGCCGGCACGGCGTTGGTTGCCACGGCCGGCAACGGCCTGATTCTGCCTGCGCGGGCCAATGGGCTGGCGCCGACCCCGTCGATGCGAGGCGGATCGAACAACTATCGCCCGGGCGCGCCGATCGTCGACAGGATCGGCGGCGGCGGCTTCTGGATGACCGGCACAGTACGGCGGGCCGGCGACGGCGCGCCCTTACCCGGTCTGCGCATCCAGATCTGGGCGCACACGACCGAAGGCCACGAGCGCGACCCGCAGAGCCACGGTGCCACCCTGACAGATGCGAACGGAGAATTCCGGCTGGAGATGCCACAGATCGTGCCGGCCTTTGGTCAGCCGCACGGACATCTGGCCTATGACAGCGGCGAATTCGAGACCGTCTTCCTGCGCCCGATCATGTCCAGTGCGCGCGACAAGACTCTCGCCGCGCATTTCGTTCTGCAACCGGTCTGAACCAGGTGCCACGCCCGGGCGTCCTTGCGGTCTGGCTGGCGCTGATCGCGGCCATGTCGGTGCCTGTGGTGGTGGCGGGGTTCAGCCCGTATCTGGCCTGGCGCAGCCCGATCTATATCGCTGCAGGCTTTGCCGGGATCATTGGGTTGGGATTGCTGCTGGTGCAGCCGATGCTGGCCGCGCGCATGTTGCCGGGGCTGACCACGATGAACAGCCGAATGGCGCACCGCTGGGTCGGGTGCACCCTGATCGTCATGCTTGGCCTGCATGTGGGCGGGTTGTGGATCACCAGCCCCCCGGACGTGGTGGATGCCCTTCTGTTCCGGTCCCCCACCCCGTTCTCGGCCTGGGGCGTGGCGGCCATGTGGGCAGCGTTCGTTGCCGCGGCGCTGGCCGCGCTGCGCAGCCGGCTGGGATGGCGGTTCCGCCTTTGGCGGTTGGCCCATGCCAGTCTTGCGCTTGTGACCATCCTGGGCACCGTCGTTCATGCCCTGCTGATCGAGGGCGCAATGGAAACCGTCACCAAGGCCACATTGTGCGGACTTGTATTGTTCGCCTGCTTCGGGGCGTTGATCAGACTGCAGGTCTGGGACGTTAAACCGCGAGGTTAGGCGACGGGCGCACGTCAGGTCGCCAGGCGCTTGGCATAGGTGGCGCGGTTCATCTCTACATCCCGCACCGTGATGCTGCCGACCGTTGGCGCAGCGGCGGTCAGAACATCCAGAATGATCGCGTTCAGCTCGGCTCGCGTCCGTTCATCCCGTCCCTGCATCAGCAACAGTGAGGCATGGATGAAGGTCTGCGGCTCAGTCCCGATGAAGGAATACGGGATCGGCATCGCGCGAATTTTCAGCGTTGGTGCGTCAAACTCCTGATGCGTGGCGAGGACCGTATAGAGTTCTTCGCATATGGCTTGAAAATCATGCGATCGCTCAAGCCCAGTTGAAAATTCCAAGACGACGTGCGGCATGGGAGCCTCCGGGATTGAAAGAGAACCCGCGGCTCCCATTGAATGTCTGAGGGGGCTTCAGACGCCCAAACACCAGCGCATCACAGCCTTCTGCGCGTGCAGGCGGTTTTCGGCCTCGTCGAAGATCACCGAGTTCGGCCCGTCCATCACCTCCGAGGTCGCTTCCTCTTCGCGGTGGGCGGGCAGGCAGTGCATGAACAGGGCGTCGGGCTTGGCATGGGACATGAGTTCTGCGTTGACCTGATAGGGCCGCAGCAGGTTGTGCCGACGTTCCTTCGCGGATTGGGAATCGTGCATTGAAACCCAGGTGTCGGCCACAACCAGATCGGCGCCTTCGACGGCCTTGTACGGATCGCGCTCGATCACGATCTTCGAGCCCTTCTGGCGGGCGAAACCCATGAACTCTTCCTCGGGGTCGAACTGGGAGGGGCCGGTGAAGGTCAGGTCAAACCCGAACTGGCCCGCCGCGTGCAGGAACGAGGCGCAGACATTGTTGCCGTCCCCCGTCCAGACCACCTTTTTCCCGGCGATGGGGCCGCGGTGTTCTTCATAGGTCAGCACGTCGGCCATGATCTGGCAGGGATGGGTGCGGTCGGTCAGGCCGTTGATCACGGGCACGTCCGAGTATTCGGCCATCTCGGTCAGGATGGTTTCGTCGAAGGTGCGGATCATGATCATGTCGACATAGCGCGACAGCACGCGGGCGGTGTCGGCGATGGTTTCGCCATGGCCCAGCTGCATGTCCTTGCCTGACAGCACCATGGTCTGACCGCCCATCTGGCGCACGCCCACATCGAATGACACGCGGGTCCGGGTCGAGGGCTTTTCGAAGATCAGCGCCACCATGCGGCCGGCCAGCGGCTGTTCGTCGTCGGGCGCGGCCTTGGGACGGCCCAACCGGGCCTGCTTCATCGCGCCGGCCTGGTCGATCATCGACCGCAGCGCGGCGGCGTCGGTTTTGTGGATATCAAGGAAATGGTTCATGTCGGTTCGCTTTTTCACTGTCGGTTGCCGGGGGGCACCGCCCCCGGCGTATTCGGGAATAGGGGGCGTCAGGCCGAGGCGAGTTGGCCTTGAACCTGCCGGGCGGCTTTCTCGAGGCGTATCTGGGCCTGGGCAATATCATCCTCGGTCAGGGTCAGCGGCGGCAGCAGGCGGATCACGTTGTCGGCCGCGGGCACGGTGATGACTTCGTTGTCATAACCGGCCGCGACAACATCGGTGTTGGGCGCTTTGCATTTCAGGCCCAGCATCAGGCCGGATCCGCGGACCTCTTCGAACACGTCGGGGTGATCGGCGACTAGGCCCTCGAGCTTTTGGCGTAGCAGACCCGCCTTTCGGTTGACGCCGTCCAGGAAGGCCGGGGTTGCCACGTGGTCCAGAACCGCGCAGCCCACCGCGCAGCCCAGCGGGTTGCCGCCATAGGTCGACCCATGGGTGCCCGCGGTCATGCCGCTGGCGGCCGCTTCGGTAGCCAGCACCGCACCTAACGGGAAGCCGCCACCGATACCCTTGGCCGCCATCATGATGTCGGGCGTGATGCCTGCCCATTCATGGGCAAAGAGTTTC
The DNA here is from genome assembly GCF_056537205.1 of Ruegeria sp. CG3. Classification (NCBI taxonomy): domain Bacteria; kingdom Pseudomonadati; phylum Pseudomonadota; class Alphaproteobacteria; order Rhodobacterales; family Roseobacteraceae; genus Ruegeria; species Ruegeria sp. CG3. The sequence goes on along the minus strand of NZ_JBQFRC010000001.1, from coordinate 238,115 downwards.
CCGGTCCGGCCGACGCCGCACTGCACCTCGTCGAGGATCAGCAGCAAGCCGTTGTCGTCGCAGATCTGGCGCAGGGCCTTGAGTTCGACATCGGGGACGGGGCGGATGCCGCCCTCGCCCTGGATCGGCTCGATCATGATCGCGGCGGTCTTGTCGCTGATCGCGTTGGTCACACCGTCCAGATCGCCGAAGGCGACATGCACGAACCCCGGCAGCAGCGGGCCGAACCCCTTGGTCATTTTCTCGGACCCGGCAGCGGCGATGCCCGCTGAAGAACGCCCATGGAAAGACCCATCAAACGTGATGATCTCTACCCGCTCGGGTTGCCCCTGATCGTAGAAGTATTTGCGGGCCATCTTGACCGCCAATTCGCAGGACTCGGTGCCCGAATTGGTGAAGAACACCGTGTCGGCAAAGGTCAGATCCACCAGCTTGTCGGCCAGCGCCTGCTGCTGCGGAATATGGTACAGGTTCGACACGTGCCACAGCGCGTGCGCCTGCTCGGTCAAGGCGCCGACCAGTGCCGGGTGTGCATGGCCCAGCGCATTCACCGCGATCCCCGCGCCCAGATCAAGGAAACGTCGGCCGTCCGCCTCGGTCAGCCAGGCGCCTTCGCCCTTCACGAAGGTCAGCGGAGCACGATTGTAGGTCGGCAGAACGGACGGGATCATCGGATCATCCTTTTTGGAAAACTTGAACCCAGTGACTGAAACACTGAGACCGGGTTCGTCAACAGATTTGGTGAGAGATGCGCGGATTTGGTTCGCGCGCGCAGGATCAAACGGGCCGGTTACGCAATGATGCGTCGACGTCGGAGCGGCAGGATATGCACGAGTTTGATCATGGGCGCCCGTATAGCGGGGTCAGCCCAGTGTGGAAAGGCAAAATGCAACCGCCCATGGATTTTTTGCTGGCGCGGGTCGGGCGCCTTGCAATTCGGGCTTGTCATTTCTCTTACGCTGGCGCACCGATGGCCCATGTTCTCACCACAAGCCCACAACCCTGCTCTGGCAGCCTTACTTATCTTCTGCGCCAGCGCTTTCATCGCGGGCACGACATTGCTGGCCAAAGCTCTGGGCACCGAGACACTGGGCCCGCCCCTGCACCCGATGCAGATCAGCCATGGCCGGTTCCTGTTCGCATTTGTGGTCATCGTGGCAGCGGTTGGCGTTCTGCGTCCCCAACTACGGCGTCCACATTGGGGCCTGCATATCGGACGCACCAGTTTCGGGTGGACTGGCATTACCCTGATGTTCGCGTCGGTCGCCTATATCCCCATTGCCGATGCCACGGCGATATCGTTTCTGAACCCTGTTTTCGCGATGGTTCTGGCCATTCCTCTGCTGAAAGAGACCGTTGGGCCTTGGCGCTGGCTGGCGGCGGCGGTGGCTTTGACGGGGGCGATCATCCTGCTGCGCCCGACCCCCGACAGCTTTCAACCCGCGGCCCTGCTGGCCTTGGCGGCGGCGGCAGTGATCGGGATGGAACTGATCTTCATCAAAAAGCTGTCCGGTCGAGAGAGTCCCATCCAGATCCTGCTCATCAACAATGCCATGGGCTTGACGATTGCCAGCATCGCGGTCGCAACCGTCTGGCAGCCACCATCGCCCGCTCAGTGGGCGGCTTTGGCCGGCATTGGCTTTCTGATGGCTTGCGCGCAGGCCTGCTTCGTCAATGGAATGGCCCGGGCAGATGCCTCGTTCGTAGCACCGATCAGCTATGCAACGCTGATATTCGCCGCGCTTTATGACTTTGCGGTGTTCCGGGTCGTTCCGGATTGGGTCAGTCTGCTGGGCTCAGGGGTCATTCTGACCGGAGCGCTGATCCTTGTCTGGCGCGAGGCCCGAGCCAGACGCCGCTAAAATTTTTTTCTACGGCCTTGTCCGCAGGCGACCCCGATGTCGCAAACTCTCATGAAACCGACACCGCATGACGCACCCTGAATGCGGTTGGTTAGAGAGATTGCCCGATGCACGAACGCCGAATCCCGGAATGGGTCCGTCATGCGCCCGCGCCCTCCGTTCGCAAGTTCGGAATACTTGCCGGGTTCGAGGCCGTCGTTCGAGGCATCCTGATTTCCGTATTCCCCTTGGTGATGTACCGGGCCATGGGCGACGCCGGGTCCGTCTCGCTCGTTTACTTTCTGGTCGGCCTCGTTTCGCTATTGGCCGGACTGATGGTACCGTTCCTGATCCGTTATGTCCCGCGGCGATGGGCCTACACAGCGGGCTGCGTTATGTTCATCACCGGCGCTCTGCTGGCCATCGACGGCAGCCCCGAGGCCGTGATCGGGGCGCTTGCGCTGAACACCGTGGCCGCGGTGGTGACCTTTATCTGCTTCAACGCCTACGTTTTGGACTACATCAGCAAGATCGAGCTCGGCCGCTGCGAAACAAGCCGGATGTTCTACAGCGCGCTGGGTTGGACAGCGGGGCCGATGGCAGGCGTGATGCTGATGGAATTATGGGCGCCGGCCCCTTTCATCATCAGCGCGACCGCCGCCACCGGGATGCTGATCATGTTCTGGGCCATGCGTCTGGGCAACGGCAAACTGATTACCAAGGCCAGGAGGGCAACGAAAAATCCGCTGTCTTTTCTACCACGGTTCTTTGCCCAACCACGGCTGGTGGCCGGGTATCTGTTTGCCATGATCCGGTCCTGTGGCTGGTGGATCTATGTGGTCTACCTTCCGATTTTCGCCATCGAAAACGGGTTGGGTGAGCAATTGGGCGGCACGCTTTTGTCAGCCACGAACGCCATGCTGTTTGCTGCCCCCCTGATTCTGCGCTGGGTCCAGAACCGGTCTCTGCGCAGCGCCGTACGAACGGGCTTTGCCGCCTGCGCCACATGTTTTCTGTTGGCTGCAATTCTCTCGGGCTGGCCGGTGGCATCGGTCGTCGCACTGGTCATGGGGTCAATCTGGTTGATCGTGCTGGACATTTGTGCCGGTCTGCCATTCCTGATGGCGGTGAAGCCGTCCGAGCGGACAGAGATGTCCGCAATCTATTCCAGCTATCGCGACGTTTCGGGAATTCTGACACCGGGCGTTGCCGCCTTGGTGTTGCTGGCGACACCGGTGGCTGGTGTTTTTGCAGCAGGTGGGTTTGCACTGCTGGGCGCCTGGTCCGTGGCCGCGCGACTGCATCCGCGGCTGGGACGCCCACGCGTGCCTCTACAGCCCGGTTCGTTGTCCGAAGCTGCCTAGGCCTTCAAACGGTAACCGGTCCGCAGCATTTGCCAGATGACGGCGCAGATCAGCAGGGTGGACAGCAAACAGACGGCCATCCCCAACATCGGGTTGCTGTCCGACACGCCGATCATGCCGTATCGCAATCCGTCGATCAGGTAGAAAACGGGGTTCACGTGGCTGATCCTGTTCAGCAACGGCGGCAACGCGTCGACCGAGTAGAAGGTGCCAGACAGAAACGCCAAAGGGGTGACGATGAAGTTGGTAATGGCGGCCATCTGATCGAACTTGTTGGCGAAAACCCCTGCCAGCAGGCCCAGCGCGCCCATGAACGCACCCCCAAGAATGACGAAAACCAAGGCCAGCGCGGGATGCTGCGGCATCAACCCCAAGCCAAGCGCCAGCGCAGCGGCCAGCATCAACGCGATCAGCACACCCCGTGCTATGCCGCCCGCCAGATAGCCCAGCAAGATCTCGAGCGGGGACAGCGGCGGCATCAGGGTATCGACGATGTTGCCCTGCACTTTCGAGATCACCATCGAGGACGAAGTGTTGGCAAAGGCGTTCTGAATCACCGTCATCATCATGATCCCGGGCGCCAGGAATGTCAGGAAGGGCACGCCCATGACATCCGGTCGCCCCGGGCCGACGGCAATGCTGAAGATCAGCAGGAACAGCCCCGCTGTGACCAGAGGCGCCAGCAGGGTCTGCGTCCAGACCGCCAGGAAGCGCAGGGTTTCGCGCTGGGCCAGTGTCCACAACCCCATCCAGTTGACCGCTCCGAAACGGCGCATGTCCTGATCCGCGAGATTCTGCATTCCTGCCCCCAATCTGATTCGATGACCGCTTGTAACTCGGCCCGCAGTGATTAGAATAGGGCGCTGAGACGAATTCCGAAGGCGGCCCGTGACCGAGGCCGCTTTCCCGCTTTTGAAAGGCTACCCATGTCCTGGACAGACGAGCGCGTTGAACTGCTCAAGAAAATGTGGGGCGAAGGCCAGTCGGCCAGCCAGATCGCCAAGGAACTGGGCGGGGTCACCCGCAATGCGGTGATCGGCAAGGTCCATCGCCTGGGCCTGTCGAACCGGACCGCCGGCGCCGCACCGGCCAAGGCCGAGCCCAAGGAAAAACCGGCCCCCGCACCCAAGGCCGAGGCCAAGCCCAAACCCGCCCCCAAGACCGAACCGGCTCGCCCTGCAGCAGCCGCGCCGGCCGCCGAGGCAAAGCCGGCCACGCCGCCGCGCCGCCAGATCATTCCGGCCGGCCAGCCGCTGCCGCCGCAGCCCTCGGCCAATGAGATCAGCCCCGAGGCACTGGCCAAGGTCAACGAGGTCGAGAAGAAGGCCAAGAAGCTGACCCTGATGGAACTGACCGAAAAGACCTGCAAATGGCCCGTGGGCGATCCGGCCACGGATGATTTCTGGTTCTGCGGTCTGCCGGCCGAGCCGGGCAAACCCTATTGCGAGGCGCATGTGGGCGTCGCCTTCCAACCCATGAGCTCGCGCCGCGACCGGCGTCGTTGAGGCCCATGCCCCAGGATCCGACAGCGATGGAGGATACCTGGCTGGCCCGGGCCAAACGGCTTTTGGCGCTGGCCGAAACCGGCCAGCATTTCACCACCGATCCGTTCGACCGCGAACGCTATGACGAGATCGCCGGAATGGCCCGCGCGATGCTGGCCGATCTGGGTCGGGTGCCTTTGTCACAGATCGAAATGGCGATGCCTGCCCACTCGGGCGGATACGCAACACCCAGCATCGACATCCGCGCCGCCGTAATTCGCAACGGCGGTATCCTGCTGGTACGGGAACGCAGCGACGGGTTGTGGGCGATGCCTGGCGGTTTTGCCGATATCGGCAGCTCTCCGTCGGAGAACATCGAACGCGAAGTCTTGGAGGAAGCCGGTCTGCGTGTCGCGGCGCAGACACTCTATGCCGTACGCCACAAGGCACGGCATCCCTACCCGGCAGATCCACGGGATTTCTACAAACTGTTCTTCCTGTGTAGCCCTTTCGATGCCGCCACCCCGATACCGGGCCCCGAAACCAGCGAAGCGGCGTTTTTTGCCCCGGATGCGTTGCCGGACCTGTCCCTGACACGCAATCTGGAAAAAGACATCCACGATGCGTTTCAAGCGAACGGCAAGTCACCCAGCCCGGCGACGTTTGACTGACCGTTACTGCGCCGGGTGCGAATGCGGCCCTGCCGGCAGGTGCACCCATTTGGGCAGTTCGTCGGGCGAAACCGAGACATGCAGGCGTTCGGACGGGTCCTGACCTACGGTGCGATGCTTGCGCAGCAGGAAGATCTTGCCCCACCCCCGCCACGTCCCGACCGACGGTGCATGGGGATCAGTGGGAAAGCGGTTGCGCCAGTCTTCAGGCAGCGGCAGACCATGCAACTCGGCCTTGTCGAGCATCCACACCAGCGAAATATTGGCCAGCGGTCGCGCGGGCTCGAACCCGCTGAGTTGCCCCCCGACGTCACCATGTGTGCCGCGGAACCAGACCTGTTCGCAGTGACCGCGGAAATCCGGTGCTGTCGCCCAAAGGACCGGCGTGAAGACCTCTCGCGTTTCATCCAGCGCCAGCGCGTGATACCCGTGGCGGGTGGACGGCCCAAGGTGGTGGCTGTGAAATGAATGCCGCTCTTCGGCCATGCGCCACAGCAACGGCAGGCGCAGTCCCAATGCCTTGACCGTGTCCCAGACGCCGATCATCTCAACTTCGACGCCGTCGTGGCAGAAATTCCGGCGAAAGTCTTGCGCGGCCTGCCCGCCCGGGTTGCACTCATAATGCCGGTAGGCCTGCTTGATGTTGCGCTCGGTCGCATGCTCGGCCTGCAACAGACCGATCATATCGATGACGCCGGCAAGGCTGCGCACACCATAGGCGCCGCGGGAATAGCCGATGAAGTAGATCCGATCGCCGGGCTTGTACCGCGAGGCAAGATAGCCGTAGGCCCTGCGGATCTGGCGATTGATCCCCCGCCCCATCATCACGTCCAGCGTGGATTTCCAGCTCTCCCATTGCACGCCCGCTTCATAGAAGACCGAGACCTGATTGCCCATTTCACAGCACAATCGAAAGGTCTGGCCGGCATGGGTTTCGAAGCCGGGCTCCAGGGTCGACATCGTTCCGTCCAGGATGATGACATGACTGATGGGTTCGCGGTGGCGCGTTTCGGCAGAATGCTCGGACCGCAGGGGGCGGCCGAGCCATCCAAGTATCTTCTTACCGAACCGCGACAGTACCATTCGACAACAATTCCCAAACCTTGACCGGAGTGAACGGCATGTCCGCCTGCCGCACTCCATGATCCCAGAGCGCATCCTGCACCGCATTTGCAACCGCGGCCAATGCGCCAACGGTGCCTGCCTCGCCGCAACCTTTCATTCCCATGGGGTTGGCCGTTGACGGAACCGGCGCCGAGGTAAACCTAATCATGGGTATGTCAGCGGCGCGCGGCAAGGCGTAATCCATGAACGTTGCCGTGAGCAACTGCCCCTCACCATCATGCACCACGTGCTCGCACAGCGCCTGGCCGATGCCCTGGGCCACCCCGCCATGCACCTGCCCTTCGGCCAGCATGGGGTTGATGAGATTGCCGAAATCATCGACGACCGTATAGCGGTCGACCGTCGTCGTGCCGGTTTCCGGGTCGATCACGATCTCGGCAACATGGGCGCCGTTGGGATAGCTGCGCGCCTCGAGCCGCGTGCGGGCCTCGTGCTGCAGCAGGTCGGTGCGGCCATCCGCGCGGGCCATCTCGGCCGCTTCGATCAGCGTGGGCGTCAGGTTCGACCCCGGCGCGCGAAAGGTTTCATGGTCGAAGGTCACATCACTTTCCTCGACCCCCATTTTATCCGCCAGATAGGGCGTGAATGCGGCAATCATCTGGTCAATCGTGACCAGCGTCGCCGCGCTTTGCACCGTGACCGAGCGCGACCCGCCGGTTCCACCGCCCTGCGCCATGCGGTCGCTGTCACCCTGCACGACCCGGATCCGGTAGGTTGGAATTCCCGTCTGATCCGACAGGAACTGGGCATAGACCGTTTCATGCCCCTGCCCGTTCGATTGCGTCCCGACATACAGGTTCACGGTTCCGTCCTGACAGAGTTCGACTTTTGCGCCTTCGGAAGGGTCACCCAGAATGCTTTCGATATAGTAACAAAGCCCCTGTCCCCGGATCAGGCCGCGTTCGGCGTCGGTGGCCTTGCGCGCGGCGAAACCGGCGGTCTGTTCGGCGGCGCGGGACAGGACCATTCCGAAATCGCCCACGTCATAGGTTTCACCGGTCGCCGAGACATAGGGAAAGGCGTCGGGCCGGATGAAGTTGCGGCGGCGCAGTTCCCACGGGTCGACGCCCAGTTCCCGCGCGGCGCGGTCCATCGCGCGTTCCAGCACATAGATCGCCTCGGGTCGGCCGGCACCGCGATAGGCATCGACCTGAGTGGTGTTGGTATAAAACCCCTCGACCCGCAGATAGGTTTTCTGCACGTCATAGACGCCGGGCAGCACGCATTTGAACAGGTTGGTCTGGATCGCCTGACCGAAATGGCTGTTGTAGGCGCCCAGGTTGCAGCGGCTGTGGACCCGGTAGGCGGTGATGCGAAGATCCTCGTCAAAGGCCAGCTCGGCCAGCGAGGTCAGGTCGCGCCCGTGGTGGTCGGACAACATCGCCTCGGTCCGGTCCGACATCCAGTGCACGGGCTGGCCCAGTTGCATCGCCGCCACCGCGACCGAGAAATACTCGGGATACGGCATCGCCTTCATGCCGAACCCGCCGCCGACGTCTGGCGTGGTGACATGGACCGCCTGAGGGTCCAGCCGCAGCTTGTCGGCCAGCTGCGCCTTCATCCCCCAGACACCCTGCCCGCCATAGCTGAAATGCAGCCGCCCGTCGGACCAGACCGCATTGCAGCCGCGCGGCTCGATCGAGTTCACGATCACCCGGTTGTCGGCCACCTGCAGCGACACGACATGGGCGGCGGCGTCAAAGGCGGCCTGGGTCGCGGCCTCGTCGCCCACCGCCCAGTCAAAGGCGCGGTTGTCGGGGGCCTCGGGGTGCAGCGGCTCACCGCCCGGCGCAAGGTCCAGCTTGGCGGGGCGGTCGGCGGTATCCATCCAGATCAGCTCGGCGGCGTCGCGGGCCTGTGCGGGCGTATCAGCCACGACCATCGCCACCGGCTCGCCGACGAAGCGCACCCGGTCGCGGGCCAGCATGTGGCGCGGGGGATTGGCGGCACGGCTGCCGTCGCGGTTGACAAGGATCGTGGCGCTCAGCACCGGGTCGATTCCGGCGGCGATCAAGTCATCGATGGTCAGCACCAGCCGCACGCCGGGCGCGGCGCGGGCGGCGTCGGGGTCCAGCCCGGTGATGTCGCCATGCGCCACCGGGCTGCGAAAGAACACCGCGTGCAGCGCGCCGGGTGGCACCGTTTCGTCCATGTAGCGCCCCTGCCCGGTCAGGAACCGCTGATCCTCGGTCCGGGTGACCGGTTGGCTCTTGCCGAACTTTTCCATGACGCGCCCCTTTCACTGCCTCCGACCGCGACCCTAGCCTTGATGCGGCGGATGTCCAGTGCGCGAGGTGCTTGGCCCTTTCCCTTCCCGCCGCCATTCGCTATTGCAGGCGCTGACCCAAGATCGATGACGCAGGACGCACCCGATGGCGATGGACAAGACATTCAACGCGGCCGAGGCCGAGGCCCGGATCTACAAGGCCTGGGAAGAGGCCGGAGCCTTCAAGGCAGGCGCGAACAAGTCGCGCGACGAAAGCTTTTGCATCATGATCCCGCCGCCGAACGTGACCGGCGCGCTGCATGTGGGCCACGCGTTCAACAACACCCTGCAGGACATTCTGACCCGCTGGCACCGGATGCGCGGGTTCGACACGTTGTGGCAGCCCGGCCAGGACCATGCCGGCATCGCCACCCAGATGCAGGTCGAAAAGAAGCTGATGGCCGAGGAAGGCAAGAAGCGCACCGACTACGCGCGCGAGGAGTTTCTGGCCAAGGTCTGGGAGTGGAAGGGCGAATACGGCGGCACCATCATCGAGCAGCTGAAACGCCTCGGCTCCTCGTGCGACTGGTCGCGCAACGCCTTCACCATGGCCGGTGCGGCCGGCGACCCGCGCACGGGCCACGAAAACAGCCCCAACTTCCATGACGCGGTCATCAAGGTCTTTGTCGACATGTACGACAAGGGCCTGATCTACCGCGGCAAGCGGCTGGTCAACTGGGACCCGCATTTCGAGACCGCGATCTCGGACCTCGAGGTCGAGAATATCGAGGTCGCCGGCCATATGTGGCACTTCAAGTACCCGCTGGCCGGGGGCGAGACCTACACCTATGTCGAAAAGGACGAGGACGGGAACATCGTGCTCGAGGAAGAGCGCGACTACATCTCGATCGCCACGACCCGACCCGAGACCATGCTGGGCGACGGCGCGGTTGCCGTGCACCCGTCGGACGAACGCTATGCGCCCATCGTCGGCAAGCTGTGCGAAATCCCGGTGGGCCCGAAAGAGCACCGCCGCCAGATCCCGATCATCACCGACGAATACCCCGACCCGAATTTCGGCTCTGGCGCGGTGAAGATCACCGGCGCGCATGACTTCAACGACTATCAGGTGGCCAAGCGCGGCAAGATCCCGATGTACCGCCTGATGGACACGCGCGGCCACATGCGGGCCGACGGCGCGCCCTATGCGGACGAAGCCGCCAAGGCCCAGGAATATGCCCGCGGGCGCGAATTCACCCAGAACGAGATCGACGCGATCAACCTGGTGCCCGACCATCTGCGCGGCCTGGACCGGTTCGAGGCGCGCGCCAAGGTGGTCGAAGAAATCACCGCCGAAGGCCTGGCCGTGATGACCCGTGCGGATGATCCGCGCTTGGGATCGACCGCGCTGAAACACGATGCCGAAGGCGCCGACGCGCTGGTGCCGCTGGTCGAGAGCAAACCGATCATGCAGCCCTTCGGCGACCGCTCGAAGGTGGTGATCGAGCCGATGCTGACCGACCAGTGGTTCGTCGAAACCTCAAAGATCGTGGGCCCCGCGCTGGACGCGGTGCGCGACGGCACGGTCAAGATCATCCCGGAATCGGGCGAAAAGACCTATTACCACTGGCTCGAGAACATCGAACCCTGGTGCATCAGCCGCCAGCTGTGGTGGGGGCATCAGATTCCGGTCTGGTACGGGCTGGACCTGTCGGCCGAGGATTTCAAGGATGACGAAAACGACGGCGAGCTGGACCTGGTCGAACTGGGCCGGCTGCTGAACGAAGGCGGCATGCTGCACCGGGGCGCGGTCATGGAGTGCGCCGCCAGCTTCGAAGACGTCACCGGGAAATTCCTGGATGACAATGCCGACATTCCCAGCCCGCTCAGCCACGCCACGGTGATCGAGGTGGCCGACAAGCACGAGGCGATCCACCGGTTCGCCGAGAGCCTGGCGCAATACGCCATCGACCGCGATCCGACCAAGCTGGTTTATCCGGTCTGGCGCGATCCGGATGTGCTGGACACCTGGTTCTCGTCCGGCCTGTGGCCCATCGGCACGCTGGGCTGGCCCGAACAGACCGAGGAGTTGCAGCGCTACTTCCCCACCGATGTCCTGATCACCGGGTTCGACATCCTGTTCTTCTGGGTCGCCCGGATGATGATGATGCAGCTGGCCGTGGTGAACGAAATCCCGTTCCACACCGTCTATCTGCACCAGCTCGTCCGCGACGAGAAGGGCAAGAAGATGTCCAAGACCACCGGCAACGTCATCGACCCGCTGGAAATCGTGGACGAGTTCGGCGCAGACGCGCTGCGCTTTACCAACGCCTCGATGGCGGCCATCGGCGGCGTCCTGAAACTGTCGCGCGAGCGCATCACCGGCTATCGCAACTTTGGCACCAAGCTGTGGAACGCCGTCCGCTTTGCCGAGATGAACGAGGTCTTCTCCGACGCCGTCCCGCAACTGGACGTGGCCGACCTGCAGCCCAAGGCGGCCGTGAACCGCTGGATCATCGGCGAAACCGCCCGCGTGCGCGAAGAGGTCGACGCGGCGCTCGAGAGCTATCGCTTCAATGATGCGGCCAATGCGCTTTATGCCTTCGTCTGGGGCAAGGTCTGCGACTGGTACGTGGAACTGTCCAAACCGCTGCTGCAGGGCGACGATGCCGAGGCCCAGGCCGAGACCCGCGCCACCATGCGCTGGGTTCTGGACCAGTGCCTGATCCTGCTGCATCCGATCATGCCCTTCATCACCGAAGAGCTGTGGGGCCTGACCGGCACCCGTGCCAAGTTGCTGGTGCATGCCGACTGGCCCAGCTATGCCGCCGACGATCTGGTCGATGCCGACGCGGATCGCGAGATGAACTGGGTGATCTCGGTGATCGAGAACACCCGCTCGGCCCGCGCCCAGATGCGCGTTCCGGCGGGCCTGTACGTGCCGATGCTGGTGACCGAGATCGACGCCCACGGCCAGGCCGCCTGGGACCGGAACGAGGCGCTGATCAAGCGGCTGGCCCGGATCGACAGCCTGACCAAGGCCGACACGCTGCCCAAGGGCACGATCTCGATCGCGGCGCCCGGCGCGTCCTTTGGCCTGCCGCTGGCCGACATCATCGACATCGGCGCCGAGAAGGAACGGCTGGAAAAAGCCAAGGGCAAACTGGCCAAGGAACTGGGCGGTCTGCGCGGGCGCCTCAACAACCCCAAATTCGTGGCCTCGGCCCCGGAAGAGGTGGTGGAAGAGGCCAAGGCCAACCTGGCCGCCCGCGAAGAGGAAGAGGCCCGCATCAACGAGGCCCTGGCCCGACTGGCCGAGATCGCCTGATCCGTCAGCCCCTCGCACACGCTTGACGAAACCCCGCCGCGCACGCCCGGCGGGGTTTTTTGCACCCGACCCTGTTCACCGGGCCAAACGGTTGCTAGCAATCTCGGGACCAATCCACCGAGGCCCCCATGTCCAGACCTTTTCCGCCGATGCAGACCGTTTCAACCGGGCTGGTCGTGGCCGTTGTCGGCTTTTTCAGTTCGTTTCCGATTGTCCTGCAGGGGCTGGACGCCATGGGCGCCTCGGGGCCGCAGGCGGCATCGGGGCTGATGATGGCCGCGCTTGCCATGGGGCTGGCGGCGATCGTGCTCAGCCTGTGGTACCGCCAACCGATCAGCGTGGCCTGGTCCACGCCCGGTGCGGCGCTGCTGGCGGTTTCGGCCGCGCCGGCCGCGGGTTTCTCGGGTGCCATCGGCGCGTTCCTGTTTGCGGGTGCGCTGACCGTGCTGGCCGGAATGTGGCGCCCGCTGGGACGGTTGGCGGCGGCGATTCCCACCTCCTTGGCGCAGGCGATGCTGGGCGGAGTGCTGCTGCCGCTGTGCATCGTCCCGTTTCAGGCTGCGGTCGAGATCCCCTGGCAGGCCCTGCCGGTGATCCTGACCTGGTTCATCGCCGGACGTGTGCACAGACTTCTGGCGGTCCCCGCCGCCGTGCTGGCCGCCGCGCTGGTCGTCGTTCTGTTCTCTGACGGACCGTCTGTGCGCCCCGACCACCTGCTGGCCGCGCCGGTCTGGACCACGCCCACCTTTTCGGTGGCGTCGATGATCGGCATCGGGGTGCCGCTGTTCGTGGTCACGATGGCCACGCAGAACATTCCCGGCATCGCGGTCATGCGCAGCTTTGGCTATGCCCCGGTGGCAGGGCGGCTATTCTCGGCCGTGGGCGGGGCCAGCATCCTGTCGGCCCCCTTCGGCGCGCCGGCGACCTGCCTCGCGGCCATCACCGCCGCCATGTGCTCGAACGAGGACAGCCACCCCGACCGGGATCAGCGCTATTGGTCCGCGGTTATGGCCGGGGTTTTCTATTGCCTGTTCGGGGTATTCGCCGTGGCCATCACCGGGTTTGCCGCCCATGCCGATCCGATGCTGATGGGCACGTTGACCGGCGTGGCGCTGATCGGGGTCATGGCCAACGCCACCTTCGCCGCGCTCGAGGTTCCGGCCGAGCGCGAAGCCGCGATCCTGACCTTTGCCATCACCGCCTCGGGCATCACCGTGTTTGGCCTGGGCGCGGCGGTCTGGGGCCTGCTGGCGGGCGGCATCGCCTACGGGGTGACGACGCGCCTGCGGGGCTGAGTCCGATCTGGCCGCGGCCCGCGAGGGTTACTTGAACTCGGGCTTGCGGCCCTGCATCTGGGCCATCACCACTTCCATCTGGTCGGGTTTGCCGATCAGCTCGACCTGTTCGGCGGATTCGGCCAGCAGAACCTCGGCGCGCGACTTAGTTTCGGCCACCTCGATCAGGCGTTTCGCGGCGCGGATGGCCGAGGGGCTCTTGCCCGCAATATCCTCGGCCAGCGCGATGGCTTCGGTCAGCGGATCATCCGACAGGCTGGTGACCAACCCCCAGTCGGCGGCCTGAGCGGCACCGATGGGCCGCGCGGTATAGGTCAGCATGCGCAGCACGTCGGACCGTACCAGTTTCGGCAACAGGACCATGCCGCCCATGTCGGGGATGATGCCCCATTTCATCTCCATCACCGCCAGCTTGGCGTCGGGATGGGCGATCCGGATATCGGCGCCCAGCGCGATCTGCAGACCACCGCCATAGGCCACGCCCTGAATGGCGCAGATCACCGGCACCGGCACGCGGCGCCAGATCAGCGCCAGTTCCTGCATCTCGTTGGCGTCGTCATGGCTGCGGGTCATCAACCACTCGGTCGGGTCCTTGTGCGCCATGGCCGCAAAACTGGCCATGTCGAGCCCCGCGCAGAAGCTTTTGCCCTCGCCCGACAGCACCACGGCACGGGCGTCCGAGGCGGCGACCTCTTGCCCCGCTGCCAGGATCGCCTTGACCATCGCATCATCCAGCGCGTTCATCTTGTCGCCGCGGGTCAGGGTGACATGGGCGATGTGGTTCCTGTATTCGACTGATACGCGCGCCATCTGGGCCTCCGGGTTTGGTGTTCCGGGCAAACCATGCCCCGAAACCCGCAGCCGACGCCAGCCCGACGTGAGGGCAGATCGGTGCGGACGCCCCGGCCCCATGCAAGGCTTGCCCCGGCCATGCCCTTGGGATTATCTGCGCCCATGACCGGACCCAGATACACCCCGCTTGCCCAATCCCTGCCCGCAACCGTGCCCTTCGTCGGCCCCGAGACGCAGGAGCGCCAGCGCAGCGCCCCCTTCGTGGCCCGGCTGGGCGCGAACGAGAGCGTGTTCGGCCCCTCGCCCCGCGCGATCGAGGCGATGCGGCAGGCCGCTGACGGCATCTGGATGTATGGCGACCCAGAGAACCACGATCTGCGCCATGCGCTGGCCGATCATCACGGGATCAGCCCCGACAACATCGTGGTCGGCGAAGGCATCGACGGGCTGCTGGGCTATCTGGTGCGCCTGATGGTCGGTCCGGGCGATGCGGTCGTGACCTCGGACGGGGCCTATCCCACCTTCAACTACCACGTCGCGGGCTATGGCGGGACGATCCACAAGGTGCCTTATGCCAACGATCACGAGGACCCGGCCGCCCTGTTCGCCAAGGCAGCCGAGGTCGGCGCCAAGCTGGTCTATCTGGCCAACCCGGACAACCCGATGGGCAGTTGGCATCGCGGCACGGACATCGTCGCGGCGATGGACGCTCTGCCGGACGGCTGTCTGCTGGTTTTGGACGAGGCTTACGTGGAATGCGCGCCCGTCGGCACCGCCGCGCCGGTCGCGGCGGATGATCCGCGCGTGATCCGGATGCGCACCTTTTCCAAGGTCTACGGCATGGCCGGCGCACGGGTCGGCTATGCGATCGGAGCGCCCGGGTTGATCTCGGCCTTCAACAAGGTGCGCAACCATTTCGGCATGAACCGCATGGCGCAGGCCGGGGCGCTGGCCGCCCTGCACGATCAGGACTGGCTGACGCAGGTACAAGCACAGATCGCCTCGGCCTGCGACCGGATCGGCGCGATCGCGCGTGACAACGGGTTGGCCCCGCTGCCCTCGGCCACCAATTTCGTGGCGATCGACTGCGGGCGCGACGGAGCATTTGCCAAGGCGGTGCTGGATGCGCTGGTGGCGCAGGGGATCTTCGTGCGGATGCCATTTGCAGCCCCGCAGAACCGCTGCATCCGCGTCAGTTGCGGCACCGAAGCCGACCTGAACGCCTTTGCCGCCGCCCTGCCGCAGGCGCTGGCGGCCGCGCGCAGCGCCTAGCCCGCCAGAACCCCCGCCGCAGCCTCGAGCGCGCCGGACCCGCGTGGGATCTCCAACGCGGCCATGGCGGTTTCGATGCCGCCCAGCAGACCCATGACCATGTGCCCGTTCAGATGGCCCATGTGGCCCAGCCGGAAACATGACTCCTCGTCCGCCATGCCCAGCCCGATGCCAAGGGTCAAGCCCAGGTGCCGCTCGGTATAGCTGCGCAGGGGCGTGCCGCGACCCTCGGTCAAGCGCAGAGCGGTGACGGCATGGCTGCGATGCGTGCGATCGCCGACGTTCAGGTGCAGCGCCCCGGCCTCGGCCCACTTCTCGCAGGCGGCCCAGACGGCATGGGCCAGCTGCGCATGGCGGGCCCAGACCTGCTCAATCCCCTCGGCATGGATCAGATCAAGGGCGGCGCGCAGGCCGTACAGGTGGTGCGTCGGCGCGGTGCCGCCGAAATACTGATAGAACCAGTCGGGCTCTGATCGTGGCTGCCAGTCCCAATAGGCCGAAACCCGCGGCATCGCGGCCCGTTTGGCCTTGGCCCGGTCGTTGAAGAACACGAAGGACATGCCCGCAGGGGTCATCAGCCCCTTCTGGCAGGCGGTGACCATGACATCGACGCCCCAGTCATCCATCTCGAACCGGTCGCAGCCCAGAGAAGCGATGCAATCCGCCATCAGCAATGCCGGGTGGTTCAGATCGTCCAGCAACGCCCGCAGCGCCGGAATGTCGTTGCGGATCGAGCTGGACGTGTCCACATGCACCGCCAGAACCGCCTTGATCCGGTGGTCGGCATCAGCCCGCAGGGCCTGCGCGATCCGGTCCATATCCCACGGGTCGGAGGGGCCGAAATCGATCAACTCGACCTTGACGCCCAGACGCTCGGCCATTTCCGCCCAGCCATGGGTGAACCGCCCCGAAGCCGGAGCCAGTACGGTTTCCCCCGGCGCCAGAACGTTGGACAGCGCCGCCTCCCACGCGCCGTGGCCGTTGGCGATGTAGATCGCCACCTCGTGCCGGGTACGGGCCACGCGGCGCAGGTCGGCCGTCAGGTCGGGCATCATCTCGACCAGTTCACCGGCATAGATATTGGGCGACGGGCGGTGCATCGCCTGCAGCACCGCGTCCGGAATCACGGAAGGGCCCGGAATGGCCAGATAATTTCGCCCTTGGGCGAAGGAAATACTGTCTGTCATGTGGATCAACCTGCCTGCAATGGCGCCCACCCTAGCGCCCGGCCCGGCAAGGTCAATCCATCAGGGCGGCCGCCTCACGCGCAAGGGCTTCGATCCCCGCCCAGTCGCCCTGCGCCACCATCTGTTTCGGCGCGACCCAACTGCCGCCCGCGCAGATCACGTTGGGCAGGGACAGGTAGTCGCGGGCATTGGCGGGCGACACGCCGCCCGTCGGGCAGAAGGTGATCTGCGGCAGCGGCGCGCCGATCGCCTTGAGCGCAGGCGCCCCGCCCGAGGCTTCGGCCGGGAAGAACTTCAGCATGTCATAGCCCTGCTCGAGCAGGCGCATCGCCTCAGTCGCGGTGGCCGCGCCGGGCAGCAGCGGCAGGCCCTCGGCCTCGCAGGCGGCGATCAGGGCATCGGTGGCCCCGGGCGATACGCCGAACTGCGCGCCCGCCTCTTTTGCGGCGCGGACATCGTCGGGCGTGACCAGCGTGCCGGCCCCCACGACCCCGCCGGGCACCTGCACCATGGCGCGGATCGCGTCCAGCGCCGCGGGCGTGCGCAAGGTTACTTCGAGCGCAGGCAGGCCACCGGCCACCAGTGCCTCGGCCAGCGGGCGGGCATGGGTGGCGTCATCGACGACCAGAACCGGGACGATGGGCGCCAATGCGCAGATCTCGCGTGTGCGTTGAGTTTTTGCGGACATAGGCTCAGGCTCCGAAAATGCTGGCACCGGCATCGGCCGAGCCGACGGCGTTGCGGAACGTGGTAAACAGGTCGCGGCCGACCCCGTATTGATGCGCCGAAAGATCGGCGGTGGCGGCGGGGCGGTCCAGCACGCCGGGGGTCAGGATTTCAAGTTGACCCCGGACCGCGTCGACGCGCAGCAGGTCGCCATCGCGCAGCTTGGCGATCGGGCCGCCGTCCAGCGCCTCGGGGCAGACATGGATCGCCGCGGGCACTTTGCCCGAGGCCCCCGACATGCGGCCATCGGTCACCAACGCCACCTTCTGCCCGCGCCCCTGCAGGATCGACAGCAGCGGCGTCAGCGAGTGCAGTTCGGGCATGCCGTTGGCCTTGGGCCCCTGAAAACGGACCACGACGATGACATCGTCGGTGAACTCGCCCGCCTTGAACGCGGCCTTGACCTCGTCCTGGTCGTGGAAGACACGCACAGGGGCCTCGACCACTTGGTGTTCGGGCGCCACGGCCGAGACCTTCATTACTCCTGTACCCAGGTTGCCGCTCAGCCGCGACAGGCCTCCGGTGGGCTGGAACGGGTCACTGGCCGGGCGCAGGATCTTTTCGTTCAGGCTGTGGCCGGCGCCGTCCTCCCAGACCAGCGCGCCATCGATCAGCTTGGGCTCCTGCGTATAGTGGTGCAGCCCCTGCCCCGCCACGGTCAGCGTGTCGGGATGCAGCAGGCCTTCATCCAGCAACGTGCCGATGGTGTAGCCCAGTCCTCCCGCCGCATGGAAATGGTTCACGTCGGCCAGACCGTTGGGATAGACCCGCGCGACCAGGGGCACGACGCCCGAGATGTCCGAGAAATCCTGCCAGTCCAGCACGATGCCCCCGGCACGGGCCATGGCGATCAGGTGGATCAGCAGGTTGGTCGACCCGCCCGTGGCCATCAGCCCCACGATGCCGTTCACGAAGGCCCGTTCATCGAGGATCTGGCACACCGGCGTGTAGTTGTTGCCCAGCGCGCTGAGTGACAGGGCACGGCGGGCGCCTTCCTCGGTCAACGCATCGCGCAGCGGCGTGTTGGGGTTGACGAAGCTGGAGCCCGGCAGGTGCAGGCCCATGAACTCCATCAGCATCTGGTTGGTGTTGGCGGTGCCGTAAAAGGTGCAGGTGCCCGGCCCGTGATAGGCGGCCATCTCGGCGGCCATCAGTTCTTCGCGGGTGGCTTCGCCGGCGGCGAATTTCTGGCGCACCTTGGCCTTTTCGTCGTTGGGCAGGCCGCTGGTCATCGGGCCGGCGGGCAGGAACACCGCCGGAAGGTGGCCAAAGCTTTGCGCTGCGATCACCAGCCCCGGCACGATTTTGTCGCAGACCCCCAGGAACACCGCTGCGTCAAAGGTATTGTGGCTGAGCGCCACCGCCGCCGCCAGCGCGATCACGTCGCGCGAGAACAGCGACAGCTCCATCCCGGCCTCGCCTTGCGTGACCCCGTCGCACATGGCCGGAACCCCGCCCGCGACCTGCGCGGTGCCGCCTGCGGCACGGGCCGCGCGGCGGATCAGTTCGGGATAGCGCTCGAACGGCTGGTGTGCCGACAGCATGTCGTTATAGGCGGTGACGATGCCAAGATTGCCCACGCTGGTCGTGGCCATCGTCTGCTGATCGGCCCCCGCCCCGGCATAGGCATGGGCCTGGCCGCTGCACGACAGATGCGCGCGCGCCGGCCCTTCGGACCGGGCCTGCTCCATCCGCTGCAGATAGGTACGGCGGGGATCGGCGCTGCGCTCGATTATCCTTTGGGTGACATCGGTGATGACGTTGTGAACCATCTCAACCTCCGATCTGGCGCCAGCGGCGCCCGTCGCGATGCATCAGCATCAATGCGTCTTCCGGGCCGGAACTGCCCTGATCATAGCGCGAGGGGCGGTCGCCGCGCTCTTCCCAGCCCTTGATGATGGGATCGACCCAGGCCCAGGCGGCCTCGACCTCGTCGCCGCGCATGAACAGGGTCTGGTCGCCGCGGATCACGTCCATCACCAGCCGTTCATAGGCGTCCTGTGCACGCACATCGGCACCCAGCGCCTCGGCAAAGCTCATGTCCAGCGCCACGTCCGTCAGGCGGAAGCCGCCCGGGCCGGGATCCTTGATCGTGGTGCGCAGGGTGATGCCCTCGTCGGGCTGCAGGCGGATCACCAGAACGTTGCCGTGCAGCGGGCCGACATTGGGAAAGATCGTGTGCGGCGGGTCGCGGAAAAACACCGCGATTTCGGATTCGCGGGCGCGCAGACGCTTGCCCGTACGCAGATAGAACGGAACCCCCGACCAGCGCCAGTTGCCCACGCGCACCTTCAGCGCGATGTAGCTTTCGGTCAGGCTGTCGGGGTTGCCCACATGATCAACATAGCCGTCGCCGCCCTTGTCCGCCCGGTACTGGCCGCGGGCGATGTCGGTCGGGGCGACAGGTTCCAGTGCCTCGATCACCTTGACCTTTTCACTGCGCACCGCGTTGGGCGAAAAAGTCGAGGGCGGCTCCATCGCGGTCAGGCACAAAAGCTGCACCAGGTGGTTCTGCACCATGTCCCGCATCGCACCGGACTGGTCGTAATAGGCGCCGCGCCCTTCGACCCCGACGGTTTCGGCCACGGTGATCTGGACATGATCCACATGGGTCGCGTTCCACAGCGGTTCGAACAGCGAGTTGGCAAAGCGCAGCGCCATCAGGTTCTGCACCGTTTCCTTGCCCAGGTAATGGTCGATCCGATAGATCTGATGTTCTTCGAAACAGGCGCGCAGACCTTCGTTCAGCGCCTTGGCCGAGGCCAGATCATGGCCAAAGGGTTTCTCGACCACGATGCGGCTGTCGGGCGTGGCAAGCCCGTGATCATGCAGGCGCTGTGCGATGCCGGGAAACAGTTTCGGACCGACCGACAGATAAAAGGCGCGCACCACGTCAGCACGCAGCGATTTGGCCAGCTTGTCCCAGCCGTTTTCGCCCAGCGCATCGACCGATACGTATTCGACCCGGGCCAGAAACCGGTCCAGCACGTCCTTTTTGAACGACGGGGCGAATTCCTTCATCGACTTGCGCACCTGCGCACGGAACCCATCATCGTCCATATCCGACCGCGCGGTCCCGATGATGCGCGCATCTTCGGGCATCTGCCCCACTTCGAAGCGATGGTAAAGGCCCGGCAGGATTTTGCGCTGGGCCAGATCTCCGGTCGCGCCGAACAGGACCAGATCGAACGGATCTACTGGGATTACGCGTGAAACCATGGCTGGCTCCCTTCTTCGGACAATCCGGCGCGGTCTGCAGCCAGACATCCTGTTACCGCTAACATTCGTGGCTTGGATAGAAAGACCAAGCCCAAAAAGCAAGCCCGGATTTCGGAATCGGGCCTTTTTTCGCGGTCACCCGGGCGTCAGCCGTTGTCGCGCAGATACTCCATGATCGCCGGACGCACCGATTGTTCGCCCCGATGGCGAGCGTCGGCGATGATCTTGCGGACCTCCTGCAGGTTCGAACGCAACAGCAGGCTTTTGACCGGGCCGATCGAGGCCGGGCGCATCGACAGGGTGCGGATGCCCATCGCCGCCAGGCAGAGCGCCTCGATCGGGCGGCCGGCATCCTCGCCGCAGAAACTCAACGGCGTGTCGGAAATTCCGCACCGTTCGACGATGCGCTCGATCAGGCTGAGGAAGCTGACATTCAAGGTGTCATAGCGGCGACGCACCAGCTCGTTTTCACGGTCGGCTGCGAAGAAGAACTGCTTCAGGTCGTTGCCACCGATCGAGATGAAATCGACCTCGTCAAAAAACTTCTGCGGCGCGAAGGCCAGCGAAGGCGTTTCCAGCATCGCCCCGATTTCAAGCGTTTCGGGCAGAACATGGCCCAGACGCTTTTCGCGGTCGATGGTCTTGTTCACTTCCCACCGGGCCTCGCGGTATTCATCGGCCTGTGCCACGAATGGGAACATCACCGTCAACGGTCGCCCCTCGGCGGCGCGGATCAGCGCCTGCAACTGCATGCGCATGACCCCACGCTTGTCCAGACCCACGCGAATGGCACGCCAGCCCAGCGCCGGGTTGGGCTCGGCAACATGCTTCATGTAGGGCAGCACCTTGTCCGACCCGATATCCAGCGTTCGGAATACCACGCGCTTGCCATCGGCCGAATCCAGAACGCGTTTATACTGCGCCACCAGTTCCGACCGTTTGGGCATCTGGTTGCGGATCAGGAACTGCAATTCGGTGCGGAACAGGCCAACGCCCTCGGCTCCGGACGTCTTGAGCGACGGCAAGTCGGCCATCAGGCCAGCATTCATCACCAGATTGATCCGCTCGCCATCCTTGGTCACGGTCGGGGTTTCGCGGATCGAGGCATAGCGTTTCTGCGCCTCGGCCTGCATGGCCATCTTGTCGCGGAAGGCGCTGACGACGGTATCCTCGGGGCGCAGATGCACCACCCCTTCATCGCCATCGACCAGAATGTGGTCGCCGTTCAAAGCCTCGGTCGTGATCCGGCCCACATGCACCACCAGCGGGATGGCCAGAGCGCGGGCGACGATGGTGGCATGACTGCCGACCGAGCCTTCCTCGAGCACGACACCTTTCAGCGAACGGCCATACTCCAGCAGGTCACCCGGGCCGATATTGCGCGCCACCAGGATCGGATCGGGCGGCAGCTCTTTACCGTTCGACCCGCCCTGCCCGGTCAGGATGCGCAGCAGACGGTTGGACAAATCGTCCAGATCCGCCAGACGCTCGCGCAGATAAGGGTCGGTGACCTGGCTCATCCGGGCGCGAGCCTGCGACTGTTCCTTTTCCACCGCCGCCTCGGCGCTGAGGCCGCGGGCGATATCCTCCTCCATCCGCCGCATCCAGCCCTTGGAATTGGCGAACATACGGTAGGCTTCCAGAACCTGCAGCTGTTCAGTGTCACCGCCCCGCGAGATTTCAAGCATCTTGTCGACGCCAACGCGCAGCTCTTCGACTGCTTCGTTCAGCCGCTCCAGCTCGCGATGTGGATCGTCGGCGATCGGGTTGGTGACGACGACACGCGGCTCGTGCAGCCAAACATGCCCCTCGGCCGAGCCCTCCTGTGCCGGGCCACCGCGCAGCAAAATGGATTGCTGATGCAGTGGTGAAAGGGCGGCACCTTCGCCCACAAACGCACCCAATTCGGCCATTTCCGCAAGGACCATAGCCACGACTTCAAGCGCATAGACCTCATCCGCCGAAAACTCGCGTTGAGCGCGGGACTGGACCACAAGAACCCCAAGCTTCTGCCCCAGCCGCTGAATGGGCACGCCCAGGAACGACGAAAAACGCTCCTCGCCCGTTTCCGGCATGTACCGGAAACCTTTCTCGGAGGGCGCATCGGCGGCGTTGACGACCTTGCCGAACTTGGCCACCCGGCCAACAAGACCTTCGCCCAGACGCATCCGGGTCTGGTGAACGGCCTCGGGGGCAAGACCTTCGGTGGCACACAGCTCCAGGGTTTCGTCGTCGCGGAACAGATAGATCGAGCACACCTCGCACCGCATGCTGTCGGCGATCAGGTGGGTGATCCGGTCAAGACGCTCCTGACCGGCAGCCTCGCTTGCCATCTCCTCGCGCAGCCGCCCTAGCAGCTTGCGGGATTCTGTTTCCATTCCGTCTGCCATCGCCCGATCTACTCTGCGGTGTCAGGCGGGACCTTGGCCGAGATGCTCAGGCCGCCTTTTCCAGTTCAAAGGCATCATGCAGCGCCTGAACGGCAAGTTCCATGTATTTCCGGTCGACGAGGACGGAAATTTTGATCTCGGAGGTTGTAATGACCTTGATATTGATCCCCTCATCCGAGAGTACCTTGAACATCTTGGCCGCCACGCCCGACTGCGAACGCATGCCGATGCCCACCACAGAAACCTTGGCCACATCGGTATCGGCGACCAGCTCGGCATAGTTCAACTCGCCACGTTCCTTGACTGCCAGCAGCGCCTTTTCGGCGCGCGCCACCTGGTTGGTGGGGCAGGAAAAGGTCATGTCCGTGCGCCCCTCGTCCGAGATGTTTTGCACGATCATGTCGACATTGATCCCTTCATCGCTGAGCGCGTTGAAGATGATCGCGGCGATGCCGGGGCGGTCGGCGACCGACACGACGGTCATCTTGGCCTCGTCCCGCGAATAGGCCACACCCGAGACTACATTGGATTCCATGATTTCCTCCTCGTCGACGACCAGGGTTCCGGCCTCGTCGGACTGTTCCTCGAAGCTCGAGAGAACACGCAGTTTCACCTTGTACCGCATCGCCAGCTCGACCGAGCGGGTCTGCAGCACCTTGGCCCCCAACGAGGCCAG
This sequence comes from Ruegeria sp. CG3, assembly GCF_056537205.1. NCBI lineage: Bacteria > Pseudomonadati > Pseudomonadota > Alphaproteobacteria > Rhodobacterales > Roseobacteraceae > Ruegeria > Ruegeria sp. CG3. Next base: position 214,539 of record NZ_JBQFRC010000001.1, on the reverse strand, counting down.
TTCGAGCATTTCCTCGAACGAAATCTTGTCCAGCTTGCGCGCCTTCTCGCAGATGCGCGGATCTGTGGTATAGACGCCGTCCACATCCGTGTAGATGTCGCAGCGTTCGGCGTCGAAGGCGGCGGCGAAGGCCACGGCGGTGGTGTCCGAGCCGCCCCGGCCCAGCGTGGTGATCCGCCCTTCGGAGCTGAGACCCTGAAAGCCTGCCACCACCGCGACCTTCATTCCCTCGCCGAACTTCTGGTTGATGTTGTCGGTCGGAATATCAAGGATCCGCGCCGCCGAATGGGCGCCGTCGGTCAGCAGCGGCACCTGCCAGCCCTGCCAGCTGCGGGCGGGGATCTCCATTTCCTGCAGCGTCAGCGCCATCAGACCGGCGGTGACATTCTCGCCCGAGGATACCACGGCATCATATTCGCGCGCGTCATACAGCGGCGAGATCTCGTCGACCCAGCCCACCAATTCGTTGGTCTTGCCCGACATGGCCGACACGATGACGATGACGTCATAGCCCTTGGCCACTTCGACGCCGATGCGCTTGGCCGCGCGGCGGATGCGGTCGAGGTTGGCGACGGATGTGCCGCCGAATTTCATCACGAGTACGGGCATGGGGGCAAATGTCTCCGCGCCTTGGATTTCCGGTCCCGAGCGTCTTATGCGAGGCAACACACAAGAGCAAGGGCACATAGAACGGCAGGACACTGCAGCGCAACGCTTTACAAGGACCGGCAGCAATGTCAGCGTATCGTCAAGGATTTAAACCATGAGGAATACCATGCTGCGTTTTGTTTTCGCCTGTGCTCTGATGTCCAGCCCGGCTCTGGCCCAGGTGGCTTCACTGTCCGGAACGGACGGCCAGAACGCGTTGGGAACGGTCCCCTGCGCCGCGTTGGCGGGTCAGCCATTGAAAAATTGCCCTGCCGAGTTGCGGCGCAAGGATGATGGCACTGCAACCCTGGCGGTTCAGTTGGATACTGGGGAAGTACGCCGCATCTATTTCACCGATGGAAAGCCGGATTCCAGCAGCTCGACGTCGAAGATCACTTCGGAAACGCGGGGCGAAATTCTGGTGATCTTCATCGATCCCGGTGAAGTCTACGAGATCCCCAAGGCAGCGCTGGCCGCTCAGTAAGGATGTGCCTGCCCGTCCCAGGTTTCAAAGCAGCCGGTGGAGTCCAAACTCAGCGCATCGAAACGCTCGGTCAACCCGGCAACGGCCTGTGACACGGTGATGTCGGCGGCCTGACCGCCCATGTCCGTCTGCACCCATCCCGGGTGATAAATGCCGACGGCGATGCCATCGTCCTTGATATCCACCGCCAGGTTGCGCCCAAGGTTCAGCACAGCCGCCTTGGAGGCCCGATAGATATAGCTGCCCCCGGGCGCCCGCGTGTGCGAGGCCATCTGCGACGAGATGATCGCGATCTTGCCGCGCGCCGCACGCAGATTGGGCAACAAGGACTGAATGGTCAGAAACACCCCGGTGACGTTGGCCGCAAAGGTCTGGCCCCACATCTCGGCCGGGTAGCCGTCGATTGTTTGGCCTTTGTCCAGATAGACACCTGCATTGCAGATCAACAGATCTACGGGCTGGCCATCCAACTTGCGCGCCATCTGCGCCTGTTGCGCCGGGTCGGTAACGTCCAGACGAATATCGGCGGAATCGTCCCGTGCGGTGCCGGTGACAGTATCGCCGCGGCCACGATAGCATTCAGCAAGAGCACGCCCAATGCCGCGATTGGCGCCGGTGATAACAAGATGCACGGTTCAGTTCGTCTTTCGGCTTGGAATGAACGGCAGAGGGGCCACGGGAACCCCATCTTCGATCAGGGCCTTGGCCTCTTCCGGCTTGGCCTCGCCATAGATGGCGCGCTCCGGGGCCTCGCCCAGATGTATCTTGCGGGCCTCGCGCGCAAATTCGCGGCCGACATAATCGGAATTCGCCTCGACCTTGGCGCGCAGGGCGTTGAGAACGCGCTCTATCTCGGCCTTGGTCGGTTGGTGCTGGGCTTCGGGTCGATCACTGTTCTCCGCGCGCGGCATTGCAGCAGATGAGCGCGCAGACTGGACCCGCGGCGTCATGATCGCCTTTTCGACCTGGGTGCTGCCGCAAGTCGCGCAAGAGACCATTCCAACCTTAGACAGCTTGTCGTAAGCGTCCGCAGACTGGAACCAACTGTCAAACGCGTGACCATTGCAGCATTTCAGTGAATATTGAATCATCTGTCGCCCAAAATGTCGGTGGGCCAATAGATACTGACAGACATGGCAATATCAAGTCTTTACAGAGGCGGTTCAATGAGGATTGAGCGCATTTGACCGCAACAGCCCGGAAAGCCCGCCGATCGAAACCGCTTGTGCTGCTTTTTCCGGCAGCATCCATCTACGCCGCCGTTCTGCGACTTCGGGGAACCGATCCGCCGTCTTGGTAACAAGCAACGGGTAGACATCAACGACGCATGTCACCCGCCCCATATCCCGGTGGTGTTTGTCGAAAGAGAACTGCCCGATACTGCGCGTCTCACAACGGCCTGTCACACCGGCTTCTTCCCAAGCTTCCTGCGCTGCGGTCTCAGACCCGCTAAGGCCGTCGATCATGCGGCCTTTGGGGATGATCCACCGCCCCGACCCCCGGGTCGTGATCAACAATATCTCAGGCACCCCGCGCCGAAGCCGGTAGCATAGAGCCGCAGACTGCGGCAGAACCGGAAGTGCCCCGGTTTCGGACAGAATGTCTGGTGACAGCCCTGCGCTTTTCACGCTGCCCCGCCTCTTGTTTTGTTCTTCTTGCCTGTTTTCGGCCACTTATCTTGCGGGCCGATTGGGTGCAGGATACCACATCCTGCGGTTCTGTCCAATTTTGAAACTGAGGATCAGGCCAACATGCGACGTTGCAGACGCTGCACAAGCTCGTCATGCGGAATATCGGCATCGATCGCCAGACGCCGCAGGCCGAAATGCACACGGGCAATCTGCTGATAGTACCGGGCGTAGAGGTAGTTCGCGCCACCTCCGGCCAAGGCCCCCAATACCGGAACGGTCTGTGCCGCCAGTTTCTGCCCCAAAACGACCGACAACCTCGGAGCGACGGCGGCAATGATCTTTTGCAGAGCGGGGCCCGTCACGGTCAGTCGGACTGAAAAGAACCCCATGTCTGCGCCGTCGTCATGCGCCAAGGGACCTGCCGCCGACAAAACGCGGATGCAATCGAACTGCACGTTCCTTGCCGAGGGGTCAAAACCTTCACGCGATGCGGCACCCTGTATTGAGCGCAACAACATGGCCGTGGTCGCCGGAAGCTCGATCAACGCCGTCGTCAGGCCGCCAGCCCCACCCGCGGCGCCCATCGTGGTCGATATGGCGGTGTTGACCCACGGCTTCTGGTCGGGAACCGCGCGGCGCGATCCGTCAGCGGCACGAACTGCAAGCCACAAGGCCTGCTCGGTTGCACCGGTCAGCCCATCGCGCACCGAACCGGGCAGCTGTTCCAGCAGCGACTCAGCCGATCCACCCAGACGATTGAGCAACCTGATACCGCTGCCGCCCGCGCTGCGGTAGTGGCTTGCCAGCCGGTCCAACTCAGCGTCGGGGTCGATTTCTCCGACGAGAACGACGTCATTCATTCGGTGTCCTCCTGACCCTGAAACATTGGCATTTCACAACGCCGATTCAATAGATCAGCGCGTCCAGCGGGTCACCGAACCACTCACTCCGTGCCATGCGCCGGTGGTCAAATCCAGCCCGAGAACCCGATCCGGGTTGGTTGGCGGGGGCATCTCAACACCCTCGAGCCGCGCAAACCCAAAGCGTGAATAATAGGGCGCGTCACCGACCAGCATGACCCGGTCCCACCCTTTGGCCCGCCCGGCTTCGATACCTTCGTGGATCAGAAAACCACCCAAACCTTCCCCCTGGTGGGTCGGGTGGACGGCAACGGGCCCCAGCAAAAGCGCGTCGTGTGCGCCAACATGAACCGGCCAGAATCGGATGGCCCCAGCCAAAATGCCCTGCCCGTCACGGGCAATCATCGACAGGCCCGGCACTGGCGGAACATCGTCGCGCAAGCGGTAAGACGACAGCGCCTCGCGCCCCGGCGCAAAACACAGGTCGTAGAGGGCTTCGACTTCCCACCAATCCTCCGGCTCTTCCGGCCTGATCCCGAACTGCTGCACCGCGGCCCTCTTTTCGACTCTGGCAATCGCCCTAGCACTTCGCTAGGCCTTGAGCAAACGCTTGGAGATCAGATGTTCTATCGCCCCGAAGACGGTCACGGTTTGCCGCACAACCCGTTCAACGCCATCATCACGCCGCGCCCGATCGGATGGATCTCGACCCGCAGCGCCGATGGGATCAACAATCTGGCACCCTATTCATTCTTCAACGGGGTCGCCTATACGCCGCCGCAGGTGATGTTTGCCTCCACCGGCACGAAACACGACCAGGACCGCGGAAAGGACAGCATCGCCAATATAGAGGCGACCGGCGTCTTTTGCGTCAACGTGGTGGCCCACGCCCATCGGGATGCGATGAACGCAAGCTCGGCCAGCCTTCCGAAAGAGGTGGACGAGTTCGCCCACGCCGGCCTGACACCTGTGGAATGCGAAACCATCCCATGCGCTCGCATCGAAGGCGCCCCCGCCGCGCTGGAATGCAAACTGACCCAGATCGTCACGCTGCCCGGCCAGGCCAACCGGGTGGTTTTCGGAGAAGTCGTCGGCGTGCACCTGCGCGATGACTGCCTGAAGGACGGCAAGTTCGACGTCACCACCTTTCAACCCTTGTCGCGGCTTGGGTATCGCGACTACTCGGTGGTGACGCAGTTGTTTTCCCTCAATCGTCCAGACGATTGAGCCGGGTTTGGGGGCTCTGCCCCCGCCGCGCTATGCGCGACTCCCCCGGGGTATTTTTAGGCCAGATGAAGGGCTCGCGCGGTCTTCATCTGGTTTAAAATATCCCGGAGCGCGAGGCAGAGCCTCGCATTACCTCAGTGGCCGCCCAGAATGCCGGTTCGAACGGAATAGTCGACCGCAAGGCCGTAATCCGGGTCATCGTCGCTGTCGACCATCAGGTGACCTGCTTTCTTGAGCAGCTTGTGGCAATCCCGGCTGAGATGGCGCAGCATGACGCGCTTTCCTGCCGCCTCGTATTTCGCGGCGATGTTTTCGATGGCCTGCAGGGCCGATTGGTCGACCACACGGCTGTCGGCGAAGTCCACGATCACCGTTTCCGGGTCGTTTTGGACATCGAACAGTTCGACAAACCCCTCAGACGAGCCGAAGAACAGCGGGCCCTTGATCTCGTAGACCTTGGCGCCTTTCTCGGTTTCCGAGTCGCGGGTGACCGCGTGGATGCGCTTGGCGTTGTTCCAGGCATAGGCCAGCGCCGAAACGATCACGCCGACCACGACGGCCACAGCGAGGTCTTCCATCACGGTGACGACGGTGACCAGAACGATGACGAAGGCATCCGTCAGCGGCACCTTGCGCAGGATGTTGAACGAATTCCAGGCGAACGTGCCGATCACCACCATGAACATCACGCCAACCAGCGCGGCCAGCGGAATCTGTTCGATCAGGGGTGAGCCGACAAGGATGAACACCAGCAGGAACAGCGCGGCAGCGATCCCCGCGATGCGCGTGCGGCCGCCGGACTTCACGTTGATCATCGACTGCCCGATCATCGCACAGCCGCCCATGCCGCCAAAGAACCCGGTGACGACGTTGGCGGTGCCCTGCGCGATGCATTCCTGCGACGCACCACCGCGCTTGCCTGTGATCTCGCCCACCAGGTTCAGGGTCAGCAGAGATTCGATCAGGCCGATGGCCGCCAGGATGACGGCGTAGGGCAAAATGATCTCAAACGTCTCCCAGTTCAGTGGAACCATGGGGATATGGAATTTCGGCAGTCCACCCTCGATCGAGGCCAGGTCACCGACGCGCGGGACATCCAGCCCCATGCCGATCACCAACGCGGCCACCACGACGATGCCCGCCAGCGGCGCCGGCACGATGCGCGTGATGCGCGGCATCACCCAGATCACCGCCATGGTCAGCGCGACCAGCCCCAGCATCGTATAGAGTTGCATCCCGGACAGCCATTCACCACCGCTCATGCCGTGGCCGGTGTTTTCCATGGTGCCCGGCACCTTGAACTGGCCCAGTTGCGCCAGAAAGATCACGATCGCCAGGCCGTTGACAAAGCCCAGCATCACCGGATGCGGCACCAGGCGGATGAACCGGCCCCAATGCATGGCCCCCGCGATAATCTGCAGGATGCCCATCAAAACCACTGTGGCGAACAGGTATTCGACCCCGTGCTGCGCCACCAGCGCCACCATGACGACCGCCAGCGCACCGGTTGCGCCCGAGATCATACCCGGACGACCCCCGATCAGCGCGGTGATCAGCCCCACGAGGAACGCCGCATACAGGCCTACCAGCGGGTGAACCCCGGCGACGAAAGCAAAGGCCACCGCTTCGGGCACCAAGGCCAGGGCGACGGTCAGGCCCGACAAAAGCTCGATCCGCAGGCGGGCGGGGGTCAGCTTTTCGTCCGGCATCCAGCTCAGATCGGGAATGGCGAGGCGATTGGCAAAGCTTGCCAGCAAGGCTCGGGGCATGAATTGGTCCTGTGGGTCAGAATGTTCGCGCGAAGGCGGTCGTATACCCGCCTTCGGCGCTGTCTGCTAGCCCATCGATGGCAGGCTGTCATGCAAAAACTGCAAGGCGACGCCCCTTGTGGCGCCTGTGCGGCGCAATAACACCGGCAAGCCTTGCCAAATGCCCGACAAGCCCGCAGAAATTCCCTCAGGCAGGTATCGCAGCGGAGAACGAACGTGGCCCAGACAAAAATTGCCGTCATCGGCGGATCGGGAATTTATGACATCGACGGGCTGGAAACGCCGCAATGGGTTACCGTGGAAACGCCTTGGGGCGCGCCGTCCGACCAGATCCTGACCGGGACACTGGACGGCATCGAGATGGCCTTTCTGCCCCGCCACGGGCGCGGGCATGTGCATTCGCCGACCGAGGTGCCCTATCGTGCCAATATCGACGCGCTGAAACGGCTGGGGGTGACCGATGTGATCTCGGTTTCGGCCTGCGGCTCCTTCCGCGAACACATGGCGCCGGGCGATTTCGTGGTCGTCGATCAGTTCATCGACCGCACCTTCGCCCGCGAGAAAAGCTTTTTCGGCACCGGCTGCGTCGCCCATGTCAGCGTGGCCCATCCGACCTGCCCGCGCGTGGGCGATGCCTGTGAATCCGCCGCCCGGGCGGCCGGCATCACCGTGCACCGTGGCGGCACCTATCTGGCGATGGAAGGGCCGCAATTCTCGACGCTGGCGGAATCGAAGATGTACCGCGAGCAGTGGGGCTGCGACGTGATCGGCATGACCAACATGCCCGAGGCCAAACTGGCCCGCGAGGCCGAGCTTTGCTATGCCTCGGTGGCGATGGTCACCGACTATGACAGCTGGCACCCCGATCACGGCGAAGTGGACGTGACCGCTATCATCGCGACGCTGACCGGCAACGCCGAGAAGGCGCGCGCCTTGGTCAAAGGCCTGCCCGCCATGCTGGGAGCGGACCGCGCGCCCTGCCCGCATGGCTGCGATCTTGCGCTGGACCACGCGATTTTGACGGCCCCGGAAAAGCGCGACCCGCAAGTGCTGGCCAAGCTGGATGCGGTGGCGGGCCGGGTATTGTAGGCGTCCTTGACGGCCTCGTGTTTTCTTAGGCTAGCTGCTGCGGATTTGACGGAGTTGGATGATGGATTTTGAACTTTGGCTGGCCTTTGTCGCAGCCTCGACCGCCCTTCTGCTGATCCCGGGACCGACGGTTCTGCTGGTGCTCAGCTATGCGCTGTCCAAAGGGCGCAGCGTGGCCGTGGCCTCGGCCACGGGGGTTGCGCTGGGGGACCTGATCGCTATGACCGCCTCGTTGCTGGGGCTTGGGGCGCTGGTGCTGGCGTCGGCCACGTTGTTTTCGGTGCTGAAATGGGTGGGCGCCGCCTATCTGGTCTGGCTGGGCATCAAGCTGCTGCGCAGTGCGCCGTCCGGCGGGATGCAGGCGGTGGCCACCGCGCGCGACGTTACCGCCCGCGGCGTATTCGGCCATGCGGCCGCTGTCACTGCGCTGAACCCGAAATCCATCGCCTTCTTCATCGCCTTCGTGCCGCAATTTCTGCGCCCGGCCGAGCCGCTGGGCCCGCAGTCCGCGATCCTGATTGCGACTTTCGTGGGATTGGCCGGGCTGAACGCGCTGGCCTATGCGCTGCTGGCCGACCGGCTGCGCCGCGTAATCGGCCGCCCCGGCATCATCACCGGCATGACCCGTTTCGGAGGGTTGACCCTGATCGGAATGGGCGTGGCCACGGCGGTACTGCGTCGCCCGGCCTGAAGGCAGTCAGGTCCCGGCGTTCTCAGCCATGAATGCGCGAATGAACTTGCGGATCTCGCGCGCGGCCGAGGTGTCGAGATCGCGGCACAGCGCAACGAACGCGTCGCGTTCGTCCTTGTCCAGGCGCAGAACCAGCTGGCTGTTCTTTTTGGTGGATCCCTTGAGGTCGGCCTTGGCCACGGCTGTCATCCTTATTCTGGGCCTGCATCAGCGCGTGGCACCTTGTATAGACAAAGCGCATCGCTTGTCGATACCCGCAGCCCCCCAAGGGCGGGTGGTCCGGACGCATCTGTTCCGCAGCAAATACGCGCAGGAAGGCAGCCGTGGCTTGCATGACTGGCCGTGATACGCCAAACACCGCCGTGTTTTGACGCAAGAAGGGTTGCCCCATGTCCAGAAGCAAAACGGTCAAGGATTACATTCGGACCATCGTCGATTTTCCCCACGAAGGGATCATGTTCCGCGACGTGACGACCCTATTTGCGGATCCCCGCGGGTTTCGCATGGCCATCGACCAGATGCTGCACCCCTATGCCGGCGAGCGCATCGACAAGGTCGTGGGGCTTGAGGCGCGCGGTTTCATCCTGGGCGGCGCGATCGCTCACCAGCTGAGCGTGGGCTTCGTTCCGATCCGCAAGAAGGGCAAGCTGCCGGGCACCACGATCAGCGAGGAATACAAGCTGGAATACGGCGAAGCAATCGTCGAGATCCACGATGACGCGATCCAGCCCGGCGAAAAGGTTCTGGTCGTCGATGACCTGCTGGCCACCGGCGGCACTGCCGCGGCAGGCATCAAGCTGATCGAACGTCTGGGCGGCGAGATCGTCAGCTGCGCGTTCATCATCGACCTGCCCGAGCTGGGTGGCCGCAAGGTGCTGGAGGAGATGGGCATGGACGTCCATGTCTTGTGCGAATTCGAAGGGCTGTGAACAGACAACGGTCACGATTTCGTGACTTGCCGCTGGAAACGCCGCGCGCTTAGCGCGGCGTCGTTCGTTTTCCAGTCGGTTTTTTGCCCCTGACGCCTGATCTCCTTCCGGCATGTCGCCGTATAGACCGTGATGTCGCCGATGACATCCTCAACAAGGGAAGTAGATCATGTTTCGCAAATTCGCTGTTGCCGGTGTCGCCAGTATTCTGTTTTCGACCGCTGCCATGGCCGACGGCCACGGCAAGGACATTGTGGACACCGCTGTCGGAGCCGGCAGTTTCAACACTCTGGTCGCAGCCGTGCAGGCCGCCGAGTTGGTTGACACGCTGAAGGGCGAAGGCCCATTCACCGTGTTCGCGCCTACCGATGAAGCCTTTGCCGCGTTGCCCGAAGGCACCGTGGAAACGCTGCTGAAGCCCGAGAACAAGGATCAGCTTGTGGCGATCCTCACCTATCACGTGGTTCCGGGCAAGGTGATGTCGGGTGATCTGTCCGACGACATGACCGCCGCCACCGTTCAGGGTGGAGAGATCACGATCGATCTCGACAACGGTGTCATGGTCAATGACGCAAATGTCGTTCAGGCAGATATCGAAACCAGCAATGGCGTGATCCACGTCATCGACAAGGTTATCCTGCCGGCGTCGTAAACGACGCGCAGCTGCGGCCCGGAGCGTCCGGGCCGCACTCACTCACCTGACAGGACGGCGCCCGGGTTCATGATCCCGCGCGGGTCCAAGCCAGCCTTGATGGCACGCATGGCCGACAGTTTGGCCGGATCACCATAACGTTCCAGATCACCGGTCTTCAGACGGCCCACCCCATGCTCGGCACTGACCGATCCTTCAAATTCATGCACCAGGTCATGAACCGCGCGCTTGATCTCGGCGCGTCGATCATCGAACTCACCCCGGTTGTGGCCTCTGGGCGGGAAGACGTTGTAGTGCAGGTTGCCGTCCCCCAGATGACCAAAGCAATTCACTCGGAACGGTCCGAGGGCGGCAATCGCCTCGCCGCCTTGCCGGATAAAGTCGGGGATCCGTGAAATCGGAACCGAGATATCGTGGCTGGACACCGAACCGATCAGCCGGTTCGCCTCGGGGATGCGTTCGCGCACCGACCACAGCGCGTCGCGCTGCGCGGCGCTTTGGGCGATGACGCCGTCCGACACCAGACCACGGGCTTCGGCAGCGACGAACAAGGACTCCAGCGCCGCCTCGGGCTCGTGCCCGGTCGGGAATCCCAACTCGATCAGGACTGACCATTCCGGCGGTGTGTCAAAGGGTTGAAGCACGTCCGGCAAGACCTCGGCCAGAAAATCCAGCCCCTGTCTGTGGATCAGTTCGAATGCGCTAACGGTTTCGCCCAGATTGTCCCGGGCCAGGGACAGCAAGTCGATCGCCGCTTCGGGGCTGGCCGCCTGAAAGATCGCCGTGCCCAGCCCGGCAGGGCGCGGGAAAAGTTTGAGCGAAGCGGCGGTGATGACCCCCAGCGTACCCTCGGACCCGATCAGCAGGTTGCGCAGATCATAGCCGGTGTTGTCCTTGCGCAGCCGCCCCAGCCCGTGCCAGATGTCCCCATTGGGTAAAACCGCTTCAAGCCCTAGGCACAGATCCCGGGCATTGCCATAACGCAGGACGTTGACGCCCCCTGCATTGGTAGCCAGGTTTCCCCCGATCCGGCATGACCCCTGCGCCGCCAGCGACAGCGGAAACAGCCGGTTGGCTGCCTCAGCCGCGGCCTGAATGTCGGCAAGCACCGCACCGGCCTCGGCGATCAGAATGTTTTCGGTCGGGTAGACGGCCCGGATCGCGCGCATCCGCTCAAGCGACAGGATCAGGGGCGCGGGGCCATCTGCCATGACCTGCCCGCCCACAAGACCGGTGCCGCCGCCGTATGGCACCACCGGCACGCGGACCTCGGACGCCAAACGCACCAAGGCTGCGACCTGCTCAACCGTGCGGGGCAAGGCCAGCAGACCCGCCTGCCCGGCGAAGCGGCGGCGCGGCTCTTCCACATAGCGCGGCTCGAGCGGGCGCAGAGTATCGTCACCCAAGCGGGCGTGGATGGTTTCGGCAAAGGTTTCGTCGGCAGGGTTCAAATGCATGCCCTCTGCATGCCCAAGCCTGCTGCGTACGGCAAGGCTTATTCCAATTCCATCAGGTATCGCGGCTCGAGCACCACCACTGTCGGACGGTCCGGCAGGGTCCGCAGCGATACTTCGATTTCCGAAACCCCGTCCCGGCGCACCGGGAAATCGGATCGGATATCGGCCAGGAACCGGTCCAGCGAATATCCCGAGAACCAGTGCATCGGAATGATGACCGAGCTTTTCAGCCGCTGCAGCACCGAGATCATCTCGGGCAAGGGCATGGTCGTGCCCCCGTCCACCGCCGCCATGACCACGTCCAGCCGCCCAAGGGCCGCGAACTGTTCGTCGGACGGCACATGGTGCAGATGCCCCAGATGGCCGATGCACAGGCCTTCGACCTCGAACACGAAGATCGAGTTTCCGAGCTCTTCCACTCCGCCGTAAGCGGACCGGATGTCGGTCGAGACGTTGCGCACCAGCAATTCGCCCAGATCGAGGTGGTGTTCGATGCCCTGCCCAAACTCGCCCCACCCCGGCAGCACATGCGGGATGGCCGGATCGGGATAGGCGGTCCAATGGGTGTCATGGGCGTGATTCATCGTCACGATGTCGGGGATCAGATCCGCGCCGCCGATGAAGCCGGTGAAATCAGTCACCGCATTCAACCCGCCGGGTGTTTGGATCAGAAAAGACGCATGCGCGACATAGCTGATCCGAACCGAGAATTCGGGCACCGGATCCTGCCACGCCGCCTTCTGCAGATACTGGATTCCAGGGGTGTTCTGGGCGATGGCAATGCAATGGCTCGGCCGACGCTCCTGCGCCGCCGCCGTTCCTGCCAGCAAGATCAGACCCGCCAAAATACTCCGCATGTCGAGTAGTCTAGCGCATCCGGCACCCGAGTCACGTCACGGGGCCCCGATTTCGGACACAGTCCCGCCTGTATCAACGCCAAATGAGCGGCCTAGCCCGCGTCCGTCCGCCCGCGCCGGTCCGAGCGCAGCGACGCATAGAGCACATGCGTCCGCCAACGCCCGTTGATCTGCAGATAGGATTGCGCCACGCCCTCGTATTTGAAGCCCGAGCTTTCCAATAGCCCGCGAGAGGCGGCGTTTTCCGGCAGGCAGGCGGCCTCGATCCGGCTCAGGTCCAGTCGGGTAAAGGCGTAATGCACCACGGCGCCGATGGCCTCGCGCATGTAACCCTGCCGGGCAAAGGCCTGCCCGGTCCAATAGCCCAGCGTTCCGGCCTGCGCCGGCCCCCGGCGGATGTTGTCCAGCGTAATGGCGCCCACCAGCATGTCATCCGTTCTGCGGAAGAGGAACAGCGGAACCGCCGTGCCATTGGCCACCGAGCGTTGCGCCCAGTAGACACGGTTGGTGAACGATTTGCGGGTCAGATGATCCTTGGCCCAGATCGGCTCCCACGGGGTCAGATACTCGCGCGAGGCCAGCCGCAGCGCGGCCCAGTCGTTGAAGTCGGAATGCACGGGCGGGCGCAAGCTCAACCGCTCGGTCTCGAGTTTCAGCCTGCGTCTGCCCAACAGCATCACGCCGCGCGCCTCTCCTGCAGCCTCTCCAGTGTCGGCGCACCACCCACAGGTCCGTAGAGCGCCAGTGCTGCCGGAGCCTGAACCGCCATCTTTTCGGCAAAGGCCCGGACGTCGGCGGTGCTGACCGCGTCGATCTTGGCCACGGTTTCCTCGAGCGGCGGAACACGGCCCCATATCTGCACCAGCCGGGCCAGACGTTCGGCCCGGTTCGAAGGGCTTTCCAGCCCCATCAGCATCCCGGCCTTCATCTGTACGCGGGCGCGGGCAACCTCCTCGGGGCTCATGTCCTCGGCGGCGCGCTTCATCTCGTCGATGGTGATGGTGGCCAGCTCGCCCACCTGATCGGCCGAAGTGCCGGCATAGATCGTGGTCGTTCCCGTGTCGGCATAGGCGCCGGTCTGGGCAAAGATCGTATAGCACAGCCCGCGGGTCTCACGCACTTCCTGAAACAGGCGCGAGGACATGCCGCCGCCCAGCGCGGTCGAATAGATCTGCGCGGTATAGATCTCGTTATTGCGATAGCCCGGGCTTTCCAGCGCCAGGGCAAAATGCGCCTGCTCCAGCGCCTTGTCCCGCCGCGCCTCGCCGCCGGTGAACCGCGCGGGTTCCGGTAGCAGCCCCTTGCGGGGTTGCAGATGGCCGAACATCTCTTCGGCCAGTTTCATCAACTGGTCATGATCGACCGCGCCCGCCGCCGACAGGATCATCTGATCGGGCGCATAGTGCTCGGCCACGAAGGCCGACAGGTCGTCGCGCGAAAAGGCGCTGACCCGTTCGGTCGGCCCCAGAATGGTGCGGCCCAGCGGCTGGTCGCGATAGCTCTGTTCCTGCAGCCAGTCAAAGATCACATCGTCGGGCGTGTCATGCGCCTGTCCGATTTCCTGCAGGATCACGCCGCGCTCAACCTCGATCTCGCGCGGGTCGAAGACGGGGTTCAGGACAATGTCGCCGATCACGTCCATCGCCAGCGCCACGTCATCCTTCAGCACCCGGGCGTAATAGGCCGTCACCTCGCGCGAGGTATAGGCGTTGATATAGCCGCCCACATCCTCGATCGCCTCGGCGATCTGCAGGGCCGAGCGCCGCTCGGTGCCCTTGAAGGCCATATGCTCGAGGAAATGCGCGATTCCGTTCTGTTCGATCCGCTCGTGCCGCCCGCCGGCGGTCACCCAAATGCCGATGGCGGCCGATTGCAGCCCCGGCATCTGTTCGCTGACGATCCGAAAGCCGTTTGTTAGTTGGTCCAGTCTGACAGTCACTCAGCAATGTGCCTTTTGATATGATCCTCGATGGCGCCCAGATGGTTGGCGATGCGGGTCACCCGTTCCGGACGTTCATACAGATCGGACATGCGCGAGGGAAGAGGCGGATGCACACCGCTGGCCTGCTCGACCGCGGCGGGGAATTTCGCAGGGTGCGCGGTGGCCAGCGTCACCATCGGCACATCGGCGGCGCGGGTGTCTTCGGCCACCTTGATGCCCACGGCAGTGTGCGGACAGACCAGCTCGGCGCTGTGTTCCAGCGTGGATTTGATCGTGGCGAGCGTTTCCTCTTCGGACACACGGCCCGAATCGAAGCTTTCGCGCAGGGCCTCCATCGCGCCTTGGCTGACGTGGAAGCCGCCCTGTTTCAGCTCGTCCATCAACTGCGCCACGGCCCGCCCGTCCTCGCCATAGGCATAGTACAGCGCGCGCTCAAAGTTCGAGCTGACCTGAATGTCCATCGACGGGCTGATCGAGGGGATGGTGTCGCCCTTGAAATAGCCCTGCCCCGACAGGCAGCGATGCAGGATGTCGTTCTGGTTGGTCGCCACCACCAGACGGTCGATGGGCAGACCCATCCGCTTGGCGATATAGCCGGCGAAGATGTCGCCGAAATTGCCGGTGGGCACCGTGAAGCTGACCTTGCGATGCGGCGCGCCCAGGCTGGTCGCGGCCGAGAAATAATAAACCACTTGCGCCAGCACGCGGGCAAAGTTAATCGAGTTCACCCCCGCCAGCTTGACCCCGTCGCGGAAATCGAAATCGTTGAACATGTCCTTCACGGCGGCCTGACAGTCGTCGAAATCGCCATCGACGGCCAGCGCGTGCACGTTGCTGTCGGCGGGTGTGGTCATCTGACGGCGCTGCACCTCGGAGACGCGGCCATGCGGGAACAGGATGAACACATCGACCGCGTCCAGCCCCCGGAACGCCTCGATCGCGGCCGATCCTGTGTCGCCGCTGGTGGCGCCGACGATGGTAACACGTTCGCCCCGCCTCTTCAGCGCCACCTGGAACAGCTGGCCGATAAGCTGCATGGCGAAATCCTTGAAGGCCAGCGTGGGCCCGTGGAACAGCTCCAGCAGAAAGTGGTTCTCGTTCAGCTGCTTCAAAGGCGCGCGGGCATCATGGCCGAACCCGGCATAGGCGCGGGCGATGATCTCTTTGAATTCGTCCCCGGCGAACGAGCCGCTGACATACGGCCACATGACGCGGAACGCGATCTCTTCATAGGGCAGCCCGGCAAGCGCGGCGATCTCGTCCTGACTCAGAACCGGAATCTCGGCAGGCAGGTACAGGCCGCCGTCGCGGGCCAGACCGGTCAGCATCGCCTCTTCAAAGCTCAGTTCGGGCGCCTGCCCGCGGGTCGAGATATATTTCATTGCGCGTCACTTTCTGATGGGGCGCGGCCGCGCCACAGGAAATATCCGGTCATTGCGGCCCAGACCAGCGCCAGGCCGAACCATGTCACCGCGTATTGCAGATGGTCGTTGGGAATACCCGCCGTATCCACCGGCAGCGGCGTGATGGCGGGATCGGTCTGGCTGCGGGCAACCAGTAGGATCGGTTCGGCCCCAAGTGCATCGGCCAGCGCGGGCACGTCGCGGGCAAACCAGATGTTGCCCGCCGGGTCCGGATCGGGGGTATAGCTGTCGATCTCATCCGGCCAATGCAGATTTCCGACAACCTGCATGGGGCCGATCTGGCGTTCGGCCTGCTTGGCCGTCGTGGGCACAAAGCCCCGGTCCACCAGGATCGTGCGATCATCTGTGCGGAATGGCGCGATGATCCGATAGCCCGGCCCGACCTGTTTGACCGAAACCAGTACATGGATTTCGCCGGGCAGCATCTCGCCCGATACTTCGACGGGCAGATAACGGTCAGCTTCGGGGTCGACAGCCTCGGGCAGTGGCACCGGATCGGCGGCGATCCGGGCTTCGATGTCGGCCAGAATGCCCTCTTTCCAGGCCAGACGCTGAACCTGCCAAGTGCCCAGAGACACAAGAACCGCCAGCCCGGCGAGTCCGAAAATCAGCAGAAACAGGATGCGGCGCATGTCTGGCCCTTGTTGCGTGTCATAGCGGCTCGGGGTCAAGCCGGCGTCTTGTTACGGTCTGTGCGCAAGGAAATGCAACCTTGCAATTGTACGGGGCGCAATCCCTTGCGCCCCTGATCGAGAAAAAGCCGCCCCGAGGGGCGGCTTTTGCAATTCGACAGCCTCGCGGGGCGTTACATCAGCGGTGCCTGACCCCAGATGTAGACTGCGAAGAACAGGAACAGCCAGACAACGTCGACAAAGTGCCAGTACCATGCGGCCGCCTCGAACCCGACGTGTTTCTCCGGGGTAAAGTCGCCACGAAGCGCGCGGATCAGACAGACAGTCAGGAAGATGGTGCCGATGATCACATGTGCGCCGTGGAAGCCGGTTGCCATGAAGAAGTTCGAGTAGAACTGATCGCCGCCGAACTCCCAGCCTTCGTGGGCCAGCAGTTCATAGTATTCGAAGGCCTGCAGGAAGGTGAAGGCGATACCCAGGACGATACCGATCGCGAGACCCTGAATCAGCGCCTTGCGGTCGTTGTCGTGGACCAGCGCGTGGTGCGCCCAAGTGATCGCACAGCCCGACAGCAACAGAACCAGAGTGTTGATCAGCGGCAGGTGGAACGGGTCCACCGCGTGGATGTCAGGCTGGATGTATTCGGTGCCGGCATAGTCGTACATCGGATACATGCGATGTTTGAAGAACGACCAGAACCAGGCGAAGAAGAACATCACCTCGGACATGACGAACAGGATGAACCCGTAGCGCAGCCCGATCCGGACGACCGGAGTGTGATCACCCGCGCGGCTTTCGGCCACGACCTCGGACCACCAGGCAAACATCGTGTAGAGAACTGCCACAAGACCACCCCAGAACACGAAGGAGGTCATGCCGTGCATCCACAAGACGGCTCCGAACAGCATGACGAAGCCACCGATCGCGCCGATCAGCGGCCAGATCGAAGGTGCCAGAATGTGGTAATCGTGGTTTTTTGCGTGTGCCATCAGCGTCCCTCACCTACAGGCGTTAGTTCGTGTTTGTTTCTGCCTGCGCATCCAGGGCGGCATAGCCCTCGGGCAGGTCGATTTCGTAGAATGTATACGACAGCGTGATCGTATGAACATACTGTGCTTCGGGGTCTTCCACCATTTCGGGGTCGACGAAGAAAGTTACGGGCATCTCGACCCGTTCACCGGGTTCCAGAACCTGCTCTTCAAAGCAGAAACAGGCGATCTTCTGGAAATAGCCACCGGCGGAATAGGGCGTCACGTTGTACGATGCCTGTCCCGCAACCGGCTTGTCCGTCGGGTTGTATGCTTCGTAGAAGGCCAGACCGGTCTCACCGATGCGCACCTTCATCTCGCGCTCGACGGGTTTGAACTCCCACGGCATGTCTTTGGCCTTGGACGCGTCGAAGCGAACGGTCACCACCCGGTCGAGGACATCGTCGGGCGTGGCCTCGGCAACGCCCGTGGTGCCCCCGAACCCGGTGACCCGGCAGAACCAGTCGTAGAACGGCACGGCCGCCCAGGCCAGGCTGCCCATCAGAACAACCAGCCCAACGGTTTGTGCAACGGTCTTCTGCGGTCCGCTCAAAGCCATCAGTTCTGAACCTCCTCGCTGGGCACGCCGAAATCGCTGCCCGAGACCTTTACTATGGTCAGGCCGAAAATGATCACGATGAACGCCGCCAACGTCAGCCCAACACCCAGGTTGCGGCCGAAACGACGCTGGTGCAGCTCATGGCTTTTGCGCAGGCTCATGACCAGCCTCCCAACCCGTAGGGTTTCAGCAGCGCTTCGACGAGAATCGCGCCGAAATGCAGGAACAGGTACAGCAGTGACAGCTTGAAAAAGCTGCGCTCGACCTTGAATTTGTCCGCCTCGGCATCGTCTTCGGTGCGGCGCGAGATGGCCCATGCCCCCCGCAGGAACAGAGCGTTCAACACTACGGCCACAGCCAGGTAAATTGGCCCACCGATACCCGAGAACGCCGTGCCCACGGCCAGCAGAGCCAGCAATGCGGTATAGACCAGAATATGGGTCCGCGTGGCGCGGCGTCCGTGCGTCACTGTCAGCATCGGCACGCCGGCGTCGTCATAATCCGAGCGCATGAACAGCGCCAGCGCCCAGAAATGCGGCGGTGTCCACATGAAGGTCAGGGCAAACATCAGCCACGGCTCGAGCGTCATCGAACCCGTGGCGGCAACCCAGCCGATTACCGGCGGGAAGGCGCCCGCGGCGCCACCTATCACGATGTTCTGCGGCGTCAGGCGCTTGAGCCACATCGTGTAGATCACGACATAGAAAAAGATGGTAAAGGCCAGAAACGCGCCCGCGAACCAGTTGGTCGCCAAACCCAGCATGATCACCGACAGACCCGACAGAGCCAGGCCCAGTGCCATCGCCTCGCCGGGCTCGACCTTGCCCGACGGGATCGGACGGCCCTTGGTGCGCTTCATCACCTTGTCGATATCCGCATCCCACCACATGTTCAGCGCGCCCGAGGCGCCGCCGCCGATGGCGATGAACAGGATGGCGCAGAAGCCGACGAACGGATGTACCGGCACAGGTGCGGCCAGCAGACCTACCAACGCGGTGAACACGACAAGCGACATCACCCGCGGCTTGAGCAGGGCGAAATAGTCGCCAAAGCCGGCCTCGTCCGCACGGGATTGTGCGGCAAGTGTGCTGGCATTGATGCTCGCGTCCGTCATGTCAGGTCCTTGTGGTGCGAAAGCTGCGCGAAGCCCGCGCAGCCTGTCCTTGGTTTCGATCGGGCCTCAGGCCCCGGGATCGTCAGTTCGAGGCGATCTGGAACGACGCCGGCTGGCCGGCATATTCGTCCAACGCGCCCTGCAGCCACTCCTGGTAGGCTTCTTCGCTGACAACTTTGACGGTGATCGGCATGTAGGCGTGGTCCTTGCCGCACAGCTCGGAGCACTGGCCGAAGTAGATGCCTTCCTTGTCGGCCTGGAACCACAGCTCGGCCAGACGGCCCGGAACGCCGTCCTGTTTGACGCCAAACGCGGGGATCGTCCACGAGTGGATCACGTCGGCCGCCGTGACCTGCATCACGACCACCTTGTTGACGGGCACCACGACGGCGGTGTCGGTGGCCAGCAGCCACTCATCCTCGCTGTAGCCGGCGTCGGCCAGCTTGGCGCGCATCGCATCGTCGAGAACGAACGGGGTCACATCCGCATCGGCGGGGCGTGCGCCTTCGTCCAGGGTTGCCGGGTGACCCAGCAGGTAGCTGTCGAACGCAAAGTCGTGATCAACATATTCATAGGTCCAGTACCACTGGTTGCCGATCACCTTGATGACGACATCACCCTCGGGGATTTCCTGCTGCTTGAACAGCACCGGCAGCGAGAACGCACCGATGAAGACCAGGATCAGGATCGGGCCGATGGTCCAGGCGATTTCGACCGGAGTGTAGTGCGAGAACCGCGCCGGGGTCGGGTTTACACGCTGGTTGTAGCGCACGATGCAGTATACCAGCAGGCCTGCGACCAGCAGACAGATCGCGGTGATGATAACCAGAATCATACCGTCAAGGCGGTGAATCCCTTCGGCCAGGCTGGTGGCCGCCGGCTGGAAGCCTATGCCGCCGTCGACCGGCTTGCCGATGATCTCAAGATCCTGAGCCATGGCGGGAAGGCTGGAGAGGGCTGCGAACACCCCCGAAAGCATCAAAGCATTCTTCATTTTCTGTCCTGATCGTTTGATCTTTGCGTCTCTGGCGAACAGGTGTGAATCGGTCACACCTCTCCCGTTGTCTTTGGCCGCGTTAAAAACCATATTCCGGGAGGTAGATAAAGCAAAATGCTTGCGTCAAACAGACGCTATTTTTGATCTGGATCAAACGCGAAAGGCCGCAACCCATGACTCAAGCCCCGTTTCGCCCGTTCGAGACCGCATTGCCGCATGACGAGGCACTGGCCGTACTGCGCTCGGCCACCGCCGGGGCCGAAGACGGCGAGCTGTTTGTAGAGCGTCGGAAATCCGAAACACTTGCCTTTGACGATGGGCGCCTGCGCACCGCATCCTACGATGCGTCCGAGGGATTCGGGCTGCGTGCAGTGCAGGGTGATGTGGCCGGTTATGCCCACTCGACCGATGTATCAATGCCCTCGCTGAAACGTGCTGCGGAAACCGCCCGGCTGGCGGTTGGTGACGGTGGAGGCACTTTGGCCGACGCGCCAAGGCGCACAAACAAGCAGCTTTATACGGATGCGGACCCGATCGAATCCGCCAGCTTCCCGGTCAAGGTCGAGACTCTGCGCGAAATCGACGGATTTGCGCGCGATCTGGACCCCAGGGTGGTTCAAGTCAGCGCCGTGATCGCCGCGTCCGTGCAAGAGGTCGAGATCCTCCGCCCCGATGGCACCATGGTACGCGACGTTCGTCCGATGACCCGCCTGAACGTGTCGGTCATCGTCGAACAGAACGGCCGGCGCGAAAGCGGATCGGCCGGAGGTGGTGGCCGCGTTGGTCTGGACGGCCTGATTGACCCGTCCGATTGGCAGGACAAGGTCCGAGAGGCGCTGCGCATTGCTTTGGTCAACCTTGACGCCGTTGCCGCTCCGGCCGGCGTGATGGAAGTCGCATTGGGCCCCGGCTGGCCCGGCATCCTGCTGCACGAGGCCATCGGGCATGGGTTGGAAGGAGACTTTAACCGCAAGGGGAGTTCGGCCTTTGCCGGGCTGATGGGGCAGCGGATCGCCTCCAAGGGCGTGACCGTGGTGGATGACGGGACGATCCCGGATCGTCGCGGATCGATCACCGTGGATGACGAGGGGACACCGAGCTCGCGCACCGTGCTGATCGAAGACGGCATCCTGACTGGCTACATGCAGGACCGGCAGAATGCGCGCCTGATGGGCGTGTCCCCCACCGGCAACGGGCGCCGGCAAAGCTATGCGCACAAACCGATGCCACGCATGACCAACACGATCATGCTGGGCGGCGATGCCAACCCGGCGGATCTGGTGGCCGAGATCAAGGACGGCATCTGGGCCGTGGGTTTCGGCGGCGGCCAGGTCGACATCACCAACGGCAAATTCGTGTTCAGCTGTACCGAGGCCTACCGGGTCGTGAACGGCAAAATCGGCGCGCCGGTCAAGGGCGCAACGCTGATCGGCGACGGTCCTTCAGCGTTGAAACGTATCCGGGGTCTGGGCAACGACATGGCCCTGGATCCCGGCATGGGAACCTGCGGCAAGGACGGTCAGTGGGTGCCCGTGGGTGTGGGTCAACCCACAGTGCTGATGGAGGGGCTGACGGTCGGAGGATCGGCCGCCTGATGCGAATCGTGTGCTTGCGGCCGGCACCATGGTTAATCCGTGCTGCCGGCCACAAAAGGAATGAACCGTAGCGCATCGAAAACGAAAGCCTGAGAAAAGTTATTACTTTCAAAGATTTGCGCGCCTATTCCGCGAAACCCACACTGGAACACGCTAAAATTTTCTGCGATTCACAAGCTGTTAACCCGTCACGCCGTAAACCAGTTCTGCAATCAGGCGGAGCGACGGATGACCGAAGAGCAGCTTTCTTCCAATCACCCCCCACTCCCACCCACCACGGAAGAGGACCGGTTTTCCTGGCTTCGCCTGTTGCGCTCGCGCAAGGTTGGCCCGGCAACGTTCCGGCGCCTGATGCACGAACATGGCTCGGCGCAGAATGCGCTGGCCGCGTTGCCGGAATTGGCACGCGCTGCCGGAATTGAAGGGTATGAAATATGCCCGCCCGGCGTCATCGAGGCGGAACTCAAGGCCGCAAAAGCCGCCAAAGCGCGGCTTTTGTGCCTTGGGGCCGCCGACTATCCTATGGCACTGACCGATCTGAACGATGCCCCTCCTCTGCTTTGGGCAATAGGCGACGTTTCGGTGCTTCAGCGCCCGATGATCTCGCTTGTCGGCGCCCGCAACTGTTCGTCCTTGGGAACCAGGATGGCGCGGGCTCTGGCAGGGGGTCTGGGTGAGAGTGGCTATGTAGTCGTCTCCGGCCTGGCCCGCGGTGTCGACACCGCCGCGCATCTGGCCACGCTGCAAACGGGAACCGTTGCAGTCATGGCCGGTGGCGTCGACATCATCTATCCGGCGGAAAACAAGGAACTGGCGCGCGACATCGCGACCAGAGGGCTGCGCATCTCCGAACAACCAATGGGCGTGACCCCGCAGGCCCGCCACTTTCCTCGCCGCAACCGGATCATATCAGGGCTGTCTCAGGCCGTCGTCGTCGTCGAGGCTGCCGCCAAGTCCGGCAGCCTCATCACGGCGCGCGACGCACTGGACCAGGGACGCGAGGTTCTTGCCGTGCCCGGCCATCCGTTCGACGCCCGCGCCGCCGGCTGTAATCTTCTGATCCGCGAAGGCGCCACACTTGTGCGCTGCGTGCAGGATGTAATCGACGCCCTGCCCCCGCAGCCGCGCAGAGCGCCCGAACCTGTCCCCGACACGGCGCCCGTCGCGCAGACAATCACTCCTCCCGAGGCGCTCCACGCCCGAATCCTGGAACGGTTGGGGCCTTCGCCTTTGGCCGAGGACCAGTTAATCCGGGATGTCGATGCGCCCGCCAGCGTGATCGGCCCCGCTTTGACCGATCTGGAGCTGGATGGTTTGATCCGTCGCCAACCGGGCGGGTTGCTGAGCCTCGCCGTCTAATCTGCCGAGGTGGTTCCAACCCGGGCCGCTGGTCTCAATTAGGCCGGATTTCGGGCCTTTCAGACTGTGCATTGACAAATCCATCTTGCCCTACACATTTTGCACGGCCATAGAAGGCGCCCAATCCGTCGAGCGAGGTTTTTAACTAAATGCCTGTAGTTGTTGTAGAATCCCCGGCCAAAGCAAAAACAATCAATAAATACCTTGGCCCCGACTACACGGTCCTGGCCTCTTACGGACATGTTCGCGACCTTCCTCCGAAGGATGGATCGGTGGATCCCGACCACGAGTTTTCGATGACTTGGGAGGTCGGCACGGACAGCCGCAAACACGTCAAGGCCATCGCCGACGCGCTCAAGGACGACAACGCGCTGATCCTGGCAACCGACCCCGACCGCGAGGGCGAGGCGATCAGTTGGCACCTGCAGGAGGCGCTGACCAAACGCCGCTCGATCAAGAAGGATACGGCCGTCAGCCGCGTGACGTTCAACGCCATCACCAAGGATGCGGTGACCAAGGCCATGCAGAACCCGCGCGAGGTGGACATGCCGCTGGTCGAGGCGTATCTGGCCCGGCGCGCATTGGATTACCTGGTCGGCTTCAACCTGTCGCCGGTTCTGTGGCGCAAGCTGCCCGGCGCGAAATCGGCCGGACGCGTGCAATCGGTCTGCCTGCGCCTGATCGTCGAGCGCGAGATGGAGATCGAGGCCTTCAAGCCCGTGGAATACTGGTCGGTCAAGGCGCTGTTCGAAACGCCGCGCGGCCAGACCTATGAAGCGCGGCTGGTCACGCTGGCCGGCAAGAAGCTGGACAAGCATGACATCGCCAACGCCACCCAGGCCGAACTGGCGGTGCAGGCCATCACCAGCCGCGCACTGAGCGTGACCTCGGTCGAAGCGAAGCCAGCCGCGCGCAATCCCAGCGCCCCGTTCATGACCTCGACCCTGCAGCAGGAAGCCAGCCGCAAATTCGGCATGGGCGCCCGCCACGCGATGCAGGTGGCGCAGCGTTTGTATGAGGCCGGGCACATAACATACATGCGAACCGACGGCATCGACATGGCGCCCGAGGCCGTCGCCGCCACGCGGGACGCGATCAAGGACCGGTTCGGTACCGAATACGTGCCGGACAGCCCGCGCATGTACAAGAACAAGGCCAAGAATGCGCAGGAAGCGCACGAATGCATCCGGCCCACGGACATGACCAAGGATGCGGCCGCCCTGAAACTGTCGGATGACGATCAGCGCAAGCTGTACGATCTGATCTGGAAACGTACGATCGCCTGCCAGATGGCCGCTGCGCGGCTGGAACGCACGACCGTCGAAATCGGCAGCGATGACGGTCAGGTGGGGCTGCGCGCCACCGGTCAGGTCGTGCTGTTCGACGGATTCATGCGCGTCTACGAAGAAGGCCGCGACGATGTCGAGGACGAAGATGACAAGCGCCTGCCCCAGATCATGCAGGGTGATCCGGCGCGCTTTGCCAAGACCACGCTGAAGGATCAGTTTGACAAGGCCACCGCCGACGGCGCGGACAAGAAGGCCATCCTGTCGGAAAACCAGGCGGTTCTGGCGCTGCAACACCACACCCAGCCGCCGCCGCGCTATACCGAGGCGACCCTGGTCAAACGGATGGAGGAGTTGGGCATCGGGCGACCCTCGACCTATGCCTCGATCGTCACCACGATTCAGGACCGCGGTTACGTCCGCAAGGACAAGAACCGCCTGATCCCCGAGGAAAAGGGCCGGATCGTCACGATCTTCTTGCTGAATTTCTTCCGCCAGTATGTGGGATACGAATTCACTGCCAACCTCGAAGAGCAGCTGGACGAGGTGAGCGCCGGCGCCCGCGACTACAAGGACCTGCTTTCCAAGTTCTGGCGCGATTTCTCGGCCGCGATCGCCGAGACGTCAGAGCTGCGGATTTCGGAAGTGCTCGACAAACTGGACGAGGCACTGGCCCCGCAGTTGTACCCCCTGCGCGAGGATGGCTCGGATCCGCGCATCTGCCCCAAATGCGGGGTCGGACGGCTGCACCTGAAAACCTCGCGGACCGGCGGATTCGTGGGCTGCGGGAACTATCCCGAATGCACCTATACCCGCCCCATCGCCGGTGAAGGCGCCGAGGGCGAGGAACGCATGCTGGGCATGGATGGCGAGGATGAGATCTGGCTGAAATCCGGACGCTTCGGCCCCTATGTCCAGCGCGGCGAAGCCACGCCCGAGAACAAGAAACCGCCGCGCGCCTCTTTGCCCAAGGGTTGGAGCAAGGATGACATGGACCTTGAGAAGGCGCTGACCCTTCTGAGTCTGCCGCGCGAGATTGGCGAACACCCCGAGGGCGGTATGATCAGCGCCAATTTCGGGCGCTTCGGTCCCTATATCATGCATCAGCTGCCGGATGAGGCAAAGCCGGTCTATGCCAACCTCAAGGATCCCAACGACGTGTTCGAGATCGGCATGAACCGCGCCGTCGAACTGTTGGCGGAAAAACGCGCCAATCCCGGGCGGCGCGGACGGGCTGCGGCCAAACCGCTGAAGGAACTGGGCGAGCATCCCGACGGCGGCGCGATCCAGGTTCTGGACGGGCGCTATGGGCCTTATGTGAAGTGGGAAAAGATCAACGCGACCCTGCCCAAGGACATCAAGCCCGAGGACGTGACGCCCGAAATGGCGGTGGAACTTGTCAATGAGAAGGCGGCCAAGAAAGGCACCCGCAAAAAGGCCGCGCCTAAGAAGAAGAGTAAATAGAGGACGGAGGGGTGAAAAGTGAGCAAAAACGAAATCATCCTGAGAAATGAACTTTGCTCAACACTATTGAGGTTGAATTATAACGTTTTCATTCCTGTTTTTGATGAAGGCGTGGATTTGATCGCCTATCGGGAAATCGATGGCGATCTGAGGGTTGTACAACAGAAATCTCGCTGGACCATCGACAAACGATACATTGGTCGAAACATTTGGATGGCATTCCCTAGTGACGGCTTTTGGTATCTCGTGCCGCACGATGAAATGCTGGGGTGGAACGAAACACGCCAGTTTCAATTGACTGATAGCTGGGTAAGAAAGGGGATCTATCACAGGCCCTCGCTGTCCGTGGCCTTGCGCGAGAAGCTCGGGCCATATCGGCTGGAGAATCCGAGCTCATCTCCCACGGCACCTAGGTAGAAATACCACCCGCCCGCAGGTTTCATTGACTTCCCAATGACGTGGCGGCACAACCTGCCCATCACCATGTCATTGGGGGAGTTTTCCATGAAGAAAGTCTATGCCAATGCCACCGAGGCCCTTGATGGGATACTTCGGGATGGCATGCTGATCGCGGCCGGCGGGTTCGGCCTGTGCGGCATTCCCGAATTGCTGCTGCAGGCGATCAAGGAGTCGGGCGTAAAGGATCTGACCTTTGCCTCGAACAACGCAGGCGTCGACGATTTCGGCATCGGCATCCTGCTGCAGACGCGGCAGGTCAAGAAGATGATCAGCTCGTATGTTGGCGAGAACGCCGAGTTCATGCGCCAGTACCTGTCGGGCGAGCTTGAGCTGGAATTCACCCCGCAAGGCACCCTGGCCGAGCGCATGCGCGCCGGTGGCGCGGGCATCCCGGGCTTCTACACCAAGACCGGCGTCGGCACCGTGATCGGCGAGGGCAAGGAGCACAAGGAATTCAACGGCGAGACCTACATCCTCGAGGAAGGGATCTTTGCCGATCTGGCCATCGTCAAGGCATGGAAGGCCGACGACACCGGCAACCTGGTGTTCCGCAAGACCGCCCGCAACTTCAACGTGCCGGCGGCGACCTGCGGCAAGATCTGCGTGGCCGAGGTCGAAGAGATCGTGCCGCGCGGTTCGCTGGACCCGGATTGCATCCACCTGCCCGGCATCTATGTGCACCGGGTCATTCAAGGTCAGCACGAAAAGCGCATCGAACAGCGCACCACCCGCAAGAAGGAGGAAGCGTAATGCCCTGGGACCGCAATCAGATGGCCGCGCGTGCCGCCGAGGAACTGGAAGACGGCATGTATGTGAACCTCGGCATCGGGATTCCGACGCTGGTGGCGAACTATGTGGGCGACAAGGACATCACTCTGCAATCGGAAAATGGCATGCTGGGTATGGGCCCCTTCCCCTATGAGGGCGAAGAGGACCCCGACCTGATCAACGCCGGCAAGCAGACCATCACCGAACTGCCCCGCACCGCCTATTTCGACAGCGCCACGTCCTTTGCCATGATCCGCGGCGGCAAGATTGCGGCGGCGATTTTGGGCGCGATGGAGGTCGACGAGAAAGGCGATCTGGCCAACTGGATGATTCCGGGCAAGCTGGTCAAGGGCATGGGCGGCGCCATGGACCTGGTGGCCGGGGTCGGACGGGTCATCGTGGTGATGGACCACACCAACAAGCACGGCGACAGCAAGGTGCTGAAGGAATGCACCCTGCCGCTGACCGGCAAGGGCGTGGTTGACCGCATCATCACCAACCTGGGCGTGCTGGACGTGGTCGAAGGCGGCCTGAAGATCGTCGAACTGGCCGATGGCGTCAGCGAAGAAGAGATGCGCGCGGCGACCGAGGCGACCATCGTCAGCTGATTTCTGAGCAAACAGAGAAACCGAAAGGCCCGCCAATCGGCGGGCCTTTTTCAATTCATGGACTGAAAGACGCACCCGTCGGAAATCAGCATCGGAGGAGTGGCACACAACGCTCGGGCCACCTGGAAGGCGGCTAGAACTTTGGGGACATAGTCGCGCGTTTCAGCATAAGGCGGGACGCCATTGTGCTTTCGCACCGCGCCTTCACCGGCGTTGTATCCCGCCAGGACGAGAATCGGGTCGTCGTTGAACTCACCCATCAGCCAATCGAGGTACTTCACGCCGCCGGCGATATTCTGTTCCGGCAACATGCTGTCGGTCACGCCGAACCGCTTGGCTGTGGCAGGCATCAGTTGCATCAAACCCTGTGCTCCGGCGGAGCTGACGGCAGTGGGGCGACCGCCTGATTCAACGGACATGACCGCAAGGACCAGCGCTGGCGACACTTTTGTTCCTACGGTCGTACGGAGAATATCGACCCCGCGCTGCTCGACGATCTTCTGAAGGTTCTGCAGCCGCGGAGATGAAATCTGGGTCGCCGCCAAAGCCTGCAGGGCTTCGTCAAGGCGGCCGGGGCCGGCTCGGGTCATATCCGGCGATACCTTTTCCCAGAACGCCTTGTACGCGCCCTCAGGGGTCTTTTTCTTCATTATGTCCGGAAAGGCCGCCGGAGGGACTTTGGTCCGGGCTATGATATCGGGCACGACCAAATCGGGGCCCGTGCTGGGCGCTGAAGGTGCTGATGCGTGTTCTTGCGGACTGATCTGAACCGTCACTCGCGGGCGTTCCCCCGCTTTGGGAGCCTTGATCCGTTTGTAAACGCCGCGTGGCTCGATATCCGCAGCAGGTGCCGGAGCCGCCACGGCAACCAGCAACGCCAAAACGCCGGCGCATGTCAGTGCGTCCCGGAAAATCATTTCTGCCTGCCTCATCTGTTCTTTTGAGTTGATTTGATACGCGAATCTTCCCGCAAGGCCAGAAAAACAAAGCGAATTGGGGCGGTTTTGCCTCATTTGGCGCAATTTTGCACCGCCGAAACAGCACAGCGGGTTGGTGTGGGAAATTTTTTATTATTTATTTCAATAGATTACCAGATTAGTGACCAAAAAGTTAAGCCTGAGGCAAAAAATTCGTTGTTTGGCCCAATTCCTGCCACGCACGAGGGGCAAACATAGTGCCATACCGAGACGGTCATGAGCCGACTGAGAGATGACGCTCTGAAAGACCCCGAGGTTTTATTGACTTTTTGATCCTTTAGGAGGGACGTAACATGATCAAGTTCATCAAGAACTTCCGCAAAGACGAAGACGGCGCCGTAACTGTTGACTGGGTCGTTCTGACCGCAGCCGTTGTTGGCCTGGCAGCCGTTGCTTACCAGCAGATCGAAGGCGGCGCGACCGGCCTGGCAACCGACGTTTCCAGCGCCCTGACCAGCGCAACGATCAGCACCGGTTCGAACTCGGCAGCTGGTGGTATCACCACCGCCGGCAGCAACTAAGCTGACTTCATCCCAATCGGGATACAAGGCCGCGCCTGAGGGCGCGGCCTTTTCCTTTGAAGCAAGACAGACGCTGCGCATCGGATTTCGGGCGCCGGGCCAAGCATGGCCCACGTTTGGCCTAAATTCCGCCACGGCGACGCGTTTAAGTCTTTGATAATTAGTTTTTAGGTGCCCGCGAGAATTCTGGTCGCCATCAGAAACCGGAACTGGGCGGAATCACTCTGTCAGGAGGGACGCGAAATGATCAAGTTCATCAGGAACTTCAAAAAAGATGATAGCGGTGCGATCACCGTCGACTGGGTGGTACTGACCGCAGCCGTCACCGGCCTGGCAGCGATTGCCTACGCTTTGATCCAAGGCGGGACCGAGGGCTTGGCCGACGATGTTGAGGCGGCCCTTTCCGACTCGGCGATCAGCATCAGCACCGGCGACAGCAACACGGCCGTTGGCGGGATCATCACCGGTGGATCGAACGGATCCGGCGGCAACTGATTTTCGGGAACTTGGCCAACCGGCCACATGACAACCGCGCCAGCCGGGCGCGGTTGTTCGCGTTTGCCCCCTGCCTTCTCCGCACCGCACAACCCATGCTGGGATACAGCAGACGCCACGTCACGAGATGCTCGTTCGCAACGTTCTGTGCCAATAAAACAACGAAAAATATCCATTTGTCCCACATT
Organism: Ruegeria sp. CG3; assembly: GCF_056537205.1. NCBI lineage: Bacteria > Pseudomonadati > Pseudomonadota > Alphaproteobacteria > Rhodobacterales > Roseobacteraceae > Ruegeria > Ruegeria sp. CG3. The sequence goes on along the minus strand of NZ_JBQFRC010000001.1, from coordinate 184,829 downwards.
TCGACACAATTCCGATTTAGGAAATATGCTGTTTCAATGTCCTGCCCGGACCGATACAGGTCCGGCCAGAGCAATAAAGAGGTATACGCATGCGAGCTGTATTTGGTCTTGTCCTGATCGTCGGGGTCGCCTTGGCTGGCGGTGCGGTCTATATGGCCCGCAACTATATTGCCGAGTATCAGAACGCCCTGGCGCGTGAACGGCAGATGGCCGAAGAGGCCCTTGCCAACGCCAAGGTCGACGTCGTTCCGACCGTCGGCGTGATCGTCTCTGAGCGTCCTCTGAAATACGGTGAGCGTTTGACCCAGGAAGATGTGCGCGTCGTGGAATGGCCTGAGAATGCTGTTCCGGAGGGGTCGTTCACCGATATGACGGCCCTGTTCCCGGAAACCGGCAACAATGAACGCTTTGTTCTGCGCACCATGGAAAAGGACGAGGCCATCATGGAGGTCAAGATCACCCGTCCGGGTGAGCTGGCCGGCCTGACCTCGCGCCTCGAAAAAGGTATGCGCGCGTTCGCCATCAGTGTTGATGTTGCCTCGGGCGTTTCGGGCTTTCTTCGCCCCGGCGACGTTGTTGATGTGTACTGGACCGGATCGCTGCGCAGCGCGGTCGAAGGGGCAAACGGGGAAATCACCCGCTTGATCCAGACCAATATCGAGTTGATCGCCGTCGATCAGACGGCGGGATCGGATGTCACCGGCACAACCATTGCCCGGACCGTCACCGTCGCCGCCACCCCGGAACAGATCGCGGCCCTGGCGCAGGCGCAAAACACCGGACGCCTGTCTCTGGCGTTGGTCGGGGTTCAGGATGAAACCGTCGCAAGTGCGATCGAGGTTGACCAACGCAAACTGTTGGGAATCGAAGAAGCGGCCCCCGCGCCGAAGAAAGAGGCCGAGAAGGTCTGCACCATCCGGACTCGCCGCGGCGACCAGATCGTCGAGACCCCGATCCCCTGCACAAACTGACGCCCATTCAGAGCGTTACCATGCCCGAGCCGCGCATGATGCGCGGCTCGTTTCGTTTGGGTTGTTGCGCATTGTCCACATAAGGAAAATTCCAGAAACCCTTGATTATTGCAATAAATCCGGAATTCGCGCAGAGTTCATCACCATAGGGCATAAGACCCAAAAAAATAGAGTGGTGATCGGAGAGGCAGGTCACATGACAATACGTTCCTTGATTGGTTCGACCCTTTTGGGGTTGGCCCTAGTTCTGAGCCCGGTCGGCGATTCCGCCTGGGCCCAAAATCTTCGCGTGGTGAAAAAGGGCACGGCGGAAACGCTGGATGTGCCCATGAACCGCGCCATCGTGGTTGAAAGCGAACAGCCGTTTGCGGAGCTCAGCATCGCGAATGCAGGCATTGCGGACATCTCGTCGCTTTCGGACCGCACAATCTACGTCTTGGGCAAAGCGCCAGGCATGACGACGCTGACACTATTTGACGGCGCCGGAAACCTGATCACGAACGTCCGCGTTCGCGTTGCGCCCGATGTGACCGAATTCAAAGAGCGCCTGCGCCAGATTCTGCCAAATGAGCGAATCGAAGTGCGGACCGCCAATGACGGCATCGTTCTCTCGGGCACGGTCTCCAGCGCAGCTAAACTGGCACGTGCTCTGGAACTGGCCGAGCGCTATGCGCCCGAGCGTGTGTCGAACCTGATGAATGTCGGCGGCGTACAGCAGGTCATGTTGAAAGTCCGCTTTGCCGAGATGAACCGGTCGGTCGCCAAGAACCTGTCCGCCTCGCTTGGTTTTTCCGGCGGTGACGCGACCGGTGGTATCAACACGCTGAACAACCAGTTGTCCCTGAGCAACGCGTTGGCCAACAACATCCCGGCGGTTCAGTCGAACACTGGCGCGATTCTGTTCGGCTTTGGCGCAGGCTCCACCCAGGTCCGGCTGCTGCTGGAAGCGCTGGAAGCCAAGGGCCTGGCCCGTAGCCTGGCCGAGCCCAACTTGTCGGCACTGTCCGGGCAGGAGGCAACCTTCCTCGCCGGTGGTGAAGTGCCGATTCCGGTTCCTCAGGATGACGGTGTGGTTGCCATTGAATACAAGGCTTTCGGTGTCGAAATCGACTTCGTTCCGCGCGTCGTCGACGGTGACCTGATTAACCTTGAGATGGCGGCGGCGGTGTCCAGTATCGACACCAGCTCGAACTTCACCATCAACGGTGACACGGTCCCCAGCTTCATCACGCGCCAGACCAGCACAACGGTCGAACTGCGAGATGGTGAGAGCTTTGCGATCGCCGGCCTGATTCAGGACGACTTTACCGACCTGAGCAACCAAATCCCGTGGTTGGGTGACGTACCTGTTCTGGGTGCATTGTTCCGCAGCGCGGAGTACCAGCGCGAGCAGAGCGAACTGGTGATCATTATCACCGCGCATCTGGTTTCCCCGACCCGTGGCGAAGCCCTGGCGCTGCCGACCGACCGCGTGAAGCCGCCCAGCGAATTCGACCTGTTCATGAACGGCAGAACTGCCCGGACGGAACGGGTTGGCAATGGAGCCGCATCGGAAGTCGCCAAGCAGGACTTTGGCAACTCCTACGGCTACGTCCTGGATTGATAGGGAGGACAGACCAATGCAGAAGTGGATCATCACACTGGGTCTTACAGTCGCTGTCGCCAGCTGTACCCGTGAGGCCGGCTATGAAGTGGACCAGGGCGCATTCGGCAACGCAACGCTGAACAACATCCAGGTCATGAACGGCGAGTTGACCTATGGCCAGATCCTGGCGCAGCGATTCGCTGCCGAGGTTCCGACCCAGATCAACTTTGCGTTCGACAGTGCGCAGCTGGATTCGGCAGCACGCCAGATTCTGCTGTATCAGGCGAACTGGATCAAACAGTTCCCCGAAGCACGTTTCCGCGTGTACGGCCACACCGACGCCGTCGGATCCCAATCCTACAACAACAGTCTGGGTCTGCGCCGCGCGCAAGCGGTCGTCAACTTCTTCGCGCAACAGGGTATTTCCCGCTCGCGTCTGGAAGCCGTTGTTTCGTATGGCAAAACGCAGCCACTGGTGGCCACGCCCAATCGGGATCGCCGCAACCGCCGCACCGTTACCGAGGTGTCGGGTCTGGTCGATCGCCATCCCAACATCCTGGATGGCAAGTATGCTGACTTCGTTTATCGCGAGTACATCGAAAGCGCGACATTCAAGAGCCAGCTGCGCCGCGAAACGGCCATCGGCGACACCAGCGAACAATAATCAGAAATTGGGCGGCATCGTCGCCCAATTCCCTACAATTGGTTTTTTTGCGCCCAATTCTTGCCCCACTTCCACGCAACATTGTGAACAATTGGGTGACCTGCGGCCAGAATTGACCGCTTAGGGCGACAGCAAGCTGAAACACGGACTGGTATTGTATCGACGTTTGCTGCGCTCTCACGACGAGGATTGTGTTAATGACGAGCGCAACGCCGCAAAATGACGACACCGGCATTCTGGCCTGTACCATCAGCCGAGATGTCCAGAACTTCGACCTGTTGATCGAGGACATGGAAGCCGCTTTGGGCGAGCGCTGGGGTGACCTTGGCTTTGCCGAAGCCCTTGCCTTTTTCAGCCAGCCCGAAGCCGAGTCGCTTCAATTCGTGGCCCTCGCGATCGACGGTGAGGACGAGGACAATCTGACCTTGATGGGTGAGATCATCACCCAAGCCAAGGAAAAGAAGATTAAAGTTGTCCTGATTGCCGAGGACGTGACCCCCGCCGCGCTTCATCAGTTGTTGCGCAAGGGTGCCGATGAATTCGTCCCCTACCCTCTTCCCGAGAACGAACTGCAGGAAGCGATCGACCGCATGAATGCGCCCGAACCTGTCGTGACTCCGCAACAGGTTTCCGTCCCGCTGGCCTCAGGAGCTTCGAAAGAAGGCGCTTTGTTTGTTGTTCAGGGCTTGGCCGGCGGCGTCGGTGCAACGACTCTGGCCGTGAACCTGGCCTGGGAATTGGCAACCGTATCGCAAAAGGATGCACCCAAGGTCTGCCTGATCGACCTGGATCTGCAATACGGAACCATCTCGACCTATCTGGACCTGCCCCGCCGTGAAACCGTGTTCGAAATGCTGTCGGACACCGTGGCCATGGATGACGAAGTGTTTGGGCAGGCTCTGCAGACATTCGACGAGAAGCTGGATGTCCTGACGGCCCCGACCGACATGGTGCCTCTGGATATTCTCACGCACGAAGACATCCAGCGGGTGATCGACATGGCCCGCAAGCACTACGACTATGTCGTGGTCGACATGCCGAAGACGCTGGTGCACTGGTCCGAGACCGTTTTGCAGGCCGCGCATGTCTATTTTGCTCTGATCGAACTGGATATGCGGTCCGCTCAGAACGCGTTGCGTCTGAAACGTGCCCTTCAAGCCGAGGAATTGCCGTTCAACAAGCTTCGCTTTGCTTTGAACCGCGCACCCAAGTTCACGGACCTGAGCGGCAAAAGCCGCGTCAAGCGCATGGGTGAAAGCCTGGGAATCTCAATCGACCTGCAACTGCCGGATGGCGGCAAGCCGGTCATGCAAAGCGGCGACCATGGTCTGCCTTTGGCCAGCTCGGCCGGCAAGAATCCTCTTCGCCGCGAAATCGCAAAGCTGGCTCAATCCTTGCACAGCCTCGGCAGCAACAGCGCCGAAGCGGCATAACGAAGGCTATTAGGGGGAGAAACCGCCGTGTTCTCACGTTACAAAAAACCATCAGGTGCGCAGCCGGTTGCGACCCCTGCGCAAGCCCCCAAGGCCGCCGAAGCCCCGGCTGCTCCGGCAGCTGCCCCCTCGCCGTCCACCGCGATTGCCCGCAAACCGGTGGCCAAAACCGCCGCGGAAGCCAAGGGCAACGACCGCGAACGCAAGCGCAAGGAACGGCTGAGTGAAATCAAGATCGAGCTGCATCGGGAACTTCTGGAAAACCTGAACCTGGCGGCTCTGGAAAACGCAGCCGAAGCCGAACTGCGCACCGAAATCAGCGCGATCGCGAGCGAGGTTCTGGAAGCCAAGAACATCGTTCTCAATCGCGAAGACCGGACCCAGTTGAACAAGGAATTGTACGACGAAGTTACCGGTCTGGGTCCGCTCGAAACACTGCTTCAAGACGACTCTGTCAGCGATATTCTGGTCAACGGCCCGCATCAGATCTTTGTTGAACGCTTCGGCAAGCTCGAACTGAGCGACGTATCGTTCAAAGACGAAAAGCACCTGATGCGGATCATCGACAAGATCGTGTCCGCCGTTGGTCGCCGGGTCGATGAATCCAACCCCTATGTTGACGCCCGTCTGCGCGACGGGTCTCGTTTCAACGCCATGGTTCCACCGATCGCGGTGGACGGGTCCCTGGTTTCCATCCGGAAATTCAAGAAAGACAAGCTTGGCATCGACGATCTGGTCAATTTCGGCGCGTTTACCGAAGAAATGGCCGCGTATCTTCAGGCCGCCGTCTCCACTCGTCTGAACATCATCGTGTCTGGTGGTACGGGTTCGGGTAAGACGACCACGCTCAACGCGCTGTCCAGCTTCATCGATGACGCAGAACGCATTCTGACCATCGAGGATACGGCGGAACTGCAGCTGCAGCAGACCCATGTGGGCCGGATGGAAAGCCGCCCGCCCAACGTAGAAGGCAAAGGCGAGGTCAGCCCGCGCGACTGTCTGAAAAATGCTCTGCGGATGCGCCCTGACCGCATCATCGTGGGCGAAACGCGCGGCGCTGAGGTGATCGACATGCTGCAGGCCATGAACACTGGCCATGACGGCTCGATGACCACGATCCACGCCAACTCGGCCCGTGACGGTATCTCGCGACTTGAAAACATGATCGCGATGGCCGGGATCGAAATGCCGATCAAGGCCGTACGCAGCCAGATCGCAAGCGCTGTGAACCTGATCGTCCAGGCCAGCCGTCTGCAGGATGGTTCGCGCCGCATGACCTCGATCACCGAGATCACCGGGATGGAAGGTGACGTAATCTCGATGCAGGAAATCTTTAAATTCCAACGAGTTGGCCTGACGCCCGACAATAAGATCATTGGTCATTTCACGGCCACCGGCGTTCGCAGCCACTATTCCGAACGGTTCCGTCTGTGGGGGTATGACCTGCCCGCATCGATCTACGAACCGACGACAATGTAGGAGATCAGGGCATGCAACTGCCAACCGAGGCGCTCATCTATGTCGCGATCTTCGTCGGGGTTCTGGCGCTGGTCGAAGGTATCTATCTGGTGGCTTTCGGCAAATCCATCAGCCTGAACAGCCGCGTCAATCGCCGTCTGGACATGATCGACAAAGGCGTCGGGCGCGAACAGGTTCTGGAGCAGCTGCGCAAGGAAATGCAGCAGCACATGAAGTCGCAGAGCATTCCGCTCTACTCGCTGTTGGCCGACAAGGCCCAGAAGGCGGCGATTGCCTTCAGCCCGCGGCAACTGGTCATGATCATGGCACTGGTGTCCGTGGTCGCGTTCATGGGCCTGAGCATCGGCACCAGAACCGACACAATCCTGCGGGCAGCTCTGTCGATCGCAATCGGTATCGGCGCTGTCTATGCCTGGGTCAATCACAAGGCCAAGAAGCGCATGGGCATGCTTGAAGAGCAGTTGCCCGATGCCGTGGAACTGATGGTGCGCTCACTTCGGGTCGGCAACCCGTTCGTTTCGACGATCCAGATCGTCGCGAACGAGGTGCAGGATCCGCTTGCGACCGAATTTGGCGTGATTGCCGACGAATGCGCCTATGGCCGTGACGTGGGCGAGGCGTTGAAGGACATGGCCGAACGTCTGGACATGCAGGATTTGCGCTTTCTCGCGGTCGCCGTTGGCATCCAGCAGCAGTCGGGCGGCAACCTAGCCGAGATCCTTGACGGGCTTGCCAAGGTGATCCGTGCACGGTTCCGTCTGTTCCGCAGGGTCAAGGCGATCACGGCCGAGGCGCAGTGGTCGGGCAAGTTCCTGTCGGGGTTCCCACTGTTTTGCTTGGTTTTCATTCTGGTCAAGGACCCCGGGTATTATGACTCGGTTCTGGACCACAAATGGTTCATTCCCGCCTGTTTTGTCGTGGGGATCATGCTGACGCTGAACCTGATCGTCATGCGCATTCTCACCAACATCAAGGTCTGAGGGCACGACCATGGAATTTCTGACCCAAATCAACGACATGCTGACGGATCAATTGGGCGAGTTCGGCCCGCTGATCGTCGTCGGCGTGCTGGGATTGTTCATGGTCCTGGTGACCATTCCGATCCTTTTGAACCAGCCGGAAGATCCCTTGAAAAAGCTGCAGCGTGCAAACGCTGCGCCTAAAAAGGAAAAGCGCGGCAAGAAGGATCAGTTGCGCAACTCGGGCCGGAACGAACAGCTTGAAAAGTTCGCGACCTTCCTTGAGCCGAAAGATGAAGAAGAATACTCGGCCATGGAGCTCAAGCTGCGCCAGGCCGGTTACCGCTCGAAAGACTCCGTTCGGTTCTTCCACTTTGCGCAATTTGCGTTGGGGATCACCGGGATCGTTTTGGGTGTTCTCCTGGTGACCGTGTTTTCAAACGGGCAGGAATTCACCGGTCAGCAAATGATGATCCGCGTTCTGGTGCCGGGTGCCATCGGATACTACATTCCAAAATACTGGATCACGCGCCGGATCGAAGAGCGCAAAGAGAACATTATCGCGGGCTTTCCCGACACGCTTGACCTGATGCTGGTCTGCGTGGAAGCCGGTCAGTCTCTGGACCAGGCGATCGTGCGTGTGGCCGGCGAGATGAAGGCCTCCTACCCCGATATTGCGCAGGAATTCGAGATCGTGGCCTATGAGATGAAGGCCGGCAAAGAGAAAGATCAGGTTCTTCGCGATTTCGGGACGCGTTGCGGTGTCCAAGATGTGAGCTCTTTCGTGACGGTGATGATTCAATCGGCCACATTCGGTACGTCGATTGCCGACGCCCTGCGGGTTTATGCCGGCGAGATGCGCGACAAACGCGTCATGCGCGCCGAAGAAGCCGCGAACAAGTTGCCAACGAAAATGACCCTTGCCACAATGATGCTGACGGTGCCGCCGCTGCTGATCATTCTGGTCGGTCCCTCGGCAAAAGGCATCATGGAGTTCGGTAACAGAGGCCAATAAGCCCATGCCCTCATGCAACCGGTGCGCCCGCTTCGGGCTCCACCGCCTGATGATAGCCACCGCGGTTCTTGCCGTGGTGGCTTCGTGTACGGACCCAAGTCTTTCGAACGGGCCTTTCGCCCCCGGCGTCGACCCCAAAGGTGGGCCGATTGACGAAATTGCTGTCGGGAACCGATTGATGGCAGCCGGAGAATACGAACTGGCCATGGAATCGTTCACCCGCGCGGCCCTGACGGAAGGGATGACCCCGGAAATCCTGACCTCGATCGGAACCGCCAATCTCGGCCTCAGGCGGCTGGGACAAGCCGAACCCCTCTTGCGACAAGCGGTCGAGGAAGACCCGGATTGGTCGGTTGCGTGGAACAATCTCGGCGTTCTGCTGATGGAAAAAGGTGAGTATGCCGAGGCCGCGCAGGTCTTCCAAAGGGCCTATGCGCTGGACAATGGCGAAAGTGACGCAATCCGTGACAATCTTCGCTTAGCGCTCGCAAAAATGGAAAATCCTGTTAATAATACACCACAAGAACAAGAATATACGCTGGAGCAGCAAGGGAACGGAGCTTTCCTGCTGCGGAAGAACCAGTAACAGAGGCAAGAGCAGTAAGGGACGCAAAAATGCGCCAACAATTCCTGATTCCGACAGTCGTCGTGTGCGGGCTGATCCTGTCTGCATGCGCAAAAGAAACCGAAGAAGAAAAAGTCGAACGCACGTTCCAGGAAGTGAACGTCATCGATGAGACGAACCTCAACGACGTGATGCTCAATGCGGCTGACCCGAATGAGGCAGTGACCTATTTCCGTGGAGCAGCCGGCAAGAATCCAGATCGGATCGATTTGCAGCGCGGCCTTGCCATTTCGCTGACCCGCGCCAAGCGCAGCACCGAAGCATCGGCCGCCTGGAAGCGCGTGACCGCGATGTCCGGTGCAACGAACGCGGATCGCGTCGATTATGCGGACTCGTTGGTCCGCAGTGGTGATTGGAAGGCGGCAAAGGCAGCGCTGGACCAGATCCCCCCGACCTACGAGACGTTCAAACGCTATCGGCTTGAAGCCTTGGTGGCAGACGCCAGCAAGGATTGGAAGCGTGCGGACCAGTTCTATGAAACCGCAATCGGGCTGACCACACGGCCGGCCGGCGTGATGAACAACTGGGGGTATTCCAAGTTGACCCGCGGCCAATATTCCGAGGCCGAGCGCCTGTTCACCGAGGCCATCAGACAAGACAGTTCATTGTTCACGGCGAAGAACAACCTGGTACTTGCCCGCTCGGCGCAGGGGAATTACTCCATGCCGGTGATCCCGATGTCCCAGACCGAACGCGCGGAACTCTTGAACACGATGGGCATCTCGGCCGTGAAGCGCGGTGACATCAACACTGCCAAGAACCTGTTCCGGGAAGCCATCGCCACCCATCCGCAGCATTTCGACGAAGCGGTTCGGTCGCTCCGCGCGCTCGAGGAAGCATAAAGCATGGAAATTCCTGCAGTGGCAGCCCAGTGGTTTCTACCATTTGTGCTGCCCATCTGTTTCTATGTCGCGTTCACCGACATGCGGGAAATGAAGATCAAGAACCATGCGGTCACAGCTTTGGCCTTGGTTTTTGTGGTGGTCGGGCTGATTGTGCTGCCACCTTGGTCCGGCGATTGGGTTGGGGCCAGCATCGGGCCTTTGCAGTTTTCTCTGCCGGTCTATGCTTGGCAGCTGTTCCATCTGGTGGTCGTGCTTTTTTTTGGCATTCTTCTCAATGCCGCAGGCGCCATGGGTGCGGGCGACGCCAAGTTCTGCGCGGCTGCGGCTCCGTTCGTATGGGTTGGTGATTTCTTGCTGGTGATGGTGATTCTGATGGTCACGACGCTGGCCGCGTTTGCCACCCATCGGCTGGCCAAATACTCCCGCCTGCGCCAGATCGCCCCGAACTGGGAAAGCTGGGATCAGGGCAAGAAATTCCCCATGGGGCTGGCCTTGGGTGCGAGTCTTGGCATCTATTTGATTTTGGGCGCAATTAACGGCTCGTAAACCATCATGTCTGCGCCTTGCCCGCGCCTTGGTCCTGCCACAAAGCTGCGCCAGATTTTCCGCAAGTGGTCCCTTTCGGGACACAAGGATTGACAACTGGATAGACGAGCCGCGCTCATGAACATGCAGACCTCATCCGTTATGGCTCCTCCTGCCCCGAAGGGTCTGGGGGAAATGCAGCTTCCGCTTGTTATGATGCGGGACATCCTTCTGAAGACCGTTTTCCGCAAGAATGTGGACACGGTGAGCGAGATCGCCGCCTCGATCTGTCTGCCGAGTTCGGTGACGCAGGAATTGGTCGACATCGCCCGCGAACAGAAGCTGCTTGAGGCGACTGGGACATTGAACGCCAACAGCGGCAACGAAATGGGCTATCAACTGACCGACGCCGGCAAGGCACGGGCGTTGGACGCGCTGAGCCAATCCGAATACTTTGGCGCCATGCCCGTTCCGCTGGAGGTCTACCGCGAGCAGGTCAAACGACAGTCGATCCGGAACATCCAAGTCACGCGCGATCAGCTGACCGGCGCCATGGGGCACCTTGTCCTGCCGGACAGCCTGCTTGACCACCTGGGCCCTGCGGTCAGCGCCGGTCGCTCGATCCTGATGTACGGCCCGCCGGGTAACGGTAAGTCTTCGATTTCAAACGGAATTCGGGATGCGTTGGGTGACAACGTCTTTGTTCCGTATGCCATCGAATATGCCGGTCAGGTGATTACCGTGTACGACCCGATCGTGCACACAGCGATCGAGCAAGAGGCTGACGACCCGAACAGCCTGCGCCGCCGCAAGCGGTTCGACACGCGGTACGTCCAGTGTGAACGCCCCACGGTGGTCACGGGTGGTGAACTGTCGCTGAGCATGCTGGACCTGGTCTACAACCCCACGGCGCGCACCTATCAGGCGCCGCTGCAGCTGAAATCGACCGGCGGCATCTTCATCGTGGACGACCTTGGCCGCCAGGCCGAGCCGCCGCAGGCCCTGATCAACCGGTGGATTGTTCCGCTGGAAGAGGGCAAGGACATTCTGGGCCTTCAGTCGGGTGAAAAGTTCGAAGTTCCCTTCGACACGCTGGTCATCTTCTCGACTAACTTCCACCCGAACGAGATCTTCGACCAGGCCGCGCTTCGCCGGATCTTCTTCAAGATCAAGATCGACGGCCCGAACCAGGAAAACTTCCTGAAGATCTTCGCCATGGTGGCCCGCAAGCGCGGCATTCCGTTGGACGAGGCCGCACTGGTACATCTGTTGAAGGTCAAATACCCGACCATCAACAATGTCTATGCGAACTATCAGCCGATCTTCCTGATCGATCAGATGATCTCGATCTGCGAATTCGAGGGCATCCCCTATCAAATGAGCCCGGAATTGATCGACCGCGCCTGGGCGAACATGTTCGTCAAGGACGAGGAAATCGTTAAGTAAGACGGGCCCAAACCGCATTCCGCTTTGTCACCGGGCGGGCTAGTCTGCGCATATGACGCAGATTCCCGCCCGGATTGACACCTGGTTTACCGCCAGAGGTTGGTCCATCCACCCGCATCAACAGGCCATGATCGACCGGGCGCGGGCCCCGGCGACGCTGTTGATCGCGCCCACGGGCGGCGGCAAGACGATGGCCGGGTTCCTGCCCTCGCTGATCGAACTGGCCGAGGGGCGGCACGCGGGGCTGCACACGATCTATGTCTCGCCGCTCAAAGCGCTGGCCGCCGACATCAAGCGCAACCTGCGCGGCCCGGCCGACGAGATGGGCTTGCCGATCCGGATCGAGGATCGCACCGGCGACACCACCCCCACACAGAAGAAACGCCAGCGCGTGGACCCGCCGCATATCCTGCTGACGACTCCGGAAAGCCTGGCGCTGCTGACGTCCTACGAAGATGCACCACGCATGTTTCACGGCGTCCAACGCGTGATCGTGGACGAGATACACGCGCTAGCCGAAAGCAAGCGGGGCGACCAGTTGATGCTGGCCCTTGCGCGCCTGCAGACCCTGTGCCCCGATCTGCGGCGCGTGGGCCTGTCGGCGACGGTCGAGGACCCGGACGCAATCGCGCGCTTTCTGGCCCGCCACCCCGACCCTTGCGACATCGTTCTGGCCGACCCCGGCCCCGACCCCGATATCGCCATGCTGCAAACGGCCGAAATGCCGCCCTGGGCCGGGGGCGGCGCGGCCTATGCCATTCCGGCGGTGCTGGAGCAGGTCCGGCGGCACAAAACGACGCTGATTTTCCACAACACCCGCGCTCAGGCCGAGATCTTCTTTCACAACCTGTGGCTGGCCAATGACGAAGGCCTGCCCATCGGCATCCACCATGGCAGCCTCGACCGGCAACAGCGCGAACGGGTCGAAGCGGCAATGGTCCGTGGCGACCTGCGCGCTATCGTCTGCACCGGCAGCCTTGATCTGGGAATCGATTGGGGCGACGTGGACCTTGTGATCCAGATCGGCGCCCCCAAAAACGTCAAGCGCCTGGTCCAGCGGATCGGGCGGGCCAACCACCGCTACAACGCGCCGTCCAAGGCCCTGCTGGTGCCTGCCAACAGGTTCGAGGTGGTCGAATGCGTCGCCGCGCTGGAGGCCGCGCGCGCGCACGATCTGGACGGCGAGCCGCGCGGCCCCGGCCCGCGTGACGTTTTGTGCCAACACATCCTGATCGCGGCCTGCGCCGGACCGTTCGATGCCGATGCGCTTTATGCCGAGGTCACCTCGGCCGGTCCCTATGCCGATCTGTCCCGCGCGGCCTTCGATGCCTGTCTGGAGTTCTGCGCAACTGGTGGCTATGCGCTGCGGGCCTATGACCGCTGGCAGCGCCTGCAACAGCGCCCCGACGGGTTGTGGCAGCTGCGTGACCCGCGCGCGGCGCAACGCATCCGCATGAACCTGGGCACGATCCAGGACAGCGACACCCTGAAAGTCAGGCTGAAACGCAACCGGGGCGGCAAACCCCTGGGCGAGGTCGAAGAGGCCTTTGCCGCATCGCTGACCCCCGGCGACACCTTCCTGATCGGCGGTCAGATCGTGCGCTATGAAGGGCTGCGCGAAACGGTTGTCGAGGTCACGCGCCGTGCGGACAAAAAGCCCAAGATCGCCACCTTCTCGGGCACCAAGTTCGCCACTTCGACCCAGCTGAGCGACCGCATCCTGCGGATGTTCGCACAGCCCGGCTGGCCGCAACTGCCCGAACATACGGGTGAATGGCTGGAACTGCAGCGCCGGATGTCGCGGCTGCCCGGGCGTGACCGGCTGTTGATCGAGAGCTTTCCCAATGACGGCCGCGAAAACCTGTGCGTCTACGGCTTTGCCGGACGCAACGCACAACAGACGCTGGGTCTGCTGCTGACCAAACGGATGGAGGAAACCGGGCTGGCCCCGCTGGGCTTTGTCGCGACCGACTATGCCACGCTGATCTGGGGACTGGACGCGGTCACCGATCCCAGCCCCCTGTTCCAGATCGAGGCCTTGCGCGACGGGTTGGACAACTGGCTGGCGGGCAACGCGGTGATGAAACGGACCTTCCGCGCTTCGGCCACCATCGCCGGGCTGATCGAGCGCAACACAGGTGGCCAACGCAAAAGCGGGCGGCAGGCGACCTTTTCGTCGGACATCCTGTACGACACGCTGCAGAAATACGACCCCGACCACCTGCTGATGCAGATCACCCGCGAAGAAGCCATGCGCGGGCTGGTCGATTTCGGACGGATCGAGGCCATGATCGCGCGCATCGGCGACCGGATCGACCTGATCCGGCTGGACCGGGTGTCACCACTGGCGGCGCCCTTGCTGCTCGAGGTGGGAAAGGTTCCGGTCAAGGGCGCGGCCGAAGAGCGGCTGCTGGCCGAAGAAAGCGCCCGTTTGTTGCGCGAGGCCGGCCTGGAACCCGCCTGAAGAAACGACTTGCAAATCACGCCCTGACAGGCAAAGAACGGACCATGAACAGCCTTGAATTTTCGTTTGCGGGTGCCCGGCTGCACGCCATGGGATCGGGCGCACTTTGGTGGCCGGCGCACGATCTTCTGTGTGTTTCGGACCTGCACTTGGGCAAGTCATCTCGGATCGTTCGGCGGGGCGGACCGGCCCTTCCCCCTTATGACAACCGAGAGACACTGTCCCGGCTGGCCGCCGATCTGGACACGACCGGCGCCAAGACGGTGGTATGCTTGGGGGACAGTTTCGATGATCTCGAAGCCTCGGAAACGCTGAGCGATGCAGATCGGCTCGAGATTTCTGCGCTGCAGGCCGGGCGGCTGTGGATCTGGATAGAGGGCAACCATGATCCGGGTCCCGTCGCGCTGAGCGGCACCCATCTGGCCGAGTGGAGCCAAGACGTGCTGGTCTTCCGCCATATAGCGGAACCCGACGCGCAAGGCGAAGTTTCAGGGCATTTTCACCCCAAGGTCCGGCTCAATGCGCCGGGCCGCATGATCTCGCGCCCGGCATTTTTGCTTGACCGGTGTCGGGTGATCATGCCGGCTTATGGGACATATACTGGAGGGCTGCGCAGCTCGGATACCGCGTTGTCTCAGTTGATGCAGCCGGACGCCCGTGCCATTCTGACGGGCCCGCAGCCACAGCTGACGGTGATGCCGCGTTAGCCGACAGCTGGTTCAGATCACACCGTCTTCTTCGAGTTTGGGTTTGTATTTGCGGCTGACGGGAACCAGATCATCGTTCCGAAGGCGCAGGTAGGTTTTGCCGTTGTTTTTCTGGATTTCCAGAATGGCCGCGTCCGTAACCCAATGGGATCTGTGGGTACAATGGCCCGAAATTGGCTCCATCTCAGCAATCGCATCAGTAAAGCGCGACCGGATCGTATAGGTTCCGCTGGTGGTCACCACATCAACGTAGTGATCCCGGACCGCTAGCCGCAGGATATCACCACGGAACCCATCCGGTAGGCGGCTCACCAAACGGGGTTGGGTTGCTTCGATGACCTCGTCATTTTCAGGCGGGGCTTCGCCTTTGCTGACCAGAACCAGACCTGTGCTAAACAGCGCACCGTAGGTGCCAACCGCCAGCAAACCGGGGGCATCGTGGCCGCTGGCAGCGCACAGGATCCACGTCAGGATCCACAACGCAGGCGTGAACAATACAAGGATCACCAAGGCAAACGCCACGTCTCGGACCGTCAGTCCGACATGGTCCAGACGATCCTTCACCAACTGCCGAGACCCCCACGTTGCCACAACCGCCAGAATCATCACTCCTGCCCAGAACGCCAGACGTACGGAGAAGGGTAGATCCATTTCTCGGAACGGTGGAAAAGTATAGGCGAGCAACGGGACGAACAGAATACCGGCGACCACCCTCTGAGGCGTGCATTCTGCAATGAATGGGCTCAGTTTTGACAACATATCAAAATCAATGAGCAGCCTTTCGGGACCCAGCCCTTGTCCCTCAGACGCCCACTTATTCACTTCGTAACCGGCTGGAAACTCAAGCTTATCACGAAATGTCAGACAATCAAACACGTTTGCGGCGTGCTAGTGGGGGTCGTTTCATCCCCACGTTGGCCCCGGGGCGGACGCTCCGCCCCAGGGCCGCCAGTGGTCAGGCCGTCAGGCCTTCGGGCTCGGGCAGGCCGTTCGACCGGCAACAGGCCGTCAGAGTGTTGGCCAACAGGCAGGCGATGGTCATCGGGCCAACACCACCGGGAACCGGTGTAATAGCGCCTGCGCGCTCGGCCGCGCTTGCATAGTCCACGTCGCCGACCAGCTTGGTTTTTCCATCACGCTCGATCCGGTTGATGCCAACGTCGATGACGGAGGCACCCTCCTTGATCCAGTCGCCAGGTACCATCTCGGGGCGGCCCACCGCGGCCACGACGATATCGGCGCGACGGACGACATCGGGCAAGTCTTTGGTACGGCTGTGCGCGATGGTCACGGTGCAGCTGTCGCCCAGCAGCAATTGCGCCATCGGCTTGCCCACGATGTTCGACCGGCCGATTACCACCGCATCCATCCCGGACAACGATCCATGATGATCGCGCAGCATCATCAGGCAGCCCAACGGCGTGCAGGGGACCATGGATTTCTGACCGGTGCCCAACAGACCAACGTTCGAGATGTGGAACCCGTCGACATCCTTGGCCGGGTCGATCGAGTTGATCACCAGGTCCTCATTCAGATGTTTGGGCAGCGGAAGCTGGACCAGAATGCCATGCACCGCGGGGTCGTTGTTCAGCTTCTCGATCAAGGCCAGCAGATCTGCCTCGGACGTGTCGGCATCCAGCTTGTGCTCGTATGAGTTCATGCCCACTTCGACAGTCATCTTGCCCTTGGAGCGGACATAGACCTGGCTGGCCGGATCTTCGCCGACCAGGACCACTGCCAGACCGGGGGTGATTCCGTTTTCTTCCTTGAGTTTTGCAACCTGATCGGCGACTTGCGCGCGGACCTTGGCCGCAAAGGCCTTGCCGTCGATGACTTGAGCTACCATCCTTTGATCCCTTCTTTCAAAAAGCGGATCGGGCGCGAAGGGCGCCCGGTCATTCAGTCAGGGCCGAGCACGTTCTCCTCGCGCGCAATCGACCAATCAATCAAGATGCGCCAAAGCCTTTCGGCCAGATCGGGGTCCATGCCCACCTCAACCGAGTTTGAACGCACCTTTTGCACCACATCCTCGACACGCTCGGGAATTCGGGCCGGCAGGCCCTCGCCCGGTTTCAATTCGGACGCGCGATCGATGTAGGTTGCGCGCGTCGCCAACAGTTCGATCAGTTGGCGGTCCAGCTTGTCGATCTGAACCCGCAATTCCTGCATGGAATGACAGTCCTGCGGCAGTGTCAGAGTGGGCATCGCAATCTCCTCATGGCCCGGGGATTCCCCGGACCACGAGATGTCTTATTCAGCGGCTTAGAACAAGCCCTCGATCTGCCCTTCGTCGTTGAGGCGGATTGTCTCAGCCGCCGGTTTGCGGGGCAGACCGGGCATGGTCATGATCTCGCCGCAGACCACCACGATAAAGCCGGCACCCGCTGACAGGCGCACCTCGCGCACCGGAACCGAATGGCCGGTAGGCGCGCCGCGCAGCGACGGATCGGTCGAGAAGGAATACTGGGTCTTAGCCATGCAGACCGGCAGGTTGCCGTATCCGGCGGCTTCCCATTCCTTCAGCTGGTTGCGGATCTTGGCATCGGCCAACACCTCGTCAGCGCGATAGATGCGCTTGGCGATGGTCTCGATCTTCTCGAACAGGGACATTTCGTCAGGGTAGATCGGCGCAAAATTCGCGGTACCGGCATCAGCCAGTTCAACGACTTTTTTTGCCAGGTCTGCAGATCCTTCCGAGCCCAGTTCCCAATGCCGCGACAACACCGCCTCAACCCCATGCTCGGCGCAATAGTCCTTGACCGCCTGAACCTCGGCATCGGTATCGGTGACGAAGTGGTTGATCGCGACGACGACCGGCACGCCGAACGATTTCACGTTTTCGATGTGGCGGCCCAGGTTGGCACAGCCCGACTTTACCGCGTCGACGTTTTCCGCGCCCAGATCGGCCTTGGCCACGCCGCCATTCATCTTCATCGCGCGAACCGTTGCAACCAGCACCACGGCCGACGGCGCAATGCCTGCCTTGCGGCATTTGATGTTCATGAACTTCTCGGCGCCAAGATCGGCCCCAAAACCGGCCTCGGTCACGACATAGTCGGCCACCTTCAGAGCGGTCTTGGTCGCAATGACCGAGTTGCAGCCATGCGCGATGTTGGCAAACGGGCCGCCATGCACGAAGGCCGGGTTGTTTTCCAGCGTCTGCACCAGGTTGGGCTGCATCGCGTCTTTCAGAAGAACGGTCATCGCACCTTCGGCTTTGATGTCGCGGCAGTAAACCGGGGTCTTGTCGCGGCGGTAGGCAACGATGATGTCACCCAGACGCTTTTCCAGATCCTTCAGGTCGTTGGCCAGGCACAGGATCGCCATGACCTCGGACGCAACGGTGATGTCGAAACCTGCTTCACGCGGGAAACCGTTCGACACGCCCCCCAAAGAGGCCGTGATCTGGCGCAGGGCGCGGTCGTTCATGTCGACGACCCGGCGCCAAACGACGCGGCGGGTATCGATTTCCAGTTCGTTGCCCCAATAGATATGGTTGTCGATCATCGCCGACAGCAGCGAGTGGGCCGAGGTGATGGCGTGGAAGTCACCGGTGAAGTGCAGGTTCATCTCTTCCATCGGAACGACCTGCGCGTAGCCGCCGCCCGCGGCACCACCCTTCATGCCGAAGTTCGGACCAAGCGAGGCCTCGCGGATACAGATCATCGCATTCTTGCCGATCCGGTTCAGGCCATCACCCAAACCGACGGTTGTGGTGGTCTTGCCCTCGCCCGCAGGCGTCGGGTTGATTGCAGTCACAAGGATCAGCTTGCCATCTTCGCGACCCTGGACCGAGTTGATGAAATTCTGGCTTACCTTGGCCTTGTCATGGCCATAGGGCAGCAGGTCGTCGCTCGAGATGCCGATTTTTGCACCAATCTCCTGGATTGGCTTCTTGTTCGCCTCGCGAGCGATTTCAATGTCGGATTTGTAGCTCATTGGGCAAGATCCCTGATTGAATTCCGTGCAAAACCGACGCCGCGCGTCGGTGCTGTCAAATCCATACCGTTGTGTACGGTTTGAATGGATGTGGATTCCGACATTTTCAGGCCGCGAAACGGCGTAGGCCTTGTTCGGACGTATCTAATCGGAAACCACCGTCTGTTTTGGATCCCATGCGCGCTGATCGGGGACGTAAAGGGTCAGACTGTCTCCGAGCCTCAGAAGTCCCAGCCGTTCGACCCAAGCGGTCACCCCGCGCCGGCCCTGTGCGGCCGGTTTGAACCGGGCGCCGTGCCCCGGTGACTCTGCTTCGATTTCCCGTCCGGGCAGGACACAAGGGCGGTTCTCCATATCGACCGTCAGGGTCAATCCCGTATCCGCCTGCAGCCGTGACGAGGGCGGAACATGCGTGAAATCCGGAATGCCCTCGACAACGATACTTGCACCCAAAAGGGCCGGATCCAGCCGGTCCACGCCAATGTCAGAAGCAATGGCCGCCATTTCCTCGGCAGCCAGGATCGTCAACTGTCGCACGTTACGGATTTCGGTGCCTTCCGGGTACAGGTTCTTGACCCGCACGCAGGATGGTCGATTGAGCCCTTCATGACGCGCGCCAATGTCGCCCGAGAACCCAAGGTCGAGCTGCGGCACCGGCTGAGCCCGCAGGGATTGCCCGGCGGGAACGTGGCCCAACCAGACGACCCGGGCCTTGAATTCGGTTTCACGCAGGACAGGCATGCCATTTCCTTTCGACAGCGGATCAAAGTTCGCTGCAGCCTAACGCTCGCTGCCCTGATGGAAAGGCCGAAAAGAAAAGACCCGGCTCTGGGGCCGGGTCTGTTGTATCATGCCGAAGGTTCAGGCTCCATCCCGCCCTCGGGCGGGGTCTTCTTGACCTTGGTCTTGGGAATCGCCGTCACGCTCGCGGCATTGCCGTGATCGGACTTGTCGCTTTCGTCGTCACTCTCATTCGGCGGTTCGCCATTCATGACGCGCTTGATTTCGTCACCCGTCAGAGTTTCGTATTCAAGCAGACCCTGAGCCAGACGCTCCCATTCTTCCTTATGTTCGGTCAGGATCTGATGGGCGCGGTCATATCCCTGCTGGATCAGCCGTTTGACCTCTTCCTCGATCAGTTCCTTGGTATGGGCCGAAACCGAGAACCCGGCCGTGTTGCCCTGATAGCCCTCATGCGCCTCGGCATAGTCGATGTTGCCGACCTTGTCGGACATGCCCCAACGCATCACCATGGCCCGCGCCAATTGGCTGGCCTGCATGATGTCGCCGGCCGGGCCGTTCGAGACGTGGTCTTCACCGTATTTGATGACCTCGGCCGCCTTGCCCGCCATGGTCATGGCCAGCTTCTGCTCACATTCGTCCCTGTGATAGTTCAGCTGGTCCATTTCAGGCAGGCTTACCACCATGCCCAGCGCGCCGCCGCGCGGGATGATCGTGGCCTTGTAGACCGGATCGCACAACGGCAGGGTCATGCCGACCACGGCATGGCCGGCCTCGTGATAGGCGGTCTTTTCCTTCTGGTCCTGGGTCAGCACCATCGAGCGGCGCTCGGCCCCCATCATCACCTTGTCCTTGGCGTTCTCGAAGTCTTCCATGGTGACAAAGCGCCGACCGACACGTGCGGCCATCAGCGCGGCTTCGTTCACAAGGTTGGCAAGGTCAGCCCCCGAGAAGCCGGGTGTGCCGCGCGCGATGATGCGCAGATCGACATCCGGACCCAAAGGCGTCTTGCGGGCGTGAACGCCAAGAATCTTTTCGCGACCTTTGATGTCCGGGTTGCCGACGGTCACCTGACGGTCAAAGCGGCCCGGGCGCAGCAGCGCCGGGTCGAGCACGTCCTTGCGGTTGGTTGCAGCCAGGATGATGACGCCCTCGTTTGCCTCGAACCCGTCCATCTCGACCAGAAGCTGGTTCAAGGTCTGTTCGCGTTCGTCGTTGCCCCCGCCATATCCGGCACCACGATGGCGGCCCACGGCGTCGATCTCGTCGATGAAGACGATGCAGGGCGCGTTCTTCTTGGCCTGTTCGAACATGTCGCGCACGCGGGACGCACCCACACCGACGAACATTTCCACGAAGTCCGAACCCGAGATGGTGAAGAACGGCACGCCGGCCTCACCCGCAATCGCGCGGGCCAGCAGCGTCTTACCAGTACCCGGAGGGCCAACCAGCAGCGCACCTTTCGGGATCTTGCCGCCAAGGCGCGAGAATTTCTGCGGGTTGCGCAGGAATTCGACGATCTCTTCCAGCTCTTCCTTGGCCTCGTCGATGCCCGCCACGTCGTCAAAGGTGACGCGGCCGTGCTTTTCGGTCAGCATCTTGGCCTTGGACTTGCCAAAGCCCATGGCACCGCCTTTGCCACCGCCCTGCATCCGGTTCATGAAATAGACCCAGACACCGATCAACAGCAGGAACGGCAGCAGCGTGATCAGGAAAGACTGGAAACCCGATTGCTGTTGCTTTTCCGCCCGCACGGGGATGTCTTTCTCGATCAGCAGCTTGGTGACTTCGGCATCACCGGGCTTGATCGTGACGAAATTCCCGCCGGAACTGGTTGTGTAACGGATCTGCTCACCATCCAGCGTCACGCCTTTTACGTCGCCTGCTTCAACGGCGCTTACGAAATCCGAATAGGTTTTTTCATTGCTCTGGAGGGTTCCTCCCGGTCCGCTGAACAGATTGAACAGTGCAAGGATCAACAGGAAGAGAACGACCCAGAAGGCTATATTGCGAGCGTTGCCCAAGAAAATTCTCCCAAAAGACATCGGCAGATGAGGCGCTGCCAGGTTGCCTCTTAAAATAGAGATGATTGAAGCAGGTTCAATGCGATAAAAAAGAAGCCGAAAACTCGGGGAATTTCGGGTTCATTTCAAACGACCATCCGTTCAAAAAACCGGCAAATGGCGCGGACACGATTTGGTCGCCCAGCCAAACGGCGGGCGTGGCCATCAGCACCATGCGCGGCACCCCTGTCGCGCGCCAGTCGGGTACTTGTGGCAACCCGGTCTCGCCAAGCGCACGGATCTGTGCTCCGGGCGTGTCCGGCCCTGTCGCGATCCAACGCCCATCCCAGAGTTCGGCCGGTCGGGCCACGCATGCCGAAACGGCGGTCAGCTCTCTGCAAAACCACGAACTATTCCCGTCCGTCAGGATTTGACAACCGCTCAGCGTCGACGAACGTCCCGCAATAACGGCCTGTACGACCTGCTCGACTTTGCTTTGCCGCGGCGGGTACCCCGGACCCGTGATCCGCTGGAGGATCCCGACAACAAGCCGGCGCTGTATTTCTTCAGGCAGCGCGCCAAAACCGGCGCGATCCACACGCACCGCACAGGTTTTCTCTTTCGCAACACGGCGGGCGGATTCCTGCGCAAAATGCTCAAGCGCCCGGTTCGCACGCCCGAGGTTCGCGGCAACGCGGGACAAACTTTCAGCCGTGATCCCCAAGCCGGACAGATGGCCCAACGCCTCGCGGGCCTTGATCCGGTCAAAGCGCAAGTCCTGATTCGAAGGGTCTTCGATCCATCGCACCCCCTCAGCCTGTAGGTAGTCCCGCAAGGCGGTGCGCATTTCGCCCAGCAAAGGTCGCCAAAGCGTGACACCCTCCAGTTCGCGCGCGAAAGACATGGCCGACAATCCGCGCACGCCAGCGGCGCGCCCGAGACGCATCAACACGGTTTCCGCCTGATCATCTGCGGTATGGCCCAGAACGACCGCAGGAATGTCCTGCGACACCGCCCAGTCCCGCAGCAGGCCGTAGCGCGCCTGCCGTGCCTGATCCTGCAGGTTTCCCGACCGGTCCCATCCCGTCCATTTCAGAGTGACATGGGACACGCCCAAATGTGCGCATGTCTCGGAAACACTGGCGGCCTCGGCGGCCGCATCCGGCCTCAGGCCGTGGTCGACAGTGGCCGCAAACAGCCGAACATCTTCATCCCGGGCGATCCGGACCAAAAGATGCAGCAATGCAAGCGAGTCGCTTCCACCGGACACGGCCACGCCCAGTCGCGACGGAAGCGTTTCGGGCAACAGTGCCCTGACGCGCTTCGGAAGGGTGTCGGCTGGTGAGCTCAAGAACAGCTCAGCGACGCCATTTCCTCGGTTGCCGTGGCCACAAAGGCGGACGACGGGAACCGGACGCCGACTTCTCCAAGCGTGATACAAGCCTGGTCAACCTGGCCCAACCGGCCCAATGCTGCCCCAAGTTCGTACAACGCCTCGGGGGCCACCGGCCCTTCGGAATCGCCAGTAAAGCTGGCAAGGAAAGCCCGGGCCGCTTCGCGGGTATCACCCAGCCCTTCCAGGGCCTGCCCTCGCCTCAGGTTGGCTTCGGGGGCCAGCGGGCTGCCGGGATACGCGCTGTCAAATTGCGCAAAAAGATCGGCCGCCGTCTGGAAATCTCCGTCCGCAAGGGCTTGCGTCGCGGCATCAAAATCGGCTTGTTCACCTACGGCTAGTTCGACCTGGTCGCCGTCGGCGGCCTCGCCGGGCGTCGTCACCGGAGTTGTGATGGCCGCTGTGTCGCTATCTCCACCCAATGTCGGTGTGTCTTCGCCGGTGAACTCGCAACCGGGTTCCAGTTCGCAGAGACGGAATTCCAGATCTCCGATCCGGTTGGTTCCGTCCGTCACGACATTCTGAACACGCTGATTCAGCTGCTCGGTCTGCCGGGTCAGCCTCTGCAACTCGGCCTCGATGGCGTCAACGCGTTCCAGAATCGAACTGCCGGACAGGTTCGGCGCGGGCGAGCCTGTCGTGGAAAACTCGCGCTTGAGCCGTTGGATTTCGACATGCAGCACCGTCAGTTCCTGGCGAATATCGGCCAGAGTCTGCTGATCCTGCGCTTGCGCGCCGCTGGCAAGGGTCAAAGCCGCCGCCAGAACCAATCCCGCAATTCTCATCCTGTTACCCCGTTGTGGAACCGGTCAGCACGGTGACCGCGCGGCGGTTCTTGGAATAGCATTCCTCGGTGCTACAGATTTCGATCGGGCGCTCCTTGCCATAGCTGATCGTCTGCAGACGGTTTCCGGCCACACCGCGGGAAATCAGGTATTCCCGCGCGGCATTTGCCCTGCGGGCGCCCAGCGCAAGGTTGTATTCCCGCGTGCCCTGTTCATCCGCGTGACCTTCGATCGTGGCGACGTAGTCGGTATTGGCCAACAGCCACTGGGCCTGCCCCTGAAGGATCGTCTGCGCCTCGGGCGAGAGCGTGGACTGATCCACGGCAAACAGGACCCGGTCACCGATCGCCTGCTGGAAATAGGCGGGCGAACGTGGGTCGCTGGGAGAACCCGGGACGATTGCGCCGTTGCCGCCGGCACCACCGCCCAAAGCCGAGGGATCGTTGTTGGTACATGCGGCCACCAGCGCCAGCGCGCCCAGAGCCGCAAACTTGCTCAATACGTTCATTTCTGTTGCCTCTTGTCCCGTTTGTTTATTGACGTCTGTCTATCACAGCCAGCCTGCCTTGTGAACTTCGGCGCGACCGGCGGTCTCTTAATTCAACAGTGGCCCCCAGGACGGGTCACTGCCACCGTCCGGGGTGCGTACGGGGCGCAGGTTTCGGCCCGAAATGTCGACCGAGTACAGGGTCGAACGCCCGCTGGCGCCCTGGGTTTCCCGCGCAAACATTATGACCCGGCCATTGGGCGACCATGTGGGCCCCTCGTCCAGGAACGAGGCGGTCAACAGCCGCTCCTCGCTACCGTCCAGTCGCATCACGCCGATATGGAACCGGCCCTTGTTCTGCTTGGTAAAGGCCACCAGATCTCCGCGTGGTGACCAGACGGGCGTCCCATAGCGCCCTTGGCCAAAGCTGATGCGGGTTGCCTCACCGCCATTTGCCGGCATGATATACAACTGAGGGCTGCCTGACCGGTCGCTCTCGAAGACGATCCGCGATCCGTCAGGCGAATAGCTGGGCGCGGTTTCAATTGCGGGCGTATTGGTCAGGCGCACGCTTTGCCCGGATGCCAGATCCATTTTCCACAGATCCGTATTGCCGCCCTGCGTCAGCGAGTAGACGATCGAGCGGCCATCAGGCGAAAAGCGCGGCGAGAAACTCATCGTACCTTCCTGAGTCTGCAATTCCTGCCGCTTGACCCGGCCAACATCCAGAACGTAAATCCGTGGCCGGCCGCTTTCATAGCTGGTGTAGAGCAGCCGATCGCCCGTTGGCGAAAAGCGCGGGGCCAGAACGATCGCGGCACTGTCGGTCAGGTACTGAACATTCGCCCCGTCATAGTCCATGATGGCCAGCCGCTTGCGGCGCTGATCCTTTGGGCCGGTTTCCGAGACAAAAGCCACGCGGCTGTCGAAATAGCCTCCCTCACCGGTAATGCGGCTGTAGACCTGATCAGCCACCTTGTGCGCCATTCGGCGCCAGCCCTCGGTTGTACCAGCAAATTGCAGGCCGTTGCCCAATTCCTGACCCGAGAATACATCCCAGACCCGGAACCGGACGGACAGGGTATTGCCCGAGACATTCACCGCGCCGGTGACCAGCGCATCGGCATTGATCGCCTTCCAATCCGCAAATTGGACCGGCGCTTCGAAACTGCTGACACGGCTGATGAATGCATCCGGCGAAATCTCACGGAACAGGCCGGTTCCGGTCAGGTCCTCGGCGATGACGCGGCTGATGTCAGCCGCAAACTGGCTGGCCGCCGGACTGTCCGGTACAAAGCTGGGCACCGCAAATGGCAAAGGTTCGATAATGCCTTCATCCAATTCCAGCCGAAGTGGGCCGGTTTGCGCAGACACGGGGGCCGACAGAAGGGTCAGGCCAACGAAGAGGCTGGTCAGAAGTTTCATCATTTGATCCGCATCCTCTCGGGATTGAAGGTGATCTCAATATCCTTCCAATGCTCGTATTTGTCAGCAGGAAGGTCATATCCTTTTGCTCCACAGCGCAAAATCGCACGCCGGGCGGCCTCGTATGCCTGTTTTGCGGCCCCGTCCGAGCCACCGGAGCTGTCCAGAAGCTGCAGGCTGCCGGGAACGATCGAGCCGTCGCGGTTCAGCGAGAAACCGACCACCACAACGGTCTTGAGCGCATCGGTCGACAACGAGCCCACGTTCCAGCACCGCGAAACAGCCAGACGCATCGCATCCTTTTCACCGCCGGTGAGAGGCGGACCGGACGGCTCGGACGCCCCGCCCAAGGCCTCGGCCAGCGCGTCATTGATCGCGGCCTCGTCGGGTTCCGCAGCCTGTTCGACAGGCTCGGCGGTCGCGGTCTGTTCGGTTTCCGCGGGCTTGGGCCGATTGGGCCGAACCCGGGGACGCGGCGAGCTTTGTGGCGACAGGTCCTTGGCCTCTTCCGCCTCGGTCACGATCTGGTCCGTGGCTTCCTCGGGCGCGGTCTGGTCTTGCTGCTCCTGCTGGATCTCAGCCCCTTCATCCAGCGAAACCGCCGGTGTTTCGATATCGTCCGGCTTTGCATCCAGTGGCGGCGGAGCGATGGGTTCGGGGGCCACCTTGTCCGCCGGGCGGGGCTGGGACTCGGGCAGCGCCGGCAAAACCGCAACCTCGGGTTCCGGTTCATCCAGTACCGGAGGCTGCTCGATCACGTCGGGTTCGGGTGGAGTCACAACTGCCTCGGGTTGCGGCTCGGGCTCCGGTTCAGGTGGCGTGACCGGCTCGGGGCGCGGCTGTTCTTCGGCAGACGGCCCCGGCACTTCGGGTGCCGGAGGTTGCACGATCGGGTCTTCCAGTGCGTTTGGGGGCGTCGGAACTTCGGGCGCATCGCTTTGCGCCGTCAGGGCAGCGAATTGCTCAGCCGAAACCACCGACACCTCCTGCACTGCAAAAGGCAGCGGCTCGGATCGGAACGTGCCGCCGAACAGGGCCCATCCGATCAATGTCACATGGGCAATCGCCGAAATCTTGGTGCCGGTATCCACCGCGCAGCCTCACTCTCCGCCCGCGTCCAGCGCCGGCCCGCCAGTATCGGTGACAAGGCCCACATTCGAAAACCCGCCGGCATTCAACGCACCCATGACCTGCATGACCTGCGCATAAGGAATGGCGCCATCGGCCCGCAGGTAGACGCGGTCGCTGCTGCGCTCGGCAGCAATGGCGCGCAGCTTACCGATCAACTCGTCGCGGGACACCTCGGTGGTCTGTATCTGAACCCGCCCGTCGGCTGTCAGCGTGACGGTCAACGGTTCCTCGTTGTCGCCGGGCAGAGCGCTGGCGGCGGTTTTGGGTAGATCAACCTCGACCCCCACGGTCATCAGCGGAGCCGCGACCATGAAGATGATCAGCAGCACCAGCATCACGTCGACAAAGGGTGTGACGTTGATTTCACCCATCGGCTGCGCACGCCCGCGCCGCCGTCCTCGGCGTCGTCCGTTGCCGCCAGACGATTGCTGGATCGCCGCACCCATGTCAGCTGTCCAACTGGCGGGACAGAATGGTTGCGAATTCGTCGGCAAAAGCCTCGTACCCGCCAACGATGCGATCGCTGTCCGCGCTAAGTTTGTTGTAGAAGATTACGGCCGGAATTGCGGCCAGCAGGCCAAGACCGGTCGCCAGCAAAGCTTCGGCGATTCCCGGCGCCACGACGGCCAGGTTTGTGTTCTGCTGTTCGGCGATTTCGATGAAGGCGTTCATGATGCCCCAAACCGTACCGAACAGGCCGATGAACGGCGCAGTCGAACCCACGGTCGCAAGGATCGAAAGCCCCTTTTGCAAGCCTTCGGCCTCTTTTGCGATGGCCACATCCATCGAACGATCGATCCGGGCCTGCGCGCCAGCTATGAGTCCACCGTCGGCGCGGTGCGAGCGGCGCCACTCGATCATGCCGGCCGCGAAGATCTTTTCGGAACTTCCATCCGGCTGCGTTCCGATCTGTTCAAACAGCTCGTCCAGCGGGTTGCCCGACCAGAACGCCTCGTCGAACACCTGCGCTTCGCGTCGCGCGCTGCGATAGGTGATGAGCTTTTGAATGATGATCGACCATGACCAGAAGGATGCGACCACAAGGATCAGCATCACCACTTTCACGATGAATGTCGCACGGGCGAACAGCCCCCACATGGAGAAATCGATCTCCTGCGCCAGCGCCAGCGTTTCAGCTTCCATGAACCTGCTCTTTGTTTTGCCTGACAGCCGTTGATTGGCCTTGTTTTGCCAAACGCTAGCGTAGTTAGGGGCAAATTGCCAACAGAACCACAGGGGCTGAGCAAATTGTTACAGCAATGCGCGAATCTCTGCCGGGAGCCGGATCGGCCGGCCATCCTGATTGACGCAAACGGCCGTCACGGTCGCGCGGAAGACTTCGGTCTCGCCGCGCCGGATGAGTTGAGCCATGGTCAGTCGCACGCCGGAAATCGCGACGACCTCGGTTTCGACCAGCAACTCGTCGTCGAACCGCGCAGACGCCAGATAGTCGGCCTCGACCCTCCGCACGACCCAGATGATACCAGCCTCGCGCATTGCGTTCTGGTCATTGCCCAGGTTGCGCACCCAATCCGACCGGGCGCGCTCGATATAGCGCAGATAGTTGGCGTGATAGACCACGCCCCCCATGTCGGTGTCCTCGTAGTAGACGCGGACGGGAAAGACATGCTTCATTGCGTCGGCTCCATGCGTGCGAACAGCCGCAGCGCATGGGACGGGTCCCGCGCCACCGCCGGCAAAACCGGATCATAGGCTGCACGGATCAGCGCGGCAATGTCGGGCCGCAGGATCGTCGTGTCTCCCGCCACGGCCAGGGGCGAGCGCTCTCGGAAGGCTGTATCCGACCACAAAAGAATGGTCTGAACGACCTGCGACAACGCCAGCGTTTCGGCCGAAACTTTCGACAGTTCACTGTCCATCCTCACAAAGACAAACGCAGCACGGATCGCGCCGTCCGGATCGAACCTGAAGGCTCGATACTGGTTGGCTCCGCCAGCATCGAGCCGCTCGACCAGTGGCGCGAGGTCCGGGATCAGCCGGTCAAGGTCAGGCACCTCAAGCAGCTCGGCCCAATCGCGAAAAAAGAACACCATGCAGTTGGCGCCCAACTCGGGGTCCGTCTCGGCCATCTTGTGGCCGGCCAGTGCAACCACCGCCTCGAACGCGCCTTTGACCGTTGCTAGCGTCTTGTCTTCCACTCCAAATACGATCGGCACGATGGGCCGTCCCCAACGCGCAAACAGGAACGCACCATCGGATCGGGTAAACAGCGCCTGGATCTCTTCGGGGGTCACGCCCTGCCCTTCGTCTTTGGAAAATTCTCTCGCCCCAGCCTTAAAGTCTGAGGTCGGCGGCTTCAACCAAACAGGTCGCTCTGTCCCTTGGGCGCAGGCATGCCGAGATGCGTCCAGGCCTTCTGCGCCAGCATCCGGCCGCGCGGCGTGCGTTGGATCAGGCCTTGTTGCAGCAGATAGGGCTCGATCACTTCCTCCAGCGAGTCGCGGCTTTCGGACAGGGCGGCCGACAGGGTCTCGATCCCCACCGGACCTCCGCCATAATTCTCGGCGATCAGTTTCAGATAGCGGCGGTCGGCCCCGTCCAGACCCAGATTGTCAACGCCCAACCGTGTCAGCGCGCCATCGGCCAGCTCGCGCGTGATGCGACCGTCGCCCTCGACGATGGCGAAATCCACGACCCGCCGCAGCAGCCGCCCGGCGATACGGGGGGTGCCCCGCGACCGGCGCGCGATCTCGCGCGCCCCGTCGTCATCGGCCGGCGCGCCCAGCTTGCGGGCGTTGCGGGTGACGATCTCGTGCAATTCTTCCACGGTGTAGAATTGCAGCCGGGTGGGAATGCCGAACCGGTCGCGCAGCGGCGTGGTCAGCAGGCCCATCCGCGTGGTCGCCCCGACCAGGGTAAAGGGCTGCAGCTCGATCCGCACGGTGCGGGCCGCGGGCCCCTCGCCGATCACCAGATCCAGCTCGAAATCCTCCATCGCCGGATACAGCACCTCTTCGACTGCCGGATTCAGGCGGTGAATCTCGTCGATGAACAGCACGTCGCGCTCTTCAAGGTTGGTCAGGATCGCCGCGAGATCCCCGGCCTTGGCCAGAACCGGCCCCGAGGTCATGCGGAAGTTCACCCCAAGCTCGCGCGCCATGATCTGCGCCAGCGTCGTCTTGCCCAAGCCCGGAGGGCCGTGGAACAGCGTGTGGTCCATCGCCTCGTTCCGCTGGCGGGCCGACTGGATGAAGATGCGCAGATTGGCCCGCGCCTCGGCCTGGCCGATGAAGTCGTCCAGCCCCTGCGGGCGCAAGGCACGGTCGTTGTCCTCGGGCAGAGGCTGCGGGCGCAGGGTCGGGTCGGCATCAACCATTCATTCAGCCTTTCGGAGCCAGCAGTTTCAACGCCGCGCGGATCAATTCGGCCTCGCCGGCATCGGGCAGGTTGGCGGCGGCCTCGGCCACGGCCGATGCGGCCTCGGACGGGCCATAGCCCAGGTTCGACAGCGCCGACAAAGCACCCGCCGACGCCGCACCCGCACCGGGTTTCGAGGCCCGCACCCGGACCGGCGCTGGGTCTGCGGGTTCAACCACCTCGGCCACGGGGCCGTCCATCGCCTCGGTCACCGTGCCGCCCATCGCCATGACGCCGGGCGCCTTGTCTTTCAGGTCCAGCACGATGCGCTGCGCGGTCTTGGGCCCGACGCCCTTGGCCGCCTTTACCGCGCCCCAATCGCCCAGCGCGATGGCCCGGCTGACCCCGTCCGGCCCCAGCGCGCCCAGAATGGCCAGAGACACCTTGGCCCCCACCCCTTGAACCGAGCAGAGCAGCCGATGCCACTCTTTCTCGACCAAAGACAGAAAGCCATAAAGCTGCATCAGGTCCTCGCGCACCACCAGATCGGTGTACAGCGAGACCGCCTCGCCCACCCCAGGCAGGGCCGCCATGGTGCGGTCCGAGCAATAGACGATGTAGCCGACCCCGCGCACGTCGATCAGAAGGTGATCCGCCGCGCGGTAGTCGATGCGTCCGGTCAGTTTGCCGATCATGTGGCCACCTGCTTGATGCGCGCCTGCGGTGTCGCACCGTAGAACGCATGACAGATCGCGATCGCCAGCGCATCCGCGGCGTCGGCCCCCTTGGGCTGGCATCCCGGCAGTTGAA
This sequence comes from Ruegeria sp. CG3, assembly GCF_056537205.1. Lineage (NCBI taxonomy): Bacteria > Pseudomonadati > Pseudomonadota > Alphaproteobacteria > Rhodobacterales > Roseobacteraceae > Ruegeria > Ruegeria sp. CG3. The sequence goes on along the minus strand of NZ_JBQFRC010000001.1, from coordinate 154,079 downwards.
GTTTGACCATGTGCAGAATCTGTTCCTTCTCGGCGTGCCCCACGCCCACCACGGTTTTCTTGACCCGGTTGGGCGCGTATTCGCCCACCGGCAACCCAGCCTGCGCCAAGGTCAGCAACGCCACTCCGCGCGCCTGACCCAGCTTCAGCGTCCCGGCGCCGTCCTTGTTGACGAAGGTCTGTTCGATGGCTGCTTGGTCGGGCTGATGTTCGGCGATCACCTCGACGATCTGGTTGTGCAGCGACAAAAGCCGCTCGCCCAGATCATCCCCGTCGGATTTGCACAGGCCGTTGGCAACATGGCTCAGTCGGCTGCCATGTGATTCGATGACGCCCCATCCCAGGGTGCGCAGCCCCGGATCAATGCCCAGAATTCGCATGTTGTGCCTCGGCCTGCTCGGGTTTTCATTGTCTTTTCTCTCGATTAGCACGAAGCGTGAACATTTTCCAATAAAATTGATCCGACGCCCAAATGCGACACGCCTGTCCCGTCCGCGACAGTTCGGACGCATTGCGACCCCAAAAAGTCTGAAACCGACACATTCCCAAAGCAGTTTTCACCAATAATTTAAGGGACTTTCATCATTTTCGAAGCATTGCAAAAACTGCATAGGACACATGCAGTTTCAGCACTTGCAAGGTCAATCCGACATCACTAACTGGCCCGAGAATTCGACATTCAAACGTCAACACTGAACAGAAGGAAGCAGGATATGGCTGCAATTGACACAACCCGCGCCTCGATTGGCTCGTTTGGCCTTGTCGGCCGTATCGGCGCCTTTCTGGCATCCGTCGTGAACGCCGTTGTCGCCTGGAACGACGCACGCGTGACGCGCAACGCATTGAACGGTCTGAGCAACCGTGAACTGGAAGATATCGGCCTGTGCCGCGGTGACATCGACGAAGTCGCTGCGGGCCGCCGCCGTCTGTACTGAAACCACCCACTCTCGCCCCTATCCTCCCTCGGGGCAGCACAGAAACACCGCGGACCGAAAGGTACGCGGTGTTTTTGTCTTTTGAAGGCTCTTTAGGAGAGAGAGTTCAGTAGAGAATCTTGTTCAGCTGTGTCGAAAGGGCCTGCGACAATGGATCGATCTGCATGATCCACGCGCCCGCCTGTTCAACCGATGTCCCTTCGTTCAGGGCATCCACCCGATATTGGTATCCGGTCGGACCGAGATTGGACAGCAGGAACGCTTTGAAAGCAAAAAATCCGCACAGGCACAGCAACAGAACCTTGGCCGGAACCGCCGAGCGTACCCGCTGGGGTTTCATGACGACCAGACCATCTTTGCGCATGGTCGCGCGATAGCCACGGCTCATCTTGTTGTGTTTCTTTGTCAGCCGATGAACGCGCTGATCGAATTCAAGTTGTTTTCCTGTCATGGCAGCCTCCAAAAACCGCCCCCCAAATTCATTGGATGACGGTAGAAAGAGAATGCGTCAAAACCGTGGCAAAAATCCACAAAACTCCTGCAAATGGTCTAATTTGCGCCCTGTTTGGTTAAGACTAGCGTCGTCCATTCACCAATCATTGACCGATCCATCGTATTGAACCCGTTTCGTGAATAAACTGATTCCACTTCGTCGGCCTGCTCGTTGAGGATTCCCGACAGGATCGCATGTCCGCCTCCGCGCAGATTCTGCGCGATTTCCGGGGCAAGGGCCACCAACGGTCCCTTCAGAATGTTGGCGAAAATCAGATCGTAAGGCGCCGCCGCCTGGAGGTCAGGATGGTCAAATCCGGCAGCCTCGACACAACGGACGGCCCCGGCCATGCCGTTGGCCTTCAGGTTGGCCTCGGCTACGTCGACGGCGACCTGATCAATGTCGCTGGCCAGAATGTCACCGTCCCAGACCCGCGCCGCCGCCATCGCCAAAACCGCCGTACCGCAGCCGATATCGGCGACCTTGCTGGCCTCGAACCCAGTCTCAATCAGCTTGTCCAGCGCCCGCAGACACCCCAGCGTCGTTCCGTGGTGCCCAGTGCCAAAGGCCATCGCCGCCTCGATCAGCAGCGGAATACGCCCCTCGGGCAGCTTGTCGGCGTCGTGGCTGCCATAGACGAAAAACCGCCCGGCCTCGACCGGAGCCAGCTCGCGCCGGACATGGGCAACCCAATCGGTTTCCGGCAACTCCGACACCACGAAGGGCTTGGCCTCGAAGGCCGCCGCCAGCAGGGCCAGGGCGGCCTCGTCGGGGCTTTCGGTGAAATAGCCGCCGACCTCCCACAGGCCCGAGCCGTCCTCGACCTCGAAGACACCCACGCCGGTGGGTTCGGGCTCCAGACGCTCCATCGCTTCGCCCAGGCTGTCGGCCGCGGCTTTGCCTTTCAGGGTGGTCAGGGCGGTGAATGTGGGCATGGGAACCTCCTGCAGAAACCGCCTTTGCGCCTAGGGCCGTCAGCCGCCGAGGTCAAGCGTCGCGCGTGTCATTCGGCCGGTGCGGGCGCGTATTTCGAAAAGATGGTCTCGTTCCCCGGTTCGGGGTGGCGCGGGATCAGAAGCGACAGCGCCAGAGAGATCAGCGCCATACCCGCCGCCAGGCCGAACACCGTCCCCGGCGACACGACCCACAGCAGCCCCAGAAGCGCCGGCAGAAACACTGCCGCGATGTGGTTGATGGTAAAGGCCACTGCCGCGGTGGGGGCAATATCGGCCGGATCGGCGATTTTCTGGAAATAGGTCTTGAGCGCCAGAGCCAGCGCGAACAGCACGTGGTCGATGACGTAGAGAATGGCCGCCAGCAGCACGCCCCAGCCAAACCAGTAGATGCCGCCATACGCCGCAAATACGATGGCAAGGCCCAGATACTCGAAGATCAGAGTACGCCGCTCGCCAAACACCGCGACGGCCTTGCCCAGCAAAGGGGCGGCGGCCATGTTGATTATCAGGTTGATGAGGTACAGGCTGGTCAAGTGATGCACTTCGAAGCCGAAGCGCTCGACCATCATGAACCCGGCGAACACGACAAAGATCTGCCGCCGCGCGCCCGCCATGAACTGCAGCGCGTAATACAGCCAGTAGCGGCGGCGCAGCACGATCTTCTTGGTCTGCGGTGTCGGCGCATCGAATTGCGGATAGGCGATCAGGCAGAACAGTGCGAGTACCGCGGTCAGCCCACCAGCCGCCATGAAGACCGTGTTGTAGGACAGATCGAACCGATCCCACGTCAGCACGATCAGCCCATAGACTACCAGCGTCGAGGCCGACCCCATCGCCACCAGCCAGCCCAGCACCTGCGGGGCGCGGTCCTTGGGCAGCCATTGCAGCTGAAGCGACTGATTCACCGTTTCGTAATAATGAAACCCGATCGAGCTGAACAGGGTCACGAACAGCAGCCCGCCGAGGCTGGGAAACCAGGCCGTCACCGCCGTGGCGACGCCCAGCAGCATCAGCGAAATCATGGCCAGCACCTGCTCGCGCACGAAAATTATCACCGCGATCACGCCCACGGCCAGAAAGCCCGGGATTTCTCGCACCGTGTGTAGCAGGCCGATGTCTGCCCCGTCGAAATCCGCGACTTCGATCACGAAGTTGTTCAGCAGTGCGCTCCATGCGTTGAAGGCGATCGGCATGGTCAGCGCCATCACGAACAGCAACGTGACGGGGCGGCGCCAGAACGGCAGGCTCTGGGCCTGGGACAGGGGCATCGGTTTCAGCATGAGAGTTCTCTACGCCCAATCCGCCCGGCTGGCGAGAGGAAATCCCCCGTGCACATGGGGTCTGCGCTGATGCAGAGTCAGTAGAAGCTCTGCGGGTCGATATCGACGGTCAGGCGGATGTCGCCCTTCAGGCGCAGAGGTGCGATCCAGCGGGCGATGGCGTCCTGGATCGGTGCCCCCTTGGGCGCCTTGACCAGCAGCCTTACCCGGTGCCGCCCGCGGATACGGGCAATCGGTGCCGGGGCAGGCCCAAAGACCTGTGCCCCGATCTGCCGCAGCGGCGCGTCATTGCGCGCCAATACGTTGCCGATGTCAAAGACGGGCCCGACCTCGGGGCCGGACAACACGATCCCCGCCATCCGGCCGTAAGGCGGCACCCCGGCCGCTTGCCGCCCGGCGGCCTCGGCCCGCCAGAACCCTTCCTCGTCCCCAGACAGGATCGCGCGGATCACCGGGTGTTCGGGCTGAAAGGTCTGCAGCAGCGCCGTCCCCGGCTTGTCGGCCCGCCCGGCCCGGCCCGCCACCTGCCGCATCAGCTGAAAGGTCCGCTCGGCCGCGCGCAGATCGGACCCGTGCAGGCCCAGATCCGAGTCGATCACCCCGACCAGCGTCAGGTTCGGGAAATTGTGCCCCTTGGCCACCAGCTGCGTGCCGATGACGATATCTGCGTCGCCCTCGGCGATCTCTTCGATCTTGGCCTTCAGCGCCCGGGCCGAGCCGAACAGGTCGGAACTGAGCATGGCGATACGGGCGTCGGGAAAGGTCGCCTCGGCCTCTTCGGCCAGACGTTCAATGCCGGGACCGACCGGGGCCAGCTTGCCCTCGACCCCGCAGGCGGGGCAGGCCTCGGGCATGGGCTTGGTCTCGCCGCACTGGTGGCACATCAAGCGCTTGAGGAACCGGTGCTCGACCATGCGCGCATCGCAGTGGTCGCAGGCGATCTGTTCGCCGCAGGCCCGGCACAGCGTCACCGGCGCATATCCCCGGCGGTTGATGAACAGCAGCGACTGTTCGCCCTTCTCGATGCGCGCCTGCACCGCCTGGCGCAGGCTGGGGGAAATCCAGGTTCCCGGCTGCATCTTCTCGGCGCGCATGTCGATGGTCTTCATGTCTGGCAGCACCGCCGCCCCATAGCGCGAGGTCAGGTCCAGCCGGTCGTACTTGCCGGCCTCGGCATTGGCCCAGCTTTCCAGCGAGGGCGTGGCACTGGCCAAGATCACCCGCGACCCGCAGATCGCCGCCCGCAGCACCGCCATGTCGCGCGCATTGTAATGCACGCCGTCTTCCTGCTTGTACGAGGTGTCGTGTTCCTCATCCACCACGATCAGGCCCAGATCGCGGAACGGTAGGAACAGCGCCGACCGCGCGCCCACCACCATCTGTGCATCGCCCTGCCCGACCATGCGCCAGACCCGGCGGCGTTCAGTCATCGTGGCACCGGAATGCCACTCGGCCGGGCGCGCGCCGAACCGCTCCTCGACCCGTGTCAGAAACTCGGCGGTCAGGGCAATCTCGGGCAGCAGCACCAGCGCCTGCCGGCCCATGCGCAGTGCTTCGGCCACCGCTTCAAGGTAAACCTCGGTCTTGCCCGACCCGGTCACGCCCTTCAGCAGCGTGGTGCCGTAGGTTCCGCTGCGCAGTGCGGCCCGCAGCGTGTCTGCGGCAGCGGTCTGGTCTGGGGTCAGCGCCTTGCCCGGCCGGTCCGGATCCAGCGTCGGATAAGGTAGGTCGCGCGGGCTGTCTTCCTCGCGCACGGCGCCCTGCTTGACCAACCCTTTGACGACCGATGAGGTGACCCCAGCCATCTCGGCCAGTTCCTTCAGGGTGAAGGCCAGCCCGCCATAGTCACGCAGCACCTCCAGCACCCGGGCCCGGGCATCGGTCATGCGGTCGGGCGTGCCGCTGCCCAGCCGATAGATCTTGCGCATCGACAGCGGGTCGCCCAGCCCGGGCGCGCGGGTGGCCAGCCGCAGCATCGCCGGCATCGGCGTCAGCGTGTAGTCGGCCGCGCGCTGCAGGAACAGGCGCATCTCTTCGCGCATGGGCGCCACGTCCAGTACCCGGATGACCGAGCGGATCTTGCTGCGGTCGAAATCACCGCGCCCCGCACCCCAAACCACGCCCAGAACCTTGCGCGGGCCCAGCGGCACCTCGACGAAGGCCCCCAGGAAACACCCCCCCTCGGGCGCCTTGTAATCCAACGTCCGGTCCAGTGGCTGGGTCGTCAGAACCGCCACCAGCTCACCTTGGTCGAAATGCACCGGGTCGCTCAATGCGCGCCTTTCTTCAGCAGGGGTTTCAGCACGGGTCTCTTTGAGGTAAAGGCATCCGCGAGCAAGGCCAACCCATCAAAGGACTGCCCCGATGAAATTCTTCGTAGACACAGCCGAAATCGACGCCATCGCCGAGTTGAACGACCTGGGCATGGTGGACGGTGTCACCACCAACCCCTCGCTGATCCTGAAATCGGGTCGCGACATTCTGGAGGTGACCAAGGAAATCTGCGACCTAGTCGATGGCCCGGTGTCCGCCGAAGTCGTCGCCACCGAAGCCGAGGACATGATCGCCGAAGGCCGCAAGCTGGCGCAGGTCGCACCGAACATCGCCGTCAAGGTGCCGCTGACCTGGGCCGGCCTGAAAACCTGCAAGACGCTCAGCGACGAAGGCCAGATGGTCAACGTCACCCTGTGCTTCTCGGTCAATCAGGCGCTTCTGGCGGCCAAGGCAGGCGCGACCTTCATCTCACCCTTCATCGGGCGTCTGGACGACATCAACCTCGACGGCATGGACCTGATCGCCGACATCCGCCAGGTCTATGACAATTACGGGTTCGAAACCGAGATCCTCGCTGCCTCGATCCGCAGCGTGAACCATGTGGCCGACAGCGCCCGCATTGGCGCCGACGTGATCACCGCCCCGCCTGCCGTGATCAAGAAGCTGGCTGATCACCCGCTGACCGACAAGGGGCTCGAGGCCTTCCTGTCAGATTGGGCCAAGACCGGTCAGAAGATTCTGTGATCCATTGATCCCAAGTACAACCGCGCGGCCCCGACTAGGGCCGCGCCTGGCCCAACTGCAGGGGGCTTGATCTTTGATCAAATGCCTGCAGGCGGGAGCCACGCCCTCACACACGGCGCCTAATCCACCTAAGCGTGCATTTTTCCCAAGGCATTTCCGGGCACCCGTGCTATAACGCCCCCAACAAAAAAAGACCGGACAGGATATGAGCAGCAATCCCAAACTCGAGGACAACCTCCGCGCCGCGATTCTGGCCGAGCCGGACGCCGTGCTGGACGACAAGGATCTGATGCAGGCGCTGGTCGCCGCGAACGAACGCGCCCGCGGAGACAACATCATCGACCTGCGCGGCATCGCCATGCAACGGCTCGAGGCGCGGCTGGACCGGCTGGAGGACACTCACCGCTCGGTCATCGCAGCTGCCTACGAGAACCTCGCCGGAACCAACCAGGTTCACCGCGCCATCCTGCGCCTTCTTGAGCCGACGGAATTCGAGGATTTCCTGCGCGTGCTGGGTACGGAAGTTGCCGAAATCCTCCGCGTCGACCGCATCACGCTGGTCCTGGAAACAACGATGGTCCAGCAGGACCCAAGCATCGACCGGCTGGACGGTGTTCTGGCCGTGGCGGAACCGGGTTTCGTGCATTCCTACATGGAAAACGCACCGAACCACCCCGCGCGCGAGGTTGTCCTGCGCGAAATTCGCCAGCCCAACCGCAGAGTGCACGGGGATCAGCTGGACCAACTGCAATCTGAGGCGTGTATGCAGCTGGATCTCGGCAAAGGGCGTCTGCCGGGCATGATTGTCATGGGGGCGCGCGACCCAAGGCACTTCTCGCCTCAATTGGGCACTGATCTGCTGGCCTTTTTTGCAGGCGTATTCGAACGGTCGATGCGCCACTGGCTGTCGTGAGCCTGATCTCTCCAGCCTGCCGCGATGCGTTGCAGTTGTGGCTGGAGGGGTTGACCGCTTTGGCGGGCCGTTCGGAAAACACCATCAATGCCTATCGCGGGGATGTCTCGGATTTCCTGTCTTTCATGACTTTGCATCACAGCGAACGGCAGGGGCTGGCGGCGCTCGAGCGCATCACCGTTTCGGACATGCGGGCTTGGATGGCACAGCAACGCGAATCCGGCGTCGGCGCGCGGTCATTGGCGCGAAAATTGTCCGCCGTCAAAAGCTTCTATCGCTGGCTGGCCGAACGCGAGGGATTCGAGCCCACCGCCGTCCTGTCCACCCGCGCCCCGAAATACACCAAGAAACTGCCGCGCCCTCTGGCCGAAGACGCCGCCCGCGCCATGATCGAGACGGTCGAGCTGCAGTCCGGGTCAGATTGGGTTGCCGCCCGCGACGTTGCCGTCGTGACCCTGCTGTATGGCTGCGGCCTTCGCATTTCCGAAGCCCTGTCCCTGACCGGCGCGGATGCCCCCCTGCCCAACACGCTGAGAATTGTCGGCAAGGGTGACAAGGAAAGGATTGTTCCGGTCATCCCCGCCGCGCGCCAAGCGGTCGACCGATACCTTGAGTTGTGCCCACATCCCCATAGCCCGACCGCCCCATTGTTCCGCGGCGTACGAGGCAAAGCCCTGAGTCCGCGGGCAATTCAGGGCGTCATGGCCAAAGCGCGCATGCAGCTGGGTCTTCCGGCAACGGCCACTCCACACGCGATGCGGCACAGCTTTGCCACCCATCTTCTGTCGGCCGGCGGAGACCTCCGGGCCATTCAGGAACTGCTGGGTCACGCGTCCCTTTCGACCACCCAGGCCTATACAGCGGTCGACACCGCGCGCCTCATGGAGGTGTACAACCGCGCGCACCCCAAAGCCTGAGACGCGGCGGAATTGCAGCAACCAAATTTCGGTGCTGATACCGCTGGCTTTTTGCTTTGCATCTCGGGCGCGCATCGTACATGACACGGGTCATGACACTCAGATTCAAAGCCTTAGCCGTTCACCTGTTTACCGCGACCGGAGCCGTATTTGCGATGCTGGCCATGCTGGCCGCGGTCGAGGAAAAGTGGAGCCTGATGTTTCTGTGGCTGGTCGTTTCGTTCATCGTCGACGGAATCGACGGCCCCTTGGCGCGGCACTATCACGTCAAAAAGAACGCGCCCGAGTTCGACGGTGTCCTGCTGGACCTGATCATCGACTATCTGACCTACGTCTTCATTCCGGCCTACGCGCTGTTCAAATCCGGCTTGATGGACGGCTGGACCGGTTGGTTCGCGATCATCGTCATCACCTTCGCCAGCGCGATGTATTTTGCCGACACGCGTATGAAAACAAAGGACAATTCCTTTTCCGGTTTTCCCGGTTGCTGGAACATGGTCGTGGTGGTGATCTTTGCGCTAAAGCCCGACTTCTGGTTCAGCCTCGTCCTTGTGGCGCTGCTGGCCGTCGCAATGTTTCTGCCCCTGAAATTCATTCACCCCGTGCGCACGGAACGCTGGCGCAACCTGTCCCTGCCCATGGCCTTCGCATGGACATTTTTCGCCGGATGGGCCGCTTGGGTGGATTTTCACCCGCAAAGCTGGGCGCATTGGGGTCTGGTGGTGACCAGCCTGTACCTGGTCTCGGCAGGGATCGCCCAGCAAATCATGCCGCCGAGCCGCGACTGAGACGCGGCCCCAACGGGCGAAAATCACAGGTCAGAGAATTTCCCGGATCTCGAACTCGGTGCCATTGTGGGTGAAGACGTCCCCCTTGCGCATTCCGGCCATGGCCAGATAGATCGGGCTTTGGGTTGAAATCCCCATATATGTTTCGCCGTCCACGTCGAACTTGGTGGTCGACACGCAGACGACGAAATGCCGATCCCCCAGCCAGACTACGGCGCCCGGCTGCACGGTATCCGTCAGGCTGAAATCGGTGTTTTCGATCACGTCAATCTTGGCATGGTGCGCATGCACCGGCCCGTCAAACGCAGCGGCCAGATCTGCGCTTTCGCGCGATGCCGCGATATCATCCTTGTCGTGGCCTTCCCGGTCATCCAATTTGGACTCTTTCTGAAAGGCATCGTGGTGCGCCTGCGCCGTCGCCAACTCCTGTGCCTCCAACGCCATCAATTGGTCAATGATGGCCTTCTTCCGGGCGGCGGGGTCAATTTTCGCAGTCATGAATTGCAGTCCTTCGGGTTCGAAAACTGTCTCAGGTTGGGACGCTTTGCAAAAGATTGCAACCGGATTCCGGTGGTCAGATCAGCAGACTGGCAGCGCCCTCGTGACGCAACAGGGCAACCTTGCCCTCAACCCCGCCCTGCCCCGAGAACCCGCCAAGCCCGCTTGCCGCCAGAACGCGGTGACATGGAATGATCACCGGGATCGGGTTGGCACCACAGGCCTGCCCGACAGCTTGCGCCGGACACCCAAGATCCTGCCCGATATCACCGTAGGTCCGTGTGTCACCGAAAGGAATCGCGGACATCAAGTCGCAGACCTGATTCTGGAACTCGGACCCAACGACACGCAGCGGCAAGTCGAACTTTTGCAACCGGCCCTCGGCATAGGCCCTGATTTGTAACCCCGCTTCGATCAGCAGCGGGGTCTTCTCACCCGCTGTGTGACCGTCCCACACCAGACTGGTGATGGCACCGTCCTCTTCTTCTATCCCAAGGCATCCGAACTGGGTTTCCACTGCAATCATCGGCATGGGCGCAGAGTTTCAGATCAGCGGGTGCACGGCAAGCCGCAAGAAAAACCCCCGCGCGATGGTGGGGGTTTCAGAGATCATTTTCAGCTCAGCGCCGTATCGCATCGGCCGCAGACGCCGGGGTGGGCGTGACGTCCCACATCCGGCAGGATCTTCCAGCAGCGCTGGCATTTGGCCCCTTCGGCCTTTTCGAACACGACGCCGACGCCCTCGATCTCGGGCAGGCGGAACGCCTCGGCCGGGGCTGGGTCGGCGGTGACGGTCAGGCCCGAAGTGATGCAAAGGTCATCCACGTCGAAGGTCGCCAGCAGGTCGCGGGTTTCGGCATCCTCGACATGCACGACCGGCGCGGCTTCGAGGCTGGAGCCGATAACCTTGTCGCGGCGCTGCACTTCCAGCGCGGCTGTCACCGCACGGCGCACACGGCGGATCTTGGCCATGTTTTCTTCGAGAGCGGGATCGCGCCAATCGGCAGGCGTGTCGGGGAAGTCGACCAGATGCACCGAGCTGTCCTCGCCCGGGAACCGCTCGAGCCAGACCTCTTCCATCGTAAAGACCAGAACCGGCGCCAGCCAGGTGGTCAGACGGTGGAACAGGATATCCAGCACCGTGCGCGCGGCCCGGCGGCGCGGGGTGTCGCCATCGCAATACAGCGCATCCTTGCGCACGTCGAAATAGAAGGCCGACAGGTCGACGGTGGCAAAGTTGAACACCGCGCTGAACACGCCCTGGAAGTCGAACGCAGCATAGCCCTTGCGGACCTGCTCGTCCAACTCGGCCAGGCGGCAGAGCACCCAGCGTTCCAGACGAGGCATCTCGGCCGGGTCGATCCGGTCGGCCTCGGTGAAGTCGGCCAGCGAACCCAGCATGAAGCGCATCGTGTTGCGCAGCCGGCGATAGCTGTCGGCGACCCCTTTCAGGATTTCCGGCCCGATCCGCTGGTCGGCGGTATAGTCGGTCTGGGCCACCCACAGGCGCAGGATGTCGGCACCGTATTGCTTGACGACCTCTTCCGGCACGATGGTATTGCCGAGCGATTTGGACATCTTGTTGCCCTTCTCGTCCAGCGTGAACCCGTGCGTGACCACGTTGCGATACGGCGCGCGACCGATCGTGCCACAGGCCTGCAGCATCGAGGAATGGAACCATCCGCGGTGCTGGTCGGTGCCCTCCATGTAGACATCGGCAATGCCGTCGTCGGTGCCATCTTCACGGTCGCGCAGAACGAACGCATGGGTCGAGCCCGAGTCGAACCACACGTCCAGTACGTCGAACACCTGGTCATAATCGTCGGGGTTCACGATGCCATCCAGCACCTGCTGTTTGAAGCCGTCGGTGTACCAGACATCGGCGCCGTATTCTTCGAACGCGGCCTTGATGCGGGTGTTCACGTCCGGGTTGCGCAGCAGATAGTCCTGGTCGGTGGGCAGAGCGCCCTTCTTGGTGAAGCACGTGAGTGGCACACCCCAGGCACGCTGGCGCGACAGAACCCAGTCGGGGCGCGCCTCGATCATCGAATACAGGCGGTTGCGGCCCGAGGGCGGCGTCCATTTCACCAACTCGTCGATCGAGCGCAGGGCGCGTTCGCGGATAGTGCCGCCCATTTCGTCCATGCCATCGTCCAGCTTGCGGTCGACGGACACGAACCATTGCGGTGTGTTACGATAGATGATCGGCGCCTTGGACCGCCACGAATGCGGATAGCTGTGCTTGATCTTGCCACGCGCCAGCAGCCCGCCGACCTCGGCCAGCTTGTCGATCACAGCCTTGTTCGCATCGCCCTCGCCGCCCTTGCGCGACAGGATGTACTTGCCGCCGAAGAACGGCATGTCAGCGCGGAAGCTACCGTCGTCCATCACGTTGTAGGTGATGACTTGTTCTAGCATGCCCAGATCCCGGAACAGCTCGAATTCCTCCATCCCGTGCGAGGGCGCGCAATGGACGAAGCCGGTGCCTTCGGTATCGGTCACGAAATCGGCCGCGCGGAAATCGCGGATGTCATCCCATTCACCGTTGGACCCTTCGGCCCCTGCCAGCGGGTGCTGCAGCTGGATCTTGGCCAGATCGTCCTGCGTGACGTCGCACAGGCGGCGGTACATGGTGTCGTCCAGCCGCGCGCGGGCGAACACGTCGGCGGCCAGGTTATCGGCCAGCAGATAACGGTCACCGATCCGGGCCCAGCATTCCTCGGGGCGGCCGGTCACTTCGTACAGCCCGTACGAAATGTCCTTGCCATAGACCACGGCCTTGTTCGACGGCATGGTCCAGGGCGTCGTGGTCCAGATCACCACATAGGCGTTGTCCAGCGTGGTGTCACCAGTGTTCACCACCTTGAACTTCACCCAAATGGTAAAGCTTTCCTTGTCGTGATACTCGACCTCGGCCTCGGCCAGGGCGGTCTTCTCGATCGGCGACCACATCACCGGTTTCGAGCCCTGATACAGCGTGCCGTTCATCAGGAACTTCATGAACTCGTCCGCGATCACCGCCTCGGCGTGATAGTCCATGGTGACGTACGGATCGGCCCAGTTGCCGGTGATGCCCAGACGCTTGAACTCCTCGCGCTGGATGTCGATCCAGCCTTCAGCGAACTTGCGGCACTCCTGGCGGAAGTCAATGACCGGAACCTCGTCCTTGTTCTTGCCCTTCTTGCGGTACTGTTCCTCGATCTTCCATTCGATCGGCAGGCCGTGACAGTCCCAGCCGGGCACATAGCGCGCGTCAAAGCCCATCATCTGGTGGCTGCGCACGATCATGTCCTTGATCGTCTTGTTCAGCGCGTGGCCGATATGCAGATGCCCGTTGGCATAGGGCGGGCCGTCATGCAGCGTGAAGGGCTTGCGACCCTGTTTGTCGCGCAGGCGGTCATAGACGCCGATCTTTTCCCAGCGGTCCAGCCATGCGGGCTCGCGCTTGGGCAGGCCGGCGCGCATGGGGAATTCGGTTCGGGGCAGGTTCAGCGTGTCTTTGTAGTCGGGTGTCTGGGTCGTGTCGGCGCACATGGAGAGGCGTCCCTTGGATGATCTTGGCGTGTTTGGATCGAAGCGGTCGGTGCGATGAACTCAAGCACCTTTGCCCGGCGTCTCGGAAACTCAGAGCGCCGGGGAAATAATTCGAATGATAATGGCCAGAACGTCTTGCATGGCCGGGCTTATAGGCCGGTTGCGCCTATTGGTCCAGAGCTTCCGGCCCCTGCGGCGAATGGCGCAGCTTGGCCCAGCGGTTCAGCCAGGCCAGACCCGCCAGCGCCAGCCCCAAGGCCAGCAACGAAAACACCCGGATCAGACCGCCCAGCCCCGAGATGTCGATCAGGAACACCTTGGCCACCGCCAGCCCGATCACCGCCAGCCCGGCCTTGCGCATCAGGTCCGACCGACGCGCCAACGACTGATAGAACAGCGCCGCGCCGATCACCAGCAGGGCGAGCGTGTAAGTGTATAGCTCGGGCTGGGATACACCGTTGCCTTCAAACATCCCTGCCGCGCCCTGCCAGAAATGCCGGATGGTCAGGCCCAGCCACAAGGCGCCCAGCGCAATGGACACCCCCTGACAGGCCAGCCGCAACTGCGCCGGCATCGCGGGGGTCCGCCACGCGGACAGGCCGATGACAAGAGCCGGCAGCAGATAGGCAATGGCAAGCGTGTTAACCACCGGAGGCCCCAGAACAGGATCTGCCCCAAACCGCAAAACAGGGTTGGCCACTGTCGCAGCCAGCGCCAGCCACAACAGGCCATGCGCGGCAAAGAACACGCCCAGTGCGACCCGAACCCAGTTCAGTCGCCCGCCCAGCGCAAACCGCTGCACCTGCGCAAAGGCCAGCAGCAGCCAAATGGCCGACAGCAGGCCCAGCCCCCAATGGCTGTCGTCGGCACCGCCCTCGCCCAGCCCTTCCAGCCAGCGCAACAGCAGCAGAGACACCAGAACGCCGCCCGTCGCCCACGCTGCACTGTCTAGCATGACATTGGCGACTGGGCGGTCCAGCGGGCGCAGCATCCACCATGCGGCAAGATAGCCTGCAACCGCAGCCCCATAGACCAGCGCCATTTCCGGAACCGGCGCGTGCAGCGCCCAGTCCAGACCCGGGTTAAGGATCAGCCGGAACGTGACGGTGACGACTCCGGCCCAGATGAACCAGCTCATCGGCGGCAGGTTGAACCGCCGGTCCAGCGCCGCCGCCGCGATGATCGTGACCACGAAAGCGATGGTCAGCGCCGCCGAGCTGAGCACGATCACGCAGGCGAAGGTCAGGCAGGACAAGGCCGACAGCGTGGCCAAAGCCGGACGCATCCGTGCCTCGCCATCCACGCGGGCAAAGCGCTCGGCCAGTAACACCATCAGCGCCGCAAGCGCGACCGCATGCAGGGCCCAGGGGTAAGCGCCGATCACGCTGGCCGGACGCCAGCCAAGCTCAAGCGCGATGGCCAGCGCCGGGGCGTACAGCGCGGCGGCACCGGCCCAGACCAACGGGTACCGCCCGCCCAGAAACGACCGCCATGCCGCCAGAAGCGATACCACCGCGCCCAGCGCAACCAGCAAGGTCACAGCCAACGGGAAAGCCGCCTCGGGCGTTTCGGAATAGGTCTGCCAGAAGCCACGCGCCACCGCGCCGCCATCAAACCCGTGCGTGAACACGAAACCACCCAGCCCAAGGGCAGGCAGCGCGGTCATGTCCTGCAGGGCCGGCGCGTCCTTTGCCCAGATCAGCAGGGCGAAAGTCAGCCCCGCCAGCAGGATCACAGCCAGCCAGAACTCACCGCTCGTATCCGCCCATTGCAGTGCCAGAATGGCCGAGCTTGCCATCACCGCCCCGAAGGCCAGGCGCGTCGGAAATTCGGGCCACGGACCGCTGGATTTTCTGACAAGGAGTTCGCTGAACATCGCCCCGTCGTGATCGGGCCAGATCCGGCGCACGGGAATGGCAATGGCGATCACGGCAACGGCGGCCACGTAGACGAGGAAAGCCGGTTCCGCGATCGGCGAACCCGTCACCAGCAAAAGGCCCGCTAAATAGGCGCCCACCAGCGCCAGCACCGACACCCAAGCCCAGCGCCGCACCGTGTCGATCCCAAGCCCCAGCCCGGTGATCACGAAGAAATATCCGTACAGCCAGGACGGGTCAGCCGAGTCGCCACCCACGACGAAAGGTGCGGCAAAGGCTCCGATCAACCCGATCGCCGCCAGCAGCGGGCCGTGGAACCAGCCCAGAACCAGCCCGACAAGAGCGATGGCGATCATGCCCGCCAAGGCCGCCTCGGGGCCGATCAGGTCATAGAGCTGACGCGCCGCCAGCACACCGCCGAACAGCGTGACCAGCCCCGCGCCGGAGAACACCGAAGGCAGGTAGGCAGTCGCCGACGACTCGTCATCGCCGTATAGGCGCCGCACGACTTCACCCGCTACGATCAGCAGTGCGCCGAAACCCAGGGCAGCCAGCACGCGCGCGGTGGGCGGCAGCAACCCGTTCTCGACCCCGTATTGCACCAGGAAAATCCCCGCCAGCGCCAGCGATAGGGCGGATACGGCATAGAACCAATTTTCGCGCAGCCACGCGCTCAGATCGTCGAACCGCTCGGCGCGGAACACCACTGCGGCCGGAGGCGATGCACTCTCAGTAACAGTTGCCGATTCTTCAGGGTCAGGCTGTTGGTCCGGCGTCGGTGGGCTTTCCTGTTTCGGCGGGCCCCAAGGGGCCGGTCGCGGTTCAGGCGTCGACACCTCTGCTGGAGCGGACTGCGTCTGTGGTAGCCGCTCCGCGTCCGGTTGCGGCCCGGCACCCAACCGACTCTCCAACTGCTCGACCCGCCTCCGCAGACGGGCATGGCCGACCAGCAAGACGACAATAGATACCGGCATCGCCAAAACGACCAGGCCAACAAGAACAAGCAGAGATTCCAAACCGCACCTCCGGGCAAATCTGCATTACAGGCTATCCTGTGCAGGTGCGGTAAGACAGTCTGGAAATCCCGAATGGTTTCAGCCTGTTGCGATCTGATGCCAGTGATCTAGGGATGGAACAGAGACCCGACGAGATAGGCAATTGCCGCCGCCGCTCCACCAATCGCCAGCGTCTCAAGCCCCGAGCGCCACCAGGGCGCCAGCGACCACCGGCTTTTCATCGCGCCGATGGCAAAGAACACGCCCAGCGTCATCAGGACCGAGGCTGGAAACGCGCCCTCAACCCCCAACAGGAACGGCACGAGCGGAACCATGCCGGCTACGACAAAGGCCGAGAACGTGGCCGCAGCGGCCTTGAGCGGATGCGGATCGACGCTGCCCAGCCCGTATTCGCCCTCGATCATCAGGTTGATCCAGGTGTCACGATCGGCGGTGATCACATCGGTTGCCTGTTCCAGCACCCGGCCCGACAGGCCTTTGCGGGACAGGATCTCCAGCACCTCGCCGCGCTCGCCGTCGGGGTAGAGGCGGATGTGGCGCTCTTCAATGGCGCGGATCCGTCGGATATTGTCCAGCTCGGCCTTGGTCCCCGAGTAGTTGCCCGCCGCCATCGAGAATCCGTCGGCCAGTACGTTGGCCAGGCCCAAGGCCACGATGACGAAGGGCGACAACCCGGCCCCGGCCACGCCCGCCACGATGGCCAGCGTGGTCACCGATCCGTCGATCCCGCCATAGACCACGTCGCGCAGGACCCCGCGCCCGGGCGGGGCGTCGATCCGGTCTGCGATTTCCTGTTGGCTGTGGCCGTGATCCGCCATGGCTGGTCTCCCTTCCGGAAGATTGTGCCATGCGCAGCGGCCCGTTGGCTTTGCGGCAGATCAACCCTTGGAAAACAGCCCGCTCAGCGCGCGCGAGACCATGCCGCGGGTCGACGGCCTGTGCCGGTCCGAGAAGGGCAGCGGACGGCAGACCTCCATCGCGGCCACGCCGACACGGGCGCTGAGGGCGCCGTTGACCAGCCCTTCGCCAAAGCGGCGCGACAGCTTGCTGAGGACCGACCCGCCCAGAACCGGTTCGAGCAAGTCGTCGCCCACGGCCACCGCACCGGTGGCCACCAGGTGAACGAACACCGCGCGGGTCAACCGCCAGCCCCCCAGAAACCCGGCCCGCCCGCCATAGATTTCGGCAATCCGGCGGATCATTCTCAACGAGGCCAGCAGCGCCGTCGCCACATCGGCCAACGCCAGCGGCACCAGCGCCGTCACCGTCGCGACCTGGCGCGCGGCGGCCTCGACCTCGCGGCTGGCGGCGGCATCCAGCGGGGCCAGCAATTCGTCCTCGACCAGCCCAAGCAGGCCCGAGGCGTCGAACTGTTCCTCGATCCGTTCGGCCAGGCGGTCGCGGCCCCAGCGCGTATCCTCGCGCCCGCGATAAAACGCGATCAGGCGCTGGGTCACGGCCCGGGCCTGCGCCAGATCGGCATCGGCCAGCGCGGCATCGGCGGCACGGCGCATCCCGTCCACCCGCGACAGCCGGCCCAGCGCGGCCAGTTCGCGCAGCGCGATCAGCAGGGCCACCAGCACCAGCGCGCAGATCAGGCCGGTCACGATCCAGCCCAGCACCGGAACGCTGGCGATCAGCGAGGTGGCGAAATTCCATGCGGCGACAGAGACCGCCGCCCCCACGATCGCAAGCGCCAGACCCCAGAACCAGCGGCCCAGAACCGACGGCTTGCGCGCGGCCAGGCGGGCCGCGGCCTGCATCGCCTGCCCCTGGGGCGGCGCGATATCCGGTACCGGCGCGGCCTTCGCCACGTCGGCGGCAGGGGCATCCTCGTCAAGCTCGATCAGAACCGGACCCTTGGCCATGCGTCACTCCTTTTTCCGCCAGACGAACCGAATGTCCGGCAGCTGTTCATCATTGTCGGCGCCTTCGCTGCGGGCCACTTCTATAAAGCCGTGCCGTTCGTAGAACCGGCACGCGCCCGTGTTGGCCTGAAACGCATACAGCGCCAGTTCTCGGCGACCTGCCTTGGCGCTGTCCAGCAGTTCTGTGCCGATCCCCTGATTCCGCGCAGGGGGACTCAGGTACAGGCAATGAACCTCGGTTCCGTCCATGGCCAAAAAGCCTGCGACCTTGCCGCCCTGTTCGGCAACCGTGACCCATCCTTTGTCGATCATCTGCCCACAAAAAGCGATGGCTTCAGCCCCCGAATGCAGCTCGGGCATCCAGTCGTTTTCGCGTGCAAAGCCGTGCAGGATCTCTCCGACCGCCCCAGCGTCGAGGCTGCGCGCGGGCCTGAGGGTGACGGTCACAGCCGGTCTCCGATCAGAAACTGCGCGGCGCGGTCCAGCCGGATATGCGGCGGGCCGTCACCGGGGCGCAGCGAAAGATGCGCCGGGGCAAAGGTCATGAACCCGTACTCCTCGCCCAGCCAGGTGTCGGCCCCCTTACGCGCAGGATTAAGCAGATGGGCGGGGTCTTCGGGCAGCTCTCCGGGGTAGAAGGCCGCCTGTTTTCCATTCTCCAAACTACCGCGCACGCAGGGCAGTTCGACGCCGTTGTGATTGCGGATCTCTTCGGTCGTCACGCGCAGCGCGGCGATGGACATGGCGGCGGTTTCGGCCCCGGCGAACCTGGCGCGGTCGCGCGCCTCGCGGGTCAGGGCCTCCATGATCGCGGTCAGGCGCGGGTGCTGCAGGTGGTGCAGGTGATCGGCCTTGGTGGCCGCGAACAGGATGCGTTCGACCCGCTTGCCCAGCAACATCTGGCTGAGCCACGCATTGCGGCCGGGCCGGAAGGCCGACAGGATGTCGCCCATGGCGCGGCGCATGTCCTCGACCGCCTGCGGACCCTTGTGAATCGCGCCCAGCGCGTCTACCAGCACCACCTGCCGGTCGATCCGGGCGAAATGATCCCGGAAAAAGGGCTTCACCACCTGCGATTTGTAGGCCTCGAACCGGCGCTCCATCTCGCGGTGCAGGCTGCGGCGGCGCGCGGCGCTCTCGACCGGCAACGGCGCAAAGGTCAGCACCGGCGACCCGGCCAGATCGCCCGGCAGCAGGAACCGGCCCGGCGTGCAGTCATAAAACCCCGCATCCCGCGCGGCAGTCAGATAGTCGGCAAAGCCCCGCGACAGGGCCTGCGCGGTGGGTTCATCATGGGGGTCGGCCGGATCAACGGATTTGACCTGGGTCAGGAAATCGGCGGCTGCCGGACGCTGCGCGATCCGCTCCAACGTTTCGCGCGACCAGTCGTCATAGGTTTTTTCGAGCAGTGCCAGATCCAGCAGCCATTCGCCGGGATAGTCGACGATGTCCAGATGCACGGTGCGTGGCCCCTGCAGGCCGGCCAGCAGCCCGGCAGGGCGGACCTTGAACGACAGGCGCAGCTCGGACACGGCGCGGGTGCTGTCGGGCCAATGGGGCTGAGGCCCGGTCAGTGCCGACAGGTGCGATTCATAATCGAACCGGGGCACTGTGTCGTCGGGCTGCGGCTGCAGGTAGGCGGCGTTGATGCGCCCCTCCTGTTGGGCGACCAGGCCGGGCATCCTCCCCCGGTCCAGCAGGTTGGCCACCAGCGACGTGATGAACACCGTCTTGCCCGACCGCGCAAGACCGGTGACGCCCAGCCGCACGACCGGTTCGAAAAACGTCTCGGACACGCGGTCGCCGACGGATTCGACGCCGCGCACAAGACTGTCTGCCAGTGATGAGATGACCAAACCGCCGCCCCGCATTTCTTGTTTGTCCCAAGATAGGTAGCCGCTGCCCCGGTTGCCAGCGCTTTTGCCGCCTGCCCTTGCCCGGGCGCCTCCGGCAGGGTACCAGCAGCCCATGCCCAGATACGCGTTGAAAGTCGAATACCAAGGTGAGCCGTTTGCCGGATGGCAGCGGCAGAAGGATCTGCCCTCGGTCCAGGGCGCCATCGAGGCGGCGTTGTCGAAACTACAGCCCGGGTCACACACGATCGCGGCCGCCGGGCGCACGGATGCGGGCGTTCACGCGCTGGGGCAAGTGGCCCATTGCGACCTTGAAAAAGACTGGGACCCGTTCCGCCTGTCCGAGGCGCTGAACTATCACCTCAAGCCGTTGCCGGTGGCGATTCTCAAGGCCGCGCGGGTGGCGGATGACTGGCATGCGCGGTTCTCGGCCATCGAGCGGCAATACCTGTTTCGCATCCTGATCCGCCGTGCGCCCGCGACCCATGACAAGGGCCAGGTCTGGCAGATCGGGCATCCGCTGGATGTCGCCGCGATGCAGGAAGGGGCCGACATGCTGATCGGGCGGCACGATTTCACCACCTTCCGGTCTTCGATCTGCCAGGCGGCCAGCCCGGTCAAGACGTTGGACGAGCTGCGCGTCGAACAGGTTCAGGGCTTTTCCGGCCCCGAGGTGCATTTCCACGTCCGCGCCCGGTCCTTCCTGCACAACCAGGTCCGCAGTTTCGTCGGCACGCTGGAACGGGTCGGCGCGGGCGCTTGGACACCGCAGGACGTGCGCGATGCGCTCGAGGCCGCCGACCGCGCGGCCTGCGGGCCGGTCTGCCCGCCGCAAGGATTGTACCTGGCGCGGGTGGGCTACCCCGATCCTGTTTTCGACTGACGTCAGAGCGCGCGCAGCAGCAATCCACCGGCGATCACCGCGATCAGCAGCCCGGCCACCAGTTCGATCGTGGGCGCCAGCACGGCCGCGAACCGCGTAGCCGAGGCCGAGGCCAAGAGCCCTCCCCGCAACCCGAACGACGTCCAGCCAACCAGGGTGGTGACGGTCGCGGTGCCCAGCGCCATGGCAAAGGCCCCGGCGATACCGACCATCGCGATGCCCATCTGCCAGGTCAGGATCAGCACGAACAAAGCTCCGGTACACGGTCGCGCGGCGATGCCGGCGATCAGGATCAGCGCCTCGCGCAGGCTGCCGACCTGGGCCACCTCTTCGGCGGTGGGGCCATGACGATGCCCGCAATCGGAACAAGCCTCACTGTCGTGATAGTGATGATGCCCGTGATCATGATGATGGTGATGGTCATGCGGGGCACTGTCCGAACGACCGCGCCGGGCGAAACTGCGCAGCGATCGCAGAACCAGCCACAGCCCGATGGCCGCGATCGCACCATAGCTGACCGGGGCCATGATCTGCTCGGTGGTGCCGACCAAGCTTTCCCGCGACATCTGGAACACCAGAACGCCTGCATACACCAGAACGATCGCCGTCACGGCCTGCCCCAGCGAGGACAGTACGCTGATCGCCGACAGGCGCAGAAAGGCGACATTGCGGCCCAGCCCATACCCTCCGATCAGCACCTTGCCATGGCCCGGCCCCACCGCATGGAAGAACCCATAGGCAAAACAGACGGCCAGCAGCGTGGCCACGGCCTCGGGCTGTTCGGCCCGCGCGGCCCGAAGGGCTCGGGCGATCTGGTTCTGAAATTCCCGCTGCTCGCCCGCGGCCCAGGACGCGAGGCTGTCAAAGCCTCCGCTGCCCCAGAACCACAGCAGCAGCGCTATTGCCAGGCCGACCGGCAGGATCAGGTAGCGGGACATGAAACGCGGATCTCGGTGGCAAAGCGTTCACCGACCAGGGGGATGTCGTTCTCCTCGAGGTCATAGTCGGCGTCCAGGGTCAGCAGAAAGGCCTGCATCTGGGCCAGTTCGCCGTCGATATCCGGCTCGAACCTGTCGATCCGGCAGGATTCAGGCCCGGAAACGGTGACCGGGCGCGTCACCTCGTAGGCGGTATAGAATGTCTCGTCATAGGGTTTGGCAGACAGGCTTTGGGCGGGCAAAGGGTCGCCCTCGACCTTGCGCAGATGGGTTGTCACGATACGACCATCCTCGGTCGTGGCGCGCGGTTCCAGCGGACCGGACAAGGCAACCGGTTGATCGGCGGCCAGGATGACCAGATCGCCATTGTATCCTTCGACCCACTGCGCGTCGAAACCGGCGAGGCGCTGCTCTTCGGCTTCGGACAGCACGCCGTCGCCGTCCTGATCCAATCTCATGTCTTCAAGCACTAGCAGCGAGTAGAACTCGTCATAGGCCCAGGTGACGCGGACATGGGTCAGGTTGCCCGACTCGTCCACTATGAACTCCAGCCCGGTGTCGATGAAGACATGCGGGTGCGCCACCGCGGTAAACGGCAGGCAACAGGCGAACAAGGTGGGTATCCAGCGCATGAACGCGAAGATAGGGTGCCCAACCGGCGCTGGCAACGCGGTTCGGTGGTAAGCACCGATTTTGCCGCTCATTTCGGCGGAAACAGGACCAGAGTCTGCAGCGCCGTGCCGATCGGGCCTTGAGTATCGTACAGAACCGACTGCGACATCCCGATGCCGCTGGGCTGCCAGTGCGACACGGAGTCCGAGGCGAGCCAGTCGGACATCGGCTCGCGGTGGACCTGCACCGTCAGGTCGGTGTTCATGAACCCCATTTCAAAGGTCGGCGCATTCCACGAAATTCCGTTGCCGCAATCGGCCAGCGGGCACAGCGACTGGATCGGCGAGGGGGTTTCACCCTCGAGCAGAGGCGGGGTGCGCATCCAGATGGTTTTCGGCCCCGCCCCTTGGTTGCCGCCTTTGGGATAGGCCACCTCGGAATGATGGGCAAAGCCGGGCAGGTCATGCCGCATTTCGCCGATGGGAAACGGGCCGTCTTCGATCTGCGACAGGTCGGGGCCCTGGATCGCCACATTGGGCACCAGCCCCAGATCCCGGCGCGCCAGATGCATCGTGGTGGCGGTCGCGCACAGCGTGTCGTCC
Organism: Ruegeria sp. CG3; assembly: GCF_056537205.1. Taxonomy (NCBI): domain Bacteria; kingdom Pseudomonadati; phylum Pseudomonadota; class Alphaproteobacteria; order Rhodobacterales; family Roseobacteraceae; genus Ruegeria; species Ruegeria sp. CG3. Next base: position 131,099 of record NZ_JBQFRC010000001.1, on the reverse strand, counting down.
AGATCATGCACGGTGACGCGCGTGGTGGCCAGCGTCTTGGTGTGGCGCACGGTCTCGGCGGCCACGCGAAGACCGGACAGAGGCAGCGGGCGCAGCAGATCGACGGTCAGGCGGGTCAGCATCTTGTCGGGGCCGACCTCGATCTCGGCCGCGCGCACGATCAGGCCCGCAACCGGGCCGGCATGACAGTGGTCAGCCGACCACGGCCCGCGCGCCGGGTCATTTCCGACAAAGGCCCCGTCGGGCGCGACCCGGAAATAAGCGGTCTTACCCACCACTGGCTGCATCGCCGCGTCCTGCATGTCAGATCTTTTCCTGGGTATGCTTTTTCAGTTCGGCCCGCGCAACCTGACGGCGATGCACCGCATCCGGGCCATCGGCCAGCCGCAGCGTGCGCACATGCGTCCAGGCGGTGGCCAGCGGCGTATCCTGGCTGACGCCCTGCCCGCCGAACATCTGCACCGCCTCGTCGATTACCTTCAGCGCAACGCGCGGTGCCACGACCTTGATCTGGCTGATCCACGGGGCCGCCGCGCGCGCATCGCCCTGATCCATGTACCACGCGGCCTTCAGACACAGCAGGCGGGCCATCTCGATCTCCATCCGGCACTCGGCGATGATGTCGAAATTGGCACCCAGTTGCGCCAGCTTCTTGCCGAAGGCTTCGCGCTGCAGGGCGCGTTTGCACATCTGCTCCAGCGCCATCTCGGCCTGGCCGATCGCGCGCATGCAGTGATGGATACGACCGGGCCCGAGGCGCCCCTGCGCGATTTCGAACCCGCGGCCCTCGCCCAGCAGGATGTTCTCGGCCGGCACCCGGACATCGGTAAACCGAATATGCATGTGCCCGTGCGGCGCGTCGTCATGGCCGTACACTTCCATCGGGCGCAGGATCTCGATCCCCGGCGTGTCGGCGGGCACCGCGATCATCGACTGGCGCTTGTGCTTGGGCAGGTCGTCGCCGCCGGTCTTGACCATCACGATGTAGACCTTGCAGCGCGGATCGCCCGCGCCGGACGACCACCATTTCTCGCCATTCAGAACATAGTCATCCCCGTCCCGCACGCAGGACATCGAGATATTCGTGGCATCCGACGAGGCCACATCCGGCTCGGTCATCAGATAGGCCGAGCGGATCTCGCCCTCGAGCAGCGGCTTGAGCCATTGTTCCTTCATCGTCTCGGTGCCGTAGCGCTCGAACACCTCCATGTTGCCGGTGTCGGGGGCGGAACAGTTGAACACCTCGGCGCCCAGCGGGGTCTTGCCCATCTCTTCGGCGAAATAGGCGTATTCGACTGTAGTCAAGCCAAAGCCCTTGTCGCTGTCGGTCAGCCAGAAGTTCCACAGACCTGCCGCCTTGGCCTTGGCCTTCAACCCTTCCAGGATCTCGGCCTGGCGTTCGGTGTACTGCCAGCGGTCGCCCTTGTTGATCTCGGCCTGGTATTCCTCTTCCAGGGGCATGATTTCGTTGCGGATCATGTCGCGGACCCGCTCCAGCAGCGCCCGGTTCTCCTCGCGCAAGACGAATGACATGTTCATGAAGAATCCTCCGTAGATCCCGGAACCGGGCTTTACCTTTGCGCCGAGGATGGCTTAGCTGCGGCAACTGTGTCCAGCCGCGTGACGGCACGTCACTTGCAATCAATTTGAAACGGAAGAGGGGCGCAGATGGCGTTGCTGATCGATACCAGGCTGTCCGACTGGATGAGCGATGCCGAGATTGCCGAAGAAGTACGGCGATATGCACCAACGGCCGATGTGCGCACGCCAAGCACCATTGGTGACCCGGCCGAGGTCACCATGGTGGCGGTTGTCGGCCTGCGGGACGATCACGCGAGCCGCCTGCCCAATCTGCAGCTGGTGCAAAAGCTGGGCGCCGGGGTCGAGACAATCGTGTCGAACCCCGCCCTGCCCGCGCATGTCCGCGTGGCCCGCCTGAAACCGGACGCCCCGGCGCAAGGCATCGCAGAGTGGTTTCTGGCCTATATCCTGTACGCTCACCGGAACATGGGCTTTCACGCGGACGCTCAGCGGCGGGCCGAGTGGCGGCCGAAAGCGCCGGTGCTGACATCTGACACCGTAGTCGGAGTTCTGGGGCTGGGCCATATCGGCAGCCGTACCGCCCGCATGCTGCGCGATGTCGGGTTTCAGGTCATCGGCTGGAGCCGGTCGCCCAAGCAAATCGAAGATGTGACCTGTCTGCACGGGCAGGATGCTTTGCCGGGAATGCTGCGCGGTTGCGACCATGTCTGCGCGATTCTGCCCTCGACCCTCGAAACCATCGGCTTGTTTGACGCAGAAATGCTCGGCGCGATGAAGGACGGCAGCCAGTTGTTGAATGCGGGACGTGGCGACCTGATCGACGAGGAAGCCTTGATCGAGGCACTTGACCGGGGTCGTCCGGGGCACGCGGTTCTCGATGTGACCGCACAAGAACCGTTGCCCAAAGACAGCCCCTTATGGCGGCACCCGGCGGTCACGATCACACCGCATGTGTCGGGATGGCATCTGGGTGATGCGTTGGCGGATGTCGCCCAGAACTTTCTGCGGCTGAGCGCAGGTCAGCCCCTGCTGCACGAGGTTGATCGCAGCCGCGGTTACTGATCCGCGATTACGGCGTCAGAATCCAATTGCCGCTGGCATCCTTGCACTGACGGGTGCGGATTTCCGGGTTGGGCGCCGCCCCGGACGGCTGCACAAAGTGCTGGAAGTGAACGCAGTTATCCTTCACGTCCCGTATCCTGACCGTGCCTTTGGTGCCCGTTTTCTCGTTGACCCAGTTGCGCTCCTGCCCGACGCTTGGGGTCCCGCCTGCCAGCATCGAAGACGTCGTCGCGTCCAGAACCTGATAGTCTTCCGGGCTCAGCCCCATTTCGGCGATGATCCGGGACAGAGGCTTGGCATCGACCGCCCCCACGACACCCGACAAAAACAGCGCAAACAGGGCAGCAGGCAACCGGACAGTCATGCGAAACTCGCTTTCGTGAAAATTGATCTGCACCAAGAATATACATCCGAGCAATCAGGGCCAAGCCCCAGCGGCCGGACCTTCAAATAATGCCGAACAAACCTATCGGACTGCCGGCGCTATCGGCCCGCCGCTGATGCGACCATAGTAACCGGAAACCAAGCTTGAGGCACAGGAATGGCTCATCAAAACTACTACGCGCCCACCGGCGGGCTTCCGGACCAGACTCAGCTCCTGACCGACCGCGCCATGTTCACTGACGCCTATGCCGTCATCCCGAAAGGCACGATGCGCGACATCGTGACCAGCTTTCTGCCGTTTTGGGAACAGACCCGACTGTGGGTCCTTTCGCGCCCCCTCAGTGGGTTTGCCGAGACGTTTTCGCAATACATCATGGAGGTTCAGCCGGGCGGCGGCAGCGACACGCCCGAGACGGACCCGAAGGCTCAAGGCGTGGTCTTCGTCGTCGAAGGGTCGGTTACCCTGACCCTTGCGGGGCAGGTCCACGAGCTGGTCACAGGGGGCTATGCCTACATTCCGCCCGGGTCCGATTGGACCTTGCACAACCGCTCTGACGCCGTGGCCCGGTTCCATTGGGTACGCAAGGCCTATGAGGCCGTACCCGGATTGCCGGCCCCCGATCCGATCATCACCAACGAACGCGACGTCGCCCCAACCCCAATGCCCGGCACCGAAGGTCGGTGGGCCACCACGCGCTTCGCGGATCCAAGTGATCTGCGCCATGACATGCATGTGAACATTGTCACGTTTGAACCAGGCGGGGTCATCCCCTTTGCCGAAACGCATGTCATGGAGCACGGGCTTTATGTGCTTGAGGGCAAGGCCGTCTATCGACTGAACCAGGATTGGGTCGAGGTCGAGGCCGGTGACTACATGTGGTTGCGCGCGTTCTGTCCTCAAGCCTGCTACGCGGGCGGGCCGGGGCGATTCCGGTATCTGCTCTACAAGGACGTCAATCGGCACATGCCGTTGAAACTGTCCACACGATGACCAGCAAAAGGTTCTGAAAACGGGCTTTTGCGTCGGCAGGGGTTCACAGGGACGGCGGAATTTGCTGAAATCAGAGGTGATTTCGTTTTGTTCATTCGTGGAGATTGGTCGATGAAACTGCGCGCCCCTCTGACGGCACTGGCCATGATCGGCTTCATGGTCGCCGTCGACACCGCCCCGGTCGTGGCGAAGGAAGCGACCAAAACCGTATCCGTCATGAGCCGCACATGGGCTGTGACGCAGGTTGCGGATGCCCCTGTCGTGTATCGTGCGACCCGCGACAACAACAACCTCAACCCGTTCGGCCCGCCGCCGCGCCTGCGCACGGTTCAGGCCATTGCGGCCATCCAGCAGGCAACCGGGTGCAAGGTGATCCGGTCAAGCATGTACCAGAATATTTCGGGCCAGTTCTTCTCGCAGGTCAGCTGCGGATAGCGGCGACGCCATACGGGCATTGAGGTCGGTCAAACGGCCTGCCATAGCTTGCGCATGAAACTCGCAATCAACGGATTCGGCCGCATCGGCCGCACGATCCTGCGGCAGGTCATGGCCCTGCCAGCGGGTTCGGATGTTCAAGTGGTGCTGATCAACGACATCGCACCGCTTGAGACCTGTGCCTATCTGTTCAAGTACGACAGCACGTTCGGCCCCTATGCCGGTTCGGTCGAAACCAGCGCCGGGGCCTTGCAGGTAGATGGACAATCGATTCCACTGAGCCACAGCGACGACCTTGCCGATGTCGATCTGTCCGGCGTGGACGTGATGCTGGATTGCACGGGTATCGCGCGCAGTTCGGATGTCGCAATCCGGGGCCTGCAGGCAGGGGCTGGCAAGGTGCTGATTTCCGGCCCGTCCCCGGCCGCCGAAACAACGATCGTTCTGGGTGCCAACGAAGACATGCTGGGCAGTGCCCGGATTGTGTCGAACGCGTCCTGCACCACCAACGCGCTGGCGCCGCTGGCCAAGGTGATCGACGAGATCGGAGGCATCGCCTCAGCGCACATGACCACGATTCACTGCTACACAAACAGCCAGCCGATGGTGGACGCCCCGCGCGGCGACCTGGCGCGGTCGCGGGCCGGGGCCTTGTCGATGGTACCCACAACGTCAAGCGCGACCCATCTGATCGACGAGGTTCTGCCCCATCTGGCCGGACGTATTTCCGGTGCGGCGGTGCGGGTGCCCACTGCCAGCGTCTCGGCCATCGATCTGGTCGTGACCCTGCAAAATGGAATGGATCCGGAGCTGTTCTCTGCCGAATTGCGCCGCGCCGTCGAGGCATCAAAGGTGCTCGGCTGGATCGACTTGCCGCTGGTCTCGTCCGATCTGCGTACGCGACCGGAATCGCTGGTGATTGCCGGACCGGAAACACGAGTCGTCGGGCAAAATCAGGTCCGGGTTTTCGGATGGTATGACAATGAGTGGGGTTTTTCGGCCCGTATGCTCGATGTCGCCGGTATGATGGCTCAGACGGAATAGCCCGCAGCGCGCTTGGCGCTGCAGGGCTGAGTTACAGGTTTCAGTCGTGCGGCAAACTGCCAGCGCCGTGACCGGCCATTCCGCCCGAGACCTCTTCGGTCGACTCCTCGGCCAGTTCATGCGGCAGAATGAGGTTCAGCACGATGGCGATCAGCGCCGCAGGCAGCAGTCCGCTTGTCATCAGGATGCGGATTGTGTCCGGCAAGTGCTGAACCGCGCCGGGCTCCAGCTGCAAGCCGAGCCCGATCGACAGCGAGATTGCGAAGATCACCATGTTGCGGCGGTTCCAGTCCACGTCGGACAACATCGAAATGCCGGCAGCCACCACCATGCCGAACATGACGATCACACCGCCCCCCAGAACTTCGATCGGAACAGTGCGTATGATGGCGCCGACCTTGGGAACAAGTCCGCACAGGATCAGGAACAGCGCACCAATCGTGACGACATGGCGGCTCATGACTCCGGTCATCGCGATCAGGCCGACATTCTGACTGAACGAGGTATTCGGCAAACCGCCAAACATACCGGCGACGGCCGTGCCAACACCATCTGCGTAGGTCGCTCCCGCGATCTCTTTGTCCGTGGCCTCGCGACCCGCGCCGCCTTTGGTAATGCCCGAAACGTCACCGACGGTTTCGACCGCTGACACGAAAGCCATGAGGCAGAACCCGATCACCGCCGCCAGCGAGAATTCGAACCCATATTTGAAGGGCACCGGCAGCGCGAAACCAGCGGCCCGCGACCAGCTTGTTCCAATGGCTTCGAACGTCACCATTCCGACCATCAGGGCGTAGACATAGCCGACGGCCAATCCGACCAGAACCGCAGACACCGACAGCATTCCGCGGGCAAAGAACTTGAGGCCCAGCGTGACGATCACGACGACCAGTGCCGCAGACCAGTTGAGCAGCGATCCGTATTCCGGCGTACCGATCGCAGGGACACCACCCGCCGCATATTGGATGCCGACCTTGACAAGTGCCAATCCGATCATCGTCACAACAAGGCCCGTGACCAATGGCGGCAGAGCGAAGCGGATCTTGCCAATGAACATCCCAAGGCAGGCGTGAAAGATGCCGCCGATCAGAACGCCTCCGAACAGCGCGGCAAGGGCCTCGACGCCCTTGCCAGCCACCAATGGGATCATGATGGGCAGGAACGCAAAGCTTGTTCCCTGAACGATGGGCAATGCCGCACCAACCGGGCCCAGCGTGATGGTCTGCAACAAGGTCGCCAGCCCTGCAAACAGCATCGACATCTGGATCAGATACAGCAGCTCGGGAAAATCGGGCGAGTTCGACCCGAAGCCAAACCCGGCCGCACCGGCCACGATGATGGCGGGCGTCACGTTTGACACAAACATTGCCAAAACGTGCTGAATCCCGAGTGGTATCGCCTTGTGCAGCGCGGGCGTGTAATTCGGATCCCGAAGCTGATCGGGTGTTCCTATCGAAGTTTCGGCCATGATCTCAACTGTCTCCCTGTTTCTCATGGGGGTCTTGCCGCTTCTCCGGCGGCTTCAAAATCGGCTTAGCGTTCAACCACCTCGTAAGGGGTGTCGAACCAGTGCTCCTCGAGGTTTGCGCCTGAACCGATACGGTCGACTACCGCGAAAAGGCCGGGCGCGTGCAGCGGCGTCAACACGCCGTGCCATGTGCCGCGATGATAATTCACTCCCTGCCCTGGCTGCGTCACGAAGGCCAGCGGCTGGCCCGGAACGCCGCCCTCATCCGGCGCGACGATCACCAGGAACGGCTGGTTGGTCATGGGAATGAAGGCCTGGCTGCCCTGAGGGTGACGTTCGACCATGTCCAGTTGATAGGGCAATGCCCGCGGATTGGCATCGAACAGGCTGATCCCTGAACGACCGTCAGCAAAATCCAGAACCGCACGGTCATGGTATCGCCCGCACTGACCCTGGTTGATGATCTTGTCCGGTGCGCCCGAAACCTCAAGCACGTCGCCGAACGGCGCAAAGGATTGGGCCGTCAGCGGCGCGATAGGAATGATCCGCGTCATGAGGGCAGCACGTCGCGCAGCCGGAACTCGGCGATGCGCTCGACCTGACAGCAGGCTTCGGCGAGCTCGGTCTCGCGGTCATTCTCGATGCGCCGCTGGAACGCATGCAGGATCGAGGCCTTGTCGTGGTCGCGCACCGCGATGATGAAGGGAAAGCCGAATTTTTCGGTGTAGCGCGTGTTCAGATTGGTAAAGGCGTCACGCTCGGCGTCGGTCAGGGCGTCCAACCCGGCCGAGGCCTGCTCGGACGTGCTTTCGGCCGTCAGGCGTTTGGCCTGCGCCAGCTTGCCCGCCAGATCCGGATGCGCGGTCAGAACGCCGAGGCGTTCCTCGGACGAGGCCGAACGGAACACCCGCGCCAGCGCGTTGTGCAGCCCGCCCGCCGTATCGTGAGCGGGGCCCGATTCCAGCGCCCAGGCGCGCTCGGCGATCCAGGGTGAATGTTCGAAGATGCCGCCATAGGCCGCCACGAAGGCGTCGCGGTCCATCTGCGAGGGGCGTGGGCGATCCTGCGGCGGATGATGCGCCGCCCAATGTTCGGCAATCTGCAACCGGGTCGCGAACCATACATCGGAGAAGCCGCGCGCATAGTCCAGAAACCGCTTCAGCGCCATCACCCGGCCCGGCCGGCCGATCAGGCGGCAATGCAGACCGATCGACAACATCTTGGGCGCGCCCGCCTGCCCCTCGGCATAGAGCGCATCGAAGCTGTCGCGGAGATACGCAAAGAACTGGTCGCCCGAGTTGAACCCCTGCGGCGTGGCAAATCGCATGTCGTTGCAGTCCAACGTATAGGGCACGATCAGCTGGTCGCGCCCACCGGTATGCATCCAATAAGGCAGATCGTCGGCGTAGGTGTCGGCCACATAGGCAAACCCGCCTTCCTCGGCCACCAGCCGCACGGTGTTGTCCGAGCACCGCCCCGTGTACCAGCCGCGCGGACGGTCTCCGACCACCTCAGTGTGCAGGCGGATCGCCTCGGCGATCTGGGCGCGCTCTTCGTCTTCGGGCATATCCTTGTGTTCGATCCATTTCAGCCCGTGGCTGGCGATCTCCCACCCGGCGGATTTCATCGCCGCCACCTGATCAGGCGAGCGCGCCAGCGCGGTGGCCACGCCATAGACGGTCACCGGCAGGTCGGCCATCAGGCGATGCAGCCGCCAGAACCCGGCGCGGGCGCCGTATTCATATATGGATTCCATGTTCCAATGACGCTGGCCGGGCCAAGGCGCGGCACCCACGATTTCGGACAGAAATGCCTCGGACGCAGCGTCGCCATGCAATACGCAGTTTTCGCCGCCCTCTTCATAGTTCAGCACGATCTGCACTGCCAGCTTGGCTCCGCCCGGCCACTGGGCATCTGGCGGGTTGGCTCCGTATCCAATCATGTCGCGGGGGTATCGGGGGGGCTGCATTCTGCTTTCCGTCTTCAATTTCAAGCTTCCATTCGGTTTATCCCATAAAACCGTGATGGATTATCAAATCAATCCGAACGCTGTTTCCGGTTGTTTCGGCGTTCCCTGCGCCATGGCCTTTGCCGCAAGGTGGGCAATGCAAACCGGATTGCTCAAAATGGCATCCGAAGACGAAACGTGCAGACAACAGCAGGAGCAACTCGTGGCAGGCTATCTGACGACCCATGTTCTGGACACGGCGCGGGGATGTCCGGCCGAGGGGCTGAAAATCGCGTTGTACCGCGTGTCCGGCAATTCGCACCGGAAACTGGTTGAGATGGAAACCAATGCGGACGGGCGCACCGACAGTCCGATCCTGCCGGAAAAGACTTTCAAGACCGGTATCTACGAGTTGATCTTCTTTGCGGGGGACTACTTGCGGGCCTCCGGGCAAGCCGTTGAAGACCCTCTTTTCCTTGATCAAATACCGATCCGGTTCGGCATGTCCGACCCCGAGGCGCATTACCATGTGCCGCTATTGCTGTCGCCATTCGGGTATTCGACCTACCGGGGCAGCTGACCCCTCAGACCTGCGACGTCCGCACCACGTCGCCGATCCGCGAGATCATGAAATCCATGAACAGGCGCGCCTTGGGGTCCTGATGACGCCGATGCGTGTAGAGACACGCCATCTGGACCGAAACCGGTGGCGTGTCGACGGCAACAGGCACCAAACGCCCGGCCTTGAGATGCTCGGCCACTTCAAAAACGGGTTTCATCGCGATCCCCTGCCCAGCCAGCGCCCAATCCGTCAGAACATCGCCGTCGTCGCACTCGAACCGTCCGGACACCGCAAACCGTTTTGGTCCTTCGGCTGTCTGCAGTAGCCATTGGAACTCGGTCGCCCCAGGGAATCGCAGGTTCAGGCATTCGTGCCGGTCCGAGATCAGCTCCGCCCCGGTCCGGGGCATGCCTCGACGCGCGACATAGTCTGGCGCAGCACACAAGACACGCTGGCAATCCGCGATTTTGCGGATCCGCAAAGTGCTGTCTTCGGGTTGACCGATGAAGAACGCCAGATCCAGCCCTTCGGTCGTGAGATCAACAGACCTGTCCGTCAGACGCAGCCGCACGTCAATCTCGGGGTAGTCGGCAAGAAATTCAGGCACTTGAGGCGCCAACAGCCGTCGCCCGACCCCCAGTGGAGCCGCTACGAAAAGCGATCCCCGGGGCGCTTCGGTCAGGTGCACGACCTGCGCTTCGGCCTCGTTCACGGCATCCAGAACCGCAACTGCACCGGGGTAGAACGCCCGGCCCTGCTCGGTCGGGCTGAGGTTTCGGGTCGTACGCTGGAACAATCGCACACCCAAATGATCTTCGAGCTGGGAAATCCGCGCCGAAGTCACCGCTGGCGAGATTCGCAGATCGCGCCCGGCCGCGGACATGCTGCCAAGATCATAGACCCGGACAAAGGTACGGATATTGTCGAGATAGGACATCTTTTCGTTTTTTTTGATACAGTTTGACAATATACGGGAATACCGAAGAAAATCCCGTTTGCCTAGTGTGTCGGCAAGCAATCGGAGAGCTTTGCATGTATGAATTCGCCGTGTTCTGGGACTGGATGGCATTTGCGGTGCGGTGGCTGCATGTCATCACGGCAATCGCCTGGATCGGATCGTCATTCTATTTCATCGCGCTGGACCTCGGCCTGAACCGCGACATCCCCGGCCCTGCGGATGGCGAGGAATGGCAGGTGCATGGCGGCGGCTTCTATCACATCCAGAAATACCTTGTGGCACCCGAGCGGATGCCCGACCACCTGACCTGGTTCAAATGGGAAAGCTATGCAACCTGGCTCAGCGGCGCGGCCCTGCTGATGATCGTTTACTGGGTGGGCGGCGAGCTGTATCTGATCGACGCACAGAAGGCCGATCTGGCGCTGTGGCAGGGCATCCTGATCTCGGCGGCGTCGCTGACCGTGGGCTGGCTGATCTATGATTTCCTGTGCAAATCGGGTCTGGGCGAGCGCCCGACCCTGCTGATGCTGCTGCTGTTCGTTCTGCTGGTGGCGATGGGCTGGGGATACAACCAGATCTTCACCGGCCGCGCGATGATGCTGCATCTGGGCGCGTTCACCGCCACGATCATGACGGCCAATGTGTTTTTCATCATCATGCCCAACCAACGGATCGTTGTGGACGACCTGAAAAACGGCCGCACCCCGGACCCGAAATACGGCAAGATCGCCAAGCTGCGCTCGACCCACAACAACTATCTGACTTTGCCGGTGGTCTTCCTGATGCTGTCGAACCACTATCCCTTGGCTTTTGCGACCGAATACAACTGGATCATCGCGGCGCTGGTCTTCCTGATGGGTGTCACCATCCGGCACTACTTCAATACCCGCCACGCCCGGGCCGGCAACCCGACCTGGACCTGGCTTGTGACGGCCCTGCTGTTCATCGCCATCATGTGGCTGTCCACTGCGCCGATGTACAAACCGCTGGAAGAGGCCGAGGCGCAGCCTCTGACCCAGTTCGAGGAGCGCTTTGTGCAGGCCAGCGGCTTTGAAGAAGCCCATGACGTCGTGCTGGGGCGCTGTTCAATGTGCCACGCGCGCGAGCCCGTCTGGGACGGAATCCTCTGGGCCCCCAAGGGTGTTCTTCTGGAAACCGAAGGTGACATCGCCCGCAATGCCGAGCAAATCTATCTGCAGGCTGGCGTCAGCCACGCGATGCCGCCGGCCAACGTCACCTATATGGAACCCGAAGACCGCGAGGCCATTATCCGCTGGTTCCGAAACGCGGGCCTGTAGCGGCAGCTTTTCCACAACTTCACATGGGAACTGGGAAATCCGCGTTTATTTCTTTGCCTGAGCGGTTTGAGATGGTCTAACTATTCTCCAAGGGATCGTGACGCCGCGACAAGCGGCGCAAATTAATGCGGCCCGGGACAGGTGGAGCCATTTGATGCAGGCGAGCAGGCGTAGGGGCGGTCTGAAGAACTGGTGCGCGGGTGTGTTTTTTGCCCTCGCCCCGACCTGTGCGATGGCACTGGAAACATCGCTTGCAGCGCCAGGTTTGTCGGACGACCTGAAAAAGCAGATTGAGGAAACGTCCTCGGTCATGACTGCCGACAACCGGGGTCTGGACACGCCGCTTGAAGTTCTGTCCGCCGCATTGTCGGATTACCGAACGATCGTGCAAATCCTCTATGATGCCGGATATTTCGGCCCGTCGGTCAGCATCAAGCTGGACGGGAAAGAAGCGGCAGATCTCAGCTCGCTGAGCGTTCCTGCGCAGATCAATCGGGCAACGATCACCATTCGCCCCGGCAAAGCGTACAATTTCGGAACCGCAGTCGTTCAGCCTTTGGCCCCCGATACCGAATTGCCCGAAGAGTTTGCCCCCGGCAAGCTGGCCACGACCGGCGCCATTCAACAGGCGACTTCGGACGGGATTCAGGCCTGGAAGGACGCGGGCCACGCCAAAGCGAAACTGCGCGATCAACAGATCATCGCCCGGCACGCACAGGCCCAGCTGGACGCCCGGATCGACCTGGATCAGGGGCCGCGGCTGAAGTTCGGCAAGATGTATATCGAAGGCGGCACCGATGTCCGCCACAGTTCGATCGAGAAAATCGCCGGTTTCCCGTCGGGCGAGGTCTACTCGCCCGAAAAGCTGCAAAAGGTCGGCACACGGCTGCGGCGGACCGGTACGTTCAGCACCGTCTCGATCCAGGAACGGGACACGCCGAACCCGGACGGCACGCTGGATTTCGACGCCACTTTCGAGGACTTGCCCAAACGCCGCCTGACGTTCGGGGTCGAACTGGCCTCGCGCGATGGTCTCGACCTGACCGCCACCTGGACCCACCGCAACGTGTTCCGGCGCGCCCAGCGGCTGCGCTTTGAGGCCGCCATCCGAAATATCGGCGGGTCAGAGGATATCGACGGGCGGTTGGGTCTGCGTCTGGATCAGCCCGACCGACTGGGCCCGGACGACAATACCTTCTGGAGCGCGCTGCTCGAGCGCCGAAACACCGACAACTACAGCGTGTCGGTTGCCTCGCTGACCTATGGTGCGCGGCGGACGTTCTCGGACGAGTTGTATGCCGAGGCGGCTGTGGGCTTCTCCATCTCGAACGCTGACGACGCCTATGGTGACGGCCGCAAGTTCCGATATTTCATCATTCCGTTCCGGTCCGAGTGGGACAAACGCGACAGCAAGGTCAGCGCCACCCGCGGGTATTACCTGGACAGCCAATTCATGCCCTTTGTCGGCATCTCGGGCACGGATACCGGGCTGCGCCTGTTTTTCGACGGTCGCGCCTATACCAGCCTGGGGACTGGCGGTCGGATCGTGCTGGCCGGGCGGGTGCAACTTGGATCGATTCTCGGACCCCCGGCGGATGGTGTCACACCGGATTTCCTGTTCTTCTCCGGCGGCGCGGGCACCGTTCGCGGTCAGCCCTATGAAAGCCTTGGTGTCCCTGTCGGCACGGGCATTGCCGGCGGCAAGTCCTTTCTTGGCCTGTCGGGCGAGGTGCGCGGCAAGGTCACTGAAAAGCTGTCTCTTGTTGGGTTTTACGACTACGGTATCGTGGACACGTCCTCGTTCATCGGCAGTGGCGCCGAGTACCACGCGGGCGCGGGCCTTGGCGTTCGGTACGATCTGGGCGGCTTCGGCCCGCTGAGGCTGGACCTGGCGGTGCCTGTGCAAGGTGACACGGGCAACGGGCTGCAGTTCTATATCGGGATCGGGCAAGCATTTTGAGGCGTTACCTTTCATATCCTCTGGCAGTCGGGGCAACCGCCTTTGCCCTTTCGGGTCCCGTGGCCGCGCAAGAGGAAGAGAGCGGCGGTCTGCTGACCGATTTCCTGCAGAACACGTTATCCGGGGACAACCGCAATATCCGGGTCATCGGGCTGGAGGGCGCGCTGAGCTCTCGCGCACGCATCCAGGAGATCACGGTGGCCGACGACGAAGGTGTCTGGCTGACCATCAAGAATGCCGAACTGGATTGGAACCGGCTGGCGCTGATCCGCGGCCGGTTTTCCGTGAACGCCCTGACCGCCGAAGAAATCGACATCGCACGCGCACCCGGCAAGACCACCACGGACGAACCGGCCGCCACCGCCGAGACCAAACCCTTTCAACTGCCCGAACTGCCCGTGGCGATCGAGATCGGTGAACTGCGCGTCGACGAATTGTCTTTGGGCGAACCGCTGATCGGCGTTGCGGCAGACCTTTCGGTGGACGGAAACTTGAATCTGGCCGATGGCGCGCTGGACACCAAGCTGGACATCAATCGGTTGGACCGGGCCGGCGATCAGATAAATCTTGTGGCCGGTTTCCAGAACGAAAGCCGGCAAATCGACCTGGACCTGACCATCTCCGAGGCGTCAGGTGGGCTGATTTCGACCGCATTGAATATTCCGGACAGCCCACCCATCGGCCTGACGGCCAAAGGGTCCGGTCCGATCACCGATTTCACGGCGGATATCGGGCTGAGCAGTGACAATGTCGACCGTGTCTCGGGCCAGGTGCGCCTGCGCGGGATCGAGAAGACCGAAGGGGCGGCAGACGAAGGCATTGCCTTTACCGCCGACCTGGGCGGCGACCTGACCCCATTTCTGGCCGCCAACATGGATACCTTCTTCGGTACGAATACACGCCTGTATGTCGATGGCCGTACCGGAGCCGAAGGTGCGCTGGAGATTACCGAGGCGGACATCACGTCCGAAGCTTTGAAACTGGAAGCGCAGCTCAGCCTTGGAACAGGCGGAGCGCTGCAACTGGCAGCCGTCCAGGCACGGATCTCGCCACCGGCCGGGGACGACGTGGTCCTGCCATTCGGTGGAGGAGACACATCCGTCAAGGCCGCACAGCTCTCTGCCCTGTTCGACCACGAAAACGGCAATCATTGGGACCTGAGCCTGACGACCGAGAATGTTGTCACACCCCAAGTCCAGATTGCGCACACGCGGTTGACCGCACAGGGCACCCTGACTCAGATCGGCGGTCTGGACCTGACAGGAGACCTTCAAGCCTCTCTGGATGGTTTGGACTTGGCTGACCCTGCCCTGAACACAGCGGTGGGCGATCGCATTACCCTGGATGGCCAGTTCGAATACGGACGGGACAAATCGCTCCGACTCTCGGGTTTCGAACTTGGGGGAACCGACTATTCGGCGACCGCCGATGCGGTCGTCAGCGGGCTTGAAAGCGGTCTGAAGATTGACGGATCGGCAACAGTGCAGGCGTCCGATCTGTCTCGTTTCTCTGAGGTCGCCAAATTGGATCTGGGCGGCCGGGCATCGGTCCGGGTCGAGGGGGCGGGCTCGCCGTTGGAGGGCAGTTTTGACGGCAAGCTGGCCGTTTTCGGACAAAACCTGTCCACTGGTCGAGACGATATCGACCCCATCATCGCGGGCGAGACGGACATCACGCTGGACGCCAAGCGGGATGCAAACGGCATCCTGATCCGCGCTTTCACCATCGACGGCGAAACGCTGAACGCACAGGCGGATGGCGCGGTCACCACTCCGAACGGCAATCTGACCATCGACGGCCAGGCCCGGGTGAATGCCTCGGACCTCTCTGTATTCTCCGGCCTCGCCAAGCGCGACCTTGCGGGGGCCGTTCAGGCCCAGGTGGATGGCAAAGGCACCGTGCAGACCCTTGAGTTTGATGGCACTGCGCAGGTGACGACTACAGACCTGCAAACCGGGCTGGATCAGGTGGATCCGCTTGTGACCGGCCGCGTTGTCCTGAACTTCGACGGGGCCCGCACCGGTGACCGGATCGAAATCCGCAAGGCGACCGTTGACGCAGCCACGCTGAGTGCCCAAGTCGCGGCAACCATCGACGATCCGACCGGAAACCTGGCCTTTGACGGTCAGGCGCAGGTCAATGCCCCCGACCTGTCCGTCTTTTCCGGACTGGCAGGCCGTACGTTGGCGGGCGCGGTCACGGCGGATGTGACCGGTCGAGGGGCCCGTGGCAGCAAAGTCTTCGACGTGCAGGGCAAAATCAATGCAGAGGACATCTTGACCGGAATCGATGCCGTGGATGCGCTGATCCCCGGACAGACGACGCTGACAGTCGACGCATCGAACGGCGACGAAGGGTTGAACATCCGCAACTTCCGGCTTGCAGGGACCGCCTTGTCCGCCAACGCATCCGGCATCTTGAGCCGCGAAAGCGGCGGGCTGAGCTTCTCCGCCGCGTTGGACGACCTCGCCCGGGTTTCACAGAACCTGACAGGACCGCTGAAGGTGAACGGGAATGTGGCCCCCACATCCAGCGGGGTCGAGGGCACGGTCAGAGTGACCGGCCCGGAGACGTCCTACGCCAATCTGGTAGGCAGCGTGAATACGGATGGCTCGGCCGACCTGGACTTTGACGCCAAGTTCGATCGGGTCGAACGTTTTGCGCCCGAATTTCCGGGCAGCTTGACGGCGAAAGGCAATGCAACGCGCCAGAACGGCGTGTGGACCATTGATGCCAATGCCGCCGGACCGGCCGAGATCAGCAGTGCCGTCAAAGGAACCTACGACGAAGCCTCGGGCAATGCCGACATTTCCGCACAGGGCGGCGTCAATCTGGGCATTGCAAACATCTTCATCACGCCCAACAAGATCGACGGATCGGCCCGGTTCGACCTGGCGTTGAAGGGCAAGCCGGCGCTGGATTCGCTGAGTGGTCAGATCACCACCTCAGGGACGTCGATGGCGATCCCCAGCGTTGGGCAGACCATCACCGATATCGGCGGAACTGTAGACCTTGCCAACAGCCGCGCAACGATTTCGATGCGCGGCGGCATGCGCGCCGGAGGCGGATTTACGGTCAGTGGCCCGGTCGACCTTACACCGCCGTTCAACGCGCAGATCACAACTGCAATCAACAATCTCGTCCTGACCGACAATCTTTTGTACGAGACCACGTTGAACGGCCAGATCGCTATGACGGGCGCTTTGGCGGGGAACAGTTCGCTGGCCGGGCAGATCACATTTGGCGAGACCAATATCAACCTGGCCGCGGCATCTGGCGCGGTGGGGGCCGCGCCGATCCCCAAGATCGAACACGTGAACGAAAGCAATGCCAGCTACGTCACTCGGGAACGGGCGCAGCTGGTAGAAAAAGAGAAAACGTCACAATCGGACTCTCGCATCTCTCTCGACATCAGCTTGTTGGCCCCCAAGGCGGTTTTCGTACGGGGCCGCGGTGTGAATGCTGAATTGGGCGGTGCGATCTTCATCAAGGGCACCACCAAATCCGTCATCCCATCGGGCCAGATCGAACTGATCCGCGGTAATCTGGACATCCTTGGCCGGAGGCTGGCGCTGACCAAAGGCGTGGTCAGCCTGCAGGGTGACCTGACGCCGTATATCGAGTTCGAATCCTCGGCCAGCACTTCGGATGGAACTGCAACGTTGGAAATCGCGGGCCCTCTGGATTCTCCGACAGTCGATGTGTTCTCGGACCCCGAACGCCCCGCCGAAGAGGCGCTGGCCATGCTGCTGTTCGGCAACCGCTTTTCCGAACTGTCCCCGTTTGTCATCGCCCAGATGGCCGCGTCGCTGGCCCAACTGAGCGGTGCCGGTGGCGATGCCACCAAGGGCGTTCGGGACGCCACGGGCGTAGATACCGTCGACGTCGGCGCGACCGAGGGCGGCGGCGGGCGTCTGGGCGCCGGCGCTTATCTGAGCGACAACCTGTACACCGATTTCACCGTGAACACCGAAGGCGACACCGAGGTGAACCTGAACCTGGACGTCAGCGACAGCGTGACGGTGCGCGGCACCGTAGATGGGCGCGGCGATACCGGCATCGGGATTTTCTTCGAGCGTGACTACTAGGGTTGGGCGGGACCACCACCCTAGACCTCTTCGACGGACAAGACCCCATCCAGTGATTTGATGGCACCCTTGATCTGGGGATTGATCGGGAATTCCTGCCCCAGGTCCATCTCGACCTCTCCCGGCAAGCCCGGATCCAGCAGACACAAATGGATCGGCCCTTTCGAGGCGTTTTTGGCCGCCCCCGCAGCATCCGCAAGAACGCTGGCGACCGTCGACAGCGCCTGTGATTGGTCCAAAAAGATACGAAGCCCGGTCGCGCCGGCCTCGGCCACGACTGAATCCGCCGGCCCGACCGAGCGCGCCAGCAGCTTCAGCTGGTCAGCCTCCATCGTGGCTTCGGCCGTCAGCACGACCTGCGCGCCGGTTTCCAGATATTCGCGTGATTTCTCTAGGGTTTCCGAGAACAGCGTCACCTCGTACGCCCCCGTCGGGTCGGACAGCTGTGCAAAGGCGAAACGGTTGCCCTTGGCCGATTTCCGCTCCTGTCGCCCGGCGACCACACCGGCCATCTTGGCGATCAACGGACCCGAGCGTGCCTTTTCGGTAACCTCGTCCAGCGTCATCACCTGCTTGCGTTTCAGCGCGGGCATATAGTCGTCCAGCGGGTGCCCGGAGAGGTAGAAGCCGATCGCCTTGAACTCTTCGCTCAGCCGTTCGGCGGGTAGCCAGTCGGGCGATTTCGACAGGCGCGGTTCGGGCAGGTCGTCGCCCGCCTCGCCGAACAGCGAGACCTGGTTCGAGTTCTTCTGTTCGTGGATCGCCGCCGAATACTGCACCAGCTGTTCGAGGCTTTCGAAGACCCGGCGGCGGTTCTTGTCCAGCTCGTCAAAGGCCCCCGCGCGGGCCAGCATCTCCAGCGGCCGTTTGCCGACCTTCTTCAGATCGACCCGGCGGGCAAAGTCAAAGAGGTTGACGAACGGCTTGTCGCCCCTGCCCTGCACCACGAGGTTCATCGCCTCGACGCCCACGTTCTTGAGCGCGCCCAGCGCATAGACCAGTTTGCCATCCACCACATCAAACGTCGCCTGCGACCGGTTTATGCAAGGCGGCACATAGGGCAGTTCCAAACCCTTGCGGACCTCTTCGAAATAGATCGCCAGCTTGTCGGTCAGATGGATATCGCAGTTCATGACACCGGCCATGAATTCGACCGGGTGGTTCGCCTTCAGCCAGCCGGTCTGATAGCTGACCACCGCGTAGGCCGCCGCGTGAGATTTGTTGAAGCCGTAGTTGGCGAATTTCTCCAGCAGGTCGAACACCTCGGACGCCTTCTTGGCATCTACCCCGTTCGCGGCTGCCCCGGCCTCGAATTTCGGGCGCTCGGCGTCCATCGCCTCTTTGATTTTTTTACCCATCGCGCGGCGCAGCAGGTCGGCGCCGCCGAGGCTGTAGCCCGCCATGACCTGCGCGATCTGCATCACCTGCTCCTGGTAGACGATGATGCCTTGCGTTTCTTCCAGAATGTGGTCGATCAGCGGGTGGACCGAGGTGATCTTGCGCTGGCCATTCTTGACCTCGCAATAGGTCGGGATGTTCTCCATCGGGCCGGGACGGTAGAGCGCGACCAGCGCCACGATGTCCTCGATGCAAGTGGGTTTCATGCGCTTGAGCGCATCCATCATGCCCGAGCTTTCAACCTGGAACACCGCCACCGTCTTGGCCGCGGAATAGAGCTTGTAGGTGGCCGGGTCATCCAGCGGGATGGCGTTGATCTGGTTCTCGGCCCCCTCGGCCGGCTCATAAAGCTGCCGACCGTCGGCCGCCACGTGCAATGGCCGTCCGGACTTGAAGATCAGGTCCATGGCGTTCTGGATGACCGTCAGAGTCTTGAGGCCCAGAAAGTCGAATTTCACCAGACCGGCCTGTTCGACCCACTTCATGTTGAACTGGGTGGCAGGCATGCCCGAGCGGGGGTCCTGATAGAGCGGCACCAGTTCGTCCAGCGGCCGGTCGCCGATCACCACGCCGGCGGCGTGGGTCGAAGCGTTGCGCAGCAGCCCCTCGACCTGCTGGCCGTAAGTCAGAAGGCGGTCGACCACCTCTTCGTTGCGGGCCTCTTCGCGCAGGCGCGGTTCGTCTTTCAGGGCCTTCTCGATCGACACCGGTTTGACGCCTTCGACCGGGATCATCTTGGACAGGCGGTCCACCTGGCCGTAGGGCATCTGCAGCACCCGCCCGATGTCGCGAACCGCAGCCTTGGACAAGAGCGCGCCGAAGGTGATGATCTGGCCAACCTTGTCGCGGCCGTATTTCTGCTGAACATACCGGATCACCTCTTCGCGGCGGTCCATGCAGAAGTCGATATCGAAGTCGGGCATCGACACCCGTTCGGGGTTCAGGAAGCGTTCGAACAGCAGGCTGTAACGCAGCGGGTCAAGGTCGGTAATCGTCAGCGCATAGGCCACCAGCGACCCCGCGCCCGAGCCACGGCCCGGACCGACGGGGATGTCGTGATCCTTAGCCCATTTGATGAAATCCGCAACGATCAGGAAATAACCGGGGAACCCCATGCCCTCGATGATGTCCAATTCGAAATCCAGACGCTTCTGGTATTCCTCGGGTGGGACGGCGTGCGGGATCACCGCCAGTCGGGCCTGCAGACCTACGTTGGCCTGGCGGCGTAGCTCCTCGACCTCGTCATCGGCGAATTTCGGCAGGATCGGATCCCGCTTGTAGGCCATGAAGGCGCAACGTCTGGCAATCTCGACCGTGTTTTCGATCGCCTCGGGCAGATCGGCAAAGAGCGTGACCATTTCCTGCGGCGACTTGAAGTAATGCTGCGCGGTCAGGCGGCGGCGACCTTCCTGCTGATCGACATAGGCGCCCTCGGCAATGCAGATCAGCGCATCATGCGCCTCGTACATATCCGAGGTCGGGAAATAGACGTCATTCGTGGCCACCAGAGGCAGGTTCTTGGCATAGGCCATTTCCACATGGCCGCGCTCGGTCAGGCGCTCGGCCTCGGGCTGGCCATCCTCGCCGGGATGACGTTGCAGTTCGATATAAAGCCGATCGGGGAACATCGCGGCCAACCGATCGACCAGCAACTCGGCCGCCGGACGCTGGCCCTGCTGCAACAGGCGGCCAACGGGGCCGTCCGGTCCGCCGGTCAAGCAGATCAGCCCATCGGAATGCGCAGCCAACTCCTCAAGCGTGACCTGCGGCAACTGCCCGCCCTTGTCCACATACAGGCACGAGCTGAGCTTCATCAGATGCTCGTACCCCGTCTCAGACTGTGCCAGCAGTACAATCGGCGCGGGGGGCTTGGGTTTTTCCCCCGGCTGCGCTTGGAAATATGCCAGATCAACTTGGCAGCCCATGATCGGCTGCACACCCGCACCGCTTGCGGTAACCGAAAATTCCAGCGCCGCGAACATGTTGTTGGTGTCCGTCACCGCAACTGCGGGCATGTCCATCTGCTCGCACAGCGTTGGCAGTTTTTTCAGGCGCACCGCCCCCTCAAGAAGGGAATACTCGGTGTGAACTCGGAGGTGGATGAATCGAGGAGTACTGCTCATACGAGGCAGGCTATCGCACTCGCGACCCGGGAAAAAGCCGGAACAGTTAGAGGTGATTGCTGAAAAAATAGCCGCGCATTATTCGGAGATTCCAGAAGGTGCTTCAGCCGACGCCACCTGGGTTACACCAAAATCTCTTTCAATTCAGATGCCTAGATAATAATGACGTGGTGCATATCAAGGCATGGGATCGGGAATGGTACATTCGGCAGGCAGTTTTTCTTGCCAGCGCGCACAGGCTGTTTCTAACATCTTCATGCAAGCTACAAGCCCGCTTCTTTCTCTACGTCGCATCGAGACAGGGGCACCCATGGGCGCAACCGGGTAAGGCGACGGGTTTCAAGAATGAATATCACGTTTCTTCTGAACGGAGAGACAGTGGAGCTGGCGGATGTCGATCCGACGGCCACATTGCTGGATTGGCTGCGCGAAGATCGCGGTCAGACCGGCACGAAGGAAGGCTGCAACGAGGGCGATTGCGGGGCCTGCACCGTCATGGTGACGGATGAGGCCGGCGCCAAGGCGCTGAATTCCTGCATTCTTTTTCTGCCTCAACTGCACGGCAAGGCAGTGCGCACGGTCGAGGGGGCGAGCGGGCCCGACGGCGAGCCGCATCCCGTGCAGCAGGCGATGGTGGACCTTCATGGCTCGCAATGTGGATTCTGCACGCCCGGTTTCGTGATGTCGATGGTGGCCAGCCACGCCAATGGCGCGACCGATCATGACACGCAGCTGGCCGGCAACCTGTGCCGCTGCACCGGCTATGCGCCGATCATCCGCGCCGCGAAGGCCGTCGAAGACCAGCCCGTGCCGGTCTGGGTCAAAGACAAGCCGGTCGCGGTCGAGCCCGCCTCGCCGATGATGCCACGCTCGTCCGACGAGCTGGCCGAGGTCTATGCCGCGCATCCCGAGGCGACTCTGGTAGCGGGGGCCACGGATGTCGGCCTTTGGGTGACCAAGCAGTTGCGCGACCTTGATCCGGTGATCTTTCTGGGCGGGTGTGACGATCTGAAGGAGATCTCGGTCACCGAAGACGAGGTGCGCATCGGCGCGATGGTGGACATGAACCGCATGGGCGCGGCGATGGCCGATCTGCACCCGTCCTATGCCGAGATGATCCGGCGATACGCCAGCGTGCAGGTGCGCCATGCGGCCACCGTGGGCGGCAACATCGCCAACGGCTCGCCCATCGGGGACAACCCGCCCACCCTGATCGCTCTGGGGGCGACGCTGCATCTGCGCAAGGGGGACGCGCGGCGGTCGATCCCGCTGGAGGATTTCTTTGTCGATTACGGCAAGCAGGACCGCGCGCCCGGCGAGTTCGTCGAGGCGGTCAGCTTTGCGCGTCAGGCGGACCGGCTGAAATGCTACAAGCTGAGCAAGCGCTTCGATCAGGATATCTCGGCCGTGTGCGGCTGTTTCAATATCTTCGTGTCAGATGGCGTCGTGACGCAGGCGCGGATTGCGTTCGGCGGCATGGCGGGCATTCCGAAGCGGGCCGCGGCGGTCGAGGCCGCCTTGGTCGGCAAGCCTTGGACGCACGAGACCGTTCAGGCCGCGCTGCCGGCGTTTGACAGGGATTTCACGCCGCTGACCGACATGCGCGCCTCGGCCGAATACCGGCTGGAGACGGCCAGGGCGATGTTGGAGCGGTATTTCGCCGAGGATCAGGGCGAGTTGATCAACGTTCTGGAGGTGTCGGCATGAGCGTGACCAAGCCCCTGCCCCATGACGCCGCACCCCTGCATGTGTCGGGAACCGCCCGCTATGTTGACGACATTCCGACGCCCAAGGGCACTTTGCATCTGGCGTTCGGCCTGAGCTCGATCGCCAAGGGCCGGATCACGGCGATGGACCTGTCGGACGTCCGCGCGGCCCCGGGGGTCGTGATGGTGATGACCGCTGAGGACCTGCCCTTTGCCAATGACGTCTCGCCCTCGATCCATGACGAACCGCTGCTGTCCGACGGCACCGTTCACTACGTGGGCCAGCCCGTGTTTCTGGTTGTCGCCACCAGCCATCTGGCCGCCCGCAAGGCCGCGCGGTTGGGCAAGGTCGACTATGCCGAGGAAACGCCGATCCTGACGATCGAAGAGGCTCTGGCCGCAGACAGCCGGTTCGAGGACGGCCCCCGCATCTATGCGAAGGGTGATGCAGATGCCGCCATCGCGCTGGCGTCGCATATGATCGAAGGCACGTTCGAGATCGGCGGGCAGGAGCATTTCTACCTGGAAGGTCAGGCCGCGCTGGCGGTGCCGAACGAAGGCAGCGACATGCTGGTGCATTCCTCGACCCAGCACCCGACCGAGATTCAACACAAGGTCGCCGACGCTTTGGGCGTTCCCATGCACGCGGTGCGGGTCGAAACCCGGCGGATGGGTGGCGGGTTCGGTGGCAAGGAAAGCCAGGGCAACGCGCTGGCCGTGGCCTGCGCAGTTGCGGCACGGGCAACCGGTCGAGCCTGCAAGATGCGCTATGACCGTGATGACGACATGACCATCACCGGCAAACGCCACGCCTTCCGCATCAGCTACAAGGCCGGGTTCGATGAAAACGGCCACGTTCAGGGCGTCTCGTTCAAGCATTATGCCATCTGCGGCTGGGCGCAGGACCTGTCGCTGCCGGTGGCCGACCGGGCGATGCTGCATTCGGACAATGCCTACCTGCTGCCCAACGCGCGGATCGAGAGCCATCGGCTGAAGACCAACACGCAGTCGGCCACGGCGTTTCGCGGCTTTGGTGGGCCGCAAGGCATGGTGGGGATCGAGCGGGTGATGGATCACGCGGCGCATGTGCTGGGGCTGGACCCGGTCGAGCTGCGGCGGCGGAACTACTATGAACCGGTGCACGCGGGCGATGAAGAACCGGTGCGGGACAAGCCGCTGGGCCACCCGGATCCGCACGAGGATCTGACCAGCCGCGGCGCGGTCGAAACCGGCCGCTCGGTGGTGCGCCCTGTCCCCGCGGGTGGGAACACCACCCCCTACGGCATGGAAGTCACCGATTTCGAGCTGCATCCCATGACCGAAGCCCTGCTGGAGTCCTGCGATTACGCAGCCCGCAAGGCGGCAATCGAGAAGTGGAATGCCGAAAACCGCGTGATCAAGAAGGGCATCGCCTTTTCACCGGTCAAGTTCGGGATTTCCTTCACGCTCACCCATCTGAACCAGGCCGGGGCGTTGGTGCATGTCTACCAGGACGGCTCGGTGCATCTGAACCATGGCGGCACCGAGATGGGCCAGGGCCTGTTCCAGAAAGTGGCGCAGGTAGCGGCCGCGCGGTTCGGCATTCCGCTGGAGATGGTGAAGATCACCGCGACCGATACCGCCAAAGTGCCCAACACCTCGGCCACGGCGGCCTCGTCCGGCAGCGATCTGAACGGGATGGCGGTCAAGGCCGCCTGCGACACGATCCGCGACCGGATGGCCGCCTATCTGGCCGAGCGGCATCAGACCGATCCATCGGCGGTCGTCTTTGCCGATGGCCGGGTCAGTGTGGGCGAGGAAAGCTACAGCTTTGCCGAAGCCGCGGCGCTGGCCTATCAGGGGCGTGTCAGCCTGTCGGCAACCGGGTTCTACAAGACCCCCAAGATCGAGTGGGACCGGATCGCCGGACGCGGGCGCCCGTTCTTCTATTTCGCCTATGGAGCTTCGGTGACCGAAGTCGCCGTGGACACTCTGACCGGCGAGAACCGCATCCTTCGGACGGATATCCTGCATGATGCGGGTGCTTCGCTGAACCCTGCGCTGGATATCGGGCAGGTCGAGGGCGGCTATGTGCAAGGTGCGGGCTGGCTGACGACCGAGGAACTGGTCTGGGACGACAAAGGCCGGCTGCGCACCCATGCGCCATCGACCTACAAGATCCCCGCCTGTTCGGACCGACCGGGTGTGTTCAACGTTGCGCTTTGGGATGGTAAGAACCGCGAAGACACCATCTATCGCTCAAAAGCAGTGGGCGAGCCGCCTTTCATGCTGGGCATCTCGGCCTGGCTGGCGTTGTCGAACGCGGTTGCGGCCTGCGGCGACGGGTATCCTGCGATCAATGCCCCGGCCACCGCCGAAGAGGTCTGGACCGCCATTCAACGCATGCGTGGAGGTACCTGATGGGATTTGACCGGGAGACTTTGAGGGAGGCGGTCAAGACGCATGGCAAGGTGACCCGCGTGGTCATTGCCGCAATCCGAGGCTCGTCCCCGCGCGAGGTCGGCGCCGCGATGCTGGTCTGGAAGGGCGGGCAATCCGGCACGATCGGGGGCGGCACGCTGGAGTATCAGGCGACTGAGGCCGCCCGGGTCCAGCAAAGCCCAACCTGCCTGTCCCGCCATGCGCTGGGTCCCGACCTCGGGCAATGCTGTGGCGGTGCCGTAACGCTGCTGAGCGAGGTCTATGACCTGAAATCCATCGAGGCCCTGGACGATACCGTCATCGCACGCCCGACTGCCGGTGGTGACATGCCATTGTCGGTCAAGCGGCTGCTGGCAACCGCACGCGCACAGGGTATCGCGCCTGACCCACAATTGCTTGACGGCTGGATGATCGAGCCGGTGCACACACCGACCCGCCAATTGTGGATCTGGGGGGCCGGTCATGTCGGACGGGCGCTTGTGGATGTGCTGTCGCCTCTCCCCGATCTTGCCATCACCTGGGTGGACACCGCCGCCGACCGGTTTCCAGCTGACATCCCAGCAGGTGTAACCGTGGTTCCGGCAGCAAACCCGGCCGACCTCGTGCGCCACGCACCGGTCCAAGCCGAGCACTTGGTGCTGACTTATTCACACAATCTGGATCTGGAACTGTGCAACCGGCTATTGACGCACGGTTTTCACTTTGCCGGGCTGATCGGCTCGGCTACGAAATGGGCGCGATTCCGTTCGCGCCTGGCTGCGCTGGGTCACTCACCGGCTCAGATCGCCCGGATCACCTGCCCGATCGGTGACCCATCGTTGGGCAAGCACCCGCAGATGATCGCAGTTGGTGTGGCAGCGCAAATTCTGCGCCCCGCCCGACAGAACGACTTGAAGAAGGACCAGAGCGCGTGACCACTCCACTACTGAGCTTGCAGGGGCTGACCAAGGCCTATCCCGGCGTCGTGGCCAACGACCACGTGTCCTTTGACATCGGTGAGGGCGAAGTTCACGCCCTGCTGGGCGAAAACGGCGCAGGAAAATCCACGCTGGTGAAGATGATCTACGGGCTGGTCAAGCCGGACAGCGGCACGATGCTGTTGCGCGGCCAACCCTATGCGCCGGCCGAGCCGCGCGCGGCCCGTGCCGACGGCATCGCCATGGTGTTCCAGCATTTTTCGCTGTTCGACGCGCTCAACGTGGCCGAAAACATCGCCCTGGGCATGGAAAGCCCGCCGCCGATGGGTGATCTGGCATCGCGTATTCGCGAGGTCTCGGAGACCTATGGCCTGCCGCTGGATCCGTATCGTCGGGTTGGTGACCTGTCCGCCGGTGAACGCCAGCGAGTTGAGATCATCCGCTGCCTGCTGCAGGACCCAAAGCTGCTGATCATGGACGAACCGACCTCGGTCCTGACCCCGCAGGAGGTAGATATCCTGTTCGAAACACTGAAAAAACTGCGGTCGGAAGGAACTTCGATCCTGTACATCTCGCACAAACTGGAGGAAATCCGCACGCTGTGCGACCACGCCACCATTCTGCGGCTGGGCAAGAACGTGGGTGAATGCACACCCAGCGAAACATCCGCCCGCGACATGGCAGAAATGATGGTAGGATCAGCCCTTCAGACTCCTGAACGGTCCGGGCGCGAGTTCGGACCCGTCGCGCTGGATGTTTCCGGGCTTTCGGTTCCGTCCCCTTCCGAATTCGGGACCGCGCTGAAGAACGTGCACCTGACCGTCCGCAAGGGCGAAGTCCTTGGCATCGGCGGCGTGGCCGGCAACGGTCAGGACGAACTGCTGGGCGTTCTGTCCGGTGAAATCCTGACGGACGCGGATGCGATCCGCTTCAACGGCCAGCCGATCGGCAAACTGGGCCCGACGGCCCGGCGCAGACTGGGTGTGCTGACGGCCCCAGAAGAGCGGTTGGGACATGCCGCGGCGCCGGACATGAGCCTGACGGAAAACGCTCTGCTGACCGGCTCGGTGCGCGAGTCTCTGGAGAAGAACGGTTTTTTGAGATGGGCCGACACCCGCGTGTTTGCGGAAAAGATCATTCAGGCATTCGACGTGCGGACCCCGGGGCCGGAAAACGCCGCGCGGTCGCTGTCGGGCGGCAACCTGCAGAAATTCGTCATCGGCCGGGAAGTCCTGCAAAACCCCGAAGTTCTGGTCGTGAACCAGCCGACCTGGGGCGTCGACGCCGCCGCAGCCGCTGCGATCCGTCAGGCCATTCTGGACCTTGCGGCCAAGGGAACGGCGGTGGTCTGCATCAGCCAGGACCTGGATGAACTGATGGAGATTTCCGACAGTTTCGCCGCCTTGAACGAAGGGCGCCTCAGCGCTCCGCGACCCACAACTGGCCTGACCGTCGAAGAGATCGGTCTGATGATGGGCGGCGCGCATGGGATGGAGGTGGCCCATGTGTAGCCTACGGTGCCGCCTCTGGCGCAATAATCCAAAAAAGACGAAGACTTTGGGGGGATGAGCAAATGATAGTGTTGGAGAAACGGCCACAGCCGTCCAAGGCGTGGTCTTATGCCACCCCTCTGGTCGCAGTGCTGGCGACCATGGTTTTCGGCGGGTTGCTGTTTGCAATTCTGGGCAAAAACCCGGTGGAAGCGATCGGAACCATCTTCTGGGAACCCCTGTTCGGAGAATTCTCATTCTACTACCGACCGCAACTGCTGGTGAAGGGCGCACCGTTGGTTCTGATCGCCATCGGTCTGTCGCTGGGCTTCCGCGCCGGTATCTGGAATATCGGTGCCGAGGGCCAGTACATCATGGGCGCTATCTTCGGCGCCGCGGCCGGCCTTGCCTTCTACCCTCTGGACGCGTGGTACGTCTTTCCAATCATGGTGATCGCCGGCGCGTTCGGCGGCTGGATCTGGGCGATGATCCCTGCCCTGCTCAAGGTTCGGTTTGGAACCAACGAGATTCTCGTTTCTCTGATGTTGGTTTACGTGGCCGAGCAGTTTCTGGCCTCGATGTCGCTGGGTCTGCTGAAAAACCCTGAGGGGTTCGGGTTTCCCGGCTCGCGCAACCTGCAGTCCTATGAAAGTGCCCACAATGCCGAACTGTTTGCCGGAACCGGCATGCACTGGGGCGTCGTCGCGGCCTTTATCGCGGTGATCTTTGCCTATGTCCTGCTGAACCGGCACATGCTGGGATTTCACATCCGCCTTACAGGCGAAGCTCCGCGCGCGGCACGATTTGCCGGCGTGAATCCCCCGCGGCTGATACTGTTTTGCCTGGGGCTGTCGGGCGCGTTGGCCGGTCTTGCCGGTATGTTCGAGGTCTCGGGCCCGTCCGGCGTGGTCAGCATCGACTTCAACGTGGGTTACGGCTTTACCGCGATCATCGTGGCGTTTCTGGGCCGTCTGCACCCGGTGGGCATCCTGCTGGCCGGCGGCCTGATGGCGCTGACCTATATCGGTGGCGAAATCGCACAATCGCAGCTGGGGCTGCCCGCTGCGGCCATCCAGGTGTTCCAGGGAATGCTTCTGTTCTTCCTGCTGGCCTT
This sequence comes from Ruegeria sp. CG3, assembly GCF_056537205.1. Classification (NCBI taxonomy): domain Bacteria; kingdom Pseudomonadati; phylum Pseudomonadota; class Alphaproteobacteria; order Rhodobacterales; family Roseobacteraceae; genus Ruegeria; species Ruegeria sp. CG3. The sequence continues at coordinate 102,190 of NZ_JBQFRC010000001.1, read as the reverse complement.
CGATCTTTTGACCAACTACCGCATCCGTGCGGCCCGTAGCGAGGTGGCGTGACCATGGACCTTGGAGAAATCAATCCCGTTCTTTTGCTGGCCTCGTTGATGGTTGCCGCAACCCCGCTTCTGCTCGCGGCGATCGGAGAGCTTGTCGTCGAAAAGGCCGGCGTTCTGAACCTCGGCGTCGAAGGCATGATGATCGTGGGCGCAATCAGCGGATTTGCGATCTCGGTCGAAACAGGCTCGCCATGGTTGGGTTTTGTCGCGGCGGCCGTTGGCGGTGCGCTGTTGTCGCTGCTGTTCGTTCTGCTGACCCAGTTCGCGCTGGCGAACCAGGTGGCCAGCGGTCTTGCGCTGACGCTGTTTGGCTTGGGCTTCAGTGCACTTCTGGGCCAAAGCTATGTGGGCATCAAACCGCCCAGCATGGGGGACATCCATATCCCGCTGCTCAGCGATATTCCGGTCATCGGCCCGATCCTGTTCCAACATGATCCGATCCTCTATGTCGGGATCGCGTTGACGGCAGCGGTATGGGCCACTCTGAAATACACCCGCGTCGGGCTGATCCTTCGTGCGGTGGGTGAGAACCACGATGCCGCGCATGCTCTCGGCTACAAGGTCATCAAGATCCGCATTTTGGCGATCCTGTTCGGCGGGGCCTGTGCGGGGCTTGGCGGTGCATATATCAGCCTGATCCGGGTCCCTCAGTGGACCGAAGGCATGACCGCCGGAGTCGGCTGGATTGCTCTGGCTCTGGTGGTGTTTGCCAGCTGGAAACCGTGGCGTGCCTTGCTGGGTGCCTATTTGTTTGGCGGAATCACGGTCTTGCAGCTTAATCTGCAGGCAGCGGGCGTTGCCATACCTGTCGAGTATCTGGCAATGTCGCCCTACATCATCACGATCCTTGTGCTTGTGATCCTTTCGGCCGACAAGAGCAGCGCACCTGCCTCACTGGGCCGGACCTTCCACGCCTCGCACTAGGGGCCAACTGTACCAACTTGGGGAGTAACTAAATGAAATTCACTTCACTTCTGGCAAGCGCCGCCATGGCACTTGGCCTTGCCACGGGCGCCGTGGCCGAGGACAAGACAAAGGTCGGTTTCGTCTATGTCGGCCCGGTGGGCGACGGCGGCTGGACCTATGAACACGACAAGGGCCGTCAGGCCGTCGAAAAGCACTTTGGCGACAAGGTCGAAACCGTGTACGTGGAATCGGTGCCCGAAGGCCCGGATGCCGAGCGCGTCATGACCCAGATGGCGCTGGAAGGCGCTGACCTGATCTTCACCACCTCGTTCGGCTACATGGACCCGACCATCAACGTGGCCAAGAAATTCCCGGACGTGAAATTTGAACACGCCACGGGCTACAAGACCGCCGACAACGTGTCGGTCTACTCGGCGCGTTTCTATGAGGGTCGCGCTGTCCAAGGTCATATCGCCGGCAAGATGACCAAGTCGAACATCATCGGCTACATCGGTTCGTACCCGATCCCCGAAGTGATCCGCGGCATCAACTCGGCCTTCATCCACGCCAAGAAGGTGAACCCGGATGTCGAGTTCAAGATCGTCTGGGCCTACACCTGGTTCGATCCGGCGAAAGAGGCCGACGCGGCGAAGGTTCTGATCGAACAGGGCGCAGACGTGATCCTGCAGCACACGGACTCGACCGCACCGCAAGCGGCCGCACAAGAAGCCGGCAACGTGATCACTTTCGGCCAGGCCTCGGACATGAGCGAATATGCTCCGATGCCGCGCGTCAGCTCGATCATCGACAACTGGGCGCCCTACTACATCGCGCGCACCCAGGCCGTGATGGACGGCACCTGGGAGTCGGTGAACACCTGGGACGGCATCAAGGAAGGCATGGTTGAAATTGGCGAGATTTCCGACGCCGTTCCGGCCGACGTCAAGGAAGAGGCGCTGGCCCTGAAAGCCGCGATTGCAGATGGCAGCTATCACCCGTTCACCGGGCCGCTGAGCAAGCAAGACGGCAGCGCCTGGCTGGCCGAGGGCGAAGTGGCCGATGACGGCACTCTGGCCGGCATGAACTTCTATGTCGAAGGGCTGGAAGGCGACATCCCTCAATAAGCGGGAAATGTACTGTCAGCAAACCCAAAGCCCGCCGGAAACGGCGGGCTTTTTCAGTTCCCGGAACGGTTGCCGAAACTGCGGGCTGCCAACACGATCCGGGATGTGGCAGTCAGGAAACACAAGCTGCCGAATATCCACGCCAAAGCGGCAAACGCATCTGGCACCAGACACAAAAGAACAAGGAAACCGATCGTTTCGGCCCCCTCCAGCAAACCACCGGAAAAATACAGGGCCTTCTGCCCTCTTGCGTCGGTCTTCAATCCGTGCCGGTCGGCCAGCAGCGAAAAGCCCAGAAAACTGGTGCCGTTGAAATAGAAGGACAGCAGGAGGAAAGCACCGGCCACGCCATTGGAGGCCGGGTCAGCCAGAATAAATGCGAAGGGGATGGCGCCGTAGAACAGAAAGTCGCAGGTGATATCCAGATAGCCGCCGAAATCGGTGCCGCCCCGGGCACGCGCAACAGCACCGTCCAGCCCATCCGCGAGGCGCGACAGCAGTAACGGCACCAGCGCCCAGTACGTCGCGCCGGCCACGATCAGGCCCGCTGCGACCAAACCAAGAGCCAGCCCTATCAGCGTCACCTGGTTTGCCGTAAAGCCCAACCGCGCGAGAAAACGGCCCTGTGCGTTCAGGGCCGGGTCGATAATCGGGCGGATTTGCGCATCAAACATGTGCGGCAATTAACCGGGGACCGGCACCATTTCCAGACACAATAGCGCGAGAACACTCACGTTCCCGCCATCAGTGGCCGCTTAGAACCAGCGTGTTCACAGGCATCAGGATCAGACGCAGTCGCAAGCCTGCCGCATGAACCACACCGATCGTGTCCACGACATGCAGGAATGCCCTTTCCCAGAAACCCAGATCTTCGTGTTCAAGCCTGTCGTGATTGTCGGTGTAGACATTGGCAAGACAGTTGCTGCCCGGGGGAACCTTGTCTGCCAGCCCTTCGTAAAGCGGCTCGAGGTACACGAGGATTGATCCGGGGGTTGTGTTCTGTTGAACGTCGCGCAATTCGTCGGTGGGCCGGATCTGTCCCGAAGGGATCACATCCTGCACCTGGACCACAACGACCGGAATCACCGTGAATGGCCGTGTCATACAGCCCAGCTCTCCGATCATTCCCGGTTTGATCACCTGCGCAGACATCTGGTTGAAAGCCGCCTGAAACCGGTCGCGGCCGGAATCCGTCGGAACCAGAATCCCCGCCGGGCGCATCAGCGGGCTGACAAAATCGCCGACCCGTAGCCCGAACTGTTCGACACGGCCCGTCACACCGGCGCTGATTGTCGTCTTGTCCAATTCGGCCAGTGCGGCATCCAGCTGCGCCTCGGCGCTGGCCAACTGGGCAGGGATCAGTTCTTCGATCTTCTGAACAACGGCCGCCTTTTGGGATTGCGCGGCCAGAACCTTGGCCTCGCGCTCGGCGACAAGGTTTTCCAGTCGCTCGATCTCGGTCAGGCGGACTGCGCTGGATCCCTGATCGCGCAGGGTGGTGTTGCGCTCCAAATCCTCAAGCGCCTGCGCCAGCGCCGCCTGCGCGCCTGCAATGCCGGCTTCCGCCTCGGCCAGATCCGTTTGCGCGACCTTCAGCGAGGCCTGTATCTGAGCAATCTGGGCATGTGCGGCTTCGACCTGCGCGCGCTGGGTGAAATCCTCGATACGAAAGATCGGCTGGCCCGCGGTGACCATCTGGTTGTTGGTGACATAGACCTCGGACACCCGCCCACCCAGTTGCGGAAGAATCGTCACGGTCCGGAAATAGGACGCCGCCGTTTTGCTTGCCGGATGGAAGTAGAACAGCGTGGTAATCACTGTCAGCGCAAGGATCGCGCAGGCGGTCAGCCCCCAGCGCAGTTCGTACCACATGGTGAACAGCGTGATTTCGTGGCCTATCCGTTTTCCCTGAACGAAGCGTCGGAACAGAAAGTCGGGCAGAACGGTAACCAGTGCGCACAGAAATGTTTCGATCATGCGTCAGTGCTCCTGCGGAGCGGTTGGCTCAGGGTCCAGCTCGGCGGGCGGAGGAGACGCCCCGGGTGCCAGCGACCGAATTGCATCTGCAATCGCGCGCAGGGGCGCTGCAAAGTCCGGAAACTGAAAACCCGCAACCAGGATGGCGGCAACCCAGAACAATCCGTTGTGCGTAAACAGGGCCAACAACGCCAGGATACCAACCAACTGAAACTGCGGGTGGTTGTTTTCATGGGCCATCTTCTCGGGGATCGAGTGCAACGTAAAATACGCGACACCGATCAGCAGGATCAGACCAACCGTGAAGATCACCATGAAATTGAAAAGAAAATCGCTGCCATCCGCCTGGGTCACATATGACGGAATGTGCCCTGTGGCCATTGGGTGTAGGTCTGCGCTGGACACCCTGCCCTCCTGCGTTTTTGGTTGTGAATGTTTGGAAGGGTTGATGCTCAAATTCAACCCTGATTAAAACTTGGGGCGACAATTGATCAAAGACCCCCGTTTGTCGGGCTCATTTCAGGCACTCTCATGACACTCAGGCTTTCCAATCCCGACGGCACTGACATTGGCCGTTTCACTTTTGGCACGATGCAGTTCGGGGGCCGCGCCGATGCCGAACAAAGCCGGGCCATGTTCGACGCCTGTCGCGCGGCCGGCATCACGCATTTCGATACGGCTTATGTCTATACCGACGGTGCGTCGGAAACGTTGCTGGGCCAGATGATCGCGTCTCAGCGCGAGCAACTGACGATCGCCACCAAAGCTGGCTATACAGGCGGCGCCGGCGCGGCCAACATCCGTGCGCAGTTCGACATGTCCCGCAAACGTCTGGATCAGGACATGGTCGACCTGCTGTACCTGCACCGGTTCGATCCGGACACCGATCTTGCCGAAACGTTGGAGTGTTTTGCCCAGCTCAAAGACGCGGGCAAGATCCGCTATGTCGGCTTGTCCAACTTTGCCGCCTGGCAAGTGATGAAAGCCGTGCGCGTCGCCGCGGATTTCGGCCTGACCATCGACGCGCTGCAACCGATGTACAACCTGGTCAAGCGACAGGCCGAGGTCGAGATCCTGCCGATGTGTGCGGATCAAGGTATCTCGGTTTTTGCCTACTCGCCGCTGGGTGGCGGATTGCTGACCGGAAAGTACTCCCATGGCGGTGCAGCCGGCCGGCTGTCCGAAGATGACCGATACGCCAGCCGCTATGGGGCTGAATGGATGGCCGAAACAGCTGCCGAGCTGGCCCGCTTGGGACATCAGGCTGGCGTGGATCCGGCGACGCTTGCCGTCGCTTGGGTTGCCGCCAGCCCGTTTGCCCCGTCGCCAATCATATCGGCCAGATCTGCCGAACAGCTGGCACCGTCGCTGGCTGCGCTGACGTTCGACCTTCCGGCCGAGCTCTATGCCCGCATCACGGCGCTCAGCCAGACACCGCCACCGGCGACGGACCGGCTGGAGGAGGTCCAGTGATTGATTATCTGATCATCGGCGGCGGCATTGCCGGCCTAAGCGCCGGCGCGCGTCTGTCCGAGCATGGATCGGTAACCGTACTCGAGGCCGAGGACGCGCTGGGCTATCACGCCTCGGGGCGATCGGCGGCATTGTTCGAAGAAGGTTATGGCCCACCTTCGGTCGTGGCTCTGAACAAGGCCAGCGCCGAGTTCTTTTTTTCGAACGAGTATCTGACCCCGCGCGGGTTGATGCTGGTGGCCAAAAGTGATCAGGCCGAGCAGTTCCGCAAAGACCTGAGCGAGCTGGGAATGACAGAAATCTCAGTCGCCGATGCGATGGTCCATGTTCCGGTCCTGAACCCGGAAACCGTCGCATACGCGGCGCTGAGTGAGGGCGCTTACGACATCGACACCGACCGCGTGCTGCAGGATTTCGCCCGCACCATTCGCGCCAACGCAGGATCGGTACTGACCCGCCAAAAAGTGGCGCGGATCCGCAAGGACGGCCATTGGCTGGTGGAGGCGGCCGAGGTCTTTCAAGCGCGCACCATCGTCAATGCCGCTGGTGCCTGGGCCGACGAGGTCGCAAGGATGGCCGGGATCGCACCGATCGGAATCACGCCGCGCCGCCGTTCCATGGCCCGGCTGCCGACACCCGGGGGCCATGATGTGAAAAATTGGCCGATGATGCTGGGCGCGGGTGAGACCTGGTACGCCAAACCGGATGCCGGCAAGCTGTTGGTGTCACCGTCCGAGGCCGACCCGGTCGAACCGCATGACGCCTATGCCGACGATATGGTGCTGGCCAAGGGCCTGGCCCGGTACGAAGAAATGGTGACCAGCCCGGTCACCCGTGTCGAGACCAATTGGGCCGGGCTGCGCAGCTTTGCCCCGGATGGCACGCTTGTTCTGGGTCCCGACCCGTCGGATGAAAGTTTTGTCTGGTCTGCCGGTCAGGGAGGGTACGGGTTTCAAACCGCCCCGGCCGCGTCGCGATTGGTTGCCGATCTTGCGCTGGGCCGCGCGCCCGAGTTGGATGCCGCGATGGTCTCCGCGCTGGCCGTGTCCCGGTTACGCTGATGGGCGGGCGGAAACTGCCTCCGACGGCAAGCGTCGCCTCTCAGGGTGACGGCGCGAAGATGATCGCTCCTGCGGCCAGCCGAAATACGGACGCCCTGTGCGCGTTGCTGGCCGAGATGCCCATCGCAACTGGAAACGCATTGGAACTGGCCAGCGGCACGGGCCAACACGTCGCCGCATTTGCCCGTATCTTTCCCGACCTCACTTGGCAGCCGAGCGAGATCGATCCCGCCCGCCGGGCCAGCATCGACGCCTATGGGGAGGACCTGCCAAACATCATTCCCGCCGTCGAGCTGGACGCAACCCTGCCCGGGTGGCACCACAACTTTGGCAACCAGAACCTTATCATTCTGATCAACCTCCTGCATCTGATCAGCTGGAAAGAAGCCCGGAATGTTCTGTCCGAGGCCGCATTGGCCCTTGGCCCCGGGGGGCGGTTCGTTCTCTACGGACCGTTCATGCGCCAGGGCAAGCTGATCAGCGACGGCGACCGACGCTTTCATGCCGACCTGACCCGGCGAGACCCCGAGATAGGCTACAAGGACGACAGCCAGATCAGCAACTATCTGGAAAGCACAGGGCTGCGAGTTGTCGGAGTGGTTCCTATGCCTGCGAACAATCTGGCTTTTGTCGCAGAAAAGCCCTCGATCTGATCAAGATCAAAGCCGTTCCGACGCCGCTGATACATATGCAAGATGCAATATGTAAAAGAGGCACAAGACATGACCTGGTCAGACAAGCTTGCTGAAACGCGCAGCGGATTGCGCAACCTGAACGGAGCCATACCAGATACCGCCCGCGCTTTCGGCGCGCTCGGGAAATCGGTCAAGGAAGGCGGAGCACTGGACTTCAAGACCAAGGAGTTCATCGCCTTGGGCATGTCCATCGCAGTACGGTGCGAACCCTGCATTTCGTTGCACACCGAAACACTGGTCAAGGCCGGCGCTTCGCGTGAGGAATTCTCGGACGTTCTGGCCATGGCGATCCAGATGGGTGGCGGTCCGTCGATGATGTACGCAGCCAAAGCGCTGGAGTGCTTCGACGAACTCAGCGCATAGCCAAAAAAAGGCCCCGGAGTTGTCCGGGGCCCCTGTCCGATCAACCGTCCTTGCGGATGGTCTCGTTCTTGGGGTCATAGGGACTGTCGCACGTCACGACCGCATCCCACAGCTGGTCCAGTATTTTGACCTTCAGTTTGGTACCTTCCACGGCCAGTTCGGGCTTTACATAGCCCATGCCGATGGATTTCTCGAAAGCCACCGAATACCCGCCCGAGGTCAGACGCCCCACGCGCTCACCTTCGGGCGTATACAGCGCCTCGCGGCCCCACGGGTCGGCATCCTCGGGCCCGTCGATCAGCAATGTGCAGCATTTCACCCGTACGCCGATTTCGATCAGCTTGTCCTTGCCGTGGAACTCCTTGTCCAAATCGACGAAACGCGGCAGGTCGGCCTCGAGCGGGGTGGCGTCACGGCCCAGTTCGGTGCCGAAGGCGCGATAGGATTTCTCCTGACGCAGCCAGTTCTGGGCGCGGGCACCGACCAGCTTCATGCCGTGCTTCTCGCCGGCCGTCTCCAGAAGGTCGAACAAGTAGTTCTGCATCTCAATCGGATGATGCAGTTCCCAGCCCAGCTCGCCGGTATAGGCCACGCGGATCGCGTTGACCGGGCACATGCCCAGTTCGATCTGACGTGCCGACAGCCACGGGAAGCGCTTGTTCGACAGGGCGGTTTCCGGCTCGGCGTCCTTGATGACCTCTTTCAGCACATCGCGCGATTTCGGCCCGGCGATGGCGAAAACGCCCCACTGGGTGGTCACGTCCTGGATCTCGATGTAGCCGAACTCGTCCATCTTGTCCTCGGCCGCCTTGCGCAGGAAGTCGGCGTCATACTCGGTCCAGGCACCGGCCGAGACGAGGTAGTACTCGTTCTCTTTCAGGCGAACGATCGTGTACTCGGTACGCGTGGTGCCATGCGCCGTAAGCGCATAGGTCAGGTTGATGCGGCCGACCTTGGGCAGCTTGTTGCAGGTGAACCAGTCGAGGAACTGCGTGGCGCCGGGGCCCTTGACGACATGCTTGGTGAAGGCTGACGCGTCGATCAGGCCGACACCGTTGCGGATCGCATTGGCTTCTTCGACGGCATACTGCCACCATCCACCACGGCGGAAACTGCGGCTTTCCTTGTCGAAGTTGTCGGAGGCATCGACCGGGCCAAAATAGTTGGGGCGTTCCCAACCGTTAACCCACCCAAACTGCGCGCCACGGGCTTTCTGACGATCATAAGCCGGAACGGTGCGCAGCGGACGGCAGGCCTCGCGCTCTTCGTCCGGGTGGTGCAGAATGTAGACGTGCTCGTAGCACTCTTCATTCTTGCGCGCGGCGAATTCGGTGGTCATCCAGTTGGACGAATAGCGTTTGGGGTCCAGCGAAGCCATGTCGATCTCGGCTTCGCCATCGACCATCATCTGCGCCAGATAATAGCCGGTGCCGCCGGCGGCGGTGATGCCAAAGCTGAACCCTTCGGCCAGCCACATATTTCGCAGGCCCGGCGCCGGGCCGACCAGCGGGTTGCCATCAGGCGTATAGCAGATGGGACCGTTGAAATCGTCCTTCAGGCCGGACTCGGCACAGGACGGGACACGCTCGGCCATGGCCATGTACTGATCGGCGATCCGGTCCAGATCCAGAGGGAACAGGTCAGCGCGGAAACTGTCGGGCACACCGTATTCGAAGCGTGCCGGGGCACCGTGCTCGTAGATGCCGAGGATCCAGCCGCCGCGCTCCTCACGTGCGTAGGATTCGTTGTCGGCGTCGCGCACGACCGGGTGTTCCGGATTGCCGGCTTCACGCCATTTCACCAGTTCCGGATCCTTGTCCATGACAATGAAGGTATGCTCGACCGGGATCGCGGGCATCTTGATGCCCAGCAGCTTGGCGGTACGCTGGGCATGGTTTCCCGAAGCGGTCACCACGTGCTCGGCGGTGATGACCACCTGCTCGTCGCTGGGGACAAGGTTGCCGCCCTTTTCGACCATCTTGGTGCAGGTGACTTCCCAATGGGTTCCGTTCCAATGGAACGCATCGGCCTGCATCTTGCGCACGATCTCGACACCGCGCTGGCGGGCACCCTTGGCCATCGCCTGGGTCACGTCGGCCGGATTGATGTAACCGTCCTCGGTATGGTAAAGCGCGCCCTTCAGATCCGAGGTTTCGATCAGCGGCCAGCGCTCCTTGATCTGCTCGGGCGTCAACCATTCATATTTGACGTCGCAGGTCTCCGCAGTCGAGGCATAGAGCATGAACTCATCCATGCGGTCCTGCGTCTGCGCCATGCGCAGGTTTCCGACCACCGCGAACCCCGCATTCAGGCCGGTTTCCTCTTCCAGCGTCTTGTAGAAATCCACCGAGTATTTGTGGATATGGGTTGTCGCATAGGACATGTTGAACAGCGGAAGCAGACCCGCAGCGTGCCAGGTCGAGCCCGAGGTCAACTCGTCCCTCTCGATCAGCATGACATCATCCCAGCCCGCCTTGGCCAGGTGATAGGCTATCGAGGTCCCAACGGCGCCACCGCCAACGACCAGTGCTTTGACTTGGGTTTTCATACGCCCGCTCTCCGGATTGAGTCTGTTTGGCAAGGTTTATGCCGAACGAGACCAATCAGCGCCAAGTCCATCCGACGCAAAACGGTGCAAAACCGACCTGCCGTACACGTTGGGACGCGAATCCGCGAACAGGCATACACCAACAGCCGATGGTTGCGTGCGCCTTCCCGGCCTGGTCAGACGATCTTGCCGGGGTTCATGATGTTGTCAGGATCCAGTGCGGCCTTGATCGCCGCCATGTACCGGGTCGCATCCCCAAGTTCCCGTACCAGATACGGTTTCTTGCCCTGCCCGATTCCATGCTCACCCGTGCAGGTCCCGTCCATCGAGATCGCCAGATCGTTGAGCCATCCGACAAACTGACTGGCCCGCGCCGCTTCGTCGGCATTGTCCATGTCGATCAGCACCAGCGTGTGGAAGTTTCCGTCACCGACATGACCGACGACCGGGGCCAGCAGGTCCAACTCGGCTGCCTTGTCCTGAGCCATGGTGACGCATTCGGCCAAGCGCGAGATCGGGACGCAGACATCCGTCGAGATTCCGCGCGCTCCGGGCCGAAGCTGGAGGGACGCCCAATACATGTCGTGCCGCGCCTGCCAGAGCTTGGACCTTTCTTCGGTGCTGGCCGTAGCAACAAAGCCCGTGCCGCCAAAATCCTCGGCGATTTCGCCAAAGGTTTCGGCCTGCTCCGCTGCGCCGGCCTCCGAGCCATGAAACTCGAGAAGAAGCAACGGCGTTTCCGGCAGCTTCAGCCCGGAATACGCGTTGGCCGCCTTGACCGACATCGCGTCCAGCAGTTCGATCCGGGCAACCGGAACACCGAATTGTATGGTCGTCATCACGGCCTGACAGGCCGCATCAACCGTCGGGAAAGAACACCGGGCCGAGGTAATCGCCTCGGGGATGCCGTGCAGTTTCAAAGTCAGCTCCGTGATGATGCCCAGCGTGCCCTCGGCACCGACAAGCAAGCGGGTGAGATCGTAGCCGGCCGAAGATTTTTTGGCCCGGTGACCGGTACGGATGATTTTGCCATCAGGCATAACCGCCTCGAGGCTCAGGACATTGTCCTTCATCGTTCCATAGCGAACCGCATTGGTACCCGACGCCCGGGTCGCCGCCATCCCGCCCAATGAGGCATTGGCACCGGGATCGATCGGAAAGAACAGGCCCTTGTCGCGCAGATGGGTATTCAAGTCCTCGCGGGTGACCCCAGGCTGCACGACGCAATCCAGATCACCTTCGTTCACGGCCAAGACCCGGTTCATCTGGCCAAGATCGATGCAAACGCCGCCGGCCGGCGCGTTCACGTGGCCTTCCAGCGACGTTCCGGTGCCGAAAGGGATCACGGGAACCTTGTGCGCCGCACAGGTCTTGACGATGTCCGAGACCTCTTCGGTCGAATTGGGAAAGACCACCGCGTCCGGGCTTTGGTTTTCAATCCAGGTCGTGGTGTGCCCGTGCTGCTCGCGGACCGAAGCGCCGGTCTGCAACCGGTCCCCGAACCGCTGTTTCAGAATGCTGATGGCGGTGTCGATCCCCGCCGCATTGCGGAACAATGCTGTCGCTTCAACCATGGCAACCCTCCCTTGGCGCAGTGGCGCAGGCCCAGACAATGACTAGAAGGCCCACGCCACAGGAGCAATACCCATACGCTCCGACGTGATCACTCGCCCAGTGCGATCCCTTCTCGACGGGGATCGGCTCCGCCGTGCAGACCGTCGCGGATTTCGATGGCATGAAGGCCCGAGGTCAGATCCCGCGCGTTCACTTCAAAGCCCAGCTCGCCCAACATGTCCGCAAAGACTTCGGCGCTTGTGCCGACCTCGACATCATAGGTCCCGAAACGGTTCACCAGATGAGGAAGGGCGACCGCCTGCTGGACGTCCATACCCCAGTCCGCCCAGGCAATGATAGACTTTGCGACATAACCGATGATCCGGCTGCCACCCGGAGACCCGATCGCCAGAATCGGAAACCCGTCCTGCATGACAATCGTCGGACTCATTGAGGAACGGGGGCGTTTGCCCGGTTCGATCCGGTTGGCAATCGGAACCCCGTCCCTGTGGGTCCGGAAGGAAAAGTCGGTCAGTTCGTTGTTCAGCAGAAAGCCGTTGGTCATCAGACGCGAACCAAAACCGTTCTCGATTGTCGTGGTCATCGAAAGCACGTTTCCATAGGCGTCCACGATCGAAATATGGGACGTCGACGGCAGTTCGATCGAAGCATCGTCGGCCCAGTTCAGCGCGTGGTCAAACTCAGGATTTCCCGGCGCAACCTCGGTTAATGCCCCAGCGTCATTCAGCAACGCGGCACGCTCGGCCAGATAAGGCGGATCGATCAGGCCCTGCGTCGGCATCGGAATGAAATCACTGTCGGCCATGTAGCGACCGCGATCCGCGAAGGCCAGGCGCGAGGCATCGCCGATCAGCCGCCACGCTTCGGCGCTTTCGGGACCCATCGCCGCCAAATCGTAGTTGTCGAGCATACCAAGGATCTGTCCAACCGTCAGTGCGCCCGAGGACGGCGGACCCATCCCGCAGACCTCATAGCTGCGATAGGTGGCACAGATCGGCTCGCGCTCGATCACTTGATACAAAGCCAGATCAACTCCGGACAGAACCCCCGGGTTACCCGGAGCGTTTCGGACAGTCCGCACGATGTCCGCCGCGATCTCTCCTCCATAAAAGCCCGCAGACCCTTCGGATGCCAGAACGCGCAGAGTCTCGGCATAGTCTGGGTTGGTGAGGCGCTGACCCTGCGCCAGCGGCTCGCCGTCCGGCAGGAAGTAGTTGGCCGTGTCAGGGAAGCGTGCCAGACGTTCAGCGTCGGCCTGAATCAAGCCCGCCAGCCGCGGCGAAACGACAAACCCTTCGTCGGCCAGTCGGATACCATCCTCGAACAGACCGGGCCAGGGGCTGCGGCCCCAGCGCCGATGGGCTTCCTCCAACAATGCAGGCGTGCCGGGTGTCCCGACCGAAAGCCCACCAACAACCGCGTCGAAAAATTTGAGCGGCTCGCCGTTTTTGTCCTGAAACAGGGTCGGGCTTGCCTCTCTCGGCGCGGTTTCTCGCCCATCCAAGGTGGTCAGGCGTCCGCTGGCCGCGTCGTACCAGACCAGAAAGGCACCCCCACCCAAACCCGAGGACTGCGGTTCGACCAGGCCCAAGACAACCTGAACGGCGACCATTGCATCCGCTGCCGTTCCACCGGCAGCCAGAATCTTGGCACCCGCCTCGACGGCCAGCGGGTTGGCCGCCGCAACCATCCAGGTTTTAGCTTTGACGGGCACACCGTCGGCCTTGGCCTTCAGCGCGGCGATCACCTCGTCGGTCAAGGCCTGAACCTGGCCGTCGGATGCACCCTCGGGCGCGACCTCATCGGCGGTTTGCTGGGCAAACACTGGGCTCGCCAGGGTCAGCGCGCAGGCCACAACAGTAGGGAACCAATTGGAGCACATAATAAACCTCCTTATCCAAATACTGATTCTGACAGTGCACGGCACCGTACTGCCCCGCAACCATGTGCGGGGACGACCGCCAAAGACGGCAAAGCTCTGCCTTGCAAACAGCAGGAGCCCATATGCCTTGGCGTTTTCTTACAACATCGCGGGAACGACCTGATCAGGCGGCCGATGCCCGTCTTCAAACGTCTTGATATTGATGATGACCTTTTCGCCCATCTCGATGCGCCCCTCGAGCGTCGCCGACCCCATATGCGGCAGCAGCACGACATTCGGCAGCTGCCGAAGTCGAGGGTTCACGTCGGTGCCGTGCTCGTAGACGTCCAGCCCGGCCCCGGCGATCTCGCCCGCCCGGATCATCCGGGTCAACGCGTTTTCGTCCAACACCTCGCCCCGCGACGTGTTCACGATGACCGCCGTCGGCTTCATCAGCTTAAGACGTCGCGCGTTCATCAGATGAAATGACGACGGCGTTGATGGGCAGTTGATCGAGATCACGTCCATACGCGCCACCATCTGATCGAGGCTTTCCCAATAGGTCGCCTCAAGATCCTGTTCTATTTCGGGACGCAATCGGCGACGGTTGTGGTAGTGGACCTGCATTCCGAAGGCCCGGGCGCGGCGCGCGACGGCCTGTCCGATCCGCCCCATACCCAGAATGCCCAGACGCCGGCCTCCTATCCGCCCGCCAAGGAATGCCGTCGGCGCCCAGCCGGTCCAGTCCCCCTTTTGCATAACCGACAGACCCTCGGGAATCCGGCGGGTTACGGCAAGGATCAGCGCCATCGTCATGTCGGCGGTATCGTCGGTCAGAACACCCGGCGTGTTCGAGACCAGGATGCCGCGCTGACGGGCCGTCGCGACATCGATATGGTCGACACCGGCGCCATAATTCGCAATCAGCCTCAGCCGCTCTCCGGCTTGGCCCAAAACACCAGCGTCGATCGTGTCCGTGATCGTCGGAACCAGCACATCGGCCTGTTTGACCGCCTCGACCAACTCGTCGCGCGTCATCGGTGTGTCGGTGTCCCGCAAACGGACGTCGAACAACTCGCTCAGACGTGTCTCGACCACTTCGGGCAACCGTCGCGTTACAACAACACTCAGACGTTCTCTTGGCACTTCAGCCCTCCTACCGCTTTGCATTCCGATGCGCGTCATGGCATCGTGGCGCAGGATCAGTCGGGGCACAAGAACCCCATGGGCATCGCTCCAACCTTTTTTGAAACACGGCAGACAGGCAAATCAGCGGGCAGGCAGTGAGTGCTTTCTTGAGGGCGAAACGCCCAGTTCTGGCATTTCTAACAACGCTTCTGTTCCTGACAGGCGCAATCGCGCACGCTCAGGAAAAACGTGGGCAGGTGACGAATCTGCCTTTGCCGCGCTACGTGTCGATGAAGGCGGCCGAGGCGAACGTTCGCCGCGGCCCTTCGCTGACTCATCGTGTCGACTGGGTGTTCAAGCGACGCGGCATGCCACTACAGGTGACGGCCGAATACGGCAACTGGCGCAAGGTTCAGGATCGCGACGGGGCCGGCGGATGGGTCCACTACGCACTGTTGTCAGGTGTCCGCACGGTTCTGATTGAATCGGACATGCTGCCGGTCTATGCCAGCCCCGACCCCAAATCCCCGGTCAACGCTCATTTCGAAACAGGCGTCGTGGCCCGCTTGGGCACCTGCACGGTGGATTGGTGCCGCATTTCGGCCGGTGGCTATCGCGGCTGGACCCTCAAAAGCAATCTTTGGGGCGTGGAGCCCGACGAAATCCGAGAATGAGACCGCTGCTCAGGCCGTCTCGCGGATGAAGGCCAGAACCGTTTCCGCAAGTTCCAGAGGCACGTCCTCCTGAAGGAAGTGACCGGCTTTCGGCAGCACAACATGGTTCTGTCCCGCCGCACCGGGACAAAGTTTCTGAAAAACCCCATCCACCCCGGCCATAATCCTGTCCTCAGCACCAAAAGCCGTCAGGACAGGGGTTTGCAGACCGCGGATAACGTTCCAAGCCTGTCGGTTCGGTTCAGACTCGGGGTCGTCGGGGCGGTCAGGCACCAGCATCGGAAATTGTCGCGCCCCCGCCTTGTAACGATCGTCAGGGAACGGCGCGTCATAGGAAGCGACCTCGGCCTCGGTCAGCTTTGAAACCGTTCCGCCGTAGACGATGCGGCCGGCGCGGAAATCCGGCACCTCCTGGCTGAACTGTCGCCAGGCGGCAAACGCCTCGCCCAAGGGCTGGTCCCCGGTTGGCAAGGCCGTGTTGGCAACAACGACCCGGGCGAACCTGTCTGGCATCTCGGCCCACAGGCGCAACCCGATCAATCCGCCCCAGTCCTGACAGACCAGGGTGATGTCCCGCAGATCGAGTTGACGCAGAACCTCACCCATCCAGAAGACATGCCGTGCATAGGTATAGTCGTCGCGGTCGACGGGTTTGTCGGATCTGCCGAAACCCACAAGGTCCGGAGCGATGACCCGGTGACCCGCGGCAGCGACTGGCGGGATCATGTGACGGTACAGATAAGACCAACTGGGCTCGCCGTGCATCATCAGTACTGGAGCTGCCGCGCGCGGCCCCTCGTCCAGATAGTGGACCCGCAACGCGCCGCCTTCAGTATCATCCACCTCAAGGTAGTTGGGTGCGAAATCATAGTCGGGCAGATTTTGGAACCGTTCGTCCGGTGTGCGCAACGCCTTCATCGTCTGATCTCCCATGGTTTTTTGACAGGCTAGCATTCCTGGCCCGCGACGATAGGGTGAACGTCACGACGCGACAAACCGGAGCCGCCATGAAAGCCGTCACCTACCAGACATTTGGACCCGCCGCCGATGTTCTGTCCATTCAAGAACTACCGGACACACCCCCGGGCCCGGGCGAAGTGACCGTTGCACTGGCCTATTCCGGAGTGAACCCTTCGGACGTGAAGGCACGTGCGGGGGCACGGCCCGGGATCACCAAGCCGCCTTTCCCGGTGATTGTGCCGCACAGCGACGGATCAGGTGTCATCTCGGCTGTCGGGCCTGGGGTTCCGGACTCGCGGGTGGGTCAAAGGGTCTGGATCTGGAACGGCCAGTGGGGTCGTGCGTTCGGGACGGCCGCAACCCAAATCACCCTGCCCTCGGAACAGGCTGTTCACATGCCCGACACGGTCGCGCTGCAAACCGGTGCCGTCCTCGGCATTCCCGGCCTGACCGCCAGCCACACCGTGTTTTCCGGAGGCCCGGTATCGGGTAAAACCCTGCTTGTTCACGGCGGTGCAGGAACGGTCGGATTCCTTGCCGTCCAGTTGGCCAAATGGGGCGGAGCAAAGGTGCTGGCTACAGCCAGTCCACGCAACTTCGAACGTGTGACAAAGGCCGGAGCTGATGCGGTGCTGGATTACACGGCGACCGATTTGCCCGCACAGATCCTGGACGCCAATCAAGGGCTTCCGGTCGATCGCATCGTCGATGTGGAGTTTGGCCAAAACGTCGAAACCAACGTTGCAGTTATCGCCGAAAGCGGCAGAATCAATGCGTATGGCTCGGCGCAAAATATGACGCCGACGCTTCCGTTCTACCCGCTCATGTTCAAATCGGTGACGTTGGAAATGGTTTTGGTGTATTTGCTGCCGGCCGATCTGCGCGACGAGGCCATCGCGAACCTCCACCACGCGCTGACCGACGGCGCGCTGAACTGCCCGATCCAAAAGGTCTATTCGATGGAAGACTGCGCCGCCGCACACCGCGCGGTCGAGGCCGGAAACCGAACCGGAGCGGTGCTGTTGGAGACCAAATAGATCGCCCGCAAAAAAAATTCACGGGTCTCGATTTTTTGCGGGAAAGCACTTGAACACCGTCACCAACAATCGTAGATAGCCGCTCACCGTTGGGGTGTAGCCAAGTGGTAAGGCAGCGGTTTTTGGTACCGTGTATCGTAGGTTCGAATCCTACCACCCCAGCCATCTTCTCGGAAAAATCGTTTAAAAGCAGGCATCTGAACCAATTCGCTCAGTTGGACTGAGGGCTTGGTTACACAGCTGGTTACACACGAGGTTGCACAGCCTCCTGCAAACCGGCCCGATGACGGATCTGACGGCGTTCTTGGCAGTGACCGAGAATCGAGGTCACGATGCACAGCACTCTTTACCTGACGCGACGCCCCGGGATTTATTTCTTTCGCCGGCGGGTTCCCAAGTTATCCACATGTTTGCCGCCGGTAATGGTGTCATTGGGGACGACGGATCGAAACTCGGCGCATAGATCCTGTGTGCAACTGACCGCACACATGGATCGAATGCTCGAGAACAAAGCACATCTCACGCTGCCAGAAGTCGATGTTCCTGCTTTCTTCAAGGCCGAACTCCGCGCCTATCTGGACGAGTTGCGAAATGCGCGGATGATCGAGCGAATGGATGGATCCCTGACGGCGGAACGCGCGCGCCACCATCGCCTCGAAGCGTTTGTTCTTCGCAGTCTTGTCGAGGACGGGCTGCGTGAGGAGATGCCGACGGAACGACTGCTACAGCTTCCGGTCGAAGAACGTGCGATTGCAGCGCGTATCCAAGCAACCAAGTTCAAGGAATTCATTTCACCGGCGTTCAATCAGAGCGTTCAAGAACGCGCGGCTCAATTGAAGCGCCCCGAACATCTTTCACAGCACGAAAAGCTGCGCCTTCGCTGGGCCGCAGTGGAAGCCCGCATGGCAGCGTATGACGCCGTGCAAACCAAGCCACTTCATTCCAGCGCGGCCGCCCGCAGCGCAGCTGCAGCTATGCTGCAGTCTTTGGTCGATGGAACCGACAGGCCCACTCACCCGACACCGGCCGAAGATGCCCTTGGCAACAGCGGCACGACCCAATCCACGGAGGAGCCATCGGTTGTGCCTGGCACGTCGGGCTCGCGCCAAGCGGAACCACGCCAACTAGCGGCCCCCGTGCTCACGCCCGGCGTTTCGTTGATCAAAGGTCGCATCACGGCAGATTCGATTGCGCAACAACGCGATCAGGCGCTCCAGCAACAGGAGGAAGCGCTGTTTTCGGGCGAAGCCAAAGACGCGAGGGTCGAACGTGTCTACGGGAATGACCTGTTCGGTGTCGCAGTTCGGATGACACGAAAAAAGAAGTGCAATGCTGAGACCAAGAACCAGCACCTCAAATCCGTCACGCTATTCGTTTACATCACTGGGATTCAGCTGGTGACCGATATCCGGCCCCATCACCTGGAAATCTTTGCCAACGCAATGGCGAAAATGATGCCGAAACACTATTGGAAATCTCCACGCCAGCGGGCTTTGACCTTCAAAGAACTTCTTGACGACGCCAAGACCATTCCCGACGACAAGATCGGGCTCGAGGCCGGAACCATCGAGCGACACCTCACGACGATCAAATCGGTCGTAGAGCATGCCGAATACGAAGGAACCCCGGTATTCGGAACACCAAAGGTCGCAAACCTGGTTCCGGAGGACGATCGAACCGACGCGGAAAAGACCGCAGTCTTCACTGTTCCCGACGTCCGGCGGCTCTTTGCCCACCCACTTTGGACAGGGTGCAAGAATTTCCGGGACCGGCACAAACCTGGGACCAAGCTGTTCAAGGATCATCATTACTGGATCAATTTGCTGCTCGCACATAGCGGAGCACGTCGTGCTGAGATCGCAGGTCTCTTGGTCACCGATGTCCTTGAAGAAGATGGAATTCCTTACATCTACATTCGCGCCAACCACCTGCGCGGTCTCAAGAACAAGCACAGCAAACGTCGGATCCCGAATCATCCGGAATTGATCGAATTGGGCTTTCTGGAGTTCGTTGCGACAATCAAATCGAAACAGCAATTTGTTTTGTTTCCGGCGGCGGTTCCAGCAAAAATCCGTGATGCATGCCTCGATCCGCATGCACCGCCGCCACCTTACGATCCGAAGTTCGGTGACAATCTCGATCATGTTATGCGCGAGTGTCTTTCACGCAGCCTTGACGGCAACCCCTTGAGATACAGCACCAAGAGCCTGCGCCACTACGTCAATGACACCTTGATCAACGCCCGCGGCAAAGACGGCCTGACCTTGCTTGTCAGCGACATTGATCGCCGCGATCTTCTCGGACACAAGCAGATCGACGTGAACACTGGTACCTATCGCCGGGAAGAAAAGCCCCTGGGGCCGCTCTACGCGGCTGTGCAACTCTTGCCAAGGATCATCTCCGGCATCAACCTTGGAGACGCGATATAGAGAGGCGGCAACGGTCCTGAACGCTGTCCTGGTGGTGCCTCGCGCGCTGAAGACCTGATCCTCGCAGATTTGCCTCCCGGAAAGCAAATCGGGCAAGACGAAAAGGCTGCGAAAACGCTCACAGACTTGGCTGATCCGTACTGACTTGAGCAGTCGCCTCTCCGGAGCGGATGGGAATATACTCCGCTAAAGCGTCAACCAGCGCGCCGACCCTCTCCGGATCACCGACGCCTCTCACGGTTCCATCCGGACAAAATTGGATCATGACATCGGCGATGCGGATTTGCAGCCTGCGCTCCTGATCCATTGCCAGTGCAGCTAGCTTCCCGGGAAAAACTCCCCGGGCAGCACGCACGATCAGGCCGATCAGTCGTCCTCGTGAAAGGCCGGATGTCCCAAGGTCCGACAGATCCACTCGACAGCTGACAGCATCTGCTGCTGGTTCTTCTCCACGTTTTCCAGCCGGGTGCTCATGGCCTCGAAAGCGGAAAGCCCCGGACGAATCGCCTCCAGGTTTTCGGTCTGCCGCTCCATCGCGACCCTGATCCGCCCGATCTCGGAAAGAAGTTCGTTGATCCGCGCCGAACTCTGAGCGTCCGCGCCGCGGCCGAGAACCTGGCGGAGCAGATCGCACAGTTCTTCCA
The DNA here is from genome assembly GCF_056537205.1 of Ruegeria sp. CG3. NCBI lineage: Bacteria > Pseudomonadati > Pseudomonadota > Alphaproteobacteria > Rhodobacterales > Roseobacteraceae > Ruegeria > Ruegeria sp. CG3. The sequence continues at coordinate 81,684 of NZ_JBQFRC010000001.1, read as the reverse complement.
TCAGGGCCTCCATCGAGGCGGGTTTGGTCGTATTCGGCATTCAGTTTCTCCAATCTATTTGCCAGTGAGTTGAAGGGGGCCACGGGGACGGCCGACAAGTACTGCAGGATTCGAGCTTCGGCCATCATGACGCCGAGCGCCTTGGCCATGGCCGAGAGGTAGACCTGAAGCTTCACCCGCAGGGGCATCCCCGGCGAGGGCACAGCACTGCTTGGGCCTGCGAAATCAGGATGGCAGGGCGGAATCCTGACCTCGGGCGCTTCCAGCCGCGACGCCCAGTCCGGCTGAGGTTCGCTCCATGTTCCCTGTGAGAACCGTTTCGAATTCTGTTGCGCCCGCCGCGTCCAGTAACGCCGCAACCTCTCCAACGCCTCGGTGGGATCCGGCGCGATATCGCCGTGGCTCAGGGGGCGCCGGCCACGCACAAGCAGAGGATGAGGATCATCGGGGTGGACCAGCCTCATCGAGAACCTGTTCCGGTGCTCGATGCGGAATCCAAGGTCCGCCACGATCTCCGGAAACGGCTTGCCGTATGGGTTCGAAGCATCCGCGGCATGGTGTGCCGCGATGACCCTCGCAGCCTGCAGCAAGAAAGGCTTCGGGTCCTTCGCAGGATCGAAGGTCGTTCCATGCCGCTCAGCGGCGGCAAGACGCTTCTCAACCCAGTCAGGCCCCCGGAGCTCTTGAGCGGCGGTCCCGTCATTCGGGCTGCGCCAGCCGAAACTGAAATTCAGCACATCGCGCAGTGCATCCCACAGAAACCCGCTGCCCCGCTTCGGGGGATGCGGGTTGAAACTGCGGACTGAACCTTCAGCAGTCCTGATAAATCTCGGAATGGCGACGTTGATCTCCAACCGGTCAAGATGCGTATGAGTTCCGACGAGGACCGGCGGCCGGGATGGTTCCGGAATTCCTGCAAAGGCGACCTCGAGGAACAGATCGATCGCGGCGGACACCTGTCTCCTGGCGGCTTCATTACCTTCATTGAAATCGTGGACGTCGATGTCTTCGCAATGAAACGAAAGCGTCGTCACCCGGTATTTCCTCTTGAAGCGAAGCGCAAAGACAGCGCTCTGAAACACCGCGGGATGGCCGACCGGAAGTTCCGGCACGGGTACGCGCCTTTCAACGACTTCCGCTGACCCGACAGGCTTTCGAACTTCCGGATCCAGCAGATATGAGGCTGGCTGGCGCAGACTTTCACTGGACTGGTGTTTCGACCAACCGATCAACATCAGCCGTCCTCCCCGGTGAAACCAACGGGCGCAAACATCAGGATCATACTTTCGATCCGATGCAGCTCCAGGAGGATCAAGGCGTAGTCGGGCGCGTCCGAAGGCGGCAATTCAGCGATGGATTGGATATGGCCCAAGACCAGGTTCAGGACCCAGATGCTGTCGAGTATTTTCTCAGGTGAGACGGCTGCGCGGCGACCAAGGGCGGCTTCACGCATGAAGTCTGAACGGGTCTGACCCGAGGCTTTTGCCTTTGCATCAAGCAGGTCCCGTTCTTCTGGCGTCACATTCACCTTCAACCGCACGTCGCGTTTGTCCGGCTTCTCGCACATGCTGCTTCCTCTGCTCAAAATCTGGGCCCACTTGAGGGGCCTTGACCGTTCGTTCAACTCAGCAGCTATGTGAATAAAAACCGATCAACAGAGGCTGCCGGAAGACAGATGTGGAAAACCTGTCTGCAGTGGTGCGATTACAGAATATGCAGTGTCAGAGACACCGTCGAACCGCGCCTTCCAGATATTGTTGAGCCTCTCAAACCCAACCGCGCACCGCAGCCGTTCATCAGTGGAAGGGCGCCCATCCACCTGGAAGCCGAACTGGAAGCAGTGATATCTCGGAACACTGTGAGAGGTTGATCAGCGCAGCACTGCCTCATCCAACTGCAGTTGCCCTTGGTGCAACTTGTCGTCAGGCAGCTTGGTGACGAATTGATCCGGCCCTCGTAGCAGCACCATCCTCGACATACCAGTTGGCCATTCTCCAAGTAATTGGGGCCACAATCTGAAACGAAACAGCGTGCATTCTAGCGGCGGATACTGTGCCGGGAGTGGTTACGAGGATCGACCTGCCCAACACGACAGCATGGCGGAAATAAGTGCCGCCAAGCGTCGAGCCAGGCTCGCGGCTTGGCGGCTGTCCCACCCCTTGCCCCTTGGGGAGGAGCCTGCCATCGCGGGTTAGGCTTTGGCTCGGGTCGTCCCGTTCGGTCCAAAACGGTTCGTGCGCGACGCGAAAGCAAAAGGCTCGACCGCGTGGCGTGCAGTACTGCTTACGAACCTGACGCACCTTTTCAGTTGTTCGGCGGTGCCGGAATGCCCGGTCGGGCTGTCTGGTTGTGGACTGCCAGACTATTCCGGCACCTTGAATTCCACAATACCTTTCAACTTGAACCCGTGGTTCAAAAGAGCTTCTGCCACAAGAAATGGAAGCTGGAACAGTCCAGGAAAATCATTGACTTGTTCGCTCCTTCCGAGCCCGTACATCCAACTCCACAGTTCGTCGATGTTGCATGCCTTAATCGCCTCCTCATGCGTTCCGCTCAAGAACCACGATGCATGCCGATCCGTCATCGTGGGAACTTGGTAGCGCAGACCCGGACCAGGGACAGGTGCACAGGTGTTCTCGACCGCAACAGCAAAGTCTTCATCTTTTTGATGATGGACGGAGATGCGCAGTGCGGAGATGTTTCCGTGACTATTCCTTTGGCGATCACATCTCGCGCGGAACTTCTCTCTCAGGATCAACTTCCCTTCGACACGCGCAAACTGCTTGAATTCGCCGGGATTGCCTCTTGTCTGATAGAGTTTGAAGGGAACACGGCGGAGTTTGTCACCATATAGTTTGACCAACTCCCTTACCTGATCACGGGTCGCCAATCGCTCGCCCGACTTCCATTTGCTCACCTGTGACTGCTGAGTTCGGCACATGTCTGCAATTGCTTTCTGGGTCATTCCAGCATTCAAAGCGATATTCACAAGTTCTTTGGTTTGAGGAAACTTGTCTTTTTTTGAATTTGGTTTCTTAGTCATTGTACTTTCTAGGTTTGCCGGGGCCGGAAAGCGGCCCCGGCAATGTGAATCACGGCTTTTTTTGAACCCGCAAGTTTGTTGTTCGGGTTCAGCTGCTTGCCGCGATTTCCCTGCGCTGTGGCATGGGTCTTGTTCTGCCCCGTGGTGCCTTTGTTCGGGTTCTTGATGTCGGCGTTGTGGTTCGGCTTCTTCATATCCGCTTCCTTTTTTCTGAGTTGCAGTCCTTCAACAGATAAATGTCAAATTGCATGGGTAATACGGGCTCATGTGGAATAGTTGGGAATATCGCGGAATACTCTTCATTTGCCTGCAGCGATCCGAGGATCACGTGGTCAGCGGAGACATCCACCCACGCCCCAACTTGAAAGCTTCTTGATCTCAACCTGCACGGAATATAGCGCCAGATCGCAAGGAAATGGCGAACATTCAAACCTCAGGCAGGTAGTTTCACATACGTGCATCACCATCTTCTCAATCGAAGGCAGCTGAACGCGCGGTCGCCGGGCGAGCTTTGCGACAGCGGTGACCCGATCCGACGTTAGGAGAGAAACCGAAATGACCTCTTCACCTTCCGCGGGAACTGGTGTCAATTCGGTACACAAAGAAAGACCGCAGATTTCAAACGATAAAGACAGACAGCGAGAAGAAGCCGTGCAATCAGTCCAAGGCAAATTGCAAATCAAAGGGAAAAGGCAGGCGGATGCCACACCACATGCCGCATCGCTGATCGAAGGCATGCGGGATTTCGGATATACCTTGGAAACGGCCATGGCCGACATCATCGACAATTCAATCACCGCCGGAGCCGGGCGGGTCGAAATTCTGGCCGAAACGACGACTGACGAGCCTTGGATCGCGATCGTCGATGATGGGTCCGGCATGACCGAGGCGGAACTCATCGAAGCCATGCGGCCGGGCTCGAAAAACCCGCTGGCCGAGCGCGAAGGTCACGATCTTGGTCGCTTTGGGCTGGGGTTGAAAAGCGCGAGCTTTTCGCAGTGCCGCCGGCTTACCGTGATTTCCCGCAGGGACGGACGTACGTCGGGGGCTACTTGGGATCTGGACAAGGTCGCGAAAACGAATGTCTGGAACGTTGATCTGGAGGATGAACTTCACGGTATTCCTGCAGTGGACAGGCTGCCCGAAACCGGAACCATAGTCCTCTGGCGAAAGCTGGACCGGCTCTCGACGAATTTCCGGCACGACACGGCCAAACGGTCCGCCGAAATCAACAAGGCGCTGTCAGGCGCGGAGCGGCACCTGCGCCTTTGCTTCCACCGCTACATGGAGGGAAGCCGACCCAAGTTGAGGCTCCTGCTGAACGGTCGGCTTCTTGCGCCGATCGACCCTTTTGCCACGACCCACAAGGCAACGCAGGTCGACCCGGAAGAAGTACTACCTTTGGTCAGGGGCGAGGTCGTTACCCAATGCTATACCCTGCCGCATCACAAGATGATGTCGAGGACCGAATGGGAGGAGTTGGGCGGGCCAGAGGGGCATCTGCGGTCGCAGGGGTTCTACATCTACCGGGAAAAGCGCCTGATCATCGCAGGCAGCTGGTTGGGCTTGGCCCGGCAGACGGAATTGACAAAACTGTCACGCGTCAGGGTCGACATTCCCAACACGATGGACGCGGACTGGAAGATCGACGTGCGCAAGGCGTCAGCCCAGATGCCGCCCATGGTCCGGGAGCGCCTCCGCAGGATTGTCGAAAGGCTCCAAGGAACTTCCAAGCGGACGTATCAACGTCGCGGTCGCAAGCTGGTGTCAGAAGAAAACCTGCCGCTGTGGAACCGCATCCAGAAGGACGGCAGGATCGTGTACCGACCAAACGTCGAGCACCCGTCGATCCAAGGCTTTGCGGATCTTTTGCCCGAAGAGTTCCGACACGGATTCCGGGCCTGCATCACACTTCTAGGGTCAGGCCTGCCTGTCGCCGCGCTGCATGCCGACATGCTTGGAGGTGCCGAAAGCGTCGAGTCGGACAAATCGGATTTCGCCGAACTGGCCGAAATGGCCGAGACCGCCATTCGGGAGCTCCTGAAGATCGGCATTACAGGTTCTGACATCCTCAAGACCCTATGTTCCACCGAGCCATTCGTGAATCACAAGGATTCCGTCCGGCAACTGGTTGAAGAAATCGAGCAAGGAGAAAATTCGTGAGCGCGCAACTCAAGCATCTGGATGACGTCGTTTCCCAGTCTCTGGCGCATGAGCGCAAGAGCGGCGACGATCTTCGAAGCTTCATCAAGACAATGAACGCCGCTCTCAACGTGAACGCCGCCCCCGAGGCGTTGGAACAGCTTGCCCGCGACATCGAAGAACGGTTCGGCATCACCATGGGACTTGGCGCGACCGTCGACGACGAGAGTTTTCGCCCTTGGTTGGACGAGGCCAAGGCCAGCATCGATCCGTACTACTGGGACCGCTACAAGAAGCTGTTGCACAAAAACGGTCTTCCGCAGGACGTCATCACCGGTCTGGACCAGATCACCGACCGAATCCTCGGTCGTTTGGGCAACCCGGGACTGGCCGAAAAGTGGGATCGCCGGGGCATGGTGGTTGGTCACGTCCAGAGCGGCAAGACGGCTAACTACACCGGGCTCATCTGCAAGGCTGCCGACGCAGGGTATCGACTTATCGTCGTCATCGCCGGGATCCACAACAACCTGCGCAACCAGACCCAGGAGCGGATTGACGAGGGCTTCATCGGCCGCGACACGGGGCGCCTTGCAACCCAAGGCAAGAAGGGAAACCGGGCCATCGGTGTCGGGCTTTTCGACGACCGCAAGGTTCCGGTTAGCCTCACCAACACCTTATTCGACTTCAAGAAGGACACCGCGTCCACCAATACCAGCCAGATCGACTCCTACAAGGTTCCCGTGGTGCTTGTGATCAAGAAGAACCACAATACGTTGAGGAACCTGCTGGACTGGCTGCGCGAGAACAGCGCCCGTGGTGACGACCAGATGATCGACCAGCCCATGCTGCTGATCGACGACGAGGCCGACAACGCTTCGATCAACACCAATTACTCCAAGGAAGAGATCACGAAGATCAACGGTCAGATCCGCGATCTTCTGAACATGTTCCACCGCAGCTGCTATGTCGGGTACACTGCAACGCCCTTCGCCAACATCTTCGTAGATCCCGATCAGTACGACGACGTGCTGAAGGAAGACCTGTTTCCCAAACACTTCATCGTCGGGCTGGACGCCCCGTCGAACTACTTCGGAGCGAAGAAGATCTTCATCGACGGCATCCCGGACGAAGGCGATCCCGTCTGGCTGCGCACCATCCGCGACAACGAAGACATCCTGCCGATCAAGCACAAGATCGACCAGACGGTGGATGAACTGCCTGAAAGCCTCAAGGAAGCGGTTCGGGCATTTCTGATCGCTCGCACCATCAGGAACCTGCGCGGTCAAGCAGCTTCTCATTGTTCGATGCTCGTCAACGCCAGCCGATTCACCGACGTTCAGGGCAGGTTGCGGAATCGTCTGCACGAGTACTTGGCTGCGATTCTCGACTCCCTGCGGATCAACGGATCGCGTGGCATGGACGGACTACGCGACCCTCAGATCGCCGCCCTTCAGAAAACCTGGCAAAGGGAATACGCGGAAGCCGAACCGGATTGGAGCCGGATCCAGGGCGCCATGCTGGACGCCGTGGCATCGGCCAAAGTCGTCGAGGTCAACAGCCGCTCCAATGGGCTGGACTATTCGGGTGAATCTTCCGTTGGTCAGACCGTGATCGCAGTCGGGGGGTTCTCTCTGTCTCGGGGGCTTACGCTCGAAGGTCTGACTGTCACTTGGTTCCTGCGCAACACCATGATGTACGACACCCTGATGCAGATGGGCCGTTGGTTCGGCTATCGCGGCGGGTACGAGGATCTGTGTCGGATCTGGATGCCTTCAGAGGCGATTGACTGGTACGCCCACATCGCCGAGGCCAGTGAGGAGCTGCATCTGGAACTCAAGAAGATGGAAAAGGCCAAGGCCTCGCCTGCCGATTTCGGTCTCGCCGTGCGCAGTCATCCCGCGTCTCTACTGGTGACTGCGCGCAACAAGATGGGATCGGGCCAGAAGCATGTCCTCATCGGGTTGTCCAACGCATGGGTGGAGACAGCCAAGATCAGTGCCAAGCCAGCAGATATTTCAGCCAACGAAGACGCCGCCCGAAATCTTCTGGAGGATCTTGCCGGCGCAGGCTTCCGCCAGTCGTCAGCCGAAAAGGTGACCGGTGGTTTCCTTCTTCGAGAAGTCTCAGTGAATCTGATCGATGAATTCCTGCTGGGGTGGCGCAACCACGAACAGGCGTTCCTGACACAGACCGCGCCCATTCGGACCTACATCGGTGAGCGAAGGCATGACGAGTTGGAGAAATGGGACGTGTTGGTCACCAGCGTTTCCAACGACGCAGAGCCTTTCGAGCTTGCCGGATGGTCGGTGGGGCCACAGGAGCGCAGCGTCGGCTACAAGGATCTGGCCGACCAACTTCTTTCTATGAGCGGCAAGCGAGCACGTATCGCGTCGCGCGGCGTGGAAAAGATCGGTGTCGACCCGGTGAAGGCGAAACAGGCGGAAGAGGAATACCTCCAGAGCTTGAAGGAGGACGGAAAGCCTGAATCCCGCCGGCCCTCATTCCCGGACAGAATATACAGACAGGTCCGCGACAAGCCGCTGTTCGTGCTCCATGTCGTCAAGGTCCGGCCGCCGAAGGAAAGCGATCTCCCACACTTGGACCGGATCCCGGATCGGCCCGTCATCGGCTGGAGCATCAGCTTCCCCCAATCCGCCAAGCCGAGTGATCGCGTGGAGTACATCATCAATACCCAGAAGTTCCGGGAGATCTATGGGTCGGACGAAGAGGATGACGGAGCCTTCGAAGATGATTGAGACACCATGGAACGGACTGCCTCCCAGCGGGGCGCGGCGCGTCAACAGCAAGGGCCGTCATGATTTCTTTTGGGTGCGCATGCCTGACAACGCGCCCGCTCTGCTTCTGCGGATGTCAGATGACATGTCCGAGGTGCGCCCTCTGCCCAAGCTGAAGCATATCGGGGTATTCTACCGGGTCGTCGATGGCCGGAACTCCTATTGCATCACCTTGCAGGAAAAGGCCCACATCGACCTGTTCGAGACGTTGTGCCGGGACGTCGTGGCCGCGGCCGAACAGGCGACCGAGCCCCAGCACGCCCTGTCGCGCGCAGTCGGTCGAACACTGCGCTGGCATCACCTGCTGCGCAGCGGCGGCAGGCGTGGTCTTTCCCTTGAAGAACAGCGTGGCCTGGTTGCCGAGCTCGCCTTCCTCAGAGAGCTGGTTCAGCACATCGGACCGCTAAAGGCCGTGGATGCCTGGAAGGGCCCCGAGGACAGTGCCAAGGATTTCGAACTTCCGGGACTGTATTTCGAGATCAAGGCACGGCGCAGCGCCGCCCACCCCAAGGTGCGCATTTCATCCGAAGCGCAATTGTCGGACATCGAAGGCGCGAGGTTCTGCCTGAGGGTGCAGGAGGTCGACACCCTGCTGGGAGACGAGGGCCAAAACCTGGCCGATCACGTCCGCTGCACGGCCGAGTTGTTCGATGCGGACATTGGCGCACTGGATCTTTGGGAGCAGAGGCTCGCGGCGACCGGATATCAGGACGAAACCGTCGAGGAAGACCGCCGCTGGCATCTGGGTGCGGTGCGGACATTCGAAGTCGGAGAAGGTTTCCCCAGGTTGGTGCCACCTCTGCCGCCGGGCGTCGATGAGGTCAGCTATGCGATCCGTCTGGATGCCTGCGCAACCTTTGAGCGGTCAGAAGACCTGAACGAGATATTGCGGAGTTGTTGACGAATGTCGGATCTAGAAGAATTCCACCAGAGTTTCATCGCGGATATCCAAGGCGACGCGGATGCTTTGGGCCTGTACACTCAGGAAGCCTTTTTCGAGAAAGTCGGAGAAATCCTGACCGAGGCAGGCGAAGTTGATCAGTGCGACTATTCCTATTTTCAGGGGCGCGGTCGACGCGGCGTTTCTCTGCAGGTCAGCGGCTACGGAGGCGATCCCGCCGACAGTGACGGTGTTCTGTCGCTGATCCTGTGCGATTTTCAGATTACGCAGGAAATTCGTTTGACGCGCGGTTCCGACTTGAAAGCTCAGTTCAACAAACTGGTCGAATTCTTACGTCACGCGCGCCATGAGGCATTCAGGGACGAACTGGAAGAAACCAGCCTCGGAGCGGGTCTGGCCGATCTGATCAGCACCCGCTGGAACGGCATCGAGAAGATCAAGCTGATCTTCGTAACGAACTCGGACAACAGGGCCAAGGTTGACGCCATGCCGGCCGGCACCATCGATGACAAGCCGGTCACCTACAACGTCTGGGATCTCAAGCGCCTGCAGGCTTTCGTCGAGCAGGGCAAGGCGCGCGCCGACCTGACCATCGACTTCGCCGGGGATTTTGGCGGCGGAATCCCGGTTCTGAAAGCCTCCGGGTCGGATGCCGCACTGGAAAGCTACATCGCGGTCATTCCCGGCACGCAGCTGGCCGCCATCTACGAAAAGTGGGGCGCGCGCCTGCTGGAATCCAACGTCCGTAGCTTTCTGCAGGCCCGGGGCAACGTGAACAAGGGAATCCGAAAGACCATCCTGGAAGAGCCCCACATGTTCCTGGCCTACAACAACGGCTTGGCCGCAACTGCCGAGGGCGTTGAGTTGGCAAGGACCGAAGACGGGTTGGTCATCACCAGGGCCGACAATCTTCAGATCGTAAATGGCGGCCAGACGACGGCGTCAATTCACGCAGCGCGGAAACTGGCCGGCGAGGGTCTGAAGGACATCTTCGTCCAGATGAAACTGAGTGTCGTTCCACCGATCCTTTCGGATACGGTCGTTCCGCGCATCTCGGAATTCGCCAACAGCCAGAACAAGGTGAACGCCGCTGATTTCTTCGCCAACCACCCCTTCCACATCAGGATCGAGGAGCTTTCGCGGAAAATCCTGGCGCCGGCCGGCGTCAACGGGTACCGCGAAACCAAGTGGTTCTACGAACGGGCGAGGGGGCAGTATGCAGACGAGCGCAGCAAGAAAACCCCGGCGGAGCGGAAGAAGTGGGACGCCGAGTTTCCCCGACGCCAGTTCTTCACCAAGACCGACCTCGCCAAATTCGAGAACACTTGGAGCGGCAAACCGCACCTCGTGTCGATGGGTGCGCAGAAGAACTTTGGCGACTTTGCCAAGACCATTGAAAAGGCGTGGGGCAAGAACGGTGCGCGCATCAACGAGGCCTGGTATCGGCATCTGATTTCCAAGGCAATCATCTTCCGCAAGATGGAAAAGCTGGTTTCCACCCAGGACTGGTACGAAGGCGGCTACCGCGCAAACATCGTGACCTACGCTATCGCCAAGGTCGCACATGATGCGGCTGAGCGGGACTTGGTGGTCGACCTGAGCCGGGTCTGGCGGTCGCAGGACGTTCCCGCAGCTCTGGAGGGTGCTCTGCTTGTGGCGGCCGCCGAGGCGCAGGAGGCGATCACCAACCCGCCCGAGGGCATTCGAAACATGAGTGAGTGGGCGAAGAAGCAAGCCTGCTGGGAGGCCTTCCGCAAGCGGAAACTGTCCTACCCGGAGGAGTTTGCGGACATTCTGATCGAGCCGGAAGAGGCCTGGTCGGAAGATGACGACGTGTCGGATGACGAGAACCTGACGAAAAGCGTCGAGGCACAGACCCGTGTCTTTGAACTCGGTGCGCAGTTCTGGGCAGATGCGAAAACCTGGGGGCGCTCCAACAAGCTGCTGTCGCCATCGGAATACGGAGTGTTGGACGTCTGCTCGAAAATGCCGACGAGAATACCGACGGAAAAACAGTCTCAATTCGCAATCGAGGTTCTGAACAAACTGAAGGAAAACGGGTTCAGAGAATCCGAAGTTGCTGCGGCGCAATAGTCTGCCGTCAGCCCAGCAGCCGCCGCACAGCCTTTGCGATCTGAAATGCCAGATAGGGAGGAACTGCATTGCCGACCTGGTGGTACTGCTTGGTGCGCGGACCGCAGAACAGGTAGTTGTCCGGGAAAGTCTGCAGACGCGCGGCTTCGCGGACGGTAAGCGACCGGCACTGCATGGTATCGGGGTGGATGAAATAGTGGCCATCCTTGGAAATGTGGCTTGTGACGGTTGTCGACGGCCGATCCGAGCGCTGCGTCCGGAAGCGGTCGGCAAAATCGCCGGACCCGCGATTTCGGTGCGCCGGCTGCAAAAACTCGGGAAACTCCGCAAGCTTCGGTGACCTGCCGAACGCCCGGGTAAATGCCGACGAAAAAAGATAGCGACCCAGGTCGTCCGGAATATGCCCTCTGGTCTCGTGCTGAAGAACGACCTCCAGCCGGTCGTCCAACAGCCAGTCCGCAAGCTGCGCGGGCAATTCACCGGAGCGTTTTCGCCGGTTGCTGGAGCGAAGGCGGGGCAATCTGTTGGCCCCGGCCACGGCGCGAGCGATTTTGCGGACCTCCTGCGGCGCCGCGTCCGAGGCCGCAATGGCGGAAGCCTGTGCCTGCACGGCCGCCAGCCAGGCGTCAGCATCATCGCCGCGGCTCAACCCACTTCTCACTCGGGGCAGATCGCGCAGAACTTCAGCCACCGTCACAGGGGACTGCGGACTGCCGAGGATGGGTCCTTCGAGTTCAATTTTCTTGGCGAGGTCGCTCCGAACCCCGAGAATGATCACCCGATGCCGCGCCTGCGGAACGCCATGGTCCTCGGCCTTGATCAGGAAATCCCGGGCAGCGGCTCGGGAACCGTCCGACGGGGCGGGTTTGGACAAAGGCAGCAGAAGATAGCCGTCACCGGCCGCCTCAAGATCATCGAGAACCCGGCTGAAAATGCCGCCACCGTCCACTTGGCTGGACAGCATTCCCTTGACGTTTTCCATGACGAACGCCGCCGGGCGAAGCCTGTCCAAGATGCGTACATATTCCCGGTACAGGAAATGCCTGTGGTCGTCCTCGGGCACGTATCCAGTCTTGCCCTTGTTGCGCGCCCGACCAACCAATGAATAGGCTTGGCACGGCGGTCCGCCGATCAGGATCGTGTTGCCATTGTAGTCTTCGCGGGTGCGGTCAAGCTCGACCGCAAGTTCTTCGAAGACCCCGGACTCTCCCAGAACACGTTGCCTTGCTTCGTCCTTTGCGAGCTTCCAGTTGACCGGGTAGAGGTCGGCCCAGTTGGGCAGCGGCGAACCGTAATTCAGGGCATCATGGTATTCTTGTGGAAACTCGTCGAACGACCGAAGAAAAGCCCGCAGTTGGAGCGTCTGAATCGCGTGGTCGTCCATCTCGACCGACAGCTTGATCTTCATCGGCGCCCCGGGGTCGCGCCCAGCCTGAGAAAATCCCTCGCCCAGCCCTCCAGGACCGGCAAACAGGTCGATGATGGCAAATTCTTCCGGCATGTTCTTCCTCTGCTTCGGAGGTTCTACCAGGTTTCAACAGATGTTCCAGGTCGAAATCCGGACCGTGGGCTTTATGTTGAGCACATGACCGATACAGTTGACCGGAAGACTCGCTCACGGATGATGTCACGCATCCTCGGCAACAACACGAAACCCGAAATTCTGCTGCGCAAGGCCTTGCATGCTCAGGGTTTCCGGTTCCGCCTGAATGTCCGGAGGCTTCCGGGATCCCCTGACATCGTGCTGCCGAAGTGGCGCACTGCGATTTTCGTCCACGGTTGTTTCTGGCATCGGCATGCTGGATGCCCCAAAGCCGCCACCCCCAAGTCAAATGTTTTGTTCTGGCAGGAAAAGTTTGCAGCCAACGTGCGGCGGGACGCCGAGGCCATTAGGCGACTGCATGATCTGGGTTGGCGGACCCTCGTCGTATGGGAATGTACCGTGGGACCGGGCGTCGACGGTCAGCTCACGCGCGAGTTGGCAGAATTCCTTCGAAATAGCGGCGAAATTCACGGCGATCTTTAATCCAGTCAACACCTTGCCTTCGCGCCTAAGTTGTTCATGTAAGAACGGCCCAAAGCCGCCCTCCAGCAGTTGTCCCACATGCTACGACTGCAGTCCCACGATATAACCCCTGCGGATATTTCGCCCTCATCCCTCTTGCCCTTCCCCATACACCTCTCCTCTGGTCCATGCATCGAGGATGCGTCGGATCATCTCCGGTCGGGTAGGTATGTCCTCTTCGCGCCTGCGGGCGTCGTCGAGCAGGGTTATGAGGTCGCTGTGAAGCCGCACCATGACGGGTTGGGTGTCGGCTTTCGGGCGCCCGCGAGATTTCATGATATCACCTATTGACAGATTGATTTCGTAATATCATATTAAGCACGTGGACGACGGAGCGGCAACTCCATCGCCCACGCTGACCACCACGATCGCTAGGAGATCATCATGGCTGACACGCCCTTTAGCACGCCGCATCCCGCGGCTGAACCTCTCACTGCCCTCATTTCTGCGGACAAGCTCGCTTTCCGCGCCGCGCTCGACCAGCTTTTTGTCGCCCTGCGCGCGGACTGGCTGGTGTTCGAGACCCGGGCCGATCTGAACTCGGACCGGGGCATGGAGCTGGGCGACACCGCCGCCAGCGCCTGGTCGCTGGCCAGCGCCGGGCTGCGGGCTGTCCGGGATATGCGCGCCGCGCATCCCGACCTGCGGACCGCTGCCGGGCAGATGCTGCCGGCTGTGGACGACGGCCTGCCCACCCAGTCCAAACTGCTCCAGTTGTCCGGGGAACTCTTTGATCTGGACCGGGCGCAGAAGGCAGCCGCGCCCGATCTCCATGCGCTTCTGATGGAGGCGCAGGCCCTCGTCGAGGCCTGGCGTGGCAATCTGGCTCTCATGGGCCTGCCCCGCGCCGCCTGAGATTTTCCGACCGGCCTGCACCCTTTTCCCTGTCCGAGTTTCCCGGACAGGCCCCGCCGGCCTGTCTTCATCCCTTTCTTTTCCTCTCCACCCGCCCGCAGCCCTGCGGGCCCCCGGGTGGACTCAGTCCGGAGTTTTTTTTCCATGCCCACCAGCACCACGCTGTTTCCGTTCCCCATCGACGGGGAATTCCGTCCCGTCTTCCTCGGCCCTGTCAAAGCCCAGTGGACCACCGCCGCCGAGCGTAAAGGTTTCTCGCTGATCGGCCGCGCCGTGGATCGCCTGCATGTCGTCCTCGGCTGCCATGTCTGCGGCCAGCCCACGCTCAAGCGGATCAATGTGGTACGCGACCACGCGCCCGAGTGCCCGCACTGCATCGCCGCCCGCCGCGCCGAGGCCGCGCGGAAGGTGGGGGCCCGGCTGATCGGGCCGGACCCGCGAGGCGATCGGCATTACGGGGTCTATGAATTCTCCTGCGGTCACACTGGCCGCCGCCAGCATCACCGGGTCGAACGGGCCGCCGCCGGCGGGCACGGGCTGAGTTGCGAGACCTGCACCGAAGCCCGCCACGCCGCCGAGGCAGAGGCGCAGGGCTGGCAGCTGATCGGCAAGGCGCGGCGGCGTCACCCCAGCTATCGCCGCTATGCGCATGCTGGCGGGCACCGGCAGGACGTGGCGGTGGCCAACTTGCGCAACGGCGATGTCGATTGCTCGGGCTGCGGCGAGAGCTGGGCGTCGAAGCCCAGCCAAATCTACCTCTTCGACTTCACCCTGCTCGATCTGCCGGTGGTCAAGCTGGGGTTCAGTTCGAACCCCAGCTTCCGCCTGCGCCAGGTGCAGCGGGATCCCGGACAGACGCAAGGCAAGCTGCTGCGCGCCATTCCCATCGCGTCCGGACATCGCGCCATCTGCATCGAGAAAGCCCTGCACGCGCACATCAAGGCGCATCGCCCCGACCTGATCGTGCCGCCCTACCTGTTCCGGGGCCCGATCCGGGCGACCAGTGAGATCTATTACCATCACGCCCGGTCCTACATCCAGACTCTGCTGGAGGCGGTCGCTGCGGGTTGGAACCCCAGCGCCTCCGAGTCTCCGGACAGCGCCGCCGCCTGATCCGATCCGGGGCCGCGCGGCTGCGGCCCCCAATTCTCCATCTTGTCCAGAGTTCTCCTGATGCCCCAGACCCCACGCCCCGCGCCCGCCGGCGCGCTGTCTCCGTTTGCCCTGTCGCTCCTGCGCCCGCTGCTGCGCCGCATCGCGCTGTGGCACCGCGACCTGACCGCCGATCTCCAATCGGCCACCGACCCTGATGACGAGTCCGGCACCGGCCCGGTCCGCCCCGACGTGCGGTCTCTGCCACCGCAGCTGCGCATGGAGGAGCCATATGGCGCCACGCCCGCAGTGCATGGGATGCGCGATCGCGACATCGCCCGCGCGATCTCCGAAGGCCGAGACCCCTGGGCCGCGGCGGACGGCACCGGCGATACCAACCGCCTGCCCGATCCTCCGATCGACGCGATGGTGGCCGCCGCCCGCTTTGCCGCCTTGTTCGACGGCCCCGAGGACGTGGCCGCCGTCACCCGCGACCGGGCGCTGACGGTAATCCTCGCACCCAGCCCGGAGGATCGCCGGCTGATGTGGGCGCAGATGGACTCGATCCTCGGCTGGCTGGCGGAACTCGACGCTCCCGGCGGTGCCCGCTGGCGTGGCATCGACACGCCGATCCCGAGCACGACCGACCGGGACCGCGCCTCCAGGCGGGGTGTCGACGGGCGCGATGCCGTCGCCTCTTCCGTCCGTCAGGGCCGCAAGGCCATCTGCTTTGTCCCCGACATCGGTTCCATGTCGGACATCGAGCGGGCGCTGTGCCGGCGCGTCTTCACCCTGCCGCCGCTGTCGCGCGAGATCTGCATCGAGAACCTGCGCGCCACCCATTCCGCCACCGGCCGCGTCGCCGAGGACGCCCTGCGCGACCGACTGCCCGCCGACGGCGCGCTGTCCGCGCTGCCACTACCCGTCATCGAAGGGGCCTACTGCGATGCCACGACGCTGGTCGTGGCCGATGCCCTGGCCGACGCCGCCGCGCGGATGCACCAGCCCTCGGGGATCTCCCTGGCCGACGTGGTGCTGAACGCCGAGGTGCAGGAACCCGTCGATCGGCTGGTGGCCGATGTCCGGGCCTGGATGTCCGGACAACTGGGCTGGGATGAGGTCAGTTCCTCGGTCCTGCTGTTCGGGCCGCCGGGCAATGGCAAGACGCTCTTGGCCTCGGCTCTGGCCGGGTCGATCGGCGGGCCGCTGGTGGCGACCAGCTATTCGGACTGCCAGAAGCACGGCCATCAGGGCGACATGCTGCGCGCCCTGTCCGAGAAGGTCGAGGCGGCGATCCGTTCGGTGCCGTCGGTGTTCTTCCTCGACGAGCTCGACTCCTTCACCCATCGCAACGCGGCGCATCGCCGGTCGGATTACATCGTCGGCGTGGTCAACGGGTTGCTCGAGCATCTCTCGCGGCTCAACGACACGCCCGGCGTGGTGGTCCTCGGCGCGACCAATTTTCCGGACATGGTGGATCCGGCCGTGATCCGGCCCGGCCGCTTCGACCTGAAGCTCGAGATGGGCAATCCCGACCACGCCGCGCTTGTCCGGATTGTGCGCCTGGCCCTTGGGGACGATGCGGATGGCCTCAACCTGTCCCCGCTCGCCGACCAACTGCTGGGCCTTTCGGGCGCGCAGGTCACAGCACTTGTCCGGGACGCGCGCGGACTGGCACGGGCCGCGGGTCACCCCCTGCAGCAGCGCCACCTGGAGGCCGCCGCCCGTCGCATCGCGCCGCCGCCCGACGCGGATTTCCTGTGGCGCGCGGCAATCCACGAGGCCGGCCACATGGTCGTGGGTACCACCTGCGGGCTGGGCCTGCCCGAGCGCGCCGTGCTCACCGTGGATGGCGGCTCGGTCGAATACCCGCGCCCCCGCATCGAGACCCGCCAGACCGCGCAGGCCCGCCTGACCACTCTGCTGGCGGGCTACGCCGCCGAGCAGGTGGTCTTCGGTGAACCTTCAAGCGGGGCGGGCAACGGCCCGCATTCGGACCTTGCCCGCGCAACCGACCTCGCCCGCCGAATGCTCTTTGAATGGGGTATGGGCGATGTGCTGACCCACCTCCCGGCCAGCGGGGCCATCCTCCGGCCCGGCGATGCCGTCGACCGGGCGGTGCAGGATGTTCTCGGCAAGTGCCTAGAACAGGCAGAGGGCATCCTTCGGCAGAACCGCGACAAGCTGGCCCTCGTCGCAGAGGTGCTGTTGAAGGACAGGGAGCTGTCGAAGGAGCGGTGCCGCGGCGTGCTGGAAGGGTTTCATCCGTACAACGCCAAGCCGGTCCAGCCCGAACCCGCGATTCACGACCCGCAGCCGCCGGGAAGTTCGGGATGAACTCTTATGTGGATAACCCCGCGCGCACCATTGCATGCCGGCCCCCCGCGACATTTTTCGTTACCACAGACAACAGCAAAGCGAGATTACGAATGGCTATCGACCCGAAACTCAAACTGCTCACCGTCGAAGAAGTGGCGGAAATTTTCCGGCGCGACCGGACCACGATCGACCGCTGGTGCCGCGAACGGCCGGGCTTTCCCAAGAAATTCAGGATGGACCCTGTCGGGTCGCGGTTCCTCGCGGCCGAGATCGAGGACTACATCCGGCAGTGCATCGCGAACCGGTGAGGGGCGATTCTGGTGGCACCGGGTATTGCACGGCAGATCCAGGTCTCGGCGAGA
The DNA here is from genome assembly GCF_056537205.1 of Ruegeria sp. CG3. Lineage (NCBI taxonomy): Bacteria > Pseudomonadati > Pseudomonadota > Alphaproteobacteria > Rhodobacterales > Roseobacteraceae > Ruegeria > Ruegeria sp. CG3. The sequence goes on along the minus strand of NZ_JBQFRC010000001.1, from coordinate 64,016 downwards.
CAGGTCTGCCCGTGCGTTGCCCCGAGATGCATCACGCGGATTTGTTACCCCAGTGTTGCCCCAAGCCGGGATTCGGCTAATCCCACCACAAAAGCCCAGCGCTCGAAGTGGCAGATTTCTGTTTTATCTCAATGGGTTGAAGTGGTGCCCGGGGGCGGAATCGAACCACCGACACGAGGATTTTCAATCCACTGCTCTACCCCTGAGCTACCCGGGCACGGGAACGGCGTTTGCCGTTGGGTGCAGGCCTTCTATGACTTGCCAAACGCGGTGTCCAGAGGCTTTTTCAGATTTTTTCAGTGCGGGCGATCCTTGATTTCGAAAGCATCCTGAATCTCATCATCAAGGTCATCCTCGCGCTGCGACGGAACCGCATAGGAGCCGTTCAGCCACTTGGCCAGATCGATGTCGGCGCAGCGTTTCGAGCAAAACGGACGAAACTGTTTGACCGTATCTTCTCCGCAGATCGGGCAGCTCATCTCAGGACCTCCGACAATGGGATACGGCCGCGTTTTCGCTGCAATTCGAAATGCCCCAGCGGCGTCCAGCCGACAAGGATCGTTTCTTCGCTGTCAGCCCTGAAGGCGGCGCGGAGTGCGGATTCGAATCCGCGCCGGTCTTTTTTGGGCATCGGCGCAAGGTCGAGCGTGATCTGCCCGCCCAGCCCGCGCACGCGAAGGGCGCGCGGCAGTTCCTTGGCGCAGGCGAAATTGGCCTTTGTTCCCGCAGCCAGCGAGCCATCCGAACCAGTGTTCACATCCACGGCCACCAACGCCCGGGTAGGTTCGATATACATATGCGCCCCACCCGCCAAAGGATGGGATGCGCCGCGGGCAGCATCCAGCGCCTCGAGCACGCTATGGTCCGCGAACCCGCCCGCCTGGGTCGAGACCTCGGCCGGCTCCACCCATTCGCGCCAGGCGAGAACATGCGGTCCGTCGCCCTCGGACAGCGTTTCCGGTGCGTCTCCGGTGTCGTTCTCGACCTGCTCGGCCAGCGCCCGCATGGCGGCGATGTCTTCCGAAATCTCATCGGCATCCGCGCCCTGGCAACCGGAACGCAGGATCAGACCGAAGGGGCTGCCGTCCATCTGCACATGGGCAATCACCAGCAGCCGGTCGCGCTCCTCGTCATCGCGGATCGAGCGGGAGATGTTCAGCCCGGGCGCGTCCGGCGTGACGATGGCATAGCGGCTTTTGAACAGGATGCGGTTCGTCACTGGCAGGGCTTTGCCCGGTTCGGCATAACCCGTGACCTGCACCAGCAGCATCTCGCCCGGTGCCAACCCTTTGACCTGCCGAAGGAAAGCCGGACCATCCGGGGTGCTCAGGAACATTCCGCCCTGCCCCTTGATCGCCCGCTCGGCCCGGGCCCGGTAGATCGTACCAGGGGCAGGCGCATCGGCAGCGATCAGGAAATCATCCAGTTTACCATCCACCATCAGGGCCGCGGCTTCGCGGCCTTGAATGTGATCCAGAATGATCGTTCGACCTTTCATGATGCCTCGCGATACAGGGGGTAACCGATACCTTGCAACAGTCCTGCGGTTTCAGACAAGGGCAGCCCGACGATACCGGTGAACGAGCCCGAGATCCACGGAATGAAGGCGCCCGCGGGCCCTTGGATGGCATAGCCACCGGCTTTGCCCTGCCAATCGTCGGTAGCGAGATAGGCGTTGATTTCCACGTCCGAAAGACGCTTGACCTTGACCTGGCTGACCACGTCACGCTGCAACACCCGATCGCCGCGACGCACCGCGACCGAGGTGATCACACGGTGGCGACGTCCTGAAAGGGCATGCAGAAATTCGGCTGCCTGTCCCGCATCCTCGGGCTTGCCCAAAATGCGTCGACCCAGCGCAACCGTCGTGTCGGCGCACAGGACGATATCGTCCGGGGCCGCCTTCACGGCATGCACCTTCTCGCGGGCAATTCGCGCGCAATACGGCAGCGGAAGCTCGCCCCTTTGGGGGTCTTCGTCGATGTCGGGGGCAGAAATGGCGTCGGGCTGCACGCCAAGCTGAGCCAGCAGGTCCAGCCGTCTGGGGCTGCCCGATCCTAGAATGAACGCCATTGCGGCAGGCGTTACTTGAAGCGGTAGTTGATCCGACCCTTGGTCAGATCATAGGGGGTCATCTCGACCTGAACCTTGTCGCCGGCCAGAACACGGATGCGGTTTTTGCGCATCTTGCCTGCCGTATGTGCGATGATCTCATGGCCGTTTTCCAGCTCGACCCGAAACGTCGCATTAGGCAGGAGTTCCTTCACGACACCGGGAAATTCGAGCGTATCTTCCTTGGCCATGTTGTCTCCATCTTTGCGTTGCCCTGCAGAATCCGCAGGTGGCGCTTAAATGAGCCTATTTCGGCCTTATTTCAAGGGTGGAATCACTTAAAGACGCGACATTGTGACCGATTCGACTCGGGGCGTCTGCTCGGTCCAGTGGGATCGGTTCAGGACATGGCCATCCGCCCGAACTTCGGCGATCGCCGACAGATCGACGTCTGCGTAGGTCCAGCCGGGCTGGTTGAGCACGCCTTCCGACAGCACGCCGGTTTGTGGAAAGCCCTTGTCCGGCGGGCCGAAAACGCCTCCGGTCCCAGTGTTTGCGTCCACGGACTGGGACCATTCATTGTTACCCACCAGCGAAGCCATCACCGTAACGCATTGATTCTCCAATGCACGCGCCATCGCGCCGATACGGACCCGCCAATAGCCCGACAGGGCCTCGGTGCAGGACGGCACAAGAATCACGTCGGCCTCTGACAGGGCACGGCCCAGCAGGGGAAACTCGCTGTCATAGCATATCAGAACGCCGATCCGACCCAGCGCCGTCTCGAAGATCTTTAGCGGTCCGCCCGGTGCGATGTCCCAATCTTCGCGCTCGAACCGGGTCATGATCTGCTTGTCCTGATGATCCTGCGCGCCTGAGGGGGCGTAGAATTCGGCGCGGTTCACCGGGCGAACTGGGCCGGCCTGAACCGGGGCGGACGCACCCAGAATGTACACATTGTATGCGGCCGAGAGTCGCCGATGCAGGATTTGTACATCTTCCATCCGCTCGAATACCGCCTGGATCGAGCGTTCGAGATCCCCCGCAACCTCGGCCCCGGCCAGCGTCGAAAGCTCCATCGCGCCGTACTCGGGAAACACCAGCAGTTCAGCCCCCTGCCCCGCGGCCTGCGAAACCCAAGCGTCCAGCTTGTCTTCGTACTGCGCCCAGCTGTCCAGCCAGTCGAGATTGTAGGCGGCGGTGGCGATTTTCATGATGCGCGTTCCAATGCTGTTCTTGCGAAGAAGTAAATAGCCGTTGTTGCCCGGTGTACAGGCCAATCGGGCTGTGCGCTCCAACAGAAACTTTTGGTTCGATGCTTAGCCTTTCAAAGCAAGGGTCCGGGCCGGGAGAGCGCCGGACCCGCACCCAATCTGGACATTGCCGATCGTCCATGCGCACTGTGACCCATGTCGCTGATCGATGACCTGAAGCTCATTCTGGAGACTGTCCTGCCAAACGACCCCAGCTTTCGGCGGATCGAAAGGGTGGCGATAGACAGCTGTGTCAGCGACAGTCGACGATACGCACTTGAGGGCTCGGTCGAAGCATTTCTGCTGTCGGCGATGCGCCTTCTGGCACTTCCCAACAACGGGCACACAAGGCTGATCCCGAATGATGCAATCTCGGTGTTGCCTCTGCGGTTCGTGAGCGTGGGGCGTTCCGTCCAAGTCCTTGGGTCGGCATCGGGGGTGATCGCCCCACAAGGCACACTACTGGCAGTCAATGGCGCTGCTGTAGGCGAAATCGAGGCCGCGGCGGACAAATTTCTGGCGGGAACGCGCCAGAGGAAGCGGGTCATCGGTCCGATTATCCTGGCTTGGCCGTACGCGTTGGAACGGCTGGGATTTTCGTCCGACGACGGTATGACCGAGTATCATGTGCAGGACGAAAACGGGCAGACAACCAACCTGAAAGTAGCAAATGGAAACACCGTTCCTGCGTCGACACTCTACCCGAGAAACGAGCACGGCAAAGCCGATCCAGCATGGGAACCCGAGAGCTTTGTGGAGGTTGAGGATTGGCAGGCACTTGGGCTTTCAACTCAACTGCCAAGCTTCTTTGACCCGGGCAAAGATGCGCTGCGCAAAACCATAGCCGAGGCAGCGGATCGCGTGCGCGCTTGCTCTGACAAAACGCTTTTGATTGACGTTCGCGGAAACACCGGCGGTGATTTTCTTCTGACGATGCCTTTGATCGACGCAATCGCGCAAAGCGCAAGTCAGCGGGTCGTCGTACTTGTCGATAAATTCACGTTCTCCGCCGCGATCGTGTTTGTCGCCATCCTCAAGCATCGCTTGGGTGACAGACTCAAACTCATCGGGGAAGAAATGGGAGACGGACTGACGTTCTTTGCCGAAGGTGGGTTGCTTGACATGCCAGCGAGCGGAGCGGTCGTTCGATACTCCTCCGCCTTTCACGATTGGAGGACGGGAACGTCTGACGAAACGACACCGCCCGAAATCGCCCGGCAAATCGTGCCCGCGGGGGAATTGAACCTGGATCGGGAATGTGTCGCAGGACCCTTGGGCGCTGGAGCACGAGGAGCGTTCCATCGACGGATCCTCGAAGATTTTCGCGGCTAGACGAACGGCTGTCGGCGCGCGTGCCAGCGGGCACACACAACGCGTTGCGGCGGGTTCACAAATCCCTGATCCAGAATTGCAACGGTTTGAGTGTTTCCGAGTCCTCGCCCAGATCCTTCCACGAAAACCGGGCGATCACGCCGGGCAAGGGCGCATAGCCCCGCGCGCGCCAGAACGGGTCGAGCGGCCGATAGTCGGCCGGCCGCATCGGGTGGTCGTCCGGACGCTGCACGCCGCAAAAGGCGCATTTGGCAAAGCCCAAGGCACGGGCATGGCTTTCCCGCAGGTCAAAGAACGCATGCCCGACGCCCTGCCCCCGAAAGGCGGGCAGCAGCACGGATTCGGCGCAATAGAAGATCTGCGAAAGGTCCAGCCCGGTGCCGTCGAAAGCGGCGGCGAAATCCTCGGCATGGTCGGCCAGCGGCGCGCCGGTCGCGGCCCCCACAAGCCTTTCGCCGTCAAAAGCGACGACCACGATCGCCCGGTCGCTGTCGCGGTAGGATCGCAGGTATCCGCGCTCGTAGGCCAGATCGCCGTCATAGAGATATGGCCAGTCGCGGAACACCGAAATGCGCAGGCGCGCCACGTCGTCCAGCGCCGCCTCGAGCGCCGGCCCCGTCAGCGCGCGGACCTTCGTGACCTCAGCCACCCGACACCTGTTTCACCCAGTCAGCAAGATTGTAATAGGTGGTCACGCGGGTGATCTTGCCGTCTTTGAGGTCAAAGAACGACCCGGCGGGCAGGCGGTAGGACTGGCCCGAGGCCGCGGGCAGGCCGGCATCGGTTTCCAGATAGGTGCCGTTGACGATGTATTCGGCGGCCGCGCGGGTGCCGCCCTGGGCCTCGAAGATCACCATGTCGGTCAGGGTCTCGCGGTAGCAGCGGTTCATATGCGCGCAGAATTCGGCGAATTTCTCTTTGCCTACGCGGATCTGGCCTTCGTTCACGTGATGGGCCACGTCGTCGGACAGGCTGGCCAGCATGCCGGCCACATCCCCGGCGTTGAAGGCATCGAAATAGGCTTGGACGGTCTGGGTCATGCGATCTCCGTAGGTTCCCCCCAGCGATCCTTCAGGTGTTTGATAATCTGATCGCGGGTCTGACGGTAGTGGAGTAGCTTTTCCTCGCGCGTCTCGCCCAGTCCGGTAGGGTCCATTATTGGCCAATAATCGACATCGAGGTGAAAAACCCGCGTCAGCTCCAGCGCTTTGCGCTGGCTGGCAGGCGACAGGGCCACGATCAGGTCGAATGATCCCAGGTCATCCCCCCATTCCTGCATCTCGTCGAACGACCGCGACCGGTGGCGTGACAGTTCCACGTCGATCTCTTGGCAGACGGCGATGCTGAACCCGTCGATTTCCAGGTCGTTGTGTACCCCGGCCGACTGCACATATGTGCCCGTGCCGTAGAATTTCTTCATGATGCCTTCGGCCATGGGCGAGCGCACCGCGTTGTGGTCGCAGCAGAACAGGACCGAATGCGGCAGAGGCTTCACCCGTCAGCCTCCGAAATGAAGCACGCAGATCAGCGTGAACAGGCGGCGGGCGGTGTCGGTGTCGATCTCGGCCTTGCCCTCGAGCCGTTCCTGCAGAACCCGGCTGCCTTCGTTGTGGATGCCGCGCCGGGCCATATCGATGGTTTCGATCTGGCTGGGCGGCAGGGTCTTGACCGCATCGAAATAGCTTTCGCAGATCTGGAAGTAGTCCTTGACCACCTGCCGGAACGGACCCAGTGACAGGTGGAACTCGGCGGCTTTCTGGCTGTCTTCGGTGGTGACGTCGAACACCAGCCGCTTGTCGCGGATCGACAGTTGCACATGATAGGGGCCGTCGGGCACCAGCCGGTCGTCACGTTTGGGCAGGGCAAACGAGTTTTCCTCGAGCAGGTCATAGATCGCAACCTTGCGCTCCTGCTCGATCTCGGGCGTGGGCGGTGGCAGGTTTCGATCGTCCAGTTCGATATGCGAAATGCGGGTCATGGTCATCGACTTCCGTTCAGGTCAGGCCAGACCTAGCGCACCTATGCCCGCGGGACAACGCGGGAAACGGGCCGGACGCAAGGTCAGATGGCCGTCAACCGTTCAGCCGCTTGAGCCGAGCACCCACGGATAGCCCGTGCGCCTCCAGGCTTTCCGACCGCGCCAGCTGCTCGGCCGCCGGGCCGATGGCGCGCAGAGCCTCGGGGGTCATATGGCTGAGCGTGGTGCGTTTGAGGAAATCCATCACGCTGAGCCCCGACGAAAACCGGGCCGAGCGTGCGGTAGGCAGCACATGGTTCGGGCCGCCGACATAGTCGCCGATGGCCTCGGGCGTGTACTGGCCCAGAAAGATCGCGCCGGCATGGGTAGTCTTGCGGCTCAGCGCCGCCGGATCGGCCACGCACAGTTCCAGATGCTCGGGTGCGATGCGGTTCGACAGCGTGGCGGCCTCGTCCAGGTCGCGCACGGTGATTACAGCACCATAGTCGCGCCAGCTCGCCCCGGCGATCGCGCGTCGTTCGAGCGACTCCAGCCGTTTTTCCACCGCCTCGACCACCGCGCGGCCGAAACCGGCGTCGTCGGTGATCAGGATCGATTGGGCGCTTTCGTCATGCTCGGCCTGGCTGAGCAGGTCCAGCGCGATCCAGTCGGGGTCGTTGTCCTTGTCCGCGATCACCAGAATTTCGGAGGGCCCCGCGATCATGTCGATGCCGACCTTGCCGAACACCCGCCGCTTGGCCGCCGCGACAAAGGCGTTGCCCGGCCCGGTGATCTTGTCCACCGGCGCGATGGTTTCCGTGCCATAGGCCAGCGCCGCAATCGCCTGCGCGCCGCCGATGCGATAGATCTCGTCGACGCCTGACAGGCGCGCGGCCAGCAGGACCAGCGGGTTGACCTGCCCGTCCGGCGTGGGAACCACGATGGCCAGCCGCTCGACCCCGGCCACCTTGGCGGGAATGGCATTCATCAGCACCGAGGACGGATAGGAGGCCAACCCGCCTGGCACGTAAAGCCCCGCGGCAGAGACCGCCGACCAGCGCCAGCCCAAGGTCGCGCCCGCCTCGTCGGTCCATTCCTGATCCTGCGGCATCTGGCGCTCGTGATAGGCGCGGATGCGCGCGGCGGCCAGTTCCAGCGCCGCGCGGTCATCGTCGCTGACGGTTGCGATGGCCTGCGTCACCTCGTCGGCGCTGAAGGCCAGCGTGTCCGGCGTCAGCTGTAACCGGTCGAATTTCGCCGTCAGCTCAATCACCGCAGCGTCGCCACGCGACCGCACATCTGAAATGATCTGCGCCACGACGGCGTCGACATCGGGGCTGTCTTCGCGTTTGGCGGACAGAAGGGCTTGGAAACCGGTTTCGAAATCGGCGGATGTCGTGTCGAGGAAAACGGGCATTTGCGTACTCCGGGGCGTTTGAACGGGTCTTATCGCCCGCCGGGGCGGGCCTCAACCCTCAGCCCGGGGGGTGCAGCGATTTGCGCAGGGGGAATTGGGGCATACCGTTCCAGTCCGCGGGCTCCCCTGCAGCGACCCAGCCATACCGGCGATAGAAGCCCAACGCGGTCCGGGTGGACATCAAATGGGCCACGGGGGCCCCTGATGTGGCCAGTTCGGCCTCGAGCCGGGACAGCAACGCGGCACCGACCCCCTGCCCTGCGTGGCCCGGATCGACATAAAGCAGCGAAATCTCGGCCGGTGCGCGCAGCCCACCGACGGCGGCCACATTTCCGTTCCGCTCGGCCAGCCAGATCTGGGTGCTGGAGATGATCCAGTTGCGAACGGACTGCGGGTCCTTGTTGGCTGTCCATGCCGCGATCTTGTCTGGTTGATTTCCGTGGTCGGCCTCACACAGTCGGGTGACGGAGCGGACCAGAACCTGACTCAACCCGAACACGTCGAACACGGTGGCCCGGCGCAGCGACACGCCGGCCTGCCCCGGAGACAGCGCCTGCGAAATGCCACGCTTGTTCTGCATATCAGTCCGGGTGCCGAGGCGCCTTGCCCGAAGGCGCACGATAGGGGCGGGTCACATCCTTGAGCGTTGCATCAACCGCTTCCACCGTCAGACGGATCGCGCCATCCCCGGCCAGAACAAGCAGCACCTCGCCCGTGCCATCATCCGAAGGGTGGAACTCGATATCAAGAACCGAGAGGATCAGGTCCTTGTCGGATCGATCAACCCCCTGGCTGGACACCGACAGGACCGAGTCGAATACCAGCAGCGACTGCACGCGTTCGAAATCCCGGCCACGGCGCTCGGCTGCTTCCTTGTCCTCCCACCGGAACCGGTTGAGCAGCAAGGCAAAGCGGCGGCGGGCTGGTTGCCAGGTCATTTCGCTGACCGGAAAAACCGCATCCTGCGTCAGCGTTGCGATCACCTTGAGGTCCTCGACATCCAATGCGCCAAGGTTCAGCGGCGCCTCGCGCCCATCTTCGAATGTTGCGTCTGCCATCAGCCCTTGATCCGTTCGATTTTCGCGCCCACGCCTTCCAGCTTGCGGACCACATGCTCATATCCGCGGTCCAGATGATAGACTCGGCTGACGGTTGTTTCGCCCTCGGCCGCCAACCCGGCCAGGATCAGCGAGACCGAGGCCCGCAGATCGGTGGCCATCACCGGCGCGCCTTTCAGGCGCTCGACCCCCGTCACCGTCGCGGTGCCGCCATGCACCTCGATCTGCGCGCCCATGCGCACCAATTCGGGGGCATGCATGAAGCGGTTCTCGAAAATCCGCTCCTCCAACACCGAGGTTCCCTCGGCCGTGCACATCAGCGCCATCATCTGCGCCTGCAGGTCAGTGGGAAAGCCGGGGAACGGCTCGGTCACCACGTCCACGGCGCGCACCCGGCCATTCTTGCGAGAGACCTTCAGGCCCTGTTTCGTCTCGGCAACGACCACCCCTGCGGCCGTCAGCTTCTCGACGAAGGATTCGACCAGTGACAGGCGGCCGCCCAGCAGTTCGACCTCACCGCCGCAAACGGCGGGGGCCAGCATGTAAGTACCCAGCTCGATCCGATCGGTGACCACCTGGTGCGTGGCCCCGTGCAGGCGGTCGACACCCTGGATCTCAATGGTCGAGGTGCCCTCGCCGTCAATCTGCGCGCCCATGCTGCGCAGGCATTGAACCAGATCCACGATCTCGGGCTCGCGTGCGGCGTTTTTCAGAACCGTGGTGCCCTTGGCCAGCGTCGCGGCCATGACGATGTTCTCGGTGGCACCCACTGAGGCAAAGCGCATTTCATGCACCGCGCCCTTCAATCCACCTGGCGCCTTGGCGTGCAGGTAGCCGTCCTTCAACTCGATTTCGGCACCCAGTGCTTCCAGCCCCTCGACATGCAGGTCCATCGGCCGCGCCCCGATGGCACAGCCGCCCGGCAGCGAAACCACGGCCTGCCCGAAACGCGCCAATAGCGGCCCCAGAACAAGGTTCGAGGCCCGCATTTTGCGCACGATCTCGTAATCGGCCGTGTGACTGGTCAGATCATGGCTGGACATCGCCAGAACCTGCCCGTCCTGCAGGGCCGACACCTCGGCCCCCAGCGACTGCAGCAGCGCGGTCATGGTCTTGATGTCACTCAGACGCGGCGCGTTGGTCAGCGTCAGCGGATCTTCGCTGAGCAACGTGGCCGGCATCAGCGTCAGACAGGCATTCTTGGCCCCCGCGATCGGAATTTGGCCGTGAAGCGGCCCGTTGCCCGTTACCAGAATCGAATCCATCTGCTCTTAGTCCTTGTGCTGTCCCGGCCGGTCATCCTGTGCGCTGCGCGCCTTGGCCTGCGCCTTGCGCCGCGCCAGGTTTGCCTTGAGGGCAGCCTTGAGCCGATCTTCGCGCGCGGATCCGGATTGTCCGTGTTTTTTGGGTGATTTTTTCTCTGCCATGATCTTTCTCTACAGGAGGCGAAAAAAACCGTCCAGAGACCCTTGCGCCCCGTTTCGTTTGAGTCTAATCACCCGCCCACAGCGCTGCTGTAGCTCAGAGGTAGAGCACTCCCTTGGTAAGGGAGAGGTCGAGAGTTCAATTCTCTCCAGCAGCACCATCGCCCAAAAAGTGCATGAAACCCAAGCGCCGTCCAAACATGGATGGCCGCGCGAACCCAGATAGGGCCAGACGTGCATGATTGGAGGATGATGCCTGTTGCGTCTTGTCTTGCACCAACACCGCAATCGACCACATCCGCATCAGAAACAGTCTTTCAGAGCCAAGCTTTTCGGCAATGAGTATTTGAGGAAACGAAAAGAAGGCCCCGCGCTAAGGCGAGGCCGGTAGTGCTAGACAACGGTTCTCTTAGGACCAGCAACCCTTTCGTGCACCACCGGCCAATATTGCGTCGTACTGGCCTTTCATTTGAGCGAGTTGACCGCTCTCATCTTTATCGGCAGCAAGCAGGAACAACGCCGGCCAGAACAGCACGAGGCCCACACCCATAGCAACTGCGTCGTTCTGAGCCTTTTTGTCTTGTTCGCCTGTCAGATGGTTTACCTGGGCGACTACTCTGGCTTGCTCTTGTCTTAACTGTGTGCACGTATCGCCGGTGTATAGCGTCGTGGGCACATACGCGGCCGTAACTTTGTCAGCGGACTGGGCACACGCGGACAAAGCGAGCGAACCAGTCAAAGCGGGAATTATCAATTTTTTCATATCCGTACTCCTTTCGATGAGCACGCATTCAGAAAACAAGATATTGTCTTTTGATTTTCTGCCAAACCGTTTTTCGGCGTCGACATTAGCCCGTCATAGTTATTCTCTCAGCAGCAACGACTTCCCCAACGTCAACCAGACATGGTCGGAAATCACACACATCTGACACCTTCCCGCAATACTAATGCCAATATTGCAATACATAGCGGATCAATCCTGCCGATCCGTTTGATGGTGTTTTTTTAACGAGGGGGTACTTCGGTAGGACCAGGGGTGAGGCCGAAGCGCCGAATTCAAGACCGGGGCTTCCGGTCCTCCCCCGCCGATTTCACGGGGCTACCCGCCCCGCAACCTCTGCATCAGATAGACTTCGGCACCTTCGGGAATGGGTTCGGACAGACCCGCTGCAATGATCCGGCCATTGACGGCAACGGACACGCCCGCGTCGATCGGCGCCTGCAGTTGCGGATGAAGGCGCACCAGTTCGCGCAGCAGCTCGCCGGTTGTCGCAGCCTGAACCTGCACCACTTCCTGGCCCCCGGTCAGCGACCGGAGACCGGACCAGAGATGGACCTCAACCATTGCCCTTGAGGGCGGCCAGAATGCGCGGCGGCGACATCGGCAGTTGTCGCATCCGCACGCCCGCCGCGTTCGAGACCGCGTTCGCGATGGCTGCCAATGGCGGCACGATGCCGGTTTCACCCACGCCACGCACGCCGAACGGGTGGCCCGGGTTGGGCACCTCGACGATCACCGTGTCGATCATCGGCAGGTCGCTGGCCACAGGGATACGGTAGTCGAGGAACACCGGATTCTGCAGCCGGCCATCCTCGCCGTAGATGTATTCCTCGTTCAGCGCCCAGCCGATGCCCTGCGCCGCGCCGCCCTGGAACTGGCCCTCGACATAAGCCGGGTGGATCGCCTTGCCTGCGTCCTGGATGACCGTGTAGCGGGTGATCGAGGTCTTGCCGGTTTCGGGATCGACCTCGGCATCGACGATATGGGTGCCGAAGGACACGCCCGCGCCTTCGGGGGTCGCCTCGAAATGGCCCGAAATCGGGCCGCCGGTGCGCCCCATGTCGGCGGTGATCTCGGCCAGCGGCAGCGGGTCGAAATCGCCTGCGTTGGGGCCGGACGGCACCGCGCAGCCGTTTTCCCATTTCACCGCGTCCACGGGGATGCCCCATTTGGCCGCCGCGCGTTCGCACAGTTTCTCGACCGCGTGCTGCGCCGCCTTGATCGTGGCCAGACCGCTGGCATAGGTCACGCGCGAGCCGTGGCTGACGTCGTTGTAGCCCAGCGTGGCGGTGTCGGCGATGGTCACGCGGATGTTCTCGTACGGGATGCCCAGCACCTCGGCCGCCATCAGCGCCATCGACGCGCGCGAGCCGCCGATATCGGGCGTGCCGACCATCAGCTGCGCCGAGCCGTCCTCGGACAGGGCCAGCGACACCGAGGTCTCGCCCCCGTGGTTGAACCAGAACCCGCAGGCGATGCCCCGCCCCTGCCCCGGCTTCAGCGGCGCGGAATAATGCGGGTGGCCCTTGGCGGCTTCGAGCGTCTCGACCAGGCCGATCCGGTCATAGGTGGGGCCATAGCTGGCCTTGGTGCCCTCGCGCGCGGCGTTCTTCAGGCGTACATCGACCGGGTCGAGGCCCAATTTCTTGCACAGCTCGTCGATGACCGATTCTACCGCAAACGCCCCCATCGGCGCGCCGGGCGCGCGATAGGCGGCCTGTTTCGGGCGGTTGGACATGACGTCATAGCCCACCTGCCGCACATTGGTCAGGTTGTAGGGCGCAAAGGCGCACATCGCGGTCATATCGCCCGGGGCACCCGGAAACGCACCGCCTTGCAGGCGGAACACGCCCTGGGCGGCGGTGATGGTGCCGTCTTTCTTCATGCCGATCTTGACGTCCATCGAGGCCGAGGCGGTCGGCCCCGTGGCCCGCAGAACCTCGGACCGGGACATCACGATCTTGACCGGACGGTTGGCCTTGCGCGACAGCGCCAGCGCCACCGGTTCGATGAACACGGTGGTCTTGCCGCCGAACCCGCCGCCGATTTCCGATGCGGTTACGCGCAGCTGCGCGGTTTCGATCCCCAGCAATGCCGCGCAGGTTTTCTGCACGATCCAGTGGCCCTGGGTACAGCACCACAGCTCGCCCTTGCCGTCAGCGCCCAGCGAGGCAAGGCAGGCGTGCGGTTCGATATAGCCTTGGTGGGTGGCCTCGGTGACGAAGTGATCCTCGATCACCAGATCGGCATCGGCAAAGCCCGCCTCGACATCGCCGTGGCCGCTTTCGTGATAGCGCACGACGTTGGGGTGCATCCCCTCGGGCACCGAATAGTCGGCCGCGCCCTCGCGGATCACCGGAGCGTCGGGCGCCATCGCCTTGTCCACGTCGGTGACATGAGGCAGCACCTCGTATTCGACCTCGATCAGCTTGAGCGCATCCCGCGCCGCCAGCGCCGAGCTGGCCGCAACCGCCGCCACCGCGTGCCCGTCATAAAGCGCCTTTTCCCCGGCCATGACGTTTTCCAGAACGTTCCAGAACTCGCCCTCGAGCCCGGGCTTGAACGGAACATCGGCGAAATCGGCGCGGGTGACCACGGCTTTCACGTCCCGATGCGCCTCGGCCTTCGAGGTGTCGATCCGGACGATCCGCGCATGGGCGTGGGGCGAGCGCAGGATGGCGCCGAACAGCATGCCCGGCGCGGTCACGTCGGCCCCGAACCGGGCGCGGCCGGTGACCTTGTCCAAACCGTCGGGACGGTTCGGGCGGGTGCCCACGAAGGTGAAATGCGACTTGCGATCGTCGAGTGCCATTACGAAGCCTCCCGCAGCTCGGCGGCCGTCTCCAGAACGGCGCGGATGATCTTGTCATAACCCGTGCAGCGGCACAGGTTGCCGGCCAGCCAATAGCGGGCCTCTTCCTCGGTCGGGTCGGGGTTCTTTTCCAGCAGCGCCTTGGCGGCGACCAGAACGCCCGGTGTGCAGACCCCGCATTGCAGCGCGGCATGGTCGATGAACTTGCGCTGCAACGGGTGCAGGGTTTCGCCCCGGGCCATGCCTTCGATGGTTTCGATCTGCTTGCCCTCGGCCTCAACCCCCAGCACCAGGCAGGAACAGACGAGCCGCCCGTCCAGCGTGACCGAGCAGGCGCCGCAATCGCCGGTGCCGCAGCCTTCCTTGGCGCCGGTCAGGTTCAGCTTGTCGCGCAGACAGTCCAGTAGGGTTTCGCGCGCGTCGCACAGGTATTCGACCGTGTCGCCGTTGACGGTGGTGGTGACGTGATGCTTGGTCATGCGGTCTCTCCCTTGGCGCGGGCATAGGCGATTTTCGCGGCGCGTTTTGCCAGAACGCCGGCCACTTCGGTTCGAAATTCGATCGTGCCGCGCTTGTCGTCGATGGGTTTGCAGGCCGCCGAGGCGGCGGCGGCCAGCGCCGCCAGCGTGGCATCGTCCAGCGTGGTGCCGATCAGCGCCCGGGCGCAGTCTTCGACCAGCAGGACGGTGGGCGCCACGGCCCCCAGCGCAACGCGGGCCTCGGTGATCGTGTCACCATCGACGCGCAGGTTCACGCCCACGCCGACCACGGCGATGTCCATCTCGGTGCGCGGAATGAAGCGCAGATAGGCGTCGCCGCCACTCGCGCCCCGCGCCGGGATGTGCAGAGCCGAGATCAGTTCGCCCTGCGCCAGCGAGGTCTTGCCGGGGCCGGTCGGGATGTCCTCGACCGCCACGACCCGATCGCCGTTCGGGCCGGTCACTGTCGCCGTAACCCCTGCGGCCACAATGGCCGGAACCGAGTCGGCTGCGGGCGAGCCGTTGCACAAGTTGCCCGTCAGCGTGGCACGGCCCTGAACCTGGGTCGAACCGATCAGGTCCATCGCCTCGACTACACCGGGCCACTCGCGGCCCAGTTGGGGATGTTCGCTCATCTCGGCGCCGGTGACGGCCACGCCCAGCGTCCAGCTGCCGTCGGCGTGGCGGGTGATGTCGCGCACCCCGTCGATGGTCTTGATGTCGATCAGGGTGTCGGGGGTCACGATCTCGGACCGCAGTTGCACCAGAACGTCGGTGCCGCCGGCCAGAAACCGCGTGATGCCCGTTGCATGGGCAGCCAGATCCGAAGCTTCGGCAAAGCTGGCGGGGCGGTGATATTGCATGATTGTACCTCGCGCCTGTTGGTCAGGGTTCACTGGGTTTGGGGCGACGTTAGAGCAGCCGCGCGGCGGCGTCCATGGCCCGCGCGACCTATTTTTTCGCCTGAAAATGTCGCTTTCCGACCGGGGTCAGAGGTCGATCTCGACCACCCCGCCCGGCTCGGCCGCGCGGCTCTGGCAAAGAATCAGCGCCGATTCCCGCTGTTTGCGCGACAGGACGAAATCGCGATGCTCGACCTCGCCTGCAATCAGCCCGCATTTGCAGACGCCACAGATGCCGTCGGCGCATTTCACGTCGACATGGATGCCGGCCTCGTTCAGCACCTGCGCCGCGTCCTTGTCGGCGGGCACCTCAAGGTCACGCCCCGAGCGTGCCAGCCGCAGGGTGAACGGGTGGTTTTCATAATCGGGCTGCTCGGGCACCGAGAAATACTCCAGATGCCGGGCCTCCTCGGGCCAGCCCTGACGTTCGGCAGCCTGCATCACCGCCTCCATGTAGCGGTCCGGGCCGCATGTATAGACATGCCAGCCGTCGCGATAGCCCGCCAGGATCGTGTCCAGGTCGGCGCGGGTGCCCTCGTCCGAGACATGCAGATGCACGCGATCCGCCCAGGGCGCGGCGGCCAGATCGGCCAGATACCCGGCCTGTTCCCGAGAGGGGACGGAATAATGCAGATCGAAATCGCGGCCCAGCGCGTGCAGGCGATGCGCGAAGGCGATCATCGGGGTAATCCCAATGCCGCCGCCCATCAGCAGAGTGCGGGCGGCGGTCTCGTCCAGTTGGAAATGATTGATCGGCTTTGACACGAACACCTTGCGCCCCTCGTGAAAGATGCGATGCAGCAGGGCCGATCCGCCGCGGCCCTGATCCTCGCGCAGGACCCCGATCTGATAGGTCATGCGGTCGGCCGGGTCTCCGGACATCGAGTATTGCCGCAGGAATTCCGGCGCCACCAGCACATCCAGATGCGCGCCGGCCGTCCAATCCGGCAAGGGCGTACTATCTGGTGTGGAGAACTCGTATTTGGTGACGTCTGCCGTCATCTTCTCGACCTTCGACAGCACCAGCTGCATCACCGGCGCATCGCCCGAGATCGTGTAGCGATGCACCACCGACATGTCTCCGGCGGCCAGACGGGTCTTGTACTCCTCGGCCGTGACCATCGCCTGATAGGCGGCAATCCCGGCTTCGCGGTCCATCGCAAAGGGATAGGGCCAGGGATGCGGCGCAATGGGGGCGGGATAGACGGCCAGCGTCTGATCCTCGTATTTCAGGTCAAGATCCTTTTGCAGATCGCGCCGGTTCAGCGGGTGCGCTGTGGGCCGATAGGCGCCGTCGGGCTGCAGTTCCAGATCCCACCACCATTTCTTGGTGTCGTTCAGCCCGCCATTGCCCAGCGCATCGTCCAGTTTCGCCAGCGCGGGCGCAGCGGCGGGAATGGTCATCGCAGCCCAGCGGAAGGGGCGTTCGGCGAACAGCCCTTCCAGGTTCCAGGGGCAGGTCTTCATGCAGCGCCCGCACATCGCCCCGCCGGGCGTGGTGATCCGGTAGGTGGCGCATTTCTGGCTGTCGGATTTCCAGATCTCGTAGCCGTTGAACATCAGCTTGGGCCCGGCGGTGATCGCCCCCGAGGGGCATTCGCGAGCACATTTGTTGCAGCTTTCGCAGAACCGCTGCAGGCCAAAGTCGATGGGCTTGTCGTGGGTCATGGGCATGTCGGTGGTCACCACACCCGATTTCAGGCGCGGGCCCAGGAACGGGTTCAGAATGACCTCGCCGATGCGGCTGACCTCGCCCAGCCCCGACAGCAACAGCAGCGGCGGCTGCAGCACTTCGCCATCCATCACCGTATGCGCCTTGGCCTTGTAGCCCAGATTGCGGATCTGACGGGCCAATACCCCACCCAGCAGCGAGAACCGCAGATAGGCGCGCATCGACTGGGCGACGCTGATCCAGTCATCGCCGGATGCGCCCTCCATCGTCTCATAACCCTGGTCGATGATCATGCTAACGGCCTGATCGTGGGGCGGCACGATTTCCTCGCCGGTGGCGTCGTGGGAATACCACGCCCATTCGGGGCAGCGGCTGAGGCCCACGGCATCGACGCTCAGGAAATAGCTGGCCGCCTTGATGTTCGCCGCGTTGCGCTCGGCATCGGTGGGGCTGGCGACCTCGGCGCTGTCGCCGTCCTGCAGCAGGACGAAGGCCCCCAGCGCGCGCCGTTGGGCAAAGCTGGGCGCGGATTTTCGGACGTAGTGCCCGCCCTTCGCCGCGTCCTGCAGCGGTTTGCCCATGTCGCCGAACTGCGCCCGCGCAAACATGTCGGCGCGTTTGGGCACGCGGGGCACGTTCGCTTCGTCGATATAGGTGGTCGGGCTGTCCACGCGTTTGAGCGTCTCGAACGGGTGCGCGCCATCGACATAGCGGCGGCGGGCGAAAGGGTCGCGGTTCAGCGCGCTTTTGGCAAAACCCGCGCCCAGCCACCACGCGGGGCCTTGGGTGCGGAACCACGGCTGCCGGTCGCGCGGGTCCAGCGGTCGATCATGGGCGATTTCCAACTCGGTGGTCACGGCGGCCAGCCCGAACCGACGCCCCAGCCAGGGGGCCACGGCGGTTCCATCCTCGGCCCAGACCAACCCGGCTGCGGCGGCAAGGCGCGGCAGATCCACGTCCGAGGACATCACCGAATGCGCCCGCGCGTCATACCCCAACAAGCGGATGTAGTTGGCGATCACCACCGCGTTTTCGGTGGCCAGCAGGCAGGCGCGGTGATCCTGCGCATCCAGGATCCACTCGGCGCCGGGCTCGGCCGGATCGGGGTCGCGGTGATGTTCGTACAGGAACACGATGGCATGGAGATGGGCGGTGATCGGCCCCGGCTGGGCCGCGACGCTGTCGCGCAGGTCGGCCATGATCACGTCGATCCCCGAGGCCAGGGTCTTTGTCTGCCGGGTCTGCAGCGCATGGGCCAGCCGGTCGATATCGGGGTTGCGCCGGGGCTGGTCCAGCAGCGCCTGCGGCGGCAGAGGCCCGCAACCCATCATCGATGCATCGTTGAAATAGCCAAATGCCTTCAGGTGGTTGGCGCGCTCGACCGGATCGCCGGGCATCTCAGCCCGGGCCGGATTGACGAAGCCATCGCGGATGGTGTCCAGCATCGCCTGAAACTCGCCCATCGCGTTGACGATGCTGTCGGGCTGCTCGGGGCGGTCGAAACTCAGCACCGGCATGGGCGCTAGCGCCGACAGATCGGGCAGCGCATCCTGTCGCCGCAGCCGTTCCAGCGGAAAAGGCCCCATGTGAACGGGTCGGTTCTTGTCCGAGAAAAAGCGGATCCCCATCGCGTGCCTCCTGTTGCCAAGCTTCCCCTAGCGCGGCATGAACAGCAATACCATTCATGGCGGATCATAAACGGTATGAAGAAAATTGATTTCACGGATCTGGACGGCAAGGTCCTGCGCACCTTTCTGACGATCCTCGAGGAAAACTCAGTGTCCAAGGCCGCCGACCGCCTGGGCGTCACGCAATCGGCCATCAGCCACACGTTGGCCAAGCTGCGGCAGGTGCTGGGCGATCCGCTGTTCGTGCGGTCGGGCCAGGGGCTGCGCGCGACCGAGCGGGCGCTGGCGCTGAAAGACCCGGTGCAGAGGGTGCTGGACGGTATGCGTGCCCTGACCGACGAGCGGCCCTTTGACCCGCTGTCCGAAGAGATCACCGTCCAGATCGCCACCAACGACATGCCGCGCGAGCTGATCTTTCCGCACTTGCTGCGCGCAGCGCGGGCCGATGAGGTGCGGCTGCGGCTGGGGTTCATGCCCTCGGGCGTGCCCGACCCTGAACTGCTGCGCAGCGACCGGTGCCAGCTGATGCTGACCCCGCTGCCGCCGGACGGCCCCGACATCTTTCAAAAGCTGCTGATGAGCAGCCCGCTGATGGTGTTCTACGACGCCGAACGCCGCGACCCGCCCGCCGACTGGGCCGCCTATTGCACCTCGGACCATGTCGAGGTGCGGTTTCCCGACGGGCGCAACGCGCGGGCGGTGATGCGCGGCGTGGATCAAAGCCAGATCCGCCCGCCCACCGTGACGCTGCCGCATTTCAACGCGATCCCGGCCTTCGTGAAGGGCAGCGACCTGATCTCGACCGACACGGCGCTGATGAAACAGGGGCCTTTGGCGGCACTGGACTGTGCGCCCCTGCCCTTCGATTGTCAGCCGGTGTCGATCTACATGGTCTGGCACCAGCGGTTCGCCAACGATCCCGCCCATCGCTGGCTGCGGGGCCAGATCGCGGCGATTGCCGCCACGCTTCAGGCCTGAGCCCGCAGCCAGTCGCGCATCAGCGCCACCAGATCCGGCTGCCGTGGCTTGCGCGGGGTGACGATATGGAACCCCAGATCATCCAGCAGCACCTGCGCCAGCGGTTGCACCAACCGTCCCGCCGTCAGCTCGGCCGCGACCAGTGGCGCATTGGCCAGCGCAAAGCCCTGCCCGGCCACGGCGGCGTCGATGGCCAGGCTGGTCTGGCTGAAATTCATCATCCTCGGGCGCCCCTGAACGCCGGCGCGTTCCAGAAACAGGGGCCACAGGCCGTGTGAATCGCTCAGCATTACATGCGCCAGCAGGTCCTGCGCCGATGTCACTTGCGCGGCCAGGTCAGGGCTGCCGACGACGACGAATTCGGTGGGGAACAGCGGCTCGGCCACCAGACCGTCGCCAAATGGCGCGCGGCCCTGCCGCACCGCGATGTCCACCCCGTCCGTCTGGAAATCGGCCAGCCGCTCGCGCGCATCGACCTGCACCGAGACATCCGGGTGGTGCGCGGTGAAATCGCCCAGCCGCGGCACCAGCCATTTCGAAGCAAAGCTGGGTGTGACCGACAGGGTGATCTGACGCTGGCCGGACAGGTCTTCGACCGCCTCTTCGATCAGACGGAAAGCGCGGCGCAGGGGCGCGTGGAACCGCCGACCGGCCTCGGTCAGGCGCAGGCCGCGTGGCAGACGGTCGAACAACAGGGTGCCCAGCCGCGCCTCGAGGCCCCGGACCTGCTGCGCCACCGCCCCTTGGGTGACACCCAGTTCCTGCGCCGCCAGCCTGAAGTTCAGGTGTCGGGCCGACGCCTCGAAGGCGCGCAGGGCGTTCAGCGGAGGAAGAGCAGTCATGACGCTCACACAATAGTTTTTCTGCAGCCTTAGGGCAGAAGAACTGATTGGTCAAACGGCGGGCCACGCTTCATCTTGGCGGCAGATGGAAACGGAGAACGAAGATGACGGAAAAAGTGGCTCTGATCACCGCCGGCGGCAGCGGCATGGGCGCGGATGCGGCGCGGCGTCTGGCGGCGGACGGGTTCAAGGTTGGCATCCTGTCCTCGTCCGGCAAGGGCGAGGCGCTGGCGGCCGAGCTGGGTGGCGTAGGGGTAACCGGCTCGAACCAGTCGAATGACGACCTGCAGAGGCTGGTGGATGCGGCGATGGCCCATTGGGGGCGGATCGACGTGCTGGTAAACTCGGCCGGGCATGGCCCGCGCGCGCCGGTGCTGGAGCTGACCGACGAGGACTGGCATCAGGGGATGGAGGTCTATTTCCTGAACGCCGTGCGCCCCACAAGGCTGGTCACCCCGATCATGCAGACGCAGGGGGGCGGGTCGATCATCAACATCTCGACCTTCGCGGCGTTCGAGCCCGATCCGGTCTTTCCGACCTCGGGCGTGTTCCGGGCGGGGCTTGCGGCGTTCACCAAGCTGTTCGCCGACAGATATGCCGCCGAGAACATCCGCATGAACAACGTCCTGCCCGGCTTCATCGACAGCCTGCCGGAAAAGGAGGAGTTCAAGGCCAAGATCCCCATGGGCCGCTACGGGCGCAGCTATGACGAAATCGCCTCGGTCATCGCGTTCCTGGCCTCCGAGGGCGGCGGCTATATCACCGGGCAGAACATCCGGGTGGATGGCGGGATCACCCGCTCGTTCTGATTGGTCAGACCCTTGCCTTGACCAGATGCGTCAGCGTCGCGCCGGTCTCAAAGAAGGCGCGGCGCAGGCCTGTCCAGCTTTCGCTGTGCTCAGGCACCGGCGGCAGCGGCAGGCGGGCGGGGTCGCCCGACAGCAGGCTGTCGGCCATCATGCGACCGAACACCGTGCCCGGCCCGATCCCGCGCCCGGAATAGCCATGCGCCGACAGCGCGTTTGGCCCGATCTGCACCAGCTTCGGGATATGGTCCGAGGTCATGGCGATGCGCCCATGCCAGCCGTCCTTCAGCGGTTGGCCGGCCAGCGCGGGAAAGATCTGCGCCAGTTTCCGCGTGATCCAGCCGCGATGGGTGAAACTGCCCGCGTGGCCCAGATCACCCATCGCCCCAATCACCAGCCGCCCGGCCTGATCCATGCGGAACGAGGTCATGATCAGCCCGGTATCCCAGCACCCCTCGCCCCCCGGCAGCAGGGTGGCGCGGATCTCCTCGGGCAGCGGATCGGTGGCGTATTGAAAGTAATAGACCGGCACATAGTCCTGTCGGGTGTCGGGCAGCCCCGCGTGATAGGCGTTGGTGGCTTGGATCAGCGCCTTGGCGCGCACAGAACCCAGCGGTGTGTCCAGATGCCAGACATCGCCATCATGGCGCAGGGTCTGCACCGGGCTGTTGGCGTGGATCGCGGCCCCGGCCTGCCGCGCGGCGCGGGCGAGGCCCTGCACATAGGCCAGAGGCTGGATCGTCCCGGCGCGCGGGTCGAAGATGGCGCCGTGAAAGGCCTCGCTGCCGGTGCGGCGGGCGGTTTCCTGCGCCGACAGCAGTTCGACCGGCGCGCCGTCGGCTGACAACTGTTGGCGGCGGGTTTGGAGGTCGCGCAGGCCCTTGGGCGAATGGGCCAGATGCAGGGTTCCGGCCTGCACCGGCTCGCAATCGATGGCGTGGTCACGGATCAGGCGGAACACTTCGGCCGGGGCCTGCGCCAGCAGGGCGATCAGCCGGTCACCGGCCTCGCGGCCCAGATGGGCGCGGATCTCGGCCGGGGGCAGCCACAGCCCGGCATTGGCCAGCCCGACATTGCGGCCCGACCCGCCATGGCCGATCTGGTGCGCCTCGAGCAGACAGACCGACGCCCCCGCCTGCGCTGCGTGCAGCGCCGCCGAACAGCCCGTGTAACCGCCGCCGATCACGGCAAGGTCCACCGTGGCAGACCCGGCCAGGGGCGGGGCGTCCACCCGCTCGCGGCTGGTCTTGGTCCAGAGGCTGATTTCCGGGTCTGTGGTCATGGGCGGGATGTCCTTGAATGCGCGCGCAGATTTCCCGAGGGCTCAGCCGATGGCAAGAGGTCTTTGATCCTCGCGCCCCAAAGCGATCAGGAACGGGTCCTGCGCCTGCAGGGCCTGAAAGCTCTGCTTGTCGGACATGCCGCGCCAGTTGGCCAGCACCAGCGATTGCGCCACCGCGCCGCCTAATGTCGCGCCAGGGCCGGTGACGATGAACAGATCGGGTGCGAATTCACGGGCGGCGGTCTGCACCGCGCGGGTGAAATCGTAGGGCTCGGTCACCTGATGGCCCAGCGTGTAATCCCACAGCGCGCCCGTGTCGGTTGCCCCCGGCCACCAGATCTTGCCGCGCCCGTCGATCATCGGCAGGTCGGGCTGGGTGAACAGCGTGGCGGGCAGTTGTCGGCGACCCTCCTGCGCCACGGGGGCCTGCAGGCGCGTGTGAAAGGCCGCGTGATTGGCCAGCCGCATCGGGAACCGTTGCTGCACCACGGGCTGCGCGGCCTCGAACGCCTTGAGCCCGGCCTCATTGCCGGCCAGAACCAGCATCCCGCCCAGGTCGATCGACAGGGCGAGGTCATGTTCCGGCAGAGAGTCGATGCGCGCCACCTCGGCCAAGAGCTCGGCCTTTCGGGCCGGGTCGTCGCGCCAGTCGTCACCGGTGAAGGGATAGACCAGTTGCCCGCCGATCAGGTGGGTCTGCATCAGCGCGCCCATGGTGTTGACCACCCGGAACCCGTTTTCCGGCGACAGCGCGCCAGCAGCGGCCAGCGCGATATACCAGCCCATCGAATTGCCGGTGACAGCCACGACCTCGATATCCTCGGCCAGCGCCTGCGCATCGGCCAGCGCCGCGGCGTAGATCAGCGGCGAGGCCACGTCGCCGCGCGAATATTTGCTGACCGAGAATCGCTGCGCGCCGTCCAGCGCGGTCACCGCCTCCTGGCCCGTCTCGGCGCGGATGGCGTCGAATTCGCGGAACAGTTCCATGCGGTTCGAATGGTGACGGTGCAGATAGCCCAGCTCGGGCTTGTTGTAGGTGCCCCGGCCGGGGCAGATCAGGACGGCGGTGCGGGTCATTTTGCGGCTCCGGTCAGGGTCAGGGCGGCGGCCACGATGCCATCCTTCGAGGGCAGCGGCGCGGCATAGGCGGGGCCGGTGGCGATGAAGCAATCCTCGGCCACCACGCGGGCGGTGGGCAAGTCGGTCTGTTCGGCAAAGAGCGTCATCAGGGCCTCGGACTGGCTGCCGGTGCGGCGGCATTCATCGACGATCAGGACGTGTTTGCAGCCCCTGGTGGCCTCCAGCAGCGCCTGTTCCGGCAGCGGCGCCAGCCAGCGCATGTCGATGATGCGGGTCTTGAGGCCCGCCGCTGCCAGTTCGGGCAGCGCCTGTTTCGACAGGTAATGGCCGTTGCCGTAAGTCACGATCGCCAGATCGGTGCCATCGCCATGCACGCCCACCTCGCCCAGCGCGATCCGTTCACCGGGCACGGGGTAACGGGTCATCCACGCGCCGTCCTGCCCCTCGTGCAGGTCGCGCATCGGGTAGAGCCCTATGGGTTCCAGGAACACCACCACCCGCTGCTCCTCGCGCGCAAGCCGCACGCATTCGCGCAGCATCCGCGCCGCATCCGCCCCAGTCGAGGGGCAGGCGATGATGACGCCCGGAATATCGCGCAGCACGGCCAGCGAGTTGTCGTTGTGGAAATGCCCGCCAAAGCCCTTCTGGTATCCCAGCCCAGCAATCCGCACGACCATCGGGTTGGTGAACTGCCCGTTCGAGAAGAAGGGCAGCGTGGCAGCCTCGCCCCGGATCTGGTCCTCGGCATTGTGCAGATAGGCCAAGAACTGGATCTCGGGGATCGGGACAAAGCCGTTGTGGGCCATGCCGATGGCGAGGCCGAGGATGGACTGTTCATCCAGCAGCGTGTCGATCACCCGGTCGGGGCCGAAGCGCGCCTGCAGCTTCTGCGTCACGCCATAGACGCCGCCCTTGCGGCCCACATCCTCGCCCATGCAGACGATCTCGCCATGTTCCAGCATCAGGTCGGTCAGCGCCCAGTTGATCAGGCGGGCCATCGGCTGCGGGTCGTCCATCGCGCGCAGGTCGCTGCCAAATGCGGCGGCGCGGGCCTCGGCGCGGGGGCCGTTGGTGGGCTTGCAGGGGCGTTTCGGCGGGATCAGGCTGGCCGCGACCTCGGCGGCGGTGGCCAGATGCGGGCGGGTGGCGGCCTGCGCCGCGATGCGGTCGGTGCGGGCGCAAGTCTGCTCATAGATCTTCAGCGCCTGATCGGGCGGCAGCGCCCCGGCCTGATCCAGCAGGCGCACCGAATGCAGCAGCGGGTCGTTGGCCTCGTCGGCCTCGACCTCGGCGCGGCTGAGATAGGTGGTGGGCACATCCGCCCCCGCATGGCCATACAGCCGGACGGTCTTCAGGTGCAGGAAGGCCGGTTTGCGCCGGGTGCGGACGTATTCGGCCGCCTGCTGCGCCACCGCGAAGGTCTCATAGATGTCCAACCCGTTGGCTTGAAAATACCTGATGCCCGGGCGGTGCTCCATCGACGCCCGAATCCAGCCCTTGGGTGTCTTGACCGAGATGCCGATGCCGTTGTCCTCGCACACGAACAAGAGCGGCAGCGGGATCGATTGCACGCTGGTCCAGCCGGCGGTGTTGATCGCCCCCTGTGCGGTGGAGTGGTTGGCCGAAGCGTCGCCAAAGGAACACATGGCTATGCCGTCCTCGGGCAGTTGCCGGTGTTCGGGATCGTGCCGCCGCGCCGCGCCCAGGCTATAGGCCGCGCCCACCGCCTTGGGAAGGTGGCTGGCGATGGTCGAGGTCTGCGGCGGGATCATCAGCGCCTTGGAGCCTAGCACCTTGTGCCGCCCGCCCGAGGTCGGGTCCTCTTTGGAGCAGGCAAAGCTCAGCAGCATGTCCCAGGCGATCTGCTGGCCGGGCACCTGCTCGGCCCGGGCGATCTGAAAGGCGGCGTCGCGATAGTGCAGAAAGGCGATGTCGGTCGGGCGCAGGGCATGGGCCACGGCGGCCATGCCTTCGTGCCCTGACGAGCCGATGGTATAGAACCCCTGCCCCGCCTTCTGCATCGCCCGGCTGGTGCGGTCCAGGGCGCGGCTGAGCACCTGCGAGCGGAACAGCGACACCGCCTCGGGCGCAGTCAGGCCCGGGCGCGGCGGCGCGCCTGCGGGCAGATCGCGGTTGGCGACGCGGGTCAGGAAGTTTTCGTGAACGATCTGGGCGCGATCCATCTGGGTTCCCCGGTCAGGTCAGAGTTGGGCCGTGGCGTCGGTGATCCGCCGCAGGCCTTGGGTCAGGCTATCGGTGTCATAGGCAAAGGAAAGCCGAAAATGCCCCGGCATTCCGAAGGCCCGCCCCGGCACCACCGCAACGCCCGCCTGATCCAGCAGATGTTGGCAGAACTCGGGGTCCGAGGGCATCGCAGCGGGATTCTGCGGAAAAACGTAGAAGGCGCCGTCGGGCACCGCGCAGTTCAAACTGGCGGCGTTCAGGCCACCCACGACCAGATCGCGGCGCGCACGCATCGCCTCGCGGCGTTCGGCCAACAGGTCCTGCGGGCCGGTCAGCGCGGCCAGCGCCGCCGCCTGCGCAATGGAACAGGCGCCCGAGGTGATCTGCCCCTGCACCGCCGCCATCGCCTTGATCAGCGGCGCGGGGCCGATGCCCCAGCCGATGCGCCAGCCGGTCATCGAATAGGCCTTGGACACGCCATTCACCGTCAGCGTGCGGTCTGCCAGCGCCGGAACCGCCTGGGTAAAGGGCGTGAAGGGCACATAGGCGAGGTGCTGATAGATCTCGTCCGAGATCACCCAGACCTGAGGATGCCGCTCCAACACCGCGCCCAGCGCCTGCAATTCGGCCTCGGTGTAAACCGCCCCGGTCGGGTTCGACGGCGTGTTCAACAGCAGCCAGCGGGTGCGCGGGGTGATCGCCGCCTCCAGCTGTTCTGGGGTCAGCTTGAAGCCCTGTTCGCGCGGACAATCCAGCACGACCGGCACACCGCCCGCCAGTTTCACCATGTCGGCATAGCTGGTCCAGAAAGGCGCGGTGGTGATGACCTCATCGCCCGAATCGAGCGTCGCGAGGAACGCGCCGGCCAGCACCTGCTTGGCCCCGGTCGAGACGATGACCTGCGCCGGCTCGACCCCGGCCTGTTCCGCGATGGCGGCACGCAGGGCCGGCGTTCCGGCGGTGGCGGGGTATCGGGTCTGCCCTTCCAGCGCCGCCTTGTGCGCGGCCTCGACCACATGCGGCGGCGTGAGAAAGTCGGGCTCGCCGGTGCTGAGCGCAATCACGTCCACACCCTGCGCCCGCAGCTGCGCGGCCCGTTCCGAGATTTGGACGATCTCGGACAATTCGATCCCGTCGAGTCTCCCTGCCCGCCGAAATCCGCTCGAACTGTTCTGAATGGTCATACTCGCCCCGCTGCACTTTTCTTCCGCTGCGCCTTTTTGCTATTGGATTGGGGGATCCACCAGTGATATTCCCTCCACAAGCCATGAGGAAAAGTCATATGCTGGTGCCGCGTCGATTTCTGCCGTCCATTTCTTCCCTTTTGGCGCTCGAAGCCGTCGACCGCTTGGGCAGCGCCTCAGCAGCTGCCGATGAACTCTCGTTGACCCAAAGCGCGGTCAGTCGCCAGTTGAAGGCCGTCGAAGAACAGCTGGGCGTCGCACTGATCCAGCGCGACCAAATGCGCCTGCAGCTCACACCTGCTGGCAAGGAATACGTGGAAACTGCCCGAGCGGCGCTGCAGCAACTGGCGCAGGCCTCACTGAAGCTGAAGGCCAACCCCTCCGGCGGCTCTTTGCAACTGTCGATCCTGCCCGCCTTCGGTATGCACTGGCTGGCGCCACGGCTTCAGGATTTCGCGAAACGCCACCCCGAAGTGACGATGAACCTCAGCACACGGCTCAAGCCATTCGACTTCGGCACCGAACCCTTCGACGCGGCCATCCATTTCGGCCAGCGGGACTGGACCGGGGTGAACTATCTGCCGATCATGTGCGAAGAGGTGCTGCCGGTCTGCGCCCCAGCCTTGCTGCCAGCCGAAGCCCCGAATGCTGAATGGCTGGCCGACGCACCACTGCTGCATCTGGATACCCGGCCCGATGCGTGGGAACGCTGGTTCGCCGCGCAAGGCACCCCTGTCGAGGGCGTTCGAGGCATGCTGTTCGACCAGTTTTCGACCATGATCCAGGCTACGATCCATGGGTTGGGCGTAGCACTGCTGCCCAGCTACCTGATTTCAGCCGAGCTCGAGGCCGGCCGGTTGGTTCCGGCCTGTGCAGCTCCGCCGGTCAGCCTGGGCGACTACTATCTTGTCTGGCCGCAAAATCGCACGGAACCGGCCCCTCTTGTCTCGTTCCGCGCATGGTTGCAGGGGCAGCTGCCTTAGCCGATCCGCCTCCGCCGCGGCCGAGCATCGCTCGGGCGCGGCCGGGCCCAACCGGAGGAGGCGGCCCGCAAGGGCCGTTGACGACGGGCGGGAGCGCCCGGTCAGACGTCGATCGAGCGGGCGATGAGTTCCTTCATCACCTCGTTGGTGCCGCCATAGATCATCTGCACCCGCGCATCCGCGTAAAGCCGCGCGATCGGGTATTCCATCATGAATCCATAGCCGCCGAACAGCTGCAGGCATTCGTGCATGATCTCGTTTTGCACCTCGGAGCCCCAGTATTTCACCATCGAGGCCGTGGCCGCGTCTAGCTGACCGGCCTCCAGCTTGCCGATGCAGTCATTGACGAAGCTGCGCAGCACCTCGGCCCTGGTCTTGCATTCCGCCAGCTTGAAGCGAGTGTTCTGGAAGTCCATCACCCGCTGGCCGAACGCCTTGCGCTCTTGAGTGTATTTGACCGTCTCGGCGATGGCGAAGTCGATCGCGCCCAGCGCCATGATGCCGATGGTCAGACGTTCCCACGGCAGTTGCTTCATCAGCTGATAGAAACCCTGACCTTCTTCGGAACCCAGCAGGTTGGTCATCGGCACCTTCACGTCCTCGAAGAACAGCTCGGCGGTGTCATTGGCTTTCATGCCCAGTTTCTTTAGGTTGCGCCCCCGGCGGAAGCCCTCGGCCCCTTCGGTCTCGACCGCGATCAGAGATACGCCCTTGGAACCCAGCGACTTGTCTGTCTTGGCAGCCACGATGACCAGGTCGGCGGTCTGGCCGTTGGTGATGAAGATCTTGGACCCGTTCATCCGGTAGGAATTGCCATCCTTTTCGGCTGTGGTGCGGATCGCCTGCACGTCCGAACCGGTACCCGGTTCGGTCATGGCCAGCGCGCCGACCATCTCGCCCGAGGCCAGTTTGGGCAGCCATTTGCTCTTTTGATCCTCGCTGCCATAGGCGGTGATGTAGTGGGTCACGATCGACTGGATGCCATAGCCCCAGCCCGCATCCCCGCGCGAGGTCTGCTCATAGATCGTGACCGCATCAAAACCCATGCCGCCGCCGACGCCACCGAATTCCTCGGGGATGGCCCCGGCCATCAGCCCGGTTTCCCCGGCCTTCCGCCAGAAGTCACGGTCGACCACGCCTTGCTCGGCCCAGGCCTCGATGTTGGGCACCAGTTCATCATCCATGAACCGCCCGGCCATTTCGGCAAACATGCGGTGTTCGTCAGTGACCCAGGAAGCGGTCGAGGTAAAAAGCGACATGATTGGTTCTCCGGAATTCTGTTGGCGAAAAGGGTAGCTTTTGCCGCCGATTCCGCCAATCCGGGTGACGCCGCGTCGGTTTGCGCTGCTACGCAACGTCCTTTGGCGTCAATGCCCTACGCGATGCCGGGCACCGGGCGGCGGCGGCGTTTCCGGGGCGCCGGCGAAACACTGGGCGATGGCCATCCACTCCTGCGCGACCGGCCCCTGCACCGACAGGCCGGTATCCGCCACGTTTCGGGTCTGGGTCACTACGCGGGCAAAATCGACGGCAGGCCCTTCGATCAGGTCGGCGCCGGGCGCGCCGAATTCCCACAGCGCCCCCGACGGCGCGATCAGGCGCAGATAGGGTGCCACCGGTGGCACCGGGCGGCCATGTACCGTGTAGGTCCAACCAAAGGTGTTCACCCCCAGCACGACGATGTTGCGGATCCGGTCGGTCTCGGGCCGGGTCAGGCCAAGAATGTCGAATACCTCCTGCCCATGCGCCCAGCTCTCCATCTGCCGGGCGGTCATCGAGGACCGCACCGACATGTCCGGCCCCACCCATTTGACCCGCGACTTGGGGTCCAGCCCCGACCAGTCGCGGCCCATTCGGCTGCATAGATCAGACCATGCGGCGCGCAGATCATGTCCTCGTTCGGTGATTGCAGCGTTTTCCGTCGCGCGAAATCCCTCGGCCTGGATACGCGGCATCACCTGCTGCACCCGGGCTTGGAACGCATCCGGGTCGCGTTGTGACAGGTCGGCCATTTGGTTCCAGAAATGCAGGTGCACCAACACGTCGTCGATCGTCCAGTCTTTGAACTGGGTCACGATCTGCCAGTCCGCGGCACCCAGCCCCGTCAGTGCGTCATCAAGAACCTGACATTCTTCCAGAAAATCCGAAGCCTGCTGCATATACCCCCCTTTTACCTGCTTCAGGGAATAAAGCGGGTTTTCATGGGTCAAGCCAGCGCGTTTTTCAGCAAGACGGCAGCCGCCTCCTTGGCGTCGCGCGCGGGATCGCCGTTGCGAAGCAGCACGGCGGTGACGATCGCGCCCTCTTTCAGCAGCAGCAGCTGGCAGGCCAGCTTGTCCGGGTCCCGCGCGCCAGCCTTGCGACACAGGTCGCTGAAATATTCCAGCAGCAGGCGCTTGTGCTCGCCCGCCTGCACATGGATCGGGTGGTCGGGATCCTGATATTCGGCCCCCGCCTTGATGAACATGCAGCCGCGGTAATTGTCCTCGCGGAACCATTCGCCCAGCGCATCGAACGCGGCCAGCAGTTGATCGGCGGGGGTGTCGGCCAGTTCCTCGATCCGGCGCACGAACCAGTTGCGGAAATTCTCGTCTCGCAGGCGCAGCACCGCCAGGATCAGTTCCTCCTTGGTGCGAAAATGCTTGTACATCGAGGTCTTGGACACGCCGGTTTCGACCACCAGCCGGTCCATTCCGGTGGCGTGAAACCCGTCGCGGTAAAACACCTGCAGTGCTTTGCGGACCAGCTCGTCCCGTTTGTTCGGACGCATGATTCGGCTCCCTCATGTACAGATCAGTACATAATGCCTTTGCCGCGCAGGCGCAATTCACACCGATGAAGACACTGTTTTTAGGTCTTATTTTCCATGACGAAGGCCAGAACGAAAAACTTTTTTTGACCCAAGGGTTGAAAAAATTAACCGATCTGTACACCTTATCAGCACAGTTTACTGATCTGTACACCCAAAGGATTTGACCGATGCGACGCCGCGCCAGCCCATTTCCCGCAAGCTATGTTCCCTTCCTTCTGACCGTGGCCCTACTGGCTGCCACCCTCGCCTGAAGGCCCTGACCATGCCGCGCCCTCCCCTGCCCCCGTTCACGACGCAGACCGCCATCGAAAAGGTTCGCAAGGCCGAAGACGCCTGGAACAGCCGCAACCCCGACATCGTGACCCCGGCCTATTCCGAGGACAGCCAGTGGCGGAACCGGTCCGAGTTCCTGACCGGCCACGCCCAGATCCACGCCTTTCTGACCCGCAAATGGCGCACGGAACTGGACTATCGCCTGATCAAGGAGCTGTGGGCCTGTGACGGGAACCGCATCGCGGTGCGCTATGCCTATGAGTGGCATGACGACAGCGGCCAGTGGTTCCGCTCCTACGGTAACGAGAACTGGGAGTTCGCCGCCGATGGCCGGATGGCTCAGCGACATACGTCCTTGAACGATCTGCCGATCACCGACGCCCAGCGCCTGTTTCACTGGCCCTTGGGGCCACGGCCCGCCGACCATCCCGGCCTGTCCGATCTGAACCTGTGAAAGGAGGCACCCCATGCCCCGCGCCTTTTCCGAACTGACCTTCACTCCCGCCGTCCGCGTCCATCAAGAGCGGATGGGGTCCGCCGCCTCCTACGCCAAGTTCATCGACGGCGGCCCGCAGCAGGGTCACCTGATCGGCCCCACCGAGCAGGCCTTCATCGAGGCGCGCGACGGGTTCTATCAATCCACCGTGTCCGAGACCGGATGGCCCTATGTCCAGTATCGCGGCGGCCCGGCGGGGTTTCTGAAGGTGCTGGACGACCGGACCATCGGCTATGCCGATTTCACGGGCAACAAACAGTATATCTCGCGCGGGAATCTGGACGGCAATGACCGGATCGCGCTGATCCTTATGGACTATGCCAACCAGCGCAGGCTCAAGATCCTGGGCCGCGTGGACTTTCGCGAAGGGGCCGAGGCCGCGCGCGACCTTTTCCCTGACGCGGCCGAGGCCGAACGCGCGGCGATCATCCATGTCGCGGCGCTGGACTGGAACTGCCCGCGCCACATCACCCCTCGCTTCACCGAGGCCGAGCTGCGCCCGCATCTGAACGCGCTTGGCCGCCAATTGGCCCAGCTGCAGGCCGAGAACGACCAACTGAAGCAGGCCGTGGCCCGAAAGGCCTGAGCCACCCCCAAGACCCCGAACCCGTCAGCAACAGGAGTATCAATGCCATGCTACGCGCGATTACCAACACCCTCGCCACCCTGACCGCCGGATCGGTCTTTGCCGTCTCGGTCGTGACCGTCGGCTTCTACCTCTCGCCCGAGGCCGTGCGCGCCGCCGAGCCCGACCCGTTCCAGACCCAGTTCCGCGCCCAGACCATCGACGGGATGCAGGCCGCCTATCCCGGATTTGCCCCCTACACAGAATCCAAGGCGCAACCAAAGCCCGAGTCTTCACCCAAGCTGCCGACAAACTGACAATTGAGGTCCGAGATTTTGAATCCCTGCGCGTCTCGGGACCCCCCGCGCTATCGACTGAGCCGGGTCAGGGCCGAGCGTGGCCCGAGTGCACCATTGCCTCGATCCCCGCGGCGCAGAATTCGACCAATTGGTCGATCCCGGACAGATCGCCCCCCTGTGACAGCGCCTGCACCCGCCAGGCGCTGTTGAGATGCGCCAGCATCGCCGAGACCGAATAGACCTGGCCAGTGGCCAAAAGCGCCAGGTCGGCCTGCGGATACACTGCGGCGATCTCACGGATGAACAGCTGAGCAGTTGGGTCGAAACACTCGGCCGCAATATGGCGCCAGCGCGGATCGACCGACACATGCGCCACCAGCCGCCCGTAGGCCATCCAGCCCGGGCCGCCGGATTCGGCAAGACTGACATAGGGGCGGATGAAACAGTCCAAAATACCTCGCAGGGTCAGCGGGCCTTGCGCACGCTGATCCTCCAGCGCCTGCATCCGGATCCGGGCAAGCTCGTCGGCTCGGCGTGCGACGGTCTGGAAGAACAGCTCTTCCTTGCCGCCGCCATGGTGGTGGACCAGACCCACCTGCACCCCGGCGCGCGCGGCGATGTCGCGGACCGAGGCGCCCTCGAATCCCCGTTCGGCAAACAACGCCTCGGCCGCGTCCAGAATCCGCGCCTTGGTTTCCAGCGACCGGGCCGACGGCGCCCTTTGCCTTTGTTTTTCAATGTATTTCGCGCTCATGTTTTTCATCTTGCCTTATTTTGGACGATCGTTCAAGTTAAGCGCCACGAGCAGGGGAGGGTTCATGACACAGGCGCGCAAGGCATATGCCTTGATCGGCGCAGGTCCGATGGGGCTGGCGGCGGCCAAGGTGCTGAAGGAACAGGGCATCCCGTTCCAGGGATTCGAGCTGCATTCCGATGTGGGCGGGCTGTGGGATATCGATGCGCCACGGTCGACCATGTACGAATCCGCGCATCTGATCTCATCCAAGTCGATGACCGAATTTGCCGATTTCCCGATGGGCGACGACGTGGCCGAATACCCGTCGCACCGGCAGATGCGCGACTATTTCCGGGCCTTTGCCGATCATTTCGGACTGCGCGATCACTACGGGTTCAACACCGAAGTGATCGACGCATCGCCCTTGGGCGCGCCGGGCGATGGTTGGCGGCTGACCTGGCGGGACGATCAGGGCACGCATAGCGGTGAGTTTGCCGGGGTGCTGATCGCGAACGGCACCCTGTCGGAACCTAACATGCCCGATTTTCCCGGCCGGTTCGACGGCGAGCTGATCCACGCCTCGCAGTACCGCTATCCCAGCCAGTTCGACGGCAAGCGGGTGCTGGTCGTGGGCGCGGGCAATTCCGGGTGTGACATTGCGGTCGACGCCATCCATCACGCCGCGCAGTGCGACCTGTCGATGCGGCGCGGATACTATTTCGTGCCGAAATACGTCTTTGGCAAACCCGCCGACACGCTGGGCGGGATGATCCGCCTGCCCATGTGGCTGAAGCGTCGGATCGACGGAATGATCCTGCGCTGGTTCGTGGGCGACCCGCAGAAATACGGCTTTCCCAAGCCCGACTACAAACTGTACGAAAGCCACCCGGTGGTGAATTCGCTGGTCCTGTACCACGCGGGCCACGGCGACCTGCGCATTCGCCCCGACATCGACCGGATCGAGGGCCGCACCGTTCACTTCAAGGACGGCAGCGCCAGCGACTATGACATGATTCTGGCCGCGACCGGCTACAAGCTGCATTACCCGTTCATCGACCCCAACCTGCTGAACTGGCAGGGCGATGCGCCGCATCTGTACTTGAACGCCATGCATCCCGAACGCGACGATCTGTTTGTGCTGGGCATGATCGAGGCCACCGGGCTGGGCTGGCAAGGACGCCACGAGCAGGCCGAAATGGTGGCGCGCTATATCAAGGGTCTTCAGTCCGGCTGCCCCGTGGCCGCGGCGCTGAAGGCGGAAAAACAAAAAGACTATCAGCGCGCCACCGGAGGCATGCAGTACCTGAACCTGCCCCGCATGGCCTATTACGTGGACAAGGCGACCTATCGCAAGGCGGTGACGGATTGGATCGCGCGGTTCCGGAAAGCCCGCGCATGACCGGCATCGACGAGATCACGCTGAATTTCAGCCCCGGTTCGCTGACTCTGCTGAACGCGATTCTGGCGATCGTGATGTTCTCGATCGCCATCGACCTGTCACCACGCGACTTCGACCGGCTGCGGCGCGCGCCCAAGCCAGTGGTGGTGGGGCTGGCCTCGCAATTCCTGGTGCTGCCGGCGCTGACCTTCCTGCTGGTCTTGCTGACCGAGCCGCGCCCCTCGATCGCCTTGGGGCTGATCCTGGTGGCGGCCTGCCCGGGGGGCAATATCTCGAATTTCATCACCCATCGGGCGGGCGGAAACGCGGCGCTTTCGGTGTCGATGACCGCCTTCGCCACCATCGGGGCCATCGTGATGACCCCGTTCAACATCGCGCTGTGGGGCGGGCTGTACCCGCCGACCCGCGCCATTCTGCAGCAGACCCAGATCGACCCGATGCAGATCGCCATCATCGTCGGGCTGATGCTGATCCTGCCGCTGGTTCTGGGGGTGACTTTGAACCAGAAGCGCCCCGCCCTGACGACGCGGCTGCGCGGGCCGCTGCAGATCCTGTCCATGGCCATTTTCGTGGCTTTCATCGTGCTCGCCCTGGCGGCCAACTGGAGTTTCTTCTTGGGCTACGCCGGGGCGGTCGCCGGGCTTGTGATCGCTCACAACGCCCTGGCACTGGGGGGCGGTTGGGTTGTGGCCACTCTGACCCGGCTGTCCCCCTTTGACCGGCGTGCAGTCACGATCGAGACCGGTATCCAGAATTCGGGCCTTGGACTGGTGCTGATCTTCGCCTTTTTCAACGGCTTGGGCGGCATGGCCGTGGTGGCCGCCTTCTGGGGGATCTGGCATGCCATCTCGGGGCTGGCGCTGGCGCAGCTGATGGCTCGGACCAAGGCCGCCCGATGACCCGCATTCTGATCACCGGCGCCGCGGGGCTGGTCGGCCGCGCCCTGTTGGACGAGCTGAGCGACCACGAGGTGTTTGCCACCGACCTGCGCCGCCCGGACACGCTGCCGGAAGAGGTTCCGTTTCTGCGCATGGATGTCACCACGGGCGACTTGGCACGGGTGATCGCCAAGGTGAAGCCCGAGGTGATCGTGCACCTGGCCTCGATCGTCACGCCGCCGCCGGGCATGTCACGGGCCGAGGCCCATGCGGTGGATGTGGGCGGCACGCGCAAGGTGGTCGATGCCGCGCTGGCCCATGGCGTACGGCGGCTGGTCGTCACCTCGTCGGGAGCGGCCTATGGCTATCACGCGGACAACCCGGTGCCGCTGCGCGAAACCGATCCGGTGCGCGGCAACCCCGAGTTTCCCTATTCCGACCACAAGCGGCAGGTCGAGGAATTGCTGGCCGAGGCCCGAAGCGCCGCGCCGCAGCTGGAGCAGGTGGTGCTGCGGGTGGGCACGGTGCTGGGCGACGGCACCGACAACCAGATCACCGCCCTGTTCCGCAAACCCCGCCTGCTGGCGGTGGCGGGCAGCGACAGCCCCTTCGTGTTCATCTGGACCCGCGATCTGGCCCGCATCCTGAAACGCGCGGCCACCGACGGGCCGCCGGGGGTGTACAACGTGGCCGGGGACGGCGCGCTGAGCGTCGAAGATCTGGCCCGCGCGCTGAACAAACCCGTGCTGCGCCTGCCGCCCTGGGCGCTGAGGACGGCGCTGGCCGTGGCCCGCCCTCTGCGCCTGTCGCGCTATGGACCTGAACAGGTGCGGTTCTTGCAATACCGACCGGTTTTGGACAATACGGCGCTGAAGACCGTGTTCGGCTATGTCCCGCAGAAGACCAGCGCCGAGGTGTTCGACCTTTGGAAAAGGAGTGTGGGCCTATGAAAACCGCAGTGATCTCGGGCGGGGCCGGCGGGCTGGGTCAGGCGCTCTCGGCCGCGCTGCAAGAGCGTGGATGGCGCGTGGTCCTGCTGGATCTGAAGGTGGATGGGGTGCAGGACACCGCTACGCAGATTGCGATTGCCTGTGACCTGACCGATCCGGCGCAACTGGCGCGCGCCGTGAACGATACGCTTGCGCATTGCGACAGCATCGATCTGGTCATCTACAACGCCGGGATCACCCAGATCTGCGGGTTCGATCAGTCCGACGACGCCAGCCATCGCAAGGTGTTCGAGATCAACTATTTCGCGGCCGTCTCGATGGCACGCGCCTTTCTGCCCGCGCTGCGCCAGTCGCGCGGGGCGCATCTGGCGATCTCGTCGGTGGCGGGGTTTGCGCCCTTGTATCACCGCACGGCCTATGCGGCCTCGAAACACGCGCTGGAAGGTTTCTTCAAATCGCTGCGGTCCGAAGAACGGCCCCATGGCGTGCGGGTGCATATCGCGGCGCCCTCATTCGTGGCGACCAACCCGGGCCGGGCCGAGCGGCAGCCCGACGGCACCGCACGCCCCGGATCGGCCAGCGACGGCATGGACGAGATGACCCCCGAGGCGGCCGCCCGCGTGATCCTGCAAGGGCTGGATCGCGGGCGGCCCGTCATCCCGGTGGGCCGGGTGGCGCGGCTGGCCTGGTGGCTGAACCGGCTGGCCCCAGGCCTGTACCAGCGCCTGATGGAGCGCAATATCAGCGGCGCGTGACGCACGACCAATATTTGCGCCTTGTCTCCCGGTGCGGGGTTGCCCTTTGGGCGCGGCTTTGCTTTGTCTCTGGCAAGCATACCGGCCAGTGGGCGTTTTCTGCCTTGGACCGGTCACAGGGAGGATCTCGAAAATGGCGAAAGTTACATTCCTTGGCCTGGGCGTCATGGGCTATCCGATGGCCGGGCATCTGCAGGCGGCCGGGCATGAGGTGACCGTCTACAACCGCACTGCGGCCAAGGCGGAGAAATGGGTGTCGCAGCATGGTGGCCAGATGGCGACCACGCCGCGCGGTGCCGCCGAAGGGGCCGAGTTCGTGATGGCCTGCGTCGGCAACGACAACGATCTGCGCATGGTCTGCACCGGCGAGGACGGCGCGTTCGACGGCATGGCGGAAGGCGCGGTTTTCGTTGACCACACCACCGTTTCCGCCAAGGTCACGCGCGAGCTGTACGCGGCGGCCAAGGCGCGCGGGATTTCTTTTGTCGATGCGCCGATCTCGGGCGGTCAGGCCGGGGCCGAGAATGGGGTTCTGTCGATCATGTGCGGCGGCGACCAGGCCGCCTATGACCGGGCCGAGCCGGTGATGCAGGTCTATGCCAAGATCTGCCGCCGCATCGGAGACAGCGGCGCGGGCCAGATGACCAAGATGTGCAACCAGATCGCCATCGCAGGGCTGGTGCAGGGCCTGAGCGAAGCGCTGCACTTCGCCGAGAAGGCCGGGCTGGACGGGCGCGCGGTGGTCGAGGTGATCAGCCAGGGGGCCGCCGGCAGCTGGCAGATGTCGAACCGTTACGAGACCATGCTGGACGACCATTTCGACCACGGCTTTGCTGTGGACTGGATGCGCAAGGACCTTGGCATCTGCCTGGACACGGCGGACGAGACCGGGGCCTCGCTGCCGGTGACCGCGCTGGTCGATCAGTTCTACAAGGATGTGCAGAAGATGGGCGGCGCCCGCTGGGACACCTCGTCACTGATCAAACGCCTGCGGGCATTGGGATAAAACGGGGGGCCGTCTGCCCCCCATCGCGCCGCGGCGCGATTCCTCTCGAGGATATTTTTGGCCAGATGAAAAGGGCTCCGGCGCGCACGGGGCGGAAGTTCGAATGAATGATGTCAGTGCATTTTGGGCGGCCGCGCTGCGGCAGGTCTGGGGGATGGACGCCCGGCTCTCGCGGCTGGATGGCGAGTATGACCTGAATTTCCTGGTGCAGGCCACCAATGGGCAGGACTACGTTCTGAAGGTCATGCGGGTCGGGTGTGACCCGCAATTGGTGGATCTGCAGATCAAGGCGTTGGAGCATATCGCAGCCGAGGCCCCCGGGCTGCCGTTTCCCAAGGTGATCCCCGGGCTGGACGGCGGTTTTCTGCCGCAGATCGACGACGACGCGGGACGGCCGCGGCTGGCGTGGCTGTTGGAGCGGCTGCCGGGCCGCTGCTATGCCAAGACGGCGCCGAAATCCGAGGACCTGATCCTGAAACTGGGCCGGGTCTTGGGAGCAACCGATCGGGCGCTGGAGCGGTTTTCGCATCCCGGCCTGGAGCGGCCGGAGTTCAAATGGGACCTGACCCAGGCCGGCTGGATCGCTGATAAGCTGGATGCGGTTGCCGACCTGGATCGCGCGGCCCTTCTGCGCGAGATCTGTGCGCAGTTCGATGCCGTCTCGGGCATGCTGGCCGAGCTGCCCCGGCAGGCCATCCACAATGACGTGAATGACTACAACATCCTGGTCGAAGGAGAGCTGTCGGAGCGCCGGCATGTTTCGGGCCTGATCGACCTGGGCGACATGTGCGCCGCACCGCGGGTGTGCGAACTGGCGATCGCCGGGGCATATGTGGTGCTGGACCACACGCGCCCCGAACGGGCGCTGGCCGCGCTGGTGCGGGGCTATCACGCCGCAAACCGGCTGCGCCTGCAGGAAGTGGACCTGATCTGGCCCCTGCTGCGGATGCGGCTGGCCGTGTCGGTCGTAAACTCCACGCTGATGGCCGCCGAAAACCCGGACGACCCGTATGTGACCATCAGCCAGGCACCGGCCTGGCGGTTTCTCGAGGATGGTTCCGTCAATGGCGAACTGATGTCGGCGCGGCTGCGGGCGGTCTGCGGGCTGCCCGTCACCGACGGGGCCGAGCGCATTCACGCGTACCTGTCCGAACATCGTGGTCAGTTTGCGCAGCTGTTGGGACAAGATCTGTCGGACGTTCCGATGGGTTCGCTGTCGGTCGAAAACTCGACCTGGCCGCAGAACCCGTTTCACATGCCGCTGGACGAGGCCGCGCGGGTGGGCGCGGAATTCGGCGACGGGTTGTGGCTGGGCTATTACAACGAACCGCGCCTGATCTATGCCGAGCCGACGTTCCGCAAGGGTCCGTGGAAGGCGTCGGACCGGCGCACGGTGCATCTGGCGGTGGATGTGTTCGCGCCGGCGGGGACGCCTTTGCTGGCGCCGCTGAGCGGGCGGGTCGAGGCGGTCGAGAACCGGGCGAACCATCTGGACTATGGCGGCGTGGTGATCCTGCATCACGAAACCCCCGAGGGTGACTCGTTCTATACGCTGTACGGGCATCTGGACCCCGAGGTCTGTGACCGGCTGAAACCCGGCGATCCGGTGGCGCAGGGGGCGGCGTTCGCCCGGCTGGGCGATGCTGGCCAGAACGGCGGCTGGGCGCCGCATGTGCATTTCCAGCTGGCCCTGACCACGACCGGCATGCAGGCCGACTGGCCAGGCGTCGCCGACCCGAACGAGCTGGACCTGTGGCACGCGGTCTGCCCGAACCCGGCGGCCCTGCTGAACCTGCCGGACGAGAAAGTCTTTTATCGCCCGACCGACAAGGCCGAGATCCTGAACAAACGGCGGGCGCATTTCGGCGGCAACCTGAGCCTGACATATGACGACCCGGTGATGCTGGTGCGCGGCTGGAAGCATCACCTGTTTGACGAATGGGGGCGGCCCTATCTTGACGCCTACAACAACGTGCCGCATGTGGGGCACGCGCATCCGCGCATTCAGGCCGTGGCGGCGGATCAGTTGAAGCGGATGAATTCGAACACCCGCTATCTGCATCCCGCGCAGGTGGAATTTGCCGACAAGCTGCTGTCGAAGCTGCCCGACCACCTGCAGGTGTGCTTCTTCGTCAATTCGGGCACCGAGGCCAACGAGCTGGCCCTGCGTCTGGCGCGGGCGCATAGCGGGGCCAAGGGCATGGTGACGCCCGATCACGGCTATCACGGCAACACCAATGCGGCGGTGGCCATTTCGGCCTACAAGTTCAACAAGCCCGGCGGCGTGGGTCAGGCCGATTGGGTCGAACTGGTCGAGGTGGCCGACGATTATCGCGGCCGGTTCAAACGCGACGACCCCGACCGCGCGCGCAAATATGCCGACCTTGTGGACGACGCGATTGCCGCCCTTCAGCGCAAAGGGCACGGGGTGGCCGGCTTCATCGCCGAGACCTTCCCCTCGGTCGGGGGTCAGATCATCCCGCCAAAGGGCTATCTGCCAGCGGTCTATGAAAAGATCCGCGCCGCCGGTGGCGTCTGCATCGCAGACGAGGTGCAGACGGGCCTGGGCCGGCTGGGCGAGTACTACTTCGGATTCGAACACCGGGGCGCGTCGCCCGATATCGTGGTTCTGGGCAAGCCCATCGGCAACGGCCACCCTCTGGGCGTGCTGGTCACAACGCGCGAGATCGCCGACAGTTTCGACAACGGGATCGAGTTCTTCTCGACCTTCGGCGGCTCGACCCTGTCTTGCCGGATCGGCAAAGAGGTGCTGGACATCGTCGATGACGAGGGCCTGCAGGAG
Organism: Ruegeria sp. CG3; assembly: GCF_056537205.1. Lineage (NCBI taxonomy): Bacteria > Pseudomonadati > Pseudomonadota > Alphaproteobacteria > Rhodobacterales > Roseobacteraceae > Ruegeria > Ruegeria sp. CG3. The sequence continues at coordinate 22,938 of NZ_JBQFRC010000001.1, read as the reverse complement.
AATGCCCGCGTGATGGGCGCACGGCTGATGGATGGTCTGCGCGCGATCGAGGCCGAGTTCGCCTGCGTGGGTGATGTGCGGGGCATGGGCCTGTTTCTTGGGGTCGAGCTGATCAACCCTGACGGGTCGGAAGGCACCGAGATCTGCCGATACGTCAAGAACCGCATGCGCGACCACCGCATTCTGATCGGCAGCGAGGGGCCGAAGGACAACATCCTGAAGATCCGCCCGCCTCTGACGATCGAGGCCGAGGATGTGGACATGATCCTGTGGGCGCTGCAGTCTGTGTTGGCCGAGGTGGGCGACTTTGCCCCTGCCCCGGTGTGCGACCACAGCCATCACCATGACGGGTGCGGCTGCTGCTGAGATACGCCCCGGCCGGATTCGGCCAGGGCAGTTAACCGAGCTGTCAGTGCAGCACGGCCGAGGGGGTCTGATGGCCGGTGGACGGCAGTGGGATGGCGCTGGTCATGCGCCGCAGGGCCAGCCCGAACTCTTCGGACAGTGACGCCAGTGCGGGCGCGAAATCGGGGCGTACGATCAAGGCGGCCAGCATTATCGCATCCTCGCGCGACCCTTCCGAGGCCGCCGCGATCATCTGCGCGAAACAGCTTTCGTCCGCGCCCAGACAGGCACAGCCCAGCCCGTGCCGGATCAAGGGGCGGCGGGCGTGATGGGCGCACAGGCTACACAGACGATCCAGCGCCAGCATGGCCAGTTGCCCATGATCGGCGCCCAGCGCGATGTCGAAATCATGCGCCGCGTCGGCACGGCCGGCGGCACCGTCACTCCACATCCGCAGATACAAGACGGCACCGGCCTCGATCGGAGTCAGATCGGCCAGCCGCCCGACCGGGGCGCCGCCCCGGGTCGATGCGCCGCTCATTTTGTCAGGATCAATTTACCCGCGCGGGTGATGCGCAGGGTATACAGCTGGTCGCCCAGTTCAATATGGGCCAGGTTGCCGCCCTGCGTCAGGTCCTCGGCCTTGTGGGCCGGCAGCATCGAAACGGCATAGGCTTGGGTCGGATTCGGGTTCTGCGCGTTCATCGGGTCATCTCCGGTTGTGTTCAGGCAAAGCGCCTTTTCCGTTCAACTTTCATGGATCTGGCTGGCCCGGAACCGGGTTGGCTGCGTGTCTTCATGCTTAATCTGATAAAAATACTAAGGTATGTCAAGTGCCGGTTTCCTGCTATTCGCACACCGAACCATTGCGCCCTTGCGGCGGGTCCGCTAGGCCGGGTTTCGACCTTGAGAGACGGGAGCGGAGATGACGTCGGCAATCGTGTTTGATCTGGATGGCACGCTGGTGGACAGCCTGGCCGACATTGCGGCAGCAGCGAACCGGATGCTGGCCGATCAGGGCTATGCGCCCCTGCCCGAAGAAACGATCCGGGGATTCGTCGGCAATGGTCTGCCAAAACTGGTTGAGCGCGTGATCCTCCACTGCGGACTGAGCATTGAGCGCCATTCCGAACTGACACAGGTCACGCTGAACCATTACAGCCAGGCATCAAGTGCGATCACCAGGCCTTATCCAGGTGTCAAAGACGCTCTGCGACGACTGCGGGCTGCAAATATCGCGCTAGGGGTCTGCACCAACAAACCGGAAGCGCCCGCGCGGCATATCCTTGAGGTTCTGGATCTGGCGCAGTTCTTCGACGTGGTGATCGGCGGAGATACAGTGAAATCCCGCAAACCCGACCCCGCCCACCTGACCGCCACGTTCGAGGCACTGGGTTCAAACGACGCGCGGGTCTTTGTGGGCGACAGCGAAGTGGACGCAGAAACCGCCCAACGTGCCCAAGTCCCATTTATTCTGTATTCGGAAGGGTATCGAAAGTCGCCGGTCTCGGAACTTCCCCATTTGGCCAGCTTCGACGACTTTGCGCGCCTCCCTGACCTGGCAATGCGCATCACGGGCTTATCTGGTACCGGGCTCTAAGGCTTTGGCTGTCAAGGGATTCAACTTTTTTGGGGGTTTTTGAGGGGCCGGCTGAGGGGGTAGGTAGCCAGCCCCTCTTCGGGGAAAGTGGTAGGCCAAGTTTGACCTTGGTTAATCAGACAATAGCCCAGCCCACCTATGCCCGAAATTGGGGGTTTCCCGTAGAGAGCCATTTTTTCGAAAAATTCGCCGAAAATCCTTTGCTGACGTCCAGCGCCTGATCACTCAGGCCCCGAACCATCGGCCGGGGGCGGCGAGGCTGGGCTCGCTTTGTCCAAAAGCGTCTCGTACATGTGCGGATAGACGAAGCGAGCAGCCGCACGGGCGATCACCAGTTCCTCGTTGGTGGGGATGACCATGACCTGAACCCGGGACAGCGGTGTCGAGATAATCCGGGCGTGGTCCGTGTTGGCATCGTGGTCCAGCTCAATCCCCAACCACCCCATGTTGACGCAAATCCTTTCGCGCACCAGCGCAGAGTTCTCGCCAATCCCACCAGTGAACACCACCGCATCCAGCCCACCCAGCACAGCCGCAAGCGCACCGAGTTCACGCCGCGCACGGAAATTGAAATAGCTGATGGCCCGGCGCGCGCTGCCGCTGTCGGACTTTTCCAGCGTGCGCATGTCGCTGGACAGACCGGACAGACCCAGCAGGCCGGATTTACGATACAGAAGTTCGGTGATCTCATCCACGCTCATGCCCTTCTGGTCCATGAGGTAGAGAACGACACCGGGGTCCAACTGGCCGCATCGGGTTCCCATAGGCAGACCGTCTATGGCCGAAAACCCCATACTGGACCCGACCGAGCGACCGTGGATCATACCGCACATCGACGCGCCGTTGCCCAGATGCGCCACGATGACCCGGCCGCCATGCAGCAGCGGCGCGGTCTTGGCCAGATGACCCGAGATGTATTCGTAGCTGAGGCCGTGAAACCCATAGCGGCGCACGCCCTTGTCATAATACTCGGTCGGCAAGGCAAACGTATCGTTGACCCAGGGGTGACTGCGGTGAAAGGCGGTGTCGAAACAGGCAACCTGCACCGCATCGGGGAACCGTTCGACCGAGGCACGAACGCCGCTGAGGTTGTAGGGTTGATGCAATGGCGCAAACGGCGAGAGTTCGTCAAGCGCCGCAAGGCTTTCCGGCGTCAGCAAGATCGGTTGATCGTGGTCAGGACCACCATGAACGATGCGGTGGCCGACGGCCGCAATATTGGCCGCGGGAAACTGCTGGATGATGAGGTCCAGAACATGATTCAGGGCCTCGTGATGATCGGCAATCCCGTCTGCGACATCACCGCCCAACGTGCGGCCATCCGAGGTTTTGGCGCGGATGGTCGCGCCAGCGCTGCCGATACGGTCCACGATTCCGGTGCAGATTGCCACCGGGTCATCGGACGGCAACGAAAACAGCCCGAACTTCAGAGAGGACGAGCCCGCGTTCAGCGTGATGACATGGCTCATGACCGCCCCCCGGCAATGCGGGCGGCGTGCAGGGCAGCCACGGCGCAGGATGCCAAACGCGCCTTGTCGTCGTCGGCGCGGCTGTTCAGGATGATCGGCACCTTCGCCCCCAGAACCACCCCTGCCGCTTCGGCGTTGGCGATATATGTCAGCTGTTTGGCCAGCATGTTGCCCGCATCCAGGTTCGGAACCACAAGTATGTCGGCCTGTCCGGCCACTGGCGAGACGATCCCCTTGATCCGTGCAGCGGCCATGCTGACCGCATTGTCCATGGCCAGCGGACCGTCGACCAACCCTCCTTTGATCTGGCCCCGTTCAGCCATCTTGGACAGCAACGCCGCGTCGATCGAGGACCGAATGGCCGGGTTCACCGTCTCGACCGCCGACAATACGCCAACCTTGGGCATTTCCATCCCGATCGAGATCGCCAGATCAATCGCGTTCTGGGTAATGTCGATCTTGGTTTGCAGGTCGGGCTCGATATTGATCGCGGCGTCGGTCACCAGCAGCGGGTGCGGTTGCCCGGGCACGTCCATGACGAAAACATGGGTAAAGCGCCGGCCCGCGCGCAATCCCTGATCCTTCCGCAATGCGGCCCTCAGCAGATCATCGGTGTGCAGATGCCCCTTCATCAGCGCCCCGGCCCGGCCTTCGACCACAAGGTCGACGGCGATGCGCGCGGCTTCGCTGTGCTCTTCCGCGGCGACAATCTCGAAACCATCCAGCCTTTCGCCCAGTTCCTGCGCCGCCTGCCCGATCAGGTCCGGGCGACCGACAAGTATCGGCTCAATGATCGTTTCCCGCGCAGCCAGGATCGCGCCGCCCAGCGAGTTCGGGTCCTCCGGCGCAACGACGGCGGTCGGGATGGGATCCAGCGGCCGGGATTTCTCCAGCAACGCGTCGAAGTGACGGTGCCGCTGAACGATCAGGCCGGGAACCTCGATTTCGCGGAACGACAGGGCGCGGTCCGGCGCGATTACCACGGCTTTGCCGCTGACGATGACCGCGTCATCCCAGCATCGGGTGACGGTGGTATCCAAGACCACCTCGCGGTTTGCACGCTTTTCGGTGACGACCACGCGCGCCAAAAGCTCGTCCCCGGCCATGGCACGGCCTACGAAGTCGAACTGTTGCGATTTGTAAAGCGTCCCGGCCCCGGGAAGGATGTTTCCCAGAACAGCCGAGATCAGCGCGCCCACGAACAGCGATGGCGCCACCGCCTCGGGCCGGTCGTCTCCATCCCCGTCCTCATGGGCCAGGTGCAGCGGGTTGTGATTGCCCGAATTCGCGGCAAAGGCATAAAAGTCATCCTCGGTGCACAGACGCTTCAGTTCGGCCGTGTCCCCGATTTTGAGCTGATCATAGGGTTTGTTGTGATACTGCATCTGGTTCAATCTGCGAATGCTGCGCGCCGACCGCGGCAATGGCTGGGCCGAGCGACCGGAGCTGTGTTGCCCGGAACCTGATGGATTACACGCGAAATGTCCAACTCATACCCCGACACGTCACGTCATATTGGCGTGCACGAAGACCTTTCACGAGCGATGCAACAAGACGTTGACAGCCAGCCGGTTTTTTTGGCGCGCCCGCCATCTGGCTCCGGAAAAGGCGATGGATCTCGGCACAACCAAGCGCCAGAGTTGAACGGGATACCGCTGATTGGTAAATCTGAGCGACCTAGGATGCCGGTACACATACCATGATCGCCCCTCAGCGATTGCCCCCCACCAGCGGCGTCCCGAAGAGCACTAGCGAGGCAGAACCGTTCCCTTGACGACCGAGTTGCAGAATACGTTGATCCTGTCCGCGGTCGTGGTGGTCTTGGCCATTCTGGTTTGGCCACGTGTCGCCAATTCCCGGATGTGGAGAGCCTCGATCACCCCGCTGGCGTCGATCATCGGCAGCGGGTTCCTTGTTCTTGGTCCAATCCTGGACGTCAGCTTTGGGGATCTGGCCCCTCTGGCCATGCTTGGCCTCTGCGCCGCGGCCTGGGGGTTCGGAAGCGCAATTCGATACAACATCCGCGACATTGCGCACAGGCCCGACCGCGGCTCCGGTATCGAGCGGGCCGAAAGGGTCGCGTCGGCAAGCCTGGCTTTTGCCTACTTCATTTCGGTCGCGTACTACCTGAACCTGTTCGGCTCGTTTGGCGTGAGCTTGACCCAGGTGGATGACGCGTTTCATGCCCGCCTTGTGACCTCTGGCGTGCTTGTGCTGATCCTTTTCGTTGGCTGCACCCGGGGGTTTTCCGCGCTGGAACGGTTGGAGCAGATTTCAGTCGGCCTGAAACTGGCAATCATCGCCGGGCTGCTTGTCGGACTTGCCACGTATTTCGCCGAGCAATACCGCCAAGATGCGCTTGTCTTTGACCCGCCGGCCGAGCGCGGCTCGCACGCGTTCATGTTGTTGGCGGGCCTGATCGTCACCGTGCAGGGATTTGAAACCTCGCGTTACCTCGGCCACGCCTATGATGCGGAAACGCGCATTCGCTCCATGCGGTGGGCCCAGTTGATCGCAAGCGCGGTTTACCTGATCTATATCGGCCTGTTGACCTATTCGGTCGAACCGGGCGGCTTGGTTCTGGACGAAACGGCGATCATTGACCTGATGCAGGTCGTCGCCCCGATACTGCCCGTCCTTCTGGTTATTGCGGCCCTGTCGGCCCAGTTCAGCGCCGCCGTCGCGGATACCAGCGGGTCCGGTGGACTGCTGTCGGAGATTTCAGGCGGGCGCGTCTCTGAACGGACCGCCTATACCGTTCTGGTCGGCGTCGGATTGATACTGACCTGGACATCGAATGTCTTTGAAATCATCAGCTATGCGTCGCGCGCCTTTGCAGCCTATTACGCGCTGCAGTCCGGCATCGCGGCCCGGTCGGCGTCTCAGCAAAATCTGCCCTTCCGCGCGTTGGTGTTTGCATTGTTCTGCATTCTTGGCGCAGCAATCGCGGTATTCGGATTGCCCGTCGAATGACCCTCTGACCTTACCCAGCCAATAACTGGCCCACAGACGCCGTGTCAGCCGTGTCCCGCGATCAGATCGCTGGCCTTCTCGCCGATCATGATGGCGGGCGCATTGGTGTTTCCGCTGACGATTTCCGGCATGATCGAGCAATCTGCAACGCGCAACCCCTCGATCCCCTTCACCTTCAAATCAGGACCGACAACTGCCGCATCGGTCGTGCCCATCGCGCAGGTTCCGGTCGGATGATAGATCGACACCGAATTCGAACGCGCCCAGTCCAACGTCCCCTCATAGTCATCACAGGACAGATCCGCCGTCGGTCGGAACTCCTCGGAGATCTTTGAGGCCAACGGATTGTGGCGCGCAATGTTGCGCGCGATGTTGACGCCAGCGACGATCGTACGGCAATCGGTCTCTGTCGACAGATAATTCGGGATGATTTTGACATAGCTGGCAGGGTCCGGTCCGTCCAACCGCAACTCTCCACGGCTTTCCGGCCTAAGTTGGCAGACCGACATCGTAAAGGCCGAAAACGGGTGCACGCCTTCGCCAGGGCTGTCCGCCGACCAGGGCTGGACGTGAAATTGGATGTCCGGGGTTTGAACATCGGGACGGGTCTTCATGAAACCGGTTGCCAGACTGGCCGCCATGGTCATGGGACCGGCCCGGAACAACGCGTATTTCAGCGCGATGCGGGCCTGGTTGAACAGGCTTCGCACTTCATCGTTCAGGGTCGGCTCGTTGCACTTGAATACCAGGCGCGCCTGCAGGTGATCCTGCAGCCCCTTGCCGACGTTCGGTAAGGCGTGAACGGGCTCGATTCCGTTTGCCTTCAGATGATCCGGGTCACCGATGCCTGACAACAACAGGATCTGCGGAGAGTTGATTGCCCCCCCGGACAGGATGACCTCGCGCCGGGCTTTCACCGTTTTGGTTTCGCCCGACCGATCGCGGTAAACGACGCCTGTTGCGCGCTTGCCGTCCATGGCAACCCGCGTCACCAGCGCGCGCGTGATGATCGTCAGGTTCTGCCGGTTGCGGATGGGCTTGAGATAGGCGACGGCCGCACTGCAACGACGACCGTTGCGCGTAGTCAGCTGAAAATACCCGACGCCCTCCTGGTTGGCACCGTTGTAGTCGGGATTGAACGGATAGCCTGCGGCCTGCGCCGCGGCGACCCAGGCATCGCAGATCGGGCGCTGTATGCGCATATTGGAGACGGACAGCGGGCCACCTACGCCGTGATACTCATCCTCTCCACGCTCTTGGTCTTCGCTGCGTTTGAACAGGGGCAAAACATCGTCCCAGCCCCACCCGACGTTTCCCATCTGGCGCCAGCGGTCATAGTCCTCTTTCTGCCCGCGAACATAGAGAAGCCCGTTCAACGAGGACGACCCGCCCAACACTTTTCCGCGCGGCCAATCAATGGAACGCCCATTCAGGCCCGGGTCAGGCTCGGTGCGATAACACCAATCGACCGAGGGGTTGTGCATGGTCTTGAAGTACCCGACCGGGATGTGAATCCACGGGTTGGTGTCTGGTCCGCCCGCCTCGATCAATGCAACTTTGGTTTGGGGGTCAGCACTAAGCCGATTGGCGATGACACATCCCGCAGAACCGGCACCGACAATCACATAGTCCACTTCCATGATCGGCTCCTCCCGAAGTTGCTAAAAAAACCCTATGCAAGATGCATGAATTAAGCTAGCATTTTTTGATACAAAACGTCTCATTAATTGCGAAACGGGAGGATAGCAATGGAGATCGGACGAAAGTTAAGTGGCATTTCACGGCGGGACTTTTTCCGCGTTGCCGGACGCTATGGTATGAGTTCCACTCTGCTGGCAGCAGGGGGTTTCGGTGGGGCCATGAGCCTTGCCAATCTCGCGCAGGCTGCTGAATCCACGTATGAAAAACGGTTCTCGAAAGAGCCCAAGCACACGCTGAAATTCGGTGCAGCAGGCTTCAATACGCGCAACCTTCTGATCGAACGGGCCGGCGCCATCGAGTTCGCCCGCGACCTCGAAGAGCGCACGGACGGTGAGATTCGCATCGAGTTCATCGGCGACAACCAGATCTGTGGTCAGCTGAGCTGTGTCGAGAAAACCCAGCAGGGCATCGTGGACATTTACGCGGCCTCGACCCAGAACTCGGCCGGTGGCGCACCCTATCTGAACGTGTTGGACTATGCCTACATGTTCCCGAGCCGCGCGGCGCAGTATCATTTCTTCTACAGCCCCGCCAGCCAGCGGATCCTGCGCGAGCCGCTCGAGAAGCGCCACGGGTTGAAGTTCCTGTTCACCCACTGCGAATTGCGCGGGTTGCAGATGGGGTCGACCTTTGCGGACAAGCCCACTGTCACCAAACTGGAAGAGCTGTTTGGCACCAAGAACCGCGTGACCGGCACTCAGCTGGGTCGGATCGCGATGCAGCTGCTGAACCTTAACCCGGTTCCGGTGGCTTGGGAAGAAACGCTGGACGCACTGAAGACCGGTCTGATCGATGGGGCCGAAACCTGGGCATCGGCGGTGGCCTATGCGAACATGGCGCCGGTCGTTTCCCAGTCGGTCAACCTCAAGTTCTTCTGCGGCACCGAACACACGTCGATGTCGGCCAAGGTCTTCGACAGCCTGGGCGGCGAGTTGCAGGATGCGGTCATGGAATCGTCCTATTTCACGCAGGCCCTGATCCAGGGTGCGAACGAAGCCGCGCTGCTGAACACGGTCGGCTTCTCGGATCCGCAGCTGCCCAACACGATCTTTGCCGAGAACGGTGTGCGTGCGGCCTTCCTGCCGGACGACCAGATCAAGCTGGCCGAGGAAATGTGTGCCCCGAACTTCAACCCGGAACCCTGGGCGGAATGGCGCGAGCGCCTGAACAAATGGGCCGGCGGCATCGACACCTATCAGGAGATCTACGACATCGCGCGCGAGATCCCGGCAGACACCCTGCCGGAAAATGTCGAGCCGCGCCGTTGGTGGATGGGCCAAGCCTGATAAACTGATTTGAACCGGCCCCGCGTGGGCCGGTTCATCCGAAGACCGACTGGGAGGACGGGGTTCATGTCATTTTGGGCAGACATTGGCGCGATATTCAGCGCCTTTCTCAGCCAGGATTCCTTTGAAATTCAATCAGCGTTGGAGTCCGACGCAGCGTGGGTTGTCGGCGCCGTCGTTGCTGCGCTGGGCGGGCTTCTGGTCATGCTGATCTATCGCAAGGTTCCCTTCATCGAGCGCCATCTGGAACGATCCGTTATGGTGTATTCCTATCTCGCCATTGCGCTGATCATCTTCTGGGGCGTGATCGACAGGTTCGTCTTCAATGACCAGGAACCCTGGTCCACAACGATTCCACCCTTGCTGTTCATGGTGATGGCGTGGTTCGGGGCCTCCTACAACGTGCGCCTCAGAACGCATTTGAGCTTCAGCGAATTTCGGACCGCGATGCCACGCGGCGGGCAGTTGGCCTGCCTGATCCTGGACGCGGTGCTGTGGTTCATCTTCGCGGTCATCGTCATCGTGACCACGTCGCGGCTGGTGGCCTTGTCAGCGTCCAACTTCCAGATCGTTCTGGGCACGGACAACGTCATGCAGTGGTGGTTCCTGCTGGCGGCACCGTTGTCATTCTTTCTTATGGTCGGCCGAGTGTTCCAGAACCTGGCGGACGATCTGCGCAACTTCAAAACAGGCGAGCCGCTGATCAAGCAGGCCGTGATCGGGGCAGACTAATGGCAGACGGAACTTGGGTTACTTTAATTTCGCTCGGCGTGACATTCCTGTTCATGTTGGGCGTGCCGGTCCTTCTGGTCATCGGTTACTGGGTGATCGGCTGCTCGTTTGTTCTGGGCCTGACGCTCGACAACATGGGCGCCGAGCTTTTGAACGTGTTCAACAAGGGCTTCGCGCTGCTGGCCATGCCCCTCTTCATCCTGACCGGAGACCTGATCAACAAGTCGGGTATCGCCCGAAGGCTCAGCGACTTCGCCTATGCCTGTCTCGGTTGGATACGCGGCGGTCTGGCGATGGCTTCGCTTGGGGCCTGCGGGTTGTTCGCGGCGATCTCGGGGTCGAACTCGGCCACGACAGCCACGATCGGATCGATGCTGCACCCCGAGATGGTCAAGGGCGGGTATGACGAACGCTTCAGCGCCGCAACCGCCGCGGCAGGCGGCACGGTCGGCATCATCATCCCGCCGTCGATCATCTTCATCGTCTACGGTTTCCTGATGAACCTGCCGATTTCCGAACTGTTCGTGGCCGGCATCCTGCCCGGCGCGCTGATGGTGATCGGGATGCAGTTTGCCTGCTGGATCATCTGTCGCATGAACGGCTGGGGTCACCTGATCCCGCTGCAGCTGAACCGCGTTCTGAAAACCGCCTTCGGCGCATGGCTTGGCTTTTTTGCCATCGGTCTTGTGCTGTGGGGCATCTACACCGGCAAGTTCTCTCCGACCGAGGCCGCCGGGGTCACTGTTGGCTTCTGCGTCATCGCCGGGCTGGTGAGTTATCCGATCAACCGGATCATGGGCGCCCGCGACGATGTTTCCCCAACGGACAAGAGCTTTGCCGAAATGCTGGTGGTCGAGGGTTTCACGATCCCCGAGATCCCGTCAATCGTCATCCGTTCGGCACAGATCACCGGGATCCTGGCGCCTCTGATTGCCATCTCGGTGGTGATGCAGCAGATCCTTTCCCTGCTGGGGGCTCAGGAAACGATCGGCAATTTCGTGACCTCGATGGGGGGCTACCATGCTGTTCTGTTCACCTCGATGGTGATCGTGTTTTTCTCGGGCATGGTTCTGGAGAGCCTGCCGGTGACCATCATTCTGGCTCCGATTCTGGCGCCGATCGCAGCTTCGGTCGGGATTGATCCGATCCACTTCTCGGTGATCTTCCTTGTCGGAGCATCCATCGGCTTCATCACGCCGCCATACGGGCTGAACCTGTATGTCGCCTCGGGAGTTACGGGCGTGCCGTATTTCCGGCTTCTGCGGTATACGGTGCCTTATCTGGTGGCGTTGCTCTCGGTCTGGATTCTGGTGTCACTGGTGCCTGATCTGGCCTTGATACTACTGCCGAAAAACTAGACTGTAGCCGGATGACCGCGACGGACACACAAGACAAGGACACCCAGATTCCAACGAACCTGCGCCTGTTGCTGATCTTGGAAGAGGTCGCGCGGCGCGGGGTCGCGGTCAAACCGGCAGACCTGATCGAAGCGTTGGGTCTGGCAAAGCCGACGGTCCACCGGCTGCTGCAGACGGCCGAGGCCGAAGGGTTCCTTCAACGTGATCTGGACGGCCGGTCCTATGGGCCCGGCCCCCGGTTGCGGCAGATGTCCGTGAACACCGTTTCGTCCGAACACCTGCGCACGGCCCGCCTGGCTATCCTGCGCGGAGTGGCCGACGAAATTGGTGAGACCTGCAACCTTGCCATCCCCGACCGCGAGGGGATGATCTATCTCGATCGGGTCGAGACCAAATGGCCGCTGAGAATCCAGCTGCCGATCGGGACACAGGTGCCGTTCCACTGCACCGCCAGCGGAAAGATGTACCTCTCGACCCTACGCCGAAACACCTTGGATGGGTTTCTCTCGGCCCGCGGGCTGACCGCGAACACCGAGAAAACCATTACCGACCCCACGTCCATGCGTGCCGAGATCGCCAAAATCGCCCAGAACGGTTACTCGACCGACGACGAGGAGTTCATGCCCGGCATGGCCGCCGTCGCGGTTCCGGTCTTTGACGAGAATGACCGGCTTGCGGCCACTCTGTCCGTGCACGCCCCCACGCAGCGGCACGATCTGACAAGCCTGAAGCAATTCCTGCCACTGCTGCAGTCCGGGGCACTCAAACTGTCGGGTCTGCTTGCTTCATAGGGTGGCGAACACGGGACCGAGCCGAGCGGAGGCGAGTAGTGATCTCGCCCAACCGACTTGAGCAGACACAGAATTGACGCGTAAACTCCGACAAAAAATCAGTTGCCTGCCCGGGCTTCCGCCTCGGTACGTTGGCGTTGAATCGCGCGTTCGCGTTCGGGCCAACTGTCCTTGATGAACGCGAGGATGTCCCAGATATCCTGATCGGACAGGCTGTCGGCAAATCCCGGCATTCCGCTTTGGACCCCCGAGACTCCCATTCGCTTGAGCATCTCCTCGCCGCCCAACTTGGTATAGTCGAACAATAGGCCATCGCCATGATGCCAGGTGTGCCCGGTTCGATCATGCGGCGGGGCTGGCAGGACGCCGTCCGCATCAGGCGTTTGCCAATCGGCTTGACCCTCCAGCTTCGCCCCGTGACACGACGCACAGTTTTCGGCATAAAGCGCCGCCCCACGTAGCGGATCGGCGGATGCACCGTCAGGCACCCCTTTTGACATCCACCATTGAGCGCTGGCTACACCGATGATCACAACGGCCACCGGTGTACCCCATTTCATCATTGGCGAGATCGCTCGGCGCGGCGGCTCCACCTTTTTACCCTTCGTCATGGGCATCGAGCAGATAGGTGGCTATGGCGCGGTGGTCTTCTTCGGTCAGGAAGCGGGTGCCGTAGGTCACGACCTCGCCCATTGCGCCGCCAAATACGTCACCGTCGGGCATGATACCTGTGCGCAGGGCATAGGCCAGGCTGTCGACCGTCCAGCCCCGCCTCTGCAGGGTTGCAGAGTCGATGGCCGGCGCCTTGTCGCCGCCCGGCAATGCATCACTGCCCCTGAAGCGCTCGGAATCCGATTTTCGGGCACCCAGCAGATTGCGCCCGGTGTGGCAGGCGGCGCAGTGGGTGGCGCCTTCGACCAGCAGCCGGCCGCGGTTCCACACATCACCTTTGCCGGGGACCGGATCGGTGCGCGGAGGATCAAGGAAGGCCGCGCGCCACAGTTTCAGCCCCCAGCGCTGGTTGAAGGGAAAGGCCATCTCTTGCGCGCGGGACGGCGTGGCCGCCGGGGGCACGGTCTGGAACGCCGCCCACAGGTCGGCGATGTCCTGATCGGTGAATTCGGCGTAGAACGGGTACGGGAAGGCCGGGTAATAGGGCTGCCCGTCCGGCGCCACGCCTTGGCGTACGGCCTTGGCGAATTCCTCGATCGTCCAGCCACCGATTCCGTGGTCCGGGTCGGTGGTCAGGTTGGGGGAATACAGCGTGCCAAAGGGTGTCTTTAGCTTGACGCCGCCGGCCAGGGGCGCGCCGCCCTCGGCGAAGTTGGTGTGGCAGGCGATACAGCCGCCCGCCCGCGCCAGGTAGGCCCCGCGGTCAACGTCGCCCGTCAGGTCGGGCAGTTGCGGCGTCAGACCGATCGGCCACGCGATTACGGCGGCCAGCCCCGCCGCAGCCAGTACGGCAGAGGCAAGGACCAGACGATAGAGGCGTTTCATCGAAGCACCTTATTCCGACCGAAACCGCGTGTGACAGGCCGAGCAGGTCTGGCCCAGCATCATGAACACGCCATCGGCGGGCATGTCGGACAGCTCCTCGCGCCCGTGGGGGCCGCCCGTCATGGCCCCGCCCCCCATCATCGAAGCGCCGCCCATCATGCCCGATCCGCCCATCATGCCGGACCCTTGCCCGGCACCGGCCATCATCAGCCCGTTGTCGGCCGCGAAGGCCAGCCCCTCGGCATAGGTCTGCAGCTGTTCGGCCAGTTCGGCGAAGGCGTCCCAGTCCTGCCAGATCGCGGGTTTGGCCTCGGAGGGCATGCCATCGCTGCCTTCGGGGAACAGCCGGGTCATGCTGTCGCCGGCATGGCGGCCGATCGTCTCGGCTGCGTCTCGGACGGTGCCGGCGTCATAGGGCGTCTTGCCCTGCATCATCGGCGTCAGGGTCTTCATGGCGTCCTTCATGGCGGACATGCCGTCCATGCGTTCCTTCACGATCCCGGTGGCGCCACCATGCGCCAGGGCGGTCACGGCCACCATCCACGCCAGCACGGCGCCCGTCGTCAGCTTGAAAAAGGTCATCCTCTTGTCCTGTATGTCTGCTTCAACTCGCCCCCAGAAGAGGCCTTACCTGACTCAGGACACGGCGCGCGGCGGGGGCGGATCGAACAGGGCCACCGGCAACATCCGGTATTGGCCCGACGGGATGGCACGGCGGTTGATCGTTGAGACCAGCGCGGAAACGACGGGCGCGGCCACGGTCATGGCCACGCCGTTGCAGAAGGCCCCGCCGTGGCAATGGCCCGGGTGGCCCTGTTCGACATGGTCGGGGTCGGATGCTTCCAGATCGACGACGGCATGTGTGCCCCCATCGCCCCCATGCGCAAAGGCGGGTTCCGAGAACACCAGAAAACCGGCCAGGACCAGGCCCAAGGCCAGAATCCACCGTCCGATCATCCTGTCCGCCCAGCTGTGCAAGGTTCAGTTTATCCCGTTCTCGCGCTGCAGTTCCCTGACATAGGCAACGATGCCCTGCACGTCAGCACGGGTCAAGCCAGCGACCGGCGGCATGTCGCCAAAGCGCCAGTGGTGGGCCTGAACACCATATTGAACCGCTCGCTGAAAGGCCTCGTCCCCGTGGTGGCTGGGCTCGTAGATCTTATGCACCAAGGGCGGCGCCAGGCCTTCCAAACCCGTGGCATTCGACCCATGACAGGCTGCGCATTTGACGTCAAAGGCAACCTTGCCCATCTGGGCCGGCGCACTGAACGTCGCCGGCACGCTGACTTGCGCGATCGGATCCCCCTGCGACAGCGACGAGGTGTCGGGCACCTTCATCGCATGGCCCGCAGGTTGTTGGCTGAGGTTGTAGGCGAACACGGCAGCGCCTGCGATCAGAACGCCGCCTACCAATAGCGTCAGTTTGTTCATCGGCTCGTTTCACTCGGTTGTTTTTGGCTTGGCGCGGGCGACACCAAAACGGTCTGACACTGATCAAACCTGCTTGACCTGCCGGTCTTGCCGCCTTGCGCACAGTTTCGGGGGGACTGTCTGCCCCATTCCCGCGCTGGAAGGTCAAGAAAAGTTTGCCGCAAGTTTCCCCAAAGCCGACGATGGACTGCAGCACCGAAACGTCAACGCCGAGCTGGGCCGCGCACGAAGCCATCAGTTGGAACTTGAAGACTTCTTAGCGGCGCAGGCTGCGACGGGTCTGTCAGTACTTCGCCAGAGATCCGAGTATCTTCTTCCGTATATCGGCGTCACCCGGAAAGATCCTTTGCACCAGAAATTCGGACGGAAAATCCGGCCACGTGGCCTCCAACTCATCAACAAGTCTTTGCGCTTCGTCAAAATTGCCCAGCTGATCATGAGCGACGGCCTGGAACAAAAGTGATGGCCCGCTTACGGGCGCTCCTGCAGCAGGCGCACCCTGAAAGGCATCGACAACGTTTTCGTAGTTCCCGAGCACAAGCTGCGATACGCCCCAGATATTTCTCGCCCCAAATCGGCCGGACCCGGATCTGGCCCGCGACGGATTGCTAACCTCAGCCGCAAGTTCGGGCTCGTTCGCAATCAGGGCGGCAATCCCGACAAGGTCCAGAACATGGCCATCTTCAGGCGCTAGTTCAGCAGACAGGCGCGCGTAGTTCAAAGCCTCATCCGCGTCGCCCGAAACCGCCAATCGCCAGCCGTTCGAGGCGTTGGCCCAAGCACCCGACGGGGACAACTCAAGTGCCGTTCCTGACATCTGGGATGCTTGCCGCAACAGATCCTCTCGTGTGCCCTCGTCTTGAGACAGCAGAGCCAGTGTGGCCAAGACCTGAGCCATTCCCGCATAGCCATCGGGCAAGGCCGGGTCGAGTTCGGTGGAATGCTGAAACATTCCCAGGGCGATCTGCTGGCGTTTGACATCGAAGACCGGAAAGAACATCCCCCGCGCCTGATCCGCCAGGTTGGCCGCTTGGAGTCTGGCAAGCGATTGCTGACCAAGCGCAGCCCGTTCGGCCTGCCGGGTGGTGTTAGAGGGTTGCCCGGCCTCGTCGTTGCCGGGTCTCAGCCACATGCCCAGCATGACGATCATGGCCACAACGCCCAGCCCGACCAACAGAAGTCCACGCAGGTGCCTACGTCCACGGGGCGGGCCTTGGCTTGCCAAGTCCGACTTCGGATCATCCGGGGAAGCTTGGTGCGAAAACCGCGGTTTGTATCCGCCAGGATCGACGAAGATCCGAACGCCCTGGCCGTCCCAATGGTCTTCGTAAAACTCACGCAGCAAACGCCGTAGTCGCCTGGCCTCTACCCGAACCAGATTTCGACCACCGCTGCCATCAATGCTGCGACCGTACACTTCGACTGCGATGGCCTTGCCGCGGATCTGGGAACCGCGACCGGCGAGGGCTTCCTCGACGACATAGGTCAGAAACTGCTGAAGCCGGGGCGAAGTTTGGAACTCGGCGCTGGCGACAACGTCACGCAGCGCCTGCCGAACCAGGTCAGGTGATGGCAGCCCAACATCTTGATCTATCGATAAATCATTGGCTTGGTTCACTGCAAACTCACCCCCAACTCACGGTGACTCACTTGGCCGCCCCGGTCAACCGCACGCATCTTGATGCGAGAATAGATAGTGGGAATCGGGCTTTATCCAGTGACGGACGACCTCAAAGACGAGCTACCCGAGCTTTCGACTGCGCTTTCCAGCCAGTTCGAGGCGGACGCGTTTCTGAGCGAGGCCATCGAGGACTTCGGCAAAGTCTGCGCAAAGCTCAAGGATACGTCGATCACCGCGTCCGAGCGCGAGGAATGGGCCCACATCAAATCTGAACTTGTGAACGAGCTTCGTCGTCTGGCGAAGCGCAATCTTCGAAACGCATCCGACTGAGGGTATCGCAATGACCGACAAAGACCAAAGCAACGATCACGTAAACGAGCAAAACCAGCCAGCGGATGAAATCGAAAACCCTTCGCGCCGGCATGTCATGCAGGGGCTGGCGGCAGGTGCGGTGGCAACGGGGGCTGTCAGCTACGGCTCTGGCACAGCGCAGGCGCATGAGGGGAACGGCCCTCTGGGTGAAAGCCTGAAGAACCCCTATGGCGGCCGGCCGGCCGGCGGCATCACTCTGCCCGAGTACTTCCGGCCGACGAAGTACATGACCGGGTCGAACGCAAACTATTTCCCGCTTTCCGAGGAATTGGGGCCCGACGAGATGCGCATCTCGTTCTGCGGGTCAACGCCGTTTCCTCCGCGTGAGGATCAGGCAGGCACCTGTGTGATGGTCGAGCTGGGCAATGGAAAACGGTTCTTCTTCGATTTCGGGTCGGGCTGTGTGCGCAACATCATCGGGATGCAGGTTCCTGCGCAATTGATCAACGATATCTTCATCACGCATCTGCATGTCGATCACTACGCCGACATCCCCTATATCTACCCGTTCAGAGCCTGGTCGGGTGGCTACACGCCGCTGCGGATCCACGGCCCGTCCGGCCGGACACCCGAGCTTGGAACGGCGGGCATGGTGGACGGTATGAAGCAAATGCTGAAATGGCATTTGGAGGCCTTCGACGTATTCCCGATCGGAGACGGCTATGAAATCGAGGTCAACGAGTTCGATTTCCGTCAGGAAGGCGGCATCGTCTATGACGAAGACGGCGTCACCGTTCGCTCCTGGCCACGCAGCCATGCCAAGGACGGCGCGGTCGGGTATCGCCTGGATTGGAACGGCCTGAGCTTCGTTTGGACCGGGGACGGCCGCCCGGATGAATTGAGCCTTGAATACGGCAAAGGCGTTGATGTGTTCGTCACTGAAATGTCCGGTCAGGATATCGGCCAGTTGATGACCTACAAATACGGCCTGCCGCAGGAGCTGTTCAACTACACGATCGATACCCATCACACCTCGCATTATGCGGTTGGCAAGATGATGGCTGAGGCACGCCCCCGGCTTGCGATGGTAACGCACTACACGCAGGACGAAGACATTGATGCCGAGATGCTGGCGGGTATCCGGGCCCATTATGATGGGCTGTTCGCCTGGGGTCTGGACGTGGCCGTGGTCAACGTCACAAAAGATGCGATCTGGTATCGGAAGGCGACACTGCCCGGCAAGTCAGGCTCGGTCGCACCGTTCCGTGAATTGGGCAAGATGGAAGCCGAAGGCAAGATCACCTTGCCCGATGAAATCAAGCCACCTGCCCCGCGGTCATCGCGCGCCGAACAGCAGGACCAAAAGTACCGCGACATGGAGATCGACCCCAAGGAATACTACCCCTCCGACGTGTTCCGCGCGCCCAATCCCGAATGGCCCAGCGACTTTGTGATCAAGACCGACGACGTCATTCCAAACCGCAAGAAGAAGACGGAGTGACAGTATGATCGAGTTTGGTTCGACTGCGGCAATTCCGGTCACAATTCTTACCGGCTTTCTCGGGGCGGGGAAAACAACCCTACTGAACCGCATCCTGACCGGCAATCATGGTCTGCGGGTTGCGGTTCTGGTCAACGATTTCGGCTCGATCAATGTGGATGCTGATCTTGTGGTTGGCCTGGAAGACGATGTGATGAGCCTGGCGAATGGTTGTGTGTGCTGCTCGATCCGGGATGACCTGATCGAAACGGTCGAGGCCGTTCTCGCCCGACCGGAGAAACCGGAATACATCGTCCTCGAGGCCAGTGGCGTATCGGACCCGTCCTCGATCGCGATGACGTTCACGGACCAGAAGTTCCGGGACATGATCCGCCTCGACAGCCTGATGTGCCTTGTCGACGCCGAGCAGCTGTTCGCTGCACCAGAGCAGATGGAGTTGAAACTCAGGCAAATCGCGTTCTCCGACATGGTCATCTTGAACAAGGTGGACCTGGTCAGCAGAGAAACAGTCCAGAAAGTGCACGACTGGCTCGGCTCGCGTTTCCGCAGGTATCGCCTGGTCGAAGCGGTCAATGCGGATGTCCCGCTGAACATATTGCTGTCGGTCGGCCGGTTTGCTGCCGAACAGCTTGAGACAGAAGTGCCGGAGCATCATGAGCATGGGCCTGACTGCGGGTGCCGACACGCTGATCATTCAGACGGCTTTTCAACAACGATGATGAAGGCCGAGCAACCCATCAGCCTGTCATCGCTGAGAGGCGCAATTCGAAAGCTTCCGGGCGACGTCTATCGCCTCAAAGGATTCGTTTTCAGCGAGGAGGACCCGGACCATCGCATTCTTGTGCAGGTCGTCGGAAAGCGCATGGACATTTCACGGGATGGCGCATGGGGTGATCGAAAACCCGAGACGCGGCTTGTGGCGATCGGCGCGCCCGGTGCGCTTTCGGAACATGTGCTCACCGACGCCCTGTTCGAAACAGCCTAGTGATCACGCCGGTGGTTTGCCCCCAAACGGGGTGACCGGCCTTCATGCCACCGCCCCTGAATTTGATTTAGGGACAGAAATAATTAGACTTGTCGCAGTCGCAACCATCCTGCAACGGGGAAACCCTTATGTTCACAAGACTCTTTTGTTTGGCGCCGGCCATCTCGATCCTGTTGTCTTCCCCGCTTTTTGCGCAGGACACACCGATCATCCATGACGCACAGTACTATATTCTGGAAGCGCAGAATGGCGAGCAGTGGATTGAAGACAACGCTGCCGTCGATGCGGTGCTGGAAGAGTTCCGTGAAGGCAATGCTGGCAACCCTCCCAACATCGTGTCCATTCTGATCGACGATCTGGGTTTCGGCGACATGGGCATTCCCGAACTGAATGCGGTACGCGGAATTGAGACCCCCAACATCAATGCGTTCTCGGACGAAGCCATGCGCATGGTTCGAATGTATACCGAGCCCTCGTGCACGCCGACGCGCGTGGCCCAGATGACCGGGCGCCTGCCGGTGCGCATGGGCATGGGCGATACCACGGTCGACATAGCCGGCTTTGGCCTTCCCGGAGATGAGGTCACGCTGGCAGAGGTTCTGAAAGAGGCCGGCTATGCCACCAGCCATGTCGGCAAATGGCATATGGGTGATATCGCGGAAAGCTGGGCGATGAACCAGGGTTTCGACTATGCGCAGCATGCCATCCATCAACAGGGTCAGCTGACGATCTTTAACGATGACGCCATCCGCGAGCAGGTCTCGGTCGGCATCCAGGACTTCGAAGAGGACTATATCGTAGACGATTGGTTCCGCCCCGATCCTGCCGCCATGGCCACCGTCATCGAAGGTGAGGCTGGCGGTCCAATCCGTGAAATCCGCATGCAGCCGGGCGAGCGGTGGGACGCAGAAAAATACGATGAGATGAACGAACAGTTCCAGCTCAAGGCGCTGTCTGAACTGCAGCGGCTGGCAGGCGGCGACACCCCCTTCTTTCTGCAGTACTGGCCGATGATCCCGCTGGACAACACGCGCGCCGGACGCGATGGCCCCGAAAGCGTGAATGGCGGACTTTATGCGGACAAGTTGCAACTGCTGGACGAATATCTGGGCGTGCTGTTTGACGAGATGGAGACGCTTGGCGTAGCCGAAAACACCATCGTGGTGCTGATGGGCGACAACGGGCACTTCACAAAATATTCCCCACAGTCAGGTTTCACGCCGATGATTTTCCGCGGCGGC
Organism: Ruegeria sp. CG3; assembly: GCF_056537205.1. NCBI lineage: Bacteria > Pseudomonadati > Pseudomonadota > Alphaproteobacteria > Rhodobacterales > Roseobacteraceae > Ruegeria > Ruegeria sp. CG3. The sequence continues at coordinate 2,095 of NZ_JBQFRC010000001.1, read as the reverse complement.
AAGGGAGATACGACAGAAGGCGGCGTACGTGTGGATGCCTTCATCCGTTGGCCCGGAATGATTGAGGCGGACTCGATCGTGAACAACATCATCCATGTGTCGGATCTGTATACGACCCTGTCCCGCCTGGCTGGTGCCGACGCGTTCATCCCACGGGACAGGCTTGTGGATGGGGTGGACCAATCCGCGTCAATCCTGTTCGGCGATGAGTCGAAAACGCGTCGCGATCATGTGATCATCTATTCGGTGGCATCCCCGAAGGCGATCGTGAAGGATCAGTTGAAACTGAACCTTCCGGGTGCCGGAGAAAGTGCAATTCTGGCGAATTTCTTCGATATTTATCGGGATACGCATGAAAAGTACCCGGTTTCGACCGAAGTCGGCGCGTGGGGCGGCCAGGAATTCCAGCGCATTCTGGGACGGCATCTTGCCCGAAAAAAGCTGTATCCAGATACCGAACCTGCGCGCGGCGTGCCTTATGAAGGCATCGAAAACCTGCGCCCGGAAACCGTTGCCGCGGTCGAAGCCTTTCTGACCAAACAGGCTGCGGTCGAACGCTAACTGCAGTCCGACCTCACCTCGGCCCGCCACGTTCAAGAGGCACCTCCATGCTTGCCAACCTGATCTTCTATACTGGACTCGCTATCTCGCTCGGGATTGGCTTTGTCTATTTCCGCGACCTCGGCGACGTGTCCCAGATGTTGCTGAAGGTAAAGCGAGAAAACATGATCCGCTTCATTCGCAACGAATATCGGTTGATCGGGCTTGGCCTTGCGGCTTTTGCGGTTGCTACCATAGCCCGCTTTGCGTTCGGTGCCGGCATCGGTGCGATCTGGTGGTTGGGCGCGGCTCTGGCATTGGTTCTGTATGGCTTTCCCTATGTGTGGGTCCATTTAGGGTTGAGAAACCAGCTCAACACAGCCCGGTATTACAGCATTGCCGAAGCCGAACGGTTCGTCGGACCGACCGCGCCCGTGATCGTGATAACAAACGGCGATCACGCCCGGGCACATCCTGACGCCCAGATCATGCGGCCCCACCTGGCCGGCGACGCCAAGGGGCTTGGGGGCGAAGACGTGGTCATGACCTATTGCGCAATGGCCAATCTTGGTCAGGGTTACAGGCCATCCATCGAAGGAAAACGGCTGAATCTTCAAGTTCTAGCGCAACATGGCAACAACTTGATCCTGCGGGACAACGACTCCGGGGAGCCAATCCAACACATCTATGGGTTCCGAGAAGCGGATCGGGACACCGCGTCGGACGGGCCCGCCTGCCCATTGCGTCCGGAAGCTCAAATGGAGCCATGGCCAACGTTCCGCATGACATTCCGTGGCTTCAAGAAAGCCTACCCGGACGGTGAGGTCTTTCTGAACAAGCCGTCGAGCAACCCGTTCCTGAGACTGCTGGACATGGTGCTGGAGATCGTTTTCGGATGGGGGATCGCCAGGCAGCATCAAGAGGCTGACCCCGTCATGGACAACATGGAGCGCGCGCCCGACACACGCCTGCCCAACAAGACACCTGTTTGGGGCGTGACCATCGGGTCGGATGCCGTCTGTTGGACCGACGACTTCTTGGTTGACCAGAACTGGCTGGTGAACACACAAGTCGGTGGGCGTGATCTTGTGGTGCAAATAGACCCGCATTTCGAAAGCCTCGGGGTCTGGTACAACGACAGCGGCAACCCAGTAAAGCGTTGTGACTTTTGGGGAAATAGCGATCAAGGGCAACTCACGCGGGTTGAAACCTTGCGCGCCGGGCTGTTCTGGCACGTCTGGGCAGAGTTCTTTCCCAACACAGATGTCAATCGCATTGGCGGCAGCGCGACGTAAGTTAGGCGGATTGGCTCACCGGGCGTGAAAGTGCCGCGCCACAGTGGAACGCTTTCGGAGAAACACTCCCAAAGCCCTTCTGCTCGGCGCCCCAAGACACTACCCTATCGGTAAAGGGCTACCCTTGACCCAAAGCTAGGGATTTTGTGGATAGTTTTGATTTTGTGGATTTGGTTGCGGGAGCAGGATTTGAACCTGCGACCTTCAGGTTATGAGCCTGACGAGCTACCGGGCTGCTCCATCCCGCGACACTTTGGGTT